>CAVRGW010000007.1:0-12843 GCA_963720885.1 uncultured Actinomycetes bacterium | reverse complement strand
CGCTGGACGCGCTCGCAGACCGCGTAATCCTGGCCGGCGGGCACGCTTGTCTATTCCGGGGCTCGCGGGGGACTCCAGAACCCGTCTCGCGGTCCCCCGGGCCGGGCGGCCGCCCAGCAGCCTCGCCTACACCTTTCGGTGGGATCCACCGCACCCTGACGACCGAGAGACAGTCGTCACCCTTACCCTCGAGAATTCCGGCGAGGAGACGCAGCTTCCTCTCACGCAGTGCGAGTTCGCGACACCCGAACGGTACGTCCTCCACACGGCGGGATGGTCCGAGACTCTCGACCGGCTGGAGCATCTGCTGGGTGAGACCGACGTCTGGATCGGTTCGGGAACGGATTGACTCGGACGCTCACCGCCCGTACATCCTTGGAAAGGGGCGGGATTCTGGAGGTGAGCCCCGAGGGGGACATATGCGCAGGCTCGGCCAGATTCTGGTCCTGTTGCTGATGGCGACATCTGCGGTGGGAGCGGGTGCGTTCATGGCGATCGCGCTCTACTACCACCGGTTTTCGACGGAAGTGGGGATGGCGAACGTGTCCGTGCCGGCGACGGTGGACGCGGTGCTGCCGCCCACGGCGAGCACGCTCGACCAGTCTCAGGTCACCTTGGTGCGCGTGTCGGGTCAGCCTGCATCAGGAGGGGTCGTTCTCTTCCGCACGGGGCCGGAGGGGGAGCCCACCGCGTTCCTCTCGATCCCGCGTAGTGCGGTCCTCTCCGGGGAACCCGTCAGCGGTCTGGACACGCCGGGGCTCGTGCGCGGGCTGAGCACGACGATGGGCGTCAGCATCTCGCATGTGGCGATCATCAACCTCTCCAACGTGCCGCGGCTCATCGACACCGTCGGAGGAATCGAGATCGAAAACCCGGCCGCGTTCCGTACACGTGTCGCTGGCTCCCGGTACCGGATCTTTCCGAGAGGGCTGCTGCACCTTGATGGGGCGCGCACCGCCGCATACCTGATGGACGGCGATCCCGATAGCTATCGTCGCGACCAGGCGGTGCAGAGGGTGCTCCGCGCCATCGCCGGAGAGGCCCTGGCGCCGACGAGCGTTTGGCAGCTGCAGGCGACCGGGAGGGCAATCGCCGCCACCGCCACCGACCTCACCGATGCCGACGTCCTGGGGCTCATGTGGATGCGCCTCGACGACCGTCAAATGACTCAATGCGCCTTGCCGGAGCATCAGACGATCGACTCGGCCCAGGGTCACGCCGTCGTCGCCGTTTTCCTCACGCCGGACGGCGGCGAACCGGTATCCGGTTGCCGGGTGCAGGCGACCGCGCCAGCCTCGTTTGTTCCACCGGAGGTCCTGCTGGTCCTCTTGCAGGACCATGGAGCGTGGATGTTCGTCGTGCTCGCTGCCGCGGCGATGCTGACATCGTTGGGGACGGCGGCGCTCTTCGCGCGCATCCGGTCAGGCGCGGCCACGGCCGCCCCGGTTCTCCCGGTGGGTGAGGTGACGCCCGGTCCGACGCTGACCGTCAGCTGGGCTCCGTCGGCGCTGGCGACTCCGCGGTCGGGCGGTGCCGACCAGCCGACGCCGGCCACGGCCCTCCCCGGAGCCGCCGACTCCGTCCGGCGGATACTCGCCGGCGCTGCGGCGAGGCTGGACGTCTCCAGGGCAGCGCTCGGGCGGGTGGCTGGGACCGCCGCCGCCCTCGGTCGCGTCCGCTTCCAACGGGTCACAGCGATCCGTGAGGGCGCTTCCCAGTGGCACGTTCACGGGCGACGCAGAGCGGCCTCCCTCAACGGCGGAGGGCCGGCACGCCCGGCGTTGCGCTCGCGCGCGCGCCGATTTGTCTACATGCACCAGGACGCGGTGTGGATCGGTCTCTTCGCTGCCGTCGCGACCGGGATCCTGATCCGGCTGCTCTCATCCTGAATCGGCTCGGCCCATCAGGCAGAACATGCGAGTGGTGTACTCGAAGCCGGAGTCGTCTTGAGAGCCATCTGCGTCGCGGACTGAGCGGACCCATTGGCGGCCAGACGAGCCGCAGCGCCCTCAACCGGCTCGCACGATTGGCTTCCTCGGTCGTCAGGTACCGGCGGCGGCCGATGGGGCGCGGCCCATGTCGGCCAGGAGGTCGCCGAGGTCGTCGAGGACCGTCGGGTCCTCGATGGTGGCCGGGATGCGCCACTTGTCGCCGTCCGCGATCTTGCGGATGGTGCCGCGCAGGATCTTGCCGGAGCGTGTCTTCGGGAGCGCCCTGACGACGCGCACCTGCTTGAGGGAGGCTACCGGCCCGATTTCCTCCCGGACGCGGGCGACGAGCTCTGCGGCGATTTCTGAGTGCTCACGCTCCACTCCAGCCTTCAGGACGGCGAGGCCGATCGGCACCTGGCCCTTGAGATCATCCGCGACCCCGACGACCGCGCACTCGGCGACGTCCGGGTGGGCCGCGAGCACCTCTTCGATCGCGCCGGTAGAAAGCCGGTGGCCGGCGGTGTTGATGACGTCGTCGGTACGGCTCATGACGTAGACGTAGCCGTCGTCGTCGATGTAGCCCGCGTCGGCGGTCAGGTAGTAGCCGTCGTACCGCGACAGGTAGGCGTCCACCCAATGCTCATCGCCACCCCACAGCGTGGGGCTGCAACCGGGCGGCAGTGGCAGCTTTACGCAGAGCGCGCCGATTTCCCCCGCGGGCCCCGGTTGCCGTGCTCGTCGAGCACCCGCAGGTCGTAGCCGGGGACCGCGTTTGCGGAGGACCCTGGCCGCACCGGCAGGCGTTCGAGACCGATGCCGTTGGCCGCGATCGACACGCGCCAGAACGCGCCGGCATCGGGCGTGCCTACAGGCTTGCCCTCGTAGAGGACCGTCGTGCAGCCCTGCAGAAGCGGCCCGTAGACGATGTAGGAGTGACCGACAACCCAGCCGATGTCTGACGCCGCCCAGTAGACGTCGTCCGGCTCGGCGCCGTAGATCGCCCCCATCGACCACTGCAACGCGACGGCGTAGCCGCCCGTGTCGCGGACGATGCCCTTCGGCAGGCCCGTCGTGCCCGACGTGTACAGGACATATTCGCTCCCGCCACACGCGCCGTCTCCTCCAGCAGCTCCCGGTAGGTGTACACGCGCACTCGGCCTGTGACCGGGCTGTCATAGATCAGCGCCGCCTGCTCGCCGCGTCCGTCGCGAACGTGTCGGTCAAGCAGGTTGAAGCACATGTTTAGGCGGCCATCCGGGAACCACCTGTAGGATCCCGCTGCCAGCGGCGGCACGTCTCGTCGTAGCCGCCCATCCCGATCAGCTTACACTCGTCGACAGCGTGCCGGCATCGACCCTGCGCGTACGTGATCCGAGCGTCACTCAGGCGGCCTGTGGCCGAGCCAGCGGGCGCACCGCCAAATCGATGATCGTCGACACGATCGAGAGCAGGAGAGCCGCCCAGATCGCAGTCCAGAAGAATGCGTCGATGGACAGCGAGCCCGACAGGTTGTCCGTGATGACGAGCACGAGTGCATTCACGACGATGGAGAACAGACCCAGCGTGAGAATCGTGAGAGGCAGGGTGAGGATGCGGAGGATCGTGCCGATCAGGGCGTTCACAATGCCGAAGAGCAGCGCCAGCCACAGGTAGTCGACGACACCGCCTGTGACTGTCATACCATCGAGGAGCCACGCGGTGACGGCGAAGGCCGCAGCGACGATGATCCAGGGAATCAAGATCGCCCTCAACACGCGTTGTGTCCGATCGTCCGGGCCATGGTTCGATCAAGTATCACCCCAGCGGCGCGTCCGCGTCTGGCCCCGATCGCATGAACTCGGCGGCACCCGGCGCGGGCGGTAGCTTCCTTCGCGTTTGACCCGCGGGCTGGTAGCGTCTGCCTCATCCTCATGGCGAGCACGAGACGAAGTTCAATCTCACTGTTCGACCGGCGACGGGAGACGATGTGGAGGGGATGGTCATCAGGGCAGAGCAGCTCGGTCCGGCTTGCGAGCGGATCGCCCGGTAGAAGTGCCGCGCGCGTCGCCGTCGGTCACGGGGTTGTCGCTATTCGAAGCGAACGTTCAGCACATGCGTGCTGCCGTCGTCGAGCTTCACGACAAACGCGCGGCATGTCCCGGCCCATGCCGGGTCGGTCTTCCACACATACATGTACCGCTCCGCGCCGGGCTCGTACCGGAGTCCGCCGCCCACTGCTCGCGTGGGATCGCCACCCGTCGGCGCCTCCTGAGAACCGCATGCGATCGTCACGGAGTGCGGGAAGCTGTCCGTCATCACAGTCGAGCCGAACCCGCCGCCGAGCGCAAACTCGATTGGAATCGCGCGGCCCGCGTTCGCATGGACGAGCGACGGGCCGAAGAACCCAGTCCAGTCATAGCGGACCCAGTAGCCGACGGCGAACGACGCTCTGTTGCCGACGGCGTCGGCTGTCGTGATCCTCAGCTCGTGGTACCCGACAGTCGTCGTGTCGAGCGGCTCGGTCGGGCCGTCGCACGATGCGGTTCCCGAGCCGCCGTCGTCGCACGAGTACACAGCCAGGACCGTCGCGTCCAGCGGGACGACCGTGCCGTCCGCGGGTGTGGAGATCGTGATCGATGGCGCCCGGCGGTCGATCCGGTTCGGCCCGATCGGACCGGCCGTCGTGCAATTGCCCGCGGCATCGCAGACTCTGCGAGTATCGGTCGCAGCGTCCGCTGTCTCGGACCCCGGAGCGACGGAGGTCGTGAGCGTGAATCTGGCGTCGGCCTGGTCTGCGAGCCCCGATCCAGCATCGGACGCCGTGCAGGCAATCGTCACGTTGACCGGATGCCAGACGCCGTCGGGGGCCGAGCACGAAGTGGTCGGCGGTTCGTCATCTGATTCGAAGCTGTGCACGAACAGATCCCACCCGGCGCCGTCGCCCGGGACGAGGTTCGACGCCCGAGACGCGAAGGCGACCATCGATGCGTCGGGGCTGATCGTGGGAACCTGAGAGAGGCCGTTCGGATCGCCGCCGCCGTCGTCCACGCTCGCGCGCTGCGTGACGCCGGTGCTGAGGTCGCGTACGAAGACGTCGGTCACGCCGTTGCTGTCATTGGGCACGAGGTTGGCCGCAAACGATGTGAAGCCGACCCAGCGGCCGTTCGCCGAGAGCGAAGGATCGGAGCTCGTCCCCTTCGCAGGCGCGCCGTCGGCACCCGCGCTGGCGAGGACGAACGTGTCGGACCGGCGGTTGTAGACGAACACGTCGCCCGCCTGGTTCGTGTCGCTGGCCACCAGGTTCGAGGCGGTCGAGCCGATCACGATCACAGTGCCGTCTGGGGTCATCCCCGGCAGGCCGGCCGAACTGGCGCCGTTGGCCGGGTCACCCGTCGTGCCGTGGCTCAAGAGTGTTGTCGTCCCCGATCCGATGTCGCGCAGAAAGACGTCCCGGAAGCCGTTCCGGTCACCCGAAACGAGATTCGACGCAACGGACTGGAACACCACCAGGTTTCCGTCATCAGACACGGAGGCGGCGTCAGAGCTGCCGTTTGCCCACCCGCCCCCCTGGGGCGTGCTGGCCCGCCGCACCACGCCGGTCTGGCGATCGGCAACATACACCTCGCGCGTGAAGTCGGGCTTGCCCGGCGCCAGATTCTGCGCCGTCGACGAGAAGGCGACAAACCGGCCGCCGGCACTGATCATCGCCGGGGACCCGAAGGCCGAGTGGCCGTTTGCCTGCCCGCCCCCGGCCGGAACCGAGAGCCGGGTCGTCGTCGAGGTCTGGAGGTCGCGGACGAAGACGTCCGAGAACCCGTTGGTGTCCCCGGGTACGAGGTTCGAGGCAAGCGACCCGAACGCGACGTACCGGCCGTCAGCTGAGATCGATGCGTCGTCCGAGTCGTTGTTCGCGGGCACGCCATTCTGGCCGACGCTGACGAGCGTCGTCGTGCCGGTCGCGATGTCCCGGACGAAGACGTCACGGTGACTGTTCGTATCGCCCTGGACGAGCTTCGCGCTCGCAGACGTGAACACCACCCGACCGTTCGCGCTCCACTGGGGCCGGCCGAACGTTGCGGCGTCGTCGGCACTTGTCCCCGCCGGCGTGGCGCTGACGAGCCGCGTCGCCGGTTGCGCGCCCTCGGCGGTGCTCGCCACCAGGGCGGCGCCGATAGCGACCGGGATCAGCGCCCGCAGTGACCGGCCCAGTATTCCGCAACGATTCCGGCGTGATGTCACGTCGTGCACCTCTCGTAGTCACGTGTGCCGTTGACGCACGCCGGGGGGTCGGTGCGTGGACGGCGAAGCCGCCCGCTCTCTGGATCGGCGTCGCCGCGACCGGGCCGCTCACCCCTGCGGGTGTCCGGTGTGGGACGTTTTCAGGGGTAACGGGCTGCCCCGCCCGGGTGATCAGGAGGAGAGCGGCGTCCCGGATCCGCTCTTCCTAGATTTGGATCTCACTCTTCCCGGCCGCAGTTCGCGCGGCCCTGGCGAACCAAGCCATGCGCCCGGCACGATTCGAACGTGCGGCCTCTGCTTGTGTGTGCCTGGTCTCGCGGAGCCCGTCTGGGCGTGGTGGCGGCTCTGGCGGGCGTCACAGCGAGGGTAGGGTGCCGAGCAGTCAGGCGCAGGAGTTTCTCCTTGCAATCGCTGTGAGCGAGCCGATTTCTGCTGGGTGGGGCCTCAGCTGACCGGCCCTCCCAGCACTCGGAGTCGACCCCGGGATCATGGCCACGTGCTCGCCGGATTCTGTCAGGATTGCCGCTCGGGCACCGTCACCCCAGCGAAGTTCGGGAGAGCCGCCGTCGTACCGGACGATCAGCGAACGCGCAAGGACGAGAGCGCCCTCTTGACCCGCCGCAGCCTTCTGGCCGCGGCGGGGGGTGCGGTCGCGGCAGGAACGCTGGTCTCCTGCGGCTCCTCCGGCTCCGCCACCTCGTCTGGCCCGCCGGCGACGTCGCCGCGGCGCGGCGGTGCCTTTCGGCTCGGCGTGACGGGAGGTGGTTCCAGCGACATCATGGATGCCCAGGCCATCATCACCAAGCCGGATCAGGCGCGGTTAATGTCGGCCTTCGAGACGCTGCTCGAATATGACGAGACCTTCACGCTGCAGGAGACGGGGCTCGCGGAGAGCGTCACGCAGGACTCGTCGACACAGTGGACGATCGAGCTCCGGCGGGGGATCGAGTTCCAGAGCGGTAAGACGTTTCAGGCTGAGGACGTCATCTACTCGCTGCGCCGGATCGTGGACCCCAGTCACGGCCTTTCAGGTGCGGCTGGCCTGGCGTCAGTCGACCCCAACCGGATCGAGGCCCTCGACGCGTACACGGTCAGGCTGACGCTGACTCGTCCCAGCTCGATCATCGCGGACGAGCTCGCCCAGTTCTACAACGGTATGGTGCCTGTCGGCTACGACCGGTGGCCGGCACCACAGGTTGGCACCGGCGGCTACATCCTGAAGAGCTTCACGCCGGGGCAGCAGAGCGTGCATGAGCGGTTCGCCAACTACTGGCGTGCTCCGGCCCCGTGGTTCGACAGCGTGACGATCGTCGACTTCCCTTCGACCACGGCACAGGTGAACGCGCTCCTGAGCGGCCAGACGGATGCGATCACCGACGTCCCGTTCGCCCAGCACGCAGAGATCAAGGCGCACGGCCTTGGGCTTCTGGTCTCGCACACCGGCGGCTGGCTGCCGCTCTGCATGGCGATCGACCTGCGCCCCTTTCGCGACAACCGGGTCCGCCAGGCGATGCGGCTCCTGGTGGATCGTCCGGCCATGGTCGAGCAGGTGCTCGCCGGCTACGGGACGGTCGCGAACGACCTGTTCTCGCCGTTCGACCCGAGCTTCGACCACGCGTTGCCGCAGCGCGAGCGGGACGTCGACCAGGCGCGCTCGCTGCTGAAGGCGGCAGGGCTGTCCGGCTCCATCGACCTGTACACCGCCAACGGCGCCGCCGGCATGGTGGATACCGCCACCGTGTTCGCCAGTCAGGTGAATGCGGCCAACGTCGGTGTCACGGTAAACGTCCGAGACGACCCCGAGTTCTTCGGCAGCCGCTATCTCAAGGTTCCCTTCTCCGGGGACTTCTGGGGGACGAGGAACTACCTCGCGCAGGTCGCCGACAGCCTACTGCCGAGCGCGCCCCTGAACGAGACGCACTGGCCGCCGGCCTCCGGGCCCGGCTCGACCTACATCAGCCTTTACGACCAGGCGTTGGCCGAGAGCGACGCGGCGAAGCGAATCGAGATCGTGCACGCGATGCAGACGCTCGAGTACCGCTACGGCGGCTACATCATCCCGTTCTACCACGATCACGTCGATGCGCACAGCACGCAGGTGCTGGGGCTGCGGCCGAACAGAGGCCCGCTCAACCTCGACGCCTACGGAAACGGCTACCGCACGATCTGGCTCGCGTGAGGGCCGGCGGCACGGTCATGGCGACGGCGGCGGCTCGATCAGCCCGAGCGCCGTGGCACGGGCGACGGCGTCTGCCCGCGAGTTCACGCCGAGCTTGCGATAGATCGCTCGCAGGTGCGACCGGACGGTGTTCGGCGACAGAAAGAGCTCGGCCGCGATCTCGCGCGCCGAGAGATCACCGGTCAAGAGCTCCAGTACCGCCACCTCGGCCGCACTCGGCGTGGTCAAGAGCTCGCCGCTGTCAGCTCGGATCCGCGCTCGCCGCAGGTCGCGTTCGAGCTCGTCGGCGACGGTGTGGAGCCGGCCCACGTCGGCGAGGGCCGAGAGCTCGCGGCGCGCGGCGTCGAGCCCTGCCTGCGCACGCTCGAGATGACCCCGCCGGCACCGCGCCCCGGCGAGCAGGGCCAGGAGCCAGGCGTGATGCAAGGTCGGCACCTCGTCGTCGAAGAATCCCTCGGCGTACGCGAGCTCACGCTCGGCCTCCGCGAGGCGCCCCTCGGCCATGAGGACGCTCCCCAGAGCAGCCGCCGCGTTCGCCCCCAACCATGTTCGGCTGTTTCCCACCCGGCCGACGATGCGCTTCGCGGTCTCGGCGTGCTCGCGCGCGTGCCCGAGCTGTCCCCGGTCGGCGGCGACGAGCGCGAGCGTCGATCGCGCGAAGGCATGGCCGGGCGGTCGCCGCTCGATATCGGGATGCTCGATCGCCCGCGCCGCCGCGGCCGACGCCTCGTCGTCGGCCGCGGCGAGGTACAGGGCCCGCGCGTACGCAGCGAGCGCCGCGACGAGCGCCTCGTCGCCTCCGGCCATGGCCAGCTCGACCGCCCGGCGCCCGTGCTCCACGGCCTCTCCAACGCCCCTCGCGCTGGCCGCCCGCACCATCTCGGTCTGTGCCAGGACATAGGCGTTGAGATCCGCCGGCCGCCTGGTCCTCGCCCGGTCGGCCAGGCCTAGGTACCGACGGGCCTCGAGTGTCCCCGGCCGGCCACGAGCGCGGACGTCGCCGCACCCACGGCCAGCGCCGGATGATCGACAACGACGACGTCGGGCAGTGCTCGCACCCAGCGCAACAGCGTCCGCGCGCCGCCGCTCCTGAACATCGCGAGCTGCTGCCCGGCGAGGATGTCCGCCACCAGCTCGTGGTCGCCGGCCGCGGCCGCATGCTCAATCGCCTCGACTGGCATCCGGTGCGAACGACACCACTCCGCCGCCCGCCGGTGGAGCCGTCCAGCTGCGCCCGGATCAAGGGCGGCGAGCCGAAGCCCGGCGAACTCCGCCACGAGGGCGTGCACCTCGAACCATCCGCCGCGCTCCAGCGGGGTCACGAGCAGGCTGGATGACTCGAGACCGTCCAGCACGGCCGCCGAGTCCGATCGCTCCAGCACCCCGTCGCAGAGCTCCGCCGTGAACCTGCGGAGCACCGAGACGTGGAGCAGGAAGTCCCGCGTGTCCGGTGAGAGCGAGTCGAACACCTCCTCGCTCAGGTAGTCCGCGACGAACTGGTGGCGGCCCCCGAAGTCGCGCAGCGCACCGTGCGGATCGTCGACAGTCCGCAGCCAGAGAACGGCGAGCACCAGCGCCGCGGGCCAACCGTCGGTGCGATCGCACAGCATCTCTATCTCGTCGGCATCGAGGCCACGCAGCTCGCCCCTGTCGACCAGCTCGCGCGCCTCCGTCGACGTGAAGGCAAGGTCGCGGGCTCGGAGCTCGACGAGATGGCCGCTCGCACCAGCCGCGACAGGCGAAGCCTGGGATCGGTGCGGGTCATCGCGATGACGCGCACGCCGGGAGGGAGCTGGGTGAGGGCATAGCGGATCGACGTCAGGCAATCACCATCGGTCACTTTGTGGAGGTCGTCGAGTGCGATGACGATGTCGGAGCCGTACGCCGCGAGGCCGTTCATCAGCTCGTCGATGTGATCCTCAGTCTACGTTCCGGGAATGCCCAGCCGCTGAAGGGCTCCGCGTCCCAGGCCCTGGCGTATGCGGTCGACCGCGGTCGCGACGTATGTCCACAGCCGGTGCGGGTCGTTGTCGCGGCTGTCGAGCGTGACCCACGCCAGCGCGCAGCCGCGGCTCCCGCACCACGCCCGCACCGCCGTTGTCTTGCCGAACCCCGGCGGTGCGGCCACCAGCGTGCAGCGGCACACCTGCGCCGGTGTCCAGCGCCCGCATGATCCGGGGCCGCTCAACGGTGCCCGGCCGCAACCGCGGCGGCGCGAGCTTCGTCTCCGCGAGCGGCGCCTCATCAGGCGCACCGCCGCTGCGCATCTCCTGGTCTGGGGAGTCAATCGTCACGTCGGATCTCGGCGAGGGGGTTGTGCCCCACCGGTTCGGGCCACATTGTCGAGGATTCGCGATCACCCAGGTGAAATCACTGCCACCGGCGCAGCCACCCGAGCCCAGGTGAAACGCTTTTGCACATGCCGGAAGGCGATTACCGCCTCGTCGTGGAGGGCGAGCTGGGGCCATTGGCCCGGCGCGCCTTCGAAGGCATGCAGGTCGCACCGCGGTCCGGGGCCACCGTGATCACTGGCCCGGTCCGTGACCAAAGCGAGCTCCATTCGCTCCTTCGTCGTGTCGGCGATCTCGGACTGACGCTCGTCAGCGCCACCGCCGTGGAGGCCCCGCAGCGGTGACGCCGGTGCGCCCGGAAGGTGGCGGCGAATCCCGACCCGCGGCGCGGGTACTGCGATGACGTTCGGAGCCGCGTTCGCGGCCGCCACCGCGGTTGGCGGCTCGGCCGCCCCGCGCGTGCGCGGCGGCGTATGGAGGTTCGGCGGTGGGGCGCTCGCGCGCCACCGGACGGTGTATGTCGCCAAGCTCGTGGCGCTCATCCTGATGTATTCGGGTGCGGCGCATCTCAGCTACTGGCTGGAGTTCGCGGGGCCGGTGGCGGCCATCGTGTGGTTGCCCGTCGGGGTTGGCGTCGCGTTCCTCTACCTGGGCGGTCTGGGGCTGTTCCCCGGAGTGCTGATCGGCGACCTCCTCGTCAACGACTACTCCGCGCTCTCGACACTCTCTGCCGTCGGACAGTCCGTCGGCAATCTCCTGGAGGTCGTGGTGGCCGTCGTACTGATCCGGGTTCTCGTCCGCCGCGGCTCGCCGCTCGACACGATCATGGGTGCGGCGTGCCTATTGCTCGCGATCGCCACCGGTACTGCGGTCAGCGCAACCATCGGCACGGCGTCGCTGTGGCTGGGAAACGTCTTGACGAGCGATACCGTCGCCTCCACTTGGCGGACGTGGTGGCTGGGCGATGCGACCGGTGCGCTCGTCGTCGTCCCGCTCGCGATCGCGTGGCAGAAGCTGCCGCGCCCGGTGATGCATGCCCGCCGGGCCGTCGAGGCGATCGTCCTGTTCGCTGCGATCGCCGTCGTGAGCGATCTCTCTTCCGGCAGCGACCAGCCCGTGGTGTACGTCGTGTTTCCCCTCCTGACGTGGGCTGCGCTGCGCTTCGGTCGCCGGGGTGCGACGCTGGCTGCCACGATCACGGTCGGCTTCACGATCTGGAACGCAACCCACTATCTGGGGCCCTTTGCCGACGCGACGCTCAGCCGCAGCGTGGCCAGCGTCCAGCTGTTCGTCGGTGTCGCAACCATCTCGACCCTCCTTCTCGCGGCCATCGTGTCGGAACGTGACAAGTTCACCCGCGAGCTGGCGGCCAGTCGCGGCCGTATCCTCGAGGCGGGGCAGCGTGAACGGCGGCGGCTGGAGCAGAACCTGCACGATGGGGCCCAGCACCGCCTGGTCTGGCTTGCGGCCGACCTCGGGCGCGCCGCGGGCGTGGTACGCGAGCACCCGAGCCAGGCGCCGGGGCTGTTTGCGCAAGCCGAGCACGAGCTCATGGCCGTGCTGGACGAGCTGCGAGACCTGGCGCACGGGATCCATCCCACGGTGCTCACGGAGCTGGGGTTGTCTGGAGCGATCCGTGCGATGGCGCGGCGCTCGAGTTGCCCGATGACGGTCGGCGACCTGCCGGCTGAGCGGCTCGACCTCCCCACGGAGACGACGGCGTACTACGTGGTTGCCGAGGCGGTGGCGAACGCACAGAAGCACGCCGGCGCCTCACGGATCCACGTGTCGGCCGTGGCCGACGACCGCCGATCACTTCGTGTCGACGTGACTGACGACGGCGTCGGCGGCGCCATCGAGCGTGGATCCGGATTGCAGGGTCTGCGTGACCGCGTGGAGGGCGTTGGCGGCAGCGTGCGCGTTCACACCCCGCCGGGACTCGGCACGCACATCACCGCGACGATCCCCCTGACCGGCGCTCGGCGCCGGCGGGCGGGGATCTCTGAGCCCGAGCCGGAGGGACTGGCGACCACCCGACGATCCTCGACGAGGAACAGCGCCTGACTGGGGTCACCGGCCCGAGAGCTGAGCCGAGACGGCCCGCACACATCTGGTGGTCTTTACGCACAGGATTTCCCGAGCCACCTTCACGCGAAGACGTAGCATCTGCGGCTCCTGTCCCGGCGAGTAGATGGTCGGTTTCGCGGTTTCAGGTATATCGAGA
>CAVRGW010000006.1:0-1077171 GCA_963720885.1 uncultured Actinomycetes bacterium | reverse complement strand
AGCAGCGACACCACCACAATCACCGAAACCAGCGACAGCGCAAGCACGATCAGATAGCGGCCGATCGAAAGCACCGCCTGCTGGAAGTGGCTGGGCGGCGGCTCCGCGCCGGCCAGCGCCGCGGTGCGACCAAACGACGTCCGCGGGCCTGTCTCGGTCACCGTCGCAGTCAACTCCCCGCGCGCCATCACCGACCCCGAATAGATGACGTCCCCTGCCACCTTCTTTGCCGGCAACGACTCGCCGGTCAGCGTCGACTGGTCGACCTGCGCCGAACCATCCTTCACCTCGGCATCAGCCGGGACGATCTGACCCAGATCGACATGGATCACATCACCGGGCACCAACAGTCGTGCCGGGAGCGACTGCCACTGACCGTCACGCAGCACCCGCGCTGACACCGCCAACTGACTCTTCAACGCGGCGATCGCGTTACCCGCCTGGTGCTCCTCCCAAAACCCGACCAGCCCGTTCATCAACAACAACACCAAGATGATCGCGAAATCCGCCCAACGACCCACCACCGCGGTCAACACGACCGCCGCCTCGATCATCCACGCGATCGGCCCCCAGAAATGCCCCAAGAACTCCAACACGACGCTGCGACCCTGCTCGGCGATCTCATTCGGCCCAACCTGGGACAACCGCCGCGCCGCCTCACCCGAGGACAGCCCCGCACCGCCTTCAACCGGCCTGATCGTGGGACTGGTTTCCTGGCCCTCGCCGATCACCCACCTCCTACCAGCCGCCGAACAACCAACCCGATCATCGCCCTCACGTGCGAACGCGACCGCATCGTAAGCGATGTCCCCAGCGGCCCCAGCGCCATGAGACGGACCTCCGTCGAACTGCGTCGTATCACCCGCCGAATCGCCCGTAGAGGGCGCATCGGGGAGCGCAGACCCCTCTCAAAGCCCTTCGTTGAGCAAGACCCGCTCGGCCTTCAAAATCGGCAAGCGCATGTAACCCATGCGTTGGTAGGTTCGACTCCTGCGCCGCTCCGTCAAGAAATTCCTGCAACGGGCCGTTCTTGGTAAGTCCGTTGCCTGCTCGGGCGGCGCGCACCCCGCCGATCTGGGAGACCGGAGACGATGCGGCCGGTTGTTCCTACACCTACGCGGTGGAGGCGGTGGTGCGATCTGTGGATCGAGCGCTCGGCGGATGGTGGGAGCGTTTCTGCCGGTAGAGCAGCCGATCTGCGGTTGCGATCACGTCGTCGAGGTTGGCACCGTCCTTGGGAAAGTGCGCGGCTCCGGCAGATGCACCGGGAATGGTCAGTCGGCCGTTCTGGACTGCCGCGACGCTACCGGTTGGGATCATGGCCATGAACTCGTCACCTCCGACGCGTGCAACAAACGCGTCTGGGCCCAGCACCGCTAGGAGGGTTGCGGCCACGTCCACGATGGCGGTGTCGCCGGCGTCGTGTCCGAGCGAGTCGTTGATCTGCTTGAGGTTGTCCACATCGGCGATCAGGACGCCGAGGTGGCGCCCGGCTGCGACTGCTTGGTCGCATCGTTCGAAGAAGGCACGGCGGTTTGGCAGGCCGGTGAGGGGATCGGTGTATGCGAAGCCGCGAAGCTTTCGGCTGTGCAACCCGACAACTACTCCGACACCGAGATACGCGGAGCCGCGGATTGCCAGGGAGACGGCCTCGGTCGCTACGGTCGGAGTGTTTGGGACGCTTGCATACCAGACCGTCACAATGATCGTCGCCGCGACGGCAACCACCGCGGCTGCGCGAACGCCGAACCACGACCCGGCGATCACGATTGGGAGAAGGTAGAGGTAGCCCAGGCCCAGATTCGACCAGTCCTTGACCGCGAACTGGAGCTCCGCCGTGATCACGAGCGAGACCGTGATCGCGCCTAGGGCAAGCCCCCGCGAGTGAGCTCGGAACGGCATGCTCAACTATCGGCTCGCGCCGCGCGCAAGGTGAGCGACTCCGTACCGACGTGGACCTCCACTTTGAAACGCGCCGAAGACCGCAGGGACGCGTGGGGGGTGTGGACTCGTCGTGGCGAGCCGGGAAGTCTGGTCGGCACCAAGGAACACCACGTCGGAAGGTGTGGGATTCGAGGTGCGGGCGGATTCGATGGGATTGGCTCAGGCGCTTGCCGGACAGCGAGCGGTCGCCGACCAGGCGACCGGGCTGGGCGTGTTTGTTGGCGCGTGCGCGGTGTGGCGATTCTGCCCACTGCACGAGCCTGAACCGTTCGTTGGTGTCCTGCTCGTGGTCGGTGCACTGGCGGTGGTCGTTGAATTGGCGCTTGTCTGGGCCAAGCATGAGGAAGCGATCGTGTGCGCTGACCAGCTGATCCTGGCAGGCTTCTATGGAGACGCTCGACGAACGCGGATCGAGCTGGCCGTCTCGCGTCGCCTCTGTTCGATCGAGACGCCGCACGCGCGACGGCGGCTCGCAAACGCCCTTCGCTGGCGCTTGAAACTCGCCGACGGAATGACCCGCCCATCCCCCGGCTACGTCCGCGCCAGCGCGTTTCCGCCGCTCGGCCGGTCGCAACGTCGCGTCTTTCGGGATGAGCGGCTGCTGGTGACGACGATGGCGGACCGCATCGAGCAGGCGCCGGTCGACCCGCGAGCCCTCGTCTTGCTCTGGGGAATGGTGACCGGCCCACCGCCGCTCGAGGGTGCGGATGAGCTGCGGACGCGCGAGGGAGTGCGACGGCGACTTCATGCGGCGTGGGGGCTAATCCGGGACGGCTCGTTTGAACCGGCGGCCCGAGCCGCCGGCCGAACCTCGGCTACTCGAAGCCAGCCGGCGAGCAGGCCGGCGCACTCGAAGCTCTCGTCGATGCGGGATCGGCGATGATCTGCCAGCGTTCGGCCATGTGCGGGTGTCGTGGGTGGCCGCTGTTCACGTCTTCACGCTGAAGGCGACCACCACGACGCGGGAGTGAGCGTGCAGGAGTTCGGAGTTGCCGTGGCGGTCGTGAGCGGCGCGGTGCTGGCCGCGCTCGTGTTTCGGCGTGTAGCCGATCGCGTCGGGTGCCTGCTCCGGTGGTGTTCCTGCTCGTGGCGGCGGTAGCGTCCGACCTGTACGACCCACTCGGCACCGCGCTCTCGCCGACCGATGTCAGCTGGATCGCGTCGGGCGCGCTGATCGTGATCCTGTTCGACGGTGGAGTCACGCTCGGCTGGGGCCGGGTCCGTCCCCGCATCGGTGCCGTAGTCACGCTCGGCTTCGGAGCGACACTCCTCACAGCCGGAGTGATGGCCCTCGCGGCGCACGCACTGTTCGGATTCGGCTGGGCCACCTCCGCGGTGCTGGGCGTCGCGCTCGCCCCAACCGACCCCGCGGTCGTGTTCTCGGTGATCGGCGAAGGCCGCCTGGCCGAACGACCAAAGACGATCCTGGAAGCCGAGTCAGGAGCCAACGACCCGATCGCAATCGCACTGATGATCGGGGTCCTGGCCGCGATCGACGGAGGCTCCTGGCTTCCCACCGTCACCACCACGCTGGCCCGCCAACTCGCAATCGGACTCGTTGTGGGCGTGACCGGCGCCTGGCTGGCCCGCAAGCCGCTCAAGCATCTGACCGAGCCTCGCGAGACGCTGCAGCCGATCGTCGCGCTCTCAGCCGCAGGTCTCATCTTCGGTACCGCTACCGCCATCCACGGCTCAGGCTTCCTTGCCGTATTCGTTGCCGGCCTGCTGCTCGGAGACGCCCACACGACCGTCGGCCAAGACGTCCGCGCCTTCCACTCAGAACTCGCCGGGCTGGCAGAAGTAATCGTGTTCGTCTCGCTCGGCCTGACCGTCCACCTCGCCGCGCTCGGAGCCCCGGCGCCTTTCAAGGGCTCGTCCTGACCATCGTGCTGCTGGCTCTCGCCCGACCGCCGGCAGCGATGCTGTTGCTCGCCCCATTCCGCGTGCCGGCACGGGAGCGCGTCTTCTTGGCCTGGGCTGGCATGCGCGGCGCCGTCCCGATCCTGCTCGCATCACTCGCACTCGCAGACGGCGTCCAAGACTCACCAAGGATCTACGGACTCGTGTTCGTCGTCGTCGCAGCATCCGTCCTCATCCAAGGCGTCACGCTCCCAGCAGTTGCGACCGGACTCCACGTCAGCACCGAGACCGACCACGCGACCGACTGAGCCGGTCAAACATGGTCATGCCGTCGGTCCATCAACCTGGCGAGCTGTTCCGCACCTCGAGGACGCGATCAGCGTGCCAACATCCGCGCGGCGACGTAAAGGAACGCGCATGGGGCCGCCCGAGCTGACGGACGCACGGAGGGCGCCGTTGAGGGCGCAGACCCCGCTCAAACCGTCTTCGTTGAGCCAAACCCGTCCGGCCTTCAAAACCGGCAGGCCGTTGTAACCCAACGGTTGGTAGGTTCGACTCCTGCGCCGCTCCGCTTAGGCCGAATCCAGCATGGTTGGGCGGCTCATGGCCTTCGACGGCGAACCTGGTCGAGTTACCCGAATCCGTATGCTAACACCCCGGAGCATCTGCAGTACAGCTATGCGGCGATCCGACACCTGCTTGAGACATCGATTCACGCGGTCGGCGAATCGGGCGGCGATTGAAGTCAGTCCGGGCTGAGCGGCGGCCCGAGCAGCGACATGCCGTGCCTCTCGAAGCATGCTGCGGCCGCCGCCCGGTCGGGCGTCCCGTTGCGGGTGAGCGGACCGAGCTCTTCGTAGAATCGGTGTCCCCCACCGGGCACGTACGTTACGAGCACCTGGGCGGGCTCTGCGGTCAGGTTCAGGAAGGCATGCGGCAATCCCTTGGGCAGGAAGGCGAACGCGCCCTGCTCCAGGTGGTGGCAATCGTCGCCGATCCGTACCTTGAACGTGCCGTGGATCACGTGGATCGTCTCGTGCTGGAAGTGGTGCACGTGAAGCGGCGGCCCGCCGTGCGGGGCGACCTCGACGATGAAGTACTCGAGCAGCCCGTCTGTCTCGTCGCCCGTCAGCTTGAAGACCAGATCGCGGCCCGGCCCGGACTGCAAACGCATCCCCTCGTCGGGCTCGAGCACGCGGGGCGAGAGCAGCTCGTCGTCGGTGGCGGGTGTCTGAGCGGTTGTGTGCACGTCGGCCTCCTCAGATAGGATATTTGCTACCAGAAGCAACCATTTAGTACCACATGAAAGGATCGACTGTCAAGTGCCTGCTTCACATCGTCATGGCGAGCTTCCTGAGCCCGATGCCTTCGACGAGGACGAGTTCCGGGTCTGGCGTGGCTTTCTGCGAACCCATCGGCGAATCTCCGATGAGCTGAACCGAAGGCTCGAACGCCAGCACGGGCTGCCGTTGCTGCACTACGGCGTCCTTATCACCCTGATCACCGAGCCGGATCGGCGGCTGCGGATGACCGATCTGGCCGATCGCGTGCTCACCAGCCCGAGCGGGATGACGCGCGCAGTCGCGCGCCTGGCCGACCTCGGCCTGGTGGAGCGCGAACAGTCAAGCGGCGACCGGCGCAGCTTCGTCGTCCGCCTGACGCCGCTCGGCGTTAGGCGGCTGCGAGAGGCGCAGCGGACGCATCACGCCTGCGTGCGCGAGCTGCTGTTCGCCGGCCTCCGGCCGGCTGAGGTCAAGCGGCTGGCGGCGATCTACGACCGCGTGCCCGCGGCGGTCAGCGACCGCACTACCTAAGCGCGGAAGGTAACAACGGGATTGCGGCGCCCCCTGGTCGGACGTGACCAGTACCTTCCAGCATCAGAAACGCCCGGGTAAGCTCGCCCAGTGGCCCACCAAGGGGCCACTGGGCTACGACCCGGATTGGGGTCATCTCGACCTGCGCCTCGCGGTTCCTAGAATTCGGCGCGTGACCGCCGAGGACTACCTGGCCGCCTACCGTCGGGGTGGTCACTCGGATGGTCACGCATCGCCTCGGATCGACCCCCCAGAACCAAATCTCCGCCGTCTTCAAAACCGGCAGGCCGTTGTAGCCCAACGGTTGGTAGGTTCGACTCCTGCGCCGCTCCGCTAGGCCGAATCCAGCGTGGTTGAGCCGCCTGCGCGCGAACGTGGCCGGTCACGCTCAATCCGGAGGCGTCCGCTTGAGTCCGCTGTCTTTGCGTACGGGTGGCGCGCGGGTGGCGCAAGACCAGCGGGATCGACTCTGGTGAACCCGGCGCTGTCGTGACACAGTAGGTGGCCGGCTCGCGATCACCGGCCGCCCGCTGTCGCCCGATCTTGAAGATCCGAGCGACCCCTCCTCCGCCGGTCAAGAGCCGCGAGGGCAGCGAGTGCCGTAGCGGATGACCGCTCGAGGCGTCATCGATCGCCGCTCCTCATCTTGTAAGGGGGCTTGGCGTCCTTCTCGGTTAGCAAGCGCAGCGCGTGGCGTCGGTCGTGTGCCATTCGGGTGATCGACGACAGCTCGGCCAGTATGAGCCTCGGCGAAGGGATCGGTGATGCGACATAGCGGTAGCCGATGGAGTAGCCGTGTCGCTTGTAGAGCTGGTCGAAGAAGAAGCGGACGCGGGGGTAGTGGCAGATCGAACACACCGCGATCACCTCCGATCCACCCTCGATCGTCTCAAGCAGCTGCAACGACCGAACGGCGTTCTCGGCCGTGTTGGCCGCTCTCGGCTCGCGGATTAGATCGACGTCCCGGCGCCCGTTCCATTCCGCGGCCATCTGGTCGGCTTCGGTGGGCCCGCCGTTCGATGACCAGCCGGTGAAGATCACTGCGCGCGGTGTCACTTCAGCGGCAAGCGACTCGGCTCGTCGAACCGCCGCTCGGCAGATCGCGCTGATGCCGTGCGAGCCGTCGGCGCCGATCTGGCGGTAGCCGAGAACGACGATCACCCGGTCCGACACGCGGCAGGTCGGTGTCGCCTTGGCGTCCTCGTTCGGCTTCTCGGGCGTGTTTGCCCGATGGCAGCTCGATTGGCAGGTTCCGAGTCGTCTGCGCACTTGCACGACGGGTGTCCCTTCCGCGGGATGCTGGATGAGGCGGCGTCGAGAAGCACGCTAGGTGGGGTCGGCGGTCTGGTGGGGGACGGGCCGGTGAGAATCTGGTGAGGACTTTGCGGATACCCTGATGCCCCTTGGCCAGCTTTGGAGATCCAGTAGGGATGGGCCTGTTCTTCTATCCGCCTGGCGGCTCGGCGCGGGTGGCTGGGTATCTGTCGCGTGCGCTTCAGGGCCTCGGCTGGCCGGTCACGTTGGCGTGTGGATCGCTCGGCCCGGTTCCTCGCCGAGCACGACGCGCTGACCGGGGCTCTCAACCGCCGCCGGTTCGAGCGGGATCTCAGCGAGCACGTCAACCGCGCGCGCCGGTACAACGAGAAGAGCGCCCTGTTGATCATCGACGTGGACCGCTTCAAGGAGATCAACGACACCTACGGCCACCAAACCGGCGATACAGCGCTACGAGCGATCGCAACGTTGCTCAAGGAGCGTATGCGCGACACCGATGTGGTGGCGCGTCTGGGAGGCGACGAGTTCGCTGTGCTGGTACCCCACGCGGATCTCGGGAAAGCAACGGCTCTCGCCCACGACCTGAAGCGCCTGATCCGCAAGTCCCGCATCCAAGCCGGTGACGAATCGAGCGTGCATCTATCCGCGAGCGTCGGGATCGCTCAGGTTGACGAGACCACTGCAAGCGGTGACGCAGCTCTGATCGAAGCTGACGACTCCATGTACGCCGACAAGCGGCGGCGAAGGACCGCCCGGATTCGGACGGCGCCGGCGTCGTGTCTCGCGCTCGAAGCCGGCCACAGGCTGAATAGGGACGGCCTCAGTCGAGCTGTCTCGGGACGGCGAAGTCGACCAGCACGGCATCGCCCTGGTGCACGCTCGCCCACGTCTGGCTGCCGAGCGCGAGCGTCGCGAGCGCGCCGGTCGGGAACTTCCTCGTGAGCTCATCGAGGCATGGGCCTGACGCTGCCAGACGCACGGCGACGTCGTGGAGGCCGGGATTGTGGCCGATGAGAAGCACCGAGTGAACGGATTCAGGGATGGCGCGTAAGCGCTCCAGCAGCGCATCGGCCGTCGCTTCGTACAGGTCGTCTTCGATCTCCACCGGCGCATCCGGGATCGACGGCGTGACGAGCTCCAGAGTCTGGCGGGTGCGGACGGCGGACGAGCACAGCACCAGATCCGGCTCGACGTGGACATCGCGCAGGTACGCCGCCATCCGCTTCGCATTCCGGACGCCGCGCTTGGCGAGCGGACGCTCGTGATCGGCCAGCGTGTCGTCCGCCCAGCTGGACTTCGCATGCCGCAGTAGGTAAAGCACCCGCATCGCCGGCAGAACCTCCCGGTCAATCGTATCCGGCGGGCGGTGCGAGGTTGAGGCACGCGCTCGCCGATCGGATATCGTGGGGCACTGATGTCGAACTTGACCGTCTGGAAGTTCGACTCGCCGGGTGGTGCTGTCAGCGCGGGGGCGCGGGTCGACACGTTGGCGCGAGAAGGCGCCGCGCAACTGACCGACGCCGCCACCGTCGAGTGGGCCGAGGATCAAGCCAAGCCGCAGACCACGCAACTGGTGGGCCGGTTCGCCAAGGGCACGATGGGGAGAGCGTTCTGGCGTGCGACCTTCGATCTGCTGTTGTCCGGCGATGAACCGGAGAACCGCTCTGGCGAGATTCCGGAAGCGCTGCGCCGAGTCGGGCTCGACAAGGCCGCGTTGTCCAAGCTTCGGCGCGAGGTCACGAAAGGCAGCTCCCTGCTCTTTCTCGTCGCGGAGCCCGGAAACCGCGATCGGATGGTCGAAGCGTTCGGCGGAGCCTCACGGTCGATCCGCTTGATCTTCTCCGACCTCCCCGCAGAGCAGGAGCAGCAGCTGCGGGCAGCCTTCACCGACCAGAACTGACCCGTCCGACGGCAGCCACCTCGACCGCCACCGAGACGTTCCGGGCCCTCCGCGACCAGCTGCCGAAGAGGATCTCGGGGAGGATCCGCCGCGTCCGAGCTGCGGGTCTGAGCCCAGCGCTCACATGTCGAGGAACACCAGCACGCGCTCGGTCAGCGCCGCGGCGGCCGCAGCGTCGTACGCCGGCAGCGAAGGGTCGGCGAAGAGGTGCTCCTCACCCGGGTAGAGGAACAGCTCGGCCCGGTCGGCCGAGGCGACCAGGGCGCGCGCGGCCTCGAGATCCTCGGCGAAGAACGGATCGCCCTCCTTACCGTGCACCTGCACCGGGACGCCCTCGGGCCACGCGTCTCCGAACTCCTCGAGAGGGAGACACCCGGACATGAGCACGGCGCCCCGGGCGCCGGGCCTGGTCTGCGCCAGCTGCTGGGCGGGCATCACCCCGAACGAGAAGCCCGCGTAGACGATCTCCGGGCGGAGCTCCTGTGCCGCGGCCACGCCTCGCTCGACGAGGGCGCCGAAGCCCTCCTCGCCCGCGAAGGCCATCCCCTCCTCGATGGTGTCGAACGTGCGCCCGCCGAACACATCGGGCGTGTGCACGGTGTGCCCCGCCTGCCGCAGGCCGTCCGCGAACGATCGCACTCCATCCGTCAGCCCCTGGACGTGGTGGTACAGCACGACCTCGGTCATCTCGATCCCTCCTGTTTGATTGATCCGTAAAAATGGAACGTTCGGCAATGGTAGTCTGATCGACCCATGGCGCGCAACCCTCCCCCGGACTACGACCTGGCCGACCGGATCGCGCTCACCCGGCCCGACCAGGTAAAGGCGCTCAGCCATCCCCTGCGCACAACGATCCTGGGCCTGCTCCACGAGCGGGCCGCGACGGTGACCGAGCTGGCGGCCGCGGTCGAACGGCCCAAGAGCACGGTCGCCCACCACGTCAGGGTGCTCGGCGAGGCCGGGCTGGTGCAGGTGGTGCGGACGCGCCGCGTGCGGGCGATCGACGAGCGATTCTACGGCCGCACCGCGAGGATGTTCTACGTCGGGGTCGAGCGAAGCGCGGACGACGACCCGCTTCCCCGCGACTTCAACGACTTCGAGGTGGCCGCCCGCGAGTCGGCCGCCGCGTTCCTGGACGGGAAGCTCTGGGGGTTCATCCGGCACGCCCGCATCTCGGAGGAGCAGGCATCGGCGTTCTGGGAGCGGATGGCGGAGCTGGTTGCCGAGTTCGATCGGCTTCCGCGATCGGGCGGGACCATGTATGGCTTCGCAGTCGGCGTCTATCCGACCGACCAGCCCACTCTGCCCGAGGGCGACGCGTAGCACCAACGGCGATCGGCCGCCATCCAAGCGCGGCTTTCGCTCGTACCCCCAGAGAAACCTGATGCGAGATTCGCGCGAGAACGGTCGAGAAATGGCGCACGCGTTCTGGTTGCGCAAACCGGGCCACGGGGAGATCCGGCCGGTCAGGCTGCCCGAGCCGGGCCGCAACGACGTGGTGGTGCGCACCATGCGCACGGGCATCAGCCGCGGCACCGAGACGCTGGTCTACCGCGGCGGCGTGCCGCCGCACCAGTACGCCGCGATGCGGGCACCGTTCCAGGAAGGGGACTTCCCGGGACCGCTCAAGTACGGCTACCTGAGCGTCGGCGCGGTGGAGCAGGGGCCGCCCGAGCTGCGCGGCCGCACCGTGTTCTGCCTGTACCCGCACCAGACGGCCTACGTCGTCCCGTCCACAGCGGTGTGCGTGGTGCCCGAGGACGTGCCTCCCGGCCGCGCCGTGCTCGCGGGCATCGTCGAGACGGCCGTCAACGCGCTGTGGGACGCCGCTCCGCTGATCGGCGACCGGGTCGCGGTCGTCGGCGCCGGCATGGTCGGCTGCTGCGTCGCTCGCCTGCTCAGCCGGTTCCCCGTCGAGGTCATGCTGGTGGACGTCGATCCCGGCCGGGCCGGTGTGGCGGCCGCCCTCGGCGTCGACTTCGCGCTGCCGTCCGGCGCGGCCGACGGCCGCGACCTGGTCGTCCACACCAGTGCGACGTCCGCCGGCCTCCAGCTGTCGCTCGACCTGCTCGCGCCCGAGGGCACCGTCATCGATCTCAGCTGGTATGGCGACGCGGAGGTCCGGCTCTCGCTGGGAGGGTCGTTCCACGTCGGTCGCCTCGCCATCCGCTCGAGCCAGGTCGGCACCGTCTCCCCCGCCCGCAGCATGCGCCGCACGACGGCCGAACGGCTGGCTCTCGCAGTCGACCTGCTGCGTGACCCCGCGTTCGACGCGCTCGTCACCGGCGAGTCGCGCTTCGACGAGCTGCCGGCCGTGATGGCCGGTCTGGCCGCCGGAGACCTGCCCGGTCTCTGTCACACCATCACCTACGGCGAGGGGTAGGCCGTGTTCACCGTGACCGTCCGCGATCACATGATGATCGCCCACAGCTTCCGGGGGAGGTGTTCGGGCCCGCACAGCGGCTGCACGGCGCGACGTTCGTGATCGACGCGGCATTCCGGCGGGCCGAACTGGACGCCGACGGCATCGTGGTCGACATCGGCCGGGCGGCGGAGCAGCTGCGCGCGGTGGTGGCCGAGCTCAACTACCGCAACCTCGACGACGAGCCGTCGTTCGCCGGGATGAACACGTCCGCGGAGGCACTCGCCCGCGTGATCGCCGACCGGCTGGCGGAGCGCGTGCACGCCGGCGCGCTGGGCGACAGCGCACGCGCGCTGGACGGCCTGATCGTGACGCTGCGCGAATCCCATGTTGCCTGGGCGAGCTACGAGCGGGCGCTATGACAGCGGTGCACGTCGTGGTACCCGAGGGCATCGACGACCCAGCACGGCCGAGTGGGGGCAACGCCTACGACCTGCAGGTCTGCCGTGGGCTGGCGGCGATCGGGTGGACGGTGCGGCCGCACACCGTCCCCGGCCGCTGGCCGGAGTTCGATGCGACGTCCCACGCCGCCCTCGCCGACGTCGTGCGGCGGATCCCCGACGACGCCGTGGTGCTGATGGACGGGCTGGTCGCCTCGACGGCGCCGGAGGTGCTGGTGCCGCAGGCATCCAGGCTGCGGCAGGTCGTGCTGGTGCACATGCCCCTGGGCCACGCGGCTGGGGACGACGACGCCCGCGCCCGAGAGAGCGCGGTGCTCGGCGCCGCCGCGTCGGTCGTCACGACCAGCGTGTGGACGCGGCAACTGCTGATGCAGATGCACTCACTGCCCGACGACCGGGTGCACGTCGCCCAGCCCGGCGTCGATGCCGCCGACCTCGCACCCGGTACGGCGGACGCCGGCGCCCTGCTCTGCGTCGCCGCCGTGACCCCGGGCAAGGGCCACGATGTGCTGATGGACGCCCTCGCCACGATCGACGGCCTCGACTGGCACTGTCGGTGCGTGGGCAGCCTCGACCGTGACCCGGCGTTCGCGAACGCGCTCGCGCACCGCGTCCGGGGCGGCGCCCTGGGCGACCGCATCTGCTTCGCGGGGCCGCTGACCGGTGCCGAGCTCGACCGAAGCTACTCCGCCGCCGATCTGCTCGTGCTGGCGTCGCGCGCGGAGACCTACGGCATGGTTGTCACCGAGGCACTCGCCCGTGGCCTGCCGGTGATCGCAGCCGAGGTGGGCGGAGTGCCCGAGGCCCTGGGACTCGACCGGGACGGGGTTGCGCCCGGGCTGCTGGTGCCACCCGACGACGCGGGTGCTCTTGGCGCAGCGCTGCGAGCCTGGCTGGGCAACGCCGCGCTGCGGCAGCGGCTGCGCCGGGCCGCGCGCGAGCGACGCGCGGCGCTGCCGGGATGGACTGCGACCACCTCGACCGTCGCGAGTGTGCTGACGGCGGCGGCGGGATGAGCGTCACGGCGATCCGCGTCAGCCCGGACTGGCTCGGTCTCCGCGAGGCAGCTGACGCGGACGCCCGCTCCCGCGACCTCGTCGAGCAGCTGCGGAGGCGACTGCCACCCACCCGCCCGCTGGTGGTTCACGACCTCGCGTGCGGCACCGGGGCGATGGGCCGGTGGCTGGCACCGCTCCTGCCTGGGCCACAGCACTGGGTGCTCCACGACTGGGACGCCGACCTGCTGCGGATCGCGGCGGCCGACCTCCGCGGCCGTGCCGCCGATGGCGCGCCGGTCGACGTCGAGGTGCGGCAGTCCGACATCACGCGGCTGGAGGCCGAAGATCTCGCCGGCGTGAGCCTGATCACCGCCTCCGCACTGCTCGATCTGATGACCGGCGACGCGCTGGCCGGCCTGATCGACGTTTGCGCCGAAGCAGGATGTCCCATGCTGGTAGCGCTCTCCGTGGTCGGGCGGGTCGAGCTGACCCCGGCGGATCCGCTCGACGCCCGGGTTGCGGCCGCGTTCGATGCTCACCAGCGGCGGATGACGGCGAACGGCGGGCTGCTGGGCCCGGATGCCGCGGCGGCCACCGCGGACGAGTTCCGCCGACGGGGGGCCGAGGTGCACGTCCGGCCCAGTCCCTGGCGGCTCGGCGCCGCCGAGTCCGCGCTGGCAACGGAGTGGCTTGGCGGCTGGCTTGACGCCGCGTTCGAGCAGGACGCGGAGCTCGCCGCCGACGCCGCAGCCTACGCGCGGCGGAGGCTGGCACAGGCGCGAGCCGGACGGCTCGCCGTCACCGTCGGCCACGCCGACCTGCTGGTGGTGCCGTGACGATCGGCGGCCCGATGCTGCAGCCCTCGTGGGCCTGGGCGCGCGCGGCGGCCGCCGCCGCGACGCTCGCCATCGTCGCATGGCGGCTCGGCGCGGGCCCGTTCCGCGACGGCGTGCGAGCGGTGGATGGCAAGACGCTGGCGGCCGCGGCGGCCATCGGCGCCCTGACCACCGTCTGCTGTGCCTGGCGGTGGACGATCGTGGCCCGCGGGCTGGGCGTCCACCTGTCGCTGCCCCAGGCCATCGCGGCGTACTACCGGTCGATGTTCCTGAACCTGACGCTGCCCGGCGGCGTCGTCGGCGACGTCCACCGCGGCGTCAGCCACGGCCGCGACGTGCGCGACGTCGGCCGCGGCCTGCGGGCCGTCGCGTGGGAGAGGTCGTTCGGACAGCTCGTCCAGATCGTGCTCACGGTCGCCGTCCTGTTCGCGCTGCCGTCGCCGGTGCAGGCGTGGATGCCGCTGGCGGCGGCCGGGCTGGTTGCAATCGCAGTTGGTGTCATGACGCTCAACCGGGTGCTGCCCGGCGGAGGGAGTTCGCGGTTGGCACGGCTGCGCACGGCGGTCCGCGGCGACGTCCGCGACGGGCTGCTCGCGCGCCGGGCGTTGCCGGTGATCGCGATCGCCTCCGTGCTGGTCGTGCTCGGCCACGCGGTCACGTTCGTGATCGCTGCGCGGGCCGCCGGCGCCACCGCGCCGACCTCGCGGATGCTGCCGCTGGCCCTGCTGGCGCTGCTGGCGATGGTGCTGCCCGGCATCGCCGGTTGGGGGCCGCGCGAGGGCGCGACGGCGTGGGTGTTCGGGGCGGCCGGCCTGGGTGCGGACACCGGTGTCGCCACCGCGGTCGTGTACGGCGTCGTCGTGCTCGTCGCCAGCCTGCCCGGCGGGCTGGTGCTGGTCGCAGCGTGGCTTCGTCACGCCAGGCCGCTGGTCGGGCGGCAGGACGGAGCGGTCGATGCGTGACCGCCCGTACACCCTGCTCAGCTGCAGCGTCTCGATCGACGGCTACATCGCCGGCGTGGCGTCTCGCCTGCTGCTCTCCAACGACGCCGACTTCGACCGGGTCGACGCCGTCCGCGCCTCCTGCGACGCGATCCTGGTCGGCGCAGCGACGGTGCGGATCGATAACCCCCGGCTGCTGGTGCGCTCGCGCGCCCGCAGGGATGAGCGGACGGCGCGGGGGCTCGCCCCGTCGCCGATGAAGGTGACCGTCACCCGGCGAGCCGAGCTGGACGCGCGCGCCGACTTCTTCACCACCGGCGACGCCGAAAAGCTCGTCTACTGCGCGAGCCCGCGCGTGCCCGCCGCCCGCACGAAGCTGGAACCGCTCGCGACCGTCGTCGACGGCGGCGCCACGGTGGCGATGGGACGGCTCAGCAGCGACCTGGCGGATCGCGGCGTGCAGCGGTTGATGGTCGAGGGCGGCGGCAAGGTGCACACGCAGTTCCTGACCGACGACCTCGTGGATGAGCTGCAGCTGGTGGTGTCGCCGATGTTCGTCGGCGACTCCCACGCTCCGAGGTTCGTGCGCGACGGCCGCTTTCCGTGGAACTCCGCCCGGCGGGCGAAGCTCGCCGAGGTTCGGCAGATCGGCGACGTGGTGCTGCTGCGCTACGCCCTCTCGCCGCGGTTCCAGGACGGGTGAACTACGGCGCCGAGCCGAACGTTCGGAAGAAGCGGTCGCGAAACGCGCTCATCGGCCACGTCGGTGCCTGTGAGGTGGGGCGCATGCCGTCCACCCAGCCCCATCCCTGGACGCGGCGCATCACCGCGGGGTCGTGGGCGATGATCGAGATCGGCACGTCGTGGCCGGCGTCCAGGCCGCTGACGACGGTCGCCGGCTGGTGGTCGCCAAGCACGACCATCACGAGGTTCTTGCGGCCGTAGTGCTGCACGTACGAGAACAGCGTGCGCAGGGTGTACTCGACCGACCGGGCGTAGCCCTCCGTGGTGTTCCTGGCGCCGGCGATGTCGACCGGCAGCTTGTTGTAGATCGAGCCGTCGCCGACCCGGTTCCACGCGATCAGCGGCGGCACCTGCGTCCACGGCTCGTGGCTCGACACCAGGTCGACCTCGGCGAACAGCGGCCGCCGATCGGTCTTGCTGAGCTCGAGCCGCTGCAGGGCCAGGTAGACGTACTGATCGGGCATGGACGCGTACGCGTAGGTCGGGCCGCGATACCCCACGTTCAGCCGGTTGTAGACCTTGTCGTAGTGGTAGAACGACGACCCCTCCGGCCAGTACCGGTTGTCCGACGGCACGTCGTCGACGGTCCGCCACCCGCCGCCCCCGAACGCCCGGTTGAGCGTCAGCCGATTGCTCCCGACGAGCTGGTCGTACTTCCACTGCTTGTCGACCCAGACACCCGACTGCATCGTGGAGTGGGCCAGCCAGCTGATGCCGCCGAAGGTCGGCGACGTCAGCCAGCCGCTGCGGGAATCGAAGCCGGCGGACCGCAGGTGCTTCGTCCCCGTGTCCAGGACGTCATCCACCCGCGGCGAGAACGACGAGCCCTCGACCGCCACCTTCCCGTAGCTCTCGACGAACACGAGCAGGACGTCCTTGCCGCGCAGGCTGGTCAGCAGCCGGTTGTCCGGTGTGTGGCCGTAGCGGTCGCGGCGGATCTCGCCTTCGAAGCGCGACCGTTCCTGGATGTCGGCCTGCACCGTGTGCACCTCGGAGACGACCAGGGCGGCGGCGCTGGTGGAGGCGATGCGCGCTCCGGACACGAACTGCGCCCCCAACACCCAGCAGAGCACCCAGGCCGCGCCGACCGCCGCGACGGCCTGCACCGACACCCGGCGGTGGCCGGCCACGACGCGGGTCAGCCGGAGCAGCGCCAGCGTCGGCAGGACGACGGCGGCGACGACCAGCAGCGCCACGCCGACCAGGGCCAGGTTCGCACTCGTCCCCCCGATCGACTGGCGCAGCGTCTCGATGCCGATGTGGGTGTAGCTCCAGTCGTCGCCGGGATCGAACGGCCGGTCGAAGGCCGTGAAGAAGCCGAAGTCGAGGATCTTCACGAGGATCAGCAGACCGATCACCGGCCCCACCACCCAGGCCAGGATCCGTCGTGTGTTGCCGGGCAGGACGAGGGCCAGCCCGACCAGGACGACACCTTCGAGCGGGAGCCGCAGAAACGCGCCGGGCGTGAACCGGCTGGGCTCGTGCGGAGCGACCAGGGCGGCCCACACGAGCATGAAGGCCAGCACCGTGAGCACCGCCGAGACGCCGAGGCGGACGCGTCCGTGTCTCACGTCCAGCGAGGCCTCACCGGCGGATGCCTGCCGGTGGCGCCACAGCCACAGGACGTCGCGGCCGAACGACTCGGCGAGCAGGGCGAGCGCGACGGCGAGCATGGCACGGGTGAGATCCGCCGGCAGAACGCCGGCCGCAGCGATCGTCAGCGTCACGCCCTGGGTCGCCGCGACCACCTTGCGCCATTCGCGCGGCGGCAGCGTCGCGCGCATCCACCCCAGGACCCACCCGGCGGCCAGGAACACGTAGCGCGCCGCGCCGATCAGCAGCACCCACGCGCCGGCCGTCTGGGCGACGTACACGGAGAGAGCGAGGATCAGGAAGGCGTCGATCTCGCCGTCGAACCGCGCCCCCAGGCCCGACGCGGTGCCGGTGCGCCTCGCCACGCGTCCGTCGACGAAGTCGAGCACGAGCGCGGCCGTCGCCAGCGCCACGAGCGGGCTCACGGGCGGGTCGTGATCGAACGAGTCCACGGTCAGCGCGGCGACGCCGACTGCGAGCGTCGCCCGGGCCAGGGTCACCCACCCCGCCGGCCCCAGCCGCCCCGAGCGATCGCGCAGCAGGCCGACGGCCAGCAGCGCGTCCACGGTCACGGCGCACACGACCCCGGCCACCCACGCAGCGCTGCCCAGACCGACCGACCCCGCGAGCGCGGTCAGGAGCAGCACCTGGGCGACCAGCCCGATCACCGGGTCGCGAATCGTGCGCAGCATGCCCGTGCACTCGAACATGTGAAGGGAACTACTCTGGAGGCGATGGTCCGGATTCCGACGGTGTGCCGGCGATGAGGCCGGGACGGCCGTGAAACAGGACGACCGCGCGCCGTTCACCGCGGCGCTGCAGCGACCCCGTCAGGCGGCCTACGCCCCCGGCGAATACGTCGAGCAGGAGAGCTTCATGCGCGGAAGCGAGATCCGGGCGCTGGCGGTGCGGGCCGGCATCGCACCCGGGGTCTCCGTGCTCGACCTCTGCTGCGGGGTCGCCGGACCGGGACGCTTTCTCACACGCGAGCTGGGCTGCAGCTATCTCGGCGTCGACTCCAGCGTGAGCGCCGTCGACATCGCACGCGCCCGCACCCGCGCCCAGGGGCTCCCCTGCCGTTTCGAGGTCGCCCGGCTTCCGCCGCTACCTCCCGGCGAGTACGACGTGGTGCTCCTGCTCGAGACGATGCTCGCCTTCCCCGACAAGGAGTCGCTTCTGCGCGAGGTCGCCCGGGCGGTCGCCCGCGGCGGCCGGTTCGCGTTCACGCTGGAGGAGGGGGTGCCGCTGACCGGGTCGGAGCGAGCGCGCATGCCCGACGCGGATACGGTCTGGCTGACCCCGCTCGACGAGATGCGGGCACTGCTCGACCGGGTCGGGCTGATCGTCCGCTGGCAGGACGACTGCAGCCGTTCCCATCGCGTCATGGCGGACTCGCTGATCGATGCGTTTACAGTCGATGCAACGACGATCGCGACGCAGATCGGGCGCCCTGCGCTGGACGAGCTGCTCGCCGCCCACCGGCTCTGGAGCGACTGGCTGGCGACCGGACGCGTCCGCAAGATCGCGTGCGTCGCCGAGAACCCGGCCGGGTAGCGCGTCACGTCCTCCGCTACGTCCATGTCGAGGAGAAGGAGACGGACTTCCTCGATCCGCAGGTGCCCGCTCCGGCGCACGACCGATAGGCTCGTCCGATGTCGTCGCCCCCGTTCCGGGTGCTGCACGTCGCCCAGCCGACCGTCGGCGGGGTGGCGAGCTACGTGCAGCAGCTGGCGAGCGCATGCCGCGACGCCGGGTTCGCGACGGCGGTCGCCTGTCCGCGCGGCGGCGAGCTGCCGGGCTGGGCCGAGGCCAACGGCATCGAGTGGGTCGAGGTTGCGCTGCAGCGCGCGCCGACCGTTCGCGATGTCCGGCGGATCGCCGAGCTGCGGCGGCTGATGGCCGGCGCCGACGTGGTGCACCTCCACTCGGCGAAGGCGGGCGCGATCGGCAGGATCGCCGGCGCGACGATGCGCCGGCCGCCCGTCATCGTCTTCACGACGCACGGCTGGGGCTGGCACGTCGGTGGCCCGCTGGAGCCGGCGTACCGCGCCTTCGAGCGGCTCGCCGCGCCCCACGCCGACGTGACCGTCGCCGTCTCAGATGAGAACGCCGCCGAGGGCAGGGGGATCCTCGGCACCCGCGCCGCCGCCAACCTTCGCGTGATCGCAAACGGCGTCGACGTCGACCGGTTCCGCCCCGACGGCCCGGCTGCTTCACGCACCGATAGGCCGCTGATCACGTGCGTCGGCAGGTTGACCGAAGCCAAGGGCCAGGCCGTCCTGATCCGTGCGTTTGCGGGCTTGCGGAACACCGGCGCGACGCTCCGGCTGGTCGGCGAGGGCGACGCGGAGCACGAGCTGCGGTCGCTGGCGGCCGAGGCCGGGGTCGACGACCGGATCGAGTGGGCCGGCAACAGCGCCGCTCCCGAGCAGGAGTACCGCGCCGCCGACGTCGTCGTCGTGCCGTCCCGCTGGGATGGTCTCTCGCTGGTGCTGCTGGAGGCGATGGCGTGCGGCGCGGCGATCGTGGCGACCACCGTTCCCGGCTCGGGGGCGGCGCGAGGGGCTGCGGCGCTCGTCCCGCCGGACGACCCGGCCGCCCTCGCGCAGGCCATCAGCTCGCTGCTGGAGGACGCCACCCGGCGCGAGGTTCTCGGACGCTCGGCGCGGGGTCGTGCGGTGACCTTGTTTACCGCATCGAGAACGACGGCGACGACGCTGGAGCTCTATCGATGTCTTCTGGCATCGCATCCCCGGCGATGATCGCGGGCAGCTGGGACTCGATCGTCGTCGGCCGAAGCTCGGCGATCAGCGCGTCGAGCCGCGCCTCGGTACGGCGGAGCCCGACCCGGTGCATGAACTCCGCGCGCGCGGACGGTGCGACCCGCGGCTGATCGACATCGAGCTCCCATGGGTGCACGTAGACGACCGCGGGCACCGGTGAGCGCGCCAGCGCCCTGCGGGTCAGCCACAGCGGATAGAGCCGCAGGTAGCCGCCGCCTCCCACCGGCACCCGCCGTCCGAGCACGTCGACCGCCGTCAGCGGGAACTCGGCAATCGCTCCGCCCGGACGGCGGATCAGGTGCGGCCGGCGCTCGGGATAGTCGCCGATGCCGTAGCGGCCGCGATCGATCGGGAAGATGCTCGAGTCGTACCGCATGCCGCACCGCAGCAGCTCGTCGAGCGCCCACATGGTCGAGCGGAGGACGGTGAAGCTCGGCGCCCGGTAGCCGACCGGCCGCTTCCCGATGCACCGCTCCAGGGCCTCCGAGGCGCGCTCCACATCCTCGCGGAACTCGACGGGGGTCAGTGCGTCGAGCCTGCGATGAAGGTAGCCGTGGGAGGCGATCTCGTGACCGTCGGCGGCGATCCGCCTGACGACGTCGCCGTGACGTGCGGCGACCCAGCCGAGCACGAAGAAGGTCGCGCGGACTCCCCGGCGCGCGAACAGCCGCAGCAGGCGGTCGACCGGATCGTCGATCCGCGGGTCACGGCCGCCCCAGCTGGCCTGATCGATCCCCAGGTTGTGCGCGTGGAACCAGCACTCGACATCGACCGTCAGCAGCGTCGGGCCGCCGGTGCTCATCGCTCGTGCTCCGACCGCAGCGGGGACGCGGGGACGGCCGGCGCGACGGGCCGCCAGCGCGACACGAGGTAGCGCATCGTGATCGCGGCGACCCAGGCATCCATCGTCAGCCACGACCACAGCGATCTCAGCGAGCGACCGTAGGTCGTATCCAGCTGCGCCGTCCGCGCGACGTCGTCGATCGAGTTGATGTAGCCCTGGAGGATCTGCGCAAGACCGGTGATACCCGGCTTGACGTTCCACATCCGCTGCGCATAGCGATCGACGTCGCGGACGTACCGCATGGAGATCTCGACCTGCTCGGGGCGAGGCCCGATCACGGACATGTCTCCCTTGAGAACGTTCCAGAACTGCGGCAGCTCGTCGATGTGCGTTCGCCTGAGAACAGCACCGACGCCGGTGATCCGCTGATCACCGGGGAACGACAGCATCGCGGTCGCATCCCCGGTGCACCGCATGCTCCGAAACTTGTACATCACGAACGGTTTGCCACCGACGTCAGCGCACCGCCGTGCGCCGCCCTGAGCAGCCGACTGCCGCGATCTCCGGTTCACTCCGACCCGCGTCTGGCGAAAGATCACGGGCCCGCTGGAGCTCACCCTGATTGCACAGCAGACCGGGATGAAGAGGACGGCGAGCACTGCGAAACCGATCACCGCAATGCAGATATCCGCGATGCGTTTGGCCGCTGCGACCCGTCGGCAGCGACGTCTGTACTCCATGGAGCCAACCCCCCCGGGTCTGGAGCGGCAACAGTCTCCACAATCGTGCAGAACGTGTCAAGTCACGATCCTCAAACGGTCACGCGACGGCGACCTCGTCTGTGATCTCGTGGTGCGTCCGCACCGGCCAGGCAACACGGTCGGGTGCCAGTTCGCCGGCGGCGTGCGCGAGCGCCAGGAACACCCAGATCGCCCCGGCGACGACGGGCTTCGTCATCAGGTTCGAGTCCGCCGAGATCAGCATGTAGGCGACCGAGATGCCCACCCCGGCAACGCACACGGATGTCAGCAAGCCGGGTGGCGCTTCGTTTCTCGCGCGTTTGAGCGCGCGGGCCGCGCCGAACAGCCCTGACAACAGCAGGGCGGCGAACGCGCAGAAGCCGAGCAGCCCCGTCTCAACCACCGCCCGCACGTAGTCGCTGTGGGGCAAGCGGCCGGTCTCGACGTCGATCGAGTCCAGGCCGTTGCCGATCACCGGCGACCGGTTGACCTTGGGCAGGTTCTCGTGCCAGAGCGAGAGGCGGTCACCGAACGTATTGCCGTATTCGGCTGACGACTCGCCGCCGTTGGTGAGGTCGTTGAACCGCTGCACGGTGCTCGGCACCGCGACGACGACGATCGCGAGGGCGACCGGGACGATCACCAGCAGCGAGCGGTAGCGCACCGCGCCGATGACGAGCAGTCCGGCGATCAGCGAGATCCACCCTGTGCGCGTGTACGAGCCGACCAGCGCGGTCATCGCCAGCGCCGTCCACACGAGCAGCGCCGGCCACCACCGGATCCGGCCGCCGAACAGCAGCGGGATCGCGGCGCAGAGCATCACGCCGAGGATGATCCCGAGCTCGTCGGGGCCGTCGAACCCACCGGTGGCCCGGTCGAACTGGAACTGCCCGAGCCCCGAGGCGTGGTAGTCCGACCCGGTGAAGGTCTGGTAGATCGCGACCCCGATCACCGGGAGGATCGACGCGAACTGCGCCATCAGGATCACCTCGATGTCCCGTCGCGATCGGGCCAGCACGAACACGAGCGTGTACAGCACGCCGATCCGGGCGATCCTCAGCACCTCGGGGATGCCCTCGGTCAGCGCGGGCGCGTGCACGAGGCTGACGGTCGCGATCGCTGCGAACGCCAGGAACGCGATCGCCGACGGCGCCCGCCGGGCCGCGCTCCCACCGCTCGGCGACGTAGGCACCGCCGACCAGCACGACGAGCAGCGTCAAGCCCGTGGTCAAGTTGAACTGGAGGCCGCCGATCGACTCCAGCTGCCCGTTTGCCCACAGATCGACGGACTGGTGGACGACGATCACCAGCACGATCGCGGCGAGCGGGCGCAGCAGGAACAGGCCGCTCATCGCTGCCAGCAGCGCGGCCACCAGAAACCCCGACGCGTGGGCGGACAGCACCGCCGCGATCAGCAGCCCTCCGCTGAAGCCGATCGCCGCCAGCCAGCACAGCGGTCCCGGTGGCGTTCGCGTGACGTCCATCAGGTCCAGGTCGAGGAACCGGCGGCCACCCGGACTCGCCTCGGCGACCGCCACGTCAGGCCTCGACGCCGGCCAGCGTCGTCCGGTGCGCCACGCGCCGATCCGCCCTGCTGGCACGAGGCGGCCGGTCGAAGCAGATCCGCAGGCTGGTCTCGGCCACCGTCTGGACGCGGTCGGCGGCCCGGTCGAGGTTGCGCCAGCGCGTCGACCGGTTGACCACCAGCACGGCCGCGTCGGCCAGGCCGACGGCGAGCAGCGACGGCGGGTCGGTTGCGGGGTCGCCGGTCTGGACGACCACGACATGTCTGCGCTGCTTGGCCCGCGTCAGCAATCTGCGGACGCTCTTGGCCGTGAACAGCTCGTCATCGCCGACGCTGCTCGTCCCGCCGTGCACCACCCGCATGTCGTGCTCGACGCGCTCGTAGACCAGCGTGTCGTCGCTGCCGTCGAGGAAGGAGCGGGCACCCGCGCCGGGCGTCCGGTCGAGCATCACCAGGGTCGTGGTCAGGCCGGCCGCCGCAAACGACGCCGAGAGCGAGCGGGCGAGCGAGCCCGCGCCGTCGCCTCCGTCGGGAGGGCACACCGCGATCACGCCGCCGCGCTGGGTGAATGCCGTCAGCTCGAGGTTGGCACGCAGCGCCGCCACCCCCTCCCGGCTTCCCGGGAAGAGGGAGTGGTCGGGCGCCTTGATCTCGGACGCCCGGCGAACTCGTGGCTCGAACGCGGTCAGCCCGACCGCCAGCAGCGCGCCCAGCACCAGCCCGCCCAGCACGCCCGCGAGCGTCACCAGGGAGCGTGACGCGGCAGGCGGATGGGACTGCACCGGCGGCCCCTGCGGCGCATTGATCTGCGACGGCACGGCCGCGATCTCCCGCTGGATGGCCGAGCGCGCCTGCCGGGCGGCGTACGTGCTGTCGGTGCGCGCCGGCAGCCAGCCCCGCAGCGCCGCGTACTCCGCCTCCTGCTTTCGGCGGACGAACTCCTCGGCGTAGGCGGACACGGATGCGGCCGCCACGGCGGGCTTCGCAGCGGTCGCCGTGAACTGGATCTGGGTCGGCGTCAGCACCTTCGCGGTCAGATGCTTGAGGACAGTCTTCGGTGGGAGCCGCACGGCCGTTGCGACCGTCCTGGCGACGTCGGGAACCAGGAACTGTTCGGCGTTCGGCAGCGTCCTGCTCGGCACGATCACCGGGATCGGAAAGCCGGCGATCGACGTGCCCGGCTGGAACTCGGTGAGGTTCACCGTGCGCGTGGCGCTGTACGTGGTCTGCGTGTCGCCGGCCGCGCGCCACGCCAGCAGGCCGCACGCCACTGTGCACAGGGCGATCAGCCACCACCAGCGAAGCAGGGCCTGCAGCCCGCGCCGGACGGTCATCTCACGCCGCAGCCCCACGGCTCGACCCCCTTCATTGCCAGACGCCTTTGCCGGCGGACCCCGTCGGCTGGAGCACGTCCAGTGTACGACCGAATCCTTGACGGACAACCGCCGTTCGTAGCGTTGCCGTAACGCCCACCGGCGTAGGCTGGCTCGCAATGCTGGGCGTACTCCGTCACCCTGCCGCCCGGCGCGCCGCCTTCGTCGTGTGGTGCGCGGATGTCGTGCTGATCGGCTTCGCGGTGATCGCCCAGCTGGCCGGATCGCGCGCCGGCCTCACCGCGCCGATGAGCAGCAACGCCGTGTTCGTCGCATTCGCCGCGTCGTACGCCAGCGTCGGCGCGCTGATCTCGACGCGGCGGCAGGAGAACCCGATCGGGTGGATCTTCCTGGCCTCGGGCACGACCTTCGCGATCTCGGCGGCGGCCTTCGCGTACGCCGATTACGGCCTCGCCGCCGGGCAGTCGCTGCCCGGGGTCGTCGCCGCGGTGTGGATCGCCAACTGCGTCTCGCCGATCGGGCTCGTCCTGATCGGCCTCGGCCTGGTGCTCTTCCCGGACGGCACGCTGCCGGGGCAGCGGTGGCGGCCGGTGCTGTTCGTCCAGCTCGGCGCCGTCGTCGGCCTGGTCGTCGGCCTCGGGCTGATGCCCGGCTCGCTGGACGGCAACGTCGACGTCCCCAATCCACTCGGTGTGTCAGACGCGAGCACGCCGCTGACCGCCGTCCAGGTGGTGGGCTGGGTGCTCCAGGTGCTGAGCCTGGTCGCCGCGGGTGCGGCGATCACCGTGCGCCTCCGCCGGTCAGAAGGTGTGACCCGTCTGCAGCTGAAGTGGGTCGCCTACGCCACGTCACTGCTGGGTGTGATCTGGCTGCTCTGGACGTCCACGTTCGCGCTGCCGCGCCCAGGCGGGCCGATCACTGCGATCGAGCTGGCCGTCGCCACGCTCGCACTGGTCGCCGTCCCGGTCGCGGCGGGGATCGCGATCCTCCGCTACCACCTGTTCGAGATCGACGTGATCATCCGCAAGACGCTGGTCTACGCGTCGCTCGTCGCGGTGCTGGCCTCGCTCTACGTGACCGTGATCGCACTGCTCGGCCGGCTGCTGCAGTCGGCGACGGGCCAGTCCGGGGCGCTCGCGGTGACCATCTCGACACTGGTCGTTGCCGGCGCCTTCCAGCCGGTCCGCGGCAGGATCCAGCGGGCGGTCGATCGCCGGTTCTACCGGCGAACGCTCGACTCGGCCGACGCGCTCCAGGCGTTCGCCGGCCGCATGCGCGACCAGGTCGACCTTGACAGCCTCCAGGCCGAGGTGCTGGCCGCCGTCCAGGCGACGGTGCAGCCGCATCACGCGTCGCTGTGGCTGCGGCCGGCGCCGGCACGGCTGGACCATGGAACGGCCGCCGGAATCCCGGCGGCCGTTCGCAACCAGTGAGCGGGGGGCCGGCGCCGGCCCCCCGCAGGAACCTCAGGCCGCAGCCGGTGCGAGCGGGGAGCCGCCCCCGATCAGGGTGGCCAGCCGCGCGCGAACACGGTCGGCCTCTCGGCCGTGCTGGTCGATCTCCTCGAGCGACGCGCCGCGCTCAGCCAGCAGGTCGCGCACCAGCACGAGTCCGCGTAGCGAGAGCAGCAGGTCGTCGATCTCGTGACCGAGCAGCGCGTCGTCGACCCGATATGGGGGATCGGGCAGGTAGCTCACTGTCATCATGCAGCCTCCTCGAGTGCGTGTCGGTTGTCGGTGGTCAGGGGCTCGACGCCAGCGGCGGCATGCCGCTGACCGAGCAGGGCACCGGAGAGCACGGCCCCCAGCAGGGCCATACCGGCCAGCACCAGGAATCCAGCCTGGAAGCCGTTCACCAGCTCGCCGTCGACGGCCGCCAGACCGCTGCCGGTCGACGCCGAGGTGTACGACGCCACGATCGTTGTCACCGCCGCCAGTCCGATCGCGCCGCCCACCTGGCGGCTGGTGTTGATCAGGCCCGACGCGATCCCCGCGTCCTCGCGGCGGACGCCGGTCAGCCCGGCGATCGTCATCGGGACGAAGGACAGCGCCATGCCGACGCCGCTGACGATGAGCCCGGGGAACAGATCCCAGAAGTACACGCCGTCGACCGGCAGCCGGGTGAACAGCACCATCGCGGCGGCGTCCAGCGCGAGACCGGTGGTCAGCACGACGCGCACGCCGTACCGGGTGACCAGCCGCTGGGCGACGTTCGAGAACACGATGATGGTGAGCGTCACCGCCGCGAAGCCGACGCCGGTCTCGACTGCGCTGTAGCCGAGCACTCCCTGCATGTACAACGTCAGCAGGAAGAACTGCGAGAACGCGACCGCGCCGACCATCGTGGCCACCGCATTCGCAGCCGACAGCGAGCGCAGGCGGAAGATCCGCATCGGCAGAAGCGGCGCCGGCGACCGCAGCTCGATGGCGACGAACATGGCGAGCAGCGCCGCTGAGGCGCCCAGCAGGCCAAGCGTCGGGGTGCTCGACCAGCCCTCCTGGGTGGCACGCGTCATCGCATACACCAGCAGCATTACGCCGGCCGTCACCGAGGTTGCGCCGGCCACGTCGAAGTGCCGGTGCTCATGCTGTCCGCGGCTCTCCCGCAGCACCGCCGGCGCCGCGGCGATCACCGCGAGTCCGACCGGCACGTTGATGAAGAAGACCCACGGCCAGCTCAGGTACGAGGTCAGGACCCCGCCCAGCAGCACACCGGCGGCGCCGCCGCTGCCGGAGGCCGCGCCCCAGATGCCCAGCGCGCGGTTGCGCTCGGCACCCTCGGCGAAGGTGGTCATCAGGATGGACAGCGCGGCGGGTGCGAACAGTGCACCGCCCAGGCCCTGCACCGCCCGGAAGGCGATCAGCGAGCCCTCCGACCAGGACACGCCGCACAGCAGCGATGCCCCGGAGAACAGGGCGAGGCCGATGATGAACAGGCGCCGGCGGCCGAAGATGTCGGCCAGCCGACCGCCCAAGAGCAGCGCGCCGCCGAACAGGATCGCGTACGCGCTGACCACCCACTGGAGGTTCTCCGGCGCGAAGTGGAGGTCGTCCCTGATCGACGGCAGCGCCACGTTGACGATGGCGATGTCCAGGACGACCATGAACTGTGCGGCGACGATCACGGCAAGCGCAAGCCACTTGCGCCTCCCGTCATCCAGCCGTCGTATCGAAGATTCCAACATTTATTGATCTCCTAGATCGTTGATGTGACCTACGATAGCACAGGATGACTATCGCATGCGCTACACTTCGAAGCGATGAACCTCACAGACGCACACACGGCCTCCCCGGCGCACCTCCCCGGCCCGCCCAAGGAGCTGCTGTCGAGCACGACGTTCCTGCTCAAGCGGCTCGGCTTCGCGGCCAAGGACAAGTCGCACCAGGCGTTCGAAGGCACCGGGCTGAGCGCGTTCCACTTCGCCGTGCTGGCGCTGCTCGAGGAGGACCCGCGCGAGACCCAGGCGCAGATCGCCGACGCCCTCGGCTACGACCGCAGCCTCATAGTCCGGCTGCTGGACGAGCTCGAGGAGCGGGAGCTCGTGATCCGCAAGCGTGACCCGCAGGACCGCCGCCGCCACGTCGTCAAGCTGACGCCGGCCGGGCGCGACAAGCTCGAGGAGCTGCGGGCGATCGTGGCGCAGATGGAGGACGACCTCCTGGTGCCGCTGGACGCCGATCAGCGCCGCGCGCTGTACGGCCTCCTCTCCGCGCTGGCGGCGTACCACGACCCGCGCTGCGCGTCCAAGGACCCGCCGGCCGCCTCCTGAACAGACCGCCGGCGCCCGCCGGAAGCGCGCCCTGTTTCGCAGGGTGCTTGCGCTGTATAGTGATTTCCGGTCATCGCGACCTCGTACATCCGGCGAACGAAGGACGTCTTGATGCTCCTGATCTCCACCTCCGGGCAGTGGCTGCTTGGAATCGGGCTGGGCGTGGTCGTGGTCGCCGTCGCGGCGGTGATCGTGATCACGATCGTTGCGCTCGCGATGCGCATCGATCGCCAGGCGCGGGACGCGGTTGACGCGGTCGGCGTCGTCCGCGATCAGACCGGCGAGCTGTCGGGGATCGCCAGGATCAACGACTCGGGCGTGCGCATCCTGCACTCGGCTCGCGCGCTGCGGAAGGTGGCGGTGGGTAGATGACGCTGCTGGTCTCCAGCCACACCTACTGGGCGATCTCGCTGGGGATCGGGCTGGTCGCGGCCCTGGTCGTTGCGTTCCTGCTGATCGTGCTCGTCCGCACCGTGACCAGCATCGAGAAGTCCGTCGACGGCCTGCTGGTGGTGGCCACCGCGGTCGCCGGCAACACGGCCTACATCCCCCAGCTCCAGGCGACCGCGCCGGTGCTGGGCGAGATCATCGACGAGGCGATCGTCCAGGACGGCTACATGAACGCCCTGACCGACGGCTTCGGGCAGGACGGGCAATGAGCCAGAATCTCCTGATCGTCCTCAGCGTGCTGCTGGCGGTGGTCGTGGTGGCCGTGCTCGCCGCCGCGCTGATCGTCGTCCGCCGTAGCCTCGAGCGCACCTCGGCCGGCCTGGCGACGCTGGCGTCGGCGCTGGACGGGGTCGAGTCGCAGCACCTGCGCCCACTCGAGGAGTCGGTGAAGGCCATCAACTCGCAGTTCGAGATCATCCTTGGAGCGCTGCCGGGCATCGCCCGCAAGGCCTCGGTGGTCGCGGACAGGAGGCCGAAGTGACGCTCTGGTGGATCGCCGACGCCCTGCTCGTGCTGGTCGTGCTCCCGGTCGTGATCTACCTGCTGTACGGCGTGCTGACGGCCGCCCGCAGCATCACGCCCAGCGTCGACGAGATCACCCGCGTCTCGGCCGCTGCATCGAAGGATCTGGACGCCGTACCGCTGCTCCTGACGACCAAGGAGCAGGTTTCGCAGACTGTTGCCGGAGTCGCCAACTACGGCGGCTCGCTCGACGTGATCATCGACGACGCCTGAGAGGAGGACGACCATGGTGCTTGCAATCGGACCCGGAACCGGCATGATCGTCGCCTTCCTGCTGATCATCCTGGCGCTCGTCTACTACCTGGTCATGACGATCCTCGAGCTCCAGAAGATCACCACGGGGCTCGACGTCACCATCAGGAACGTCACGGAGATCGTCGAGAAGACCGCGCCGGTCGGCGAGGTTGTCAACGCGATCAACGCCGACCTCGACGCCGGCGTCGACATGCTCGAGGGGCTGCTGGTCAAGAAGGCCGGGCTGGAGGACGCCGTCGGCCTGGTGGACGGCCTGTACCCGGGCGCCGCCGCCGCGGGACTCCGCAACTTCCCCCAGAGCACGGAGATCGTGGCGCCGCGGATCGGCGAGGTGTACACGAAGGGCACGCTGACGCTCGCGCGGCTCGGCCGCGAGGCGCCGATCGCGATGGCCAATCCGGCTGGAGCGGCGCTCCGCGACACGCAGTACTCGAGCGCATCGGCCGGCAAGCTCTACCGCGACGTCCGCAACACGCGGCCCGAGAAGCTGCCACGCTCGCCGGTGATCGGAGCCGATGCGCCCGTGCAGTACGAGCAGCGCGACGACATCGGGCAGCCCCGCAAGCGGCTCCCCGCGAAACCCGCCACGCACGATTCGTGAAAGGAGCACAGGGTGCAGACTCCCGCAGCGTTCGAGTATGAGCGCGCGACGAGCGTCGAGGGCGCGATCGCGTCGCTCGAGCGGCTCGGCCCCGAGGCACGGATCATCGCCGGCGGCCACAGCCTGCTGCCGATGATGAAGCTCCGCCTGGCGAATCCGGAGCACCTGATCGACATCAACGACCTGGGCGAGCTGTCCTACATCCGCGACGAGCCGGGTGAGATCCGGATCGGCGCGCTGACCCGCCACGTCGACCTGCTGGGCTCCGACGTGCTGGCGCGCCACCTGCCGGTGTTCCGTGACGCGGAGCAGGTGATCGCCGACCCCGTGGTGCGCAACCGCGGCACGATCGGCGGCTCGCTGTGCCAGGCCGACGCGGCCGAGGACCTGTCATCCGTCTGCACCGCGGTCAAGGCACAGACGGTGATCCGAGGATCGGGCGGCGAACGTATCGTGAGTATGGACGAGTTCCACGTCGGGCCGTACATGACCGCCGTCGGCGCCGCCGAGATGCTGACCGAGGTGCGGATCCCGCTGCGGCCGGGCGCGGGCAGCGCGCATGAGAAGGTCGAGCGGCGCGCGGGCGACTGGGCGATCGCAGCCTCATCGGCCGCCGTCTGGCTGGACGGCGGCGCGATCGCCGATGCCGGCATCGCGCTGAGCGCCGTCGGGCTGACGACGATTCATCTGAGCCGGGCCGAGGAGCTGCTCCGCGGCAAGGCGCCGAGCGAGGAGCTGTTCGCACAAGCCGCGCAGATCGCATCCGAGGACTGCTCGCCGACCCCGGACGGACGCGGCCCGGTCGACTACAAGCGGCATCTCGCGGGTGTGCTCACCCACCGCGCGTTGCGCCGGGCCACGGCGCGTGCGCAAGGCCAGGAGGCATGACCATCAACGTCTCGATGACAGTCAACGGCGAGCAGGTCTCCCGCGAGATCGAGCCGCGCATGCTGCTCGTGCACTTCATCCGCGAGACGCTCGACCTGACGGGCACCCACTGGGGCTGCGATACGTCGAACTGCGGCGCGTGCGTCGTGCAGCTCGACGGCACGCCGGTCAAGTCCTGCACCATCCTGGCCGCGATGTGCGACGGCCACGAGGTGCGCACCGTCGAGTCGCTCGAGCGGGACGGCGAGCTCGATCCGATCCAGCAGGGATTCCACGAGATGCACGCCCTCCAGTGCGGGTTCTGCACACCGGGGATGCTGATGACCACACGGGCTCTGCTCGACGAGAACCCCGATCCGACCGATCATGAGATACGCGTCGCGATCTCCGGCTCGATCTGCCGCTGCACCGGATACAAGAACATCGTGGCCGCGGTGCGCTGGGCGGCCGAGCACGAGACGGCAGCACGACAGGAGACCACCTGATGGCAACAGTCGAGAACCTCCCCAGCCCATCCACCGAGCGCCCGATCGGCTTCGGCCGGCTGAAGCGCAAGGAAGACGCGCGGTTCATCCGCGGCCAGGGCACCTACCTGGACGACATCAAGCTGCCGGGCATGGTCTACGGCGCGCTGCTGCGCAGCCCCTACGCGCACGCGAAGATCGTCTCGATCGACACCTCGCGTGCGCTGGCGCATCCCAACGTTGCCGCTGTCGTCACCGCAAAGGATCTGGAGACGCTGGGGCTGGCCTGGATGCCGACCATTTCTTATGACACGCAGGCCGTGCTGGCCGGCGACAAGGTGCGGTTCCAGGGCCAGGAGGTCGCGTTCGTGATCGCGACCGACGAGTACTCGGCCAACGACGCCCTGTCGCTGATCGACGTCGAATACGAGCCGCTGCCGGCGATCGTCAACGCCCGCAAGGCGCTCGACGACGACGCGCCGCTGATCCGCGACGACAAGTCGGGGCAGCGCGACAATCTGGCGAGCCCGACGTGGGAGGCCGGCGACGAGGAGGCCACCGACCGCGCGTTCGCGGAGGCCGACACCGTTGTCTCGCGCGACATGATCTACCCGCGCTGCCATCCGGCGCCGCTCGAGACGTGCGGGATCATCGCCGACTTCAACCCGGAGACCGGCCAGCTCGACATCTACAACGGCAACCAGGCGCCGCATGCGCACCGCACCGTGTACGCCCACGTCGCCGGCCTGGCCGAGCACATGATCCGCATCCGCTGCCAGGACATCGGCGGCGGCTTCGGCAACAAGGTGCCCGTCTATCCCGGCTACGTGTGCGCGATCGCCGGCTCGATCGTCGCCGGCGTACCGGTCAAGTGGGTCGAGAACCGCACGGAGAACCTCGTGTCCACGGGCTTCGCGCGCGACTACGTGATGCGCGCCGAGATGTGCTCCAAGGAGGGCAAGATCACCGGCCTGCGGGTCGACGTGATCGCCGACCACGGCGCGTTCGACAGTACCGCCCAGCCGACCAAGTTCCCGGCCGGGTTCTTCCACATCTGCTGCGGCAGCTACGACCTGCAGGCGTCGCACGTCAAGGTCAAGGCCGTCTACACCAACAAGGCGCCGGGCGGCGTCGCGTACCGCTGCTCGTTCCGGATCACCGAGGCCGTGTACATGGTCGAGCGGATGGTCGACGCGCTGGCGCTGGAGATGAAGGTCGACCCGATCGAGCTGCGGATGCGCAGCTTCATCGCGCCCGAGCAGTTTCCCTATGAGACGACGACCGGCTGGACGTTCGACTCCGGCAACTACGCCAACACGATGCGCGTTGCCATGGAGATGGCGGGCTACGAAGACCTGCGGCGCGAGCAGAGGGAGAAGCGCGAGCGCGGCGAGCTGATGGGCATCGGCGTCGCGTTCTTCACCGAGGGCGTCGGCGCCGGCCCGCGCAAGCACATGGACATCCTCGGGCTGGCGATGAACGACGGGGCCGACCTGCGCGTTCACCCGTCGGGTAAGGCCGTCGTCTCGATCAGCGCTCAGACGCAGGGCCAGGGCCACGAGACGACGTTCGCCCAGATCGTCGCCGAGGAGTTGGGCATCCCGCCCGAGGACGTCGAGGTGCGCCACGGCGACACCGACAAGTCGCCGTACGGCCTCGGCACCTACGGCAGCCGCTCGACGCCCGTGTCCGGTGCGGCGGTGGCCGTCGTCTCGCGCAAGGTGCGCGACAAGGCGCGGCTGATCGCGGCGACGATGCTGGAGACGCGGCCGGAGGATCTGGCGTGGGAGAAGGGCCGCTGGTACGTCAAGGGCGACCCCGAGAAGGGCGCGCTGATCGAGGACATCGCCGCCCGTGCGTACAGCGGAGAGACGATGCCGGAGGGCATGGAGGGCGGACTCGACGCGCAGGTGATCTACGACCCGCCCAACCTGACGTACCCGTACGGCGCGTACATCGCCGTCGTCGACGTCGACCCCGATACCGCTCAGGTCACCGTCCGCCGGTTCATCGCCGTGGACGACTGCGGCGTGCGCATCAACCCGATGATCGTCGACGGGCAGATCCACGGCGGACTGGCGGAGGGCGTCGGCATCGCGCTGATGGAGCTGATCAGCTTCGACGCGGAGGGCAACTGCCTCAACTCGTCGTTCATGGACTACCTGATCCCGACGGCGCTCGAGTGCCCCGACTTCGAGCTGGGCGAGACCGTCACGCCCTGCCCACACCACCCGCTGGGCGCCAAGGGCGTCGGCGAGTCCCCCAACGTCGGCTCCCCGCCGGCGATCGTCAACGCCGTCATCGACGCCCTGCACGAGACGCACGGCGTCGACCACATCGACATGCCTTGCACCCCGGCCCGCGTGTGGGCGGCGATGCAGGGCCGCCCTGAGCCGCCGCAATGATCAGCGCCGCCATGTCGCGGCGCGCCCAGGAGCTCGCCGACCAGGGGGTGGTCTTCGCGACCGCCACCGTCGTCCGCGCCCAGCGGCCGACCAGCGTGACGGCCGGCGACGTCGCCCTCGTCCTCGCCGACGGCAGCATGGAGGGCTTCGTCGGCGGTGAATGCACCGAGCACAGCGTCCGCGCGTACGCCCTGAAGTCGATGCAGACCGGCGAGGCGGTGCTGCTGCGGATCCTCCCGTTCGACGAGGACGACGGCGGCACGGCGGACGACGTGTCCGGCGCCGACGGCTCGGTCACCGTGCAGAACCCGTGCCTCTCGGGCGGCGCGATCGAGGTGTTCCTCGAGCCGGTGCTGCCGGCCGCGCGAGTGCTTGTGGTCGGGGACACGCCGATCGCACGCGCGCTGGTGCGGGTGGGCGGCGAGCTCGGCTTCGCCGTCACCGCGGCCGACGGCGAGCACCTCGACCCCCACCCCGGCGACCTGGCTCTGGTCGTCGCCGCGCACGGCCGCGACGAGCTGCACACCCTGCGCCTCGGGCTCGAGGCGGAGCTGCCGTACGTCGGCCTGGTGGCATCCCCCAAGCGCGGCACCGGGGTGCTGGCGGAGCTTCGCGCCGACGGCGTGCCGGACGAGCAGCTGGCCCGGATCGACGTGCCGGCGGGCCTCGATATCGGAGCGCGAACGCCGGGTGAGGTTGCGGTCTCGATCCTCGCCGGCATCGTCGCCGCGCGGCACCGGCATCCCACCGGAGCATCCCGGGCGCGCTCGTTGCCTGCGCAGGCGGAAGGCGAGGGGCCGCCGCTGGCGGTCGACCCGATCTGCGGCATGACCGTCGCCGTCACCGCGTCGACGCCGTCGTCGGTGCGCAACGGCGAGACCGTCTACTTCTGCTGCGACGGGTGCAAGGCCAGGTTCGAAGCGCAGGAGCCGCATGACGCCGCCGCTCGTCACGGGTGACGCGGCGGACGAGGTCCGCGCACTCGTCCCCGACATCGAGACGCTGGCAGTTCGGCTGGCCGGCGTGGACTACCTGGTCGACGAGGGCCTGGCGACGTCGCTCTTCCTCAGCGTCCGCCTGCCCCAGCCGCTGCTGCTGGAGGGCGAGGCCGGGGTCGGCAAGACGGAGGCCGCGCGGGCGCTGGCAGCAGTGCTCGACACGCCTCTGGTCCGGCTCCAGTGCTACGAGGGCATCGATGCCGCCGAGGCGCTGTACGAGTGGAACTACCCGCGCCAGCTGCTCAGCATCCGGCTGGCCGACGCGGGCGGCTCGTCGGTCAGCGAGGACGACCTGTTCCGGCCCGAATACCTGATCCGGCGGCCGCTGCTGCAGGCGCTCGAGCATCCCGGCCCCCGGCCGGCCGTGCTGCTGATCGACGAGATCGATCGCGCCGATGACGACTTCGAGGCGTTCCTGCTCGAGCTGCTGGCCGAGGCGGCCGTGACGATTCCCGAGCTGGGGACGATCCGGGCGACGCACCCGCCGGCGATCGTGCTGACGTCCAACCGCACGCGCGATCTGCACGACGCGGTCAAGCGGCGGTGCCTGTACCACTGGATCGACTACCCGGACACCGCCCGGGCCGTCGACATCATCCGCCGGCGCGTTCGCGGCTCGTCGCCGACGCTGGCGGTGCAGGTCGCCGACGCCGTCTCGCGGCTGCGCGACACGGACGTGCAGAAGCCGCCGGGGATCGCCGAGGCGATCGACTGGCTGTCGGCGCTGCAGCTGCTGGGCGTCGAGACGCTGGATGCGGGGATCGCCGGCCGGACGCTGGGCTCGGTGCTCAAGTACGAGGAGGACCAGGAGCTGGTGCGCGAGGCCGGCCTCGAGGATCTGGTGACGCGCCGTGGCTGATCGGGCGTTCGGCGTCGAGACCGTCGAGCTCGACCTGCCGGCCGTGGCCGGCGCGTTCGCGCGGCGGCTGCACGAGGCGGGGATGCCGGTGACGCCCGCGCGGTCGGCCGACGTCGCCCGAGCGCTGACGATCGTTCGCCCGGAGTCCCGGCGGCGGCTGTACTGGACGATGCGCTCGGTGCTGGTCACAGACCCGGCGGAGGTGCGGATCTTCGACCGGGCGTTTCGCGAGGTGTTCGGCGACGGCCGTCCCGACCAGGCGTTCGAGCCAGACGAGCAGCATGTGACGGCCGCCGAGGAGGAGCAGCGGGCGCCGGTGTCGTCGAGCAGCGCCGCCGAGGGCGCCGCGCAGGAGCAGGGCATGTGGGGGGCGCCCGCACCGTCGGATGGCGACGACGACCGGCCGCCGGTCGACATCCCGCTGGCGCTGGCAAGCGGCGAGGAGCGACTCGCCGAGCGCAGCTTCGAGAGCCTCGACCCACACGAGCTCGCACAGCTCTACGAGCTGATGTCCCGCCTGCGGCTGGCCACGCCGCAGCGCCGCACGCGACGGGTCGAGCGGGCGCGCCACGGGCGGCGGATCGATCTCCGGCGGACGCTGCGCACGAGCCTGCGCACGGCCGGAGAGCCGATCCGGCTGGCGCGCCGGCGGCGGCGCTCGGTGCCCCGGCGGCTGGTCGTGCTCTGCGACATCTCCGGCTCGATGGAGCCGTACGCACGGGCCTACCTGCAGTTCCTCACCTGCGCGGCCGCCGCCGGGCCGAACACCGAGGCGTTCGTGTTCGCCACGCAGCTGACGCGGGTGACGCGCGCGCTGGCCGCGCGCAACCCCGAACGGGCGATGCAGCGGGCCGCGGCGACGGCGCCCGACTGGTCGAGCGGCACGCGGATCGGCGACGCGCTGAAGGAGTTCAACGACCGGCACGGCCGCCGCGGCATGGCCCGCGGAGCGGTGGTCGTCATCCTGTCCGACGGCTGGGAGCGCGGCGAGCCGACGCTGGTCGGCCAGGAGATGGAGCGGCTGGCCCGGCTGGCGCACCGCATCGTCTGGGTGAACCCGCGGGTCAGCGCGCAGTCGTTCCGCGTGCGCGCCGGTGGCATGGTCGCGGCGATGCCGTACTGCGACGCGCTGGTCAGCGGCCACAGCTTTCAGGCGCTGGGCGAGGTCGTGGCGGCCATCGGCGACGTGGAGTGCGCAGCGCCGGTGCTCCCGGATGCCGGGCCCGTCGACGAGGCGGAGCCGTGGGCGAGCGCGACGCCGGTGGCCGGCAGCTCCGTCGCGATGCCCAGCGGCCACGGGCCGAGCAAGGGCAATACGACGCCGGGGTGGGTGACCGATGAGTGAGCCGCAGGTCAAGATCTGCATCTACCCGGGCTGTGACCGGCCGGCGGCCCCGGCGCATCCGCAGGGCGGGCCGCAGCCGGCGTTCTGCGCTCTCGAGGAGCACAATGCGCTGACGGCGCACCACGAGCGCCAGCGGCTGGCGACAACCGATTCGAAGGAGGGCAGCAATGGCGAATGAGGCGTACCGCGCGGTCTTCCTGCGCGTCCATCCCACCGGCAAGATGGTGCTCAGCCTGACAACGGAGGCCGACGGGAGCGAGCCGCAGTATGCGGAGCTCGTCGCCCACGAACTCGGCGTACCGACGCTGGACGTCAAGGTGGTGCCGGCCGATACCGACCGCTTCGGCGTCGGTCACGGGTATAACACGACGCCGTCGCCGGGGACGCCGGCGGCGGTCGGCACCGCCGCGCAGCGGATCCGCGACAAGGCGCGGCTGCTCGCGGGCATGCAGCTCGAGGCGGCGCCGGACTCGCTCACCTGGTCGAACGGGGCGTGGGTGAGCGGCGACGGAGGCGACCCGGCGAAGATCGCGACGATCGCCGACCTCGCCATGTACGCACACGGCACCGGCGAGCTTCCGCCCGGCGTGGAGGGCGGCCTCGACGCCCAGGCGGTGTACGCGGACTGACCTCCGGGGTCTGACCCGGGTCAGAGCGGGGTCTGACCCCGCTTGACGACCAATTCACGCGCGATCCGCACCAACTCGCGCACGAACCCCCGCCCCGGCGCTGCCTCCTCCGCGGACTTGTCGCGGATCGCAGGCGATCGCCGCCCCGGCGGGCACGAACCGCCCGGCTGGCGCCGAACGCCTGCGGCGAACCGGTGCGGAATCGTGACGGCCGGGGTCAGAGCGGGGTCAGACCCCGGTCAGGCAGGAAGGCCCGCCTGGACGCGGATCGTGACCTCGTCGACGACCTTGAGCGCTCCGAAGAGCGTCGAGTAGGGCTTGAGGCCCCAGAGGGTCTGCTTGAGCACCACCTCGGCACCGATCGAGCCGTCGTCGCCGAAGCGCACGTCGAAGGCGAAGGGTCGCGTCGCGCCGAGCAGCGTCAGCTCGCCCTCCGCGCGCCAGCCGCCGGCGGCGGGGGTCACCTTCGACGAGCGGAACGTCACCGGCTGCCGGCGCAGGATCTCGTCGTCGACGGTCTGCTCGATGTCCGCCTTGTTGTCGTCGTCGAGCGACTGCACCCCGCCGGTGCCCTCGATCACCTTGAGCGACCCACCGTCGGCGGTGACCTCGATCGCACTGGCGGACGGGTCGTCGGCCACCGTCACCGTGGCGCTCCACGAGGTCACGTCGAAGTGCAGATTGTGGCCCGCCTTCGCGGCGGCACCGGTGCGCTCGGTGAACACGGACAGGGTGCCGTTGCCGGGCCCCAGCTCGTACGTTCCCGGGTCGATCGGCATGCCCCGAACCCTATAATGCGCCGGCCGATGGCCGTTGAGCTCGACCACTCCTTCACCACGGCGCGGACGCTGGATGACAGCTACGCGACGATTCTCGACCTCGAGCGGGTCGTCCCGTGCGTCGAGGGCGCGTCCGTCCTCGAGCGAACCGGCCCCGACGGCGTCCGAGCCGAGATCAAGGTCAAGATGGGCGCGATGTCGATGACGTTCACCGGCACACTCGAGGTCACCGAACAGGATCCCGAGGCACACAGAGTCGTGATGACGGTGAAGTCTCGCGAAGCCGGCGGCCAGGGCTACGCCAACGCGACCATCGCGTTCAGCCTGGCGGACGGCGGCGGCACGATCCACACCAACGCACAGATCACCGGCAAGGCCGCGTCGATGGGCGAGGGGGTCGTCATCGGCGTGCTCGACGCGTTGGTCAAGGACTTCGCCGGCAAGCTCGGCCAGCTCTGAGGTGCGCCGCGTGGCGAGGATCACGATGCGCGAGATCCGGCCGGGCGAGGTGCCCCGCGACGGCGGCACGGCTATCCAGGACGATCCCGACCGCCCGGTGTTCAAGGGCAACGGCCCCGACGACTACGTCTGCGTCCAGTGCGGCACCGTCCTCGCGGCGTCGATGGACGGCGCCTACATGACGAAGAAGGTGCGCGTGAAGTGCGCGCGCTGCAAGACCGTGAACGTGGCGATCACGGACGAGTCTGTCGACCCCCGCCGCCGCTGAGCGGCGCCAGCACGTCGCGCACCCGCCGGTAGGCGGCCGCGCCGTCGCCGTCCACGGCGGCGACCCGGATCAGGGGCGGATGCCCCATCGCGGGAGTTGCCAGATCGAACAACGCGTCGTGGTACGCACGCTCCCGCTGGACGCCGCCGAGTCCGAACGCCTTGGCCGCCATCCCTCGCGCGATCGCATCGGAGACGGACGCGAGCTCCTGGCACAGGCGCCGGTAATCGCCCGCGTCGAAGCCGATCGCTGCGTCCGCCGGATACAGCTCGAGCGTCGTCAGCCGGTACGACGTGAAGTGCTCGGGGCCGTCGACCTGGATCAGCGTCCCGCTGGGCTCATGCACCAGGTCGACCGGCAGCAGCAGGTTCTCGCGGGATGCGGCCAGAACCGTGACGTCGCCCCGCAGCCTGGCGAAGATCAGTCCGAGGATCTCGATCGCGGCCCGGGCCGGGGCGACGATCGCCGGGTCGCGACGCGCCCTGGCGACCCGCTCGAAGCCGACGTGGCCCTGCTCCGACAGCCAGTCGAACGCCCCGCCACGAAGCTCGACGCCGTCCGCCGCGGCCTCGCGCGCGAACGCGGCGTGTGGGTCGTCCTGGGCCAGCCCAGCTCCCGAACGCCGCTCAGGCGGCGGCCATCTCGTTCAGCTTGAGGAGCGTGTTCCAGTTGCGATTCGTCGCGGCGACGCCCAGCTTGTCGTCGGTCAGCACCTTGTTCAGGCGGCTCTTGATCTGCCCCTGCGGCATCCACACGTACAGCTCGGTGCCGTGCAGCTCGAAGCGCTCCGGCTCGTACTCGGCAGGATCGATGTCGGCCAGCACCCGGGCCGCCGGCTTCCTGGCCAGGAAGCTGACGGTCGAGTACTTGGGGACGGTGACCAGCTTTTCGAACGGGTTGCGCTTGATCACCGCCGCCAGCTGTGCAGCCGTGCGCACCACGACCACAACGTCCATCCCGAACCCCTTGCGGATCGCGTCGCCGATCTGCGACTCGAGCCGGCGGACGGACACCGTGGAGTCGAAGACCAGGTTGCCGCTCTGGCCCTGTGTGCGCACGCCCTCGAGTCCGAGCTCCTCGCACATCTCCCGTAGGTCGGCCATCGCCAGCCGCTTCGCCTTGCCGACGTTGATGCCGCGCAGGAATCCGACGTAGCGGGTCATCGCCGCCAGTATGCCAAGCTCGCTACCCGATGGGGGCCGGCCGCGCATGACCGGCCCCCTCCCGCGGACGGGCTCAGCCCGGCTGGCGGGCGAACGTGCGGACGATCTCCCAGAGCGTGTTCTGGCCGTGCTGCTGGGTGGTGAACGACCGCGCCCTGGTCAATGACGCCAGCGTGCCCTTCATGCCGCCGGGCCCGTCGTTGCCGTTGCCGACCTCGACACCGGTGGGCTCGTTGTCCTCGCCCTCGAACAGTGAGACCGGGTCACGGCCGAGTGCGATGAACCGCTGGCCGTTGGGATCCCCGAGCCGGTACCGCCAGACCGAGTCCAGCGCGTTCAGCTGCTCGTGGAGCGTGTTGCCGCGATCCTCGCCGGTCAGGAACGTGTTGTTCGACGCGAACGCGAGCGTGTCGAAGGACGAATGCACGGAGTTGCCGAGCACCGCGATCGAGATCCGGCCGCCCCGGCCGCTCGTGTTGAAGTGCAGCTTGTAGAGCGCTCCCCAGCCGCCGCGGGCAACCACGGCCGGTGCCAGGGCGACCTCCGCGTCCGTGTCGCCGGTCGCGTCGAACACGTACGTCCGGAAGTCGCTGCCCGGCTGGAACCCGCCGTTCTCGGGCCGCTTGAACGGCGTCGCCCCCGCCGCCTTCGCGGCCGCGTTGGCATCGAACGGCGAGAACCCGTCGGTCGCCGTGTTGTGCAGCGTCACCCAGCGCACCGGCCACGAGGTGCCCGGCGTGTTGATCTTCAGCTGCCCCTGCGAGGTGAACGTGTCGCCGACCGGATCGTTCGGGTGGAAGATCACCGGCGTCCCGTTGACCGTCACCTGCAGCGCCTGCAGGACGCCGCCCGCGCTCAGGTCGGAGCGGTCGTTCGGCACGAACCGGTAGACGAACGAGTTCGGCTGCCGGGGCCCGGTCGGGCTGGACGGGTCGTTGGGATCGGTATGCAGGGTGGTGCCGCCCTCGTCCTCGTCGACGATCAGGTTGCCGTGGTCGTCGACCCGGATCCCCTCGTAGCTGCCCTTGCCGAACACACCGTCGAGCGTGTGCAGCGCCGAGCCGTCGGGCTTCAGTTCGACGACGCCGCCGTCCGTCCCGTTTTCCTGGGTGAACAGCAGCGTCCGCGTGAACGGATCCCACGCGGTGCCGTCGAGCGCGCTGAAATGGGTCAGACCGTCCGCGCCGGTCGGCGTCAGCAGCGTGATCCGGTGGGCCGGATCGGAGACGTCGAGATTGACCCGCGTGATGTAGGCGAGATCGTCGCCGTTCTCATGGCCCTGGAACACGAAGTGGTGGCCGTAGTCGTATCCGGGAGTCGGTCCGCCGAGGCCGCCGGGCAGCACCAGGTAGGTGTTGCCGTCCGGCTCGGTGGCCGTGTCATCGCTCAGCCGGCCGAACGTGGTGATCGGGCCGGACGGGTTCTCCAGCGGGTCGCTGCCGACCGCTGTTCTGACGAGTTGGTAGCCGTTGACGATCCTGTTCGGCGGAGTGCCGGAGTCCGGGTTGGCGCTGGGAATGCCGATCGGCAGCGCGGCAGCCGGGCCTGCAAAGATCGCCATCGCGACGCAGGCAGAGGCAGCCGCTCCCAGCCTCTTTCGAGATCCCATGGATCCTCCTTGATTGACGGGTTCTCGGACGCCCGTCAACGTAGTCGCGACCCCGGTATGCGAGCGGTTCAGGTGCGGTGTCGGTCTGGCGAAGCCGCTAGCGGAACATGCTGCGGGAGATGATCAGCCGCTGGATGTCGTTGGTGCCCTCGTACAGCTCCTCGAGCTTGGCGTTGCGCAGCCAGCGCTCGGCCGGGTACTCGGTCGAGTACGAGTAGCCGCCCAGCGTCTGGCAGCACGCCCAGGTCGAGAACCAGGCGGCCTCGGACGCCGCCAGCTTGGCCATCGAGGCCTCGGTCGAGAAGCTCATCCCGGCATCGGCCAGCCGTGCGGCGTGGTGGGCCATCAGCCGCGCCTGGTCGAGCTTCATCCGCGCGTCGACCAGCCGGAACGACACGGCCTGGAACTCGTGGATCGCCTTGCCGAACGCGTGCCGCTGCTTCGCGTACTCGACGGCGTACTCGAGTGCCGCCCGGCCGATACCGATCGAGTTCGCCGCCAGCTGCACGCGGGTCACGTCGAACCAGCGCATCACGCCGTAGAACCCCTGGCCCTCGTCCCCGACCCGCCGGTCGTCGGGCAACGCGCAGTCGGTGAAGAACAGCTCGCCGGCGGGGTAGCAGCGGGCACCCATCTTAGGCAGCTTGCGGCCGATCTCGAAGCCCGGGTCGCCGCGCTCGAGGACGAACGCCGTGATCCCCTTCGACCGCGTCCCCGGGGCGACGGTCGCGAACACCAAGTACAGATCGGCGACCGGCGCGTTCGAGATCCACGTCTTCTGCCCGTTCAGCACGTAGCCGTCGTCCGTCTCGTTGCGCCGGGCGTGCGATGTCATCGCCGCGGCGTCGGATCCAACCTCGGGCTCGGTCGTGGCCAGCGCGCCGATCGGCGGCCGCTCCGTGCACAGCGGCGTCACCCACCGCTGCTTCTGCGCTTCGTCTCCCATGGCGACGATCGGGCCGGCAAAGAACCCGCCACCTCCGATGCAGCCGGCCATCGGCGCGTCGCCCCACGCCAGCTCCTCGATGATCCGGGCGCCGGTCAGCAGGCTCGACACCCCTCCCCCGCCGTACTCCTCGGGCAGGTCGTAGCTGGCGAGGCCGAGCTCCGCGGCTCGGTGCACGATGTCCCACGGGAACTCCCCGGACTCGTCGTAGCGGGCAGCCTGCGGCCGCATCTCGCGCTCGGCGAAGTCGTGGGCGAGCTCGACGAGCTCGTCGTCAACGTCGGGCATGGCTGCCTCCCTGGTCGAGGATGATGCGAGCGTCGAGCGCCCAGGCTCCGCCGGCCGCGACCACCAGCGGGTTGATCTCGATCTCGGCGATCTCGGGATGCGCGGCGGCGAACCGGCTGAGCGCTGCGAGCGCCGCAGCGGCATGGCCGGCCGCGAGCGCCGGACCGCCGCGATAGCCACCCAGCAGGGCCGCACACCGGAGCCGTGTCAGCAGCCGCAGCGCGCCGTCGTCGTCGACCGGGGCCAGCGCCACGGCGGTGTCCCCGGCCAGCTCGGCCAGCCTCCCGCCCGCACCGGCCACGGCCACGCACCCGAACGCGGGATCGCGCCGGCACCCCAGCAGCAGCTCGACCGAGGGGCCGGCGTCGAGCATCTGCTCGACCGTCCAGGCGCCCGGCGCCAGCCGCTCCGTGGTCACGGCGATCGCCTGCTCCAGCGCGACCTCGCCCTCGACGCCGAGCACGACGCCACCGGCGTCCGACTTGTGCTCGCCGGCGAGTGCCTTGAGCACGACCGGGTACCCCAGCCGGCCCGCGGCCGCGAGCGCCTGACCGGCGTCGTGGACGAGCTCGGCGGGCACGACCGGGATCCCCAGCGCCGCGACGGCCTCGCGCGCCACCCAGTACCCGGCCGCCGTCACCGGCGGCTCGGCAGCCGGTTCGTCCAGCACGCCGGAGGGATCGGCCGCGGCGTCCCAGGCGACGCGCAGCGCCCGCGCCGACGACTCGATGTCACGATGGACGACAAGGCCTGCGGCGACCGCCTCGGCCACCGTCGGCGACGACGGGCGGTCGGTCGCGAACACCACCGGCATCGCCGTGCGGTCGACCAGCTGACGGAAGCCGGCGACCGAGTCACGCTCGAGGCCGGCCAGCGACTCGTCGGCGTCGAACCACATCGAGAACGGCGAACCGGTGACGGCCACGGCGTCGACGGCGCCGGAGTCCAGCAGGAGGCCTGCCACCGAAACCAGGTTGCCCGCGTCACTGAGCGTCGCGCCGATCAGATCGACGGGGTTGTCGGTGGACGCGGACTGCGGCACCGCGCCGGCGATCAGCTGCGCAGTCTCGGGCGGGAGCACCGGTACCTCCAGCCCGACCGCGACGACGGCATCGGAAGCGATCACGCCGTTGCCCCCGCCGGTCGTGATCACCCCGACCCGGCGGCCGCGCGGCGCCGGCAGAGTCCTCAGCGCCGCCACCGCCTCGGCCATCTCCCGCGGCGTCCAGACCCGCACCGCACCGCAGGCGGCGCACATCGCATCGACCACGGCCGAGTCGCCGACCATCGCGCCGGTATGCGACAGCGCGGCCCTTGCACCGGCCGCCGACCGGCCGGGCGCCAGCAACACCACCGGCTTGCCGGCCTCGCGCAGCGCGAGCGCGGCCCGGCCGAACGCACGGCCGTCGGGAAACGCCTCGCAGTACACGGCGACGGCACGGGTCTGGTCGTGAGACACGCAGTCAGCCAGCACCTCGGCGACCGTGACATCCGCCTGGTTGCCAACCGAGACGAAGCGCGAGAAGCCGAGCGCCAGGTCGCGTGCCCGGTCGCCGAAGTCGATGCTCAGGTTGCCCGACTGGGAGACGAACGCCACGTCGCCCGCGGGAAGATCGATCCAGGGGGCAGCATGCAGGCCGCTGCCCGTGTCGACGACGCCCATGCAGTTCGGGCCGAGCAGCACCGCGCCGGCCGCATGCGCGGCCCGGGCCATCCGCCGCTCGACCTCACGGCCCGCCTCGCCGGTTTCGCCGAACCCGGCGGCGATGGCGACCACCGCACGGACGCCGGCGCCGAGCACCTGGTCGGCCACGTCCGGCAGCACCCGCGACGGGACGACCAGCACCGCCAGCTCCGGCACCTCCGGCAGCCCGTCGAGCGAGCGCACCGTCGCCCGTCCCAGCACCTCGGGCCGGCGCTCGCTGACGAAGTACACCGGCCGCTCCGGCTCACCCCGCAGCAGCCGCTCGGCCACCGCCCTGCCCCACGACCCGTGGACGTCGGAGGCCCCGTACACGACCACCGACGACGGGGCGAACAGCGAATCGAGCGTCCGTGTCAGGTCCACGTGCTCCCGCCGTCGACCGCCACGCACTGGCCGGTGACGTACGACGCGTCGTCCGAGAGCAGGAAGGCGACGACCGCGGCGATCTCCTGCGGCTCCGCGAACCGGCGCATCGGAATCTGCGGCAGCCAGCCGAGCTTGACCTCCTCCGGCACCGCGTCCAGCATCGGCGTGTTCACCGGCCCGGGGGCGACCGCGTTGCAGCGCACGCCGTGGCGCGAGTGCTCGAGCGCCACGGTTCGGGTCAGGGCGACGATGCCCGCCTTGGCCGACGCGTAGTTTGCCTGGCCGAACGAGCCATGCCGTGCCTCCGACGAAACGTTGACGATCGCCCCGCCTCCACGGTCGCGCATCGCCGGCACGGCGTGCTGGCACCCCAGCCAGGTGCCGGTCAGGTGCACGTCGATCACGGAGCGCCACTCGTCGTCGGTCATCTTCAGCAACGTGCGGTCGCGGGTGATGCCGGCGCAGTTGACGAGCAGGTCGAGGCCTCCCAGCTCGCCGACCGTCTCACCGACCGCCGCCTCCCAGTCCGCCCTCCGGCTGACGTCGACCGCACAGGACGCGGCGCGGTCGCCAAGCTCGGCAGCGACACCTGCGGCAGCATCGCCGCTGAGGTCGGCCAGCATCAGCGAGCCGCCGTCAGCGGCCAGCCGTCGCGCAACCGCCGCGCCGATCCCCGACCCGGCGCCGGTGACCAGCGCGACCTTGCCGTCCAGGCCGGCCACCTACGCTCGCTCCGGCCGGCGCGCGACCAGCCACACATCGCGCCCGGACTGGACGACCTCGTCATGCTGGTTGCGCACTTCGACCTCGAGCGAGACGACGCCCATCGTCGGCCGCGAGCCGCTCGGCCGCACGTCGTCGATGCGGCACAGCGCGTGGATCGTGTCGCCCGGATAGGTGGGGCCGGTGAACCGCCGGGTCTCCTCCAGATAGGCGATGATCTCGACGTCGTCGAGCCCCGGCGTCGCCATCCCGCTCGACATCGCCAGCACCAGCAGCCCGTGGGCGATGCGACCCTCGAACGGCGTGTTCTCGCGCACCCACGGCTCGTCGGTGTGCAGCCGGTTGAAGTCGCCGGAGACGCCGGCGAACGCCATGATGTCGCTCTCCGTCACCGTCCGGCCGGCGGAGCGGAACTCGGCGCCCGGCGTCAGATCCTCGAGGTACGTCGGCACGTCAGCCTCCTGTGAAGCAGGGCAGGGGTGTCTCGTCGTCTCCGGGCGGGAAGACGGCCCGCACCGGCAGCTCGCAGCGCACGTCCTCCGGCGGCACGTCGACCACCCGCGCGGCCATCCGCACGCCCTCCTCCAGTGCGATGATCGCGAACACGTACGGCGTGTCCGGCGCGAACTCGGGGTTGGTCGAACGGCGGACGACCGTGAACGTGTGGACGACGCCACGCCCGGAGGCGTCCACCCACGCTGGCTGACCGCCGCAGCGCAGGCAGTGGGCGCGCGGGTACCACTGGTGCTCGCCGCACTGCTCGCACCGCTGGATCAGCAGCCGGCCGTCGCGCGCCGCCGCCCAGAACTCCTCGGAGAGCGCGTCGGTCTGTGGGCGTGGCTTCGGCATCGCGTCGACCTCAGACTCCCAGGATCGCGGTCGCCGTGGCGGACAGGCTGCCGCCGGTGCCGTGCACCAGGCAGGTGCGCGCCGCGTCAAGGCGGACGCCCGGCGACTCGCCGCGCAGCTGGCGAACGCCCTCGATCATGCACAGCGCGCCCCGGCGGCCGGGATGGTTGCTGGAGAGCCCGCCGCCGTCGGTGTTGATCGGAAGCGAGCCGGACGGGGCCAGCGCGCCGGAGTCGACGAAGGCACCGCCCTCCCCGCGTGGGCAGAAGCCGAGCGACTCCAGCGTGACAAGCACCGTGATCGTGAAGCTGTCGTACAGCTGGGCGCAGTCGATCTCGTCATGGCCCATCCCGGCAGATGCGAAGGCCCGGGCGCCCGAGCCGACGGCGGCGGTCTCGGTGAACGGCCACATCTGGCTCATCGAGATCTGGCCGAGCGCCTCGCCGAATCCCAGCAGGTAGACCGGCGTGCTCGAGAGCTGCTCGGCCCGGCGGCGCGATACCAGCACGAACGCGCCGCCCGAGTCGGTCACGACGCAGCAGTCGTTGCGGTGCAGCGGGTCGGCGATCATCGGCGAGCAGAGCACGTCGTCGACGGTCATCGGATCGCGGAAGCGGGCATGCTCGTTGCCGGCGGCGTTGGCGCGGCACTGCACCGCGATTGCGGCGAGCTGCTCCGGCGTCGTGCCGTAGTCGTGTGCGTGGCGGGTCGCGGCCAGCGCGTACGTGGCGACGGTGGTCGGGCCGTACGGCACCTCCCACTGGCCGGGACCCGCGGCCGCCGTGTTGTAGTCCGGGAACGGCAGTACCCCGGACGCGCCGGCCGCCGCGTAGCTGACGACCACCACGTCGGCCAGGCCGGCGGCGATCGCGACGGCCGCATGCCCTGCGTGCGTGATGAACGCCGCGCCGCCGATGTCCGTCGAGTCGAACCACCGGGGGTGGATGCCCATGTACTCGGCGACCTCGCTCAGCGACATCTGCAGGCCGCCCTCCGACGGGAACGCGGCCGCCGTGGCGAACCCGTCGACGTCGCCCAGCTCGAGGCCCGCGTCGGCCAGTGCGCCGAGGATGCACTCGGCGTGGATCGCGTACGGATGGACGCCCGGGGCACGCCGCAGCGGCGACTCGTAGACGCCGACGACCGCCACCTCTCCGCTCGGAAACCCCACTCGCCGCACCTCGCTTGCAGTGATCGTACGATCGTACGATAATGGTCTGTGGAATGCAACCGACCGCCCGCCTGAGCCCGGCCCGCCGCCGGGAGCTGATCGTCGCGGCAGCGCGCGCCTCGGTGCTGGAACGCGGGTTGGCGGCGACCAGCGTCCGCGAGGTCGCCCGGGCGGCCGGCGTCTCGATCGGCACCGTCACGTACCACTTCTCCGGGATCGACGAGCTGCTGACGGAGGTGCTGCACGTCACCCTGCGTGACTTCTACCGGCCGCGGCGGCGCCGGCTCGACCCTGGCGCCACGGCGCTCGACCGGCTGCGGCTCCTGATCGACGAGCACTTCTCCTCGCCGGAGCTGTACGACCAGTGCGTGATCTGGATGGAGTACTGGCCGCGCGCGATCCACGTGCCCTCGGCCCGCGCCTGGCGGCATCGGCGCTACTCGACGTACCGGCGGTACATCGCCCGCGTCCTGGCCGCGGGAGCGGAGGCGGGCGAGTTCGCGGTCGACGACCCCCACCGGCTCGCCACCGAGTTCCTTGCGCTGTTCGACGGGCTCTCCGTGCAGATGGTGGTCGAGGACATCGACATGGAGTTCGCGCGCAGCTCGCTCGAGCGGTTCTTCGAGAACCGGCTCGGCGTGGCGATGCAGTAGCGTTCCGGGCTGATGCCCGGCCTCTACCCCGAGATCGAGCCCTCGGCGCACGGCATGCTCGCCGCCGGCGAGGGCAACGCCATCTACTGGGAGACCTGTGGCGCCGATGACGGGAAGCCGGCCGTGGTCGTGCACGGCGGCCCGGGATCGGGCTGCACGCCATGGCATCGGCAGCTGTTCGACCCGGAGGCGTATCGCACCGTGCTGTTCGATCAGCGAGGCGCCGGCCGCAGCCGCCCGCATGCCAGCGACCAGGCGACGTCGATGGAGGCCAACACGACGCCGCACCTGGTGGCCGACATGGAGCTGCTGCGGCTGCACCTGGGAGTCGAGCGCTGGCTGCTGCTGGGCGGCTCGTGGGGCAGCACGCTGGCGCTGGCGTACGCCGCGGCGCACCCCGATCGCGTCACGGAGCTCGTGCTGTTCGGCGTGACGACCGGCCGACGGTCGGAAGATGACTGGGCGTTCCGTGAGGAGCTGGCGCCGATGTTCCCGGCGCAGTGGGCGCGGCGCCGCGAGGCAGTGCCGGACGCCTACCGCTGCGACGACATCGTCGAGTCGTACCGGCGGATGCTGGAGAGCGGCGACCCGGGTCTGCGCGAGCACGCCGCCTACGAGTGGTGCGTGTGGGAGTCAGTGACGCCGTCCTGGCCGCCGCGCGACGGCCTGTCCCCGCGCTTCGAGGACGCAACGTTCCGGCTTGGGTTCGCGCGGACGGTCACCCACTACATCGCCCACGACGTGTTTCTCGACGCGGACGCGCGGGGGAATGGCATCGCGCCGCCGCCAGGCATCCCCGGCATCCTGGTTAACGGTCGGTTCGACCTGCAGGCGCCGCTCGGCACCGCATGGGAGCTTGCCCGCCGCTGGCCGGAGTCCGAGCTGGTCGTGGTCGGCGATGCCGGGCATTCGGTCAGCGAACCGGTCGCTTCGGCGATCGTCGGGGCGACCGACCGCTTCGCCCACGAGCGACGCTGACTTCGATACCGTCCGCATATGACGGAGCACCGCTACGTGCTCGGCAGCGCGGAAGCCGAGCTGCGGCGGCTCGACCTGCAGGCCGCCTCGATCGACCGCCCGACCCGGCTGATGCTCCAGGCAGCCGGCATCGCCGACGGCATGCGGGTGCTCGATCTCGGCACCGGCCCCGGTCACGTTGCGGCCATCCTGTCCGAGCTGGTCGGCCCGGCGGGTGAGGTGGTCGGCCTCGATCTGTCAACCGACATGCTCGAGGTTGCCGCCGGACGCGTGGCCGATGCAGGACTCGCGAACGTCCGGTTCGAGCAGGGCGACGTCACCGTCTGGCGCGACGAGCGCCCGTTCGACGCCGTCGTCGGCCGGCTGGTGATGTTCCACATGCCCGACCCCGATGCGGTGCTGCGTCATCACGTCGCCGCGATCCGACCAGGCGGCCGGATGGCGATGGTCGACTTCGACGTCGGCGGTGCGCGCAGCGAGCCGCCGGTCGACACGGTGATGCGGACGCGCGACTGGGTGATCGCCGCCTTCCGCCATGCGGGCACGCATCCCACGGTCGGCACCCGGCTGAAGCTGCTCCTCGAGGCGGCGGGCCTCACCGACGTGGTGTCGTTCGGCGTGCAGGGATACATGGCCCCCGACGACCCGACCGGGCCAGCGCTGCTGGCGGGGATCACGGGCACGCTCACCCCGGTGATCCTGGGAGCCGGGATCGCGACCGAGCACGAGCTCGGTCTGGACACGCTGGAAGCCCGGCTGGCCGACGCCCTCCGCGAGGCCGACGCCGTCTTCCTGCCGCCGACCGTGGTCGGCGCGTGGGGCTCAGTCGTCGGCTGATCGCTGCAGCCAGAGGGTCGCGTGGCGCGGCTGCACCGACTTGTCCACAACGCCGATCAGCTCCCGGCAGAGCGCGTCGAGGTCGATCTGCTCGCGCAGCCGGCCGCTGAACGCCCGGGCCGCCTCTTCGGCATCCGCCGTCCGCCGCGAGAAGCGGCGGTCGATCGCATGCTGGATCCGCCGCCGCGCCGGCTGGAAGGCCAGCGCCACGGCGAGCGTGGACAGCGTCACGGCCAGCGCGCCCGACTGGCCGGTGGCCGAGCGGAACACCTCGCCCAGGATGGCGATCCCGCCCAGGTAGACGAGCGCCAGCACGGCGACCAGGCAGGTGTAGACCAGCGTCCGCCGGATGACCAGGTCGATGTCGTACAGCCGGTGGCGGAGGATGGCGATGGCCATCAGCGCGGGGAACAGCACGATCGCACCGACGAACGGGAGACTTCCCGATTCGTCGACGCCGAGCACCCCGAGCACGACGGAGACGACGACCAGCACTGCCTCGAACAGGACGCCCACGGCGACCCACTGCATCTGCTGGCGGCGGACGCCGGAGGAGCGCCGGTAGCGGAGCACGATGGAGACGACCGACAGCACGAACGCCGCAAGCGCAACCACGAAGGCGACGCCTTGGACGACCTCGATCAGACTGCTCCACGGCTGACCGCTGATCAGCAAGGGATTCGTCTGGTCCGCGAGGGGAGGCGAAAACGTCATATCGGTGAAGCCGCCGGCCACACCGGCGACGCCCGAGGCCACCGTGGCAAGGACGACGAACCGCCACCGCGGAGTCAGCGGCCGGCCGTCGGGGAACAGCAGCACCAGCAGCGTCATCAGCATCACGAACACCGTGTCGAAGGCGCTCGACGAGATCCAGAGTGCGGCACCGGCGCCCGGTAGCTGGTCGGGCGAGACGGCCAGGGCGTAGACGACGTAGTTCTGCGCCAGGCTGTGCGGAACCGAGAGGAAGACGGCCATCGCGATGAACAGCCAGCCGAAGCTGTTGGCCCGCTCGCGGGACACGATCAGCGCCCCGACCGTCCCGAACCCGACCGTCACCACCGCGAACATGAACGTGGCCACCAGCGACTGGACGTGGCGGTCGAGCAGCCCCAGCCAGATCGCCGCGGCGTTGACGAGCACGATCAGGCCGACGATCGACCAGGCCATCCGATGACGGCGAATTCCCATTCCGCGGTCAGTCTCTCACCACGCCCGTTCCGGCAACGTTACGGGACGCGGTCGGGGATACTGGCGCCGTGATCGATGCGATCGTCGTCGGAGGCGGGTTCGCCGGCGCAACCGCCGCGCGCGAGCTGTCCCGCGCCGGCTGCCGGGTGGTGCTGCTGGAGGCCCGAGACCGCCTGGGCGGCCGCACCTGGACGAGCTCGTTCGCCGGCCAGCAGGTCGAGATGGGCGGCACCTGGGTGCACTGGCACCAGCCGCACGTCTGGGCGGAACTGACGCGCTACGGCCTGGAGCTTGCGGAGTCGCCGTCGGCGCCGCTCGTGCGCTCGGCAGAGGGTGAGCACGATGCTGTCGAGCTGTTTGCAGCCCTGGAAGAAGCGAACGCCAGGGTCTGTTACGACGCGCAGGCCATGCTGCCGCGGCCGCACGACCCGCTGTCCGGCGAAGTCGCCGCCATCGACGGACTGTCCATCGCCGACCGCATCGACCAGGCCGCCCTGGACGAGCCCGAGGCATCGTGGCTGGCGTCGCTGTGGGAGACGTCGGCCAGCGCCTACCTCGATGAGGTCGGGCTGGCGGCAGCGCTCCGCTGGTTCGCACTCGCCGGGTTCAGCTACGAGCTGATGATCGACTGCGTATCCCGCTTCAAGATCGCCCGCGGCACCCGCGCGCTGGTCGAGGCGATCGCAAGCGACGGCGGGTCGGAGATCCGGCTCGAGTCGCCGGTCGCCGCCGTCGAGCACGACGGCCGGCGCGTGGCCGTGAGCCTGCGCGGCGGCGGCACGGTCGAGGCGTCCGTGGCCGTCGTGGCGCTGCCGCTGAACGTGCTCGGCTCGATCGAGTTCGACCCGCCGCTGTCCGGCGGCAAGCGGGAGGCCGCAGCGGCCGGCCAGGCATCGCACGGCATCAAGATCTGGGTGCGCGCCCGGGGCGAGCTTCGCCGCGCGGCGATCGCAGCACCGGCGACGGCGATCAACTACATGCAGCCGGAGTACCTCGTCGGCGGCGACACGCTGCTGGTCGGCTTCGGCCCCGACAGCGCGCTGCTCGACCCCGGGGACGAGGCGGCCGTGCTTGCGGCGGCCGCCCACCTGTACCCGGACGCCGACCTCGTCGCCGCGCACGGCCACGACTGGGTCGCGGACGAGTTCGCGAAGGGCACGTGGTCGATGTACCGGCCGGGACAGCTGACCGGATCGCTGCGCGAGCTCCAGCGGCCGGAAGGGCGCGTGGTGTTCGCCGGCTCGGACGTCGCGAACGGCTGGAACGGCTTCGTCGACGGGGCCATCGAGAGCGGCCTGTGGGCCTCGCGGATAGCTCGTGCGCTGATCGCCGGCGGCGGCCGGTAGTCTGTCGACAACATGACCGAGCCGGCAGCCAGCGCCACCAGCGTCCTCGAGGCGACGCCTCCCCGGTTCACGCCCGCCGAGGTGTCCGCGATCGCCCTCGAGCTGTTCGGCATCGACGGCGAGGCGCGCGAGCTGGGCAGCGAGCGCGACCAGGCGTTCATGATCGAGGATGGCCGTGCGGGCGGCGTGGTCAAGATCTCGAATCTGGGCGAGGACCCGGAGGTGCTCGACCTGGAGACCGCCGCGATCCTGCACATCGGCCGCGCCGACCCCGACCTGCCGGTCGCCCGGCCCCGCTCCGCGCTGGGCCTGGCCGACGACTCGGACCCGGCCTCCTACCGGCCGACCACGGACGGCCCCGATGGCCGCCACTTCGTGCGGCTGTTCGAGCGGATGCCCGGGCGGGCCGCCGCGCCCGGAAGCGACCTCGACGATCGCGCGCTGCGCGCCTACGGCGAGACACTGGCCCGGCTCGGGATCGCCCTGCGCGGCTTCTTCCACCCGCGGGCCGGCCGCAGCTTCCTGTGGGATACCAAGAACGCGCTCGGGCTGCGGCCGCTGGTGCCGTCGATCCCCGATCCGCGGCATCGCGCCATCGTCGACGGGCTGCTCGACCGCTACGAGGAGCGTGTCAGCCCCGCCTGGCCGCGGCTGCGGAGCCAGGTCATCCACAGCGACTTCGCCCTCGACAACGCGCTGCTCGACGACCGCGACCGGGTGGTCGGCATCATCGACTTCGGCGACATCGTCCACAGCGCATTGGCGACGGATCTGGCCTCGTCGCTGTCCTCGGTGCTGCGCACCCGTGACGAGGACGACGTCTTCCGCGCCGCCCGCCTCCTGATCGACGGCTTCCAGTCCCGCGTCGGGCTGGAGCCGCTCGAGCTCGAGCTGCTCCCCGACCTGCTGGCGGCGCGGCTCTGCACGATCGTGTCCATCAGCGCCTGGCGGGTGATCAGCTACCCGGAGAACGCCGAGTACATCCAGGCGTGGGATCCCGGTTCCTGGATGCTGCTGAACCTGTTCGACCGGGTCGGCATGGACACGGTGGCGCAGGAGCTGGGGGCTGAGCGCCCGCGGGTCTCCAGCGCCGAGCTCGCGAAGCGCCGCCGGAAGGCGCTGGGCTCGGCCATCACGGCGCTGACCTATTCCGAGCCGGTGCACGTGCAGCGCGGCGAAGGCCCCTGGCTGTTCGACGCCGACGGGCGCAGGCTGCTCGACGTCTACAACAACGTCCCGGTCGTCGGCCACTGCCACCCGCGGGTGACCGAGGCCGTCGTCCGCCAGACCAGGACGCTGAACACGCACGCCCGCTACCTGTACGAGCCGCTGATGGACCTCGCCGAGCGGCTGATCGCCGCCATGCCCGACGGCAGCGGCCTGGACACGGTGGTCGTGGTCAACTCGGGCAGCGAGGCGAACGACCTGGCGTGGCGGATCGCCAAGGCGTGCACCGGGGGGTCGGGCGCGCTGGTCACGGACTTCGCCTATCACGGCGTGACCACGGTGATCGCCGAGGTCTCGCCCGAGGAGTGGCCGGCCGGATACCGGCCGCACGGCGTCGAGACGGTCGCCGTCGACGACACCACCCGGCTGGGCGCCGAGACCGCTGCCGCCGTCGGCCGCCTGCGCGATCGCGCTGTCGCGCCCGCCGCGGCGTACCTCGACGGCGGGTTCACCAGCGACGGCGTGCGGACTCCGGCTCCCGCCGACGTCGCCGCCATGGTCGACGGCTGGCGCGAGGCGGGCGGGCTGTTCGTGGCCGACGAGGTGCAGGCCGGACATGGGCGCACGGGTGACCACATGTGGTCGTTCCAGGGGTTCGGGATCAATCCCGACTTCGTCACGCTGGGCAAACCGATGGGCAACGGCTACCCGGTCGCCGCCCTGATCACCCGCGCCGACCTGATGGACCGCTTCGCCGAGACGACGGACTTCTTCTCCACGTTCGGCGGCAACCCCGTTGCCGCCAGGGCGGCGATCGCGGTGCTCGACGTGATCCGCGACGAGCGCCTGATGGAGAACGCCGCGGTCGTCGGTGAGGGCCTGCGGGAGCGGCTGCGTGACGTCGCGGCCCGCTATCCCGTGCTCGGCGATGTCCGCGGCCGCGGGCTGCTGATCGGGGTCGACGTCGTCGACGCCGACGGCGCGCCCGACGAGGCCGCGGCCGGACGGATCGTGGACGGCCTGCGCCAGCGTGGTGTCCTCGTCGGCCGTACGGGGCCGCACTCGAACGTGCTCAAGATCCGGCCGCCGCTCGTCTTCGCCGACGAGCACGCGGTACTCATGGCAGACACGCTGGCAGCCGTCCTCGCGGAGTCGTGAGCACCGGCTGGAGCGCATACGACGAGGGGTACCTGCAGGCGTACGGCTGGGCCGGATCGCTGGCGGCCGGCGCCTCGCTCCCGGTCGAGCAGCCGCCGATCGCCCTCGGGCCGGGTGAGGTCGCGCACGCGCACCTCTCGCCGGTCAACGTGCTCGGCTACTTCGGCGAGGACGCCCAGTACCGGCGCTCGTTCCTGCTGTTCGGCGGCCCGGTCGGGCTGGCCGTCACCGGCGCGGCGAGCCTCGCCTACAACGCGTCGAAGAAGGCGGAGGCCGAACGCAAGGCGAAGCCGAGCTGGCACCCGCTGGGCGGCGCCGACCTGGTGATGACCAGCCAGCGGCTGGCGCTGACGCTAAAGGGGCAGATCGAGTCGTTCTGGTACGCCGAAACCGGGCCGATGCAGGCGACGGCCGGCGCCGGCGGCGTACCGGCGGTGCAGATCCAGCCGTCCGGGATGCCGCTGCTGCAGATCGAGTCCGCATGGGCCCCGGTCCTGTACGTGCTGGTGCACCACCTGCTCGACGGCCGCCCGCCGGGAGTCCCACTGCCGCCGGATCTGCTCGACCGGGCGCGCGCGCAGGGCAGGCTGGCGGGCTAGGTCCGCGCAGGAGTCGTGCGCGCGGTGCCGTAGAGGCTCCTGATGGGTGGCACGCGACGTACGCGCATGGCGATCGCGGCCGTGGGGATCGCGGCCGCGCTGGCGATCGGCGGCAGCGGCGCCGGCCAGGCGGCGCCGTCGGTCTGCACGATCACCGGCACCGCGGGCGACGACACGCTCAACGGCACGGCGGGCGACGACGTGCTGTGCGGCCTCGGCGGCAACGACACGCTCGACGGCGCCGGCGGGGACGACGTCCTGCTGGGCGGCGCCGGCTCGGACACGCTCCGCGGCGGCGCCGGCCGGGATACGGCAAGCTTCGAGGATGCCGCCGCGCCGGTCACCGTCGACCTGACCGCAGGCACCGCGAGCGGCGAGGGCAGCGACACGCTGGCCGATGTCGAGGGCGTGATCGGCTCGCCGCAGGCCGACTCGATCACCGGCGACGCCGGGGCGAACGCGCTGGACGGCAGCGGCGGGGACGACACCATCATGGGCGGCGCGCCGCCGCGCACCGGCGACGTGGTCTACGACAGCACCCGCGACGGTCCCAAGAACTTCAACGTCTTCACCAAGCCGCCGTGCCGCGCCTGCAGTCCCGACGCGCTGACCAACAACCCGACCAACGACTTCGCTCCGGCCTGGTCGCCGGATGGCCGCCGCATCGCATTCACCAGCCGGCGCTCCGGCAACTACGACCTGTACGTGATCAACGCCGACGGCAGGGGCATCCGCCGGCTGACGACGGACCCGGGATTCGACGGCTTCCCATCGTGGTCGCCGGACGGCACCCGTATCGCCTTCGAGAGCAGCCGCGCCGGCGGCAACTACGACATCTGGATCGTCAACGCCGACCCGCCTGCGAGCCCACGGCGGGTGACCAGCGACCCGGCCGTCGACGGGCTGCCGGCGTGGTCGCCGGACGCGCGGCGGATCGCCTTCGATTCGAAACGTGACGGCGACTGGGAGATCTACATCACGGCCCGCGGCGGCAAGGTCTCGCGCGTGACGTCGAACACGGTCTCGGACGTCCAGCCGTCATGGTCGCCCGACGGTCGCCAGCTCGCCTTCGTCCACAATCATGGGCTGCCCGGGGTGTACGTGCGGCGACTGTCCACAGGGGTCGCCCGGCTGCTGGCCGGCGGGCCGGCGTACCAGCCGTCGTTCTCACCCGACGGCCGCTCCGTGATCTTCGCCTGGCAACAGCAGAGCCTGGAGCTGGCGTCGATGGCATCAACTGACGGCGGCGGCAAGGCATCGCTGACGTCGAACGCGTTCCAGGACGAGCTGGGCCGGTTCGCGCGCGACTGCGCCGGCCGCTGCAACAGCGACGGCGGCGACGATCTGATCGGCGGCCCGGGCAACGACATCCTGCTGGGCAGCGCCGGGCCGGACACGCTGTCGGGCGGTGACGGCAACGACCGGCTGTTCGGCGGCGACGGCGGGGCCGACACGCTCCAGGGCGGCGCCGGCAACGACTCGCTCAGCGTCCACGACGGCGCGGGCGGCGACAGCGACGACGGCGGAGCGGGCGACGACTGGTGCGAGGTCGACACCGGCGAGCCGCGGGCCGCCTGCGAGCGCTAGATGGTTGATTCCACGGGCTTCGTGGCCCCTGGGCGCAGGACGAGGCGGTCCAGACGACGGGAGCGTCCGCAGGGCAGGCTGGATGAAGCCTGTTCAAGGACGATCGTGGCGTCTGGGGCGTCTCGGACCAGCTCCAGAGCCACGCAGGTCGTGGAATCAACCATCTAACCTGCCGGCAGCGGGTCGATCTCGATCGTCGCCAGGACGCCGTCCACCTTCGGCATCGCCGACCGCGCCCGGGCCGCAGCGCCGATCACCACATACAGGCCGAACGCCCGGCCGCTGTCGTTGAAGAACCGCTGGTAACCGGCCTGGCCGGGGATGCGGCGGAGCAGGTGCGACGGCGAAGCCGCGGCCGGATCGATCTCCGGTACGCCGGCGGCGGCGAACTGGGCGGTGGTCGCCAGCGCCGGCTCGTACTCGACCATCACCACCAGGACACCGTCGGCCGGCATCAGCTCCGCCGTTCGGGTGGCGAAGTCGCCGTCGTCCGGCGCCAGCGCGACGTTCGCCGCGTGGACGACCGGCTGCGCGGCCGGATCGGGCCGCTTGTAGATCCGTCCCTCCCACCCGGGCGGCAGGCCGACCCGGATGCCGTGGGCCGACAGGTTCATGCGACCACCACCACGACCAGGAGTACGGCGGCGGCGATCTGGCCGCCCAGCGTGACGCGACGGCCGGCCGGCTCCCAGCGCCGCAGGTGTCCGTCAATGCGGACGAGGTCGGCCGACCGGCGCACCCGGCCGCCGGGCAGCACGCTCAGCCACCGCACGGCGCCGAAGACCGCGCCGATCATCGCGCCGGCCGCCGGCGATCCCGAGAGCATGGCCGCGGCGAAGGCCAGATAGACGGCGGACGTGGTGACGACGGTGACAACGCCCAGCCCGAGCTGGAACCCGAAGCCGACGCCGTACACCCAGCCGCGGTACCGGTTCAGCCAGCGGTCGTCGACCTGGCGGCGGACGGTGGGCAGCCGCAGATCGCCGAGGCGGAGGTCGGCGGCGATCCCCGCGACGGCCAGCAGCGCCAGCGCCGCGGCCGCCTCACGCGGCCCGGCCGCGCCGGACAGCGCAGCGCCGAGCCAGCCCATCAGCCAGCCGACGAGCGCGCCCGCGCCGACGGCTCCGACACCGAACCAGGTCGACCGTGACCCACCATCTCGCGTTGCGGCCCGACTCACCGAGCCAGGTGATGCTGCCGAGCATCGACTCTCCTCAGGGCGACCACGCCGACCGCACGCCGGCTGCGATCGCAAGGCCGATGCCGGCCACGACGACGGCATCGCCGGTCAGTCGCCGGCCTCCACCTGCGCCGAGTACAGGCTGGCGTGGTCGGCGCCGATGCCCGCCGACGCGAGGTCGCGCTCCACCCTGTCGGCCTCGGCCTGGTCGTCCATCGCGTCGCGCAGCAGCGAGGCGACCTGCGGCCACGACTCGGCTGCACCCTCGCCCTCGACCGTCCCGGAGGTGCCGTCGAGCAGCACGAAGTACGGGGCGAGCGGGACGCCGTAGTCCTCCCAGGCCCGCGACGACATGATCACCGGCAGGTCGGCGGGCGCCAGCTCGCGCAGCCGGCTGGGGCTCTCCATGCTCGAATCGCGGGTGACGATGACGACCCGGGCGCCGCCCGGCGACGACGATGCCGCTCCCTCCCGCAGCGCCTGCCAGAAGCCGCCGCACACCGAACACCCGCTGGTCAGGAACGCGAGCAGCGTCCGCGTTCCCGGCGCGCCCACCGCGATCTGCACCGCGTCGCCGCCGAGCGTGACGCCGCCGACGTCGGCCGGCGCGGGCGCGTCGTCCCGGGGCTGCGCGATCGCCAGCTCGGGGGCGGCCGATCGCTGCGGCACGTCGCCGGACTCCAGCCGCCGCAGGATCTCGGCGTGGCTGCGGAGCAGCCCCACGACGAGCACCGACAGCAGGACGAGCAGCATCGTCTCAAGGACGACCAGCGCGGTCATCCGTACCCTCCCCCACCGCCGCCCCGCAGACCCGTGTACGGCGAGGCCGGCCCCTGATCGGTCTTCAGGCACGGAACGTCGTGGCCGCAGGTGTTGTTGTCCACGAACGTCGTGCAGCTGCAGATATCGGGGAACAGCGTGCACGGGTTCGCGCACTTGATCACCCGGCAGACCACCTCGGTCGTCTCAGGCACCTGGGTGTTGCACTGGCCGTACTTGAAGACGTTGCAGCACGTCGACCGGTTCGAGCAGGAGCCGTTCGCGCACGAACAGCCGTGCGGGCAGTGCATCCCCGGCTTGCGGTTGCAGTCGATGTAGTAGCGGACGCCCTGGCTGTGGCAGATGTTCGTGCCCGTGTAGTTGGTGCACTTCCACCAGCCGGCGATGTACGTGTACGAGGGACACGCATTGATGCCGTTGTTGATGACGCAGCAGAAGTCTGTCCAGCCGTCGCAGCACCGGGCGCCGCCGCCGCACTGCGAGCAGGTGATCACGGCCATCGCCGTGCCCGGGCGAAGCAGGTAGCGGAGCGGCGCGACGGCGATCGCCGACCCCGCGACCGCCAGCCGGATGAGCAGTCCGCGCCGCGACGTGCGGCCCTCGAGCAGGCGCGCGGCGGCGTCGGCCAGATCGCCGCTCACGCGTCACCTCCCGGCGAGTAGGCGAAGGCGACCACGGGCAGCGTCTCGAGCGCCGCGCGGACCAGCGCGACGCCGCAGGCCAGCCCGGCGAGCAGCGGCAGGGCCAGCAGCGGCGCGTCAGCGGCGAGCGTGCCGACACCGGCCGCCGGCGCGATCACGGCCAGCACGCCGGCGCCGGCGAGCACGACGTTGAAGGCGGCGTGCAGCGGGTGCGGCGGCGGGTCGCTGTCCGTGCCCATGCAGCCGCACGAGGGCAGCGGCTCCGGGAGCCGCCACGCCGCGACGACGAACGCGGCGAGCGCCAGGTAGAGCAGCGCCAGCGCACCGGCGGCCGCCGGCACCGGGTCGATCAGGCACGCCAGGCCGACGCCGATCTCGATCACCGCCAGGCTCCGGACGGCCGCCACGCCGCCCGGCAGGCCGACCGCCGTCACCGCCTCGGCGGCGGGGACGGGACGCCGCAGCTTGGCGGCTCCCGAGACGACCAGCACCCCCGCAGCGACGGCGAGGATCGGCCCGGGGACATTCGGATCGATGACGCCCACTCGTCCTGACGGTACCAACGCGCCTGGACGGAGCCGGGTGTGATCCGGGGCGGGCGGACCGAGCCGCCCGCCCCGGTCAGGCGTGCGCTACGCGACCGCCCGGAAGTAGTTCCACTGATCCTGCATGCGGGCACGCTGTCCAGCGGTGAACTGCGTGTAGCAGGAGTCGTAGGAGTAGTCCATGAAGTTGTGGACCGGATCCGTGCCCGGCTTGTTGCAGGTGTCCCGGTGCGGCTGGCACCCGAAGGCCGGGGTCTTCTCGGCCGGGGTGTCGTCGACCAGGTCGCCGGTCGGGCTGCAGCCGCCCTGGAACGTGTGGTACAGGCCGAGCCAGTGGCCGGACTCATGCGTCAGCGTCAGGCCGAGCGAGTAGTTCGTGCCGTACGGGCCACCGGGCATCGAGCGGTAGTCCATGACGATGCCGTCGTACCAGGGCTTCGATGCATACGACGACGGGAACGTCGCCCAGCCCAGGAAGTCGCCACCGGAAGCGGTGTAGACGTTCAGCGCGTCGGAGCCGCCCGTGTGCAGCGCCCGCTTCATCTCCTTCTCCGCGGGGTCGCCCGGGTTGACGGCGAACCAGGCAGCGTTGTTCGTGTGGTCAACGCCGGCAACGCGGAAGCGGAAGCCGGTCTTGACCCCGCCGAGCTGCCCGCTGTAACTCTTGTTCAGCGCCACGATCTGGTTGTTGATGGTCGTGTCGCTGACCTGACCGGTCGTGCCGTCCGTGATGATGTGGAAATAGATCGGGATGCTCACGACCCCGGCCTTCGCGGACATCTTGGCCAGCGCCGAGGCCGGCACCTCCTGCATGCGCTGCGTCATCGCCGGCTCGCGCGCCGTACCGCGAGCAGAGCTCACGCCACCCGAGTCGCTGCCGACGGCGCACATCGACCCGACGGTGATCCCGGTGGGCTGCGCGGCTGCGGGCGACGCGGCCGCGATCAGCGCAGCCGCCGTGACTCCGGCGAGCGCGAGCGATACGCGCAGGCCGGATGTGGAGATTCTCAACGTCCACCCCCATGGTTGGTTGCCGAGCAAGAGTCCCAGAGGCTGAAGAACGTGTCAAGAGTTCGTCCACACGGCGGCCCGCTTCTCGAGAAACGCGCCCATCCCCTCCTGGGCGTCCCGCCGATGCGCGTTCGTCGCCATCACGCCCTTCGTCAGGCCGTAGGCGCCGGTCTCGTCGAGGTCGACCTGGTCGTAGAACGCGCGCTTGCCGATGCGCGATCGTCATCGGGCTCGAGCGGCGCGATCGCGGCGGCCAGCTCGGCGACCGCAGTCGTCGAGCCGCTCGGCCGGAACGACCCGGTTGATCGAGCCCCCATTCGAGCGCCGTCGCGGCGTCGATCGGCTCGCCGGTCAGCAGCATCTCGAGCGCCCGCTTGCGGCCGACCGCACGTGAGACCGGCACCATCGGCGTCGAGCAGAACAGACCGATCTTCACGCCCGGAGTGGCGAAGCGCGCCCCCTCGGCGGCGACGGCTAGGTCGCAGGCGGCGACAAGCTGGCAGCCCGCAGCGGTGGCGATTCCGTGCACCCTGCGCGATCACCGGCTGCCGGCACCCGTGGATCGCCTCCATCATCACCGTGCAGACGTCGAACAGCTCCTGGTAGAAGGCCTCGCTCCCGGCCGACCATCTCGCCGAGGTCGTGGCCGGCGGAGAAGGCGGGCCCCGCAGCCCTCGATCACGACCGTCGCGCACCGGGCTCTCGCCGGTGGCCAGCTCGTAGCGCCGCGATCACCTCCTGCATCAGCTCGAGGCTGAGCGCGTTGCGCCGGTCCGGACGGTCGAGCGTGATCGTGCGGCCGGCCCGTCCTCGATGCGAAGCATCGCACTGCTCGTCGTCGCCATCGCCGGCCTCCTTGTCCGCCTCGCAGGTGCCATGACGCTCTAGCGTCGCGCGCACCCCGCGGACGCCGTCCACCTCTCGCCGCTGACGCCGCTCGCCTTCCTGGAACGCAGCGCGCTGGCGTTTCCGCGCGAACGGCGGCTCGTCGACGGCGACGCACGGCTGACCTGGGCCGAGCTCCGCGAGCGAGCGCGCCGGCTGGCGCTCGCGTTGCAGGAGGCAGGGATCGAGCACGGCGACCGCGTCGCGTTCCTCTGCCCCGAACACGGCCGAGTGCTCGAGGCGCACTTCGGCGTGCCCGCGGTCGGGCGGCGTGCTGGTCGCGATCAACACGCGGCTGATGCCCGAGGAGATCGCCTACATCCTCGAGCACTCGGGGGCGCGCTGCTCGTCGTCGACCCGTCGCTCGCGCACCTCGTCGAGGGCGCCGGCGGTCGAGCGCATGATCGTCTGCCGGCGCAGCCGGCGACTACGAGGCGTTGCTCGCGTCGGCGCGCCGCCGGCGAGCCGGAGCACGCGGCTCGAGAGCGAGGACGACACGATCACGATCAACTACACGAGCGGCACGACCGGCCGGCCGAAGGGCGTCATGTACACGCACCGCGGCGCCTACCTGAACGCGCTCGCCGAGATGCACGCACGCGCGGCTCGACTAGCGCCTCCGTCTACCTGTGGACGCTGCCGATGTTCCACTGCAACGGCTGGTGCTTCACCTGGGCGGTGACCGCCGCCGGCGCGACGCACGTCTGCCTCCGGAAGGTCGACCCCGCGCTCGTCTGGCAGCTGTTCGAGCGAGGAGCGGAGTCACGCACTTCAACGGCGCGCCGACCGTGCTGGTCATGCTCGCCACCGACCCGGCCGCCCGCGAGCGTCGACCGGCCGGTCCAGGTCACGACCGCCGGCGGCCCGCCGCCGCCCGACGGTGATCGCGCGGACGGAGGCGCTCGGCTTCTCGGATCAACCACGTCTACGGCCTGACCGAGACGTACGGCCCGATCACGATCTGCGAGTGGAACCCCGACTGGGACGGCCTCGACGCGCCCGAGCGCGCCCGGCTGAAGGCGCGCCAGGGCGTCGCACATGCTGACCGCCGACCGAGTCCGCGTCGTCGACGACGAGATGCGCGACGTGCCGCGCGACGGCGAGACGCATGGGCGAGGTCGTCATGCGTGGCAACAACGTGATGAAGGGCTACTTCGCCGACGAGGAGGCGACGCGCAGGCGTTCCGCGGCGGCTGGTTCCACTCCGGCGACCTCGGGGTGATGCACCCGGACGGGTACATCGAGCTGCGCGACCGCGCGAAGGACATCATCATCTCGGGCGGCGAGAACATCTCGACGATCGAGGTCGAGCAGGTGCTGCTGCGCCACCCCGACGTGCTCGAGGCCGCCGTCATCGCCATGCCCAGCGAGAAGTGGGGCGAGCGGCCGAAGGCCTTCGTCACGCTGCGCGACGGCGCGCGAGGCTGACCGAGCGGGAGCTGATCGCCTTCGCCCGGGAGACGCTGCCCGGGTTCAAGGCGCCGGATGCCGTCGAGTTCGGCCAGCTGCCGAAGACCTCGACCGGGAAGGTCAAGAAGTACGAGCTGCGCGAACGTGCTCGTGCCGGTGCGACAGAGGGGTCTGACCCCTCTGTCGCACCCGTCACGGCTACGTCTGCCTCAACGAGTGGTTCGCCCGGAACATCCCGTCCGGATCCACCACCGACTTGATCTTGCACAGCCGTGCGTACCGCTCCGCGCCGCCGTAGAACGTGGCCGGGTCGGCCGAGCGCTCGCTGAAGTTGAAGTACGCCTGCGATGCGATGTACGCCGCCATCGACGAGCGCATGCCGTCGAGCGTGCCCTCGATGGCCGCCCCCATCTCGGGCGTCATCGGGATGCCGACGCCGAACAGCGCGAACGGCGCCTCGATGCTGGCCAGCACACCGTGGCTGTCGCTCTCGCGAGCAACGGCGCCGCCGATATGCCGGATCTCGACCGACAGCAGGGGCGAGTTCGTCCCCGGGCCGGTCAGTCCGACCAGCGCGGAGATCGCCTCCGGGCCGAACTCCTCCAGCAGCATGCCGTCGCCGACGCCGGGCACCGGGTGCTCGGGATCCATGTGCATGTGGCTGAGCGCCGGCATCGGGATATCCGCGAACGTGTCGAGCTCCGGCCCGAGCGCTCGGATCTCGGCCAGCGACCGATCGCCGACCTGCTGGCCCCCGAGGAACACGGCCTCGATGCCCACGAACGACCGGCCGCGGAAGGGCTCGGGGATGTCGGGAATCGGGGGCAGGTTGAGAAGCCGCCCGGTGGACGTGACGTCCTCGTCGGCGGTCTCCGTCCAGCGGCTGTACGCCTCCAGCACCTCGGTCGCACGCTCGATCGGCCACAGCATCATGCCCGCGTACACCGACGTGATCTCGAACAGCGAGAACTCGATCGCGGTGACCACGCCGAAGTTGCCGCCGCCGCCGCGCAGCGCCCAGAACAGGTCGGGCTGGTTGTCGGCGTCGGCGCGAACGAGCATGCCGTCCGCCGTGACGATCTCGATGGCGACCACGCTGTTCGCGGCGATGCCGTGGCGCCGTGCAAGCCAGCTGAGGCCGCCGCCCAGCGTGTAGCCGACCACCCCGACGTCGGGCGACGAGCCGGCGAGTGCGGCGAGCCCGTGCTCGGCCGCGGGGTGCGTGACGTCCTGCCACTGCGCGCCCGCCTCGACCCGGGCGATCTTCTGCGCGGGGTCGATCTCCACGCCGCGCATCCGCTCGAGCTTGACGAGCAGGATGTCGTCGTCCCAGCGCTTGGGGCCGGCGCCGTGGCCGGTGCCCTGCGCGGTCACGCGCAGATCGTTGTCGCGCGCGAACTCGACGGCCGCCACGACGTCGGCCGCCGACTCGGCGATCACGACGATCGCGGGCCGCTGGTCGGCCGCGAGATTCCAGGCCCCGCGGGCCTCGTTCCAGTCTGCGTCTGCGGGAGTGGCGACGTCGCCGCCCACACGCAGGCGCAGCTGGGCGACAGCGTCTGCGGCGTCTTCCGCTCGGGTAACGGTGGTGCTCATCTCGACTCCTACCTGGTGAATTGATGACCTGACGGTTCGACCATCGTGGCCCAGCCCGGCCACGCCTGCCATGGGGTTAACCCCACTCCTCGCGGCGGGAAATCCCTCACCCGGCGATCGACCACGACCAGGCGGCCGCGGGGCCGCGGTTGCCGAACGCGTCGGTCGGCGAGACCTGGAACGTGTGCGGCCCGGCAGCGAGGCCGGTGTACGACGCAGGGCTGACGCACGGGGCCGCGGGGGCGCCGTCCAGCGAGCAGATGAAGGTGACGCGGGGCGACGAGGCCGAGAACGTCAGCTGCGCGATGGTGTCGGACGTGCCGTCCGCCGGGCCCGAAAGCACGGTTGCCGTCGGCGTGTCGAGGGCGTCCGGGTTCCAGGTCCGCGCGACGCCGGCCGGATCGGTGACGACGGTCGGTGGCTGAACCGCATCGAGCAGCATCTTCAGGTCGCCGAAGCAATAGGTCTCCGTGACCGCCGCCCAGTGCGCGCGCGGGTCGGCGGCCGTGCAGTCCCACAGCCCCGGCTGGGCGCCGTCGACGAGGCGGTAGACCTGGATCACCCGCCAGGCATCGGTGTGCGGGTTCATCCACTTGGCGATCGTCGACGGCAGCGTGTAGCGCTTGCCCGGTGCGACGGCCGGGTTGTAGCAGGGCAGCGCAGGATCGTTGCACGAGCCGCCGACCAGCTGCTTGACGTATGCGAACCACGGGGAGGCCTGGCCGGAGCGCGTGTTGATCTTGTTGGCGTAGTCGCGGCCCCAGGCGAAGCAGTTCGCGACGATCGACGACTGGGCGTCGACCGTCCACGAGTCGTTCGGATAGTTGAACAGCCCCCAGGCGCGGTCGAACCCGTGTGCCTCAAAGACGGGCAGCGTGCCGCACGACTCCGACCACTGGTGCGCGGCGTCGATCTGGGTGAACTTCGCCTTGGTCGCGCCGCTCGAGACCAGCTCCAGGCCGTACTGCGTGTGCCACGCCTGCAGGTCGGCCCAGGACGGGTAGAGCGCGGGCTTCTTGCAGCTGACGGTCGTCTCCTTGACGAACGAGGTAACGACGCTCCCGGTCGGGGTCATCCCCCTGCGGGCGATCTCGGCGAGCACGTCGGGCATGGGCACAGATCCAGCCTGCTGCTGGCACGCGGCGTCCGCCTGCGCGAGCTGAGAGCGGTCGAGCATGATCGTCAGGTAGCCCGGAAGCGCCGCCATCGCAGCCGGCGCGGCGACGCACGCCGCCGCGAGAACTGCAGCAACCACGACCAACGCCCGCTGGAGCCGTGCAGGCACGCCGAGATGCTGTCATGTCACCGGTGAGAGCGCAACACCCGGCGCTCGAGGAACTCCGCCGCGACCGGCGCCAGGTTCGCACCGATCCTGGCCGCGTCGCGCTCGCCGCCTGCCACGCGGAACGCATGGTCGCCGCCCTCGACCGGCGCGTACTCGGCTCGCCGGCCGAGCCGGGTCAGCACCGCGGCCAGCAGCTCCGGCTGCGCAAAGGGGTCCCGCGTCCCCTGCAGGAACAGCATCGGCACCTCGATCCCGTAGAGGTGGGCGTCACGGATCTTCTCCGGCCGGCCCGGCGGATGCAGCGGATAGGCGAGGAAGACGAGGCCGGCGGCCGGCATGCCCTCGGCCGTCGCCATCGACGCGATACGGCCGCCCATCGACCGGCCGCCGGCCAGCACCGGCAGGCCGCCGGCGCGTGCAGCCGCCAGGTCGAACGCCCGCTGCGTGGCCTCGACCAGCACCGGCGCCCGGTCGGGCGCCTTGCGGCCGGCCTCCATATACGGGAAATCGAAGCGCAGCACCGAGATGCCGAGCTCGGTGATCGCCACCGCGAAGGCTCCCAGGAACGGCGTCGTCATCGGCGAGCCGGCGCCGTGCCCAAGCAACAGCACGGCCCGCGGGCTCGCCGCAGGCGTCCAGATCGTCCGCGGCTCCTCGATCGGCATCGTGTCATCATGGCAGCCGATGGCGGGCAGCTTCCACCTCGGCACATCCGGCTTCGCGTACGACGAGTGGATGCACGGCGTCTTCTATCCGGACAGCGTGCGCCCCGCGGGCCGCCTCGCCTACTACGCGTCGATCTTCAACTCCGTCGAGATCAACTACACGTTCCGCCGCTTCCCCTCGGCCGGATTGTTCGAGGGATGGCGGAAGCAGACGCCGGAGACGTTCCGGTTCACCCTGAAGGCCAGCGCCAGGATCACGCACGTCGGCCGGCTGCGCAACCCCGGGCCGATGGTCGAGCTGTTCGTCGAGCGGGCCGCCGCGCTGGGGCCGCGGATGGGGCCGGTGCTGTTCCGCGTCCCCGAGGAGCTGCCCTACGACGAGGCGCTGGTGCTCGCATTCGCCGAGGCGCTGCCGGACGGCCTGGCCGCCGCCGTGGAGTGCCGTGAGCCGTCGTGGCGTCCGGCCCGGACGCTGCTCGAGGACCGCGGCGTCGCCTGGTGCGTGACCGACATGGACGAGGGGGCGTCGCGGCCGCAGGAGCTGTCCCGGCCGCTCGGCTACCTGCGGCTGCGGAGGGAGTCGTACGACGACGTGGAGCTGCTGGCATGGGCCGAACGGATCGGCGAGGCGATGGACGCCGGCCGCGACGTCTACTGCTACTTCCGGCACGAGGACGCGGCGGCGGGGCCGCGGATGGCGCTGCGCCTGCGTGAGCTGCTCGGCCGCTGACGCCGCCGACCCCGCGTCCGCCGCCGTATGCTTGCGCGCGATGTCGACCGAGCAGCGCTACGACGCCATCATCATCGGGGGCGGCCACAACGGTCTGGTCACCGCCGCATACCTCGCGCGGGCCGGCATGCGTGTCGTCGTCCTCGAGCGGCGCGAGGTGCTGGGCGGCGCCGCCGTCACCGAGGAGATCGTCCCCGGGTTCCGGTTCAGCGTCGCGTCGTACGTCGTCTCGCTGCTCCGGCCGGAGATCATCCGCGACCTCGATCTCGGCCGCCACGGGCTGCAGATCCTGCCGCTGGACGGGACATTCACACCGCTTGACGACGACTACCTGTGGCGCGTGAACGACCACGGGACGACGTTCCGGGAGCTGCGCCGCTGGTCGCTGTCCGACGCCGAGGCATACGAGGAGTACGGCCGGCTGATGGTGCACATGGCGCGCTTCATCAAGCCGATCCTGTCGGTCGTTCCGCCCGACCAGGGTCGCATCCACCCGGCGGAGTGGATCTCGCTGGGCCCGCTGGCCCGCAGCTTCGCCGAGCTGCCGCGACGCCTGCGCGACACCTTCATCCAGGTGATGACGATGAGCGCCGCCGACTTCCTCGACCAGTGGTTCGAAACTGACCCGCTGAAGGCGACGATGTCCGCCTCAGGGATCATCGGCACATTCCAGGGTGTTCGCTCACCGGGCACCGCGTACGTGCTGCTGCACCACTACATGGGCGAGATCGACGGGGCGTTCCGCGCGTGGGGCATCCCCAAGGGCGGCACCGGCGGCGTCAGCCTCGCCATCGCGTCGGCTGCCGAGTCGCTGGGCGCGGAGATCCGCACCGAAGCCTCCGTCGCCAGGATCGACACCGCGGACGGCCGGGTCGTTGGAGTCACCCTGGAGTCCGGCGAAGAGCTGCTGGCGGACGCCGTGCTGTCCAGCGCCGACTCGCGGGTCACGTTCGAGCGGCTGCTGGAGCCGGGCGTGCTCGACGACGAGTTCCTGACCGACGTGCGCCGCTACAAGTTCCGCGGCTCATCGGCCAAGGTCAATCTGGCCCTCTCCGGCCTGCCGGAGTTCTCGTGCCTGCCGGGGACGGGTGAGCACCTGCGCGGCGCGATCAGCTTCAGCCCGTCGGTCGACTACATGGAGCGCGCCTACGACGACGCCAAGTACGGTCGTCCGTCGCGCCGCCCCTACATCGACATGATCATCCCGACGCTGGTCGACCCGGACATGGCGCCGCCCGGCCAGCACACGATGAGCTGCTTCGTCCAGTACGCCCCGTACCACCTCGCGGACGGCGCGGAGTGGGACGATGCCGCCCGCGATGCGCTGGGCGAGACGGTGCTGGACACGATCGAGGAGCGGGCCCCCGGCATCCGCAAGCTGATCATCGGCAAGCAGGTGCTGACGCCGCTGGATATCGAGCGGCGCATCGGGCTGTCCGAGGGCAACATCTTCCAGGGCGAGCTGTCGCTCGAGCAGCTGTTCTTCAACCGGCCGGTGCCCGGCTTCGCACGCTTCCGCACGCCGGTCGACGGGCTGTGGATGTGCGGCTCGGCCGCGCATCCCGGCGGCGGCCTGATGGGCGCGCCAGGCCGGATCGCGGCGCTGGAGCTGCTGGGCGAGCGCAAGCGCGGGAGGTGGCGCTCGTGAGCCGGCACGACGTGATCGTGATCGGCGGCGGCCACAACGGCCTGGTGACGGCGGGCCTGCTGGCCCGCCGCGGCATGGACGTCGTCGTCGTCGAACGCCGTGAGCGGACGGGCGGGATCTCCGAGCTGCTGCCCACCGCGGGCCGGCTGCGCCGGTCGGTGATCGACTCGTCTGAAGCTGCGGTCGCACGGTCTCGAGCTGATCCGACCGGAGATCAGGATGCTGGCCCTGCGCGACGACGGCGACCCGATCGCCTTCTGGTCGGACGCCGAGCGGACGGCCGCGTCGCTTGAGCAGGTCGATCCCGCCGACGCCGGCGCGTACGTCGCCTACGACCGCCATGTTCGCGCACTCTCCGGATTCCTCGCCCGGATGAACCGGACGACGCCGGCGCGGCTGGACAAGGCGACGCCGCGCGACCTGGTCGAAGGCCTGAAGCTGGGCAAGGCGTACCGCGGACTGGGCGCGCGCACCGCGCGCGAGCTCACCCGGGCGCTGCCGATGGCGGTGGCCGACTTCGTGCGCGAGTGGTTCCGCGACGACGCGATCTGCGGCGCGCTGGCCGCGCGCGGCACGCTGATGACCGAGCTCGGCCCATGGTCGGCGGGCAGCGCGCTCGTGCTGCTCAACGACATGGCGGAGGGAGACGGCGGCGCGGCCGGCGAGACGGCGCTCGTGCGCGGCGGCCCGCAGGCGCTCGGCGATGCCCTCGCGGCGGCCGCTCGGGCGGCCGGCGCAGAGGTTCGCACCGGTACGGCCGTCGAGCGACTGATCGTCGAGGAGGGCCGGATCACCGGCGCCACGCTGGCCGGCGGCGAGCGGATCGACGCGCGCGCGGTCGCCTCCTCGCTCGACCCGAAGACAACGCTGTGCACGCTGCTCGACCCCGTGGCCGCGGGGCCGCGAACGCGCTGGCGCGCCGCGAACATCCGGACACGCGGACACGCGGCGGTGGTCGAGCTGGAGCTGAGCGGCAGCCCCGGGTTCCGGGGAGCCGACGACCCGGCGATGCTCGCCGGCCGCATCGTCGTCTGCCGGGGCATCGACGACGTGGAGCGCGCGTTCGACGCGTCCAAGTACGGCGAGACGAGCGAGCGGCCGCAGATCGAGGCGGTGCTGGAGGGCGAGACGCGGCTGCGCGCGGTCGTCCAGTGGGTCGCGCGGGAGGCGGCCGAGGACGCGGTCGCCGACCTGGCCATCGGAGAGCTGGAGCGGTTTGCTCCCGGCCTGCGCGAACTGGTCACCGGGCGCCGCGTGCTGACCCCAGCGGGTCTGGAGGCCGAGTACGGCATGTCGGGCGGTCACCTGCTCCACGCCGAGCCCGGGCTCGACCAGTTCTTCGCCTGGCGTCCGGTGCTGGGCATGGCGCGCTACCGGTTGGGCATGCGCGGGCTCTACCTGTGCGGCTCGGGAGCCCACCCCGGCGGCGGCATCACCGGCGGCCCGGGCGAGAACGCCGCCCGCGAGATCGCCCGCGACCTGGAGCGCGGCCGGTGAGCATCGGCACCCCCTTCCACAGCCGGCTGGCGCAGCTCAACCGCAACCATCAGTGGGGCGAGTGGTCGGGTTACCTGTCCGCGCTGACGTACGCCGACTTCCACGACATCGAGTACTCGGCCGTGCGCAACGCCGTCGGCGTGTTCGACGTCTCGCCGCTCTACAAGTACCTGGTCTCGGGCCCGGACGCGGCGGTGCTGGTCGACCGCATCGTCACCCGCGACGCTACCAAGCTGGCGGTCGGACAGGTGCTGTACACGCCGTGGTGCGACGAGCGCGGCAAGGTGGTCGACGACGGCACGATCACGCGGATCGGCGAGACGACGTTCCGATGGACGGCCGCGCATCCGGTCTGGCGCTGGATCACGCTGAACGCCGGCGGCCTCGAGGTCGAGGTGCAGGACGTCAGCGAGTCGACCGCCGCGCTGGCCATGCAGGGTCCGTTGTCCCGTGAGACGCTGAAGGCCGCCACCGGCGAGGACTGGGCGGACGTGCGGTACTTCCGCGCCCGGAGCACCGAGATCGGCGGCGTGGCCGTCGATGTCACTCGCACCGGCTACACGGGCGACCTCGGGTACGAGCTGTGGATCCCGGCCGACGGCGCCGAAGCGGTCTGGGACAGCCTGGCCGAGACCGGCGCGAGCTACGGGCTGCGGCCGACCGGCCTGCGGGCGCTGGACGTCGTGCGGCTGGAGGCGGGCCTGATCCTGGTCGACGTCGACTATGTCAGCGTGCTGCATGCCGAGACGCCCGACCACGAGTACTCGCCGTTCGAGATCGGCCTCGACCGGCTCGTCGACTTCGGCAAGCGGGACTTCGTCGGCCGCCGTGCGCTGGCGGCCGAGCAGGCCGCCGGGGACCGCATCGTCGGCTGGCCGGCCTCCTGCTCGACTGGGACCATGTCCAGGCGCAGTTCGACCGCCATGGCTTGCCGCCGGCGATCTCGCCCGTCGTCCAGCGCGACCCGGTGCCGATCTATGCGCGGCGATCGCAGGTCGGCCGTACGACCAGCCTGGGATGGTCGCCGATGCTGAAGCAGTTGGTCGCGCTGGCGTCCGTCGATCCCGGCCACGCCGCTCCGGGCACCCGGCTCAAGGTCGAGTGGTCGGTCGAGGGCGAACGCAGCACGGTCGGCGCCACCGTCGTGGGGCTGCCGTTTCTCGACCTCGAGCGGCGCAGCTTGTAAAAACGGGGTCTGACCCCGTTTTTTCATCAGGCCGGTCGCGGGCTCGTGTAGTAGCACTTGCAGTAGCCCGAGAGCATCGGCTCGAAGCCGGTGAAGCGCTGGCCCCAGGCCGTGATCACGGCGCCCTGCACGAGCTGGATGTACGGCCGCTGGTCGGCCAGGTAGGCCTCCATCTTCCAGACCAGCGCCTGGCGCTGCTTCTGGTCGATCATCTTGGCCTGCTGTGACCACCACGCGTCGTACTTCGGATCGTCGAAGCCCGTGTCGCTGTAGTTGCCCCACTGCGCCTTGGTGACGACCGAGAGGTTGAAGTTGGGATCGACGTACGGGTGCCAGTACCAGGTCGCCATGTCGGCGTTCAGGTACTTGTAGTTCGGCGCAGTGATCAGGTTGTAGGCCTGGCTGACGTCGCCGCCCGCGACCTCCGAGACCTTGATGCCGATCTTGGCGAACGACTGCTGCAGGATCTCGAACTGGCGGTCGCCGCTGAAGTCGAGGTCGCCCGGCACGATGATCGTGTACTTCATCGGATGCTCCGGCTGGCCGTTGTCCGCCGGTGCGACGCGGACCCCGTCCGACCCGCGCGTGTAGCCGAGGCCGTCGAGGATCTCGTTCGCCTTGTCGATGTCGTAGGGGAGCGGCTGCACCTCGGGGTTCAGCCAGCCGTCGCCCTTGGAGTACTCCGACAGGATGTTGGCCCACGGCTTCGCATAGCCGCCGAACACGACCTCGACGATCTGCTCGCGGGGGATCGCGTACTCCAGCGCCTCCTTGACCTTCGGGTCGAGCAGTTCGCGGTTCTTGGTCTTCAGCGGGTTCGAGTTGATGATCAGGTTCGTCACCTCGGAGCCCGGGCCGACGTTGAGCGTCAGGTTGGAGTGCTTCTTGACCGCGTCGGCCGCCGTGAAGGGCACCTGATCGACGTAGTCGACGACGCCGTTCGCCAGGTCCTCGATCATCGACGTCGCGTTCGTGTAGAAGGACAACGTGACGGCGGCCGCGTGGGATTTGGGGCCGTAGAAGCCAGGGTTCGGCTTGAACACGGTGACGCCCTTCGGCTCGTACTTGGTCACCGAATACGCCCCGCCGGCGACCACCGGCAGGTGCTTCTCGGGGAAGAATGCCTTCAGATCCTTGCCGTTGTTGCCGGTGTACTGCGACCAGATGTGCTCGGGCAGGATGAAGAACTGCTCGAGGTTGGCGAGCACCGGCGCGACGGGCCGCTTGTAGGTGACGACCACCGTGTTGTCGTCGGTCGCCTTGAAGTCCTTGACGCCGTCCAGGGCCGAGGCGAGCAGCGCCGTCGGTCCGCTCGCGTACTTGAGCACCGTGTTACCGGTCCATGCGACGTCCTCGGCGGTCAGCGGCTTGCCGTCCGACCACTTGCCGCCGGGATGCAGGTGGAACGTCCAGACCAGCCCGTCCTCGGAGTGCGTCCAGTTCTCGGCGTAGTCCCCCTCGATCTTGACGCCCGGCCCGTACTGCACGAGCTGCGGGTACTCCATGACGAAGACGTTGTACGCCTGGGCGTCGATCGCGACGAACGGGTTGAGCGAGTCGATCGCCGCCACCGTGCCCACCTTCAGGATCTGGTTGCCGTCGCCCGAACCCCCGCCCGAGGAGCCGCCGCAGGAGGCGCCGGTGGCGAGCAGTGTCGCGGCCAGCAGGGCCAGGATGGTGCGGCGCCGTCTCCGGGAGGTTGCGATGTGGTGAACGCGTGGCATTGCGAAATCGGCCGGGAATCTCAGGGCGGTATCCTCGCGAGCATGCTAGGGCTCCGGCGCGGGCGGCCACAACAGCCACAATCGGGCGGATGAGCCGGACCAGCGGCCCCAACGACCTGCTGCTGGCCGTCGACCGCGCCGCCCGCCTGCCGCTGCGCGACCAGATCGCCGAGCAGCTGCGGGAGGCGATCCGCTCGCGGCGCCTGCGCCCGGGCGTGGTGCTGCCCGCCGGCCGGACGCTGGCCGCCGACCTCGGCGTCTCGCGCGGCGTGGTGGTCGAGGCGTATGAGGAGCTGCGCGAGCAGGGGTTCGTCGAGATGCGGCCGCGATCGGCACCGCGGGTGCGGGAGGGCGCGGACTCCCCGCTGCCCGCCGGGCCGGACGGCTCGCCGGCACCGCGCTACGACCTGGTTCCCGAGCTACCCGACCTGGGCCTGTTCCCGCGGCGCGCCTGGAGCCAGGCGCTGCAGCTGGCGCTGCGCACGGCGCCCGACCGCGCCTTCGACTACGGCGACCCGCGCGGCGACGAGCGGCTGCGCCGGGTGCTCGCCGACTACCTGGGCAGGGCGCGCGGAGTGGTGGCCGACCCCGAGCAGATCGTTGTCTGCCAAGGCTCGATCCAAGCGGTCGACCTCGCCTGTCGCGTCGTCGCCTCGCTGGGCGGGCGGAGCATCGGACTTGAGGATCCCTGCGCCGATGGGCTGCGCCACGCCGCGCCGGGCGCCGGCCTCAGCTTCGTCCCGATCCCCGTGGACGCCCGCGGTGCCCAGGTCGAACGTCTGGTGGCGAGCAGCGCGGACGCGGCCATCGTCACCCCGGCGCACCAGTTCCCCAGCGGCGTGACGATGGCGGCCGCCCGGCGCGAGCGGCTGCTGGCGTGGGCGCGGTCCGGCGGTGTCGTCATCGAAGACGACTACGACGCCGAGTTCTTCTACGACGGCCGCCCCGCCGGCGCCCTCCAGGGCGAGGCCCCGGACGGCATCGTCTACGTCGGATCGGCGTCGAAGACGCTGGCGCCGGCGATCCGGCTGGGATGGGCGGTGATGCCGCGGCGGCTGGCCGACCGCGCGGCAGAGCTGAAGGCCGCGCTGGACGGCGGGTCGCCCGCCCCCGAGCAGATCGCCCTCGCCCACATGATCGAGACGGCCGCGTTCGAGCGGCACGTCCGCAGGACGCGCGTCGAGTACGGCCGGCGGCGGGAGGCGCTGCTGGGCGCGCTGGCTGCGGCCATGCCGCGGGCGCGGATCGCCGGGGAGCGTGCGGGGCTGCACCTGACGGCGCGCCTGCCGGCGGGCGTCGACCGCGCGGGGCTCGAGCAGGCGGCGCTGGCAGCCCGCATCCGGATGTTCATGCTGGAGAGCTTCATGCACGATCCGCCGGCCATCGGCCGCTCGCTGCTGATCGGCTACGGACGCCTCCCGGCGGCAGCCGCCGAGCCTGCCGTGGCGGCGCTGGCCGGCGTGCTTGGACCAGTCTCGCGAGGCGGCCGTGGCACTGTTGCCGGGCCGCCGCGGTCGGGTAGCGTGGCGGCATGTCCACCCCCTTCCAGGGCGGCGGTGAGTGGCTGAAGTGTCAGTTCCACGCCCACACCACCAACTCTGACGGCGAGGCGACGCCCGAGGGGCTGGCCGAGCATTACGCACGCGCCGGCTTCGATGTCCTGGCGATCACCGACCACTGGCACGTCACGGAGCACCCCAGCGAACGCATCCTGGTGATCGGATCCAGCGAGCTGTCAGCCCGGGTCGACGAGACGCTGGAGGCGGACATCCTGGCGCTCGGCGTGCCCATCCTCCCCGAGGTGAAGGACTACTTCCCGACGATCGGTGACGCCGCCGGCTGGATTGTCGAGAACGGCGGCGTCGCGTTCCTGGCCCATCCCTACTGGAGCGGCCTGGAGTCCGAGCAGTACCTGTCGGCGCCCGCCCTGAGCGGGATCGAGGTCTACAACGGCGGCAGCCAGCAGACCAACGGCAACGCCTCATCCGTCGAGTTCTGGGATGCCGTCCTGCACCGCGACGCCACCTGTCTGGGCATCGCCTGCGACGACTGCCACTACCCCGGGTACGACAGCCGTCTGGCCTGGACGATGGTGCGGGCGCCCGAGCGCACACCGGCGGCTGTGCTGGAGGCGCTGCGCAGCGGGTCGTTCTACGCGTCGTCCGGGCCCGTGGTGCACGACGTGAACGTGACCGACGCCGGCGTCGAGGTGCGGTGCTCACCGGCGCGCGCCGTCACCCTCCGCTCGGGCCCGTGGGACGGCGGCCGGGCGAACGCCGACCCGCAGCTGATGCACTGGCGGGCTACGGTCACGGAGCAGGACGGCGACGGCCTGATCACCGCGTGCACCCTGCGGTTTCCGGAACTGTGGAAGTGGGGACGGATCGAGATCCAGGCGGCCGACGGGACGACGGCGTGGACGAACCCGATGCCGCTGCCGCTGGACACGTCAGGCGGCCCGGAGTCGAACCTGTGATCGACGGCGGCCGCCCGCGGGCGCTGATCTTCGACTTCAACGGCACGCTCTCCGACGACGAGACGATCATGTACCGCGTGTTCGCCGAGCTGTTCGAGCGCCACGGCCGGCCGCTGTCGGAGCAGGCGTACCTGGACGAACTGGCCGGCCTGTCCGACGAGCAGATCGTCACGACCTGGCTGGGGCCGGATGTCGACGTCGAGTCGATCGTCGCCGAGCGAATCCAGCGCTACATCGACGCGGTCGCCGAGACGGAGACGGTCGGCGAGGACGTGCGCCGCGGCGTGCTGTACGCCGCCAGCCGGGTGCCGGTGCTGATCGTGTCGGGCGCCGCGCACGCCGAGATCGAGGGCGTGCTGGCCGGCGCGGGGCTGGCCGACGCGGTGACCGCGGTCATCTCGTCCGACGCCGTCACGGACGGCAAGCCCCACCCGGAGGGCTACCTGCGGGCGCTGGCGGTGCTCCACGAGCAGGGCGTCGACGCAGCGCCCGCTCAGGTGGTGGCGTTCGAGGACACGGAGGCCGGGGTGGCATCCGCCAAGGCGGCGGGGATGCGGTGCATCGCCGTGGCCGGGACGCTTCCGCGGGAGCGGCTGGCGGCGGCCGATTCGATCGTGCCGGGGATCGGGGAGTCGCTGATCAGAAGCCTGCTGGGCTGAGCCGGCGGGTCAGACGCCGGTCTCGACAGCGATCCTGCCCGCCGTGACCGCGTCCTTGAGCCGTGCGAAGTCCGCCTCGTTCTGGTCGGCGTAGGCGGCTGAGAAATCCGCGATCGCTCGATCGAAGTCGTCGCCGCTTCCGAGGTACGAGGCGATGGCGATGCGGTCGCCCGAGCGGCCATGGGCGCGGGCGAGCGTGCTCGCACACAGCCTGCCGTACGCGGTCAGCGCCGGCGCGTCGAACGCGTCGACGTTGGCGGAGGCCTTCCAGTCCCACAGCTGGCGGACGTAGAAGTCGCGCTGGACGCCGTCGACGCCGACCGTTCGGTGCCAGCCCAGGAAGATGTCGCCGGCGGTCTGCATCATCCGCTGCCCGGACACGACGCGCTGCCCGCTGTTGGCGAACTCGCTCTTCTTGAGCACCGGCTCGAGCACCGAGGGCTGCGCCTCCTTGACCTGAAGCACCAGCGGGTCGGTCTCGTCGACGCCGATCATCAGCACCACCCATGCACGGGTGCCGACGCTCCCGACGCCGACCACCTTGCGGGCCAGATGGACGTAGCGGTACGTATCCACCAGCCGCCGGCGGTCCTCCTGGAGCGTGCGCCGGTACGACCGCAGGACGCCCTGGACGAACGCCGTGATCTCGTGCTCCATCACATCGGGAACGAGCTCCTCGATTGGCACCAGCAGCGGAGGGTTCGACTGGAACCGCAACTCGCCGTCGACGCGGCACGTGAGCTTGCTGAGCGCCCGCATCCGATCCTTCGTCATCGCCTTGGACACGGCCGAGTCGAGCGCCCGCTCGCCGCGCTCACCGAGCTCCTCGCGGAAGCGGTCGCGCATGTCGGAAGCGCCGATCCGCCGGTACCACAGCTCGAGGTTCGACAGCTTGGCGTACTCGCGCATCGAGCGGCGGTACTCGCCGGCCGTGGCGGTGGCGACCTCTCGAGCCTGCTTCGTCGACAGGCCGCGGTCTCGCGCGGCGATCACCATGCTCGCGGAAAGCCGCTTGATGTCCCACTCCCACGGCCCCGGCAGCGTCTCGTCGAAGTCGTTGAGCCCGAACACCAGGTCGCGCTCGGGCGTGCCGAACCCGCCGAAGTTGGACAGATGCGCGTCGCCGCACAGCTGGGTCACGATCCCGGTGGTCGGCGTTTCCGCGAGATCCTCGGCCATGATCGCCGCAGCTCCGCGGTAGAAGGTGAAGGGGGAGACGAGCATCCGCCCGTAGCGAATAGGCACGAGGTCAGGAACCCGGGTCTCGGCCTGCGCCGTCAGCACGTCGACGGGATCGCGCCGGTCGGCGGGCGGCTCCCAGCCTGCGTGGCTCGACCGGGGGACGGTCTTGCGTGCGAGCTTGCCGCGGGCACGTCTCTCGTCCCGGGTTTGTGACGCCTGCCTGGCCTGCTGGGATGCCATCACTGATATGTATACACGCGTCAACAGCAGCGGTCATCGCCCGGAAGGGAAGGAGCAGGTGTCCCACCGCACCGCCATCGGGGCGCTCGCGCCGCGCCCCGGCGCCAGATTCCGCCCGCCCGCGTTCGGGCTGGGCGACGTTCCGCGCACCGCGCTGCTCAAGCGGCTGGCCGGCTGTGACGCGCCGCTGGTGACCGTCACGGCCGGCGCCGGGTACGGCAAGACAACGCTGCTGGCGCAGTGGGCAGAGCAGGATCCGCGCCCGGCTGCATGGCTGACAACGGGTGACGATGACGCCGATCCGCGCGAGATGCGCACGAGCATCGCAGCGGCCCTCGATGACATCCGGCGCTGCAGCGGCTCGGACGAGCCGCTGTTGCTGGTGGTGGACGAGGCCGACCGGCTGAGCCGTGAGTCGCTGGCGCTGCTTGCCGCGATCGCGGCCGAACTGCCGGCCGGGTCGACCGTGGCGGTCGCCGGGCGCGGTGACCCGGCGCTTCCGGTGGCACGGATGCGCGCGGAGGAGCGCCTGGTGGAGATCGGGCCGGCCGATCTGGCGATGAGCGCGCGGGAAGCGCGCCTCGTGGTGAGCGCCGCGGCGGCCAGCCTGACCGCCGCCGAGGCGGCCGGTGTCGTGCGAGCGGCCGAGGGCTGGCCCGCCGGCCTGTACCTGGGAGCGCTCGCTGCGCTCGAGCGCCCGACCGAGCCGGCGCCCGATCGCTTCGTCGTCGACTACCTGCGCGCCGAGGTGGTCAGCCAACTCCGACCGGCCGCGGACCGCGGCTTCCTGACGCGCACGGCAGTGCTCGAGGAGCTCTCGGCGCCGCTCTGCGACGCGGTGCTGGAGACGTGCGGACTCCGGTCGCCGGCTGGAACGACTCGAGCGAACCAACTCGATGCTGATGCCGCTCGACCGTCACCGCAGCGCGTACCGGCTGCACGGGATGATGCGCCAGATGCTGATCGCCGAGCTCGAGCTCGAGTCGCCGGGCGCGTCACGACGGCTCGCCGGCAGGGCCGCCGACTGGTGTGACGCGAACGGCAGGACGGAGCAGGCCATCGGCTACGCGCTGGCGGCCGGCAACCGCGCGCAGGCCGCGTCACTGGTGGAGCGCCACGCGATGCACGCGTTCCACGACGGCCAGACAGCGCTGGTCGAGTCGTGGCTGCGACAGCTGGAGGGCGAGCCGCTCGAGCGGCGGCCCGGGCTTGCGGTGCTCGCGGGCTGGATCCACGCCCTCCGCGGCCGGCCTCGGGATGCCGAGGAGTGCCTGGCCGCCGCGGAGCGCGGCATCGCGATGGCCGCCACCCTCGACGACACCACGGTGCCGCGCCTCGCGCTGCTGCGGGCCGCACTCTGCCCCGATGGAGTGGAGCGGATGCAGGCCGACGCGCAGTTCGCCGTGGATTCGCTCGACCTGCTCAGCCCGTGGCGCGCCAAGGCGCTGCTCCTGGTCGGGTGGTCGCAGCTGCTGCGCGGCATGGACGACGCCGCCGACACGACGTTGACCGACGCGGCGCGTGCATCGGCGGCCGGGCTGACGAACACGTCGTCGATCGCGCTTGCCGGCCGCGCGGTGCTGGCCTGCGCGCGCGGCGACCTGGTCGGCGCGGACGGGCTGGCGACCGAGGGGATCGAGCGGCTGATCGGCCGCTCCCTGACCGCCCGTGCGACCAGCGCGGTCTGCTACGCGGTGGGTGCGCGGACTGCTGCCGAGCGGGGCCGCCTCGACGCTGCCCGGGAGTGGCTCGCGGCCGCACACCGGCTGCTTCCGCAGGTCACCGACGCCCTGCCGTGGATGGCGGTGCAAGGCCGGCTCGACGCCTCCCGCGCCCACCTGCTGCTGGGTGAGGACGAGCACGCTGCGGCGCTGTGTGCCGAGGTCGAGCATCTGCTGCTGATCCGCCCACGGCTGGGTACGCTGGCCGGGCAGGCCGCCGAGGTGCGGCGGGCTGCGGCACGCCGCGAGGCGCCCGATGGGTGGAACGACAGCCTGACGCCGGCCGAGCTTCGGCTGGTTCCTCTGTTGACAACGCACCTGTCGTTCCGCGAGATCGCCGACCGGCTGTTCGTCTCGCGCAACACGGTCAAGACGCAGGCGATCTCGATATACCGCAAGCTGGGCGCGTCCTCCCGCAGCGAGGCCGTCGCCCGGGCCGAGGCACTGGGCCTGATCGCGCCGCCGGCCAGGATCACCCCCTGAGGGTGATGCAGCCGCCGCCTCGCCGCGCTGGAATTGAGCGGCATGGGCAGCTACAAGCAGACCCTGCGACGCCTCGCCGTCGGCGACGAACGAACTGCCCTTGCCGACCCCGAGAGCCTGGACTGCCGGGCGCGCGCGTTCGCGCAGCTGGGCGCGATGTTCGCCCTCGGCGCGGGCGCTGCGTCCTACCGCGCAGGGGTCGAGGACGCGGTCGCGGCCGGCGCGACGTACGATGAGATCGTGGATGCGCTGGTTGCCGTCATGCCGATCGCCGGCGGCGCCCGGGTGACCTCGACGGCGCCGCAGCTCGGCCTCGCGCTGGGCTACGACGTCGATGCCGCGCTGGAGGCGCTCGACGACGACTACAGGCACGGGACGGCGGAGTCGTGAGCGACGCGCGCCGCACCGGCAGCACGCTGATCGTCGGGGCGTACGACCACGAGAGCGACGCGGCGGGCGCTCTCGCGGAGGCGCAGCGGCTCGCATCGGCGGGCTCGGCCGAGATCCACGGCGCGGTCGTCGTCAGCCGCGACCGCGACGGCGCGATCACGATCCCCGGGATGGCCGACACCACCGGCCGCACGGCGGGCTGGGGTACGCTGGCCGGCGCCGCCGTGGGAGTGCTGTTCCCGCCGTCGCTGATCGGCAGCGCGCTGTTCGGAGGCGCTGCGGGCGCCATCGCCGGCCGGCGGCGGAGCCGCTCGATGCGAGCGATCGCCGACGCGATCTCGAACACGCTGCCGCCGTCGTCGTCCGGGCTGATCGCGATCACCGACACGGAGCGGATGGACGACATCGATCGGGTGCTGCGGGCAAGTCGGCGGGTGACCAAGAACGAGATCGGCGACGACGTCGTCGAGAAGCTCCGCGCCGCCGCGGCTGACTAGTCCTTGGTGGTTCGCCGCCGTGCGGCGAGCTGCTCGGCGAGCTGCTCGGCACCCTGCTCGGTGGACTCGCCCTTGGTCTTCTTCCGCCGGTGCATCACCGACCGCGTCGCGTCCCAGCCGAACACCTTGCTCATCAGGATCAGTCCGAGCACGATGTTCGCCAGCATGCAGGCGGCCTGCTGGCCGACCGAGTAGGACGTGATCTGAGATTGCGTCGCCTCACCAGCCAACGCCACCAGGAGCACGGACGTGGTGGCACCGATGCCGCCCGGCGCCACGGCCACCACAGACGCAATCGAGGCCGCAGCGATCACGATGAAGATGTTGCGGGCGGTCACCGGAATGCCGTACGCCGCCATGAACGTTGCGTTGACGCCGATCCGGCACGTGTACGAGAGCGCCTGGAAGGTGACGACGCGAGCGAGGTAGCGGCGCGGCGTGCGCAGGATCGCCGCACCCTGGCCGAGCTGCTCCCACTGCTCGTGCAGCCGGGTCTTGATCAGCCGCACGCAGATCAGGATCAGCGCGGCCGCCGCCGCGGCGAGCACCAGCGTGATCACCAAGTGGTCGCCGATCCAGGAGGTGATCGTCCCCAGCTTGACGTTGAACGCATCCGGCCGGGAGAGGAACAGCAGCAGGTACACCAGCCCGCCGACGATCGACCAGAAGATCGCCTGGACGGCGGCGCCGGCAGTGATCGTCGCGACGCTCGACCCGGAGATCGACGCGCGGAACAGCGCGAGGTACGTGATCGTCCCCGCCTGCCCTGGCAACACCGAGTTCAGCCCGACGCCGGCCGCGTAGCCGGCCGAGATCTCCTTCTGGAGGATGTGTTTCTCCGGGTACGACGCCTGCAGCACGTTGCGCCAGGCGACCGAGTTGAGAAGCGTCTGCCCCCACTGCAGGAGGCAGCCGAGTAGCAGATACCCGAGCCCGATCGAACCGACGTTCTCGATCAGGTCACCGAACCAGCCGGCCAGGTCGCTGAGCGCGCTCTCGATCATCCACCGAAGCGTGTCAGAAACGGCGTGTCCACGGTACCCGTATGATCTCGCCGTGGCTCTCAAGCTGATCGGCGCCGGTGTCGGCCGGACGGGGACGCACTCGCTCAAACAGGCGCTCGAACACCTGCTCGGCGGCCCGTGCTACCACATGTCCGAGCTGTTCGGACGGGACGACGACATCGCAGTCTGGCACGCGGCTGCGCGCGGCGAGCCCGCAGACCTGAACGGGATGCTGGCCGGCTACGACGCGACCGTCGACTGGCCGGCCGCAGCGTTCTGGCCCGAGCTCACGGCCGCCAACCCGGACGCCGTGGTGCTGCTCTCGCTGCGCAGCTCGCCGGAGGCCTGGTGGGCCAGCTTCGAGCGGACGATCGCAACGCAGCTGCAGACGCCGGTGCCGGCGGACGACGTTCGCTGGAACGAGCGGCGCGCGCTGACGATGGACATGATGGCCAACCGGTTCACCCCCGAGTTCACCGACCGCGACGCCGCGATCGCCGCCTACCGCAGGAACACGGACGAGGTGCGCAGGACGATCCCCGCCGACCGGCTGGTCGAGTGGCAGCCGGGCGACGGATGGGGGCCGCTGTGCAGGGCGCTGGATGTGCCGGAGCCGGCCGAGCCGTTCCCCCACACGAACACCGCCGAGGATTTCCGGTCGTCGATGGGCCTGACCGAGGCGGAGTAGCCGGCGGTATCGTTGGGGCGATGAGCCCCGTGATCGACATCGACGATCTCGACCGTGGCGAGAACTCGCACCAGTTCATCGGTGCCGACCACGACGTGCCGGTGTCGATGTTCCTCGTCCACTCGGCACCCGGCAAGGGCCCGTCGCTGCACCGCCACCCGTATCCGGAGCTGTTCATCGTCGAGGGCGGCCAGGCGACGTTCCGCGTCGGCGAGGACGTGATCGTCGCCGAGGCGGGCATCATCGTGATCGCGCCAGCCGGAATGCCCCACGCCTTCACGAACACCGGCGTCGGCGAGCTCCGCATGGTCAACATCCACACCGCCTCCGAGATGGAGACGGAGTGGCTCGAGGACTGACCGCCCGCCGCCGGGCCTGAGTCGCCAGACCCTGGTGCCGGGCACAGGTGCCGGGCACAGTGCCAGGGCCAACGCCGGCCGTGCGCGAGTCGTGGCGCTTCCGCGCGCCCTGCGACAAGATCGTCACGCTCCGCGGCTTGACGGGTCGGCCGCTGGACACGTGTCGGGAGCACCGGTAGGTTGAGCGCCCCCGAGCAGGAGGCTCAGCAGCATGGCGCGTATCGACCGGCGTGATTTCCTCAAGGGCTCTGCCGCGCTAGGAGGCGCGACCCTGCTGGCCGGCTGCGGTTCGTCCTCCGGCATCAAGGCCGAGACCGGCGGAGGCAGCGCCGTCTCCGGCCCCGCCGTGACGTACTCGGGTGACATCTCGAGCGAGCCGAACAAACTGGTCATCTCGGAGTGGCCCGGCTACGAAGCGGGCGGCACCAAGGCGCAGACCTACGGCCTGCTGGCGGGCAAGAGCTATGTCAACGAGTACGGCGCCGGCGGCCTCAAGTACGCCGACTACGGCAACGACGACAAGTGCCTGAACGCGATGAAGGCGGGGCAGAAGTTCGACCTCTTGCATCCCTGCGTCGGCTACGTCCACGACTACGTCGACGCCGGCGTGGTCGAGCCGTTCGACACCAGCCTGCTCTCGAACTTCCCCAACCTCTACCCCGAGATGACCGCACGCGGGGTGATCGACGGCCAGCAGTACTGGATCCCCTGGGACTGGGGTTTCTCGTCGATCCTCTACCGCACCGACAAGGTCGACCCGGCCGACGCCGCTGAGGGCTGGAGCCTCTTCTGGAACGAGAAGTACAGCGGCAAGATCTCGATGTGGGACGGCGGCTCGACACCGGTGATCATCGCCGGCCTGGTGATGGATCCGCCGGCCAAGGACATCGACAACATGACGCCCGATGAGCTCGACCGGGCGAAGGAGCTGTTGATCAAGCAGAAGCCGCTGAACAAGTTCTACTGGACGAGCGAATACGGCAACATGCAGCCCGGCTTCAAGTCGGGCGACATCTGGATCACCTACTCGTGGGCGAACGACTACACCGACATGGGCAAGGCGCTGGGCTTCGACAAGGTCGACTTCATGGGTGCGCCGAAGCAAGGGACGCTGGCCTGGATCTGTGGATTCATGATGGGCAAGGGCACCGAGAGCCCACTGCACGCCCATGCCTACGTCGACTCTTTCATCGCCCACAAACCGTGCGTGCAGCTGACGAACCTGTTCGCGTACGGCGCCGCCGACAAGACGATCACGCCGGATGAGATCACCAACGCGGACCTGGCCGCCAAGCTGAAGATCGGTGATCCGCACGCGCTCGACCCGCCGGTCAAGCTGGACGCGTTCATCCCCAACCGCACCGAATACCAGCGGATCTGGGCCGAGGTCAAGGCCAGCTGATCGTCAGAGCGCCGCGCGGGGCAGCGTGAAGCTGACGCTGGCCCCGCCCCCGGCGCGGTTCTCGGCCCAGATCCGCCCGCCGTGGTGTTCGACAAGCCCCTGCGCGATCGCCAGACCGAGCCCGGCGCCGCCGGTGCGCCGGTCACGCGCGTCGTCGTCGCGCCAGAATCGGTCGAACATTCGCTGCAGCGCCTGAGGCGACAGGCCATCGCCCGTGTCGGCAACGGTGACGACGACCTCGGGCGCGTCACCCGCGAACCGCGCGGTCACCGCGCACACCGCACGTCGGGCAGCGGGTCGTCGACGCGCGCCTCGAGCCGCACGCGCCGGGCCAGCGCCTCGGCCTGCAGTCCGCGCAGGCAGCTCTCGATCACCGGATGCAGCGCCGCCTCACCGTCGGCCGATACCGCTCTCGCGTCCAGCTGGGCGAGCTCGAACAGGTCGTCGATCAGCACTGCCATCACCCGTACCTGCTCATGGATCGCGGGCAGGTAGTGCTCGGCCGGCACGAGTCCGTCGTCAACCGCCTCGAGCATCGCCTGCATCGCCGCGAGCGGCGTCCGCAGGTCGTGGCTCACCCAGGCGACCAGCTCGCGGCGAGCGTCGAACAGCCGCTCGAGGCTTGCCGCCATGTCGTTCACGGCGCGGGCCAGCTCGTCGAACTCCGCGGTCGAGCTGCATGTCGTGGCCGGAGTCGAACATGACGGCGCCCGACAACAGCACCAGCACCAGCGCCGCGGCCGAGGCGATGACGGCGACATGGATCACGGCACCAGCCGGTAGCCGATCCCCCACACCGTCTGCAGCATCCGCGGCTCCGATGGGTCGCTCTCGAGCTTCTCGCGCAGCCGGCGGACGTGCACGGTCACGGTGCCGGTGTCGCGGGCCGACCGGTAGCCCCAGGCGGCGTCCATCAGCTGATCCCGCGAGAACACGTGGCGCGGATGGCGGCACAGGAACTCGAGCAGGTCGAACTCGCGCGCGGTCAGCCGCACGGGCGAACCGCGCAGCTCGACCTCTCGGGTGGCAGGATCGACCGCCAGGTCGCCTAGCTCGATCCGGCCATCCTCGGAGCTGCGGGCGCCCGCGGCACGGCGCAGCACCGTCCGCACCCGCACCGTCAGCTCGCGCGGCGAGAACGGCTTGGTCAGATAGTCGTCGGCGCCCAGCTCGAGGCCGACGATCCGGTCGGTGACCTCGCCCCGGCCCGTCAACATGATCACCGGCAGGTCAGAGCGCGCGCGGATCCAGCGGCACAGCTCGAGCCCGTCAGGGCCGGGGAGCATGACGTCGAGCACCACCAGGTCGATCTCCTCGGCGCGCAGCAGCCGCAGCGCCTGCTCGCCGTCCCCCGCCTCGAGCGTGGTGAACGACTCACGCTCCAGGTAGCGGCACACGACCTCGCGGACGATCGGCTCGTCATCGACGACCAGGATGTTCGAGCTCATGATGAGTCAGTATCACCGCCCCAGCTGGGCGTTACGAGCGATCCGCACCGCAGTTCCGAATTTCGTAAGGATCGGGAAAGACGTGCGCAAGGAGTCGGTCCTAGCCTGGATCGGGTCAACTCGACCCAAGGAGGAACACCGTGAAACGACTCCTCGCGTTCGCCTTCGGCCTGGCAGCACTGGCCTTCCCGGCGAGCGCCTTCGCCAGCTCGAGCGGCGCCGTCTACACGCTGTCGAACGGATCCGCCGGAAACCGCGTGGTCGTGCTCGAACGCGGCGCCGGCGGCGGGCTGCACTCGGTGCACTCGTTCGCCACCGGCGGCCGGGGCACCGGCGCCAACCTCGGCTCGCAGGGCGCGCTTGCGCTCAGCCCGGACGGCAGCAGGGTGTACGCCGTCAACGCCGCCAGCGACAGCCTGTCGGTGTTCCGGACGTCCGGGACGTGGCTGACCCGCAAGCAGGTGATCGGCTCGGGCGGCGAAACGCCGATCAGCGTGGTCGCCCGCGCCGGTCGCGTGTATGTGCTGAACGGCGGCTCGACCCCAAGCATCGTCGGCTTCCGCGTCACCAGCGCCGGCCTGGCCCGGATCCACGCCGCATGGCGGCCGCTGGGCGCGGGTGACTCGGGGCCTGCGCAGGTCGGGATAAACCCGGCCGGCAACGTCCTGGTCGTGACCAACAAGGCGTCGAGCACGATCGACACGTTCCGCGTGCATGCGGACGGCTCGCTGAGCGCGGCCATCTCGCATCCGTCGGTCGGCGGCACGCCGTTCGGGTTCGCGTTCACCCGGTCGGGCGTGCTCGTGGTCTCCGACGCCAGCGTCCCGCCGACAAGCGGCGCGACGTCGTACACGGTCACCGCGGCCGGCGGCCTGACGCCGCGCTCCGGCGCCGTGGAGAATCACCAGCAGGCCGCGTGCTGGGTGGCCACCACCCCGGACAGCCGATTCGCCTATACGGCAAACGCGGGCAGCGGGACGCTGTCCGGCTACCGCGTTCGCCAGAACGGCTCGATCGACCTGCTCGACGGCAACGGCGAGACGGCGAACGCCGGCGCCGGCAGCCACCCGCTGGACGAGTCGGTCACGCCCGATGGGCGCTTTCTGTACGTGCTGGCCGATGGCTTCGGCCAGATCGAAGCGTGGCGGATCGCCGCCGACGGCAGCCTGCATCACGTCGGGAACGCCGGCACCCTCCCCGCCGGCACCGTCGGACTCGAGGCCCGGTAGCACCTCCGTCGTCGGGGCGCCGGCTTGACCGGCGCCCCGCTCGGCGGCGGTCAGACCGTCGTCATCCGCATTTCGACGTTGTACTTGCCGACTGACGTGCGGCTGCCCGGCGTGTCGCCGGCCGGCATCGCGTTGAGCGCTGCGTCACCCCGCGCGTAGTCCTCCTCGGTGTCGAAGAACAGCATCACGACCGACTTCTCGGCGTCGGGGTCATGGAGGACGACGATCTCGGTCGCCGGGACGTCGTCGGGCCGCTCCTGGTCAGCCATCTCAGCCCGCATCTGCTCCATGCGCTCGCTGGAGACCCCGTCGAACGTCACGACTCGTGCCACTGTCATGGGAACCCTCCTGCTCGGTTTCGGGGACGAGAACGTATCACTCGTCGCAAGCACCCTGCAGCCACCGGGTGCGAGATAGTTCGCGCCGTGAGCGAGCAGCCCGCGACCACCGGAGACCGGCCGAGCGAATCCGAGGCGTTCTGGTTCTGGTTGAAGCTCGGCTGCATCAGCTTCGGCGGCCCCGCGGGGCAGATCGCGATCATGCATGACGAGCTGGTCGAGCGCCGGCGCTGGATCTCGGAGCGGCGGTTCCTGCACGCGCTGAACTTCTGTATGGCGCTGCCCGGCCCGGAGGCGCAGCAGCTGGCGTCGTACGTCGGCTACTCGCTGTACGGCGTGCGCGGCGCGATCACCGCCGGCGGGCTGTTCGTGGCCCCGGCCTTCGTGCTGCTGTGTGCGATGAGCGCCGTGTACGTCGAGTACGGCGAGGTGGCGTCCGTCGCCGGCGTGGTGCGCGGTCTCGGCGCCGCGGTGATCGCACTGGTCGCAGCGGCGGTGCTCCGCGTCGGAGGCCGCGTGATCCACACCACAGCCGCCGTCGCGATGGCTGCGCTGTCGTTCGTCCTGATCGTCGCCGGGCTGCCGTTCCCGGTGATCCTGGTGCTGGCGGCGCTGGCCGGGTACCTGGCCGGGCGCCGAAATCCGGCGCTGCTGGGCCGCTCTGCGGGCCACGGCGACGCGGACGACGACGACGAGACGGCCGTCCCGCAGACCGGCCTCCGCCGGCGGGTCGTGAAGGCGCTGCTGATCTGGCTCGTCCCCGTCGGCCTGCTGCTCCTGGCCGGCGGCTTCGTGGCCCAGCTCACGGGCTTCTTCACTGTCGCCGCCCTGATCACCTTCGGCGGCGCCTACGCCGTCCTGCCGTTCGTCGCCAGCGCCGCGGTCAACCACTACGGCTGGCTGACCGCGCACGACATGGTCGCCGGGCTGGCGCTCGGCGAGTCGACGCCGGGGCCGCTGATCATGGTGAACACGTTCGTCGGCTTCGTCGCCGCCTACAACGTGGAGGGCGGCCTCGCCTGGGGCCTGGCCGGCGCGGCGATCGTCACTCTGTGCACCTTCGTCCCCTGCTTCGTCTTCATCATCACCGGCGCGCCGATCATCGACCGCGTCCGCCACACCGGGTCGTTCGCCAACGCGCTGAACGGCGTCACGATCGCCGTGGTCGGCGTGATCGCCGCCCTGGCCGTCTTCGTCGCAGACCACGCCGCCGTGCCCGACGGCAACCCCGACTGGCTGGTGATCGCGACGGCCGCGATCGCATTCGCCGGGGTCTGGCGCTTCCGCGTCGGCGTGGTCACGACGGTCGTCGCCTGCGCGGCCGTCGGCCTGGCCGCGAGCCTGGTGTCCTAGCTGTAGTTCCCGGACACGTTGTTGACGGTCTGAAGTCGTAACGTCCACGAGCCCTCCTAGGGTCGCGGCTGTCGAAGGCAGCGATCCGGGAGGGCTCGATGGATTTGCATGGTAGTGCCGTGTTGAGTCGGCGTCAGCGTCGGCGGTTGGTTGGCTTGGTGGCTGGTGGGGTGACGATCACGGCGGCCGCCGTGATCGTTGGGTGTTCTCGTCAGACGGCGTCGAAGTGGGTCGGTCGGGCGCGTCGCGGTGAAGGGCTGGAGGATCGCTCGTCGCGGCCCCACTGCTCGCCGCGTCGGATGTCTGACGCGGTCGAGCAGGCGGTGCTGCGGGCGCGGGCTGAGCTTCGGGAGGGGCCGCACATGGTCGGTTGGGCGACCGGCGTGCCGGCCTCGACCGTGCACGCCATCCTGCGCCGTCATGGCTGCTCCCGGCTGGTGGCGCGGCCCAGGCCGGAGGAGATTGTCCGCTACCAGCGTGACCGGCCTGGCGAGCTGGTGCACATCGACGCAAAGAAGCTTGGCCGGATCATCCGGCCCGGGCATCGGGTGACCGGAGACCGTCGCCAACGCGCGCAGGGCAAAGCCGGCTGGCAGTACCTGTTCGTTGCCGTCGACGACGCCACTCGGCTGGCCTACGCCGAGCTTCATCCGGACGAGACCAACGCCTCGGCGATCAGCTTCTTGGAGGCATGCCAGCGGTTCTACCAGGAGCACGGCATCAGCATCGAGCGCGTCCTCACCGACAACGGCACCTGCTTCAAACGACGCTGGCAAGACGCCTGCCAGCAGCACCAGATCACGGCCAAACGGACACGACCCTACCGGCCCCAGACAAACGGCAAGGCCGAACGTTTCATCCGCACCATGCTTGAACGCTGGGCATACGCCAGGCCCTACCCGACAGAGCACGACCGCGCACACGCCCTACCAGACGCAATCGACACCTACACTCGCAACCGACCACACCGCGCCCTCGGCGGGCGGACGCCACTTCAGCGCGTCAACGACCTATCTGGGACAAACACCTAGCTCCCGGCGATGTCGAGCACAGCCGAGCCGCGGATCGCGCCTTCCTCGAGCCGCGCCAGCGCCTCGGGCGCATCGTCCAGCGAGAAGACGGTGGTCTCGGCCTGGATGGGGATTGCGGCGGCGAGCTCGAGGAACTCGCGCGCATCCCGGCGGGTGAAGTTCGCCACCGAGCGCAGGCTCCGCTCCTTCCACAGCAGGTCATAGGAGAACTCCGGCATGCGATCCAGGTGGATGGCGTTGATCGCCACCGTGCCGCCCGGCGCCGTGGCCGCCAGCGCGGCGACCACCACCGACCCGACCGGCGCGAAGGTGACGGCCGCGTCGAGCGGCACCGGCGGCACGTCGTCGTAGCCGCCGGCCCACGAGGCGCCCAGCCGCATCCCCAGCTGCCGCTCCGCCTCCGACCGCGCGAACACCGCGACCGGGCAGCCCCAGTGGCGAGCCACCTGGATCGCCAGGTGCGCCGAGGAGCCGAACCCGAACAGGCCCAGCACCTGGCCCGGGGCGATGCCGCTGATCCGCAGCGAGCGGTAGCCGATGATCCCAGCGCACAGCAGCGGCGCAGCCTGGACGTCGCTCAGGCCGTCGGGAAGGGGATAGACGTAGTCGGAGCGGGCAACGACACGCTCGGCGTAGCCGCCGTCGACCGTCCACCCCGTGAACTCGGCCAGCTCGCAGAGGTTCTCGCGGCCGCTCAGGCAATAGCGGCAGCGACCGCATGCGCCGGCCAGCCACGCCAGGCCCACCCGCTCGCCGGTGCCGGCGACCCGCCCGACCACCTGGTGCCCGATGATCACCGGCGAGCGCCGCATCTGCAGGTCGCCGCTCGTGATCTGCAGGTCGGTGCGACAGACGCCGCAGGCCGCGACCTCGATCAGCAGCTGGCCCTCGCCCGGCTCCGGGTCGGGCACGGAGCGGACGGCGAGCTCCCGGGGACGCTCGAGGACGGCGGCGCGCACGGTGTCACGCCGCCAGACGGAACGGCGGGTAGCGGTCGGTGGTCAGGATCAGCGCGTAGCCGGTGACGCGGTTGTGCCAGCGGATGACGCCCTCGACGAACTCGAACGCCCCGCGCGGGTAATGGCCGGTGAAGAGCACCGCGAACCACGCGAACACGACCACGAAGAACGCCGCGATGCCAAGGAAGAACAGCACGATGTAGTGCGGGATCGCGAGCAGCCACTTGACCAGCGGCAACCAGCGGTTGAGCTCGGTGCGCACCTCCGGGTAGGCGATCTCCAGGTTGACCGACTGGCGCTCGTCCGTGGACGGGTAGCGATCGTCCATCAGCAGCATGTAGACGGCGACGCGGTCGATGAACCGCAGCAGCTCCAGGTTCCAGTCGAACCACCACCGCGGGTACTTCTGCCGGAAGACGATCATCAGCAGCGGCCCGAAGAACAGCAGCCCGCCGGCGCCTGCCGCAGCGCCGCGGCCGCCACCCGCGCTCTGCCAGCTCCAGCTCTCGCCCGCCACCGAGCCGATCACCACCAGGATCGGGATGGCGACGATCACGCGAAAAGCCGTCGTCAGCCGGTTGAGGTCTCTGTCGGGATAGTCGACCGACAGGTTGAGCGGATACGTGCTCGCAGGTTCCATGGAGTCCTCCTTCGCTGATCCGGCGCGCACCGAAGCCATAGCACGTACCGCGGTGCGACCCACTTGCGAGCCGGCGGCCGAGGGAGGAGAATCGCCGGTGGTTCGCACGCCGCGACAACAGAGGAGTTGGCTATGCAGACGATTCTCGTGGGCTACGACGACAGTGAGCAGGCCCAGCGCGCGCTGGATCGCTCAATCGAGCTCGCGAAGGCACTCGGCGCCGAGATCGTGGTCGCAAGCGTGGCGCCGGTCGCGATCAGCTCTGGGCGCAGCGCCGGGCCGATCGACCCCACGGACACCCCGCAGCAGCACCGCGACCAGCTGCAGACGGCCGCCGAGAAGGCGAAGGCAGCAGGGCTGTCGGTGAAGCTGGTTCCCGCGATCGGCCATCCCGCCGAGACGATCGTCCATGCCGCCAACGAGGCCGGGGCAGATCTGATCGTGGTGGGTAGCCGGGAACTCGGGGTGATCCCGCGCCTGCTCGGGCAGAGCGTCTCGAGCTCGGTCGCGGCGCACGCGACGTGCGACGTCTTGATCGTCCACTGAGCCTCGGAGAACGCCGCGCTACCGTTCCGGTGTGGTCACCACCTACGTCAAGGTCGGATATCGGCTGATCGGCATCGCCGCGGTTGTCGTGCCGGTCCTCCGCGAAGCGCAGCAGGCGCGGCGCGATCCCGTGCGCACCGACCCGTCGGAGACGATGGAGGCGCTCGGCTTCTGGGTCGACCGGCGCCGGCGGCTGCCGTTCTACCGCGTGGCCGCCCGTCGCGAAGCCGACCAGATGATCCGGACGTGGCAAGTCCGGGCGGTCAGCGACCTCCCCCAGGCCTCACTGGCCGCTCTCAGCAGTGGGACGGCGGTCAGCCTCGGCGGCCAGCTCGTCCGCTACCACACCGGCCGCTGGGTGGCGCGCTCAGCCCGGCTGATCGTCGCCTGGGCGGCGGTGCTGGCGCTGCTCGCCTACGCCATCGTTCGGTAGCAGGGCGACCCGGCAATGACATACTTGTCGGCCTGACCCCACCACGACGGCGGGGTTGAAGCAGAGGAGATGCCCGGGTGAACGGCTGGGATCTCGCGGTGATCGCAGTCGTGATCGTCGGTTATGCGGCGTTCTCGCGCCCCCTCCAGACCACCCCGCTGACAGCTCCGATCGTATTCGTCGCGTGCGGGTTCGTGCTCGGCAGCTCCGCTCTCGACTGGATCCACCTCGGTGGAGAGAGCGAACCGGTGAGGCTACTGGCCGAGGTGACGCTGACCCTCGTGCTGTTCACCGACGCCGCGCGCATCGATATGACCGCGCTGCGCCACGAATACGCAGTCCCACTGCGTCTGCTGGGAATCGGGCTTCCGCTGACGATCATCGCCGGGTGGGCACTCGCGGTGGTCGGCTTCTCAAGCTTCAGCGTCGCGGAGGCGCTTGTGCTCGCCGTCATCCTGGCGCCGACCGACGCGGCCCTCGGTCAGTCGGTGGTCAGCGACGAGCGGCTCCCCTCGCGGATCCGTCAGGGGCTGAACGTCGAGTCCGGCCTGAACGACGGGCTCTGTGTGCCGCTGCTGTTCATCGCGATCGGCGTGGCCGGCACCGAGGCCGGTGTCGAGTCCACGCCGACCGCGATCAGGGTGGTCTGCGAGGCGATCGGGTACGGTGTCGCGTTCGGGGTCCTGGCCGGAGCGATCGGCGGCCTGCTGCTGCGGTACGTGAAGCGTCACCACCTCGCCGAGCAGGTGTGGCTGCCCGCGGTGCCCGTGGGGATCGCAGCCATCTCGTACGGACTGGCCACGCCACCCGGGGGAAGCGGGTTCATCGCTGCGTTCGTCGCCGGCCTCACCTACGGAACGCTGCGCCGGCCTGGCGAGGACATCGCGCTCACTGAGGAGCTCGGGGGGATCGCGAGCGCCGCCACTTTCGTCGTCTTCGGCGCGGCCGTGGTGGGACCGGTGCTGGGTGACCTGACCTGGTCGTCGGTCGTGTACGGGGTGCTCAGCCTGACGGCGGTGCGGATGCTGCCCGTCGCCGTTGCGCTCGTGGGCACCCGCGCCCGCCTTCCCACCGTGGCGTTCCTGGGCTGGTTCGGGCCGCGCGGCCTGGCCTCGATCGTCTTCACCGTCATCGTGCTCGAGGACTCGGCGGTGCCGCACGTCCACGCCATCACGGTCGTCGTCGTCTTCACTGTGGTGCTGTCGGTGTTCGCACACGGGCTGACCTCAAAGGCGCTGACCGCCCGCTACTCCGCCTGGTTCGGGCGGCATCCGAATGACGCGAAGCCGACGATGGAGGCGGTGCCCGCCGCGCACCAGCGCTGGCGACACTCGGCACGGAGATGACCGTGCCGCGTATGGAATACTCCGCAGCCGACCTGTTGGCGATGAACGGATCATGAGTCGGCCGACGCGATGACGGATGTTCCGGACACCTCGGCGGTCGCGGCCGACGCCGTCCCGCCCTACACGCGCGAGGCGCTGGAGGTCGTCGCCTCGGCGGGCTCGGATGTCGACACCGGCCTGACCAGCGCCGAAGCGGCCGAGCGGCTCGCTCGAATGGGGCCCAACCAGATCACCGGGGAGGATCCGCCCTCGGTGTGGGCGGTTGCGCTCGCCCAGCTGCGCGACCCGATGAACATCATGCTGATCGCAGTCACAGTTGTCAGCGTTGTCATAGGTCAGGTGTCGACCGGAATAATCGTCGCCCTGCTGATCCTGCTGAATGTTGTGCTCGGGTCGCGTCAGGAGTTGAAGGCGCGGGCCAGCATCGATGCGCTGGCCAGCATGCAGGTGCCGCAGGCACGGGTGGTGCGGGACGGCTCCCTCGCCCTCGTGCCGGCGCTGGACGTGGTGCTTGGCGACATCGTCCACGTCGAGGCCGGGGACATCGTCCCTGCGGACGGACGGATCGTCCGCTCGGCGACCCTGGAGACGCAGGAGGCAGCCCTGACCGGGGAGAGCGCCCCCATCGGCAAGGCAGCGGCGGCCCTGCCGGACGCCGAGGCGGCGCTCGGCGATCGCTCGAACATGCTGTTCCAGAACACCGCGGTGACGCGGGGCTCGGGAGCGATGGTGGTGACCGCCACCGGAATGCAGACGGAGATGGGGCAGATCGCAACGATGCTCTCGTCCATCAGCCGCACCCGCTCGCCGCTGCAGAAGGAGCTTGGCTCGCTGACGAAGGTGCTCGGCATCATCGCCTGGGGCGCGGTCGCCTTCATCGTGATCGTCGGCGTTGCCCGCGGAGAGGACTTCAGCGACGTGCTGCTGCTTGGCACGGCGATGGCGATCTCGGCGATCCCGACCGGCATGCCCGCGTTCGTCTCGGGGCTGCTCTCGATGGGTGCCAAGCAGCTGGCCGACGCACGCGCGGTGGTCAAGAACCTGACCGACGTGGAGACGCTGGGCGCGACCAGCGCGATCAACACCGACAAGACGGGCACCCTGACGATGAACGAGATGATGGTGTCGGTGATCTACGCGGCCGGCGACTGGTTCACCGTCGAGGGCGTGGGCTATCGCAAGACCGGTGCGATCACCGGGATCGCCGGCGCGGCCGGTGCCGGACTTCACGAGGCTCGGCCTGGGGCTGGCGCTCGACAGCGACGCCACCGTCGGCGCCGACGGCACGGTGGTCGGTGATCCGACCGAGGCCGCCCTGGTCGTGCTGGCGGCCAAGCTGGGCGTGGACACGGAGCAGACGCGCCGCGCCTATCCGCGGCTCGCCGAGGTGCCGTTCGACTCCGACTACAAGTTCATGGCGACGTTTCATCGCGTCACGCTGGACGGCGCGGAGCACGTGATCGAGCTGGTCAAGGGCGCTCCCGACGTCGTGCTGGCGCGGTGCAGCATGTCGGGCGGCCCGCTCAGCGGCTCGCAGGACCCGATCGATCAGACCCGCGCCGACATCGAGGCGGCGAATGCGCGGATGGGCGAGCAGGGTCTGCGGGTGCTCGCGTTCGCCGCCCGGTTGGTGGCCGATGACGAGCAGCAGGCAATGACGGACGATCCGATGTCGCTCACCCAGGGGTTGTCCTTCGTGGCAATGGTGGGCATCATCGACCCGCTTCGCGCGGAGGCCAGGTCGGCGGTGCAGACGGCGCTGGGCGCCGGCATCGACGTCCGCATGATCACCGGCGACCACGCAGTCACCGCTCGCGCAATCGGCGAGACCCTCGGCCTCGGCCCCGGTGCGATCAGCGGCGCCGAGCTGCAGGCGCTCTCCGACGACGAGGTCGTACGGCGCCTGCCCGAGCTGCACGTGTTCGGCCGCGTCACACCCCAGGACAAGCTGCGGCTGGCCCGGCTGATGCAGGAACAGGGTCTGATCGTCGCGATGACCGGCGACGCGGTCAACGACGCAGCGGCGCTCAAGCAGGCCGACATCGGGGTTGCGATGGGTAGCGGCAGCGAGGTGACCAAGCAGGCCGGCCGCATGATCCTGACCGACGACAATTTCGGCACGCTGGTGCATGCCGTCGAGATCGGCCGCAAGGTCTACGAGAAGGTCGTGTCCTACGTCCGCTACCAGATGACCCAGCTGCTCGCGCTGGTGTTCCTGTTCCTCGCGGCCAGCGCCTTCAACATCAACCACGGCGTCGCGTTGACCCCGCTGATGGTGCTGTATCTGCTCGTCTTCATGACCGCATCGGGGGTGGTGGTGATCGCCGTCGATCCCGGCGCTCCGGACGTGATGCACCGCCCGCCGCGCGACCCCGGCCTGCCGATCACCAACCGGCAGGCGATCACCCTGTGGGCCGTCTACGCCGCCACCCTGTTCGTCGCGGCGCTGATCCCGCTGGAGGTCGGTCCCGACGAACCGCGCACCGATGTCGCCTCCGCATCGCTGACGATGACGTTCGTCGTGATGGGGCTGGGCACCATCTTCAACGCGCTCACCAACCGGCGCGACCCGGCGAGCGGCCTCGACGCGCCGCTCCTGAAGGCGCTCGCGATCTCGCTCTTCCCGCTGGCGATGCTGGTGCTGGCGACCGAGCTGCCCGGCTTCCAGAGTGGGCTGCTGACGACGTCGCTGACCGGCCATGAATGGCTTGCCTGCGTGGGACTGGCCGCGCTGCTGCCGCTGGTCATCGAGACCGGCAAGTGGCTGCGCCGCCGCAGCGCTCCCGAGCCCTCACTGCTCGAGACCCGGAGGGCGGCGGGATGACGACCTCCGAGGAGGGCTCTATGCTCCTGGCCGGTCGACCCTCGCCTCGACCGTTCATCCCCGATCGGAGGAACCATGCTGGCTGACTATCCGTTTCTCGACGTGGTGTGGACGATGCTGGTGTTCTTCCTCTGGGTCGCATGGTTCTGGCTGCTGTTCAGCATCTGGGGAGATCTCTTCCGCCGCCGCGACCTGTCCGGATGGGGCAAGGCCGGCTGGCTGATCTTCACGCTCGTCGTGCCGTTCCTCGGGGTGTTCGTGTACGTGGTCACCCAGAACGACGGGATGACCCAGCGCAACCTCGAGCGCGCGAAGGCGCAACGGGAGCAGATGGACGAGTACGTCCGAACGACCGCCGGCGCTAGTGGCGGCGGTGGGGCCGTGGCGGACATCGAGCGCGCGAAGCAACTGCTCGACAGCGGCGCGATCGACCAGGCCGAGTTCGACAAGCTCAAGCAGCGGGCGCTGGCCGGCTAGCGCGGAATGCGGCCGCTCAGCTGCGGCCGGCGACAATGTCCCACAGCTCGCGGACCGTCGAACGCGAGATGCGACGAGCTGCCGGGGATACGCCGGGGGCGTGGTGAGGTAGCCGGACGCGGAGCGCCCCCGGCATGCTCTCGAACACCAGCGGCGGGTCGAGGCTCATGGCTTCGCCGTCGACGCCGATCTGCACCGAGGCGCCAGAGTCGATGCGAAAACGGGGCGCCGTCCACTCGCGCCATCCCGGGAAGCGCCGGATCTGGCCGGCGGCATTGAGCGCGACGAACTGTTGAGCCGCCAGCGCACCCTCGATCTGAGCCGTGACGACGCCGAGCACTCCCCGGTCGATGCGCTCACGGGTTCCGATGCCCGACAGATCGGTGAGCTGATAGGGATTGTTGGACACGAGCACCATGTGTGCCGTCGTGTGGGCCTCTCCATCGGGTCCGGTGTAGCGCAGGTCGAGCGGCTCGGCATCGGGGCCGAGCAGGTCGGGCAGCATCTCGGACGCGGTGCGGATCTTGGCGTCGCGATAGTCGGACGACTGGACGATCTCCGCGTACAGACCCAGCGAGGCGTTGTTGACGAAGACGCGTCCGTTGACCGTCGCCAGATCGATCGTCCGCTCAGCCGCCTCCCCGAAGGCATCGAGCGCCCCGACGACATCCTCGCGGTCGAGGCCGAGGTCGAGCGCGAAATGATTGCGTGTCCCCGCCGGCACGACCACGTGCGGGATGCCGGCTCGGCTCGCCACGGTGGCGATCAGTGCCTGGGAGCCGTCGCCTCCGGCCATGCCGATCACGTCGACGCCCCCCCTGATCGCGCTCTCGGCGAGCTGCAGCAGGTCATCGCCCGGCCCCAGCACCACGGCCTGGATGCCGCGAGCCGCACACTCCTCGGCGAGGTTGAACTTCACGGCCTTCCCGCCGCCCGACTTCGGGTTCATGATCAACACCGGGCGCGCCGCAGCCCCCACCGGGGTGCCCGGCGTCGGCGCCGCCTCGAGCTCGTCGACGCCGCGGTGGACAGCCGATCTGGCGGCCGCCACCGAGATCATGCCGAGCGCCACCGCGCCGAGCGACCGCCACCAGACCGCATCGGCGATCCAGATCGCCGCCACCACCAGCACCGCGCCGCCGGCTCCGACCAGGAGGGCGACCGTACGCGCGGTGCCGCGGCGGGAAATCGCGGTCCAGCCGGCTCCGATGAGCACGACGAGCCCCAGCAGGGCGACCACGATCCCGCCGAGGTTGTCGAGGGCCCCGGCGATCACCAGCAGGATCGCGGCGGCAAGCGACAGCAGGGACAGGGCCGCGAGGGCCCGGTCGCGCCCGCTGGGCTCCGGCCCCGCGCTCAAAACGGCTCCGGAATCCACCGCAGCGGCCAATCGGGTTCGGTGTAGCCGTCCGGGTCCTGGCGCGGCGGAAACCCGGCCTCGGGAATGTCCAGCGGCTCGTACGGGATCTGGCTCAGGATGTGGGAGATGATGTTCAGCCGCCCCCGCTTCTTGTCGCTGGTGTCGGCGATGTACCACGGCGCCCAGGGCGTGTCGGTCGCCTGGAGCATCGCGTCCCGGGCGCGCGAGTAGTCGTACCAGCGGCCGTACGACTTGAGATCCATGTCGGAGAGCTTCCAGACCTTTCTGGGGTCGTTGATGCGCCCCTTGAGCCGCCGGGCCTGCTCGTCCGCGTCCACCTCGAGCCAGTACTTGAGAAGCAGAATCCCGGAGTCCGCCATCGTCCGTTCGATCAGCGGGGCCCCCTCGAGGAACCTGGCCGTCTGCTCCTCGGTGCAGAAGCCCATCACCCGCTCGACCCCGGCGCGGTTGTACCAGCTGCGATCGAAGATCACGACCTCGCCCGCGGAGGGGAAGTGCCGGATATAGCGCTGCGCGTAGAGCTGCGACCGTTCCCGTTCGGTCGGCGCCGGCAGCGCGACCACGCGGAACACGCGCGGGCTCACGCGCTCGGTGATCCGCTTGATCGTCCCGCCCTTGCCGGCCGTATCGCGGCCCTCGAAGACGATGCAGATCTTCGCGCCGGTGGCCTTCACCCACTCCTGGACGGCCACCAGCTCCCCGTGCAGCCGTCGCATCTCGGCCTCGTAGGGCTTGCGCTTCATCCGCGCCTCCCGTTTCTGCTTACTCATCGGCCCTCTCCGTCACGAGCTCGTTGATCCACTCGGCATAGGACATTGCTTCCTCGGCCTCGAACGCCGGGTTCATTGGAGGCGGCTCGTCGAAGACGATGGCGGCTGCGCGTTTGAGGCTTCCCGGCGCGCCCCGCCCGCCCGCCTCGAAGCCGAGCGTCCACCAGGCGCCGCCGAGGGCCTGCACTTCCGTGAGCTCCACGGAGCAGCCGGTCCGGCGAGGCGAATCGGGCTGGCGCGTGGCGTCCGCGACCGGAAAGACGCAGATCAGCCGGCGCTTTCTCACCCGCTGCCATCCCGACCCGTAGGCAGCGTGCGGCGGGTGCGCACCCCCAGACAACGGGAACGAGAACTTGAGCCACGAGTCGATGCGGCCGACGCCTCCGGCCGGGACGTCCAACGCCCCCACCGCGCCTTGGTGCTGCTTGACGTCGAAGCTCGACCCGCCCCGAAGCTTCACGGACAGGCCCGGCATGGCCGGGGCGATCAGGTAGTCGTCCTCGCGCGTCTCCAACATCGGCGCGAAGCGCGAGAACCACGCCCCCACGTCGTCGGAAAAGCGTCCTCGCCGGATCCACCGGATCTCCGTCGTCAACTCCTGCCGTGCGGGCTCCACTGTTCGCGCACCTCCACGGTCGGGAGCGGCCCTCGGCACCGGGGGCATTGTTCCGCGTTTCGAGTGCGTTGTCCATCAATCGAACCGGGAATCCGGCGCCGCCCACCGGGCGCCGGTCTGCTCCTGGTAGGCGTCGACGGCGCTGCCGAGCGTCGGGTAGAAGTGGATCGGGTTGATGGTCTGAGTCAGCTCGTACCGTTCGATCTTCGCGCGCACCGGATCCTTCATCTCGGCGAACACGAGCGAGATGCCGCGAGCGTTGATCGACTCGTCCAGGTCCTCGAGCATGTCGGCGGCGGTGGTGTCGACGTCGGTGATCGGTTCAGCCGCGACCAGGATCCAGACCGGCGTCGGATCGGCTGCCGCCAGCCGCAGAATCTGCTCGCGGAAGGTGCGCGTATTGGCGAAGAACAGCGGCGCGTCGAAGCGGAAGATGACCAGGCCGGGAAGCACCTCTGCCTCCGGGTAGCTGGAGACATCGTGATACCCGGGCAGGTCCGGCACCCGCCCCAGCACGGCGTGGTACGGCAGCCATGAGCGGCGGAACATGTTCATGACCGATAGCGCGACCGCGATCGCGATCCCCGGCAGCACCCCGAGAAAGACGACGCCCAGAAACGCGGCGATCGAGAGCGCGCATTCCGACCGCCGTTGCCTCCAGAGCCTGACGGTGCCCGGTATGTCGGCGAGGGACAGGGATGCCGCGATCACCACGGCGGCCAGCGTCGGCTGGGGAAGGTCGCGGAACAGACCGGGGACGAACAGGAGCATCGCGGCGATGGTGATCGCACCGACCAGGCCGGCAACCTGCGTCTTCGCGCCGGACTGCTCGGCGACGGCCGTTCGCGAACCGCTGGTGCTAACCGGGAAGCCCTGAAAGAGCCCGGCGCCAAGATTGGCGGCGCCGATACCGATCATCTCCCTGTTGCCGTCGACCTCCTCGCCGGATCGACCCGCGAAGGCAGATGACGTCGCGATCGTGTCGGCCAGCGAGACGAGCGCGATCCCCAGGGCGCCACCGAACAGTGTGGGTAGGTCGGACCGGTGCACGTCCGGGAAGGTGAGGGGCGGGAATCCCTCCGGGAGCGTGCCCACCAACTTGACCCCATGCTGATCGAGGTCGAAGGCAGCGGCGACGACGATCGACGCGACCACAGCGATCAGCACGCTCGGGATGCGGGGAAGCACCCTCCGCAGGACGGCGATCACCACCAGCGCCAGCAGTCCCACCGCAAGCGCAGCGGACACCGTCTCGCCGTCGCGCACGCCGTCGACGAACGCCCTCAGCTCGTCGACGAAGCCGTCTGCGTCGATCGAGAAGCCGAAGAGCTTCGGGAGCTGGCCCACCAGGATGGTGATGGCGAGCCCGTTCATGTAGCCGATCATGGTGGGCCGGGACAGGAGATCGGCAACGAACCCCAGCTTTGCGAAGCCACCGGCGACCATGACCACCCCGACGATCAACGCCAGCATCGACGCAAGAGCGACCGCCCGCGCAGGATCGCCGTCCGCTGCGACCAGCGGCGCGATCGTCGCGGCGATCATCGGCCCGAGGGACGAGTCGGGTCCCAGCACGAGGATCCTCGACGGGCCGAACACCGCATAGCCGAGCAGGCAGAGGATCGACGTGTACAGGCCCGTGATCGCCGGGAGCCCCGCAAGCTCGGCGTATGCCATCCCCTGCGGGACGAGCAGCGTCGTCAACACCAGCCCCGCGAGCACATCCTTCGGCAGCCATTCCGTCCGGTACGCGGCGACTATCCGCAGCCCGGCCGGTCGCGGGAATCGCTCCTGGGATGTGTCAGGCACGCGCGCTGCCCGCCTGGTCACGACGTCTGACCCGGTCGAAGGCCACCAGTGTGACGCCGGTCCCCAGCAGCCCGCCGGCCGCCACATCGGTCAGCCAGTGCAGCTGCAGGTAGGTACGGCTCCAGGCCATCCCCAGCGTGCCAGCGGTCGCTGTGGCCCAGGCAACCCTTCGCATGCCCGGCTCGTTGCACAGCAGCACAAGCGCCACGCCCGTCGCGGCCGCGAAGGCGGTGTGTCCTGAGGGAAAGGACGTGCCGAAGGTGCTGATATCCGCCTCGCGCGGTCGGCGCCGGTTCACCAGCAGCTTGACCAGATTCACGCCCGCCGGTGTGCCCGCCTCGGCCAGCGCAAAGCACGCGAGATCAGGCCAGCGCCGCCGGCGCGCCAGCTCGAGGCCGACAGCGCCCAGGATCGCCGCCCTCCCCAGCCCCCGACCCGAGTGGTTGAACACCAGCGCAGCGGCGTCAAGCCGGGACGTCCGCCGACGCGTTACCAACTCTGACCAACGGCGATCGATCGCACTCGGACGATGCACCGCCGAACGATCTCACAGCCACTGGCGCTGACGAGGCGTCGTTCCCGCATCGCGGGATACGATCGTGGGCATGAGCCGACCGAGGCGACGGGCCGTTGCGGTCGCGGTCGGAATATCCGCGGCGTGCTGGCTGGTGTTCCTCGCGCTCGCCGTTGTCGCCGCGACGAACGGCTCTCCGTCGATCGACCAGACGATGCTCTCCTGGATCGACGATCACCGCACGTCCGGCATGACGACTGCGATGAAGCTCGTGACGTGGCTCGGATCCGCCGCCCTGCTCTACCCGGCGACGCTCGTGGCGGCCGTTTACTGGGTCCGTCGCGATCACGACTGGCGGGCGGGAGCGATGCTGGTGGCGTCCCTGGCCGGATCGACCGCCCTCTACAACATCTTCAAGCGGATCATCGAACGGCCCCGGCCGCCCGCGGAGGACGCGCTCGCGACATACGGACACTGGTCCTTCCCGTCAGGACACGCCACGCAGTCCATGGCCTTCACCGTGATGCTCATCGTCCTCATCTCCTCCAGGCATCGGTCGATCTGGCAGCCCGTTGTCGCCTGCGCATGCGTGCTGGCCGTGGGCGCTTCGAGGATGTATCTCGGCGCGCATTGGTTCACGGACGTCCTCGGCGGCTATGCGCTGGGCGCCGCGTGGGCCTCGCTGGTGGTCGCAGTGGGCCTGACGGCACGCTGGATCGACGTTTCCGCCAAGCATCCGTCCACATCCTGAGTCACCGGTCCTAGCTCGACGACCTCAGGTCGGCGCTGCTCTCTCCCCAGCGGGCGGTCAGCGCGTACAGGACGATCACGTTGAGCGCCAGTGCGGTCAGCGCCCACAGCGGGTACTGGCTGTTGCCCAGGAACCCCAACTGCGCGAACACGTTCACCGACACCGCCACGATCGCCACCCAGCGCGCCCATCCCTGGCCGCGGATCAGCCCGAGGCCGGCGAGGACGAGCAGGCCGCCCCAGATCAGCAGCGCCCATCCCCACGCCGTCAGATCGACGGCCAGAAATCCCGACCCCGACACGACGTAGTAGTTGTCCGTCAGCAATGCGATCAGGCCCTGACAGATGTCGATCCCTCCGACGATCACCATCACCATGCCGGCGAAGCCGACCCATCCTGCCATCGATCTGTCCATGTCCATCGTGCACCTCCGAGACGACTTCATCGCCCGAGGCCGATGATGGCCCATCGACCTGTGGCCTCGACGGTCAACACGCTACCCCAGCGCAAACCAGCGGCCACGGCTCCGATCACTTGACCGACCCGGCGAGCAGTCCCTGGACGAACGACCGCTGGAAGATGAAGAAGACGGCCAGCGGCACGATCAGCGAGATGAACGTGGCCGGGGCGATCAGCTCGATGTTGCCGCTGAACTGGCGCATCTGGGAGAAGATCGCCACCGTGATCGGCACCGTCGACCTGCCGAACGTCAGCGCCACCAGCAGGTCGTTCCACGTCCACAGGAACTGAAAGATCGCAAGCGACGCGATCGCCGGCTTGCCCAGCGGCAGGATCAGGCGCCAGAAGATCTTGAACTCGCCTGCGCCATCGATGCGGGCCGCCTCCATCAGGTCGCGTGGGATCCCGATGAAGAAGTTGCGCAGCAGGAAGATGGCGAAGGGCAGGCCGAACGCGGCGTGGAACAGCACCAGGCCGAGTACCGTGTCGAACAGGTTGAGGTCGTTGTACAGCTGGAACATCGGGATCAACGCCATCTGCAGCGGCACGACGAGCAGCGCCACGACGATGATGAAGATCCAGTCGCGACCGGGGAACTCGAGCCAGGCGAAGGCGTAGCCGGCCAGCGCCCCGACGATCACCGGCACCGCCGTGCCGCCCACAGCGACCAGCACGGTCGTCCACAGCGAGTCCATGATCGCCTGGTTGTCGAACACCGCCCGGTAGTTGTCGAGGGTCAGCTGGCCGGGATGCGCCAGGTAGTTCCACCAGCCCTGCTGCTGGAAATCGGTCGGCTGCATCAGTGAGGTGACGAACAGGCCGATGGTCGGGATCAGCCAGAGGATGCCGAATACCAGCAGTACGAGATGGATCGGCGCCTGCCGCAGCCAGCGGTAGCTGCGCCGTGCGGGAGGGGCGGCCACCCGTTGCCGTGCACTCTGCTCCGCGGTCGCCGTGGCCATCAGGCCTCCCTCCGGAAGCGCCGGACGTTGAGCAGCAACACCGGGATGACGAGCAGGAAGATCAGCACCGCGATCGCCGATCCGACGCCGAAGTCGTTGCTGCCGCCGAACGACGTTCGCCACATCGCCAGCGCGAGCACGTTGGCGTCGTCCTGGCTCGATCCCGGGGCGATCGAGATGACGATGTCGAACACCTTCAGCACGTTGATCAGCATCGTCACGAAGACCACGGTGAGCACCGGCGCCAGCAGCGGAGCCGTCACCTTGCGGAACACCTGGAACTCGCTGGCGCCGTCCGTGCGCGCCGCCTCGAGCACGTCGCGCGGGATCGCGGCCAGACCGGCTGCGATCACGACCATCGCAAAACCCGCCCAGATCCACAGATAGGCGATCATGATCGCCGGCGTCACCAGGCGCGGGCCCAACCACTCGACGCCCCCGAACGGCTTGGCGAACGTCGAGGCGCTGATCGCAACCGTGTACGAACCGTTGCCCACGTCGGCAAACCGGAAGCTGCCGTCGGCGGCGCTGGAGGTGGAGGCGACCTTCGAGCCGCCCTGGTCGAGCAGGTCGAGGTGCACGCCGGGCAGCCCCAACTCCTCGGATTCAACCTTGCCCGGCTTTCCGCCTCCGGGCTTGAAGTCGCGCCAGACAACACCGCTGATGCCTCCCTGCAGCGGTTCGGGCGTGACCGCCTGCTGCGCATCGGACGGGATGTCGGTGGGTGGGATCGCCGTCAGACCGAGCTCGGCCGTGTCGCCGGCCTGCACCGGGTTCTTGAGCTGCATTCCGCCGCCGCCCTGCTGGACGAGATCCTCGGTCGACGGCGACGCCTGCGGGAGAACGCCGGATGGGTTGAACACATCGTCGACCGACTTGATCGCGGCGTTCGCGACGCCGAGGTTGGGATCGTCGAGGTACACGATCCGCCACGTGATCCCGGCCGCGAAAGCCGAGATCGCCATCGGCATGAAGACGGCCGTACGGAACGCGACCGCCCACGACACCCGCTCCATCAGCACGGCGAACACCAACCCGATCGAGGCGACTGCCGCCGGCACGACCAGCACCCACAGCAGGTTGTTCTTGACCGCGGTGACCAGGATGTCCGAGGTAAAGATCGTCTGGTAGTTGTCAAACCAGACGAACGTGTCGCCCGAGCGGTCGTAGAAGCTGCGGATGATCGTGTGGATGGTCGGGTAGACCACCCACACGCCGAGCAGGATCGCTGCCGGCGCCAAGAACGCCCCGGCCAGGGCGTACCGGCGCAGGGCACCGGGCGGGCGCCCGCCGACCGACGTCGCCGGCGGGCGCTCGAGGACCGTGTCGCTACCGACGCCCACCGCGATCAGCCGTTGCCGTACGCCTTTGCCGCGGCCTTCTCGAGCGCCGCCGCTGTTCCGTCGACGTCGTCCGGGTTCTTGACGAAGTCGCTGAAGATCTTCCACTCACCCTGCCCGACGGTCGCACCGAATGCCGCCGGCTGGAGGTCGGACATGTCGAAGCGGAAGGCCGTGGCCTTGGTCAGCACGCCGGCCGTCGTCTGCTCGATCTCGCTCGGGTAGATGCTGGGATCGAGGCCCTTGTTGAGCGACGCGAACCCACCCTGCTTCGCCCAGATCTCGGCCGCCTCGGTGGTCGTCAGGTACTTCATGAAGGCCTGCACGGCCGCATTGTCTTCAAAGGCAATGGCGATGTCGCCGCCACCCATCACCAGGTTCGGCGTATCACCGACCTGCGGGAACGGGAAGACGTTGTAACCGTCGACCGGCTTCAGCGTCGTCTTTGCAGAGCCCGGAACGAAGTCGCCTTCCATGATCTCGGCGGCCTTGGGCGGATCGATGAACACGTTACCCACCGACGTCGGGAAGTCGGTCTGCAGCGCGCCGGATGTGCCGCCGTAGATGTTGCTGCTGTCGCCCAGCACCTGGGACATCGTCTTCAGCGCGTCCTTGACGGTCTGGTCAGTCCACGGGATCTCGTGGGCGGCGAGCTTGTCGTAGTTGTCGGGCCCCGCCTGGCTCAGGTAGATGTTCTCGAACAGGTCTGTGATCGGCCACCCGACGTCGACGCCGATCGAGTACGCAGGGACGCCCGATGCCTTCAAGGTGCCCGCGTCCTGAATGAACTGGTTCCAGTCCTTGGCGGGCTGCACGCCGGCGTCCTTGTACGCCTGGACGTTGTACCAGACCAGCGACTTGTTGGCCGCCTTGTAGAGAACGCCGTAGAGCTTGCCATCGACGGTGGCGATGTCGGCCGCCGACTGGCCGAGGTTCTGTACCACGTCGGACTGTGCGTAGTCGATCGGCTTCAACGCGTTCTTGGCGACGAAGTCCTTGATCAGGCCGGGCTGTGCGACGAACGCGACGCTCGGCGGATTGCCACCCGCGACCGCCGTCGAGAGCTGGGTCGGCAGCTGGTCTCCGGCGGACGTGTACTTCACCGAGACGTCCGGGTTCTGGCTGGTGAACCCGTCGATCACCTTCTGGAACGCCGCCTGCTCGGGCCCCGACCAGATACCCATTACCGAGATCGATCCCGAGATGTCGCTGGTCGAACCACCGGACCCGCCGCTCGAGCTGCTGCCGCTGCCTCCACCGCAGCCCGTGGCGAGCACCATTGCAAGGACAAGCGCAGTCGCGCTCAGTCGCGGCCTCATTGTGTGCCTCCTGATCCGTTGGTCGTCTGCTCGTAGATGCCGAGCCCGGAGTTCGGGTCGAAGAAATGCAGATTGCGCGTGTCGACGACGGCCTCGACCTGGTCTCCCTCCTTGACCTGCGACCGCGCGCCGAACGCGGCCGTGATCAACATGCCGTCGCCGCCCAGCAGGCTGCTGCCGTCCTGGGCACCGGCGTCGGCCGCGAGCTCGAGACTGACGTCGGTCGCCGCCGGCTTCGCGGCGATGGTGATGTGCGCCATGACCAGCGACCCGAGTGACTCGCGCAGCCGCATGACGCCTCGCAGCCGATCGCCCGCCGGGGCGTCGGGTGCCAGCGCAGCATCCTCCATGTCCTCCGGCCGGATGCCCATGATCACCGGCCGCCCGACGTAGGAGCGCAACCCAGGCCGGGCCTCCAGCGTCTCCCGGCCGACATCGATCCGGTCGTCACCAAGCTCGGCGATGAGTCCATCCGGCGCCTCCCGCAGCGTCACCTCGAGCATGTTCATGGCGGGGCTGCCGATGAACCCTCCGACGAACACGTTGACCGGCCGGTCGTACAGCGTCTGCGGGTCGTCCACCTGCTGCAGCCGCCCCTTGCGCATCACGGCAACCCGATCCCCCATGGTCATCGCCTCGACCTGGTCGTGGGTGACGTAGATCGTGGTCGTGCCCAGCCGGTCCTGGAGCGCGCTGATCTCCGCCCGCGTCTGGACGCGGAGCTTGGCGTCGAGGTTCGAGAGCGGCTCGTCCATCAGGAAGGCGGCTGGCTCGCGCACGATCGCCCTACCCATCGCCACCCGCTGGCGCTGGCCGCCGGAGAGCGCGCGGGGCTTGCGGCTGAGCAGCTCCTCGAGGCCCAGCGTCTGCGCCGTCTCGCGCACCCGGCGGTCGATCTCGCTCTTCGGGGCGCCCCGCATCCGCAGCGAGAACGCGATGTTCTCGTAGACGGAGAGGTGCGGGTAGAGCGCATAGCTCTGGAAGACCATCGCGATGTCGCGATCGCGCGGGGCCACGTGATTCACGACCTGGTCGCCGATCCGCAGCTCGCCGACGCTGATCTCCTCGAGGCCGGCAACCATCCGCAGGGCGGTGGTCTTGCCGCACCCGGACGGACCGACGAGCACCATGAACTCCCCGTCGCGCACGTCCAAGTCGAGGCCCGAGACCGCCTCTGTGCCGTCAGGGTAGACCTTCGACACATCTGCGAACGTCACGCCGGACATCGCCGATCTCCTACCCCGCGGCGCGACCGGTCCAAACGCCGGGGCCGGCGCGTCCCCGAGCCGAGTCCTCCTTGAACCGGAAGTTTGAATAGACTAAACTTCGTTTCACACATGTGCGGAATGTCAACGAAGACTGGACTCAACACCAATGGATAGGCCGCGCATGACCAGGAGGCAGGCGGTCGTCGGCGCAGTGCCGGTGGTCGTCGGACTGGCGCCCCTGGCGAACGCGGCGCTCGCCGATTCCAGCCCCGGCACCAACCGCATGGCGGGGATGGACGGCCAGATGGCGGAGCACCATTCGGCGTCCCTGCACGCGTCGATGATGGGCGACGCGGTGCCTGCGCCGGACGGGCCGGATCACGTGCTGACGCCCCCGGCGGGCTACGAACCGGGGGCGGTTCGCACCTACGACGTGGTCGCGACCGAGCAGGAGGTCGAGGTTGCCAAGGGCGTCTTCTTCCCGGCATGGGCCTACGGGCTCAGGGACGGGCCTGCAACCGTGCCGGGCCCGACGATCCGCGTGACCGAGGGTCAGACGCTGCGGGTGAACTTCACGAACGGCAGCAGCCACCCCCACACGATCCATTTCCACGGCATCCACCCGGCCGACATGGACGGGGTGTTCGAGATCGTCGAACCGGGCGGCCGGTTCGTCTACGAGTTCCCGGCCCGGCCGGCCGGGATGCATCTGTACCACTGCCACGCGACGCCGCTCAAGAAGCACATCGAGAAGGGCCTCTACGGCGCGCTGATCATCGATCCCAAGACGCCGCGCTCCCCGGCGCAGGAGATGGTCATGGTGATGAACGGCTTCGACACGAACGGCGACGCCGAGAACGAGTTCTACACGGTCAACGGCAGGGCGTTCTACTACGCGCGACACCCGATCCGCGTCCGCCGCGACCAGACGGTGCGGATCTACCTCGCCAACCTGACCGAGTTCGACCTGATGAACTCGTTTCACCTGCACGGCGAGTTCTTCCGGTACTACCCGACCGGCACCACCGACCAGTTCGAGTACACCGACACCGTCATGCTCGGCCAGGGCCAGCGCGGGATCGTCGAGATCGACTTCCACAACACCGGCCACTTCATGTTCCACGCGCACGTCTCCGAGTTCACCGAGCTGGGCTGGATGGGCTTCTTCGACGTGGTCGATCGATGACCGAGGTCAGGCGGCAGGCGGATCTGCGGTGGAGGCTGTGGGCGGTCGTGCCGGTGATCGTGCTGATCGCGATCGTGTTCGGCACGCTGTCGTCGGGAAACTCGATCGTCGGCCTGATCGGCCACGCGCCGCCGCCTGCGGATGAGTTCAGCGTGCGCAAGGTCGAGTTCTCGCCGGGTGAGATCACGATCCACGTGACGAATCCGCAGAGGGAGGACCTGACGCTCGCCCAGGTCACGATCGACGACGCGATCGTGCCGTTCACCGCGGACGGCGACTCCGGGTCGGCGACGCTCGAGCGGCTCCGCTCGGCGACCGTCCACGTCCCGTTCCCGTGGGTCGAGAACGACCCGGTCAAGATCGGGCTGATCTCCTCGAGCGGGATCGTCACGACCCACGATGTCCCCGCCGCGGTGGAGACCGAGCAGCCGTCGCTGCATGGGGCCGCCGGGCTGGCGGTGATCGGCGTGCTCGTCGGCGTCGTGCCGGTGGCACTCGGCCTCGCCTGGCTGCCGTCGCTGCGGCGCGCGCCACCGCACTGGCTGGCGGCGTTCATGGCCCTCACGGCCGGATTGCTGACGTTCCTGATGTTCGATGCGCTGAGCGAAGCGCTCCAGCTGCAGGCCGCGTTGCCCGGCGCGATCGGCGGCACCGGGCTCGTGTTGCTCGGCGTCGCTCTGAGCTACCTGGGACTGACCTTCGTCGCCCTCCGCCTGTCCGGCCGGGAGGGCGGCCGCGTGAAGCCGCTGACCGGCGTCGGGCTGGCCACGCTGGTCGCGATCGGCATCGGCCTGCACAACCTCGGTGAGGGGCTGGCGGTGGGATCGTCGCTGGCCCTCGGCGAGCTGGCCCTCGGCACGTTCCTGATCGTGGGGTTCATGGTGCACAACGTCACCGAGGGCCTCGGCATCGCCGCGCCCATGGCGGAGGACGGCGCGCGCACCGGTGTTGGCCGACTGGTGGCGCTGGCCCTGATCGCAGGTGCGCCGGCCATTCTCGGCGCCTGGATCGGCGGGTTTCTGACGAACGACCTGCTGGCCGTCCTGTTCTTCGCGATCGCCGCCGGTGCGGCACTCCAGGTGGTGGTCGAGGTCGGGCGGTTCGTCGTTCGCCGGGCACCTGGCGGCCTGACGTCGGGCTACGCCCTCGGCGGCTACCTGACCGGCATCGTGGCGATGTACGCGACGGGGTTGCTCGTTGCATAGATCCTGGTGTTCGCATCCGAAGTGAGGCGTGGCTGAAACATGGTCAGTGAATCCGCACAGGACTATCTGAAAGCGATCTGGAAGCTCCAGGCCGCTCACGGCGAGGCGACCACCTCGGCGCTCGCCGGCGAGCTGGGCGTCTCGCCCGCCTCGGCGACAGCGATGCTGAAGAAGCTCGACCGCCTCGGATTGGTGCAGCATGAGCCGTACCACGGGGCGCGACTGACGCCGGCGGGCGAGCGAGTCGCGCTCGAGGTGATCCGCCATCACCGCCTGCTCGAGCTCTACCTGAAGGAGGCTCTGGGTCTCAGCTGGGATCAGGTGCATGCGGAGGCCGAGCGGCTCGAGCACTACCTCTCGGACGAAGTCGAGGCGCGAATCGATGCCGCGCTGGGATACCCGACGCGCGACCCGCACGGCGATCCGATCCCGACCGCCGAGCTCGTGCTCGAGACCGGTGAGCGCCGCACGCTCGTCGACGTCGCAGCGGGGGACGAGGCGGTTATCCGGCGCGTGCCCGACAGCGACCCCGAGCTGCTCCGCTACCTGGCCGATCTCGGGCTGGTGCCGGAATGCCCGGTGGTGATGATCGAGCAGGCGCCGTTCGAGGGTCCAGTGACATTGGAGATCGACGGCACGACGCATAGCATCGGGCGATCGGTCGCGTCGCGGATCGAGGTCATGGCCTCTTGACGCCGCCGCCGGCCAGGGCGACGCTGACGGTTGACGACGCCGTCGGCGCAGCGCTTCCCGGAGAGGCCCGAGTCGCGGATGCAGCCGAGCGTTCGCTGACGGGCGAGCGGCGGGGCATCCGGGCGGTGTGGCCGTTCCTCGGCCCGGCGTTCATCGCCGCCGTCGCCTACGTCGACCCCGGCAACTTCGCGACGAACATCGCTGCCGGCGCCAAGTACGGCTACATGCTGCTGTGGGTGATCCTCGCCGCGAACCTGATGGCGATGCTGATCCAGACCTTCAGCGCGAAGCTCGGGATCGCCACCGGCATGAACCTCGCCGAGGTCTGTCGCGACCAGTTCCCGAATCCGGTGACGGTCGCTCTGTGGCTGCAGGCCGAGCTGATCGCGATGGCGACGGACCTGGCCGAGTTCCTGGGAGCCGCGATCGGCCTCAACCTCCTGTTCGGCGTGCCGCTGCTCCCGGCCGGCGTGATCACCGGCGTATTCGCATTCGCGCTGCTGGCGCTCCAGACCAGAGGCGGGTTCCGTCACATGGAGGCCGCCATCGTCTGCCTGGTCGGCGTGATCGTCGTCGGCTTTGCCTTCCAGATGTTCCATGCCGACCCCTCACCGTCGGGCATCGCTCACGGCCTGCTGGTGCCCAGCTTCTCCGGCACGGAGAGCGTCCTGCTGGCATCCGGCATCCTCGGCGCGACCGTGATGCCCCACGTCATCTACCTGCACTCTGCGCTGACGCAGCGGCGCGTTGTCGGCCGAACGGATGAGCAGCGCCGGCGGATCTTCCGGTTCGAGCGCGTCGACGTGGTGATCGCCATGACAATCGCCGGACTCGTCAACATGGCGATGCTGATCATGGCAGCCGGCGTCTTCCACGCCAACGGCCTGACGGGGGTCGACAGCATCGACAAGGCCTACACCGCGCTCGGCACCATCGTCGGCGGGCACGCGCAGACGATGTTCGCGATCGCGCTGCTCGCGTCCGGGCTGTCCTCGTCGTCCGTCGGGACGCTCGCCGGGCAGGTCGTGATGCAGGGGTTCATCCGCCGGCAGATCCCGCTGTTCGTCCGCCGCGCCGTGACGATGGCACCCGCGCTGCTCGTGCTGGCGGTCGGCGTCGACCCGTCGAAGGTTCTGGTGCTGAGCCAGGTCGCCCTGTCGTTCGGCATCCCCTTCGCGCTGATCCCGCTCGTCATCTTCTGCCGCAACCGCCGCCTGATGGGGGAACTGACGAACCGCCCGGCGACCACCGCCGCGGCCGTCGCGGTCGCCGCGGTCATCGTCTCGCTGAACATCTTCCTCCTCGGCCAGACGATCATGGGATAGCGGCCCGGGTCGATTCGGTAGCTTGACCGCCGACGATGCCCGATCCCACCACCGGCGTAGTTCTCGATCCGGACTCCGCATACGTTGCGGTCGTCGCCTCGCTGGTCGCGGACGGGGCCGATCCGGATGCCGCGGCGGCGGTCGCCGAGCATCTGGTGGACGCCGACCTTTCGGGCCATCCTTCGCACGGGATCTACCGGCTGACGGAGTATCACCGGGCGTGCCGATCGGGGCAGGTGGATCCGCGAGCCAGGCCGGTCATCCACCGGGATGACGGAACGACGATCGCGATCGACGGCCGTCGCTCGTTCGGCCAGGTGGCGGCGCGATTTGCGGTCGACGCCGCCGTGGAGCGATCCGGCAGCCACGGGGTGTGCGTCGCCACGGTGCGTCGGAGCTCGCACATCGGGCGGCTGGCGGACGCTGCCGCACGGCTCGCTGCCAACGAGCGGATCGGCATCGTGATGACGAACGACTCCGGGGCGAACCAGGTGGTGGCGCCGCACGGCGGATCCGACGGCCGGCTGGCGACGAACCCGATCGCGTTCGGCATTCCCCGATCGCGGCCGCCGCACCTCGTGTTCGACATGGCGACCAGCGAGACGTCGCACGGCACCGCTCGACTCGAAGCACGCTGGGCGGGCGACGGCGACTCCGCGGCCGACCTGCTTCGGCCGCTGGCCGGGCACAAGGGCTACGGCCTGGGGCTGGTGGTCGACGTGCTCGCCGGGATCCTCAGCGGCGCCGGCTGGAGCGGCCCGCACCCCGGCGACGATCACCAGGGCATCTGTCTGATCGCGATCGATCCGGGACGGTTCTCCGACGGCTTCGCGGCGTCCGTCGACGAACTCATCGCATGGGTCAAGTCCTCGCCGCCCGCGGGCGGCGAGCCCGTGCTCGCACCGGGCGAGCCGGGGGCGCTGGCGCGGGCTCGGGCGACCGGCATCCCGGTCGACCCGACGACCTGGGCAGAGCTGCAAGCGGTGTTCGCGGAGACCGGCGTCGCCGCGCCGCAACGGCGCTGCTAGTCCGCGCGCCTGCCCTGCAGGGCGCGGCGAGCATCATCGAGCAGGTCGACGAGCGCACCGAGGAGCTGCGCCGCGACGTTGCTCAGATCCCGCACCGAATCGTCGAGCCCCCTGCTCCGCGACCGGTGATCATCGTCGTGGCGATCGTTCATCCCCGGCAGGATACCTGGCACCATCATCCGATCAGCCGTATCAGTCCGCGCCCGATGAAGAACAGCCCGCCGGCGCTGAGCAGCCCGACACTGAAGCCGCGACCGCGGCGAAGGATCTGATCGCGCACCGCAGCGAGCCCGCGCTGGCTGGGACCGGGGGCGACCCTGGTCAGCGCGAGCGGCACCCAGGCGGGCATGGAAACCAGGCCGACGAGCACGAGCACGAGCACGGCTTCAACGGCGATCTCGACGTCGGCTGCCGAGATCTCCTTGGCGGCCGGTGCGATCAGGGCCAGCGTCGTGACGTTCGTGGCCATCGCGAACACGCCGAACGCCAACGCAGCCCCACCCTGGCGCGAACCGGTCGCACCCTGGTCGTCAACGATCGTGCGACTCGGCGGCCCGGCCCGGCGCCGTCCCGTGACATGAACGAGAAGGGCGAGGTTGACCAGCACGAGGCCGAGGACGAGGTCGAGCGTCGCGTCGAGGTGCGGCTCGGTGGGGAGCGAGATCGCGCGTCCGAACAGCACGATGGCGACGACGAACACGAAGGTCGTGCCGACCACGCCGGCGGCGTAGCGCACCCCTGCCCGACCACCGGCCGGGCCGGCGAGGAGCACTGTCTGCTCCGTCAGCATGACCGGGCTGATCGCCCCGCCCAGGCCGAGCGGGATCACGACCGCGAGCGCCGCCAGCACCGAGCGCTCACACCTGCTCGAACGTGGCGGTGAAGTGACGGAGCGCGGAGGGCTGCGAGACGATCCGCATCCCGCGGAGCCGGCCGGCCTGCCCGGCGACCGCGGTCACCACCTCGATCGCATAGTCGATGTGGCTCTGCGTGTACGTGCGCCGCGGAATCGCCAAGCGCACCAGGTCCATCGCGGCCGGCTGCTCGGAGCCGTCCGGCCGGCGCCCGAACATCACCGTGCCGATCTCGCAGCCGCGGATGCCGCCCATCTCATACAGGGCAACCGCCAGCGCCTGGCCCGGGTACTCGAGCGGCGGGATGTGGGGGAGCAGGGCGCGGGCGTCGAGGTACACGGCGTGGCCGCCGATCGGCCGGACGACGGGGATTCCCGCGCGGTGCAGGGCGTCGCCCAGGTAGGCCGTCGAACGGATCCGATAGCGGAGGTAGTCGTGCTCGACCGCCTCGGTCAAGCCCTGGGCGATCGCCTCCAGGTCGCGCCCGGCAAGCCCGCCGTACGTGGGGAATCCCTCCGTCAGGATGAGCAGGTTGCGGCAACGCTCGGCCAGGTCGTCGTCGTGCATCGCCAGCCAGCCGCCGATGTTCGCCAGCGGATCCTTCTTCGCCGACATCGTCATGCCATCGGCCAACCCCGCGATCTCCCGCACGATGTCGGCGACATCCCGGTCGCCCTGGCCGTCCTCCCGCTCGCGGATGAACCAGGCGTTCTCGGCGAACCGGCAGGCGTCCAGGAAGAGCGGCACCGAGTGGCGGTCACACACCGCCCGCACGCCATGCAGATTCTCGAGCGAGACCGGCTGCCCGCCGCCCGAGTTGTTGGTGATCGTGACCATCACGAGCGGGACGCTGCCCTGCCGCTCGCCGAGGAACCGGTCGAGCGCCTCCAGATCCATGTTGCCCTTGAAGGGGTGCTCCTCCTGCGGCCGTCGCCCCTCCTCGATGACCAGGTCGACCGCCTCGGCGCCGGTGAACTCGACGTTGGCCCGGGTCGTGTCGAAATGCGTGTTGTTGGGGATCGCCAGGCCCGGCCCGCCCACCGCCGAGAACAGGATCTTCTCCGCCGCCCGGCCCTGGTGGGTGGGGATGATATGACGGAACGGGAACAGTTCCCGCACGGCCTCGGCGAAGCGGTGCCACGACGGCGAGCCGGCGTAGCTCTCGTCCCCATGCTGGATCGCCGCCCACTGGTCGCGGGACATCGCACCCGTGCCGGAGTCCGTCAACAGGTCGATCAGGACGTCGCGGGCGTCGAGCGCGAACAGGTTGTGGCCCGCCCGCCGAATCGACTCCCGGCGCTCCTCCTCCGTCGTCAGCCGCAGCGGCTCGACGGAGTGGATCCGGAACGGCTCGATGATCGTGCGGAACGCCACCGCGCGACAGCCTATCGGCGAAGGCGGTCCCTCGCCTGCCGGTGTCAGCGGAGCTCCTCGACCAGCCCGATGAGTCGCTCTTGATGATCACATCAAATTTGACTACCGGGCTTGTACCGTCTGGTAGGGCTCGGTAGCCTCGCCCGTGCATACGTCCTGGTGAGCGGAGGAGGTTCCACGGTGCTCGGACGATTCTCGCGATTGCTGCTGCTCGGCTTGCTGTTCGCGCTGGTGGTTCCACTTGCGTCCAGTGCCGCGACGAACCCCGATCTCAACGTCTCGGCGCTGAGCGCGAGCGGGTCGCTTGCGCCCGGCGGTACCGTGACCGCCACGGTCACGACGCGGGAATTCCGGCACCGTCCAGGCGGCGGCGTCCACCACGCGGCTCTATGCATCGAAGGATCAGGCCCGCGGAAGCGATGACGTGCTCCTCGCGTCGATCCCCGTCCCGATCCTGGCCGCCGGCGCAACCTCAGCCAAGACGGTGACAGTCAACGCGCCGGCGAAGCTGGGCACCGGCGAGCTGCTGGCCTGCGCAGACGCGACCAGCGCCGTCGCGGAAACCAACGAGACGAACAACTGTCGCGTGGTCACGGACACCGACCTCGACGGCTGGGCCAACTTCACCGACTGCGCGCCGACGGACGGGCTGATCAGCCCAGGCACGAAGGACACTCCGGATGCCCCGAACTTCCGCGACACGAACTGCGACGGCGTCGATGGCAACGCCCGCAAGGCGATCTTCGTCGCGCCCACCGGCAGCGATTCGAACGCGGGCACTCAGGCTGCGCCGATGAAGACCTTTGCCGCGGCCGTTCCCAAGGCGGCGTCGCAGGGCAAGGCCGTCTACGCCCAGGCGGGTGCCTACCCCGAGACGCTGAACATGGCGAACGGCGTCGGCATCTTCGGCGGTTACACGCCGACCTGGGGCCGGTCGTTGTCACCCGCGACACGGCTCACCGGCTTCGCGAGCTACGACACGACGGCCGCGACCGCCACCGCGATCAACGTTGCGACGACCATGCAGCTGCTTACGCTGGCTCCCACGCAGCCGACCAGCTCCGGCGCCGACAGCTACGGTCTGCGGGGAACCAACAGTCCGGGGCTGCGCCTCGACCGGATCACGATTCGCGTCGGATCGGGCGTGGCGGGCGCGAGCGGCTCGAACGGGGCTGCCGGGCTGCCCGGCGGCGACGGTTCGACCAGCACCGACCCGCTGCACAACCCGGCCGGCGGGTCGAGCCCCGTCGGGAACGTTGGCGGCAACGGCGGCCCAGGTGGGAACTTCCTCCATACGGACCACGTCACCGGCTATGACGGCGGCCCTGGGGCACAGTCGACCCCCGACATTTACGGGCTGATGGGCGGCCCCGGCGGACCCGGCGGCTCCGAGGACAGTGTCGGAGGCGCCGGCTACTTCGGTGACTCCGGCAAGTTCCTTGGTGACGGCGCAGGCGGCTCGGCCGCCAACCAGTCGCCGGCGAGCGGGATCTGGACGACCGCGAACGGTGGCAACGGCGGCCACGGGTCGAACGGCCACGGTGGCGGTGGTGGTGGTGGCGGCGGCGGCGAAGACTGCTTCTGCGTGAACCCTGATATCGGCGGCCACGGTGGTTCCGGCGGCGGGGGCGGCCAGGGCGGCGGCGGCGGGGGCGGCGGCTCGGGTGGCGGTGCCGCGATCGGCATCCTGCTGTACAACTCGGTCGGCGCGACCGTCAAGAACTCCTCCATCGTCGTTGGGAACGGCGGCGCCGGTGGGGCTGGCGGCGGCGGAGCGTTCGGTGGCGCAGGCGGCATCGGCGCGCCGGGCAGCGCATCGTTCGGCTCGGACGCAGGACCCGGCGGCCGGGGCGGCAACGGCGGCTTCGGCGGTCGCGGCGGCGACGGTGGCGGTGGCGCCGGTGGCCCGAGCATCGACGTCGTCGGACTCGCATCGGGCGCGCTGACCAAGACCACGCTTCAGCACGGAACCGGCGGAGCCGGCGGAGCCGGCGGATTGGGCTCGGGTAACGGCGGCGGCGCTGGCGCGAGCGGCGTTACGGCCGATTTCGGCTGAGCGGCCCGAACGTCCTCTGCCTGCACGTGCGATCTTTGCGATCCGCGATAATGGCGGCGTGGCGCTTCAACGGATGGACAACGTCGGTATCGTGGTGGAGTCGCTCGATACCGCCATCTCGTTCTTCGCCGCGCTGGGCCTCGAACTCGAAGGGCGAGCCATGATCGAAGGAGACTGGTCAGGGCGCGTCACCGGACTGCGCGACCAGCGCGTCGAGATGGCCATGATGCGTACACCGGACGGCCACGGCAGGATCGAACTCTCGCGCTTTCTCACGCCGCCTCCCGTCGCCGATCACCGGAACGCACCGGTAAACGCCCTCGGTTACCTCCGCGTGATGTTCGCGGTGGACGACCTCGACGATACGCTGGCCCGGCTCCGCGAGCACGACGCGCAGCTCGTCGATGAGGTGGTCCAGTACGAAGACCTGTATCGGCTCTGCTACGTCCGAGGCCCCGAGGGCATCCTTATCGGACTGGCCGAGCAGGTCGGCTGACACCGAAACGCCCTCGGGCGTCGCACTCGCCGAGTACTCGGTCAGATCGAGCTGAACCAGGGCATTTTCTCGATGGGCCGTGCAGGTCTCGAACCTGCGATCTTGGGATCAATAGTCGTCGCAACCCGCTTCGGTGGAGCTCGGCCCACCTGGAGAATGCGTGCACAATGGCGGACTCCGCGGCGGCGTTCGCTACTCGTCTGGGCCGGTCTCGGCGGACCTGGTTCCCACTTCGTTCCCGCTCGAGAATCGCGGCATGAAGACACCTACGACGCGATGCTGCGGGCCCCGTGATCATCGAATGGGTGGCGATCGGGCTGACCACGCCGCGACGCTGCAGTTCCTCGACGCGATCGCGGCTCGAAACTGACCACGTCACGAGCAGGTTGTCGGGCGCGGCCTGCCGGTTGGCTCACCTAGATGCTCGTTCGTCAGGCCAGGGGCGGCTGCTCGGGTATGCGCAGCACGACCTTGCCGAACCGATCGCGATCGGTCAGGCGACGGGCGGCCGCGTCGATCTCATCAAGGCCATGGACGCTGTCGACGACAGGTCGCCACTCGTGCGTCGCGACGTGTTGGAGCAGCGCCCGGAACTCCGCCGGACTGCCCATCGTCGTGCCCACGATCGAGCGCCACGCCCAATACACATCCGCGACAGCGATGGTCGAGGACTCCCCGCCGGTATCGCCGAAGCTGACCAGAACACCGCCCCATCGCAGAGCACTCAGCGCCTCCGGCCAACCATCAGCACCCCAGCTGTCGATCACCGCGTCAAAGCCCCCACCGGCGGCGGCGCGCAGATGCGACGCCCAGTTCGGCTGCGAATAGATCACTCCACCCTGAGCGCCAAGCTGTCGCAGCCGGTCGAGCTTGGCGTCTGTCGAGGTGGTCACCCACACCTCGCTGCCCATTGCGACGGCGATCTGGACGGCGAACGTCGCCACGCCGCTGCCGGCGCCGGTCACCAGCAGGCGACGCCCACTACCAACGCCGGCGCAGGTGACCGCGGCCCGCCACGCCGTCAAGCCGGCCAAGCCGAGGGCGGCGGACTCCTCCCACGACAGTCCAGCCGGCCGCCGCGCGACATTCTGCGCCGGCACCACCACCCGGTCGGCGAACGTTCCGTCGCGCGGCGCACCCAGGATCTCGAAGCTCTCCGACGGCACCTGCTCCCCCTCGGCCCAGCCGAGCGTCGGGTTGACCACCACCTCATCCCCGACCACCGACGGATCGACGCCGGCACCTACCGCGATGACGACGCCGGCCGCGTCTGAACCAAGCGTTACCGGCAGTTCCGAACCCGGATCTCGCCAGATCCACCAGTCACGCCGATTCAGAGCCGCCGCGACCACCCGAACGGACACCTCTCCCTGGCCCGGCTCCGGATCGGTGAGCTCCACCGACTCGAAGCCCGGCGGCTCCCCCGATCGGACAAGGCGCATCGCTCGCATCGCCGAGCAGTCTCACGGCACCCGTAACCCCTGTCAATCCTGGATGGGCGCTCGCGCACGTCCTCGCCCGAGGTATTGATCCTCAGAAGGCGGGCACGGTCAGGTGGCTAATCCGCGACGGAGGTCGAGCGGCGGCGGAGCCTACGACCTTGACCGCACCGCGCGCCACCCGGGCGCGTGGTCGAGCCGGTACACCCCGGAAGCACCGCCATCCCGAACGGCGACGAGGTAGAGCGACTGTGGCTCCGGGGTAACGGGAGCGCCAAGCCGTCTGCGCGGGCATCCAGCCGTAGCGCAGTACTCCCCTCCCACACGAACGCCCCGCGCCGTGCTCCCAGCCGCGGGGCGTTCGTCGTTTCTGCGGTTCAGGGCAGTTCCAGGATCGTCACGTTGTAGACGTCATAGCTGTCCGACTTCGTGTGGTCATATCCGGGGAAGGCTTTCAGCGTGACGGTGTGCTGGCCCGCAGCCGGCGTGAACCCGTTGGAGATCTTGACCGGGACGAGCGCCTTGTGGCTGAGCGCTTCGTTCTCTGCGATCTCCCCGCACGCCCCGGATTCTGCGCCATCGATGTAGGCGCAGACCACCAAGACCTGTCCGGTGATGTCGCCGTAGGCGGAGCCGTTCAGTGTGATCAGCAGCGGGCCGCCGTTGCTGGTGAACGTGGTCTGCGCGTTCGTGAACGGTCCGGTCGTCGTCCATGCCAGATCGACGTGCGTTTTAAGCTGCGCGGCGTCCAGGCCGTCGACCTTGTCCGCGTTCAGGTTCTTGACGACCGTAGACGAGTTGGTCGTCAATGGCGCGTGTCCTGATGTCACGTTCAGGTTGAGCGCCGTTGCTGCCGTTCCCGTCGTCGTGTTCGAAAGCGCCAACGCCGGGCCAGCGTTCGTTCCGGTCAGCGTTGTCTTCGCGTTCGCAGTATTCGCCTTGCCGAGGATGAAGTTGCCGCCGGTGGCCGCCCACGCGGTACCGCCCAGCGCGACGAACAGCGCAACTAGCGAGATGACGAAGGACGGGCTGATGCGGAGCCGTTTCATCGTGATCTACCTCCCCAGGTAGTGGTGATAACCCGACGGCCGAGCCTAGGCCAATCTTCCCGTCGGCGCTGAGCAGGCAGGCTAGGTTCCACAGGATGTAAGGCGAACTCTCCTGCTCTCGTTCAACCGGCGGCCGCGACCGACACCGAGGTGACCCGACCAGACGCCGAGATCCTCCACTTCCACGGCTCGTCCCTCGCCACCATCGGGCGCGAGCTACACAGCGCCATCGTGGACGCTCTCATCGCCGCCGAAGCCGAGGCCGTCGCATCGGGTCGACGGCTGCCTGGACGGATCGAACGGACGAGGCCCAAGGGCGAGTACCGATAGTACCGGGGGTAACCGACGGAGCTACTCCGTGATCCCTTGAGCTGATCAGTCCTCCGTGGATGGGCCGCGGCACTGCGGTTCGAACCTCTGCCCACCGTTACCGAGCGCCCGGCCGATGGAAGTCTGTACACATCGGGTACACGCAGCCGGTAAGCTGGCGACGAGCCACGAATCAAACGGCTCAACCAAGCGCCTTTCCGATGGGCCGTGCAGGTCTCGAACCTGCGACCTTGGGATTAAAAGTCCCCTGCTCTACCAGCTGAGCTAACGGCCCTGCGCGCGATTGTAGGCGGTGGGTGGGCCCGCCCCCCGCGCGGACACAACCCTTGACGCCGCCGCACGAGGGCCGATACCCTCGAGCCGCAATCATGGGGACTGCGAGGGGGACGGCAATGCGGCTACGGATCGGTGCGTGCATGGCAACGGCGATGGCGCTCGCGCTGGGAGGCGCGGGGGTGGCCCGGGCGGCGACCTGCGATCCGCTGACCACAAAGCCCAAGTTCGACCAGCCGGTGCCCACGGCGAAGGACATCCTGGGCAAGCAGCTCGGCAAGTCGAAGCTGAGTGTCGACGAGGTCTACAAGTACATGCTGGCCCTGGATGCGGCCAGCCCGCGGATCGTCACCGGCGTCTACGGCACCTCGGTGAGGGGCGTGCCCCTGCGCTACGCGCTGGTCTCGAACCCCGCGAACCTCAGCAACACCGCCCTGGCGAACCTGAGCTCGGACGCCAAGGCGCTGCGCGACCCACTGCTGCCGACGGCGCAGGCCGACGCGATCGAGGCCCGGCTGCCGGCCATCCTCGGCGTCGGCGCGAACGTGCACGGCAACGAGCCCTCGGGCACGGAGGCCGTGCTGCGCACGATGTACAACCTGGCAGGCCGCAGCGACTGCGCCGCAACCCAGGTGCTGGACAACGCCGTCACGCTGCTGATCCCGACCCAGAACCCGGACGCCCGCACCTCGGGCTTCCGCCGCAACGCGTACTGGTTCGACCTCAACCGCGACGACTGGGCGCGCACGCAGCCGGAGACGGACAGTCGGATCGAGCTGTTCCGCAAGTACCCGCCGCTGCTGTTCGCGGACGAGCACGAGAACGGGACGAGCTCGTACTTCTTCCCGCCCAACACCGACCCGATCTATCACGAGGTGCCCGACACCAGCGTTGACTGGATGGACAACCTGTACGGGCCGGCGATGGCGAAGGCCTTCACCGACCTCGGCTACCGCTACTACACCGGGCAGCAGAGCGGCTACGACTACTTCGCCCCCGAGTACGGCGACACCGTCGTCAGCGACGGCTTCCTGGGCGCCGGCATGACGTTCGAGAAGGGGTCGTACGACCCCTACCGGCTGAAGGTGCGGCAGCAGTGGGTGACCCAGTGGGTCTCGCTGGCCCAGGGCGCCACCCACCGCGCGCAGCTCGTATCCGGATGGCACGACTCGTACGTCGAGGCGTACCAGGAGGGCAAGGACGGCCTGCTCGAGCCGAACGTGCTCGAGAACCCGGCCACCCCGCTCTACCAGCAGGTGCCCGACCGGCTGGTGCGCAGCTACTACCTGCGCGACGAGCCCGGCTCGCACCGGGCGCTGATGATCCTCGTCCGCCGCCTGCAGCGGATGGACGTGGCCGTCTACCGGCTGACCGCACCGGTCACCGTCTCCGACTTCAAGCCTTACGGCCGCGCGGAGCAGTCGACGACGATGCCGGCCGGCACGATCTGGGTGCCGATGGCGCAGGGCCAGAAGCACTGGATCCAGGCCATGCTGAACGAGGACACCTACATCGCCAAGCCGTACTTCTACGACACCACGGCGTGGAGCCAGCCGCTGCTGCTGGACGTGCCGGGAGGCTCGTCCGGCCTGCCGCTGACGCCGCAGGCGCAGAAGATCCAGGGCGTGGTCAGCGTGCCCGCGCAGACGGCCCCGAACGGAGTGCCGCGGATCGCCGTGTTCCGGATGTCCGAGGACACCAACGGCGTCATCTCCGACGGCTGGCTGCGCTGGACGCTCGACCATGACTGGAACGTGCCCTACCGCGCGGTGACCGCCGCGGACATCGCCGGCGGCGCGCTCGACAACGTCGACGTGCTGCTCGTCCCGGACGGGCACGCCAAGGCGGCCATGAGCCACCTCGGCGCACCTGGCCAGCAGGCGGTGCGTGACTTCGTCGACGGCGGCGGCCGGTACATCGGCTGGGTCCAGGGCGTCCACCTGGCGAACATGCTCGGCATCAGCGCGATCAAGCTCGACTGGCCGGGCGCCAACATCCCCGGGTCGATCTACCGGGTGAAGGTCGACACCAGCAGCCCGCTCTCGACGGGCATCGGCGACACGGACTACGTCTTCAACGTGTCGGACTACGTCCTGGTGCCGACCCAGCCCTGGCAGGTCGTGGTCGCCTATCCCAAGAAGGAGAGCGCCGACTGGTACCGGTCGGGCTTCTCCGCAAACGACCGGAGGTACTCCGAGACCGCCGTGATGACCGACGAGCCCTACGGCGACGGCCGCGTCATCTCCTCCGGCCTCGACCCGTTCTATCGCGGCTACACCGAGGGCACCAAGCGGTTGATCTGGAACGCCATCGTGCAGCCTGATCCGTAGGAGCGAGAGCCCGGTGCTGCGTGTCGGCCACCGCGGCGCCGCGGCGCTCGCTCCACAGAACACGATCGAGTCCGTGCGGGCCGCGTTGGACGCCGGCGTCGACATGATCGAGTTCGACGTCTCGCCCGGACTGGTGGTGGCCCATGACCCCGGCCACCCCGGCCCGCGGCTGGACACCTTTCTTGACGAGCTGGCCGGGCTGCTCCCGAGCGACGTCGGGCTGATGGTCGACCTGAAGGCGACGGGTTACGAGCTGGCGGCGCTCGAGCAGTGCCGCCGGGCGGGGCTGCTCGACCGCTGCCTGTTCGCGACGCTGGAGCGCCACAGCGTGCGCCTGCTGCGCGGCAAGGTGCGCACCAGCTTCAGCTTCAACCGCGGATCGCCCGGCCGCGCGCTGCCGCTGCTGCGGCTGACCGTGGGCGACGTCTGGCGCCGCTCCGGGGCGGACGACGCGACCGTCCGCCACACGCTGATCACGCCGCGGCTGATCGACGTCGTCCACGGCCGGGACGGCCGCGTGTTCGCGTGGACGGTCAATACCGCGGAGGGAGTCAGCCGAATGCGCGAACTGGGCGTGGATGGCATCATCACCGACGATCCGCGGCTCCTCAGCGGGGCGTGAGGGATCTCACCCATCGTGAAACTTTTCTCGGCCCGCCAACGTATAAACAGTACGAGGCACGTTCGATGAGCGATCCGACAACAACCCCGGGCATCCGCTTCCTCCCCCTGACGACTGCCGCGGCGTGGCAGTCGTATCTCGAAGCCACACAGGATGTCTCGGCGGACCGCTACCTCCAAGTCGAGCAGGCCGCGTGGGAACAGCTTCAGGCGGCCCTCGCCACACTCCCCTCCAATCCGGTCGGGGCCGCCTGACGCCACCCGGCCGCTCCCGGGCGGCCGGTATCCTGCGTCCCGCGCCCCCATCGGCTAGTGGCCTAGGCCTCCGCCCTTTCAAGGCGGCAACACGGGTTCGAATCCCGTTGGGGGTACTGACAACCCGCAGTGTCAGGAAGATTCCGCGGGCTCCTCGGCGAGCAGCCTCCCAACCACGAGACCTGACCGCCGTTGTATCTGAATCAAATCGCGATCGGAGGCTGCTTGTCGGCCACGGTCCCGTGACGGATGATGACCGTTTCCGCGGAAACCAGCTCGCCCCGCTGCCGACAAGACGGCCGCCGAGCGACCTGGGACTCCTACTGGATGCCGCTCTAGATCCCGGGATGTGGGGGTGCGGTGTCTTCGCCAACCCAATGCCCTCGCGCGCGCCCGCGTACGCATGCGGCCGCTCGAACGACATTAATGGGACGTCATGTGGAAAGGCCGAGCAGGCCACGCCGCCGCCGATTGCTCGTACACTCTCGCAATGAGCGTTTGCGCCGTATGTCGCAAACCAGCTCCCTCCGAGGCACGGTTCTGTCCGCAATGCGGGGCGAAACTCGCCGAGGTCGCGGAGCGGGAGGAGCGCAAGATAGTGACAGCGCTCTTCGCCGACCTGGTCGGATTCACCACCATGAGCGAAGAGCTCGACGTCGAGGACGTCGGCCGCACGCTGTCCGTCTATCACGACCTCGTGCGTCGTGAGCTCGAGCGCTTCGGTGGAACGGTTGAGAAATTCATCGGCGATGCGGTGGTTGCGATCTTCGGTGCACCGGTGTCGCACGAAGACGACGCAGAGCGGGCTGTTCGGGCGGGCCTCGCAATCCAGCAGGCGGTGCGAGAGCGGCGTGAGAATGACCCGGGGTTCACCGTTCGCGTTCGCGTCGGCGTGAGCACCGGCGAGGCGCTGGTCGCCCTCCACGCCAACCCGCACGCCGGCGAAGCGTTCGCAGCGGGCGACGTCATCAACACCGCTGCGCGTTTGCAATCCATCGCTCCGGTCGACGGTGTCTTGGTGGGCGAGGCCACGTACCGGGCTACAAGGGATGCGATCCGTTACCGGGACGCGGAGACGGTGACTGTGAAGGGAAAGCGCGATCCGTTGCCCGTGTGGATCGCGGAGGCCGGCGAGACAGCGGACGCCGAAACGCCGGAGGCACGGATGCCGTTCGTGGGCCGAGAAGCGCAACTCGACTATCTCTGGTCGACGCTCCGCGTGGTCAGAGAGATGCGCGCGCCGCGCCTCGTAACTGTTGTGGGAGCGCCCGGCATCGGCAAGAGCCGGCTCGTCGCTGCGTTTCTCGCGCGAATCGACGCCGACCCCGAGCAGATCACCTGCCGCAAGGGCCGCTCGCTGCCATACGGCGACGGCGTCACATTCTGGGCGCTGGCGGAGATCGTCAAGGCCGAGGCGGGCATCCTGCATTCGGACGACGCCGAGACCGCCGGAGCCAAGTTGCGCCGCGTGATTGTCAATCTCGCCGACGATGCCACGACTGCAAACTGGCTGCTCGCCGAGCTGCGCCCTCTGGTGGGGCTGGAGAACCGCCAGGAGCTCGGCGGGGACCGCCAAGTCGAAGCCTTCGCGGCATGGAGGCGGTTCATCGAGGCGCTCGCTAGGCGGGCGCCGCTGGTCCTCGTGTTCGAGGATCTCCACTGGGCGGACGAGGCGCTGCTCGACTTTATCGAGCAGCTTCTCCTGTGGACCACCGACACCCCGCTCCTCGTTCTCTGTACCGCGCGGCCGGAGCTGCTCGAGCGACGCACAGCATGGTGGTCCGGCTCGGGCACGCTCGTTCTGCCGCCGCTGTCGGACGGCGAGACGGAGACACTCGTCACGGCGCTGCTCGACGAGGTGCCGCTTCCCGCTGCCGCCCAGGGCGTCCTCCTCGAACGGGCGCATGGGAATCCGCTGTACGCCCAGGAGTACACGCGGATGCTGATCGACCGCGGCCTCATCGTCCGACGCGACGACCGCTGGGCGCTCGCGACCGAGGACGAGCTGCCGCTCCCGGAAACGGTGCACGGCATCATCGCCGCCCGCCTTGACGCGCTGACGTCCGATGAAAAGGCCGTCATCCAGGATGCCTCCGTGATCGGCAAAGTAGTGTGGCTTGGCGCGGTCGCCCACGTCGAGCGACGCGACCCGTCCTTCGTCCATGGGCAGCTCCAGGCACTGCGGCGCAAGCAGCTGCTCAGGCTCGAGCGCCACACCGCCGTTGCCGCCGAGCCGCAATACGCGTTCACGCACGCGCTCGTCCGCGACGTCGCCTACGCGCAGATCGTCCGTTCGGCGCGCGCCGACAAACACGTTCGAGCGGCCGAGTGGATCGAGTCGCTCGGTGACCGCACGGACCGTGTTGAGCTCCTCGCGCACCACTACGTCACCGCCCTCGAGCTCGGAGCCGCCTCTGGGGTGGCCGATCGACTGCCCGACCGGGCGAGAGGGGCACTGCTCGAAGCCGCCGACAGGACGTTCGGCATGAGTGCGTACGCGGCCGCCGCTCGCCTCTACCGGTCGGCGTTCGAGCTGCACGACGACGACGTCCCGCCCATGCTTCGGTATCGGCACGCCAAGGCGCGTATGTACAGCGAGGAGGTGCTACCGGAGGATCTGGCGTCGATCGCCGACAAGCTCGCGGAAAGTGGCGACCTCGAGACGGCCTCCGAGATCGAGAGCGAGGTGGGCCTCTGGCACGACCAGCAGGGGCACAAGGAGCAGGCGCTGGTACATCTGCTGCGCGGTGTCGCGTTGCTCGAATCGGCTCCGCCATCACCTGCGAAGGCGAGCGCACTGGTGTCGCTTGCGAGCGTATACGCCCTGCGCGGAAGGTTGAGCGAAGCGATCGAGGCGGCGGATGAGTCAGGCCGGATCGCCAGAGCCGTCGGGGTCGACGACCTCGCCGCGTGGAGCCACCAGACGCTCGCGTTGGCGTACCTCCAGGGCGGGGACGTTCGCGGGATCGCGGAGTTCCAGCGGGCGTATGCGATTGCGCGCGATCTCGAGTCATACGACGGCGCAATGATCGAGCAGAACTATGGCGTCGCGTTGCTCGCGCTTGGCGACCTGCGGGAGGCGAGAGCCGTCCAGGTCCACGCGAAGGAGCGAGCCCACCGCCTCGGTCTGGCGTACGCAACCAGACTGGTCGACGGAGCGCTTGCGTGCATCTGCTACCACTCGGGTGAATGGGACGAGGCGCGGGCCATCGCCGAGCGAGTCATTGCCGCCGCTGACAGCGCTGCCACTCACGGCGACACGATCGATGCGCATGCGGTGTGCGGGCGGATGGATCTGGCGACGGGTAACGGCGAGCTGGCGTCACGGCACGCCGAGGAGGCGGTTGCGCTTGCACGTGAGATCGGCGAGCCACAGTATTTCGTTCCGGCGCTCGGGCTCCAGGCGCAGATTCACGTTCGACACGGCCGCGCGCTGGAGGGAGCGGAGCTGCTCGAGGAGCTGCTTGACCGATGGTGGATCGGGGTTGCTATCTCCGCGGAGTCGCTCGCCTGCTCTGCAGCTGCCGCACGCGAGCTGCCGGGCCTCAGGGAGGCCTTCGTCGCTGCAACGTCGGATTACCCGTTGCCCAGCCGATGGGTACAGGCTGCGCATCTCTTTGCGGCTGGGCGCTCAGGTGAGGCGGCAGCCGTCTACGCGGACATCGGTTCGTTGCCGGACGAAGCGTTGACCGGCGCCGCTATGCAGGACCGGCGACACCGTGAGAGGATATCCACTTCGCAGCAACAGATACGAGGGGAGTGAGATGGGCGCCGGATCGAAGTTCGACCAGCCGCTGACGCTGATCCAGGACGGACACAAGGTCGTCGCGTGCGGCCCGCTTCGGTTCCATGGGTGTGATGTGCGCGCCGAGGTCACGATCGAACTCGTGCAGCCGGGCCATGGCCGGGCCGTCAAGACCAAGATGTTTCCGAATAGGAACTTCGACGATGACCGATGCGACGATCTCGTCGGCGATGAAGAGGACGAGTGGATGATGACCGCCACGGTGGAGCCAGAATTCATGCATTCAGGACTGCGAAGCGTCGGCTGGGGGAGCGCCGGCTTCGTCACTGCTCCGACACCTGGCCCACTCGTCGTCGCCCACGGGGTCATCACATACTTCAGGCGTGACGGCTCTCAGCAGACCGTGCCCTGGATGGGCGACGAGAACCAGAACGACCTCGAGGCTCGCTGGCAGTAGCCGTCAGGCTCGGAACGACCCGGGGAAATCTGGCTCGTTTAGCACGGGGTCCTGCTTCGCGCGCTTACCCTCGCAGGTGCACGGTTCGATCCAATGCACCCCTGCAGTACATCGCCGCGCTGTGTGGACGAAGCCGAAACTCGACCTTGACCGCGAAGCGACGAGGGACTCCCAAGCGGAGGTAACTGCCACATGCCCGGCGGGCCGACGCATGAACGCGAGCCCGCGGCGTTTGCGACGCGCGCAGTCGAGCACGCTCGCCCGGCTCGTCCCAGAGGTGTATCATCGCCGAGTGCGCTTGTTACGAGCGATACAAGTGCCGTGGGTCGCAGTCTTGCTCGGCGTGGGACTGGCCGCGGTCATCGTGGGCTTTCGGCTGCATCCGACGCCGGAGCAGGTGAGGTATGTCCATGGTATCCAGGTGCATACCACGCCGATCCACGGAGTCGACTACCTGATTCTGGGCCTGCGACTGGTCGGCGGGTTCCTGCTGGTGGTCGGCGTGCTCGCGGCGATCGCCTACGCCCGCGGGGAGATGGAAACGCCCGACGAGGCTGTACCGCATGTTCGCGTGCACGACGACCGGTTTCAGGAGTTGGGCGGCGGCTCCGATCGGCAGCGGGATGGCTACATCCCGCCGTTCTAAGCGTCGCAGCGCCGGCATAGCCCTGCGCGCCCTGCTCTGCGGGGCGGCGTCGATACTGATGCTTGTCGGGTGCGGTTCGTCAGGCGCTTCGTCAAGCGGGTCGACGACAGCTTCGAATGTGACGCCGGCGGCGGTGACCGCGATAACGCCGACCGAGCGACTCGTCGACGTCGGCGGCTACCACCTCCTACTCCTATGCAGCGGTCGCGGCGGGCCGACCGTGGTCTTGGAGAACGGCTTTGCCTCGATTGGCCGAGACTGGAACAACGTTCGAGCAGCGATCGGCGACTCGGTCAGGGTCTGCACATACGATCGGGCCGGCACCGGGGGGAGCGATGCTCGGCCATCCGATCGCGCCTCGGCGGCGACGATGGCCCAGGATCTGGCGACGATGCTCGATCGAGCAAGCGAGCGGCCGCCGTTCATCCTCGTTGGCTGGTCGTTTGGCGGCCTGGTCATCCGCGTCTTCCGCAGCGAGCACCCGGACTTGGTGGCCGGGATGGTGCTGGTGGACGCCAGCAGTACGCATCAGTTCGCCGGGGCTGACCCGCAGTTGGAGGGAGAGACCAAGGTCGATCTGGACGCGAGCGGCCGGCGAGCGCAACACACGCAGCCGCTGGGCGACCTGCCGCTCGTCGTTCTGACCGAGGGTGAGCTGAACCAGCTGCCACGCTTCTTTCGACCCAAATGGCTTCGCTGGCAGGACGAGATGGCCAAACTGTCAACGAACAGCATCCATGTGACCGCGACGAAGAGCGGCCACGAGATTCTCAACTATCAGCCGGAGCTAATCGCCCAGGCCGTTCGCGACATCAAGACGAGTAGCGACGATCACGCCCCCATCCCGCCCTGCGACACGCGCTACACCCGGATCGACGGCCGGTGCGACAAGCCGTCGCGGCGACCTGTCTAGGCGACGGTGTTGCCGATGACGTCAGATGGATCGTCAGCCTCGCCGTGCATTCACCTCGGTGGGCATGACCGCCGAGCTTGGCAGACGCGACCTAGGCAATCGGCCGCACGACTCGCGTGCAGGCACGCCTCGTCACCGGGGTTAGTCGCCGCGGAGCACGATCGCGATCATCACGGCCACCATCACGAGCAGAACGAGCGCCGCGATAATCACAGTCGCCACTTTACTCGCCGGGGAGTCGTTCGGCCCTCCGCCACGAAACTCCCGGCCTGGGTGCTGGCATTTGGGGGTCGGGGGCGGAGCTCTATCGCATGCACGCTGGGTGGGGCAACGGGAGGGCGAGGGAGCAGGCAGCGCAACACCTACGGCACCGCCCGTGCCTTATGCGCATACACGCGGAGCGACTCGTGGACGAGACGAGGGATCAGGCGGATACGTGGTGGATGATGTCGATCAGCTCATCCGTGCGGTAGCCGTGTGTTCGGGACAGTCCGACCAGCAGCCGGGCCTGTTCGAGTACGGCTGCGCGGTCGGGGGCACCAGCGATGGTGATGCCTCGGCCGCGGCGGAACTCGAGGCAGTCCCTCGTCGCGGAGCTGGCGCAGTGCGCGCAGCACGGTGTTGGTGTTGACGTCCATCACGGCAGCCAGGTCTTTGGCCGGGGGCAGCCGCTCGCCTGGCTTCGCCTCGCCGTCTGCGATGGCGCGGCGGAGTGCCGCGGCGGCCTGGTCGTGCAGCGGGATGGGGTTTTGCTTGTCGAGCTTGAAATCCATGATGGTGCCAGTTATGATAACTCTATTGTGGGAGGTGTGCAGACTGCCGGTGATCGATCAGCCGCCCGTCCTATCGCCCGATCACAGCGAGTTTGGTCGTGAGGCTGCGCTGATCGAGGAGGCGCGGCGCCGTGCGCGCCGGCGTCGCTGGCGGAATGGTGCCGTCGTTGGGGCTCTGCTTGGCGTCGCCGCGCTGTTCGCGGTCGGCCATGGACGAGGCGGAGCCACGAACGGGACTCCGGCGGCTGCCGCGAACCGGCCAGTGGGGATCCACGTGGAGCCCGCGGCAGGGCTGATGGCGAATGGGCCGCTGATGCTGATCCGCCAGGACGAGTTTCATGGCGGCGTCTACGTTGTGGGGCGGGCCGGGCTGGGGGTCCGCGCGCTGACCTGTGGCGGCTGCGTGGAGCTTCAGGACATCGCCTGGTCTCCGGATGGGTCGCAGATCGCTCTCGGTGAGGATTCGGTTGCTCTGGAGAGCCCGGTGGACGGCATTCATGTGAGAGACATCGCGACCGGGCGCGACCGCTTCGTGGTCGGGCGCGACGGTACGGCAGACCTGGCGTGGTCGCCGGACGGCTCGTGGTTGGCGTACTCCGGAGGCACCAACGGCATGAACAGGGCCACAGGCAGGATCTACTTTCGTCAAGGCCGATGGATCACAACACAGCGTGTTGATGACGGGCACTCAGGGTGTGGTCACGTCTCCTACCTGGTCTCCCGATGGCACGCGCGTGGCCTTCCAGAGCGGTCAGTCGATCTACTGTTCATCGGACTGGACGGAACCGGTCAGGCGCCTGCTCGCACGGCGTCGGCCTCACCCGCGTGCGTCGCCACTGGGAACCACGATCGCCTATCGCACGCGCTGTGGAATCCGGCTCGATCCCACCGACCGGAACCGGCGGCACCCCACACTCCTACGGCCTGTGTCGACACCTCATCGGCGTCCCCGGCGAACCGGTCTGGTCACCCGACGGGCGCAAGATCGCTGTCGTCGCTGACGGGACGCACGGCTCAGCCCAAGGCACGTACGTGCTGAATGCCGACGGTACCCACCTGACCCGCGTCACCCCGATCACGGGACATACCGCCGCCGGCATCGGCCGCCCTTCGTGGCGACCACGCTCGTAATCATCCCGCGCAATCCAGCATGAACATCGACGGAGGTGCACGACCCAAGATGTCCGTCAGCGGTGGAAGACCCACAGGTGGATTTTCCTGACTTGGTCGACGACCCGCAGGTGCTGATCGAGCAGGCTCGTCGTCGGGCGCGGTCGGCGGCGGAGGCGGGGCAGTGCCGCGATTCTGCTTGTCGGCATCGCCGGACTGGGAATGCTGGGGTACGGTCGCGGTGGCGACGGGTCGGGGACATTTCACGGCGACGGGTCAGCCGGAGCCGGCGACCGGAATCCGGGTCGCACCGGCCTCGACGCTGGTGCATAACGGAGACGCTCGCGGTGATCAGCCACGAGAACGGGAAGGGCGGTGTCAACATCAGTCCGGGCCGGATGGGCTGGGCAGGCTCGTCGTGCGCTGCGGCGGGATCCTCTGAGGGCCCCTGCTGGGAGCTTCAAGACATCGCCTGGTCGGCCGATGGAAGGCGAATCGCGCTCGCAGTGAACTCCTATGCCGCCACGACTGCGAAGTACGACGGCCTACACGTGGTGGACGTGTCGACCGGCGATGACCGCCACCTCGACGCCGGGTTCGACTTCGCGGATCCGGCGTGGTCACCGGATGGCGCCTGGATCGCCTACAGCGTCGCGGCGGACGGAGTGCTCAATCTCGTTCGGACGGACGCGATCCCGTCACCTCCACGTGATGACCGGCCTGGCCGGGCGCGTGGTGTCTCCGACCTGGTCGCCGGATGGGACACGAATCGCCTTCGAAAGCTCGGGTTCGATCTACCTGATGCGGCTGGATGGGTGCTCAGCGGCGACGGCTCGTGAACGGAGAGGCGCCGGCCTGGTCTCCACGCGGAGCTGTGATCGCCTACCAGAGTCCGTGCGGAGTCCGGTTGATCTCACCGACTGGGGACGACCTCACGCCGAACGCCACATCGGTGACCGAATCCGACGGTTGCCGACACCTCGGGGTTTTCGGACAGCCCGTCTGGTCGCCCGACGGCCGCAAGCTCGCCATGGCGGATAGCCGAACCGGCGACCTGCGGGGCACATACGTAATGAATGCGAACGGAAGCCGCCTCACCCGCATGACCAGAAACATCGGACACACAGTGACCGGTGCTGCTCGCCCTTCGTGGCGGCCGCGGGCATAGACAGGGCGCACGCGGAGTGGCGCACGGACGAGGTGAAGCATCCCCAGCACAATCGGATTCCGCCGGAGGGATGTGTTGCGGGAGCGGGGTTCGCAGGATCGCATCGAGAGTCAGCTGCGACTCGATGGAGGTGGATGATGAAGATGGTGCTCAACCTCGTCACACTGCTCGGGATCGCGGTCGCGTGCAGCTGTAGCTCCGGGAGCCGCTCGGCGTCGACGGCTTCCACGACCTCGGTCGGAACCAGCTCGCCGGACGTCGCCGCCGGTCGGATCGTGTTCGGCCTGCACACCGACGACGTCGACGCCGTCTACACGGCTGCGACCGACGGGAGCCACAGGCGCGAGATCCTCGGTGACAAGGGCGAGTGTTGCTTCTTCAGCCTATCCGCCGATGGGCGACGGATGATGGTTGCGGTGGATGTCGCCGGGGGGCGCCTTACGACCGCCACGCTCGACACTGACGGGCACGACTACCACGCCGTCCCGCTTCCGAAGGGCGCGCTCGGCCTCGCCCCGGGGGCATGGTCGCCGGACGGGTCGCTGCTGGCGCTCGACGGGTGGGCCGAGCACGCATCGGCGCAGGTCGGGATCTATACGGTGCGCTCCTCCGACGGCGGTGAGCTGCGTCGGATCACCACGCCACCCGACGGCCGCGAGGACATCCCGTTCTCCTACTCACCCGACGGCTCGCTGCTGCTGTTCGGGCATGTGATGCCTCGTCCGCCCGGCTACGCCACCGACCATCCGGATCCGCTGCAGCTGTACGTTGTGAGGGCCGACGGTCGGATCGAACCCGGCTGAAGCCCGCCGAATACGGCGATCACCGAGCACTTCGGGAACGCGGGTGGATCGTCGCCCGACGGAACGGTGGTCGTGTTTGCGGCCAGTCGGCTGTCGGGCGCTGACGCCGACCGAAGTGCGGTGTTCACGGTTCGGCCCGACGGGACGGCCCTGCGCCGGCTCTCGCCTTGGGGGACATTTAGCACCAGCGCGCACTGGTCGCCGGACGGCCGGTGGATCGTGTACGACCAACACCCACCCGAGGGCGGAAACGGCGCGATCTTCATCGTCCACCCCGACGGCAGCGGACTGCGACAGCTCACCGATCGAGACGCCCTACCTGCTTGCTGCGCCGTCTGGTCTCGCGATGGAACCCACATCCTCTTCCCCGCCAACGACAACGCCCTCTGGACAATGCGACCGGACGGCACGGCCAAAAAACAGATCACCCACGTGTCCGGCGAGTACGAAACCTACGCATGGGCGTCGTGAGCCGTTCCCTACGCGACCTCCACTCCGTTGCGGTTGTCGTCGCGACCCCGATGCCCTCGCGCGCGCCCGCGTATGCACGGGGCCGCTCAGACGACGCGAAGGATCACCCAGGTGTTCACAGCTTTCGGCAACCCAACACGACCTCGATCCGTTCGCGAAGCACCTCGACGCCAACCAGCGCCAGGCCACGATCGACGCCTTCCGAGCGGGCATCGCCGTGGTGGTGGCCCCTATGCTTCGCCGGCGCGCTGCTGGCCGCCCACAAGCTGCACGACGAGCCCAGCGCGCGCAGCCGAAGTGGCGGGCGCCGCCAGCTCAGGACGCGACGCCCTAGGTTCTCGATTGCGAGGTCGTCGGCCTCCATGCGTGCCGAGATGGCGTCCAGCACCGAGTATTCGGCCTCCTCGACGGTGGCGTACGCGTAGTCGATCGCCAACAGCGCGCCCGCCTCGGCGTTAGCTCCATTTTGCCGCCTTCCAGCGGCTACTGCCGGTCAGCGTCGGTCGGCGGGAGCGCGGAACCCGCCTCGTCTCCATAATCGGCCTGAAGCTCCGTGGACAGCTCATCCGAGCCGGTTTCGGGCTCGGTGTCTGCCGGAGGATGCCCTGACGCGACGAGCTTGGTGCCGCGCTTCGTCAGCGTATCCATCAACTTGTCGAAGAATCCCATCGGACCAGAGTCTACGCCTGAACCGCAGCCATCACTGCCTCGGCGGGTCGGGCGCCCCATCCCCGGCTCGGCTCATGTAGCGGGCGCCGGGTGCGGGGCGCCGGAGGCGTGCTCTCATCGCGCGCGCATGGGGCCGCTCAGACGACGCGCGGGATGGGACTCCGACCGGATGCCGCTCTAGGTACCGTGATGTGGGGGTGCGGGGTCTTCGCCGCGCTGGAGTCCGCGCGCGCACGCGAGCGCACGCATAGGCCCCGCTCAGACGACGTGAAGGATCCCCGTGGTCGTCGTTCGAATGTTCCGCCTTGGCTCCTTCGCAGGGGTCAGGGTGCGTTTGTCGTCGCCGGCTGCCCCGACGCTACCCGAGCTCTTGCACAGCGCCGGCTGGCTGAGGCGCCGCCGGTAGAGCTTCGGTTGGTTTCCGATCTGGTGCTTAGGAGAGTCGGTGGCAGAGGTTGACGATGTGATCCGCTGGATAGCTCTTGAGGCGTTCGGAGCCGTCGGGTTGGCTCACGGTTCGGATCGCGCCTTGGGTGACCAGCCAGAAGATCGGGTGACCGAGCCCAGACTCGTGGGCGGTCAGGTTCACCGCGGATCGCGCCACCAACACGTTCAGCGTGCGGCCATGTGATCGCGGATAGGTGAAGACCGGGCCGGAGATATCGATCACGAAGTGCTTCCCGGTCTTGGTATTTCGAAGCGCGACGGTGAGCTTGCCGCGGGTGACCGTCCGCCCATCCGGGTAGAAGGTGGTGTGCTCGCGGTTGACGACCGACCGAAAGTGCACCGGGAAGCCGCAATATCCAACCAGCGTGCCGCTGAAATCCGGCACCGGCACAGTCACCGGCCCGTCGCTTCCTCCGGCGCTCGCTGCAGGCGCGCCAGCGATCGCGATCCCAACCATGAACACGAACGAGAGCATGAACCGTCGCATCGTGGAGCCCCCCCGGGTTGATTGCGAAGCCGCACGACCCTACAGCATCGAGACGATCCGCACAAACCGCTGCCCTGTCGCATCTCGGCCTGCTCGTGCCTGGAGACCGACGTCAATGTGGGCTTCGGCAATGGCGCGCCGAGATCTTGAGCGGCGCGTTGCTGAGAGCGGCCGCACGCCGTCGACGTAGTGGCGCGGTCTCCCGTGGGCGTGCGGCGTCGTGGTGCCGTATTGGTGCCACCAGCCGAAAACCCCTGCACGTGGGTACCGCGACCGATGCAGCCTGGAATGGCGGCAAATGACGCGGTTGACGTGCACCGGCGTCCGTGTCGTCGTGGTTCAGGTGCCCGTTGGGGGTATCGCGTATGGAGGGTGGAGCGACGGGATAGCCTCTGGCGATGGCGAACGTGCTCATCACCGGTGCCGGCCGTCGCACGGGCATCGCGGCCGCGTGCGCGAGGACGCTTGCCGAGGCAGGCTGGGATGTCGGTCTCAGCTGCTGGTCGCCGGCCGACAGGGAGTCGGGACTGCTCGGCGACGATCGCGAACCATCGGAGCTCGTGGCCGAGCTCCGAGACCTCGGCGTCCGCGCCGAGCTGGCCGAGGCGGATCTCGCCGATCCGTCCGCACCGGCGCGGCTCTACGACGAACTCGAGGCGAGATTGGGGCCGTTCACGGCCCTCGTCGCGTCGCACTGCAGGGACGTCGCGCTGCCGCTCCTCGGCACCTCCGCGGATGAGTTCGACCGGCACTTCGCGGTCAACGCGCGCTCGGTCGCCCTGCTCATCCAGGAGCTCGCCGCCCGGCTGCCCGGGGACGATGGGCGGGTGGTCGCGCTGACGAGCGATGCGCTCTCAGACAACGTTCCCTACGGGACGAGCAAGGGCGCCCTCGACCGGATCGTCAAGGCGGCGGCATCCGAGCTCGGGCCGCGCGGAATCCGGGCGAACTGCGTGAATCCGGGACCGACCGAGACCGGGTGGATCACCGACGAGCTCCGGGGCGAGCTCGTCAAGGAGATACCTCTCGGCCGGCCGAGCCTGGCAGAGGACAGCGCCAACCTGGTGGCGTTCCTGCTCTCGCCCGAGGGAGGCTGGATCACCGGCCAGGTGCTCCACTCGAACGGCGGCCATCAGTGACCGCGATCGACACGCCATGAACTCAGTCTACGCCGGACTCGGGCCCAGGGTGTACCGCGCCATTCCGAGGTGCGTGACGCCGTCGATCGTCTGGATCTTGCCGCCCACCCAGATGGTGTTGTCGACGTTGACGATCGTCCAGACGCCGACGTAGTTGGAGCCGAACGGTGTGACCTGCGGGATCCAGTCGCAGAGGATCGCCCCGGTCGACGGGATCACCGACGCGAGACCATGGAGGAACGGGCCGTTGCAGACCCGCTGCTGCAGCGCCCCGGTGCCGAAGTGACCGCCGAAGAACAGGCGCGAGCCGTCGGGCGCCATCGCCAGGCTCTCGACGTTTCCGACGGTGTTCAGGCGCCAGAGCTGCAGGCCGACGGCGCCGGTGTTGAGCGTGAACGCGGCGAGATAGTTGGGGCCATGGCCGAACCCGATGTAGATCACGGAGCCGCGGATCAGCATGTGCCAGGCGGTCTGCGGGGTGTTGATGACGCCGGCCGGGATCGCCCACGCGTCGAGGGCGCCCGTCGATGCGCTGACCCGGGCGACCGACTGGCGGCTCGTGTTGTCCACGTTCTCGAACAGCCCGCCGACGAAGATCGTGCTGCCGTCCGGCGCGAGCTCCAGCGAGCGGACGACGTCGTCGGCGAACGGCACCCACGACGGATCCAGTGTCCCGTTCGGCAGCAGCGCGGCGAGACGCAGGCCGCTGCGCCTTGCCGACGTGCGTGAACGCACCGCCCAGGTACGTCCGTGTCGAGGTGACGACGATCGCGTGCACCGATGCGGAGAACGGCGTCGCCGGGAACGTCGTGTCGATCGCACCCGTGGCCGGTGAGAGCGCGGCGAAATACGGCTTCGGCTGGTTGTCGACAAGGGTGAACTTCCCGCCGACCAGCAGCTTGGAGCCGTCCGCTGTCATCGCCAGCGCGTCGACCTCGGGCGCGCGGGTGTCACCGAAGCGCCACCGACGCTTGGAAGGTCGACACCGGAAGGCCCGTGGTCAGGTCGATCGCCGCGATGTTCTGGGCCGGCACCTTGATCTTCCCGTCCGGAGACTGAAGGCGATCGAACCGCCCGCCGAGGTAGAGGATGTTGCCGGAGCGGACCATCGCCAGCACACGGCCGTGCGCACCCCACGTGCCTGCATCCGCGTCGGGAGAGAGCGCCTCAGCGGTCGCCGGCGACATGAACGCCGAGAGCGTGAGCGCAACGATGCCAATCAGCCAACGGGCCAAGCGGTGCTGTGGAGCAGTACCGACGGTCACCTAACCTCCCGATCTTGGAGTCGTTCACGGGGGTGGTGTTATCTAAGCACGAAACGTCACCCCGTGGGGGCCGACGACATCACATTTCGGCGACCGCGACGGATCCCTTGGCGGTGCACAGCTCGAGTGCGATCCTCGCCTCGGTCGCGCCCGCTTCGGAGTCGCCCCCCGCAATCAGCGCACGGGCGAGCAGCATGCGGGCCTCGGCATCCAGCAGCACCCAGTCCGCGGAGGAGGTCAGCTCGACGGCTGTACGGGCGAACCGCAGGGCGCCCGCGACATCACCCTCGGCCAGGTGCACCTCGGACAACGCCAGCGCCGGCCGCGTCCGCTCCTCCAGCCCTCCGATGGTCGCCGCGACGTCGGCTGCGACGATCGCGTCGGCCCTGGCATCCTCGAGGAACCCAAGTCGTGCTTCAACCATGGCCAGGAGCCCATGCGTCACGGCCGCGTTCCGGATCTGGCCCCGGCGCTCCTGCTCCGAGGCGATGAATCCGAGCAGCGTCCGCGCTTCGTCGAGCCTGCCGGCGCGCACCAGCACCTCTGCACGGTTCCGGTCGGAACGCAGGAAGTGCGTCCGGCCGAGGTCGATCTCGATCTCCCGGGCGGCGTCGAGCATCCGCCAAGCATCGTCGGCACGGCCCGCAAGCACCGCGAGCATGGCCTGGCCCTGCATCAGCTCGGCACGCACGGTCGGCCGCATCCCGATCTCGTCGATCAGCCCACCCAGCAACCGCTCGGCGTCCGGGACGGATAGCGGGGACTCCACCGCTGCCGCGTTCAGAATCGAGACCGCCCACACCGAGTCCTCGTCCGCCGCCCGCAGCGTGTCGAGTGCGCGGACCACCGATGCGAGCGCGTCGGCGGACCGCCCCAGCGAGTACTCGCTCTCGGCCCGGGCGCACAGCGCCGTCGCCAGTGCGCGCGGATCGTCCAGCGCCTCGAGCTCGCGGAGCGCGGCGCTCGTCTCGGCGATCACATACTCGTCGGAGATGGTGAGCGGTGCGGCCTCGGACGCGGCGCCGAGCCGGAGGATGCGAGCACGCAGCTCCACTGCGCGCAGACCGTGCTCGGCCGCGAGCTCCGCGCCGTCGTCGAGCAGCCGCTGCACTTCCTCGTTCGGAAGCAGGTTCCAGCCGGCGGCGGCGAGCTCGACCATCGACCCGGCGCGCAGGGGGCTCGCGGCCGGCAACAGGTCCAGGGAGCGTTCGAGGAACGCGCGCGCGGCAACGGGATCGCCCATCGAGTCGGCGCGCCGTCCTGCCGCCGCCAGCCGCGCGCCGGCATCTTCGGCGAGCCGCACGGTCGTCTCGTCCTCGACGCCGAGCTCCATCCGAAGCCGGCAGGCGCATTCCATGTGGTGGCCGAAGGCCGCGTCGTCGCCGCCATTCGCGTCGAGCCAGCGAGCGAGCTGCATGTGCAACTCGCTGCGGCGCTGCTTGGGGATCAGGCCGTAGGCGGCTTCGTGCAGCAGTGTGTGGACGAACTGCTGCCGGCCCGGAGCCGTCGGCTCGATCAGCTCACGGTGCGAGAGGCTGTCGAGCTCGGATCCGACATGCCTGCCCGCCAGCGCCTCGACGGGGGCGACCGGGAAGTCCCGCCCGGCAACGGCTGCGATGCTCACGACCTCGCGCTCCGGTTCGGGCAGCGCCTCCAGCCGCGCGGCCAGCAGGACCTGGATCGACCTGGGCAGCCCATCGGAGTGCGGGTCGTCGCCGACGAACGCCGCGAGATGCTCGGCGAACAGCGGGTTGCCCTCGGCCGCCTCGATCACCCGCGCAGCCTCGTCGTCCGGCAGTGACGGGCTGGCGAGCGTGAGCAGGCGCCTCGTCTGCCCGTCGTCAAGTCGCTCGAGGACGAGCGTGCACGCATTCGTCCCCGACCCCCAGGCGCCGCGCCGATCGGCGAACTCCGGCCGTGCCGTGCAGACCACGAGCAGTGGGTTCCGCCCGCCGCGGTCCACGAGCTGATCGACGACGTCGAGCAACGCTTCCTCGGCCCAGTGAACATCCTCCAGCACGATCAACACCGGACCGGCTGCCGCCATCGCACCGATCAGGCGCGAGAGGGCCCACGCCGCATCGGGGCCTCCAGCTGCGCCCAGCGGCGCAAGGCACGCGGCGACCGCCGCCGCGTCGGGGTGCCCCGACATCAGGACGTCGACCTCCGCCGCGGTGATGTTGCCACTCGAGGTCGCGCCTCGAACCGCCTCGACCAGCGGCTCGAGCGATGACGACACGCTGGTCGCCCTGCAGTGCCCGACCAGCAGCCGAACGTCGTCACGAAGCCGGGGCAGCTCGGAGACGAGCCGGGACTTCCCGATGCCCGCCTGCCCGAGCGTGGTTACCAGGTGCGGACGTTTCACCTCGGCCGTTCGCCCGGCGGCCCAGCGCAACAGGTCGAGCTCCGACTCGCGGCCGACCATCGGCAGGTCGAGGCGGCGGCGCTGTGCGACCGCGGCGGTGTCGACCGCCTCGAGCCGCCACGCCGCGAGCGGCTGCGACTTGCCCTTCGCCGGAACTGCCGCCATGCGCTCGCCCTGGACCGCATGGGCAACCAGGGCCCACGTCGCCTCGCCGACGAACACCTCGCCAGGCGGCGCAGCCTGCTCGAGCCGGGCAGCGACGTTCACCGCGTCGCCGACGACCAGGGACTCGGCGAGCGACGCGTCCCCCGCCAGCACCTCGCCCGTGTTGACGCCGATCCGCGCATCGAGCTCACCCATCGCACGCACCGCATCTCGCATATCCAGCGCGGCACGAACCGCCCGCAGCGCGTCGTCCTCGTGCACCACAGGCACTCCGAACACCGCGACCAGCGCGTCGCCGATCACCTTCTGGACCGTTCCTCCGTGGCGCTCGACCGGCTCGCGGACGACCGCGTAGAACCGAGCCATCGTGTCGCGGAGCACCTCCGGGTCGAGCCGCTCTCCGAGCTCGGTCGACCCGACCACGTCGCAGAACAACACGGTCACCGTTTTCCGCACCTCGGCCGCGACGGCGAGCGGCGCACCGCAAGTGGGGCAGAAACGGGAGCCGACGGGTACGGACGCTCCACATTGGGCGCAGCTGTCCATGCCCAAGTGTCCCATGCCGACCGATGATGCGCTTGAACGCAACGTCAGCCGAACGGTGGTCGATCACGGCGATCGGAGGGTGCAACCGGGGGAGCCGGAGCGCGGCTCCCCCGGTTTCCAGCGGATCAGACCGCCCTGCACTCTCCGCGCTTCTTGCCGCCCACGACGTTCGACGACCCCTCGGAGTCACCGACCTGCGCGTGCGGACTGTTGTTGAAGCACGTCAGGTCGCCATGGATGTGGTTGCTCACGATCTCCATCGCATCCGGATCACCGAAGCGGTTGTCCCAGAGGTGAACGCTGCCGCCGACGTGGTTGCGGATGAACCCCATCCAGCAGCTGCGCACGCCCGAGATCCAGACACTGCCGCCGATCCAGCTGTCCTCCTGCGTGTAGTAGTAGGGACCGCCGAACAGCGCGGTCGACGTGCAGTCCATGCTGCCGCCGCCGCCCTGGATGCTGATGTTGTGCTTGATCGTGTTGCCGTGCATGATCACGGCGGCGGCGCCGGTGGTCTTCAGGCTGCCGCCGATCACGTCGTCGGAGGTGCCGCTACAGCCGGCCGACGGCGCGCAGCCGAAGCCGAGCACCGCACCTTTCCCGACCAGCAGATCCTGCCCGATGTGCACCGTCCCCATGTGGATCGAGTCGAGGATCGCGTGGTCAGCCAGGACGAGGTTGCCGCTGATCGTCACCGTGCGGTTGTCCGGGATCGTGCAGAACCCGGTGATGCGAAGCGACTGGTAGTGCCCCGACGCGACGTTGCCCGATCGGCAGGTGGCATGGCCGAACCCGTCGGACGTGCTTCCAGCGCTCGCGCTGGACGCGCTCACCAGTAAAACGGCACCGACGACGATCATCGGAGCCAGACGTCTGAGTGCCTTCATGGGCACACCTCCCACACGGGCCGCTCCCCCAGTGGTCTGCGGCTTCGCCGCGACTGTACCTATCCGCACGACCTCTGAAAAGCGGCCGCGCCCACACATGCCAGATCGTCCGGTCACCCACCGTTCGAGAAGCCTCCCGGAGGGCCGCCGAAGCCTCCGCCCTGGCCCCGCTGGGGCGCGAGGTCACCGCAGGCTGCGAACGCGTCCTGCATCTTCGACATGTCCGGCGGCTGTCCGCCCGCAGGCGGTGACCCGGAGGGCGGCTGGCCGTCACCCGGCGGCTGCCCGCCCTCGGGGAGGTTCACACCGTGCTCCTTCAGGCAGGCGGTGAACGCCTCCATCGACCGCTTCGTCCCGCCGGACGACGCGCCGCCGTTGGAGCTCCCGCAACCGGCAACCAGCGCTGCGAGCGCGACGACGCTGATCGCCATGCCAAGCTGTCGCCTCACGGAGCCACCTGCTGCCCACGGCGCTCGTCCGCGATCACGCGGCCGTCGCGGAGCTCGATCACGCGTCCGGTCGACTCCGCCAGGGCGCGGTCATGGGTGACCAGCACGATGGTCTGGTCGTGCTCCCTGGCGATGGCCCACAGCAGCTCGAGGATCTCCTCGCCTGTGCGGGAGTCGAGGTTGCCCGTCGGCTCGTCGGCCAGCAGCACGCTGGGGTTCGACGCCAGCGCCCGTGCGATCGCCACGCGCTGCTGCTCGCCCCCCGAGAGCTGGGACGGCAGATGGCCGCTGCGGCCCTCGAGGCCAACGGCCGCCAGCAGCTCGTCGATCCGCTCCGTGCTGGCCCCGCCGTGCACGATGGCGAGTTTCGCCTCGATGTTCTGCCTGGCGGTCAAGGTCGGGATCAGGTTGAACTGCTGGAACACGAACCCCAGGTGATCGCGGCGAAGCGCGGTCAGATGCCGCTCGCTCATCTCGTCGAGCCGCCGGCCGAGGCAGGCGATCGACCCGCTGGTCGGCCGGTCGAGCGCGCCGAGCAGCTGGAGCAGCGTGGTCTTGCCGGAGCCGCTCGCACCGACGACGGCGACGAACTCGGCGGGCCGGATCGTCAGGTCGACGTCCTCCAGCGCCGCGACGCGGGAGCCGCCGGACCCGAAGGCCTTCGTGACGCGCTCGAGCCGGTAGACGGCCAGCGCCTCGACATCGACCCGCCCGTGGCCACCGTTTTCTGCTGTGACAGGTGTCTGCATTCGTTGATTCCTCCGCAACTACTCGATGGTTCGCAGGGCGACGGCCGGCCGCAGCCGGGCGGCGCGCAGGCCGCCGACGATGCCGGCGATCAGCCCGCCCAGGACGGCCAGGGCGACGGCCGCCAGGATCAGCCGGGCGTCGGCCGAGGTGGTGATCTTGACCAGCGTCGAGCCGGACGTGATGTCGGTCTGGCCGATGCCGAACGGGCCACCGCCGGGTCCCGGAGGCCCGGATGTCTGGCTGCCACCGCCGGTCCCGGCCACGGTCGCCTTCAGCGTCCAGCCTGCCGCGTTGACCGCATACACCGCGACCAGGCCGAACACGATGCCAATCGCGCCGCCGAACAAGCCCTGAAACAGCGACTCGCCGGAGATCTGGCGGACGACCTGGAAGCTCGACCAGCCGAGCGCCTTCAACGTCCCCAGCTCGCGGACGCGCTTGGACACGGACGAGAGCGCGAGTAGGCTGGCGATCAGCACGGCGGCCGTCAGACCGACGATTTCGAGTCCGGTGCCCAGCTTCGCCGAGAGGTTCTTGGTGTCGGTCAGCGACCCGGACACCCGCTTGGCGAGCGTCTCCGCGGTGATCACCTCCGCACCCTGGAGGTTGTTCTTGAGCTGCGCGGCCGCGGTCGACACGGCGTTGGTCGACGTCGCACGCACGCGCAGCGTGTTGATCTGCCCCTTGTAGCCCGCAATCTTCTGCAGCTTGGCGAGCTCGACGTCGACGTCGGAGGAGGTCCCGCCGAGCGGGCTCGACGCGATGCCGACCACCGTGAGCTCGGTGTCCCCCAGGGTCACGGTGTCCCCGACGGACAGCTTGTTGCTGTTCGCGTAGGAACGCGAGAGGATCGCCTGCTTCGCGCCGGCCGAACCGTCGGCGAAGTACGAGCCCTTGACGATCTGGCTCGGGGTCACCGCCGCCAGGTCGGGCGACGTCTGGTCGATGCCCGTCACAGTGCGCGAGTCGAACTTGAGCGAGCCGCCGCCGAAGCTGCCGCCCACCGGTGGCCCGCCGTTGTCGCCGCCGTCGGAGCTCTGCGTGCTCGGGCCCTGCTGATCGTTGATGGCAGGCGCCTTCCCGTGGATGTGGACACTGTTCAGCGTCAGCGATCCGGCCGCGTCGGCGACACCGTCGAGGTTCGCCGCCTTCGCCACCTGGTTCTCCGAGAACGAGAGCTGGGACGACTGAAACGTGTCCTGGTCGACCTTCGAGCCCGGCCTCAGGTTCCGGAAGTCCAGCGGGCCGCCGCCCGACCGCTCACGCCGCAAGCGGTTCTGCTCGGACTGCGAGAGGGCGCCGAACCCACCGTTCTGGTCGAACGTGATCGGCCGGGTGACCGACATGTCGGTGCCGACGCCGGTCAGCGGCTCGAGCACCTTGGCCTGCGCCCTGTCGAGCCCGGTCGACAGGGCGTTCACCGCGATCACCAGCGCGACGCCGACCGCGAGGCCGAGTGCGGTCAGGATCGTCCGGCTCCGGCGACGCCGAAGCTCCGCGATCATGTAGGACAGGAAGAACACAGCAGCTCCTTCACAACGACGAGAGTGGTCTCCGCACAGGAGACCCGACGATGCGAAGAAGCGGCGAAGAACCGGCTGAGAGTTCGCTGTGAGGGCGACAGCATCGGTGGGGGCCGCCTCCCCACCCGATGCGTCCGGCTCAGTAGCCCGCGTAGGCCCGGGCAACCTCGGAGTTGCACGCCTGGAGCTTGTCGACACCGCCGCCCGATGGCGCCGACTTGAAGTCGGCCAGCGTCTGGTCGTACCCGATGTTCGTCATGGACACCTGGGTGCCTGCGGGTGCCGCGTCGGCGACGACGGCCGCTGACGTGGTGCGCGGTGCCGGGTCGGGGAACTGCCCCGGCGACACGGCATCCTGGGCGAGACGACCGGCCACGAAGCATCCGACGCCGAGCGTGGTCGACGTGAACCGGCCGGGATGGCCGGCGTTCACGCCGTGGCAGATGCCGCCCGGCCGGACATCCTCGCCGGATGTGGCGCCCAGCTTGACGCCCTCCCGCATCGAGATGCCGCCGACTCCCGAGATCACGACGTGGTCGGAATCGGCGCAGTGCGGCGTGAGCGCGACGGTGCGATTGCCGTTCTCGCCGTACAGCCCCTCGGCATACAGGTAGTGGATGCCCGAAGCAGATCCGTCGGTCTCCAGCCGCAGCGCGGTGCCGCCCGACGTCCAGATGTCGCCGACGAAGACATGCGACAGGGAGGTCAGCTGGTTCGGCCCGTAGCCCTGCGGGCTGCCGGTGTTGGTGTGATGGCGATAGATGCCGTATGAAGGCGACTGCGCCAGCGTTCCGTGGCTGACGACGGCCGCCGAGTTGGTGACCTGTGACTGGATGGTGTGGAACCACTGGAGCTGCCAGTGGGAGGTGCCGATCAGGAAGAACGCGCGCCTGCTCGATCCGCGCGGAGCGCCGGTGGCCAGGTCGATCTGAAACCGCCGGCGGTCGATGCCGGGCAAGGCCGCGCCGGACGCGCGACCGTGGGTGACCGTGACATTGGTCAGCCCGCTGAGGTCGAACATCGAGCCGTTCTGCTGCCAGCCGTAGACCAGCGTGATCCCGTCGTCGACCTCGAACCGGACGTTCGACAGCATCCTGACCGGGGCGGTCAGCATGATCCGGTTGGCGCCGGCGAACGCCGGACTGGACTGCGAGCGGACGATCCGAACGATGCCCTGCGGGGCGTTCGCGCCGAGCCCGGCGGTCGGCCCGCTGCGCCGCTGCGGCGGATCGAATTCGCGTTTCTTCTGCGCTTCGGCGATCGCCGCGTTGATCGACGACGACGTCGCCCGAGCGGCGTCGAGATCGATCTCGCCCGCCACCGGCGGCCGGGCGAAGGCCCCCTGGGCGACGGCCAGGATGCACGCCCCGCAGGCGAGCAGCATGGCGGTTTTGAGTGCACGGCGACGCCGCGCACCACGGTACTGGTGCTTCATGTAGGACGACCCCTCGTTCAGGCGCCGGCCGCCGCGGGGGCGGCGGAGACGCGTGATCCCTTGCCTTCAAAGAATCGGCGCCGAACGGCGTCTGGCCGCACCCGGATTGTGGTAATCCGCAGCGGCCACGTGGTGAGCCTTACTGACGCGATGTGATCATCGCGAAAGCACCGTTTCAGGGTTGACTACGGCCGGACGACGAATTCGACAGACCGGGCGACGTCCCGGTAGCCGTCGTCGAGCAGCAGGCGCATCTGGTACGTGCCGGGCTTGAGCGGCCAGGGACCGCCCGATCCGGCGTCGAACGTGACCTGGCCAGAGGGGTCGGTGTGCGTGTACTCGTAGGCCAGGTAGTAGCCGTTTCCGCAGAAGCCAACCGAGCAGTCGGCGGGATGCTGGTGGGCGTCCCCGGCCCCCGCCCGGAACAGGCCGACCCAGTCCCAGTGCATCCCCGGGTCGTTCCTCCAGCGCACCACGATCGGCTCGCCCGGCGCGTACGACCGCCGGGTCGTCGCGATGGCCGGCTTCGCGGCAGGTGCCTTCACCCACACGCGCATGCGTGCCGTGACCCGGCCGGACGCGTCGGCCAGCACCGCGTCGTATGCCCCCGGGGACAGACCGGCCGTCGGGAAGACCGGCGTGCCGTGCAGCGCACCGCCGGTCGGCTGCGACAGCAGCGCGGCCGAGGCCGGATCCCGGGCGTGGACGATCGCGACCCGGTCGGCCGCCGTCCGGGTGCCGAACCAGACCTTGAGCGGGTGGCCGCGATCGACCAGACGGCCGGTGACGCCGACGAACGCCGGCGGCGCGGCCGGCGCCACGCGGAAGGTCGAGACCACGCCGCGGTGGTCGGACGGCCACGGCCCGACCTCGACGTCGACGTCGGGCCCACCCGGCTCGCCGACGATCCGGCTGGCGGTCGTCCGCCCGGGCCCCAGGTGCAGCACCCAGTCGATCCGGTCGAACACCTCGTGCGGGTCCTCCTCCGGGCCGCCGGGCGTCCAGGTGAAGCCCGGCACCGCGATCGGGTCGGGATGGATCTCGCGGTACGAGTCGACGAATCCCACGCGCCGCAGCGCCTCGCTGACCGGCCACTCGACCGGGTAGTGCACATCGCTGCGCACCGCCGCGACGGCCGCCGTCCAGTCGAGCGACGATGGTGAGTTGAAATCGCCGGTCAGGAAGACCGGGACGCCGGCCGCGGCCAGCGGCGGCAGCTCGCGCAGCTGGTCGGCGATGAAGGGCAGCCGCGCCGTCCGCTCGAGCTGCAGCACCTGCTGCAGCGTGCCGCCGTCCCGCACCAGGTACGGGCCGTACGGATCGGACGGTAGGTGGGTGTTGGCCAGAGCGACGTAGCGACCCGGCGAGAGCTCCGCGTACACGTAGACGCCGTTGCCGCCCGACGGGTCGATCAGCGGGTAGCGGGAGATGATCGACGTCCGCGGGCTCGCGTACCACCCCAGCAGATCCGCGATCGTCCGCGTGTTCATCTCCGGCTCCTGCAGACCGACGGCGTCGGCGCCCGACCGCTGGATGGCGAAGGCGATCTTCTGAAGCCCCCGCACGCAGCCCGTCTCGAGGTGGCAGAACTCCCGGGTGCGCAGGTTCAGCTCGTCGCCGCCGTGGAAGATGTTCTGCGTCATCACCTTCAGAGTGACGTCGGGCGGAGGCGGGTCCGCGCCGGCGGGGGCGGCGGCCGACGCACCGGCGGCGATGACCGCCAGCAGGCCGAGCAGGAGCCTCTGCACACGTGACACCCGCCGAGGCTAGGGCCAAAACGAACGCGGGTCAATGGGGACTATCGTGCGCGCCGGTGCGCCACCTGCTGGTCGACATCTCCCCGCTGCGCGACTCGGTGGCCTATCGCCGGCTGTGGTTCAACGACCTGCTGTCGGCCGGAGCCTCACAGGTCTCGGTCGTCGCGCTGCCCTACCAGGTGTACGCGCTGACCGGCTCGTCCCTGCTGGTCGGGCTGATCGGGCTCGCGGCGCTGATCCCCCTGCTGGCAGGCGCGGTCGTCGCCGGCGCCATCGCGGACTCATTCGACCGGCGGCGGCTGCTGGTCGCCAGCCAGCTGGTCGCCGCGGTGTGCTCGCTGGGGCTGGCGCTGTTGGCGGCCGAAGGGACGCCGCCGCTGGCTGCCCTGTATGCGCTCGTCGCGGTGCAGGCCTTCGCGGCGGCGATCGAGTCGCCCGTGCGCAACGCGGTGGTGCCCGGGCTGGTGGGACTCGACCGCGTCCCCGCCGCGTCCGCGCTCAACCAGACTGTCGACCAGTTGTCGGCGATCGCCGGCCCCGCCTTCGCCGGGCTGCTGCTGGCCGCCGTCGGGCTGACCACGACCTATGCGCTTGCCGCCGGGGTGTTCGCGGTCGCTGTGATCGCAGCGGCGCTGCTGCCTGCGCTGACGCCGCACGGCGGCGGGTCGGCGCCGGGTCTGCGGGCGGTGATCGACGGCCTCCGCTTCGCCCGCAGCCGGCCGGCGCTGCTCTCGACCTTCGCCATCGACCTGAACGCGATGATCTTCGGGATGCCCCGCGCGCTGTTCCCGGCACTGGCCAAGAGCACGTTCCTGGTCGGCCCGGGAGGCCTCGGGCTGCTCTACGCCGCGCCGGCGGTCGGCGCGCTGGTCGCCGCAGTCGGCAGCGGCTGGGTCGGGCGCGTGCACCGGCAGGGCGTGGCCGTGATCGGCGCCGTGATCGTGTGGGGCGCCTCGATCGCCGTGTTCGGGCTGGTGCCCGGCGACCTGTTCTGGCTGGCGCTGCTCCTGCTCGCCGTCGCCGGCGCGGCCGACGTCGTCTCCGCGGTGTTCCGCAACACGATCATGCAGCAGGAGGCGCCCGACCGGATGCGAGGGCGAATGGCGTCGCTCCACATCGCCGTCGTCACCGGCGGCCCGCGGGTCGGCGACCTCGAGGCGGGCACCGTCGCGCGGCTGACGTCAGTGCAGACATCGGTCGTGTCCGGCGGCCTGATCTGCATCGCCGGAGTGGCCGTTCTGCACCTCATCTCACCGGCGCTCGCGCGGTACACACGAACCTCACAGGATGATCCAATCGTCCCCCAACCGGGGGATGCAACAGTAGCTCTCGACGAAGACGGCCAGGAGAGAGACCGATCGCAGACACCCTCTCCTGACTGACAGCCACGAACCGACCGTCCGTGGCAACCGATCGCAGCCGGGGTGCGACCCCCGGTGATCCTCCCCCTCCAGCCGCCCGGTAAGACTCCCCGCTTACCGGGCGGCGGTGTGCTGGGCGAGCAGCTCCTGCATCGTCAGCGCGTTGACCGGCGCCTGCGCGATCTCGCCGCCGGTGACCGTGTCCACGCTGCGGCCGTTGTTGTTGAACATCACCCACACGGTCTCCGAGCGCTGCTCGAGCTCGCGCAGCGGCTCCACCCACTCGCGCAGCTCGTCGTCCGAGTACAGGTAGTCGAACCGCTCGGACGCACTCCCGCCGCGCCGGTTCCAGGTGGCCGCGTTGCGCCCGTGCAGCCGCAGGTAGGCCTGGTCGCCCGTCTGCCCGATCACGGTGGGCGCAACGTTCTTGGCGTCGGTGCGCGGCGCGTCGACCATCACGTAGGTGGCGTCGATCGACTCCAGGAACGAGAGCGTCTCTGCCACGACCTCGGGCTCCAGCCAGCTGCGGTGCCGGAACTCGACCAGCATGCGGTGGTCGCCCAGTTGCCCGCGCGCCCACTCGAGGTACTCGAGCGACTCCGACTTGCGCACCATGTACGGCGGCAGCTGCATCAGGACGCCACCCAGCCGGCCCGCTTCGCGCAGCGGGTCGACCGCGTGCAGGAAGCGGTCGAAGACCTCGGCCCGCTGCTCGCGCGACGGATGCGATACGCGGCCGCGCTCGTCGTAGTCGAACAGCTCGCGCAGGTCAGGCGGGAGCTGCTCCGCCCTGACCGGATGCCGCGTCATCATCGCGAACGCCTTGACATGGAAGATGAAGCCGTCCGGAGTGCGGCGCGCCCACGCGGCGGCCGTCTCCGCCGTGGGCAACGCGTAGAAGCTGGCGTTCAGCTCGACCGTGTCGAAACGCTCGGCGTAGTAGCGCAGCCGCCCCTCGGCGGACTTCGCCCAGTCCGGGTACCAGAGGGCCGAGAGCGAGTCGTCGGCCCAGGAGCAGGTGCCGACGCGGATGCTCACGCCACCCAGCCGTCCACGGGCTGGATCGGCAGGCCGGCCGCGACCCAGGCGTACATCCCGCCGGCCAGGTTGACAGCGTCGTATCCGGCGTCGTGCAGGTGGTCGGCCACCACCCCGCTGCGCGACCCACTTCGGCAGACGATCGCCAGCGTCCGGTCGCGCGGCAGTTCGTCGAGCCGTCCGGCGAGCTCGGTCATCGAGATCCACGTCGCTTCGGCGATGTGCCCGGCGTCCCACTCGTCGGCCGTGCGCACGTCCACGGCGACCACGCGGTCACCGGCCAGCGCCTCGGCGACCTCGGCCGCCGACATCTCGGGCGCGCTCACGCCCGCACCGCCGGCTCGCCGGTCTCGAGCGGCAGGCCCAGCTCGCCCCAGGTCTTGACGCCGCCGTGCGTGACGTGGATGACGTCCGCAAATCCGCCCCGCTGCAGCAGGCCGACCGCCATCGCCGACCGCTTGCCGCTAGTGCAGATCGCCGCCACAGGCAGCGCGCGATCGAGGTCGGGCATCGCGTCGATCAGCTCGTGGTAGGGCATGTGCGTCGAGCCGGGGATCCTCGATTCGGCCCACTCGTCGTCCCCGCGGACGTCGAGCAGCTGCAGCTCACCGTGGCCCTCGAGCAGCTCGGCCAGACCGGGCACGTCGACCTGCCCCAGCGACTCGACCGGCAGCGACGCCGCCCGCCACGCCGGGAACCCGCCTGCCAGCGTCGCCGCGGCTGCCAGGCCGACGGCGCCGAGCAGCTCGACCATCAGGTCGGCCTCGCGGTCGTCCTGCCCGATCAGCAGCAGCTCGGCACCCGCGGAGGCGAGCCATGCGGCCTTGGTGCCGAAGCCGCTCGAGCCGAGCGTGACGCCGACCGACCCCTCCGCGTGGCCCGCGGCGTAGTCCTCCGGCGTGCGGCCGTCGATGATCAGGCCGCCCGCGGCTGCCCGCCGCGCGAACCACTCCGCCGTCAGCCGCTGCGGCGCAGCCGGGACGGTGCCGCCCGTCGTCCGGTTGGTCTCGGCGATCTGCTTGAAGTTCGGGGGCTGCGGCGGCAGCGCGGTGACCATGGCGTCGACGAACACGCCGGGCTCGGTGATCTGCAGCAGCGAGTTGTGGGCACGCTCGTAGCCGACGGTCGAGGACGTCTTCTCGCCCATCCGGGCGCTGCCGCACAGGGAGCCCCCGGTATGGCCGGGATGCACCTCGACGGCGTCGCCCAGCGAGACGATGCGCTGGAGGCTGGCGAACAGCTCCGCGGCGCCCTCCCGCTTCTCGACGGCCAGGTCGGGGCGGGCCGCGTCATTGACGAACAGGCTGTCTCCGGTGAGGACGGCGACCGGGTCGTCGCCGCGCAGCCGGTCGATCACCACGATCGCAGAGTGCTCGGGGCGGTGGCCGGGAGTGTGCAGCACTCGCAGCAGCACCGAGTCGCCGACGGCGATCTCGTCGCCGTCCTCGAACGGCGAGTGCTCGTACGTCGCACCCGCCAGCCGGTGCACCCAGACGCGCGCGCCGGTCGCCTCGACCAGCCGGCTACGACCGGAGACATGATCGGCGTGGTTGTGGGTCTCGATCACATGGCCGATCCGGAAGCCGTGACGACTCGCCAGCTCGAGGTACTCGTCGATGGCCCACTTGGGGTCGACGACCGCGCCGTCGCCGGCCCCGGTATCGGCGATCAGATAGGACGCACAGCCGAGATCGCCGTGGAGCACCTGCCGGAAGAACATGTCGGCAGGTTATCCGACCAGGGGCCGGCTCAGGCCGGGCCGGGCCTGGTGGCGCCGACGTACGTGTCCTGGAACCAGGTCAGCGACAGCGGCGCGATGCGGACGACGTCGCCGGTGTGCGGCGCGTGGATGACGTACCCGTTCCCGATGTACATGCCGACGTGGCCGAGCTTGTGGAAGAACACGAGGTCGCCGATCTCCAGATCTTCCTGGGACGCGACCTGCGGGCCCAGCGCGTACTGCGCGGCGGCGAAGTGGGGCAGCGAGTAGCCGTGCTGCGCCCACAGCCACATGATCAGGCCGGAGCAGTCGAATCCGGTCTCCGGCGACGCGCCGCCCCACTTGTACGGGACGCCGATCTGACGGAGCGCGTCGAGCGCGACCTGGTCGCGCAGTACGGTGCCCTTGTCGCCCTTGTGCGCGCGGCTGTCGGCGACGATCCACTTGGCGGCCTGCAGCGCAAGCTTCGACTGGCCGATCGTCGACGCCGCCTCGCCGGCCGCTATCTGGTTGCCCAGCAGCTCCATCAGCAGACGCCGGCGGCGCAACTGGTGGTGGATCTGCTTGCGCTTGAGCACGAGCTGCTCGCGCTCCTTCTCGGCGCGCGCCTGCGCGGCCTCCAGCGCGGTCTTCTGGTCGATGATCTCCTGGCGCAGCTGCGTGATCTGGGCGACGGCGGTGGCCATCGCGCGATCGAGCCGCGCCTTCAGGTCGAGCCCCCCGGTGAGATCCTCCAGCGAACCGGCGCCGAGCAGGATGTCGGACGTCTGCGGGGTCAAGCCCTTGTACTTGGCGACCACCAGGATGGCCAGCGACTTCTTGTGCGCCCGAAGCTGCACCTGGGCGTCGTGCAGGCGGTGCTTTGCGTAGACGATCTGGCGGTGGAGCTGCTGGAGCTCCCAGACCGTCTTGTTGTACTCCTCGGTGAGCTGCTCGGCCCGGTGGTCGAGCTTGCGCACCTCGCGCGTGACCTCTTGATAGTGCTGCTTGGTCGCGTCGAGGGTCGGGTCTGCCGACGCCGTGTTGGCGGCCGCTGCGAACAGCAAGGCCGACACCACTGCCGTACCCCCCAGAACACGCAGCAACCGGCTCCTGCCTGCCCGGTGCATACGTTGTCAGTCGGCACATTCCGGCGGTTCCTTGAGGAATCACCCTCAAGGTGGGGAGCCTCCCGGCCGACAACCGCACCATGCAGATCACCGTCGCGTGTCATCGCTGCGACCATCCCAAGCGACCGCTCACCCCCTGCCCGGTGTGCGCCGCTGCACCGCTGGCGGAGCCCGAGCTGCAGGCGTGGCGGATCTCGCTGCACGCCGAGGCGCTGACCAGGATCACGACCACCCCGGATCTCCACCGTCTGCCCGACGAGGTCGAGCGGGATCTGACGCCGCAGCGCGTGGTGCTCGTCCTCGAGGACCACTACGTGCTGGATGCGGCCTCCTACGCGGAGGTCGAGCGGATGCCCGCCACGATCATCCCGCTCGAGCCGCCCGTCCCGGCGAGCGACGCGAAGTCGTTCGACTGGGAAGAGGACAGCCCGAGCTGGCTACGTCGCAGCGCGTAGGTCGAGCAGCGACTCGGGGAGCTCCAGCGGCTCGACGCTGACGCCGCGGGCCAGCATCTCGGCGAGCAGCGCGTCGTACGCCTCGGCCTCCTGCGGGACTGACGGCGCCCAGGCGTTGAGGTAGTAGACGGCAGCGACGCCCGCCTGGTACAGCTCCTTCAGGCATCCGAAGCAGGGGCGAAGCGTCGAGTAGCACTGCGAGCCCTGCACGCTGTAGCCGATCTTGGCCGCCTGCAGCAGCGCGTTCTGCTCGGCGTGGACGCAGATGCAGACGTCGTATCCGCGCCCCTCGGCGTAGTCCTCGGGGTGGGAGCAGCGGTGGCACCCGCCCTCGTCGCAGTTCGGGAACCCGGTCGGCGTCCCGTTGTAGCCGGTGGCGATGATCCGCTGGTCGGAGACCAGGATCGCGCCGACGTGGCGGCGTAGGCAGGCGGCGCGCTCCCGCGTGGCGACCGCGAGCAGCATGAAGTACTGCTGGGGCGTCGGCCGAACGGCCGACTTCCGCGCATTGCCGACCATGGGCCGGTCAGCGCCGGCGGAAACCACCTCATCGGTGGGATGCGACGTCAGCATCACCCCGTCCTGTACGCGGTCTGCCACTGCTTCCCCCATAGCGAGCTCGCCTGCCGAACGACAGTGCAACCGTATCGGATCGCGACGACGACATCACGCAACAAAGGGGTCAGACCCCGTTGTTGCATCGAAGCGGTCGTCCATGGTTGACGAAGTGACCCCCGGCAGGTGAGATGGAACAGGTAACAGACACCACAAGGGGGAACCTGGAATGCCCGGAAGACGCTGGTTGAAGGTGCCTCGTCACGGCACGGTGGCCGCCTACCTCGCGCTGTTCGTCGCGCTGGGCGGCACAGCCTACGCCGCCAACACCGTTGGTAGCGACGACATCATCGACGAGTCGATCCAGTCGGTCGACATCAAGAACCAGACCATCACCACGAAGGACATCGCCGGCGCGGACATCACCGGGGCGATCTCGCTGTCGGGGATCCCCAATGGCCGGTGCTCCCAGGTAACCATCCTTGCCGCAGGCGCGAAGGTGGGCGAGACCGCGGTGGTGTCGACCCAGGGGCCGGTGCAGAACGGGATCGTGCTCTACGCCCAGGGGGTGACCTCAAAGGGCCACCTGACGATGGACGCGTGCAACTTCTCGGGGACGAGCATGACGCCGATCTCCGGCCTGCAGATCCGGGTGATCACGTTCGGCTGAGCGATAGGCTCCGGACATGAGCGAGCCGCCGGAAGTCGCCGGCAGCGTCGAGCTGGTCGTGCCGGGTATCTGGCACTGGCTGGTGCGCAACAGCGCCATCGGCGGGTCGCCGTCGAGCAGCCACCTGATCGAGTTCGGCGGCGACTGCGTGCTGGTCGATCCGGTTGGCCTGGCGGACGAGGCGATGGCCGATCTGCCCCGGCCGACGGCGATCGTGCTGACCGCCAAGTGCCACCAGCGGGCGGCGTGGCGCTACCGCCGGCAATTCGAGATCCCGGTGCACATGCCCGAGGGCGCACCGCAGGCCGACGAGGAGCCGGACGCGCGGTATGCCGACGGTGACGTCCTGCCGGCCGGGCTGCGGGCGGTGCGGACGCCCGGCCCCGAGCCGATCCACTACTGCCTGCTGACCGATCCGGCGGAGGATGCGCTGATCTGCTCCGATCTGCTGATGTACACCGACCATCTGCAGTTCGTGCCGCTGCGCTTCCACGACGACCCGGACGCCACCCGGGCGAGCGTCCGCGGGCTGCTCGACCTGCCGTTCGGCCTGCTGCTGCTCGACCACGGGCCGCCGCAGCGCGACCCCAAGCCGCAGATTCAGATGGTGCTCGACGACGATGGGCGGTGACGGGATCGAACCGCCGACTACGAAACGCTGACAGGCGCTCGCCCGGCCGGGCACCGGCGTACTTGTGATCCGCGTCGCACTGCGATAGACCTGCCTGTGCAACTGCGCAACCCCGACGTCTGAGGAGGGCTCGATGAAGAGCGCCGTCACCATCACCGTCAACGGGGTGCCACGGACGGCCGAGGTCGAGCCGCGGATGCTTCTCGTCCACCTGCTGCGTGAGCACCTGAACCTGACGGGCACCCATGTCGGCTGCGACACTTCCAACTGCGGGGCGTGCACGGTCTGGCTCGACGGCGAGGCCGTGAAGTCGTGCACCCTTTTGGCCGTCCAGGCGGACGGCCGCCAAGTGACGACCATCGAGGGCATCTCCGAGAACGGCGACCTGCACCCGATGCAGCGGGCCTTCCACGAGCACCACGCCCTCCAGTGCGGCTACTGCACGCCCGGAATGGTGATGACCGCGATCAAGCTGCTCGAGGCGAACCCGACGCCGACCGACGAGGAGATCCGCCACGGGCTCGAGGGCAACCTGTGCCGCTGCACCGGCTACGAGAACATCGTCGCGGCCGTCCGGGCCGCATCGGGGGTGACGGTCTGATGGCGACCACGGCCGAACACGCGAAGGGGATCGGCGTCGCGGCGCTGCGCAAGGAGGATCGCAAGTTCCTCACCGGCCGCGGCCGCTTCGTCGACGACCTCAAGCTGCCCGGGATGCTGCACATGGCGATCGTGCGCAGCCAGTTCCCGCATGCCGACATCACCGGGATCGATACGGCCGCCGCGACGACCATGCCGGGCGTCACGGCGGTGCTGACCGGCGACGACCTGGAGTTCGCCGCCGGCGTCCCGTGCGCCTCGAACCCCACCGGCGACATGGTCCACCCGGTGCGGCCGCCGTTGGCCAAGGGCCGCGTCCGCCACGTGGGTGAGCCGATCGCCGTCGTGATCGCCAACGACCGCTACGCCGCCCGCGACGCCGCCGACGCCGTCGAGGTGAGCTACGCGGAGCTGCCTGCGGCGCTCGACGTCGAGGCAGCGCAGGCCGACGGCGCACCGAAGGTGCACGAGGAGCTCGACTCCAACGTGGCCCTCGTGCTCACGCACAGGACCGACGGCATCGACGACGCGTTCTCGAAGGCCGAGGTGGTGGTCGAGCACACGATCCGGAACCAGCGCCTGATCCACGTCCCGATCGAGACCCGCGGCGTGGTCGCCGACTGGAACACCTCGAACGACGACCTGGTCGTCTACAGCTCGACGCAGGTGCCACACTTCCTGCGCACGTTCCTCGCGATCGTCTGCGGGGTGAGCGAGGCCAAGGTGCGGGCGATCGCGCCCGACGTCGGCGGCGGCTTCGGCGCCAAGCTGAACGCCTACGCCGAGGAGTTCATCGCCGCGGCCGCCTCGCGCAAGGTGGGCGCACCCGTGAAGTGGATCGAGGAGCGCTCCGAGGCGATGCTTGCCACCTGCCACGGCCGCGCCCAGGTCGCGCACATGCAGCTCGCGGCGACGAAGGACGGGAAGGTCCTCGGCATGCGCGCCCACTACGTCCAGGACTACGGCTCGTACCTGCAGATGCTGACGCCGCTGATCTCGCAGCTGACGTTCCTGATGTCTCCCGGTGCCTACGCAATCCCCGAGGTCGACGTCAAGGTGACGAACGTCTACACGAACACGGTGCCGACCGACGCCCTTCGCGGCGCCGGACGTCCGGAGGCCACCCACGCGATCGAGCGGATGATGGACATCCTCGCCGGGGAGCTCGGCATGAGCCGCACCGAGGTGCGCAGGCGCAACTTCCCGGTCGAGTTCCCGTTCACGACCGCGATCGGCCTCATGTACGACTCGGGCGACTACGCCAAGACGCTCGACAGGCTGCTCGAGCTCTCCGACGACAAGGAGACGTTCGAGCGGCGGCGGACGGAGGCGGCCGCGCGCGGCAAGCTGCTCGGCCGCGGCCTCTCCACGTGGGTCGAGGTGTGCGGGTTCGTCCCGTCGGACGTCGCCCGCAACGCACTCGGGCTGACGCCGGGCGGGTGGGAGAGCTCCACCGTGCGGATGCATCCGACCGGCAAGATCACGGTCATAACCGGCACGTCGCCGCACGGACAGGGGCATGCGACCTCGTGGTCGCAGATCGTCGAGACCGAGCTCGGCGTGCCGTTCGACGACGTCGAGGTGATCCACGGCGACACCGCGTTCGCCCCCTACGGGCTCGGCACGTACGGCAGTCGCAGCCTGGCGGTCGGCGGCACGGCGGTCCACCTCGCCGCGAGCAAGGTCCGCGACAAGGCCCGGCTGGTGGCCGCCCAGATGCTCGAGGCGTCGCCCGACGACCTGGAGTTCGAGGGCGGCGCGTTCGCGGTCAAGGGCAGCCCGGACATACGCACGACCATCCAGGAGGTGGCCTTCCGCGCCTGGCAGGCGTTCGGGATGCCCGAGGGCGTGACTCCCGGCCTGGACGAGACGGTCTTCTTCGACCCGCCCAATTGCGTGTTCCCGTTCGGCGCGCACGGATGCGAGGTCGAGGTCGATGGCGAGACCGGGAAGGTCGAGATCACGGGCTACATCGCCGTGGACGACTGCGGCAACGTGATCAACCCGATGATCGTCGCTGGACAGGTTCACGGCGGCGTCGTGCACGGGATCGGCCAGGCCCTGTACGAGATCGCCGAGTACGACTCGGGCGGCCAGCTCGTGACCGGAACGCTGGTCGACTACCTGATCCCGTCGGCCGCCGACGTCCCCCACATCGAGACGCACCGTACCGTCACGCCCTCGCCGACGAACCCGTTGGGGGTGAAGGGGATCGGCGAGGCGGGCACGATCGCGGCCTCGCCGGCGGTCGTGAGCGCCGTGTGCGACGCGCTCGGCGTCCGCGACCTCGACATGCCGCTCCAGCCGGAGACGGTCTGGAACGCGATCCAGAAGGGAGGCGCGGCATGATCCCGCGCGCATTCGCATACGAGCGGCCCGAGTCCGTAGCCGACGCGGCCAGCCTCCTGCGCACGCACGGCGACGGCGCCCGCGTCATCGCCGGCGGGCACTCGCTCTTGCCGATGATGAAGCTGCGGCTGGCGGCGCCGGAGACGCTGATCGACATCGGCGGCATCTCCAGCCTGCGCGGCATCTCCGATATGGGCTCGCACATCGTGATCGGCGCGCTCACGTGCCACGTCGACGTGGCGCAGTCGGACCTCGTGCGCTCCGCCTGCCCCGTCCTGGCGCAGGCGGCCGCGAGCATCGGCGACATGCAGGTGCGCAACCGCGGCACGATCGGCGGTTCGCTGGCACAGGCCGATCCCCACGGCGACCTGCCAACCGTGCTGCTCGCCCTCGACGGCGAGGTGTCGGCCGAGGGCCCGGACGGGATGCGCACCATCGCCGCCAAGGATCTGTTCCTCGGCTTCCTGACGACGTCGCTGCGCCCGGACGAGATCCTGACCGGCGTGCGCGTGCCCAAGGCTCCGAAGGGGGCGTACGTCAAGTTCAACCGCCGGGCTCAGGACTGGGCGATCGTCGGCGTCGCGGCCGTGGTGGACGGGAGCTCCGCCCGGATCGCGCTCACGGGCGTCGGCCCGGCCCCGGTGCGCGCCGTGGCCGCCGAGCGGGCGTTCTCGGGCGGGAACGCAGCGGAGGCAGCGGAGCTCGCCGCCGAGGGTCTCGACCCGCCCGCCGACTCCGCCGGCTCCGCGGACTACCGCAGGCATCTGGCCCGCGTGCTCACCCGGCGGGCGCTCGAGGAGGCGAGCTCGGGTTAGCCGCCGGCGCGGTTCCGGAACAGGTGCAGGCGGTCGTCTTCGACGTCGGCGAGTCGCTGCTCAACGAGTCGCGGTCGTGTCCCAGGCGCTCCGCATCGTGATGGGCGGTGACGGGATCGAACCGCCGACCCCCTGCGTGTAAAGCAGGTGCTCTCCCAACTGAGCTAACCGCCCCGGGGCCGTCACGGTACCACCGGGCCGTATCATCCCGACCCGATGCTGAACGCCCGGTCGATCGAGCAGGTCGACGCCGCGCGGCTCCCAGGTGGGCTCGCCCGTCCGCTGTACGAGGGGTACGCGTTCGCGCAGATCCCGGCCACCGTCGAGCGGCTCCTGGCCGGTGCGCCCGGCGGGCTTCCGGACGCCGCGCTGGACGGCCTACCCGACCGCCCGCATGCGGTGCTGCTGGTGCTGCTCGACGCGTTCGGCTGGGCGTTCCTGGAGCGACACGGCGAGCATCCGCTGCTCCGGCGCCTGATGCGGCGCGGCACCGTCTCCAAGCTGTCGTCGCAGTTCCCGTCGACCACCACCGCCCACATGACAACACTGCACACCGGGCTTCCCGTGACGGCAACTGGGATCTACGAGTGGTTCATGTACGAGCCGCTGCTCGGCGAGCTGATGGCCCCGTTGCTGTTCTCGCCGGCCGGCGACCACGGGCAGGATCACCTGTTGGAGGCGGGAGCTGACCCGCTGACGCTCTTTCCGTGGGAGACGCTGGCGCAGCGCCTGGCGGCTGCCGGCGTCGCGGCCCACGCGGTGCAGCCGGCGCACATCACGGGATCGGCGTACGGCAGCGCGGTGCTGCGCGGCGCCGAGCAGCACGGCTACCGCGCGATCGAGGAGGCGTTCGCGATCTGCGCCCGGCTGCTGCGCTCGCCCGACCCCAGCTACGTGTTCGCGTACTTCCCGGAGTTCGACGCCGTCGCCCACGAGCATGGGCCGCTGTCGATGCGGGCGGACCTGGTCGCGCGGGCCCACCTCTCCGCACTGGAGCGGGCGCTGCCCCGGCTCGCCGCGGCGGCCGCCGGCGAGACGGCGCTGATCCTGACCGCGGACCACGGCCAGGTGACCATCGATCCGGCCTCCACGCTCTACGTCAACCTGGTGGCGCCCGAGCTCGAGCCGATGCTGGAACGCTCGGCGTCCGGCCGCCCCCTGGCGCCGGCCGGGTCGGCGCGCGACCTGTTCCTCCACGTCCGCCGCGACCACGTCGATGAGGCGGTGTCGGCCCTGCGGCGGATGCTGGGCGACCGCGCACAGGTGCGGCTGACGGACGAACTGCTCGGCGACGGCATCTTCGGCCCGCCGCCGGACGACAGGCTCCGCGCCCGCGTCGGCAACGTCGTCGTCCTGCCGGCGAACGGCGAGTCGGTGTGGTGGTACGAGGCGGAGCGGTTCATTCAGCGGTTCCGCGGGCACCACGGCGGCCTCGAGCCCGACGAGCTGCACGTGCCGTTCGCCGCACTGACGCTGGGCTCGACCGGCCAGCCGGCCTGATCATCTGCCACAATCCTGCAAGTGGGTGACACCGGAGCCACCCCACCCCCGCCGAACGAGCTGGAGCGGCTGCTCGAGCTCGCCCGGGCGATCACTGCCGCGACGACAACCGCCGGGTCGCTGGCCGGTGCGCTCGAGGCGACGGTCGACGAGCTGTTCGCCCTGTCCGGGCACCAGGGCGTCACCGGTACGCTGATCGACCACGATGCCGGAGAGCAGGTGATCGTCGCCGACCGGGCGCGACGGGCGAAGACCGCGGTCGGGAACCGGCGCCCGCTCGACGAGGGGCTGATCGGCGTCGTCGTGGCCAGCCACCAGCAGCTGCTGATGGGCGACGCGGGCGACGATCCGCGCTACTCGTGGGACGCCGACCCTCAGGTGTTCCACTCGATACTCCTCACTCCGGTGGTCGTCGACGGCCGCTGCGAGGCGGTGCTCGAGCTGGCGGACACCGACCGCGACCGCTACGGCGAGGCGGACGCCACGCTGCTGCGAATCGCCGCCGACCAGCTGGCGGCCACACTCCGCGGCATCCGGCTGCGTGAGCAGTCCGAGCGGCGCGCCCGGAGTCTGGACGTCGCGGCCCGCGTCGCCCAGTCGGTGGCGGCCGCCACGACGGTCGAGCAGGCGCTCGAGCTCGCCGCACGGGCGACGCACCGCGCGGCCGGGTTCCGGCGGGTGGCGGCCACGCTGGTGCTCGACGAGACCGGCGAGCAGCTGCACCTGGTCGAGGTGGGACCGCCGGGGTCGTTCACGCCGGTGCGCCGGCCGATCGGCTCCGGGGCGATCGGCATCGCACTGACCACGCAGCAGCCGGTGCGCACCGCCGGCGACGACGGACCAGTGCTGGTGGTGCCGGTCGTCGTCGAGGGCGAGGCCGTGGCCGCGCTGGACGTGGTCGAGGCCGGCGACACGTTCGATCAGGCCGACTCGGCGCTGATGACGCTGGTCGCCGAGCAGCTGGCCGCCGCGTGGCGCAGCCTCCGGCACCGCGACGAGTCCGAGCGACGCGCGCACCGGCTGGCACTGGCCTCCGAGGTGGCGAAGCTGGTGACGTCGTCGGGACCGCTGGACGAGATGTTGCGGGATGTCGCGCGCACCGTCTGCGCCCACACAGGCTACGACAGCGTGACCATCGCGATGGCCGACCGGGCCGCGGGCGAGCAGGTGTACGTGGCCGACGAGTCGCGGCGCGAGCCGTCGCAGGCCGGGCTCCGGCGGCCGCTGGACGCCGGCATCTGCGGCCGCACGCTGCGCACGGGGCTGCCCTTCCGCAGCGGGTGCGCCGACGGCGACAACGCGTACAACTGGCAGTCCGACGAGCCGTACCGGTCGGCCATCGTCACCCCGGTCAACGTCGACGGCGAGTGCGTGGCCGCCGTCGGGGCGTGGACGCAGGAGCAGCACCGGTTCGACGCCTGGGACGAGGTGACGATGGAGACGATCGCCGAGCAGCTGGCGATCGCCATCAGCGCGCGGCGGCTGCGCGAGCAGTCGGAGCGGCGCGCCCACCGCCTGGCGCTGTCGCTCGACGTGGCCCGTGCAGTCGTTGGTGCGGACAGCATCGACTCCACCCTGCGGGCCGCAGTGAACGCGCTGTTCGGCGCCGTGGAATGCACCACGGTCAACGCGGTGCGCGCCGACGGCGACGAACAGGTGCTGGTGGCGGTGCAGACGGTGGCAGGCGGCCGGCCGATCGGCCTACGCAGGCCGCGCTCGGAGGGGATGTCGGGCCACGTGTTCGCGACCGGCCAGATCGTCCGCGAGTCGAGCCAGCCGCCGTCCGACCGGATCAGCCGATGGACTGGCGAGCACAACCACGAATCCGGCCTGATCGTGCCCGTCCTGGTCGACGGCGTGGTGATGGCGGTGCTGGGGCTGTACGACGTCTCGACCGACCGGTTCGAGGCACAGGACGAGCTGCTGATGCGGGCCGTCGCCGAGCAGGTCGCAGCCGCCATTCGCGGGGTCGAGCTGCGCGAGGCGTCCGACCGCCGTGCTCGGCGGCTGGCACTCGCGGCCGAAGTGGCTCGCGCAGTCACGGGAGCGGGGTCGATCGACGAAGCCCTCGACGTCGCAGCACGGACGCTGTTCGAGGGCACCGGCTACGAGAACGTCACGGCGGTTCGCTGCTTCCACGACCGCGGAGAGATGATGCTGACGGTCAGCTACGAGCGCACCGAGGCGGTCAACGAGGTCGGTACGACGTGGCCGATCGGCGAGCGCATCGCCGGCCGGGTTGCGGCGAGCCGCGTCCCGATCCGGCTGGGGAACGCTCCCGCCGAACCGGACTACTCGCACGGCGCCAGGCGGGAGGATCTCTCGATCGTCTACGTGCCAGTCGTCGTGGATGGACGGTGCGAGGCGGTGCTCCAGCTGGCGTCGTCGACGCCGGACGCCTTCACGGCGGATGACGAGGTGCTGATGGTGACCGTTGCCGAGCAGGTCGCTGCGGCGCTCCGCGGCGCTCGGCTGCGCAGCGAATCGGAGCAGCGCGCCCGCCGCCTCGCGCTCGCCTCCGACATCGCCCGGCGGATCGCCGCCGCCGAGAGCGCGGACGACGTGGTGCGCACGGCCGTGCGCCTGGTGCACGAGTCGACCGGATGCACCAGCGCGGCGGGCATCCGGCTGAGCAGCGACCGCTCGGAGCAGATCTTCACCGCCGTCATCGACGGCCGCGGCGATACGCGGCTCGAGGGACGGCGGCGCCCGGCCGGCGAGGGGCTCGTGGGGGTGGCGCTGTCGACGGCCCGCCAGGTATCGGTAGGACGGTCGAGCCTGAGCGACGTCTACGCGTGGCCCGGCGAGCCGCGGTTGGAGTCGGTGATCGTGACGCCGGTGCTGGTGGACGGCGTCTGCGTGGCGGCGCTGCACGTGGCCGACGTCGAGCCCGACCGGTTCGACGAGACCGAGGCCAGCCTGCTGCGCGCGGTCGCCGAGCAGGTGGCCGCGGCGCTCCGCGGCGCCCGGCTGCGTGCGGAATCCGAGCAGCGCGCCGGCCGGCTGGCCGTGACGCTGCAGGTGGCCACAGCGGTGGCCGGCGAGCGCACCGTCGACAGCACGCTGCGCGCTGCGGTGCGGGCGATCGCCGCATCCATCGAGGCGCACGCGTTCTCGGCGTTCGTTCCCCTGCCCGAGACCTGCGAGCAGGAGTGCGTGATCGACGTCGACCCGACCGGCGGCGTCGAGGCTGAGCGGCGGCCGCTGGAGGGCATCACCACGGGCGCCGTGCTGACCGGCGCGGGACAGGTCAACATCGGTGACGTGCGAACCCACGACGGGTACCGCCCGTGGCGGGAGGACTCGGCATACCGGTCGGTGCTGCTGACGCCGGTCGTGGTCGACGACCAGGTGGCGGCGGCGATCGGGCTCTACAGCCTCGAGCCGCATCGCTTCAACGTCGACGACGCCGTGCTCATGCGGACGCTGGCCGAACAGGTCGCCGCGGCGCTGCGCGGCGCGCGACTGCGCGACGAGTCGGAGCGGCGGGCGCGGCGGCTCGCCGTCACCCTGGACGTCGCCCGGGCGGTGGCCGACGCGCCGGCGATCGAAGACGCCCTGCGCTCGGCGGTCGAGACGGTGGCGGACGCGATCCACTGCGGATCCGTGGCCGGCTTCATGGCGCTGCCCGAGACCGTTGAGCAGTTGTGCGTGATCGACATCGACCGTCACGGCGCCAGCGTGCAGGGCATGCGCCAGCCGCTGTTCGCCGGCCACAACGGCATCGTCTTCCGCACCGGGCGGCAGCTGCACCTGCGCAAGCAGGACGATGCACCGCCGGGGCTGCTGTGGACGGCGGACGACTGGGAGTACCAGTCGGCGGTGTTCACGCCGGTCCAGCTCGTCGGCCACACCGTCGCGGTGATCACGCTCACCGACACCGCCGTCGGCCGGTTCGACGACGATGACGCGCTGCTGATGCGCACGGTCGCCGAGCAGCTGGCGGCCGCGCTGCGCGGTGCCTCGCTGCGCGACGAGTCGGAGCGGCGGGCCCGGCGCCTGGCGCTGACGCTGGAGGTGGCCAAGGCGGTGGCGACGGCGGCGACGCCGGTGGACACGCTGCGCTCGGCCGTCGAGGCGATCGATACGCACATCGACTGCGGCGCCGTGGCGGCGTTCCTGGCGGAGCGCGAGACCGAGGAGCAGGTGTCGATCGTCGACATCGACCGGCACGGCAACAGCACCGAGGGCATGCGCCGGTCGATGGACGAGGGCACGACTGGGCGCGTGTTCGAGACGGGTCGGCAGCTGGTGCTGGGCAACTCGGAGGAGGCAGACGGGTTCGTCCCCTGGCGGGAGAGCGGATCGGTGTACGAGTCGGTGCTGATCACGCCGGTGGCCGTGGACGGGCGGTGCGACGCCGTGCTGGGCCTGTACGACATCACCACCGACCGGTTCGACGGCGAGGACGCGCTGCTGATGGAGACGGTGGCCGAGCAGGTGGCGGCGGCGCTGCGCGGCGCGCGACTGCGCGATCAGTCCGAGAGCCGCGCGCGCCGCCTGGAGGCCCTCGAGCGCCGCCAGCGCGAGCTGCTGGCACGTCTCGTGCGCGCGCAGGAGCAGGAGCGCACGCAGGTGGCGGGCGACCTGCACGACGACACGGTGCAGGTGCTCTCGGCATGCGTCATCGCGCTCGATCGGGTGCGCCACGCCATCGAGGCGGGTGAGCTCGACCGCGCGTCGGCCAGCCTGCGCCAGGCGGCGTCGCTGGTCAGCGGCGCCGTGGAGCGCACGCGCCGGATGACCTTCGAGCTGCGCCCGGCGATGCTCTGGCAGCACGGGCTCGAGCCCGCCGTCCGCCATCTGCTGGACGCGTTGGCGAGGGAGACACCGGTCGAGGTGCGGCTCGACATCGGCACCCTCCCCGGCCGCCTCGATTCGACGGTCGAGGCGATCGCGTTCCGCTCGATCTCCGAGCTGATCGCCAACGTGCGCACCCACGCCGAGGCGCAGCAGGTGGTGATCTCGCTGTCGGCGGACGACGGCCGGCTGCAGGCCGAGGTGCTCGACGACGGCCGGGGCTTCAACCTCGAGCAGGCGCTGGAACGGGCGCGAGCGACCAACCACCTGGGCCTGGAGGCGCTGACCGAGCGGATCGACGCCGCCGGAGGATCGGTCGAGATCGTCACCTCGCCGGGGGACGGCACCCGCGTCTCGCTGTCACTGCCGCTGCGCACCGCCTCGGCGGCGTAGCTACCCCAGCTGGTGGTCGAGGTTGACGGCCGCCGAGATCAGCGCGAGGTGCGTGAACGCCTGCGGGAAGTTCCCCAGCTGCTCGCCGGTCGGCCCGATCTCCTCGGAGTAGAGGCCGAGGTGGTTGGCATACGTCAGCATCTTCTCGAAGGCCAGCCGGGCCTCGTTCAGGCGGCCGGCGCGGGCCAGCGCCTCGACCCACCAGAACGAGCAGATCGAGAACGTGCCCTCCTCGCCGTCCAGCCCGTCCGGCGATGCGGAGATGTTGTACCGGTAGACAAGGCTGTCGGAGACGAGCTCGTTGCCGATCGCGTCGAGCGTCGACAGCCAGCGCGGATCGCGCGGCGCGATGAACTTGGTCAGCGGCATCGAGCAGCACCGAGGCGTCCAGCACCTCGGTGTCGTAGTGCTGGGTGAAGGCGCGACGGCCCTCGTTCCAGCCGCGCTCCATCACCTGGCGGGCGATCTTGTCGCGCACCTCCAGCCACCCGACGAGGTCGGCCGGCAGCCCGCGTTGGCGCGACATCCGCACCATCCGCTCGATCGCCACCCAGCTCATCAGCCGCGAGAAGGTGAAGTGCTGCTGGCCGCCGCGCGTCTCCCAGATCCCCTCGTCCGGCCGGTCCCAGTTGGCGGCCAGCCAATCGACCACCTTCGTCAGCGACATCCAGGCGTCATAGCCGATCGGCTCGCCGTACTTGTTGTAGAGGTAGATCGAGTCGATCAGCTCGCCATAGATGTCGAGCTGGAGCTGATCCGCGGCGCCGTTGCCGATGCGCACCGGCGCCGAGCCCATATAGCCCTCGAGGTGGGGCAGCACCAGCTCCTCGAGGTCGGCGCGGCCGTCGATCCCGTACATGATCTGGAGCGGCCCTTCGGCGTGGCTGCCCTCGTCCCGGTAGCGGTCGGTCAGCCAGCTCATGAAGGAGCCCGCCTCCTCGGTGAAGCCCAGCCGCAGCAGCGCATACAGCGAGAACGCGGCGTCGCGGATCCAGGTGTAGCGGTAGTCCCAGTTGCGCTCGCCGCCGAGCGTCTCCGGCAGGCTGGTGGTCGGCGCGGCGACGATCGCACCGGTCGGCTTGTAGGTGAGCATCTTCAACGTCAGCGCCGAGCGGTGCACCATCTCGCGCCAGCGGCCGCGGTAGCGCGACTTCGCGATCCAGTTGCGCCAGAAGCTGACGGTATGGGTGAAGGCCTCGGTCGCCTCGCCCTCCGTGAAGCGGCGCGGCTCGTAGCCGGGATCGACGCGGGACAGCGAGATGTTCATCCACTCGCCCGCCTCGAGCGTGCACTCGAATGCGACGTCGTGGCCGTCGACGCTCATCTCGCGGTCGGACTCCAGCGCGAGCGTCAGCGCCGCTCCGCGGAACAGCACGCCGCCGTCGCCCTCGACCAGCTCGTGCTCGGCGCGGGCGTAGTCGAACCGTGGGCGGCACTCGACGCGGAACCGCATCTGCCCACGGACGCAGTGCACGCAGCGCACCAGCCGGTGCTCGCCCAGATCGTGCTGCGGACCGATCGGCATGAAATCCGTCAGCTCGCCGACGCCGTCCGGTGTCAGGAAGCGGGTGTAGAGGATGTTCGTGTCGGGCAGGTAGAGCTGCTTCGTCTTGGACTCGCCGTCCGCCGGGGCGATCTGGAAGTACCCGCCCTTGTGGACGTCGAGGATCGCACCGAACACGCTGGGGGCGTCGAAGCGCGGGCAGCAGTACCAGTCGATCGATCCGTCGGTGCCCACCAGAGCGACGGTGTGGAGGTCGCCGATCACGCCGTGCTCGGCGATGGGCAGATAGTCGCGCATCGTCGGATGATCCTACGCGTCCCGGATGACGCTCCACGGGTATACTCAGCCGCGCGCCCGCACGGCGCACACGGGGGCGTAGTTCAGTCGGTTAGAACGCCGGCCTGTCACGCCGGAGGTCGCGGGTTCGAGTCCCGTCGCTCCCGTTTCACCCTCCGCGCCGTCGGCCGTTTGAGCCGTGCTTCGCGAGAGGAGTCGCCATGAAGCCACGCACAGTTGTGTCGGCGGAGGAGTGGGAAGCCGCCCGCCAGAAGCTGCTGGTCAAGGAGAAGGAGCTGACCCGTACGCGCGACGCGCTCGCCGCACAGCGGCGGCGGATGCCGTGGCAGGCCGTGGAACGGGAGTACGCGTTCATCGGACCTGACGGCAAGGTGAGCCTGGTGGATCTGTTCGACGGCCGCCAGCAGCTGATCGTCTATCGCGCCTTCTACGAGTCCGGCGTGCGCGGGTGGCCCGAGCACGCCTGCATCGGCTGCTCGATGGTGGCCGACCAGGTCGCTCACGTCGCCCACCTGAACGAGCGGGACACGACGCTCGCCTTCGTGTCCCGCGCGCCCCAGGACGAGATCCAGAGGCTGAAGGCTCGGATGGGCTGGGCGATGCCCTGGTACACGCTGACCGACGGGTTCGATGTCGACTTCGGCGTGGGCGAGTGGCACGGCACGAACGCGTTCATCCGCGACGACGACGACGTCTACCGCACGTACTTCGTCGACGCCCGGGGAGACGAGGCGATGGGCAGCACATGGAGCTACCTCGACCTGACCGCGCTGGGGCGCCAGGAGGAGTGGGAGGACTCGCCGGAGGGATACCCGCAGACGCCGCCGTACCGCTGGTGGATCTGGCACGACGAGCCGCAGCAGGCCGCCACCCGGTGAACGCCGTGGCGTAGGGCAGCTCACCCGGCGTGGTGGCCGCCGCTCGGATTCGCGACGGCCTTCGTCATTCACACACTGGACTGACCGTGTCCATAGTGACAACGCGGTCACAATCGGCCACTCCGAAACCACGGTGCGTGATCAGCAGAACGCCCACGCCGGCGGCGCGCGCCCTGGCCAGCAGATCGGGGATGACTGCCGCCGCAGTCCGGTCGTCGAGATGCGCGTCCGGCTCGTCGAGAACGAGTAGGCGCGGTCGCGACAGCAACGCACGAGCAAGTGCGATCCGCTGGCGCTGGCCGCCGGAGACGGAGCGCCCGTCATCTCCGACCTCGGTGTCGAGGGCTTGGGGCAGCGTTGCCACCCATTCGGACAATCCCGCCGCGCGCACTGCACTGTCGACCTGGTCGGGAGTGGCACCGGGACGTCCGATCAGGATGTTCTGGCGGATCGTCGTCGGGAACAGGTGAGCGTCCTGTCCGGACAGGCATATCGCCTGGCGGACGTCGAACTGGGCGTACTCCTGCAGTTCGTGGCCGTCGAGCAGTACCGAGCCCTGATCCGGGTCGAGGAACCGGACGAGCAGATTCGCCACCGTGGTCTTCCCGCAACCGCTGGGACCGGTCAGCGCGACCAGCTCGCCCGGGTCGACTCGGAGGTCGAACCCGTCCAGCACAGGCGATGCGTCGCCGTGGCGCAGGCGGACTCCACGCATCTCCACGGCGCCGGAACTCGGTGCCGGGCGCGGGTGGTCCGGGTCGCGCACACGGGGATCCCGATCGGTGAGCGCGGTGATCCGCGCCCCCGAGGCGACGGAGCGTGCCAGCTCGAGCGCTGCGGCCGGCAAGGGCCGGATCGCCTCGAACGCGGCCAGCGTGAGCAGCGCCAGGGCAGCGACGAAGATGGGATCGAGCGCGCCTTGATGGACGTCCACCGTGGCGACTGCGAGCACGCACACGACGGACAGCCCGGCGGCGGCTGACATCCCGCCCTCGGAGGTGGCCAGGGACAGCGCGGACCGTCGCCGCACCCGGCCCAGCTCGCGGTCTGCGGCGGCCACCCGCTCGATCGATTGCCCGGCCGCGCCGAAGGCGACCAGCTCGGGCGCGCAGGTCAGCGCCTCGACCACCTCGGCGGTCAACTCTGCTCGAGCCGGAGACTCCAGGCGCGCCGCTCGGCGGGAGCCGAACCAGGCAGTGCCGGCGAAGATGAGCGCCGCGACCACGAGGCAGCACAGCACGGTGAGCCCGCCAGCCGGCGAGATCAGCGCGGCGACGAGCGTGGCCAGAGCCACGGTGCCGACAGCCACCGCGGCAGGATTGAGCGCCCGTAGGAACAGCTGCTCGAGCTCCTCGATGTCGCCCACGAACCTGCTCAAGAGATCGCCCACGCGGCTGTCCCCGAGCTCGGCGGGAGCGAGCGGCTCGATCCTTGCGAACAGCCGGGAGCGCAGTGTCGCCATCGTGCGCAACGCGGCGTCATGGGACACCAGGCGATCGAGGTACCGGAGGATTCCACGGGACAGGCCGAAGAAGCGGACCCCCACGATCGCCACGGTCAGGGACAGGATTGGCGGCTGAAGCGCCGCGCGCGAGATCAGGTAGCCGGAGGTCGCAAGCAGCCCGATGGAGGCACCGACCGCCAGCGTCCCGAGTACGGCGCCGGCCAGCAACATGCGCCGGTGAGGCCGCGCCAGCGCGACGATCGGGGCCAGGGTGCGGATTGCCGAGCTCATCTTCCGGGTCCCTTGCGCGGCAACGGCGTCACGATCCGTCCGGCGTCCAGGTGCAGCACCCTGTCAGCCCAGCGGGTCGCCAGCTCGCCATCGTGGGTGATCAGAAGCGTGGTCGCCCCTCGTGGCAGTCTGTCGAGCGCCGATCCCACCGCCGAGGCGCTTTCTGCGTCGAGGCTCGCGGTCGGCTCGTCGAGGATGACCAGCGAGGCGTCGCGGATCAGTGCGCGCGCCAGTGCGATCCGCCGCACCTCGCCGGCCGAGAAGGAGCGGCCGCCTTCGCCGACGCGCGTGCGCCAGCCGTCGGGCAACTCGGCGACAAGCGCTCGCAGGCCGGCCCGTTGAGCGGCCTCGTCAGCATCCGCCGGGCTTGCACCGGGCCGGCCGAGCTCGACCGCCTCGAGCAGTGTGCCGGCCGTCACATGAGGATGCTGCGGCATCCAGGCCGTCATCCCACGCCAGCCCTCCAGCTCGGTGTCCGCGAGATCCCGGTCACCGACCCTGACGTGCCCTGCATCGGGCTGCACGAAGCCGAGCAGCACGGCGGCAAGCGTCGACTTCCCGGCACCACTCGGCCCGACCAGGGCCACCCGCTCGCCCGGCCACAGCGTCAGGTCGAGGCGATCGAGGCTCGCGGTCTCGCGGCCCGGGTACCGAACCGTCACCGCTTCCAGCCGGATCGGAACGTCCCGGGGATCGAGCGGCGGCAGCTGCCCGGCGGGTCGCGCGTCCGCCGTGTGGATCCGGTCGAGGATGACGTCGGCCGCAGCCATCCCATCGGCGCTCGCGTGGAACTGGGCCGCAGCCGCTCGCAGCGGCATGTACAGCTCGGGTGCGAGCACCAGGATGGTCAGCGCGGGAGCGAGCGCGATGTCGCCGTTGTCCAGGCGGACTCCGATCTCGACCGCCACCAACGCCGTGGCCAGCACCGCCGCCAGCTCCAGCACGAGCGCAGACAGAAACGCGATCCTCAGAGTCCCCATCGTCTCCCGGCGATACGCCTCGCCGGTCTCCGCGATCCGCTCGGTCTGCGCGGCCCCCCGGTTGAACGCACGAAGCGTCCCCAGACCCGCGACCACATCGAGGAAGTGGGACGACAACCGAGCGAGCATGGCGTACCTGGTCCGCGCACGCCGGTCGGCCATCTTCCCCACGAGGACCCCGAACACCGGAATCAGCGGCAAAGTCGCGGCCATCAGCACCGCCGAGGTGATATCCATCGTCGCAACGGCGGCAAGGATCACGAGCGGGACGACCATCGAGAGCGCGAGCGCCGGCAGGTACCGCGCGAAGTACGGGTCGAGCGCGTCGATGCCCGACGTCGCCGCGGTCGCGAGCCGGCCCCGGCCGGCATCCTCGTTGACGACGTCTCCGCGGAGCATCGCGTGCACCAGCCGTCCACGGAGATCGCGAGCTGCAGCCGATGCGGCGACGTGGCCGCCCGCCTCGAACGCCCACGCCGCGCAGCCACGCACCAGAGACGCCAGCGCAAGCACGACGAGTGCCGGCCTGACGTCCGCGAGGGCAGCGCCATGCAGGAGAACATCGGCTGACCGCGGACGCAAGCGCTGCGGCCTGGGCGACGATGGCTCCAGCGGTGAGCACGCCCAGCGGCCCGCACGCGACGAGATACCGGCGAGCGCCCGGAGACGCCCTCAGCAGACGGGGATCGACCGCCCGCATCTACCGGGCGGGCGGGTTGGGCCCGCCGGTCACCCGGGCGACGAGCTCCACCGGCCCCGCCGGCGGCCCGACGCTGTCCCGGCTCACCCGGTGGCGGAAGACGTGATAGGTCCAGGCCTGGTAGACCAGCACGACGGGCGTCATGACCAACGCGACGATGGTCATGACCACCAGCGTGTAGTGCGTCGAGGACGTCGACCAGATGGTGAGACTGTAGGCCGGATCGGTGCTCGAGACGAGCACCCGTGGATACAGGTTGAGGAAGAGCGTCGCGGTGATCAGCGCGATCGCGCCGGTGGTTGCAACGAACGCCACACCCTCACGGCCGGCCCGCACGAGGAACGGCACGCTGAGACCAAGGCCGAGGGCCGTCAGCGGTACCGGCCCCGGGACGATGCCCCATTCGCCGCTCGACCGCGCATGGAGGTACGTCCAGGTCAGCAGGACTGCCACGGCCACGGCGCCTGCAACCGAGAGCCGCACGGCGACGGCACGCGCCCGCGCCCGCAGGTCGCCCGACGTCTTCAGCATCAGGTACACGGCCCCGTGCAGCGTGAACAGGGTGAGCGTCGTCAGCCCTGCGACCAGCGCATAGGGATTGAGGAGCGTGAGCAGGGTTCCGGTGTACTCACCGTCGGCGCCGATCGGCACACCCTGCACCATGTTCGCGAACGCGACACCCCAGAGCAGCGCGGGCAGTGCCGATCCGGCGAAGATCGCACGGTCCCACCACGCCCGCCACGACGGGGAATCGTGCTTGCCGCGGTACTCGAATGCGACGCCGCGCACGATCAGCGCGACCAGGATCAGGAACAACGCGAGGTAGAAGCCGGAGAAGAGCGTCGCATACCAGCCCGGGAAGGCCGCGAACGTGGCGCCGCCGGCGACCAGCAGCCAGACCTCGTTGCCGTCCCAGACAGGACCGATGGTCGCGATCAGCGCGCGCCGGTCGGTGTCGTCCTTGCCCAGGAACGGCAGCAGCGTACCCACGCCGAAGTCGAACCCCTCGAGGACGAAGTACCCGATCCAGAGGACGCAGATCAGCCCGAACCAGAGTGTCTCGAGGTGCCAGTAGCCGGTCATCAGATCCTCCTCAGTACGCCATCGCGGACTCGGCCGCCTCATCGGCGCCATCCGTCGCCGCCGTCTGCCGCTCGGGCGGCAGCACACGCGCGTAGCGGAACATCAACCAGCCGTCGATGCCCGCGAGCACTCCGTAGAGCGCTGTGAAGCCGGCGAGCGTCAGGCCGACTTCCCAGGCCGAGACGCTCGGCGACACGGCATCCGATGTCTTCAGCAGACCCTGCACGACCCACGGCTGGCGCCCCATCTCGGTGAACATCCATCCCGCCGCGTTCGCCAGGAACGGCAGGGCGATGGCCCAGGTGGACAGGCGAAGATAGCGCCTGGACGACTCCAGCCGGCCTCGCCAGAGCAGCACCAGGCCGATGCCCGAGATCAGGATCGTGACGAACCCGATCCCGGTCATGATCCGGAACGTCCAGTAGGTGATGCCGACGATCGGGGCGTATTCGCCCGGTCCGTACCGCTGCTCGTACGTGCGCTCGAGGTCGTTGATCCCCTCGACCCGGCCGTGCAGGGAGTTGGTGGCGAGCACGGAGAGCCCGTTGGGGATCGTCACGTCGACCGTCGAACGCGCCGGCCGGTGCTCGAACGGCCCCACGGCGAACAGTGAGAAGGGCGCACTGTCACGCGTCTCGTACAACGCCTCCGCCGCGGCCATCTTCATCGGCTGCTGCTTGGTCATCAGCTGCGCCTGGCCATGGCCGATCAGCGTCGTCAGCACGGATGCCACGAACACGACGGGCAGCGCGAGCCGAATCGCCTTGCCGAACATCCGTCGTTCGCTGCCGCGCGCGATGTGCCACGCCGACACTCCGACGACGATCATCCCGGACGTCAGGACGGCGGCGCCGATGGTGTGCGGGAAGGCGTAGATCACCGTCGAGTTCGTCAGCACATCGACGATGCTCCGCATCTCGGCGCGGCCGGTGCGCTGGTTGACCACGTACCCCACCGGGTGCTGCATCCACGAGTTGGCAGCGAGGATGAAGAACGCCGACAGCGTCGTGCCGACGGCCACCGCGTACATCGTCGCCAGGTGCAGGCCGGGGCGGAGCCTCCCCCAGCCGAAGATCCAGAGGCCGAGGAATGTCGACTCCAGGAAGAACGCGACCAGGCCCTCCATCGCCAACGGTGCGCCGAAGATGTCGCCGACGTACCTCGAGTATGCCGACCAGTTCATGCCGAACTGGAACTCCTGGACAATCCCCGTCACGACGCCGATCGCGAAGTTGATCAGCATCAACGTGCCGAAGAACCGGGTCAAGCGTCGATAGTCCTCATCGCCCCTGCGGATCCACAGCGTTTGGAACACCGCCACGAACCACGTCGTCCCGATCGTGACCGGGACGAACAGGAAGTGGTAGATCGTGGTGACGGCGAACTGCCAGCGGGCGAGATCGAGATTCACCGGCCCACGGTAGGCATCGCGTGGAGCCGCCGCCTCAGGGAGTGCTCGGGACAGCGTTGCGGGAAACCCGAGAGTCAGAAGCCGCGGTGACACCGATCTCGGCATCAAGCGGCAGCCGAGGGCCTGACCCGTTGTTGCATCGTCGGCGTGGTGAGGCTACGCGGGCACAGTGAAGCGGACGCAAACGCCGGATGCGACGGGGATGAACCGCACCGGAACGGTCGAGCTAGTGGTGGAAGCTCTGTGCGCTGGAGGCGTCGTGCACCGGCTCGGACTGCTTCTGCAGCTTCGGCAGCTGGCGCTGGAGGTCGGCGATCAGCAGGTCCGCAAGGTCATGCGAAAATCCCTGCCGGACGACGACCCGCAGCGCCGCAAGATCCTCGCGGTTCTTCGGGAAGGTGTACGCCGGCACCTGCCAGCCACGCTCCCGCATCGCGTTGGAGACGTCGAAGACCGTGTAGTTGGTCACGTCGTCCTTCAGCGTGAAGGCGAACACCGGCAGCTCCCTGCCGTGCGTCAGCAGGCGGAACGGCCCGAGCTCGCCGATCTGCTCCGCCAGCCGCATCGCGACGGTGCGCCCGTATCCCTGCACCTTCGCGTAGCCGTTGAAGCCGAGGCGCAGGAAGTTGTAGTACTGCGCGACCACCTGTGCGCCCGGCCGAGAGAAGTTCAGCGCGAACGTCGGCATGTTGTCACCCAGGTAGTTGACCCAGAAGATCAGGTCCTCGGGCAGCGACGCGGAGTCGCGCCAGACGATCCAGCCCACGCCGGGGTAGACCAGCCCGAACTTGTGTCCCGAGGCGTTGATCGATGCGACGCGGGGCAGCCGGAAGTCCCACTCCAGGTCGAGGTCGAGGAACGGGGCGATGAATGCGCCGGACGCGCCGTCGACGTGCACCGGCACGTTGATCCCGGTCTCCTTCTGGAACGCATCGAGCGCGTCGCAGATCTCCTTGACCGGCTCGTAGGCGCCGTCGAACGTCGACCCGAGGATGGCAACCACGCCGATCGTGTTCTCGTCGCAGAGCTTCACCGCCTCCTCGGCCGATAGCGTGAAGCGCTCGCCTTCCATCGGCACCAGCCGCATCTCGACGTCCCAGTAGTTGGCGAACTTCTCCCAGCAGATCTGGACGTTGATGCCCATCACGATGTTCGGCTTGTCGATCGGCTCGCCCGCGGCCTTGCGCCGCTTCTGCCACCGCCGCTTGAGCGCCAGGCCCCCGAGCATCGCCGCCTCGCTCGAGCCGGTGGTCGAGCAGCCCGTCGCGTCCGCAGCATCGGGCGCGTGCCAGAGCCGGCTGAGGATGTTGACGCAACGCATCTCGAGCTCCGCGGTCTGCGGGTACTCGTCCTTGTCGATCATGTTCTTGTCGGAGCACTCGGCCATCAGCCGCGCGGCCTGCGGCTCCATCCACGTGCTGACGAACGTCGCCATGTTCAGGCGAGCGTTGCCGTCGAGCATCAGCTCGTCGTGGATGATCTGGTACGCCACCTCGGGCGGCATCTCGTTCTGCGGAATGGTGTGGCGGGGGATCCGCGTGCCGGCCTCGAGCTCGAAGATCGGCGCCAGCGAGAGGTCGTGCTCAGGGCCGTGCTGCGCGTCGGGATGCTTCAGTGCCATGCCACCACTCCGATCGGTTTCGGGTATTTACGAGCCGGAGCCGGTGAGCTGCTTGCAGGCGTCCGACTTCTGGAAGGCGTCGTTCAGCTCGCCCTTGGCGTCGGCCTGGTCGAGCGTCGTGAGCGCCGCGGAGACCTGCGTGCTCATCTGGGACAGCGTCGCGCCGACCGACGTGGCGATTCCCACCGCGGCGGTCGGGCCGGATGCCCCCTCGACGGCCTGGTTGATCTGCTGCACGTCCTCGTCGAGCTGCGACGAAAGCTTGGTCAGCGCCTCCTGGGCCTGCTGGCCGGACTCGGTGTCCGGGCGCCCCAGGCCCTTGAGATCCGACGACAGCTTGGACGTCGCATCCTTGACCTGGCCGACCGCGGACTTCACCTGATCCTCGCTCATGCTTCCGCCCGTGATCGAGGCGCCGGCGTCGGTCACGGAGGACTTCCAGGTGTTCAGCGAGCTGCAGACACCGTCGGCCCATGTCTCGGCGGACGACGTGCTGGAGCCGCCGCCTGAGCCGCCGCAGCCGGATGCGATCAGCATCGCGGCGAGCGGGACTGCGAGCAATGACCGACGGGACCACGGCATCAGCAAAGACTACGCCTTCCGCTGGGAGTCGCGCCGCGGACCGAGCATGTCTGCCGGGCCGGCGGGCATCTCGGCCTGGCCCAGCCGCGCGCGGAACACGTGGTACGTCCATGCCTGGTAGAGCATCACGATCGGGAGCAGCACGAGCGCGACGATGGTCATCACCGTCAGTGTGTAGTGACCGGACGCGGCGTTGTCGATGGTCAGGCTGTTGGCGAAGCCGGTCGACGACACCATCACCCGCGGATAGAGCATGGTGAACAGCGACACGACGGCCAGCACGATCGTCGCCGCTGTCGCCAGGAACGCCTGGCCCTCGCGGCCGGCGCGGGTGAGCACGACGGCGGCCACCGCCGCCAGCGCGGCGAGCACGATCACGACGACACCCGGGAACAGATCCTTGTCGTTGTTGTCCATGCCAACGACGAGCGTGGCGACCAGAAAAGCGGCGCCGACCACGGCAGCAACGACCGCCATCCGGGCGGCCGCGGCCCGCGCTCGGTCGCGGAGCTCGCCCGAGGTACGGAGCGCCAGGAACGCGGCGCCGTGCAGCCCGAACAGCAGCACCACGGCGACGCCGGCGAGCAGGCTGTACCACGTGAACAGATCCCAGAACGACCCGGCGAACCCGTGGTCGGAGTCGAGCGGCACGCCGTACAGCAGGCTGGACAGGGCGATGCCCCAGATCAGCGGAGCGCCGACCGACGCCGCCGTGTTCGCCCATGTCCAGAGGCCGGACCACCGTGGATCGTCCAGCTTGCCCCGCCATTCGAACGAGACGACGCGGGCGATCAGGAGCACCAGCACCAGCAGCAGCGCGACGTAGAAGCCCGAGAACATGGTCGCGTACCACAGCGGGAACGCCGCGAACGTGGCTCCGCCGGCGACCAGCAGCCAGACCTCGTTGCCATCCCAGACGGGCCCGATCGTGTCGAGCAACGTGCCCTTCTCCTCGGCGTTGCGGCCAAGGAACGGCAGCAGCATGCCGACACCGAAGTCGAATCCCTCGAGCACGAAGTAGCCCGTCCAGAGAACGGCGAGTAGACAGAACCAGAGCTCCTGGAGACCCATCAGTAGCTGGGCGCCGGCAGCGCCGCCCCCTCTCCACTGTCGTCGCCGATCTCGGGCGGATCAAGCCGGGCATACCGGCGCATGAGCACGAAGTCGGCGGCGCCGAGCCCCGCGTAGAGCGCCATGAACACGGCCAGGCTTCCGCCGACCATCAGCGTGCTGGACGTCGGCGAAACAGCGTCCGACGTCTTCAGCAGCCCGTAGACCACCCACGGCTGGCGGCCGGCTTCGGTCAGGATCCAGCCGGCGAAGTTGCACAGGAACGGAAAGGCGATGCATAGGATCGCGGCTCGCTGGAACCACTTGGCGGACTCCAGCCGCTTGCGGTGCAGCAGCCAGGCGCCCCACAGCGCCAGCAACACCAGCAGCGTTGCCAGATAAGCCATCACACGCATGCTCCAGTAGACGAGCTTGACGTCGGGCACGTAGTTGCCCGGTCCGTACTGCTGCTCATCCTGCTTCTGCAGCTCGTCGATCCCCACCACCTTGCCGTCGAACGAGTTCGTTGCCAGAAAAGACAGCAGGCCGGGGATCTCGACCGAGTACGTTGGCGTCGGATCCTCAGACGACCAGCCGCCGATCTGGAACAACGAGAACGAGGCGGGCTGCGCGGTCGTCCACAGCGCCTCCGTGGAGGCGATCTTCATCGGCTGGTTGTTGGTGACGACGACGCCGAACTCGCTTCCCCACACCAGGTTCGCGATCGAGAGGGGGAGCGCCACGATGATCGCCAGCCGCGCGACCATCCGGAACAGCTCGGTGTTGCGGCCCCGCCGCAGGTGCCACGCGGCGACGCCGAGCACCAGGAAGCTGCCGGTCATCATCCCCGCAAGGATGGCGTGGCCCCAGGCGACGACCGCGAACTCCTGGAACAGGATGTGGACGATGTCGTCCGCCTCGGCGCGGCCGTTCTGCTTGTCGATGTGGTAGCCGACCGGGTGCTGCATCCACGAGTTGGCGGCAATGATGAAATACGCCGACAGCCAGGTGCCGAGCCACACCAGGTAGATGGTCGCCAGGTGCACCCGCGGCGAAAGCCGGTCGCGGCCGAACACCCACAGGCCGATGAAGGTCGACTCCAGCATGAAGGCGCCCAGCCCCTCGATCGCCAGCGGCGATCCGAACACGTCGCCGACGTACGAGGAGAAGGCCGACCAGTTCATCCCGAACTGGAACTCCTGTACCAGCCCGGTCGCGGCACCGATCGCGAAGTTGATCAGGAACAGGGTGCCGAAGAAGTGCGTCAGCCGTAGCCACCGCTCGTCGCGCGTCCGGTACCACCGGGTCTGCATCACGGCGAGCAGCGGCGCGAGACCGAGCGTCAGCGGGACGAAGATGAAGTGGTACAGCGTCGTCGTCGCGAACTGCCAGCGAGAGAGCTCGAGCGCATCCGTCAGCAGCGGCATCGGGCCGGGACCCTATCGCGGGCCAGGAGGCGCGGCATCATCCGATCTGGACGACGACCCAGGGCGCGCGTATGAGAGGATCGCGCGGCCGTGAAGGTCTTCCTCTCAACCGACATCGAGGGCACCGCAGGCATCGTCGACTGGGGCCAGGTGCTGGGGTCGGGCGAGTACGAGATGGGGCGGCGGCTGCTGCAGAACGAGGTCAACGCGGCAATCGACGGCGCGCTCGAGGCGGGCGCCGCCGAGCTGGTCGTGAACGACAGCCACTGGACGATGCAGAACCTGCTGCCGGCCGAGCTGCACGGCCGCGCGTCGCTGATCTCGGGCAAGCACAAGCCGCTCTACATGATGGAGGGGCTGGACGGCTCCTTCGATGCCGTGTTCATGATCGCCTACCACGGCGCGATCTCGGCCGAGCGGGCGATCCTGTCGCACACGTACAACCCGTTCGCGATCTACGAGGCGCGCCTCAACGGCCGGCCGGTCGGCGAGAGCGCGCTGAACGCTCTGGTCGCGCAGCACCACGGCGTGCCGGTCGTCCTGATCACCGGCGACGACGCGACGCGCGATGAGGCCGAGCCGTTCATGCCCGGCATCGAGGCAGTCGTCGTCAAGCGCTCGATCACGCGGTTCGCCGCCCACAGCCTGCATCCGGAGGTGGCCTGCGAGCGGATCCGCGACGGTGCCAAGGCGGCCCTCGGACGCCTTGCCTCGTTCTCCCCACCGGCCATCGACCGGCCGGCCACGCTCGACATCACGCTGCTGACGTCCGACATGGCCGAGATGGCGACCTGGGTCGAGGGTGTCGAGCGGACGGACACGCGCACGGTGCGGCTGGTGTCGGACGAGCCGCTCACCCTGTACCGGCGGTTCGTCACCATCGTCTCGCTGACCCGGACGATCGCGGAACCCGGCTGATGCCAGCAGCCGGGCCGGTCGCCGTGGTCACCGGCGCCGCCGGCGCGATCGGGGCGGCCGTCGCGGCGCGGCTCGAGGCTGACGGGTTCGCCGTCGCCCGCACGGACATCGACGGCGGCGAGTTTCCCTGCGACGTGCGCGACGAGGCCGCGGTGATCGGACTGCGCGACGCCGTCGAGGGACGGCTGGGCTCGCCCTGGCTGCTGGTCAACGTCGCCGGCGTGTTCTTCGAGCACGACGTGCCCGACCTGACAGTCGAGGACTACGACCGGATCGTCGACGTCAACCTGAAGGGCACGTTCCTGACGTGCAAGACGTTCCTGCCGGCGATGCTGGCCGAGGGGTCGGGCTGCATCGTCAACATCGCGTCGACCGCCGGGATCAAGGGCGGTCACCGGCGGGCCGTGTACAACGCATCGAAGGGCGGCGTCGTGCTGTTCACGCGCAGCCTGGCGCTCGACCACGGGCCGTCCGGCGTGCGGATCAACTGCGTCTGCCCGGGCCTGATCGACACGCCGATGGCCGACTGGATCAGGCTGGATCCGCAGGCCCTGACGGCGTTCGAGCAGGAGGCGCCGGCCCGTCGGATGGGCACGCCCGAGGATGTGGCCGGCGCGGTGTCCTTTCTGGCATCGGACGACGCCACGTATGCCCACGGCACCGTGCTGGTGGTGGACGGCGGCGTGACGGCATGAAAAAAACGGGTCTGACCCCGATTTTTCAGAACTTGTACCGATGCTCGGCCGCCACCAGCTCGGGGTCGAGGCCCGCGTAGGCCGCGACCTCGCTGCGCTTGAACTGCAGGTAGGTGCGCGTCATCTCCGGCCCGAGGGCGTCGGTCAGCACGTCGTCGTGCTCCAGCAGGTCGAGCACCACCGCCAGCGACCCGGGAAGGCCCTCTGCGTTGCCCAGCTTGACGGGGTTGACCCGTACGGGCGCACCGGGGTCGATCTTGCGGGCGATGCCGTCCAGGCCGGCGGCGATGGTCGCCGCCAGCGCCAGGTGCGGGTTCGAGCTCGAATCGCAGGACTTCAGCTCGACGTTGACACTCTGCTCCTCGCGGTCCCAGTACGGCGACGCGACGCGCACGGGCGCCTCCCGGTTGTCGAATCCCCAGCATCGGTAGGCGCCTGCCCAGGTCGACGGCGACAGCCGCTGATAGGAGTTCATGCTCGGGCAGGTCAGCGCCAGCAGGGCCGGCAGATGTTCGAGCAGGCCGCCGATCCACCAGCGGCCGAGCTCGCTCAGCCCGCCCTCCGCCGTCGCGTCGTGCAGCAGGTTGCGGCCCTCGTGCCAGAGCGACATGTGGACGTGGGTGCCGCTGCCGATCTGGTCGAGGAACGGCTTGGGTGCGAAGCTGGCGCGGTAGCCGTGGCGCAGCGCGATCCCCCGCACCGTGTCGCGCACCTTGATCTGCGCGTCCGCCGCGGCCAGCGCCGGCCCGTGGCGCACGGAGATCTCCAGCTGCCCGCCGCCGTACTCGTTCATCGCCAGCTCGGGGGTGATGCCCTGGGCCGTCAGGGCGTCGACCGTCTCCAGCAGCACGGCGTGGTACTCGTCGAACCCGATCGAGCTGTACACGGGCAGCCGCTCGGGCTGCAGGTCGCCGCCTTCGGCCGAGCGCCGGTACACGTAGTACTCGTTCTCGAACGTCGCCTCAACGGAGAAACCGGCGTCCGCCGCGGCGGCGATCTGCCTGCGCAGCAGCGATCGCGTGCACCCGAACCACGGCTCCCGGGAACGGTCGAGCAGGCTGGCGACCATCGATCCCCCGGCCTCGACCCACGGCAGCACCGTGAACGTCGACGCGTCCGGCACCAGCCGTACCTCGTCCACCGGCGGCATCTCGGGGATGTCGATCAGCTCGTCGCGGACGTTCAGCGCCGACTGCGCCAGGGTCACGCCGACGCCCTCGGTCAGCTTGCGCTCGAGGTTCGCCCGGTGCACAACCTTGGTGCGGATGATCCCGGCGTAGTCGCAGTACAGGAAGCGGACGAGCCGGACGTCCGCGTCGTCGACCTGCTGCAGCACTCCCTCGACCACGATCGCGGATTGTGGCACGATCCGCCACGCGATGTCCGACCGCATGCTCGATCTGCTCGCCCGCCTCGACGCCATCCCCGGCGTTTCGGGCGACGAGCGGCTGGTGGCGGACGCCGTCATCGAGGAGCTCGACGGCGCGTACGACGAGCACGACTCGGATGCGCTGGGCAACCACTACTTCGTGCGCAACGCGGGCGACGGCGCACCCACCGTGATGCTCTGCGCGCACATGGACGAGCTCGGGTTCATCGTGCAGCACGTCGAGGACGAAGGGTTCGTGCGGCTGGCGCCGATCGGCTACCACGACGACCGCATGGTGGTCGACCAGCACCTGCTGATCCACGGCGACAAGGGGCCCGTGCTCGGCATCTCGGGCGCCAAGCCGAACCACCTGCTCGAAGCCGCGGAGCGCGAAAAGCCATTCAAGTTGAACGAGCTCGCCGTCGACGTCGGCACGACCAGCCGCGAGGAGACCGAAGCGCTGGGTGTACGGGTCGGGCACATGATCACGTTCGCGCGTGAGGGCGCCCTGCTCAACGGCACACGGGTGTTCACCGGCAAGGCGGTCGACGACCGGGCGGGCTGCGCGGTGATGATCGAGGTTCTGCGACGTCTGTCGTCTCGTTCGGCAACAGCGTCAGTCGTCGGCGTGGCCGCCGTCCAGGAGGAGCTCGGCATCCGCGGCGCCGGCCCGGCCGGCTTCCGGGTGCAGCCGGACGTCGCGCTGGCCATCGACGTCACGCTGTGCGGCGACGTCCCCGGCGTCGACTTCGGCCGCGCGCCGATCAAGCTGGGCGGGGGCCCCGCGATCAAGTACTTCGACTGGGCGCCCGAGGTGCTGATCGGCAACGCGGTGCCGCGGCGGCTGACCAACCGCCTCGAACAGGCCGCCGATGGTGCCGGCATCACCTACCAGCGCGAGGTGCTGATGGGCGGCGCGACCGACGCGTGGGCGATCTCGCTGAGCGGCCGCGGCGTGCTATCCGGATGCGTGTCGCTGCCGTCGCGCTACATCCACTCGGCCGTCGGCTGCGTCCACCTGGACGACCTGGAGGGCGCCGTCGAGCTGATTCTGGCATTCATCGACGGCGTCACCGGCCCGATCGAGTGATCGAGCGCAGCCTCCGCCGGATCGGCCCGGTCGAGATGCCGGTGATCGAGGCGCGAGGCTCGCAGGACGGGCCGAGAGCGTGCCTGATCGCCGGGATCCACGGCTGCGAGTACGCCTCGATGGAAGCGCTGACCCGCTTCATGGCTGGGGTCGACACCGGTGCGCTGCGCGGCTCGATCGTCGCCGCACCGATCGTCAACGTCACGGCGTTCCGCGGCCGCAGCGCGTTCGTCACGCCCGAGGACGGCAAGAACCTGAATCGCTGCTTCCCCGGTCGCGCCGACGGGACGCACTCGGAGCAGCTCGCCCACCACGTCTTCGCCGAGCTGATCGCGGGCAGCGACCTGCTGATCGACCTGCACGGCGGCGACCTGGTCGAGGCGCTCGAGCCGTTCACCCTGTTCGACGCGTCGCCGGTGGCCGACCGGGCCGAGGCGCTCGCCCGCGCCTACGGCCTGCGCTACGTGATCCGCGGGCCTGAGCAGCGGATCGAGGGCACCACCAGCGCCGCCGCAGCCGACGCCGGCATCCCCGGCATCACGCCGGAGGCCGGAGGCTGCGGGCTGATGGAAGAGGACGCGATCCGCGCGCATACGGACGGCCTGGCCAACGCGCTGCGACAGGCCGGGATGCTGGACGGACAGCCCGGGGCGCGCGACGATCTGCGGATGGTCAGCCGGTTCATCTGGCTGCGAGCCGCGGAGGCCGGGTGGTGGGCTGCCGACGTCGCCGCCGGTGACGAGGTCGGCGCCGGGCAGCGGCTGGGGGCGATGCGCGACCTGGCCGGCGAGGAGCTCGAGGTGGTCACTGCGCCGGAGGACGGCGTCGTGCTGTTCCTGACGTCCAGCCCCGCAGTGGCCGACGACGGCATCCTGCTCGGGCTGGGCGCGGGCTACTGATCTACCGCCAGCCGTCCTCGAGCAGGGCACGCACCTCGGCGACGCCGGCGGCCCAGACCTCCAGCATCTCCTCGTCCGAGCGCTGGTAGCGCCCGCCGTACGAGCCGTCCTCGAGCAGGTCGCGCACGCCGGCCGGGTCGAGGATCCGCAGGTGCACAGGGTCGATCACCGGCTTGCCCTGCGCGGGCACCTCGACGCCCGGCAGCCGCGTCCATGGGAAGTTCTCGAGCCACGACGCGTGCGTCGCGTGGGGATCGATCCGCTGCACGACGGCCCACGTGTGCGGCCCGTTCCACCAGCTGTGGAACCGCACCTGGCCGCCCGGGTTCGCCGCCATCCACTCGAGCGCTAGCCCGGCGACCGGCTCGTTGCCGCCGTGCCCGTTGAGGAGCAGGAACCGCCGGAAGCCCTGGCCGTTGAGCGAGTCCAGCAGGTCGCGCACGACCTCCACGTAGGTCGCCAGGCGCAGCGAAGGGCTGCCCGGAAACGCCGCGAAGTACGGCGTCAGGCCGTAGGGCAGCGCCGGCAGCACCGGCACGCCCAGCGGCTCGGCCGCCTCCAGCGACACCCGTTCGGACAGGATCACGTCGACGCCCAGCGACAGGTAGGCGTGCTGCTCGGTCGACCCCAGCGGCAGCACGATCCGGTCGTCGCCCCGCAGGTATTCCTCGATCTGCATCCACGTGCAGTCGTGCATCCTCATCCGTCGCCCTCCTCGAATGCAGCCGTCACCGACAGCAGCAGCGCCTCCGCCCGTGCGGCGCTGCCCAGCTGCAAGCCGACCGGCAGGTAGTCCTCGACCAGGCCGCACGGAACCGACACCGCGGGCAGCCGGGCCAGATTGTAGGGCCCGGTGAACCGGGCCTCCACCTCACCCTCGGGCGCGCCGAACGGCGGATCCTCGGCCGGCGCCGGATAGGCGACGGCCGGCCCCGCCAGCACATCCACCACCGCCAGCACCCGCTGGAATCCGTCGGCCACGCGCGCCATGTCGGCCAGGCCGCGGCGGTACCGCTCGTCGTCGACCTCCTCGGCCGCCCGCAGCAGCGCCAGCGTCCCGGGGCCGTAGCCATCGGCCTCGGTCGCCAGCCGCGTACGGTGCACGTCCAGCGCCTCCTTCAGCACGACGTCGCCCAGCGCGGCGTCGGCGAGGTCGAGCTCGGGGATGTTGATCTCGACCAGGTCGCATCCGAGGTTGGCCAGGCGGGTGATCGCAGCCTCGACGCGCTCGCGAACGTCGGGCCGCAGATCCGGGTCGCGCAGCTGCCGATCGATCACGCCGACCCGCACCCCGCTCACGGGCCGGATCGCGTACGGACGGCCGGTCATGGCCTCGAGCAGCTGCGCGGCGGCGCGGGAGCTGCGGGTCAGCGTGCCCACCGTGTCGCAGCTCGGCGACAGCGGGAAGACCCCGTCCAGCGGCAGCAGGCCGGGCGTCGGCTTGAGCCCGACGATGCCGCAGTAGCTCGCCGGGATGCGGATCGAGCCGCCGGTGTCGGTGCCCAGCGCATGGCGGCAGACGCCGGCCGCGACCAGCGCGGCCGAGCCACTGCTCGAGCCACCCGACGTGCGCCCCAGATCGTGTGGGTTGAAGGTCATGCCGTACGCCGGGTTGACGCTGCCCGCGGCGTACTCCAGCAGGTTGGTCTTGCAGAACAGGTCGGCGCCGGCGGCGCGCAGGGCGGCGACCACGGCCGCATCCTGCTCGGCCGGCGGAGGCACCGCCACGGTCGACGCGTTGGTCGTCACCAGGCCGGCCATGTCGATGTTGTCCTTGACGGCGACGGGGACGCCGTGCAAAGACCCGGACGCGGCGCGGTCGGGTGCCCCGACGACCTGGGTGACGGCGTTCAGCCGCTCCCAGCTCCCCAGCCGCTCGTAGGCCGCCAGCAGGTCGAGGTTCGCCCGCTCGCACACCCGGCGGCCGTCCTCGATGGCGTGGATCAGCTCAGCGGTGCGTCGCACCAGCGGCCGGTCGACCGGGCCGAGGATGGCATCCACCTCCGTGCGCCGCCGGCGAACGGCCAGGTCGCGATAGATGCCCGAGTGGGTCTTCGCCGACCGCCGGTTGAACTCGACCAGCCGCTCGATCGAGCCCTCGATGTCGGCGGGGTCGAAACCGTCGAACGGCTCCGGCGGGCACGGCGCGGCATCCAGCACCTGGCGCGCGAGCTCGGTGAACAGCGGCCGGTAGGCTCCGTCGGCGAGCGCATCGGCGATCGACAGGTCGCTGACCGCCGTCGCGAACAGCATCGCCCCGTAGGCCTGCTTCGACCACAGATAGCCGAGCACGTTGCCGCTCGCCTCCGCGTCCTCGATGTCACCGACGAGGGCATCGACCCGGTCGCTGCGACGGCCGTCCAGCTCGCCGATCCGGAACGTGCCGCGGCCGCCGAGGAAGATGCGTCCCGGCCCCAGGTAGTCGGCCCCGAAGTTGACGAACGCGCCCACCACGCGTCGCTCCCCGACCGCGTCCGCGATCACCGGCTCGTTGAGGCCGTTCTGCAGCGACACGACGAAGCCGTCCTCCGCGAGCCGCGGGCCGACGGACGCCATCGCTCCCCCGGTGTCGTGCGCCTTGACCGCCAGCAGGACGCGATCCAGACCATCCGGGAGATCCTCGGGCAGCACGGCTCGGACGGCCACCTGCAGCTGCTCGACCGGCCCCTCGAGCGTCAGCCCCGACTCGTTGATCGCCGCGACGTGCTCGGGATCGGCGTCGCAGAACAGGACATCGTGCCCGTCGCGCGCGAGCCGCGCGCCGACAGTGCCTCCGATCGCTCCCGCGCCGACTACGACGTACTCCATCTCACCGATCCTAACGGCGGACTAGACCCCCATGGACGCACCTGCCATACTTGGTCGCCCGCCGGGCCACGGCGGGTCGTCAAGGGTGAGGTCAGGAGGTTGTTCGTATGAAGCGACGACTGATGCTCGCCATCTCCGTGTTCACGGTGATGGTCGCCGCAGCGGCGTGCGGTGGGGGCAGCAGCAGCTCCGGGGGCGACAGCGGAGGCGGCGGTTCGACGTCCGCCGGCGCGATCCAGGACGGCGGGAGCATCAACATCGCCCGCACCCAGGAATCGCTCGGGATGGACAACATCAACGTCTTCGACAACGAGTCGATCTGGATCTTCCAGCAGATGTACGAGACGCTCTACACGGTCTCGCCGGACGGCAAGAGCGTGATCCCCTGGCTGGCCACGAGCTACGATCTGTCGCCCGACCAGCTGACGTACACCTTCCACCTGCGGCCGGGCGTGAAGTTCCACAACGGCCAGCCGATGACGTCCGCGGACGTCAAGTTCTCGCTGGACACGGCGCGCGACCCGAACACGGGCTGGGGCTACATCGACGCGGCGATCAAGAGCGTCAGCGCCCCCGATCCGATGACCGTGGTCGTCAAGACCAAGTACAAGTGGGCACCGCTGATCGCGGACATCGCGCTGTTCAGCAACGCCGTGCTGCCCAAGGACTACGCCGGCGAGAGCCAGAAGGAGTTCTACACGCACCCGATCGGCACCGGCCCGTTCAAGTGGGATCACTGGACGCACGGCAAGGAGATCGAGCTGGTCAAGAACCCGGACTACTGGCAGCCGGGCAAGCCGCACCTGGACAGCGTCACCTGGACGACCGTCCCGGACGACGCCACCCGCGAGCTCCAGCTCAAGGGCGGCCAGGCGCAGATCGACGAGTTCCCGCCGTTCTCGACCATCGACACGCTGAAGGCGACGCCGGGCATCACCATGAGCCTGTTCCCGTCGACGCGCACCGACTACCTGCCGATGAACGAGAAGGTCAAGCCGTTCGACGACGTCCATGTCCGGCGGGCGATCTCCTATGCCATCGACCGGCAGGCGATCATCGACTCGATCCTGTTCGGCTACGCCGACCCGGCGAACTCGTTCATGCCACCGCAGGTGCCCTACTACGACCCCAACTCGCCGGGCATCCAGTACGACCTGAACAAGGCGAAGGACGAGCTGTCGCAGTCATCCGTGCCCAACGGCTTCTCGTTCGAGCTCTCGGTGGGCTCGGGAGACAACACGCAGGAGCAGACCGCGGAGATCATCCAGGAGTCGCTGAAGAAGATCGGGATCGACATGAAGATCCGCAAGGTCGACGTCAGCACCCAGTTCGCCCAGCAGCAGAAGTACGACTACGACATGACCGCGGCGTACTGGACGATGGACATCGCCGACCCGGACGAGCTGGTTGCGTTCGCCGTCGACAACAAGTCCGCAGGGTCGTTCTTCACCGACTACAACAACCCGCAGGTCATTCAGTGGACGCACGACGCCGAGTCGACCTTCGACAAGGGCCAGCGGCAGGAGCTCTACACCAACATCCAGAAGCAGGCGGCCGACGATGCCTTCATGGTCTTCCTCTACTACTCGCCGTACCGCTACGCCTACTCGGACAAGGTGCAGGGCTTCAAGGTCTACCCGACCGGCAACTACCACATGGAAGACGTCTGGCTGAAGCAGTAGCCGGCGTCGCAGCGGGACCCAGAAGGACGCGACCGTGGATCGACTGAGCTACGTCTTCCGACGCCTGCTGCAGTTGATCCCGGTCGTGTTCGGGGTCACGCTGATCGTGTTCTTCATGATCCACCTGATCCCAGGGGATCCGGCGCGGACCATGCTCGGCGTCCACGCCACGCCCGAGGCGGTGGCCCGGCTGCACAAGCAGTGGGGTCTCGACCAGCCGCTGATCAACCAGTACCTGGACTTCATGGACCGGCTGCTGCACGGCGACCTGGGCGAGTCGCTGTTCTACGGCCTCGACGTCCGCACGCTGCTGATGGAGCGGATCGGCCCGACGCTCTGGCTGCTGGGCATGACCACGATCTTCGCGGTCATGATCGCGGTGCCCCTGGCCACGCTGGCCGCGACCAAGAAGGACAGCAGCCGTGACCAGGCGATCCGCGTCGTGCCGATGTTCGGGCTGGCCATGCCCCCATTCTGGGTGGGGATCGTCCTGATCCTGCTGTTCGGCCTTCACCTGGGCCGGCTGTTCCCGGTCGGCGGGTACGGGGACGGGCTGCTCGGCCATCTGCACTCGATGATCCTGCCGGCCTTCACGGTGGCGCTGTTCATCTCGCCGATCCTCATCCGCAGCCTGCGGGCCAGCCTGCTGAACGTGCTGGAATCGGACTACATCACGACCGCCCGCTCCAAGGGCATCTCCGAGCGGCGCGTCGTCATCCGCCACGCGGTCCGCAACGGCATCATCTCCATGGTCACGGTGCTCGGCCTGAACATCGCCTACCTCGTCGGCGGCACGCTGGTGATCGAGAAGGTGTTCGCGCTACCGGGGATCGGCAGCCTGATGATCGACTCGATCCTGCAGCGCGACTTCACCGTCGTCCAGGGCATCACGCTGGTATTCGCGATCCTCGTGGTGCTGATCAACCTGATCACGGACATCGTCCACTCCATGCTCGATCCGCGGGTGAGGTTCGACTGAGATGACTGACGCAGCAACCGCCGCGGCCATCGAGCAGCTGCCCGCGATCCCGGTCGAGCGGGCGCGCGGGTTCCGCAACCGCTGGTATCGGACGCCGTCCTTCGTCGCCGGCCTGGCGATCCTGGGCACGATCGTCTTCCTGGCCGTGTTCGCGCCGCTGTTCGCCCGCTACGACCCCACCGCGCAGGACCTCCACAACATCCTCAAGGGCCCGTCCTCCGCGCACTGGCTGGGCACCGACCAGCTCGGTCGCGACGTCTGGGCGCGGCTGATCTACGCTGCCCGCGTCGACCTCAAGGTCGGCTTCCTGGCCGTGCTCCTCCCGTTCTGCATCGGCACGGTGCTGGGCTGCATCGCCGGCTACTACGGCCGCCGCTTCGACACGCTCACCATGTACCTGGTGAACGTCGTCGTCGCCTTCCCGTTCTTCGTCCTGATCCTCGCCATGGTGTTTGTCATCGGGCCGGGCGAGAGGGGGATCTACATCGCCATCACGCTCGTGGGATGGGTGTCATACACGCGCATCATCAGAGCCGAGATCCTCGTAGCCAAGCGCCAGGAGTACGTCCTCGCCGTGCAGGCTGCGGGCCTGCGCGACTCGCGGATCATCATCCGGCATCTGTTGCCCAACGTGATCACCCAGTCCGTCGTGTTCGCCATGTCCGACATCATTCTCACGATCGGCGCAATCGTCACGCTCGGCTACCTCGGCCTCGGGATCCAGCCGCCGACGCCCGACTGGGGGAACATGATCGCCGACGGGCAGACGTTCATCACCACCCGCTGGGAGCTCTCGACGATCCCCGGGCTTGCGGTGGTGATCACCGGCATCGGTCTGTCCCTGCTCGGCGACGGGCTGGCCGACCTGCTGAGGCCGGAGTGAGCTCGCCGATCCTCGAGGTGCGCGCCCTGCACGTAGACATCCCGCTGACCCGCGGCACGGTGCACGCGGTTGACGGCGCGTCCTTCACCGTGGCTCCGGGCGAGGCGATGGGGCTGGTCGGCGAGTCCGGATCGGGCAAGAGCATGACGCTGCGGGCTATCCTCGGGCTGCTCCCCCACCCGGCGGGGATCGCCGGCGGTGAGATCCTCTACCAGGGCGCCGACCTGGTGTCCATGCCGGCCAAGAAGCTGCAGGACCTGCGCGGCAAGGAGATCAGCATGATCTTCCAGGAGCCGATGACCGCGCTCAACCCGGTGATGCGGGTCGGCGACCAGATCGCCGAGGGGCCGCTGGCGCACCTGGGGATGGGCAAGTCGGCGTCCCGCCAGCGGGCGCTCGAGCTGATGCAGCAGGTCGGCATTCCCGACCCGGCCAGGCGGGCACAGGCGTACCCGCACGAGCTGTCGGGCGGCATGCGCCAGCGCGTGATGATCGCGATCGCCCTGTCGTGCGAGCCGAAGCTGATCCTCTGCGACGAGCCGACAACCGCGCTCGACGTGACCATCCAGGACCAGATCCTCAAGCTGCTCAGCTCGCTCCGCGAGGAGCGGGGACTGAGCGTGGTCTTCGTCACCCACGACCTCGCCGTGGTCGCCCAGACCTGCCAGCAGCTGGCCGTGATGTACGCCGGCCAGGTCGTCGAGACCGGCAGCATCGATGAGACCTTCCGCTCGCCCCGCCATCCGTACACGCTGGGGCTGCTGCGATCGGTGCCCGACCTGGAGGACGTTCGCGACGTGCTGCGATCGATCCCCGGCACGCCCCCCGACCCGGTCCATCCGCCCGAGGGCTGCCGCTTCGCGCCTCGCTGCGAGTTCGCCCAGCCCGACTGCACGGTCGGTGACAAGCCACTGCGGCCGATCACGCCGACGCGGAGCACCGCCTGCATCCACGACGACGCTCCTGCCCGGTCGGTCGAGGAGGAGCCGGTGATCGCCGGTGGCTGAGCCGCTGCTCGAGGTGCGGGGCCTCGAGATGCAGTTCTCGATGGGCACGTCGCTGATGGGCGCGCTGACCCGCCGGCCCCACGACATGCTGCGCGCCGTGGACGGCGTCGACCTGTCGATCGCCCGCGGCGAGACGCTGGGCCTGGTCGGCGAGTCGGGGTGCGGCAAGTCGACGCTGGGCCGCTGCATCGTCGGCCTCTACCGCCCGACCGGAGGCGAGGTGCTGTTCGCCGGCGAGCCGATGGATGTGAAGCGCGACCGCGCGCAGCGGCGGCGGATCCAGATGGTGTTCCAGGATCCCTACTCGTCGCTGAACCCGCGGCTGACCGTCCGCCAGGCGCTGAGCGAGCTGCTGCGCGCGCACCGTATGGTGCCGCCGGGCGAGGTCGAGAGGCGCTGCCGGGAGCTGATGGAGCTGGTCGGCCTGGCGCCGGGCGCGCTCGAGGCCCATCCCCGCCACTTCTCCGGCGGCCAGCGCCAGCGCGTATCGATCGCCCGCGCGCTGGCGCTCGAGCCGGAGGTGCTGGTGGCCGACGAGCCGGTGTCAGCGCTCGACGTGTCGGTGCAGGCAACCGTGCTGAACCTGCTCGAGGAGCTGCAGGAGCGGCTGGGGCTGACCATGCTCTTCATCGCCCACAACATGGCCGTCGTCCGTCACGTCTGCGACCGGGTCGCAGTCATGTACCTGGGCAAGATCGTCGAGACGGCGCCCACCGCCGAGCTGTTCACCAACCCGCGGCACCCGTACACCCAGGGTCTGATGAAAGCCGTGCCGCGGCTGGTGCCGGGCCGCACCTCGGAGGCGGTGGCGGTGGCCGGCGACCCGGGCAGCCCGATCTCGCCGCCGTCCGGCTGCCGGTTCCACCCGCGCTGCCCGATCGCGCAGGACGTCTGCTCCGAGCGGGAGCCGAACCTGGACGGCACGCCCGAGCACGCGGCGCATCTCGCCGCCTGCCACTTCGCCTGGACGGCCACGCCGCCCAGACACGCGTCCGAGGTGGAGCAGGAGGCTGCTGGAGAGGTATAGGTTTCGTCGTCCGTGCTCGGGCGCCTGATCGCAACGATGGTGGTGAACGCGGCCGCGATCTGGGTCGCGGCGGCTGTCTTCGACGGCATCCGGTACAGCAGCCTGACCACCCTGCTGCTGACCGGTCTCGTGCTGGGCGTGGTCAACTTCCTCGTCCGCCCGGTGGTCAGGCTGCTCACGCTGCCGATCACGATCGTCACGCTCGGGCTGTGGCTGATCGCGGTCAATGCATTCATGCTGCTCCTGACCAGCTGGCTGGTCAGCGGGTTCGCCGTGGACGGGTTCCTGGCCGCGCTCGGTGGCGCCGTGGTGATCGGCCTGGTCAACTGGGTGCTCAGCGGGATCATGCGCCGCGACAGCTCGTCGCGGGGTCCGGCTACTCGCTGAAGGCGCGACCCAGCAGCGCAACCAGGCGGTCCGCGGACGACCCGTCGTCGTCCATGTCCGGGTCGTAGCAGGTGATGTCGATGCCGGCGCAGCGGCCCGACTGCACGATCGGCCGCACCAGGCGCACCACCTGATCGGTGGTCAGCCCGCCGGGCTGCAGGTACGGCGTGGCCGGGAAGTCGTCGGTGGTCAGCACGTCGACGTCGAGGTGCACCCAGATCGGCGGCTCGAGGCCGGCCAGCACCTCGGCAGCCACGGCATCGGGCCCGTCGGCGGTGACCCACGCCGGATCGCGGTCGATCGGGATGCCGACGTCTTCGGGCATCGGCGATCCCAGGCCGACCGCCTCCTCGCGGTCGCGTGCGCCCAGCACGGCGACGTCGGCCGCGCCGACCAACGGTGCGTCGCCCACCAGGGCAGGCGGCCCGTCGCCGAGCAGCAGGGCGAGCGGCATGTCCGCGGCCTCGCCGGTCGGCGAGGTGGCGCCGGTGTAGAGGTCGTAGTGCCCGTCCAGGTACGCAAGGGCGGTCCGCCGGCCGAGGTCGGAGAACGCGGCGAATACCCCGGGCAGCAGGGTGCAGCAACCGCCCACCAGCACCGGGAGCTCGCCCCGCTCCAGCGATGAGCGCACGCCCTCGCGGATCCCCTCCGTGGCCGTGACGACGGTCGGGTAGCCGACGATGCCCGTCTCCGGATCGCGCTCCGTGCCGGTGATGCGCACGTCCAGGTCGCCTCCGTCCTGGGCGTCGATGGCCCGGGCGAGCCCCGCCCGGCGCATCACGCCTGGCGTCAGCTCCGTCCCGCCGGCCTGGCCGATGCTGTCGATCGGCACCCCGATCATCGTTCTGATACCGGTCATCCGCCTACGACGGTATCATACGGCGCGATGGACGCGATCGACCTGGTGGCCGAGTTCCTCAACACGCACGACCGGGAGAGCGGGTCGGACGGCCTGGCCACCGCCGACGGGCTGTCCGCATGGGCCGGCGAGCAGGGGCTGATGGCGCCCGGCGCCTGGGTCAGCCCGCAGGACGCGGCGGCCGCCCGCGAGCTGCGCGAGGCGCTCCGCACGGCGCTCGAGACCGCCGGCCGCGACACGGCGGAGCTGGACGCGGCCGCCTCGCGGCTGCCGCTGGTCGCGCTGCCCGGCGAGGATGGCCGGCTGGCGCTGGTGTCAGCGCGCGGCGGCGCAGACGACGTACGCGCGGCCGTGATCGAGGCGATGCTGACGGCCCAGGCCGACGGCTCCTGGCCGCGGCTCAAAGTGTGCCGCAACCCGGACTGCCGGTGGGCATTCGCCGACCGCTCGAAGAACCGCTCGCGCGCATGGTGCGAGATGGCGACGTGCGGCAGCCGCAGCAAGATGCGCGCCTACAGGGCGCGCCGTTCTCAGAACGCCTGAGTCGCCGGCACGAAGACCCGGTCGAGGCGGAACGGGTTCTCGTCCAGCCTGCCCAGCAGCGCGTCGACCATCAGCTCGCTGCCACCGGGTCCGCACATCACGCCATGGCCGTTGTAGCCCGTGTTGACCCACAGGCCGGGCAGTTCCGACTCGCCCAGCAGCGGCCGCTGGTCGGGGGTCATCGTGTACTGGCCGGCCTGCACCGCCCACTGGCCGCCGCCGTCCCAGACATCGGCCCAGAACGGCGCGGTGTGGGCCAGCGACACGGGGCTGCGCGGGTCAAGCAGGCGGTCGGCCAGCGACGGGTCGGGCGGCACCTGATCGAGGGGCGGCGCCGGCTGCTCGCCGGGATCGGGATACAGCAGATACGCACCGGCCGGGCCGACCGGCCGCCAGTGGGAAGTCGTGTCCTCGTCGATCGTCATCGGCGCGTCCTGCGGCACGGCCGGCGCGTCCCACAGCACGACGCGCTGGCGGCGCAAGGGCTCGACCGGCAGCCGCACACCGGCCAGCTCGGCGACCGCTCCCGACAGCGGCCCGGCGGCGATCACCGCGCGCTCGCAGGTCACGGCGCCCCGGTCCGTGACGACGGCGGACAGCCGCCCGCCGGACGTCTCGAACCCGGTCACCCGGCAGTCGAGCACGACGCCAGCGCCGGAGCCCTCGAGCAGCCCGAGTGCGATCCGCCGGGGCTCGATCAGCCCGTCACCGGCGCGGAATCGCGCACCCACCACGTCCTCGGACACCCACCGGAAGCGGGCGCGCGTCTCGTCGCCGGTCAGCAGCTCGACGCCGTCGACGCCCCAGCCCTGCTGCCGGCCGACCAGATCGCGCTGCGCCGCGGTCCGCGACGGCTCGCGGGTCAGCCAGAGGTAGCCCTGCCGGCGGATCCGCGGCCCGTGCAGCGACTGCCCGGTCTCCTCGGCGAACCGCTGGAACAGGTCGACCGACCGACTGACCAGGGCCAGCTCCTCCTCGTGCTCGAGCTGGAGGCGGAACCCGCCGGCGGCCACCGCGGTCGTAAACCCGCAGATCAGCCCGCGCCGCTCGAGCACGACCACGTCAAGTCCCGCACGCGCGGCGAAGAACGCGGTGGCGGCACCGACGATGCCCGACCCGACAACGACGAGCCCGGCAGTAGCGGGTGGGTCGCTGAGCCGTCGCACAAGCGAGTATGCTCGCACACCGATGTCGGCCCTGCTGCTCAGCGCCTCGGTCACGCCGCTCAAGGACGGCGGCGCAGCGCTGGACGAGGACGCGATCGGCCCGCTGGTCGAGTTCCTCCAGGCGGGCGGTGCCGACGGCGTGTTCTGCTGCGGCACCACCGGCGAGGGTGTGCAGCTGACGACCGACGAGCGCCGGCGGGCGCTGGTGCGCTTCCGCGAGGCCTGCACGGGCACCGTGATCGTGCACTGCGGGGCCCAGACCACCGCCGAGACGGTTGCGCTGGCAGGGCATGCGGCGGCCAGCGGCGCCGACGCCGCGGCGGTCATCCCTCCGCCGTACTACCAGCTGGACGACGACGCGCTGGTGGAGCACTTCGCCGCCGCGGCCAACGCCTGCGCGCCCCTTCCCTTCTACCTCTACGCCTTCACCGCACGCAGCGGCTACCCGCTGCCGGTCGCGGTCGTGGAGCGCGTCCGCGAGCGCTGCGACAACATCGCCGGCCTGAAGGTGTCGGAGTCGCCGTTCTCGGCGGTCGAGCCCTACCTCGGCCTCGGGCTGTCGGTGTTCGTTGGCAGCGAGCCGCTGATCCCCCAGGCCCTCGCCGCGGGAGCGACCGGGGCCGTGTCCGGCCTCTCGTCGGCCTTCCCCGACAGGGTCGCGGCGGTCGTCCGCGACCCCAGCGAGGAGGGCGGCGCGGCGCTCGCCGAGCTGCGAGGACGGATGGGCACCACCGACTTCATCGCCAACCTGAAGCGCGAGCTGGGCCGGCTGGGCCTGCCCGTGCGGCCCGACATGCGCGCGCCGCTCAGGGCGACCGGCTGAGCACCTCGGACAGCGGGACGATGACGAGCAGCGTGATGCCCGCGCAGGCAAAGGCCGCCGCGGGCGACGACGTGTAGACCGGAAGCCAGACCAGCGGTGCCACCGCCGTGCCGGCGAACTTGAACGCCGCGAACACGGACACGGCCCCGGCGCGGTTGGCCGGCACGGCCTCGACCGCAACGGTGTTCAGGCCCGCCCACAGCAGTGCCGCGCCGCAGCCGGCCCCGAACCAGAGCAGCGCGTAGGCCACGGATCCCGAGACGACGCCCATCGGCCCGACCGCCAGCGAGCAGACGCAGGCGGCGATGGAGGCCGACCGCGCTGCGCCGATCCGCTCGGAGGCCCGGCCGGCGGCTCGGCCGAGCACCATCCCGGCGAGGCCGAACGCGGCCAGCAGCACCCCGCGCGCCGTCGAGCCCATGCCGAATGCCTCCACCGACCGCAGCGAGACCAGAAATCCCAGTCCCGTCATCCCCACGTAGCCGGCGAACCCCGCGGCGCAGAGCACCATCACCCGACGGGTGAACACGGCCACCAGTCGCGGCCGGTGCCCCTCGCGGTGTGCCGACGGCGGCGGCGGGTAGGCGATCAGGGCGAGCGCCACGATGGCCGGGACGATGAACGCCAGCCGCCACGTGATCTCGGCCGCGATGCCGCCGAGCAGCGGCGCCAGCGAGATGCCGCCCGCCTGGACGCCCGCGAACGTTCCCACGGCGCGCCCGCGCTCGCGCGGCGATACGGCGTCGGCCAGCCCAGCGAGGAGCACGGGCGAGGTGAACGCGTTGGCCGTGCCCTGAATGCCGCGGCAGACCAGGAACGCCTCGATCCCCGGTGCGACGGCAGCGCCGATCGAGCCGACGGCGTAGACCGTGTAGGCGATGGTAACCACGCGGCGGCGGCCGATCCGCTCGGCCAGCGTGCCCGAGATCAGCTGGAGCAGCGCGAACGGCACGAGGTAGGCCGGAACGGCAAGCGCGATCTGGGTCGTGGTGGCGTCGAACGCGTCGCGCAGCTCCGGGATCAGCACGGCCAGCACGGCACCGCCGAACGGTCCCAGGAATCCGCCGACGTACAACGGCAGCGTGTGGGAGCGATGCGGCGGGGTCGGCTCCGGCACGGGCGCGGGGGCTCAGGCGGTGATCGCGCAGGTGCCGAGGTCGAGCTCTTTGGCAAGCTCGTTCGCCGTCTCCAGATGCCCCTGCAGGGACGTGACGGCGTCATTGACCGCCTTCCGCTGGCCGACCCGCGCGGCGTCGATCAGGTCATGGCCGTCGGCGATCGCATGCTCGATCGCGTCGAGCATGTCGCTCACCTGGCCGGCCTGCTCGGGCGGCGGGTCCAGGGCCCGCAGTTCCTTCAGTTCCTGCTGCTCGAGACCGACCGCGCGCTCGCCCTGCTGCGCCAGCCCGGCCAGGTCGGACGGCACCGGCAGCGAGCTGATCCTCTTCGTGTAGCTCGTGCAGATCTGCTCGGCGCGGCTGGTGAACTGCGCGCGGGTCAGGGTGGCCTGGCTGGTGTCGGCCGACCCTCCACCGAGGCAGCCCGCCGCGAGCGGCGCGATCGCCAGCGAGGCGAGCGCCCAGCCGCGGCGGGTGGGCACTACAGCGCGCCGCCGGCCGCGTGCGGGGAGGTGGGGTCTTGGCCCCCATCGCCGACCGTCTCGCGCGCGAGGTACTCCTCGGCCAGCAGGGGATTCTCGCGCGCGCGCTCGACGACCGTCAGCAGGCTGGACATGCTCGAGACCTCCTCCACCTGCTCCTTGATGAACCACTGGAGGAACTGCTCGCCCGAGTAGTCCCCGAGCTCGCGCGCGAGCGTGGTCAGCCCGCCGATCTGCTCGCTCACCCGCTTCTCCTGCTCGAGCGCCAGCGCGACCGGCTCGACGACGTCCGCGAACGACGACTTCGGGGCCTCGACGCCGGGGATGGCGACGTCCACGTCGGCGTCGAGCAGGTACTGCACCATCATCATCGCGTGGTTCCGCTCCTCGAGGGCCTGCCGGTAGAAGTGCGCGGCCAGCCGAGGGAGGGTCTCGGCGTCGTAGTAGACGGCGATGGCGATGTACTGCTGGGCGGCGCCGAACTCGTAGCCGATCTGCTCGTTCAGGGCCTTGGCGAAGCGTTCATGAGACATGGTCGGTGCGGGTCTCCTGCGGTTCGGAGGGACGGCCGGTAGGCTACTCGACCGTGCCGGCGACCGTCCGCGCCATCCACCAGAGCCGAGAGGACGAGCGATGATCGCGCCCTTCCGCAACCACCTGCCCGTCAAGATCCGCTTCGGGGACGGCGTTGCCGGCGAGCTCGCCGACGTGTTGGCCGCCGAGGGCGCGGTGCGGCCCTTCGTGATCATGGACGAGGGCCTGGACGGTTTCATCCCGGGCGTCGCCGCCACGCTGGGCGCCGTGCCCGACGCAATCCTGTTCGACAAGGCACCGGGCGAGCCCACCGTTGGGCTGGTCGAGCATGCCGCTGCGGCGCTGGCCGAGTCCGGGGCCGACGCCGTCGTCGCGATCGGCGGCGGCTCGTCGATGGACACGGCCAAGGCGGCGCGCCTGGTCGCCGGCCAGGGCGGCCCCTACCTGCGGTTCGCCGCCGGGGGCGTGGAGTACGAGGCGCCGGCGCTGCCGCTGCTGTGCGTGCCGACCACGGCCGGCACCGGCTCGGAGGTTTCGGGCGGCGCCGTCATCACCGACGAGGCGACCCACATCAAGGCCGGGATCGCCAGCCCGCTGCTGCGAGCCCAGCACGCGCTGGTCGATCCGGTGCTGACGCACGGACTGCCGCCGAAGCTGACCGCGTACACCGGGATCGACGCGCTCGCCCAGGCGATCGCGGGGCTGGTGGTCACCGCGCGCACGCCGATCGGCGACGCGATCGGCCTCGAGTCCGCGCGGCTCGCCGGCAGGTCGCTGGTGCGCTGCGTCCGCAACGGCGCCGATGCCGATGCGCGGTCGGACATGGCGTGCTCGAGTCTGCTGGCCGGGCTGGCGATGAACATCTCGGACTGCGGGTCGGAGCACTCGCTGGGCCAGGCGCTGGGCGGCGAGTTCGGCCTGCCGCACGGGCTGACGATCGGACTCGTGCTGGCCGAGACGATGGACCGCGACCGCAGGTACGTGCCCGAGCAGTTCGAGCGGGTCGCCGATGCGCTGGACGAGCCCGAGGACGGCAGCGGGGACGGTTCCCGTGCAGTGCGCGCGGTGCGGCGGATCCTGGCGGAGCTCGAGTTCGAGACGCTGGCGTCGGTCGGCGTCCGCGAGGACCAGCTGCCCGGGCTCGCCGAGAAGGCGCTCGCCGACTACTTCATCTCGGTCGCGCCGTCGCCGTGGTCGGCGGACGAGGTGGTCGCTGCGTACCGGGCGGGACTGGCGCTGGGCGTGACCCGTTAGCTATTCGAGCGGCTCGCCGCGGCGCTTGCGCGCCTCGTTCTGCGATGCGAGCGTGATCGCGAGCGACGCCAGCAGCCCCCAGAACACGCCGTAGAACAGCGCACGCGCGGGCGGCTGGTTGAGCGGACCGAGATGGAGCAGGAACAGCAGCACGATCGTCACCGGCAGCGATATCAGGAACTGCACGGGCCCTCGCAGGCGCTCCCACGCGAGTAGCAGCTTCATCGCCCGACAGGGTAGCGTTGGGGCAACCGATCGGGAGGAAGCATGCAGGAGCGGGACGTCCCAGGCCCACGCGGAGCGCAGGTCACGATCGAGGGATCGACGGCCATCGTCACCGGCGCGTCAACCGGCATCGGCACGGCAACGGCCGTCGCGCTTCGCGACCGCGGAGCCCGGGTGGTGGTCGCATCGCGCAGCGCGGAGCGTCTGCGGCCGGTGGCCGAGGAGGTCGCCGGGCTGGCGGTCGTCTGCGACGTCGGTGACTACGACCAGGTGCAGGGGCTCGTCGACCGGGCTGTAGCCTGGGGAGGCAAGCTCGACATCATGGTCAACAACGCAGGCTACGGCGCGTTCGGGCTGCTGCATGAAATCGACCCTGATCGGGTCGCCGACATGTTCCGGACGAACGTGCTCGGCGTGATCAACGGGGTCCGCGCCGCCGGTGAGGTGCTCGTCCGACAGGGCCAAGGTGGCGGGATCGTCAACGTCTCGTCGATCGTCGGCGAGTTCCCCGACCCCGGCAGCGGCGCGTACGCCGCCAGCAAGGCGGCCGTCGACCTGCTCAGCCGGACTGCGTTCCGCGAGCTGCGAGACCACGGTGTCCACGTGGTCAACGTCAAGCCAGCGCTGACCGACACGCGCTTCTCGGCGACGTCGCGCGGCGACACCGGCCGGAGGATGGGCGGCGACCCGCCGGAGAAGGTCGCCAGGTGGATTTGCGAGGCGTTGGAGTCCGGGTCTGCCACGGCCGGATACAGGTAGGCTGTCCACGTGGCATCCGCGACCCAACCCGCGTCCCTGCCGTGGACGAACGATGACGATGCCAACCGGCTGATCGCGGAAGACCCGAACGCGCTCTTGATCGGGTTCGTGCTCGACCAGCAGGTCACCGTGCAGAAGGCGTTCTCCGGTCCGCTCGAGATCAAGCGGCGCCTGGGCCATCTCGACCCGGCGCGGATCGCGGCGACCGATCCGGCCGAGCTGTCGGAGGTGTTCCGCGAGCGTCCGGCGATCCACCGCTTCCCCGGAGCGATGGCCGAGCGCGTGCAGGCGCTCTGCGCCGATCTGGCCGAGCGGTTCGGCGGCGACGGGTCGCGCGTGTGGACGGAGGCGACGGACGCGGCCGATCTCGCGAAGCGCGTCGGGTCGCTGCCGGGGATCGGCGACATGAAGGTGCGCAGCATCGTCGCCACGCTGATCAAGCAGTACGGCGTCCGGCCGCCCGGCTGGGAGAGCGTGCTTCCCGCACACCCGACGCTTGGCGACGTGACAACGCCCGAGGAGCTCGCCGAGTACCAGGCCGCCAAGCGCGCCCACAAGCAGAAGGTTCGCGCCGAGAAAGCGCGAAAGGAGCTCGCGTGATCGACACAGCCACTCCGGCCCCGACACTCGAGCCGCAGGATCACGAGGAGGCCGCGGGCTGGGGCCAGAAGACCATCATGCTGACGATCACGGTCGTCCCGTTCGTGGCGTTCGTGGTCGCCATCGCGCTGCTGTGGAACCTTGCCGTTGGCTGGACGGACATCCTCCTGCTGGTGGTGTTGTACGTGCTGATGGGGCTCGGCGTCACCGTCGGCTTCCACCGGATGCTCACGCACCAGGCGTTCGAGGCCATTCCGCCGCTCAAGGCAACACTGTTGGTGCTGGGCTCGATGTCGCTGCAAGGCTCGGCCATCACGTGGGCCGTCGACCACCGCACACACCACGCGCACTCCGACAAGGAGGGCGACCCGCACAGCCCGCACCACGGATTCGGCGGCGGCATCGGCGGCCAGCTGCGCGGGCTGCTGCACGCGCACGTCGGCTGGATGTTCGTCCACCCGGCGGCGGCCGACCGCGCGCGCCTGGGACGTGACCTGGTCGAGGACAAGATGGTGCGGTTCATCGACCGGACCTTCGTCCTGTGGGCCGTGCTCGGGTTCGTGCTGCCGTTCGCGCTGGGGTATGCGCTGACCGGAGGCACATGGAAGGGCGCGCTGACAGGGCTGCTGTGGGGCGGCCTCGTGCGGTTGTTCCTGAACCACCACGTCACGTGGAGCGTCAACTCGATCTGCCACTTCTTCGGCCGTCGACCGTTCGCCGCATACGACAAGTCGACGAACAACTGGGTGCTGGCGATCCCGTCACTTGGCGAGGCGTGGCACCACAACCACCACGTCTTCCCCACCTCCGCATTCCATGGCCTCGGCTGGCGGCAGATCGACATCTCCGGCATCCTGATCGCCAGCTGGGAGAAGGTCGGACTGGTGCGCAACGTCCGCCGGCCCACGCGAGATCAGATCGCCCGCAAGCTCTCGCGCAGCACCGACGGGTGATCCTGGAGGGCGACAACCTCGCCCTGATGCCCGAGCTCGAGTCGGGCTCGTTCACCCTGATCTACACCGACCCGCCGTTCAACACAGGCCGGACGCGGACTCGCCGCACGCTGCGGACGCAGGCCGACCCGGACGGCGACCGGCAGGGGTTCGGCGGCCGCCGGTACCGCACCGAGGAGGTCTCGCGGTCGGCGTACGACGACCGGTTCGACGACTACCCGGCCTTCCTCGAGCCGCGCCTGCAGGAGATGCATCGCCTGCTGTCGGCCCAGGGAACCCTCTACCTGCATCTCGACTACCGCGAGGCGCACCGGGCCAAGCTGCGGCTGGACGAGCTGTTCGGGCCGGAGTGCTTCCTCAACGAGATCATCTGGGCCTACGACTACGGCGGCAAGCCGCGGCGGCGCTGGCCGGCCAAGCACGACACGATCCTGGTGTACGTGCGCGATCCCGACGCGTACCTGTTCGACGCCGAGGCGATCGAGCGCGAGCCCTACATGGCGCCCGGACTGGTCACCCCCGAGAAGGCGGCGCGAGGCAAGCTGCCGACGGATGTCTGGTGGCACACCATCGTCTCGCCGACCGGCAAGGAGAAGACCGGGTATCCGACGCAGAAGCCGGAGGGACTGGTGCGCAGGATGGTGCAGGCGTCCACCCGACCCGGCGATCGCTGCCTGGATCCGTTCGCCGGCTCGGGCACGCTCGGCGCGGTCTGCCAGGCGCTGGGCCGCGAGTACGTGCTGATCGACGAGAGCCCCGAGGCGGTGGCAGTCATGCGCAGCCGGCTCGAGGGCGCCGCCTACGAGCCGAGCACGCGCACGCCGTCCGACGTGGCGACGTAGGCCGCTCGGGCGTAGTCCAGGAACAACCCGTGGGCGACAACACCCGGGACCGAGCACAGGCCGGCCTCCAGCGCCAGAGGCTCGCTCCAGTCGTCACGCCGGCAGTCGAACACATGGTTGCCCTCGTCGGTGACATATGGGCGGTCGCCGGCCATCCGCAGCTCGGGCCGCCAGCCCCGTTGCCGGAGCCGGCGATCGCATCCGGCCGCCGCGAACTGGACGACTTCGACCGGCAGCGGGGCGTGATCGCCGAGCCGGCCGACGAGCTTCGACTCGTCCGCCACCACCACGAACCGGCGGGCGGCGGCCGCCACCACCTTCTCGCGCAGGAATGCGCCGCCCAGGCCCTTGATCAGCCGCAACTCGGGGTCGATCTCGTCGGCGCCGTCGATGCCCACGTCCAGCGCCGGCAGCTCCTCCAGCGACCGCACCGGGATGCCCAGCTCGCGGCACCGGGCGGCGGTCACCTCGCTGGTGGGGACGCCCTCGATCCGCTCCAGCCGGCCGTCCTGCAGGCGGCGCGCAAGCGACTCCAGCATCAGCGCAGCGGTCGACCCGGTGCCCAGCCCCAGCCGCATGCCGCTGCGCACCTCGGCCTCGACGGCTGCGTCCGCCGCCTCCGCCTTGAGCGCAGCCTGTCCGCTCACGCCGGCACCTCGAGCAGCGCCGGGTCGGTGACCGGCGCCTGGCAGGCGAACCGCTCGCACACGTACACCGCAGGCCGCCCGCTGACCAGGCCCTTGCCCTCGAGCAGGGCGATGCCGCGCGACGAGCTGCCGTCGCCGAAGGCGTAGACGGCGGTCGGGTGGAAACCGGCGCGCGCCGCGTCCGCGAGCGCGCGGGTCGCCGGGTCGGACGGCGGCCCGATCACCGCCACCTCGACGGGCGCCGAGTGGTACAGGTCGAGCGCGCACAACAGCTGCCCGAATGCGTGGTACGCACGCTCGACGTGGGGCATCGCCATCCGGAAGACCTCCAGCGCGCCGGCCTCGCCGCGGCCCGTGATCCGCGAGAGCCGCAGCAACACCGTCGCCAGCAGCGACTGCCCGGACGGCGTCGGGTTGTCGTCGAGATCCTTGAACCGCGCGACCAGACGCTCGCCGGCCGGGTCGGCATACAGGAAGCCGCCGGCCTCGTCGTCATGGAAGCGCTCGGCCGCATCCTCCGCCAGGTGGATCGCCTGCTCCAGCCAGCGCGCTTCGCCTGTCGCCGTGTGCAGCTCGAGCAGGCCGTTGGCCACGGCGGCGACGTCGTCGAGAAAGGCCGGGGCCCGGACATCGCCGTCGCGGAACGACCGGTGCAGCACACCGCCGGGGCTCATCTCCCCAAGCAGGAATTCCGCGCACCGCTCGGCCGCCGCCAGGTGGTCGGCGCGGCTCAGCCGCCAGCCGGACTCGGCCAGCGCCGCCAGCGCCAGCCCGTTCCATGCGGCGATCGCCTTGTCGTCGCGACCGGGCTGAGGCCGAGCACGCCGCGCCTCCAGCAGGCGGGCACTGATCGACTCGATGTTCTGTGGCGGCTCACCGACCGGCCGCAGCACGCTGGCGCCGGCCTCGAACGTGCCGCGCTCGGACACGCCGAAGTAGGCGGCCGCCGCCGCGCCGTCCTCCGGCCCGAGAACACGCGTCAGCTCCTCCGGCGTCCACACGTACGTCAGCCCCTCCTCGCCGAGGGTGTCCGCGTCCAGCGCCGAGGCGAAGCCGCCCCCGGGCAGCAGCATGTCGGTCAGCAGGAAGTCGAGCGTGGCCTCGGCGACCCACCGATAGCCCGGGTCGCCGGTGACCGCGTGCCCGTGCAGGTACGCGGAGGCGAGCAGCGCGTTGTCGTACAGCATCTTCTCGAAGTGCGGGACGAGCCACTGCCCGTCGACCGAGTAGCGGGCGAAACCGCCGGCCAGCACGTCGTACATGCCACCCGCCGCCATCCCGTCCAGCGTGCCGGTGGCCATCTCCAGGGCGCCGGCGATGCCCCGGCGATGCGCGCGCAGCAGGAACTCGATCGCGCTGGCGGGCGGGAACTTGGGTGCACGCCCGAAGCCGCCCCACTCCGGGTCGTACACGCGGCGCATGCCGGCCACGGCTGCGGTCAGCGTCTCCTCGCCGAGCTCGCCGTCCGCCCCGGCCATCCGGCTGGCGGCGTCCAGCGCCGCGGTCAGCCGCACGGCGGAGCCGTCCACCTCGGCGCGCCGGTCGCGGTAGGCCTCGGCCACCGCCTCCAGCACCTGGGAGAACGCGGGCATGCCGTGCCGCGGCTCCGGCGGGTAGTACGTGCCGCCGAAGAACGGCTCGCCCCGCGGCGTCAGGAACACGGTCATCGGCCAGCCGCCCTGGCCGGTCAGGTGGACGACGGCGTTCATGTACACGGCGTCGATGTCGGGCCGCTCCTCGCGATCGACCTTGATGTTGATGAACAGACGGTTCATCAGCGCGGCGGTCTGCGGATCCTCGAACGACTCGTGCGCCATCACGTGGCACCAGTGGCACGCCGAATAGCCGACCGACAGCAGGATCGGCCGGTCCGATTCGCGCGCGGCCGCCAGGGCCTCATCGGTCCACGGATACCAGTCCACGGGGTTCTCGGCGTGCTGGAGCAGGTACGGGCTGGTCTCGCCGGCGAGCCGGTTCAGGAGACGACCTGCCGGATCTGGTGCACCATGACCATCACGACCGAGGCGTCGTCGGTCGCGCCCGCGGTGCTCTCGATCAGCCGGGCGAGCCGCTGATAGGGATCGACGCGGGCGGCCAGATACGCATCGACCGCCGAGTCGATCTCCGCGCCTTCGCTCTGCAGGATCACCCGGAACACGATCTGGCGGCGGAGCAGCCGCAGATCGTCGAGCTGCGACGCCCACGCCAGCCGCTGCCACCTGGTCTCGGCCGGCAGCCCCGCCACCCGGTCCTGGATGGCGTCCAGGTAGAGACGCTCGCCGACCACGAAGAATGCGTGGGCGACATCCCCGATCGTCCGGCCGCTCTCCCGGGACACGGCGATGATGTCCGGCGCGTAGACCAGGTCGGGCACCATCGCCGCGAACCGTGCTGGCCGCTCGGGGACGCCGTCCGCCCGCAGGTCGGCCAGCCGCTCGTCGTGTGCCGAGCGCCAAGTGCCTGTGGCCGCCGTCTCGAGATTGGCGACCAGCTCCGCGAACGCCGGCCCGGTCGCCGCGACCTCCGCCCCGATCGCCAGATCGGGCACGTGCTGGAGGTACCAGCGGGCGAGCTGCTCGACCATCGTGTCGACGCCCGTCATCATCCCGGCCTGGACGTCGCCCGGCACGACGCCGTCGAGCCCTTCGATGTCGTCCCAGCGATTGCGCGCGACGCTCACCTCGCGGGCGGCGATGAACGCACGGGCCACCTCGTCCGGCGACGCCCCGGTCTCGGCCGCCATCCGCGGCACGAACGTGATGCCCATCGAGTTGATGACGTCGTTGGTGACGATCGTGGCGATCATCTCCCGGCGCAGCGGGTGGGTCGCGACGTAGGCGCCGAACCGCTCAGTCACGGCCGGCGGGAAGTAGGCGGCCAGATCGCTGTGGAGGTAGTCGTCGTCCGGCAGCGTCGAAGCGGTCACCTGCTCGCGGAGCAGCCGCTTCGCGTAGGCCAGCAGAACGCACAGCTCCGGCCGCACGAGCCCGCGCCCGTTGCGCTGGCGCTCGGCCATCGCCTCGGACGAGGGCAGCGACTCGAGCTCCCGGTCGAGCATGCCCGACGCCTCGAGCTCAGTCATCAGATCCTCGTAATGCTCCATCCGCAGGTGCGACACCGCCTGCTCCTGAGAGAGGATCTGCACCTGGAGGTAGTTGTCGTAAAGGACGTGCTTCGTGACGTCGCCGGCGACCGCCTGCAGCAGCACGTTGCGGTCGTCCATCGTCAGCTCCCCGGCGCCGATGGGCAGTGACAGCAGGATCTTCAGGTTGACCTCGTGGTCCGAGCAGTCGACGCCGGCGGAGTTGTCGATCGCGTCCGTGTTGATGCGGCCGCCGGCCATCGCGTACTCGATGCGGCCGCGCTGGGTGAAGCCCAGGTTGCCGCCCTCGCCGACCACCTTCGCGCGCAGCTCTGCGCCGTTCACGCGCAGCGCGTCGTTGGCACGGTCGCCGACGTCGGCGTTCGACTCGGACTCGGCCTTGACGAACGTGCCGATGCCGCCGTTCCAGAACAGGTCGACAGGCGCCCGCAGAACCGCGTGGCACAGCTCCGTCGGCGACATGCTCTCGCTCGAGACGCCCAGAGCTTCGCGTGCCTGTGGCGACAACGACACCGACTTGGCCGTCCGCGGCCAGACGCCTCCACCTTCGGAGATCAGCGTCCGGTCGTAGTCGTCCCACGACGAGCCGGCGAGGGCGAACAGCCGCTGCCGCTCGGCGAACGACGACGCCGCATCGGGCGACGGGTCGATGAACACGTGACGGTGATCGAACGCGGCCACCAGCCGGGTAACGGGCGACAGGAGCATGCCGTTGCCGAAGACGTCGCCGGACATGTCGCCGATACCGACAACGGTGAACGGCTCCGTCATCACGTCGCGGCCCATCTCGCGGAAGTGGCGCTTGACGCTCTCCCATGCGCCCTTGGCGGTGATGCCCAGCGCCTTGTGGTCGTATCCGTCTGATCCGCCGGAGGCGTAGGCGTCGCCCAGCCAGTGCCCGTACTCGATGCTGACCTCGTTGGCAGTGTCCGAGAGATGGGCGGTGCCCTTGTCGGCGGCCACCACGAGGTACGCGTCGGTGTCCGGGTCGAGCACTCGCACCTCGGCCGGTCTCACGACTCCGCCGGCCGCGATGTTGTCGGTCAGGTCGAGCATGCCCCGCATCAGCGTGATGTACTGCCGGCGCTCCTCCTCCATCAGCTCGCCGCGGTCGGCCGGCGGCTGCTTGAGCACGAACCCGCCCTTCGCCCCGGTGGGCACGATGACGGCGTTCTTGACCATCTGCGCCTTCATCAGGCCGAGGATCTCGGTGCGGTAGTCCTCCAGCCGGTCGCTCCAGCGGATGCCGCCGCGGGCGACGAAGCCGCCGCGCAGGTGGACGCCCTCCATCTCCGGGCTGTAGACGAAGATCTCCCACTTGGGCACCGGCTTGGGGATCCCCGGCACGTCCTCGCAGCGCAGCTTGAACGAGAGGTACGGCAGCTCGCCGCCGCCCTTGAACGCATTGGTGCGGACGGTGGCCAGGATCATGCCCAGGAACGACCGGAGGATGCGGTCGTCGTCCAGGCTGGCGATGGCATCCAGGTCGGCGACGATCGCCGCCTCCAGCTCCGCGGCCCTGGCGTCGTCCGGCTCGCGCGAGAAATCCAGCCGCAGCGAGAACAGCTCCATCAGGTGCTTGGCCACGGTGCCGTTACGGACGAACGCGTCGTTCTGGTAGCGCTTGGTGAAGCCGCCGCCCAGCACCTGCCGGTACTGGCGATAGGCGCGGAGGATCGAGACCTCGCGCCACGACAGCGCTGCGACCGGCACCAGCCGGTTCAGCGAGTCGCTCTCAGCACGGCCGTCCCAGACCGCGCCGACGGCGTCGGCGACCAGCGGCCCCAGCGTCTCCAGGTCGAGCTGGCTGCCGTCCGGCCCGTACACGCCGAAGTCATGCAGGTAGCGGCCCTCGCCCTCGTGCTCCTGGAGGCGGGTCGGCACCTCCTCGACGATCCGCAGCCCGAGATCCTCGAGCATCGGCAGCAGCTCTCCCAGCTCGGCCTTGCCGCCGGTCTTGTACAGCTTCAGCCGGGTCAGGTTCTCGACGCTCGCGCGCTCGTTCTGGAGGGCGATCACGTATGCCCGGTCGGGGCCGAGCTTCTCGAACTCGGCCACGTCGAACTTGGCCATGTAGAGCGGCGCCGCCGACTTGTAGTAGTCGGGAAACAGCGCACCGTAGCGGCGGGCCAGAGCGTGGCCCTCGGTCTCGCCATGCTCCTTGGAGAGGGCATCGGCCAGCCGGTCGTCCCACGATCGGGCCGCCTCCAGCACCTCGGCCTCGAGCTCGGGCCGGGACACGTTCGGGATATCCCCGGGCACGTGGACGACGAAGTGGAACCGCGCCGGCTCCGCCTCGCCGTACGTCAGGTGGTATTCGACGGAGTCGCCGCCGAACCGCTCCTCGAGCAGCGCCGCCAGCCGCGTGCGCAGTTCGGTGGACACGTGATCGCGGGGCAGCGCAACCACGGCGGACACGCTGTGACCCTGATAGTCGTTGCGCAAGAACAGCGAGATCTGGCGCTGCTCCTCCATCACCATCAGGTCCATCACCGTCGTCCGCAGATACTCCTCGCTGGCGGCGAACAGCTCGTCCTTGGGGAAGCTCTCGAAGATCGCGACGACTGCCTTGTAGTCGTGCGACCCCGGGAAGAGATCCTCCTGCTCCATGATCGTCTCGAGCTTGCGCCGGATGAGCGGGATGTGGCGCGAGGGCTCGGCATATGCCTTGCTCGTGAACAGGCCGATGATCCGCAGCTCGCCGACGATCGAGCCGTCCGGCCCCACCCGCTTGACGCCGATGTGATCCATCCGCACCCGCCGGTGGACGGTCGACTCGCGGTTGGTCTTGGAAACGATCAACAGGGGGCCGCCGACCACCCGCTCGCGGATGTTCTCGGGGAGCTCGGCGATCCGCTTCGGCACCGAAAACGTCGACCCGGACTCGTCGGACAGGACGCCCAGCCCCGAGTCGGGGACGACCGAGACCGTCGCGTTCTCATCCTCTCCCTCGATCGCGTACTCGCGGTAGCCGAGAAAGACGAAGTTGTCCTGGGTCAGCCACTCCAGGAAGGACACGGTCTCGGCGATCTCGTCCCGCGAGTAGCGGGCGGACGCAACCTGGGCGAACTCGATCATCCTGCCGACGCGGTCGGCCATGGCGTGGAAGTCCCGCACCGAGAGCGCCACGTCGCCGATCACGCGGATCACGGCGGAGGTGAGCTCCTCGAGCTCCGCATCCGGCAGCCGGCGGTCGACCTCGAAGTGCATCACCGACTCGCGGTGCAGCGCCCCGCGCGCAGGCACGACAGCAGCCAGCCGGCCGTTGCCGTCACGCTCGACGCCGATCACGGGGTGCATCACGTTTCGGACGGCGAGCCCGCGGCGGCGCAGCTCCTCGGTCACGCTGTCGATCAGGAACGGCATGTCGTCGACGTTCGCCTCGAGCACGCTGCCGCGGCAGCTCCAGCCGTCGCGTGCACCGTCGGGGTTGAATGCGCGGACGTGGATGTCGCCGGGACGGCGCTCGGAGATGAACTCAAACAGGCCGGCCACCTGCGCCGCGAGCGCGTCGATGCCCGGCTCGTCGAGCGGGCCCGACGTCACCCGCCGCGCGTAGGCGCGGGCGAACTCGCCGAGCGGCCCGTCAGCCGCGCCGTCGAACCGCGCCAGCAGGCTCTGCGCGACCTGACTGCCGCCCGTGCCGGCGGCAGACTCGGCGGTGGGCGAAGCGGGCTCGCTGCTCACACCGCTGATGGTACCCCTATCGGTCGAGGCCGGTCAGCAGGCTATCCGAACCGACCGGTGATGTACCCCTCAGTCCGCTCGTCCGAAGGCCGGCTGAACAGGGTCGCCGTCTCGTCGTACTCGACGAGGGTGCCCCAGCGAGATCCGTCGTCGCCGACATCGACGGAGAAGAACGCCGTCCGATCGGCGATTCGGGCGGCCTGCTGCATATTGTGCGTGACGATGACGATCGTGTACTCGTCCTTGAGTTGCTGGGCGAGATCCTCGATGCGCTGAGTGGCGATCGGATCCAACGCGGAAGCCGGCTCGTCCATCAGCACGACGTCCGGTTCGACGGCAAGCGCCCGAGCGATGCACAGGCGCTGCTGCTGACCGCCCGAGAGGGACATGGCATGCGCGTTGAGGCGGTCTCCGACCTCATCCCACAGCGCTGCATGCCGGAGCGCCTGTTCGACCCGTCCGCGCAGATCCCCCTTCATCCCGTGGACGCGAGGGCCGAACGCGACGTTCTCGAAGATCGACTTCGGGAAGGGATTGGGACGCTGGAAAACCATGCCGATCCGTCGTCGCACCTCGACTGGGTCGACGTTCGAGGCGTTGAGGTCGTATCCGTGGTAGTTGATGCGGCCGGTAAGCGAGGCACTGGGAACCAGGTCGTTCATCCGGTTGAGGCTACGAAGCAGCGTCGTCTTTCCACACCCCGAAGGGCCGATGAACGCCGTGATCTGGTTCTTCGGAATCTGCATGGTGACATTGCGGATCGCAGGCTTCGAGCCGTAGGAGACAGTCACGTCGGCGACCTCGAACACCATCTCCGGTTCCACAGCCGGCGTCGCACGGGATGCGGCGGCTGCCGCTAGACGAGCATTCGAGTTGGCGAGGACAACGTCGAGCGCGTCGTCGGCCGTTTCGCGCTCGGCGGTTGGGTCGTCCGGGGGCCGGGTCAGTTCGTTCTCGTCCATCTCACAATCACGCTCCCGATCCATTGTGCCCCAGATGGGCCACTAGCGCGACTGCTCGATCTGCCGGCGGGTGCGGGCCGAGAGCGCGCGGCCGACGATGCTCACGAGCAGGACAAATCCGACAAGCACCAATGCCGCAGCCCACGCCTGTTCCTGCGCGTGCGGATCGGGCTGCTCCGAGTAGGTGAAGATCACGATCGGGATGGACGCCATGGCGTGACTAGGGTCGGTGGCGATGGTGGTGCTGACGAAGATCGAGCATGTGAACAGCAGTGGCGCCGTCTCGCCCGCGGCACGGGCTACCGCGACGATGGTGGCGGTGACGATGCCCCCGACCGCCGCCGGCAGGATCACCGTGAACACGATCCGGGTGCGCGTCGCCCCGAGAGCCATCGCGGCCTCACGAAGTGATGGCGGCACCACGAGCAGCACCTCTTCGGTGGCGCGTGCGACGAGCGGCAACATCACGATCGACAGGCCCAACGCCCCAGCGAACGCACTCTGGCCGTTGCCGACAACGACCAGCCCGAAGATGAATACGCCGATCACGATCGTCGGCACCCCGGCAAGCACGTTCAGGGTGAGTCCGATCGCGTCGGCGAGCCTGCGGGGGGCGAACTCCGTGGTGAAGATCGCCAGCAGGACGCCGGCGGGAAGGGCGATAGCCGTTGCGATGCCTGTGATGATCGCGGTGCCAACGATCGCGTTGGCGATTCCGCCACCGGTCTGTCCGAAGGGCGCGGCGTTCTCGGTGAAGAAGGAAACGTTCAGCGCCGGAAACCCACGCTTCGCGATGGTCAGGATCACGATCGCGAGCACCGCAGCAGCCAGCAGCGCGGCCCCGGTGGCGATGATCTCCATGATCTGTCCCGTCAGCTTCCGCCGCCTCGAACGTGCGTTGCCGGACAGCAGGGGGTTGGCCTGCGCCGACACCTAGGCCTGCCCCATCTTCCGGCGGATTCGCCGCACGATGATCTGCGCAGCGACGTTGGTGACCAGGCTGATGACGAGCAGGATCACCGCGAGGTATGCCAGAGAGGCCTTTTGCAAGGAGGTCGCCGTGCCGGCGTACTGAGCGGCCAGCCGGCTGGCCATCGTGTCAGCCGGCGCATAGAGGCTCGCCGGCCGCGCGAGCGAGCCTCCGATCACCTGAGTGACCGCAATCGCCTCACCCATCGCCCGCGCAAAACCCAACATGGTCGCCGCCACCAGTCCACCGCTGACCTGGGGGAAGGAGACGCGGCGGACCATCTCCCACCGGGTGGTTCCGAGCGCCATCGCGCCTTGCTTCAGCTCGCTCGGCACGCTCAGGAACAACTCGCGGGATAGTGACGCCACGATCGGGACGATCATGATCGTGAGGATCAGGCACGCCGGGAGGAGACCGACGGGCGACGGGTAGCCATCAAGAAAGGGGATGAATCCCAGATGAGCGATCATCCACGGCTCGACATGCTCGTTGAGGAACGGTCCGAGGATGATGATCCCCCAGAGCCCGAGCACGACGCTTGGGATGGCCGCGAGCAGCTCGACCATCATGCCCACCGGTGTCCGAAGCACACGAGGCGCCAGCTCGCTGAGGAACAGGCCGATGGCGATTGCTACGGGCACCGCAACCAGGAGTGCCAACACTGACGTGATCAGCGTTCCCCAGATGAGATCACGCGCACCGAACTCGTTCGTTACGGCGTTCCAGACGTTGGCGGTAAGAAAGCCTGCGCCGAACTCACGCAACGCCGGGCCAGCCTCACTGACGACTTCGTAGACCAGCAGCACCATGAGCGCTGCGAGCCCGACCACCGCCAGGCCGGCGATTGCCTGAAGCAGCAGATCGCTGAAGCGCCGTCCGGTTCGGCCGGTCGTGCGGAGCCTGGGTGGTGTTTGTGCCTCAGTGGACATCTTGCGGTCAGAAAGGAGGCGTCGGCATAGCTGTCGGCTATGCCGACGCCTCCGGACGGGTGGTTATATCAGGAGCCGATCTTTGCGATGAGCGCCTTGTTGGATTCGACAACCGACGAAGGCAGCGGTGGATAGCCGAGGTCTGGACCGAACGCCTGGCCCTTCGGGCCGATCGCGTACTCGAGGAAGGCCTTGAGCGTGTCCGCCTTCGAAGAGTCCTGCGGCACGATCGCGTAAGTGTACGACGCCATGGGATACGCCTCCGCCGCAGACGCAGGCGGGTTCACCAGCGAGACCGAGCCGTCGGGCCGCGTCACCCCGACCTTGGCCGCGGCGATGATCGAGTCCGGGCTTGCCTCCGGGTACGAGCCTGCGGCGTTCTGCAACAATGCCGATTGCAGCTTGTTCGCGGAGATGTACGCGAGGTCGACGTATCCAATCGAGCCGTCAGTCGACTGAATCGACGACACCACGCCGGAGCTGTGCTCTGCGCCGGTCCCGGTCGGGAACGCGGGCTGAGTCGATGCACCGACCTGGCTCTTGAAGTCAGAGCTGACAGCCGAGAGGTAGTCGGTCACCACGAAGCTCGTCCCCGATCCATCACTTCGATAGATCGGCGTGATGTGCGTCGAGGGCAATGAGACACCCGGATTCAAGCTTGCGATTGACGGATCGTCCCACGAAGTCACCTTCCCGAGGTACATGTTCGCGAGGACATCGCCGGTCAGCTTGAGGTGATCCGGCGCTCCTTTCACGTTGTATGCCATCACCGCGGCGCCGAGCGCCCACGGAACCTGTATGCAGTTCTTGCAGGCGGTGGCTTGATCGGACGTCAGCGGCGCATCGCTCGCGCCGAAGTCCACCGCGCGGGCCGTGATCTGGTCGATGCCACCGCCACTGCCGATCGCGCCGTAGGTGATCGTGACGCCGCCTGGCTGGTTCAGATAATCGGCTTCCCATTGCTGAACCAGCGGTGCGACGAACGTACTTCCCGCCCCCACGAGCACATCGCTGCTCCCGGACCCGGACCCGCCACTGGCGGTGACGGTCGTGGTGGAACCACTCGAACCACAGGCCGCGGCGACCGCGACGGCGCTGAGCACGCCGAACGTCGCCAACGCTCTGTTGACTTTGCGCATGCGGAACCTCTCGTTTGTCGTAATCACGATGGTGTCAATACTGCGGGGCCGCCGGCTTTGGTGGGAGACCATTCGGGTACCGCGAGGTGAAACACTGGTGAAAACGCCAAACAGTCGACGGAGTGGCCGTGGCGCGGGCCCGCGCTTCCTGCAAGACTGACGCCCACGATCGCAACGTGGAGAATCAGATGGAGACAATGACCGAGACCGACCGACTCCCGCTGCCCGAGGGGCAGTCCACGGACGATGGAGCGCTAGGCGAAGGCGAAGTGGTCTTCGACCTGGAGGCGCTCACCGCCTGCTACGGCGAGAAGACTGCCCTCCGGAATGTGACGATGAAGATCCCACGGAACGGCGTAACAGCTTTTATTGGCCCGTCCGGCTGTGGCAAGAGCACACTGATCCGGTGCCTCAACCGGATGAACGACGGCATCGCCACGATCAGCGGCAAGGTCAGCTACCACGGCGAGGATCTCTACGGCCCGAAGGTCGACGTCACGGATGTGCGGCGAAGGATCGGCATGGTTTTCCAGCGCCCCAATCCGTTCCCCAAGTCCATCTACGACAACGTTGCGTTCGGACCTCGGATCCAGGGTACCCGCAAGAATATGGACGAGCGCGTTGAGAGGGTCTTGCGACACGCCGCACTCTGGGACGAGGTCCGGGATCGCCTGAAGCAGAGTGCCACCGGGCTCTCGGGCGGTCAGCAGCAGCGCCTCTGTATTGCTCGCTGCCTGGCCGTCGACCCCGAGGTGATCCTGCTGGACGAGCCGTGTTCGGCGCTCGATCCGATCTCGACCCACGCGGTCGAAGATCTGATTTCGGAACTTAAGAAGGACTACACCATCGTGATCGTTACCCACAACATGCAGCAGGCGGCTCGCGTCGCGGATCAGACCGCATTCTTCAGCGTCGAAACAGGCCCGGATGGACAGCGGAGCGGGGTTCTCATCGAGTACGACCGGACAACGCAGATTTTCACCAATCCAACCGATGCCCGGACCGAGGGGTACGTCACGGGCCGCTTCGGATGATGCGGCAGGAGTTCCAGTCAGGCCTGGACGACCTGGAACGGACCCTCCAGGAGATGAGCGACATGTGCGCCCGTGCGTTGCACGACGCCCTCGCCGCTCTTCAGTCCCACGACGGCGCGTCCGCTGACGACGTGATCGCATTCGACGACCGAGTCGACGGCCACTTCATCGCGATCGAGCGGGGCATCGAGCATCTCCTGGCGACGCAGGCGCCGGTGGCCGGCGACCTCCGGCTGGCGCTCGCCATCTTGCACATCAACCTGCACCTGGAGCGAATCGCCGACCAGTGCGTGAACATCGCCAAGCTAACCAAGCTCTCGGAGCCGGCGGGCTTCCGGCCGCAGCTGGTCGACGCGTTCGTCGAGATGGGATCGCGCGCCGAGCAGATGCTGCGGGTGGCGATGGACTCGTTTGCAAACCGCGACGCCGAGCGCGCAGAGACGCTGACCGACCTCGACGAGTTCATCGACGAGGAGAACAAGGCTCTCTCGCGCAAGGTGATCGCCAGCGGCAGCAGCGTCGAGGCCCAGGAGGCCGGGCTGCGGGCGATGCTGATCTCGCGCTGCATCGAGCGGATCGGCGACAACGCGGTGGACATCGGCGAGCAGACGGTGTTCCTGGTGACCGGTGAGTTCCGCGAGTTCACCGACGCCTCGCACCGGTCCTAGCGTCGCGCCCGTCCGTCAGGCCGCGGAGCGCGTGCCGCAGCGCCCTTCGCGCAGGCAGGCCCGAGTGTTGCGGTGGGCGAGCGTCATAACGAACGAGCGTACGAGGACGTCGGCGTACTGCCCGAGCTCGCGATCGGCGCAGGCCCGGATCTCCTCGGCCGGATGGGTCTCCGAGAACTCGTCTCCAAGGAGCCGCAAGAGCTGAGCCAGCCGGAGCCGCTGCGCGGTGGCATCCTCACGGATCTCGTCGAGCCGGTGCTCGACCAGATCGAGCACATGGCGCTCCACGTCATCGCGAATCCGCCTCACCTCACCCAGGGGCCTGCCGTGGGGATCGTCCAGCGGCCAATCCTCGACGCGAGTGGGCACGTACGGGCACACGCCCTCGCAGCCGAGCGTGACCGCCCAGTCGGCCTCGAGCTGCAGCTCGCGAGTCAGCTTCTGCGGCCGCACGTCGCTGATGTCGACCCCAACCTCCCGCATCACTTCCACCACCTCGGGCCACGGCCGGTTCACCGGACTCTGGCCCGCACTCTCCGCGCGGATGTCGTCCGGGCCATGCCTGTCCCAGAACGCCTTGGCCATCTGCGAGCGGCCGGCGTTGTGGGTGCAGACGAACAGCAGATGCTTCATTGGGTCACCTCCGATACGGCGAGCTCGTGGAGCAGTGCATCAACGCGACGCCCGATCTCATCGCGCACCACACGCACGCGCTCGATGGGCTGACCGGCGGGATCCTCGAGATCCCAGTCGATGTAGCGCTTGCCGGGGATGAACGGACATTCGTCGCCGCAGCCCATCGTGACGACGACGTCGGCCCAGGTCATGTCGTCGCCGTCGAGCCGGTGAGGGACGTTGCCCGAGACGTCGATCCCATCCTCGGCGAGGACGGCCACGACCTCGGGATGAACATGCGTCGCCGGGCGGCTCCCAGCCGAGCGCGCGTCGTGGAGGCCCCCTGCGGATCGCTCGAATAGCGCCTGAGCAATCTGGCTGCGGCCGGCGTTCTGGATGCAGACGAACAGGACGTGGCTCATGCCGCCTCCCGTACGGCTTCGGGCTCGTCCACTGCGTGGGGCTGATCCTCGGCGCGCAAGAACTGGTACGTGATCGCGGCGGCCGCCGCTCCGAGCAGTGGCGCTGCGATGTACACCCAGATCGCGGTGTAGTCGGACGCGGCGATGGCGGGGCCAAGCGAGCGCGCGGGGTTCATCGACGCGCCGGTGATCGGGCCGCCGAACATCGCATCCAGACCGACCGTGCCACCGATCGCGATCGCCGCGGCCTCGCCGACCGCACGCGTGTCGGTGGCGACGGCCATGATCACGAACATCAAGAAGAACGTGAGCACGCCTTCCCAAAGGAAAGCCTGGCCATCGCTGCCCGAGGGCAGGGTGGCGCCCACGTGGGCGATGTCGCCGAGTGAGCCGCGCAACACGAGCGCCGCGGCCAGCGCGCCGGCGAGCTGCGCGGCCCAGTACACGCCGACGCCTGGCCAGGGGAAGTGCCGGGTGAGGGCGAAGGCGAAGGTGACGGCCGGGTTGAAGTGGGCGCCGGAGATGTGGCCGAGCGCGTAGATCATGACCATGATCACCAGGCCGAAGCTGATCGCCACGCCGACGTGGCCGAGGGCGCCCGTCTTGGCGTCGACCATGATCGCCCCGCAGCCGGCGAAGACAAGGGCGAACGTGCCCAACGCCTCAGCGAGCGCCCGCCGCGCGAGCTCGGGAGTCACGTGATGCTCCCGCTTCGCCGTTCGAGCAACAGCACGTCGCGCCACACGCCGTGGTACTTCCCGAGGTGTTCGCGAACGCCGACGGTGCGGAACTTTGAGGCATGGTGCAAGGCGACGCTCGCCGTGTTCTCGGGGAAGATCCCCGCCTGGATCGTCCAGATACCCGCCTCCTCGGCGCGCCGGACGAGCTGTGTGAGCAGGTAGTGGCCAACACCGCGGCCGCGTGCGCGCTCGGCGACGTAGACGCTGTCCTCCGCGACCCCCTGGTACGCGCAGCGGTCTGACACAGGCGAGAGTGCGGCCCAGCCCAGCACTTCACGCTCATCGTGCGCCACCAACTGGTGATCTGGCAGGTGGCCGGCGCGGAAGTCCTCCCAGCTGGGCGGTTCGGTCTCAAACGATGCGTGCCCAGTGGCGAGGCCCTCAGCGTAGATCTCGCGAACGGCCGGCCAGTGGTCGACGCCGAGCGCCTCCACCGCCAGGTCCGCGAGATCGACAGGCGGGTCGGTGGTTCGGGCGGTGGACATCAGCCTGCCTTGGCGAGTGCGGCTGGTTCGACCAGCGAGTGCAGCCGCTCCATCGCATCGGCGCGAACGCGGAAGTACGCGAACGTGCCACGCTTCTCCCGATCCAGCAGGCCGGCCTCACGGAGTTGCTTGAGGTGGTAGCTGACCGTGGGCTGGGAGAGATCAAGCTGGTCGGTGAACTCGCACACGCACACCGCCTCCCCACCCGCCCGCAGCAGGATGTTCAGGATCTTCAGGCGGTTGCGGTCGGCCAGCACCCGAAACAGCCGCTCCAGCTCGATCGCGTCCGGCTCGCTCAGCGACGAGCCGGCAAGCGGCGTGCAGCAGTTGATCGTCGGGAGACGCTTCACTCGACCGCGCACTATATCGAAATCCATCAAGATTTGCGAACCTCGATGGATGGTGCTAGAACGACTCTGACATTGATCAGTTTCGATGAAGGAGCGCGATCGTGGCAAACGCCTTCCACCTCAGCCTTGATGTGCCAGACCTCGATGGCGCCGTCGCGTTCTACGAGGAACTGTTCGGCCAAGGGCCCGCGAAGCGAAAGCCGGGCTACGCCAAGTTCGAGCTCGCCGACCCACCCGTCGCCCTCGCCCTTCAACAGGCCACACGTCCTGGCCTCTCCCACCTGGGTATCCGCGTCGACACCACCGGAGAAGTCGAACGCGCCAGCGACAGGCTGAAGACCAGCGGGCTGCTGACGCTCGACGAGCGCGACACGAGCTGCTGTTACGCACGCCAGGACAAGGTCTGGGTCGCCGATCCGGCCGGCAACCGCTGGGAGGTCTACACCCTGCTCGGCGATATTGACGACGATGACGAGGAGGACCACGCTCGGTCGACCGCTGCATGCTGCACGCCCGTCGAGGGCGAGCCCACCGGCTGCTGCACCTAGCGTGGTTCCGCCCGTGGATGAGTGACCATCGCCACACCGGCGATGACGACAACCATGCCGGCCAGCGTGACGCCGCTCGGGAGGTTGCCCTGTACGGCCTCGACAACGACGGCAACAGCCGGCACCAGAAACGTCCACGAGAACACTCGCGCGCTCGCCCACTGCGCCAGCGCGACGTAGAAGCCCACGTAGGTGATCAGCTGTGCTCCGACGACCAGGAACCCGAGACTCAGCCACAGCTTCCCCGATGACCAGTCCGTGTCTCCGGTGCCGGTCGCCGCGAGATACGGGAGCAACAGGACACCACCGCAGAAGAACTGGGCGGTGGTGGCGCCCCAGACGTCGAACGTCAGGTCGCGCACGCTGAGGTAGCGCATGCCAAGACCCGCCGCTGCCCACCCGAGCGCGCCAACCAGACACACGATCACGCCTTCTGCAACCCGCGAACCGCCTCCCCCAGCCGGCTCGCCCGCGACCACCACCACGATCCCACCGAACCCAACGGCCAGCCCGCCGACTCGGAGTGGCGTGAGCCGTTCGTCGAGCACCAACCGCGCCAGAACGGCCGCGAAGAATGGCGCCGAGTTGAGCAGCACCGCGGCGACCGCGGCGCCCGCCAGCCGTGTGCCCTCCGAGATCGCGGTCAGCGTGATCGCCACATTCCCCGCGCCGATCACCGCAGCCCACGCCCACCCGCGTGCGTCGCGCGGCAACCGTGCCCCCATCAAGCGCAGCACCGGGAGCATGACCACGCCGCCGACCAGTGCGCGCACCACCGCCACGATCGCCGGGCTCGTCAGGTCCAGGGCGGTGGCGGTCACCGGGTAGGCGAGACCGGCGAACAGCACGGATATCCCCAACACCGCTGGCACTGGCGTGTGACCGGTTCGCAGGCGCTGGTCGGGCATCGGTGCGGAACGCTACTGCCGTCGGCGTGGCGAGGGCTGCGTCGACGCGTGCTGCTGGCGCGGTCTAGCTGAGCACGGCGACCGCATCGACGTCGATGCGGTGGTCGCCGACGGCCACAATCTTCAGCGTGTGGGTGCCCGACACCGGCCAGTTGTGCGCAAACGCGATGTCTCGCGACTCCAGCGTCTTCGCGGCGGTGCTGACCGTTCCCAGCAGCTCGCCGTCGACGTACACGCGGGCGTGGCCGCGACCCGACGACCGGGGCGTGATCCATGCCACGCTGCGGCCGGTGAACTGGAGCGTTGCGCTCGCGCCCGCCTTCGTCGTGTACCGCTGGCTGCCGTCGAACGCCTTGGGCGACGAGCCCAGCGCCCAGCCGCCGGCGTACTGCAGCGACGTGCTGCTGTCCTGGACGACTCCGACCTGCCAGGCCGGCCCGGCGACCGCGGTGCCGATGTTCCCCGCCGCGTCGCTCGGCTCGACCCGGTAGCGGTAGCTGACGCCGGTCAGCGGCCGGCGGAGCGACTGCTTGATTCCGGCCGGCCAGAACCGCCGGGCGGCGTACTCCATCGTCTGGTACGGCGCCCCGTCGTTGCTCCGCTGGAGAACGTTGACGAACGAGTCGGCGCTGACGCTCCATGCAAGGTTGACCGGGACGACCCCGCCCTCGACCGTCGTGCCGGCGACGAGGGATGGCGTGGGCGCTGTCGTCACCGTCGGCGCGGTCGTGTCGGACACGTCCAGCCGCTCGACCGAGCGCAGGATCGTCTCGAAGTCGTCGCTGTAGCCGCCGATCGCGTAGATCATGCCGTCGGGGCCGCGGACGACCGCCTGCTCGGTGCGGAAACGCTGCAGGGAGGGGACGACGACCCAGCGGTTGAGACTCTTGGTGTACGCGTCGGCGTAGCCCGTCTCGTACCTGCGCTCACCGCCCACCTCGAACAGCCGGCCGCTGTCCGAGAAGGCGAGCCCGGCCGCCAGCCGGTTGTCGAACGGGAAAAGGTCGGGGAGCTTCGTCCAGCTCTTCGTCCCCGGGTCGAAGGCCGCGGTGCAGCCGAACCCGGTCACGTAGATGCGGCCGTCGGGACCGCGGGCGGCGCCGGACGCGTCGATCGCGCACTGGTTGCCGGACGCGGACGTCCAGGTCTTGGTTGCAGGGTTGAAGATCTCGGTGGACACCGGCCCGTAGCTGTCGCTATGCCAGCCGAAGACGTAGATCTTGCCGTCGGCGCCGGTCGCCGCGGCCAGGTTTCGCCGCGGGTCGGGCAGCGGCGTCGAGGCCGACCACCTGTCGGTCGCCGGGTCGTACGCCTCGACCGTGCGCATCACACCGTCGCCGTCGTAGCCGCCGATCGCATAGATCAGGCCGTCGCCCCCGCGCGCCAGCCCGAGGCCGGCCCGCGCGGTCGGCATCGGAGCCGCCATCGTCCACGTGTTGCTGTCCGGGTGGTACACCCGAACCGTCCCCGAGAACGAGCAGTCGAAGCCGAAGTTCTGGCCGGGCACGCAGTCAAGGCCGCCCACGGCGTAGATCGAACCGCCTACGGACACCGCTCCGAGGTCGGTCTTCGCCACGGGCAGCGGCGCCGCAGGCGCCCACTCGTCCGTCGCCGCAACGCTCTGCGCTGTGGTCACCAGACTCGCTGCCAGGACGGCAGCCAGGACACCGACGAACGTGGCTCTGCCACGGATCACGACCTCTTCCTCCTCCGGAGCTTGACCCCTTATGGCTACCCGGGGCCGGAGTGTGTCACTCATCGAACGGTAGCCGCAACCGCCGCGCACGGGGGAGTAGGCCGCTCACGTCCGGGACCCGGGAGAGCACCAGGCACCGCTCCGCGCCGCGCAGCACGGGTAGCGTCAGCGTTCCGCCCTCGCCGCTCGCGATCGCCCAGCGCTCATCCTCGAGCGCCTCGACCGACCCCGGCCGCAGGCGCCGGATGCCGCCGTCCGCAGCCGCCTCGAGCAGCACCACGTCGAAAGCCGGGCGGCCGCCGAAGTACGCACGCAGCAGCCCCTCGTAAACGTCAGCGTCCTCGAATCGGTGTTGCCGGCCGGCGGGCATGACGCCCACGTCCGTGTCGGCCGCGAAGACGTCGCGTCGACTCGCCGGCAGCAGCGCCGAAACCGCCTCCACCGCCGCCCCCGAGCCGACGCAGAGGGCGAACCGCGCGTCGCCGCGCTCGGCCTCCACCGCCAGCACAAGGTCGGCGACGTCCCGCGCGGTCACCCCGTCGCGGAGAGCAGCGCCTGCTCGAAGACCTCGTCGCCGCCCAGGCGGTCGAGCTCGGCGGCAAGCACCGCCGCGGTGTCGCGCAGCGGAAGCGCCACCGGATGATCGGCGACGGACGATCCGCCGGCGACCCCATAGCCCGCCCGCGACTCGCGCTCGACGAAGAACGTCTCGTCCCCGCACACCAGCTCGACGCGGCGCAGCCGCTTCGCCGGCTTGCCGTCGAGCCCCACCTGACGGTCGAGCCGCGACCGCAGCCAGCCGGCCAGCAGCCGGGCCTCGTTGCGCGGGCCCAGCACCTCGAGGGCGATCAGCCGTCCCAGCGCCTTGCGCTGCGGCGGTGCGTCGAACAGCGCGGCGACGGCTTCGCGCCACGCGACGGTGCGCGCCCAGGCCAGGTCGACGAGGCCGCCAGAGTGCAGGCTGACGCGCTCGACCGCATCGATGCCGGCGATGTCACTGTCCACGATCAGGCGGTTCGCCATCCCCGCAAGCGACGCGAACACCGAGTCGCCGTCCGGGATCGGCCCCTGCCACCACGCGAACACGGGCAGATCGGGGACGAGCAGATATGCGACGGCGCTGGGCAGCGCCACCTCGGCGCCCTCGATCGTCACCTGCTCGCTGCAGATCTCGCGGCCGCCGCCGTCCCAGCAGTTGCTCGCGACCTGCGCCGTCGGCCGGCCCTTGCCGGGGATCAGCATGATCGCGCGGAGCGGCCGGCTGCCGCCGATGCCCTCGAGCACGACGCCGGCGCGACCGCGGCAATCGCCGTCCGGACACCAGATGACGAGGTTGAGAGTCGTCGCCCGGACGGTGGCCTGTCCGGGATCGCGCAGCCGTGCGAGCGCGTGCTCGACATCCGCCAGCTCGATCCGGCCCTCGCCGGTCACGGCCGCCGCCAGCGCCGGCCGTCGCGGGCCAGCAGCTCGTCCGCGCCGTCCGGGCCCCATGAGCCCGACGGGTAGATCTGCGGCTGGCCGATGCGCCACTGCTCGAGCAGCGGATCGCAGATCTCCCACGATCGCTCGACGCTGTCCTGGCGCGTGAACAGGGTGCCGTCGCCCTTGATCGCATCGAGGATCAGCGTCTCGTACGCCTCGGGCACGTCGGTTAGGAACGACGAGCCGTACAGGAAGTCCATGTTGACGCTGCGGATCGAGAGGGTCGGCGACGGCGCCTTGGCGCCGAAGCGCAGCGAGATGCCCTCGTCCGGCTGGATCCGCAGCACCAGCGAGTTGGCCTCCAGGTGCTCCGACGCCTCGCGGGAGAACGGCAGATGCGGCGGGCGCTTGAACTGCACTGCCACCTCGGTGACCCGCTTGGCAAGTCGCTTGCCGGTGCGGATGTAGAACGGCGTACCCGCCCACCGCCAGTTGTCGATCTCGAGCTTGGCAGCGATGTAGGTCGGCGTCGCGCTGTCGGCTGGCACGTTGGGCTCCGTCCGGTAGCCGTCCACGGCGTCGCCGGCCACATAGCCGGGCCCGTACTGGCCCCGCACCGAGTCCTCGAACGCCATCGGCCGGACGGCGCGCAGCAGTTTCGCCTTCTCGTCGCGCACCGCCTCCGCCTCGAAGGCCGCCGGCGGCTCCATCGCCACCAGCGACAACACCTGCAGCAGGTGGTTCTGGACGATGTCCCGGACGACCCCCGTCTCCTCGTAGAAGGCGGCCCGGTGCTCGACGCCGAGCGACTCTGCAACCGTCAGCTGCACGTGGTCGACGTAGCCGTTGCTCCAGATCGGCTCGAAGATCGTGTTCGCGAACCGCAGAGCGTAGATGTTCTGCACCGTCTCCTTGCCCAGGTAGTGGTCGATCCGGTAGACCTGCGACTCCTTGAACCAGCGGTGGACGGTGCCGGCCAGGTCGCGCGCCGACTGCAGGTCGTGGCCGAACGGCTTCTCGATCACGATCCGCACCCCTGCCGGGCCGCGGTTGAGCTTGGCGTTGCCCATCCGGCGCACGATCACCGGGAAGAAGCTGGACGGGGTCGACAGGTAGAACACACGGTGCGATCCGCCGCCCATGTCCTTGTCGAGGGCCGCCAGCCGCGACGCGAGGTCGTGGAAGTGCTTGTCGTCGTCGAAGCCGCCCGCCTGGTAGTGGATCATCTGGGCGAACGCGGGCCAGAACCGATCGTCGACCGGCGTCCGCGAATGCGCCTCGATCGCCGCGCGTGCGAACCGGCGAAACGAGTCGTCGTCCATCTGTGTCCGCGAATAGCCGACCAGCGCGAACTGCGCCGGCAGGAGACCGCGCTGCGCCAAGTTGTAGATCGCGGGCAGCAGCTTGCGCTGAGAGAGGTCGCCGGTCGCCCCGAAGATGGTGAACAGCGCCGGCTCGGTCGCCCCACCCACGCGCAGCCCGGTGCGCAGCGGGTTCTCGGCGTTGGGCTTAGGCAGCGCCGCGCTCCCCCACAGACCCCACCCGCTCCTCGATCGTCCTGAGCAGCGAGTCGAACGACTCGGAGAACGCCTTGACGCCGTCGATCTCGAGCTGGCGGGTGACGTCGTCCAGCGACACTCCGGCCGCGGCGACGTCGGCCAGCGCCTGCCGCGCCTCGTCGAGGTCGGCGTCGACCGTGCGCGCAACGGTGCCGTGATCCATGAACGCGTCGATCGTCTGGTCGGGCATCGTGTTAACGCACTGGGGGCCGATCAGCGTCTCGACGTAGAGCACGTCCGAGTACGCGGGGTTCTTTGTGCCGGTGGACGCCCACAGCGGCCGCTGCACCCGCGCACCGGAGGCCTCGAGCGCCTTCCACCGGTCGCTTGCGGTGATCTCGAGGAACTGCTGGTACGCCATCTTGGCGTTCGCCACGGCAGCCTTGCCCGCCAGCGGCGACCCGTCGCCGAGCTGCTTGTCGACGGCGGTGTCCACGCGGGAGACGAAGAAGCTGGCCACGGAGTGGATGTCGTCGATCGGCTCGCCCGCCTCGACTCGGCGCTCAAGTCCGCGGATGAACGCCCAGTGGATCTCGTCGTAGCGCTCCAGCGAGAACAGCAGGGTGACGTTGACGTTCACGCCGGCGGCGATCGACTCCTCGATCGCCTTCACACCCTCGGCGGTGCCCGGGATCTTGATGAAGATGTTGGGCCGCGCGATGCGCTTCCAGAAGTCCGGGGCCGCGGCGATCGACCCGGCCTCGTCGTTGGCCAGGTCGGGCGGCAGCTCGAACGAGACGAAGCCGTCGAGGTGACCAGTGCCTTCGTAGACGTCCTTCAGCTGGTCGGCTGCGTCCTGGACGTCCTTGATCGCCAGCTCGAAGAACACGTCCTGCGGCGACTCGCCGCGGGTCGCGCGAATCGCCTCGTCGTAGTCGCTTGAGTCTGCGATCGCCTTCTGGAAGATGGTCGGGTTCGAGGTGACGCCGACGATCCCGTCGTCGACCTTCCGGCGGAACACTCCGGACTCGAGCCAGCTGCGGCGGATGTTGTCGAGCCAGGGGCTGGTACCGGCGGCTGCGAGATCATGCAGGCGTGTCATTGGGAAGCTCCTTGGGTGATGCGTGACAGCGCGTCCGACGCGGCGTCGGCGACGCGCTGGGGAGTGAATCCGAGATGCTCGAGGACGGTCGCCCCCGGCGCCGAGGCGCCGAACCTGTCGAGGGCGACGATCTCGCCCTCGCCGGCGTACCGCTCCCACCCGATCGGCGACGCCGCCTCGACGCAGACCCGGGCGCGCACGGACGGCGGAATCACCTGCTCGCGGTAGCCGAGCGCCTGCTCCTCGAACAGCTCCCACGAGGGTAGAGAAACGACCCTGCTGCGGATGCTCTTCGAGGTCAGGATCTCGCGGGCGCCCAGCGCGACGTGCACCTCCGAGCCGGTGGCGATCAGCAGCACCTGCGGATCGTCGTCGCCGTCGAGCACGTAGCCGCCGCGGAACGCCTCGTGCGTCGGATAGGTGGCCGGGTCGAGCACCGGCAGGGCCTGGCGGGTGAGCGCCAGCGCGGTCGGATTGCGCCGCTCCAGGGCGATCCGCCAGCCGACGGCCGTCTCGTTGGCGTCGGCCGGCCGGAACACGGTGGTGTTGGGCTGCGCCCGCAGGGTCGCCAGCTGCTCGATCGGCTGGTGCGTCGGACCGTCCTCGCCCAGCCCGACGGAGTCATGGGTGTAGATCCAGATCGACGGGATGTTCATCAGGGCCGACAGCCGGACGGCGGGCTTCATGTAGTCCAGGAAGTTGAAGAAGGTGCCGCCGTAGGCGCGCAGGCCCGACAGCACGAGGCCGTTGACGACCGCACCCATGCCGTGCTCGCGTACGCCGAAGTGCACATAGCGGCCCTCGTGGGTACCCGGCGCGAGCTCGTCCCAGTCGGGCGGCCGCGTGTTGTTCGACGGCGTCAGATCGGCCGACCCGCCGATCAGCTGCGGGATCTCGGGCGCAATCCTCGCCAGCACCTTTCCGGACGCGGCACGGGTTGCCATCGGCCCATCGTCCGGCGCGAACGAGCCGGTGTCGAACTCCAGCTCACCCGACCAGATAGCCCTCAACTCGGCGGCGTTCGGCGAAGCATCGACGGACGTAGACCACTCCGCCTCCAGGGCGGCGCCGCGGTCGACGGCCTCGCGGTAACGCACCAGCGCCTCCTCGGGAATGACGAAGAACTTCTCGGGGTCGAAGCCCAGGTTGCGCTTGGTGACGGCCTGCTGCTCGGGCCCGCGCGCGTCGGAGTGGGCGCGCGACGTCCCGGCATCGGGGCTACCGAAGCCGATCACCGTCTTGACCGCGATCAGGCTCGGCTGACCCGTCTTGGAGATGGCGGCGCCGAGTGCCGTGTCGATCTCGTTCAGGTCGTTGCCGTCGGTGACGGTGCTGGTGCTCCAGCCCAGCGCGTCGTAGCGGCCGACCCGGTCCTCGGTGAACGCCAGATCGGTGTGGCCGTCGATGGTGACGGTGTTGTCGTCGTAGAGTACGACAAGGTTGTCCAGCGCAAGGTGGCCGGCCAGCGAACTCGCCTCGTTCGAGACGCCCTCCATCAGATCGCCGTCCGAGGCGATCACGAACACGCGGAATCCGGCGGCGTCGCCGAACCGGGCCTTCAGGTGCGCCCCGGCGATCGCCATGCCGATCGCCGTCGAGATGCCCTGGCCGAGCGGCCCGGTCGTCGTCTCGACGCCCGGCGTGTGCCCGTACTCGGGATGGCCCGGAGTCATGCTCCCCCACTGGCGGAAGCGCTTCAGCTCGTCCAGCGGCAGGTCGTAGCCGGTCAGGTGCAGCAGCGCGTAGAGCAGCATGCAGCCGTGCCCGGCGGACAGCACGAACCGGTCGCGGCCCGGCCAGTGCGGGTTCGCCGGGCTGTGCCGCAGGTGGCGCGTCCAGAGGACGTGCGCCATCGGCGCTGCGCCCATCGGCAGGCCGGGATGACCCGACTTCGCCTGCTCGACGGCGTCGACCGCGAGCGTGCGGATGGTGTTAATCCCGAGCTGGTCGATCTCGTCGAACTGACGGCTCACGGACGCTCCTGTCAAGGGGACGGGTACGGGGCTGACGTTACCACCTGAGGCGGGGAGCAAACGTTCACGGCTGGCACGGCCACGCAATCTCCGATAAGACTTCACCGGATGGCGACGACTCGCGGTGGAATCGACCTCGGCGGCACCAAGATCCAGGCGATCATCGTCGATGACGACCACCAGGTGCTCGGGCAGGCGCGCCACCCGACCCCTAAGGACAACGGGCCGCAGGGAGTGGCCGATGGGATCGTCGCCGCGCTCGCCGAGGCCGCGGCCGACGCGGGCGTCGAGCCCTCGGCGCTGGCCGGCGTCGGTATTGGCTCGCCCGGCGCCGTCGACGAGCAGCGCGGCACCGTCACCCAGGCGCGCAACGTCACGCCCGACTGGACCGGGGAGTTCGCGCTCGGCCCGGCTGTTGCCTCGACAAGCGGCGTGAGCAAGGTCAAGGTCGGGCACGACGTGACCGTTGGCACCCAGGCGGAGTACGTGCTGGGCGCGGCGCGCGGGTTCGACGACGTGCTCGGCGTCTTCTGGGGCACCGGCGTCGGCGCCGGGCTGATCCTCGGCGGCAAGATCTGGGTCGGCCGCGGCGCGGCCGGCGAGATCGGCCACATGGTGGTCGAGCGCGGGGGCGCCACGTGCACGTGTGGCCGCATCGGCTGCATGGAGGCGTACTCCGGCCGCAAGGCGATGGAGCTGGAGGCCCGCCACCGGGTGGAGAAGGGCGAGCAGACCAATCTGTTCAAGATCATGGAGGAGCGCGGTCGCGATCAGCTGTCCAGCGGCATCTGGGCGCGGGCGATGGAACACGACGATCACATGGCCAAACACCTGATCCAGCGCGCCGTGAAGGCACTCGGCGCCGGCATTGCCTCTGCCGTAAACCTGCTCGACGTGCAGGCGGTCGTGATCGGCGGGGGCCTGGGCACCAGGCTGGGCGAGCCCTATGTCGAGAAGATCCGCGAGGCCATGCACCCGCACCTGTTCGTCGACCAGAACCCGCCCGACGTGCGCCTCTCGACGCTCGGCGACCTGGGCGGCGCACTCGGCGCCGCACTGCTGGTCAAGGACTGATGGCCGAGCCGTTCGGGCTGCACGGCAAGATCACCGCCACCAAAGGCAACGGCGACGCGCTGGTCGAGCTGTTGCTCGCAGCGGCGGCCGGGCTGGAGAGCTTCCCCGACTGCCTGCTCTACCTGGTCAGCCGCGACCCGAGCGAGCCGGAGGCCGTCTGGGTGACCGAGGTGTGGACCGACCGCGAAGCGCACGCGGCGTCGCTCCAGCTGGAGGCCGTACGCGAGCAGATCACCCGTGCCATGCCGATGATTGCCAAGCCGCCGGAGGGCACCGAGCTTCGCCCCGCCGGCGGCAAGGGCGTCGACCTCGGCGGATAGCTAGGCGAGCCCGATCGCGTCGTCCAGGTAGACGTCCTGGATCGTGTTCAGCAGTGCGACGCCGTCGGCCAGCGGCCGCTGGAACGCCTTGCGGCCGACGATCAGCCCGGATCCACCTGCCCGCTTGTTGATGACGGCGGTGCGCACGGCCTGCCCAAGGTCGGAGTCGCCCTTTGACTCGCCGCCGGAGTTGATCAGCGGCACGCGGCCCATGTAGCAGTTGACGACCTGCCATCGCGTCCACTCGATCGGATGGTCGGGGACGAGCTTGTCGTAGACCAGCTGGTCGGTCTTGCCGTAGCCCGACAGCGCCAGGTAGCCGCCGTTCCGCTCCGGCTGCTTCTGCTTGATGATGTCGGCCTCGATGGTGACGCCCAGGTGGTTGGCCTGGCCGGTCAGGTCGGCGGAGGTGTGCATGTCGCCGGCGTCCGTCTTGAATGCCGAGTTGCGGAGGTAGCACCAGAGCACCGTGAACATCCCCAGGCTGTGGGCTTCCTCGAACGCCTCGGAGACCTCGACGATCTGCCGCGTCGCGTTCTCGGAGCCGTAGTAGATCGTCGCGCCGACGCCCACGGCGCCCAGCTCGAACGCCTCCCGCACCGAGCCGAACATGACCTGGTCGAACTCGTTCGGGTAGGTCAGCAGCTCGTTGTGGTTGAGCTTGACGATGAACGGGATCCGGTGGGCGTACCGGCGGGACACCATGCCCAGCACGCCGAAGGTCGTGGCGATGGCGTTGCAGCCGCCCTCGATGGCCAGCTCGACCAGGTTCTGGGGGTCGAAGTAGGCGGGGTTCTTGGCGAACGAGGCTGCGCCGGAGTGCTCGATGCCCTGGTCGACCGGCAAGATGGAGATGTAGCCGGTGCCGGACAGCCGGCCGGTGTTCATCAGCGTCCCCAGGTTCCGCAGCACCGGCGGCGTGCGGTCGGTCTGCACCACCACCCGGTCGATGAAATCAGGCCCGGGAGCTACGATCTGCGCCGCATCGATGCCGCTCGCCTGGTAGGAGAGCAGTGACTCGGCCTCGTCGCCGAGCAGCTCCTCGATCTGCGATCCGCTGCTGATGGCCATACCTTTGTCCCCCTCGCGTCAACCCGTTCCGTCGCAGCCATTGTACGGCCCCTGAACGGAAGGAGCATTCCGTGACCCTTGGATACACCGATCCGCTGATGATCCTGGCGTTCGACCACCGCGGCTCGTTCCAGTCGAAGCTGATGGGCATCGCCGGTACGCCCACCGCGGAGGACACGGCCCGGGTGATCGCCGCCAAGCGCGTGATCTTCGAGGGGTTCGAGCGTGCGCTGGCCGCCGGCAAGATCGACGGCGCCGGCGTGCTGGTCGACGAGCAGTACGCCGCGGACGTGGCGCGCTCCGCCCGCGAGCGCGGCATCCCGTTCGCGATGCCGGTCGAGAAGAGCGGGCAGGACGAGTTCGATTTCGAGTTCGGCGAGCGGTTCGGCGACCACATCCGCGAGTTCTCCCCCACGTTCGCGAAGGTGCTCGTCCGCTACAACCCGGGCGGCAACCGGGAGATGAACGCCCGCCAGGCGGAGCGACTCGCCCGGCTGTCGCGCTGGCTGCGGGACGACGACCGCAAGTTTCTGTTCGAGCTGCTGGTGCCCGCCGAGCCCGCGCAGCTCGCGGAGGTCGGCGGCGACGCCGACCGCTACGACCGCGAGGTGCGGCCGGGGCTGATGATCGAGGCGATCGCCGAGCTGCATGCGGCGGGCATCGAGCCCGACATCTGGAAGATCGAGGGCCTGGACGCGCGCGCGGACTGCGAGCGCGTCGCCGAGGCGACCCGCGTCGGCGGTCGCGACCAGGTGACGTGCGTGGTGCTGGGGCGCGGCGGCGACGAGGCGAAGGTCGTCCACTGGCTTCAGACCGGCGCCGGCGTACCTGGCTACATTGGCTTCGCCGTCGGCCGCACGATCTGGTGGGACGCGCTCAAGCGGTGGCTCGAGGATGGCGACACGGACGCGGCCGCCGAGCAGATCGCCGCGGTCTACCGCCGGCTGGTCGCCGCCTACCGCGGATAGCCGGAGGGCGCGAGCTCGCGCCCCGCGCGCTCGAGGTCGCCGCACTCGAGCACCTCGGCGCCCAGCCGCAAGGCGGACAGGCGCACCTGACCGCCCACGGCGACCGCCGGGACGCCCGCCGCGCGGGCACGAGCCACCGTCTCGGCCACGGCCTTGCCGTGCAGCGTCTGCTCGTCGATCCGGCCCTCCGCGGTGATGCAGAGGCCGGCGCCGGCCAGCCGGCGATCGAGCCCGACCTCGTCCGCGATCAGCGCCGCGCCGGGGACCGCGTGGGCGCCCAGCTCCATCAGCATCCCGCCGATGCCGCCACCGGCGCCGGCACCGGGACGATCGGCGAAGGCCATGCCCAGCGCGGCCAGCCTCCGCTCCAGCTCGGCGACCTGCTCGGGACTCGCACCCTTCTGCGGCGCATAGGTTGCTGCCGCGCCGTGCGGGCCGAGCAGCGGGTTGTCGACGTCGAGGGCGGCCACCAGCTCGACGCCAGCCGGCACCTCGCCGAGCGCGTCGCGCAGGCCGGCGCCGCCGTCAGTCGTCGCCGTACCGCCGACGCCGACCACCACCCGGCGCGCGCCGGCGTCGATCGCGGCGCGGATCAGCTCGCCGGCGCCGTCCGACCGCGCCCCCAGCGGATCGCGCGGGACACCTGCCAGCCGCCACAGGCCGCAGGCCTCGGCGACGTCCAGCGCCGCGCTGCCGTCGGCGAGCATCGCGAACCGGGCGTCGCACGGCCTGCCGATCGCGTCGTGGACCGCGGCGCGGTGCCAGTCGCCGCCACGGGCGGCCAGCATCGCCGCAGCGGTGCCCTCGCCGCCGTCGGCCATCGGCACCAGCACCAGGTCGTCGCCGGGACGCACGCTGCGCCACCCGGCGGCCAGAGCCTCTGCCGCCTCCGGCGCCGAGTACGTCCCCTTGAGCTTGTCGGGGGCGATCACGACCCGCATCAGCGGCTCAGTCTACGGCCGGGTCGCGGCCGACCGCGCGCGATGCCGTCGCCTTCCACGACGCGACGATCGGCTGGCCGGGGCGGATCGCGAGCCGGTCGGCGGATTCCGCGGTCACCTCGGCGGTGATCCCCGAGTCGAGCACCACGCGCACCCGCCCGTCCAGCGGAACGACCCGCGCCACCGAACCGTGCAGGTGGTTCAGCGCCGAATCGTCGGCCACCCCGCGGGACAACGTGATGTCCCAGGGGGCGACCAGCACCGACACGCGGCCCGCGGCGGGGTCGGCGATTCGCACCTCGGCTCCCGAGTCGAGCAGCACCCGGGTGCCCTGGGCCTCGCCCTGCAGCGCGTTGGCGCCGGCGAAGCTGGCGACGAACGGCGTCGCCGGCGACGCCACCAGCTCGGCCGGCGATGCGTCCTGCGTGACCACGCCCCGCTCGATCACCACCACCCGGTCGGCAAGCGCCGCGGCGTCCTCGAACGAATGCGTGACCACCAGCGCCGGTAGGCCGGACTCGCGGAGCGTCGACGCGAGCTCGGCGGCCACAGCACCCCGGGTGGCCGGGTCGAGCGCGGACAGCGGCTCGTCGAGCAGCAGCAGCTCCGGGCGCCGCGCCAGCGCCCGCGCGAGTGCCACCCGCTGGCGCTCTCCGCCGGACAGCAGGCGCGGCTTCGCGCCGGCCAGGTGGGCGATGCCAATCCGCCCGATCAGCGCATCGACGTCCACACCACGCGCGCCGTAGGCCACGTTGGCGCGCACCGTCATGTGAGGGAACAGCGCGTAGTCCTGGAAGACGAACCCCACGGGACGCCGCTCGACCGGCAGGTCGACGCCGCCGCCGAACCAGCGGCGGCCCTGGCACTCCACGGTTCCCGACGCCGGGGTGACCAGCCCCGCGATCAGCCGCAGCAGGGTCGACTTGCCGGCGCCCGAGGGGCCGGCGATCGCCACCGGGCTGTCGGCGTCCAGCTGCACCCGGAACGTGAACTCGCGCAGCGGCAGGGTCAGATCGGCGTGAAGCGTTGCGTCCTCCCCCGCGACAGCAGCTTCACCGACAGCAGCACGCCGGCGCTGGCGGCGATCAGCACCGCGGCGGTCGCCAGGCCGGCGTCGAGATTGTCCGCGAAGCCAACGTAGATCTCGATCGGAGCCGTGCGGGTGATCCCGGCGAGGCTGCCGGCGAAGATGATCGTCGCGCCGAACTCGCCGACCGCGCGCGCCCAGCCCAGCGCGGCACCGGCGCCCAGTCCGGTGCGCGCGAGCGGCACCGCCACCCGCCAGAACGTCCGAGCCGACCCGGCACCCAGCGTGCGGGACGCGTCGAGCAGCGTCCGGTCGACCGCCTCGAACGCCGCGATCGCCTGTCGCACGTAGAGCGGCGACGCCACGAACGTCATCGCCATCACCACCGCCACCTTGGTGAACGGGATCTGCAGCCCCAGCGCATTCAGCTCCTCCCCCAGCAGGCCCTTGCGCCCGAACGCCATCAGCAGGCCGAGCCCGGCCACTGCCGGGGGCACCACCAGCGGCAGCTCGAAGGCCGTCACCACCAGCGTGCGGCCGCGAAACTGCCGTGTGGCCAGAAGGTGCGCGATCGGCGTACCGAACACGACCATGATCGCCAGCGAGACCAGGCTGGTCTGCAGCGACAGCCAGAGCGACTGGCGGGCCTCCTCGGATCGAAGGCCCGCCATCAGGTCGCCGTTGACGAAGATCGCCACCAGCGGCAGCATCAGGAAGACCAGCGCGATCGCGGCCGCGCCGGCGCCGATCAGCTCGAAGGCGCCGGTCCGAAGCCGAAGCTTCGAAGCACCTGCTGGCCGTCCGAGCTCATCACCAGATCGATCCATCGCTGCGCCGCCTCCTGGTTCTTCGAGTCGGTGAGGATACCGATGGGATACATGGCGGTCGCGTCCGCGGCGGCGGGCAGGTCGATCGACTCGACCTTGTCACCGGCCGCCTGCGCATCCGTCACGTAGACGAACCCGGCGTCGGCCTCGCCCAGCGACACCTTGGCGGAGATGTCCGTGACCTTCTGCTCCTGGCTGACGATGTTCAGATCGTCGATGTTGATGCCCAGTCCGTCCAGCACGTCGCGCGTGTAGGAGCCGATCGGCACACTCTCGTCACCGACCACGAGTTTGGCGTTGTCCTTGGTCAGGTCGTTCACGGACGTGATGTTCTTCGGGTTGTCCGCGGGGACGATCAGCACCAGCGTGTTGGTCGCGAAGTTCGTCGTGTCGCCCAGCAGATTCTCGCCCTGCAGCTGCTCGGGGTACGTGGTGCTGGCCGCCGCGTAGACGTCGGCGGGCACGCCCTGCTCGATCTGCGCTGCCAGGATGTCCGAGCCGTCGTAGTTGAGGCGCACCGTCCAGCCCGGGTTCTGCTGCTCGTAGGTCTTGCCGAGCGAGTCGAACGCGTTGGTCAGCGACGCGGCAGCGAACACGTTGAGCGTGCCGCCGCTCGATGCGGCCGACGACCCGCCGCTGCTCCCGCTGCTCGACCCGGAGCTGCCACCGCATCCCGCGGCGACCAGCGCCATCGCCACCAGCAACCACAACAGCCTTCGCATCCAGCCGTCTCCCTTCCACTCGCCATGGAGCGGCAACGCTACGTCATGAGGATCGGATAGTCAACGCATGACTACCTGCCTTCGACACCTACCCGGCGTTGGGATAGGGTCCGCCGCGTCCCGAACCGAAGGAGCGGATCCATTCGCCTGAGCGCACGAAACCAACTGGCTTGATGATCGCCGTCGACGACTGAGTGGCGACCGCGAGCCGCTGGATCTGGGAGCCCACGCCGGACGTCGTCGAGCGCAGCCGTGCCGGTGCGTTCATGCGCGAGCAGGGGATCGACGGCTGGCGGGAGCTGGAGCGCCGCTCCCAAGGCGACATCGGCTGGTTCTGGGACGCGATCGTCAGGCACCTGGGGATCGAGTTCTCGACCCCCTACGAGCGGGTGTTCGACGACTCGCGCGGCCCGATGTGGACGACCTGGTTCGGCGGCGGCCGGATCAACCTGACGGCCAACTGCGTCGACCGGCATGCCCGGGCGACGCCCGACCAGCTCGCGGTGATCGCCGAGCGCGAGGACGGCGAGGTGCGCACCGTCACCTACGCCGAGCTCGAGGCGCTGACCAACCGCCTCGCCAACGCGCTGCTCTCACGCGACGTGGCGGCGGGCGACGCCGTCGGGCTGTTCCTGCCGATGGGCATCGAGGTGGTGGCGGCGTTCTACGCCGTCTGCAAGATCGGCGCGATCGCCGTGCCGATCTTCTCCGGCTTCGGCGCTCCAGCCGTGGCCGCCCGGCTGGCCGACGCCGGCGCCGTCGCGCTGATCACCTGCGACGCCGTTCCCCGTCGCGGCAAGCCGGTCGCCGTCAAGGCACTGGCCGACGAGGCGCTGGCTGGCGCACCGGCGGTGCATACGGTGATCGTGCACGACCGCCTCGGCACGGAGCCGCCGATGCAGGGCGGCCGCGACCTGGCGTGGGCGGACGCTGTCGACCGCGCAAGCCCCGACCTGGATGCGCCCGCGCTCGATCCCGAGACCCCGATGATGGTGATCTACACGTCGGGGACGACCGGCAGACCGAAGGGAGCCGTCCACGTGCACGGCGGGTTCCTGGTCAAGATCGCGCAGGAGTGCGCCTTCCAGACCGACGTCCACGCCGGACGACCGGTTCACGTGGATGACCGACATGGGCTGGATCATGGGGCCGAAGATCGTGGTCGGCGCCGGGGCGCTGGGCGCCACCCTGGTGCTGTCGGAGGGCGCACCGGACTACCCCGGCCCCGGCAGGATGTGGGAGCTGGTCGAGCGGCACCGGATCAGCGTGCTGGGCGTGTCGCCGACGCTGATCCGCGCCCTGCGCTCGCACGGCGACGAGCCGGTGACCGCGCACGACCGCTCGTCGCTGCGGATCCTCGCCTCCACCGGCGAGCCGTGGAACCCCGAGCCCTACCGCTGGCTGTTCGAGGTCGGCGGCGAGGGCCGCTGCCCGATCATCAACCTGTCAGGCGGCACCGAGGTGGGCGCCTGCTTCCTCTCGCCGATGCCGGTGATGCCGCTCAAGGAGTGCACGCTGGGCGCCCCGTCGCTGGGCATGGCGATGGACGTGCTCGGCCCCGACGGCGAGCCGGTGCCGCCCGGCGAGGTCGGCGAGCTGGTCTGCCGCAAGCCGTGGCCGTCGATGACCCGGGGCATCTGGGGCGATCCCCAGCGGTTCCTCGACACCTACTGGTCGCGCTGGCCGAACCTGTGGGTGCACGGAGACTGGGCGTCGGTCGACGAGGACGGCTACTGGTACCTGCACGGCCGCTCGGATGACACGCTGAACATCGCCGGCAAGCGGATCGGGCCGGCGGAGTTCGAGTCCGCAGCGGTCGGCCACCCGGCCGTCGCCGAGGCGTGTGCGATCGGCGTCCCCGATGACGTGAAGGGCGAGGTCTGCTGGCTCTACCTGGTTGCCCGCCCCGGCGCCGACGCGACCGAGGAGACGCTGGCCGCAGTTCGCGCGCATGTCAGCCACGAGCTGGGCAAGGCATTCGCCCCCGCCCGCCTGGCGTGGGTCGACGGCCTGCCCAAGACGCGCAGCGCGAAGATCGTCCGCCGGGCGGTGCGTGCGGCGGCGCTCGGCGAGGATCCGGGCGACCTCTCGTCGCTGGAGAACCCGCAGGTGCTCGACGGCTTCCGGTGAGAAATCCCAAGTGCACGCTCGACCACGGGCCTCCCTTGTAAGGTCGCGCGCATGCACGTGCTCGGCGCCTTCTTCGCGGGTCTGCTCGTCGCCACGGTGACGACGCCCGCCGGGGTCAGCGGCGCGGTGCTGCTGTTGCCGATCCAGGTCAGCGTGCTCGGGGTGCCGAGTCCCTCGGTCACGCCCACGAATCTGATCTTCAACCTCCTCGCCACTCCAAGTGGCGTGCTGCGATATCGCCGCCTGCAACGCGGTTCGGTGCTCTCCCCGCTCGCGGTGCGGTTGCTGGCGGGGACCGTGCCGGGCGTGGTCGTCGGCGCCGTCGTCCGCGTCGAGTGGCTGTCAGGCCAGCAGGGGTTCTACCTCGCAGCCGCGGTGGTGCTCGCCGCGCTGGGAGCCATGCTGGTGCTCCGACAGCCCGCCCCGGCGGATCGCCCACTGCGACTCGGGTTCGTCGCGCCGATCGCGGCGTGCGTCGGCGTCGTCGGCGGCATCTACGGCATCGGCGGCGGCTCGTTTCTCGCGCCAATCCTGATCCTTGGCGGCTACACGGCGTACGTCGTCGCGCCGGCCGCGCTGCTCTCGACGCTGGTCGCGTCGATCGTCGGGGTGATCACCTTCGTCGTCCTCGGCGCCAGCTCGAACGGGTCGAGCCAGATCACCCCGGACTGGGGGATCGGCATCGCCGCCGGCGCCGGCGGCATCATCGGGGCGTACGTCGGTGCGGGCCTGCAGTCCCGCATCCCCGAGCGGATGCTTCGGCAGCTGCTCGGCTCACTCGCACTGCTGATCGCCGCGCGCTACGTCTATCTCGGCGCGGTTGCCTGACGCTCAGCCGCCCGGGCTCATGTAGACCGGAACGTCAACCTCGCAGGTCGGCGAGCCGTCCTTCGCGGACGGCTCGAAGGCCGAGATGTAGCCCTCCTCCGGCGCATCGAGCAATGGCAGGTTGACGTCCTTGGAGTAGGGCTCCAGCGCGCTCGACGCGGTCTTCACCCGGGTCGACGTGGTGCCCTTGCCCGGCGCGCGAGCGAGGATCGTCATCGGCCCCGCCTCGAACAGCTGGGCCTTGCCGGAGACGGTGGTGATGCCGTTCAGCTTGGTGTACGGCGCCGGCTCCGAGACGGAGATGCAGTTGTTTGTCAGCTTCGGCGTCGGCGTGCGGACGAGGACGACGCTGGCCTGAGCGCCGTCGGTGCCGGCGTCGGTGCGCGAGATCGCCGCCGTCCAGGCGGTCGCCGTGATCGTCAACGTCTGCGTGGTGGCGTCCCAGCCCAGCTTCATCAGCAGCTGGTCGGCGTCGGTGCCGACCGCGTCCAGCTGGGACTGCGCGATGGTCACCGGACGGTCGAAGGTGACGTCGTACTCGCCGGTCGCCGAGCCCTTCGCCACCGTCGGTTTCGCCGCCTCGCCGCCTGTGAACACGAGCGTGACGCCGGATCCCCACCCGCCGCCGTTGGCCGCCCCGCCGGAGATCTCGACCGAGCCGAGCGCGACGGGCGGCAGATCGGAGCTGGCGGCGGAGCTCCCGCCGGACGACGCCGACTCGTCGCCCCCACTGCTCCTCCCGGCCAGGTACGCGAACGCCAGGCCGAGGACGATCAGGACCACAGCTGCCGCACCGAGGGAGATCTTCTGAGCGCGCGACACACAGCCCGATTCGGCGAGTGCCGCACCGCTCCTGCCGTGCTAGCGTCTCGGGCGGTTTCCATCTGGGAGGACAAGCGGTGAGCGAAGGAATCCTCGACGGCAAGCTGGCGCTGGTTGCCGGTGTAGCCAACAAGCGGTCGATCGCGTGGGCGATCGCCCAGGCGATGGCGGGCGCGGGCGCGAAGCTCGCTTTCACCTACCAGGGCGAACGGCTCCAGGACGGCGTCCGCAAGCTCGCGGAGAGCGTCGGCTCGGACGTGGTCGTGGAGTGCGACGTCGCGAGCGACGCGAGCATCGCCCGGGCGATGGACGAAGTCGGCAACCGGCTGGGCGGCCTGGACGTGATGGCCCACTCGATCGCGTACGCGCCGGCCTCGACGTTCGAGGGCCGCTTCACCGACACGGCTCGGGACGACTTCCACACCGCGCTCGACATCTCGTCGTACTCGATGATCGCGATGGCGCGGGCGGCCGAGCCGCTGATGCGCGCCCGCGGCGGCGGCTCGATGGTCACGCTCACGTACATGGCCAGCGAGCGGGCGTTTCCCAAGTACAACGTGATGGCCGTGGCCAAGGCGGCGCTCGAGTGCTCCGTGCGCTACCTGGCCTACGAGATGGGCGACGGCGCGATCCGCGTGAACGCGATCTCAGCCGGGCCCGTGCGCACGCTGGCCGCCAAGGGCATCCCCGGCTTCTCGGACATGGAGCAGGTGATCGAGCAGCGGGCACCGCTGCGCCAGAACATCGACGCCGCCGACGTCGGCAACGCTGCGCTCTACCTGTGCAGTCCTCTCGGCGCGATGGTCACCGGCACGACGCTGTACGTCGACTCCGGCTACCACTCGATGGGCATGTAATGGTCTCATTCACCGTGCTCGGGGGCAGTCCCGCCTGGCCCAACCCGAACCAGGCGGCGAGCGGGTACCTCGTGGAGCACGCCGACCGGCGGATGCTCCTCGACTGCGGCAGCGGGATCGCGACCGAGCTGCGGGGCAACGATCCCGGCCCGCTGACCGACATCCTGATCACGCACTTCCACGCCGACCACTGGTTCGACCTGGTGCCGCTGCACTACGTCTTCCGCTACGGCATCTGGAAGGACCGGCCGCGGCCGGCGCTCCACCTGCCGCCGGGCGGGCGCACCGTCCTCGACACCGTGGCCAGCGTCTGGGACGGCTCGGTCGAGACCTTCGAGGCGGCGTTCGAGCTGTCCGAGTACGACCCGTCGACCGATCTGCGGCTGGGCGACCTGCACCTCTCGTTCGCACCCTGCCGGCACTACACGACCTGCTACTCGGTGAAGATCGACACGCCGCCGGCGATGATCGTCTACTCCGCAGACACCGCGCCCACCGAGCGGCTCGCCCGCTTCGCACACGGGGCGGATCTGTTCATCTGCGAGGCAGCGCTGCGCGACGCCGACAACGATTCGCAGGAGCGCGGCCACATGGACGCCGCCGAGGCCGGCCGGGAGGCCAAGCGGGCCGAGGCGAAGCGGCTGCTGCTGACGCATATCCCGGTCGAGAACGACCTCGGCCGCGTGATGGCGATGGCCCAGGCGGAGTACTCCGGCCCGGTCGCCATCGCTCAGCCCGGCCTGCGCTACGACCTCGGCTGAGGCGCTACGACATCAGCGTGACGCGGGAGATGCCGAGCAGCCCCTCGGCCGCCTTCTCCGCCGCCCGCTGCAGGCTCTCGGACATCGACGGGTTGACCGCCGCCGTCTCGGCCAGATCCTGCACCTTCAGCCGCGCGTGCACCGCCAGGGCGACGGTGGTGATCACCTCGGATGCCCGGAGGCCGACCATCGCGCCGCCCAGCACCGTCCCGTCGTCCGGGTCGGAGAGCAGCTTGATGATGCCGTCGGTCTCGTTCTCCATGACGGCGCGCGGGTTCGCGCGGATCAGGTGCTTGGTCACCTGCACCGGGATCCCGTCGACCCGCGCCTGCCGCTCCGAGATCCCCGCCTTGGCGATCTCCGGCCTCGTGAACACGCACCAGGCGACGCCGGTGTAGGCGATCGGATCGACGTCGACGCCGAGCGCGTGCATCGCCGCCGTCCGGCCGTGCATCGCCGCCGTGTTGGCCAGCATGATCTGGCCGGTCACATCGCCGCAGGCGTAGATGTGCTCGACGCTGGTGCGGCAGAACTCGTCGACCGGCAGCGTTCCCCGGTCGCCGAACTCGACACCGGCGGCGTCGAGGCCGAGATCCATCGTGTTCGGGCGCATGCCGATGCACAGCAGCAGGTGCGAGCAGTCGAGCTCGCGCCCGTCCTCGAGGATCAGGCGGACGAGGTCGGGATCGTCGATCTCGGCTGCCGTGGCCCTCCCATTCTTGACCACGTCCATGCCACGCTTGAGGAACACCTCCTCCAGCACCTCGGCCAGGTCGGGATCGTCGCTGGGCAGCAGCTGGTCGCGCGCTGAGACCAGGGTGACGCGGGAGCCGCAGCGCGAGAAGAAGTCGGCGAACTCACAACCCGTCGGCCCGGCGCCGAGCACGACCAGGTGCTCGGGCAGAGCGCGGAACTCGAACACGTCGCGGGTGGTCAGCACCCGGCGGGCGTCCGGCCGGACGAACGGCGGCACGAACGGCGACGCGCCCGTGCACACCAGCAGGGCGTCGAACGGCACCTCGAGCTGCTGCCCCTCGACGGTGGTCACCAGCGCGTTCGGCCCGGTGACGTGTCCCCGGCCGGCCAGCACCTGGACGTTCATGCCGTCCATCCGCTCGCGCACGCCGCGGCTCTGGTGCAGCGCCACGGCCCGCGCCCGGGCGAGCGTGCGACGGAGGTTGACCTCCGGGAAACCACGGGCGAAGTCGACCCCGTCGTCCTCGGCGCGCTGGATCTCGAGCATGGCGTCGGCCGTCGTCAGCAGCGTCTTCGACGGGATCGCGTCGGTCATCGTGCAGTTGCCGCCGAGCTGATGCTCCTCGACCAGCGTGACGTCGGCGCCGAGGTGGGCGGCGGTCGCGGCGGCGGCGTATCCGGCCGGACCGCCGCCAAGGATCACAAGTCTCATGCGGGAGATCGTAGACTCTGGCGATGAGCACCCACGCGACTTCCCTCGACGTCGCCGGCCTCCGCGCCGGCTTCCCCTCGCTTCGCGAGGGCCGGATCTACCTGGACAACCCCGGCGGCACCCAGGTGCACGGCTCCGTGATGACCGCCGTCACCGAGTACTACCTGCAGTCGAATGCGAACCTGGGCGGGCCGTTCGAGACCTCCGTGGCCAGCGACGCGGTGCTGGAAGGGGCGCGCCACGACCTGGCCCGGTTCCTCGGCTGCGAGGCCGGCGAGGTGATCTTCGGCGCCAACATGACAACGCTGACGTTCCACGTGTCGCGAGCGCTGACCCGCGGGCTCGGCGCGGGCGACGAGATCCTGGTCACCCGCGTTGACCACGACGGCAACGTGTCGCCGTGGGTGCTGGCCGCCGAGGACCGCGGCGCGACGGTGCGCTTCGTCGACGCCGACCTCGACACCTGCCTGATCGACGTCGACGACTTCGCATCGAAGCTCTCCAACCGCACGCGTGTCGCGGCCTTCAACTGGGCGTCCAACGGCGCCGGCACGATCAGCGACGTCGCCCGGCTGACGGAGCTCGCCCGCGCCGCCGGCGCGATCAGCTACGTGGACGCGGTGCAGTACGCACCACACGGCGGCATGGACGTACACGGGCTGGGCGCCGACTTCGTCGTCTGCTCTGCATACAAGTTCTTCGGGCCGCACGTAGGCGTGCTGTACGGCCGGGCGGAGCTGCTGGAGAGCATCCGGCCCTACAAGGTGCGGCCCGCCCACGACGAGCCGCCTGGATCGTGGGAGACCGGCACCGTCAACCTCGAGGGGATCGCCGGCACGGCGGCGGCCGCCCGGTACCTCCTGGACACCGGCACCGAGGCGATCGGCGTGTACGAGCGGACGCTGACCGCACGGATCATCGACGGGCTGGACGCGATCCCCGGCGTCACCCAGTACGGGACGCGCGACCTCGACCGCCGCGTGCCGACCGTTGTCTTCAATGTCGAAGGGCATGCCCCGGCGGAGGTCTCGGCGGCGCTGGCCAGGGACGGCATCTTCGTCTGGGACGGCAACTACTACGCGCTCGAGCTGATGGAGGGCCTCGGGCTCGAGGCCCGCGGCGGCGCGGTCAGGGTCGGCGCCGCCCACTACAACACCCTGGACGAGATCGACGCGTTCCTGGAAGCGGTGGCGAGGTGCGCTTCGCGGAGCTGACGCTGGAGGCTGCGGCGCCCGACGCGCTGGAGCCGTTCTACCGCGACGGCATCGGGCTGCCCATCGCCGACACGGCCGTGTCCTTCCGCCCGGGCGCGGCGTGCACGTATCACATCGCGTTCCGCGTCGCCGACGCCGGGTTCGAGGCGGCCAAGGCACGGCTGGCCGGCGTCGCCGGTCTGTTGACCGAGGGCGGCCGGGACGAATTCGACTTCCCGTTCTGGGACGCCCGTGCCTGCTACGCGCTGGACCCGGCGGGCAACATCGTCGAGCTGATCGCGCTGCGCGGCCTGCCCGGCGAGGGCGACCGGCCGCTGGCGCTGGCCGAGGTCGGACTGCCGGCGGCCGACGTGATCGCGACCGCGGCGCTGCTGGAGGCACAGCTCGGCATCACGACGTGGGATGGCGACCCGCCATCGCCGCGGTTCACGGCGATCGGCGCCCGTGGCGCCACGTTCATCGTCGTACCGCTGGAGCGGGCCTGGTATCCGACCGACCGCAGAAACGAGCCCGCGCGGCTGACCGTCGTGATCGAGGGCGTCCGCGCGACCGACGTCGAGATCGGCGGCGCCAGGATCATCGGGGTTGCGGATCGCTCGGCAGGCGCGACCAGATCTCCAGATCCTCCCTGATGCCCTGCTTGACGTACATCGAGCGAAGCACGCCCTCGCGGACATAGCCACCGCGCTCGGCGACGATCTTCGATGCCGCGTTGTCCACGCTGATCAAGAGCTCCGCACGCTCCACGCCCAGCTCGGCAAAGGCCCACTCGGTGAGCAGCCGCAGCGCGGCCGTGGCGACGCCGCGGCCGCGGGCACGAGGCGCGATCACGTAGCCGAGCTCGACCGTCCGATCGTCGGCCTCGATCACAGGCGCCAGGGCCAGCCCGAGGAACGAGCCGTCCTCATCGTCGATCACCGCGAAGGCCTCGCGGGTGCCGTCCCGCCGGCCCTGCTCGTACATGTCCAGCCAGGCGCGCGGGAACCCGGGCGGCGCGGGAATCGGGATCCGGGTGAACCGGCCGGTGTCGGGATCGTCCGCAAGGGCGGGGATCGCGGCCAGGTGAGCCTCGGCGAACGGGGTCAGTGTCACGGCCATCGGCCCCAAGGGTAGTCCCGCCGGCCGGTAGGATGGCCGCGTGCTGCGGACGCTGCTCTCGGGTCTGCCGGTCATCCAGGTGGCGGTCGTCGTCCGCGACCTGGAGGCGTGCATCGAACGGCAGAATGCCAGCCTGGGCAACGGACTGGGAGATGACGTCGTCGACCGAGTCGACCACCACTCCGACGTGGTGCAGGCCCTCACCGCGCTCGTCCAGCCACTCCTGGGCATGATCGTCGAGGTGATCGAGCCGCCGACCAGTCTCGGCGAACCCACCCGCCGGCTCTGAGCCGTCCTGAGAATTTCTTCCGAGCCGCTGTCGAATTCGCGAGGGGCTGTTCGTCTAGAGGCGACCAACCCCCACAAGGAGGACATGATGAAGTACGTGCTGCTGATCCACCAGGGCGACACCCCGACGCCAAACCATCCCGAGGACTGGGCCCGACTCTCGGAGGCGGAGCAGAACCAGGTGTTCGCGGACTACCAGGCGATCAACCAGACCGCGGGCGTCACGCCCGGCCTCGGGCTGGCCGAGCCGCAGACGGCGACCACGGTGCGGGTGCAGAACGGGCAGACGCTGACCACCGACGGCCCCTTCGTCGAGACCAAGGAGGCGCTCGGCGGGTACCTGATCTTCGAGGCCGACGACCTGGACGCCGCCATCGAACTGGCGGCGCGGATCCCCGCCGCCCGGCTGGGCGGGGCGATCGAGGTGCGCCCGGTGGTCGAGTGGTAGCACCGCTCGAACAGGTCTTCCGCGACCAGTGGGGACGTGTTCTGGCGACGCTGATCGGCCTCCTCGGCGACTTCGACCTCGCCGAGGAGGCCGCCCAGGAGGCGTTTGCGGTGGCCGCCGAGCGGTGGCCGCGCGAGGGCATCCCGGCCAACCCCAGCGCATGGCTGATCTCGACCGGCCGGAACCGCGCGATCGACCGGCTGCGCCGCGACCAGACCCTGGCGAGGAAGACCACGCTGCTGCGGCAGCAGGCGGCGATCGAGGGCCCGATGACCGAGACCACCTTCCCTGACGAGCGGCTGGAGCTGATCTTCACCTGCTGCCATCCGGCGCTGGCCGTCGAGGCGCAGGTCGCGCTGACGCTGCGCACGCTGGGCGGCCTGACCACCGGTGAGATCGCACGCGCGTTCCTCGTCCCCGAGCCGACGATGGCCCAGCGGCTGGTGCGCGCCAAGCGGAAGATCGAGACGGCCGGAATCCCCTTCCGCGTCCCGCCCGGCCATCTGCTGCCGGAACGGCTGGCCGCGGTGCTGGCCGTCGTCTACCTGATCTTCAACGAGGGGTACGCCGGCCGTAACGAGCTAGCCGCCGAGGCGATCCGGCTTGGCCGCGCGCTGGCCGAGCTGATGCCCGACGAGCCGGACGCCCACGGCCTGCTCGCGCTGATGCTGCTGCTGGACGCCCGCCGCGATGCGCGATTCCTGGACGGCGACCTCGTCCTGCTGGCCGACCAGGACCGCAGCCTGTGGGACGCCGTTCAGATCGGCGGCGGCCAGGAGGCACTCGACCGGGCGATCGCCCTGCACGGCCGCGGCTCCTACATCATCCAGGCGGCCATCGCGTCTCTGCACGCCGACGAGCCGCGCGACTGGGAGGAGATCGCCGCGCTCTACGGCGAACTCTCTCGCCTGACCGGTTCGCCGGTGGTCGAGCTGAACCGCGCCGTCGCGGTGGCCGAAACGGAGGGGCCAGAGGCGGCGCTGGCGATCGTCGACCGGCTGGAGCTCGACGACTACCGCTACCTGCACTCAACCCGCGGCGAGCTGCTGCGCCGCCTGGGCCGCGACGACGATGCCCGCGACGCCTACCGGCGGGCGCTGGAGCTCGTCCACGACGATGCCGAGCGACGGCTGCTGGAGCGGCGGCTCAGAGAGCTCGGCTGAGCGTCACTCGAACAGCGTCAGCTCGGGCGCGGCCTCGCCCTTGAGCACGGCCAGGTCGAGCTCGACGTAGGTGTAGCCGCGCGCCTCGCACATCACGCGGGCCTGCGGTGCGATCTCCGGCGCAACCAGGATGCCCCGGCACGGCGCATGCGCGGGGTCGAGGTCGACCCGCTCGCAGTAGCGCGTCAGCTGCTCGACGTGCGCGGCCACCGCCCGCACGCGCTTGACCTCCACGACCACGGTGCGGCCGTCCACGTCGCGGCAGAACAGATCGATCGGGCCGGTGTCCGTGAACCGCTCGCGGTCGAGCACGACCAGGCCCGGCTCGATCGCCTCCGGCGCCTTCTCCAGCAGCACGTGCCACTGGCGCTCCGCGCCGTCGTGCTCGAGCACCGCATCGTCGGCCAGCTCCAGCTTCTGGTCCGAGAGCACCTCGTGGACGAGGATGACCAGCGTCTCGTCGGACGCCGGCCGGTACACCCGGATGGTGTCCCCGTCCTCGCGCACCGTGGTCGGGCCGGCCATGTAGTTGAGCGGCTTGAAGCCCCGGTCGGCATGCACGCACAGCGAACCGTCGTCCTTGAACAGGATCGTCCGGTCGCCTGCGCCGAGCCGGGTCACGGCGCGGCCGTGATAGGCGATCTCACAGCGGGCGACGAGGATTCTCACGCGGGGCAGGCTACCGCGCGCGAACTGGGCGTATAGTCGTGCCCATGGCCTGTGTCTCCACCACTCGCCAGCCATGAGAGCAGTGGCGATCGCCGCCCTGACGGCCATGGTGCCGTGCGCGTCGTGTGCCGGCCAGCAACTCATGGCACCGACGGACCGGATGACGTCGGTAGCGCACGAACCGTGCAAGGCCAACCAGCTTCGGCTCTCGAATGCGCCTGGCGCCGTCCCAGAGACCGGCGAGTGGACGTTCACGATCCGCGTCCGAAACCAGGGTTCGTTCTGTGTCGTGCGCGGGTTTCCGCATCTGACGTTCCGTGATGTGAACGGGATGACGATCCCCTACGTGATCCGCCACTCCGGGGCGCCGCGCGAGGTCGCACTGCCGAACGGACGCTCCGCATGGATCGCGATTCGGAAGTACCGCTGCGATCTGCATTCCTACGCGTCGCCGCACACCGTCGAGCTCCGGCTGGGTGGCTCGCCCAGCCGATCGACCCTGCAGAGCCACGGCAACTGGGCCTACTGCGGCCCGGACAACCCCGGCTCAACGGCGTACATGTGGTCGTTTGAGCCGACGCTGCGCGGCGCCTGGCACCACGAGTGACCGACTAGGATCGCGCCGTGGAGCGCTACGAGCCCGCGATGAGCTTCGACGAGGACGTCGCCCGGAGCTACGACAAGGGGCTGCGCGGCGACGAGGATGCGGCGGTCGCGTTCCTCGCCGAGCAGGCGCGCGGCGGGCCGGCGCTGGAGCTGGCGATCGGCACCGGCCGCATCGCCCTGCCGCTGGCCGCCGAGGGGATCCAGGTCGACGGCATCGACGTTTCCGAACCGATGGTCGCCCGCCTCCGCGAGAAGCCCGGCGGCGAGCGGATCGGCGTCACCATGGGCGACATGGCCGAGGTAGCCGTGGACGGCCGGTACCGCCTGATCTACGTCGTGTTCAACTCGCTCTACAACCTCCCCGACCAGGAGGCCCAGATCCGCTGCTTCCGGAACGTCGCCGCACACCTCACGGAGGACGGCGTGTTCGTGGTCGAAGCGTTCACGCCGGGCTACCTGCACCGCCTGCGCGACCACCAGTACATCGACGCTGAGGAGATCCGGGTCGACAAGGTGTGGCTCGACGTCGCCCGGCACGACCCGGTCGGCCAGCGGCTGGTCAAGAATCACGTCGCACTGACCTCATCCGGAGTCGAGCTGAACCCGGTTGTGCTGCGCTACGCATGGCCGAGCGAGCTCGACCTGATGGCGCGGATCGCCCGCCTCGAACTCGCCGCACGCTGGAGCGATTGGGAGCGCCGGCCGTTCGACGCGTCGAGCCGGCTGCATGTCTCGGTGTGGAGCCGCCCCTCCGGCGATTGAGACCCGCGCCCGGCCTGCCGATACAGACCGGATGGGGGTGCTGGAGACATCGACCGCGTACCAGGCGGGACAGGTGACGGGTTACCTGATCTTCTGGGGCACCGTGCTGGTGCTCACCAGCTTCCCGCTGTACCGGGTCGCCTGCCGCACCCGCGACCACAGCCCAGCGGCGTGGATGGCCTGGGTGCCGATCGCGAACGTGATCCTGATGTGCCGCATCGCACGCGTTACCGCGTGGACCGCGCTCGTTCTCCTCGCGGCGCCCCTGCCGTTCGGTCCGCTGATCGCGTTCGCGTACATCGTCGTCCTGTGGGTCAAGATCGGCCAACGCTTCGACCGCACCGGACTGGGTGTGCTGGCCGGCATGCTGCCGATCATCGGCGCGTGGATCTTCGCGTTCATGATCGGGAACGAGCAACCCATCGCATGACCGCGCGTTAGGCCTGGAGCACGCGGCCGAACAGCTCGAGCATTCGCATCCAGTGGCGCTCGGCGGACGGCTCGTCGTAGGCAGGCGTGTCCGCCTGTGTCCAGCCGTGCGCGGCGCCGACGTACAGCTCAGCGGTGTGTCGGACGTGCGCATCGGCCAGCGACTGCGTCAGCCGCGCCATCTGCTCCGGCGGCATCGAGCCGTCGTTGTCAGCGTGGCCGATGTACAGCTCACCGCGGGCGTTGACAGCGGCCAGGTGCGGACTGTCCGGTTCCTCCGTGGCCATCCCGCCGCCGTGGAAGCTTGCGGCCGCGGCGACCACGTCCGGGAAGTCGCCCGCCATGCGCAGGCTCAGCCGGCCGCCCATGCAGTAGCCGACCGTCCCCACCGGCCCCGGATCGACCTCGGTGCGGCTGCGGACGTACGCCATCCACGCTTTGGCGTCCGCGCGGGCGACCGGCGGCGTCAGCCCACGGATCTTCGGCCCGAGGATCGCCCACAGCGGCGCGCGATCCTGGGCGCGCATCAGCTCGTCGAGGTTCTCGGCCACCGGCGAGCGACCGTCCCGGTAGAGGACGTTGGGCATGAACACGGCGTAGCCATGGGAGGCAAGGCGTTCGGCCAGAGCCTCGAGTGACGGACGGATGCCGTAGGCGTCCATGTAGACGAGCACGGCCGGGTGGACGCCCTCGGCCGGGTGCACGAACAGGGCGTCGGCCACGCCGCCGGCGGCCTCGACGTCCACGTGCTCGGTGACGACGTCCACGGCCCGAGTCTAGGGCAACGCCCCTCTACGATTCACACGTGGCGATCGAGTACGAATGGCGCGGCGCATTCGACGACCGCGAGGTGAGCGCGCTGCACGCCGAGGGGTTCGAGCATGAGCTGACCGTCGATGACTGGCGCGGCCAGGTCGAACGTCACAGCCTGGGCTGGGTGTGCGCACGCAGAGGCGGCGGGCTGGTCGGCTTCGTCAACGTCCCCTGGGACGGCGACACCCATGCGTTCATCATGGACACGCTGGTAACCGCAGACTGCCGCCGGCAGGGTGTCGGCCGTCAGCTGCTCGCCGTGGCCGAGCGCGAGGCGCGCGCCGCCGGCTGCCAGTGGCTGCACGTCGACTTCGAGGATCATCTGCGCCCGTTCTACTTCGACGCCTGCGGTTTCACGCCGACCAACGCAGGGCTGATCGAGCTGTAGCCCGACTACGATACGCGCCATGTTCCAGAAGACGACACTCCCCAACGGGCTGCGCGTCATCACCAGCCCCATGCCCGCCGCCAAGTCCGTCGCCGTGATGGTGATGGTCGCCGCGGGTAGCCGTTACGAGACGAAGCCCACCAGCGGCATCGCGCACTTCGCCGAGCACATGTTCTTCAAGGGCACGGAGAAGCGGCCGACCGCAAAGGACATCTCCGCCGAGGTCGACGGGATCGGCGGCGAGTTCAACGCATTCACCGGCAAGGAATACACCGGCTACTACATCAAGTGCGCTGCGGAACACCGCGAGCTGGCGCTGGACGTGCTGGCCGACCAGCTGCTGTCGTCGCGCTTCGACCCCGAGGAGATCGAGCGGGAGAAGGGCGTGATCATCGAGGAGCTGAACATGTACGTGGACACGCCCCGTGACCACGTTGACAGCGTCTACGACCAGCTGTTGTTCGGCGACCAACCGCTGGGCTGGGACATCATCGGCACCAAGGACACGATCCGCGCGGCGGAGCGCGACACCTTCCTCTCCTACCTCGACGCGTGGTACGCGCCGCGCCGGCTCGTGGTCGGCGCCGGCGGCGCCGTCGACGACGGGTTCGTGGCGGAGGTCGAGCGGCACTTCGGCCACCTCGCCGACCGCAGCACTGGTGACGCGCTGCCGGTGGAGGTGCTCCAGACCGAGGCTCGCGTCCGACTGGCCACTCGCGACTCCGACCAGGCGCACCTGCGGCTGGGCGTTCGCGGCATCGAGACCGCCAGCCCCGATCGCTACGCCATGCAGGTACTGACGGCGATCCTCGGCGGCGGCATGTCGTCGAGGCTGTTCACCGAGGTGCGCGAGCGGCTCGGACTCGCCTATTACGTCTACGGCTACCACCAGAGCTACGCCGACGCCGGCACCCTGTTCGCGCAGGCCGGGGTCGACACCGAGCGGATCGACCAGGCGGTCTCGACGATCGTCAAGGAGTTCCGCACGATGGCCGACGAGACGGTGCCCGCGGACGAGCTGCGCCGCTGCAAGAACTACCTGAAGGGCCGGCTCGTCCTGCAGCTCGAGGATCCGCGCGGGCTGCTGATGTTCGGGCTGCGCCGCGAGGTGCTCGAGAACCAGTTGGCCGAGCCGGAGGAGCTGCTCGACGCGATCGAGGCGGTGACGGCCGAGGACATCCAGCGGCTGGCCCGGCAGATCGTCGTCGACGATGGCCTGAACTTCGCGCTGGTCGGACCGTTCGACGACCACCAGCGGTTCCTCGATCTGCTCGCCGCCTAGGTCGAATCAGGCAACAGAATCCCGGCGAGGCTCTCGGCGAGCCACGCGGTGTATCTCGTGCGCGACCAGCCGCGTCTGCGCATCAGCAGCTGCTGCAGGTCGGAGCTGGCCATCGCCCACACGGTGTCCACCGCGGCGTCGCGATCGACCGCCAGCGGTCCGCGTGCGCTCAGCGCAGCGACGAACTCCGCCAGGCCGGCGCGGCGCGCCCTGTCGATCCCGCGCTGCAGCTCGGCGATTGCAGGCTCGCTGACCGCGGCGGCGTCGACCACGGCCATCAACGGCCCGACCCGCTCCAGCCGGCGGACGATGTCGGCGGCGAACAGCTCCAGCTGCGTGCGCTGGTCGCACTCGGCCGCGACGGCGCGAGGTCCCGCCTGCTCGGGGATCGGCGCCTCGTCGCCGAGCCGCGCGGCTCGGCGGACGAGCGCATCGAGCAGCGCGGGCTTGCTGCCGAACGCCTGGTAGACCGTCTCCGCCGACACCCCGGCCCGTCCCGCGATCGCCGCGATCGAGGTGCCTGCGAACCCGCCGTCGACGAACAGCTCACCGGCCGCGTCGAGGATCCGGGTGCGGGTCTGCTCGGCCTGCTCGCGTCGCCGCTCGGAGCGGTACGGGCGCTTGCGCTTGACATCCCCGCTCATTCGACTACTGTATCTCAGTATTCGATACAGTGATACTCAAGTGAAAGGAGTATGACGATGGGATCTCCCGATGCAGTTCTCAGGCGCCTGATCGACGAGGGGTTCTCGGACGGCCGGCTGGACGTCGCGGACGAGGTGATCGACCCGGCGATGATCGAGCACCAGGACTACGGCCCCGGCCATGCCGAGGGCGCGGAGGGCGTGAAGGCCGTGATCGCGTCGCTGCGGAGCGCCTTTCCCGACTTCCGCCTCGAGATCGAGGACATCGCGGTCGCCGGCGATGTCGCCTGGTCACGCAACATCGCCACCGGTACCAACAACGGTTCGTTCATGGGCCACCCGCCCACCGGCCGGACGATGCGGATCGACGTGATCGACGTCGTCCGCGTGCGCGACGGCAGGATCACCGAGCACTGGGGAGTGCCCGACCGGCTCGGCGTCCTTCGGCAGCTGGGGCTGACGAGCTAGCGGACTAGCGGATCTCCAGCTCGTAGTCGAAATCGGTCAGCACCTCGTTGCCGTCCGCCGTGATCAGGATCAGATCCTCCAGGCGGACGCCGCCGAAGTCCTTGCGATAGACGCCGGGCTCGTTGGTGACCACGTCGCCGGCGTCGAGGCTGGGGCTGCCGCCCATCCCCATGTAGGGCGCCTCGTGGACATCGAAGCCGACCCCGTGGCCGAGGCCGTGGAAGAAGTCCTCCTCGAGGCGCTCCCCCTCGGCCAGGCCGCGGGTGGTGCGGAACCCGCCGGCCTCGATCACGTCGCAAGCGACCTCCCACGGCCGTGAGCCGGGAACGCCCGGGCGGATCTCGTCGGTGCTGCGCTTGAGCGACTCGAGTACCACGGCGTGCATGTGCCTGAGCTGGTCGGGCGCCTCGCCGAAGCAGAACGTCCGGGTCATGTCCGCACAGAACCGGCTTGCGCTGTCCTTGGGGAAGACGTCGATGATGATCGATTCTCCGGGCTGGATCGGACCGCTGCCGAGGTCGTGGACGCGCGCGCCGCCAGGACCCGCGCCGACGATCGGCGGCTCGCCCTCGCAACCATGAGCGCGCAGCACCGACACGATCTCCTCGCGCACGCGCTCACAGGTCAGCGTCTCGCCGCCGGCGACCAGCCCATCGCCGCCGGGGGACGCGGACCCGATCAGCTCGCGGGCCGCGGCGAACGCGGCTTCGGTCGCGCGCTGGGCTGCTCGGATACCCTCGATCTGGCGATCGGTCTTGAGACGCCGGCGGGCCTCGAACAGCTCGCGATCCGGAGTCACGGTCACGCCGTGATCGCGCAGGTAGTCGGCCAGCCCGACGGGGAACGTGGGCGGCACGGCCACCGCGCTGACGCCCGCCTTCTCCACCGAACGACGGACCGACTCCATCTGCGCCTGGTGGGGTTCCATCCCACCGCGCACCAGCTCGCGGATCCCGAAGTCATCGTCCGTCCAGATCTCGCCGGCGGTCGAGTCGCGGCGCATCACCTCGACCTCGAGCGCGTTGGTGACGACGATCCGGCGGCCGTCGGTCTCGATGTAGGTGTACGGGTCAGTGCAAGGGACGCCGGTTGCGACGAACATGTCGGCGTCCCGCATGGAATCGGCGTGAATCAGCAGCGAGTCAGTCATGGCCCGGACGCTACCACCTGGTGGATGATCCACCGATGACGATCTCCCCACCGCCCGGCGTCGCCGGCATCGTGCTCGCCGCGGGCGCCGGCACGCGCTTCCGCGGGTCGGTGAAGCAGCTGCACCCCCTCGATGGCCGGCCGATGCTGGAGCATGTGCTGGCAACGATGGCCAGCGCCAGGCTGGACGAGGTGATCGTCGTCCTCGGAGCGAACGCCGATGCGGTGTTGGAAGCAGTGGACCTGCAGGGCGCGCGGCCCGTGGTCAGCCGGCGCTGGGCCGACGGCCAGGCCGCTTCACTGCAGGACGCACTCGCCGCGACCGACGCGCGGGCAGCGCTGATCGTTCTGGGCGACGGCCCCCGGCTCTCCGCCAACGCCGTGCGGCGGATCGCCGCAGCAGGTGAGCCGGCGGCCGCAGACTACGGCTCCGGCCGCTCACACCCGGTGCTGCTCCCCCGCGCCGTCTGGGGGTCGCTCCCGTCGACCGGCGAGACGCCGGGCCGACAGGTGCCGGTGCGCCTGGTGGACTGCGGCGACCTGCCGCCTCCGGGCGACGTCGACTACCCGGACTGAGCGCGCAGCTGCAGGCGCACCTTGTCGACCAGGTCGTTCGGGACCGGGTCGCCGCAGCAGACGGTCTTCACCGTCTCACGGAGCTGCGCCTCGAAGTGGTACCGCTCGCGGCAGTACTCGCACTCACCCAGATGCACCTCGATCATGCTGACCTCGTCGGGGGTCAGCGAGCGGTCGAGGTACGCCTGGAGCTGGTGCTCGACGCCTTTGCAGGTGTCCACCGTCACGTGTCTCCTCCTGGGATCTGCTCGGCCAGCGCGCGCTTCAGCAAGCGCCGTCCGCGGTGCAGCCGCGACATCACCGTCCCGATCGGGACGTCCAGGATCTCGGCTGCATCCTGGTATGAGAAATCGCCGACGTCGACCAGGACGACGGCCTCACGGAAGTTCTGAGGCAGGTTAGCGATCGCGTCCAGGATCGCCTCGCCCGACAGCCGGTTGAGCACGACCTCATGCGTCTGGGGCGGCGTCTCGCCGGCCAGCTGGTCGTACAGGAAGTACTCGCTCTCGTCGTCCAGCACCTCCACGGCCGGCCGCCGGCTCTGCTTGCGCGCCTCGTCCAGGTAGACGTTGCGCAGGATCGTCGCCAGCCACGCGGCGAGGTTGGTGCCCGGGCGGTAGCTCTCCCACGCCCGCAGCGCCCGCAGGTAGGTCTCCTGAACGAGCTCCTCCGCGGTCTGCGGAGAGCCGGACAGTCGCAGCGCGATGCGATACAGCTGGTCGGCATGCGTGAGCGCCTCCTCCTCGAAGGGGGCCCGCTCGGGCGCGTCCGCTGGGGTCTGCTGTGCCACTGCTATCACGCTACCAGGCTCAACGAGTCGGCCTGCCGATCCATTCCCGGCAGGTTTTAGTCACTTGAGCTATTATTCGCCGGGCCGTGACCGAAACACGGAGAGCCCCCGACCTCCTGATCGCCGGAGCCGGCGTCGCCGGACTCTACGCAGCCGTTTGCGCGAGCCAGCGCGGCGGGCGGGTGATGCTCGTCACCAAGGGGTCGCTACGCGCCTCGAACTCGTTCTTCGCGCAGGGCGGCGTCGCCGCCGCCATCGGCCCGGACGACTCGCCGCAGCAGCACCTGGAGGACACGCTTCGCGTCGGCCGCGGCCTGTGCGACCCCGCAGCCGTGCGGACGCTGGTCGAGGACGGGCCGAGCCGGATCGCCCACCTGGCGTCGCTGGGTGTGGGGTTCGACACCGCCCCGGGCGGCACATACGCGCTGGGGCGCGAGGGCGGCCACAGCCGACGGCGGATCCTCCACGCCGGCGGCGCAGCCACGGGCGCCGCGATCGCCGAGACGCTGATCCGGCGGGTGACCGCGGATCAGAACATCCGGGTCGTCGAGCACACCGCGGTGATCGGCCTGGCAACCGACGGCGAAGCCTGCGACGGCGCCTGGCTGCTCGGCCATGACGAGCTGCACCGGGTGCGCGCCCCGATGACCATGCTCGCGACCGGCGGCGCGGGCGCGCTGTACCTGCGCTCGACCAACCCGCCCGGCGCGCTGGGCGACGGTATCGCGCTCGCCCACCGGGCCGGAGCGGCGATCCGGGACATGGAGTTCGTCCAGTTCCACCCCACCGCGCTGGCCGTCGGCGAGCGCGCCTTCCTGGTGTCCGAGGCCGTGCGCGGCGAGGGAGCGCTGCTGGTCGGCGAGCACGGCGAGCGGTTCGTCGACGAGCTGGCCGGCCGCGACGTCGTTGCCCGCGCGATCCAGCAGCGACTCGACGAGGGGCAGACCAGCTACCTCGACCTGCGCCACCTCGACGCTCGGGTGATCCGCACCCGGTTCCCGAACCTGGTCGAAGGCGTGGCCGGCGCGGGTCTCGACCTGACCGGCGACCTGATCCCGGTGGCCCCGGCCGCCCACTACCTGATGGGCGGCATCGAGACCGGGCTCGAGGGCCAGAGCACCGTCGACGGCCTGTACGCCTGCGGCGAATGCGCGTCGAGCGGCGTCCACGGCGCCAACCGACTGGCCTCGAACTCCCTGCTCGAGTGCTTCGTGTTCGCGCACCGCGCCGTCGACCACGGGCTGGGTTTGACCGGGGCGAGCGTCGACGCTGCCGCACCCGAGCGCACGCAGCAGCGCGCGCCGCTGGCCGAGCTGCGGCGGCGCATGTGGGACGGCGCCGGCCCCACGCGCGACGCCGCCGGGCTGACGGAGCTGAGCGACTGGCTGGCCGGTCACCCGGGCGGCAACCCCGTGCTGGTCGCCGAGATGATCGCCGCATCGGCGCTGCGCCGCGAGGAATCGCGCGGCGCGCACGTCCGTACCGACCACCCTGACGAGAACCCCGACCTTGCGAGGAGCCTGCGGTGTCCGCCGCTGCACGCACAAGCGATGTGATCGACCTGGCGTTGGCCGAGGACGTCGGCACCGGCGACGTGACGACCGAGGCGACGGTGCCGGCCGGCGCCCGGGGCATCGCCGAGGTGGTCATCCGCGAGCCCGGTGTCGTCTGCGGCCTGGACGCCGCGATGGACGTGTTCCGGCGACTCGACCCCGAGGCCGAGATGGACGTGCGATCGCCCGACGGCGCCGCCGTCGCCGAGGTTCCGGCCGCCGTCGCCTCCGTCCGCGGCAGCTATCGCGCGCTGCTCACCGGGGAGCGCACGGCGCTCAACCTGTTGCAGCGCCTGTCGGGGATCGCAACCGCCACCCGCGAGTACGTCGCTGCGGTGCAGGGCACCGGCGCGACGATCCTGGACACGCGCAAGACGGCGCCCGGCCTGCGCGCGCTCGACAAGCACGCCGTCCTCTGCGGCGGCGGCCGCAACCACCGGGCCGGGCTGGACGACGCGGTGCTGATCAAGGACAACCATGTGGCCGTCGCGGGAGGCGTCGTCCCCGCCGTGCGGGCGATGCGCGCGTACCGCCCTGATCTGCCTGTGGAGGTCGAGGTGGACACGCTCGAGCAGCTCGACGAGGCGCTCGCCGAACGGGCCGAGATGATCTTGCTGGACAACATGACGACCGCGCAGCTGCGCGAGGCGGTGCGCCGCACCGCCGGCCAAGCCTGGCTCGAGGCGTCGGGCGGCATCACCCTGGCGACCGCGCGAGCGATCGCCGAGACCGGAGTCGACGCACTCTCCGTCGGCGCACTGACCCACTCGGTCCGGGCGCTGGACGTCGCACTGGAGGTATTCCCATCGCAACCGTGACCACACCCGATATCACCGCGCTCCATGACGAGGTGCGCGAGCTGGCCGAGACGCGCAATGCCGTGATCCTGGCCCACAACTACCAGGTGCCCGAGGTGCAGGACGTGGCCGACTACGTCGGCGACTCGCTCGGGCTCTCCCAGCAGGCGGCGGCGACCGAGGCGGACGTGATCGTGTTCGCCGGCGTCCATTTCATGGCCGAGACCGCGGCGATCCTGGCGCCCGACAAGACCGTGCTGATCCCCGACCTCGAGGCGGGCTGCTCGCTGGCGGCGTCGATCGATGCGGACTCGCTGCGCCGCTGGAAGGACGAGAATCCTGACGCAGTTGTTGTCTCTTACGTCAACACGACAGCCGAGGTGAAGGCGCTCTCCGACTACTGCTGCACCTCCGGAAACGCCCAGAAGGTGATCGAAGCCGTGCCCGACGACCGGGACATCCTGTTCCTCCCCGACATGTTCCTGGGCTCATACCTGGAGCGGATCACCGGCCGCAAGATGAAGATCTGGCCGGGCGAGTGCCACGTCCACGCCGGGATCCGGCCCGACGACGTGACGAAGATGATGGAGAGCCGCCCAGGCGTCGACCTGCTGATCCATCCCGAGTGCGGGTGCGCCAGCCAGTGCATGTACGCCGCCGCGCACGACGAGAAGCTGGCACGGACGACCCACGTCCTCTCCACCGAGGGCATGGTTCAGTTCGCCCGTTCGTCGGAGAAGCAGGAGTTCGTCGTGGCCACAGAGACGGGCATCCTCCACCGGCTCCGCAAGGAGGCGCCGGAGAAGCGGTTCTACGCCATGAGCGAACGCGCGGTCTGCCGCTACATGAAGATGATCACGCTGGAGAAGGTGCGCGACTCGCTGCGCGACATGCAACACCACGTGACGGTGCCGCCCGAGGTCGCCGAGCGGGCGGAGGGGGCGATCCGGCGTATGGTCGAGATCGTGTGAGCCGGCTGATCCTGGTGCCGACGGCCCTCGAGGCGGGCCTGCTCGGCCTCGGGGACGATGCCGTCGTCTGCGGGTTCGGCCTGGTCGAGGCGGCCGTCGGTGCGTCCCGTGCGTTCGCCGACCATGCGCCCGACGAGGCCGTCCTCGTTGGAACGGCGGGCACCTACCGGCCCGACCGGACCCCCATCGGCTCCGCGCTGGTCGCGTCGGCGGTGTGCTGCGAGGGGATCGGCGTCGGCGAGCAGAGCGCCGCCGAGCTCGGCTGGACGGAGGTCGACGTGATCGAGCTGGCCGGCGACGGGGGCCAGGTGCTGTCCGTCGCCGCGGCGTCAGAGGACGAGCCGCGGGCAGCGGCTCGGGCGAGGCGGCACCCGGACGCCGTCGCGGAGGAGATGGAGGGGTTCGCCGTCGCGCTTGCCGCGCAGCGGTTCGGTGTCCGGCTGACCGTCGTCCGCGGCATCTCGAACGTCGCCGGCGATCGCGACCAGTCGCGCTGGCGGCTGGCCGAGGCGCTGACGGCGGCACGCGCCGTGATCTAACCTGCCCGCGTGCGGCTGCGGGTCGGCATCTCCACGTGTCCCAACGACACGTTCGCGTTCCACGGGGTGATGGAGCGGAAGGTCGACATGCGCGGCCTCGAGTTCGAGTTCGAGCTGCACGACGTCCAAGAGCTGAACGACCGCCTGTTCGCCGGTGCGTACGACGTGTCCAAGGCCAGCTATCACGCCGCACTGCTGCTGGCCGGCAGCTACGGCTTGCTCCGCGTCGGCTCGGCGCTCGGCTTCGGCGTCGGCCCGCTGCTGGTGGCGGCGGACCCCGGCGCCGTGCTGACGCCCGCCTCGCACGTGCTCTGTCCCGGCGCGACGACGACGGCAACCCTGCTCTTCCGGTGCCTGCACCCCGACGTGCCCGGCGTCGAACAGCGGGTGTTCTCGGACATCGTCCCCGCGCTGCGCCGCGGCGAGGCCGACTTCGGCGTGCTGATCCACGAGGGCCGGCTGACCTACCAGCGCGACGGCCTCTCCCTGGTCGAGGATCTCGGCGCCTCCTTCGAGCAGCTGGCCCAGGCGCCGGTCCCGCTGGGCGGCATCCTGGCCCGGCTCGACCTGCCGGAGGACGTTCCCGACCGGGTGGCGGCCGTGATCCGCGACTCGATCGCGTACGGCTGGGCGAACCGGGACGAGGTGCTGGCGACCATCCGCCGCTACGCCCAGGAGCTGGACGAAGATGTGATCTGGCCGTACGTCGAGCTGTACGTCAACGACCACACGGTCGACTTCGGCGCCGAGGGCCTCCGCGCCATCGAGACGCTGGAGCGCACCGGCGAGGCAGCCGGAGTGATCGACCCGGATCTGACGCCGGTCCGGATCCTGGAAACACCTCCCGTCGGCCTCCCCTAACCGGATCCACAGTTCGGCAATGCCATTGCCGTTAGCGCGACGTCGGCGAGTGTCCGAAGAACCAGCGCTCGAGCGGCCCCTTGAGCTCCCCGTCCGTGAACGGCTCGACGGCCTGCTCGATGCCGTCGCCACGGGAGATCTCGAGGTCGCTGGTCAGCGCGTCGTTGGCTGCGCCGACGGCGTCCCCCATCTCGTAGCCCTCGAACACGTAGTCGTCCGGGTGCACCGCCCCGTCCGGACGCTCCTCCAGGGATACGGCCCGGCCGACGCCCCACAGCGCCCCCGCTCGCCGCTCGATCCAGATCGTGACCGACTCATGGCCGCCGTCCTCCCCAACGCCCTTTACCCGCCGCTGGGCGAACCACTCAGCATGCACGCCGTTCTGTCGCATCGATCGTCCTCCCTGGTCGGCCCCTAGCAAAGCAGGCCGCGCCGCCGGCCGCAACACCTATTATCGGGACATGCACGAGACGGCCCAGCTCGCCCGGCGGCTCGTGGACGAGACGGTGCGCCCGTCCGTGCGCAGCTGGGAACGCGCCGCCGCGTACCCGCGCCAGGTTGTGGCCGACAGCGCATTGACCGGCCTGTTCGTCCCGGCGGACGCCGGCGGCCTCGACCTCGGCTTCGAAGACGGGATGGCGGTGTTCGAGCAGCTCGGGCGGGGCGACGCGGCGTTCGCGTTCTCGCTGTCGATGCACAACGCGGTGGCGTCGGCGATCGCCCGGGCGGCGCCGCCGGACGTGGCCCGCCGGTGGGCGGCACGGCTGGCCGCCGGCGAAGCTCTGGGAGGGTTCTCGCTGACGGAGCCGCATGCCGGATCGGACGCGACGGCGATCACGACGTTCGCCACCGAGACCGGCGACGGCTGGCGGATCGACGGCCGCAAGGCCTGGGTCTCGCTCGCCGGCGAGGCGGACGTGTTCCTGGTCGTGTGCAAGACGGCGCGGGAGCCGGGACACCACGATATCGCCGTGTTCGCGGTCGATCGCCGATCCGACGGCGTCAGCTTCCCGGTGATCTACGAGACGAACTGCGCGCGCTTCCTGCCGATCGGCGAGATGGCGCTGGACGGCGTCCGCGGCGACCTGGTCGTGCCGCCCGGTGCCGGCATGCGCGCGGCGCTGGGGGCGATCGACGTCGCCCGCTGCGACATCGCCGCGATCGCCTGCGGCGTGCAGGCCGAGGCGCTGGACATCGCGCTCCGCCAGGCCCGAGATCGGCGCGTCGCCGGCGGGCGGCTGCTCGACATGCAGGGCGTGCAGTGGCAGCTGGCCGACCTGGCCACCGACCTGGAGGCCTCGCGGCTGCTGGTCGGCGCTGCCGCCCGAGAGCTGGGAACGCCGGAGGGGCCGGTCGCAGTCGCCCATGCAAAGCGGTTCTCCCCCGACGCCGCGCTCCGTGCGGCGATCACGGCCAGCGAGCTGCTCGGGGCCTACGGCTGGCTCGACGAGCACGACCCGGCGCGGCTGATCTCGCTCGCAAAGATGCTGCAGGTGGTGGACGGCACGGCCGAGATCCAGCGCATCGTGATCGCGCGCGACCTCGTGCGCCGGGCCGGCGGCGGCTAGCTCGAGGAGAAGTCCTCGGGGCTGACGTCTTCGAGGAACTTGCGGAACTCGTCGACGATCTCGTCCTGCTCCTCCGGCTCCCCGCCGAACTCGATGGCCGAGTCCTCGATCACCTGATCGGACACGAAGATCGGGGCGTCGGTACGCACGGCCAGTGCCAGCGCGTCCGACGGCCGCGAGTCGATCTCCACCTCGGAGCCGTTGACCTGCAGGGTGATGATGGCGAAGAAGGTGTTGTCGCGCAGCTCCGTCACCGAGATCTTGGCGACGGTGGCATTCAGCTCGCCCAGCATCTCGGTCACCAGGTCATGCGTCATCGGCCGCGGCGTCGGCGCACCCTGCATCTTCATCAGGATCGCCGCGGCCTCCGGGTGGCCGATCCAGATCGGCAGGTACCGGTTCCCCTCGAGCGTCTTCAGCAACACGATGGGCTGCTTGCCCACCATGTCGAACGAAACACCGTAGATGGTCACCTGCTGCACGCGGGACCGATTCTAGCGAAGCCCCCGGGTGCGTCCGGGATGGGCGATCCTGGATTCGAACCAGGGACCTCCTCCTTATCAGAGAGGCGCTCTAACCGACTGAGCTAATCGCCCGGGGGCCGTCAGGATACCAGGCACCGCGCCACCCGCGGCCGGCTCACTCAGCCCAGGAAACGCGCTCGGCGCGGAGCTGGTCGATGATCCTCCCGAGCTCCGCCGGCGTCTCGAACCTGATCTCGACCGCGCCACCGCTCTTGCCGCTCTTGACCGCCGCCTTCAGGTGCATCGACTGCCACGCGGCGTCGACCGCCAGGTTGGCGAGCTCCTCGTCGATCCACTCGGCGATCGCGGCGGTCGCCTTGGGGCGCCGCTTCGATCCGGAGGCGAGCCTCCGGGCCGCTTCCTCGGTCTCGCGCACCGACAGGCCGCGCTTCGCCGCCTGGCGGGCCAGGGCAAGCCTCTCGTCCTGGCCCTGCACCTGCAGCACCGCGCGGCCGTGGCCCTCGGACAGCGTGCCGTCCTCGATCAGCCCCAGCGCCCCGTCGGGCAGCTCGAGCAGACGCATCGTGTTGGCGACCGCCGGGCGGCTCTTGCCCACCCGCCGCGCGATCTCGGTCTGGCTGAGGTCGAGCTCGTCGGACAGGACAGCGTACGCGCGGGCCTGCTCGACGGCGTTCAGATCCTCGCGGGCCACGTTCTCGGCCAGCGCCAGGATCAGCGAGTCGCGGTCGTCGACCGGGCGCACCAGCGCCGGGATCGTCCGCAGCCCCGCGAGCTTGGCGGCCCGCCACCGGCGCTCGCCGGCGACGATCTCGTAGCCTTCCCCACCGTCCCGCACGATGATCGGCTGAACCACGCCGTCGTGCTTGATCGACTCGGCCAGCGCGTCGATCGCGTCACGCTCGAACGACTTGCGGGGCTGGCGCGGATTGGGACGCACCTGGGACAGCTCCAGCTCCATCATGGAGACCTGGCCGGCGGGGAACTCGGCCACGAGCGCGGCCAGCCCACGTCCCAACCCCCGGTTCTTACCCACGCTCGACGACCTCCAGAGCCACCCGATAGTACGCGTCAGCCCCCGCGCTGCGCGAATCGTACCGCGTGATCGGTACGCCGTGGCTGGGAGCCTCGGCCAGGCGCACGCTGCGCGGGACGACGGTGTCGAAGACCAGGTTGCCGAAGTGCTCGCGCACCTCGGTCGCGACATCGCTGGACAGCCGCGTCCTGCCGTCGAACATCGTCAGCAGGACACCGGTGATGCCGAGCCGGGGATTCAGCCGCGTCCGCACCAGCTCGACGCTCTGCAGCAGCTGTGCCAGTCCCTCCAGCGCGTAGTACTCGCACTGCACCGGCACGATCAGCCGGTTGGCGGCAGACAGCGCGTTGACCGTCAGCAGCCCCAGCGACGGCGGGCAGTCGACGAACACGTAGGGGAACCGCTCGCCTGTGTCCTTCAGCAGATCGCGCAGCAGCGTGTCGTTCTGCGACAGCTCGACTTGGGCCGCGGCCAGGTCGGGATGCGACGGGACGAGCCACAGGTTGTCGACGTCAGTCTCGACCAGCACCTCGTCGAGCGGCCGGCCGTGCAGCAGGTCATAGCTGCTGGCCTCCAGGTCGTCGGGGCGGTATCCCAGGCCAGTGGTGGCGTTGGCCTGCGGGTCGAGGTCGATCAGCAGTACCGGCGTGCCGGCCTCGGCCACGCACGCCGCCATATTGATCGCGGTCGTGGTCTTGCCGACCCCGCCCTTCTGATTGGCAAGCGCGTAGACCCGAGACGTCACACATTCGATGGTAGCGATGGCAGCGGACGCTTCCCGGCCATGCCGGGCCGCCGCGGGAAGCGCTCCGGGGTCGGGCCGAGCTTGCCGACCACCACCAACCGCCGCGCATCGTCCACGCGGTGGACGTCGACCACCTCGGCCGCCAGCGCCGCGGCCACACCGTCGAGCGACGTGGTCCGGATGTCGCCGGTCCAGACGATCAGCCGGCCGCCCGGCCGGACGAGCGGCAGGCACAGCTCCAGCGCGACGGGGGGCGGCGCCAGCGCCCGCGCCACGGCGAGATCGAAGCGGTCACGGCCCTCCCCACGCGCGTACTCCTCGGATCTGGCGTGGACGACCTGCGCCTCCAGTCCGATTTCGGCCGCTACGCGGCGCAAGAAGGCCGCTTTCGGCCGGGTCGCCTCGAGCAGCGTGGCGTCGAGGCCGAGCTCGAGTGCGAGCGGGATCCCGGGCGACCCGCCCCCGGATCCGACGTCGACCAGCGTCCTCGCGTCCTCCGCGACCAGATCGGCCGCCGTCAGCGCGTCCTCCACGTGGCGGCGCCACAGCTCATCCGCACCTCGGATGCTGGTCACGGACACGTCCGCCGAGGCCAGCAGGTCGCAGTAGCGGCGCAGCGCCTCGGGGTGTTTCACGTGTTACACCTCGTCGTCGCCGGCGGGCAGCACAACCACGTGGCGGTTGGGCTCCAGCCCCTCGCTGGCCGTGGCCAGGCCGCCCAGCTCCTGCACCTTGGAGTGCACGATCTTGCGCTCCGCGGAGGTCATCGGCTCGAGCGCATACGGCTGGCCGGTACGCCGCACCTCCTCGGCCGCGCGCACAGCGACCTCGGTCAGCGTCCGCTCGCGGCGCTTGCGGTAGCCCTGGGCGTCGATCACGGCCTCCACGCCCTTCAGCCCGCGCCGGTGCAGTGACGCGTTCACCAGGTACTGGACGGCGTCGATCGTCTGCCCGTGTTTGCCGATCAGCAGGCCGAGCTCGGGGCCGCGCGCGGTCGCCACGACCTGCCCCTCGTGCTCCTGGACATCCATGTCGGCGTCGAGCTCCAGCCCGGTGAGGACGCGGTCGAGCATCTCCCGAACGGCGGCCGCGGCATCGCTGTCGCCCTCGGCGCGGCCTCGGCCCTCATGGCGGGACGGAAACGCTGGGGCGGCACCCTCGGCGGGCACCTCCGTCAACGTCGCCAGCACGCGCGCCGGCTCGTAGCCGACTCCCAGCAGCCCACGCTCGCCCTCGGAGAGCACGACGAACTCCACCCGGGCGCGGTCGAGCCCCGGATACCGCCGCTCCAGCTCGTGCAGCGCGGCCCACCGCGCCTCCCCGACGGTCTCCCCGGACGCCTCGACCTGAACGGTCTCCGGCGCGCTCATCGCCGTCGCTTGCTCTTTCCGCGCGGGCGCTGCTCGGGAGGCTTCTTGGGCGGGGTGCGGGACGACCGGGTCTGGGTGGCCGCCTTCTGCTTCTGTTCCTTCTCCACCGCCGGGAAGTGGTGCGCCATCTGCCGCTTGACGATCCCCTGCTGGCAGATCGTCCAGATGTTGGTGGTGATCCAGTAGACGCCGACGCCGGCCGGCACCCGCAGGATGAACGGAATGAAGATCACCGACATGCTCGCGAACAGGTACTTCTGCTGGCGGTCCTGGACGAACGAGAACAGCAGCGTGGAGCCGAGCATCGAGCTCGAGTACAGCAGCACCATCAGCACGGTCTGCCACCGGGGGAGGTTGTTGGTGTGCACGAAGATGTCGCTGATGAACAGGAACGACTTGTCGTTCGTCGCACCGAAGTTGCTGAGCGTCTGGTAGAGGCCGATGAAGATCGGCATCTGGACGACGAGCGGAAGGCAGGAGGCGAACGGGTTGACGTTGTTCTCCTTGTAGAGCTCCATCAGCTCCTTCTGCATCTGCGCCTTCGACTCGCGGTCGCTCTTCCCCTTGTATTTGTTCTGCAGCGCCTTCACCTTGGGCTGGATCCGCTGCATGCCGGCCATGTTCCGGAACTGCTTGATGGTCAGCGGCAGGATCGCAATCCGCACCGTGGCGGTCAGCAGCACGATCGACCAACCCCACGACCCACCGATGTGGTCGTGGTAGAAGACCAGCAGGCTGTTCAGGATGTCCTCGATCTGCTGGAGGACGATGAAGTGGATGATCAGCATCACGGCGCCGCGACCTTCGGCTCGTCACCGGGCACCGGGTCGTATCCGCCGCGCGACCACGGGTTGCAGCGCAGCACCCGCCAGATCGCCAGGGCGACGCCGCGGACGACGCCGTGCCGGCGGACCGCCTGCTCGGCGTAGCACGAACAGCTGGGGTGGTACTTGCAGGTGCGCGGCGTCAGCGACACCATCGACTGGAACGGCACCAGCGCCAGGCGCATCGCGCGCATCGCCCAGATGACCAGCGTCCTCATCGGGCCGACGGCCTCTCGGACGCCGAGCGCAGCAGCTCCCCGACCTGCTCGCTGAGCCAGCCGAAGCCCTGCGTGTCGAGCACCTCGTAGACGCCCGCGCGGGCGATGAACACGTAGTCCGTGGCCGGTTGCAGCAGCTCCTCGTTGCGGTCCACAGCTTCGCGGAGCCGTCGCTTCACGGCATTGCGCTCGACGGCGCCGCCCACCTTGCGCGGCACGGCGAAGCCGACCCGGGGCAGAGTGCCGCCCTCGGCCTCGCGGAAGCGGAGCGTCAGGTAGCGGCCCGCGACCGAACGCCCGAGGCCGGTGACCGCGTCGAACTCGGCGGCACGGGTGAGGCGGCCGCGTCGGGCCGGTGCCGCCGCGGCAGCCGGGGGTTCCTGGGTCACGTCAGAGATATCTCAGGCAGAGAGGCGCTTCCGCCCGCGCGCACGACGCCGCTTGAGGACGGCGCGGCCAGCCCGGGTGCTCATGCGCTTGCGGAAGCCGTGGGTCTTGGCGCGCTTGCGAGTGTTCGGCTGATACGTGCGTTTCATGGCCGGCGGTCAGTATAGAGCAGCCCGGACGCGGGCCACCCCGCCAGATTTCCTGTGGATAACCGCCGCAGCCGAGGAGGGCGGCGGCCACCGGCAAAGGACGTGGAAACTGCCACATTCGGCTTGCCGCACGGGCCACATGCAGGCTGTCCACACCTGTGGACGAGACTGTGGATGCATGAAGGAAATCCCTGCAAATCGGCATAATCCACCGATCGGCATAACGTGACCATCCGGTGTCGCGCCGCCTTCGCCGCCGCGTTAGACTCGCCGTTCCGATGCCCGTCGAACCATCCGCCAGCGCAACCTGGGAGCAGATTGCCGCGCGATTGCGCGAGATGCTGAACGCCGGGATCTACTCGACCTGGTTCGGCCAGGTGCAGCCGCTCGAGCAGGAGGACGATCGGCTGGTTGTGGGAGTGCCCAACGCGTTCACCAAGGACTGGATCGAGGGCCACTTCGGCAGCCTGCTGGACGCTGCGGCGTCGGAGCACGAGATGGTCGTCGAGCTGCGCGTGGCGGTCTCGGAGGCAATGGCGGCTCGCGCCACCGAGCCCGACGAGCACGAGGACGACGCCCCTGCGGACGACCCCGACGGCCTGGACGTCGCGACTCGCGCCGGCATCAACCCGCGCTACACGTTCGACGTGTTCGTGATCGGTGCGAGCAACCGCTTTGCCCACGCCGCGGCGCTCGCCGTGGCCGAGGCGCCGGCGCAGTCGTACAACCCGCTGTTCATCTACGGGAGCACGGGCCTGGGGAAAACTCACCTGCTCCAGGCCGTCGGTCACTACGTGCTCCAGCAGCACCCGTCGCTGAACGTGCGATATGTGACGACCGAAACCGTACTGAACGAATTCGTCGATTCCATGCGGGATGGCCGCATGGTCTCGTTCAAGCAGCGCTACCGCACATACGACGTCCTGATGATTGACGACATCCAGTTCATCGAGGGCAAGGAGCGACTGCAGGAGGAGTTTTTCCACACGTTCAACAGCCTGTACGAAGCCGGCAAACAGATCGTGCTGTCGTCCGACAGGCCCCCGCGCGAGCTCGCGACGCTCGAGGCGCGGCTCCGCTCGCGGTTCGAGTGGGGGCTGATCACGGATGTCCAGCCACCCGACCTGGAGACGCGCATCGCGATCCTCCGTAAGCGGGTGATGACCGACGGCATCCAGATCGCCGACCCGCAGGTGCTGACGTTCATCGCCGATCGCGTGTCGTCCAACATCCGGGAGCTCGAGGGTGCGCTGACGCGCGTCGTCGCCTACGCGTCGCTGACCGGCCGGCCGATCTCGACCGACCTCGCACAGGAGGTGCTGCGGGACCTGTTCCCGCAGGGCGCGACACGGTCGATCACGATCGAGCAGATCCAGTCGGCGACCGCCGAGACCTTCCATCTGACCGTCGCCGACCTGCGCAGCGACAAGCGCACCCAGACGATCGTCTTCCCCCGCCAGGTGGCCATGTACCTGGCCCGCGAGCTGACCGACAGCTCCCTGCCCAAGATCGGCGCACGCTTCGGCGGACGCGACCACACGACCGTCCTGCACGCCGTAGGCAAGATCACGCGCCTGCTGAAGGAGGACCGTGAGGCCTTCAACCTGGTGCAGGAACTGACGACGCGGATCAAGCACGGGGCGTGAACAACCCTGTCGATGACCTGGGGACAAGCTCCCATTCGTCCACGTTCGTGCACCGCGCCGGACCCTTCCGGTCGACGCTCGGTGGACGGAGGGCCCACCGTCCCCAGATGTGTCACACGGTGAATTCGGCTTCTGCAACCGTCTTGCGGCGGTTTTCCACGCTCTCCCCAGCCCCTACTCCTATAACCTCCCTTTTTAAAGAGAGAAGAGAAGCAGTGACAGTGCACAGTCAACCGCCGTCCCCCAGGAGCTCCCGCCGATGAAGATCGTCTGCCCGCAGGATGAGCTGCTCGCGAAGCTGCAGATCGCGGCTCGCGGCGTGTCGCAGCGATCCACCGTCCAGATTCTCTCGGGAATCCTGATCGACGCCGGTGAGACGGGGGTCGAGCTCGCCGCGACCGACATGGAGCTCTCGGTGCGGGTGCCTCTGCCGGCCGCGCGGGTCGAGGAGGCGGGACGCACGGTCGTCCCCGGACGCCTGCTGGTCGAGATCGTCCGTGTGCTGCCGCCTGACGACGTCGTCCTCGAGCAGGCCGCGGGCGGCGGAGCGCTGCGCCTGACGTGCGGATCCAGCGAGTACACGCTGCATACCCAGAGCGCCGACGACTTCCCGCAGATCCCCCTGCCCGGCGGCGAGCGGTTCACCGTCGATCGCGCAGCGTTCGCCGAGACGGTCGCCCACGTCGGTCGCGCGGCGTCCAAGGACGAGTCGCGCCCCGTGCTGACCGGGATCCTGGTCGAGTTCGGCGACGGCACGGTGACCATGGCCGCCACCGACAGCTACCGGTTGTCTGTCAAGACGGCGGAGCTGCCCGGTGCCTCCGGCACCGCTCAGGCCATCGTGCCGGCGCGGGCGTTGTCCGAGGTGACGCGCATCGGTGCCGCGCTTGAGGGCGAAGGCCTGGAGGTCGCCATCGGCGAGAACCAGGTGCTGATGGGCGTGGGCGGCGCCTGGGTGTCGGCGCGCCGCATTGATGGGCAGTTCCCGGACTACCGCCGGCTGCGGCCGGGCGAGTTCAACCACGAGGTCTCGATCTCCAAGGACGAGCTGCTCGACGTCATCCGGCGTACGGCGCTGATGGCCCAGCGCAACGCGCCGCTCCGGCTGACCTTTGCCGAGGGCTCACTGACCCTGGCGGCGCAGTCGCAGGACGTCGGCGAGGCGAAGGAGTCGCTCCCGGTCGACTTTCACGGCGAGACGATGGAGATCGGCTTCAACCCCGATTTCCTGCGCGACGGCGTGGACAGCGTCGAAGGCGAGAGCGTGCGCCTGCGGCTGATCAGCTCGCTGCGCCCCGGCCTGATCCAGGGCGACGGTGACGAGTTCTGGTACCTGATCATGCCGATCAGGCTCCCCTCCTAGCGGCGCCGGTGCGCGCGGCCGCCGTCCGTGGCACAAACTTCCGCTGCTACTCGCGCCTGGAGCTCGAGCTGGACGCCGGGGTGGTGGCCGCCGTCGGCCCCAACGGCGCGGGCAAGACGGCGCTGGTCGAGATGATCCATTTCTCGGCGCTCGGCTACTCCCCGCGGACGAGCGCGGACCCGCAGCTGGTAACGCTGGGCGCGGACTTCTTGCGCACCGAGCTCGACGCCGACGTCGCCGCCGGCCGCACGTCCGTCGAGATCGGCTACCGCCCGGGCGAGCCCAAGCGGGTGGTTGTCGACGGCGCCGCCGAGCGATCGGTGGAGCGGCTGCTGGGGCGGTTTCCGGTGCTGGTCTTCACACCCGACCGGCTACGCGTCGTCCAGGGGCCGCCGGCGCTGCGGCGCTCGTACCTCGATCGGATGCTGGCGCGGCTCTGGCCGCGGCTGGCCGAGTCGTCTCATGAGTATTCGCGGCGGCTGTCCCAGCGCAACCACCTGCTCAAACGGGTGCGCGCCGGGGTCGCCGCCGAGGACGGCCTGGACGCGTGGGACACGGTGCTGGCCGAGGCCGGCGCGTCGCTCGTGGCCGCCCGGGCGCGGCTCTGCTCGCGGCTGTCAGGCCCGCTCGAGCGGCGGCTGTCCGAGCTGGGCGGGACGCCGGGCGCCCCGCCGATTCGCTACCTGCCGAACGCCGACGGTGACGCCGCCGAGCTGGGCCGGGTGCTCGCCGCCCGCCGCCGGCGGGACATCGACCGGGCCGCGACCGGGGCGGGGCCGCACCTGGACGACCTGGCGCTGATCGACGCCGACCGCGACCTCCGCCACTACGGCTCCCAGGGAGAGCAGCGACGGGCGCTGCTGGCGCTGATCCTGGCCGAGGCCGACCTGCTCGGCGAGGAGCGCAGCGAGCAGCCGCTGCTGCTGCTGGACGACGTCACCAGCGAACTCGACCCGCAGCGCCGCGAGCGGCTCCTGGAGGCGGTCGCGAGCTTCCAGCAGACCGTCGTCACCACCGCGGACGAGGCCGACCTGGGCGGTCGTGCGCAGACCGTGCTGCGGGTCGCCGGCGGGCAGGTGACGCAGTGAGCGAGCTGCGGCCGATCGCGGACATCGTGCGCCGGGTGGGCCGGGTGCCGGCCGTCGACCCGGTGGTCGCCCGCTCGCGGGAGATCTGGGCGGATGCGGTGGGCGCGCAGGTCGCGGCCAACTCCGTGCCCGTGCGGATGTCCGCCGAGGCGATGGTGGTTGCGTGCTCGAGCAGCACCTGGGCCGCCGAGCTGGCGATGCTCGAGGCGCAGCTTCGCCGGCGGCTGTCCGAGCTGCTCGCCGCACCCGCCCCGTCCCTGCGGTTCGAGGTCGGCGCCGTGATCCGCGAAGAGCCGCCGGCGCCCCCCGCGGAGCCGCTGCGCCCGGCGACGGAGGACGATGAGCGGCGCGCGGACGAGCTCGCGGCGGGCGTCTCCGACGAGGCGCTGCGGGGCCGCGTCCGGGAGGCGATTCTGCTCAGCCTGCGGCGCGGTTCGTGACAGATTCTCGACGCCGAAACCGGGGGGCTCCAGCGGGTCGCTCTGGTAAACTATGTATGTCCCGTTTTTCCCCTATCCACGCGGGTTTTCGCATTGTCAGAATCCGGCTATGACGCCAAAGACATCACCGTTCTCGAGGGCCTGGAGGCCGTTCGCCGCCGGCCCGGCATGTACATCGGCACGACCGGTCCCAGAGGTCTGCACCACCTGGTCAACGAGGTCGTCGACAACTGCGTCGACGAGGCCCTCCAGGGGTTCTGCGATCACATCGTCGTAACACTGCTGCCCGACGGTCGGGTCAGCGTCAGCGACAATGGACGCGGTATTCCCGTAGCGGCAATGGCCGACACCGGGATCCCTGCCCTCGAGGTCGTGATGACCAAGCTCCACGCGGGCGGCAAGTTCGGCGGCGAGGGCTACAAGGTGTCCGGCGGCCTGCACGGCGTCGGCATCTCGGTGGTCAACGCGCTGTCCGAGCACCTGCTGGTCGAGGTGCGGCGCGACGGGCACGTCTGGAAGCAGGAATACGAGCGCGGCGATCCGCTGGGACCGGTCGAGCAGCTGGGGGCATCGACCGAGACCGGCACCATCATCACCTTTCTGCCCGACGCCGAGATCTTCGAGGAGACCGACTTCTCCTTCGACACGCTGGCCCAGCGGATCCGCGAGATGGCGTTCCTGACCAAGGGGCTCAGGCTGGAGCTGGTCGACGAGCGCGAGGGCGGCCAGACCGCGGTGTTCCACTACGAGGGCGGCATCCGCGACTTCATCGCGCACGTCAACGAGTCCAAGGACCGTGTGCACCCCAGCGTCATCTACTTCGAGAACGAGACCGAGGAGGGCCAGGTCGAGGTCGCCATGCAGTGGAACGGCAGCTACGTCGAGTCCACGTTCTCGTTCGCGAACAACATCAACACCCACGAGGGCGGGTCGCACCTGTCCGGCTTCAAGGCCGCGCTGACGCGTACGCTCAACGACTACGCGCGCAACAAGGGGCTGCTCAAGGAGAAGGAGGAGCCGCTGACCGGCGACGACTGCCGCGAGGGGCTCGCTGCGATCGTTTCGGTGAAGCTGCGCGAGCCGCAGTTCGAGGGCCAGACCAAGACCAAGCTGGGCAACCCCTCCGTCCGCGGCCTGGTCGAGACGACCTGCAACGCGAAGCTCGCGGAGTTCCTCGAGGAGAACCCGAACGAGGCCAAGGCGATCGTCAACAAGCTGATCCAGGCCAGCCGGGCGCGGCAGGCCGCCCGCAAGGCGCGCGACCTGATCCGCCGCAAGTCGGCGCTGGGCGGCGGCGGCCTGCCGGGCAAGCTGGCCGACTGCTCGATCTCGAACCCGGCGGCCGCCGAGCTCTTCCTGGTCGAGGGCGACAGCGCCGGCGGATCGGCCGTGGACGCGCGCAACCGCAACTTCCAGGCCATCCTGCCGCTGCGCGGCAAGATCATCAACGTCGAGAAGGCGCGGATCAACAAGGTTCTGTCGAACAACGAGATCCAGGCGATGATCACCGCGATCGGCACCGGCATCGGCGAGGAGTTCGATGCCGAGAAGGCCCGCTACCACAAGGTCGTGCTGACCTGCGACGCGGACGTCGACGGCGCCCACATCCGGACGCTGATCCTGACGTTCCTGTTCCGGCACATGAAGGAGCTGATCGAGGCCGGCTACGTGTATATCGCCCAGCCGCCGCTGTACCGGCTGAAACAGGGCACCGATGTCCGCTACTTCGAGAAGGAGCACCAGCTCGAGGAGCTGCTGATCCGCGAGCGGTTGGAGAAGATCCAGACGCTCGACCGCGACGGCGCGTCGGTGGCGATCACCGAAGCGAAGCTGCAGCGGTTCAGCCGCGCGCTCAAGGAGTACGAGGGCTGGGCCGGCAAGCTGCGCGAGCAGTACGGCGCGCAGGCCGTGGCCTACGTCAAGGATCACCGCCTGATCGAGGAGCAGATCGACAACCTCGACGACCTGGTCGCCGCGTTGGCTCTGGAGACAACGGACAACGAGCTGAACCGGGTCGAGCTGCTCGAGCGCTCGGATGACGGCGTCCTGGTCAAGATCTCCGAGAAGACAACGGGCTCCGCCCGCGCGGTGCGCCTGCCGCTGGCGCTGTTCGAGAGCTCGGCCTATCGCAGCCTGCGATCGACCCGCGAGCGCCTGATCGACGCGGTTGGTGCGCCGCCGTTCACGCTGACGATGGGCAAGCACGTCGAGACGGTGCGGACCTTCGAGCGCCTGCGGCCTGCGATCCTCGACCTCGCCAAGGAGGGCCTCAACCTCCAGCGGTTCAAGGGGCTCGGCGAGATGAACCCGGAGCAGCTGTGGGAGACCACGATGAACCCCGAGAACCGTGTGCTGCAGCAGGTCTCGGTCGAGGACGCTGCGGCCGCCGACGAGATCTTCTCGATGCTGATGGGTGACCGGGTCGAGCCGCGGCGCGAGTTCATCGAGCGCAACGCTCGCGACGTGAAGTTCCTGGACATCTGAGTGCTGGAGAACGCTGAGTGGCTGTAGACACACTTGACGGCGGGCGCATCGAGCCCCGCGAGCTCGCGGAGGAGATGCGCACGAGCTACCTCGATTACGCCATGAGCGTGATCGTGGGCCGTGCCCTGCCCGACGTGCGGGACGGCCTGAAGCCGGTGCACCAGCGGGTGCTCTTCGCGATGAACGAGGCGGGCCTCCAGCCCAACCGGCCCTACAGCAAGTGCTCGCGCGTGGTCGGCGACGTGCTCGGCAAGTACCACCCGCACGGCGACACGGCGGCGTACGACGCGCTGGTGCGGATGGCCCAGTGGTTCTCGCTGCGCTACCCGCTGGTCGACGGCCAGGGAAACTTCGGCAACCAGGACGGCTACTCGGCCGCCGCGATGCGTTACACGGAGTGCCGGCTCTCGCCGCTGGCGGTCGAGCTGCTGCGTGACATCGACGCCGACACGGTCGATTTCCGGCCCAACTACGACGACCGCCACCGTGAGCCGACGGTGCTGCCAAGCCGCTTCCCGAACCTGCTGTGCAACGGCTCGGCCGGTATCGCCGTCGGCATGGCCACCAACATCCCGCCGCACAACCTGCGCGAGACGATCGACGCCGCCATCGAGCTGATCGACAACCCCGAGGCGACGACCGACGACCTGATGACGCACATCAAGGGCCCCGACTTCCCGACCGGCGGCATCGTCATGGGCCTGGCCGGCATCCGCGAGGCGTACGAGACGGGCCGCGGCCGGGTGATCATGCGGGCGAAGGTGCACCACGAGGAGCTGAAGGGCGGCAAGAACGCCCTGATCGTGACCGAGGTGCCCTACCAGGTGAAGCGCGACGGCGACGACGGCGTGATCAAGAAGATCGCCGACCTCGTGAACGACAAGGTGATCTCCGAGATCTCCGACATCAACAACCACTCCGATCGCACCGGCACGCGGATCACGATCGAGCTGAAGCGCGACGCCATTCCGATGGTCGTGCTCAACAAGCTGTACAAGCACACGGCCCTCCAGTCGACGTTCGGCGTCAACATGGTCGCCCTGGTCGATGGCGTGCCGCGCACCCTCTCGCTGAAGGAGATGCTCCAGTACTACGTCGACCACCAGCGCGAGGTGGTCACCCGGCGCACCAAGTTCGACCTCGACCGCGCCGAGAAGCGCGCGCACATCCTCGAGGGATATCTGAAGGCGCTCGACCACCTGGACGAGGTGATCGAGCTGATCCGCGCGGCACCGGATGCCGAGACCGCGCGCGCATCGCTGATCGAGCGGTTCGAGTTCAGCGAGGCGCAGGCCATCGCGATCCTCGAGCTGCGCCTGCGCGCGCTGACGGGCCTCGAGCGGCAGCGCATCAAGGACGAGCACGACGACCTGCTCGAGCGGATCGGCGAGCTGCGGGCGATCCTGGCCGACGAGGCCAGGCTGCTGGGCGTGATCAAGGAGGAGCTGGCCGAGATCCGCGATCGCTTCGCGGACGACCGGCGCACCGAGATCGTCGCCGCCGAGGGCGAGATCGACCTCGAGCAGCTGATCGCGGAAGAGGACATGGTCATCTCGATCACGCGCAGCGGGTACATCAAGCGGCTGCCGCTGACCACCTACCGCACGCAGGGCCGCGGCGGGGTGGGCGTGATGGGCATGGACCTCAAGGAGGACGACTACATCGAGCACCTGTTCGTCGCCTCCACCCACGACTACCTGCTGTTCTTCACGACCGTCGGCAAGGTCTACCGGGTGAAGGTGCACGAGCTGCCCGAGGGCTCGCGCCAGTCGAAGGGCCGGGCGCTGGTCAACGTGCTGCCGCTGCGGCAGGACGAAAAGGTGCGGGCCGTGATCGACACGCGCGACTACAGCGAGGGCACGTACCTACTGTTCGCGACGCGAAACGGCATCGTCAAGAAGACGGAGTTCAAGGCCTACGACACGGTGCTCAAGGCGGACGGCATCATCGCGCTGAAGATCCGCGACGGCGACGAGCTGATCGGCGTCCGGCTGACCGACGGCGACGACGAGATCCTGATGGTCTCGCGCAACGGCTCGGCGGTGCGCTTCGCGGAGGGTGACGTGCGGCCGATGGGCCGCGACACCACCGGCGTCTCCGGGATGAAGCTGCGCAAGGGCGACGAGGTGATCGCCGTGGCCATCGCGCGCGACGACCAGGACCTGCTCGTGGTCACCGAGAACGGCTTCGGCAAGCGCACCCGCGTCGCCGAGTACCCGACGAAGGGTCGCGGCACGATGGGCGTGCTGACCATCCGGTACAACGAGTCGCGCGGCCGGCTGGCGGGCGCGATGATCGTCCGGGACGGCTACGAGGTGATGCTGATCTCCCAGGACGGCACGGTCATCCGGCAGAAGGCCGAAGGCATCTCGCGGATGGGCCGGGCGACCCAGGGCGTGCGCGTCATGAACCTGCGCGACGGCGACATGGTGTCGAGCATCGCACGGGTGACCGAGCCCGACGCCGACGCCGACGCCGTCACCGGCGACGAGCCGGTCGCCGCGGTTGACGACGCGGTCGAGCCCGGCGAGCCTCCCGAGCCCGCCGACCCGGCCCCGGCCGACGACGCCGAGTAGCGGTCGCTCAACCTTTTCCGCCGTGCGGCCGATACGGCGGGTGGAAGGAAACGGGTCGGCTATGTGGAACAAATCGGTCGATCCGGATTTCCGGTCGCCCCCGTCCCCCCGTAGCGAGGTGCCGATCATGCGTCAAGCCGATCTCCTCGAACCAGTCAAGCTGGAGGAACGACTCCCGCACCTCGAGCTCTATCTCAGCCAGGTGTGCTCAATGGCGGGCGTCACCAAGATGCAGCTGGATTACTGGACGACCAAGGCGCAGATCCCCACCAAGGGGAACAAGCAGCGCGTCTACGACATGCAGGCCGTCGAGATGGTGATGCTGATCAAACAGGCCAAGGACAAGGGGCTGAACCTCGGCGCCGCGATTGCCGCGGCCCGCGAGTTCCAGGAACGCTCGTCAATTGCCGACCCGGCTACGCTGTAGCCGACCCCAGCTCCGTCGCCGCGGTCGCCGGATCGACCGTGTTGATCCAGAGGCCTGCGCCCAGCTCGACCAGCGCGGGAACCGTGATTCGCGGCAGCGTCTCCAGGTGCCAGTGCCAGTCGCCGCCGGCCAGCGGCGCGTCGTGGAGGATCGCGTTCCACGACAGGCCGGCCCCCAGCAGGCTGCGGTAGCGCCGGGCGATGTCGAGCAGCGCCCGGCCCAGCGCCGCGGCGTCATCGGCGACGACGCCGACGTGCCGTTCCGGGGCGACCCACGTCTCGTACGGGCTGCGTGCCCACGGCGCGGCGAAGGTGACCAACCCATCCGCGCGGCGGATCACGCAGTCGTCGAGCCGCGCCAGCTCGGCGCAGAGCACGCACGGCTGCGCCAGCGCGGCCGACTCGGCCGTCACCGCCGGCGGCACGTCGGTGAACGGCACCAGCTGCGAGTGGGAGTGCTCCAGCGACGCCCCTGCCCCCGCGCCCTCGTTCAGCCCGGCCAGCAGGTAGGCATCGCCGCCGCGGCGATGCACCTCGCGCCGGCGGCTCCACATGCGGACAACCTCCTCGACCAGCCGCGTCGGTGCGTCGGCCAGGGCGGTCAGATGGTCCGGCCCGTGGATCACCACCTCGTGTCCCGGAATCGCCGGGTACTTGTTGGGGACGACGCGCACCTTCCAGCCGGGCGTGTCGTGCTCCCTGCCCTCCGCCGCGTCGACGTCGACCTCAGGGGGCGTCTCCCGCTCGTGGCCCTCGCAGAACGGGCAGCTGCGGGCCTCACCGACCCGTGTCGTCCGGCCGGTCGCGCCCGGCCGGGACGCCCGCCCCGGCACGATCAGCACCGGTGCGCCGTTCAACGGGTTGCGACGAAGGTCTGGTGTCATCCAGCCCGAACACGGGAACCACGGGGCTGGGGTCCGAGGCTATCGTGACCCTGTCCTCTCGGTTCACCGATGCGACGGATCACCCTCTTCATCTGCGCGGCAATGCTAGCAACGGCCGCACTCGGTCTGGTCTCACCTGCCGCTGCGTCCGTCGTTCCCGCTGGGCCGGCGGTGCGGATCGCGACGGTCGACCGGGCCGCGCCACATCTGCCGGCGACGATTCTCGCGCCGCGCACGTTCCAGCTGGTCGGCGCGAGCTGGAGGGGTGACGGCCGCCTCGAGGTACGCGCGGGCGAAGGTGGGGAGTGGACGCCGTGGTCGCCGCTCGTGCACGAGTCGCCGACGTGGACGGACGACGCGACGATGGTGCAGCTGCGACGCTCGGGCGGCGGCGCCGTCACCGACTTGCACTTGGCGTTCATCACCAGCCCGCCGGTGACGCCCTCGCTGGCAGTGCAGCCGGCGACGCCGACCCGGCCCGCGATCATCACCCGCGCCGGGTGGGGCGCCGACGAGTCGATCCGCCGCGGGCCGCCGCTGTATGCATCGTCCGTGAAGATGGCGTTCGTCCACCACACGGACACGGCGAGCGTCTACCCGTGCTCGGACGCGCCGCGCATCATCCGCGGCATCTACGCCTACCACGTGCTCTCGAACGGCTGGAACGACATCGGATACAACTTCCTGGTCGACCGCTGCGGCCGGGTGTACGAGGGGCGCTACGGCGGCACCACCCGGCCGGTGATCGGCGCCCACACGCTGGGAATGAACACGTCCAGCACCGGTATCGCGATGATCGGCAACTTCACCTCGACGCGGCCGACCACCGCTGCGGTGACCGCTCTGGAGCGGCTGCTCGCCTGGCGCCTCGACGTCGCGCACGCCGATCCGCTGTCGCACGCTCTGATGATCTCCGGCGGCAACGAGTACTTCCACCCGGGCCAGCACGTCGTGCTCCGGGTGATCTCGGGCCACCGGGACGGCTCGGCGACCTCCTGCCCCGGCGCGGCGCTGTACGCCATGCTGCCCTCGATCGCCCAGGCGGTGGCGAAGATCGGGCTGCCGAAGATCTACTACCCGCGCACCGACCTGAACATGAAGCGGATCGCGCCCGGTGAGAGCCGGCCCGTGCACTTCCTGGCCCGGTTCTCGCATACGACCCGCTGGACGCTCAAGCTGATCGGGCCGGGAGGGATGCAGATCCTGACCCGCACCGGCACAGGGTCGGCGCTCAACTGGACGTGGAACGGTCAGGCGCCGGTGCTGCCGGGCGGCGCCTACCACTGGACGCTGACTGCGCCCGGCGCGTCGCCGACGAACCGGCCGCTGGGGACGATCCGCGACTGGAATCGGTCGGCGCATCCGGTCTCCGTGGGCGGCGGCGTGGTCTCCGGCGGTGCCGGCAGCCTGCAGGCCGTCGACGGCAACGTCCTCACCGCCCCCAGCTTCACCACCGACAGCCGGCTTCCGGTCACGGCGACGCAGTTCGATCACGCGAAGACGGTCGGGGCCAGCATCATCCCCGACGCCGGCGGACAGCCCGTGACCATGGAGCTATGGAACTACGCCACGTCGCAGTGGGTCACGCTGGGGACATGTCCGCTGGTTGCCGGCGAGCGGTGCACGCTGTCCATCCCGGCGAGCCGGGGGACGTTCGGGGAGCGTGACGCCGGCAGCGGCACGATGGTGATGCGCGCCCGTTACAGCGCCGCGAACCAGATGTCCGTCGAGCTGACGTCGTCGATCGTCACGGGCTGACCTCAACGCGTTCGACCTCGGCGGAGGTGTGGGGGACGCCCTCGACCACCAGCCTGCCGTCGCCGTCGACCCCGTCGACGATGCCCTCGGCGCCGCCCGCCAGCCGCACCCGTCGCCCGGTCAGCTCGTTGCGTTCCAGCCCGGCGAACCCGTGCCGTTCGAAGCCGTCGTAGCGCCGCTCGATCGCCTGCAGCACGGCGGCGAGCACCTTGCCGCGGTCGACCGGGCTGCCGCGGAGCAGGCGCAGCGATGTCGGCGGGACGCGGGCGGCGCCCGGCAGCTGCTCCGTCGTGGCGTCGGCGTTGATCCCGATGCCCGCGATCAGCTGACCACCGCGCACCTCCGGCAGCACCCCTGCCAGCTTGCGGCCGTCTACCAGCACGTCGTTGGGCCAGCGCACCATCGCCCGCTCGTCGAGGGCCTCGCACACCGCCTCTGCGAGCACCAGCGAGAACGGCGCCAGGCGCTCCGCGGGCGTTGCCGGCCACAGCGACAGCGAGAACAGCACACCGGTTCCCGGCTCGCTGACCCACTGCCTGCCACGCCTGCCGCGGCCGGCGGTCTGGTTGTCGGTCGCAGCAACGGCCCCTTCCGGCAGGTCGCGCACAAGCTCCTGCGTCGACTCGCACACCTCGCGGTAGAGGTAGGGGGTTCCGAAGCGGCCCTCCAGGAGCGGCGTGACCGCCTCGGGAGAGAGCGCGCTCGTCCCGGACACCGCCTCACTAGAATAGCCCCGCATGTTCACGCAACCGAAACGCGCGGCGGCGCGTCTGACGCTGCGAGATGGCGTACGTGAGGGCTCGCGGTACTCGTCGATGTCCGACGTGGTGCTGGCTGTGCGGGCGCGTGACGGCGACCGGCGGGCGCTCGAGGTGCTGGTCGAGCGGCACGAGCCGGCCGTCCGGCGGCTCGCGAGCTACCTGCTGTCCGATCCGCAGGACGCCGAGGACGCCGCCCAGGAGTCGCTGGCCAAGCTGTGCACCCGGATCGACCAGTTCCGCGGCCGCAGCCGGTTCTCGACGTGGCTCTACAGCCTGGTGGCGAACACATGCCGCGATCTCGGCGAGCGGCAGCGCCGTCGCCGGCACCAGTCGCTTGACGCCGTCGCCGAGCAGCCGTCGGCCGATGGCGGACCGCACGACCTGGCGATGCAGCGCGAGCAGCGCCGCGCGCTCGCGCTGCGCATGGCCGACCTGTCGGAGGAGCAGCGGCAGGTGATGGTCATGAAGGACGTGCTCTCGCTCTCCTACGAGGACATCGCGGAGGTGCTCGGGATGCCGGTCGGCACGGTCAAGTGCCACGCCCATCGGGGCCGCGCTCGGATGCGCCGCTCGATGACGCCGGCGCTCGAGGTGATCTCCGCGTGAGCGCAGCCTGGACGGCGCCGCTCGACAGGGCGGCGATCGAGGCGATCATCCCGCACCGCGACCCGTTCTTGCTGGTCGACGAGATCACCGAGCTGGTGCCGGGCGAACGCGCCGCCGGGCGGTACCACGTGACCGACGAAGCCTGGTACCTGCGCGGCCACTTTCCCGGCCGCCCGATCATGCCCGGGGTGCTGCAGGTCGAGGCGCTCGCCCAGGTGGGCGCGGTCTGCGGTCTGTCACACCCTGACTTCGCGGGCAGGCTCGCACTGTTCGCCGGCATCGACGACGTGCGCTTCAAGCGGATCGTCGTGCCGGGGGACACGCTCGAGCTGCGGTGCGAGATCACGCGGCTTCGCAATCCCGTCGGCAAGGCCGACGCCGAGGCGACCGTTGACGGCGAGCTGGCCTGCCGTGCGCAGCTGACGTTCGCCCTGACGGAGCTCGGCGCGTGATCGCATCGTGCCAGCGCGGCGTGGTCATCCTCGGCGTCGGGTCATATGCGCCCTCGCGGGTGATGTCGAACGACGAGATCGCGACGCTGGTCGACACCAGCGACGACTGGATCTCCCAGCGCACGGGGATCCGCGAACGCCGGCTCGCCGCTGACGATGAGGGCACTGCGATGCTCGGTGCGCGGGCGGCGCGCGCCGCGGTGGAGGCCGCCGGCGTCGACCCCGCGGAGATCGACATGATCGTCGCCGCGACCGCCAGCCCCGACTACTACTTTCCGGCCACCGCGTCCCTGATCGGCACCGAGATCGGCGCGGGCAAGGCCGCCGGGTACGACCTGTCGGCGGCGTGCACGGGATTCATCTACGCATTGGCCCAGGGCTATGCGCAGATCGCGTCGGGCATGGCGGACACAGTGCTGGTCGTCGGGGCCGAGGTGTTCTCGCGGCTGCTGGACTGGTCTGACCGCTCGACGTGCATCCTGTTCGGGGACGGCGCCGGGGCCGTGGTGCTCGGTCGCAACGGGACAGCGACCGGGATGCTCGGGTTCGACCTGGGTTCCGACGGACAGGGCGCCGGGCTGCTGTCGGTGCCGGCGGCGGGGAACGCTCCCAGCAAGGGCGAGGCCCCGTACGTCCAGATGAACGGGCCCGAGGTGTACAAGTTCGCCACCCACGTGGTGGTGGAGTCGGCGTTGCGGTGCCTCGACGCGGCCGGGCTGACGGTCGAGGACGTCGATCTGTTCCTGCCGCACCAGGCGAACCAGCGGATCATCGACCATGCGGCGCGGCGGCTGGGCATTCCTGAGGAGCGCGTGTTCGGCAACGTCGCGCAGTACGGCAACACGTCCGCAGCATCGATCCCGCTGGCGCTCGACGAGGCCTACCGCGGGGGCGATGTCAACGCCGGCGACACAATCCTGATGGTGGGCTTCGGCGGCGGGCTGGCGTGGGGATCGTGCGTGATGGAATGGACGAAGGAGCGCTGATGGCAAGGATCGCCTTCTGCTTCCCGGGCCAGGGGAGCCAGCGAGTGGGGATGGGCGCGGAGCTCGTCCAGCAGTTTCCGGAGGCCGCCGCGGTGTTCGCCGAGGCGTCCGATGTGCTCGGCTTCGACCTCGGCAAGGTCTGCTTCAACGGCCCGATCGAGGAGCTGTCGCGCACCGAGCTGACGCAGCCGGCGCTGGTCACGACGTCGATCGCCGCGTTGCGGGCGGTCGCCGAGCGTACGGGCCTGACGCCCGACGTGGTGGTCGGCCACAGCGTCGGCGAGTACGCCGCTCTGCATGCCGCGGGTGCTGCCGACCTGGCGTCCGTGGTCAGGCTGGTCCGCGAGCGCGGGGTGGTGACGGCCGCGGCCGCGGCCGCAGACCCTGGAGCGATGGCCGCGGTGCTCGGGCTCGACGACTCCGCCGTCGAGGAGCTGTGTGCCGCGGCGACCGACGTCTGGCCGGCGAACTACAACTGCCCGGGCCAGGTCGTCATCTCCGGCCGGGAACAGGGCGTCGCCGAGGTCTCCGACCGGATCAAGGAGGCGGGCGGCAAGGTGATCCGGCTGCGCGTCACTGGTGCGTTCCACAGCCCGCTGATGGGCGCGGCCGCCGATCGCTTCCGGCCCGCCGTCGAGGCGGTCGGGTTCGCGCCCATGTCGACGCGGTTCATGTCGACCGTGACCAGCGCGATCGAGTCCCACGAGCGGGTTGGCGAGCTGCTGATCGAGCAGCTGAGCGCCCCGGTTCGGTTCACCCAGGCCATCCAGTCCCTCGCCGCCGACGGTGTGGACACGTTCGTCGAGATCGGATCGGGCACCGTGCTGGCGGGGTTGGTGAAGCGGATCGACGGATCGGCAACGGCCGTGTCCGTGGGTGACCCTGGCGACGTCGGCGCCGTGCGCGAGAGCCTGGCCAATGCCTGAGCTCGACGGGAGGATCGCACTGGTCACCGGCGGATCGCGCGGGATCGGCGCCGCCATCTGCGAAGAGCTCGCCGCCGCCGGCGCGGTCGTGGCCGTCAACTACGCGCGCAACGCCGGTGCGGCCGCGGCCGTGTGCGAGCGGATCGCCACGGCCGGCGGCATGGCGCATGCCGTGCAGGGCGACATCGGCTCGGCCGCGGGAGCCGCGGCGCTGGTCGAGCACGTCGAGTCGGAGATCGGGCCGATCGCCGTGCTCGTCAACAACGCCGGGATCACCCGGGACGACCTGATCATGCGGCTCAGCGAGGAGTCGTGGCGCGAGGTGATCGACACCAACCTGGGCGGCGCGTTCTTCACCTGCCGTGCCGTCGCCCGCCCGATGATGAAGCGCCGTGCTGGTGCGATCGTCAACATGAGCTCGATCGTCGGCGTGCGCGGCAACGCCGGGCAGACGAACTACGCGGCGTCGAAGGCGGGCCTGCTCGGCCTGACCAAGTCGCTGGCCAAGGAGCTCGGCTCCCGGGGCATCCGCGTCAACGCGATCGCTCCCGGGTACATCGCCACCGAGCTGACGGACGCCCTGCCCGAGGCCGCCCGCGCCGCGATCCTGGGCGCCACGCCGCTCGGCCGGCTGGGCGAACCGGAGGACGTGGCCTGCGCTGTACGCTTCCTGGTGTCCGATGCGGCCGCGTTCGTCACTGGCGACGTGCTGGCCGTGGACGGAGGTCTGGGGATATGAGCGATCGCAGGCGAATCGTCATCACAGGCGTGGGCGCGGTCACGCCGTGCGGGCTGACCGTCGACGAGTCGTGGGCGAACATCCGCGCCGGCAAGTCGGGCGTCCGCGCTCTCGACTGGTTCGACGGCGCGGTGCGCATCGGGGCGGAGGTCAGGGGCTTCGACCCGCTGGACTACATCGACCGCCGCACGGCTCGCCGCACCGACCGGTTCGTCCACTTCGCGCTGGCGGCGGCGCAGCAGGCGATCGACGACTCCGGCATCGAGATCCGCGAGGACGGCGACCGGATCGGCTGCTCGGTCGGCACCGGCATCGGCGGCCTGCACACCCAGGAGACCGCGCACCGCAAGCTGTTCGAGGCCGGCCCCGACCGGCTGAACCCGTACTGGGTGACCGCGCTGATCCCGAACATGGGCGCCGCGGAGATCTCGATGCTGCACGGCACGCGCGGCCCGCTGACCACCGAGTGCACCGCCTGTGCGGCGTCGGCAATGTCGCTGGGAAACGCGATCCTCTACATCCGCGCGGGCATGGCGGACGCGATGCTGGCCGGTGGCGTCGAGTCGCCGATCGTCGCACTCGGCCTCGGCGGGTTCGGCACCATGCGGGCGCTCTCCCGCCGCAACGACGACCCCGAGGGGTCGAGCCGGCCGTTCGACGGGCAGCGCGATGGGTTCGTGCTGGCCGAGGGAGGCGCCGTGCTCGTGCTGGAGGAGCTCGACCGGGCGCTCGGCCGCGGCGCCTCGATCTACGCCGAGGTGCTCGGCTACGGCATGAGCTCCGACGCCCATCACCTGACTGAGCCGGATCCGACCGGCCAGAACCCGGCGCGGGCGATGAGCAACGCGATGGCCGACGCCGGCGTCACGCCGGACGACATCGGCTACATCAACGCGCACGCCACGTCGACGCCGGTGGGCGACTCGGGCGAGACGCGCGCGCTGAAGATCGCGCTGGGCGAGGAACGGGCGAAGCAGGTGCCGATCTCGTCCACCAAGAGCGAGACAGGCCACCTGCTGGGGGCCGCGGGGGCGCTGGAGACCATCGTCACGGTGCTCGCGATGCGCGACGGGTTCCTGCCGCCGACCATCAACCAGACCGATCCCGACCCGCTCTGTGACCTCGACTACATCCCGAACGTGGGCCGTGAGGCGGACGTGGACGTTGCGCTGACCAACTCGTTCGGCTTCGGTGGTCACAACGCGGCGCTCGTCCTGCGCCGCTGGGACGGCTGAGGCAACGAACGCAACCCGGGACCGCCCTACGGCGTCCCACATCGGAGTCCGTGGCGGAACGAATCAGCGTCGATATCAGCCGGGTGGGGGACGGCGACGACGACGGCAGGCCGGAGGAGCCGGCGCCGTCCGAAGCACCCCGCGCGCGTAACACCTGCCCCTCCTGCCGCTCGCACTACCGCGAGGAGGAGATGGTCGCGAACCTGCGCGTCTGCGCGCACTGCGGCTATCACTTCCCGGTGACCGCGCGCGAGCGGATCGTCCAGCTGACGGACGAGGGCTCGTGGAGCGAGGTCGCGCGCGACCTGATCTCGATCGACCCGCTCGAGTTCGTCGACTCCAAGCCGTACCCCGAGCGGCTGGACGCCGCGGAGCGGGCGACCGGCCTGCACGACGCGATGCTCGTCGGTGGGGCCACCATTGGCGAGATGCCCGTCGCGCTGGCGGTGATGGACTTCACCTTCCTCGGCGGCAGCATGGGCTCGGTGGTCGGTGAGAAGTTCTGGCGCGCGGCCGAGCTGTCGCTCGACCGGCGGATGCCGCTGGTGTCGGTCTCGTCCTCGGGCGGCGCCCGGATGCAGGAGGGCGTGCTGGCGCTGATGCAGATGGCGAAGACCGTGGCGGCGGTGGACGAGCTGCGGGAGGCCGCGGTGCCGTACATCTCGGTGATGGCGCATCCGACCACGGGTGGAGTCGCGGCCAGCTTTGCCGCGCTGGGCGACGTGACGATCGCCGAGCCGGGCGCCCTGCTCTCGTTCTCGGGGCCACGGGTCGTCAAGCAGACGACCGGCGAGACGCCCCCGGACGACTTCGGCCTGGCCGAGTCGAACCTGCGCCACGGCCACATCGACCTCGTCGTGCCCCGCCCCGAGCTGCGCGACACGGTGGCCCGCGTCGTTGCGCTGCTGTCGGGTGGCCAGCCGTACCGGCGCACGCCGCTGCTGCCCGACCTGGGCGCCCAGCGCGCGGTCGGCCGGGTGATCTCCGGCGCTCGCAAGGCGATCCTCGGCCGCAGGAACGAGCATGTCGACGACTGAGCGGCGATTCCGGTTCCTGCGGCGACGCGGCGCGGACGGCGAGAGCTGGCATGCCGTTCAGCTGGCGCGTCACCAGGACCGGCCGTACACGCTCGACTACCTCAACCGGATCTGCGACGACTTCGTCGAGCTTCACGGTGACCGGGGCGAGGGCGACGATCCGGCGATCGTTGCCGGGATCGGCTCGTTCCGCGGCCGGTCGGTGGCGTTCGTCGGCCATCAGAAGGGGCGCGACCTCAAGGAGCGGACGTACCGCAACTTCGGGATGGCCAGCCCCGAGGGCTACCGCAAGGCGATGCGCGTGTTCGAGCTGGCGGGGCGGCTCGGCTTTCCCGTTGTCACGCTGATCGACACCCCCGGCGCGGCGCCCGGCGTGGGTGCGGAGACCCGCGGCCAGAGCGGCGCGATCGCCCGCTCGCAGCTGATGCTGATGAGCCTGCCGGTACCGGTGGTGGCGTGCGTGATCGGCGAGGGGTCATCCGGTGGCGCGCTGGCGATCGGCATCGCCGACCGGGTGCTGATGCAGCAGAACGCGATCTACACGGTGATCTCTCCGGAGGGGTGCGCGGCGATCCTCTGGAAGGACGCCGGCGAGGCCAAGCGCGCCGCGGCGGCGCTGCGGCCCACCGCGGACGCGTGCCTCGACCTCGGCGTGGTCGACTCGGTCGTCGCGGAGCCGTCCGGCGGTGCCCACCGCGACCACGGCAAGTCCGCCGAGCTGCTGGCCGATGCCGTCTCGGCGGAGCTCGACTTCCTGGGGTCGCTGCCGGCCATCGAGCGGCGTCGCCTACGCAGGCAGAAGTTCTCGCGGATGGGCGCGTTCGCCGAGTGATCGCCGTCCCAGACCAGAACCGGTAACCTTCCGCCGATCCGACGCACGCTCCTCATCGCCACCCTCGCGGTGCTGGTGGTGACCGCCGTGCAGTCATCGCAGGCTACGGCGGCGACTGTGCCCGGTTCCGCCGAGCAGGTCGTGACCCTCGACCTGAAGCCGCGCAATGCGGCATTGCTGCGGCAGCTGGCCGCGCGGTCGAGCGGGAGGGCGCCGCTCAGCGGCGAGCGGCTCGCGGAGCTGTTCTACCCGACCGAGGCCCAGGTCGCGACGGTGCGCACAGCGATGGCGGCGCAGGGATTCCGGCTGATCGCCCGTCACGGGCTCGCGCTCCGGTTCGCGGGGGCGCCGGCGGCCGCCAAGCGCGCGTTCGGGGAGTCGCAGGCACCGGGGCAGCCGCCGGCGTCGCTGGCGGGGCTGGTATCCGACGTCGAGGGACTGGAGGGCACGCCGTCGCTCAAGCCTCGGGCCGTCGCCGGACCGCGCACGGTGACGCCGTCCTGCTCCGGCGCCCAGGATCTGCACGAAACGGCGGGCGGGTATCTGCCGGCACAGCTGGCATCGCCGGCCGGGTACGACCACGACGCCCTGATCAATGCCGGGTACGACGGTGGGGGCGAGCGCATCGCATTCGTCGAGTTCTCCAACTACCTGCCGTCGGACATCGCGGCATACCAGAGCTGCTTCGGCCTCTCCGTGCCGATCACGGACGTTCCTGTCGCCGGCGGCAACGCGCAGCGCAACTCCGCGCTGGAGGTGTCGCTGGACGTCGAGACCGCGATCTCGGCGGCCCCCGGACTCGACCACGCCTACGTCTACATCGCGCCGCCGACGACGTCGATGGCGTCGGTGCTCGACCAGATCGTGGCCGAGCAACCCTCGACCGGCGTGCACGTGATCAGCGTCTCCTGGGGGCTCTGCGAGACGCTGATGACGCCGTCTCGGGTCGCCGCCACGAACACCGCCCTGCAGCTCGCGGCGGTCGCCGGCATATCGGTGCTGGTGGGCAGCGGCGACCAGGGGTCGCTGGACTGCGGCCTGCCGCCGCTGTCGGTCGACGATCCCGCCGCCCAGCCGTTCGCGACCGCCGTCGGCGGCACCTCGCTGTTCCTCGACCGCACGGGTCCGCAGCGCGAGTTGGTGTGGAACGACCTGTTCGGCGCCGGCGGGGGTGGCATCTCGAGGTTCTGGGCGAAGCCGACCTGGCAGACGGGCCCGGGCGTCATCAACAGCTACTCGAGCGGCGTCCCCTGCCATCGGTCGGCGGGCGTCTGTCGCGAGGTGCCGGATGTGTCCCTGAATGCGACCGCCGGTCGGCGCGGGTACATCGTTCACTGCACGGCCGGCGACTGCTTCCGCCAGGGATGGATGTTGTCCGGGGGGACGAGCGCGTCGGCGCCGTTGATGGCGGGCATCGTCGCGGACGCCAACCAGTACTCGCGGGCGCATGGCGGCCAGCGGCTCGGGTTTGCCAACCCGTTCCTCTACCAGACGTTCCAGGACACCGGCTCGGTGTTCCGCGACATCACCCTGGGAGACAACAGCCTGGGTTTCGACGGCCGTTACCCCGCCACGGCGGGGTACGACCTGGCAACCGGGATCGGCTCCGTCGGCGCGCAGGGTCTGGCGACTGCGCTCGCCGCGTTCAGCCCGTCGGCGCCCACGCTGCGGCCGACGACGCTGACCGCCGCGCCGTCGCGGCCGAGGATCGTGCTGTACGGAGCGCCGATCACCTTCCGCGGCCAGCTCCGGGGGCCGTCCGGCCCGCTCGCCGGGCAGGTCGTGTACCTGCAGGGCACCGACCAGCTGGGGTTCCGCCAATGGCGGACGACGACCGGCGAGGACGGCACCTGGTCGATCAAGCTGGGCCGCGAGATCACCCGCAAGTTCCAGTGGCGGGCCGTGTATCTGGGGTCGCAACGCCGATCGCCGTCGTCGGCCCGGGGATCGGTCGTGCACGTGATTCCGTCACTTGGCATCGGCGCGGCGCTGCCGGTGGTCCACGGGCGGCAGACCGGCCGTGCCGGCATCCCGTTCAGGATGACGACGAGCTCGACGCCCCGGATGATCGGCCGCACAGTCGTCGTCTGGGCACGGCCGCTGGGCGCGGTGCGATGGACGAAACTCGGTCCGGCGACCACGGGCGGCCTCGGCAGGGCGTCCCGGTCGGTCGTGCTGCCTCGGCCCGGCCTGTGGCAGATGCGCTGGCGGTTCGCCGGCGGCCTCAACGGCCAGTGGATGAGCACAGCATCGCCGGTCATCACCGTCGCCATGACCGTCTGACCCATCGGTAGAGTTCCGCGCGTGGCGACCCGGGGCCTGAACCGCTCGGAGCAGCTGGCCGTGGCCGGAGCCGCTGCGGCCTCCGTTGCCGCGGGCGCCGTCGCCTTGCTGGGCGCAGCGAACACTCTGGTGTTCCTGGTCTCCGCGCTCGCGTTGGTCGCGCTGGCGTGGATCGTCGGCGTTGCCACGGAGCAGCTGGGCGAGAGCGCAGGGCCGAAGATCGGCGGCGTGCTCAACGCGACGTTCGGCAACGCCGCCGAGCTGATCATCACGATCTTCGCCGTCCGCGCCGGTGAGATCGAGGTGGCGAAGGCGTCGATCACGGGGTCGATCCTCGGCAACACGCTGCTCGTGCTCGGCCTGTCGTTTCTGCTCGGCGGGCTGCGGAACGGGCTGCAGACGTTCGACCGGCGGGTGGCCGGGATGAACGCGTCGATGCTGACGCTGGCCGTGATCGGCCTGGGCATCCCGACGCTGTTCGACCGTGTCGGCGACCACGCCGATACGCAGGCCGTGTCCGATGTCACCGCCGCCATCCTGCTCGCGCTCTACGTGCTGATGCTGATCTTCTTCTTCCGCACGCCGCAGGCCGGCCGTGAGGGAATCCAGGTCCACTCGAGCCCGCACTGGACGGGGCGGGTGGCGATGCTGCTCTTGCTGCTGTCGACGGCCTCGGTCGCAGCGATCGCGGATGTCTTCGTCGGCACACTGAACCAGGTGATCACCGACGTCGGCATCTCGGCCGTGTTCCTCGGCCTGATCATCGTTCCCCTGGTCGGCAACATCGCCGAGAACATCGTCGGCATCAAGATCGCGTACCAGAACGACATGGACTTCTCGATGCTGGTGTCGCTCGGGTCGTCGCTGCAGATCGCGCTGGGTGTGGCGCCGCTGCTGGTGTTCATCTCCCTGCTGACGGCGCACAACTTCGACCTGGTGTTCCCACCCATCCAGATCATCGCCCTGGTGGCCGCCGTCGTCATAACCTCGCTGATCGCCATCGACGGCGAATCGAACTGGCTGGAGGGCGCGCAGTTGGTGGCCGTGTACGGGATCATCGCCACGGCGGTGTGGTACCTGTGAGCCGGTTCCAGAAGATCTCGTTCCCGATCATCTTCGCTGTCTCGGTGCTTGCGCTCGTGCTGCGGGTGCTCGACGTCGAGGGCCAGATCGTGTTCGTGGTGGCCGCGTTCGCCGTCGCGGGCCTGGCGTGGGCGCTGGGCGAGGCCACGGAGCAGGCGGGCGAGTCCGCCGGCCCGCGCGCGTCGGCCCTGCTCAATGCCAGCTTCGGCAACCTGCCCGAGGTCGTGATCCTGGTGCTCGCCATCAACGCCGGCCTCGAGGACATCGCCCGAGCCTCCATCATCGGCTCGGTGATCGGCAACATCCTGCTGATCCTCGGGCTGTCGCTGCTGCTGGGCGGTTGGAGAAACGGCATCCAGACGTTCAACCAGCGGGTCGCCGGGATGAACTCGTCGATGCTCGTGCTCGGCGTTGTCGGGCTCGGCATCCCGACGCTGTTCTTCGCGATCGAGCCGAACGCCAGCTCGGAGCACATCCTGTCTCGCTGGACGGCGCTGCTGCTGCTGATCTGCTACGCGGCCTACGTCTACTTCTCGTTCACCACGCCCGGCCTGCAGTTCGCCGACGAAGCGGGCCAGCAGCACTGGTCGCATACGCAGGCGATCGGCCTGCTCGCGCTGACGGCGATCGCGACCGGCGTTGTCAGCGAGGTGCTGGTGCACTCGATCGAGCCGACGATCAAGGCGTGGGGGGTGCCACGGGAGTTCATCGGCATCATCGTCGTACCCTTTGTGGGCAACGTTGCGGAGCACTTCTCGGCCGTCAGGCTGGCGTACAACAATCGCCTCGACTTCGCGATGGGGATCGCCTACGGCTCGGGCATCCAGATCGCCCTGCTCGCCAGCAGCGTCGCCGTGTTTGCGAGCATCGCCCTCGGCCATGAGCTCGAGCTGGTGTTCGACCCGCTGCAGCTGGCGGTGCTGGGCGCCGCAGCTCTGGGTTCGACCCTGATCGCCCGGGGCGGTGAGACGAACTGGCTCGAGGGCCTGCAGATGGTCACCATCTACATGGTCTCGGCGATTGCCTTCTGGCTGCTCGGATGAGCCTGTTCGGCCTGCGCGACTTCCGGCTCGTGTGGAGCGCGGCGGCCGTCTCGTGGCTCGGTGACTCGCTCGCGTTCCTCGGATTCATGTGGCTGGCCTACGACGTCGGCGGTGCCGGCGGCGTGATCGTCGTCCGCGTCGCGGACAGCATCCCCAGCGTGATCGTCGGCCTCCTGGGCGGCGTCGTGGCCGACCGCGTCGAGCGGCGGCGGCTGATGATCGGCGCCGACCTGCTTCGCGCCGCCGCGCTCGGGATCGTCCTGTCGACCACGCTCGCCGGCGTGCGGCCCACGGTGCTGGCGCTCGCGGCGACGATGTTCCTGATCCGGATCGGCGACAGCTTCTTCGAGCCGGCCTCGGGGGCGATGCTGCCCGACGTCGTGCCTCAGGCGTCGCTGCAGCGTGCCAACTCGGTGTTCCAGGCGACGGGCGAGGCGATCAGCGGGCTGGCGATGGGCGCGGCGGGGCTGCTGCTGATCATCGTGCCGCTCGGCCAGTTCTTCACGATCGACGCCATCTCCTTCCTGCTGTCGGCGCTGCTGCTGTCGTTCGTCGCAACGCGATCGCGGGGCGCCGGCGGCGAGCAGCACCCGGTGCACGAGCTGCTGGCGGGGTTCCGCGATTTCTCGTCGCGGCCGCCGCTGGGGATCGCGATGGTCATGTTCGGTCTCGGCGTGACGATCGGCGCCGGCGTGTTCATCCCCGCGGCACCGGTGCTCGTCGGCCAGACGCTGGAGGCCGGCCCCGGGTCGTACGGGCTGATCCTGCTCGGGTTCGGCGTCGGGGCGATCATCGTGGCAGTCGTGCTGGCCCGCGTCGAGATCGTCCGCCGGGAGCTGTGGTCGATCCTGTTCTGGGTCGGCTACCCGGCCTGTTTCCTGATCTTTGCCGTGGCACCGAACCTGGCGGTGATGGTGGCTGCCGCCGCGCTGGCCGGTGCGGCCGAGTCCGGCGCTCGGATCCTGCTGGTCTCGGCGATGCAGTACCAGATCGGCGCGGCGACGCTGGGCCGCGCGATGTCGGTGTTCTTCACCGTCCATCGCGCGAGCCACGGCGTCGGTCTGCTCACGGTCGGCCTGCTGGTTACGACGATGCCTCTCGATCAGGCGCTGGCCATCGGCGCGGCGCTCGGCCTGCTGGCGATGGCCGGCAGCCTGGCCGCCCTACGGTCGTATCGGGTAGCTGCGCCCGTTGGTCGCGGGTAGCACCTGCGAGGTCACCCAGGCCGGCGTCACCGTGCGGCCCGGCTGGTAGTTGAACGCGCCGCTCGGCAGCTGGCGGGCGAACAGGTACGACAACGCGCCGCTGTTGGGCAGGCCGCACTTCCTGCGGGCCTGCACCACCCACGAGGTGGACTGGCTGTCGGCTGCGCCGGACGGCGTCAGCGCGTAGCCGTGGTCGCTTCGCTGCAGCGCGTGCAGGTAGGAGTACGCGTGGGCGACGGCGTTCCACTCGCAGGGGATTCCCGAGCTACGCAGCGCCATCACCGCCGCGGCGGTGTCGTTCGAGTCGGGTGCCGCGCCGCCCTGCCAGCTGTAGCCGCCGTTCGACTGCTGCGCCGACCGGATGAAGTTCAGCGATGCAGTCGGCACCGGCGAGTTGGCCGCGCGCAGCGCCAGCACGGCCCAGTAGGTCGAGTTCTGGTACAGCCCGATGCGCCCGTTCGACGCGATCTTGGTGCGCAGCGACGCCACCAGGTTGCGGCCGCCGAACGCGTACGGTGTGCGGTCCATCGCCACGACTGCGAGGATCGCCCTGGCCAGCGAGTAGGCGTCGTCGAACTGCTTGACGTGCGCCGCCATGAAGTAGACGGGCGTGTGCCCACCCGGCCGGCGCATGTTCTCGGGATGGCGTCCCGCGGCCGTCAGCCCCATCACGGCCCAGGCGGTGAGGGCCACCGATCCGTTGCTGGAGCCGGCCTCGGCGAAGCCACCGCCGGGCTGCAGTCGCGTCGCCAGGTAGTCGGCGCCGCTTGCGGCCGAGGCGGTGGCCGGCAGCGCCAGCGCCGCCAGCGCCACGATGGTCAGGATCGTTCGTCTCATGTCGTGCCCTCCATTGGTGAGAACGAGGCATGCAGGCGCCGCGCGTAGCGGTCGAGCATGCGGATCAGTGTCGGTCCGGCGATCAGCGCGATGACGACGTTGCCCGTTGCATGGGCGACGTCGAACGGGATGCCGGTGGAGACGAAGGCCAGGAAGGAGCTCGCGTCGGCGTTCTGCCCGAGTGCGCTCCACGCCCAGACGTCCATCAGCCAGTCGAACAGAAAGCCCCAGGCCATGCCGAACGCCGCCAGGGCGAAGCGGTTACGGAGCAGCCGCGGAAGCAGGCCGGCGGTCGCGCCGACCAGCCCCCAGCCGATCATCTGCCAGGGCGTCCATGGGCCCTGGCCGAGGAACGCGTTCGAGAGCAGCGCGGCCGAGCCGCCGACGGCGATGCCCGCGCGCGGCCCCAGCGTCGCGCCGGTGACCGCGACGATGATGGTCACCGGCTGGACGTTGGGGACGAACGCGAACAGCACCCGCCCGCCCGCCGCGGCGGCGGCCAGCGCGGCGATCAGCGCCAGCTCCTTGCTGCGGTTCGGGCCCCGCTCGACGCCGGCCACGCCAAGCACGACGCAGCCGACGGCCAGGATCAGCACCAGGCTAGACACGGGTCGCCTCCGTCCCGGCCCGCAGCGCCTCGGCTGCCTCGGCCACCGAGACGTGGCCGGTGGCCAGCGCGACTTGCCCGGCGAAGAACAGGCCGCCGGCCAACTCCGAGCGCGGTGCGCGGTCGGCCAGCACCCGGCCGTGCGCCATCGTCGTCACGGCCTGGGCCGCCTCGGCGGCGAAGTCGATGTCGTGTGTGATCAGGGCGACCGCGGTGCCCTCGGACGCGAGCGCGGTGGCCAGCTCGCCGAGGGCCAGCTTGCGCAGGCCGTCCATGCCCCGGGTCGGCTCATCGAGGAGCAGCAGGTCCGGGCGCATGACGGTCACCGACGCCACGGCGAGCCGCTGGCGCTCGCCACTCGACAGGTCGCGCGGATGCCGGACGGCGAACGCCGCGAGGCCGAACCGTTCCAGCTCGGCGATCGTCCGGACCGCGCGCTCCGGCGCCGGCACGCCGCTCCGGACAAGGCCGTAGGCCACCTCGTCCTCGACCGTCTCCCGCAGTAGGTGGTGCGCCGGATTCTGGCTGACGTAGCCGGCCCTGGCGGATCCCCGCACCCGGCCGCGATCGAGCTCCAGCAGCCGTGCGGCGGCCAGCGCCAGTGATGACTTGCCCGCACCGTTCTCGCCCAGCACGGCGGTCACCGTGCCCGCGTCGAACCCGGCGCTGGCACCGCGCAGCGCCTCGGCGTCGCCGCGCCGGAGGTGCGCCTTCTCGACGGTGACGACCGGGCCCGCACCATGCGCCACCGCGAGCGGCGGCGGGGATGACCGGACGTCTCCGAGCTCCCGGCGTGCGTCGCGGACGGTCAGCGGGAGCTCGTCGCGGCCGGCGGCCGCGAACGCCTGGGCGACGGGCGGGAGCATCCACCGGCCGCACCCGGCCAGGTGGCGTGCGGCCGCCGGCGGTGCGCCGTCGAACGTGATGCGGCCGGCGTCCATGACCACCACGCGGTCGGCCTCGGCGAACAGCCGGCCGGTGCGATGCTCGGCCAGCACGACCGTGACGCCACGGTCGCGGTTGATGCGGGTGACCAGCGCCAGCAGCTCCTCGGCCGCAACCGGGTCGAGCTGACTGGTCGGCTCGTCGAGCAGCAGGAGCGGCTGGCCCATCGCCAGCACGGACGCGATTGCGATCCGCTGCCCCTCGCCGCCGGACAGCGTTCCGGTGTCGCGCTCGGTCAGATGCGATGCTCCGGCGGCCATCAGCGCCTCCTGGGCGCGGGCGGCAATCGTGGCCGGTGGATGGGCGATGCTCTCCAGCCCGAACGCCACCTCGTGGCGCACCCGCTGGGCGACCAGCTGTGCCTCGGGGTCCTGGAACACCAGGCCGGCATGGCGGGCCAGCTCACCCGGCCGGTGATCGCGCGTGTCCAGGCCTTCGACCAGCACGCGGCCGGACAGCTCGCCGCCGTGGAAGTGCGGCACGAGGCCGAGCGCGGCCCGCAGCAGCGTCGACTTGCCGCAGCCCGACTCGCCGACGATCAGCACCAGCTCTCCCGGCTCGACGTCCAGTGTGACGCCGTCCAGGGCGGGCTGCGAGGTCCCCGGGTAGGCGTAGCGAACGTCCATGAAGCTCAGCGCGGCCATCGCACCGCCCCGATGGCGACCGCCGTCAGCGCGGCGAAGGCAGCCGATCCACCGATCGCCGCCGCCGTCACCGGGTCGCCCAGCAGGTCGTAGAACACGTAGTTCCCGCCGCCGAAGAGCAGCAGCCAGGCGGTCAGCAGGCTGAGGGTCACGCCGGATGCGGTCATCACCCGTTCGGGTCCGTCCGCGGGCGGCCCGGGCTCGCGCGTCCGGCGCCCTCCGCCGTAGCCACGTGCCTCCATCGCCTCGGCCAGCCCCAGCGACCGCTCGAGGGAGAGCGAGACCAGCGGCGAGACCAGGTCGGCGGCCGATCGCCGGCCGGACGCCGTCGCGCCCCGTGCCCGTGCGGCGAGGGCGATGCCCGCCGCGTCGCGTTCCAGCGTGGGCAGTAGCCGTGCCGCCAGGGCGACGATCATGGCCGACCGGGGTGCGACCCGGGACACGCCGTTCAGCACAAGGTCGCCGTCGGCGATTCGGACGAACGCGGCGATCGCCAGCGCCGACGCGAAGATGCGCAGCGCTGCGGCGGCACCGAATGCGAGCTCCTCCTGCGTGATCTCGGTGTCGAGGAGGGGGATGTGCGGCCCATGCCAGATCGGAGTCAGCCCCTGCACCGAGACGAAGGGGTTGATCAGGAAGACCAGCAGCGCCGATGTGCCGGCGAACACCAGATACGCGCGCTTCGAACCCGGGCCGGCCAGCAGCAGCGCGAGCGCGCACACGGCGATCGACGCCGAGCAGGATCGGGTTGTCGATGGCGATCGCGGCCACCAGCAGCGCCGAGCACACCAGCATGACGCCGAGCGGCTTCACGGGCGCCCCGCCGCCGCCAGGACGGCGCCGTTCGCGTCGAGCGCCACCGCGTACGTGTGGGCGATCGCGGTCGGATCCGAGGCGACCGCGTGCGCGGCTGCGCATGCCGCCTTCCGGCTGTCGCCGGCCACGAGCATCTCGAACGTGCGCCCGGGGATGCCGTCGGGGGAGCGGGCGGCGATCACCGCGTGCGCGCCGGGCACGTCGCTCCAGCCGGGCTGGCCGCGGTAGATCTCGACCCTGCCGCCGGCCAGCCGCACGGTGAACGCCCAGCGTTCCCAGTCGGTGAGCAGCGACGACACCTCGTCGAACGTCGCCACTCGGACGTCGAACGGTGCCGTGCCGTCGCCGACCCGCGCACCGGCCCGCTCGAGCGCGTCGCCCAGCTGGCCGGCGCACGCCGGCCCCTGCACCTGCACGTGCGGGCGCTTGCCGTCGAGGCCGTGCACGAACGGCTCCGGCCAGGCGCCGATCACCGCGGGCACGCCGATGAAGTCCTTCCAGTACCGGTAGTCCCACCACTCGCGATCACCGGAATGGAGCGTGGTGTCAGCGGCGCCGACACCGGGGTCGATGCCGTTGACGAAGTAGAGCCAGTCCCATCCCTCGCTCTTCTTGCCCTCGACGCCGTTGATCGATTCGACGAACCGCCCGCCGTAGCTCGTGCCGACCTTGGCCGAGCGGCGCAGGGCGTTGAGCGCGGACTGGCCAGGCGCCGCCCGGGCCTGCGTCAACGTGGTCGAGCCGAAGTCGCGGGTGACGAGCACGGTGGCCGCGTCCGGCCCGGCCGGGGGCCGAGCCGCCCCCTGGCCGCAGCCGGCCGCGACCAGTGCGAGCGCTACGAGGAGGTGGCGGTGATCCACAGCTTCCGCGAGCGGATGGTGCCTGCCTTCGTCGCCTTGATACGGAACTGCCCGGGCTTGGCCAGCCGCACGGTGGCCATGCCGGTCATGCCGGTCTGCACGCGCTGCTGGCCGTTGACCAGGATCCATGCGCCGGCCGCCGCCGACTTGTTGCCGGCGTCGTCGTACTGGCTGACGGTGATCGTCACCCGGCCGCCGGCGGTGACGGTGGCTGCGTTCGTGCCGATGCCCAGCGTCGGCTGGGTCGCGAACGTGTCGGGGTCGGTGGTCGTGTAGTACACGAGCACGCTGGCCTTGTCGCCCACCGTCTGTGACCCGAGGCCGAGGGGCGTCAGCTTCTGGTTGACCTTCAGCGCCCAGTAGGCGTTCGAAGGAGGCGTCGTTCCGTTGACGCCCGCCAGGTAGAAGCCGGCCCAACCGCCGCCCAGACCGTCGAACCAGCCCAGGTCGAGCGTGAACGGGTTGGCGCCGCGCGACGCCGTGAGCAGCGCGCCGAGGGCGGTGCTCTGGCTGGTCGTATGGGACGCTCCGGTGTTGTCCTTGAGCGTGCCGGTGGCCGGTGTGACCGACCCCTGAAACAGGGTGGCCTTGGAGTTCTCGACCCGGATCGGGGTCTCCGCTCCGGCTGGAGCCGCGCTGATCGCAAGGACGATCAGTGCCGCGATGATGGCGGCGGTGGCACGAAGGCGATGGTTCGCCAACGCAGTCCTCCTTCCTCGAGAGGCTCGGGTATGCGTCTCGCGGCCGGCAGGTCTTCTGGCTTGGACGCGGCTCCCGGATCTCCGGGCCTTCCGGCTGGCCTTCCCGGCCGTGCTGGCCAGTGGCTGCCTCTCGGCGCGCCGATCGGACGTCCTCACAGCGGCGGGACCGCACCGGACTCGCACCGGTTTCCCTTGACCGTCCGCGGGGTCGGCAACTGTACCACAGCGGACACGGTGCCGAGCGTCAGCTCTTTGCCGGTAACAGCGTCTCCAGCAGACGACGCGCGCCGGGCTTGGAGAGGGGTTCATTGAGGTTGCCGCACTTGGGCGACTGGACGCACGACGGGCACCCCGATTCGCACGGGCAGTCGCGCAGCAGCGCGGCCGTCCGGTCGACCCAGCCCTCGAACAGCTCGTACCCGCGGTGGGCGATGCCGGCGCCGCCGGGATGTCCGTCGTAGACGAAGATCGTCGGCGCGCCGGTTTGCGGATGCAGATCGGTGGACAGGCCGCCGATGTCGCCGCGGTCGGCGGTGGCCAGCAGCGGGAGCAGGCCGATCATGGCGTGTTCGGCGGCGTGCAGCGAGCCGAGCAGGTCGACCCCGTGGGGCGGTTGGGCGGGGACGTACCAGACAGCCTCCGTCTGGAAATGACGCTCCGGCATGTCCAGGCCGATCATGTCGATGGGCTCGTGATTGCTCAAACGCTTACGCTGGTAACCGATGACCTGTTCGATCACCTCGATCCGGCCGAAGCTGACGCGGGTGCCGGCCAGCTCGCGATGCTCCAGCTCCTCCTCGATGCTCGTCGCCGACAGGCGCCGGGTCTGCGTGTAGTAGTCGCCGTCGAACTGCGCGACCAGCGCCACGTGCGAGATCGTGTCCAGCGCCCGGACGACGTACTGCTGCCCGAGGTGCAGGTAGATCGCGCCCTCGTGCACGGTCGAGTCCGCGCGGGCCTCGTCGACCAGGCCGAGCAGAGTCCCCGTGCCGGCCTCGATCACAACGACGGCGTTCGGCGAGGCCGAACGCAGGGCGATGCGCGCCGCCGGATGGTCGGTGCCGCGGTAGACCAGGCCGGCTGGACCGGCCGAGATGTCCGGCAGCGACCGCGCCAGCTCGAGGCCGGCGTCGCCGAAGTGGCGGACGTCGGCCGGCGTCAGCGGCAGCTCCGCGGCGGCGCACCGCAGGTGGCCGGCCAGCACCGCCGGGTTCGCCGGATTCGAGACCGCGGCCTCGGCCGGCCGGTCGAGCAGCTCCTGTGGATGGCGGGCCAGGTACTGGTCGAGCTGATCCTCGCCGGCGACCAGCAGCCCGAGTCCCGTTCCGCGGCGGCCTGCGCGGCCCCACTGCTGGCGCAGCGACGACATGGCGCCGGGGAAGCCGACCGAGATCGCGCAGTCGAGCATGCCAATGTCGATGCCCAGCTCGAGCGCGCTGGTGGCGACCACGCCGAGCAGGGTGCCGTCCGCCAGCCCGCGTTCGATCGTGCGGCGCTGCTCGGGCGTGTAGCCGGCGCGGTATGGGGCGATGCGGTCGCGGAGGTCGGGCGCGTTCAGGGTCAATCCCTCGCGGGCGTACCGGTAGACCAGCTCGCAGCCCTTGCGCGAGCGGACGAACACGATCGTCCGCTGGCCGCGGGCGACCAGCCCGGCGAGCAGCGTCGCCGCTTCGCCCAGCGTGCTCGCCCGGATGCCGAACTCGGGGTCGAGCAGGGGCGGGTTCCAGACGACGACCTCGCGGGCCGCGGCCGGCGCCCCGTCGTCGTCGATCACCGCGACGGGCCGTCCGGCCAGGGTCGAGCCGGCCTGGCCGGGATTGGCGATCGTGGCCGACGCCAGGATGAACGCCGGCTGTGAGCCGTAGTGCTCGCAGATCCGCCGCAGCCGGGCCAGCACGTTCGCGACATGCGACCCGAACACGCCGCGGTAGACGTGGGCCTCGTCGACCACCACGTAGCGCAGGCGGTGCAGCGACTCGGCCCAGATGCCGTGCGCCGGCAGGATCCCGGTGTGCAGCATGTCCGGGTTGGTCAGGATCAGGTTCGCCCAGCCCCGCACCTGGCGTCGCTCCGCCTGCGGCGTGTCGCCGTCGTAGATCGCCAGCCGCAGGTTGGGCGGCGAGAGCGCGGACAGCGAACGCGCCTGGTCCTGGGCGAGGGCCTTGGTCGGGTACAGGTACACGGCGCGGGTCCCGGCGTCCTGCGCGATCGCGTCCAGCACCGGCAGGTTGAACGCCAGCGACTTGCCGCTGGCGGTGCCGGTGACCACCATCGCGTCGCCCGTCCGAGCCGCCTCTGCCGTGTCCGCCTGGTGGGTGTACAGCCGCTCGACGCCGGCGGCCGCCAGCGATCCGGCCAGGCGCGGATCGACCCAGTCCGGCATGTCGGCGAACCGCGCCGTCCGGCCGGGGACGGTGCGGCGGGCGACCACCTGCTCGCCGGCCGGCGGAGTGCCGAACGCGAGCACCTCGTCCCACGGCGCAGCCTCGCGGACGCTACTCACGCGGCGAGGCGGGGTAGCACCCGAGGTACGCCAGCTCGGCGGCCGCCTCCTGCATCTCCCGGAGCGCAGCGGATACCGGCCGGTCGAGCGGGTGCCCCTCGACGTCGGCGTAGAACTGGTAGTCCCACGGCCTGCCCGGGATCGGACGGGACTGGAGCGAGGTCATGTTCACCCCGTACCGGCGCAGCGGCTCGATCGCGTCGTGCAGCGCTCCCGGATGGTGGTGGGTGACGAACCGGATCGCGGTCCGCCAGTCGCGGGCGTCCCGGTCGATGCGGGTGTGCGGCGCCACCGTCACGAACCGCGTGTAGTTCTGCGCGTGGTCGGAGACGTCGTTCAGCAGCACCGACAGCCCGTGCCGCTGGGCGACACCGCGTGACGAGATGGCCGCTTGTCGCGGGTCGTTCTGCTCGGCGACGCGGCGCGCGGCCGCGGCCGTGCTCGGCGCGACCTCGGGCAGCGTGTCGGGGAGCGACGACAGGAACCGGCGGCACTGGGAGAGGGCCATCGGATGCGAATGGACGCGGGTCAGCGCGTCGATGTTGGTCTGCGGCAGGCCCACCAGGACGTGGGGGACGGGCAGCACGGCCTCGTCGACGATCGCCAGCGGCGCGTGGGCCAGCGCGTCGTACGTCTCGGGCACCACGCCGGCGAGCGAGTTCTCGATCGGCAGCACGCCGTAGTCCGCCTCCCGCCGCGTCACCGCCCGCATGACGTCGGAGACGGAGTGGTAGGGGACGAGGGTGGCCGCCGGGTACAGCTTCGCCGCGGCCTCGGACGCGTAGGCCCCCTCCTCTCCGAAATGTGCAACGGTCAGCGTCATGTCTCCTCCAACAAAAAAGACCTCCGTCTCCGGAGGCCTCTGATCTCGCGTCGTCTCGGCTCGCGCGCTGTCAGATGCCCCCATCGGGGCGGGCAAACGCGAAGCCGAAGAAGCAGCGCAGGTACATTGCCGCCATGCTACCAGAGGACGATCAGGTCGAGCTCATCGCACAGGTGGCAGGCGGCGGGCCGGGGGTGCTCGTCGGCATCGGCGACGACGCCGCGGTGCTCGCCGGCGGGGTGCTGGTCTCGTCCGACATGCTGGTCGACGGCGTCCACTTCGACCGGTCGCGGTTGTCGCCCCGGCAGATCGGGCACCGCGCCGCTGGCGCCAACCTGTCCGACCTGGCGGCGATGGGCGGCGCGGCGACCTGTCTGGTCGCATCGTTCGGGATCCCGGTGGGGTTCCACGACGTTCAGGAGCTGGCCGCCGGGCTGACCGACCACGGCGTGCCGCTGGCGGGCGGAGATCTCGTCCGGTCGCCGGTGCTGGTCGTGTCCGTAACGGTGGTCGGCCACGCCGACAAGCCGGTCCGGCGTGACGGCGGTGTACCCGGCGACATCCTGATCGTCAGCGGCCCGCTGGGCGGGCAGGCGGCGTCCGGCTACACGCTGCCGGTGACCCCGCGACTGGCGGAGGGCGCGCTGCTGGCGAAGACGGCGCGCGCCATGATCGACATCTCGGACGGCATCGCCACCGACGTCCGGCGGCTGGCCCGCGCTTGCGGGACCGGCGCGCTGATCGAGCTCGAGCGGCTGCCGCTCGGCCCTGGGGCGACCGTCGAGCAGGCGGCCGGCGGCGGCGAGGATTACGAGCTCTTGGCCGCCGTCCCGCCCCATGCGCCGATGCCCGGATGGGCAACCGTCGTCGGCAGGCTGACGGCCGATCCGCAAGTCGTGCTGCTCGATGCGGACGGCCGCGACCGGGACGACCTCCAGGGTTACGACCACTTCCGGTGATCGCCGTCCTCGGCGGTCTTGTGGCCGCGCTCCTGTGGGGCACCTCGACCGTCGTCGCGTCGCGGTCGACCCGGATGCTCGGCTCACAGCAGGCGCTCGCCTACGTGATGCTGATCGGCCTCGTCGCCACCGGCATCGCCGCCGTCGCGCTCGAGGGTCTGCCGCCGGCGACCGGCACTGGCTGGGCCTGGGCGATCACCGCCGGGGCGGCGTCGGCGCTCGGCCTCTCCTCGATGTACCGGGCGCTGCGGATCGGCAAGGTCGGGGTGGTGGCGCCGATCGCCTCGACCGAAGGCGCGTTCGCCGCCATGCTCTCGGTGGTGGTGCTGGACGAGTCGCTGACCGTGCAGATCACGATCGCGCTCGCGGTGGTGGTCGCAGGCGTCCTGCTGGTCACGTTCCACGCCAGCGTGGCGGACATCCACCTCCGGCCGTCGCTGTTCGCGATCGTCGCGGCGGTGCTCTTCGGCATCGGACTGGTCGCCAGCTCGCAGGCGGGGGACGAGCTGGGCGCGTTCTGGACGATCCTGGTCGCCCGGATTCTTGGCATCGTGCTGATCGCCCTGCCGCTGCTCGCCCGGCGTGGACTCGGTCCGCCGGGCAAGGCGCTGCCGCTGGTCACGTATTCGGCGCTGGCCGAGTCAGGCGGTTTCGCGGCCTTCATCGCCGGCGCGCAGCACGGCGTTGCCGTGACGGCGGTGCTGGCGTCCCAGTTCGCCGCGGTCGCGGTGTTCGGGTCGTACGTCATGTTCGGCGAGCGTCTGGGCAGGCAGCAGCTCGCAGGCGCCGCGCTGATCGCGGCGGGCGTCGCCGCCGTCGCTGCGCTGCGCGCCTAGACCTCGGCCGGCGCGGATGCGCCGTTGCCGTTCAGCCAGGGGGAGAGCTCCTCCTCCAAACGGCGGCGCTGCACGGCCCCGACCAGCTTCTTCTGCACCTGGCCGTCCGCGAACACGAGCAGCGTCGGGATGGAGAGGATGTCGTACTTGATCGCGGTCTCCTGGTTGTCGTCCACGTTCATCTTCGTGAACTTCAGGTGGCCGCCATGCTGGCCGGCGAGCTCGTCGAGGATCGGATCCATGACCCGGCACGGGCCGCACCACGGCGCCCAGAAGTCGACGACGACGGGAGTTTCTGCGGACTCGACCTCGGACGAGAACGTGGTATCGGTGACCTCGATCATGGACGCTGCCAACGCTTCCTCCTGGGGCTCGAGACGGTGGGAATCAGTATAGCCATGCGTCACACGCTGGCCGGGTCAGGCCTGGATCGTGACGCTGGTGCCGACGTAGACCATCGTGAACAGCCGCTCGACGTCGGGGATCTGCATGCGGATGCAGCCGTGCGAGACGCTGTAGCCGATCGACGACGGATCGTTGGTGCCGTGGATGCCGACGCCGGTGACGTTGAGGCCCATCCAGCGTGTGCCCAGCGGATTGTCCGGGCCGGGTGGCACCGGCAGCTCGCCCTGCGCCCACGGTGAGTCCGGCGGCGTCCAGGTCGGGTCGACGACCTTGCTGATGATGTGGAAGCTTCCGGTCGGCGTCGGGTATGCCGACTGGCCGACGGCGACGCCGAACACCACCGGCGCCTGCCCCGGCCGGATCAGCGTCAGCGAGTGTGACGACTCGTCGATCACGATCCGCGTGGTCAGTGCGCCGATCGTCGTCAGGTCGGCCTGACCCGTGACCGGAAGCGCGCGCGACACCTGGAACGACTTGACGGCGGCGATCGTGCGTCGGTCGAAGAAGCCGGTGACGCCGCCCTTCTTCAGCAGCTCGTCGGTGACCAGGGCGTGCTGCAGCTGCTTGACGTCCTTGCCCACGGCGCCGGCGATCAGCGCGCTGGCGCCCAGCCTCTCGCTGGTGTTGACCAGAATCCGGGCGTGCTTGACCGTGACGTTGCCGGCCGCGTCCGTCGCCTGCACCCGCAACACGTGCGCGCCCTGCGCCAGCGGCGCGGATGGCTTGGTGTCGAGCTTGAACGCGACACCGTCGAGTGTTGTCTTCGTGGTCACCGTCGAGGTGTCCGTCACCGTGCCGGCGATCATCGGCCGGGTGTGGTGCGGCTTGGGCGACGCACGCAGCGTCACCGCCGGGGGCGTGGCGTCGACCTTGAGCTCGCCATGGTGCACACGGGTGTTGCCCGCCGGGTCAATCGCCGTGATGCTCACGGGGTAGGAGCCGTCCGGGAGGTTGAGCGACGTGGTGAAGGAGCCGTCCGAGCCCGCCGTCGCGTCGATGGTGGTGCTGCCGGCCGCGATCTTCACCCGGGCGCCCGGGTCGCTGGTGCCGGTGACCGAGAGGTTGTTGCTGTTGACGTAGCCGTTGAGGTGCTGGCTGAGCGCCAGCTTCGGCGCCTGCGTATCGACCGTGAACCTGAACGTCCGTGCGATGTGCCCACCGAACACGCCGCTGGCGTCGGCCGAGAGCTTGACAGTGTGCTGCCCATCCTCGAGCGGAACACCGGCCACGGTCAGCTGGTCGCCCGACCGCTGCACCTGGTTGGTCACGTTCACGCCGTCCAGGTCGACCGTGTAATTCTCGAGGTTCGACGCGTTGTTCACGTGCATTGTGATCTGCGGCTGGCTCTGCCGCACCCAGCCGTTGTCGCTGGGCGTCGTCGCGCCGAGCCGCGGCGTCGAGGTGTAGTCGATGGCCAGCCAGGCGACGGCTCCGGCGACGACAGCTGTGCCGAGCAACGCGGCTCCGACGGCGGCTTTCCTCCGCTTTCCAGCTGGACGCTCCACTGTGGTGGTTAGGGTACCAGCGGCGTGCGCGGAATCCTGCCTGGACGTTCACCGAGTTGCCCGCGGAGCGCACGGAGCCGCAGCCACGGCACCTTCCACACGGCCTCGACGACGATGTCCCGGCTCATCTTCGAGCGGCCGAAGCTGCGGTCGGTGAACACGATCGGCACCTCGACCACGCGAGCGCCGATGCGCATCGCCCGGTAGGTCAGCTCGATCTGGAATGCGTAGCCTCCGGCGTGAACGTCCGACAGGTCGAGGCTCTCGAGCACCCATCGGCGGAAGCACTTGAAGCCCCCGGTCAGGTCGTGCAGCCCGACGCCAAGCACCGTGCGGGCGTACAGGCAACCGCCGCGCGAGATCACCCGCCGCGACGCCGGCCAGCCCTCGACGCCACCGCCCGCGACGTATCGTGAGCCGAGCACCAGGTCCGCGTGCCTGCTGGCCTCGAGCATGGCAGGCAGCGCGGCGGGCGGGTGCGACAGGTCGCAGTCCATCTCCAGGATGTGCGAGTAGTCGCGCTCCAGCGCCCAGCCGAATCCGGCGACGTACGCCGGGCCGAGGCCCTCCTTGCGGGGCCGGTGAAGCACGTGCATCCACGGCCGGCCGGCCGCGAGCTCGTCCGCCAGGTCGCCGGTGCCGTCGGGCGACGAGTCGTCGACCACCAGCACGTCGCCGGCGAACGGCAGCGCCTGGAGCACCGCCTCGATCTGCTCCACCACGCGGGGCAGGTTGTCGCGCTCCTCGTACGTCGGGAGCACGATCAGGAAGCGTTCCGCGTCCACGGGTTCCCGAGCCTATCATTGCCCCGGTGCCGGCCACGACGCCCAACAATGCGGAGATTGCAGGACGATTCGAGCTGCTCGCCGACCTGCTCGAGCTGGACGGCGCGGTCGCCTACCGCTACCTCGCCTACCGCAAGGCTGCGAAGACGCTGCGCGAGACGCCGGAGTCCGTGGCGCGGCTGTCCGAGCAGGGTCGGCTTCGCGAGCTGCCGGGGGTCGGAGCGGCTGTCGCAGACAAGGTCGCCGAGCTGCTCGACACGGGCAACATCTCGGCGCTGGAGAAGCTCGAGTCGGTGACGCCGCCCGGCGTGGTGCCCGTCATGCACATCCCGGGCATCGGTCCCAAGACGGCGCGCCGGATCTTCGCCGACCTGGGACTGGTTACGCTGGAGGACGCCGTGGCGGCCGCGCGCGAGGGCCGGATCCGCGATCTCCCGGGGATGGGCGAGAAGACGGAGCAGGCGATCCTGGCCGGCGCCGAGTCCGCCGTCTCGGGGCGTGCTCGCCTCTCGGTCGCCCGCCTGCGGCCGTTGGCGGAGAACGTCCGAGACGCGCTGCTCGAGGTGCCGGCCGTCGACCGCTGCGAGATCGCCGGCAGCCTCCGCCGGTACGCCGAGACCGCCAAGGACATCGATCTGGTCGCCTCGACCGCCGCGCCCGCCGAGGTGGTGGACGCATTCGTCGCCTACGACTGGGTCGCCTCGGTCGAGCAGCGAGGCGAGACCAAGGTCACCTGCATCGCTCACGACGGCACGCGCGTCGAGCTGCGGATGGTCGCGCCGGGCACGTTCGGGAACCTGCTGCAGCACTTGACCGGCTCCAAGGCACACAACGTCGCGCTGCGCGAGGACGCCGTCCGCCGTGGCCTCAAGGTCAGCGAGTACGGGGTCGAGGAGGTCGAAACCGGTGAGCTCCTGCAGACCGACGACGAGCATGCGGTCTACGAGCGGCTGGGCATGGCCTGGATCCCGCCGGAGCTGCGTGAGCACCGGGGCGAGCTCGAGGCGGCGCGGGCGGGGAAGCTCCCGGAGCTGGTCGAGGTCGAGCAGATCCGCGGCGACCTGCATTGCCACACCGACTGGAGCGACGGCAAGGCACCGCTCGAGGAGATGGTCGCCGCGGCGATCGGCATGGGCTACGGCTACCTCAACATCACCGACCACTCGCCGGCGGTCGGGTTCGGGATGGGGCTGGACGCCGGGCGCCTGCGGGCGCAGATCGAGCGCGTGCGGACGCTGGCCGAGACGCTGGCGCCCGACTTCGTCCTGCTCGTCGGCTGCGAGGTGGACATCCTCCGCGACGGGTCGCTGGACTACTCGGACGCGCTGCTCGAGGAGCTGGACGTCGTCGTCGCCAGCGTCCACGTGTCGCACAGACTGTCTGCGGCCGATCAGACCAAACGCATCTGCACGGCCATGGAGAACCCGCACATGGACGTGCTCGGCCATCCCACCGGCAGGCTGATCGGGCGTCGCGAGCCGAACCCGCTGGACATCGAGGCGGTGGTCGAGACGGCCGTGCGCACCGGCACCGTGCTCGAGGCCAGCGCGCAGCCCGACCGGCTCGACCTCTCCGACGTCCACGTCCGGCTGGCGATCGAGGCGGGCGCGAAGCTGTCGATCGATACCGACGCCCACAGCGTCGCGCGGCTGGAGGCGGTGCGGTTCGGTGTGATGAACGCGCGGCGCGGCTGGGCAACCGCCGCCGACGTCGTCAACACCCGCGAGTGGCCCGAGCTGAAGACGCTGCTCAAGGGCGGTTGAGCTCGGTCGCCAGCCGCGTCCGGATCGCCGTCAGCGCCTCGGCCATCGGCGCGGCATCGGTGATCCGGTGCTCGACCTCCGCCAGCTCCGAGATGTCGTACTGATCGCTCCAGATGAACGCGAGCGCGGGCCGCTCGTACTGGAACGTCGCCATCGGGAACCGACCCTCGACGCAGCGCACGATGAACGCCGGCTCGAAGATCCGGCGCACGATCACGTCGTCCGCCACGTCCTCGACCAGCAGCGTGTAGCGGCTGTTGAACTCGTCGCTCTCCAGGTTGACGTTGCGTGAGCCGGTGAACGTCGAGCGCAGCTTCTCGAACATCCCGCCGCCCAATCCCTGTGGCGAGAGCTGCAGCGAGTGCAGCCCGAGGTCGCCCAGTTCCAGCCGCAGCACCGTGTGCTTGTGCTTGACCTCCTCGCGATACGTCTCCATCGAGCCGTTGGCCCCGGCGCGCGTACGCGTCTCGTAGGTCGAGTAGGTGAAGTTCACAATCTGCCCAGGCAGCCCCGCCATCGGGCCGGAGAACCCGTGCTTGAAGACGGGCTTCTCCCGGTCGCGGCAGAACGCGACGCCTTCCAGCGCGGCCGGCTCGCGCTCATACGTCCACCCGCGCTCCGCGGCCCACGCGCTCATCACCTCGTGCTCGGCCTCGGCGGTCGCCTGCGACCACAGGCGCCAGTGATAGAAGACGGCGCCGCCGATGCCGCCGGCGATCGCGACGATCAGTCCGAGCACCGGCGAGACCGCCACCAGGATGATCCCCAGCGCCACGCCGGGAGTGGCGCAGAGCAGCAGGTTGCGGTTGTAGCGGGTGCGGCTCTTGATCCGCTCGAACCGCCGCTTCGACTCCTCGCGGTAGAGCTGCTCGGGATCCTGGGTCATGTGCCTTCCGCCAGCGTCCGGAGGATGGCGACCACATCGGACGGCCCGTCCACGCACGCGTCTGCGGCCTCGAACAGGTCGGCCGGGCCCTCGCTCGAGCGCACCGCGATGCGGATCGTTGCCTCGCGGAAGGCGTCGAGGTCGGTGCGGTCGTCTCCGGCGTACAACAGGTGGTCGATCCGGCGCCGGCCGCGCAGCCGCTTGACCGCGGTGCCCTTGTCGACGGCCACCGGCGGCCGCACCTCGAACACCATGCGGCCGATGCTCCACGCCAGCCCGGCGCGGTCGAGCTGCGGCGCGATCTGGGTCTCCAGGTACCGCTCGGCGTGGGCGGGGCGCGGTGAGTTGCGGAAGTGGATGGTGAACGTGATGCCCTTGTCCTCGATGCGGCATCCGTACTGGGCGATCAGCCCGTCGTTCTCGACCAGCACCAGCGCGCGGCGGATCTCCTCGCGGTACTTCGCCGCCTGCGCCACCACCACGACCTCGTCGCCCTGCATCACCTCGAGCCCGTGGTTGCCAGAGATGGCGACGCACTCGACAGGCACCAGCTCCCTACCCTGAATGGCCTGCCTTCCCGTGACACAGGCGACCAGCGAATAGCTGGCGCACAGCGTCTCCAGCAGTGACAACGTCTCCGGTGGAACGGCTGCCTGCTCAGGCGTCGCGACGATCGGCGCCAGCGTCCCGTCGATGTCGAGCACGACGGCCGACCGCCGAGGCTCGGCGAGCATCGGCGCGAGCAGCTTTCGCAGGTCCTCCTTCAGCCTCGGTATTGCGGCCACGGGGCCTACAATAACCATGAATGAGCCGCCGTCTTTCGGTGCTGATCGCCATCGGGCTGGTGGCAGGGTTCCTCTCCGGCATGTTCGGCGTGGGCGGCGGGATCATCATCGTGCCCCTCCTGATCGCCTTCGCGGCGTATCCGCCGAAGACGGCGATGGCCACATCGCTGGCCGCAATCCTGTTCACGGCGACCGCCGCAGCCGCCGCTCATGCCAACGAGGGCAACGTACAGTGGGCCGACGCGGTGCTGCTTGGAGTGCCGGCGGTGTTCGGGGCCCTGATCGGCGCTGCGTGGCACCAGCGCGCGTCCACGCGCGGCATCGTCCTGGCCTTCGCCGCCTTCCTCGCGCTGGTCGCAGTCAGGCTGGCGACCGAGTAGTGGAGCACCTGCTCGCGGCATTCCTCGGAGTGGTGGCCGGCACGCTCTCGGCGATGTTCGGCGTCGGCGGCGGGCTGATCTTCGTCCCCACACTGATCTTCCTGGGCAGCAACACGCACCAGGCCGTGGCCACGTCGCTGGCGGCGATGATCCCCGCGATCATGGTCGGCTCCTGGCGCCAGACGCGCTACGGCGCGGTGCGCTGGAAGGATGCGACGGTGATCGGCATCGCGTCGATCCCGACGGCGCAGCTGGGAGCTGCGGCTGCCAACGACCTGTCGAACGACGCTCTGCGCAAGGCGTTCGCGGTGCTGCTGTTCGTCGTCGCCGTGCAGATGGCGGTGCGCGCCCTGCGCGAGGGCGGGTCTAACGACTCGCCGTCAGGACCCGATCCGCCTTCTCCTTGATCTCCTCGACGACGGCTGGATCGCGCAGGGTTGTCGTGTCGCCCAGCTCCTCGCCTTCGGCGATGTTGCGCAGGAGCCTGCGCATGATCTTGCCCGACCGGGTCTTGGGCAGGTCGCTGACGATGATCACAGCCTTGGGCCGGGCGATCTTGCCGATCTTCTCTCCGATCCATTCGCGGAGTTCGGCCGCCAGCTCGTCGCTCGGCTCGTTGCCCTCGCGGAGCAGGGCGAAGCACAACGGCGTCTGGCCCGTGAGCGGATCCGGCGCAGCGGTCGCGGCCGCCTCGGCGACCGCGGGGTGTTCGACCAGCGCCGACTCGAGCTCGATCGTTGACAGCCGGTGCCCCGAGACGTTCATCACGTCGTCGATGCGGCCGAGCAGCCAGAAGCAGCCGTCGTCATCGATCCTGGCTCCGTCGCCCGCGAAGTACGTCTCCGGCCCGAAGCGGGAGAAGTAGTTCGAGACGTAGCGCTCGTCGTCGTCGTACAGCGTCCGGAACATCCCCGGCCACGGCCGGCGCAGCACCAGGTAGCCCCCACGGCCCTGCGGCACGGGGTTGCCCTGGTCGTCAACGACCGCGGCGTCGATGCCGGGGAAAGGCACCGTGGCTGATCCGGGTTTGAGTGTCGTCAGTCCCGGCAGCGGCGTGATCAGGATGCCACCCGTCTCCGTCTGCCACCACGTGTCGACGATCGGGCAGCGGCCTCCGCCGATGTGCTTCCAGTACCAGACCCACGCCTCGGGGTTGATCGGCTCGCCCACCGTGCCCAGCAGTCGCAGCGAGCTGAGGTCGTGCCCCTCGGGGTGGTCGGCGCCTGCCTTGATGAACGCCCGGATCAGGGTGGGGGCCGTGTAGTACTGGGTGACGCCGTAGCGCTCGATGATCTGCCAGTGGCGATCGGGAGCAGGGTGCATGGGATCGCCCTCGTACAGCACGCTGGTGACGCCGTTGTTGAGCGGGCCGTACACGATGTACGAGTGGCCGGTTACCCAGCCGATGTCGGCCGCGCACCAGTACGTGTCGCCGTCCTTGATGTCGAAGATCCAGCGGTGGGTGACCGTCGCGTACGTCAGGTAGCCGCCGGTGGTGTGCACCGCGGCCTTCGGCTTGGCGGTGGTGCCCGACGTGTGCAGCGCGAACAGCATGTGCTCCGCCTCGACCTGCTCCGGCTCGCAGACGGCGGACCGCCCGTCCACGGCGTCGTGCCACCAGACGTCGCGGCCGTCCGTCATCGGCACGTCCGCGCCGGTGCGGCGCAGCACAACCATTCGCTCGACCGTCGGCGCCATGGCCACGGCTTCGTCGGCGATCACCTTCAGCGGGATCGCGGCGCCCTTGCGCCAGGCCTCGTCCTGGGTGATCACGAGCTTCGCGCTCGTGCCCTCCAGCCGCTCTCCCAGTGAGCTGGGCGAGAACCCGCCGAACACGACGACGTGCGGCGCGCCGATCCGGGCGCATGCCAGCATCGCGACCGCCGTCTCGGGCACCATCCCCATGTAGATGCCGACGGTGTCGCCCTTGCCGACACCGTGCTCGCGCAGGGCGTTGGCAAGACGGCAGACGTCGTCTCGCAGCTCGCGGTAGGTGATGTCACGCGGCTCCTCGGAGGGATCCTCCGGGACGAAGTGATAGGCGACCCGGTCGCCGCGGCCCGGCCTCGACGTGCCGGTCGAGGCACGAGTGGGAGGCGTTCAGCGTGCCGTCGGCAAACCAGGTGCAGTGCGGTGGGTCCCATTCGAGACCCACCGTGGGAGGCTGGGACCAGCCGACGAACTCCCGTGTTCGCGCGAGCCAGAAGGCGTCGAGATCAGCCGCCGCCTCGTCGTACACCGACCGGTCGTTGACGACGGCCTGCGCTACGAACTCCGGAGGAGGTGGAAACGTCCGCCCCTCCTGGAGGAGGACGTCGATCGACTCCTCGGTCACGGGGTGTACTCGAACTCGTCCTCGTCTTTGGAGAGGGCCTTCTTGGCCACGACTGCCGTGCCGACCACGGCTGCACCGGCGACCGCAACCTTCACGGCCTTCTTCTTCTTGGACGACTTCGGCTTGGCCGTCAGCCGGTTCGCGCCGGCCTTGATCTCGCCCATCGCCTTGACGACCTCGTCCTGCACGGTCTTGTTCGAGGCCGCCCGCTTCGCGCCGCCCTCGGACTGCACCTTGGTGTAAATCTTCATCGCGGAGTCGGCGATGTTCTTGGCGTGCTCCCGGAGCTCCGGGTCGTTCGCAACCTTTTGCGCGATCGGTGTGATCGTCTCTGCGACCTTGTCGGTCTTGATCTTCGTTGGCACCACTGACCTCCCAGCCTGCGTTTGCTTGTCACACTACCACGGTGGATTTCGAATCAGTCGCAACGTTCTTGGCGCAGAAGGGCCAGCCGGGGTTCCGCAGCAGGCAGGTCGAGCAGGCCGTGACGCAGGGGCTTGCGCAGTCGTATGACGAGATCACCTCGCTGCCGCTCGGGCTGCGTGCGGAGCTGACGGAATCGGTCCCGCTGCTCGATCTCTCGGTGGAGGAGGTGCAGCGCTCGCAGGACGGGACGATCAAGGTGCGGTTCTCGGCCCGGGACGGATTCCCGGTCGAGGCGGTCGCCATGCGCCATCGCAACCGACGGACGGTGTGCGTGTCGTCCCAGTCCGGCTGCCCGCTGGCCTGCACGTTCTGCGCGACCGGCGACATGGGGCTCGGCCGCAACCTGACGTCGGGCGAGATCCTGGAGCAGGTGCTGGTGCTCGCCCGGATGTTGCGCGACGAAGACCGTGCCACCGTCGGCAACGTTGTCATGATGGGCATGGGTGAGCCGTTCCTGAACTACGACCAGGTGCTCACCGCCTGCCGCCGGATCAACGACCCGGCCGGGTTCGGGCTGGGGGCGCGCTCGATCGCCATCTCGACGGCGGGGTGGGTGCCGGGCATCGAACGGCTCTCCGACGAGCCGCTGCAGGTGAAGCTGGCGCTCTCGCTGCACGCACCCAACGACGCCCTCCGCTCGGAGCTGATGCCGGTCACCCGCAGGTTCCCGCTGGAGCAGCTGATGCAGGCATGCGCGGGCTATCGCGAGCGGGCGCGGCGGCGGATCTTCGTCGAGTACCTGCTGCTGGACGGCGTCAACGACTCGGACGCGCTCGCTGACGAGCTGGCAGGGCTGCTGCCGCCGGCCGGCTACCACGTCAACCTGATCGCCTACAACCCGACCGGCTCCGGATTCCGCGGCTCGCCGCCGGCGCGCGTCGAGGCGTTCGCCCGCCGGCTGCACAAGCGCGGGCTGGCCGCCAGCTACCGCCGGTCGCACGGACAGGACATCGATGCGGCGTGCGGCCAGCTGGCGGTCCGCGGCGTCCGCGAGCTGCGGCGCGCACGGCGGTTGCCGCGTCACCAACCGGCGAACCGCAAGTAGACTCGCGAGATGGGGAGCATGGGCACGATGCAAGCCTGGGTGATCCGTCCCGAACGGCTCGGGGATCCGGTCGATGCGATGCAGCTGGAGACCATCGACGTGCCCGATCCGGGTCCCGGCGAGGTGCTCGTGCGGGTGATGGCGGCGGGTGTGAACTACAACGGCGTCTGGGCGTCGCTGGGGCTGCCGGTGTCGATCTTCCGCTACACGGGCTACGACTTCCACATCGCGGGGTCGGACGCCTCCGGCGTGGTCGCCGCGGTTGGGCCGGGCGTGACGCGGTGGAAGGTGGGCGACGAGGTGGTCATCCACTGCAACCAGAGTTGCGGCGAGTGCGCGGAGTGCAACGGGCTCGACCCGATGGCGTGCACCCAGCAGAAGATCTGGGCGTACGAGTCGAACTGGGGCTCGTTCGCCGAGTACTGCCTGGTGCAGGCCCAGCAGCTGTTGCCCAAGCCGGCACGGCTGACGTGGGAGGAGGCCGCAAGCTACGGGCTGACCTACTTCACCGCGTACCGGATGCTGGTCGATCAGGCCAACATCAAGGCCGGCGACAACGTCCTCGTGTGGGGCGCGGGCGGCGGTCTCGGCATCTTCGCCGTGCAGCTGTGCAAGCTCTACGGCGCCAACGCGATCGCCGTCGTCTCCTCGGACGACAAGACCGACCTCGTGCGCGAGCTGGGGGCGACCGCCGTGATCGACCGCCGCGAGTTCCTGCTCAACGACCCGGACACCGGCGAGCGGATCCTCGATGAGATCAAGCGGTTCGGCAAGGCGATCCGTGGCGCGACCGGCGGCAAGGATGTGGACGTCGTCTTCGAGCACGTCGGCCAGGCGACGTTCTTCACCAGCGTGTTCGTCTGCAAGACCTTCGGCACCATCGTTATCTGCGGCGCCACCTCCGGCTTCACGCTCGACTTCGACGTGCGCTACCTGTGGATGCGCCAGAAGCGGATCATCGGCAGCCATTTCGCCAACGCGTACGAGTGCCACCGTGCGAACCAGCTGATCATCGAGGGCAAGATCGACCCCGTGCTGTCGCGCACGTTCGCGTTCGGCGAGTGCCCGGTGCCGCACCAGATGATGAAGGAGAACCAGCACGTCGGGAAGATGGTCGTGCTGGTCGGCGCTGAGCGGGAGGGCGAGGGGCGGACGGCGTGACCGAGCCGGCGTTCTACGGCCCCGGCGACGTCACCGGCGCCTACGACGACAACATCGCCGATCCCGGGTCGTATCCCTACACCCGGGGCATCCACCGCGACATGTATCGCGGCCGGCCGTGGTCGATCCGCCAGTACGCCGGTTTCGGCACGGCCGAGGAGACCAACCGCCGCTTCCGGTTCCTGATCGACCAGGGGCAGGCGGCGCTCTCGACAGCCTTCGACCTGCCCACCCAGATGGGCCTCGACTCCGACGACCCGCGCGCGCTGGGCGAGGTCGGCCGGGTGGGCGTGGCCATCGACTCGATGGCCGACATGGAGGCGATGTTCGACGGCATCCCGCTGGACGCGGTGTCGACGTCGATGACGATCAACGCGCCGGCGGCGGTGCTGGTCGCGATGTACGCCGTGGCCGCCGAGCGGCAGGGGCGCGACGCGTCGCAGATCCGCGGCACCGCGCAAAACGACGTGCTCAAGGAATACGTCTCCCGCGGCACCTACATCTATCCGCCTCGGCCGTCCCTACGGCTGGCGGCCGACCTGATCGCGTGGTGCGCCCGGGACGCTCCGCGGTTCAACGCGATCTCGCTGTCCGGCTACCACATGCGCGAGGCCGGATGTACGGCGGCCCAGGAGATGGCGTTCGCCGTGTCCAACGCGATCGCCTACGTGGAGGCGGTGGTCGAGCGGGGCGTGGGAGTCGACGAGTTCGCCCCTCGGCTGTCGTGGATCTTCAACACGCACATGAACTTCTTCGAGGAGATCGCCAAGTACCGCGCGCTGCGCCGGCTGTGGGCGTCCGTCATGCGCGACCGCTTCGGCGCACAGGATCCGCGGTCGATGATGCTGCGCACGCACACCCAGACGGCCGGCTCGACGCTGACCCTGCAGCAGCCGGAGAACAACATCGTGCGCGCGGCGATCCAGGCGCTGGCCGCTGTGCTGGGCGGTGTCCAGTCGATGGCGCTCTCCTGCTTCGACGAGGCGATCGCCATCCCCACGCAGCACGCCCAGACGCTCGCGGTGCGCACCCAGCAGATGCTGCAGCACGAGTTCGGCGTCACCGACGTCGCCGATCCGATGGGCGGCTCGTGGTACATCGAGCATCTGACCGACGAGCTGGAGCGCCAGGCGCGCGAGCTGATGGCCGAGTTCGAGCGGTTGGGCGGCGCGGTGGCGGCCATCGAGCAGGGCGTGTACCAGCAGCTGATCGCCGACGAGGCCTACGGCAAGGAGCAGCGGATCGCCTCGGGCGAGGACGTGGTCGTCGGCGTCAACGCCTTCGTCGACGACACGGCGGTGGAGCCGGAGCGGTTCGACGTCCCGCCGCACCTGGAGTCGGAGCAGCGCGAGAAGCTGGTGCGGCTGCGGGAGCGCAGGGACGGCGCGGCGGTCGCGACTCGGCTGGCGGCGCTCGAGGAGGCCGCCCGCGGTCAGGACAGTCTGATGCCCGCGATCCTCGACGCCGTGCGTGCCGAGGCGACGCTTGGCGAGGTCTGCGGGGCGCTGCGGACGGCGTTCGGCGAGTACCGGCCGGCCGCCGCCGCGCTCATTTGACCTGAACGAACAGGTCGGACGTGACCGTGGTGCCCTCGGTCGACGTCCAGGCGGCGATGCCGCCGAGATGCTTCAGGTTGGCGTCGACGGAGGTGGGCGCCATGCCCAGGATTGCCGGCACGTCGACGTAGAGCACGACGGAGGCATCGCTCGGCGCGCCCGCCGCCCTCAGGAAGTCCTGATAGCTCTGTGTGTCGGCCAGCGTCTGGTCGGGCACGGTGCCGGCCGTGGGGTCGTTGCTGACGGCGATCACGTCACCCACGCGCTTCCACGAGACGTTGATACCCGGGGCGACCGGGATCCGGTTGCCGCGCGCGTGAAGACCAGCATCCGGCAGGTTCATCCGCAGCAGCTTCGACAGCGTCTGCATGCCGCGCGTCGGGTCGTCCGGCCGCAGGAGGAGGGCGCCGCTGACCGGCAGGCCGGGGCGCAGGTAGAAGAGCAGGTCGCCGTTGGTCAGCGCCACGACGTCGCGCATCAGGTGCGCCTGCGCGCCGCTGCCGACGGTCGTCCCGGCGGCCGCCAGCAGCGGGCCCAGGTTGTCGCCCAGGTCGCTGGCGGAGAGGAAGGCGAAGGTGTCGGCGGGCAGCCGGTCGGTCAGGCCGCCGCGGTGTGGCCCGGGCAGGTCGTCAGCCGAGGTTGCCGTCATCGAGCTGGACACGTGGATGCCCGAGTCCGACGGCGTCACGGAGAAGGTCAGCGTCTTGACGGTAGAAAGCCACTTCAGCGACTGTTGCAGCTGCGCCGCGTCGGCTTCCGGCGCTCCCGCCAGGGCGGCCAGGGACATCAGCCGGGCGATCCGCTGCGTATCGACGTAGCCGTTCAGCAGGCTCCCGTCGGTGAACTCGTTGGCAGCCGTGGCGAATCCGGCGTCGTCGGCCAGGCTGTCGCCCTTGCCGCCGAGCAGGTCGATCGACTGATGCAGATTGCCCTCGCTGTCGGCCAGCAGCAGGACGTTGTCGCCGACCGCAAGGTGGCTGTCGTGGCCGTCGGTGTAGAGCGTGTAGCCGTCGTACGAGCCGGCCTTCTCGGTGTCCTTGCACGACTCCACCGCATCCTTGACCTTGCCGTCGTCGTTCGACGCGATGTAGACGACCCAGTTCGGTGTGCCGCCGCCTGCGGGATCGACCGAGGTGATCGCGGCGCCGGCGTCGGCGCCGAGCACGTCCTGCAGGTCGCTCAGGTTCGTGTCACACGTGCCGGAGCTGCGACCGAGGTCGCGCTGGAAGCTCTTCGACGCCTCGGCGTAGGCCGGGAACTTCTCGCCCAGCGAGGTCAGCGTCCGCCAGGCGTCCGAGCCGCGGTCGGTGTTGACGTCGATGTAGGCGAGCGCGGTCGCGGGCACCGCCTTGGCGGAGTCGCCCATCGCTCCGCTCGTGCCCGTCTGCCCCCCGCAGCCGCTGGCTGCGATGAGGGCTGCGACGGCGAGGAGCGCCATCAGAAAACGTCGCGTGCCCATCGCTCTTCGAGTATATCGGCGGGTCGGTCGCGTCTTGTGAGCGGAACCTGAGGCGGGGTGCGGTATAGTCCTGCCGCGTTGAGCGCCGTGCCCGACATTCCCGGCTCGCTAGAGCGCGCGCTTGTGCAGCTTCGGCGCGGCGGCATGATCATCGTCTGCGACGATCCCGACAGGGAGAACGAAGGCGATCTCTGCATGGCGGCCCAGTTCGTGACGGCCGAGAAGATCGCGTTCATGTGCCGTGAGGCGCGGGGGCTGGTCTGCCTGTCGCTGCCCATGGAGCGTTGCGAGGAGCTCGACCTGCCGCTGATGGTGCCGTCCAACGACGGGTGCGAGGCGACCGGCTTCACGGTGTCGATCGAGGCGCGTACCGGCGTCACCACGGGGATCTCGGCCGCCGACCGCGCCCGCACGATCCAGGTGGCGATGCACCGCACGTCGACGCCGGCGGATCTCGTCCGGCCCGGTCACGTATTTCCGCTGCGGGCACGCCCCGGCGGCGTGCTCGAGCGCCGCGGCCAGACCGAGGCAGCCGTCGACCTGACCAAGCTGGCCGGCCTGACGCCGGGCGGCGTGCTGTGCGAGGTGATGAACCCCGACGGCACGATGGCGCGGGGGATCGAGCTGCAGGCGTTCTGCCAGCGGCACGAGCTCCCGGTCGTCACCGTGGACGAGCTGGCAACTCACATGGCCGCCGTTCGCCCCGCGATCAGCGCCGTCTGACGCAACAACGGGGTCTGACCCCGTTGTTGCCCGTCGCTAGGCCGGCGCCCCGGCGCCCTTCGCGAGCAGCTCCTTCGCCTCGTTCACCTCGTCCGAGCGGTTCACGCCCAGGCACGCCGTGAGCTTGCCGTCGGCGGCGGTGTAGTACGCCACGAAGTCGTCGTCGGCCATCGAACCGCGCACGTCCACCGCGTCGCTGGCCGAGCCCGGCCCGACGTACTCCATCCACGTCCAGTCGGCGAGGTCGGAGAAGAAGTAGGGGACGACGTCGTACGGCCCGTCCTGCTTGCCCGCCCACAGCCGCCCCACGTACCCGCCCTGGTTGAGCGCGACGTCCCAGTGCTCGACGCGGATCCGCCGGCCGTGGATCACGCTCTGATACTCGGCGATGTCGCCGACCGCCCAGACGTCGGGCGCCGCCACCAGGTGGTCGTCCGTGAGCACGCCGGAGTCCACGTCGAGGCCGGCCGCCTTCGCCAGGTCGACGTTCGGCGTGACCCCGATGCCGGCGACCACCATGTCCGCCTCGAGGTCGTCGGGGAGCCCGTCCCGGCCGGAGAGGATGCGCACGCCATGATCCTCCATGTGCCGCTGGAAGTAGCGGCCAACCTCGGCCCCGAACAGGTGGTCCCAGATCACCTCGTTCTGCATCGCCAGGGTCACCTCCAGACCCTTCATGCGTGCGCTGGCCGCGACCTCGACGCCGATGAAGCCGCCGCCCAGCACGGCGACGTGGCCGCTGCCCCGCTCAAGCAGGGCGCCAACCGCCTGCGAGTCCTCGATCGTGCGGATCGTCTCGGCGCCTTCGAGTGGCCGCGGCGTCGATCCGGTGGCCAGCGCCAGCCGGCCGAACTCGATCCGCTCGCCCCCCACCTCGATGGCATGGCCGGCGACGTCCACCGCCGTCACGTCCGCGCCCAGGCGCAGCTCGACGTCGTGCTCCCGCCACCAGTCCGCGGGATGCATGGCCAGCTGGTCGACCGGCGTCTCGCCGCGCAGGAAATCCTTGGTCAGCGGGGGGCGGTGGTAGGGCGTGTGCTGCTCGTGGCAGACGATCAGCGTCGAGCCGTCGCCGCCCTGTTCGCGGTACTCCTGGGCCACCATCCCGCCGGCGAGCCCGCCACCGACGATCACGTTCTCGAAGCGTGCCACGAAGGGTCTCCTTACTCCCAGCGGAAGGTGCGCAGCGACAGTGCCGCCAGCACCGCTGTCACGCCGCAGAGTACCCCGAACTCGGGGAGCACACTCATGAAGCCCTGGTCGCGCACGATGGTGTCGCGCAGCCCGTTTGCAAGGTAGTAGAGGGGCAGCACCTTGGCGATCGTCTGCACGAAGTCGGGCATCGCCGCCACGGGGAAGAACGTGCCCGAGAGGAACATCATCGGGTTCGTGATCACGTTGGTCACCGCGTCCGCGGTCTCGGGCTCTGCCACCATCGACCCGATCGTGAAGCCCATCGCCAGGAAGCACAGCGTCCCCGCCAGCGCGATCGGAACAGCCGCCCAGGCGGTGGGGGAGATCTCGACGCCGAACACCGCGGCGCCGAACACGATCAGCACCACCAGCTGCAGTGTGGCGAGCACCAGCGACGCGGCGATCCGGGCGACCAGGAACTCCCACAGCGGCATCGGCGTCAGCTTCAGGCGGCGGAGGATGCCCTGCTTGCGCCAGTTGACCAGCACCGTCGAGAGCCCGATGACGGCCGAGATCATGATCGAGATGGCGATCACGCCGGGGAGCAGGAAGTCGAGGTAGTCGAGCTGGTTCGAGTCGACCGAGATCGCCCGGTACTGCACCGCCGGGGGCGAGCCCGTGTCGTGGAGCGAGACCCGGTCGGCGGCACCGCTGACGACGCCCTGGATGATCCCGGCCTGGGTGGCCGACGCATTCGAGTAGGAGAGCGTCGCGTTGACCTGGCCGGCGCCGGCGGGGGCGAGCACCAGCAGCGCATCCGAATCCCCGTCCTTGACGCGCTTCTGCTCGTCGACCACCGACTTGCTGCTGCGCTTGACGGTGACGCCGTCGGTGCGGTCGAGCACGGCGATCATCTGCCTGGCCTGCGCCGTCTGCGACCTGTCGATCACCGTGATCGTGCCGGCATCGATCGACCGGCCGAACAGCAGGCCAAGCAGGGACAGCAGGATGATCGGGAAGACGAACGACCAGAAGATCGCCACCCGCCGCCGGAACATCATCTTCAGCTGCGCGATCGTGGTCGCCCAGATCCGGCCGGACCTCATTCGCGGAACGCCCTTCCGGTCAGGTTCAGGAACACGTCCTCCAGGCTCGGCCCCCGGACGCTGAGGTCGTCGATCTCGATGCCCTCCGTGTTCGCCCGTTGCAGCAGCTCGAGCACCGCGGCCTGCGCGTCATGCGTGTAGACGACCTTCTCCTCGCCGGCCTCGGCGTACGAGATGCGGACGTCGGCGCCCAGCGACGCGATCAGCCCGGCGGGCGTGTCCAGTGCGATCACCTTCGCCTGATCCATGATCGCGACCCGGTCGCACAGCTCCTCGGCCTCCTCGAGGTAGTGCGTGGTCAGGACGACGGTCTTGCCGCCCTCCTCGTTGATCGCGCGGATCACGTCCCACAGGTTGCGCCGGGCCTGCGGGTCGAGGCCGGTGGTCGGCTCGTCCAGGAAGACGACCTGCGGATCGTGCACCAGCGCGAGCGCGATCGCCAGGCGCTGCCGCTGGCCGCCGGACATCTCCTCGGCCTGCGCCTCGGCCTTGCCCTCGAGCCCGACCAGGCCCAGCGCCTGCATCGCGCGCTCGGGGCCGTCGGAACGCCCGTAGAACTGCGCGAACAGCTCGAGCAGCTCGCGCGCCGAGAGCTTGTCGAACAGCGCGGTCGACTGGAGCTGGACGCCGATCGACGACTGGATGTCCCGCGGGTCGGGCCACACCGGCCGCCCGAGCACCGTGACCTCGCCGCCGTCCGGCTTGCGCAGCCCCTCGATCATCTCCAGGGTGGTCGTCTTGCCCGCGCCGTTGGGTCCCAGAATGCCGAACGACTCGCCGTTCTTGACCTCGAAGGTGACCGCATCGACCGCGACGTGATCGCCGTACCGCTTGGTCAGCCCGCTGACCGTGATGGCGTCGTCGCCTGCCATGCGGGGGCGGATCATAGTGACACCGCGCCGGTATCATCGCCGCTCATGGACGACCTGGCGGCTCGGGCGATCAGCTCGAATGCGGCGTGCTTCTCGGGGCTCTGCGCCGGGTCGCCGGTCTTCCGCCGGCTGTCCCAACCCGGGCTGCTGGCGCTGGCCACTCCGGCCGCGCCCGAGCGGCCGCTGTTCAACGTCGCCTTCGCCCTGGCGCCGGGAGCGGTGGCCGGCCGCTACGACGAGCTGGAGCGGTTCTACCGGGATGTCGGGATCTCGGGCTGGACGGTGTTCGTCGACCCGATCGACGAGTCGTCCGCGTCCGTGCTCGCGGAGCAGGGGCACGTGCTCGACTCAGAGCCGCGGCTGATGGGAGCGTCCGCGACCGAGGTGGCCGGTGCGGACGATCCGGCGATCGACCTGCTGCGTGATCCCGACCCGTCCGGCGACTGCCACATCACGCTGGTGGCGACGCTGGCCGGCCACCGTGGGAGGGGGTACGCCGGCGACCTCGTGCGCGCACTCGTCCGCGACGGGGTGTCACGGGGCTGCACGACCACGACGCTGGGTGCGACCAAGGCTGGCGCGCCGGTGTACGAGCGCCTCGCTACCGGGACATCGGCCACCTGCAGATGTGGGAACGGCTCATGTAGGCCGCTTGGGCACGAGCACCTTGCGGCGGAACTCGCAGACCACCTCGCCGCGCTGGTTCGTGCCGATGGTCTCCACAGTGACAACGCCCCGGTCGGGTTTGCTCTTCGACTCGACCTTGTCGAGCACCGTCGTCTGCGCGTAGATCGTGTCGCCGTGGAAGGTCGGCTTGGCGTGCTTCAGGGACTCGACCTCGAGGTTCGCGATCGCCTTGCCGGACACGTCTGGCACGCTCATCCCGAGCACCAGCGAATAGACCAGGTTGCCGACCACCACGTTCTTCCCGAACTGCGTCTCGGTCTCGGCGTAGTGCGCGTCCGTGTGCAGCGGGTGGTGGTTCATCGTGATCATGCAGAACAGGTGGTCGTCGGCCTCGGTGATGGTCTTGCCAGGCCAGTGCTTGTACACGTCGCCCACCTCGAAGTCCTCGAAGTAGCGGCCGAAGCGGGTCTCCCGGGCGTCGATGGTGCGGCTCATATCGCGTACCTCCCAAGCAGTCCACGGGCGACGATCAGCTTCTGGATCTCGGACGTGCCCTCGCCGATCAGGAGCATCGGCGCGTCGCGATAGAGCCGCTCGATCTCGTACTCCTTCGAGTAGCCATAGCCGCCGTGGATGCGGAACGAGTCCTCGACCACCTCGTGGCAGATCTCGGAGGCGTAGAGCTTTGCCATGCCGGCCTCGACGTCCGACCGCTCGCCGGCGTCCTTCTTGCGCGCGGCAGACAGCATCAGCAGCCGGGCGGCCTCGATCTTGGTTGCCATCTCGGCCAGCTTGAACTGGATCCCCTGGTGCTTGGCGATCGGGCGGCCGAATGCCTCGCGTTCCTGCGCGTAGCGGATCGCCAGCTCGAACGCGCGCTGGGCGACACCAACGCCGCGGGCTGCCACGTTCACCCGGCCGACCTCGACGCCCGACATCATCTGCTGGAACCCCTGACCCTCGGCGCCGCCCAGCAGGTCGGCGGCGGGCACGCGGTGGTCGGTGAACACCAGCTCCGTGGTCTCGACGCCCTTGTACCCCAGCTTCTCCAGCTGTGGCGGCACGGTCAGACCGCCGCTCTGCGCGACGCCCGGCTCCTTCTCGACCAGCAGGCAGCTCATCCCGCGGTGGGCCGGCGTCGCCTCCGGATCGGTCTTGACCAGCGTCGCGACCAGTCCCGAGCGCAGCCCGTTCGTGACCCACATCTTCTGGCCGTTGACGACATAGTCGTCGCCGTCGCGGACGGCGCGCGTGCGGATCGCCTGCACGTCAGAACCGCACTCGGGCTCGGTCATCGAGAACGCGCAGCGGATCTCACCCGTCGCCATCCGCGGCAGGAAGCGTTCCTTCTGCTCGTCCGTGCCGTCGCGCATCAGCATGTTGGCCACGATGAAGTGCGTGTTGATGATCCCGGAGATGCTCATCCAGCCCCGGGCCAGCTCGCAGACCGAGAGCGCGTAGGTGGTCAGGTCGAGGCCCAGGCCGCCGTGCTCCTCGGGGATCGTGAACCCGAAGATGCCCAGCTCCTTCAGTCCCTCGACGATATCGTCGGGGAAGACGTCGTCGTGCTCCAGCTGCGATGCCACCGGGATGATCTGCTCGTTCGTGAACTGGCGGACCAGCTCGACGATCTCCCGCTGCTCGTCGGTCAACCCTTCCAGCGGCAGGCTCATCGGGCGTCCCCGGTCGGCGCCATGCCCGCTGCCGCGCCGCGTGCGACCACCTGCTCGGCAATCTTGCGACTGGCCTCGTCGATCATCTGGCCCTCGTGCATGACAGCTCCCTTGCGCTCGACCTGCGTCGCGTGCTCGTATGCGTCGAGCAGCCGGCGTGCCTCGTCGAACTCGGCCTGCGACGGCGAGAACTCCTCGTTCGCGATCTCGACCTGGGCGGGGTGCAGCACCCACTTGCCGTCGTAGCCGATCAGCCGCGCGCGGCGGCACATCCTGCGGTAGCCGTCCGTGTCCTTGATGTCGGTGTACGGCCCGTCGATCGCCTGCACGCCGTACGCGCGGGCCGCCGTCACGATCTGCGAGAGCACCCAGTGCCACTGGTCGCCCGGGTACTCGGGGCTGATCGACCCGATCACCAGCTGGCCGACACCCATGTTCGCGGCGTAGTCGCCGGGGCCGAAGATCAGGGTCTCCAGCCGCGGCGTCGCCTGCGCGATCTCGCGGATGTTCATCGCGCCGCGCGCATTCTCGATCTGTGCCTCGATGCCGATCCGGTTGGGTAGCTCGTGCTCGGTCTCGAGCTGTGTCAGCAGGTGGTCGATGAAGTGCAGCTGGCCCGCGTCCTCGACCTTCGGCACCATGATGCAGTCCAGCCGGTCGCCGGCGCCGCCGACCACGGCGGTGACGTCGCCCAGGCACCAGCGGGTGGTGACGCCGTTGACGCGGACGACGCGGGTCTTGCCCGAGTAGTCGTGGGTGCGGAGCGCATCGACCACCCGGTCACGCGCGTCGACCTTCTCCAGCGGGGACACGGCGTCCTCGAGATCGAGGAACACCTGGTCGGCCGCGAGCGTCGCGGCCTTGGCGAGCATCTTGTCTGACGAGCCCGGCACGGCCAGGCAGGAACGGCGTAGGCGCAATCGACAACTCCCCGGTTGACTGGGCGGTCAGTCTACCGGCGAGGCGTCCGATTCCGCTCCCGTACCCGTGCTAGAGCGTGCCCAGGCGGTCAAGCGGCCAGTACCGGAAGCGCGCGATGCCGAGGATCTCGTCGCGCGGCTCGGCGCCCCAGACCCGCGAGTCATCGGAGTTCTCGCGATGGTCGCCCATCATGAAGTAGTAGCCCTTGGGCACCTGGATCTTGCCGGCGATCGACGTCGGCTCACCGTGCACGTACGGCTCCTTGAGCTGCGTCGCCGGCTTGCCCGGCGGCTGCACCCAGACGTGGCCGTTGCGGGTGAACAGCGTGTCCCCGGGAAGCCCGATCACGCGCTTGATGAATGTCTGGTCGGAGTAGCCGGTGCGCTGGCCGAGGTCGGGCGTGCTGCAGACGCCGCCGCTGGTGCTGGCCGGCTTGCACACCGGCGGGTGGAACACGACGATCTCCCCGCGCTCCGGATCGCGGAACCGCAGCGTCAGCCGGTCGGCGAGCACGCGGTCGCCGGGCAGCAGCGTCGGCACCATGCTCTCGCTGGGCACCCGGTAGGGCTTGACGACGTAGGCCTGGGCGGCCAGCGCCAGCGCGATCGCCACGACCAGCGTGAGCACGAGCTCGACGATCGAGCGGATCGGGGCGGGGATGCTGTCCAGGGCGCGCATGACTGTCGGAGGTTATCGACGGCGGGGCCCGATCGCTGAAGCTGGGGCCTCGGGAATTGGAACGGTGTGAGGAATCCGCTTCGCGAAGGCAGCGAGACGCGGTACCGTTTGGGAGGTGAGGGCGACGGCACGACGTCTGGTGGTCCTGCTCGCCGTGACCGCGGCGGCGCTCGTCGCTGCCATTCCGTCGCACGCCGCGACAACCTACACGCTGATCGGCCACGGCTGGGGCCACGGCATCGGGCTGTCCCAGTGGGGCGCCTACGGCTACGCCTCGCACAGCTGGACGTACAAGCAGATCCTGGCCCACTACTACACGGGGACGGCGATCGATCAGTCGCCGCTGGGCTTCACCGAGCGGGTGGCGATGATGGACGGCCGGCAGACGGTTCACTTCGGCGCGTCGGCCGGGATGGACGTGGTCGCCGAGGGCGACGGCGCGACCGCCGGCCTGCCCGCCGGCTCCTACCGCATCGAGGCGGGCGTGACGGCCGGCTACGAGCGGATCTGGAACACGACCAGCAACACGATCGTGCTGTCCGGTCTCGCCGCGCCGGTCAAGATCATCCCCGGCACGGCGCCGCTGCTGCTGGTCGAGCCCAGCTACCGCGGGTTCGGCAACGACCACTGGCATGGGCAGCTGCGGTTCCTGCTCTCGGGAGGCAACGTCCGGCCCGTCAACATCGTCAGTCTGGACAACTACGCGCGGGGCATCGTGCCCTGCGAGGAATCGCCGTCGTGGCCGATCGAGGCGCTCAAGGCCCAGGCCGTCGCCGCCCGGTCGTACGCGTACCGCACGCGGAACACAGACCAGTCGATCTCCGCGATCGACACCAAGGCCGACGTCGCGAACCAGACCTACTGCCCGATCGAGCGCGAGGGCACCGCGTCCGCCTCGGCGGTGGCCGCCACCAGCCGCGAGATCGTGACCTACCAGGGCTCGGTCGCCGCGACGTTCTACTCCGCGAGCTCCGGCGGCCGGACGTCCTCGATGCAGGCGTCGTGGGGCTCGAGCTTCGGCTACCCGTATCTGGTGCCGGTGACAGATCGCTACGACGGCGCCGGGGGCGCCAACCCGAACCACACCTGGAAGCCGGTCGTCTACGGGCCGATCGAGCTGGCCCGCAAGTTCGGGCTGAACGGCTCGGTGTCCGCGGTCGACCAGACGATCGACGAGCCCTCGCAGCGCGTGACGTCGCTGGTGATCCACCGCAAGGGTTTCGCGCCGGTGACGCGCACGTCGGGCCAGGCCTTCACCGCCCTCGGCCTGCGCTCGACCTACTTCCGGCTACTGGGCGTGACGCTGACCGCGCCCTCCTCTGTCGTCAAGGGCCGCAACTTCACGATCACCGGGCGCGTGTGGCCGCGGCCGACGACGAAGGTGCTCCTGCAGTATCACGCCGACGGCGTGTCCAGCTGGACGACGGCGGGGACGCCGCTCAAGGTCGCAGCCAGCGGCTCCTTCTCGGTCGTCCGCCACCAGTCCGTGCCGCACTCGTTCCGGGTCGTCCGCAACTCCGCGGTGTCGCCCGTCGTGCGCGTGGGCATCCACGCGGCGAAGATGGCGCCGCCGTCGAGCGTGCTTCGAACATGGGCGTGATCGCCGTCGGCAAGCGCGACGGCCGCTGGTTCGTCGACGTCCAGGGCTGCTGCGGCATCGACCGCTACCGCCGCGACTACGAGCGCGCGCACGCGGTGCAGCTGCTGCAGGACGGGGGCCGGCTGACGGCGTGGGACGCGAGCGGGTTCGAGCTGACCGACCGCCGGGGCCGGCAGCACCGCTACCGCTGAGCGAGCGCCGCGGCGCCCAGCCGCAGCACCGTGTCCGCGATCTCGTCGACGTCCTGGTCGCGGGTCATCCAGTTGCAGATCACCGGGCGGAAGGCGACCCTGCCGCCGTACAGCGTGGTGCCGAAGTAGACGGCGCCGTCCGTGAGGACGGCCGCACCGATGCGGCGGTTGAGAGCATCCAGCTCCTCGTCGGGAACGCCGGCCGGCCGGTAGCGGAAGCAGACGACGTTCAGCGGCACGTCGGCCAGCCGCTCCAGGTCAGCCTCGTCGTCGACCCGGTGCGCGAGGCGCTGCGCCAGCTCCAGGTGGCGCTCGACCATCGCCCGGTGGCCGTCGCGGCCGTAGGCCCGGAGCGTCGCCCAGACGGCGACGCAGCGTGCGCGGCGTGAGCTCTCGACCGCCCGGTAGCCGTACGCCGGCGCGTCCTCGTCGTCCTCCACCAGGTAGGCGGCCGACAGCTCGAACGGCGCGGTCATCAGGGAGCGGTCGCGGACGAAGGCGAAGCCGCAGTCGTAGGGGACGTTCAGCCACTTGTGGCCGTCGGCGATCACGGAGTCGGCGCGCTCGACCCCGGCCACCAGGTGGCGGGTCTGCTCCGACACGGCGGCGAACAGCCCGAACGCGCCGTCCACGTGGAGCCAGCAGCCGTACCGCTCGGCCAGGTCGGCCAGCGGTTCGATCGGGTCGAAGTCGCCCGCGTTCACCTCGCCCGCGCTGCCGATCAGGATCGCCGGTGCGCCGTTCAGCGTCTGGAGCTCGCGCTCGACGCGGTCGAGGTCGATTCGGCCGACGGCGTCGCCGCAGACCCTGGTCGCCCCCCGGCCGATGCCGAGCACCGCGAGCGCCTTGAGGTCACTGGGATGCACGTAGCCCCCGGCGATCACCGGCACGGGCGGCAGGCCGGCCAGCCCGTCGGCGTCGACGTCGGCCCCGTGGCGCTGTCCCCACCAGCGCCGCGCGCACGCCAGGGCGACCAGATTGGCGCCGGTGGCGCCGGTGGTCAGCACGCCGCCCCAGGTGCGGGGCAGGCCGAACAGGTCGAGCAGCCAGCGCAGCGCGATCGTCTCCAGCCGGGTGGTGAACGGCGCTGCCGTGTCAGACCAGCTGTTCTGATCCCAGGTCGAGGTCAGCCAGTCCGCGCCCAGCGCCGCCGGCGTGGCGCCGCCCTGGACGAAGTGGAAGAACCGCGGGCCCGTGCGCGCGAGCCCCGGTTCGCCGTGCTCGATCAGCTCCTGCAGCGCGGCCATGGCGCCGACGCCCTGCTCGGGCAGCGGGCCGCCCAGCCGTTCGGCGCCGGCCTCGCCGCCGGCCGTCCGCACGGGCAGCTCGTCGAGCGACGCCAGGTACGCGCCCGAGTGCCGCGCCGTCAGGTCGAGCACCGTGTCCAGCTCGGCGCGGTCGGGCAGCGTCACTGCGCCCCCAGCAGCTCGTCGGCCGGCACCTCGCGGAGCACCCGCGCCGGCGATCCGACCACCAGCATCCGCGGGGGCACGTCGTGCAGGACGACCGCGCCCGCGCCCACGAACGCCTCCTCCCCGATCTCCACCGCGGGCAGCAGGGTCGCGCCGCCGCCCACTCGGGCGCCGCGGCGGATCACCGCACCCTTGACCAGCTCGTGGCGGCGCTCCGTGCGGCCCATGAAGTTGTCGTTGGTGGTGATCACGCAGGGGGCGATGAAGACGTCCTCCTCGAGCGTGCAGTACGCCGTGATGTAGGCGTTCGACTGGATCTTGGTGCGTGCGCCGATGGTCGTGTCGTTCTCGACGCAGACACCGCGGCCGATGACGACGCCGTCGTCGATCGTGCAGCGCTCGCGCACGGTGGCCAGGTCGCCGACGACGCAGCCGTCGCCCAGCACCGTGCCCGCCGACAGCACCGCGCCGGCCGAGACGCGGCACCCCTCGCCCAGCACCAGCGGCGGCAGCGGCTCGCGGCGAGCGGTCGAGCGGGGCGAGAGCATCGGCTGCTTGCCGAGCACCACCCCGTCGCCGATCGCGCTCGAGTCGCCGATCCGCGTTCCCTCGTGCACGGTCACGTTGGCGCCGAACCGCACGTCGCTCCCCACCTGCGCTCCTTCGCAGAGCACCAGGTTGGGCGCCGTGTCGGCGGGCCACATCATGCCCGGGCGGCCTCGAGCACCTGCGTCACGCCGCCCTGTTCGAGCGAGCGCTGCATCGCCTGGAGCACCTCGACCACGGCCAGCCCTTCCTCCGGCCCCGCGCGCTCGGCATGGCCCGCGCGCACGGCCTCCAGGAACGCCCGGCACTCGATCCGCAGCGGCTCCTCGCGTGAGATCTCGGGGATGTGGATGTCGCCGGTGTGCGTGCTGACGCCGCCCGTGGAGTGCACGATCGGGCCCTTGTCGTAGACCGTGATCTTGCGGTCCGGCTCCATGTCGTCGAACACGGCCATCTTGGTCGAGCCAACCACGGTCATCTTGCGCATCTTGTGCGGATCGAGCCAGGAGAGGTGCAGGTGGCCGATCTGGCCGGTGTCGAACTTCACGTAGCCGAACACGACGTCCTCGACGGAGGGCCGCACGTACGCCTCGCCGCGCGCCCAGACCTCGACCGGGCGGCCGTCGAGCAGGTGCAGCACGACCGAGATGTCATGCACCCCGAGGCTCCACAGGGCGTTCTCGTCCTCCCGGATGACGCCCAGGTTCTGACGGTTGCCGTACACGTAGCGCACCTCGCCCAGTTCGCCCGAGTCGATCAGCTCGCGCAGCTTGACGACGCCCGGGTGGAAGCGCAGCAGGTGGCCGACCATCAGCACGCGGCCGGTGTCGGCGGCCAGGTCGCGCAGGTCGCGCGCCTGCTCGACGCTCCAGGCCATCGGCTTCTCGACCATCACGTGCTTGCCGGCCTCCATCGCCCGCCGGGCCAGCGCATGGTGCGTCGGCACCGGGGTGGCGAGGACGACGGCGGCGACCTCGGGGTCGGCGAGCACGTCGTCGAGCTCGGCGGTGAACCGTGTCGCCGGGTACGCGGCCTGGTAGGCGGCTCGCCGGCCCTCGTCGGCGTCGCAGGCCCAGCGCAGGTCGGCATCGGGCAGCGCGGCGAAGTTGCGGAGCAGGTTCTTGCCCCAACCGCCCAGTCCGACCATGCCCACCGTCACCCGTTCCGTCACAGCCGTTCCACCCTCCCCTCGCCGTCGGGGACCACGTTTCTGAAGTCGAGCACCAGCTTCGCACGTTCGGCGATCTCGGCGTAGTCGATCCCCGAGTGGGCGGTGACGATGCAGACGATGTCTGCGTCGGCAACGGTGCCGTCGTCCAGCGGCGACGAGGTCAGCTCGACCCGACCGTGGCTGACGGCGGGCACGTGCGGGTCGTGGTAGGCGAGGTCGGCCCCCAGCTCGTCGAGCAGCTCGATCAGCCGTAACGCGGGAGACTCCCGGACATCGCCCACGTCGGCCTTGTACGACACGCCGAGCAGCAGCACCCGGCTGCCGGCGACGGGCTTTCGGTGGCCGTTCAGCGCCCGGCTGACACGCTCGGCGCAGTAGTAGGGCATGTGCGTGTTGACCTTGCCGGCCAGCTCGATGAACTCGGTCTGGAAGTCGAACTGGCGGGCGCGCCACGACAGGTAGAAGGGGTCGATCGGGATGCAGTGGCCGCCCAGGCCCGGCCCCGGGCTGAACCGCATGAAGCCGTACGGCTTGGTGGCCGCGGCGTCGACCACCTCCCACACGTTGAGGCTCAGCCGGTCGCACAGCATCGCCAGCTCGTTGACCAGCGCGATGTTGACGCTGCGGAAGATGTTCTCGAGCAGCTTGACCAGCTCGGCGGCATCCGGCGAGGACACCGGCACCAGCCGGTCGACGCAGATCGAGTACAGGGCCACGGCTCGGTCGAGGCAGGCGGGCGTCAGGCCGCCCACCACCTTGGGCGTTGTCCGCACGGTGAAGTCGGTGCGGCCGGGGTCGATGCGCTCGGGCGACATCGCCAGATGGAAATCGCGCCCGGCGACCAGCCCGTCGCGCTCCAGCACCGGCTGCAGCACCTCCCGCGTGGTGCCAGGGTAGGTGGTCGACTCGAGCACCACCAGCTGGCCGCGGCGGAGGTGCGGGCGGATCGACTCGGTGGCGCTGGCGATGATCGAGACGTCCGGCTCGCGGTTCTCGGAGAGCGGCGTGGGCACGCAGATCAGGATCGCCTCGGCGTCGGCGACCGCCGCGTAGTCCGTGGTGGCAGCGATCGAGCCCGCCTGGACAAGCGGCGCCAGCGTGGCGCCCGGCACATCCTCGACGTGTGTCCGGCCGGCCGCCAGCTCGGCGACGCGCGCGGCGTCGACGTCGACGCAGGTGACGCGGCAGCCGGCCTCGGCGAAGGCCACGGCCAGCGGAAGCCCCACGTAGCCCGCGCCGATGATCGCGATCTGGGCTGACATCGGCGTGATGCTAACCGCCGGTCCTGCCCCAGGCGGCGATGACGGAGGCGATCCGCTCGGCGGCTCGGCCGTCGCCGTAGAGCGGCGGATGCTCCGCCGGCGGCGCCAGTCCGCCGGCCAGCGCCTCGCGCACCGCGCCGGCGTCCAGCCCGACCAGCCGGTTCCATCCCAGCTCGATCGTCTCCACCCACTCGGTGGTGTCACGCAGGGTGACGCATGGGACACGATGGAGATACGCTTCCTTCTGCACGCCGCCCGAGTCGGTCAGGCAGACGCGGGCGGATGCGAGCAGCGCCGTGAAGTCCAGGTAGCCGAGCGGCGGGCACAGCGTCGCGGCGGCCGCGGCCCGGTCGAGCAGGCCGGCCGCCTCCAGCGCCGCCCGGGTGCGCGGGTGCAGCGGGAAGACCAGCGGATCTGCGACCGCCTCCAGCACCTCGACCAGCGGCTCCATCGCCTCGCGCACCGTGTTCGACTGGCGGTGGGCCGTGATCAGCGCGTAAGCGCCCGGCTCCACGCCCATTCGCGCGAGGGCGTCCGACTTGCGCTGCGCGATCGGGCCGAAGTGACGGGCGACATCGACCATCACGTCGCCGACCAGGTGGACGCCGTCGTGGATGCCCTCCGCCGCCAGGTTGGCGACCGCCGTCTCGCTTGGGCAGAACCTCAGGTCGCAGATGACGTCTGCCACCACCCGGTTGACCTCCTCGGGCATCGCCCGGTCAAAGGAGCGCAGGCCGGACTCGACGTGTCCCGACGCGTAGCCGGACTTGGCGGCGACCAGCGCGCCGGCCAGCGTCGAGTTCGTGTCGCCGTACGTCAGCACCAGATCGGGCTCCTCGGCGGCCAGCACGGGCTCCAGGCCGGCCATCATCCGTGCCGTCTGCACGGCGTGGGGTCCGGAGGCGCCTTCGATCCGGTGGTCGGGCGGGCGCAGCTCGAGCTCGGCGAAGAACACGTCGGAGAGCTCGGCGTCGTAGTGCTGCCCGGTGTGGACGAGCACGTGCTCGCAGACCGAGTCGAGCGCGCGGACGAGCGGCGCAGCCTTGATGAACTGTGGCCGGTTGCCGACCACGGAGACGACCTTCACGTGTCCAGCCTAACTGCCGAGCCGGGCGCTGATCTCGGCGAGCTGGCCGGTCGCGAGCAGGACGCCGACGAACACCAGCACCAATCCGGACGCGCGCGTCACGGTTTCCCAGTGCGCGCGCAGCGGCCGGGTTGCGGCCAGCGCGGTGGACAGCCAGATCCCGGCGGCGAGGAACGGGATGGCGAGGCCGAGCGAGTACGCGAACAGGAGCACGGCCCCGTCGGTCGCCCGGCCCTCCGTGCCGGCGACGGTCAGGATCGCACCCAGCGTTGGGCCGATGCACGGTGTCCATCCGATCGCGAACGCTGCGCCGGCCAGGCCCGCCCATAGCGCGCCGTCGTGGCCGAACTGCATCGGCAGCCGCGCCTGGCGCTGGAGGAATGTGATCCACCGGGGGGCGAGCATGACGATGCCCATTGCGATCACGATCGTGCCGCCGATCAGCTCCAGCCCGCGGCGGTGCTCGAGGAACTGGCTGCCCAGGATCCCGGCGCCGGCACCCGCCAAGGTGAAGATCACCGTGAAGCCGGCGACGAATCCGGTGGCCGCGCCGACCACCTTGGCGCGCCGGTCCTCCAGCTCGCGCGCCGGCACGCCGCTGACCAGAGACAGGTAGCCGGGGACGAGCGGCCAGACGCAGGGGGAGACGATCGAGACGACGCCGGCGGCGAACGCGACGGCAAGCTGCGTGGCGGACAGCGTCACGAGCTCACCAACTGGTTGAGCGTCGAGGCGATCCGATTCTCGGTCGTCTGCCCGTCGACCTGGTCGACGATCCGGCCGTTGGCGTCGATGATGAACGTCACCGGCTGTCCGGGCACCTTGAAGGCGCGGGACAGGTCGTCGCTGCCGTCCCACAGGATCGGCCACGTCATGCCGTACCTCGCGGCGAACGCTTTGACGCCGGAGCGGGTCGAGTCGCGGGCGATCGAGAGCATGTGGATCCGCCCCCGGTAGTCGGCGGCGGTCTGCGCGATCTGGCCTGCCTCCTCCTTGCACGGCTGGCACCAGTGCGCGAAGAAGTTGACCACGACGGGCTTGCCCCGCAGGTCGGCCAGCGCGATGCGCTTGCCGGCCATCGTGTCGCCGGCGACGTTCGGCTCTGGATGGGCGGTGAAGCTCCCGGCCGTGGAGGCCGGCTCGAGCGCGTCCGTGCGGCTCCGCCCGAACACGACGATGGACAGCACGAACACCGTCCCGAAGGTGATCGCTGCGACGGTCAGCACGCGGCGCATGCGCCGTATCGTAGGCCTCTGAGGGCTACTCGGTCGGCGGCAGACCGTCGAAGCGACGCGCGAACGCGGCGACCAGCTCGGCGCACGCCTGGAGGTCGTCCAGGTCGAGCAGCTCGTTGGGGGAGTGCATGTAGCGCAGCGGGATGCTGACCACGACCGAGGGTACCCCGGCCCGGGACAGGAAGATGGCGTCGGCGTCCGTCCACGTGTGGCCGTCGGCGGGCTCCACCTGGTAGTCGATTCCGGCCGCCTCGGCGGACTCGATCAGCATCTCGAACATCACCGGGTGGATCGCGGCGCCCCGCGACAGGCCAGGGCCTTTGCCGATCTGCACGTGGCCGTACTTCTGTTTGGACACGCTCGGGTAGTCCGTCGCGTTGGTCACATCGACGGCGATCGCGGCGTCCGGGGCGAGCGCGAACGAGGTGGTGTGGGCGCCCGCGAAGCTGGTCTCCTCGGAGACGCTGGCGACCGCGGTCAGCCGGCAGCTGCCGGGCTGCTCGGCATAGAGGCGGACGGCCTCCGCGGCGACCCACGCCCCGGCGCGGTTGTCGACGGCGCGGCTCGACATGCGGGTGCCCTGCAGCGGCAGCGCGGGCTGCTCGAGCACGGCCAGGTCGCCGGTGCGGACGACGTTGCGCGCCTCCTCACCGGACGCTGCGCCGATGTCGATCCACATCTGGTCGATCTTGGTCTGGGTCGTCCGCTCGTCGCCCTCCTGCAGGTGGCGCGACTTCTTGCCGACGACGCCGCCCACCGGGCCGTCCTTCGCCAGCACGCGCACCCGCTGGCCGACCAGCACCTCGGGATCCCAGCCGCCGACCGGGCCGAACCAGGCGAACCCGTCGTCGTCGACGTGCGTGACGACCAGGCCGATCTCGTCGATGTGGCCCATCACCATCAGGTGCGGAGGGCCCTCGCCGGCCGACGCTGTGCTCGACCCCAGGGCGTCCGCGGTCACCTCGGCGAAGCCGGTGGTGTAGCCGCGCCAGACCCGGGCAGGGCCACGTTCGTCGCCGGACGGTCCGGCGGCCGCGAGCAGGTCGAGAAAGAAGCTTTTGGACTCGTCGCGCATGAGCGGGGGCAACCATAGTCGATGCGCCGCTGCACGCGCCGGTGCCCCGTTAGACTGCCCGTTCCGGGGCCGTTAGCTCAGCTGGTAGAGCAGGGGACTCTTAATCCCAAGGTCGTAGGTTCGATCCCTACACGGCCCACTCGCCGGACGTTTGTCTATCGGCTGGGGTCGCCCAGGGCCCCAGCGAGCGCCTCGATGTCGGAGCTGTCGTTGTAGGCGTGAAGCGACACGCGGATGCCGTCGCCTCGTGAGCTGACGACGATGCCGTGCTCCTCGGCGAGGCGTGCCTGAACCGGTCGTGCGGCGAATGTGGGATGCCGCAGCGAGACGATGTGGTGGCTTGCGCCCGGCTCGTCGAGATCTCGGTAGGGCGTCCAGCCCCGGGGTGCGGCCGCGGCGACCAGTTCGCGGGCGAGCGCTTCGGCGTGTCCGGCGATCGCCGGAAGGCCGGTTCGGGTGAGCAGGTCGATCGAGCTGCTGAGGCCCACGGCGGAGCTGTATGCGATCGTCGAGAGCTCGAACCGTCGTGCGTCGGGCGCGAGCGCCAGCGTCGTGGGTTCGAACTGGAAGGGGTGGCGGGCGCCCTTCCAGCCGACGATCGGCGGCACGGTCTCCAGCAACTGGTCGCCGACTGCCAGCAGGGCGACGCCGCCGTGGGTGGACAGCCATTTGTACCCGCTGCACACCAGGGCATCGGCAGCCCACGAGCGAAGGCTCACCGGCATCGCTCCCGCCATCTGCGTGACGTCGACGATCGCCTGCGCCCCGACCGCGTGCGCGCGCCGAACGACCTCGCCGACGTCGACCATCGATCCGGTCGCGTACTGGACTGCGCTGAAACACACCACGGTGGTGTCGCGGGAGACGCCGCCCGTGAGTGCGGCCGTCAGGTCCTGTCCCGGCGTGTCCTCGACCCAGGCGATCCGCGTCCCGAGCCGCTCGTGCGCGGCCAACCACGGGTGGGTGACGCTGGGGAAGTCCGACGCCACGAGAACAACCTCGCCGCGCGGCCGTGCCGTCAGCAGCGCGAGCTGACCGAGCGCCTCGCTCGCTCCTCCCACCACGGCGATCGATCGCAGCGGCGCGTCGAACAGCTCCGCGGCGACCGCACGGAGGTCATCGAGAATCCGCTCCTCGGCATCGTCGGAGAGGCGGACGTTTCCGTACTGAGCAACATCGACGAGGAACTCGACCATGGCGCTCGCCGAGCGGCGCGGAACCAGGCCGAGCGACGCCTGGTTCAGGTACACGCAGTGCTCCAGCGCGGCGTACTCCTGGCGCGGGATCAAGGCCGAGGTCACCTCGATAGCATACAGGCTATGGTTGGTTGAAGCTTGTCGCCCGAAGACGTAGGGTCGGACGATGGTCCGCCGTGCCGGCTCGATCCTTTTTGCCCTGGTGCTGACGTTCTGGGTGCTCGGTGTGAGCAGTGCGGTGGCGAGCACGACCACGAGCCTGAAGACCGTGCACTACGGCGGAGACTCGTTCAGGAACTTCGATTTCGACTCGCAGAAGGCCTCCGCAGGCAACGTCGATTGGCCGGTCGACCTTGTCTTCTGGGGCAATGCGTCGGTCGACAAGGTGTACGCGGGGATCGGCTGGTCGTTGGCCGGGTCGAACGAGTACGCGCGGCTCAATGACGGCACCGGCGCCATCTGGGTGGCGAGCGCCGGCCGAAAGAGCGGTCTCTGCTCCGGCACCCACTTCCGGCTCTATGCGCCGCCGGTCGGCTACCTCTCCAGCCGCAAGCTCGGGCACTACGTGATCGCGACGGCGCACGTCGACAAGAACGAGTGCTTCGGCTCCGCGCAATACGGGTGGAACGAGACGGCCGAGGCAACCATCGCATCCCGGGCGGTTGCGGCGTGGGGGGCCGCGAACGTGCAGGCGAATGCGACCCTCATGCCCGACGGCATCACGTCCACGTTTTCACTGTTCGGCAACGCTCAGACCGAGCAGCAGGGGAGCCACTTCTTCGACAACAACGGACTGCCGACGCTGATCCACGTCCCCTAGCTATGATCGCGGCCCGTCGGCGGCCACAACGTTTCGGGGGAGTCGAATGGCAGAGAACGAGAAGGACGCATCCACCAAGATCGACGAGCGGATCGAGGAGCTGGGCGACTGGCGTGGTGAGACGCTGAGCAGGGTGCGGGGAATCATCAGGTCGGCCGACCCGGAGATCGTCGAGGAGTGGAAGTGGGCGAAGGCCACCAGCCCGGGAACGCCGGTCTGGTCGCACGGCGGGATCATCTGCACCGGCGAGACCTACAAGAGCGTCGTCAAGCTGACCTTCATGAAGGGCGCGTCGCTGGACGACCCGGCGAGGCTGTTCAACTCGAGCCTCGAGGGCAACGCGCGCCGCGCCATCGACATCGCCGAGGGTGACGAGATCGATGAGACGGCGCTGAAGGCGCTCATCCGCGAGGCCGTCGACCTGAACGTCTCGGGCAAGAAGTAGCGGCCAGCATGTAACAACGGGGTCAGACCCCTTTGTTACAGGCGCCCGATCTGCGACCATCGGCGTCGTGCCAGAGCGTGAGCCGGAGAGCAACATCGAGATCGTCTGGGCGGACTGGGTCGACGACCGGGGCCAGGTCTTCATCGTCTTCACGCTGCGCGACGGGCTGATCGTCGAGATCCAGGACTACCTCGCCCGCCGCGACGCGCTGGCGGCGGCCGGCGCCTCTGATCCGTCTGGCTGGAGGTAGAGCCGCGACGTCATTCGACGCCACATCCCCGCGGGGCCTCGAGTCGAGCGGACGGCGGGCGATCAGGGTGCTGGTGGCGCTCGCGCTGCTGGCGGCCGGCGCGCTGGTCGTGCGTGGAGCCGGACAGGTGCTGCCCGAGCAGCTCGCGATGTTCCCGGCGCTGGCGCTGTCGATCGGCCTCCCGGGGGCGGCCGTGCTCCGCGTCGCAGGGCTGGACGAGCGGCTGCTGCCGGCGACCGCACTCGGTGCCGCGCCTGTGCTCGGCCTGGCCGCCTGGATCCCCCCGCTGCTGATCGCGCTGGTCGCCGGCCTGCCGCTGGCCGCCCCGCTCTGGACGCTCCTGGCGGCCTCGGCCGTCGCGCTCGCGCTGGCCGGGCCGCCGCGGATCCCGCTCGGCCGGGAGGCACTCGGTGTCGCACTGGCGGGGCTGGGAACCGCGGTGCTCGCCGCCCGCTGGGCGAAGCCCGTGCTCGAGTCCGACGCGCTGTTCCACGCCGGCCGGGTGCGCAAACTGGTCGACCTCCACGAGCTCTCGTTCGGCGGCCTCTCGGCGTACCAGGACGGCCACGTCCACGCCGGCTACGCGTTCCCGATCATCCACGCTGCGGAGGCCGGCGCCGTCGAGCTGGCCGGCGTCGATCCCTCGGTCGGCTTCCTCGCGCTCGTCCCGGCCTGCGCGTTCCTGGTCCCCGCCGCGGTCTACGCGGCCGGTCGGATCCTGGGCGGCATGCCCGCCGGGATCGCTGTCGTCGGCTTCGTGGTCTGGGATGCGATCAGCTCATCCGGGGGCGTGCTGGACTCGAGCGAGCAGCCAGGCGGCATCGTCTTCCGCGTCGTCGTCCCGGTCTGCATCGCGCTGATCGTCGAGGTTGTCCGACTGGACGACGAACCTCGCACCGAGGGGGCCCTGGTGGCCGCGGTGCTGGTCGCGGTGCTCGCCCACCCCACGTACGTGATGCCCGTGCTGGCGATGATCACGGCGGCGGTGATCGCCCGTCGCGGGCGCGGATGGCGCGCCATGGCCGGCGCCTACGCCGTCTCCGCGCTCACCCTCGGCGCGATCTGGTTCGCGGCGATCCGCGGCACCGGTGGCGCGGCCGGCACGCGTCTCGACCCCGGCGGGTTCGCGCTGCTCGGCGGCCACCCGGTGATCCGCGACGGCGACATCGTGATCGAGGGCCGCCTCGCGGTCTTGCTCGGCCTGCTGGCGATCCCGATCGTGATCGCCGCCTGGCGGGGCACGCACACGCTGGCAGGGGCGATCGGCGCCGGCGCGCTGGCCGTGCTCTGCCTGCCCGGGCTGCCGGCGGTGCTGGCGCCGCTGATCGGTCCGCACCAGGTCGGCCGGTTGCGCGGCGCGCTGCCCTGGCCCGAGCTGCTGGCGCTGCTGCTGGTGCTGATCGCCGCGACGTGGCCGGGGCGGGTGTGGTGGATCGCCGCCGGCCTCGCCGCGGCCTCGCTAGGCGTCGCGTGGCTGGGCGACGGTGCTGCGATCGCGCAGACCGCCCTGGTTGCCGGCATCGCCGTGGCCGGCGTCGTTCTGGTCATTCTCCGGGTGGCCTCCGGCCGGCCGGCCACGTTTGCGGTGCCCCCCGTGGTGCCGGTGTTGCCGGTGGTGGTGATGGCCGTTGCGGTGCTGGTCGGGTCCGTCTGGACCGATGGCCGGGCGACGCTGTTCACGTTCCAGCACGGCACGCCGGCGGATGCCCGGCACCGGCCGTCGAGCGGACTGATCGACTTCATGCGCCGCCACGACGGGCCGCCGTTCCCGGTCGTCCTCGCACCGCTCGCGAACGGGCGCGGCAACGACTTCACCGGCCTCGCGTTCAACCTGGTCGGCCAGGCCTCGGTCGATGCCGTCTCGCTGCCGGCCGCGCGCACGCGGGCCGAGCCGGGCAACGACCCCGCGCAGCGCCGGTCGGAGACCGACGCCTTCTTCGACCCGTCGACATCACCCGATCGGCAGCGCGAGATCCTCGACCGCTACGACGTCCGTTACGTGGTGGTCGACGCGCCGCTGACGCCGCGTGCCGCCCAGGCAGCGGCGAAGGCGCCCGGGCTGACGCAGGTGTACCCCGACCGGCCCGGCAGCGACCGGTTCGTCGTCTACCAGGTCAACCGATGATCGCCCGGTAGCCGTCGGGGTCGGTCGGCCCCTCGGTGGCGATCAGCAGCGCCCGCGTCGACTCGCCGAGCGCGACGGCTTCGCGCAGTTCGGCGCACGCCTGCTCCGTCGCCAGCGCCCGCAGCGCAGCCACCGGAGCCGCGCCGCAGTCGCCGATCGGCAGGCCGGCGGTCGCCAGATCGCGCATCGCGTCGTGCACCTCGTCGTCGTCCACCGTGATCGTCCCGTGCATCCCGTCGCGCAGCGTCGGCCAGGCCGTCTCCGAGATCTCCGCGCAGTCCAGCCCGGCCATCGTCGTGCCCGTGTTGGCAACGGCCGTTGGACACCCCGCCTCGAACGACGCGGTCAGGCAGGGGGCGGTCGACGCCTCGACGCCGATCACGCGCATGTCGACCTGGGCCGCGAACCGCGTGGCCGCTGCCGCGAGCGAGCCGACGCCGGCCGGGACGAGCATCAGGTCGAAGCTGCCCTGCGCCAGTGTCTCGGCGAACAGCGTCTGGTACCCGTCGATCACCCAGCGCGCCGGCCCGAACGTGCCGACGTCGCCGATCTCCGCCACACCGGGCTGCTCTGCCGCCGCGTGCGCCTGCTCCAGCGCGTCCTCGAAGCTGCCGTCGACCACGATCACCTCGGCGCCCTCCGCCTCGATCGCCTCCCGCCGCGGAGGGCTGGAGACGGCGGGCAGGAAGATGCGCGCACGCAGGCCGCGACGGGCAGCCTCATGGGCGACCGCGCGGCCGTGGTTGCCGGCGCTGGCGGCGACCAGCTCCCGCACATCCGGCCGCTCGCGCAGCGTTCGCTCCGCCGCCCAGCTTGCGCCGAGCACCTTGAACGCGGGCAGGCCGAGACGGCCCGACTCGTCCTTGAGGCCGGCGACGGCGATCCTCGTCTCGGCCGCCAGCCATGGGAGGTCGTGCAGCGGCGTCGGCTCGTAGGCGTCGAGCCCGGCGTGGAAGCCCGCCGCGTCGGTGCTCGGCTCGGGCACGGCGTCCTGGCGCACGGCTCGATTCGTGAAGACCCGCCGATTCACGCCGCTGCGCCCGCCAGCCGTTCCTCGATCGCTTCCCGCCTCGGCATCGCCGGCTGGCAGCCGAGACGCTCGACGCTGACCGCCGCCGCGGCCATGCCGAACCGGACTGCGTCCTCGAGCGGCCGTCCCTCGGCCAGCGCGGCCGCCAGCGCGCCGGTCAGCGCGTCGCCGGCGCCGGTCGTGTCGACAGCCTCCGCGGCGAACGCCGGCAGTTCCGGCCCGTCGGGCAGCACGCGCGCGCCGTGCCTGCCGAGCGTGAGCACGACGGCGGGCGGCCGCTCGGCGCCGAGCGCGTCGAGCTCCGTCTCGTTGACTACGGCGATATCGAACCGCCCGATCAGCTGGGCGGGCAGGCGGCCCGCCGGCGCGGGATTGACGATCGCCAGGGCGCCGGTCGCGCGTGCGGTCTCGAGCGTCGCCGCCACCGCCTCCGGCGTCGTCTCGGCCTGGGTCAGCCACACGTCGGCCTGGGCGCCGGCGGGCGGGCCGGACGCCTGCGTGTTCGCGCCGTAGACGGCGACGATCACGTTTTCGCCGCCGTCTTCGACCAGGATCAGAGCCACCCCGGTCGGCTCGTCGACGCGCCGCAGACCGGTGACGTCGATGCCGTCCGCCGACAGCGCCGCCGCCACCTGGTCGCCGAACCCGTCGCGCCCGCAGGCGCCAGCGAACGACACCTGTGCGCCGGCGCGGGCGGCGGCCACGGCCTGGTTCGCGCCCTTTCCTCCCGGCGCGTAGGTGAGGTGGCTACCGGCGATCGTCTCACCGGGCAACGGCAGCCGGTCGACGTACCCGAACACATCCATGTTGACCGACCCGCAGACGCCGACGCGGCCACCGCCGCTCACGCCCACCACATCTCGGCCTGATCCGAGTCCTTCAGCATGATCGAGCTGAGGAAGGCGACGGCCTTCTCCAGTCCCTCGTCCACCGACATCAGGCCGTCCTCGTGCTCGATGCTCATCACGTGGTCGTAGCCGACCATGCGCAGCGCGCTGACCATGTCCCGCCACACCTTCTCGCCCTGGCCGTACCCGACCGTGCGGAACGTCCAGGCCCGCTCCAGGAACCGCGTGTAGTCCTTGGTGTCGATCACGCCGTTGCGCACGACGTTGCCGCGGTCGACATAGGTGTCCTTCGCGTGGACGTGGAACAGCGCGCTCGCCGCGCCCAGTTCCTTGATCGCCTCGACCGGGTCGGCCTGCTGCCAGAACAGGTGGCTGGGGTCGAAGTTCGCGCCGATCTCCGGCCCGGCGGCGTCGCGCAGGCGAAACAGCGACTCGTTGTTGTAGACCACGAACCCGGGATGCATCTCGAGGGCGATCCTGACGCCGGCCGACCGCGCGAACGCCGCCTCGTCCGACCAGTAGGGGATCACCTTCTCCGTCCACTGCCACTCGAGGATGTCGCTGTACTCGGGCGGCCAGGGTGACGTCACCCAGTTCGGGTGGACGGCGCCGTCGTGGTCGCCGGGGCAGCCCGAGAACGCGTTGACAACCGACACCTCGAGCAGCCCGGCAAGCTGCGCCGTCTTGCGCCACGTCTCGTGGGCCGTCCGGGCGACGGCCGCGTCCGGGTGGAGCGGGTTCGCGTGCTGGCTGAGCGCGCTGATGACCATGCCACGGCTCTCGACGGCCCGGCGCAGTGCCCGCACCTTGGACTCGTCGGCCAGCAGCTCGTCCGGATCGCAGTGCGCGGTGCCGGGATGGCCGCCGGTGCCAAGCTCGACCGCCTGCACGCCCAGCCCGGCCAGCCGGTCGAGCACCTCCTCGAACGGCGTGCCGCTGTACAGCACGGTGAAGACCCCGAGTCTCACGTGGAGCGCTGATCCTACCGCCTGGTCGATACTGCGGAAGGGATGCGGATCATGCAGGTGATCGCGGTGATGGGCCAGGGCGGCGCCGAGCGAATGGCGCTGCAGCTGGCGACCGACGGAGCGCGCCACGGCGAGCCTGCCGCGATCGCCGCCGTGCCGGGCGACTGGGCGGATCGCGTGCCGGACTCGGGCGCGCAGTTCTACCCGATCCCGCTGCTCCGCCGCTCGCCGCTCGCCGTCGCCGAGGGCGTGCGCGCGCTGCGCACGGCCGTCAAGGCGTTCCGGCCGGACATCGTCCACACCCACAACGTGGTCGTCACCGCCGGCATGCGCGGAGCGCTGACCACCATGCGCCACCGGCCGCGCATGCTGACGACGTTCCACGGCACCCCTCCCGAGAACTACCGGCGGGCGGCCATGTTGCTACGGGGGACGACGCCTCACATCGTCGCCTGCAGCGCCAGCGTCGGCCGCAAGCTGGCCGCTGCCGGATACCCGGCCGGTAGGATCGAGGTGATCCCCAACGGGGCCCGCATGGAGCCGGCGCCGCCGGAGCGGATCGACGCCACCCGTGAGCGCTACGGCCTGACGGCGGAGCGCACGGTGGTCGGGGTCGGCCGGTTGGTGCCGCAGAAGGCGTGGCACCTGCTGATCGAGGCGGCCGAGTCGATCGAGGGCGCCGACGTCGTGGTCGCGGGCACCGGCGAGCTCCACGAGGAGCTGGCCACACAGGCCGCCGCATGTGGCGGGCGGGTGCGATTCCTGGGGCCGGTGGACGACGTGGCCGCGGTGCTGGCGTGCGCCGACTGCTTCGTCTCGACGTCGCGCTGGGAGGGGCTGCCGCTGACGCTGCTGGAGGCGCTCTCGCTGGGCGTGCCGGCGGTCTCGACCGCGGTCGACGGCGTGGCCGACGTGATCACGGAGGACGCTGCGGTGCTGGTGCCGCCCGGAGACCCGGCGGCGATCGCTCGCGAGGTGCAGCGCGTGCTGGACGATCCCGCCCACGCGGCACAGCTGTCGGCCGCCGCCAACCTGCTGGCCGCGGACTGGGCGCCTGAGCTGATGATCGAGCGCTACCGGGAGGCGTACCGGCGGCTCATCGGCCGGTAGCCGCCCGCCAGCGCGTACACATCGCGTCGTCCACCGAGAGGCGGTCGGTGCGCCTGCGCGTCAGCCGGCGGACGCTGATGTGCGCGTGGTCGGGCGCGAAGCCGACCGCGGCACAGCCGCGCAGCGACGGCACGTTGTCGTCCGCCACGTACGTCAGCGCGGACGCGTAACCCTCGTCGCGGGCAATGGCCAGCAGCTGCCACATGCCGTCGCTCATCGCCTTCTTGCCCCGGAACTCGGTGAACGTGTACGCGCCCTCCAGCATCACCTCGTCCTCGCCCAGCGCCTCGTATGTGTCGGGCATGCAGTCCTCCATCAGCGGCATCTCCGCCGGGCGGATCAGCCACTGGCAGTAGATCGGCCGCCCGCGGGACGTCTCGGCGACGTACAGGGTGGTCACGCCGTTCACGCGGAAGCGCTCGCGGAGCAGCAGCTGCTTCAGGTCGGACGAGGCGGCGTGCTCGCGCTCCGTCTCGAAGCCGTGGAACGAGAGCAGCTCGGCCGGCCGCATCTCGAGCTCGAGACGCGCTGGTTCCCGCTCGGGCAACGCCGACAGGTCGCAGCGCAGGCCCAGGTAGCAGCGCTCTCCCCATGTCTGTTCGGCGATCTCGTGCGCGGTCACCCACGGGTCGGCGTGCGTGACCAAATCGACGGCGGTCCTGATGTTCTCGCTGCTAATCGACGACATCGCTCACCTCCGGGTGTCTGGTACCAGAGCGTCGATACCCCGAGCGGTGGCCGCCATCACTTCGAGTCGGGTACCGTGACGCTCCGGACGCAAACGAAAGGAACGGCGGCGATGCAGCTGGGTATGGTGGGACTCGGGCGGATGGGTGCGAACCTCGTGCGCCGGCTGATGCGCGACGGGCACGACTGCGTCGTGTTCGACGTCAATCCCGACGCCGTCAAGGCGCTCGTCCAGGAGGGCGCGAAGGGCGCCTCCTCGATGGACGAGTTCGTTGCCATGTTGGACAAACCACGGGCGGCGTGGGTCATGGTGCCGGCCGGCGACATCACCGAGAGCTCCGTGCGCGAGCTGGCCTCGCGGATGGAGGCGGACGATGTGATCATCGACGGCGGGAACTCGTCCTACCGCGACGACATCCGGCGGGCCGGTGAGCTGCGGGAGCGGGGCATCCACTACGTCGACGTCGGCACGTCGGGCGGCGTCTACGGCCTGGAGCGCGGCTTCTGTCTGATGATCGGCGCGGAGGACGCCGTGTTCGCGCGGCTGGAGCCGCTGTTTGCGACCATCGCGCCGGGGCTCGGCGACATCGAGCGCACCCCCGGGCGCAGCGGCGACCCGACGCCCGAGGAGCTCGGCTACCTGCACTGCGGGCCGAACGGGGCCGGCCACTTCGTGAAGATGGTGCACAACGGCATCGAGTACGGGCTGATGGCGGCGTACGCCGAGGGACTGAACGTTCTCAAGCACGCCAACGCAGGCAAGCACCAGCGCGATGCCGACGCCGAGACGGCGCCGCTCGAGCATCCGGAGCTCTACATGTACGACATCGACGTCGCCGCGGTCGCCGAGGTCTGGCGACGGGGCAGCGTCGTCGCGTCGTGGCTGCTCGATCTGACGGCCATCGCGCTCCACGAGTCGCCCGAGCTCGAGGAGTTCGGCGGCCGCGTGTCGGACTCGGGTGAGGGCCGGTGGACGGCGATCGCCGCCATCGACGAGGGTGTCCCAGCGCCGGTGCTACTGACGGCACTGACCTCCCGTTTCGAGTCGCAGGGCAGCGGGCAGTTCGCGAACAAGGTGTTGTCGGCCATGCGCAAGCAGTTCGGCGGCCATGCGGAGAAGCCCTCGTGAGCACGGACCTCGAGGTCGTCGCCGATGCCAGCTGCCGTCGCGCAGCGAGGGGCGGAGGTGATCGCCGACCGCGCGCGCAGCGCGGTGGACGACCGGGGTGCGTTCATGCTGGCCGTCAGCGGCGGCCACACGCCGGTGGCGATGTTCGCGGCACTCGGCGAGCTCGACCTGCCATGGGACGCGATCTCGATCTACCAGGTCGACGAGCGGATCGCGCCCGCGGGTGACGACGAGCGCAACCTGACCCATCTGATGGCCAGCCTTCCGGTGCCGGCCCGCGAGCGGGTTAACCCGATGCCGGTCGAGGCGGCCGACGTGACAGCCGCCGCGGCGGAGTACGCCGCTGCGCTGCCGGCGCTCGACCTCGTGCATCTGGGCATCGGAGACGATGGCCACACAGCGTCGCTGGTGCCCGGCGACCCGGTGCTCGACGTCGTCGACCGGGCCGTGGCCGTGACCGGCGAGTACCGCGGGAGGCGGCGGATGACGCTCACCTACCCGCCGATCGACTCGGCGGCGGAGGTGCTGTGGATCGTCGCCGGCGCGAACAAGCGCGATCCGGTGGCGAAGCTGCTCGCGCATGATCCGTCGATTCCGGCCGGCCGGGTCGCCGCCGAGCGGATGCTGGTGCTCGCCGACCGGGCGGCCGCGGGCTGACGGTTGGCGGTCGACGGGCACGCGATCGAGGCCGACGGGCTGGTCAAGACATACGGCAAGGACGTCCGCGCGCTTGACGGCCGGGGCTTTGCCGTCCCGGCGGGCACCGCTCGTACCAGCGCTCCGTGTAAAAACGGGGTCAGACCCCGTTTCTTCTACAGCTCCGTCGAGGAGCCCGGGGCCAGCACCCGCACGTCGACCTCGGGCGCAACCTCGGCCGCATGGCGGAGGAACTCCTCCGGCGGCCGGCTGCTGTGGCCGGCGGCGTTGCGGCCGGAGGTCATCGGGGCGAGCGTGCCCCAGTGGATGGGGATCGCGACGCGCGGGCGCAGCCGGACGAGCGCCTCGGCGGCTGTCGCCGGGTTGAGATGGCCCTCCGGCAGGCGCGGGCCCCAGCCCCAGATCGGGAGCAGCGCGAGGTCGAGGCCGCCGTCGCCGATCTCGCGCATGCCGGCGAACAGGTCAGTGTCCCCTGCGAAGAATACGGTGCTACTGCCGGCAATGTGGTAGCCGAGGCACGGCGCCGTCGTTCCGAACGGCAACCGGTCGCCTTCGTGTTCGGCGTGGGTGGCGGACACCGTCACGGCGCCGATCCGCAGGTCGGCGCCCTCGTCGATCTCGATCACCTGCCGGAATCTCTTGCGCCGCAGCAGCGCCCCGGCTCCGCGGGGGACGACTATCGGCATCTCCTCACCCAGCTTCGCCAGCGAGGGCGGATCGAGGTGATCCATGTGCGCGTGCGAGACCAGCACCGTGTCGACGCCGCGCAGCGCGTCCGCCGGCACCCCCCCGCGGCGGCGCAGATGGGCGACGTGGCCGCGGAGGACGGGGTCGGTCAGCAACCGCACCCCGTCCATGTCGATCAGCACCGTCGCGTGGCCGACGTAGGTGATCCGCATCGACCACAGCCTAGAGCCGTTGCCTACGCGGAGGCCTCCGCCTTCTCGTCTGGCTTCGCCGGCTCCACCCGCCGCCACACCGCGCGGCCGACGAGGAATGCGATCCCCGCCAGGATCGCCAGCGGCAGCACCAGGCCGGCGCCCGTGATCACCGTCGTCACCACGTCCAGCGAGTAGCTGCCCGCGTCGCGGAACGCCTGGCTGATCGCGTTCGGCTCCGACGGCGCCGCGGGAGCCGCGCCGGTCTGGGTCAGCGCCAGCGTGACCGTCGACATCGCTGCCTGGTCGCGCAGGTAGCGCGCGCGGCCCTCGAGCTGCTCGATGGCGCCCTGGACGTCGGACAGCTGGCCTTCGACGCGGATCGTGTCCGTCACCGTCGTCGCCTGATCCATCAGCCGCAGCAGCACCTTCTCCTGCGCTTGCAGGTTCGTCAGCCGGGCGTTGAGGTCGATGTACTCGGGGGTGACGTCCTGGCCGTTGACCGACCGGCTGGTCACCTTGCCGTTCCCCAGGTGCTCGACGTCGTCGACCACCCCGGCGAAGCGGTCGGCCGGCACGCGCAGCACGATGTGCCCTGTGCGGTGCTTGTCCCCGGCGATCTCGCTGGACACGACGTACCCGCCGGCGTTCGCCGCCAGTGTGTTGGCCTCGCCGACGATCCCGTCGAACGCATCATGGGAGAGCTGCAGCGTCAGCGCCCCGGTCTTGACGATCAGCGTGGGGAACGGATTGCCGGCCGGCTGGTGCTCCGCGGTCTTGACCGTCTGGGCGTCCGTCGCCGTCCCGAACGCCAGGCTGGAGCCGTCGCCGGACGGCTGTGCGGCCGCCGGCACCCTCGCCTTGCTGCCGGCCACGCTGCCGCCGCCTGTCGACGAACTCGATGCCCCGCCAGCGCATCCCGCCACCGCGCAGGCCACCACCAGGGCCGCGGCCATCCCCGCCATCCATGTCCCTCGAGCGCGCATTGCCTCCTCCGATCATGGGTTCGCAGAAGGTCGGACGGCCCGCTCCCCGAAACGGTTCCCGTGTTACCGAACCCGCCGATCCGAGCGTAGACTTCGTCCATGGACCACCCCGAGAGCTTGCCCGAGAAGGCGACCGCGCCGCCCAGCCGCCAGCAGCGCGGTCAGGCCGAGGCGGCGGAGCTCAGGGAAGGCTGGCGGAGGCTCGGCCGCGCGGCGACGATCGTCGCGATCATCACGAGTCCTGCGGTCTTCGTGTGGTTCGACTCGGTGCTCGGTTGGTCGGCGCTGGCCTCACTGGCCGCCGCCATCGTCACCGTGATCATCTTCCGCGGGTTCTTCGACGTGGTCACCCGCTGGATGATCCCGTGGCCGAGCACCTTCGGCATCGCCGACCCGGACACCCTGCAGAACGAGGTCGTCGCCCGCCGCCGCCTGTGGTGGTGGCGAAGCTTCTTCAAGCTGTGGGTGTGGCTGATCCTGATCGGGATCGGGATCTACCTGGTCGGCAGCCTGATCTGGGGCGCTCTGGGCACGCAGACCCAGTCGTACCTGCTGGCATCGCTGCCGTCGTACGCGATCTCGCTGCCGATGCTCTTCCTGGTCAACATCCTGATCCTGTTCGGCCCGTTCCTGGCGATGTCGATCAGTCAGATCAAAGCCTACGAGCCCGGTGATGCCGACTGGGGCGTGCGGCTGGACGACGTGCGCGGCCAGGCCGAGGCCAAGGAGGAGGTGCGGCGCGTCGTGTCGCTGTGGGAGTCCGGCGACCAGTTCGAGCAGGCCGGCGGCAAGCGCGAGCGGGGCCTGCTGATGCTGGGCGCGCCGGGCACAGGCAAGACGATGCTGTCCAAGGCCGTCGCCACCGGTTTCAACTGCCCCTTCGTCTCGATCCCCGGATCGGGCTTCGCCGGGATGTTCATCGGCATGGACATCCTCACCGTGCGCTACATGGCGTGGAAGGCCAAGCGCCTGGCGCGCAAGTGGGGCGGCCAGTGCATCGTCTTCATCGACGAGATCGACGCCGTCGGCCAGCGCCGCTCCTCTCTGGGCACGAGCATGACCGCGGATCCGGTCGGCGTTCCCAGCATCCACGACTTCTGCTTCTACGGCCCGGACGGCGCGCTGACGTCCAGCGGCGATCTGGTGATCGAAACCCGCGAGTGGCGTGACCGGCTGTTCGCCATGCGGGCGCAGCGCGAGCACGCGGCATCGGCCGCGTTCATGGCGCGCGTGACGGGGACGGTCGACCGGATCGTCGCGCCGGGCGGCATGTTCGGCCAGGGCAGCGGGGCGCTGAATTCGCTGCTGGTGGTGATGGACGGCATCGGCGGCCCGCCGTTCTGGCGGCGGTTCTGGGTGAACCGGCTGAACACCTGGATGGACGCCAGCTACATCGTCCCGCAGCGAATCGGCAGTACGCCGCTGCGCCTGAAGCGGCCGAAGCCGGCCAACGAGCAGATCTACTTCATCGGTGCCTGCAACGCGCCCATCGAGTCGCTCGATCCGGCACTGACGCGGCCGGGCCGCATGGGCCGCCACGTCTGGTTCCGCACGCCGACCAAGGATGATCGCCAGGACATCTTCGACCTCTACCTGGGCAAGGTCGCTCACGAGGCCGAGCTCGACGAGGCGCGGCGCCGCGACGAGTTGGCGCGGATCACCAACGGCTACTCGCCGGCGATGATCGAGCAGGTCTGCTCGATGGCACTGACCGTCGCCCACCACGAGGGCCGCCCCGAGTTCGGCTGGTACGACCTGGTCGAGGCGATGACGACGATCGAGTCGGGCACCGCCGTGAACGTCGAGTATGTGCCGGAGGAGACGCGGGCTGTGGCCATCCACGAGGCCGGTCACGCCGTCACCAGCCACGTGTACGCCGACCGGCTGGAGGCCACGCGGCTGACGATCCGGATGCGTGGCTCGGCGCTTGGCCACTACTACGCGCTGGAGAAGGAGGAGCGGTTCAGCTCGTGGCGCCACGAGCAGGTCGCCCTGCTGATCCAGACCCTGGGTGCGATGGCAGCCGAGCACGTGTTCTACGGCGAGAACTCTGTCGGCGTCGGCGGCGACGTGCAGATGGTGACGACCCGTGCTGCGCTGATGGTCGGCGCGTCGGCAATGGCGCCGGAGCAGCCCGATCTGGACGGTGTCATCCTGGACGACGAACGTGCCGAAGAGCTCCAGAAGAAGATCATGAAGCGCTACGAGACGATCGGCACCCGGATCATGCAGCGCGCCAGCGGCGGCACGCCGTTCACCTCCGACCCGATCTCCCGTGTGCTGGGCGACCCCGGGAAGAAGCGGATGGTCGCCGAGCTGCTGGGGCAGGCCTACGTTGCCGCCTACGCCACGATCATCGAGAACCGCGCCGCGGTCGAGAAGATCGCCGAGGTGCTGGTCGAGCGCAAGGAGATCTACGGCGACGAGGTGCTGAGCCTGCTCGACGAGTGCAACCTCCAGAAGCCCGCCTTCGACGAGCTCGACGAGGCATCCTGGCCGAAGGTCTAGCGTGATGGTCGAGCCGAAGCCCTACAACCGCCGCTTCACCGTCATCTACTTCGTGCTGGCCGCCGTCGTCGGCGCGGCGGTGGCGATCTTCGTGGGCATCTCGCTGACGAACACCGGCTCGTCCTCGAGCTCGGGCAGCTTCTCCGGCGCACCGGCGATCAGCGGCTGGTCGGCCTGGCGGCCGTCGAGCAGCGGCCTGCCGGCGATCCAGGAGATCGCCAACTACGTCAGCGCCAAGTACCGGCGCACCGCCAAGGATCAGCTGGTGGTCGTCCAGGGCAACCTGCCATACGTCGCCGAGCAGCTGGGCGCCACCGGCACTCCGACCGTGTCCAAGGCGCCGATCAGCTCGATCGCGGTTCCGGTGCTGCAGAACGGCCAGCTGGCCTACGCCGTCGACAACCGCACGGCGATCGAGTACCAGATGTGCGGCACCGGGCCGGGATGCACGATCCCCGGCGCCGCCAGCAACGATCGCGGCCTGCTGCTGCAGCGCGAGGCGCTGGAGCTGGCGCTCTACACGTTCCAGTACGTGCCCGTCGACGTGGTCGTGACGTTGTACCCGCCGGCGCCCGGCGAGCCGCCGAAGTACGCCCTGTACTTCACGCGGGCGGACTTCGAGAAGCAACTGTCGCAGCCGCTGGCGGACACGCTGGCCAACAAGGCCGCTCTGCTGCCCGGCGGCATGCCGGCGACCGATGTGCGGTCGGTGCGGGCGCTCGTCCAACCGCGGGTGTTCGGCTACCGGTACTCGCTGCAGCTGGACGGCACGGCCCAGATCGTCCTCACGCAGCCGGGTACGACCGAGACGACGATCGCACCCACCGCAGGCGGGTGAGGACGGCGGCGGAGCGGCGCGCCGCGCTGCGTCGCGCCAAGGCCAGGCTGGACACGCTGGAGCTCTACCCGCGGCCGGTGCGGACCGGCCACGTCCGGGTCGTGATCGTCCCCTGGGCCTTCCGCTGGGTGCCCCCGCTGCGCCGCTTCGACGGCTACGCCACGCACCTGGTGATCCTGATGCGCCGCCCCGTCCCCGACGACGACCTGCTGACCCACGAGCTCTGCCACGTCTGGCAGATGCAGCACCACCCGATCAGGATGCCGCTCTCATACCTGCTGACCGGCTACGCGCGGAACCGGTACGAAGAGGAAGCGCGCCGTGCCGTCGACCTGACTCGATGACCGCGTCGACGCCGCTCTGTGACGGCCCGCACACGAACAGCACCTCGGTGTTGCGCAGGTGGGAAACGGTGCCGACGCGCTCGCCCTGCGGGTTGTGGATGCCGATGCTGGCGCCGACGTAGCGCCGCGAGCCGACCGCAACGGCGCCGACCCGCCCGCGTTCGGCCAGCAGCCGGCCGACCGCGTCGAGGTCGTGGAAGCTCTCGTCGGAAAACGAGAGCAGGATCCACGTCGAGGTGGTGCGGGCGATCAGGTCGGCCAGCGCGTCGCCCGCCGCGCGGCGGGAGTTGTAGGCGGACTTGGTCGAGCGGCAGTCGACGCGCTTGCAGGCGACGCCGTAGTGGTCGGGTTCGTCGCCCCGATGGAGGGTCTCCCACACGTGGTAGTTCGCGAAGTACGAGTGCTGGTTGTACGGCGGGTCGAGGTACGCGACGTCGATGCCGTCGAGCTCACCGGCCAGCTGGTTGGCGTCGCGCCGCACCGCGGTGCCCGGCGGTCCAGGCACCCGTGCCGGCTCGCGCAGCTGGAGCGGCTGCAGCGCCCGCGGCGCCCAGCGCTTGAGGTACGCCATCTGGACCCCGACCGTCGAGTCGACCCGGTCGGCCGCCTCGATCAGGCTCGTCAGCAGCAACCCGCGCTCCGACCGGTCGAGGTCGAGCTGGTCGATAGCCGCCCTCGCGCCGTCGATCTGCATCCCGTTGTCCGGGTGGACGTAGCGGGCCTCCTCGCAGAACGTGCGGGTGAAATACCCCCGGCGTGGGGGAGCGGCGCGCAGCGCCCCGAGCAGCTCGGCCAGCCGCCGCCGGTCGCCCTCCTCCAGGTAGGCGATGCCGAAGTCCTCGCTGTAGGCGGCGGTGTCGCTGGAGAGCACGGTGATGCCGCGCCGCCGCAGCTCCTGGCCGACGCGGGTCGTGCCGGCGAACAGGTCGGCGGCGGCGCGCGCTTCCAGCGCCTGCGCGGCATCGCCGATCAGCGGCGCCAGCAGCCGCTTCGAGCCGAGGTACTTGATCACGGAGGGGACGGTACGGGCGGCTGCGGACGGCGGTGTAACCATTTCGCGACTCGCGCGTGGTGAATGGTGAAGGTCATCCCCAACGAGAGGTGAACACACCATGAAGCTCCGAAATCCTCTGATCGCCGTCGCCCTCGGCACCGCGCTGGCGGCCGGCGGCGGCGCCGCGGCCCTGGCCGCGAACGGCGCCGATGACACCGCCGGGACGACCGGCGCCACCGGCACCACGGCGGCGGCCTCGACGGATCGCCATCGCGAGGCCGAGCCCGAGCGGCACGGCGCCACCGAGGTCCGCCACCACGAGGCGGAGCCCAGCGACGACCTCGGCCGCAACCGGGGCGGCGACGACGGCCGCAACCATGCCGAGGACGGGCCGCATCACCACCGTGGCGGACATCACCACGGCGAGGCTGAGTCGGGCGACGACCACGGTGGCGGCAACTCTGGCCCCGGTGGTGGTGACGACGGCCACGGTTCCGATGGCTGAGGGTGGCACGGGCTGAGTCTCACGTCAATACTGCCGCTGTGGGGATCACCGCCGTCACGCCCGGCACGTCGAGCGACCTCGACGGGCTCTATCGCGAGCTCCAGCCCGAGCTGGTGCGCTACGCGGAGGGCATGCTCGGCAACCGGGCGGACGCCGAAGAGGCTGTCCAGGACGCGTTCCTGGCCGCGACCCGGGTCAGCGCCGATGGCGCTCCCGGGTTCGCGGAGGCCCGCCCCTGGCTGTACCGAGTCACGCGAAATGCATCGATCGACCGCATCCGCCGCCGCAAGCTCTCCGTGGCAATCGACGACGTCGCCGAGACGCAGCCGTCCGAGGACGTCTCCCTGCAGCACGCGGCAGAGCTGTCGGTCGACCTCGAGGTGCTTCGCATCGGCCTCGACCGCCTCGGCGAGCAGCAGCGGTCGGCCCTCGTCCTGCGCGAGCTCTCGGGTCTCGCCTACGCCGACATCGCCGAGGTGCTTGGGGTGAGCGAGTCCAACGTCAAGGTGCTGATCTTTCGCGCCCGCAAGAGCCTGCAGGCGCTGGCGGACGCCGCCGACCTGGATTGTGACGACGCGCAGCTGGCGCTGTCCGCCCGCCACGATGGCGAGTGCGGTCGGGGCGAGGGCGCACGTGCGCGCCTCCATGCGGCGACCTGCCGAAGCTGCCGCCGGTTCGAGCGGGCGATCAGCACGCAGGCCACCGGGCTGGCCGCCCTGTTCCCGCTGGCGGCCGTCGGCCTCAAGACCGGCGGCACGCTGGGCGGGCTGTTCGGCGCGAAGGCCGCAGCGGTCGCGGCGGCCACCGTTGCGCTGGTCGGCGGCGGGGGCGCTGCGGTCTACGAGGCGGTGCAAGCGGAGCACGGAGCGCCGCCTCATCCGGCGGCGCCACAGCACTCCGCGCCGGCCGCGCCCAGCGCGCCGATCTCACGGCCGGAGCACGCGGACGACCACCCCGGTCGCGCCGGCGACGACCACGGCGGCAACTCCGGACCCGGCGGCGGAGGCGGCCGCGGGGCGGAAGGCGAGGGGCCGCGTGGCTCCGACAGCGCACACGACCTGGCCGAGTCCGGGTCGGGCAAGACGACGTCCGGCTCCGGGTCGTCGACCACCGATAACTCGGGCAGCGGCAGCTCCGGGAGCGGGTCGGGCAGCTCCGGCGGCTCGGGGAGCTCAGGTGGATCCGGCGGCTCGAAGCACAGCGGCGGCTCCGACGACGGCTAGCGCCTAGGGCGCCGGCGTGGTCGTGCCGGACTGCGACTGCGAGGCCTTGGCCAGTGGCTCCAGCTGCTTGACCAGCTTCTGCAGCTGCGCCTTGTCCGGCGCGTCGGGCTCGAGCTTGAGGATCTTCTTGACCGCCGGCACCGCCGTCGAATAGTCCTGCGCGTTGAGGGCATCCTGTGCCATCGAGCGCCAGTACACCGAGTTCGTGGGGTCGAGCTTGAGCACCCGCTTCCACATCGCGATCGCCTGTGTCAGGGCCGTCGCCACCTGTGTCTGGTAGCCCTGCACCTGCTGCTGCAGCGGCGTCGTCAGGTTGGAGATGATCGGCGAGGGGAGCGAGGACGAGAACTTCAGCGTGTTGATGCCGCCGGCCGTCGTCGTGCCCTGCAGGTCCTGCAGCTGCTGCTGGTAGACCGAGCCCTTCTGTGCCGTCTGCTGCGCCGACTGCTCGTACAGGCCGGCCGCCGAGAGCAGCGCGTTCTTGTCGTCGGGCTTCAGCTGCAGGTACTGCTGGTAGGCGCCCAGCGCCGGCTCGGTCTGACCGTCGGCCGAGTACGCCTGCGCGAGCTGCAGCCACGCATTCGCGTCCTGCGGGTTGCTGCGCACCTTGTCGTTGAGGTCGTTGATGCTGGACGACCCGCTGCTCGAGTTCAGGAAGTCGAGCGGGTTGAGGCCGCCGGCGCCGGAGCCGACGCCCAGGAACACGAAGCCGATCCCGAAGATCAGGGCGAGGAAGATGAAGACGGGCTTCTGGGTACGGCGGATCTTTTCGAACAGCATGGTGGTGTCAGTCAGGCGTCGATCATGCGAGCGCGGACGCTGCTCGCCATGGTCGTATCGGCGGCTGCGCCTCCAGCCCTGAAGCGTATCCGGCCGGCGACCATCGCGAGCGCAACCCGCCCGGGCGTTCCGCCGTAGACGACGGCGGCCTCGGGATCGTCCCACGGCAGGAATGGCGATCCATTGAGGTCGACCACGATCAGGTCCGCCGGGGCTCCCTGACGCAGCGTCCCCAGACCGTCGGGCAGGCCGAGCGCCGCGGCGCCCTCGCAGGTGGCCATCCGCAGCACGTCGCCCGCGGTCAGCACGTCGGGCCTGGCCGCGCCCGCCCGGGCCAGCAGGATCGCGGCCCGCATCTCGTCCCACATATCGAGGGTCAGCGCGGAGGCCGGCGAGTCGGTGCCCAGCGCGACGCGCACGCCGGCCTCGCGCAGCGCCGGGACGGGGGCGATGCCGCAGCCCAGCAGGGCGTTCGAGCGCGGGCAGTGCACGACCGGCACGCCCAGCTCGGCGAACACCGCGATGTCGTCGTCGTCCGCCTTGACAGCGTGGATCACGGCCGTGTCCCGGCCCAGGACGTCGTGGAAGTACGCGGCCGGGTGCTCGTCCAGGTTGCCCTCGAGCAGGTGGGTGGCGACGGGCATCCCCCGCTCGCGGGCCAGCCCGACCCAGCGGCGGTAGTCCTCGAGGTCGACCGTGTACGGGGCATGAGGCGAGATGCCGACGGTGACCAGTGGACGCGGCTCGATTGCCTCCAGCCGCCGCTCGAGCGGCACGTCGAACACCTCGTGGCGCGAGAACGCCTCCAGGTAGACGATCGCGCGCATCCCGACCTCCGCGGCCGCGTCGGCCACGGTGCCCGCGTAGCAGCAGTCGGCGATGGTGGTGACTCCGCCCGCCAGGCTCTCGGCGACGCCGGCCCGCGCCTGCGCCAGGTAGTCGTCGCGCCCCAGCCCGTCGCGCCGGCGGATGTGGTCGGCGATCCAGCCGTCGAACGGCCGCCCGTCGCCGAACCCCGACATGCCGGCGTACTCCAGGTGGCTGTGCGCGTTGACCAGGCCGGGCAGGATCGCGCAGCCGTCGAACCGCTGGTCGGGCTCCAGGCCGGCGCTCACCTCGGCGATCTCGCCGTCCTCGACGCGCACGGCGCCGCCGGCGATCGGCGCGCCGTCGACCGGCAGCACCCAGTCAGCGCCCAGGATCATCAGCCGGGCGTCGGCTCAGACTGCGGCGGTGAGGCGGGCTTGGGCTCGACCAGCTTGACCAGGAAGTACGACAGCCCGTAGAGGACGAGCAGCGGGATGAACTCGACGATGTAGGAGATCGGGTCGACGCCGGGCAGCAGCATCGCCAGCACGGCCAGGGCCACGATCGAGATCCGCCAGTGGCCGCTTCATCATGCGCCGAACTGATGATCGCCCAGCCGGCCCAGCGTCATCATCACCATCGGCATCTCGAACACGATGCCCATCGCCAGCAGGGTGAGCAGGACGAACTGGATGTACTCCTTAGCGCGTCAGCTGGACGTTGAACTGGTCGTTATTGAACCCGATCAGGAAGTCCAGGGCCGGGCGGCACGACCAGGTACCAGCGCGAACACCACGCCCAGCAGGAACAGCATCGGCACCGACCAGACCATCGGCTTGATGTGCTTGTGGTGCTCCTCGGGGAACGCCGGCAGGACGAACGCGTAGAGCTGGTAGGTCAGCACCGGCAGGGTGATGATCAACGCGCCGTAGATCGCGATCGAGATCGACGTCATGATCGGGTCCAGCGGGCTGGTCGCCAGGAAGCCCTGGAACGCCGGATCGGCGTCCACCAGCGGCTGCTTCAGGAAATCGAGCATCTCGCCGGACCGCCAGAACAGCACGCTCATGGCGACGGCGAGCACGGCCAGCACGATGATGATGCGGCTGCGAAGCTCGTCGAGATGATCGACCAGGTCGATCTGCTCTTCCGGCGTCACCCGGCGGGGGACTTTCACGGTGTGTCCCCTACTGGTCGGCGGAGCGCGAGGTCGCCTGCTCGGCGGGACGGCGGCGTGTACGCGGCCTGCGCGGGCGGATCGATCGACGCGGCCGGCGGTTGCGGCGGCGGCTCGGTGTCGTTCCCGGTGACGGAGTCCTTGAACTCGCGGATGCCCTTGCCCAGCGAGCGTCCGACCTCGGGAAGCCGCTTGGGGCCGAGGATCACCAGTGCGATGATCAGGACGATGATGAGCTGGATCGGTGAAACGTCAGGCATGACTCCCAGCCTAGCAGAGAGTGGTTTGGGATTCCCCGTGAGGGGCTACACTTGGGGTGTTCGTCGGGCGTTTCCGTCCGGTTCTTGAATCCTTCGAGAGGAATCACCTCCACCATGGCAGATCTCGTCATTCGCGGCCTTCATGCGTCGATCGACGGCGCGGAGATCCTGAAGGGCGTGGACCTCGAGCTCTCCAAGGGCGAGGTACACGCCATCATGGGCCCCAACGGGTCCGGCAAGTCCACCCTCGCGCACGTGCTGATGGGCCACCCCGCATATGAGGTGACCGGCGGAGAGGTGATCTTCAACGGCGAGGACGTGCTCGAGCTCGAGCCCAACGAGCGTTCGCAGCTCGGCCTGTTCCTCGCGTTCCAGTACCCGGCGGCCATCCCCGGCGTGACCGTGGCGAACTTCCTGCGGATGGCCGTCAACGCGCACCGGCGCGACGAGGACGGCACCGAGAACCCGATCCGCATCCCCGAGTTCCGCAAGCTGTTGCAGGAGAGCATGGAGCAGCTCAAGATCGATCGCTCGATGACCAGCCGGTACCTGAACGACGGCTTCTCGGGCGGCGAGAAGAAGCGGATGGAGATGCTGCAGATGGCGATGCTGCGGCCGAAGATTGCGATCCTCGACGAGACCGACTCCGGGCTCGACATCGACGCCCTGCGGATCGTCGCGGACGGCGTCAACAGCCTGGTCGGCCCGGAGATGGGCGCGCTCGTCATTACTCACTACTCGCGGCTTCTTCGCTACATCAAGCCGCAGCACGTGCACGTGCTGGTCGACGGCCGGATCGTCCGCTCGGGCGGACCCGAGGTGGCCGACGAGCTTGAACGCGATGGCTACACGCCGTACGGCGTAGTCGAGGAGGCGGTCTAGATGGCTGAGCGCACCGAGCTCACCCCCGAAGAGACCCAGGCAACCCAGATCGGCGAGTACAAGTACGGGTTCCACGACGACTTCACGCCGGTGTTCCAGACGGAGCGCGGCCTGACGGAGGACATCGTCCGCCAGATCTCCGCGCACAAGTCGGAGCCGGAGTGGATGACGGAGTACAGGGTGAAGAGCCACCGGCACTTCGTCGACCGGCCGATGCCGAAGTGGGGCGCCGATCTCTCGACGATCGACTTCGAGAGCATCTACTACTACATGAAGCCGGTCGACCAGCAGGCCCACTCGTGGGACGACCTGCCCGACGGCATGCGCGAGACGTGGGACAAGCTGGGCATCCCCGAGGCCGAGAAGAAGTACCTGGCCGGCGTCGGCGCCCAGTACGAGTCCGAGGTCGTCTACCACAACCTCCAGGAGGATCTCGCCAAGCAAGGCGTGCTGTTCCTGGACATGGACTCCGCGCTGCGCGAGCACGAGGACGTCGTCCGCCGCTACTTCGGCACGATCATCCCGTACAACGACAACAAGTTCGCCGCGCTGAACTCGGCCGTCTGGTCGGGCGGCTCGTTCATCTACGTGCCCAAGGGCGTCAAGGTGGAGCTGCCGCTGCAGGCCTACTTCCGGATCAACGCCGAGAACATGGGCCAGTTCGAGCGGACGCTGATCATCGTCGATGAGGACGCCTACGTTCACTACGTCGAGGGCTGCACCGCGCCGATCTACTCCAGCGACTCGCTGCACTCGGCCGTGGTCGAGATCCACGTCGCGAAGGGCGGCCGCTGCCGGTACACGACCATCCAGAACTGGTCGAACAACGTCTACAACCTGGTCACCAAGCGGGCGGTCGCCGAGGCGGGCGCGACGATGGAATGGGTCGACGGCAACCTCGGCTCGCAGATCACGATGAAGTACCCGGCCGTCATCCTCAACGGCGAGGGCGCTCACGGCGAGGTGCTCTCGATCGCCTTCGCCGGCAAGCACCAGCATCAGGACGCGGGCGGCAAGATCACGCATGCGGCGCCCAACACCACCTCGGTGATCACCTCGAAGTCGATCTCCAAGGATGGCGGCCGCTCCAGCTACCGCGGTCTGCTGCAGGTCAACAGCGGCGCGGTCGGCTCGAAGTCGAAGGTCGTCTGCGACGCCCTGATCATCGACGACGAGAGCCGGACGGATACCTATCCGTACATCAACATCGACGAGAACGACGTCGACATCGGCCACGAGGCGACCGTCTCCAAGATCGGCGACGAGCAGCTGTTCTACCTGATGAGCCGCGGCCTCTCCGAGGAGGAGGCGTCCGGCATGATCGTCGCCGGGTTCGTCGAGCCGATCACCAAGGAGCTGCCGCTGGAGTACGCGGTCGAGCTCAACCGCCTGATCCAGCTGCAGATGGAGGGATCGGTCGGATGACCCGGACCGTGTCCGAGCCCGCCTGGCTGGCGGGTCGGCGTGAGGCTGCGCGCGAGCGCTACGGGGCGCTCCCCGTACCGACCAACCGCGAGGAGGCGTGGCGCTTCACGAACCTCCGCGGCTTCGATCCCGACGCCTACGAGGTGCAGCAGCCCGAGCTGGCGCTGAACGAGGCCGATGTGCCGGAGGGCGTGTGGTTCGGCAGCATCGCCCGGGCGGTGGAGGAGTGCCCCGAGCTGGTCGAGCGCCACTACGGCACGGTGGTGGCCGACGACGAGAAGTTCGCCGCCGGCAACGCCGCCGAGTGGCGTGACGGCGTGTTCCTGCACGTGCCGGCCGGCGTCGAGGTCGCGGTGCCGCTGCGGGCGTCGCTCCAGCTGGCCGACGCCGGGGTGGTGCACTACCGCGCACTGATCGTGCTCGAGCGCGGCGCGCGGGCCGTGTTCAGCGAGGAGTTCTCGTCCACCGCGGCCGGCTACGTCAACGCCGTGGTCGAGCTGGTCGTCGGCGACGAGGCGCGCCTCGAGTACGTGACCACGCAGCGGCATCATCCCGAGGCGCGTCAGTTCGGCACCCACCGCGGTGTCGTCGGGCGCGATGCCGAGCTCGACTGGGTCGCCATCGGCCTGGGCGGCACGCGTGCGAAGTCGCGGATGGAGAGCTACCTGGCCGATCGCGGCGCGCACGTCAAGGTGACCGGCGCGTACTTCCTGCGCGGCACCGAGCACGCGGACTACGACACGACGCAGGAGCACGCGGCGCCGGACACGACCAGCGATCTCTACTTCAAGGGCGTGCTGGACGACCGGGCGCGGTCGGTGTGGCGCGGCGTGATCCGGGTCGACAAGGGCGCGCAGAAGACCGACGCCTACCAGGAGAACCGCAACCTGCTGCTCACGCCGCAGGCTCACGCCGACTCGATCCCCGGTCTGGAGATCCAGGCCAACGACGTGCGCTGCACGCACGGCGCGACGATCGGCCAGATCGACAAGCTCCAGCTCTTCTATCTCACCAGCCGTGGGCTCTCCCGCAGCGAGGCCGAGCAGCTGATCGTGCGCGGCTTCTTCCAGCCCGTGCTCGACCGGATCGGCTCGGACGAGGTGCGCGAGACGCTGGCCGCGGCGATCGATCAACGGCTTCCCGCCGGGTGATGTGACCGAAGCTCAGGCGCTGCTCGAGCGGTCGCTCGTCCCGATCGTGGATGAGGTCGCGCGCCTGCGGCCCGGAGGCGCCCACATCATCGACGTCCACACCCACCTGGGTCTGGACGAGGACGGGATGACGCTCGACCCGGCGGGCCTGATCGAGATGCTCGACCAGGTCGACGCGCAACAGGCCGTGGTCTTTCCCCTGCACGACCCCGAGCGCTCGCCGGCGTACCGGCTGCCCAATGACCGGGTGCTGGACTGGGCCTCGGGCAGCGAGGGCCGCTTGATCCCCTTCTGCCGCCTCGATCCGGCCGAGGAGCCGGTGGCCGAGGCGGAGCGCTGCCTCGGGCTGGGTGCGCGGGGGATCAAGCTGCATCCGCGCGCCCAGGAGTTCGGCCTGGCGGGCCAGGTCGAGCCGATCTTCGCGCTGGCCGAGGAGGCGCACGTTCCGATCCTGATCCACGCCGGCCGTGGCCTGCCCGACACGTTCGCGGCCGAGCTGGTCGAGGTGGCGAACAAGCATCCTGGGGCCGGGCTGATCATGGCCCACGTCGGCGTCGCCGACCAGGCGGTGATGGGCGACGGCCTGCGCCACCATCCGCGCGCGGTGTTCGACAGCTCGTGGCTGTCGACGATCGACATGCTGTCGCTGTTCACGCGCGTGCCGGCCGAGCGCATCGCGTTCGGCTCCGATCCGCCGTACGGCCGCACCGTGACCGGCCTGTTCCTGCTGCTGCGCACCGCGGCATGCCTCGGGGTCTCGCCCGAGGTCCAGCGGCACATGCTGGGCGGCGCGGCGCAGCGGCTGATCGCCGATCAGGAGCTGCTGCCGGCTTCCGCCCCGCCCGCACCGCAGCGGCTGCTGGTCGACGCCCGGCTGATCCGGCTGCACACGGGCCTGATGCTGGTGTTCGGCTCCGTGGTCGGCGGCACGCCGGCGCTGGAGATGCTGGACCTGGCCCGGCGGATCTGCCTCGACCCCGATCCCGGGCCGGCCGGCGCGGCGTTCGAGCGGATCGTCCCGCTGCTGGACACGGCGAAGCAGATCCTGATCCTGGAGCCGGAGTTCCCGCGACGGGTGCTGCTGCCGATCGTCGTCGCGATGGCGATCGCCGCGACCGAGGTGCCGCAGCAGCCCCCGCTGCCGTAGGGCGGTTCGCACCCGGAAGTACACTGCCAGCATGGCAGTCGTCCAGAAGAGCACGCCCCTTGACGCCGAGCGGCTGCGCGCCGACTTCCCGATCCTCGAGCGACCGTCGCACGGTGACAAGCGGCTCGTATACCTGGACTCGGCGAACTCCAGCCAGAAGCCGCGGCAGGTGATCGACAAGCTGGTCGAGGTCTACGAGACGTCGTATGCGAACGTCCATCGCGGCGTCTACGAGCTGGCGGTGGCGGCGACCGAACAGCTGGAGGGCGCCCGCGACAAGGTGGCGGCGTTCATCAACGCCCCGTCCCGGCACGAGGTGATCTTCGTGCGGCAGGCGACCGAGGGGTTGAACCTCGTCGCCTACGCCTACGGCCGCAAGTTCATCAAGGCCGGCGACGCGATCGTGACCACCGAGATGGAGCACCATTCGAACCTGGTGCCCTGGCAGTTTCTGGCGCAGCAGACGGGCGCAACGCTGCACTACCTGCGGCTGACCGACGACGGGGAGCTCGACCCGGCGTCGCTCGAGCGGCTGAACGACGTGGAGAACATCAAGCTGCTGGCGGTCACCGAGGCGTCGAACTCGCTGGGCACGCTCAACGACGTGCCGGCGCTGGCCGCGTGGGCGCACGAGCGCGGCGCGGTCGTTGTCGTGGATGGCGCTCAGGCGGCGCCCCACCGGCCGGTCGACGTCCAGGCGCTGGGCTGCGACTTCTACGCGATCTCCGGCCACAAGATGTGCGGCCCGGGATCCGGCGCGCTGTGGGGGCGCACCGAGGTGCTGGAGACGATGGATCCGTTCCTGACCGGCGGCGAGATGATCCGCACCGTCGACCTCGACCGGACGACCTGGAACGAGCTGCCGTGGAAGTTCGAGGCGGGCACGCCGGCGATCGCCGAGAACATCGGCCTGGGGGCCGCCGTCGACTACCTGACGTCGGTTGGCATGGACGCGATCCTCGCGCACGAGAAGGCGCTGACCGTCTACGGCCACGGCCTGCTGTCCGAGATCCCCGGCGTCGTCCAGTACGGGCCGGCCCCTGAGCGCCGCGGCGGCATCCTCAGCTTCACCCTGGAGGGCGTCCACCCGCATGACGTCGCCCAGATCCTGGACGCCGACGGCGTGTGCGTCCGCGCCGGCCACCACTGCACCCAGCCGGTGATGCGCCGCTACGGGCTGGCGGCGACCAGCCGCGCCAGCGTCTACCTCTACAACACGATGGAGGACCTGGACGCGCTGGCGGCCGGCATCGTCCGCGTCAAGAAGACGTTCGGCGTTTGACCTTCAGATGGTTTGACTCCACGATCCCGTGGAATCAACCATCTACACTGAATGAACCACCATGGACGACCTGTATCGCGAGAACATCCTCGACCATTACCGCAGTCCGCGGAACGCTGGCCACATCGATCACCCCAGCGCGACGGCTGAGGGCGTCAACCCGCTGTGCGGGGACGAGCTGGCGATCGAGTTGAAGGTCGAAGACGGTGTGGTCACCGACGTCCGGTACAACGGACGCGGCTGCGCGATCAGCCAGGCCGCCGCGTCCATGCTCTCCGATCAGATCAAGGGCCGGCTGGTCTCCGACCTGACCGGAGTCGGCAAGGACGACGTGCTCGAGGAGCTGGGCATCCCGCTGACGCCGATCCGGCTGAAGTGCGCGATGCTCTCGGTCGGCGTGCTCAAGGTCGCGCTGAACGGCCTGACCGGGGAGCCGCTCCCGGAGGAGTGGGCGTCCAGCGACGAGATTCAGTGGAAGTCCGCGTAGCCGCCGAGGGGGAGATCCCCGAAGGCGGAGTGAAGATCGTCCAGTCCGGCTCGCTGTTCCTCGGCGTGTATCTGATCGACGGGGCGTACTACGCGATCGAGGATCGCTGCAGCCACGATGACGGGCCGCTCTGCGAGGGCGGCCGCGAGGGGTTCCAGATCGAGTGCCCCCGCCACGGCGCACACTTCGACCTGCGCACCGGGAGTGTGTTGTCACTTCCAGCAACGGAAGACGTCGACGTCTATCCGGTCGTCGTTCGCGACGGCGAGATCTTCGTCGAGGCCTGACGCCCCGCCCCTATACTCCCCTCCCGTGGACACGTTGTCGGAGGCGACCCAGGAGTATCTCGAGAGCATCTATTGGCTCTACGAGTCGGGCATCGAGCGCACCCAGGCCAACCTGGCCCGCGCGCTGCGGGTGTCGCAGCCCTCGGCCAGCGAGATGCTGAAGCGGCTCACGGACGAGGGCCTGGTCGAGCGCGACGACCACAAGCTGATCCAGTTCACGACGCGCGGCCGCGAGGTCGCTGAGCAGATCGTCGCCCGCCACCGGCTGGTCGAGGCGTACCTGGTGAAGGTGATGGGCATCCCGTGGGACGACGTCCACGAGGAGGCGCACGCGCTGGAGCACTCCATCTCCCCGCGCCTCGAGGCCAAGATGCTGGAGATGATCGGCGAGGTGCACACGTGCCCCCACGGTCATCCGATCGGCGACTACCCCCGCGAGCCGGGCGAGCCGCTGCCGGCGGTGCCGGTGGGCAGCCGGATCATCGTGCTGCGGCTCGAGAACGAGGCCGAGGAGGTGCTGCACTACATGAAGCAGCACGGCGTCGAGCCCGGGCTGAGCTATCTGGTGACCGCGCGGCGGGGCGACGGCGAGGACGCTGAGACCGACCTCGAGCGTGAGGACGGCGAGCTGCTGGTGGTCGCCGACGAGCTCGTCCGCACCGTCTCGGTGCGGGTCGACGAGCGCGGCGACGGGCCCGTGTCCAGCCTTGCCGCATCGGCTGCGGAGCTGCAGCTGATGGGCGAGTCGCGCTGGGGCATGTAACCCCAAAGACAACGGGGCGCGCCCAGCCGTTCTCGGCGGACGCGCCCCGTGCGGTTCGGTCGCTTTGGATTCGGTAGCGGCGATTGCATGCCTGCCACGCTCAGCAGAACGTGGCGGCGGCGGTCCCAACGCCGGCTGCAGCGATTCCCCGTAGGTTCAGGGACTCGCCTCTACCTGCGACTACCTCCACTCGCCCGTCTTGGAAGTTCTGACAAGTCGGACCACCTCCTTTCCGCAGTAAATCGATGGTAGCAAGAAGGTGCGGACGGAGCTAGTCCCCGGGCGGAAATTCGCCTACTTCGTGTAGGCCTCGACCAGCGAGGCAGGCTCGATCCGCAGGTCCTCGCGCATCCCGGTGAGGTCGCACTCCGTGCCCTCGATCAGCATCTCGATCTGCTCGCGCGTCACCTTGAGGGGCGGCGGGAAGTGGCTGAGCACGGCCGTCTGCGCCATCATCAGCCCGACCGGCACGTGGATCTTGCGGCGCGGCGGACGGCCGGTGATGCGCGCCAGGTCGTCCAGCAGCTCGTCGAACTCGAACACCTGCGGCCCGCCCAGCTCGTATCGCTTGCCGATCGTCTCCGGCCGCTCGAGCGCGACGACGTAGGCGCGTGCCACGTCGCCGATCCACACCGGCTGATGGCGATAGCGGCCGTCGCCGATGACGGCCACGATCGGCGGCCGCAGCAGACCCTCGAACGTCTTCAGGGCGCCGCCGCCCTTGCCGAACACGAAGCTCGGCTCGAACACCGTCCAGTCCAGGCTGCTCTCCATCACCTCGCGCTTGCCCGCGAGCTTCGTCCGCCAGTAGCGCGTGCGGGGGGCGTTGCGCTCGGTGACTCCGGCGGCCGACATGTGCAGCAGCCGCCGGACGCCCGCGCTCTCGGCGGCGGCCACCACGTTGCGGGGGCCGCCCGCGTTCACCGCCTCGAACTCCGCGTCGGTGCCGTCGAGGATGGCGACGAGGTTGACGATCGCGTCGACTCCCTGGGCGGCAGCCTTCAGCGAGGCAAGGTCGGTGACATCGCCGGTCACCGCGGTGACGCCGGCGGGGAGCGGGGCCGTGGATCCGGGGCGGACGAGCCCGAGGGTCTCGTGGCCGGCCGCGGCGAGGGCCGCGGCCACCTCGCGGCCGACGTAGCCCGTGGCGCCGGTGACGAGCACCCTCATCGCGGGCTCTGGAAGTTCAGGTGGTAGCGGCTGGGCGTCGGCTCCGCCTGGCCCTGGTACTTGCTGCCCAGCGCCCCTGAGCCGTAGGGGTGGTCGGCGGGCGTGGTCAGCGTCATGAAGCTCAGCTGGGCGATCCGCATCCCGGGGTACACGGTGATGGGCAGGTTCGCCATGTTGGCAAGCTCGAGGGTGATGTGCCCGTCGAATCCGGCGTCGATCACGCCGGCGGTCTGGTGCACCACCAGCCCCAGCCGGCCCAGCGAGCTCTTGCCGTCCAGCGTGGCGACGATGTCGTCGGGCAGGGCGATGCGCTCGCGCACGACGCCCAGCACGAACTCGCCCGGATGCAGGATGAACGGCTCGTCCTCGGCGACGGTGACCAGCTCCGTCAGATCCTCCATCGGCTGCTTGACGTCGATGTACGGATAGCGCGAGTTGCGGAACACGCGGAACTTCTCGCCGACCCGGACGTCGATGCTGCACGGCTGCACCATGGCGTCGTCGAAAGGCTCCACCAGGATGCGTCCCGCGGCGATCTCCTCGCGGATCGTGTGGTCGGAGAGCACCATCGGCAGCGGATGATAGTCCGCTGCTATGGTGATCCGGTTTGCCGCAGGTTGTCGGCGGGTCGAAAGGGGAGGCGCATGGCGAGGACGATCGAACTGGTGACGGAGCTGCCCGGGCCGAAGTCGCGTGAGGTGCTCCGGCGCAAGGAGCAGGTGATCGTGGATGCCAAGAGCATCTACCTGCCGATCGTCATCGACCGCGCCCACGGGATCGTCGTCCACGACATCGACGGCAACACGTTCCTCGACTGGACCGGCGGCATCGGCTGCCTCAACCTCGGGCATACGAACGAGGCGGTCAGCGCGGCCCTGCACGCCCAGGTCGACCGCTTCCTGCACACCGACTTCACCATGGTGCCCTACGAGTCGTACGTCGAGCTGGCCGAGCGGCTGCTCGCCGTGACACCGATCTCCGGCCCCAAGAAGGCCGCGTTCTTCAACTCGGGCGCCGAGGCGGTCGAGAACGCCGTCAAGCTGGCGAAGCTCGCCACCGGGCGATCGGCCGTGATCACCTTCGAGCGTGCCTTCCACGGCCGCACGCTGATGGCGATGTCGCTGACGTCGAAGCAGCATCCCTACAAGGCGGGGATGGGGCCGTTCGCGCCGGAGATCTACCGCGCGCCCTACCCGTACGCCTACCGCGGCGACGCCATCGACGCCACCGGGCCGGCGCTCGCCGAGCTGCGCGAGATGTTCACCACCCATGTCGCGTCCGAGAACGTCGCGGCGATCATCTTCGAGCCGGTGCAGGGCGAGGGCGGCTTCATCGTGCCTCCGAAGGAGTGGGTGCAGGGCCTGCGGGAGATCGCCGACGAGCACGGCATCGTGCTGATCGCCGACGAGGTGCAGTCGGGCTACGGCCGCACCGGCCGGATGTTCGCGATCGAGCACTTCGGGGTCGAGCCGGACATCATCACCGTCGCCAAGTCGATCGCCGCCGGGGTGCCCATCTCCGGCGTGCTCGGCCGGGCCGAGATCGTCGACCGGGCAGGCGACAGCACCATCGGCGGCACCTACGTCGGATCGCCGCTCGGCTGTGTGGCCGGCATCGCCGTGCTGGATCAGATCGAGCAGCGCGACCTGCTGGCACGCGGCCGCGCAATCGGCGAGCGGATGCGCTCGCGATTCGAGGCGATGCAGGCGACGTACCCGCAGCTGGGCGACGTCCGCGGCCTGGGCCCGATGCTGGCGCTCGAGTTCGTCAAGGATCCGGCGACCAAGGAGCCGGCGCCGGAGCTGGCGACGGCGGTCGCCGAGGGCGCGATGCTGCGCGGTCTGATGATCCTCAAGGCGGGGATCCACGGGCAGTGCCTGCGCGTCCTCGTTGCCCTGGTTGCGACCGACGAGCAGATCGACGAGACGCTCGACGTCTTCGAAGAGACGCTGACGGCGACGCTCGGCTCGGCGGCTTCACCGGCGCCGGTCGCCGGCGCCGCTCGCTGAGCCGAATCGCCGGCGCTACAGATTCTCCCTGCAACTGCCGATATCACCCTCCGGATTTCATGGTGCGCGCGTAAAGGGTTTGTGAATGCGCGCTTGCCGGGCATTCCATGTTCTAGGATCGCCCGCTGAGTCACAGAGGAGGGGAGTCCACTGAAGACGAAGCTGACAGTTGTTCTGGTCGTGCTGGGGGTCATGCTGGCAATACCGGCCATCGCTTCCGCGAAACTGACGTGGAAGCAGGCGCTTTTGGTGCAGATCAACACGTACCGGGTGCACAATCACCGGGCGTCCCTGCACTTCAACACAAGGCTGGGGACCGCAGCACAGGCGCACAGCAACAACATGGCGCGCTACCGCCTGTTCAGCCACACGTCGTCGAACGGCGTGGACTGGGCCCGCAGGATCCGCTACTACGGATACCGTGGGCGCTACCTCGGTGAGAACCTTGCCGTCGGGCAGTTCACCCCGTCCGGCACGTTCCATGCGTGGTACTACAGCTCCGCCCATCGGGCCAACATGCTGACGTGGCCGTACCGGAGCATCGGCATCGGCCTGACGCGTGGCTATTACAACAGCCACTGGGCGTACTACATCACCGCGGATTTCGGCGGGTTGCGCTAGACCGTTTGCACCGAGTCTCACTTGATCGGGTGATTTCGGTCACCCGCTCTCAAGATACCCAGGCTCGACACCGATGATCGGGATGCCGGGTGACCCCCCGGCATTCCGATCATGGGCGAGTATCACGTCAAGCGCATCGTGCTCCCGAGCGGCAAGACCGTCGAGATCGTCTATTACCAGGCGGACGGCGGCGAGCCGATCATCACCGAGGCCCGCGAGGTCGAGCCGGAGGCTGCTCTCGAGCCGGACGTCCGGCGGCTCGAGCTGTGCAGTTCGTGCGGCGGCGAGCGCGTGCATCCGATCGACTGGCACGAGGTCGAGGACATGCGGTGGGAGATCTCATTGCGCTGTCCCGACTGCGAGTGGTCGGAGGTCGAGCGGTTCGACCAGACCGAGGTCGAGCGCTACGACGACGTCCTGAACGACGCCACCGACCGGCTGATCGAGGAGCTCGACCGGATCACCCGGGAGAACATGACCGAGGCCGTAGAGCGGTTCCGAACGGCGCTCGAGAACGACGACATCCTCCCGTTCGACTTCTAGGAGTCGACGCCCGCCGGTAGCATCCGGGCGATGCTCAGCCTGGACGACGTCCGTGACGCGGCCGCGAGGCTCGATGGCGTGGCGCACCGGACGCCTGTCCTGCGATCGCGCACCCTGGACGGGCTGGTCGGCGCGGAGGTGCACCTCAAGGCGGAGTGCTTTCAGCGCGGCGGCGCCTTCAAGTTCCGCGGCGCGTACTCGCTGATCTCGACCCTCGGCGCCGCGGAGCGGGCTGCGGGTGTGGTCGCGTTCTCCTCGGGCAACCACGCGCAGGCCGTGGCGCTGGCCTCGCAGCTGCTCGGCGTCCGCGCGGCGATCGTCATGCCCCAGGACGCTCCGGCCGTGAAGCTCGCAGCCACCCGCGGCTACGGCGCCGAGGTGGTGCTCTACGACCGCTACACGGACGACCGCGCCGCGATCGCGCGCGACCTGGCGGCCGAGCGTGGCGCCGTGCTCGTCCCGCCGTTCGACCACCCACTGGTGATGGCCGGCCAGGGCACCGTCGCGCTGGAGCTGCTGGACGAGGCGGGGCGGCTGGATGCGCTGCTCGCGCCGGTCGGTGGAGGCGGCCTGGTCGCCGGCTGCGCCACCGTCGCCGCGGCCCTCGATCCGGGGATCCGGGTGATCGGCGTGGAGCCCGAGGCCGGCGACGACACCCGCCGGTCGCTCGCGGCGGGCCGCCGGGTCGAGATCCCTGTGCCGCGGACGATCGCCGACGGCCAGCAGATCACGGCGCCCGGCGAGCTGACCTTCCCCATCGTTCAGCGTCTGGTGTCCGAGGTCGTGCTGGTCTCGGACGGCGAGTTGCTGGACGCGATGCGGTTCGCCTTCGACCGCCTGAAGGTCGTGCTCGAGCCGAGCGGCGCCTGCGGGCTGGCCGCGCTGCTGGCCGGCCGGGTCGACCCCGGCGAGCGCTGCGGCGTCGTCCTGTCGGGCGGCAACGTCGGGCTGGAGCGCTTCGCCGAGCTCTATCGCTCGTAGCGCTGCTCGTCGGCGTGGCGCTCGAGGGCGAGCGCGATCAGCCGGTCGAGCAGCTCGCGATACGCGATCCCCGACGCCTCGAACAGCCGTGCGTAGACCGAGGTCGACGTGAACCCGGGGATCGTGTTGATCTCGTTCAGCACCACCCGCTCGCCCCCGACCACGAAGAAATCGATCCGCGCCATGCCGGCGCACTCGCACAGCTCGAATGCCCGCCCGGCCGTGTCCCGGAGATCCGCCGAGACGGCGTCCGGCAGGTCGGCGGGGGCGGCCAGGCGCATGCCGCCCTCGTCGTACTTGGCCGAGAAGTCGTACCACTCCGACTCGTTGGCGATCAGGATCTCGCCGGGCACCGAGACCAGCGGGTCGGCGTTGCCCAGCACGCCCACCTCGACCTCACGGCCGTCGAGGAACTCCTCGACCAGTACCTTCCAGTCGTGCCTGAACGCCAGCTCGAGCGCGGCGTCCAGCTCGTCGGGACCGTGTACCTTGCTGATGCCGACGCTCGACCCCAGCCTGGCCGGCTTGACGAAGCAGGGGTATCCGATCGCGTCCACCGCCGCAGGGTCCCAGCGCCGATGCCGGAAGGTGACGCTTTCGGCGACCGCGATTCCGGCGCCGCGCAGCACCATCTTCACGGCGTCCTTGTCCATGGTCAGAGCGGAGCCCAGGACGCCGGCGCCCACGTACGGCAGGCCGAGCATCTCGAGCAGGCCCTGCACCGTCCCGTCCTCGCCGAACGGTCCGTGCAGCACCGGCAGCACGACGTCGATCGGCCCCGCGCCCGGCAGCGCCGGCGACGACTCGGCGCGGGTCACCAGGCTGCGGGAGTCGGCGCCCGGCTCGAGGGCGAGCGGGCGCGCAGCCTCCAGCTGCCAGGCGCCACCCCGCTCGATCTGGACGGGGACGACGTCGTAGCGCTCTGGGTCGAGCGCCTCGATCACCGAGCGTCCGGACATCACCGAGATGTCGTGCTCCGACGAGCGGCCGCCGTAGAGCACGGCGACGCGGATCCGCCGCCCATCGCTCACGGGCAGGGTGTGGTCTGCGTCGAGTCGGCGACGTACAGCGTCACTGTCGACTTCGGCTGCACGCTGGTGCCCGGCGCCGGATCGGACGACACGACCTGGCCGTCCGGCGTCGTCGGCGTCGCCGGCAGGCACTTGGTCACGGTGTTCTTGAGGTCGGCGTCGGTCAGCGCCTGCTGGGCGTCGGCCTGGGTCATGCCCGTCACCGGAGGTACCGAGACGGGCTGTGGTGGCGCGGGGCCGCTCGAGACCACCACGGTCACCGTCGACCCCTGAACGGCAGGCTTGCCGCCCGCCGGGTTGGTCGAGATCACCTGGCCGGCCGGCACCGTGTCGCTGGACTGGTCGACGCGCGCCGGCACGAGCTTAGCGTTGGCCAACTTGGTCGCCGCGCTGTTGTAGTCCAAGCCGACGACATTCGGAACGTTGACCTGCCCGCTCGAGTAATAGATCGTCACGACCTGGTCGGGTGCGACTGGGCCGGCGGGCGGGGTGGTTCGGACCACAGTATTCGTCGGCTGGGTCGACGTGGTCGGCACGGTCTTCGGCGTTGGCAGATGGAGGTCTGTGATCGTCTGCAGGGCCTCATCGAGCGTCTTGCCCTTCAGATTTGGCAACGGTACGGATGTTGGCCCCGTCCCGACGTAGATCGTGACCGTCGACCCCTTGTCGGCGCTGTTGCCGGGCGCCGGGTTGGTGTCGATGACCTTGCCCTTGTTCTCGAAGCTCGAGTTGCGCTGCTGCTGGCGCACGTCGAAGCCCTCGGCGACCAGCCGCTGCTTCGCCTGCTTGGCGGTCAGCCCGGTGACGTCGGGCACCTGCACCTGGTCGGACTGGAGCTGCTGGTAGATCAGATAGCCGACCCCGGCGGCAGCGATCAGCAGGATCACCACCAGGATCCATGGCAGCGCGCTGCGCTTGGGCTGCACCGGCTCCTCCGGCGGCGGCGTCGCCGCGGCGGCCGGCATCACACGGGTCGGCGCCGCCATCACCATCGTCGCCTGCTGAGTGCTCTGCGAGACCGCGAGGCCGCGGCGGACGCGTTCCAGCTCGTCGGCCATCTCGCGCGCCGACTGGAAGCGGAGCGCGGGGTCCTTGGCCAGCGCCCGCAGCACCACCTGCTCCAGCGGCCGCGAGATCAGCCGGTTCTTGCGGCTGGGCGGCTCCGGCTGCTCGCTCGCCTGCTTCATGGCGATCTCCACGGCCGATCCGCCGCTGAACGGCAGCTCGCCGGTCAGCATCTCGTAGAGCACCACGCCCATCGAGTAGATGTCCGACTGCGGGCCGACGGTCTGGCCGCGCGCCTGCTCAGGCGAAAGGTACTGCGCGGTGCCGACGATCGAGCCGACCTCGGTCATGTCGGTCGTGTTCTGGGCGCGGGCGATGCCGAAGTCGGTCATCTTGAGGACGCCGTCGGGGCCGATCAGCATGTTGTGCGGCTTGACGTCGCGGTGGACGATCCCGCCGCGGTGCGCGTATTCGAGCCCGGCCAGCGCCTGCTGGGCGTAGCCGATCGCCTCGCTCTCGGGCAACGGCGCGTGGGCGTTGATCTCGTCCTTCAACGTCTCGCCGTCGACGTACTCCATCGCGATGTAGTACTCGCCGCCGGCCTCGCCTCGGTCGTAGATGGCGACGATGTTGGGGTGCGTCAGGCCGGCCGCCGACCGAGCCTCCCTGCGGAAGCGCTCGATGAACCCCTCGTCGCGCGTGTACCGCTCGGCCAGGATCTTGATGGCGACCCGGCGGTCGAGCGACTCGTCGGCGGCGAGGTAGACGTCGGCCATCCCGCCCGATCCGATCCGTCGCTGAAGGCGGTACCGGCCGTCGAACAGCTCTCCGATGCGGTGGTCGGCGGTCACGGAGCCACCTACTTTGCCACGCTTGACGAGAGGTAGGCCTCAATCACGCTCGCGGCAATGGGTGCGGCGATGGTGCCGCCGAACTCCGGCGTGCGCTCGATGACCACCGCAATTGCGATCTTCGGCGCCTCCGCGGGTGCGAAAGCGATGAACCATGCGTTGTTCAGGCCGGGGACTCCAGTCTCGGCGGTCCCGGTCTTGCCGGCGACCGACAGGTTTCCGATGTTCGCCGCCTGCCCTGTGCCCTCCTCCACCACGCTGCGCATCATCCCGGTCAACTCCGACGCTGTCTGCGGGGACATCACGCGCTCGACCTGCTCGGGATGGTTCTCGAGCACCGTCTTGCCGTCGGGCGAGACGACCCGGTGGACCATCCACGGACGCATCCGCACGCCCCCGTTGGCGATCGTGGCGACGACCTCCGCCATCTGCATCGGGGTGGCCAGCAGCCGCTCCTGGCCGATCGCCACGCGGCCGATGTCCTCCGGCGTGCTCTGCGGCAGGACGCCGTGCCGGCCGTACAGGCCGCTGGCCGCCATCTCGTCGCTCGGGTAGTCGAGCGGCGGCTTCTGGAAGAAGCCGTAGCGCTGCATCGTCGCCTCCAGCCGCGCCTGGCCGACCTGCTGGCCGACCTGCGCGAACACCGTGTTGTAGGAGAAGGTCAGGGCGTCGGCCAGTGAGACCACGCCGGCGACCTCGCCGCCGGCGTTGCACAGCGGGTGCGCCTCGACGGTGATGCAGCTGCCGCCCCCGTTGATCGTGGTCGTCGGCGTGAACTTGCCGCTCTCCAGCGCGGCCGTCGCCGTCACGACCTTGAAGGTCGATCCGGGCGCGTACAGACCCTGGGTGACCCGGTTGAGCAGCGGCGAGCCGGCTCCCGGCGACGACAGCCGGTTGATGTTGCGGGCGACCGTGTTCGGGTTGTACGTCGGCGTCGACGCCATGGCCAGCACCTGGCCGGTGTGCGGGTCGAGCGCGACCACGGCGCCCCTCAGGCCGCCGAGCCCTCTGGCAGCCGCCTGCTGGGCGGGCACCGAGAGCGACGTCTGGAGGTTGTTCCCCGTGATCGTGCGACCGGTGATGCGGTCGCCGAGCGTGTCGAACAGCGTCGACAGGTCGTCGTTCGACGCCGTCAGGAAGTCGTTGTAGGAGAGCTCGACGCCGGTGCGGCCGGAGCCGACGGTGTTGTACCCGACCGGATGTGCGAACAGCCCGCGCAGCGGGTAGCGGCGCAGGTACAGCGTCTGGCCGTTGCGTACCGTGCGGACGTTGGTGGCGAGCACGGTCTTCGAGTTGCCTGCGTAGATCAGCCCGCGCTTGACGGTCAGCTGCCGGTAGACCAGGCGGGCGTTGTCCTTGCGCACCGCCAGCGAGGGCGCCGCCCAGATCTGCCAGTACGCCGTCATGGTCACCAGGACGGCGACGCCGGCGCAGGTCAGCGAGAACAGGCGGCCGATACGCTGGTTCACGTGCGCCGCCCCCGGTGGGCGCGGTCGGAGACCATCAGCAGCATTGCCAGCAGGGCGAAGTTGGAGACGATCGACGAGCCGCCGTAGCTGACGAACGGCAGGGTGATGCCCGTCAGCGGGATCAGGCGCGTGACGCCGCCGACGATCAGGAACGCCTGCAGGCCGAAGGCGAACGTCAGCCCGGTGGCGAGCAGCTTCGAGAAGCCGTCCTCGGCCAGCGTCGCCGTCTTGAAGCCGCGGTAGCAGAAGAGGAGGTAGACGAGCAGGAGCGCCGCGGCGCCCGCCAGTCCGGTCTCGTTGGCCCAGACGGCGTAGATGCCGTCCGTCTGGGCGGCCGGGATCACCGGCGTGCCGTTCTGCAGCAGCTGGAAGCTGCGGCCCAGGCCGGCGCCGAAGACGCCGCCGTCGGCGATCGACTCGATCGACTGGATGATCTGGTAGCCGGTGTCCTGCGCGTCCTTCCAGGGGTCGAGCCAGATCGTGAACCGCTCCTGCACGTGCGGCGTCGCCTGGTACACGAACCATGAACCGGCGGCGAACAGGGCGATGCCGACCACCGTGTACAGGTTGCGGCCGGTCGCCGTGTAGAGCATCGCCAGGAAGATCCCGTACAGCAGCAGCGCCGTGCCCATGTCGTTCATCACGGCGACCACGGCCAGCGCGAGGCCGGTCATCGTCAGCAGCGGGCCCAGGTGGCGGAGCGCCGGGAACCCGATCCCCAGCACGCGCCGGTGCGTCATCATCAGCAGCTCGCGCTTCTCACGCAGGTAGCCGGCGAGGAAGATCACCAGCAGCAGCTTGGAAAACTCGCCCGGCTGCACCTGCACGCCGCCCGCCTGGATCCACAGTCGGGCGCCGTTGATCGTGGTGCCCACCAGCATCGTCACCAGGAGCAGGACGACCGCGGCCGCGCCGATCGTGTACTTGTAGTCCTCCAGCTTGCGGATGTCGCCGAGCACGAGGATCAGCGCCAGGAACCCCACCAGCCCGACCACGATCCACACCGACTGGTCGCGGGCCAGCGTGGGCGACAGCCGGTAGATCTCGGTCAGGCCGATCGCCGTCATCAGCGCGGCCAGCGGCAGCAGCCAGGGGTCGGCGTCCGGCAGTCCGGCCCGCAGGCCGAGGTGGGCGATCGCGTAGAGCGCGAAGAAGAACCCCGCGTAGATCAGCGAGGTGCTCGAGATCTCCTGCTGCCGCGCCGTGTAGACGGCAAGGAAGCCGATGCCGGTGAGCAGGGCGACCCACAGCAGGTTCCACAGCTCGCGGGTGCGGGCGCTTCTCACGGAGAGCCCTCCTCGATCCGCTTGATCTCGGCCTCCGCATCCGATTCGGAGCGCAGGCGGTGATCGAACAGCTCCTTGCGGGTCTGCGGATCGAGGGAGGCGTAGGTGATCGAGGTGACGCGCACGACGTGGTAGAGCTTGATGCCGCCGACCAGCTGCCACGGCACGCCCTGGTAGATCTCGACTCTGCCGGTGGACTCGTTGGCGCCGATGAAGTGGCTCTGGCGCAGGCCGATCGCCGCGCCCACCGCCAACACCACGACCACGGCGATCGTGCCGACGCCGGCCAACAGCGTCTTGCGGCCGGGACGCCACGAATCCGACCCGTCGTTATCCGGCGGAAGCAGGTCGGGGTCGGTCGTCAGGATCAGGCGCATCGAGCCGGTCGGCTGGTCGTCGAGCTCGCCCAGGCGGAAGACGATGGCCGTGATGTTGTCCTCGCCGCCGCCCTCCAGCGCCGCGCGCACCAGGTTGCGGGTGATCGCCTCAGCGGGCTCGTCTGCGGCCAGCAGCTCGGCGATCCGCTCGTCGCCGACCATCCCGGTCAGGCCGTCACTGCACAGCAGCACGACGTCGCCGGCGGCGCCGTCGATGGTGAACGTGTCGACCTGGACGTTCGGCTCCGCCCCCAGCACGCGCGTGATCACGCTGCGCTGGGGATGGCTGACCGCCTCCTCCTCGGTCAGGTGGCCCGATGCCACCAGCTCGGCGACCACGGAGTGGTCCTCGGACAGGCGCCGCAGCACGCCCTCGCGCATCAGGTAGGCGCGGCTGTCGCCGACGTGGGCGAACGTCACCACGGCGTCCTCGTCGACCAGGGCGGCGATCACCGTGGTGCCCATGCCGGCCAGCTCCGGGTTGGCCTGGGCGCGGTCGTAGATGCTGGCGTTCGCGCTGCTCACCGCGGAGCGGAGTGCGTCGGCGCCGCGCAGCCGGATCAGGTTGATCTCGGCGAACGCCTCGGTGCACATCGTCGAGGCGATCTCGCCGGCCGCCGCCCCGCCCATGCCGTCCGCGACCAGGAACAGGGGCCCGCGCATCAGGTACGAGTCCTCGTTGTGGCTGCGCACGTGCCCGGTCTGGCTCTGGCCGGCGCTGTCGACGATCCCGAGCGGCGTCACGACTTGCCACCCGCCTGGTAGCGGAGCGTCGTCTGGCCGATCGCGATGAGGTCGCCCGAGGCCAGCGGGCGCGTCCCGTGGAGCTGTTCGCCGTTCACGAACGTGCCGTTGGTCGAGCCGAGATCCTCGACGATGTCGCGCTCGTCGCCGCGGAGGAATCGGGCATGGCGGCCGGAAGCATATCCGTCCTCGACGAGGCGGATCTGGGCGGCCTCGGTGCGTCCCGCCACCAGCTCACGGTCGATCGCAAGCGTCGTGCCGGCGGGCAGATCGAGGCTCTGCTCCACCGTCAGCCGGCCGTCCGCCCGCCGTGGCCGGCGGGCAAGCGCCGGCGCCAGCACCATGCTTTCCTGGCCCACCTCGACGTCCCGCGAGGCGACGCGGATCACGCGCCAGATGAAGAGGTACAGCAGGACGACGAAGCCGACCTTGAGGACGAGCAGCAGCTGATCAACCAAGGCGCCGCTCGAACGTAATCGACGTGGTGCCGACACCGATCACGTCGCCGTTCATGAGGGCGGTCTCCTGGATGCGCTGCCCGTTCACCTCCGTCCCGTTCGTGGAGCCCAGGTCGACCAGGGAGTAGCCGTCGCCGATCCGCCGCACCTCGGCGTGCCGGCGCGAGACGTTCGGATCGGACAGCGAGATGTTGCAGTCGCTCGACCGGCCGATCACCGTGATCCGGTCGGCGATCTCGATCTGTGAGCCGTCCCACGACAGGGTCGCCACCTCGTCCTGCTCGGTCTCGGACGGGGTGTAGATCATGGTCTCGGCAGGCAGCGGCGAGATGGCCGGCGTGGGCACGAGCGGCGGCGGCTCGGAGACCGGCGGCGGCTCGGGAACGGGTATCGGCGCAGCAGCGGCTGCGGATGCGGATGCGAGCGGGGCGTCCAGCGGCTCCGCGCCGTCGCCGTCCTGTGTCGCCACCGCGATCCCGAATGTGCCGACGGCCAGCTCGGTCTCGGTCTCGATCAGCACCAGCGGCCGGCTGGGCACCGAGTAGCCCTCGCGCCGCGCATGCTCCACCAGGTACTCGGCGAGCTCCGTGCGCATCTGCGTCTCGTACGCCGCGAACTGCTCGCGGTCGGTGGGGTTCAGAAAGATCGTGTACTCGTCGGGCACGTACACCCGGTGGATCGAGATCGTCTTGTGCTCGTCCATCTCCTTGGCCAGCTTGCGCGCGAGCTCCACCGGTTGCACGGCGGATCGGAAGGTACGGTTGAAGACGCCCTCGAACAGGCCGCCGATTCTACGCTCGAAGTTCCGAAGCACGCTCATCTGCGGTGGGTGGGTGAGATGGAGGTATGGACGCCGCCCGTGCCGGCTAGCGCCCGAACGAGAAGCGAGGCGCGACGACGGCCCAGCCAGCCGCCAGTATACCGGCGAGCAACGCCGCGAACGCCGCTGGGAGCAGGGGTACACCATGGTTGGCGAGGCCCTGTGGGAGGGCGACGGTGCACAGCGCGAAGCCGAGCGTCCACAGCGCCAGCGCCTGTCCGCGCCGGCCGTCACGCGGCTGGACGGCCTCGTGCAGGAGCGGTGCGAAGACGGCTGACGCCAGCACCAGCACGGCGACGCCCGGGGTGCCCAGCAGCGCCGCGAGGGGGGACAGCGGATCGTTCGCGCCCGCCAGCGGCTGGGTCGCCGCCGCCGGCATCGTTCCGCCCGCCACGATCGCCAGCAGGCCGCCGACGGCACCCTCGAGCGCACGCCGGCGCGGTGTCGGCGCCGTCGCGGCGACGAGCACGATCGCCGGCCCGATGCCGATCAGGGCGAGCGGCACCGCGGCCAGCGGCGCCCACATGCGGGCGCCCCACTTGCGGCCGGCCCGCAGCCACAGGATCGCCGCCGGTGCGAACAGCAGCGCGGATGCCTCGGCCTGGTTCCACAGCGCGGGGACTGCGACCGCGGCCAGCACACAGCCGGCAGCGAACGGGCGCTTCCACGCCAGGATCCCCAGGACGATGGCGATCGGCGCCGTCCAGGCGGGCGGATAGACGGGGAACGCCGTCAGCATCCACGCGCAGCTGACGGCCGCGGCGACCGGAGCCACCAGCTGGCGGGCCCGCTCGGGGCGGGGCAGCGAACGCGGCTCCCGCTGCGGCTCCTCGTCGTCCTCCGGCCGCATGGCCGCCAGCAGCGAGTCCCGCAGCTCGGCCGCCGTCGGCCGGCGCCCAGGGTCCTGGTCGAGCGCGCGGTGGATCGTGCGGGTCAGCCGCTTCGGAAGGTCGGGTCGCTGGTGGCCGAGGTTCGGTGCGCCGCGCGACAGCCTGTCGAGCAGGTCGGACAGCGACTTGGTGCGGAACGGATTGATCCCGCAGAGCGCCTCGTAGAGCGTCAGCGCCGCGGCCCAGACGTCGGTGCGCTCGGTGGCCTGCTCGCCCCTCGCCTGCTCGGGCGCCATGTAGGACAGGGTGCCGAGGACGCGCTCGTCCATGGTCTGGTCGGCCGCGTCGTGGTCGCGGGCGATGCCGAAGTCCGTGAGCACGACATCGCCGTCCTCGGAGACCAGGATGTTCGACGGCTTGACGTCCCGGTGGACGACCTGCCGCTCGTGGGCGTGCGCCAGCGCGTCGCAGACCGCCGCGACCGCGCGCACGGCCTCCTCGTCGGAAAGCTCGGTGCGGTCGAACCGAGCGCCGACCACCAGCTCCGAGATCAGGTAGGCGTGCTCGTCGTCGCGCTCGACGCCCAGCACCGCGTGGACGTTCGGATGATCGAGCTTGCGGGCGGTGCGGGCCTCGCGGGCCGCGCGCGGCGCGAACCCCTCCACCCGGCTGAACACCTTGACGGCGACCTCGCCGCCTCCCTGGAGGTCGCGGCCGCTGTACACCGTGCCGAATCCGCCGCGCCCGAGCATCCCCGTCAGCAGGTACCGGCCGGCGACGGTGCTGCCGGTCATCGCGCCGGGCTGCGGGGCGTGTGCGGTCTGGGCCACGCGCCTTGAATTTGCCCCGGCGGCGAGACTCCTGCAAGCCCGCTCGAGAAGCGGCCGCATCCGCGTCCGATGGTAGGGTCCGGGGGTGCCGCGGGACGACTTTTTCGACGATCAGTGGGAGGAGCCGAGCCGCACGCACGAGACCGCTCCGATCGGGCGCGGCGAGGAGCCCGTGCCGCCCGCCGAACCGCCTGCTGAGCCCGCCGGCGAGCCCGCTGCCCGACGTGCACCGCGGCGGCCCGCCCGGCCCGCGAGGACCCGGCGCGGCGGGGGAGGCGGCGAGGATGGCGCCGGTGGCGGCGGCGGCGGGGCGGAGGCTTCAAACGCCCGCAGTCGCTGGAGAATCTCGAGATCGGCAGGCTGGCGGTGCTGGCAGCCGGCATCCTGGTCGTCGTCCTGGTGCTGGTGCTGCTCGCGCGCAGCTGCGGCGGGAGCAGCGCCGAGTCCAAGAACGAGGAGTACCTGAACCAGGTCAAGGCTGCGCTCAAGAAGTCCAGCCAGGCGGGTGTCGCCCTGAACGCGATCCTCCGCGCGCCGCGGCCGCTCAAGTCCAAGGCCGCGGTCAAGCAGGTCAAGACCGCGCACGACCTGATGCAGCAGGCGCTGAACGATGCCTCTGCGATCAAGCCGACCAAGCAGGCGGAGGCCGCGAATCCGGCGCTGATCCAGGCGCTCTCCTACCGCGTCAACGGCCTGCAGTGCCTCCAGCAGAATCTGCCGCAGGCGTACACGGCGAAGACGAATGGCGCCGGCGGCGCGCTGCTGGCGCCGTGCATGCAGCGCCTGCTCTCCTCGGACGTGGTCTACGCGGACTCCTACCAGGCGCGGCTGAACAACGACCTGTCCGACGCCGGCGTCGACGTCCGTGCTCCGGACTCGGTGATCCTGCCGCCGGCCAGCGTCAACACGGTCACCCCGGCCGGCGCCGGGCTGATGCTGCAGCGGCTGAAGCCGGGCGCGCAGGGCAGCGGGCTGCACGGGATGAGCCTCGACTCCACGGTCGCCCAGTCGGGCGGCAAGAGCGTGACCCTGCGGCCGGGAGGTGAGGTCAACCAGGTCAAGGCGTCGTCCGACCTGACGTTCGTCGTCACCGCTACCAACGGCGGGGACTTCCAGGAGTTCGATATCCCGGTGAAGGTGACCCTCGGCGAGGGCAACAGCGCGGTCACCCGCTCCGCCACGATCGACCAGGTCGGGCCCAAGCAGAAGGCGACGGTCTCGATCAAGGGCATCGCGACCGACTCCAGCAACCTCGACTTCGGCCAGGACGTCAAGCTGACGGTGCTGGTCACGCCGGTGCCGGGCGAGCAGACGACGACCAACAACAAGGCCGTGTACACCATCGCGTTCACGCTCGGCCAGTGAGCACCGCCGACACCGCGCTGTACGTCGCGATCGGTGCGGCGGTCGTGGCGGCTCTGGCGCTGCTGCTCGCGATCTGGCTGTTCCTCCGCCAGCGCGCGCTGCGCCGCGGCCAGATGGTGCTGATGGGCGGCGACCAGACCGACCTCATGTCCTACGCGCTGAGCCTGCTCGCCCGGGTCGAGTCGGTCGAGGCGCGGGCCACCGAGGTCGAGTCGATCGTCGACTCGCTCGGCCGCCGCGTCGACTCCTGCCTGCAGCAGCGGTCGCTGATCCGCTACGACGCGCTGGACGGCTCGGGCGGCCGGCAGTCGGTGTCGATGGCGCTGCTCGACGCCTCGGGATCGGGGTTCGTCCTGACCGCGATCCAGGATCGCGAGTACGCCCGTATCTACGTCAAGGAGCTGCGCGAGGGCGAGGCCGACCTGGAGCTGTCGCCCGAGGAGCGCAAGGCCGTCGACGAGGCGCTGGCCTCCTAGGAGTCCCTTCCCCGCAGCTGCTGGCGGATCTGCAGCAGCCGGTGTTCGTCGCCCTCGCGCTCGACCTGCAGCGTGGTGTGCTCCACGCCGAAGTGGTTGCGCAGCATCTCGGCGGATCGCGCCCGCACCAGCCATGGCTCGGCGTCCGCCTGCACCGTCATGTGCGCGGCCACCGCCGGGAACCCCGAGGTCACCGTCCAGACGTGCAGGTCGTGCACCTCTGCGACGCCCTCGACGGCGGCCAGCGCACGGCCCAGCTGCTCGACGTCGACGCCTTCCGGCGCCGCCTCCATCAGCACGTCCACGGCGTCGCGCACGATGCCGATCGCGCCCAGCATGATCAGCACGGCGATGCCGATCGACGCGACCGGGTCGGCGCCGCGCCAGCCCGTGGCGAGATAGATCAGGGCCGCGACGATCACGCCCGCCGACGCTGCGGCATCGGCGAGCACGTGGCCGAGCGCCGCCCGCACGTTGATCCCGCCGCCGGCACGGCGCAGCGCCTCCGCGGAGCCGAGGTTGAAGATCAACCCGATCGTGGCGACGCCGACGGTCAGCCAGCCGTCGATGGCGGACGGGTCGAAGAGGCGGCCGATCGCGGCGTAGATCGTGATCGCGCCGATCGCCAGCAGTGCGGCGCCGTTGACCAGCGCAGCCAGGATCTCGGCGCGCTGCCACCCGAACGTGTGCCGCCCCTTGGGCGGTCGCGACGCGTAGTGGATGGCGATCAGCGCGAGCACGAGCGACCCGGCGTCCGTCAGCAGGTGCCCGGCATCGGCCAGCAGAGCGAGGCTGCCGCCGATGATCCCGCCGGCGACCTCGACGCCGAACACGACCAGCGTCAGCCCGAGGGCGATCAGCAGGCCGCGCCGGTTCCCCTCGCGTTCGCCGTGATGGTGGTGGCTGTGGCCGTGGTGTGCGTGGCCGTGCGCCATACCTCTCGTGGACGCTACTCCACGGTGGTCGTGGACGAAGCCCAGCCGCCGCCCGCGGTCACCGAACTGCTGGGCGATGATCCGCGCTGGCGCGCGGTCCACGGCCACCACGACGTGAGCACGAACGGCCGGGGACGGGTCGCTGCGGCCGCTCCGGCCCGCTGGACGATCGGTGTGGCGGTCAGTCGGTGGTCCACGGCGTCCGAGGGTCAGTATGGAGCCGTGGCCGGACGTGGCACCTGTGGGCGCCCGGCCGCTGGTGTAGGTTTCCGCGGTCGATGCCGAAGCTGCGCCTGACTCCGCAGAACCGCGAGTTCTACGTGCTGCTCAATCAGGCGGCGGCCAACCTGATCTCGACCGCGGAGCTGCTGCTCGACCTGCTCGAGCACTACCCCGACCGGCGCGCGATCGTCGATGAGATCAAGGATCGCGAGCACAACGGCGACCGCTTGACGCACGAGATCGTCCAGCTGATCAACAAGACGTTCATCACGCCGATCGACCGCGAGGACATCTACTCGCTGGCCACGGCCATCGACGACGTCTGCGACTTCATGGATCAGGTGGCCGACGAGCTCAATCTGTACGGCGTCGAGGAGGTGCGGCCAGAGGCGATCGACCAGGCGGGCGTGCTGTTCCGCGCCGTCGGCAAGCTGGCGGACGCCATCGAGGGGCTGGACGGGCTGCGCGACGTCCACCAGCACCTGATCGATATCCATACCCTCGAGGACGAGGGCGACCGCATCGTCCGCGCGGCCACCGCGCGGCTGTTCTCGGATGGGCTCGACCCGCTCGAGGTGATCCGCTGGAAGGACATCCACGAGGACCTCGAGCAGGCCGTCGACGGATGTGAGCACGCCGCACACGTGCTCGAGAGCGTCTACCTCAAGAACCGATGACCGACGCGGTGCTGGTCGCGGTCATCGCGATCGCGCTGGCCTTCGACTTCACCAACGGCTTCCACGACACGGCCAACGCCGTCGCCACCACCGTGTCGACTCGCGCGCTGCCGCCGCGGATCGCGGTGCTGATCGCCTCGCTCGCCAACTTCGCGGGCGCGTTCGTGTCCACGGCGGTCGCGTCGTTCATCTGGAAGGACCTGCTCAGCCCGACCGTCGACATCACCGGCCGGCTGCTGATCGCGGCGCTGCTGGGCGCAATCGCGTGGAACCTCGCGACCTGGTACCTGGGGCTGCCGTCCTCGTCGTCGCACGCCCTGATCGGCGGCCTGGTCGGCTCCGGGCTGGCGGCTGCCGGATCTTCGGCCATCCAGTGGCACGGGCTGTGGGACAAGGCGGTGGTGCCGGCGATCCAGAGCCCGATCATCGGATTCCTGCTGGCCGGCGGGATCATGCTGGTCGTGCTGTGGGGATTCCGGCGTGCGCGCCCCACGCCGCTGAACCGCGGGTTCCGGCTGGCACAGGTTGTGTCCGGTACGACCATGGCGTTCTTCCATGGCACCAACGACGCCCAGAAGACGATGGGCGTGATCACGCTGGCCCTGGCGTCCAGCGGCCACCTCGGCAGCTCGGACACCGTGCCCCGCTGGGTGATCGTGCTGTCGGGAGCCGCCATCGGCATCGGCACCTACGCGGGCGGCTGGCGGATCATGCGAACGATGGGCACCAGGATCTTCAACCTGGAGCCGCCCCAGGGCTTCGCCGCGCAGCTGGCCGCCACCGGCGTCCTGTGGTACACCGGCCGCGTCGGCTTCCCGATCTCGACGACCCAGGTGATCTCGGGCTCGGTGCTGGGCGCGGGCGCCACCACGCGTGCGTCCGCGGTGCGCTGGGGGGTGGCCGCCAACATCGTGATCGCATGGGTGCTGACGTTGCCCGCTGCGGCGCTCGTGTCCGCTCTGATCTACGAGATGATCGGCCCGATCGTGTAGCCGGAGGTACCCCGGAACGGTGATGCCGGGGCTGTGGTGGCGCGTCTACGCTGCAACCTCGTGGGCACGAACCGAACGTCTGCCGACGTCCACCACGTCGATTTCGGCCGGTCCGCCTCCGAGATGGGGGCACTGGCCGGCCATCTGTCCGCTCTCGCGCACGCCGGCGATCCCGGCGAGGTGGGCGACGCACTGTGCGCGGCCGCCGTCGAGGTGCTCGACCTCGACGCGGCGCGGCTGATCCACCCCGGCGAGGAGCCCGGGCCGTGGGCCCGCCGGCGTCCCGGCGGCGCCGCCGCCGCGGGTGCCGCTCGCGCGCCTCGAGGCGATGGCCGATGCCGCCCGGGCGGCGGGCGATGTGGTCGTCGGGCGGACGCGGAACGGGCGCGTGCTGGCCGTGCCGGTCGATCCCCAGGGGGGCGAGGGCAGCGTCGTGCTGGTCGGCGTGATCCGCGGCACGGCGCCGGTGGGCGACGGCGTCGGCGAGCTGGCTGCCCTGCTCGCAATTCAGGCCGCAGCCCGCTGGCAGGCGATCGACGAACAGAAACCCCCGCAAACCGGGAGTATGCTGGACGGCGTCGTGGGGCAGACCGAGCTCGACATCGCACCGCGCGTCGACCAGTTCGAGCTTCTCCAGTCGTTGTCGGCGGCGCTTGCCGGCGTCCGCACCGAGCACGAGGTCGGCCAGGCGGTGGTGCACGAACTGCGCCGGATCGTCGAGTACGGCGCGTGCCGCTTCTACACCCTGGCGCCGGACGGTGACACGCTGCTGCCGATCGTGCAGGTCGGCCTCGAGGACGCCTATGCCGACGACCGGCCGGAAGACCTGATCGTCCATGTCGGCGAGGGCATCACCGGGCGGGTGTTCACCGAAGGCGAGGCCGTCCGGTTCGACGACGCCGGCGCCGTTCCCTGGGCGGTCGACGTTCCGGGCGATCCGGTGGTCGAGGAGTCGATGCTGGCCGCGCCGCTGATGACCCAGGAGGGCGCGATCGGCGTGGTGGTCGTGTCGAAGGTGGGCATCGGGCAGTTCGGCGACGACGACCTCAAGGTGCTGAACCTGGTCGCCGCGCTGGCGACGGTGGCCGTCGAGAGCGCCCGCAACCAGGCGGAGCAGCGTGAGGCGGCCGAGGTCTCGGAGGCGCTGCTCGAGCTGGCGGCCGCGCTGTCGCTGCAGTCCAGCGTCGACGGCATCGCCAGGATGGTCGCGCTTGCGCTCGATCGGCTGATGCAGTCCGCCGGCATCTCGGTCTGGCTGCGTGACGGCGGCGACCTGGTGCCGGCAGCCCTGGTCGGGTACACGCCGCGCGAGGACGAGCGGGTGATGCGGCTGCGGCTGCCGGCGTCCGCGGAGCCGCTCGGCCCGGCGTTGCTCTCACGTCGGGTGATGGTGCTGAACGTCGACGAGGCGCCGGTGCTCGCCGGCTGTCTGGACGCGGCCCCTGCCGGGACGACGTTCGCGCTGATCGCCGTCGGCGAGCGCTCGGCCAACCGGGGGCTGATCGTCGTGCAACGGGGACCGCGGCGCGGCCCACCGGCCCCGCGTGACGAGAAGATGCTGCTGGGCATCGCCGACCAGACGCTGCTCGCGGTCGCCAACCGGGCACTCTACGACGAGCTCGAGACCTCGTTCCTGGCGACCGTCGAGGCGCTGGGCAACGCGCTCGACCTGAAGGACAGCTACACCAACGACCACGCCCAGGCGCTGGTCGGCATGTGCACCGCGGTGGCCGAGCGGATGGAGCTGCCCGACGCGGACGTGCGCGATGTCAGCTTCGCATCCGCGCTGCATGACATCGGCAAGATCGGGATTCCGCACGAGATCCTGAACAAGCCTGCGCGGCTGACCGTCGAGGAGTTCGAGGTGATGAAGCGGCATCCGGAGCTGGGCGGCCGGATCATCGCCCCGGTACCGGCGCTGGCGGGCGCGCGGGAGTTGGTCGTCGCGTGCCACGAGCACTTCGACGGCTCCGGCTATCCGCTGGGGTTGGCCGGCGACCAGATTCCGGTCGGCGCACGGATCATCCTGGCGTGCGACGCCTACCACGCGATGGTGTCCGACCGGGTGTACCGCAAGGCGATGAGCTCGCGGGAGGCGGTGGCCGAGCTCCGGCGCTGCGCCGGAGGGCAGTTCGACGCCGAGGTCGTGGACTCGCTGGTGGCCGTGATCTCGTCGATGGAAGCCGCCGGCGCGGCCGAGCGGTGACCGCTCCGGACGTCCGGCGAATGCTCTAGACTCCTCGCGAGTTCCCGGTGGGCGATGATGCCCGGCGGGGAGAGGCGACGGCGCCTCCAAGCGACACCATGCGTGTCACTTGGGGGTTTTTTTGTGCCCGGATTCCGGGAGAAGGGAGCACGATGGGACCGGTCAAGGAGACGCCGGCGGGGACGCCGGCCGAGCTGCGGGAGTGGGTGCTGCGCGAAGCGGACGAGGCGGAGGTGAAGTTCATCAAGCTGTGGTTCACCGACGTCGTGGGCAGGCTGAAGAGCTTCGCGATCACGCGTGAGGAGCTCGACGACGCGCTCGCACACGGGATGGGCTTCGACGGATCGTCGGTCACCGGGTTCAATGCCATCGAGGAGTCGGACATGATCGCCATGCCCGACCCGTCGACCTTCCGGATGCTGCCGCGGCAGTCCGGCGAGCGGTCGGTGGCCAGGATGTTCTGCGACGTGCGCACGCCCGACGGCGACCCGTACGAGGCGGACTCGCGGCACGTTCTGCGCGGCGCCATCGACCGGATGCAGTCGCTCGGCTTCGACAGCTTCAAGATCGGGCCCGAGCTCGAGTTCTTCCTGTTCCGGATGGACGCCGACGGCACGCCCCACACCCTCGACGGCGGCGGCTACTTCGAGGAGACCACGGCCGACGCCGCGGTCGAGCTGCGCAAGAAGATCGTGCTCGCCCTCGAGGAGATGGGCATTCCGGTGGAGTACTTCCACCACGAGGTCGGGCCGAGCCAGCACGAGATCGATATTCGCTACGCCGACGCTCTGACGATGGCCGACCACTGCATGACGTACCGCAGCATGGTCAAGGAGGTCGCGCAGGCCAACGGCGTGTACGCGACGTTCATGCCGAAGCCGCTGTTCGGCGAGAACGGCTCGGGGATGCACACGCACCAGTCGCTGTTCATCGGCGGCTCGAACGCGTTCTTCGATGCCGACGACCCGTGGTACCTGTCCGACGTCGCGAAGAGCTTCATCGCCGGCCAGCTGCGGCACGCCCGCGAGATCTCGCTGCTCTTCGCCCAGTGGGTGAACAGCTACAAGCGGCTGGTGCCGGGCTATGAGGCTCCGGTGTACGTCGCCTGGTCGCGGCGCAACCGCTCGGCGCTGATCCGGGTGCCGCTGTACCACCCGGGCAAGGAGAAGGCGACGCGGGCTGAGATCCGCTGTCCCGATCCTTCCTGTAATCCGTACCTGGCGTTCGCGGCGCTGCTCCACGCCGGCCTCGAGGGCATCGAGCGCGGCTACGAGCTGCCCGACCCGATGGAGACGAACCTCTACGAGTTGACGACCCCCGAGCGGCGGTCGCTGGGCATCGAGTCGCTCCCCGAGTCGCTGGGCGAGGCGATCGCGGCGGCAGAGGAGTCCGAGCTGGTCGAGAAGGCGCTCGGCCCGGAGCTGCGCGACCGGCTGGTCGAGCTGAAGCGCCGCGAGTGGGACGAGTACCGCGTGCAGCTCACGCAGTGGGAGCTGGACCGGTATCTGAGGGTGCTGTAGCGCAAGAGCACGGGGTCAGACCCCTCCGTTGCCTTCGCAACTGAGCGGGTCTGACCCCTACTACACTCGAGCCGTGATCGCTGATCGGACCGCCCGCCACTTGCAGCTGATGACGGACACGATCGCGGCCGTCAACTCGTCGCTCGACCTGGACGAGGTGTTCCAGCAGATCGCCTCCAAGGTGGCGGCCGCGCTGGACACAGATGCCTGCTACGTCTACCTGTACGACGAGGCCCGCGATCGGCTCGAGCTGCGGGCGACCCACGGCGCCCGGTTCGACGACCCGGCGAACCGCCCCCGGATGCGGCTGGGCGAGGGGATCACCGGCACGGCGGCGGCGACCGGCCGGCCGGTGCTGCTGGCGCACGCGGCGCACCTCGACCCGCGGTTCGTGTCGTTCCCCAACCTGCCCGAGGAGGAGTACGAGTCGATCCTCGCCGTGCCCGTGCTCGCCCGCGACCGGCTGGAGGGCGCACTCAACGTGCGCACCCGGCTGCCGCGTGTGTTCGCCGACGACGAGGTCGAGCTGCTGTGCGCGATCGCCGGCCAGGTCGGCCAGGCGATCGAGAACGCGAAGCTGTACGACCGGCTGCAGCGGCGCGTGTCGGAGCTCGAGTCGCTGACCGTCCGCGAGATCCACCACCGCGTCAAGAACAACCTCCAGACCGTCGCCTCGCTGCTGCGGCTGCAGGCGCGGACGCTGGAGGACGAGCCGGCGCAGCGTGCGCTGGACGAGAGCGTCAACCGCATCCTGTCGATCGCGGCCGTGCACGACCTGGCAACGGCCAGCCACGATGACGACATCGACTGCGCCGACCTGCTCGGCCGGCTCGAGGTGACGCTCGGACACGGGCTGGGAGGCCGCCCGGTCGCCAGCTCGCTGGAGCCGGTGACGATGTCCGGCGCCCGGGCAAACGCGCTGGCGCTGGTCTTCTGCGAGCTGTTCGGCAATGCCGTCGAGCACGGCACCGGGCGGATCGAGGTCACGCTGCGCCGCGACGCCACAAGCGTCGAGCTGGTCGTCGCCGACGAGGGGCCCGGACCCTCCCCGGAGCGCAGCGAGGGCATGGGGCTGACGATCGCCCGCGAGCTGGTTCGCGAGGAGCTGCGCGGGCGGCTCGAGCTGCGGGGAAGGGCGGTGGCGCGGTTTCCGGCCGAGTCCTGATCGCGGAGGACGAGACGATCATCCGTCTGGACATCCGCTCGATGCTGGAGCGGGCTGGCTTCGTTGTGGTGGCGGAGGCGCGGGACGGTCGCGAGGCCGTCGAGCTGGCGGCCGAGCATGAGCCCGACCTGGCGGTGATGGACGTCAAGATGCCGAAGCTCGACGGCATCGAGGCGGCCCGCCGGATGCTCGAGCGGCGGCCGCTGCCGATCGTCATGCTGACCGCGTTCTCCGAGGCCGATCTGGTCACCCGGGCGGTGGATGCCGGCGTCTTCGGCTACCTGGTGAAGCCGTTCCGCGAGACCGACCTACTCCCGGCGATCGAGACGGCGCGGGCCAGGCACCGGGAGCTGGTCGAGCTCCAGGAGGAGTCCGGCTCGCTGCGCGACGCGCTCGAGGCGCGCAAGCTGATCGAACGCGCGAAGGGACTGCTGATGGAGAAGGATGACATCGACGAGGACGCCGCGTTCGCCCGCATGCGGGGCGCCAGCCAGCGGACGGGCAAGCCGCTGCGCGAGATCGCCGAGGCCGTTCTGGCCGCTTTCGACCCGGCTACTTGACGAGCGTCAGGGGCGGGCGGCCGATCAGGCTCATCAGCCGGTGGGCGTCCGCCTCCTCGAGCCGGCCGGACACCTTGGTGCGCAGATCGTCGTACCAGACCGCGCCCTGCTCGGACACGAATGCGATCACCGGCTTCGCGTCGTCGAACCGGCGCAGCATCATCGGCCGGACGAGCGCCTCGTCGAGATAGGTGACGTCGACCAGCACCAGGTCGGCGCCGAACTCGTCCGCCGCCTCCTCGAACGCGTCGCCCGGGAACGGCACCGCGGATACGTCAGCGTAGTCCGACAGCGGGCCGGACAGGACGTCCATCATCAGCGGCGTCAGCCCCACCAAGAGCACGCGTTTGCTACGCCTGGCGGAACGCCGTGGCCTGCGCTGTCGACCCCCCATTGGTCAAGTCTGCGTCCGGATCGCCGGATTTGCAAGCCGGGATCGACAGCGTGAACGTGGCTCCCTGCCCGGCTTCGGACGTCACCGCGGCTTCGCCGCCGTGTGCCTCGGCGATCGATGCCACGATCGACAACCCGAGTCCGCTGCCGCCGCTGGCGCGCGATCGCGAGAGGTCCGCGCGGTAGAAGCGCTCGAACACCCGGGGCAGGTCCTCGGCGTCGATGCCGGGGCCTCTGTCCGCCACCTCGACGGTCACGACCTGTTCGTTGCCGGTCAAGGCGACGGTGACGGGGGTGCCTTCGGGCGTGTGCGCGCGGGCATTGGCGAGCAGGTTTCCGATCGCCTGGCGGAGCCGCAGCTCGTCGCCGGTGACGATGGTTTCGCCGTCCACCCGCAGCTCCACGGGCCAGTCGGGGTAAAGCATCCGCGCATCGTCCGCCAGGTCGGCGGCGATCGCTCCGAGGTCGACCGGCTCGCGCTCAAGGGGCCGTCCCTGGTCGAGTCGGGCGAGCAGCAGCATGTCCTCGACCAGCACACCCATGCGCGCTGCGTCGTCCTCGATCCGGCGCATGACGACGCGCAGGTCCTCCGGTCGGTCGGACGCTCCGCGGCGGAACAGCTCCGCATAGCCGCGCACGGACGTCAGCGGCGTCTTCAGCTCGTGCGAGGCGTCGGCGACGAACCGGCGCAGGCGGTTCTCCGACCGCTCCCGCTCGGCAAACGCGCGCTCGATCTGCGCCAGCATCTCGTTGAGCGCCGCCCCCAGGCGGCCGACCTCGGTGCGCGGATCGCTGTTCTCGATGCGCTGCGAGAGGTCGCCGGCGGCGATCGCCCCCGCCGTCTGCTCGATCCGGCCCAGCGGGCGCAGGCCGAGCCGCACCAGGATCAGCGCGAGCACACCCACGGCCACCAGCGCGATCGCGCCAACCAGCAGCTCGATCATCGTCAGCCGCTGCACGGTGCTGTGGACGTCGTCGAGCGGGATCGCGATCACCAGCGTGGCCGATCCCGACGCAATCGAGTCCGGTGGGGCCACCGACGCTGCGTCGACGGCCTGCACCCGGTAGTCGTCGATCGTCGAGATGCCAGTGGGTGCCGAGGCGAGCAAATCGGGCGTGCGATGGTTGCCGGTGCCGACGTAGCGAACGCCGACGACCCCGCCCTGTGGCGTGACCAGGGCGACGTACGACCCGGTCGGCAGGGAGTTCGCCAGGTTGCGAGCTGCGCCGGGGTCTCCGTTGCCGAGCGAGTAGAGAGCGGGCACCTGCGCCGACGCGAACTGCTGGTCGACGCGATCGACGAGGAAGGAGTCGAGGTAGTGGCGGGTGGCGATGCCGGCGCCCAGCAGCCCGAGGGCCACCAGGAGGACGCTGATCGCGGTCAGCCTGAACCGCAGCGACATCTACGCCCGCCGCGGCCTGAGCGAGTAGCCGAACCCGCGCACGGTCTGGATCAGCGGGTCCTCGCCGCCGCCGTCGACCTTCTTGCGCAGGTAGCTGATGTACGTCTCGACGACGCTCGAGTCGCCGCCGAAGTCGTAGCGCCAGACATGGTCGAGGATCTGTGCCTTGCTCACGACCCGCTCCGCGTTCGCCAGCAGGTAGCGCAGCAGGTTGAACTCCGTCGGCGTCAGCTGGATCAGGCGGTCGCCGCGCGTCACCTCATGGGCGTCTTCGTCCAGCTCGAGGTCGGCGTACCGGAGCACGGCCCCGTCCTCCTGGCCGCCGCGGGTGCGGCGCAGCACGGCGCGGACGCGGGCCACGAGCTCCTCGAGGCTGAACGGCTTGCCGACGTAGTCGTCGGCGCCCAGCGTCAGCCCGTGCACCCGGTCCTCGGTCGAGTCGCGGGCGGTCAGGAAGAGCACGGGCACCGGCGTCGAGCCGTTGGCGAGCCGCCGGTAGACCTCGAAGCCGTCCAGGTCGGGCAGCATCACATCGAGGACGACGATGTCGGGCTGGAACGTGCGCGCGAGCTGGACCGCCGCCCGCCCATCCGCCGCCGTCTCCACCTGGAAGCCCTCGTAGCGCAGCACGGTCGAGACGAGCTGTGTGATGCTCTCCTCGTCGTCGACCACCAGGACGCGTGCGAGCTCGGATGCGCTCATGTGGAAGACGGTAGGCCCGCTGTCTGAGGATTTGCTGTGAACCGGGTGGGAGCCTCACATGGAACTCCCAGCCGCGTCGCGGTTCCCGCCCAGGATGCCGGGGCACGATCGATGGCATGAGCCACCTGAAGGGAGCCACCATGAAGCTGCTGCGCCCGTTCGCCGGCATCGCGATCGCGGCCGTGCTGGGCGCGGCCGTCGCAACCGCCGTCGTCCACCTGACCACCGGCGGCACGACCGTGGTCAACCGCACCGTCACGACGCCGGCCGCCGCCAACGCCGCGGACACGATGTCCACCACGACCACCGTCAACGACGTCTACCGCCGCTCGGCGCGCAGCGTCGTCGAGATCACGGTGACGACGTCGTCCTCGGGCAGCGGTAGCGAGGGGCCCTTCGGCGTCCCCCAGCAGGGCTCCGGCACGGCGCAGGGCACCGGCTTCGTGATCGACTCGAGCGGCGACATCGTCACCAACCACCATGTGGTCGAGGGCGCGACGGCCATCAAGGTGACGTTCGCAGACGGGACGACGGCCGACGCGAAGCTGGTCGGCTCGGACGCGACCACCGACCTGGCGGTGATCCGCGTGGACGTCTCCTCGAGCGAGCTGCACCCCCTCGCGTTCGGCGATTCGTCGGCGCTGCAGGTGGGCGACGCGGTGGTCGCCATCGGCGATCCCTACGGCCTCGAGAACACCGTGACGGCGGGCATCGTCAGCGCGCTCGACCGGACGATCACGTCGCCCAACAACCATCCGATCGGCGGCGCGATCCAGACCGACGCGGCAATCAACAGCGGCAACAGCGGTGGCCCGCTGCTCGACCTGAGCGGACGCGTGATCGGCGTCAACAGCCAGATCGAGTCGTCGTCCGGCGGCAACATCGGAATCGGCTTCGCGGTGCCGTCGAATACGGTCAAGACGGTGGTGGCGCAGCTGATCGCGGACGGCAAGGCCACGCACCCCTACCTCGGGGTCAAGCTGTCCGACTCCTCCGATCCCGCGGGCGCGAAGGTGAGCGAGGTTGCTTCCGGTGCGCCGGCCGACAAGGCCGGATTGCAGAATGGCGACGTGATCACCGCGGCGGATGGCTCGGCCGTCACCTCGGCCGACCAGCTGGTCGCGGCGCTCGCGGCGGACAGCCCGGGGGACCGCGTGCAGCTGACCGTGGCGCGCGGCGGCTCGACCCGCACGGTCACGGTGACGCTGGGAAGTCGGTCGTGAAAAAACGGGGTCAGACCCCGATTTTTCAGCCGGCGTGCAGCTCCCACTGGCGGTACAGGTGCGCCAGCTCCTCCTGCAGCGAGCGGTGGCGCAGTCCATCCTCGGACAGGGCGTCCGGATCCGCATACGCCTCGGGCTGCGAGAGCCGCGCCTCGATCCCGCCCAGCTCCTCCTCGAGCGCCTGGATCTTCCCCTCGAGGCGGGTCGCCTCGCGCGCCTCGCGCTGAGACGGCCTGGCCGGCGGCGGTTTGGGCTTCGGCTTCGGCTTTTCGGGCGCCTTCGGGCGGTCGACGTCCGGTTCGTGATCGCGGGCGTACTCGCCGAACGCGCCCTCGCGCAGCCGCAGCCGGCCGTCCTCGATCGCGATCGTGCGGGTGGCCAGCGCCTCGATCAGCGCGCGGTCGTGCGTGACCAGCAGCACGGTGCCCGAGTACTCCGTCAGCGCGTCCTCCAGCGCCTCGCGGCTCTCGATGTCCAGATGGTTGGTCGGCTCGTCGAGCACCAGGAAGTTGGCGCCGGAGACGACCACCCGTGCCAGCGCCAGCCGGCGCCGCTCGCCGCCTGACAACACCTCCACCGGCTTCTCGACCTGCTCGCCCGAGAACAGGAAGCGGCCGAGTACGTCGCGAGCCTGCGGGCCGGTCAGCCCGGTGCCCTGGACCATCGCGTCCACCAGCCGGAGATGCTCGGGCAGCTCGACCGCGTGCTGGGAGTAGTAGGCGACGGTCACGTTGTGCCCGATCTTCACCCTCCCGGTCTCGGGCGGCGTCTCGCCCAGGATCGTCTCGATCAGCGTGGTCTTGCCGGCGCCGTTGCGCCCGATCAGCGCGACCCGCTGGCCCCGCTCGATGGCGAAGTCTGCGTCGCTGACCAGCGTCCGGCCGGCGACCACCACGTCCAGCCCGGAGACCTCGAGCACGACGCGCCCGCTCCTCCGCGGTTGTGGAAATCCGAACTTCAGGAAACGGCTCTGCGTCGGCCGGTCGACCCGCTCGATGCGCGCCATCGCCTTCAGCTTGCTCTGTGCCTGCCGGGACTTGGTGCCGTAGCGGAAGCGGTCGACGAACCGCTGGAGGTGCGCGAGCTCCTCCTGCTGGCGCTCGTACAGGTCGGCCTGCTGCGCGAGCCGTTCGGCCTTCTCCCGTCGCCAGTGCGAGTAGCTGCCCTTCGTCAGCCGGCCCTTGCCCCGCTCGAGCTCGAGCACGGAGGTGGCGACCGATTCCAGGAACCAGCGGTCGTGGGAGACGAACACGACGGTCGCATCGAGGTCGTCGAGGTACTCCTCGAGCCACTCGATGGAGTCGACATCGAGGTGGTTGGTCGGCTCGTCGAGCAGCAGCACGTCCGGGCCACCGGCCAGTGCCCGGGTCAGCGATGCCCGGGTCAGCTCGCCGCCCGAGAAGGTGTCGAGCTCCCGGTCGAGGTCGTCCGGCGTGAACCCCAGCCCGCGTGCGATCGACTCCAGGCGCGCGCGCCAGCCGTAGCCGCCGGCCCGGTCGAACGCCGTCTGCGCGCGATCGTACGCCCCCAGCGTCTCGGGCTCGGCGTCGCCGTCGGCCATCCGCCGCTCGAGCTCCCGGAGCCTGCCCTCCAGCCCGGACGCCTCGGCGACGCCCTCGCCGACGTAGGCGCCGAGCGTCACGCCGCGCGCCAGCGGCGGCCGCTGGTCGTGCAGGGCCACGGTCATGCCGGCCGGCATCGAGAGCGTGCCGGTATCGGGCGCGAGCTCGCCTGCCAGTATCCGCAGCAGCGTTGTCTTGCCGGCGCCGTTTCGCCCGACCAGCGCCACTCGGTCGCGGGGGCGGAGGATCGCCGAGACATCGCGCAGCACGTCATCCGCGCCGTAGGAGAGCGCGATCTGCGTGAGGTGGACGGCGCTCATCGCACGCGCAGGACGACCTTGCCGAAGCGGTCGGCCTGGCCCATCCGATCGTGTGCCTGGGCGGCGTCCTCGAGCCGGTGCACCGAGTCGACCACCGGCCGCCAGCCAGCCCGCTCGACGTGGGCGAGTAGCGCGTCGAACTCGCGGGGGCTGCCCATCGTCGTGCCGTGGATGTTCCACTGGCCGAAGTACAGAGACGAGATCTCGATGTCCGCCGTCTCGCGCATCGTGTCGCCGAAGCTGACCAGCGTGCCGCCGATGCGCAGGCAGCGGAAGATGCCCTCCCAGGCTGGGCCGCCGGCGCTGTCGACCGCGATGTCGATCTCGCCCACCTGCTCGGGCCAGTCGGGGTCGGTGTAGAGCACGCCCGCCGAGGCGCCCAGCTCGAGCGCCCTGTCGACCTTCCACTGCGCCGACGAGGTGACCACGACCTCGGCGCCCAGCGCGTGGGCGATCTGGACGAGGAACGTCGCGGCGCCGCCCCCGGCGCCGGTGACCAGCACCCGCGCGCCGCGGGCGACCCCGCCGCGCGTGACCAGCGCCCGCCACGCCGTCAGCCCGGCCAGCGGCAGTGCCGCGGACTCCTCCCACGAGAGGCGCACCGGGCGCGGCCGGAGGTTGGCCGTGGGCACGGCGATCAGCTCCGCGTGCGTGCCCTGGTGCGGCACCCCCAGGATCTCGCCATCCGGCCCCGGACCGTCCTCGCGCTCGCCCCAGCGCAGATACGGGACGATCACCACCTCGTCGCCGGCGGCGGTCAGCCCCGCCGCGTCCGACCCCAGCACGAGGCCGGGCTGCGCGCGGTCGCCGGTGCGGATCCACACATCGCGGCGGTTCAGCGCGGCGGTCGAGACCTCGACCAGCACCTCCCCGCGACCCGGCTCCGGGTCGGGGACCTCCTCCACGCGGACGACCTCAGGACCGCCCGCACCGGTGATGATCGCGGCACGCACAGCCCCGTATCATGCCCCAGATGCCGGGCCCCGATACCAGCTTCCTGTATCTCTCCCAGGAGGACGTGGTCGCCGCCGGCGGTCTGGACATGGCCGCGGTGGTGGATGTGATCGAGCGCGCGTTCCGCGTCAAGGCGGACGGCCAGGTCGTGATGCCGCCCAAGGTGATGATCACCTGGTCGGACGAGCCGGGCACGGAGGAGCTGCACGGGCGGATCATGGTCATGCCCGCCTACGTCGGGGGAGACTTCGACGTCGCTGGCCTGAAGTGGATTCCCAGCGTGCCCGGCAACCCGGCCCGCAACGGGCTGCCGCGGGCGAACGCGCTGGTGCTGCTGTCCGATCGCGAAACCGGCCTGCCGCTGGCCGTCATGGACGGCACCGTGGTCAGCGCCATGCGCACCGGCGCCGTCACCGGCGTGGCCGTCAGGCACCTGGCCCGCGAGGGCGACAGCGTGGCCTGCCTGCTGGGAGCCGGCGTGCTGGCCCACACGCAGCTCGATGCGCTGCGGGTGGTCATGCCGGCGCTCCGCGAGGTGCGGGTGTTCGACCCCGACACGGCGCGGGCCGAACGGTTCGCCGAGCGCCAGTCCGCGGTCACCGGGCTCGCCGTCGCGGCGGCCGCGTCCGCCGAGGCCGCGGTGCGCGGAGCGCAGGTCGTCGTGCCGGCGACGATGGCCGTCGAACCGACCTTCCAGCCCGAGTGGCTCGACCCGGGCGTGACGGTGGTGCTGGTGTCCAGCCTGGACGGCCCCGAGTCGCTGCACGCCGCCACCGATCTGCTGGTGGTGGACGACTGGGTGCACGAGTCGACGCACGAGGGCCGGTACGCCTGCCGCCTGGTCGAGGCGGGGATCGTCGATGCGTCGGGCGACGAGGCGGTCGAGCTGTGCGACGTCGTCGCCGGCGGGCACCCGGGGCGCTCGTCGGCCGATCAGCGGATCGTGGTCTCCCCGGTCGGGCTGGGAATGGACGACGTCACCACCGCCAAGCACGTCCTCGACCGCGCAGCCGCGGCCGGGCTGGGCACCGAGCTGCGGCTGCGAACCGGGCCTCCGGTCTGGGAGTGATCGGCGGCCCGCTCCTGCGGACGGCCGATGGGCGGCTGTTCCTGGCCGCCCAGCTGATGGATTCGCTGGCGGCGGGCATCTCGCTGGTCGCGCTGCCCTGGCTGGTGCTCGACGCCGGGGGCACGCAGTCGCAGGCGGGCGCAGCGTTCCTGGCGGGCACGTTGCCCTACGTCGTGCTCGGGCTGAACGCCGGGCATGTCGGGGACCACCGCCCCCGCAGGCGGGTGATGGTGACCGGCACCGCTGTGCAGACGGCGGCGGCGGCCGTCATCCCGCTGGCGCTGGCCGGCGGCGTGGCCGTCGAGGACATGCCGCTCGCGCTGATCTACGCCGCCGCGCTGGTCGTCACCGCGGGGCGCGTTTTCGTCGACGCCGCAGCCTTCGGCGCCATCGCCAAGCTGGTCGGCGGCGGCCACTTCGTCCAGGGCCAGTCGGCGCTGTCGTTCGTGTGGTCGCTCGGTTTCCTGGTCGGCCCGGCGGTGGGCGGGGCGCTGATCGGGCTGGTCGGGATCTCCGGCGCACTGTGGGTGCAGGCCGTCGGCTTCGCCGTCGCCGTCGGGCTGATGGCGTCCATGCGCGTCGACCTCGGCCCCGACCCGCACCCGGACGCGGGTGGCGAGGGCGTTCTGGCCGGGCTGCGGCTGGTCATCCGCGACCCGGTGCTGCGTTCGCTGACCGCCGTCGGCATGGCGTGGAACCTGACCACCAACGTGATCTACTCGCTGATCGTGGTGTTCGCCCGCCACGACCTGTCCGCCGACGCCGGGCAGGCGGGGCTGATGCTCTCGATCGCCGGCGCGGCCGGGCTGGCCGGGGGCCTCCTCGCGCCCGTCGCCCGCCACCGGCTGGGGCCGACCCGTGCGCTGCGCTCCTCCATCGCGCTGTCCGGCGTGGGGGCTCTGGGGACGGCGCTGGCGCAGGAGATCGTGTCGGCGACGATCGCCTACTCGGTGCTCGAGTTCTCGGCGCTGCTGTTCATCACGCTGCTGATCAGCGAGCGCCAGACCCGGGCGGCGCCGTCGGAGCAGGGCCGGGTGGGGATCACCGGGCGGATGGCCGCGCTGACCGCCGCCAGCGTCGGCGCGCTGATCGGCGCCGTGCTGGTCGCCCTGATCTCGCTGCCGGCGATCCTGCTGCTGGCGGCGCTCTGCACGATCATCGTCGCCGGCGTCGGCCAGCGGGCGATCAGCGTCTAGCCGGGCCGATCACTTCTTGCCGTGCTCGGCCTGCCAGGTCGCCAGCTCCTCGTCGCTCAGGTGCGAGGGCGGCAGGCGCTTGACGTACACCGCGAATCGGGCCAGGAACGCCAGCCCCAGCAGAGGAGCCAGGATGTGCGGAAGATGGCTCAGGATGAACGCCATGGATACCTGCATGTGATGATGCCACGGATTTCACGGCGACGGTATGGCTCGGTTCCCTTTGCCCCCGTCTCCGCGGTTCCCTAGAATGGCGGCCGTGTCCGCGGTCAAGGTAGGGATCATCTCGATCGTCGTCGGGGCGATCGGCACCGTCCTCCTGTTCGTCCTTCCGGACTGGTTCCCCGTCGCCGCGTCGGTGCAGGCCGAGCGGCAGGATGAGCTCTACCTGGCGCTGATGATCATGTCGTCGTTCATCTTCTCCACCGTCGTGGTCTTCCTCGGCTACTCGATGTGGAAGTTCCGCGTTCCGCCCGACGACGACCAGGACGGCCCGCCGATCCACGGCAACACCACGCTGGAGATCGTGTGGACGGTCATCCCGACGATCATCGTGGTCGCGTTCGCGTTCGCAGCCGGCGTGGTGCTGATCCGCAACGAGGAGAAGCCCAAGGACCGGCTGATCGTCGGCGTCACCGCCCAGCAGTTCGCCTGGACGTTCGACTACGGCGACGGCAAGAGGTCGACCATCCTCGTGCTCCCCGTCGACCGAGCGGTGCAGTTCGACATCACCTCGAAGCTTCACGACGTGATCCACTCGTTCTACGTCCCCGAGTTCCGGGTCAAGGCCGACGCCGTGCCGGGGATCATGAACCACACCTACGCCACGCCGACCAAAACCGGCCGCTACCTGCTCGAATGCACGGAGCTGTGCGGGATTGGCCATAGCCAGATGCGGGCTCCGGTCCGGGTGATGACCCAGGAGAAGTTCGCAACGTGGCTGGCCGCCCTGCCGGTGACGAAAGGAGCCTCCTAGTGGCAGTCGCTGATGCCGCACTGACGCACGACCACGACGCGCACGCTCACGGACACGGGAGCGGTTCGGACAAGAGCGTCTGGGCGCGCGGCAGCTGGGTGCGGGCGATCTGGGTCTCGATCGTCTTCGCCGGCGTCGCGATCGGCATCGCGATGGGCATCCGCTGGGCGCTGGGCTTCGGCGAGATCTGGAACTCCGAGGTCGCCGCCACCTTCGGCCTGACGTTCTGGGCCATCGGGTTCACCGTCGGCATCGGCTGCTTCGACTACTGGTGGGGCTACCTGATCGGTTCGCACACGTGGGTGCAGGAGGACCACTCCGCACACGGTGCGTACAGCTGGCGCGATTACTTCAAGGTCAACACCGACCACAAGGTGATCGGCATCCAGTACCTGGTGCTGACCTTCATCTTCTTCATCATCGGCGGCGCGCTGGCCGAGGGCGTCCGCGCCGAGCTTGCGCAGCCGGGCACGCAGTACGTCTCGCCGGGCGGCTACAACGGCCTGTTCTCGGCGCACGCGACGCTGATGATCTTCCTGTTCATCATCCCGTCGTTCGCCGGCCTCGCGAACTTCGTGGTGCCGTTGATGCTGGGCGCCCAGGACATGGCGTTCCCGCGGCTGAACGCCCTGTCCTTCTGGCTGCTGCTGCCCGGCGGCCTGATCTTCCTGATGTCGTTCGCCGTGGGCGCGTTCGACGCCGGCTGGACGAACTACGCGCCGCTGTCGGTGCAGAGCCCGCTCGGCGACACGTTCTTCACCATCGGCGTGCAGTTCGCCGGTGCGTCGTCTATTGCCACGGCGGTCAACTTCCTCGTCACGATCGTGACGATGCGTGCACCGGGCATGACCTTCTGGCGGATGCCGCTGCTGGTCTGGGCGAACCTGGCGACGTCGACGCTGGTCGTCCTCGGCACGCCGTTCATCGCCGGATCGCAGTTCATGGTGCTGTACGACCGCGTGATGCACACGGACTTCTTCAATCCGTCGCGCGGCGGCGACGTGATCATGTACCAGCACATCTTCTGGTTCTACTCGCACCCGGCGGTCTACATCATGATGCTGCCGGGCTTCGGGATCATCTCCGAGGTGATCGCGATCCACTCGCGCAAACCGATCTTCGGCTACAAGCTGATCGCGTTCTCCACGGTGGCAATCGGCGTGCTCGGGTTCAGCGTGTGGGCGCACCACATGTTCGTCTCGGGCATGTCGCCGTGGCTGCGCATCCCGATGATGGCGACGACCATGCTGATCGCGATCCCCACCGGCATCAAGATCTTCTCGTGGCTGGCAACGATGTGGCGGGGGAGAATCCACCTGACCACGGGGATGTTGTTCGCCTGCGGCTTCATCTTCACATTCGTGATCGGCGGCCTGTCGGGCATCTACCTCGCCGTGCTGCCCGTCGACATCAACACGTCGGATACGTACTACGTCGTCGCGCACATCCACTACGTGCTGTTCGGCGGGTCGGTGTTCACGATCTACGCGGGCATCTACCACTGGTTCCCGAAGATGACGGGGCGGATGTACGACGAGCGGCTCGGGCGCCTGCACTTCTGGCTGACCTTCATCAGCTTCAACGCCACCTTCATGCCCATGCACTACCTCGGCCTGCAGGGCATGCCGCGCCGCGTCTACGACTACGACCCGAAGTTCGCGGACTGGAACCTGGTGATCTCGATCGCGGCGTTCGTGCTGGGCGCGTCGACGCTCGTGTTCCTCTACAACATGATCGTCAGCTGGCATCACGGGCCGCTGGCGCCGGCCAACCCGTGGCGGGCGCTCACCCTGGAGTGGCAGGTGTCGAGCCCGCCGCCGATCTTCAACTTCGACGAGACGCCCCAGGTTGTGGGAGGCCCGTACGAGTACGGAGTGCCCGGGGCGCGTCATGCGATCGTCACGGTGCATTCGCCGGAGCCCGAGGTACCGGCGCCTGCGGTGACGACGCTCACCCGGGCGACTCCCGCGCAGAGGGAGGCCCTGATGACCACGATGAAGCACATCCTGGTGATCGCCAACCAGACCGTCGGCGGGGAGGCGGTGATCGCGGCCGTGCGACGGCACGCCGATGGCGAGCCGGTGCGCGTGACGGTGCTCTGCCCGCGGGCGGACAACGGCGGCTGGGTGGTCGACGAGGAGGAGGCGCGCGCTTCGTCGCGCGCCCGGCTCAATCAGACCCTCGAGGCGCTGCGGTCCGCGGGCATCGAGGCGAACGGCGAGGTCGTCGCGTCCGATCCGTACGAGGCGGTGCTCGACCAGCTCGAGCTCGACCCGCCGACCGAGATCATCATCTCGACCCTGCCACGGACGCGGTCGGGCTGGCTGCGCCGTGACCTGGTCGAGCGCGTCCGCGAGGGCACGAAGCTGCCCGTCGAGCACGTCGTCGTCAACCCGGACGCGTCGGAGACGGCGTCCTCGTGAGCGCTCACGCAGCAGCCGCCGGCCACGAGGCCAGCGCGTCCCACTCAGCCTCGGCGTACCACGAGAGCCTGCTGCGCTCGCCCGTGTTCCTGGGCATGGTCATGTTCATCGGGTCGGAGATCATGCTGTTCGCGTCGTTCTTCACGGCGTTCTTCTTCGTCCGGTTCACGCACACGCACTACCCGTTCGGCGACTTCGAGATCCCGACGGATTCGACGGCGATCAACACCGCGATCCTGATCTCGTCGAGCTTCACGATGCACTGGGCGCTGGTGTCGGTTCGTTACAACCGTCGCTTCGGCCTGGTGGTGGGCCTCGGCCTGACGCTGTTCCTCGGCCTGACGTTCCTTGCGCTGCAGATGCACGAGTACCACGCGCTCGGGTTCGTTCCGTCGGACGGCGCGTTCCCGTCGACGTTCTTCGCGCTGACCGGGCTGCACGGCCTGCACGTGCTGGTGGGCGCCACACTGCTGACGATCGCATTCCTGCGATCGATCCGCGGTCACTACTCCGCGGCCGAGCATCTCGGCCTCGAGGTGACCGGTCTGTACTGGCACTTTGTCGACGTCGTGTGGATCCTGCTCTTCACGGTCGTCTACGTTCTCTGATCGGGGTCCGATGACGACGATCTCCTGGAAGAGCGTCGAGCACGACTGGGCGGTCGAGTGCTCCGACGGCGAGACGATCGGCAAGGTCTTCCTGGTCGTCGGCGACGAGAATGCGGACATCTTCGATGGCGTCGCGTTCACCCACCATGGCGGTGCGTTCGTCTTCCACAACTACGCGGACCGGCCGCATTACGTGGCGGCCGGCCAGGTCGCCTCGATCGACCCCGGCGTCGTCAAGCTCTCGATCTCCTCCGAGGAGGCCGCCGGCCTGCCCGTGCACGACCCGCCGGAGAGCGCCCAGATCGAGCCCGAGGGTGCCGGCAAGGTCGAGCGCCTCGAGACCTGGTTCGAGCACAAGACGGGGCAGGATCGCACCGAGTGATCCGTTGCGGGGTCTGACCCCGCTCTGACCCCGCTTGACGAACAATTCGTGCGCGACCCGTGACCGACCCGCGCCGATCCACGCCCACCCGCCCGCCATTCCTCGGGCTTCCTCTCGATCTCCGGACGAACTGGCGGCAGCCCGACGATTCCCACGACGGTTCGTGACGCCCCGCCGGCGAACCGGCACGCAATCGGCACGGGCCGGGGTCAGACCGGGGTCAGACCCGGGTCAGACCCCGGAGGCTGCGAGCGGGCGCTTTCGAGCAGCTCGAGGGCCATCGCCAGCCACTGGAGGTTGCGCACGTCGATGACCACGTGGCGGGCGCCGCGTTCGTCCGCCGGGAAGGAGTCGACCAGCTCGCGGGTCCGGGAGGAGATGCCGGCGGGCGCCTCCGCGAGGTCGACCTCGACACGGGCGTAGCCGCTGCAGGCGGTCAGGGCGACGCCGTGGGCGTCACGCCCCGCGGCGGTCAGCTCGTCCCAGAAGGGCGTCAGTCCAGGCTGCGGTAGTCGTCGACCGCGTCCTTCACCCACAGCCAGATCCCGATCGCCGCGATGCTGAACCCGATCGACATGATCGCCGTCCGCCACAGGAAGGACTCCGAGATCAGCCCGGCCAGCAGGAGCGACACGCCGAGGGCCGAGATGATCGGGTGATACGACGGCGGCGGGAGATGGATCTCCTCGTCGTGCTCCGGCGCCTGCTGCGGCTGCTCAGACATTCACCACCAGCTCCCCGATCAGGATGGTCGCAGCGAACAGGACGGTCGAGAAGATCCCGAGCTTCAGCGCCAGGACGAGGTTCGCGTTCGCGGTCTTCTTGTCGAGCATCGAAGCCTCCCTTTACGAGATGGGGATCGCCCGGTCGAGGCCGATCGCGGCGAACAGCAGCGCCAGATAGACCAGTGAGTAGAGGAACACATGCCGCGCGTTCACCGCGGAGGTGTCGCGCAGCAGCTTGACGGCCAGCCACAGGAACCCGGCGCCCAGCACCACCGCCGACACCAGGTACAGGGCGCCGAACGAGCCGGCGACGAACGGCAGCACGGAGAGCGCCGAGAGCAGGATCGTGTACAGGAGGATCTGCCGCGCCGTCTCCCGCTCCCCGCGGACGACCGGCAGCATCGGGATCCCGGCCCGCGCGTAGTCGTTCTTGGCGAGCAGCGACAGCGCCCAGAAGTGGGGCGGCGTCCAGTAGAAGATCAGCGCGAACATGAAGATCGCCGGCAGCCCGATCTCGCCGGTCACGGCCGCCCAGCCGACCAGCGGCGGCACCGCGCCGGCAGCGCCGCCGATCACGATGTTCTGCGGCGTCCGCCGCTTCAGCCACACCGTGTAGACGATCACGTAGAACAGCGCGCCGCCCAGCGCCAGCCACGCGGTCAGCATGTTCACGTTCATCGCGAGCACCGCGAATGACCCGGCAATCAGCCCGATGCCGAAGCCCAGGGCCGACTCCGGTGACACTCGGCCGGCAGGGATCGGCCGCGTCGCCGTCCGCGACATCAGCGCGTCCAGGTCGCGGTCGAAGTAGTGGTTGAGCGCCGCCGCGCCGCCGGACGAGAGCCCCAGCCCGACCAGTGTGACCAGGGTCAGCCGCAGGTCGGGCAGCCCGTCCGCGGCGTAGGCCATCGCGCCGTACGCCGTGATCAGGATCAGCAGCATGATCCGCGGCTTGGTCAGCGTCACGTAGTCCGCGACCGCGGTGCGCAACGAGGAGTGGACCTGCGGCTGTGCGGTCGCCATCTAGGCCTTCTGCTCCTCTGCCGCCTTGCGCAGATCCCAGAGCGGGCGCTCGCTGCGGATCGGCGGCAGGCTGTCGAAGTTGTGCGGGGGCGGTGGCGACGTCGTCCACCACTCGAGGCTGTTCGCGCGCCACGGATCGTTGCCGGCGATCCTGCCGTCGCGCAGCGACTTGAGGCAGTTCCACACGACCATCAGCACGCCGATCGAGAGCACGAACGAGCCGACGGTCGCGAGCTGGTTCATCAGCGCCCAGCCGGGGTGATCGGCGTAGGTAACGATCCGCCGCGGCATCCCGGACAGGCCGAGCGCGTGCATCGGGAAGAACGTCAGGTTGAAACCGACGAACAGCACCCAGAAGCTGCGGATCGCCAGGCCGCGGTCGAGCATCCGGCCGGTCATCTTGGGATACCAGTAGTGCAGGCCGCCGAGCACGGCGAACACCGGCACGGTGCCCAGCACGTAGTGGAAGTGGGCGACCACGAAGTAGCTGTCCGTCACCTGCAGGTCGACCGGGAAGGCCGCCAGGAAGATGCCCGAGAGCCCGCCGATCATGAACAGGCCGATGAAGCCGACCGCGAACAGCATCGGCGGCTCGAACCTGATCCGGCCCATCCACATCGTGCCGACCCAGTTGAAGATCTTGACGCCCGTCGGCACCGCGATGGCCATCGACGCGACCATGAACCAGACGGCGACCGGCGTCGAGAACTGCACGGCGAACATGTGGTGGCCCCACACCAGGAAGCCGAGGAAGGCGATCGCGACCACCGAGTAGACCAGCGCCTTGTAGCCGAACAGCGGCTTGCGCGAGAACACCGGCAGGATCTCGGAGATCATGCCGAACCCGGGCAGCGCCATCACGTAGACGACGGGGTGCGAGTAGAACCAGAACAGGTGCTGGTACAGCAGCACGTTGCCGCCGCTCGGGTCGTAGAAGTTCGTCCCGAAGTTGCGGTCGAGCAGCAGCATCGTCAGCGCGCCGGCGAACACCGGCGCGGAGGCGATGATCATGATCGAGTAGATGTCGATCGTCCACGTGAACAGCGGCATCCGCGATAGCCGCATCCCGGGCGCGCGCATGTTGTGGATGGTGCAGATGAAGTTGATGGCGCCGGTGATCGACGAGAGGCCGACGATGTGCAGGCCGACGATCCAGAAGTCCTGGCCGAGCCCCGGGTCGAGCACGGACAGCGGCGGGTAGCTCGTCCAGCCGGACTCCGGCGCGCTGCCGAACAGGAAGCTCGAGTAGAGCACGATGCCGCCGAACAGCAGCAGCCAGAACGACATCGCGTTCAGCCGTGGGAAGGCCATGTCCCGGGCGCCGATCTGGAGCGGCACCATGTAGTTGCCGAACGCCGCCATGATCGGGATGACGAACAGGAAGATCATCGTCGTCCCGTGCATGGTGAAGATCTGGTCGTATACGTCCGGCGACAGCTGCTTGCCGTCGGCGGTCTCCAGCTGGATGCGGATCGCCAGCGCCATCAGGCCGCCGACCAGGAAGAAGAACAGCGTGAGGATCAGGTACATGATCCCGATCCGCTTGTGGTCGACGGTGGACAGCCACGAGCGGAGGCCGCCGGAATCGGGCGCCGCGACGCCCGCCATGGGCACGGGGTGGCTCTGGGTCGCCATCAGGCCGTCTCCATCATCTGGTTGAACTTCTCCTCGCTCAGCACCTTGACGGTGATCGTCATCGTCGCATGCCCGGGGCCGCAGAACTCGGCGCACTGGCCCTCATAGGTTCCCGGGGCAGCGGCCTTGAACCACGTCGTCGTCGTCCGGCCAGGGATCGCGTCGACCTTCTGCCCGAGCTTCGGGACCCACCAGTCGTGGATCACGTCCTTGGAGTTGATCTCGAGCTCGACCGCCTTGCCCTCCGGCACGAACAGCGTGTTGGCGGCGGTCGACTTGGGCTTCATCCCGTCGGGGTACTCGAACGACCAGGTGAACTGCTGGGCGAGCACGTGCACCTTCATCGCGTCGTTCGGCGTGTCATCGACGGTGGGCAGCTTGTACAGGGTGTAGCCGGCGATGGCGAGCACGATCAGGATCGGCACGATCGTCCAGCCCAGCTCGAGCTTGGTCGAGCCGTGCGTCTGCGGCGGGTCGGGATCCCCCGGCCGCTCGCGGAAGCGGATCGACGAGTACAGGAGGAAGCCGCCGACCAGCACGAAGATCGTGATGGTGGCGCCGAGGATGACGAGGTAGATGTCGTCGATCGCCGACGCGTTCGGCGAGACGGGCTCCTCGGGCGTCGCGGTGTCGGCCAGCGCGGAGCCTGCGAGCAGGAGGCTCGTAAGGGTCGCCGCCAGGATTGCAGTGAGCATCCCCAGCAGGCGCCTTCGCGTCCGGATCACGATCCTCCTGATACGAGTGAGTCCACCGAGCGGTGGGCGCCAGGATTCTACAAGCGGTCGGGGCCGGTTGTAGCGGCCACCGATCCTCACCCGCGGCGCTCGGGAAGCGGCGGCTCCTCGTCCGGGGGAGAGGTGTCCGCGGGGCGCTGGCGGGGCCTCCGCCCCGGCGGCTCTCGATCCTTGTCCGGGGCAGCGCCCTGGGCGAATGCGGCGCCGAGGCCGGCAACCGCGCCCATGCCTTCGGATGCGCCCGAGGGGAGCAGCAGCAGCTTGTTCGCATCACCGGCCGCGACCGCCGGCAGCGCCTCCAGATACTTGTAGCCGAGCATGTCCGACGGCAGGATGTTCGCCTTCTTGACCATGTCGAAGACGTGCTCCAGCGCCTCGGCCTCGCCGCGTGCCCGCAGAGCCCGCGACTGGCGGTCGCCCTCCGCCCGGAGGATCAGCGATTGCTGGTCGGCCTCGGCGGCGAGGATGACGGCCTGGCGCCCGCCTTCGGCGCGCAGGATTGCCGACTGCTTCTCGCCCTCGGCCTGGAGGATGGTGGCCCGCTTGGCGCGGTCGGCCCGCATCTGCTGCTCCATCGCCTCCTGGATCGAGCGCGGCGGGTCGATGCTCTTCAGCTCGACTCGGGTGACGCGGACGCCCCACTTCTCGGTTGCCTCGTCGAGCACCTCGCGCAGCTGGGTGTTGATCTGGTCGCGGCTGGTCAGCGTCTCCTCCAGCGTCATCGCGCCGACCAGGTTGCGCAGCGTGGTCTGGGCGAGCTGCTCCATCGCTGTCAGGAAGTTCGCCACCTCGTACGTCGCGCGGAAGGCGTCGGTGACCTGGAAGTACACGACCGTGTCGATCGCAATTGTCACGTTGTCCTCGGTAATTACGGGCTGCGGCGCGAACGGCTGCACCGTCTCGCGCATGTCGACGACGACGCGCATCCGGTCGAAGAAGGGGATCACGATGTGAAGTCCCGGGCTGAGCGTGGCCCGGTACTTGCCGAAGCGCTCGATCATGCCGACATGGCTCTGGCGGACGATCCTGACGGCCGACGCCACGAGCACGATCGCGAAGATCGCAAGGACAACAGCAATGATCAGGGGTGCCATCAGGTCTCCTTCGGGAGCTCGTCCCGTTCTTGTGGTGCGGCGATGACGAGAGCCGTCACGCCGCGGATCTCGACCACCTCGACGCGGACGCCCTGGGGGATCGCCTCGTGCTCGAAGTAGCTGCGCGCCGTCCATGTCTCGCCGTCCACCTTGACCAGCCCGGAGTCGAGCTCGCCGATCGGCTTGGTGACGACGCCGACGCGGCCGCGCATCGCCTCCGCGCCCATCGGCACGGCCGGCCGGTCGACGCCGGAGACGCGTTTCAGCCACGGCCGGGTCAGGTACAGCCCGCCGACCGACAGGACGGCGAACGCCAGCACCTGCCCGGCGACGGGGACGCCGAGCGCCGCGAGCACCGCGCAGATCGCGGCCGCGATGCCGAAGTAGATCGTGAAGAAGGAGGTCGTGGTCGCCTCAACCACCAGCGCCACGACCGCTATCACGATCCAGAATCCCCAATCGGGCATTGTTGCAGCGTAGATCACGCGAGGGCCGGCGTCCGGGCGGCTCGGGCACGTTTGCACCGGAGCCACTGTTACGCTGCTCCTGAATGGAGATCGAGCGGATCACGAGTGGAGCCGCCCTCGACGACCTGCTGGCAACCGCCCGATCCGAGGGCCGCTGCGCACTCGACACGGAGTTCGTCTGGGAACGCACCTACGCGCCGCGACTGTGCCTCGCGCAGATCGCCACCGCCGATCGCGTGGCGGTGATCGACCCGCTCGAGGGCGCGTCGCTGGAACCGGTGGCCGCGCTGGTCGCCGACCCCGGCGTGACCTGCGTGATGCACGCGCCGGCCGCGGATCTGACGGGCTTCGGGCTGCACTACGACGTCCATCCGCATGACGTTTTCGACGTCCAGCTGGCGGCGGGCTTCGCCGGGCTCGGCGGCTCGCTGTCCCTGGAGCGGGTGATCGAGCAGAGCGTGGGCGTCCAGCTCCACCACGCCGAGGGATTCACCGACTGGTCGAAGCGCCCGTTGACCCCTGTGCAGGTCGAGTACGCCGCCGATGACGTGCGCCATCTGCTCGCCGCGGCGGACGCCCTGAGGGCCCGGCTCGAACGCCAGGGCCGGCTGTCGTGGGCGGAGGAGGAGATGGAGCGCCGGTTCGGGCCGGATGCCGCGGTCGTGCAGGACCCCGACCAGGCGTGGCGGCGCGTCCAGGGCCGCGGCAAGTTGCGCGCCGGGCAGCTCGGCGCGCTGGTCGCCATCGCCGCGTGGCGCGAGCGGGAGGCGCGGCGCCGCGACACGCCGGTGGCGTGGCTCGTGCGCGACGCAACGCTGATCGAGCTGGCCCGCCGGCGGCCGAAGACGGCGGAGGATGCGCGCGGCGTGCGCGGCCTCCAGCTCAAGCGGGGACCCCAGCTGGACGGGCTGCTCGCCGCGATCCGCGAGGGTGAGCAGAACCAGCCCGAGCGGCCGCCGGAGACCCCGCCCGAGCTGCGGGCCCGGGTGCGGGCCGTGCTGCCGCTCGCCAGCTCGGTGCTGCAGGCCCGGTGTTCGGCGGCCGGGATCGCCTCGGAGCTTGTTGCCACGCGCGACGATTTGGAGAGCCTGATTCGCTACGCCGGCGGTGACGGCGAGGGCGAGCCGCCCCGCTGCTGACCGGCTGGCGCCGGGAGCTGGCCGGCGACTCGCTGCTGGCGCTGCTGCGCGGTGAGGTGGTGCTGCGGGTCGTTCCCGGCCCGCCACACGTGGACGAGCAGCCGGCGTGAGCCGCGCGTCGGCGGCGCTGCTGCTCGGCGCCTCCTCGATGTTCGCCACGATGTATTCCACGCAGGCGATCCTGCCTGAGATCTCCAGCGACTTCGACGTGTCGGCGGCGGTGGCCGGCCTGACCGTGTCGGTCGTGGTGCTGGCCGTTGCCCTGGGTGGCTGGGTGCACGGCCCGCTCTCCGACCGGATCGGCCGGCGGCGGGTGATGGTGGCATCGGCAGGACTGCTCGTCTTCCCCACCGCGCTGCTCGGCCTGTCGGCCGGCATCGTGATGCTGATCGCCCTGCGGATCGTCCAGGGGCTGCTCATGCCGGGGCTGCTGGTGGTTGCCGTGCCGTACATCACGGAGCGGTTCGCCGGAGCCGTCCAGGGCCGGGCCATGGGCGCCTACACCTCGTCGCTGGTGCTGGGCGGGTTCGTCGGCCGCGTCGGCACTGGCCTGATCACCGAGTGGACGGATTGGCGCCTGGCGTTGTCGCTGCTGGCGGTGCCGGCCGGGCTGGGCGCGTTGGCGATGTGGCGCTGGCTGCCGGCAGACGCCGTGGCGCCGTCGCCGCATCCGCTGTCCCATGCCGTCCGCAAGCACCTCCACAACGGTCGGCTGCTGCTCAACGCCGCGTGCGCGGGGCTCACGTTCTTCGGCTTCGTCGGGGTGTTCACGTACGCCACGTTCCGGCTGACCGAACCGCCGATCGGGCTCTCGCTCGGGGAGGCCGGGCTGGTGTACGGCGTCTGGCTGGTCGGCCTCCTGGTCACGCCGATCACCGGCCTGGCGGGCCGCGTCGGGCCGCAGCGGGTCGTCCCCTGGCTGCTGGTGCTCTCGATCAGCGGCGCCCTGCTGACGCTGGCCGACTCGCTGCCGCTGATCGTGGTCGGGCTGGCGGCGATGGCGCTGGCGATGTTCACCGTCGTGCCCGCCTGCCAGCTCTTGATCCCGCGCCTCGCCAAACACGACCGGGGGACGGCCACCAGCCTCCACCTGACCGTCTACTACGCGGCGGGCGGTCTGGGCGGCTACCTACCGGGATTCGCGCTCGACCGGGGGTGGGGGACGCTGATCGCGGTCTGCGTCGCATCGATCGTCGGCGGACTTGCCGCAAGCCTCGGCCTGCGCGCTACGCTGGCGCGATGATGGGGTGGATCCGGCGCGCGTCGACGACGCGGCTCGTGCTGGCCGCCGGTGCGGTGCTGATCATCGTGGTCGCCGGGGTCGTGGCGCTGTCCCGCCGCGGCGACGACGTGAAGCCTCCGCCTCCGGCGTCGATCGGCGACCTCGCGGCCCTGGTCGGCCGGCGATCTCCGCAGGGCATCACCGCTGACGTCACGCTGACGGCCGACGCCGGGCATGCGGCGAGCACGACCGGCAGCGTCTGGTGGAAGCCGGGCAGCCTGCGGATCGACCTGGGGTCGGGCGACGACGCCGTCCGGCTGGTGCTGGTCGGCGACCGGGTCGTGATCTCGGGCAACCAGCGCACGCTGGCGGCGACGCTTCCGTTCGGGGCAACGCTCGACCCGTTGCTCGGCGAGCTCGGTCAGACGTGGGCGCTCGAGCCGCCGCGGTCGGTGATCGCAGGCGGCCGGCCGGCGTACGAAGTGCGCGTCGTCTCTCGCGATCCCGGGTCGCAGGTGGGCGGCATCGCCGTGGCGATCGGCGCCGCCAGCGGACTGCCCGTGCGGCTCGTCATCACCGGCGCCGATGGCCGTCCCGCGGCCACTCTGCAGCTGACGGACGTCCACGTCGGCCCGGTCGACGACTCGGTGTTCGCCTCGCAGTCCGCGGGCTCTGAGGACGTGCCCGCTCCCCGAACGGTGGGGAGCGGCCTGGGCACCGTGCTGGTCTGGAGGGACGCCAACCTCCCGCTCCCCGAGCGCATCTGGGACGGCGCCCAGACGGTGCCGGTCGGGACGGGCACCGGCCAGGCGCTGGTCACCCCTGCCGGCAGCCTGCTGCGGTTCACGCGCGCAGGCCACACCTACGTCGTCGCCGGGCTCGCCGGGCCCGACCGCCTGGCCCGCGCGGCCGGCGCGCCGGTGTAACGCGTCGCCGCGCGGACGACACCTGTCGGTATCCTCGCCCTGATGCCCACCCCGCCCGAGACGACGCCGGCGCCGGCTCCCCGCGCCTCGGCCGAGGACATGCAGCTCGTGCGGCGGCTGCGCGAGGGCGACGAGTCGGCGTTCATGGAGCTCGTCGACCGCTACCACCGCTCGCTCGTCCGCCTGGCGCGGCGCTACGTGTCCAGCCAGGCGGTGGCCGAGGACGTGGCCCAGGAGGCCTGGGTGGGCGTGCTCCGTGGCATCGACCGGTTCGAGGGCCGGGCGTCCCTGCGCACCTGGGTCTACCGCATCCTGACGAACACCGCGAAGACTCGGGCCCAGCGCGAGGCGCGCAGCGTCCCGTTCGCGTCGCTGGGCGACGACGAGGACGCGGCCGTCGACGCCGACCGCTTCGTGCCCGCAGGCGATGAGTGGGCCGGCCACTGGGTGAGCTTTCCCGACCAGTGGAGCGACCTGCCCGAGCAGCGCCTGCTGGGGGACGAGACCCGGCGCGTGATCGACGAGGCGATCGACCGGCTGCCGCCGAACCAGGCGGCTGTGATCCGCCTGCGCGACGTCGAGGGGTTCGGCTCGGCCGAGGTCTGCGACCTGCTGGACATCAGCGAGGCCAACCAGCGTGTGCTGCTGCACCGCGCGCGTTCGAAGGTGCGGGCCGCGCTCGAGCGGTACCTGGAGGAGGAGCGATGAGCGAGCCCGATCTGACCTGCCGCGAGCTCGTCGAGCTGGTGACCGACTACCTGGAGGGCGCGCTGGACGGCACCACCCGCCGGCGGGTCGACGAGCACCTGGCGGCTTGCCCCGGCTGCACCGCCTATCTCGACGAGATGCGGGTGACGATCCGGCTGACCGGCACCCTGACCGAGCGCGACCTCGGCGCCCCGGCGCGCGATTCGCTGCTCCATGCCTTCCGCGGCTGGCGCCGCGGCGTCACCTGAGCGCGCCGATCTCCCTGCAGGCCTCGATCGAGAACCGGGTGGCGTACCCCAGGTCGTCCGCCAGCAGGCGCTCGTCCCGGTTGTGCACCCCGGCGTGCATGACGTCGATCGGCGTGTGCCGGGCAGGCCAGAAGCCGTAGGCGACGGTGCCGAACGTCTCACGCATGAAGTGCGAGTCGGTGAAGCCGGTGGAGATCGTCGGCAGCAGGATCGCGCCCGGATCCTGCGCCTCGACGAACCGCCGGCAGGTCTCGAACAGCGGCGTGTCGATGGGCGCGATCGTGCCGCCGGTCGGTTCCTCGAGGAACTCCAGCTCGTAGGGCAGGTCGGTGCCCAGCGCCGCCGTCAGCTCGCCGCGCAGGTCGTCCTTGGTCATCCCGGGCAGTACCCTGCAGTCGCACTCGACGCTGGCCCTGCCGGGCATCACGTTGCGCGCCGACGATCCGCGCAGCCGGGTGGGCGCGATCGTGGCGCCGAACAGCGGCGGCAGCAGGTCGGGGAACGCGGGATGCAGCGCCGACGCCCGGACGATCGCGCCGTCGACGTCGTCGCCGAACTCGCCCGCCAGCGCCTCCAGCATCACCCGGGTCTCGGGCAGCAGATGGCGCCGCGTGCGGTGGTTCGCCAGCCGGGTGATCAGCGTCGCCAGCCGCGGCACCGCGTTGGCGCCCGACGTCGGCGTCGAGGCGTGGCCGGCCTCGCCCAGGGCGGTGACCAGCGTGCCGAGCGTCGCTTTCTCGCCGATGTTGACCGTGACGACGACGCGGCCGTCGGCCAGCTCCAGACGCTCGCCGCCGCCCTCGTTGAGCGCGTAGTCGGTGCCGATGTCGGGGCGGGCCTTGACCAGCCACGCCATCCCGACCTCCTCGGTGCCGTCCTCCTCGTCCGCCTCGGCGACGAACACGAGATCGCCGCCCGGCTGGAACCCCGACCGGGCAAGCACGGCCATGGTCACGGCCCTGCTCGCGGTCTCGTTCTTCATGTCCACCGACCCGCGGCCCCAGATGTAGCCGTCGTCGTCCAGGTGCCCGTCGAACGGCGGGTGCTGCCAGTCCTCGGCGTCGGCCGGGACAACGTCCGTGTGGCCGAGCAGCGCCAGGGACGGCCCCTCGCCGGTGCCCGGGATGCGGGCGATCAGGTTGGCGCGGTCGGGATCGCGGGCCACCAGCTCGCAGGCGACGCCGTTCGCCTCGAGGTAGTCCTTGATCAGCATGGCGGCGGGCGTCTCCCGCCCCGGAGGGTTCGAGGTGTCGATCCGGATCAGGTCGCGCAGCAGGTCGGCGACCTCGGTCTGCAGGTCATGGTCGGTCATGGCGGGGGATCTTACGCGTTGGCGTGCCGGCGCCAGGTGAGGCCGAGGAGCATTCCCAGCAGGACCGGCGGGACGAAGGTCAGCGCGCGGTACAGCAGAACTGCCGCGACGCACGCGTCGTTCGGCCCGCCGAACCCGACCAGGGCGGCGGACAGGCCGACTTCGACGATCCCCAGCCCGCCTGGCGTGATCGGGATCGCGGTGAGCAGCCTGATCAGCGACCAGGCGGCAAGCGCTTCGACCAGCGAGACCTGCGATGCGTCGACGCCGACTGCGCGCAGCGAGACAAGCAGCACCAGGAACACCGTCAGGTGGCCGGCCAGCTGCGCCAGCGTGATCACCCACCAGCGGCGGGCGAGCAGGGTGACGGTCTCGTTGCGGAACCGGGCGAACGACTCATCGAGCGACGTGTACGGGCCGCGGCGCAGGGGCCGGGCCAGCGTCGTCAGCAGGCGGCCGGTGCGCTGCCCGACCCGCCGCGCCTGCTCCTCGCTGCGCAGCACGAGCACCAGGCCGATGATCACGGCGGCGAGGATGCCGGCGGCGATCAGGCTGAGCACGCGCAGCCGGCGGTCGTCGCCGCCCTCCAGGGCCAGCAGGCCGACGGCGGTGATCGGGATCGCGACGTTGATCAGCTGGTTCCATAGGCCGGTGACCACGACGGCGGCGGTCACCGCCTGCGTGTCGAACCGCCAGCCGCGCAGCATCCCGTACGACACGCCGATGCCGACCGCGTCGCCCCCGGGGACGGCGCTGGACAGCGCGGTCGACGTCTGCGTGAGCACCATCGACTGCCGGTAGGTGAGTCCCGGCAGCGCGGCCATCCACGGCGGCCCGAACGTCGCGACGTTGAGGATCGCCACGACGATCAGCGCGATCAGCCAGGGCAGGCTGAGCGTGCCGATCACGTCGAGCACGGAGCTGTAGTTGGCGATCTTCGGCAGCAGCAGCGCGAACGCCACCACCACCACGATCACCGCGCCGGCCGAGCCCAGCACCCGCTTGTGGGTGCTGGTCAGCCGAGGTTGGGTCATGTGCCGCGATCGAGGAGCTCGGCCTTGCGGGCGGCGAACTCCTCGTCGGTCAGCGCCCCGCTGTCGTGCAGGGCCTTCAGCCGTTCCAGCTTGGACAGCTCGTCACCGCCGCGCGACGGCAGCCGTAGGTTGGGTTTCCATCCGGCGGCCGCGGCCTCCGGGAACTCGGCGACGGATTGCCGGCGCAGCGCCTCGATGCCGAGGATGCCGAGCACGATCAAGAGCGTCGACTGGATCAGCTGGCGGGTGGCCAGGGTCGGCCCCCAGAGCATGATCAAAGCGACGACCGCGGCGAACACCAGCCAGACGCGCCCGGGATGGTCGCGTCCCTCGGGGGCGAACCGGCGGCGCAGCGCCACCGCCCGCCCGGCGGCGCCGGAGAGCCAGGCCCAGAGCACGATCAGGATGCCGACCGCGACGATCGTCACGTTCGCGCTGGTCAGCCGCTCGGTGACGATGTTCCACACGTCGCCGGAGGCGGCCTGCGCGTTCGGGTAGTCGGACAGCGAGTTGACGAGGTAGTTGCCGACCACGTGGCGGCCGATGATGAGGACGATGCCCACGGCGATCACGCCGAAGCCGATCAGCCGGACGGCCCAGCGCCGGTCGCCGCGCGCCAGGTAGACGGCCAGCACGTAGAGCGCCAGCGTGATGATCCACAGGTAGTTCGCCACCTGCTGCAACGCGTGCGTGATCGTCTGCACCGTGTCCAGCGAGTTGGACTGGATGATCACGATCTGGCCGGCGTCCGCCGGCAGCGCGGCCGCCAGCTGGCCGTTCCCCAGCCCGCCGGCCAGCCGGTCGAGGATCGGCTGGAGGTCGAGCACGACGTTGCCGTTGGTGCTGGACAGCCGGCCGTTGTCACCTGAGGTGACGAGGACGACGAACCGCTCATGCGCGTTCCGGTTCGCCACCTTCCATAGTCCCTGGACCGCCGGCGCCGCCAGCAGCCTCTCGGCGCCCTTCACCGCGTAGGGGCGCAGCGCCGTTGCTGCGGGACCGGCCAGCGGCTTCAGCCGCTCTGGCAGCGCCTGCTCGATCTCGGTCTGCACGTCGACGTTGGTGTACAGCTGGTCGACCAGGTAGTTGGCCAGCGCCGTCTGCACCTTCGGGTCCTGCAGCAGCTTCGTGCTGGTGGTCGTGTACACGTCGGTGTCCAGCGCGACCTTGTCCACCCAGATCGCCAGCACCGACAGGAGACAGAGGATGGACGCGACGACCACCAGGCCGCGGATCGTCCAGCGCCGTCCTCGGGTCAGTCCATGGCTCGGGCTGGCTGGCGGCGGCGCGGTCGGCTCGATCGACTCGCCCGGGGTTTCGCTCTCGCTCATGTCGCGTCCTCCTCCTCCAGGGCCTTGATCCCGCCCTGCTTGGACTTCTCACGGGACGATCGGATGAGATCCCGCGTCGTCGACCACCCGAAGGTGGTCGCCATCATCGCCAACCCGAACACGATGTTCCAGGCCATCAGGATCATCTGCTGCGCCAGCGAGTACGCGGTCACGGTAGCGGCCGGAGCGACGCTGCGCAGTGCCACCGTGGCCAACGCCTGCTGTGTCCCGACGCCGCCAGGGGTGACGGCGAGCGTCGACGAGATCGAGTTGGCGGCGATGATCAGGAAGATGTTGCGGATCGTGACCGGGATCCCGAAGGCTTTCATGAACGTCGCCATCACGCACATCCGCAGGGCGTACGCGCCCACCTGGGGGAGCAGTACCTGCGTGCAGTAGCGGCGCGGCGTCGTCAGGATCGCGGCACCGGCCTTCGCCTGCTCCCACGTCGACCGGAAGCGCTTCCACAGCAGCCGCGCGACGAGCACGATCAGGACGACGGCGCAGCCGATCAGCGCCAGCTTCCACCAGCCGTCGGCGCTCAGCTCCCGGCTGGCCTCGCTGTCGGCGGCCGCACGGCTGGTGAACAGGTAGATGTAGACCAGGGTGCCGATCACGGCGTAGAACAGGTTCTGCGCGATGCCGCCGGCGACGATCGTCACCATCTTCGAGTTGGCGATGATCGCCCGGTACATACCGAGGTAGGCGATCGTGCCGGCCTGCGCGGGCAGGAACGAGTTGAGGCCGATGCCGCCGGCGTAGGCGGCGAAGATCTCGCGCAGCGGCACCCGTTCCTCGGGGAACGAGGCACGGAGGATGTTGCGCCATGCCAGCCCGTTCAGGAAGGTCTGGCCGGTCTGCAGCGTGCAGCCGACGACCAGGTAGATCGGGTCGATGCCGGTGATCTGATCCCAGACCTCGCCGAACCAGTCGGCGAGGGTCGACAGGACGTTGAGCTCGACCACTGGCTGAGCGTATCAGCGGGCGGTGGCCGTCCAGCGGCCGTGGCGCCGGGCGACGTCGATGGCCATGCCGAAGCACGCCTCGAGCGGCTCGGCGGCGAGCACCTCCGTTACCGGGCCCGCGGCGACCAGCCGGCCGCTGCGCAGGAGGGCGGCGTGCGTGGTCGATGCGGGGAGCTCCTCCAGGTGGTGCGTCGCGAGCACCGTCGCCGGCAGCTCGGCCCGGTCGAGCGTCGCCACCAGCGCCTCCCGGGAGGGCAGGTCGAGCCCGGCCGCCGGCTCGTCCAGCAGCAGCAGCTCGGGACGACCCATCAGGGCGCGCGCCAGCATCACCCGCGCGCGCTCACCCTGGCTGCAGGTGCCGATCGTGCGGCTCGCCAGCTCGCCGCAGCCGACGTCGTCCAGGCGCCCCTGCGCCGTCCGGCGCTCCTCGTCGGAGAACTCCGTCAGCCAGGACTCGAGCGCGCCGCGTGAGCCGGTGAGCACGACGTCGAGCACCGTCATCTCCGGTCTGATCGACTCGCTCAGCAGGTGGCTGGTGTGGCCGATCCGGCGCCGCAGGACGCGCACGTCGACGGAGCCGAGCTGCTCGCCCAGCACGGTGACCGTGCCCGAGAAGGGCTGGCGCCGGGCGCCGGCGAGCGAGAGCAGGCTGGTCTTGCCGCTGCCGTTGGGGCCGAGCAGCGCCCAGCGCTCGTCCGCCTCGATCCGCAGGTCGAGCGGTCCCACCAGCACCGCCCCCGAGCGGGCGCGGAGCTCAGCCTGCCGGAGCTCGATCGCCGCGGTCGGCGGCCCAGTCGGCGGGGACGTCGGAGCCTCCCTCCTGCGTGATCCTGCCGCCGACGCGGACGAACGTGGGGTGCCCGACGATGCCGCCCGCGACCAGCGCCTCGCCCTGGCGGAAGACGGTCGAGCGCTCGATCAGGCTGGCCGGCGCATAGGAGAAGAGCCCCGTCAGGTGGGCGATGTCGGCGGCCGAGTTCATCCGCATCAGCACCAGGTTGTCGCACTGGGAGAGCACGTTGTCGTGCACCTTCGAGGGCCGCTGGGTGGACACCAGCAGGTGGAGCCCGAACTTGCGGCCCTCTCCGGCGATCCGCACCGCGTGCTCGGTCGAGAGCACGGTCAGCGGCTCGCTGCTGGTCGCCGGGCAGACATTGTGGGCCTCGTCGATCACACACAGCGTCGGGCGTCGCCGGTCGCGCAGCTCCCACAGCTCCGCCAGCACCGCCTCCGCGACGGCCGCTCGCTCGCGCTCGACCTGGATGCTGCCGAGGTCGACGACCAGCGCCCGCCAGTCGTCCTCGCCCAGCCGTTCCAGCAGCCCGGACTCCCGGTCCTCGCGCGACCAGATCGACCACTCGAGCAGGCCCAGGTTGCGAATCCGCAGGCTGAGCGCCGCCTCCTCGGGCGACGGGTTGCGTACCGACTCCTCCAGCTCGGCAACCGTCGCTCCCGCGGCCTCCCGCTCGATCACGGTCAGCAGGGCGGAGTACTCGTCCCGGTCGCGCAGCGGGTCGAGCTCGGCCACCGCCGCCCGGCTACGGGCGCCGAGGTCGAAGAACCGCATGTGCAGCCGCCCGGCGCCACTGCCCCCGGAGCGCCGCACCTCCATGTGCTCGGCGCGCTCGGCCCAGCGGGCGGCGGGGCCGGGATCGGCCCCATCCCGCGTCTCCGGCAGGCGCGCGAAGTCCGAGTTGGGGTCGAGCACGACGATCCGCAGGTCGGTCTCCAGCAGCAACTGCTCGAGCATCACGCTGAGCGCGTAGGACTTGCCCGAGCCGGACTGGCCGCAGAGGAAGGTGTGGCGGCCGAACCCGCCCGCGTCCAGCCTGGCGGGCACCTCGGGTGCGAACGTCAGCCGGCCGATCTCCAGCCGTGCCCGCCTGGGGGCGGTGCGGTCGAGGTACGCAGAGACCTCGCCTGGCTGGGCGGCGCGAAGCGGGGCATCGTGGAACGGCGCGGCCTCCTCGAGCACGACGCCTCGGCCGCCGACCACGTGGTAGGCGACCCGTGTGCGGTGTGTGCCCAGCGCGCCCGTGGTTTCGACCTCCGGCCCCTCCCGAAGGTCGAGCCGGCTCTCGACCACCTGGCCGAGCACCGCGCCGTCCCCGGTCGCGATGGACACGTACGAGCCGGGCTGCACGGGCTCGTCGACCGGTGTCTGGAGCTCGAAGCTGCGGCCGTCCAGGGAGCGTGCGAGTGGCGCAACGGCCGCCTCCAGCTCACGACGGATGTCGTGATGTGGCTGTTCCACGGCAGTCAGCTGGGCTTCGTCGTCATGGCCCATACGGCCACGACGTACGCCGCGATCAGGATGAACGTCAGCGCCATGCTGATCCGGGTCATCACGCTCGGACCGTCAGGGTTGTTCCGGATCCGCCTGGCGGCGAGCCCGGAGAGCACCGTGGCGATGATGATCAGCAGCAGGCCGAGGTCGGACGTGATGTAGCCGACGCCGACCCACGCCGGATCGTTGTCGCCGTTGAAGCCCCACTTGGAGTAGATCCATTCAGCCGCGCCGCGCATCACGATGTACGAGGGGACGACGCCGATCAGCAGCGTCCGGAACCCGAAGCGGGCGAGCGAGACGCGGTCGTCGCCGCCGCTGCGCATTGCCAGCACCAGCGCGCGCCGAGGCCACGGCCAGCGCGCCGCACATCACCATCGCGCCGGCCACGTGGAGCAGCAGCGGGAAGTTCCAGTCGTCCGGGCGGATGATCAGCAACGGCATCGTCAGGCCCCCGGCTTCCAGACCATGTCGAGCAGAAGCAGCACGATCGCCCCGGAGAGGATCAGGTGCAGGGCCAGCGTGGGTGCGGTTCCGTTGCCCTCGCGGAACGCCTCATAGCCGCGGCCCAGGGTTGTGCCTGCATAGCCGGCGACCGCCCACAGCGCGATCGCGGCCAGCACCCAGCCGTCCCAGACCTCGTAGTCCTTGACGTAGATCGCCAGCCAGATGCCGAAGATCAGCACGCCCAGGCTGCCGACCACGCCCAGCAGGCCGCCCATCGGCGCCATCCGCACCAGGGGAGAGGGGCGGCTGCCGCCGGCCGTGCCGATGTACATCGCCCAGGCAGTCACGTTGGCGGCGACCAGGATGAACGCGGCCAGGACGTGGAGGTAGAGGAGCGTGTCGTACCAGTCCATGCCGGGGCACGATAACCGGAACCGGTCCCCGAGTAAACCTCAGCCCGCGGTGCGGCTGCGGTAGCGCCAGAGCGTGAGCGGCACCACCGCCGTGAGGATCGCCGCGCACCAGGCGACCGCGCTGATCACCGGGTGCAAGAGCGGCCACGGCAGATTCGCCGGAAGCGCGGTGGCGCCGGCAGGGCGCTCGCCGCCGGGGGATAGGATCTCGCGGTGCCGCCCCCGTAGCTCAGGGGATAGAGCAGCGGTTTCCTAAACCGCGTGTCGCATGTTCGAGTCATGCCGGGGGCATAGGGACTTCGTCGGGCGGCGACCGTCCGACGAGCGCCCGCAACGACCGGGTCTGACCCCTTGGTTGCACGGGCTCAGTCGTCGAGGCCGCGCGACTCGATCCGTCCGACCAGCGACGAGTCGTTCACGAGATGCCAGTCGACCTTGACCGACCGCGCCGAGCCATCCGGCATCTGGCACCGGCCGTCGAAGCCGGTGCCACGCGTCGTCAGCACCGTGCCATTGCAGATCTGCCCGCTGGCCAGGTATTCCATCCTGAACGCCGTCTGCGTCGATCCGCTTGCGGGCAGCAGCAGATCCGCACGGACGAGCACCGGCTGGTCGCCGCGGCCGTTTCCGGTCATGGAGACGATCGACGCCGTGGCACCCTGGCGTTCGCGGATCGACCCGTTGAGTGTGTCCGTGAACGACGCGCCGTTCCACACGCGCGCCGTGTGGTGGAGCGGTCCGACGGCGAACAACAGCGGCAGCGCGCCAACTGCGACGCCGGCAGGCACCCAGCTTCGACGGCCCGTGCGCACCGCGATCAGGGCAAGCACCAGAGCGACCGACGCTGCGTAGATCGCGGTCATCCAGAGCGCGCCGCGGTCGGTGCCGCTGCCGATCCCATGCAGTGTCGCCGCCGCCCATACGGCGAAGTTCAGATAGTGCGTTCGCTTCCACCACCGGTAGCGAAGCGTGCGTCTCAGCCGGTTGGCGATCGCCAGCGCGAGAAGCAGCTCGGCGGCGACGATTCCGAGGGCGACCCAGACCGGCCGGTAGCTACTGGTGAACGGCACGGCGAGCTGAGCCAGCGAGAACCGCATGTACGAGTCGATTGCGATCGTCAGGACGTGGATGCCGATGAAGGTGCCAACCAGGAGGCCGCCGAAGCGATGCACCTCTGCGACCGCGAAGCTGGGCCAGCTCTTCCCGTTCATGCGGCCGGCGAGCCCCACGCCGATCGCCACGACCGAGGTGAGCAGCAGGTAGGCGACGATCCCGGCGGCGCGTGCGGCGTACCAGTCGACCGGGGACGCCGTCAGGTGCATGCGCCCTCCAGCGCCTGACGCCAGCTGCGCGTGTGCGTCGCTGTGCCCGACGCGTCGAGCAGCCGGCCTGGCAGGCTGTGCGCTTCCAGCCAGTCGACACCGGCGGCGCCCAGCAAGAGCGCCGCCTTGGCGGCCACGTCAGCCTGGAGGCACGACGCTCCGCAGACCGTCACCTCAGTCCACGGCGAGACGGCGGGCGTTCCCGTTGCCGGTTCGATCAGGTGATGTTGCTCTTTGGCTCCGCGCCACCAGCGGCGGCCCGTCGAACCGCTGGTCGCCAGACCGCCCCGCTCAAGCCGCACGGCTCCGTTGCCGGGTAAGGAAACGTCGACTGCGGCCGTCGCGGCCAGGTCGCCGCCCGCCGACACCCATCCGTCCTTCGAGAGCAGCGAGAGCGCCGCGTCGACGGCCATCGACTTGACGATGCCGTTGAGGTCGAGAACCGTTCCCGGGCGGGTGCGGAGCAGCCGGCCGCTCAGCCACACCGCGGACGGCCCCGGCGATGGCACGGCGATCGCCGGCCTCGGGTCAGGCGACAGGCGCGCGAAGTCCCGGTCGTAGCCCGCGCCCTGCACGGCGGCGCCGACGCACGGATCAACGACCCCCTGCGTTGCCTGCCATGTCTCCAGAGCTGTCGTCAGCACGGATGCAAAGAGCGTCGAGATCGTCGTCACCCGGCCGGCTGCCGCGTTCACACGACGAAGCTCGCTTTCCGGGCGGAAGCGCGAGAAGGTGGCGTCCCACAGCTCGAACAGGTCGCGTACTGCACGTGACTCTTCGCGGGTCGCACCGGCGACGATCACGTCGCACCCCATCGAGCGAAAGCGATCGGTTGCCGGTGTGATCACGAGGTGTTGGTGGACGTCTGGGGCGGGGCCTGGGGTGGCGAGATGACGCCTGGCTGAATGGACTGCTGCTGCAGCGTCTGCGCGAAGCTGCGCGGCACCCGTAAGGGGTGCGGCGCGGCCTTGGCATGACCGGCCGCCGTCCCGCGGACGAGCCCGATGCCCACGACGAATGCCGCCGCAGCGCCGAGCCCCAACATGAACTTGGCCGTCGCGGCGCGCTGCTGGCCGAGGGTGACACGAGAGCGTTCCATGACCGACCTTGTAGCAAGCCAGGATGAGTCTGCTCTCATGAGAGAATGGTGTGCGAGCGGCCGCTCGGTGCCAGACCGATGGTCGCGCGGCCGGCGACTATGCTCGCCGCCGTGGAGTTGGTCGTGACAGCGGTGCCCGAAGCGGAGATCGATCGTCTGGTTGCGTTGACCGCGGGCGCGTTCGTCGACGAGGCGCTGCTGCGCTGGCCGCTGGGCGATCATCCGGATCACCTCTCGGTCATGGAGGCGGAGTTCCGGGGCCTGCATGCCGCGGCGGCGCGGCTGGGATGTCTGTGGCAGGCCGGCGACGCGGCCGGCGTCGCCTCCTGGATCAGCCCCGATGCCTCCGCCGCGTTCTGGGAGCAGCTGATGAGCTGGAACGATGGCGTCGCCGCCCAGGCCGACGACGGCGGGGCACGGTACGAGCAGCTGTGGGACTGGGTGCTGGGCCACTATCCGAAGGAGCGCCACTGGGCGCTCGACTCGATCGCGGTCGACCCCGCCAGGCGGCGCTTCGGTGTCGGTGGAGTGCTGATCGAGCACGGCCTGGCGATGGCCGACGCAGACGGCTTGCCGGCGATCCTGGAGACCACGCGGCCGCATCTCGTGCCGTACTACGCGAAGTTCGGGTTCGCCGTCTTTGAGGAAGGCAACGGACCCGACGGCGGGCCGTACGTGTGGTTCATGCGGCGCGCGCCCGCGCGCTAGCCAGGCGGCTCAAGCGACGTCAGCGCAGGAGGGACGTGCCAGGCTCGACGAACAGCTCGTCGAACTCGTAGCCGCGCATCCGGCGCTTGCGAAACGGCATGAACACGTGCACCGGGTCGGCGGCAACGTGGTCGATGCGCACGCGGATCGCGTCGGTCATCTCCGGCATCCCCGGACGCGGCACTCGCGCCGTGTCCACCACCCCGCACCCGCGCACCGGTCCGGCCTCGGCCTCACGGCGGATCGCCTCGGTCAGTGCCGCGACGACCACATCCGACGCCGCGCGCGGATCGTCGATCCCCGCGTTGACGGCCGAGACGGTGCCGGCGTCCGACAGGGTCGCCCCGGTGGGAACGAAGTCGCCGTTCTGCTCCAGCTGGTCCCGAGCGTAGGGGAGCAGGAAGTTCAGCAACACGTCCATCTCGTCCTGTGGGTCGTTGCTCGCCATGCCGTCGATCATAGTGTCGTGGCGGCGGGTCCGGCCTCAGCCCTCGTCCGGCACCAGCTGGATCCCGAGGGCGGCGGCCATCGCCGGTGCCAGCGCGACGACCTGGTCGACGTCCATCTCGGCGCCGCGCAGCCCCTCGACCCCCTCGACCTCGTCCATCACGCACCGCCGGAACTCGGCGCCGGCCAGCTCGGCGTGCGCGAAGCTGGCGCCGGTCAGGTCGCAGCCGTGGAACCGCACGTCCTCGGCGCGGACGCCCATGAAGTCCGCCTGCTGCAGGATGCAGCCATCGAACGTCACCCGGGTCAGCGTCGCGTGGCGGAACCCGGCCATCGACGCCGTCGCGTCGTGGACCGTCACGTCGCGGAGCTCACCCTCGGTCACGGCGAATCCGGTCAGCCGCCCGCGGTCGATCCGCGCCCGCCAGAGGACGCCGCCGTGCAAGGTCACGTTGGCCAGGTTGGCGTCCCTGATCACGATGTCCCGGAAGGCCGGGTCGACGAACCTCGCCCCGGCGAGGTCTCCCCCGGTGATCTCCACCTCATCGAGCCGCAGCCCGGCGACCGACAGGTCGGCCCAGCGGGCGTCGTGCACCGCGACCGCCGACAGCTCCGAGGCGTCGGCCGGCCGGTCATCCCCCGGCCACTCGTCCAGCTCGGGAGGCAGGTCCGGCTCGGACGGAGTGCGGTCGATCGGCATCGCCCGAGTGTATGCGCGGTGGCTCGACAGACCTACCACCTGCTATCATGTAGTTAACTATGTTAACGATTAGTTCAGCCGAGAGCGTCGCCGCAGAGCTGCGGCCGCTGCTGCTGCGGATCAACCGCAGGCTTCGCCGTGAGGCGCTGCCTACGGGGACAACCGTCGGACAGATCTCGCTGCTGGTGATCATTCGCGAGCGCCCGGGGATCGGCGTGCGCGAGCTCGCCGAGCTGGAGCGGATGTCGGCGCCCGCCATGTCGGGCTACGTCGACCGGCTCGAGGGCGCGGGGCTCGTGGCGCGCACTCAGGTCGCCGGCGACCGCCGCCGCGTCGGGCTGGAGCTGACGGCAGCCGGCCGCAAGCTGGTGCGATCCGCCCGGGCGATGCGCACCGAGTGGCTGGCCACGCGCCTCCGTCGGCTGACCGACGAGCAGCTGGCCGCGCTGGAGGCGGCGCTCGAGCCCCTCGGCGCACTTCTGTCGGACGAGCAGGGAGTGGCGTGACGACCGCACTTCGACGGGTCAACCGCCGCACATTCGCCAGCCTTCGTCGCCACCGCAACTACCGGCTCTTCTTCAGCGGCCAGATCGTGTCCGTCAGCGGCACCTGGATGCAGAACATCGCCGCCGCGTGGGTCGTCCTCGAGCTGACGCACTCGCCGGTTGCGGTGGGTGTGCTGGCGCTCTGCCAGTTCCTGCCGTTCACGGTGCTCGGGCTGTTCGCCGGGGTGCTGGTCGACCGTTTCGACGCCCGGCGCACGGTGATCGCGACCCAGGCCTCGGCGATGGTGCTGGCCGGCATCCTGGCGGTGCTGGTGGTCGCGGGCCATGTCACCGTGAACGAGGTGTACGTGCTGACCGCGCTGCGCGGCGCCGTGCTCGTGCTCGACGCACCGGCTCGCCAGGCGCTGACGTTCCAGATGGTCGGCCAGGACGAGCTGCCCAACGCCGTGGCGCTCAACTCGAGCCTGTTCAACGCGGCGCGCGTGGTCGGCCCGGCGCTGGGCGGCCTGCTGGTCGCCGTCGTCGGCGCCGGCGCCTGCTTCAGCCTGAACGCGGTCAGCTATCTGGCGGTGCTGGCGGGTCTGCTGGCGATGCGCCGCGAGGAGCTGTACCCGGTCGAGCGGCCCGAGCGGCCGCCGAAGATCCTCAGCGGCACGATGGAGGCGTTCGCCTACGTCCGGCAGGCGCCGGACACGCTGCTCGCGTTGCTGGTGGTGCTGATGCTCAGCACCTTCTCGTTCAACTTCAACGTGCTGCTGCCGGTGCTGGCCGGCGCGACGCTCGCGTCGGGGGCCAACGTGTTCGGCGTGATCACCGCGATGTTCGGGCTCGGCGCGCTGGTCGGCGCGCTGATGGCGGCGTCGCTGGGACGCGCCAGCTGGCCGGTGATGCTGTTCGCGGCGGGCGGGTTCGGCCTGGCCCAGATCGTGCTCGCCCCGATCCACTCGGCGTCGGCGGCAGGCGTCCTGCTGATGGTCACCGGCGCCTGCTTCACGCTGTGGACGTCAAGCGCCAACGCCACCGTCCAGCTGTCGACGCCCGGCCCGATGCGCGGACGCGTGATCGGCCTCTACTACTTCGCCTTCAACGGCACCGGCCCGGCCGGCGGCCTGCTGGCCGGCTGGCTGGCGGCCCAGGGCGGCACCGAGCTGGCGTTCCTGGTGTCGGGTGCTGCGGCGGTGGCGACCGCCGCCGTCGCCGCGACGATCCACTTTCGCCCAGGCGAGCTCACCGAGGCGGCGCGGGTCGGTCGAGGGGCGTGATGTGCATCCGCTTGACGCGGTTGCCGTCCATCGACTGAACGCGCAGCCGGGCGTTCGCGGTGGTCACGGTGTCGCGCGGGCGGGGCACCCGGCCCAGCTCCAGCTGCACCAGACCGCCCACCGTCTCCGCCTCGCTCGCCAGCATGATGCCGTAGTCGGCCAGATCGTCGATCGCCGTGTCGCCCGGACAGACGACAGCGCCGTTGGGCAGCAGCCGCACGCCGGTCGGGCGGTCGCTCTCGTCCTCGATCTCGCCCACGATCTCCTCGAGGATGTCCTCGATCGTGACGATCCCGAGGAACACGCCGTACTCGTCGAGCACCGCGCAGATCGAGGCATGCGCGTCCCGCAACCTGCCGAGCAGCACGTCCAGCGTCTGTCGTTCCGGCGTGATCTGCATCTCGCGGACATGGTCGGCCGCCGGCGATGTGGCGCCGCCCGCCAGCAGCGCCTGCGAGAGGTCGCGGGCGAGCACGACGCCGAGCAGCTCGCCGTCGTCGGAGAGCATCGGCAGCCGCGAGTGGCCGCTCGTCACCGCGGCCTCCAGCGCATCGCCGACCGACTCCTGCTCACGCACAGCGATCACCCGGGAGCGCGGAGTCAGCACCTCCGACGCGCGCCGCTCGTCGAGCGTGAAGAACGCCCGCAGCACCCGCGCGTCCGCGGGATCGACCTGGCCTGAGGCCGTCAGACCGCCGATCAGATGCCGCAGCTCCTCGAGGGTCGCGCCGCCGTGCTCGGTCGCAGGCCGGCCGCCGAACGCGCGCACGATGGCGTTCGAGATCGCGTTGAGCAGGCGCACCAATGGGCGCAGGCTGCGGTGGAAGACCTCCAGCGGCCAGGCCACGAGCGCCACCACGCGTTCGGCCGACCCGATCGCGAAGCTCTTCGGCGCCTGCTCGCCGATGGTGATGTGCAGCGCCGTCATGATCAGCAGCGCGCCGATGGTCGCGATCACCGCGACTGCATCGGCGGCCAGCCGGCTGCCCAGTGCGGGTTCGATCAGGTTCGCGATCGTCGGCTCGCCGATCGCGCCAAGGGCCAGCGAGGCGATCGTGATCCCCAGCTGGCATGCCGCGAGGTACTCGTCCAGCGAACCCATCTGCCTTCGCACCAGCCGGCGCACGCCGGTCTCCGGGCCGGTCATCCGCTCCGGGCGCGCCGACACCAGCGCGAACTCGGCCGCGACGAAGAAACCGTTGACCAGCACCAGCACGACGATGGCCAGCAGGGCGACGGTGGTCATGCTCAGCCGGACATGACGAGATCTCGCTCCGGGACGATCCCCCAGCGCTGCGCCGTCGCCCGCAGCTCACCGTCCAGCGGCCAGGCGTCGGGCCGCGGGTCGCCCTCGTGGGACGGCGACCCGCCCTTCAGCGCCATGCACCCGGTGTTGTCGCCGACGGCATCGATCTCGGCGAGGTCGTCCGCCGTCAGGGGGTTGACCTCCGGGATGCCCGCCAGCTCAGCCCGTTTCGCCTCGATCGGCTTCGCGTCGGCGCCCGGCTCCTGGATCAGCGTCGGCGCCACGCACTCGACGGCCGGCTGCGCCAGCGTCCAGCATGCGGCGAGCTGGAGCGGGGTCAGGCCGTGCCGGTCGGCGATCGGCCGGATCCGGTCGAGCTTGGTGCGCGCGCTCTCGATCCAGCCGGCCGGGCGGAACCCGCGGTGGTCGTGCGGCGCAAGTTGATCCTCGTCGGGCACGTCGTCCCAGAAGACACCGCCGTAGTCGACGACCCGCGCGATCACACGGACGCCGTGGCGCTCGCACGCCGGCAGCGCCAGTCGCCCGGGCCACGGCTCGAACGGGTTGAGGATCAGCATCGCCCAGTCGAGCAGGTCGCCGTGGGCGTCCAGGCAGGAAACGACGTCCAGGGTGAAGCCGTTGGCCGGCCCCGGGGCCACGCCGATCGCATCCGTCAGGCCGTCCGCCCTGAGCGCTGCCATGCCCTCCCAGACAATCGGCGAGGAGTAGCCGACGTGATCCGGGTTGTGGAGCATCAGCACGTCGAACCGGTCGGCGCCGCACCGCTCGAGGCTGCGCTCGGCCGCCTCCCGCAGGTAGTCGGCGTACGCATCCGGGCTGCGCAGCGCGGGATCGGTGAACCGCGGAAAGCCCTTGGCCCCCTGTCGGTCGCCGCGCACGAAGTCGTGGCCGATCATCCCGACCAGCCGGTAGCTCGATCGGTCGAGCCCCTCCAGCGCTGCGCCCACCGCACGGTCGGCGTCGCCGGTGCCGTAGACGTCGGCGGTGATCACGGTGCCGACGTCCCGGCCGGGGCGGAGCAGCGCGGTCAGCCGGTCGGCCTCGATCGGCATGCCGAACCGCATGTGGACGCCTCCGCTCCACGAGCCCAGTGCCGCACGTCCGAGTCCGGTCATCCCCGACAGGGTAACGTTCGCGATCGTGGAAGGCTCGCACTCCGCATCGGCCTGGGCCCGGCTCGAGCAGCACCACGCGGCGGTCGCGGATCGCCACCTGCGGGACCTGTTCGCCGAGGATCCCGCGCGCGGCGAGCGGCTGACCGTCGAGGCCGAGGGCATCCTGCTCGACTACTCCAAGCACCGCGTCACCGACGAGACGATGCGGCTGCTGGTCGATCTGGCCGAGGCGTCGGGCCTGCGCGAGCGGATCGACGCGATGTTCTCGCGGCGAGCGGATCAACGTGACCGAGAACCGCGCGGTGCTGCACGTCGCTCTGCGGGCGCCGGCGCGGCGAGGTGATCGAGGTGGACGGCGACGACGTCGTACCGGACGTGCACGGGGTGCTGGGCCGGATGAGCAGCTTCGCCGACGCGCGTCCGCGATGGGTCGTGGACCGGCCACACCGGCAGGCCGATCCGCAACGTCGTCAACATTGGCATCGGCGGCTCCGACCTCGGACCGGTGATGGCGTACGAGGCGCTCCGGCACTTCAGCCTGCGCAGCCTGACGTTCCGGTTCGTGTCGAACGTGGACGGCACCGACTTCGTCGAGGCGACGCGCGACCTCGATCCGGCGGAGACGCTGTTCATCATCAGCTCGAAGACGTTCACCACGCTGGAGACGATGACCAACGCGCACAGTGCCCGCGATTGGGCGCTGGCCGCCCTGGGTGACGAGGCGGCCGTCGCGAAGCACTTCGTCGCGGTGTCGACGAATGCCGAGAAGGTCGCCGAGTTCGGCATCGACACCGCCAACATGTTCCGCTTCTGGGACTGGGTCGGCGGCCGCTACTCGATGTGCTCGGCGATCGGGCTCTCGACGATGATCGCCGTCGGCCCGGCTGCCTTCCGCGAGATGCTCGGTGGCTTCCACGCCGTCGACGAGCACTTCCGCACGGCGCCGTTCGACCGCAATCTCCCGGTGCTGATGGGCCTGCTCGGCGTGTGGTACGTCAACCTGTTCGGCGCCCAGACGCAGGCGGTGCTGCCCTATGACCAGTACCTGAAGCGGTTCCCGGCGTACCTCCAGCAGCTGACCATGGAGTCCAACGGCAAGCACGTGATGCTCGACGGCAGCCCCGTCGCCCGGTCGACCGGGCCGGTCTACTGGGGCGAGCCGGGGACCAACGGGCAGCACTCCTTCTACCAGCTGATCCATCAGGGCACGGTGCTGATCCCCTGCGACTTCATCGGGTTCCGGCGGCCGCTGAATCCGCTGGGCCGGCACCACGACCTGCTGATGGCGAACGTGTTCGCGCAGACGGAGGCGCTGGCGTTCGGCAAGACCGCCGACGACGTTCGCGCCGAGGGCACGCCGGAGGCGCTCGTCCCCCACCGGGTGTTCGAGGGCAACCGGCCGACCAGCACGATCCTGCTCGACCAGCTCACACCGGCGGCGCTGGGCAAGCTGGTCGCGCTGTACGAGCACAGCGTCTTCACCCAGGGCGCGGTCTGGCACATCGACTCGTTCGACCAGTGGGGCGTCGAGCTGGGCAAAGCGCTCGCCCAGCGGATCGTGCCCGAGCTGGAGTCGGCCGCCGAGCCCGATCTGGCGCACGACAGCTCGACCAACGCGCTGATCCGGCGCTACCGAAGCGCCCGCTGATTCCGGCCGCCCGGGCGGCCGGAACGTGACTTAGTCGCCGGCCTCGTAGATCGGCGCGAGCACTCGCTCGTCGGCGGCCTGCTCCGGCTCCTCGTGGTGCGTCCGGACGAACAGGAACGCCACGACGGCCCCGGCCAGGGCGAAGACGGCCGAGTACTGCAGGGAGTGGGACAGCGCGTAGATGAAGACGTCGGACTGGCCGTGGCCCTCGGCGGCGCGGGCCGCCGACAGATGGCTGAACACGGCGGTCAGCGCCGCGACGCCGAACACGCCGCCGATCATCCGCACCATCGACAGCACGCCGGAGGCGGCGCCTGCCTTGGTCCTGTCCACCGAGCCCATCACCGCGGCCGTCATCGGCGACATCGTCATTCCCATGCCGATGCCACCCACGATGAACGCGGGGAGCAGCGTCAGGTAGCCGCTGGAGTCGGTGATCCGCGATTCGAGGAACAGCGACAGCGAGACCATCGTCATGCCACCGGTCAGCAGCCAGCGCGAGCCGTACTTGTCGGACAGCCGGCCGGCGATCGGTGCGGTGACGATGATCAGGATCGTCATCGGCAGGAACCGCACGCCGGTCTCCAGCGCTGACAGTCCCAGGATCGTCTGCATGTAGATGGTCAGGAAGAAGAAGGTCGCGAACATCGAGAATGTGACCAGGAACGCGGTTGCGTTGCCCGCGTTGAACGTGCGGTTGCGGAAGAACGACAGATCGAGCATGGGGTCGCTCTGCCGCCACTGCAGCAGCCCGAAGGCGGTCAGCCCGACGGCTGCGATCGCGAACTCGGTGAGGATGCGCGGGGACGTCCACCCGTAGTCGTTCGACTGGACGAGCGCCAGCACGAGCGCGCCGAGCCCGACGGTGAGCGTCAGGATGCCGGCGAAGTCGACCCGCCGCACCGCGGAGGGATCGCGCGATTCCTGCACCGCGTAGATCGTGACCGGGATGGCGACCAGGGCCACCGGCACGTTGAGGAAGAAGATCCACTCCCAGCCGGCCTTCTCGACCAGCAGTCCGCCCACCACCGGCCCCATCCCCAGCGCCAGGCCGGAGATGCCGGCCCACAGGCCGAGGGCGCGGCCCCGCTCGGGGCCCTGGAACGCGTTGGTGATGATGGACAGCGAGCCCGGCATCAGGAATGCCGCGCCGATGCCCTGCACGCCGCGGAACACGACCAGCTGGTCGATCGACTGGGACAGCCCGGCGCCGATCGAGCCGAGCGTGAAGACGACCACGCCGGCCAGGAACATGCGCTTGCGCCCGAACACGTCGCCCAGGCGGCCGCCGGTGACCAGCAGCACGCCGAACACCAGGGTGTAGGCGTTGACCGTCCAGGACAGGTTGGAGATGGAGGCGTGGAACTGGGCCCGAATGGCCGGCAGGGCGATGTTCACGACGGTGTTGTCGAGCATCACCATGAACAGCGCGAAACACATTGCGCCCAGCGTCCACCACTTGCGGTTCTCCTCGGTGATGGCGGGCATCAGCGGCTCCCCTCCTCTGGTCGCGGCCTCCACGCGCTGGACGGCGGCCAGCAGCTGCTCCAGCTCGCGGGCGGACAGCACGGTGAACGCTTGTCCGACGCGGTGCTGGAACGCCGGCAGCCGCGTCTGCAGCTCGGCGCCCTGCTCGGTCAGCTTGATCCAGACCACGCGGCGGTCGTCGTTGTCGCGCTCGCGCTCGACCAGGCCATGGAGCTCCAGCCGGTCGACAACGCCGGTGGCGGTGGACGCGAGCATGTCGCACTCGCGGCCCAGCTCGCGGGCGCTGAGGCGCCCGCCGGCGGCAGCCAGGGTGTGCAGGACCATGCCCTGGGGCACCGTCAGCCCAAGGGCCTCCAGATCGGCGCGGATCGAGCGCTTGGTGCCCTTGGCGACCCGGAAGATTGCCGCAGCGAGCTCGGTGGCCAGCTCGTTCTTGGTCATTGTTCTCGTGGACATAGTTCCTGTGCTCTCATTTCTTGTAAGAAAACTTCGTACACGAATAATATCACGAATCCGGGGTCGATGATCTAGGGTGGCGCATGCGCGTTCACTCCGCCGCGACGAGTGGTTTCCCGGGCCGTTCTCGCGACCCTGGCCGCCGGCCCGTCCCGATCGAGAACGAGAGGAAGCTGTGACTGCGACGACGACTGAACGAGCCGCCGGCGCGTCGGGGATGGTGTTGCTGACGTTGGCGGCCGGTCAGTTTGTGATGGCCCTGGATACGACGGTGATGAATACGGCCATCGCGACGGTCGCGAAGGATCTGGACACCACCGTGACCGGGATTCAGACGGCGATCACGCTGTACACGCTGGTGATGGCGTCGTTGATGATCACGGGTGGCAAGGTCGGTGAGATCCTGGGCCGAAAGCGCGCGTTCACGATCGGGTGCATGATCTACGCCTGTGGGTCGCTGACGACGTCGCTTGCGCCGAATCTGACGGTGCTGATCATCGGCTGGTCGTTCCTGGAGGGCCTTGGCGCCGTGTTGATCATGCCGGCGATCGTTGCGCTGGTTGCCACGAACTTCGGAAAGCCTGAGCGGCCTCGCGCGTATGGACTGGTGGCCGCAGCGGGAGCGATTGCGGCTGCCCTTGGGCCGGTGATCGGCGGCTTCTTCACGACGTACGCGTCGTGGCGATGGGTGTTCGCTGGTGAGGTGCTGATCGTGCTGGCGATCCTCATCCTGGCGCGGCGGGTGAATGACAGCCCCGCGGAGAAGGGGGTCAAGCTCGACCTGGTCGGCACGGCGCTTTCCGCGCTGGGTCTCGGCATGATCGTCCTCGGCCTGCTGAAGTCCGGCACGTGGGGCTTCGTCCAGCCCAAGCCCGACGCTCCCGAGTGGCTGGGGCTCTCACCGGTGATCTGGCTCGTGCTTGCCGGCGGCGTGGTGCTGGCCGGATTCCTGATGTGGGAGGCTCGGCGGCTCAAGCGCGGCGACGGAGCGCTGATCGACCCGGCCATGCTGCGCAACATCCAGCTGCGAGACGGGGTCGTCTCATTCCTCTTCATGTTCTTGGTCCAGGCCGGGGTCTTCTTCGTCGTGCCGCTGTTCCTGTCCATCGCACTGGGACTGTCCGCGATCGAAACGGGCGTGCGACTGCTCCCGCTTTCGCTGACACTGCTGCTGTTCGCGGTCGGCATCCCCAAGCTGCGACCAGACGCATCGCCGCGACGAGTCGTCCGGATTGGATTCGCGGCGCTCTTCGCCGGCCTCGTGCTGCTCGTCGCCCTGCTCGACGTCGGCGCCGGGCCGGAGATCGTGACATGGCCGTTGCTGCTCGCCGGATCGGGGCTGGGCGCGATGGCGTCGCAGCTCGGCAGCGTCACCGTCTCGGCAGTACCCGACGAGCAAAGCGGCGAGGTGGGGGGCCTGCAGAACACCGGCACCCAGCTTGGCGCGTCGATTGGCACAGCACTCGCCGGCGCCGTGCTCATCTCAGCGCTCACCGCGTCGTTCCTGACCGGCATCCAAGACAACCCAGACGTGCCGGACAGCGTTGCCGCCCAAGCCCAGACCAACCTCGCGGGCGGCATCCCGTTCATGTCCGACAGCGACCTCAAAGCCGCCCTTGCAGACGCACACGTGCCACAACAAACGGCAGACGCCGTCGTCGAGACCAACCAGCAGAGCCGCATCGACGGCCTCCGCGCGGCGCTGTCGCTGCTCGCGCTCGTCGCGCTCATCGCTCCGCTGTTCACCCGCGGGATCCCCACTGTACAGCCCGGCGCCCAGGCGGCCGGCGCGTCGCCACCGACATAGCAACCGGGACACTGCCGGGGGTCATCGCCCTGTTCTTCACGCGCGGCATCCCGGAGCAGCAGCCCCAGGCGGCTACTCGGTCGAGATGAAGACGCTCTTCAGCTCGGTGTTGTGCTCGAGCGCGTGCATCCCCAGCTCCTTGCCGACGCCGGACTGCTTGTAGCCGCCGAACGGCGTCTGAGCGAACACGCTCGAGTTGGTGTTGACGCCGAGCACACCAGTGCGCAGCGCGCGGGCGACCCGCAGCTGGCGCGCCCCGTCCCGCGTCCACAGCGACCCGGACAGGCCGTACGGCGTGTCGTTCGCGATCCGCACCGCCTCCGCCTCGTCGCGGAAGGTGAGCACCGTGACCACCGGCCCGAAGATCTCCTCGCGGGCGACCGTCATCTCGTTCGTCGCGTCGTCCAGCACCGTCGGGTTGATGAAGAACCCGTCCGAGAGCTCGCCGCCCGGGCGGTCGCCGCCGGTGACGATCCTCGCGCCCTCGCCGACCCCGGTGCGGATGTAGCCCTCGACCGTGTCTCGCTGGCCGGCCGAGATCATCGGCCCGACCTGCGTGTCGGGATCCTCGGGTGGGCCGACGCGGATGGCGGCCGTGGTGGCCGCGTACCGCTCGACCACCTCGTCCTTGACCGACTCCTCGACGATCAGCCGCGATCGCGCGCAGCAGTCCTGGCCGCAGTTCTCGAACACGCCGAACGGCGCCTGCGAGCCCACCTTCTCGAGGTCGGCGTCGGCGAACACCACGCACGCCGACTTGCCGCCCAGCTCGAGCGTCACCCGCTTGATCGTCGAGGCGGCCCGTCGCGCGATCTCGGAACCGACGGCGGTCGAGCCCGTGAAGCCGATCTTGCCCACGTCCGGGTGCTCGACCAGCGCGTTGCCGACCGATGATCCCGGGCCGGGGACGACGTTCAGAGCGCCGGGCGGCAGGCCGGCCTCGACGGCAAGCTCGGCGTAGCGCAGCGCCGAGAGCGGCGTCAGGCTGGCCGGCTTGAGGACGACGGTGTTCCCCGCCGCCAGCGCGGGCGCGGCCTTCCAGTTGGCGATGTTCAGCGGGAAGTTCCAGGGCGTGATCAGGCCGACCACGCCGATCGGCTCGCGGAACGTGAGCGCGACGCCGTCGCGTTCGACGGGGATCGTGTGGCCGAAGAACTTGTCGACGGCGCCCGCGTAGTAGCGGATCACGTCGACGATCATCGAGAGCTGCCCGCGGGCGTCGCCGATCGGCATGCCGACGTTGCGGCACTCGAGCAGCGCCAGCTCCTCGGCGTGCTCCTCGACCACGTTCGCGAACCGGTGCATCGTCCGGCCCCGCGTCACCGGCGACAGCGCGCCCCCACGTCTCGTACGCCCTGGCGGCCGCGGCGACCGCCCGGTTGACGTCCTCGACGCCCGCCTCGGCCACGGTCGCGAGCGGGCGCGCGCTGGCCGGGTTCAGCACCTCGAACGTCCGCCCCTCGGCGGCGGGCAGGCGCTCGCCGCCGATCACCAGCTCCTCGGTCAGCGTCGCCGACATGGTCAACCTCCCTCTGCGGAACGCGCGACGAACGGCAGCTCGGTGACCTGCACCGGATCGCCGCCGTCCGGGTGGTCGAGCAGCAGCTCCACGCCCGGCTCGGCCAGGTCGGAGCGCACGAGGCCGATGGCGATCGCGCGGCCCAGCCTGGGCGAGAACGTGACCCAGCGGGTGCCGCCCACCTGCTCGCCGTTCTGCCTGAGCGCCCACTCCGACTCCAGCCTGGGCAGCCTGCGTTCGGGCCCGAGCAGCCCGACCTGCCGCCGTGTCGTGCCCTGCTCGCGCACCGCGAGCAGCGCATCGCGGCCGATGAAGTCCGCGCCGTCCAGGTCGACCAGCCGCGGGTTCGCCTCCAGGGCGTTGACCTTCATGCCCGTGGCCAGGTTCGTGTCCGTGATTCCGGACTCGACGGCACGGGCGATGTTCGGTCCCGTGATCATCATGTCGTACGGACGTCCGGCCTCGACCACGGCGTCCCAGAGCTCGAGCGCGCGGTCGCTTCCCAGCGGGTAGATCTCGTATCCCAGCTCGTGGCTCCAGCCGGTGCGGCTCACGATCGAGTCGACCCCGGCGACCGTCACCGGCATGCACCGGAAATGCCCCAGCCGGTCGGTCGAGCCGCCGGTCAGGGCCGCCATCACATCACTTGACTTCGGGCCCTGCACCTGCAGCGGCGGGATGTCCGGCTCCGACACCTCGGCGTTCATTCCGGCGCCGACTCCGACGCCCTTCGCCCACAGCAGCAGGTCGATGTTGCCGTGGGACAGCCAGAACGTGTCCTCGAAGGGCCGCAGCATCACCGGGTCGCAGAGCACGGTGCCGGCCTGGTCGCAGATGAATCCGTAGCGGCACTCCCCGACCGCCAGCGCCGACATGTCGCGGCTCGCCAGCAGGTCGGTCAGCCGGGCGGCATCGGGCCCCTGGAGCTGGCACTGGCGCTGGGCACCGACGTCCCACAGCGTCACCCGCTCGGTCAGCGCGGCGTACTCCTCGGCCGGATCGCGGCCGTACGCCATCGGCATGTACATGTGGTTGTAGGCCATGTATTCCGTCGCCCCGGCAGCCTCGGTGCGGGGGAAGTACGGCGACCGCCGGACGTTGGGGTGCAGGAGGTGGCTGGCCATGGCGCCACCCTACCAGCGGCGGTTCCCGCTCAAGTCTCCGGCGGATCTGCCGATGTACATCGGTTATCTGTTCGGTTGTAATCTGGTTATCTCATCATCTGTATGGTTGATTGCCGAATCGTCCTGAGGTATACTGCGTACATGATGAACATACTTCCTATCTATCAGGCAAACACGCAGCGCCGTGCCCCCCGTCGTGAGACGGAGCGTGAGCTGCTGACGCGGGTCGCCAGGGAGCAGCTGCGCGAAGAGCGCCGCGAGCGCCGCAGTGCGATCATCCGCCGGGTCACCGGCCGGCGAGATGGCCGGAAGGCCCGCTGATCGCTGACAGCCGCCGGGAGGCACGAGCCTCCGGCGGCTGTCACGTTTAGGAGCGGCTCCGCCCCGCCGGGGCGCTACAGCCGCTCGAATCCCCGGAACTTCTCCCAGTCGGTGACAGCCGCCTCGAACGTGCGGAGCTCCGTGCGGGCGAAGTGGAGGTAGTGGTCGACGACGTCCGCGCCGAATGCCTCGCGGGCGATGGCCGAATCCTCCAGGAGCGCGATCGCCTCGCCCAGCGAGGAGGGCACCCGCTGCGCGTCGCCGGCGTCGTAGGCGTTGCCCTTGAACTCGGGCTCCAGCGCCAGCTCGTTGTCGATCCCGTGCAGGCCGGCGGCGATCACCGCCGCGAACGCCAGATACGGGTTGACGTCCGCGCCCGCCAGCCGGTTCTCCAGCCGCAAACCCTGCCCATGGCCGACCACGCGGAACGCGCACGTCCGGTTGTCGGTGCCCCAGACCAGCGCGGTGGGCGCGAACGATCCCCACGCGAACCGCTTGTACGAGTTGACGTTCGGCGCGTACAGGTAGCTCAGCTCGCGCGTGGCTGCCAGTTGCCCGGCCAGGAAGTGCCCGAACATGGGGCTGAAGCCGTGGCCGTCGGCGGCCGGGAACAGGCTGCCGTCCCGGTTCCAGAACGAGCAGTGGATGTGGCACGAGTTCCCCTCGCGCTCGTTGTACTTGGCCATGAAGGTCAGCGCGTGCCCGTGCTGCCACGCGATCTCCTTGGCGCCGTTCTTGTAGATCGAGTGGTTGTCCGCCATGGAGAGGGCGTCGGAGTAGCGGAAGTTGACCTCGTGCTGGCCGAAGTTGCACTCGCCCTTCGAGTCCTCGACGCGGATGCCGGCGGCCGCCATCCCCAGCCGGATCGGCCGGATCACGTCCTCGACCACGGTGGTGCCGAAGATCGAGTAGTCGACGTTGTAGGGGTTCGCGGGGACGAGGTCGTGGTACCGCTTCTCGCGCGCTGCGTCGTAGCTGTCGCGAAACAGGATGAACTCCAGCTCCGAGCCGATGTTCGCCGTCCACCCGCGCTCGGCCAGCCGCTCGAGCTGGCGGCGCAGGATCTGGCGGGGCGAGGCGGCGACCGGCCGGCCGTCCTGCCACTCGAGGTCGGCGACGACCATCGCCGTCCGCTCGAGCCAGGGCACGCGGCGCAGCGTGGCCATGTCCGGCTTGAAGACGAAGTCGCCGTACCCGGTGTCCCACGACGCCATCTCGAACCCCTGGACCGGGTTCATGTCGACATCGACGGTCAGCAGGTAGTAGCAGCCCTCCGCTCCGTGCTTCTCGATCTCCTCGACGAAGAACCGGGCGTGGAGGCGTTTGCCCATCAGCCGTCCCTGCATGTCGGTCATCACCAGCAGCACGGTGTCGACGGCCCCGGATTCGACCTCGCTGCGCAGCTCGTCAGATGTCACGGCACTCGCCCCTTCGGTCGTGGATCGGCCATTCATATACTCCTGGTGCCATGGATCGCAACCGGCCGTTGATCGGCATCTGCGCCTACGAGGTGCCCGCCGCCTTCTCGCACTGGAGCGACGTGACCAGCGTGATGATCCCATCCGGGTACACGCGGTCGGTGCATGACGCCGGCGGCCTCCCGCTGGTGTTGCCGCCCTACGAGGACAACACCGAGCTGCTCGACCTGCTCGACGGCCTGATCTTCAGCGGGGGGCCCGACATCGGGCCGGAAGCGTACGGCGCGGCGGCGCACGCGGAGACCACGCCCGTGTGGCCGCACCGCGACCGCGCCGAGATTGCGATGATGCGCGCAGCGCTCGACCGGCGGGTGCCGGTGCTCGGCATCTGCCGCGGGATGCAGCTGCTCAACGTCGTCCGCGGAGGCACGCTGCAACAGCACCTCGCCGACGTGCTCGATGACGCGTCGCCTCACAAGGCAGCGCCCGGGACGTTCGCGCGGCACGCGGTCGAGATCGAGCCGGGGACGCGGCTCCGGTCGATCCTCGACCATGCGCCAGGCGCGCATTCCTGCCACCATCAGGCGCCGGAGCGGATCGGCGACGGGCTGACCGTCTCGGCCCGCGCCGGCGACGGTGTGGTCGAGGGGCTCGAGCTCCGGGAGCACCCGTTCGCGGTCGGCGTGCTGTGGCATCCAGAGGAGGATCCGGCAGACGGCGCCGCGCTGTTCCGCGCGCTGGTCGAGGCCGCGGACGAGTACCGGGTATCCCGGGCCGCATAGCGGTCCTAGATGGTGCGATCGGCGGCCCGGATCGCCTCGATCAGCTCGTCGAGGCCGACGCCCTTCTTCAGGCAGTTGGTTGCGCCGGCGGCGAGGGCCGCTTCGATCATCTGCGGCTCATCGTAGGCTGAGAGGACAACGACGGGCATCGCCCAGTCGGCCGCTGCGATCTGCTCGGTCGCCTCGATGCCGTCCACGTTGGGCATCCGCATGTCCATGACGACGACGTGCGGCCGCGTCTCCTCGGCGAGCGCGATCGCCTCGGCGCCGTCGCTCGCCTCGGCGACAACGGTCATGCCCGCTTCCGCGAGCGCATCGCGGAGGACGCCGCGGAGCAGGGCATTGTCCTCCGCAATCAGGATCCGGATCGGATCGTGCACGTGGTCACAGATTACGCCGATTCACGGCCGGACACCACCCGCGCCCGGCGTCCGGCGCGACGTTCGATTTTTGACTCCGGCTAGGCCGTGTACAGGCGCTCGACCCGCTCGACGGCGAACCGGATCGCCTCCTCCGGCTCGGCGTCGCGCGAGCGAGCCAGGCTGTAGAACGCCGCCAGCGAGTCGCCGGCGCCGGTCGGGTCGGAGAACGTGTCTCCCGACGCGGAAACGTCGACCTCGCGCTCCGGCAGGATCAGCAGCGCGCCGTGCGCGCCGCGGGAGAACAGCGCCTCGGCCACCCCCAGGCGGCGCACGTGGTCGGGCGTGTCGCCTCCCACGGCAGCGCGCGCCTCTGCGGCATTCAGCTTGATCGCGTTCACCGGGCCGATTGCCTCAATGGAAAACGGCCGTAGCTCGACCGGTCCCGGTCGATTGCCGCGGGCGAGGCCTTGGACGTCGAGCAGCACCCGATGCCCGTGTTCCGCGAGCAGCGCAATCGTGCCGACCGGGAAGTCGTCAGCGGTCTGGCCACCGAGCATCACCCACGAGCAGCCGTCGAACCTGTCGACCCGTTCGGCGAGCCATCCCGGCTCGGCCGGCTCGGCCACCCGGTCGATCGCCTGGACGGTGCCCTCCTCCGTGTGTCGGAGCCGGGAGATGACGAGCCCCGGGTTCTCGATCACGACCGGCTCGGCGCCGGCGAACCGCAGCGCGCGGGCCGCGTACAGGGTCGTGCCGCCGGGCCGCCGCACAGGCTCCTGCCCGGGGAGCTCGACGATGTCGATGGTGCCCGGCCCGAGGACGCCGACGCGGGTCATGGTGCCCGCACCACGACGAGCTCCCCGTCGGCGGTGCGGGTCATCTCGAGCGTGCCCCTGATCCGCGCGGCGCGCGCCCGCAACAGTTCGGTACGGAGGTCGGCCCCGGGCAGCCTGGCCAGGGTGCTGTCCGACTCCACCGTCAGCTCCACGCCGCCGCCGTCGCCTTGCAGCGAGATCCGCATCGAACGCGCGCCGGCGGCCGCGGCGCCCACCGCGGCGTCGCGGGCGATGCCGTAGAGCGCCGCGTCGCGGGTCGCGTCGCCATGCCACTCACTCTCGGGTCGCTGGAGGCGCACCGCCGCACCGTACTGATCCTCCACCATCTCCTGCAGCGCCTCGAGTGCCGGCAGCAGTCCCCGCTGCTCGAGCACCACCGGGTGCAGCTGGCGCGTCGTCTCGCGCAGCTCGTCGGAGGCCTCGCCCGCGTGCTCCTCCAGCCGGCGCAGCGCCTCCGACGCGCGCTGCTCGTCGCCCTCGCGCACGGCGTGGGCGATCGCGTCCGCCATCAGCCTGATCGCCGCCAGCAGCTGCTGGGGGCCGTCGTGCAGCTCGTGCGCGACCTGCTCGCGCTCGTCGTCGAGCATCCGCAGCATCGAGTCGAACAGGTCGGCATCGCGCTGCCGGCGGATGCCGGCGGCAGCCTGGGTGCGTCGCGACCGTCGCAGCGACGTGATCGCGAGCGCGATCGCCGTGGCGCCGACGGCCGCGGCGATGGCGAACAACGCGATGTCCGCCGAGCTGCTGTCGATGATGAGATCGGCGACGGTCGCGGCGACCAGCAGCACGACCAGAACCCCGAGCCCCACCGGGAACAGCCAGAGGCGGTCGACATCCCCCTCGGGGGCGTCAGTCGATGAGGGCATAGCGGAGCGCGAGGGCGACGGCCTGCGTGCGGGTGTCGGCCTCGAGCTTCGACATCGCGTTTCGGACGTGCGTCCTCACCGTCTCCGGACTGATGAACAGCCGCGCCGCGATCTCCGGGTTCGAGTGCCCGTTGGCCAGCAGGCCGAGGATCTCGCGCTCCCGCGTCGACAGCGCCGGAATCCGCTCGGTCGCCTTCGGCGAGACCAGCTCGGAGGCGAGGGTGGGGTCGACGTAGGCGCCGCCTTCCGCCACGCGCTTGACGGCGCGGACGATGTCGTCCGGCGGCGCGTCCTTGAGCACGTAGCCGCGCGCACCGCAGTCGAGCCCCTCGGCCAGCAGGCCGCGCTCCGCGTGTGCCGTGTACAGGATCACCGCCATGTCGGGATGCGTTGCGGTGATCCGGCGGGTGGCCTCGAATCCGTCCATCCCGCGCATGCGGACGTCCATCAGCACGACGTCGGGCCGGCGCTTGTCGGCCATCGTCACGGCGGCGTCACCGCTGGCGCACTCCCCGATCACGGAGATCTCGCGGTCGCGGGCGAGAATCATCTTCACGCCCTCCCGGATCGCCGCGTGATCGTCGACCACCATGCAGCGCACCTGTCCGCTGGCTCGTTCTCCATGTCGTTCGGCTTCATGAGTGGAGCTCATGTCGGGCGCCACCTTGTCGTAGCCAGAGGGAAACGGATGGAAAGAGCCTCGCGTACAATCGCGAATATGTCAAACGCGCGGCGGACGGCGCTGATGTCGCTCGCTGCCGCCCTGCTCCTTGCAGCCGCCAAGCTTGTGGTGGGCCTGACGACCGGCAGCCTGGGCGTACTCGCGGAGGCCGTTCACTCGGCGCTGGACGCGGCGGCGGCGGTGCTCACCCTGTATGCGGTGGGTGTCGCCGAGCGACCACCGGACGCAGCCCACCAGTATGGTCATGGCAAAGCCCAGCATCTGGCAGCACTGTTCGAGGCCCTGTTGTTGTCTGCCGCAGCGCTCTGGATCGCCACGGAAGCCGTCAGCCGTTTGCGTTCGGGGAGCCACGACGTCGATCCCACCTGGTACGCATTCGCGCTGATGGGCGGCGTGCTGGTGGTCGACGCGGCGCGGACGACGGTGTCGCTGCGTGAGGGGCGGCGCGGCCGAAACGCGGCGCTGATCGCCAACGCCTACCACTTCGCCTCGGACTTCGCCGGCACCGTCGCGGTGCTGATCGGCCTCGTGTTCGTGTCCGCGGGCGTCGAGGGCGGCGACGCCTGGGCGGCGCTGTTCGTCGCGGTGCTCGTGCTGGTGGCCGCCGTGCGGTTGGGCGTCGGCAACGTCCACGTGCTGATGGACCGGGCTCCGATCGGGCTGGCGGGCGAGATCGAACGGGCCGTGCGTGGAGTGCAGGGGGTGCGCGAGGTGCGCGCCGTTCGGGTGCGCGAGGCGGGGGGTGAGAGCTTCGCCGACGTGACGATCGGTGTATCCCGACTGGAGGGGCTCGAGCGCAGCCACGAGACGATGGATCGCGTGGAGCAGGCCGTGCGCGACCGCGTCGGGCCGGCCCAGGTGACGGTGCACGTCGAGCCGACGGCCAGCCGCGAGCGGCCGACCGAGCGGGTCGCGGCCGCGGCGCTGCGCGTCCCGGGAGTGGTCGAAACCCACAACATCAACGTGCTGGAAGGGCCCGACGGCCGGGCCGTCACCCTGCACGCACGGCTCGGGGCGAACTTCACGATGGCGCAGGTGGCGCCGGTGCTGGCCCGGCTGAAGCGGGAGATCGGCCAGGAGTTCGGCGTCGCGCGGGTGTACATCCACGTCGAGCCGTTTCATCCCGAGGCCCAGCCGGCGCGCGACGTCAGCGCGGACGAGCCGGAGCTGACGGCCCGGGCTCACGAGGCGGTGCGGTCGGTGACCGGCGGCGATCCCGAGGTGGTGGTCTACCGCCAGGGCGATCGCCTGCTGGTCGTGACCTCGGTGCACGGGGACCCCTCGGCGTCGGTGTCCGGCGGCCACACCGTGGCGAGCCGGGTCGAAGACGCCGTCCGCGACGCCCTGGAGGGCGTCGCGGACGTCATCGTCGAAGTGGTCTAGGCGGTCGCGCTCAGTGCGCGGCCAGGGTGACAGTGACCGTGCGGGTCTGCCCGTTGTGGAAGACCTCGAGGGTGACGGTGTCGCCGGGCTGCTTCTGCGAGATCGTGTCGGCGAGCACGGAGAAGTCCTTGATCTCCTTGCCGTCGATCTTGGTGATCACGTCGCCGCCCAGCGTGTAGGTCACGCCGGCGATCGTCGCCTGGGTGTTGCCGCCCTGCAGGCCGGCCTTTGCGGCGGGCGAGCCGGGCTCGACCTTCGCGACCAGGACGCCGAAGCTGACGTCGATGTTCAGCGCCTTGGCGACGTCCGGGGTGAGAGGCGTGCCCTCGACGCCGATGTAGGTGTGCTCGGCCTTGCCGCTGTCGATGATCTGCTGGCCGACCTGCTTGGCGGTGTTGATCGGGATCGCGAAGCCGATGCCGATGTTGCCGCTCTCGGGGTTGTTCTGGTCGTCCGACAGGATCTGGCTGGTGATGCCGATCACCTGGCCCTGCGAGTTCAGCAGCGGGCCGCCCGAGTTGCCGTGGTTGATCGCGGCGTCGGTCTGGATCGCCCCGAAGATGCTGACGCCGGGCTGCAGCGACTGGATCTGGCGGTCGATCGCCGAGACGATGCCGCTGGTCACCGTGCGGGTCTCGCCGAGCGGGTTGCCGATCGCCACGACCGGGTCGCCGACACGCACGTCGTTGGAGTTGGCCAGGGGGAGGACGCGCAGGGCGGAGCTGGAAACGTCCACCTTGAGCACGGCCACGTCGGTGCTCTTGTCGAGCCCGACGACCTCCGCGGGATAGTTGTCGCCGTTGGAGAAGCCGACCTCGACCTTGGTGGCGTCGAGGACGACGTGGGCGTTGGTCAGGATGTGCCCTTCCTGATCGATCACGAAGCCGGAGCCGAGCGCCTGCGACTGCTCCTGCTGGGGAGCGCCGAAGGAGTTCTGCTGGGTGGTCGTCACCGTGGAGCGCACGACCACGACGCCCGGCGCGCTGCGCCGGTAGATCTCGTTCACCGAGAGTCCGGTGGACGGCTGCTGCGAGGTGTCCTGAGCCACGGGCGCGGACACCTGTCGAACGATCGTCTTGGTCGGCGACTGGTTCGAGGAGACCGCATAGGCGGTGCCGCCACTGACCAGCGCTGTGGCGACGATCAGGCCACCGGTGCGAAGCAGGGATCTATTCATGGCCGTGTTCTATGGCCGCCGAATTGACGCGTCGTTGAGCCGGTTAGCGTTCGATGAGAGTCGTCCGTCGAGCTGTGCCCCGAGCAGCGCGAGAATCGCGACGACGGCGAGCGCCGCGACGTGCTCCGCCGTGACCTGCAGCGCGTCGCTCATGCCGTCGCGCCACACCCATGCCAGGTCGAGCAGCACCGCGATCGACCCGGAGATCGCGATCGCGTCGCCGATCGGCGAGCACGATCCGTCCGCCAGCCAGCGGGCCACGCGACCCAGCCACAGCGTGACCGCCAGGATCACCGCCAGCGCGATGCCATGATCGAAAGCGATTCGGCGCCGCTCCTCGAACCCGTCGGCGCCGTTCCAGACCAGCGCCAGGTGCGCGAGCACGACCAGCCCGGCGCAGGCTGCGCCGGTAGCGGTCATCGTCCGCAGGGATGCCGGCGACATGCCGGTATGGTATCCGGCCCATGCGGGTGCGCCTGATCGTCAACCCCCGGTCGTCGGGCACGGACGACGCCCTGGTCGCCCGGGTGGTGGGCGTGCTCGCCCGGACGTGCGAGATCGAGCTGGCCCCGACCCGGGCGGCCGGACATGCCACGGAGCTCGCCGGCGTGCCCGGTGCTGACGTGGTCGTTGTCATGGGTGGAGACGGTACCTACAATGAGGTCGTGAACGGCCTGCCGGCCGGCGTCCCGCTGGGGCTGCTGCCGGCCGGCGCCACGTCTGTGTTCGCCCGCCAGCTGGGCTGGCCGAAGAACGTGCTGCGCACCGCCGTGGGGCTCGCGGAGTCGATCCCGGCCGGGGCCGCGCGCCCGATCGGGCTGGGACGCATGAACGGGCGCCGTTTCACGTTCTCGGCGGGGTTCGGGCTGGACGCCGAGGCGATGCGGCTGGTGCGCGAGGAGCGTGCCGGGCGCCACGATCTGCGGCGGCCGAGCGACCTGCGGGTGGTGGGTGCCGCCGTCCGCGCGCTGCGTGCTGACGGCTGGTCGTTGCCCGATCGGGCTACGCTCCATGACGGTGAGCGCGAGATCCGTTGCTCCTACGTCGCCGTCGCCAACGCCAATCCCTACACGTACTTCGGTCCGGTGGGCGTCCGAGCAACACCCCGCGCGTCGTTCGACGCGGGCCTGGATGTCGTCGCTGCGGGCAACCTGCGAACCCGCGACCTGTGGCGTCTGGGCGTGTACGGGCTGGTGTGGCCGCGGCACGCGACCGGTCGCGACCCGCGGGTGGCGTACCTGCACGACCGCTCGGCGCTGACGCTGGTCGCCGACCAGACCGTGTCCGCCCAGGTCGACGGTGAGTACGTCGGCCGGCTCGACCGGGCGGAGCTGGTCTACGAGCCGGACGCGGTCACGGTGTTCGTTCCGACGGGCTCGAGCCTGGCGCCGGCATCGGCAGTGGCAGGTACGTGACCGTCGGCCGGCCGCGCGGCGGCTGTGGGAACAGCGCCATCAGCTCGTAGATCGCGTCCGGCAGCTCCGGCTCGATCGTCGTCAGGCCGAGCTCGCGTGCGCGGTCGACCGTGATCGGGAAGTCATGGGTGAAGTAGCCGCCGGCCAGCAGGTCGGCGAGCTTGGCCGCAGCCTCGGGGTCCATCCTGTCGTCGAGCAGGTCGGTGACGAAGGCGATCACCTGGCGCTGCGCCTTCTCGGCGACGTCGGCCAGCACCAGGAACCGGTCGTCGATGCTGCCGATCTCCTTGTTGGCGACGACGCGGAGGATCGACGAGGCGGGCATCTCGCCCAGCTGCGGGTCGACCGGGCCGAGCACCGCCTGCGGATCCATCCGCACCTCGTCGGCGGCCAGCGCGATCAGCGTCCCACCGGACATGGCGTAGTGCGGCACGAACACGGTCACCTTGGCCGGGTGGTCACGCACGGCATGGGCGATCTGCTCGGCCGCCAGCACGAGCCCGCCCGGCGTGTGCAGCACCAGGTCGATCGGCGTGCTGTCCGGGGTCAACCGGATCGCGCGCAGCACCGCCTCCGAGTCGTCGATGTCGATGAAACGCACCAGCGGCACGCCGAACAGGCCGATCTGCTCCTGGCGGTGGATGATCGTGATCACCACGGTGCCGCGCTCGCGCTGCAGGCCGCGCAGCTTGCGAGTGCGGGCGGCGACGACGCTTCGCTGGCGCATCAGCGGGGCGATCACCGTCAGAAAGATCACGACCAGCACGATCAGGATCACCCAGGCCACGCGTCAGCCTCGCAGGTGCCGGTCGAACCAGTCGCGCATCCGCTTCGCGCCGTCCACCAGGTGCTCGCGCTCCGCCCAGCCGTGGCCCTCGCGGGGGTACACCACGAGCTGGGTCTCGACGCCGGCGTCGGCCAGCGCGCGGTACATCTCCTGGCCCTGCGAGAGCGGCACGCACAGGTCGAGCTCGCCGTGCATGACCAGCGTCGGAGCCTTGACCCTGCGGGCGTGCACCACCGGCGAGCGGTGGAAGTAGTCGCCGTCCGGGTCATACGGGTCGGCGTCCAGGAACAGCTCGTCGAACCGCCCGATGTTCGTCGTGTTGTGGAACGAGAGCCAGTCGGTGACTGCGGCCGCGGCGATCGAGGCCTTGAAGCGGTCGGTCTGCGAGATCGCCCAGGCCGCCATGAACCCGCCGTAGCTGCCGCCGTAGATCCCGACGCGCTCGCCGTCGGCGACCCCGTCGGCGACCAGGACGTCGACGCCGGCCAGGATGTCGTGCAGGTCGCCGCCGCCCATGTCGCCGATGTTGGCGCGGGCGAAGACCTGGCCGTAGCCGCTGCTCCCACGTGGGTTGGGCTCGAACAGCGCGTAGCCGGCCTCGGCCGCCCATCCGTGCATCAGGCCGGGAAAGCGCCAGAAGTGGACGCCGGTCGGCCCGCCGTGGACGTGGACGATCAGCGGCAGCGGTCCGGTGGCGCCGGCCGGCGTGATCAGCAGCCCGTCGATCTCGGTGCCGTCGAACGACGTCCAGGTGACCCGCCGGCACGCGGGGCGGGGCTTATCGGCGGCGTCCGGGTTGAGAGCCGAGACAGCCCGCCAGCCTGTGGCCGGGGCGGCGACATCGAGCACGCGCAGCTCCGGCGGCTCGTCCCAGGACGAGTGCGCCGCCGCCAGCACGGAGCCGTCGGGTGAGGCCGTCACGGCCGGCACCCAGCCGGTGTTCAGCGATGCCGGGCCCTCCCACAACACCTCGGCCGCGCCGTCCAGCGCCAGCTTTCCGGCCGCGGCGCCCGTGCCGCGCTGCGCCGCGAACCACAGCGATCCCTCGCCGTCCCACTCGAGGCATGTGACGTCCAGCTCGGGCGCAAGCACTCGGGCCGGCTCACCCTGCGCGGCGACGGTTGTCTCGCCGGCGAGGATCGCCCGGTCGGAGCAGAAGCCCTCGACGACGGCGACGGTGCGGCCGTCCGGCGCCAGGCGCACGCGCTCCAGCTGGTAACGCGGTTGGTGGATCTCGGCGACGGCGTTGGTCGCCAGGTCGATCAGCACCACCCGCGACGCGTACCAGCCGCTCTCCGAAGGGTCGTCCGACACGATCGCGGCGACATCGCCGCCCCGCCAGTCGAACTCCCAGACGTTGACGCCGTCCGGGCCGACCCGCTCGGTGGCGCCGGTGGCGAGGTCGATCCGGAACAGCCGGCGCCAGTGCTCGGCCGGCGACGACACCCGGGGGTCGGCCTCGGCCTCGTCGATGCGCGTTGCCGACTCGGCGCCTGCCCGGTCGGAGCCGGGGTCGGCGGCCAGCGCCAGCATCGTCCGCCCGTCCGCCGAGAACCGGATCTGCTCGACCGAGCCGGCGATGTCGCCGACGGGGCGCGCCTCGCCGCCTTCCTCCAGCAGGTGCACGGTGTGGCGTCCCTGGTGGCCGCGGTCGGACAAGAAAGCGAGAGCGGCGCCGTCGGGCGACCAGCACGGTGCCGTGTCCGACCAGGGTCCACGGGTCGCCTCCCGCGCGCCCGATCCGTCGGCGGCGGCGATCCAGACCCGGCTGCGCACGCCCTCGTTGCGCCGTGAGAACGCCTCCTCGACGGCGAACGCGATGCGGGTGCCGTCCGGCGAGAAGGCCGGCGCCGTCGGATGGAGCACCGCCAGCGAGTCCTCGATCGTCATCAGGCGGGATCCTCGCACAGTGCGGACGCCAGGATTGTCGCCACCAGCCGCTCGAACCCGATGCCGGCTGCCTCCGCGGCCATGGGCAGCAGGCTGGTCTCGGTCAGCCCGGGGATCGTCGGCAGGTCGATCACCTCGATGCCTTCCTCGGACAGGATCAGGTCGACCCGGCCGAACCCGCGGACGCCCATCGCGTGGTAGGCAGCCAGTGCGATCCGCCCGGCCTCCTCCGCCAGCTCGCCGTCGAGGTCGGCCGGCGCCGCGAACTCGGTCAGCCCCGGCGTGTAGCGGGCGTCGAAGTCGTACAGCGGCCGGCCCTGGGGGATCGCCTCGACCACCGGCAGCGTGCGCGGGCCGTCGCCCTCGTCGAGCACGCCCACGGCCAGGTCGCGTGCGCCGTCGCGAAAGCGCTCGACCACCACCCGCTCGTCGTAGGCCAGCGCCGACAGCACGGCCGTGCGCAGCTCGCCGTCGTCGCGGGCGACGCCGATGCCCAGCGCTGAGCCCATCCGTGCCGGCTTGACGATCAGCGGCAGGCCGAGCCGCTCGGCGACGTCGGGCAGCGCCTCGCCTGCGCCCAGCTGCGCGAGCGCCGGTCCGGCGAACGACAGCCACGGCGGCGTCGCGATCCCGGCGCGCCGCAGCTCGTCCTTGAGCAGCGCCTTGTCGAAGCACCGGGCGCTGGCCGAGACACCGGCGCCGGTGTAGGGGAGGCCGAGCATCTCGCACAGCTCCTGCACGGTGCCGTCCTCGCCGCCCGGCCCGTGGGCGCAGATGAACGCGGCGTCATATCCGCCGGCGCGCAGCCGCGACGTCAGGTCGGGGCCCATGTCGATGGTGTCCGTCGCGTGGCCGAGGGCGAGCAGGGCGCGCTCGACCCGAGAGGCGCTGCGCAGCGAGACAGCGCGCTCCAGCGAGCGGCCGCCCGTCAGGACGCAGACGCCGGCCACGTCCGCAACCCGGGCCGCGGGCCCAGCGAGCGGGTCAGCGCCGACTGCTCGGCGATCGCCGAGCTCAGCCTGCGGACGCCCTCCTCGATCCGGTCGGACGTGACCGCCGAGAAGTTCAGCCGCATGGCGTCGCCGCCTCGGCCGTCGACGTAGGCCGCCTCGCCGGGCACGAAGGCGACGTCCCGGTTCAGCGCGCGCGGCAGCAGGTCGGCGGTGGAGACGCCGGGCAGGCGCACCCACAGGAACAGCCCGCCGGCCGGCACGGCCATCTCGGCGTCCGGCGGGAATCCGTCGCGGATCGCCGCAACCATCACGTCGCGCCGCTCGCGGTAGAGGTCGATCAGCGTCGCCAGGAACGGCGCGAACCGCGGCCCGTCGACGAACCGGGCGGCCAGCATCTGGGAGAGCGGCGAGCTGCACAGGTCGATCCCCTGCTTGGCGAGGTTCAGCTTGGCGACGATCGCCTGAGGCGCCACCGCGTACCCCAGCCGGAGCCCGGGAGCCAGGATCTTCGAGAAGGTGCCCAGGTAGACAACGTGTCCGCGCCCGCCGTCGAGCTCTGCCAGCGTCGGCAGCGAGTTGCCCTCGAACCGCAGACGGCCGTACGGGTTGTCTTCGAGAACGACGAGGTTGCGGGCGGCGGCGATCTCGACCAGCCGCCGGCGCCGGTCCTCGGACATCGTCACGCCGGCCGGGTTGTGGAAGCTCGGGATGGTGTAGATCAGCTTGGGTACGCGGCCGTCGCGGTCGAGCCGCGCCAGCTCCTCCTCCAGCAGGTCGATCCGCATGCCGTCGGCGTCGGTGTCGATCTGGCGGACGTCCGCCTGGTGGGCCATCAGCGTCGGCACCATGCCCGGGTAGGTCGGCCCCTCGGCGATCACGACGTCGTCCGGGTCGACGAACACACGGCACATCAGCTCCAGCACCTGCTGGCCGCCGGTGGTCACCAGCACGTGCTCGGGCACGGCAGGCACGCCCTCGGCCTCCAGCAGCCGGCAGATCGACGTCCGCGCTTCGAGCAGGCCCTCGGTCGGGCCGTACTGCAGCGCCTCGGCGCACGCGTCCTCGGCGACGGCGGTCGTCAGCTCGACCAACACATCGGGCGGGAACGCCGCCATGTAGGGCAGGCCGCCGGCCAGCGAGATCACCTCGGGTCGCGCGATCACGGACATCAGGTCGCGCATCGCCGAGCTGCGCAGGCCCCGGATGCGGGTCGAGTAGCGGTCGCGGTAGGGATCGAGGCTGGTCGTCATGGGGACACCATTATGATTGGCCGCGCTTTCCCATGGACCTGCTCATCGCCATCAGCCAGGGTCTCGGCCTCGCCGTGGCGGCCGGATTCGTCGCCGCGCCGCCCGTCGCCTTCGGCGCCACCGCCGCCTACTACGGCCTGGACACGGGCGCGCTCGACTTCGCCGCGAACGGCTTCGTCGTCGCCGTCGCCTGGATCGCGTCGGCGATCGAGGTGCTGGCCGACGCCGTCTGGCCGGGCGCGCAGGCCGGTGCGAAGCTCGTGCGGCACGCGGTCGGCGGCGGCCTGGCGTTCGAGTTCGTCGCAGGCGACCAGGTTCCGTTCGTCGGCCTGGCGGTCGGTGCGCTGGTCGCGCTGGCGGTCGCCACGGCACTACGTCACGTGCGAGCCGGCGCCGTGAAAGCGGGCGGCGACCTGCGGGGCACCGCGGTGATCGAAGACGGCGCGGGCATCGTCGGATCCTCCGCCGGCCTGGTGCCGTTCGTCGGCTTCCTGATGGCCATCGGCGCCGGCGCGCTGGTCTACCGGGCGCGCCGCCGGGAGCAGGAGAAGTACAAGGGCCTGCGGGTCCTGCGCTGATCGCCTGCTGGGGCGTACGATACGGACCGTGGCCAAGAAGGTGATCCTGACCGTCATCGACGGTCTGGGCCCGGAGCTCCTCGACCGCGCGATCGCCGCCGGCCGCGCGCCGGCGATCGAACGCCTCCAGTCGCTGGGGTCGCGGACCGACGCATGCGTGTCGACGTTTCCGTCGCTGACGCCGGTCTGCCTGGCCGCGCTGGTCACCGGCCGCCACCCGGCCGGCTCGGGCATCCCCAACATGACCTGGTACAACCGCGACGAGCGGCGGATCGTCGAGTACGGGTCGTCGTTCGCCGCGACGCTGGCCGAGGGGACGCGCCAGATGCTCGAGGACGTGCTCGTCAACTTCAACCTGGTGCACATGTCGCACTCCGCCGACACCGTGTTCGAGACGCTCGAGGATGCCGGCCTGGTCACCGCCGCGGTCAACTGCTACGTCTGCCGCGGCCGGGTGCGCCACCCGATCACGCGGCCGTCGGCTCGCAAGCTGGCCCGGCGGCTGGGGATCGTCGACGCCGTCTATGGGCCGCGCCGGTACTTCTTCGGTGAGCTGTTCGCATCCGACCACACCGGCGCGCCCCGGAACTTCGGCGGCTCCGTCGACCGCCACAGCGGGCACGTCGGCCGCTGGCTGGTCACGCGTGACGGGTTCGACTTCCTATTCCTCTACTTTTACGAGACGGACGCCGCCCAGCACCGGGCGGGCGACGTGCTCGGCGCGGTGGAGCGGGTCGACGCGGGGATCGCGCTGATGGTCGAGGCGGCCGGCGGCTGGACGGCGTTCCTCGACCGCTATGCGGTCGCCATCGTCGCCGACCATTCGCAGAGCGCCGTTCATGAGGTGGCAGACCTGTCGGCGGACACCGACCTGCGGCTGTTCCGGTCGAGCCGGCGCGACGACCCCGACCAGTGCGACCTCGCGCTGACGGCCAGCAACCGCGTGGCGATGGCGTACCTGATGCCGGGCGCGGGGCTGACCGGCTCCGAGGCGGCGCACCGCCTGGCCCGCCACCCGGCCGTCGACGTGACGATGTGGCGCGAGGGCGACTGGCGCGCGGTCCGGCGCGAGGGCGGCGAGCTGCGGTTTCGGCGCGGCGGCGACCACCAGGACGAGCGGGGCGGCCGGTGGTCGGTGGCCGGCGACCGCGACCTGCTCGATCCCGCCGAGTACCCGAACGCCCTGGAGCGGATCGACGGCTCGCTGGGTTGTAGGCGCACCGGCGACGTCGTCGTGTCGGCGCGTCTGGGGTGGGAGTTCGCCGACGCCGGCGGGCACCACCATGCCGGCGGCGGCAGCCACGGGTCGCTGCGGGCCGAGGACTCGCTCGTCCCGCTGGTCACCGCCGGCTTCGGCGAGGATCCGGGGATCCCCGCCCTGGCTTCGATCACCGACATGAAGCCGCTGGTCGAACGGCACCTGCTGGGTGTCGCAGCCCCCGCGACCGAAGCGGGTGTGGCTAGGATGCCCGGACGATGAAGGACGCCCCGAGCGAGGCGGCCGTCAGCCTCAAGGCACATGCGCGCCGCCTGCATGTCGGGCTGCGCAGGCCGCACAACTGGCTGCAGCTGATCCGCTACTGCGTCGTCGGCGCCACCGGCTACCTCGTCAACCTCGGCGTCTACGCGATCGCCTACACCGAGCTCCCCTACCGGCTGGCGTTCACGATCGCATTCATCGTTGCCGCCACGAGCAACTTCGCCCTCAACCGGATGTGGACGTTCCGGGTCGACCACGGCCGGCCGCACCACCAGTACGCCCGCTTCCTGACGGTCAGCGCCGTCGCCCTGGGGATCGACCTGGTCGTGCTGACCGGCCTGGTCGAGGAGCTGGGCATGGACAAGGTGGGCGCAGCCGCCGTCGCCATCGTGGTCGCGACGCCGGTGAGCTTCCTTGGCAACAAGCTCTGGAGCTTCCGTCGGTAGGTTTCTGCTCGCGACGCTGCTGGCGGCGGCGTTGCTGGCGGCCATGCCCGCCGCCGCTTCGGCGGCGTCCCAGCGGCTGAGCTCCGAACGGGCGATCGCGATCGCCTCGTCCGATCCCAAGGTGCGGCCGCTGTTGCTGGCCAACCCCGGCGCCCACTGGGAGGCGGTGTACGACAAGGGCAAGGACTCGTGGACGGTGGTGCTGGAGCCGATCGGCTCGCATCTGGTGCTCGCCACCTACCGGATCGACGACGACGACGGCACGATCATCAAGAGCGACGTCTCGCCGCCCAAGTCGCCGCCCCGCCTGAACTCGTCGACGGCCGAGCAGCTGGCCCGCCGCCAGCCGAAGCTCCAGGACTGGATCGACCTCTATCCGAAGGTCAGCGCCTCGGCGTCGCTGGGCGACGACCGGATCTGGACGGTGCGGTTCTACGACCCCAAGGACAACGAGGTCGCCGAGGTCAAGGTGGACGACAACCGGATGGAGGTGACCGAGGTGCGCACCGGGCCGCAGGTCGGCTGGATGCAGGCGCGCGGGCTGCCCGACACGTACGGGCGGCTGGTCAACCGGTGGTGGCTGCTGCTCCCGATGAGCCTGCTGTTCGTCGCGGGCCTGATGGACTGGCGGCGGCCGGTCTCGCTGCGCACGCTCGACCTGCTGGTGCTGGCGTCGTTCGCGATCTCGCTGCGGTTCTTCAACCATGGCGAGATCTTCTGGGCCACGCCGTTGGTCTACCCGCCGATGCTGTACCTGGCGGCGCGGATGACCCGGATCGGGTTCAGCTCGGCGCCTCGCCGCTCGCCGATCGGGCCGACGCACACGCTGATCCTGGTTGCCGCGATCTTCGCGCTGGTCGGCTTCCGGCTGGGGCTGAACAACCAGAACTCGAACATCCTCGACGTCGGCTACGCCAGCGTGGTGGGGGCCGACCGGCTGATCGACGGACGCGCGCCCTGGGGCTCGTTCCCGACGTCGGACGGCACGCCCTGTGCGGGCTACCGGTCGGGCGGCGATCCGGTGGGCTACGTCCAGCGCACCTCGGGGCGCTGCGAGTCGCCCGTCTCGACCGGCGGCACCTACGGCCCGGCCGTCTACGTGGCGTACGTCCCGTTCGTCGCGATCCTCGGGTGGAGCGGCCTGTGGGACGACCTGCCGGCGGCGCACGTCGCCGCATCCGCCTTCGACATCGCCGCCATCCTCGGGCTGTTCGTCGCGGGCTGGCGGCTGGGGTCGCGCAGGCTGGGGGTGCTGATGGCGTTCGGCTGGGCGGCCAACCCGTTCACGCTGTATGCGCTCAACCTGAACACCAACGACGCGCTGGTGGGCGCGCTGCTGGCGTGGATGATGGCGCTGCTCGCGCGGCCGGCGGCGCGCGGCGCGATGCTTGCGCTCGCCGCGCTGTCGAAGCTCTCGCCGTTCTGCCTGGTGCCGCTGATGTTCTCGCTCCGGCACCGGCTGGCGACGCTGGCCGGCTTCGTCGGCGCCGGCCTCCTGCTGTGCTCCACCCTGTTCCTTCACGGCGGGTCGCTGCGAACGTTCTGGGACGAGACGATGGGGTACCAGCTCGACCGTGTGACGCCGCTGTCGATCTGGACGCTGCCCGCGTACCACCCGGGCTGGCCCGACATCGGCTGGCTGCAGCAGGCCGCCCAGGTGGCCGTCGCGCTGGGGCTGCTGCTGCTCGCGGTGCTGCCGCGGGGCCGCAAGGACGCCGCCGCGGTCGCGGCTCTCGCCGGCGCGGCGATGCTGGCGACGCAGATGGTCTCCAGCTACTGGTTCTACCCGTACGTCTGCTGGTGGCTGCCGCTGGTGCTGCTCGGGCTGCTGCTGCCGCGGGAGAGCGCCCGCCCGGAGCTTACGACTCCGATTCGCGGAGCCTGAACGTCTCGATCGACGTCGCGCGGCCGTCGCTGCCGCACTCGATCACGGCGCCCTCGATCCGCACATCCCCCTCCGCCGGCTCGAAGCGCGACGGCAGGCCGGTGGTGAACCGGGCGAGGATGACGTCGGTGCGGACGCCGATCACCGAGTCGTGGGGCCCGGTCATGCCGGCGTCGGTCAGGTAGGCCGTGCCGCCGGGGAGCACTGTCGGGTCGTTGGTCTGGATGTGCGTGTGGGTGCCGATCACCGCCGTTGCCGAGCCGTCCAGCAGCCGGCCCATCGCGACCTTCTCGCTGGTCACCTCGGCGTGGAAGTCGACCAGCACGACCGGTGTGCGCAGCCGCGCCGCCTCGACCAGCGCCGGCCCCGCCTCGAACGGGCTGACCGCCGGCTCCAGGTGCATCCGGCCGAGCAGGTTGATCACGGTCACCTCCGTGCCGTCGGCGGCGCGGACGACCGTCTCGCCGCGGCCCGGCGAGGCGGCGGGCAGGTTGGCCGGCCGGATGATCCGCGGCTCGGTGTTCAGGTACGGATAGACCTCGCGCTGGCGGTGCGCGTGGTTGCCGAGCGTGATCGCGTCGACGCCGACGCTGAGCAGGCGCTTGCCGATCCGGCTCGTGATGCCGACGCCGTCCGCGGCGTTCTCGCCGTTTGCGACCACCAGGTCGAGGGCCAGCTCATCGCGGAGGCCGGGCAGCCGCTGCTCGACGATCCGCCGGCCGGGCGCACCGAAGATGTCGGCGATGAACAGGATCCTCAAAGCAACGGGCTGGCGCCGGGCGACGGGCCGAGCGAGAGCGAGACGTGGTTGCCCGCGTCCGCCGTGTACTTGGCGACCGTCTGCTCGAGCACGCCGGAGAGGTCGACGACCTTGCCCAGCGGTGTGCGCGACGCGGTGACCGGGTCGCCCACCTGCAGCGGCGAGGACTTGGGCAGCCGCAGCGCGCGCACGGTCACGGTGATGGCCGCCGCCCTGTCGGGCCGGATCTGGATGGTCGATCCCCACTGCTTGCCCGAGAGTTCGAACGGCCGAACGGACACGATCACGCCGTCGACCGGCGCGTACACCGTCGTCCCGGCCGGCGCGCCGACGTCCACCGAGCCGGTGTCCGGGCCGCTGGAGGAGTCATCGATGAAGTATCGCGGTCCTGGGCTGCTGTCGCCGCCGAACAGCCGGTCGGAGACCCGGGACAGGAAGCCGGCGTTGATCTGATGGCCGGCCGGCTGCAGCGGCACGACGCCCGCCGTTCCGATGCCGTGGTAGACAACGGCGGTGATCCGCTGCTGGCGGATGGGGACGTTGAGCTGCAGCGCCGACGGGCCGCTGGGCCCGTAGGTGGCGAGCGGCTCGATCTTCGGGCGGCCGTCCGCGGCCAGCGTCGATGAGCTGACGGCGGCCACGCCTTCGGCGGGTCCGCCGCTCGAGCCGGAGTGGTACGTGGCGAACGCCAGCCCGACGGTCAGTAGAGCGGCGATGGCCAGGCCCGCCCTGCGGCGCAGACGGCGTGGCTCGGGACGGCGGCGGGTCGTACGCCGGCGCCGCCGTTGGCGAGTCGCGATCACAGTGGTCAGGGTACCCGAAAACCCGGCGTTTGCTCGTCGATTGTGGCGACCGGGGCCGCTGCTAGGTTGGGTCGATGGCCGGCGACGCGCTGCGCACGTTCGTGATCCCGCGCTGGGTGCAGCTGGTCGGGCTGCCGCTGGCGGTGATCGGTCTGTGGCAGCTGATCACCGCCGTCAACCATGCGGTGTTCATCTTCATCGTCGCAGCGCTGATCGCGATCCTGCTGAACCCGATCGTCCGCGCATTCATGCGCTTCGGGCTCCCGCGGTCGTTCGCCGTGTTCATCGTCTACGGCCTGTTCGCCGTCGCGATCGCCAGTACGGCCGTGATCGTCGCCACCGTCGTCGCCGACCAGGTCAGCTCCGTGTCGAGCATCGTCGAGGAGGAGTTCAACACTCCGCCCGGCGGCGGCGAGACGCCGGCCGAGGTGCGCATCGACCGCCTGCAGAACTGGCTCGACTCCCACGGCCTGGAGCAGGTCAAGGTGCGCGACCTGGGCAACCAGGCGATCGACCGGATCCGCTCGATCGATCTCCAGGAGTACACGGGCAAGGCGGTGGGCATCGCCCAGGGCGTCGCGATCGGAGTGTTCGAGAGCCTGTTCAACGTCGTGCTGGTGATCGTCATCTCGATCTACATGCTGCTCGACGCCGACCGGCTGTCCCGGTTCCTGCGCAGCCGGATCCACGGCGACGACCCATCCGACGATCTGATCGCCCGGTGCGAGAAGGCGCTGATCGCATACGTCCGCGGGCAGGTCACGGTGTCGCTGGTGATCGGAGCGACTGCGGGGGTCGGGTGCTGGATCCTGGGGGCGCTCGGCATCTTCGAGAACGGCGATGACTACGCCATCGCCTTCGGCGCATGGGCGGCGGTGACCGAGGTGATCCCGTACGTCGGCCCCTGGCTGGGCGCGATCCCGCCGTTCATCGTTGCGCTGATCCAGTCGCCGACGGCGGCGGTCGCGGTTGCCGTGCTATTCCTGTTCATCCACCAGATCGAGGGCCACATCGTGATCCCCAAGCTGATGGGCGGCGCCGTCGGCGTGCACCCGCTGGTGGTGATCTTCGCGCTGCTGGCCGCGGCGCAGATCTACGGGATATCGGGCGTGCTGGTCGCGCTTCCGCTGGTCGCCGTCGGCCGCGAGGTGATCCAGTACCTGAGCGAGCGGATCACGCTGGAGAGCTGGCGCGGAGCACCGCTCCCGGCCGGGCTCCCGGTCGAGGTCGAAGTCGAGCCGCCGGCGCCGCCGGAAGCTACGCCGTAGGCTCGGGATGCGCCGCCGAGCTGGTGACGCCGGACTGGGGCGTCGGTGCCAGCGCGTCCTGGTTGGACGGCGCCAGATCGGCAGCCAGCTCGAACGCTTCGAGCGCGGCCTCTGCGCGGCCCATCCGCTTCAGGAACTTGCCGTACCAGCGGTACGCCTTCGCCAGCTCGCGCGTCCAGCCGGTCTGCCGGTGGATCGCATCGATGGCCGCGGTGTACGCCCACTCGGCGCGCTCGCCGTCGCCCAGCTCGTCATAGACGCGGGCGAGCACGAGGTATGCGTCGCCCAGCTGCCCGGGCACGGCGCCCGTGGCCAGCAGCTCCACACCCTCGCGGGCGCGGGTCGCCGCCTCCTCACGCTGGCCGCGCTGGAGGGCGAGGCGCGCCTCCTCGACGACGACGAAGCCGAGGTCGACGGAGCTCGGCCGGGCGCCGAGCAGCGTGCGGGCGGCTTCGAGGTGGGTGGCCGCGCGGTCGGTCTCGGCCGCATCGAGCAGGTTCTGCGCGTACAGGAGGTGCGCGTCGGACAGCGCGTCGTTGTCGTCCATCAGCTCGTAGATGGCGAGCGCGCGATCGGCGTACGCGATGGCCTGAGTGACCTGGCCGGTCGACGCGTACAGCCGTGACAGCGAGTAGTAGGCGCGAGCTCGGCTACGCAGGTCGATCTCCTCGGCGCCGTCCTGCAGGGCCTCGGCCAGCACCGTGCCGGCGCTGCCGAAGTCGCCGGCGTCGGCGTAGGACTGGCTGAGCAGCAGCGTGTAGCGGACGATCTTGGCGGTGTCTCGCTCGGGCAGGCCGCGGAGCCGCTCGATGCAGTCGGCCAGCAGCGCGATCGCGCGCGCGGAGTCGCCGCTCGAGACGTACAGGCGGGCGAGCTCGATGTACAGGTCGGGGCGCTGCGCCGGGTGCGGGGGCACGCCGGCGTCCAGCGCTGCGGTCAACAACTCGAGCGCGGTCTCGTCGCGACCGCGGCGGGCGGCGATCAGCCCGAGCCCCTCGTAGGCCTCGCTGATCCGCTCCGCGTCGGCGTCGACCTGCGCCTCGCGGAGGACGCCGCGCAGCAGCTCCTCGGCTTGCTCGTACTGCTCCAGCCGGATCATCATCATCGCGTCGAGCACCTCGAGCGAGCGCGACCTGTCGCTGCTCGAGACCTCGCCCAGCAGCTCCTCGACCGTGACGCCGAGCCGGCTGGCGATCTCGCGCAGCACCCGGGGGCTGGGCCTGCGGTCGCCCGACTCGATCCGAGCGAGGTAGCTGTAGGAGCAGCCGTCGAACGAGAGATCGCGCTGTGTCATCGCGCGCTTTCGGCGCAAATGCCGGATGCGCGCGCCCAGCTTGCGCAGCGCTTCGTTCGAGTAGTCAAGTTCTTGATCGAGCTGGTCCATGCCCAGTACCCCCGCAGGTCGATTCCTGGCAAGCGTATCGCCGCTGCAGAGGCATGTAAAGGGCCGCGACTAGAATGGCCGCATGGGTTTCCCGGCCACCAGGATGCGTCGATTGCGGCGCACGGACGCGCTCCGGTCGATGGTCCGGGAGACGCGCCTGTCGCCCGCCGACATGATCGCTCCGCTGTTCGTGCGGCACGGATCGGGCCTGCGCGAGCCGATCCCCTCGATGCCCGGCCAGTACCACCTTTCCGTTGACGAACTGGTGTCCGAAACCGCTGAGCTACACGCTCTCGGCGTCCCCGCGGTGATTCTGTTCGGCCTGCCGGCGTACAAGGACGAGGCGGCCGCCGAGGCCTATGCGGACGACGGCATCGTCCAGCTCGGCCTGCGCGCCGTCCGGGAGGCGGTGCCCGACATGATCCTGATCACCGACGTCTGTCTTTGTCAGTACATGTCCCACGGCCACTGCGGCGTGCTGCTCGACGGGCAGGTTGACAACGACGTCACGCTCGAGCTGCTCGCGCAGGTCGCCGTGTCGCACGCGCTGGCCGGCGCGGACGTCGTCGCGCCCTCGGACATGATGGACGGCCGCGTCGGCGCGATCCGCGGAGCGCTCGACGGCGAGGGGCTGTCCGGCACGGCGATCCTGGCCTACAGCGCGAAGTTTGCGTCCGCCTTCTACGGCCCGTTCCGCGACGCCGCGCACTCGGCGCCGCAGGAGGGTGACCGCCGCGGCTATCAGATGGATCCGGCCAACGCGCGGGAGGCGCTGCGCGAGGTCGAGCTGGACATCGCCGAGGGCGCGGACATGGTGATGGTGAAGCCGGCCATGCCGTACCTGGACGTCCTGCGGCGGGTGCGCGAATCGACGCAGGTGCCGGTCGCTGCGTACCAGGTGAGCGGCGAGTACGCGATGATCGAGGCCGCCGCGGCGCAGGGCCTGATCGACCGCCGGGCAGCCGTGCTCGAGTCGCTGACCGCCATCCGCCGCGCCGGAGCCGACCTGATCCTGACGTACTACGCCGGCCAGGTCGCCAAGTGGCTGTCGTAGGCCGCAGCGAGGCAGTCTCCGAGCGGCTGGCAGCCGAGGCTGCCCGGCTGATCCCGGGCGGTGTCTCGTCGCCGGTGCGGGCGATGCGCTCGGTCGGGCGCGAGCATCCGCTGTTCCTCGCCCGCGGCGAGGGTCCGTACGTCGACGATGTCGACGGCAACCGCTACATCGACTGGGTGATGTCGTGGGGGCCGCTGATCGTCGGCCACGCGCATCCGGCTGTGGTCGAGGCGATCGAGCGCACGGCGCGGGCGGGCACGTCGTTCGGCGCGCCGACCGAGCTCGAGGTGGAGCTGGCGCGCGAGGTGTGTGCGGCCGTCCGCTCGATCGAGCTGGTGCGCTTCGTGTCCTCCGGCACCGAGGCGACGATGAGCGCGATCCGGCTGGCGCGGGCCTACACCGGGCGGACGAAGGTGCTGAAGTTCATCGGCGGCTACCACGGCCATGTGGACGCGCTGCTCGCCCAGGCAGGCTCCGGGATGGCGACGCTGGCCATCCCGTCCACGCCGGGCGTGCCCGCGGCGGTCACCGCCGACACGCTGCTGTGCGGCTACAACGACCTGGACGGCGCGCGCGAGCTAGCCGAGCGCCACGGCGACGACCTGGCCTGCGTGATCGTCGAGCCGGTGGCCGGCAACATGGGTGTGGTCGCCCCCCAGCCGGGCTTCCTCGAGGGCCTGCGGACGATCTGCAACGGCACCGGCGCGCTGCTGGTGCTGGACGAGGTGATCACCGGGTTCCGCGTTGCCTACGGAGGCGCTCAGGAGCAGCTGGCTGTGCGGCCCGATCTCACGTGCCTGGGCAAGATCGTCGGTGGAGGCGTGCCCGCGGCCGCGTTCGGTGGCCGGGCGGACGTGATGGAGCTGCTGGCGCCGCTCGGCGACGTCTACCAGGCCGGCACGCTGTCCGGAAACCCGCTGGCGATGGCCGCCGGCCTGGCCACGCTCGAGCAGCTGCGCGCACCGGGCGCCTACGAGCAGCTCGAGCGGACCGGCGCCCGGCTCGAGGCTGGGCTGGCCGCGCCGGGAATCACGGTCAACCGCGTGGGGGCAATGCTGACCGCGTTCTTCACGGACGGGCCGGTGACCGACTTCGCCACCGCGGCGGCCAGCGACACGACCCGGTACGCGGCGTTCCACCAGCACATGCTCGACCGGGGCATCTACCTGGCGCCGTCCCAGTTCGAGGCCATGATGCCGTCGCTCGCGCACACGCCTGCCACCATCGAAGCGACGGTGGCAGCGGCGCGGGAGTTCGCCGGATGAGCGTGCTGGCCGAGATCGGCCGCCGCGCGTCGGCCGAGAGCCCGCTGTGGTCGGCCACCGTGCTGCCCGGCGAGCCGCCCGAGCCGGAGTACGCGGGCCGTTGCCCCGACCGCTACCTGCTCGGCGTCGAGATGATCCGCGAGGCCTACCTGCTGCACCACGGCCGGGCTCGCGTCTTCTCACAGGACGACGGTGAGCTGGCGCTGCTCACCGGGGACTACCTGTACGCGGCCGGGCTGGTCGAGATCTGTGCGACGGGTGACGTTGCAGCGGTGGCCGACCTGGCCGAGCTGATCTCCCGCTGTGCACGCAACCGCGGGGACGAGACCGGTGACGACGAGATCGTCTGGGCGGACTGCGTCGCCCGCCTTGGCCGTCAGGACGTCACGGCGTCCAGCGGTCGCCGACCGGTGTAACCACCAGCTCGTGCGTCCAGGCGCTGCGGCCCTGCTCGTGCAGGAACAGCACCGCCTTCGCCAGCTCGACCGTGTCGATCTTCTCGCCGCCGTCGTCGTCACCGGGCCCGCCGAACGACCCGTCGCAGACGAGCAGCGCGGCGTGCACGCCCTTCGGCTTCAGCTCGTTGGCGGCCGCCTGGCTGAGCGCGCGCACGCCTGCGGCGCCGGCGCCCCAGGGCGCCCTGCCGGGCAACGCCCGCCGGGCCGAGCCGCCGGTCACCTGGACGATGGTGCCTGTGCCGCGCTCGGCGAGCTTCCCGCCGCACGTCCGGTAGAACCCGAACACCTCCGGCAGCACCTGCTCGGTGTAGGGCAGCATCGCGTCGTCGTCGGTGGTGATCAGGTCGCCGCCGCCGAACCGGCCCTTCGGCGAGACGGCGTTGACGGCGAGGTCGAAGTCGCCGGCCTCCTCGACGGCGCGGCGCATCTCGTGGAGCTGGGTGGCGTCGGCGAGGATGCCGTTGCCGGGGAAGGCGTCGACCGTGTCCTGAGTGCGGGCGACGCCCGTCGCCGTCCACCCGCGTTCCATCAGATGCTCCGCGATCACGCGTCCGAGGTTGCGGGCGCCGAAGACCAGGACGTGCGGCATCGGGCTACGAGGTCGCCGGCGGTGGATCCGCGGGCGGCGGTGGATCAGCCGGGGTGGTCGGCGCCGGATCGGACGTCGCGGTCACGGACGGCGGGTCGGAGAAGCTGACGCGCACAGGCTCGCGGTCGGCCGGCGTCTCGATCTCGAAGAAGTCCCGCTTGGTGAATCCGCCGAAGCCGGCGATCACCGAGTTGGGAAACGTCTGGATCTTGGTGTTGTACGACTGGACGTTGCCGTTGTAGATGCGCCGGGAGGCGGAGATCTGATCCTCGGTGTTGGTCAGCTCGGCCTGCAGCTGCTGGAAGTTCTCCGTGGCGCGGAGCTGCGGGTAGGCCTCGGCGACCGCGAACAGCCGGCCCAGTGCCTGGCCGAGGATGCCCTCGGCAGCGCCCGAGGCCGCGGGGCCGCTGGCCTGCATCGCCTGCGCGCGGGCGTTGGTCACCGCCTCGAATACGCCCTTCTCGTGCGCGGCGTAGCCCTTGACGGTTTCGACGAGGTTCGGAATCAGGTCGTGCCGCCGCTTCAGCTGGACGTCGATGCCGCTCCAGGCCTCGTCCACCATGTTGCGGCTGCGCACCATTCCGTTGTATGCGAGGACGCCGTACAGCACGATCAGTGCGAGGACGACCAGGACGATGATCAGCACAGTTCCCATGGGACTCCTTTCGGCGTCATCATAGGTGGTGACGGCAATGGCGCAATTTCACTGGGATCCCGACAGCTATCTCGGAGCTGATGCGCGACGAGGTGCCGCAGTACGAGCGGCTTCAGGACGAGGTCGCCGCGGCCACCGCCGGCGTCGACGCCCGCACGGTGCTGGAGCTGGGCACCGGGACGGGCGAGACGGCGCGGCGTGTGCTGGCCGTGCATCCGGCGGCCATGCTGGTGGGAATCGACGAGTCTCCGGGCATGCTCGAGGCTGCGCGATCGGCGCTCGACCCGGCCCGTGTCCGGCTGGTGGAGGGGCGGCTGCAGGATCCGCTGCCGGACGGCCCGTGGGATCTGGTCGTGTCCTGCCTCGCGGTGCACCATCTGGACGGCGAGGGGAAGGCCGATCTCTTCCGGCGGATCGCCGCCGCCCTGGCGCCGGGGGGCAGGTTTGTGCTGGGTGACGTGATCGTGCCCGAGGATCTCGCCGACCGCGTCACGCCGATCGACGAGACCGAGGGCTACGACCTGCCCGACCGGATCGACGACCAGCTGCGGTGGCTGGCCGATGCGGGCCTCTCCCCGGAGCTCCGCTGGGTCGACCGCGACCTGGCGGTGATCGCAGCGTTTCGCTGACGATCCGGGCCGACTCCGCGCCGAAACGCGCACCGCCTACGTCTGGGGTCTGACCCCGCTCTGACCCCGACCCGTGCCGGTGGTGTGCCGGTTCTCCGCGACGCTGCCACGAGAGCGCCCGGGCGCCGCACTCGTCAGCGCGGTTCGTGCCGCGAGCCGAGCGATTACGGCGCGTTCGGCCACGGCCGAGGCCGAAAATCGGCACCGACCGGGCACACATCGCGCGTGAATTGTTCGTCAAGCGGGGTCAGACCCGGGTCAGACCCCGGTCAGTCGCGGAGCGCCGCGGCGCCGGCCTCGAGCACGCGGTCGGCGACGCTCTGCGCCGCGGCCAGCTGTGCGTCCAGCTCGGCCCAGCCACCGCCGGGCAGCCGCGCCACGCAGAGGCAGCTGTACTCGTACTCGACGCGCAGCCCGCCGCAGGCGTCGATCCACCAGACCAGCGTCTCCGGGTCGAACAGCCGCCGCACACGCTCGTCCGGCGCATCGCGGTCGACGACGACGTGGAACCGCTCCGCGAAGTCCGCCGACTCGAAGTCCACGGTGCGCACGCCGGGACGCACCAGCGGTTTGGGCAGGCCGTCGCCCGTCGCGTAAACGCTGAATTGCGGGAACCCGGCCGCGAGCAGGGCCTGCACCACGACCATGGGGACGAACTCGGGCTGCCGATCGGAGCCGACGTTGATCAGCAGCTGATACATCGCGCCGCCCTGCGGCCCCACCGGCACCGCGTAGGGGAAGCCGACCACTTCGTCGTCCCGCCGGAGGAGCTCGGTCGTCCCGATCGACGGGCGCTCGCAGATCTCGAACCCGTTCATCACCGCCCAGCCGCCGATGGGGTCGTCGGACGCGCCCCCGCCGCCGGAGTTCTGGACGGCACGCCATCCGGCGTACACGGCGACGGCGGCGAACAGCAGGGCGGGCAGCGTTGCGGGCAGCATCCTCGGTGTATCGGCACGCCCGCCCCACGGCTACACTCGCCCCGCGATGGCCTTCCGAGACCTCCGGGACTGGCTCGATCACCTGCGCCGCGAAGGCGAGCTGCACGAGGTGACGGCAGAGGTCGATCCGCATCTCGAGATCACCGAGATCTCCGACCGCGTGATGAAGTCCGGCGACGGCCCCGCACTGCTCTTCCGCAACGTCAAGGGCTCCGACCTCCCGCTGGTGATCAACCAGTTCGCGACCGAGCGGCGGATGTGTATGGCCTTCGGCGTCGAGCGGCTGGACGAGTTGGGCGAGAAGGTGCAGAGCGTGCTCGAGATGACGCCGCCGGAGGGGATGCTCGACAAGATCCGCGCTCTGGGCAAGCTGAAGTCGCTGGCCGACTCGCGGCCGCGCTCGGTGCGCAGCGGTGTGTGCCAGGAGATCGTGCTCGACCCGCCGAGCCTGGACGGCATCCCGGTGATGACCTGCTGGCCAGGGGACGGCGGCCCGTTCATCACGTTGCCAGCCGTGATTACGAAGGATCCGCGGACCGGCATGCGCAACGTGGGCATGTACCGCATCCAGCGCTTCGACTCGGCGACGGCGGCGCTGCACTGGCAGATCCACAAGGACGCGGCAGCCGACTGGCGCGGGATGGGCGAGCGGATGGACGTCGCGGTCGCCCTCGGCCTCGACCCGATCACCGCCTACTCCGCCTCCGCGCCGCTGCCCAAGCACGTGGACGAGCTGATGCTGGCCGGCTTCCTGCGCGGCGAGCCGGTGGAGCTGGTGCGAGCGAAGACGGTCGACCTCGAGGTGCCGGCCAACGCCGAGATCGTGATCGAGGGGTACGTCGAGAAGGGCGAGCTGCGCGACGAGGGACCGTTCGGCGACCACACCGGCTACTACACGCCGGTCGAGCCGTTCCCGGTGCTCCACGTCACCGCGGTGACCATGCGCCGCGATGCGATCTACCCGTCGATCGTCGTCGGCGTCCCGCCGGCCGAGGACGTGTGGCTGGCCAAGGCGACCGAGCGCCTGTTCCTCCCCGCCGTGCGGATGACCATGCCCGAGGTGGTGGACTACGACCTGCCGTTCCAGGGCGCCTTCCACAACCTGGCCATCGTCTCGATCCGCAAGGCGTTCCCTGGCCACGCCCGCAAGGTGATGCACGCGATCTGGGGCACCGGGCTGATGTCCCTGACCAAGGGCGTCGTGGTCGTCGACGACTGGGTCGACGTGCACGACTACGGCCAGGTGATGTGGCAGGTCGGGGCGAACGTCGACCCGGCACGCGATCTGGAGCTGGCGCACGGGCCGCTCGATCACCTCGATCATGCCCCCTCGCGGCAGTTCACCGGCGGCAAGATCGGGATCGACGCCACGGCGAAGTGGCCGGAAGAGGGCTATACCAGGGGTTGGCCGGACGTCGCCGAAATGTCCGCCGAGGTACGCGATCTGGTCACCCGCAGGTGGCCGGAGTATGGGATCAACGTTACGAAGACGGACACCCGAGGGCCGCGATAAGATGGCGCCGCATCGGTGAAGGAGGATGAGGTGGCGGACACCCCCGCCGGGTCACATGCACATGCGCACACGTCGCCCGAAGCTCCAAGCTCGGCCGTCACCCGTTCCCAGTTCCTGACGCTGTCGTCGGTGGGCCTGGGCGCCGCGATCGGTGCCGTGATCGGCGTGCCGGCCGTCGCCTACATGCTGGCGCCGGTCACCGAGGAGTCGACGTTCGAGCCGGTGTATCTCGGGACGACCGACTCGTTCCCCGCCGCGCCGCAGGGCCAGTTCAAGCCGATCGCCGCCCAGTACATCGAGACCAAGGCCGAGCCCGCCACCAGCGCGGGGCTGGCATGGGTCGTGAACACAGGCAAGACCGACACCGACTGGCTGTCCACGGACGCCCAGTTCATCGTCTTCTCGAACCGCTGCATGCACCTCGGCTGCCCGGTGCTCGGCACCGGCGTCGGCTTCCAGTGCCCGTGCCACGGCGGCGCGTACGACACCGAGGGCAAGCGCATCGCCGGGCCGCCGATCCGCCCGCTCGACCGCTTCCAGTGGGAGATCAAGAACTCGAACGAGCTCTGGATCACCCAGCGTTGGAGCGTCGACTTCGTGAACGGCAAGCTGACGTACTTCCCGGTGAAGATGCCCGGCCAGCCTGTGCACACCCCGGGGCCGTTCGGCGACACCGTGCCCGACATCCTCTATCCGAACGTGACCTACACCCACGGCCCCGTTCCCAAGGTGCAGTAGCCGATGCCGCTCCCCGCCCCGCCGATCCCGGATCCCAAGCGCGCGGTTCTGGCCACCGAGGACTGGATCGAGTACCGCACCGGCTATCCGACGCTCGTCCGCAAGTTCCTGTTCCGCAAGGTGCCGCACACCGGGTGGTTCCACACCCTGGGCAGCTCACTGTTGACGGTGTTCATCCTCCAGGCGACCACCGGCATCCTGCTGGCGATGAGCTACGACCCGTCGCCGGCCGGTGCGTACCAGTCGATCCGTTTCATCACCGACGACCAGACCTTCGGCTGGCTGATCCGCGGCATGCACAAGTGGGGCGCCAGCGTGATGGTGATCCTGCTCTTCCTGCACATGGGCCGCACGTTCTTCTACGGCGCCTACAAGTATCCGCGGGAGATGACCTGGCTGACCGGGTCGCTGATCTTCATCTCCGTCATGGGGATGGGCCTGACCGGCTACCTGCTGGTCTGGGACCAGCGCGCCTACTGGGCGTCGGTCGTCGCGATCAACATCAACGGCACCGCCCCGGTGCTGGGGCCGTTCATCTCCAAGTTCCTGCTCGCGGGCCCGGTGTTCAACTACCTCACCATCTCGCGGTTCTACGCCTTGCACATGCTCGCGATACCCAGCGCCATCGTGGCGCTGATCTTCGTGCACATGTGGCTGATCGTGAAGCTCGGCGTGACGCCGTGGCCGTCGCGGCCGGTCGAGGGCGAGGTCGACCGCTAGATGGCGCGAAAGGTCATCAACCGCCGCGTCGTGTACGAGGCGGAGCACGCGGATCAGGCGAAGGTCGGACACAGCTTCTTCCCGTTCGCGATGTTCCACGACGTCGTCGTCAACCTGCTGGTCGTGGCGCTGATCGTCGCCATGGCGATCGTCTGGCACGTCACCGCCGGCCCGATCTCGGCCTCCCACCCGGAGGGCGTGAACGGTCTGCTGGGTCCGCTCTACGAGAGCCAGGCCAACCCGGCGGTGCAGCAGACCGAGCCGCGGCCGGAGTGGTACTTCCTATTCCTGTTCGAGCTGCTGCGGATCTTCAAGGAGCCGTGGCAGCTGATCTTCGCCACCATCATCATCCCGACGATCCTGATGGTGCTGCTGATCATATGGCCGTTCATCGATCGCGGCCGCGACCGGCGGCTGTCGCGGCGGCCGTGGGGCGTCGCCGTCGGACTGGCCACGCCGGCCGTGTTGATCGCCCTGACGATCGCGGGCAACGAGGCGCCGGGCGCGGTCGCCGGCTCGAACATCACCGGGAACCCGGCGTTCGACTCGCTGCCGGCGGCGACCGTGATCGCCGACAACGGCTGTACGGGCTGCCATAACTTCGGCGCGGGCGGCGGGACGCTCGGCCCGAACCTGTCCAAGGGCGCCCCGAACCCCGATCCGGCCGCTATCAAGGCCCAGATCGAGAACGGCGGCGGCGGGATGCCGCCGTTCGGCGGGAAGATCCCCGACGCCCAGATCCAGGAGATCGTGGACTTCATCGTCGGGCTCGGCACGGGTACTCCACCCGCCCAGTAGGCTTTCCGCCATGCGCGTGATGCTGGGGATCACCGGCGCGTCCGGCGCGCCGTACGCGGCGCGCGTCCTGCGTGCGCTGGCCGAGTCCGGGGCCGAGGTGGGGCTGGTGGCCTCCCAGGCCGGCCGGCAGGTGATCGCGCTCGAGATCTACGGCGATCGGGCGATGGACGGCACGGAGGCGCTCGAGCGGTTCGTCGCCGACCACGGCAGCCCCTCCATGCGGATCTGGGGCGAGAAGGACTACTCGGCGCCCTACGCGTCCGGCTCGGCCCGCACGGACGCCGTGGTCATCTGCCCGTGCTCGATGGCCTCGATCGGCACCATCGTCGCCGGCGCCGAGGCGAACCTGATCCACCGGGCGGCCGGCGTGCAGCTCAAGGAGCGGCGCAAGCTGGTGCTCGTGCCCCGCGAGACGCCGCTGTCGTCGATCCACCTCGAGAATCTGCTGCGGATCCGCAATGCGGGCGCCGATGTTGTGGCGGCGATGCCCGGCTTCTACCATCTGCCGCAGACGATCGACGACCTGGTGGACTTTGTGGCCGGGCGTGTGATCGACTCCCTGGGCCTGGACATGACGTTGTTCGAGAGATGGGGTGGAGCCAGGTGAGTGTGCAGCCCGAGCGGGTGCGCGAGATGTTCGACCGGATCTCGCCGTCCTACGACCGGATGAACCGTGTGATGAGCGTCGGCATGGACGGGCGGTGGCGGGGGGCGGCCGTGCGCGCCGCGCGGCTGAAGCCGGGCGACCCGGCGCTCGACGTGTGCTGCGGCACCGGCGACCTGGCCATCGAGCTGCGCCGTGCCGTCGGTCCGGGCGGGCGGGTGGTCGGCCTCGACTTCTCGGAGCAGATGCTGGACGTCGCCCGCGCCAAGTCGGCGGCGGTCGAGTGGATGCAGGGCGACGCGCTGGAGCTGCCGTTCGCCGACGGCGAGTTCGCCGCGGCCACGGTCGGCTGGGGCGTCCGTAACCTCGCCGACCGCGAGCTCGGGTTCCGCGAGATGGCTCGCGTCGTCCGCCCGGGCGGGCGCATCGTCTGCCTCGAGATGAGCCAGCCGCCGGGCTGGGCCGCACCGTTCGCGCACGTCTGGACCGACCGCGCGGTGCCCGTCCTGGGCAAAATGCTGGCCGGCGACGGCGACGCCTACACCTACCTCCCGGAGTCCGCCCGCGCGTTCCCGGGCGCCCCGCAGCTGGCCGCGATCATGCGTGGCGCCGGCCTGACCACCGTCGGCTACCGGCGGCTGATGCTCGGCGTCGTCGCCATCCACGTCGGCGAGGTGCCGCGGTGAGCCTGCTGGCGCCGTCCCATGTCGCCTTCGTCGAGCGGGTCGAGGGGCGGCTGCGCGCCGCCGTCGGCGCCCTCGACGGCACCGTGGCCGACGCCGGCGGCCGGACGCTCGAGTCAGGCGGGAAGCGGTTGCGGCCGCTTCTGGTGCACCTGTCGGCGCCGCCGGCCACGCGCGATCGCGAGAGCCTCGTGATCGCCGGCTGCGCCGTCGAGCTGGTGCACATGGCCACGCTGGTGCACGACGACCAGCTCGACCGCGCGCCGCTGCGGCGCGGACGGCCGACGGTGTGGGCGACGGACGGCGAGCGGGTCGCCACATCCACCGGCGACTACCTGTTCGCGCGCGCCTTCGCCGAGCTGGTCGAGACCGGCGACCTGCCCGCGGTCACGCTGCTCTCCGACGCCTGCCTGTCGCTCGCTCGCGGCGAGATTCTGCAGCGCGCGCAGGCGGGCTCCGTCGACACGACGGTCGATCAGTACCTCGAGCGCTGCAGCCTGAAGACGGGCCGCCTGTTCGCCGCCGCGGCGATGCTGGGCGGCCGCCTGGGCGGGCTGGGCGACGCCGACCTCGCGGCGCTCGCGCGCTTCGCCGAGTCGCTCGGCCTGGCCTTCCAGATCGCCGACGACGTGCTGGACTGCGACGGCGACCCGCAGACCACCGGCAAGCCGCTGGGCACCGACCTGCTCGACGGCACGGTCACGCTCCCGCTGATCCTCGCCGCCGAGCGCGACCCGAACGTCGCCGAGGTGATCGCAGCCGGTGCGCGCCCCGGCGACGTGCTGCCGACGCTGCACCGGGTCGTCCGCTCGGGCGCGATCGCGCTGGCCCGGGTCGAGGCGGCGCGCCACGCCGCCGCGGCCGAGGCGGCGCTGGACGAGCTGGAGGCGACGATCGAGACCGCGCCGCTACGGGCGGCCGTCCGCTCCTCGGTCGAGCGCAGCGCCTAGGCGCGCAGTGACATGCGGGCGTATGGCGAGGTGTTGAGCAGCGCACGCATGGCGACGCCGTCCACCTCGGTGTCGAAGCGCAGCCGCTCGGGGCTCCACTCCTCGGCCCCGACTCGGTAGGCGCCATCCTCGGCGGGCGTCAGCGCCAGCTCCTCGCCGTCCTGGACGACCAGCGGCTTGCCGTCGCGGGTGCCGACCTCGAGGCAGGTCATCCAGGGATTGTGCGACCGGTAGATGCCGCGCCGCGCGCGCCACTCGGGGGGCGGGTCGGCGTCGAAGGTCTCCGGGTGGGCGGTGTCGGCCAGCTCCCCCAGGTCCGGCTCGTCGGCACCTAGCGCGCGTTCCACCAGCTGGCGCTGGCCGCGGAGGCCGTTCGAGAAGCCGACAGCTGCCCGGCCGGCCGCCGGGTCGATCCACATCTGCGCGTGGTAGCCGACCATCCCGCCGCTGTGCCCGATCCAGCCGTCGGCGCGGCGGACGTCGAGCGCGTAGCCGTAGTCGGTGCCGTCGCCGCAGTCGACGTGGGGCGTGGTCATCAGCCGGTGACCCTGCTCGCTGAGCACGCCGTCGCCGCCGGCGAGCAGCATCCGCGCATAGGCCGCCAGATCGCCGGGCGTGCAGCAGACGCTGCCGTCGGCCGCCGCGTACTCCAGCCAGGTGGCGGGCACCAGCGGGTCGCCCGGATGCCACGGCCGCTCGTCGTCGGCCTGCGAGTGGCCGACCGCCAGCCGCGGCCGCATGTCGTTGCGGATGTCCGGCTCGGATGACGCCATGCCGAGCGGCTCGAAGATCTCGCGCCGATAGGTCTCCTGGTAGGGCTCGCCGGTCAGCCGCTCGAGCAGCATGCCGAGCGCCTGGTAGCCGGGATTCGAGTACCAGAACCGCCCGGGCGGCAGCACCGTCGTCTGCGCCAGCCGGAGCACCGACATCGGCGTGGACGGGTCCTCGTCCAGGCCCATCGGCAGCCCGGCGGTGTGGGTCAGCAGCTGGTGGACGGTGACGCCGGGCACCGGGAACAGCGGCACCAGCGAGCGAACCTCCGCCTGCAGGTCGAGCTCGCCGCCGTCGACGCGGCGCATCAGGCAGACCGCGGTGAACGACTTGGTGATCGAGCCGATCTCGAACAGCGTGTCCGGCGTGACCGGGCGGCCCGCCGCCGGGTCGGCGAGCCCGTAGCAGCGTACGTCGAGTTCGCCGTCGCGATCGGTGACCGCCAGGGCGAGGCCGGGGGTTGCGCCGGTGGCCAGGATGCGCTCGGCGAGGGCGTCGACGGCATCCGGCATCGCGCCAGCTTACCCTGCCAGCGGGTTATGCTCCGGCGCGTATGGCAACCGCCGCCCGCCTCGATGCGCTCGCCCCGGTCCGCGAGAAGGTGCTCGCCGGCGAGCGGCTCGACCTCGACGACGGGATCGCGCTGCTGGAGTCCGACGACCTGACGTCGCTGGGCGAGCTGGCGGACACCGCGCGGCGCCTGCGCGGCGGCACCGACGAGGTCTACTTCGTCAACAACCTGTACCTCAACCACACGAACGTCTGCCGGGTGAAGTGCAAGTTCTGCGCGTTCGCCATGACCAGCAAGCAGTCGGGCGCCTACACGTGGGACATCGGCGACCTGGTCGACCACGCCGTCGAGGTGCACGAGCGCGAGGCCTACAGCGAGATCCACATGGTGGGCGGCGAGAGCCCGCACCTCGAGTACCGCTACTACATCGACCTGACGCGCGCGCTCCACGAGGCGCTGCCGGACGTGCACCTCAAGCTGTTCACGGCCTCCGAGGTGCACCACATGCACAAGCTTTCGGGCAAGCCCAAGCCGGACATCCTCGCGGAGCTCAAGGACGCGGGGCTGGGATCGCTGCCGGGCGGCGGCGCCGAGGTGTTCGCCGACCGCGTGCGCAAGCTGATCGCCCCCGGCAAGGAGCATCCGGACGAGTGGCTGGCCACCCACCGGGCGGCCCACGCGCTGGGCATGCCAACGCACTGCACGATGCTCTACGGCCACGTCGAGAACTACGAGGAGCGGATCGACCACCTGCTGCGGCTGCGCGACCTGCAGGACGACACGGGCGGGTTCCTGGCATTCATCCCGCTGCCGTTCCACCCCGAGAACACGGTGTTCGAGCGGCGCGGCTGGCGGTTCTCGACCGGCGTCGACGATCTCAAGATGCAGGCCGTGTCGCGGCTGATGCTCGACAACTTCCCGAACATCAAGGCGTACTGGATCATGATCTCGACGCCGCTCGCCCAGATCGCCCTGCACTACGGGGCCAACGACATCCAGGGCACGGTGATGGAGGAGAAGATCGCGCACGCCGCCGGCGCCGTGACGCCGCAGGAGGAGAAGATCAACGACCTCGTGGCGCTGATCCGCGACGCCGGCCGCACGCCCGTGCAGCGCGACTCGCTCTACACCCCGGTGCGGCGGTTTTGATCCGCCTCGGCCGCATCTCGTACGCCAACATGGCACCGGTCTTCTACGAGCTGGGCGGCGACTCGTTCGAGCAGGTGTCGGGGGTGCCGACGCAGCTCAACCGGCTGCTGCTGAACGGCGAGATCGACGTGGCGCCGATCTCCTCGATCGAGTATGCGCGCAACGCCGACCGGCTGAAGCTGCTGCCCCAACTGTGCGTCTCGGCGGAGGGTGCGGTCGACTCGATCCAGCTGATCACCCGCAAGCCGCTGGAACAGGTGCGGTCGGTGGCCGTGACGCCGGAGAGCGCGACGTCCGTGGTGCTGACCCGGGTGCTGCTGGGCGGCGTCGAGCTGGTGCCGCTCGATCAGCCGGCCGACGCGAAGATGCTGATCGGCGACGCCGCGCTGCACAGCGCCTTTGAGGATCCGACGCCGCATTACGACCTGGGCCGGCTGTGGCAGGAGCGGACCGGCCTGCCCATGGTGTTCGCCGTGTGGGCCTGCCGGGAGGGCGTGGACGAGGGGCTGGAGGAGCTCGAGCGTGCGCACCTGCGGGCGCTGGCACTGGCCCGCTCGGAGCCCGAGCGCCTGGCCCGCCGGGCGTCCGAGGAGTACGGCTGGCCGCCGGGCTTCCTGGCCAGGTACTTCGAGAAGCTGCGCTACCACTTCGGGCCGCGCGAGCGGCAGGGCGCCATCCGCTTCTTCGAGCTGGCGCACCTGGCGGGCGAGCTGGACGTCGTGCCCGAGCTGCGCTTCGTCGAGTTCGAGAAGGTAGCCTGACCGGATGGCGGTCGACGTGAAGCCGGACCTCGACGTCGCGGGCGTGCTGGACAAGGCGTTGTCCGGCGAGCGCATCTCCGACGACGACGCCCGGGTGCTGCTCACCTCACGCGAGCTGGTGCGGATCGGTCGCGTCGCCCATGAGCTGCGCAACCGGCGAACGGAGCCGGGCCGGGTGACGTTCATCGTCGACCGGAACCTGAACTACACCAACGTCTGCTACACGGACTGCAACTTCTGCGCGTTCTACCGCCGCCCCGGCGATGTCCGTGAGGGCTACGTGCTCCCCAAGCCGGTGATCTTCAAGAAGATCGAGGAGACGATCGCCCTCGGCGGCACCGGCGTGCTGATGCAGGGCGGGCACAACCCCGACCTCGGCATCGACTGGTACGAGGATCTCTTCCGCTCGATCAAGGCGCGGTACCCGATCCACCTGCACGCCCTGTCGCCGAGCGAGGTGCAGCACATCGCCCGCAAGGAGAAGCTGGCCACGTCTGACACGCTCAGCCGGCTGCGCGACGCGGGTCTCGACTCGATCCCCGGCGGCGGCGCCGAGATCCTGTCCGACCGGGTGCGCCGGATCATCTCGCCGCAGAAGACGAAGTCCGAGGAGTGGCTGGGCGTGATGCGCGCGGCGCACCGCCTGGGCATGAGCACCACGGCGACGATGATGTGGGGGCACGTCGAGACGCTCGAGGAGCGGATCGATCACCTGCGCCAGATCCGCGACCTGCAGGACGAGATGAGCGGCTTCCGCGCGTTCATCTCCTGGACATTCCAGCCTGACAACACGGAGCTGGCCGAGCAGGTGACGTGGTTCCCGACGAGCGTCGACTACCTGCTGATGCAGGCCGTGTCGCGGATCTACCTAGACAACGTCGACCACATCCAGAGCTCGTGGGTGACGCAGGGTATGAAGGTCGGGCAGGTCGCGCTGTTCTACGGCGCGGACGACCTGGGCTCGATCATGATCGAGGAGAACGTGGTGTCGGCCGCCGGGACGACGTACCGGGCGGGCGTCGAGGACTTCCTACACACGATCCGCAACGCCGGGTTCCGGCCGTCGCAGCGCGACACGCTGTATCGCACCGTGCGGGACTACGACCTCGCGGCCTAGAGATGCTCCGGGTGTCCGTGACGCGTCGTTGTCCTGCTCCGCCGGAGCAGGTCTGGCCGTGGATCGCCGACCCGCACATGCACGTGCGGACGCTCCCCGACTCAGTGTCGAAGATCGAGGTGTCGGACGATGGCGACGTCGCCTGCGTGGTCACCGCGATGGGCGTCAGCGAGCCGATGATCGTCCGTGTCGTCGAGGCCGTCGAGCCCACCCGGCTGGTCGAGCGGCGGGTTGACGGCGGCCGCGAGGCGACGACCATCTTCGAGGTCGAGCCCGACGGCGACGGCAGCATGGTCACCCTGACCAGCGAGATCGAGGTGCCGAGGCTGATCGGCGGCATTGTCAAGGGGCACGTCGAGAAGGGGCTGCGCGAACAGCTCGAGAATCTCGACCGGCTGAGCGCGGCAGGCGACGGGGCATGACGGCGGCTTCGGGATTCGATTGGACCGCAACTCCCCAGGACGCGCCGCGCGTCTACCAGGACTACCTGGTGCCGGCCAGTTTCGTGGCGCTCTCCGAGATCGTGGCGGCCGAGGCCGGAGCGGCCGAGGGCGTGCGCACGCTGGACGTGGCGTGCGGCACCGGGGTGCTCAGCCGGCGGATGGCCGAGTCGGGGGCGTCGGTCACCGGAATCGACCTTGCGCCGCCGATGCTGGCCGTCGCCCGGGAGCTGTCCGAGGGGATCGCGTTCATGGAGGCGAGCGCCGACGTGCTGCCGTTTCCCGACGACTCATTCGACGTTGTCACCTGTCAGCAGGGGCTGCAGTTCTTCCCCGACCGGCCCGCAGCGCTGGCCGAGATGCGGCGGGTGCTGCGGCCGGGCGGGCGGGCGGTGATCGCATGCTGGTGCGACGGCAGCCAGAGCGCGATCCTGCTGGTCGAGCAGGCGCTGCGCCGCCACGTGGGCGAGGAGGCGGCGAGCATGGTGCACGGCGTGTTCGCGATCGACCGGGAGTCGGTGCTCGAGGAGCTGATGATCGGGGCCGGGTTTGGCAATGTCGAGGTGCGGCGCGAGACCATCATGGCGCGCTACGTGCCGGGGCTCGGGTTCGCCGGGCGGTTCATCGCCGCCAACCCGGTCGCCGACAAGTTCGGGGCAGCGCCGGCGGAGATGCGGGCGGCAGTGGACGCCGACGTCGATGCAGCGATCCAGCCGATGCTCGACGGCGACGCCGCGGTGTGCCCGATGCCATCGCTGATCGCGTCCGCCACGGCGTAGCCCTCGCGTGATCGGCTCCATCGCGCAGTGGGTGCAGGACCAGGTCGCGGCCAACGGCCTGCAGGCGATCTTCGTCCTGATGGTGCTGGAGAGCGCGTGCATCCCGATCCCCAGCGAGGTGACGATGATCTACGCCGGGTACCTGGTGTCGCAGGGCGACCTGGTGTTCTGGCAGGCGGTGTTGGTGGGGTCGGTCGCCAACCTGATCGGGTCGTGGATCGCCTGGAGCGTCGGCTTCTACGGCGTCGACTACGCCTTGCTCCGCTGGGGCCACGCCCAGAAGAACCTGGCGCAGGCCCATCGGTGGTTCGAGCGCCATGGCGACCCGGTCGTGTTCTTCAGCCGCATGCTGCCGGTGATCCGCACGTTCATCTCGCTGCCGGCGGGGATGGCGCGGATGCCGTTCGTCCGCTTCTCCGTGCTCACCTTCCTGGGCTGTATCCCGTGGTGCATCTTCCTGGTCGCCGTCGGCGACCTCGCCGGGTCGAACTGGAAGACCTGGGAGGAGCGCCTGCACGTGCTCGATTATCCGGTGATCATCCTGCTGGTGGCCCTCGCAAGCTGGTGGCTACTGCGACGAAGGCGGCGGTCGGCGGAGTAGATTTCAGCGCCGTGCCGGTGCCCCTGATGGACATCCGCGGCCAGTACGCCGACCTGCTCCCGGAGATCAAACAGCTTGTCTGTGACGTCATCGACTCGGGGAGGTTCATCCTCGGTCCCAACGTCCGCGCGCTCGAGTCGGAGTTTGCGGCGACGATCGGCTATGGCGAGGCCGTCGCGGTGGCGAACGGCACGGACGCCCTCGAGCTGTCACTGCAGGCGCTGGGCGTCGGCCGCGACGACGAGGTGATCACGACGCCGTACACGTTCTACGCGACGGCCGAGGCGATCGCCCGGACGGGGGCGACCCCTGTCTTCGCCGACATCGATCCCGACACGTTCTGCCTCGATCCTGCGGCCGCCGAGCAGGCGATTACCGAGCGGACGCGTGCGATCATTCCGGTGCACATCTTCGGTCAGCCCGCCGATCTGCCCGCATTCCGCGACATCGCCGACCGCCACGGCCTGGCGATGATCGAGGACGCCGCGCAGGCAATCGGCTCGACGGTGGACGGCTACCAGGCCGGCTCCTTCGGCGACGCCGCGACGTTCTCGTTCTTCCCCACCAAGAACCTGCCGGCGATGGGCGACGGCGGCATGGTGATGGCCGCGACCGAGGAGGTCGCCGAGCGGCTGCGGATGCTGCGGTTCCACGGCTCGCGCGACAAGCAGACGTTCAGCTACGTCGGCGTCAACTCACGGCTCGACGAGATGCAGGCGACGATCGTCCGCCGGCTGCTGCGCGAGGTCCCGGCCTGGAACGACGGCCGCCGCGCCGCCGCCGACCGCTACCGCGCGCTCGGCCTCGGTGAGTCGGTGACGTTGCCCGTCGAGGCGGAGAACCGTCAGCATGTCTACCACCTCTACGTCGTCCGCTCGCCGGAGCGCGACGCGATCGCCCGGCGGCTGAAGGATGCCGGGATCGGCGCCGGGGTCTACTACGCGACGCCGCTCCACATGCAGCCGGTGTTCGCGCACCTCGGCCACCGCGCGGGCAGCTTCCCGAACGCCGAGCGGGCGTCCCATGAGGGTCTGGCGCTGCCGATGTTCCCGACGCTCTCCGAGCAGCAGCAGCGTGAGGTGGTCGACGCAGTGCGCGCCGCCGCGCCGGCCGCTGCCTGATGCGCGTCTGGGTCGACCTCACCAACTCGCCCCACGTCCCGATCTTCGCGCCGCTGATCCGGCGCATGCAGGCGCGCGGGTGGGACGTGGCGGTCACCGCCCGGCGGTTCGCGCAGACGATCGAGCTGCTGGAGCTGCACGGGATCGAGCACACGGTGGTCGGCCATCACGGCGGCGGCTCCCGCCTGGGCAAGGCGCGCGCCGCGGGCGGCCGTGTCGCCGCGATGCTGCAGTTCGGCCGCCGCGGGCGGTTCGACGCGGCGATCGCCCACGGGTCGACGGACCTGCCGATGGCCTGCCGGGCGCTGCGGGTGCCGAACACGACGATGTTCGACTACGAGTTCGCGCGGCTCCAGCACTCGCTCAACTGCCGGCTGGCGAACCGGGTGCTGATGCCCGATGCGATCCCGGCCCACCGCGTCCGTGAGTACGGTGCACGTCCGCCGAAGCTGGTCACGTATCCGGGTCTGAAGGAGGAGTACTACCTCGCGGACTTCGAGCCCGACCTGGCCGTGCCGGCGGCGCTCGGGCTCGACGGCTCGAAGATCGGCATCGTCCTGCGCCCGCCGGCCGACGTCGCGCTCTACCACCGGTTCGAGAACCCGCTGTTCGACGAGCTGCTGGGCAGCCTGGGCGCACGCGACGACCTGCGTGCGGTGGTGCTGCCGCGGACGCCCGAGCAGGCGGCGCGGATCCGCGGCCTGGCGCTGCCGTCGGTGCTGGTGCCCGACGGCGCGGTCGACGGCCAGAGTCTGCTCGCCGGCGCCGACCTCGTGGTCAGCGCGGGCGGCACCATGAACCGCGAGGCCGTCGTCCTGGGGACGCCCGTCTACACGACGTTCGCCGGCCGGCTGGGCGGCGTCGATGAGCGGCTGATCGAGGAGGGGCGGCTGCGGCCGCTGCACGCCGTGGACGAGCTGGTGCTGGAGCGCAAGGCCGGCCTGACCGCCGAGCGCCGGCGCCGCAACCCCGACCGGCTGATCGATCTCGCCTTCCAGGGCCTCGTATAAGCTCTGCTTATCATGGAGCTGCGCCAGCTGGAAACCCTCGCCGCGGTGGCCGATCGCGGCTCGTTCTCGTCGGCCGCCGAGGCGCTCGGCATCAGCCAGCCCGCGGTCAGCCAGCAGATCCAGACGCTGGAGCGGGACATCGGCTCCCCGCTGATCGACCGCTCCGGCCGCCGAGCGCGCCTCACGGAGCGGGGTGAAGTCGTGCTCCGGCACGCACGCCGGCTGCTGGCGGCCCGCGACGAGCTGACCCGCGAGCTGGCCGACCAGGACGGCGAGCTCGCGGGCCACCTGGTCGTGGGATCGAGCACCGGCCTCGGCGAGCACGTCCTGCCGCCGCTGCTGGGCGGATTCCGCGAGCTCCATCCGGCGGTCTCCGTGACGCTCCGGGTCGAGGTCACGGTGACGGTGATCGACCGCGTGCTGGAGCGCGAGCTGGAGCTCGGCGTCGTCGGCGCTACGCGCGCCAACCGCGCCCTGGTCTACGAGCCGTTCCTCGAGGACAGGATCGTGCTGGCCGTCCCCGCCGGCCACCGGTTCGCGAGCCGCACCATCGGGCTCGACGACCTGGTGGCCGAGCCGCTGATCGTGATGCAGGCGGGCGCCGGCGTGCGCACCGTCATCGAGGATGAGCTGCGCCGCGCCGGCGTGCGGGCGCGCGACCTGCGGATCGCGATGGAGATGGGGCTGCAGGAGTCGGCGAAGGCGGCGGTCGAGGCGGGGTACGGCGTCTCGTTCCTCTCGTCGCTGGCGCTCGACCGCGAGCTGCGGCTGGGCACGCTGGCGACGGCCGAGGTCGACGGCATCGACCCGGTGCGCGAGTTCTCGACGGTGCGCCCGGCGCACACGCCCCCCAGCCGGCTGGTCGAGGCGTTCCTCGCCTACTGCCGCGACACGCTCGGCATGCCCAGCCGGGGTGGCGGCGCGCAGGGCGCGACCACCCCGGCCGGTCGAATCCCCGGCTAGGCCGCGTCCCTCAGGTCACGCGCGCCCGGCGGCCGGGGCGAATCGTCACGGAAGTACCAGGCCAGGAGGCGCTGGATGTCGACCGTGCCGGTCTCATCTGACTGATCGTTGGGCGCCGGCGAAACCTCGGGCGCTTGCTCTTCGAACGTGCTCATCACGGAACAACATCGGAGATATGCGCCGGGAGCGGGACCCCGGGATGGGGAATCGAACCTACCGTGAAGGGTTAGGCGGATTCACCCAACCAGCTGTCCAGGTCGCTCCAGTAGCTGGATCGCAGGGCGTCGGACAGCCGCGGATCGGTGTGGTCGGGGTTGAAGACGTTGCGGGTGACGTCGGCGCAGACCTCGACCTCCGACAGCCGCACGTTCCCCAGGGCGACGACGACGTCGCTGGGCAGCTGCAGTTCGTCCGCGGTGTAGTGCTTGAACAGCAGGTCCGGGGCGCGTTCCATCAGGTCGGGCCAGTCCGGGCACGAGCGGGTCGACATCTACGCGGACGCCGCCTTCGGCCTGTTGCGGAAGGCGTCCCACACGAGGGCCAGGATGATGCCGACGATCAGGCCGGCGAACGCGGCCACGATCAGGGAGCTCTGGTGGCTGGTCGCCGTCACCTGCTTGACCGACGGCGACCCGAGGTAGCTCGCGCGCTCGATCGTGTCGGCGGCCGTCAGGAACAACTGGTTCGACGTCATCTGCGAGGAGATCTCGTCGAGCCGGCTGCCGGCGTCCGCCACGGTCGCCAGCAGCGGCGAGATCTGGACGGCCTTGTCCGTCGGGGACATATTCGACACCTTGATCGCGACGATCGCCTTGTTCGCTGAGTCGATGGCGCTCTGCAGCGTCTTCATCTGCTCCTGGTCGGTCGTCACCTGGGTCTGCAGCAGCTCCCGCTTCTGATCCTGGTAGGTGTTCGCCCAGGCGATCACCGAGTCGGACAGCGACTTGACCGCCGTCTTCACGCTGGTCCGCGACCAGCTGGGCGCGCCCAGCACCGTGATCTGCAGGTTCGCGTTCGCCAGACCGGACTTCGAGACCGTGGACACCAGCTGGGTGATGCTCGTGTGGCTGCGCAGCGCCTGCGGCTTCAGGCCCGCCGCGCCGGCCGCCTTGAACATCACCTCGTCCGAGCGGAGGTACGCCGTGGCGCTGGTCGGGTTGGTCTCGATCGACGCCGGGAACGTCTGCTGGCCGTTCGGCGTCAGCGGCGCGCCGAGGAAGACGGACGACTGCGCCTGGTAGCGGTTGCCACCGCTGACGGTGTTGAGGACGACCAGGAGGATGGCGACGACGACGCAGGCAACGACCACGTACCACCGGCGCACGACTCGGCCCGCATACTCGGAGACGCGAACCTCGTCGCGCTGTTCTGCCTGAGACACGGGCGGGAAGTCTACCGATAGGCTGCGCTGCGACCCGCCATGAACATCCGCGCACGCGCCCCCCTTCGGATCAGCTTCGCCGGCGGCGGCACCGACGTTCCCCCGTTTCCCGAGCGCGAGGGCGGCGTGGTGCTGAACGCGACGATCGATCGCTACGTCTACGGCATGCTGCGGCCTCGCCGCGACCGCCGGATTCGCATCGAGTCGGCGGACTTCGGCGTGGCCCTCAGCTACGGCGTGGACGAGACGCCGATGTTCGACGGCAAGCTCGATCTGGTGAAGGCGGCGATCCGCGAGCTTGGCGATTCGTCCGCCCCCGGCTACGACCTGTTCCTGCATTCCAACGCCCCGCCGGGCTCCGGCCTGGGCTCGTCGTCGACGGTGATGGTGACGCTGATCGGGCTGCTCAAGGAGTACCACAACCTGACGTTGACCGATTATGAGATCGCCGGCCTGTCGCATCGCATCGAGCGGATCGACCTGGGCCTGCTGGGCGGCATGCAGGACCAGTACGCGGCGACGTTCGGCGGCTTCAACTACATCGAGTTCGACGCCGGCCGGGTGATCGTCAACCAGCTGCGGATGGCCGATGAGGTGGTGCACGAGCTCGAGCACAACATGCTGCTCTGCTACACCGGCGCGACCCGCCGCTCGGACGGCATCATCGAGGATCAGACCCGACGGCTGGAGGAGGGCGGCGACACGCTGGAGGCGCTGCGCAGCCAGAAGCACCTGGCCGTCGAGATGAAGAACGCCCTGCAGCGACGTCGGCTGAACGAGTTCGCCGACCTGCTCGACCAGGCGTGGCAGGAGAAGAAGCGGATGTCGCCCAAGATCACGACCGGCTTCATCGACGAGGCGTACGCGGCGGCGCGCAAGGCGGGCGCCCTCGGCGGTAAGGTCACCGGTGCCGGCGGAGGCGGCTACATGCTGTTCTACTGCGAGTTCCAGCGCAAGCACCGGGTGGCGGAGGTGCTGACCCGCATGGGCGGCCAGGTCACGGAGTTCGCCTTCGAGCACAACGGCCTGACCACGTGGAGCCTGCCCGATGACTGACGCCGACATCATCCGGGCGCGGCTCGAGCTGCACGCCGAGATGGCGCAGGCGCTGATCGATCCGCAGGTGGAGGCGACGGTGGCCGCCGTGGCGCATGCCATCTGCGAGAGCTACCGGCAGGGTGGCAAGGTGCTGCTGTTCGGCAACGGCGGCAGCGCGGCCGACGCCGAGCACATCGCGGGTGAGCTGACCGGCCGCTACCTGATGGATCGTGCGCCGCTGCCCGCGATTGCCCTGGCCGACAGCGCGGCGGGGTTCTCGGCGATCGGCAACGATTACGGCTTCGGTGAGGTGTTCGCCCGCCAGGTGCGGGCCTTCGGGCGCCCGGGCGACGTCGCCGTCGGGCTGTCGACCAGCGGCGGGTCGGCGAACGTGCTCGCCGGCCTGCGCGCGGCGCGCGACCTCGAGCTGGTGACCGTCGGTGTGACCGGCCGCACCGGGCACCGGCTGGCCGAACTGTCGGATCATTGCGTGCACGTCCCTGCCGACCAGACGCCGCAGATTCAGGAGGGCACCATGCTCGTCCTGCACACGGTCTGCGAGCTGGTCGAGCACGAGCTGTTCGCGTGAGGCCAACCGCGTTCCTCGATCGCGACGGCACCATCAACGTCAAGGCTCCGGAGGGCGACTACGTCAAGTCCTGGGACGAGTTCGCCTTCCTGCCCGGCGCCGAGCGGGCGGTGCGGCTGCTGGCGGACGCCGGCTGGCGGGTCGTCGTGGTCACCAACCAGCGTGGCATCGCGCTGGGGCGGATGACGATCGCCGACGTCGACGACATCCACCGCCGGATGCGGGAGGCGGTGCCGGTCGACGCCGTCTACCTATGTCCGCACGAGCGGGACGCGTGCGACTGCCGCAAGCCCGGCACCGGCCTCTTCCGCCAGGCGATGCGCGACGACCCGGCCATCGACCCGGCGTCGTCGGTGATGATCGGCGACGCGGAGTCGGACATGCTGGCCGGCCAGGCGTTCGGGGCGCGCACGATCAGGGTGGGTGCGGCGCCGCTGCCGTCGCTGCTCGACGCGGCAACGCGGCTAGTCTCCTCCGCCGGATGAGAGTGCTGTTCGCCAACCCGCCCGGCTACGGCGGCCCCGACTACGACGACCACATCTGCTCCGAGCTGGCCAAGCTGGGCGTCGACGTCGAGCTGGTCACCTCCCGCTTTCGGTTCGGGGACGTGCCCGCTCCGCATGGCTACCGGCGCAGCGAGCTCTTCTACCCGCTCAGCTCCCGCGTGTTCGGGCGCTCGCGGCTGCGGATCCCGCTGAAGGTGGCCGAGCATCCGATCGGCCTCGCCCGGATGGCGCTCCGCCGCGCCGACATCGTCCACGTCCAGTGGATGACGATCCCGGAGCTCGACCGCTGGCTGATGCACACGCGCGAACCGATGGTCTACACCGCCCACGACATGAGCGACCGTCGCACCGGCGAGAAGCGCGCCACCTGGACGGCTCTCTACGACCGGTTCCGGCGCGTCATCGCCCACAGCGAGTCGGGGCGCCAGGCGCTGGCAGAGTTCGGGGTCGACCCGGCGAAGCTTCGCGTGATCCCGCATCCGATCATCCCCACCGACCCGCCGCGCACGGACGACGGCCGCACGCTGCTCTGCTTCGGGCTGATCAGGCCGTACAAGGGCATCGACGATGCGATCGAGGTGACCAAGCGGGTCGACGGCGCTCGGCTGCTGGTGGCCGGCGATCCGATGGAGCCGGTCGACCGCTACCAGCGGATGGGTGGCGACCGGGTCGAGTGGCGGCTGGGCTACCTGCCGCAGCCAGAGGTCGACCGCGCGTACGGCGACGCGACGCTGGCCGTGTTCCCGTACAGGCCCGGGCTCGACCAGAGCGGCACCCTGCTGCGCGCCCTCGGTGCCGGCGTGCCTGCGGTCGCCTACGACGTCGGCGGCCTGGGCGAGAACGTACGGCGGTTCGAGGCCGGGCGCGTCGTCCCCGCCGGCGACGTCGATGCCATGGCGGACGCCGTGCGCGAGCTGCTCGACGATCCGGCGGCGCTGGAGCGCGCCCGCGAGGGCGCGCGCCGTGCGCGCGAGAGCCTGACGTGGGAGGCTTCCGCCCGCATGCACGTCGAGCTCTACGAGGAGGTGCTGGCCGAGTGAGCGCCGCGGCCGTCGGGATCCTGGGCGCGGGCCGCCAGGCGCACGAGACCGCGGGGTACTACCTCGCGTTGGGCGCCGAGGTGCGCTTCTTCGCAGCCAACGAGGAGTTCTACGAGGCCGCCAAGGGCGATCCCGATCTGGGCGCCGAGGTGCTCGAGATGGAGCAGGCGCACGACGAGCACCCGAACCTGACGGTGATCACCGCGGTCGGGTACGCCTCGCTGCGCCGGCGGTTCGTCGCCGCCTGGCCGGGAGCGCGCTGGGACGTGCTGGTCGCCGAGCGGGCGTGGGTTGCCCCCGACGGCCGACTGGGCGAGGGCACGCAGATCGCCCCGGGCGGCGTGGTCAATCGCTGGGCGCGGATCGGCCGCCACGTGCTGGTCAACATCGGCGCCACGGTCAGCCACGACTGCGTGCTGGGCGACCATGTGACGATCAGCCCCGGCGCCAACCTGGCGGGCAGGGTGACGGTCGGCGACGGCACGTTCGTCGGCATCGGCGCGACCCTCTCCGACGGCGTGCATGTGGGCAGCGGCTGTCTGATCGGGGCCGGCGCCGTGGTCATCCGCGACGTGCCCGACGGCGCCGTGGTGGCCGGCGTGCCCGCGCGCAAGCTGCGCACGCTGGACGACTGGCCGTAGGGAGCGCCACTGGGTCGCTCCTGTTGCTGGTGGCCGTCGTACTCGGCGAGCCAGGCTCCGAGCCAGGCACCGTCGCGGACTGCCACAGCCGCTCGACCCAACGTCGACGTGCCAGGCACGGAGCCAGGCACGCGGCCGGTGTGGGCGGACCAGGCGCTACCGAGCGTCTGGCTCCAGGTCCTCCATCCAGCCTTCGCTGCGCTCCTCGGTGAAGAAACCGCGGCGCAGCAGGACGACCGGGACGGTTTCGGCGAGGATCCGCAGGTCTCCGAGCAGGCTGACGTCGCGCACGTACTCCTGGTCGAGCTCGATCAGCTGCGAGCGGCGCAGCTCGTTGCGGCCGCGGATCGCCCACAGGCAGGTCAGCCCGGGGCGGACGCGCAGCGTCTCCGCGTAGCGCGAGCGGTAGCGCTCGACGATGTCCCGGGGTTTCGGCCGCGGCCCGACCAGGGACATGTCGCCGAGCAGCACGTTCACCAGCTGCGGCAGCTCGTCCAGCGACGTCGACCGCAGGATCCTGCCGATCGGCGTGATCCGGGAGTCGTTGGCCGCGCCCCAGTACCCGTCGCCGTGGTGCTCGGTGCCGACCCGCATCGTGCGGAACTTGAGGATCGTGAACTCGCGTCCGTCCTTACCGACGCGCGCCTGGCGGAATAGCACCGGCCGTCCGTCGGTGGCCGCCACCGCCGCCGCGATGCCGGCCAGCAGCGGTGCGGCCACGGGCGCGGCGACGACGATCGCTGCGAGGTCGAGGAGCCGCTTGCCATGCCGCTCGTAGAGTCCGCTCATCCGACCGTGCGCGTCCCCGACGCCGCCTCCCAGGTTGCGGGCACACCGCGCCGCAGGTAGCGGACGAGTGAGATGAACGTCGCCCAGGTGACGGCCAGGTAGTACTGGAGGATGTTGATCCCCGGCACGCGCCCGCCCAGCGCCATCGAGAGCAGCGCCAGGCCGAGCCCTGCCAGCTGGGCGCCGAGCAGCACCGCGTAGATGGTGCTGTGGGCGGCCAGGGGGATGCTGACGGCCAGCAGCACGATGTGCAGCAGACCGGTCAGGTAGCGCAGAAAGCGGTGGGAGACGATCTCGATCGCGTACACCGGCGGGAACGACGTCAGCTTCCACATCGAGCCGCGGAAGATCGCCAGCCAGCAGTGCTCGAGGAACCGGGACTTGCGGCCGTACTCGTCCTGGATGTCCGTCGTCATGTTCTCCACGCAGCGCGCGGCCGGCTCGTAGACGGCGCGCGAGCCCTGCTGCACGACGTGGTAGGGGAAAGAGATGTCGTGGTCGTCCGCCGGCTCCAGCTCCTTGTAGAGCGACCGGCGGATCGAGTGGATCGCACCGTTGGAGGCGGTCTCCGAATGGACGGCGCTCTCGTTGGTGCGCATCCACATCTCGTACCGCCAGTAGATCCCCTCCTGGTTCGAGCCGTCGTTGGGGTTGACCAGCTGCACCTGGCCGGTGACCATGCCCACATCCGGATCGGCGTACGGCCGGACGATCCGGCGCACCGAGTCGGCGTCCCAGACGGTGTTGGCGTCGCCCATGCAGATGATCTCGCCGGTCGTCTGCCGGGCCGCCCGGTCAAGCGCCGGCATCTTGCCGCCGCGCGGGCAGACAAGCAGCTGCACGCCGCGGTCGGCGTAGCCCTCGACGATCTCGTGGGTGCGGTCGCTCGATGCGTCGGACGTGACGACGATCTCCATCAGCTCCCGCGGGTAGTCCAGCGCCAGCGTGTTGTCCAGCTTGCGCTCGATCACCGGCTCCTCGTTGTAGGCGGGGATCAGGAACGTCACGGTCGGCAGGATGTCCGCAGCGGCAACGGGACGCGGTCGCACGCGGGCGAGCAGGGCGATGAACAGCGGGTAGCCGACGTGCGTCCAGACGATCGCCCCGAGGCAGATCCAGAACACGACCTCGAGCAGGAGGATCACACGGCCAGTGTACCGGCGGGCTCCGGCGCGGCCGTCCGCTCGGGGGCTCGTTTCGGCGCGTACAGGGCCGCGCCGGCGATGGTCAGCAGCACCATCACGAAGAAGTACGGGAAGCTCATCGTCAGGTAGAAGAAGTTGGCCGCGGCGGTGCCCACGATGGCGGCCAGCATGCCGGTGCCCAGCCGTGCGGCGTAGTCCGACTCGCTGCGGCGCATTGTCGCGGCGGAGAGCACGGTGTAGCCGAAGTAGGCGAGGTACACGGTGAGGCCGATCATCCCGGTCTCGACCAGCGTTGCGATCCAGAAGCTGTGCGGGCCGAAGTCGACCTTGCCCGTGACGAACTCGTAGAAGACGGCGAACGTGTTGAAGCCCATCCCGAACAGCGGATTCGGGTCGAGGGCGGGGGGCACCAGCTGGTAGAACTGGAAATGGACGGCGACGCCCTCGCCGCTCGTGCTGGTCCGCGAGTCGATCACCGTGTGCACGAAGTGCGAGGTCGAGTACAGCAGGGCGATCAGAGCGGCTCCGCCGCCGCAGACCAGGATCAGCGTCCGGGCGCGGGGCAGGATGGGCCGGACGTAGGGCAGCAGCACAAGCAGCCCGACGATGTCGCCCAGCGCGGCGCTGCGCGACAGTGTCAGCACCTGCACGAAGAACAGGAACCCGAGCAGCATGCCCAGCCGCCGCCGCCCCCGGGTGTCCGCGAGGTATACGGGCAGCAGCATCAGCAGCGGCAGGCAGAGCATCACGCCGAGGTGGTTCGGGTCGCCGGTCAGCGCGTTGATCCGGTAGATGTTCTCGGTGCCGCCGACCTGGCCGTAGATGTTGATCCCGTTGGTCTTGCCCCGGCCCAGCGTCAGCGTGCCGACCACCAGCTGGTCGAGGTTCAGCCCGATCGCCACCTTGGTCGCGAGCTGGACAAGGCCGTAGGCCGAGCAGACGACGATCCCTGCCAGCAGCCATTTGATGGCCCGCTGGTACAGCTCGGTGCCGCGGCGGACGACGTAGGCGACGCCGAACACCAGAAACAGCGCGTGTGCCAGCCAGACGATGATGCCCTTCGTCCAGAACGCCAGCGCCTCGCGGGTGGACAGGTCGAAGTACCCGCACAGGTAGACCACCAGGAACACGAGCATGAAGCCGGCCAGGGTCGCCGCCTGGCGCGGCAGGCCGGAGTCGCCGTCGAGCACACGGTTGACGATCACGCAGGCCAGGAACAGGCTGATCAGGATGTCCGACCAGGTGACATCGACCGGGCCGGCGGCGAACCGCATCGCCTCCCAGGTGACCGTGGCGATCGCGGCCAGGAACAGCCCGTCGAGCGTCTTCTGGCTCACGCCGCGGCCGATTTCAGCACCTCCGCCAGGTCGCGTGCGCGGCTGCGCCGCGAGAGCTCCTCTCGCAGCGGCGCCGCGAGCTCGATGTCCGGCAGGCCGCCGTTCAGCCAGCGGTCGGCCAGGCGCTCCAGCGCAGCCGACACGGCCGCCGCGTCCTCGCCGTCGGCCACCTCGCCGGATCCGCTGCGCCGCACCAGGTCGGCGGCCATGCCGCTCGGCGGGACGGCCGCCAGGATCGGCCGGGCGGCGGCGATGTACTCGAACACCTTGCCCGACAGCACCGTGTCGCCGCGGCCGTCCGCATCGGGGATCAGCAGCAGCAAGGCGTCCGCGGCTCGCTGCGCCGCAAGCGCGTCGCCGTAGGACAGAAAGCCGGTCTCCTCCCACGCGCCGTCCAGGCCGAGCCGTGAGGCGGCCGCGCGGTCCTCGGGCCGCATCTCGCCCACGAACCGGGCGAGGATCCTGCCGTCCAGCTCCGGGCGACGGTCGAGCAGCTCGCGCAGCGCCTGCAGGAACACGCGCGGCGTGCGCTTGCCGAAAAAGCTACCGGCGTGGACGATCGTCATCCGGCCGTCGTCCCCGCCCGCGGGCAGCCCCTCGAAGTCGTCGAAGTCGGCGCCGTTCTCGATCACCGTCACCCGCTCCGCTGCGGTCGGGTGCAGTCGTCCCAGTTCCTCGCCGATCGCGCCGGTCGCGGCCACCAGCCGCGTGGCGCGGCGGCCGACGGAGCGCGCCATCCGCTCCTCGACCACCCGCTTGGCGCGGACGCCGAGCTTCTCGTAATCGCGATGCGGGTTCGCCAGCCACGAGTCGCGGAAGTCCGCGACCCAGGGCAGCCGAGTGGCCGTGGCGATCGCCTCGGCCGCCAGGTGCACGGAGGGCGGAGGCGAGGTCGACAGCACGACGTCGATCTTGTGCCGGCGCGCGATCCGGATGCCGGCGGGGACGGCGGTCGCCATCCAGGGCGTCGCCTTGTCAGGCACCAGGGCCCGCTGGTAGGCGTACCGAGCCTCGACCGCCAGCCGGGAGAGGCCGCTGCGGCCGGCCAGCGCATCCTCCCGGAACGATGAGCGGGGACCGAGGAACCGCGCGCGATGGACGACGGTGTCGTCCGGCACCTGGGCGAGCAGCCGATCGTCGCGGGCGAACCACTTGGGATCGTCGGGCGTGAGCACATGCACCTGGATCCCGAACTCCGGGAGGTACTTGCAGAACTTCAGCGTCCGCTGCACGCCGCCGCCGCCGGCGGGCGGGAAGTAGAACGCCACGAACAGTGCCCGCATCCGCGGGATGATAGGAGGTGGGTCGCCCGGTATGGTGCGGTGATGCGGCTTCCGGAGGGCTTCGTCGTCATCTCCGAGGCGGCCCCCGCGACCCCCTTCGAGCGCCGCGTGCACCGCGTCGTCAAGCGGATCCCGGTCGGGACGGTGGCCAGCTACGGGCGGATCGCCGAGTGGGCTGGTCGGCCGGGGGCGGCCCGCGCCGTCGGCGGGATCATGTCGCGCAGCGGTGGCGCGCTTCCTGCGCACCGTGTGGTCAACGCCTCGGGGGGCCTGGTGCCGGGGTGGGAACGGGAGCAGCGTGAGCAGCTGCGCGCGGAGGGCGTGCGGATCAGGGCCGGCCGGGTGGCCGATCCGATCCCGTGGTGGCCGGGTCCGCGTACTCGGCCTGCTCGTAGTAGCGCGTGACGCGGCGGCCGATGCGCGTCCGTGGGTCGTGTGCGGCGACCTCGTCGTCGGTCAGCTCCCCAAGGGCCCGACGGACGGCGAGCCAGGGCAGGTTCAGGTCCGGCTGGTAGATCAGCGTCGAGATCCTGGGGTTGATCTCGAGCAGCCGGTCGCCCAGGAACTGCACGTTGACCAGGTGGTCGAGCCCGATCGCCTCGACCAGCGCCCGGGAGTAGCCGAGCAGGTCGGGCCGGTCGATGATCCGGAACTCCATCGCCAGCCCGGCGCGGAATGCCTCGCGGGTCTTGGCGCTGGCGACCAGCGTCCGGCCGGAGGCGCACAGCGCATCGACGGCCAGCTCGTCGCCCTCGACCAGCTCCATCACCAGCATCGCCGGAAAGCCCTCGCCGCCGTCGAGGATCTCGACCGCCTCCTCGAGCGACAGCGGCAGCAGCTCGCCCGGCCGTGCGTTGAGCAGCTGATGGCGGCGGTCGATGCCCGCCGACAGCACGCGGAACCCGCGGGTGCCCTTGCCCTCCAGCGGCTTCATGCAGACGTCGACGTCCGGATAGCCGAGTTCCGCCGCGGCGGCGGCGAAGGCGGCGGCGTCGCCCGCCTCGATCGTCCGCGGCTGGGGGATGCCCAGCTCGTCGGCCAGCCGCGAGGTCTCCGCCTTGTCGCTTGCCCGGCGCACGGCCTCGGCCGGCGCCACCAGCACGGGCACGCTGAACCGCTCGAGGCCGGCCGAGATCGGCCCCACCTCGGCGGACGACTGCGGGAACACCACGTCGATCCGCTCACGCTCCACGACCTCGAGCAATCGGTCGACGTAGCCGGGATCGGCGCCGGCGGGCACACGCGCGAAGCCGTCGCACAGGAACCGCCCCGCGGACTCGGGCCGCATGTCGACGCCCGTCAGGTGCACCGGCCGCTCGCCGTTCTCGCGCAGGGCGCGCAGCAGGCGCGGCGAGCCGGGCGCACCCGACGCGGTGACCAGGATCCGCAGCGGCGTCACAGGAACAGCCGGTACACCTCGAACACCTCGGCGAGCTCACGCCCGCTGACGATGCCGTGGGTGCGCGCGAGGTTGCGGATGTACTCCTCGTTCGCGTAGTTGCGGTGCTGCTGGCTGGCGTAGCAGCCCAGTGCCGCGACCTTGCGGTCGAGGTGGCGGGGCTCCAGCGCGACGTACGCCTGCTGGCGGAAGCCGACGCAGTTCCAGGGGATCTCGTAGCCCAGCAGCGTCGTCCGCTTGAACGCGCGCAGCCCCTCGCGGGCGATCGTCTCGTGATCCTGATGGATGTCGACCAGCGATGGCATCAGCACCATGTCCGGCCGGAGCTCCCCGGCGGCGGCGACCAGGATCTCGAGGATCTCCTGGCGCACGGTGGGGAAGGTGCGCACCTCGAAGTCGTGGACGGTCAGGCGCTCGCGGGAGATGCCCAGCGCGGCCGTCGCCGCGCGCACCTCATGCAGCAACGTGTCCTCGGGGAACCCTTCCGGCAGCGACCGCGAGGCGGTCGAGAACGCCATGTAGTGCACCTCGGCGCCTGCCTCGACCAGCCGGCAGATCGTGCCCGCACAGCCGAACTCGCCGTCGTCGGTATGCGGTGCCAGAACGAGTGCCTTGCGGACGCCGTCGATCACCTCTCGGCCTCGGTTGTCTGGGGGGCGGGGGCGGTCACGACGGCGCCGGAGATTCTAGAAGACCGCGCGGCGAGCGCCGCGAGCAGGCCCAGCACGATCCACGTCGCCGGGTCCTCGAAGAACGCGTTGTAGAACAGCGAGCTCATCACCAGCGAGGCGCCCGCGGCCAGCAGCGTCATCCGCACAGGCGAGCGCGGCAGCCGGATGCCGTCCAGCACGAGCGCGACCAGGAGGCCGAGGTACGCGAGCAGTCCCAGCGGCCCGAGCTCGGCGAGCACCGTCATCGGCGTCGTATGCGACTCCGCCGCGGTGGTCTTCCACGGTGTCTTCGTGTCGGCCACCGCGGCCCGGGCGAAGCCGCCGACGCCGGCGCCGGCCAGCGGATGCTCGGCGATCACGTGTCGCCCCAGGTCGAGCAGGTGCGACCGGTCGGAGGACACGTTGCGGGCCGAGTTGCCGGCCAGCGACACGGCCAGCCCTCCGAGACCGATCGCCAGCCCGGCCGCGATCACGGCGATCGTCACCCGCCGCGGCCAGACCGTTGTCGCGAGTACCAGCGAGCCCGCGACCAGCGCCAGCAGGCTGGACTGCGAGTAGGCGAGGTACAGGCCGGCAAACAGCACCACGATCAGGGCGCCCAGCGGCGGCGTCAGCCGGCGGTAGACGGCGACGCCGGACACCAGCACGATCGTCATCGCCATGAACCGGCCGTAGATGCTGGCGTCCCAGAACAGCGAGTTGACGCGGAAGAACGAGGCATACTCGTTGCCGACGATGATCTTGGGGTTCCAGAAGACGTCCTTCGCGGCGTACTGGTAGAAGGCAACCAGGGCGAATGCCACGGCCAGGACGATCTGCACGATCAGCGCGAGCCGCAGCTCCCACCGGCCAAGCGGCCCCGCCGCCACCAGCGCGGCAAGCAGGCCGAACGGCAACAGGAAGAACAGCATCTCGATCCCGCCCTGGTGCGAGTCGGCGCTCCACGACAGCGAGATCGCGCTCCACAGCAGGAACGCCGCCGCGAACCGCCCGGCCCAGCCCAGCTGCGGCGCCGCGGCATCGCCGCGCAGCAGGCTCCACCCAAGCACGGCCCAGCCGACGGCGAGTACGGCGTACAGCGGCAGCAGCAGGTGGGCATCCTCGCCCGCCGCGTGTACCGGGATCCGCGCCGGCGCCGTTGCCACGGCGGCGATCAGCAGCAGCCACGGCCGGCGGCGGAGTAGCCACGCGGCCCCGACCAGCACGGCCAGCCCGACGATCGCCGCGCCTGCGGCCAGGGCCGGCCGGTCGGTGACCTGCACGCGGACGCGCGCGATCGGCGAGTGCAGCAGATCTGCGGCCAGCACGACGATCCCCGCCGTCCAGGCCACGAAGCCGGCCGCACGCAGCCGCAGGTCGGCCGCGCAGAGCAGCGGGACGAGACCCGCCGCCGCGATCACGGAACCGAGCTCGGCGCCGGTCACGGCACCTTCACGCGGACGGTCGGCGGATCGGGGGTGGTGTTGCCGGCGTGGTCGACGGCGATGATCGACAGCACGTACACGCCGGGCTCCCGGTTGCGCAGCGAGAATTTGGACAGTCCTCGGCGGGTCGGGTGCTCGTCGATCACCTTGCCGCCGAACTCGATCTGCTGCAGCGTCAGTGCCCGTCCCTCGGACGGCAGGAAGTGGATGACCACGTGCCGTGGCGTGCGGTCGACCCGGGTGATAGCCACGGACGGCCCCTGGGTGTCGACCAGGATCGGCGACGGGATCGTGATCGTGCGGTCGTCGCCCCCCAGGGTGACGGCCAGCCGGTAGCGCCCGTCGGGCACGATCGCCCCCTGGTCGTCGTGGCCGTCCCAGTGCACCGTCACCTTGCCCTTCGGTGTCTGCACCTCTCCGTCGGTCAGCGAGCGGACCGTGTTGCCGTCGGCGTCGACGATCTTCAGGCCGACCGGCTGCGCCGTGCCCAGCGTGAACTCGAGCACGGCCTGGCGGTGGCAGCGCGGCCCCGAGCACGTCGGCGAGAACGACTGCTTGATGTGGGGGTGCTGGAGCGCGGAGTGCTGCAGCTTGAGCTGCTCGGCGCGGAGGAACGACACGCCCGATGCTGCGATGAGCAGCGCCAGCAGGATCGGGGCGGCGCGCGACCGGGACACGCGCGGAGTGTACGGCGGGGGAATGCGAGAGGGGGCCGGGATCCAGTCGCGGATCCCGGCCCCCTCTCGGGAATCGGTCTAGCGGCTGACGGCCGAGCCCTGGGGCTCGGGGGCCATCGACTGGCCCTGCTGCTGCGATTCGTTGTGCGCCTGCTCGTTCACCCAGTACCACACGCCGAAGGCGACGATCACGAGGCCGGCCGCGACGTACGTCCAGGACGGCGGATCCAGCAGCCGGAGGCCCGACATCGCCAGCACGACGGCGATCGCGCCGCGCAGCAGGCGATGGTTCACGCGCTTCGTGAACATCGAGCCGATCATGATGCCCGGGATCGAGCCGATCAGGATCGAGCCGACCGCGCCGAAGTCAGGTGTGCCCCAGATGATCGTGGCGGCCGCGGCGGCCACCGTCACGAGCATCGCGTGGAACAGGTCGGTTCCGACGACCCGCCGGGTGGACAGCGGGAACAGCGTGACCAGCGCCATGCCGAAGAACACGCCCGAGCCGACGGACGTCAGGCCGAGCAGGAATCCGAAGACCGCGCCGATGCCGACGGCGATCACCTTGTGATGCGTGTCGAGCGGGCCGTCGACCGGCAGGTTGCGGTGGTCCCACAGCCCGCGGATGCTGACGAACGTCCGCACCGAGACGCCGATGCCCACGAAGATCAGGCTGAAGCCGATCAGCTTCGGCAACCAGTCGTTGACGTTGCCGTCAAAGAGGTTCCAGAGGCTGAACACCCCCAGGAACGCTGCCGGCACCGAGCCGAACGCCATCCACTTGGCGATCTCCAGGTTGACGTTCTTCTGCCAGTGGTGGAGCCCTGCGCCGAACGTCTTCGTCACCGCTGCGTAGACGAGGTCGGTACCCACCGCCGTCGAGGCGGGGATGCCGAACACGCTGATCAGGATGGGCGTCATCAGTGAGCCCGCGCCCATGCCGGTGAGTCCCACCAGGAGCCCGACCACGAGTCCCGCCGCGATCATTCCGACGTTGATGTCCATTTCCGTCCTTCCCCCCGTCGCAGACTGGATTCCCCAGAAGTCCCACTAGTCTAAGTGGTTTAGTGGAGAATGCAAGCCGGAACTGCAATTTCCTGCCTGGGAGCGGCTAAAACGCGCCCAGCAGCTTGAGGCCGCTGAGAGCGAGGACGCTGGCCAGTGAGCCGCGCAGCGCCTTGTCCGGAATGCCCACCATCAAGTGCGAGCCGATCACGATGCCCGGCAGCGAGCCTGCCATCAGCGCGGCGACGGTGGCCAGATGCACGTCGGGGAGCCAAAAGTACGACGCGATGGCGGCCGGGATGGTGACGAGCGCGCCGTGGAACAGATCGGTGCCCACGACGCGCTTCACCGATAGGGGGAAGAACATGATCAGCGCCATGCCGAAGAAGGCGCCGGCGCCGACCGAGGTGAGGCCGAAGATGAAGCCGAAGACCAGGCCGATGCCGGTGGCCAGCAGCTTGTGGCGGCGGGTCAGCGGCCCGTCGACCAGGCCATCGTGGGTGCCCAGACCGCGGATGCTGACGAACGTCCGCACGGCGACGGCGATCGCCACCAGCAGCAGCGCGAATCCGATGGCCACCTTGAGGATGTCCTGCATGTGGGCGGTGTCGCCCTGCGCGAGCAGATGCAGGACGAACACGCCGGCGAGGGCCGCCGGCACGCTGCCCGCGGCCATCCACCACGAGAGCTCCTTGTTCACCGTCCGCAGCGTCAGGTGCCGCCAGCCGCCGACGGCCTTGGTGGCGGCGGAGTAGAGCAGATCGGTGCCGATGGCGCCGACCGCCGAAACGCCGAACAGGCTGATCAGGACGGGCGCCATCAGGGAGCCCGCGCCCATGCCCGTCGAGCCGATGAGGATGCCGACGACGAGGCCGGCGAAGACCAGCTCGATGATCTCCATTCCCCCCATTTCCGGCAAGTCTAAGCGGACTTGTGGAGAATGCAAGCGCCGGGACGGCGCAATGGCGGCCCGTCCCGGCGCTGGCGGCGTTACTGGCCGCGGTAGGCGGCGATCAGCACCTCGGCCACCTCGGGCCGGGTGAACTCGACCGGCGGAACCTCGCCCCTGCCGAGCATCTCGCGCACCTTCGTCCCGGACAGGAAGACGTGGTGCTCCTGATCGTGCGGGCAGGTCTTGGCCGAGGCCATCGAGCCGCACGTCCTGCAGAAGAACGTGTGGTCGAAGAACATCGGCTCGATGTCGAGCTCGTGCGGCTCGAACTCGTCGAAGATCAGGTGGGCGTCGTACGTGCCGTAGTAGCTCCCCACGCCCGCGTGATCGCGGCCGACGATGAAGTGCGAGCAGCCGTAGTTCTTGCGGCAGATCGCGTGCCAGACCGCCTCGCGGGGCCCGGCGTAGCGCATCGCGGCCGGGAAGGCGGCCAGCTGCGTGCGGTCGGCGGGGTAGTACCCGTCGAGCAGCACGCGGTAGCACTCGACGCGCACCTCTGCGGGCACGTCGTCGCCCTTGGTCTTGCCAACCAGCGGGTGCAGCAGGAGGCCGTCGACGGTCTCCAGCGCGCACTTCTGGATGTACTCGTGCGCCCGGTGCACGGGATTGCGGGTCTGGAACCCGACGACCCGGCTCCAGCCACGCTCCGCGAACGCGGCCCGCGTTTCCGCGGGATCCATGTGCAGAGCCGGGAACGCCGGCTCCGGCCGCTGGAACACCGTCACCGGGCCGCCCACCAGGGTTGAGCCCTCGGCGTAGATCTGAGCGACGCCCGGATGGGCCTCCTCGTCGGTGCGGAAGACCTTGACCGCCTCGTTGCGGCGATCGGCCTCGAACACCTCCTCGACGTCGAGCACGGCCAGCAGGCCGCCCTCGTAGCCCTCGAGAGCGAGCCGGTCGCCCGACGGCGTACCGTCGGTCGACAGGGTGACCGGGATGGCCCAGGCCAGGCCGCCGGCGAGGTGCATGTCCTCGACGGTGGACTCGTAGTCCGCCTTGTTCATGAACCCGGCCAGAGGCGACAGCGCACCCGACGCGATCATGTCGAGGTCGGCGGTCTGCTTCTCGGTCAACCGCACGCTGGGGAGGCCGGCGGCCTCCTCCGCGAGGGCCGCCGCCTGGTCGCCGGAGACCGTGCGGTCGACCAGCGTCCCGCCGTGCGGGTTGATCAGGGTCTTCTGCTCGCGCGCCGTCGTCTCAGTTGATGCCATCAGACGACGGCCTCCTCGGCGACGGAGGACAGAAACCCGAGCTTCTCCAGGTTGGCGATGATCTCGGCCGCGCAGTCCTCGGGCATGCGGCCCTCGGTCTCGATCGACATCTCGGGGTCGAGCGGCGCCTCGTACGGATCGGAGATGCCGGTGAACTCCTTGATCTCGCCCGAGCGCGCCTTGGCGTACAGGCCCTTCACGTCGCGGCGCTCGCACTCCTCGAGGGAGGTGGCCACGAAGATCTCGACGAATCCGTCGCCGACCATCTTGCGCACCAGGTCGCGGGTCTCGCGGTAGGGCGAGATCGCGGCGACGATCACGCCGGCGTCGTGGCGGACGAGCAGCTTCGAGACGAAGCCGATCCGCAGGATGTTGGTGTCGCGGTCCTCGCGCGAGAAGCCGAGGCCCTTGCTGAGATTGGTGCGCACGACGTCGCCGTCGAGGTGGTCGACCAGCACGCCACGCCGCTCGAGCTCGGGGCCGACGATCTCGGCAATCGTGCTCTTGCCGGCGCCGGAGAGTCCGGTGAACCAGAGGCAGAAGCCCTTCGTATTCGCCACGCTACCTGTCCTTTCGGTGGTGTTCATCACTCGTACCTTCTAGCCGTTCACGACCCATGGAGGCCGCACTCGACCTTCCCCGTTCCCTTCCAGCGCCCCGATCGCTCATCGGATCCCTCCTCGATCGGATTGGTGCAGGGCACGCACCCGATCGACGGGAACCCGTGGTCGTGCAGGGTGTTGTACGGGATTGAGTGCTTCCAGATGTACCGCCAGACATCACGGTTGGTCCAGTCGACGAGCGGCTGGACCCGAACGATGCCCCGCCGCGCATCAATCTCGATTTTGCGGGCGTTTTCGCGCGTTGTCGACTGCTCCCTGCGAATTCCCGTGATCCAGGCGTCCATCCCCTCCAGCGCCTGCTGCAGGGGAGCGACCTTGCGCATCGCGCAGCAGCGGTCAGGTTCGCGTTCCCACAGCTTCGGCCCGTGGACGTCGGCCTGCTGGTCGACGGTCAGCTCGGGCTCGATCCGCTCGAACCGTACCGGATAGCGCTCGATCAGCTTCTCACGCGTCCGGTAGGTCTCGGGGAACAGCAGGCCCGTGTCGAACTCGACCACCCGGACGTCCGGGTGGATCTCGGAGATCATGTGCACCAGCACCGAGGACTGCTTCTGCCACGAGCAGGTGAGCACCAAACGCGGATGGAACAGGTCGACGGCGACCTGCAGCACGTCCTCGGCACGCTGGTCCTCCAGCTCGTCGGCGAGCCGGTCGGCCTCGGCCTGGCTGATCGGCAGCGCGACGCTCATGTGGGCGTGGGCAGGTCGCGGAGCAGGAGGTCGGGCATCGTGTCGGAGCGCAGGCCGAGGCGCAGCGTCTCCAGCGGGATGACCTCGTCCGGGGGCACGTTGCCAAGGTTCACCTCGGGCCCCAGGTGGCGCACGAACCAGGCCTGCTGATCCTTCTGCGGCGCCTCGAACAGCAGGTTGTCCACCGGGATCTCATGGACGATCTCGTCGATCAGGCCGCTGCGCACCTCGCCGGTGCCGCGGAAGATGCCGGCGGTGCCGGTCTCGCGGGCCTCGGTGATCACCTTCCAGGCACCCGCCTCGAGCTCCTCGCGGATCCAGGCGACCCACTGGTAGGGCGCGTAGATCGCGTCCTGATCCTTCGATCCCACCTCGGACAGCACGACGAAGTCACGGGCCAGCGAGCGGATCAGCTCCTGCTTGCTCTCGCGCTCCATCCGCAACGTGCCGTCCGACACCTCGACGTGCGTGAAGCCGACGTCCTGGTTCCAGCGCCGGAACTCCTCCACGCGGCCCCGGGCGACCGCCGCCTCGAGCAGCGTGCCCCCGCACATCACGGGCGTGCCGTGGTCGTGGTAGCGCTGCACCTTCTCGCGCAGGTTGCGCGTCACGTAGCTGGTGCCCCAGCCGAGTTTGACGATGTCGACGTAGTCGCCGGCCGCTTCGAACATGCCGTCGACCTCGGCCAGCGTCAGGCCCTTGTCGATCACGTGCGTCAGGCCGCGCTCGCGCGGCTTGGACGGTCGCATCGGCAGGCCAAGGAACTCTTCGACCATCTCAGAGCCTTTCGTAGATCGATTCCTCGAGCCGCTTCCGCGCCTCGACCTGGACGTTCTCGTAGAGCGACTCGCCGTGGGTGTCCATCCCGACGATCAGCGGCCCGAAGTCCCGCACCCGGAACAGCCACAGGCACTCGGGCATCAGGTCCTCCCACTCGACCCGCTCGATCTCCTCGATCTGGGTCGTCTCCAGCGCCGCGGCGCCGCCGACGATCGCCAGGTAGACGCCGCCGTGCTCGCGCAGCGGCTGCAGGGCTTCGGGCAGCAGCCCGCCCTTGCCGATGATCGCGCGCGAGCCGTGGTCGCGGACGAGGCCCTCGGTGAACCGGCTCATCCGCGCGCTGGTGGTCGTGCCGATGCACATCGGCTCGTAGCCGCCGTCGTCGCGCTTGCGCACGTTGGGCGCCGTGTGCAGCAGGGCCGCGCCCTCAAGCGAGAACGGCGGCTCCTGGCCCTGGTCGAAGATCCGGATCTGCGTGGCGTCGCGGATGCCGACGATGTGGCCCTGGATGGTCACCGTATCGCCGGCGTGCAGCTCGCGGACCGTCGCCTCGTCCGTGGGGAAGGTGATCTCGTGGTGTGCCACCTCAGGCCTCCCGGTCGTACTCGACGGTGCCGTCGGCTGCGATGTGCACCGATGCCCGGCGCGCGGCCCAGCACTGGTAGTTGACGGCCACGGGGTTGAGCGTGATGTGCGTGTGCGCCTGCTCGACGTGGACGGACAGCACCGTGGTGTCGCCGCCCAGCCCCATCGGGCCGACGCCGGTCTCGTTCAGCAGCTGGAACAGCTCCGTCTCCAGCGCCGCGACGTCGGGATCCGGGTTGGCGGTATCGACCGGGCGGGCGATCGCCTCCTTGGCCAGGTGCATCGCCAGGTCGGCGGAGCCGCCGATGCCGACGCCGACGATCCCGGGCGGGCAGGGCTTCCCGCCGGCGCCGACGACCGAGTCCAGCACGAACCGCTTGATGCCCTTCACGCCGTCTGCGGGCACCAGCATCTTCAGGAAGCTCATGTTCTCGGAGCCCGAGCCCTTGGGGACGCACTTGACGTCCATCCCGTCCCAGTCGGGCACGAACTCCCAGTGGATGTGCGGGATCCGGTGGCCGGTGTTGTCGCCGGTCGGCTTGCGGGTCAGGGTGTGCACGGTGTTCGAGCGCAGCGGGTGCTCCAGCGTGGCCCGGCGTGTGCCCTCGCGCAGCGCGGTCTCGATGCGGGCCGGGTGCAGCGGGAACTGCTCGCCCAGGCGGACGTAGAAGACGGCGATCCCGGTGTCCTGACAGACCAGGTTCTTCTGGTCGTCGGCGACGGCGACGTTGGTGGCGATCGTCTCCAGGATCTTGCGGCCGACGGGGTGGGTCTCCCGATCCCGTGCCGCGGCCAGCGCGTCGCGCAGGTCCTGCGGGATGTCCTTCAGCGACCAGACGTACAGGTGCGCGCCGGCGTCCTCGACGGTCTTGATCAGATCGGTGTCCACGGTCGTGCTCAAAGCCAGTCCTTTCAGCGCGCCGCTTCCGCCGCCGCGCGCCCCGCCCGCCGGCCGAACACGGCGCAGTCGAGCAGGGAGTTGCCCATCATCCTGTTGCGGCCGTGCACCCCGCCGGTGATCTCTCCGGCGGCATACAGGCCCTCCACGGTGGTCTGCCCGTCCGTGCCGATGACGAGCCCGCCGTTCTGGTAGTGAAGCACGGGATAGGTGAGGATCGGCTCGGCCAGCGGGTCGACCCCCGCCGCCCGGTAGCGGCGCAGCATGTAGGGCAGCACCTGTGCCGCCGTCTCCGGCTCGATCGGCCGGGTGTCCAGCAGCACGGCAGGGCGGCCGTCAGGCGTGGTCAGGCCGCGGCCCTCCTGGCACTCGCGGACGATGGCGTCGGCCACGGTGTCGCGGGGCGCCAGCTCGTCGATGAATCGCTCGCCCTCGCCGTTCACCAGCAGTGCACCGTAGGCCCGGGTGGTCTCCGGGATCGAGTAGCCCTGCAGCGGCGGCGGCCAGGCCCCGCCGTTGGGGTGGTGCTGCAATGAATCGGTGTCGCGCACCTCGGCGCCGATCTCGGCCGCGATCCGGCCGACCTCGCCGGTCGCCCCGGGGCCGTTGGTGGTCAGCACCCCGCGCTCGCGCGCCTCGGCAAAGCACCGCCCGCCGGCTGCCAGCACCACGGTGGCGGCGTCCACCGTGCGTCGCTCGCCGGACTGGTCGACGGTGACTGTGAAATGCCCGTTCGGCCGGTCGAGCGCGACCAGCGCGGTGTGATCGACGATCGGCACGCCGTCCGCCGCCATCGCGCCGCGCAGCGCGTGGGCGATCGCGTGGCCGGTGCGGTCGCCGACCTGCAGCAGCCGCTTCGCCGTGGCGCCGCCGCAGCGTGCCAGGCGATAGCCGTCGCCCTCGCGGGAGAACTCGACGCCCAGCCCCTCCAGCCACGAGATCGCGCCCGGCGCGTCGCCGGTCAGCGCCTCGACCAGCTCGAGGTCGGCGGTGTCGTGCGAGGAGCGGTAGACGTCGCCGGCGTGCTGCTCGGGCGAGTCGTCGGGGCCGATCGCGGCCTGGATCCCGCCCTGTGCCTTGCCGGTGTTGCAGGAGGCTGCCGTCCCCTTGGTGATCACGGTGACGCGGGCGCCGGCGCGGTGCGCGGCCCAGGCCGCGGCCAGCCCGGCGCCGCCGCTGCCCACGACGAGCACGTCCGTCGATGCCGGAAGGTCTCCCACCCGCTGAAGTTTACAGAAGCCCAGCTAATCCGTCGAATAAGACTGACTTATGCGACGGAGCTCGTCCTGATCGGCCGGAGCCGGCGTCCAGGGCAGCTGCAGCGGGTCGTCGTGGTACCGGGGGATGACGTGCACGTGGTAGTGAAAGATCGTCTGCCAGGCGGCGGCGCCGTTGCTCTGCATGATCGTCACCCCATCGGCGCCCAAGGTGGCCATCGCTCGTCCGGCGAGCCGCTTGGCGACCGATGCGCAGTGCGCCACGTCGTCGTCGGACGCGCCGTGGATGTCGTCCGCGTGCTCGCGGGGGATCACCAGCACGTGGCCACGGGTCGCCGGGTAGATGTCCATGATCGCGATCGAGCGCTCGTCCTCGTGGACGCGGATGCTCGGCACATCGCCGGCCACGATCTGGCAGAACAGGCAGTCGTCGGGCACTGGTCGCAGTCTACGCGTGCCGGGCACGGTGCCCGGGTCGGTGCCAGGCACGGTGCCGGGCACTCCTAGCTCGGCTGAGCTAAGCTAGTCCGCGTGGTTGCGAACATGCACGAGGCCAAGACGCAGCTGTCGCGGCTCGTCGAGCGTGCGCTTGCGGGCGAGGAGGTGTTGATCGCCCGCGCCGGGACGCCGCTCGTCCGGCTCCAGCCAGTCGCCTCGGGCAGCGCGCGCCGGCAGCCTGGCGCCCTACGTGGGCGCGTCGTCTTCCACGGCGACGGCTCGCCGTGAGGCTGCTGGTCGATTCCGACCCGCTGCTCTGGTGGCTTTCGGGCGGCGAGGGGATGGCGGCAAATGCCACAGCGGCAATGGCATATCCAGAAAATCAGGTCGCAATTAGCGCCGCCACGATCTGGGAGATCGAGCGCTGGCGGGCCGAGGGCCGCGTCGAGATCCCGGACGAGTGGCTCGACCACGTCGCCGAGCCGGAGTTCCGCACGCTGGCCGTCACCGCGGAGCATGCGGCGCTGGCGGGAGCCCTCGCGCATCAGGGCGGCGACGACGTCGACCGCGTGCTCGTCGCCCAGGCACAGCTCGAGGGGTTTGCGATCGTCGCCCGCGATCCGGTCTTCGCCCGGTTCCAGGTGCCGACCCTGCCGGTGTAGGCTCGCGCCGATGGAGCGAACCGTCCGCATCGCCGCGATCCAGGCTGCGCCCGTCGTCCTCGACCTCGAGGCGAGCGTCGAGAAGGCCTGTGCGCTCCTGGCCGACGCCGCCGGGCAGGGGGCGGAGCTGGCGGTGCTCCCGGAGTGCTTCCTCTCGATCTACCCGACCAACACGTGGGCCGGCGGGATCGTCGGCAACGGCGCCGCGGCGTCGGCGATCTGGGAGCGGATGTGGGAGAGCTCCGTCGCCGTCGACGGGCCGGAGGTGGCCAGGCTGGTCGCCGAGTGCCGCGAGCGCAACCTGATCTGCGCCGTCGGCGTCAACGAGCGCGAGTCCGATCGCCCGGGCGGCACGCTCTACAACACGATGCTGCTGCTCGGCCCCGACGGCATCCTCCACCGCCACCGCAAGCTGATGCCGACGTTTCAGGAACGGCTGTTCCATGGCTTCGGCGACGGCCGCGACCTGGGAGTCGTCAGCACCCCGCTGGGCCGGATCGGTGGCCTGATCTGCTGGGAGAACCGGATGCCGCTCGCCCGCTACGCCGTCTACCGCGGCGGCCCGCAGATCTGGATCGCACCGACTGCCGACTACGGTGAGGGCTGGATGTCGCTGCTGCGGACGATCGCCGTCGAGGCGGGTGCGTACGCCGTCGGCGTCTGCCAGCACGTCACCGCGGCCGACTACCCGGCAGACTTTCCGCTGCCGATCGAGGCGGGCACCACGCTCTCCCGCGGCTGGAGCTGCATCGCGGGCCCGGACGGCGCGCTGGTCGCCGGGCCGCTCGTCGACGAGGACGGGATCCTGGTCGCCGACTGCGATCTGGGCGCGATCGCGGCCGAGAAGCAGTGGTTCGACGTGGTCGGCCACTACGCCCGCGAGGACGTCCTGCTGCCGCTGCTGGCGGACGGCGACCGGTAGCATCCGGCGCATGCGAGTCCTCATCACCGGCGGCGCCGGCTTCATCGGGTCTCACCTCGGCGACGCGCTGCTGGCCAAGGGCCACACCGTCCGCGCGCTGGACAACCTCGATCCGCAGGTGCACGCGGGCGGCGAGCGCCCGTCCTACCTCGACCCCGAGATCGAGCTGCAGATCGGCGATGTGCGCGACCGCGACGCCGTCGCGCGCGCCATGGACGGGGTGGACACGGTCGTCCACTTCGCGGCCGCGGTCGGCGTGGGCCAGTCGATGTACGCGATCGAGCGCTACACCTCGATCAACGCGATGGGCGCGGCGATCGTGCTCGAGGAGATCGCCAAGCGCCGTGACCAGCTCAGCCGCGTGCTCGTCGCCTCCTCGATGTCGATCTACGGCGAGGGCCGCTACCGCTGCCCGCTGCACGGCCTGGTCGCACCCCAGGTGCGAAGCGACGAGCAGCTCGACCGCCGCGAGTGGGAGCTCGTCTGCGACGAGTGCGGCGCCCCGCTGGAGCCGTTGCCCACGGATGAGACGAAGCCGATCTGGCCGATGTCGATCTATGCCGTCGGCAAGCGCGACCACGAGGAGATGTTCCTCGCCATCGGGCGCGCCCATCGGCTGCCGACCGTCGCGATGCGGTTCTTCAACGTCTACGGCGACCGCCAGGCGTTGTCCAATCCGTATACGGGCGTGGCCGCGATCTTCGGCGGCCGGCTGCTGAACGACAACGCCCCGTTGGTGTTCGAGGACGGCCTGCAGAGCCGCGACTTCATCCACGTCTCCGACATCGCCGCCGGCTGTATCACAGCGCTCGAGACCGGCGGTGCCGACTACCGCGCCGTCAACCTGGGCACCGGCGTGCCGACCACGGTGCTCGACGTCGCCCGCGAGCTGGCCCGCGGTCTGGGCAAGGACATCCAGCCCGAGATCGTCAACAAGTTCCGCGCCGGCGACATCCGCCACTGCGTGTCCGACATCGCGCTGGCCCGTGAGTTGCTGGGGTTCGAGCCGAAGATGCGGTTCGACGACGGCATGCGGGAGCTGCTCGGCTGGGTGGCGACGCAGCAGGCGACGGACACGGTCGACTCGGCGTCGCAGGAGCTCGAGGCTGCCGGCCTGACGCGGTGAGCGTCGAGCCCGACATCTCGATCTCCCTCGTCAACACCGACAACCGCGATCTCCTGCTCGCCTGCCTTGAGTCGTTGCCAGGCGCGGCGGAGGGCATCACGCTGCAGACGATCGTGATCGACAACGCGTCGACCGACGGCAGCGCTGCGGCCGTCCGCGAGCGCTTCCCGGGCGCCGAGGTGGTCGAGCGCGACCAGCGGCACGGCTTCGGCGCCAACCACAACGAGGCCATCCGGCGGTCGACCGGACGCTACGTCCTGATCCTCAACGAGGACACCGTGCTGCATCCCGGCTCGCTGACGGCGATGTGCCGCTTCATGGATCAGAACCCGGGGGTCGGCGCCGCCGGCCCGCGGATCCTCTACCCGGATGGGCGCGAGCAGCCCTCGGCGTTCCACTTCCCGTCCCCGGCGCGGGTCGCGCTGACGACGCTGACCCTGCAGCGCGCCTTCTGGATCCAGTCCCGGGGCGAGGCGATCCGCAGTGTGGACTGGGTGTGCGGCGCGGCGATCCTCGCGCGCCGCATAGCGCTGGACGCCATCGGCGGCTTCGACGAGCAGCTGTTCATCTACTCCGAGGACCCCGACCTCTGCCTGCGGCTGCGCGACGCCGGCTACGAGATCGCCTATTTCCCTCACGCGTCGCTCGTGCATTACGAGAACGCGACCACCAGCGGCGTGCCCGAGCGGCGGATCTACCAGATGGAGCGCAGCCGGGCGATCTACACCCGCAAGCACCACGGCGCCGCGGGCGAATACGCGGTGCGGGGGCTGACCGCGGCCGCGTTCGCCACCCGGGCGGCCGTCGCGAAGGCGCTGCTGACCGTCCCCGGCGGCAGCCGGGTCAAGCAGCTCGATCCATCGGCGCCCGCGCAGTTCATGACGCACGTGAAGGCGGCGGTCGATCCCGATGCCAAACCGGGCATCGCGGAGGCGGCGGCCGACTTCAACGAGCGCGTCAGCGCAGGCTGACCGGAGCCGCGCCGTCCGCCGGCGACGCATCCAGCAGCACGCGGCGGATGTGCAGCGTGTTTGCGTCGACCTCGATCATCCGCAGCCGGTGGCCGGCGAGCGCGATCACCAGGCGGTTGCCGGGCAGGGCGGCGATTCCCACCGGGTTGCCACGCGTCTCCTGCGGCCGCCGGAGAACCCGCAGCCTCCCATCCGACCAGCGGAACTGCGACATGCTGCGCGAGTTGGAAGCAACGACTGTTGTTGGACTGAGCCATGTGAGGCCCTTCGCGGGTCCGGGTGGGCCGATCACGAGTCCGGCGGGAATCGGCTGGCAATGGGCCGGGCCGTGTGCGCCCACGACGGCGACCAGCCCGGCACCCGCGGCCGCCAGCGCCGAGTTGGTGGGTGCGTACCCGATCTGCTCGGCGTAGCCGAGGCACCCTCCCGGCAAGACGGTCGACCGAGCATGGATCAGGTCGCGCACGACAACGTGGCCGTTGGCCGACACGTACGCAACCGCGCCGTTGTCCCAGCGCCAGGTCGGCCGGACAGGCGCGACCGAGGGGTCGATCAGCCGGTCGTTGTCGCCGTCGCCCTCGATCAGGTGCAACCGGTAGCGCGAGCCGTCCTTGACCACGTACGCGATCTCGATCGGGTTCGGCGCCCAGGAGATCGCGACGACCTGCCCCTCCGTCCGTCGCAGCACCCGCTCGCCGCTGCCGTTCGTATGCACCGCGACCAGATCGCGTCCCCGGCCGACGGCGATGTTCAGCGCGTTCGGCGAGAGCTCGACCGCCGTCGCCTTGGCGCCGTTGATGCTGACGGCGTGCGCGGTCGCCCACATCCGGCCACCGGCGAGCACAGCGATCCCCGACGCGCCGTCCGGCACCTGCAGCCGCTTCGGCCCCGGCTTGAATGCGTGCTTCGGCGTGTAGGTCTCGATGCCGATCGCCTGCCGCGCGTCCGGGCTGGCGTACAGCGTGACCGCCGAGGCCAGCAGCATCGCCATCCCCAGCGCCAGCACCAGCGGCACCCGCCCGCGGCGCCGCCTCGGCGGGACCGGCAGCGCGTCCAGCGCGGCCCGGCGTGCAGAGTCGGACGGCGTCGCGGCCGGCGCGCGCAGTGCGCGCTCGAGCTGCTGCTCAAGCTCGGTGGGCATCGGCCTCCTCTCTGATCTGCCGCAGATCCTCGAGTGCGCGCGCCAGCCGCGAGTTGACCGTGCCGGTCGGCAGCTCCAGCAGCTCCGCGATCTCGGTCGGCGAGTAGCCCAGTCCGTAGCGCAGCACGATCACCGTGCGCCGCTGCGCGCCGAGGGACGCCACGGCATCCAGCAGCTCGCGGTCCTCGGCGTCCAGGTCGCGCCAGGGCGACTCTGGCTCGGCGATCTGATCAAGCCCGACCAGCCGCCGCTCGCGGCGCATCAGGTCGAGCGCACGGTTGACCACGATCCGGTGCAGCCAGGCGCCGAACGGCCGCGACTCGTCGAATCGTGACAGTGCCGCGAACGCCCGCTCGAACGCATCCTGCGCCACGTCGTCCGCCATCTCCCGGCGCCCGGTGAGAACGAGCGCGGCGCGCCACGCCCCCGGCCAGTAGCGACCGAACAGCTCACCGGCGGCGTCGCGCGACCCGTTCCGGGCCTTGCGCACGAGCGTCGCGTCGGATGCGCGGCGCACCATCAGCACGAGGGTACTACGGCCGAGGCGGGGCTAGCCGTCCCCGCATTCCGTGACGCCGTCCAGCAACCAGCCGCCGTGGGTGTCGTCGAAGTACCGAGCGACGCTGGTCACCGTGCCATCGTGCACCAGGCGGTACTCGATCGGCTGCTGCCGGGGATGCCCCGCGAGCTCCACGACGTCGTCCGGCTCGACCGAGCGGAACGCCTTGCGTGCATCGGCCGGCAGCTCGCCGAGCGGGCGGCCACGCGCGTTCTCGCCGTAGTCGATCGCGCTTCCCGAGCAAACGCCGCCGACGGTGCGGTCGTCGACCCAGATCCGGTCGGGATCGCTGACGTGCAGCGTCACCCATCCGCGATGAGCCGGCGGATCGGCGTTCCAGTCGGCGTCGGTCATGCAGCCCATCCGCACGGCGCCCGGCGGGGTCGTCAGCACGATCTCCTCGCCCGGCTTCCAGCCGCCGCCTTCGCCGGTCGATAGCGTCGCCGGCGCGCCGCTCTCCTGCCGCAGCTCGACGTGGATGCCGTCTGGCTGCGGCTGCACGGCCGGCGTCACCAGCCTCGTGCCGCTCGCGGTGCAGGCGATGCCGTTGTGACGGCGGCCGCGCAGCCGCGGTTCCCGCTACGCGTCGACGACCAGCAGCGTCTCCAGCGTCGGATCGCTGCAGTACGCCATCCGGCTGCCGGCCGCAGCCTCAGCGCGCAGGGCGGCCAGGATCTCGGAGCTGATCAGCTCGCCGGGCGCGAGCGCTGGAATGCCCGGCGGGTACGGCGCTGCTGTCTCGGCGGCAATCCGGCCGACCGCGTCGCGCCAGGCCAGACGCCGGCGGGGGGCGAAGTACGCATCCCGTGGGCTCATCACCACCTCGGCGACCAGCGACCAGACGGTCGACGAGGCCGGGGGCCGCGGCTCGCCGCGCCGCGCGGCGACCGAGTCGGCGACGCCGTCGGCCAGCCGGCCGACGGTCTCCGCGGTGTCCGCCAGGGTGACGATCGGGACGAGTGTGTCGCGGTCGGCCATCTCCAGGCGGATCCCGCGCCCGAACAGATCGCGCTCCACCTCGAAGCCGTCGGCCCCGGTGCCGGCCAGCGCCAGCACCAGCTTGGTCGGATCGTCCGCGTCGACCACGGTCAGTCCTTCCACCTGCGACAGCCGCCGGCGAGCGTCGGCGACGATCTCGATGGTTCGCCCCAGCAGCTCGGGCCCGCGCTCTTCGATCAATGCCCGTGCTCGATCGGACGAGGCCATGATCGCGGCGCTCGGGCTGGTCGTGTGCAGCAGCTCGAAGCACTCGTCGAGCCGGGCCAGGTCGATGCGCTCGCCGCGGGCCAGCACGATCGAGCCCTGGGTGAAGGCGGTCAGGTTCTTGTGCGTCGACGTCACCATGCCGTCCGCGCCGCGGGCGATCGCGTGCTTCGGGAGGGCGGGGTGGAAGCCCAGGTGTGCGCCCCACGCCTGGTCGACCACCAGCGGCACGCCGGCGGCATGCGTGAGCTCGGCGATCGCCTCGATGTCCGAGAGTCGGCCGATGTAGCTGGGCTCGACCAGGAACACGGCGCGGGTGTCGGGCGCCCCGGCCAGCGCCTGCGCGACCGCCGCAGCGGGAACGCCCAGAGACAGCCCGGTGGTCGCGTCCACCTCGGGCCGCACCCAGACGGGCTCGAGGCCCGCCAGCACCAGGCCCGCGTGGAGCGACTTGTGCAGCGTGCGGGCGACGATCACTTTGTCGCCCGGACGGGCGACGGCCAGCGCGAACGCCTGGTTGCCGTGGGTCGAGCCGCTGACCGAGAAGCGGCACATGTCCGCTCCCCAGAGCTGTGCGGCCAGGCGCTCGGCCCGGCCCAGCACGTCGCCCGTCATGCGCGAGTCGTCGGCACCGGAGACCAGCGGCAGGTCGAGCTGCAGCAACGCGTCAGCGAGGGCAGGCGACCTCTTGTGCCCGGGCACGGTGAAGGTGGTCCCCGGATCGGCCAGGAACCGGTCGACGGCGTCTGCGAGCGGACTCTCCGGCATTCGGCCGGAGGAGTCTACGCCGCGGTCAGTCCATCGCCTCCTGGGAACGGAGCATCCACAGCTGCTTCTCGAGCACCTGCACGGCGGCGATCATCAGATCCTCGCTCGCCGAGTCGAGCTCGCCCAGCTTCCCCATGGCGTCGCGTCCACGGTCGATCGCGCCCGCCAGCCGCTCGCTGAGCAGCTCGATCGCTCGCTCGTCGGCGATCGCCCCGTGCGGCAACGGGTCGAGCTCGGTGTGCTCGGCCACGTGGCCGGACTGGCCATCGACGAAGATCCCGATCTGCACAGAACGCTCGGCGATGATGTCCGACTGCTCGCGCAGCTCGTCGGTGATCTCGTCGAGGTGGAGGTGCAGCGCTCGGAACCGGGGACCGATGAGGTTCCAGTGGGCCTGCTTGGCCATCAGCGAGAGGTCGACCAGGTCGATCAGTGACCGCTCGAGCAGGGCGCCGATCTCGCGGCGCTCCGAACCGCCGAGCGTGGGGTGGGCGTGCGTCGATGCGAACTGCTCAGTGGCGGTGCGGCTGGCCATTGGTGCCTAGCCCTCCTTGTCGTCGGGATCGGGGCGGGACGGCGCCGGAGGCATCACAGAGCCGTTCCCTGCGGGCGGGTCGCTCGCAGGGAAGCTCTCCTCCAGAGCCTCGTCGAGCTGCTCGTCGTCGTGCCCGTCGCCGGGCCGGCGTGGATCGTCGCCGCCCATCGCTGCACCTTAGCGCCGCCGGGGGTGGCGATCGCACCCCGCTCCATACAGTATGAGAGCGATGGCCCGATCCGTCCCACACGCTCGGCTGCTGCTTGGCATCGCCCTGGTCGGCGTGCTGGCGTTCACCTGCGCGCTCTCGTCGTCGAGCGCCGCGCCACGCCCGCAGGGCCGCGTGCTCGCAACGTGGCTGCCCGGCTGGGACGGCACGCACGGCCTGGACACGGTGCTCGCCCACTCCGCGTCGTTCCGGTACGTCAGCCCGTTCTCTTATCAGACGACATCGCTGACCACCTTCAGCGCAGGCGGTGGCATCCTCGATCCCACCCAGCGCGCGGCGCTCCGCGCGAAGGGCGTTGCGGTGGTGCCGAGCGTCACCGCGGGATGGGGGCCGGCCGACGCCTCGCTGATCTTCAACACGCCGGCGAAGCGCCACGCGCACGTGGCGGCGATCGTCAAGCTGGTCACCGACAACGGCTTCGACGGCATCGACATCGACTACGAGAAGATGGCCTACACCACCAACCCGGTCGTCGGCCAGCGGATGCGCACCGGCTTCACGGCGTTTGCCACAGAGCTGTGCGGGAAGCTGCGGGCGACGCACAAGCGCTGCACGATCACGGTGATGGCCAAGACGGCCGACGGCCACACGACGTACGGCATCGACAAGTGGGTGTTCGACTACGCGGCGCTCGGCCGCGTCGCCAGCCGGGTGCGGCTGATGGTCTACGACCAGCACGGGCCATGGGGATCGCCGGGGCCGATCGCGGACATCTCGTGGACGGAGGACGTCGTCCGTTACGCAACGTCGGTCATCGCTCCGTCCAAGGTCGAGCTGGGCGTCCCGCTGTACGGCTACAACTGGTCGAAGAAGGGCACGACGTCGGTGCAGTGGGATCAGGCGAGCGCGCTGCGCACCGCGCACAATGCGCCGTTGGTGTTCGACGCCGTGTCGCAGTCGCCGACCTTCACGTACCGCGCCGGTGGCGTGAAGCACACGGTCTGGTTCGAGAACGCGCGGTCGCTCGAGGCGAAGGTCGCCGTCGCGAACCGCTATCACGTGGGTACCATCGGGTTCTGGTACATCGGGCACCAGTCACCGAAGGTGTGGCCGGTGCTGCGCCGCTTCAACGGCTGACCCGGAGGTTCGCATGACCATCGCCGAACGCCGTGCGCGGTTCCGCGCGCTGCACGAGCACGACGGCATCTTCGTGATGCCGAACCCGTGGGACGTGGGATCGACCCGCCTGCTGACCAGCCTGGGGTTCGAGGCGCTCGCCACCACCAGCGCCGGCCTGGCGTGGACGCTTGGGAGAAACGACCAGCACGTGACGCGCGACGAGCTGGTCGCCCACGTGGCCGAGCTGGCCGCCGCGACTCCGCTGCCGCTGTCCGTCGACAGCGAGCGCTGCTTCGCCGACGACCTCGAGGGCGTGGCCGAGACCGTCACGCTGCTGGCCGAGGCCGGGGCCAGCGGCTGCTCGATCGAGGACTACGACCCGGCCACCGACTCGATCGACGACGCCGGCCGCGCGGCCGAGCGCGTGGCCGCGGCCGCCGACGCGGCGCACCGGCTCGACGAGCCGATGGTGCTGACGGCGCGCGCAGAGAATCATCTGCACGGGGTGGACGATCTCGACGACACGATCGCCCGGCTGTCGGCGTACCGGGATGCCGGCGCCGACGCGGTGTACGCGCCCGGCCTGCGCGACCCGTCGCAGATCGCCCGGATGGTCGGTGCGGTTGGCGTACCCGTGAACGTACTTGCGCTGCCCGGCGCACCGTCGGTGCCGGAGCTGGAGTCGCTGGGCGTCCGCCGCGTATCCACCGGCAGCCTGCTGGCGAGCGCCGCGTACGGCGCGCTGGTCGCCGGCGCCCGCGAGCTGCGCGGGGACGGCACGTCCACCTACGCGGTCGGCGGACTGACGCCGGACGACCGGGCGGTCGCCTTCTCGTGGTGACTGCGGGGCGGATCCGGGCCGAGGTCGGTTCCTGGCCGGGCGTCGCCACGCAGCCGGGCAACTTCGGCGCGACCGCGTTCGTGGTCGGCAAGCGCGAGCTCGGCCATCTGCACGGCGACCGGGCGGCGCACTTCGCGTTTCCCAAGCGGGTCGCGACGGAGCTGCGCGAGCAGGGCCGCGTGGGCCCGCATCCGGTGTTCCCGGACTCGGTGGGGATGGCGGCGCGGTCGATCGAGAGCGAGGCTGACGTCGATGACGTGATCGCGCTGCTGCGACTCAACTACGACCGGGTCGTCGCCCGGCACGGCACCGGCGGTGTTTCCGACCCTTCTCCCGCGGGGCACGGTTCAGCGATGACCGAGAAGCCCGAGCCGAATCCGGACGACCAGCAGGAGGACGACGGCACGCCGCGGCCGCCGCATCCCGACGCCGATCCGGCCACCACGCCGGACGTGCACGGGGATCCCGAGACACCGATCTAGGAGCGGCGCAACAACGGGGTCAGACCCCTTTGTTGCGTGGAGTTCGCCGGTACCATGGGGGAGTGGGACGCGTTGCCTGGCCGCAATCGTGGTGGGGCTGCTCGCTTCGGGGTGCAGCGGCTGGCACGCTGCGCCAGGTCCACCGCGGCAGACTGCTGGACTGAACGCCGAACGGCATCGGACTATCACGTATGAGCGCCGCGCCCTCCTGAGCTGCATCGACCGCGCGCACGGCTCCGTGGCGTTCAGGCGTGGAGCGATCGGCGTGGTCACGTCCGCCGCCGTGAGCCTTGGTGACGACCTCGCGGTCGTCGACTTCTTCGCCAGCAACGAGCAGGCGGAGTCGCAGGCCGCCCAGGTGCGCACGGATCCGGATATCGACCGGGAGCTCGTCTCGCGTGTGGCCAACGCCATCGTGCTCTGGCGTTCGGCGCCGCCCGACGAGGTGCAGACGACGCTCCTGAACTGCCTGGGGGACGCGACCTCCTAGGGCGGCGTGCAACAAAGGGGTCTGACCCCGTTGTTGCACCAGGGCAGCTATATGATGGCGACCTCATGCCCGAGGGTCGCTTCCAGCCCAACCGCCCCGATGAGAACGGCTACACGGGCGTCGGCCTGACGTTTGGCCGCGTGCCGCTCGTGCTGGAGCCCTCCGGGCTCGCCGGCGCCGACATCGCGATCGTCGGCGCGCCGTTCGACGAAGGCGTGTCCTACCGGCCCGGCACGCGGTTCGGCCCGCGGGCCATTCGCTCCGGCGAGGACGTCGGCCTCCCGGTCGACCGTCCGAACATGGAGCTCGGCATCGACCCCTACAAGGAGCTCGACATCGTCGACTACGGCGACGTCGAGGTGCGCTCGTCGAACCTCGCCCACAACCACGCGGGACTCCAGGCGCGGGTCGGCGAGATCCTGTCGGCGGGCGCCGTGGCCGTCGTCCTGGGCGGCGACCACTCCCTGTCCACGCCCGTCCTGGCCGCGTTGTCTGCGCAGTTCGGCACCGACGGCTTCTCGGTGATCCACTTCGACACGCATGCCGACACGGGCCTCGAGCCCGAGGAGTCGCCGCACGGCGTGCCGTTCTCGCGCGCGGTGATTGACGGGCACCTGGACGGCCACAACATCGTGCAGATCGGCCTGCGCGGCGCCTGGCCGTTCCCCGAGGAGTTCGACTGGATGCGCGAGCAGGGCTTTTGCTGGCACACGCTCGGCGAGATCACCGAGCGTGGGATCGGGCCGGTCGTGCGGGATGCGATCGAGTACGCGCAGTCGCGTGCGCCGCGCACCTATCTGACGGTGGACATCGACGTGCTCGACCCGGCCTTCGCCCCCGGCACGGGCACCGCAGAGCCGGGCGGGCTGATGACCCGCGAGCTGCTCTGGGCGGTGCGGACGATCGCCTCGTCGGTCGACCTCTGCGCCATGGACATCGTCGAGGTGTCACCGCCGTTCGACGCTGCCGGCATCACCGCCATGGCAGGGCACCGCGTCGTTCTGGAGACGCTGGGCGGCATCGCGCTGCGCAAGACCGGCCGCGAGGCGCGGCCGGAGCGCCCGTAACGAAGCCGGAACGCCGTTTCTGACAAGCTGGCTGCAGCCATGTCGCCTCGACGCCTCGCCTGGACCGTCTTCGCCCTCATCTGCGTGTTCTACATCGTGGGTCTGATCGCAACCGTGCCAACGGGGGACAGCACAGCGGACACGGACTGGGGGTTGAGCGGGACGGCGTCCGGTGTGGCGTTCGTGATCTCGACGTTCCTGTTCGCCCTTGTCGGCGTGCTGGTCGCCGCCAGGAACCCGGGCAACCCCGTGGGCTGGATCCTGCTCGCGATCGGAGCCACCTGGGGGCTGGACCTCGTGTGCTCGAGCTACGCCACCTACGGGCTGGAGCTGCATCGTGGCTCGCACGATCTGGCGGTCGTGGCGGCGTCGATCGACAGCATGCTGTGGGTGCCGGGGATCGGGCTGACCGGTGTGTTCCTCCTGCTGCTGTTCCCCGACGGCCATCTGCTGACGCCACGCTGGCGGTGGCTCGCCTGGTCAAGCGCTGCTGGTCTGATCGTCGCGTCGCTGGCGATCCTCTGCGATCCCGGTCGGATGTCGGACAGCTCGTTCCCCAATACCGTGAATCCGCTGGGGATCGACGCGCTCGGCACTGTCATCCAGGTGCTCCGGTCGGTGGTGATCATGGTGCCCATCGCCATCCTCGGGGCAGCGCTCAGCCTGATTCTCCGCTTCCGGCGCTCGCGGGGCACCGAGCGGCTGCAGATGAAGTGGCTTGCCGCGGCCGCCGCGGCGGTGGCCGGCATCTTCGCGGTCGCGATGGTGCTTGCGGCGATCCTGCCGAGCGGTGCGGACACGCCGGAGTGGCTGCGGGTACTGCAGACCGTCGCGCTGATCAGCTTCGGCCTGATCCCAGTGTCGATCGGCTTCGCCGTCTTCCAGTACCGGTTGTACGACATCGACCTGATCATCCGGCGGACGCTGACCTACTCGTGCCTGGCGGCGGTGCTGATCGGGATCTATCTGACCGGCGTCGTCGGGCTGAGCTCGGTGCTGCGGGCGGCGACGGGCAGGTCGGACGCGCTGGCGGTGACGCTGTCGACGCTGCTGGTGGTGGTCGTCTCGCGCCCCCTCCAGTCGCGGATCAAGGCGACGATCGACCGCCGGTTCGCCCGGCTGGCGTATGACCCGGCGCGCACGCTCGACGAGTTCAGCGACCAGGTGCGACGAAAGGTCGACCTCGACGTGCTGGGTGCCGAGCTGGTCGGCGCCGTGTCGGCGACCGTCCGGCCGGCCCACGTCACGCTGTGGCTCCGGCAGCCGGCCGACCGCGGCTGAGCGCTACTTGCCGACGCCGGCCGTGATCGCGCGGACGAGGTGGCGCTGGAAGATCAGGTAGACGCCGATCACCGGTAGTGTCGCGATGCAGAGGCCGGCCATCAGCGCCGTCGGATCCTGGTCGAACCGGCCCTGCAGCTGCTGGACGGCGACGGTCAGCGGCTTGGTGCTTGTCGATGTGAGGATGAACAGCGCGAACATGAACTCGTTCCACGCCCAGAGGAAGTTGAAGATCGCGAGGGTCGCCAGCGCCGGACGCGCCAACGGCACCATCACCAGCGCGAACGTCTGTGGCACGGAGGCGCCGTCGATCCGCGCCGCCTCCAGCAGCTCATCGGGCAGCGACCGGAAGTAGGCAGTCATCAGATAGACGTTGAACGGCAGGTTGACCGCTGTGTAGACGAGCACGATGCCGAGCTTCGAGTCGAGCAGGTTCGTGTGGATCAGCGGCAGGCTGGCCAGCTCGATGTACACGGGCACCAGCAGCACCAGCGGCGGCACGACGATCCAGAACAGCAGGAACAGGAAGATGAACTGCCGCGGCCACCAGGAGATCTTCGAGCACGCGTACGCCGCCATCGTCGCCACCGCCACCGACAGCACCACGGTGCCCACCGAGATCTCGATCGAGTTGACGAACGACGAGCCGATGCTCGCGCCGTCCCATGCCCGCCGGAACGCATCCAGGCTGGCCGTCGTGGGCAGGCCGATCTGCGAGTTCGCCCAGTCGAGGTTCGTGCGGAACGCGTTCGACGCCATCACGTAGAGCGGGAAGAACGCCGAGGCGCTGAGCAGCAGCATGCCGACGATCAGCGGCCACCGCTGCGCCGCGGGCAGCCGCATCAGCCGGCCGGTCGTGCCCCGCTCGTTCACCCCATCCTCCGGGTCAGCACGCGGATCTGGACGAGCCCGAGCAGCGTGGTGATGGCCAGCAGCAGCGTCGCCATGGCGCACGCGTATCCCGCATTGCCATTGGTGAACCACTGGTAGTAGATCTGGAACTCGGCGACGTTCGTGTCGAAGCCGGGCCCGCCGTTGGTGATCACGTAGATGTACGTGAACATGTAGGCGAAGGCGGTCACCGTGGAGGTGACCAGCACCAGCTCCATCACCCGCCGCAGGTTGGGCGCGACGACCGAGATCAGGATCCGCCACGGGTTCGCGCCGTCCATCCTGGCCGCCTCCTCGAGCGCGGGGTCGAGCGCCGACATGCCGGCCAGATAGATCAGGACGTTGTAGCCGAAGTTCGCCCAGACGACGACGAACAGGATCAGCGGGATCGACGTGTGCGAGCTGGACAGCCAGTCATGCTGCAGCGAATCGAGCCCGACGGAGCCGAGCAGCGAGTTGAGCGCGCCGCTCACCTGGAAGGTGCTGTAGGCGACGATGCCAACGACAACCGTGGCGATCGTTGCCGGAATGAAGAACGTCGCCCGGAAGAACGACCAGCCGGTGATCCGCACGTGGATCAGGTAGGCCAGCAGCAGCGGCAGCGTCATCTGGATCGGCACCGACAACGCGAACAGGAAGTTGTTCTTGAGCGCCTGGCGGAAGACCTTGTCGTCCAGCAGAACGCGGTAGTTGTGGATGCCCACCCACTCGGCCGGGCTGAGCCCGTTCCACCGGGTGAACCCGTAGTACACGACGGTGCCCACCGGGTAGGCGACGAACAGCGCGATCAGCACCACGGCGGGGAGCGCAAAGATCACGCCCCACAACCACTCGGTGCGACCGAGCCGGTGGAGCACCGAGCGCCGGGGAAGCCCGGCGCCCGGTGTGTCACCGTCAGGGATTGAGCTGCTGACGCTCGTCGTCAACGTTCTGCATGGCGTCCTGGGGCGACGTGGTGCCCGCGAACGCGGCCTGCAACTGCTTGTAGTAGTAGAGCGCCAGGTTGACCGGGATCACGCTGTCGAGCAGCGGGATGCCCGCGTCCGAACCGAGCCCGGCGAAGAACTTGACGTTGGGATCGGAGATCCCGTCGAGCGCCTGCTTGTTGGCCGGCGGCGAGCCCACCATCGAGGCCAGGTCGGCGCCCGCCTGCTGCGTCGCTCGCGATCTTGACGTATGCGAACGCGAGATCCGGGTTCTTGGCCTTGGCCGGGATCACCCAGTTGTGGAACGAGTTGCCGGCGGCCTTGTCGGCCAGCGGCCCGTCGCTGAACGTCGGCAGCCGGGTCACGCCCAGGTCCTTGCCGAGGGCCTTCTCGAAGTCCGCGATGATGAACGGGTACATCTGCACCATCGCGGCCTTCTTGGAGGTGAAGTAGCTGTTGGCACTCGCGTTCTCGCGGGTGCTGGCGTCGGAGTTGACGCAGTCGTGCTTCTTCAGCTCCGTCAGCTGCTCCAGCGGCTGCACGAGCTTGGGATCGGTGTACTTGATGCTGCCGTCGTTGACCTTCCCGACGTCGCCGGTGTCCATGTACGAGGCGTACGCCCACGTCACCCAGTTGTCCGTCGAGTAGCCGTCACGGTCGCCGTAGGCGATCGGGATGACGCCGTCCGCCTTCAGCTTGTCGCACGCGGCGAGCAGCTCGTCGAACGTCGTCGGCGGCGCCGAGACGCCGGCGTGGGACAGCATCGACTTGTTGTAGAAGAGCCCGTAGGAGCCGAAGTCGATCGGCACGCCGTAGATCTTCCCGTTGCCGTCCTGGCAGTCGAGATCGGCACAGGACAGATCCCAGTTCGAGATCGAGTCGTACATCCCCGAGTTCGCGTCCACGTACTTGTTGAGCTCGAGCAGGGAGGGGATGTAGGGAGTCGTGTAGCCGCCCGAGTAGATCAGCATCACGTCCGGCACCTGCCCGGAGGTGAAGGCCGCCTGCAGCTTGGCCGAGAACTGGTCGTTGTTCGCCGGCAGCAGGGTGATGTTGACCTTCGAGCCGGGGTACGCCTCCTCGAACCGCTTGTCCTGGGCGTCGATCCAGTCGCGGTACGCCGTGCCCGGCGTCGCGGTGGCGAACAGGCCCGCCAGCCAGACGTCGATCGTGCCGGAGGCAGGCTTGGTGTTCACCGAGCCGCCGCCGGAGCTGCTGTCGCCGCTGCTCGAGCTGGAGCCTCCGCAGCCCGCGAGTGCGGCCACGGCAACCATTGCGGCAACGAGCGCGAGGGGGCGCCGCCACCCGGTGAACAAAGAACTGCGCATAGATCACCTACCGATCCGGGGTCAAACGATTGAGCGAGTGTTTCACGGATGGCCCGCGCGCGCAAGCCCGTCGGGCGTCCCCAGGTACGACCCGGGATCGGCCACGAGCCGTGCCAGCTGGTCGGCTGCATAGACCGCGGTCACCTCGGGATCCAGCGCGAGCGCCGCGTCCAGCGCCAGTCCCTCGGCCGAGGCGCGCTCGCTCGCCCGGGCGACGATCTGATGCGCTCCCTCGTGTCCCCAGTGGCGGGCCATGTCCATCATCACCGCCTCGGCCATGATCGCGCCCCGCGTCAGGTCGACGTTGCTGCGCATCCGGGCCGTGTCCACCTCCAGCCCGTCCAGGATCCAGCGCAGCTTCGCCGCCACGCTGGAGGTCAGGACCAGCGCCTCCGGCAGGGCGACCCACTCGACCGCCCACAGCCCCATGTCCCGCTCGCCGGCGTGGGCCGGCGAGAGCTGGAGCGCTCCCGCCGCGGCGTACGCCAGGCGCGCCGACGCGATCAGGTATTCGCTGGTCATCGGGTTCCGCTTCTGGGGCATCGTCGACGAGCCGACGTGGCCGGGCGCCGCGGGCTCGCGCAGCTCGGCGACCTCGGTGGCCTGCAGGCGCACGATCTCGGCGGCGATCCGCTCGCCCGCGGCGGCGACCTGGGCGAGCGCGTGGCCGACATCCCGCACGCGGTCGCGTGCGGCGTGCCAGGCGACGCCGGGAACCGGCATGCCCAGGTGGTCCGCATACCGGGTGCGCACCGCGTCGGCCCGGTCGCCCAGGGCAGCGAGGCTGCCGGCTGCGCCGCCCAGCTGTCCGCACACCACCTCGGCGCCCAGCCGGTCGAGCCGCGCGCCGCAGCGCCCCAGCTCGTCGGCCCACGACGCGGCCTTCTGCCCGAAGGCGATGGGAACGGCGTGCTGCCCGTGTGTGCGCCCCGGCATCGGGTCGGCGGCATGGCGCTGCGCCAGCTGCGCGGCGGCGACCGCGGCACCGTTGACGTCCGCGCGGATCAGCGCGATCGCCGACCGCGCCTGGAGCATCGCGCCGGTGTCGATGATGTCCTGCGTCGTCGCGCCCCAGTGGACGTACGCGCCGTGAGCCTCGCACCGTTCGGACAGCTCGCGGATCAGCGGCACCAGCGGGTGCTGCGAATCGGCGATGCCCTGCCGCAGGGCGTCGACGTCGAACCGCGCGGCGATCGCCTCGGCGGCGATCCGCTCAGCCGCCTCCGCCGGGATCACGCCGACGTCCGCCTCCGCCCGGGCGAGGGCGACCTCGGCGTCGAGCCAGCCCTGGATCAGCGCTCGTGAGTCGAGCGCCGCCCGCACCTCCGGCGTGCCGTACAGGTCGCGGAGGAGCGCTGAGCCCAGCCCGACGTCCGAGCCGGTCACGGCACCACGCGCCCGTCCCTGTCGACGGAGCTGACACTGGTCACGCCCGACTGCGGCCGCAGCACGATCCACGGCTCGGCGACCTCGCCGGGCTCGAGCCGCCGGGCCTGGCCCTCCTGCTCGGCGACGGCCAGCCCCAGGCTGTGTGGAACCGTGGTCGGCTCGACGGCGATCATCTCCGCCTGCTCCCGCCAGATCCCGCCGCTCACGCGGTTCTCGTGCCAGACCCAGCAGTGGCGGTACCACTCGGCGTCCCAGGCCATCGCCAGCGACTGGCCGCGCGCCGCGTTGCGGATCACGGCCCAGCCCTCGGGCACCTCTGCCACCACGAACAGGCGGCTGCGGCGATCCACGATCGGCCAGCGGTCGGCACGCTCGGTGGTGCCGTCCAGCAGCAGCAGCTCGGGGTATCGCGGCGCGTCCTGGGGCGGGCGCAAAGGGCCGTCCTGCTCGCTCAGCTCGTAGCCGAATCCGGCAGGCAGCACCAGCTCGAGCTCCGGCTCCAACAGCTCCAGCCCCGCCGACACGTGCTCCAGCGAGACCAGCGATGCGCCCTGAGGCGAGCTGATTCGCATCGAGACGCGCACCGCGCCGTCGTCCAGCGCGACCGTGCGCTCGACCTCCAGGCCGTGGCCCTGCCAGGACATCGTCGCCCGGGTCGCCGTGGCATCGACCACCGACCACGGGTCGTTGGATGCGCGGCCGTGGAACCCGTGGTGCCCGGTGGCGTTGACGCACCGGTTGCCGGCGTTGGGCAGCACCGTCTGCCAGCCGCCGCGGTACGAGGCCGTCCACCGGCCCTCGTCCAGGTCGCCGCCCAGGATCGGCTCCGAGCCGAACGGCGGGCGGCCGAGCAGCTGCCGGCCGGTGGCGAGATCGACCAGGTCGAGGATCTCGCCGCCGTGCTCCGGATCGATCCGCACCAGCAGCTCGGGTGACGCCAGCGTGATCAGGCCAGGAACCCCCCGTCCACGGCCAGCGTCCAGCCGGTGGTGAAAGACGACGCGTCGGACGCCAGCCAGACGGCGGCCTCGGCCACCTCTTCGGTTGTCCCCATCCGCATCATGGGGTGCATCTTGACCAGCATGTCGCGGTCGGCGTCCTCGGTGACGACGTCGGTCAGCCCGCCGTCGATCACGCCCGGCGCCAGGCAGTTCGCGCGGATCCCCTGGGTGGCGTACTCGACCGCCATCGTCTTCGTCATCTGGGACACGCCCGCCTTCGACGCGTTGTAGGCGACGTCCTCGGCCCACGCCTTGTGGCCGGCGACCGAGGTGATGTTGACGATCGAGCCGCCGCCTCCGGCGACCATCAGCGGAATCGCGGCCCGGCAGGTGTAGTAGGTGCCCGACAGGTTGATGGCGATCGTGCTGTCCCAGACGCCGAGCTCCATGTCGGCGGACGGCGCCCAGCCGGTGTCGATGGCGGCTCCGTTGACGAGCACGTCGAGCCCGCCCATCCGCTCGTGCGCGGACGTGACGGCAACCTCGACCGCCGCGGAGTCGGCCACGTCGAGCTGCGCCGCCTCGGCGCGCTCCAGCCCGGAAGCCACCGCCTCCACGCGCTCGAGCGTGCGGCCGGCCAGCACCTGGACGGCGCCCTCGGCGGCGAAGGCGCGGGCGATGGCGGCGACCAGACCGCCCCCGGCGCCCGTCAACAAGACCCGCTTGCCGTTCAGCCGTCCCGAACTCATACGATTGACCATGCTATGGGACGGGAGATCGCCGTGTCAACTCGGCTCGCCGCAACTCGCCGCGCACCGTACACTGTGGAGCCATGACGGACTCCAGGGCCGCCCGGCCCCGCCGCGTGACCATGAAGGACGTCGCCGCAGCGGCGGGAGTCGACGCATCGCTGGTGTCGCGGCTGCTCAGCGGAGACGAGAGTCTGTCCGTGCGGCCGGAGACCGAGCAGCGGGTGATGGACGCCGTCCAGCGGCTCGGCTACCGCCGCAATCCGGCGGCCCGGGCGCTGAAGACCGCCCGGACGATGGCGCTGGGCCTGATCATCCCCGACCTTCGAAACGTGATCTACACGGAGATCGCCGTCGGCGCCGAACAGCGGGCTGCCGCGGCCGGCTACGTGCTGTTGATCACCGGCGGCAGTGCACAGCTGCGGCAGGAGATCCTCGAGGACCGGGTCGACGGGATCCTCTACGGCGTCGCCACCGCCGACAGCGTGCCCACGCTGAACGCCCCCGGCTCGCCCCCGGCGATGCTGATCAACCGCCGCGGGCCGGCCGAGGGGTCGAGCGTGGTCGTCGACGACCAGGCCGGGGTGGCCATGGGCACGCGGTACCTGATCTCGATCGGACATCGCTGGATCGCCCACATAGCCGGTCCGCAGAACGTCGACACGGCGCGGCGCCGCCGCCGCGGCTACGTCAATGCGATGGCCGAGGCCGGGCTGGAGATGCCCGACGGGTACATCGCCGAGTCCTCCTTCAACGAAGTGGGCGGTGCCACCGCCGCGGCCGGGCTGCTGCACCTGACGCCGCGGCCGACCGCGCTGGTCGCCGCCAACGCCGTGGCCGCCGTGGGGGCGATGGCGGCCGTGCGCAGCCAGGGACTGTCGGTGCCCGAGGACATCTCGGTGGTCGCGCTGCATGACATCCCGCAGGCCGCCTACCTGAACCCGCCGCTGACCACGGTGCGGATGCCGCTGGCAGAGCTGGGGAGCCGCTCGGTGGACATGATCCTGACGATGATCAACGGCGGCCAGGTCGGGCACGTGGTCGTGGCGACGCCCCCGGAGCTGATCGTCCGCGGGTCGGCCGCCCGGCCGGTGAGCTAGTCGAGCGCCTCGCCGGTCTCCGGGTCGAAGAAGTACAGCGCGCCCGGGAACACCTCGAGCTCCAGCGTCTCGCCGACGCCGACCTGCACCCGCGGGTCGAGCCGGGCGACCACGTTCGCTGCCCGGGTCTCGTCCTGGGCCAGCTCCTCGTCCTCGACCGCGTCCTCGACGTCGTTGGCCAGTGCCGACTGGGCGTCGCTCAGCGCCGTGGCGCCCTCGACGGCGACGTAGGCCAGCGAGTCGGATCCCAGCGCCTCGCACAGCAGCACCGTGCCGCGCAGCCGGCGGTCGACTGCGGTGCCCGCCGCGCCCAGCCGCTCCGGCCGCACGCCCGCGACGACCCGCCCGCCGGCCCGTCCGGCCAAACCCGGATGCTGGGCCGCCTCCTGCTCGTCGATCCGGATGCGGCGCTCGCCGACGGCCAGCTGAAAGCCGTCAGCCGAGCGCTCGACCGCCGCCTGGAAGAGGTTCATGGCGGGCGAGCCGACGAAGCTGGCGACGAACAGGTTGGCGGGATGGTCGTAGATGGTCTGGGGGTCGGCGACCTGCTGCAGCCGGCTCTTGCGCATCACCGCAACGCGGTCGCCGATCGTCATCGCCTCGACCTGGTCGTGGGTGACGTACAGCGTGGTCACGCCGAACTGGCGCTGGATCGTCGAGATCTCGGCGCGCATCTGCACGCGCAGCTTGGCGTCCAGGTTGGAGAGCGGCTCGTCCATCAGGAACACGCTCGGCTCGCGGACGATCGCCCGGCCCATCGCCACGCGCTGGCGCTGGCCGCCCGACAGCTGGGGCGGCTTGCGCTGGAGGTGGCTCTCCAGCCCCAGCACCTTCGCTGTCGCGCGCACCTTGGTGTCCCGCTCGGCCTTGGGCATCCGGGCGAGCCGCAGGGGGAACGCGATGTTGCCGTACACGGTCATGTGCGGATAGAGCGCGTAGTTCTGGAACACCATCGCCACGTCCCGCTCGCCCGGGTCGAGCCGGTTCACCTCGCGGCCGCCGATGTGGATCGTGCCGCTTGAGATCTCCTCGAGGCCCGCGACCATCCGCAGCGCGGTGGTCTTGCCGCAGCCGGACGGTCCGACGATCACCAGCAGGTGGCCGTCGTCGATCCGCAGGTTGAGCTCGGTCACGGCCCGCGTGCCGTCGGCGTACACCTTCTCGACGTCCGTCATCAGCACCTCAGCCATGCGCGTCCTCCTTCACCGGTCAGCCCGGTGGAAATCGATGTAGTCACGATCGAGCTCCCAGCCCAGCCCGGGGCCGTCGGGCAGCCGCACGCATCCGTCCACCGCGTCCGGCCGGTTCGCGATCAGATTCCACCAGAACGGGTCGCGGTCGGGGTGGAAGCACTCGGCGTACGTGCCGTGTGACTGGCTGGCGATCAGGTGCACCGCCACCTGCGGCTCCTCGTGGTGGCCCATCGCCACGTCGTAGGCGTGCGCCACCGCCGCGCAGCGCCGCCAGGCGGTCGGGCCGCCCGACCACGACGAGTCGAAGTTGCAGACGTCCACGGCGCCGGCCTCCATCAGGTCGCGGCAGCCGCTGACGCTGAGCTCGGTCTGCCCGGCGCACACCGGCAGCCCTCCGATCGCCCGCACGTCGCGCAGGCCGCGCCGGTCGTTGTGCCAGCGGCACGGCTCCTCGAACCAGCGGATGCCTGCCCCGTCGAGCAGCCGGCAGAGCTCGATCGCCTGGGGAACCTCGTACCCCTGGTTGGCGTCGATCATCAGCAGGAACCCGTCGCCGCCCGCCTCGCGGGCGGCCAGCACTCGTTGGGCGTCCTGCGCCGGCGTGGCACCGCCGACCTTGAACTTGCAGCCGGCCAGCCCCATCTCGCGGTAGCCCGCGATCTCGTCGCCGATCGACTCCGGCGCGTCGTAGTAGCCGCCGATCGCGATCAGCTCGACGGTGTCCCGGTAGCCGCCCCACAGCCGCCAGAGCGGCTGCCCGAGCGCCTTGCCGACCGCGTCCCAGATCGCCAGGTCGGCGGCCGCCAGGGCGACCAGGCCGATCCGCCGGTCGCGCAGGATGTCGAACGTCACCGGGTAGGCCGCCTCCCAGCAGCGCTCCACGGCCATCGCGTCCTCGCCCACCAGCCGCGGCGCGACCTCGGTGCGGATCACGTCGACAAGCTCGGCCAGCGTGGCATCCTCGTCCCCGGCGTACGCCTCGCCGACGACGCCCTCGGCCGTCTCCAGCCTGACGAGCACCGTTGCCCGGTGGGTCATGTGGTACGTGCTGCCGTGGTACTCGCGGCCCAGCGGTGCCCGGATCGGGATCGCCTCCAGCGACTCGATCGTCAACGCGTCCGTCACGCGGCGGCCACCGATCGCACCGCGGCTGCGATCCGCTCGACGGAGGGCAGCGTCGCCTCCTCGAGCGTGCGGGCGTAGGGGACAGGGATCGGGTCGGCGGCCACCAGCGCCGGCTGGGCGTCCAGCAGCTCGAAGCCTTCGACCGCCACCGCGGTGATCACGGACTGGCCCCAGCTGCCGTTGGCCGGTGCCTCCTGTACGCACACCAGCCGCCCGGTGCGGCCGACGCTCTCCAGGATCGTCGCCGTGTCGAGCGGCGCGATCGTCCGCGGGTCGATCACCTCGCACGAGGTGCCCTCGGCCGCCAGCTGCTCCGCCGCCTCGACCGCCCGGTGGCGCATCAGCTGGGTGGCGACCACCGTCACGTGCTCGCCCGGCCGCACGATCTCGGCCACGCCGATGCCAGGGCGCTCGCCGTTCAGCTCGCCCTTGACGCCGTACAGCGCCTTGTGCTCGAAGACGATCACCGGGTCGTCGTCGCGGATCGCGGCACGAAGCAGGGTGTAGACGTCGGCCGGCGTCGCCGGGACGCACAGCTTCAGTCCCGGAGTGTTGAGGAACCAGTTCTCGACGCACTGCGAGTGCTGCGCGCCGAAGCCGAGGCTGCCGCCGCCGGCCATCCGCAGCGTTGCCGGGACGGTCACCTGGCCGCCGCACTGGAAGCGGTACTTGGCCAGCTGGTTGACGATCTGGTCGTAGCAGACCCCCGCGAAGTCGGCGAACATGATCTCGCCGACCGGCCGCAGCCCGGCCACCGCCGCGCCCAGCACGGTGCCGACGATCGCCTGTTCCGAGATCGGCGTATCCCGCACCCGCGGTGAGCCGAACCGGGCGAACAGCCCCTCCGTCGCTTTGAACACCCCGCCGGCCGCACCGACGTCCTCGCCGATCAACACCACACGCTCGTCGCTCTCCAGCTCGTCGCCGAGCGCGCGGATGACCGCGTCGCGATAGGTCAGCTGCTCGCTCATGCCCCGGCCGCCCAGACGTAGTCGAACCGGCTGCCCGGATCGGGCTCGGGCCAGTCGAGCGCGCGCTGCAGCGCTTCGGCGACGGCGGTCTCCGCCCGTGCCCGCGCCGCGTCGATGTCCTGTGACGACACACCATCGTGGACCGCCAGCGCGGCCTCGAAGTTGGTGATCGGGTCGCGCTGCTTCCACTCCTCGAGCTCACCGTCCGGCCGGTAGGTCGCCGGATCGCTGCGCGAGTGACCCATGTGCCGGTAGGTCATCGCCTCGATCATCGTCGGCCCGTCGCCGGTCGCGGCCCGCTCGCGAGCCGACCGAACCGTCTGCCGTACACCCATGACGTCGTTGCCGTCGATGCGAACGCCGGGGATTGCGTAGCTCGCCGCTCGCTGGGCCAGCTCCGTCACCGGCGTGGTCGAGGCGATCGGTGAGTACTCGCCGTACAGGTTGTTCTCGCAGACGAAGACGACCGGCAGCTTCCAGATCGAGGCCAGGTTGAGCGCCTCGTGGAACGCCCCGATGTTGGTCGTGCCGTCTCCGAAGAAGCACAGCGACACCGACCCGGTGCCCAGCACCTGCGCGGCGAAGCTGGTGCCGCAGGCGAACGGCAGGTGCGCACCGACCACCGCGAACGAGCCGAGGGCGCCGACCGAGATGTCGGTCAGGTGCATCGACCCGCCGCGGCCGGCGCAGATGCCGTTCTGCTTGCCCAGGATCTCGGCGAGCGAGCCGTCCAGCGGCGCGCCCATCGCCAGCACGTGGCCGTGACCGCGGTAGGTGCAGGTCATCGTGTCGCCCTCGTCGAGCGCAGAGCACGCGCCGACCGACACGGCCTCCTGACCCTGGCAGAGGTGGGTCGACGCGCGCACCAGGTTGCGGGTGAACAGCTTCATCACCTCGTCCTCGAACAACCGGATCTCGATCATCCGCTGGAGCAGGGCGAGCAGCTTGTCGGGCGCCAACCCGTCCCACGTGTCGTCAGTCATCGCCGCCCTCCGCGTCGCGCTTGGGTGGCTGGAAGATCTCCAGCAGGATCCCGTCGGGATCGCGCAGGTAGATGCCGTAGCCGCCGGTGTTGATGCCCGTATCCACCAGCACGGGCGGGCTGACGAAGGTGTCGACGCCGGCGTCGACCAGCCGCTGGTGCACGTCGACCAGGTCGTCGACCAGGAAGCACAGGTGTGCCGTGCCGACGTCCCGCGGCTCGATCCGGTCGGGCGTCGAGCCCTTCGGCGCCACGTACTCGAACAGCTCGAGCACGTGGCCGGAGGCCGGTGCCCGGAGGTGGGCCATCTTCACGTGGGCGTCGGGGTAGCCGACGATCGCGGCCAGGTAGCCGCCCTGCTTCTCCTGCTGAGCGATCACCTCCAGGCCCATCAGGTCGCGGTAGAACGCGACCGACCGGTCGAGGTCGGAGACGGTGTAGCCGGTGTGGTGCAGCGCGCCGTTCTCGATCATGCCGCTCCCATCGCCTTGCGCAGCTCGAGGCCGCCCTCGGGAGTGACCAGGAAGATGTTCTCGACGCGGGCGCCGTTGCGGCCGTCGAAGTAGACGCCCGGCTCGACGGCCAGCAGCATCCAGTTCTCCAGCGTCGTGTGGTCGGTGGGGATGATGTGCGGGTCTTCGAACGCCGAGATCGAGATGCCGTGCCCGCCGTGGTGGGGGAACTCTCCGCCGGGGAACGACTCCTTGATCGCCGTGTTGACCGTGTCGAACACGGCCGCGGTGGTGTTGCCGGGCACGAGCTCGGTGCCCGCCTGCGCCAGGATCTCGAGCAGCCGCTCACGCATCGCCGACACCTCGGGGTTCGAGCCGCAGATGTGCGTCTCGGCCGTGTCGCCGAAGTAGCCGTGGGCGCCCAGCGCGATGTCGGTGACCACCGGGTCGCCGTCCTCCACCGCACGCGGGCTGGCGACGTGGATCGGGCAGCACACCTTCGAGGTCAGCGGGCCCGAGAGCATGTCGCACAGCCACTCGATCGGCGCGCCGTTGGCGTTCTGGGCGGTGGACAGCGCGGCCGAGAACAGCTCGATCTCGGTGACTCCCGGCTGCTGCGCCAGCTCCCCGACCTTCGCCTGCGCCATCCAGGCGAGCTCGTAGGAGTGCAGCACCTTGACCAGCTCGTCCTCGTCCTTGAGCATCCGGATCCGGTGCAGCGTCGGCCCGGCGTCGACCTGCTCGGCGTCGCAGCTCGAGCGCAGGAGGTCGGCCATGCCGCCCAGCTCGTCGCTGAAGCCGATCCGCTTCGCCGAGCTGACCGCGTCGACGCCGGCGATCACGCCCGCGAGCAGCGGCAAGGGGTTCAGGTTGAGGCCGAAGCCGCGCTCGCCGTAGGGCAGCACGACGTCGGCGTCACCGAGCTCCTGGGCGACCGGCACCTCGTCGTACATCACCACCAGCGTCCGGCTGCGGTCGCGGCCGACCACGATTCCCGCCGGGCCTCCGTAGTAGCGCGCGTAGCTGCCGAGATGCGCTGCGTTGACGGCGCCGAACGCGACGGTCGCGTCCAGCGAGTTCTCCTCCATCCACTGCACCAGCCGGTCGAGCCGGTGCGGCAGCCGCTCCATCGTCACCCGGTCGCCGAGCGACGGGTTCGCGGTCAATAGTTCACTGCCGAGTGCCATCGATCCCTCCTTCGAACTCACCACCAGCCGCCGTTCAGGACGACGACCTCGCCACTCACATACGACGCATGCGCCGAGCACAGAAAGGCCACCGCCGCGGCCACGTCGTCCGGCTCTCCGATCCGGCCGACCGGGACCAGCTCGTCCATGCCGTCGGTCATTCCGCCCAGCATCGGCGTGCGGACGGCGCGCGGCGCCACCACGTTGACCAGCACGCCGTCGCGGACGTACTCCTTGGCCAGGGCCTTGGTCAGGGCGATCACGCCGCCCTTCGACGCCGCGTAATGGGCGCACGCCTCCGACCCGCCGTCCAGGCCGGCGCCGGACGAGATGGTCACGATCCGGCCGTAGCCGCGCTCGCGCATGGGGCCGAGCGCCCGCCGGGCGCACAGGAACGTTCCGGTCAGGTTGATGTCGATCGTCCGCCGCCACTCGTCGAGCCCCAGCTCGGGCGTCTCCATCGGCGTGAACACGCCGGCGCAGGTGACCAGCATCTCGACCGGGCCCAGCTCGGCCTCCGCCCGGGCGAACGCCCGGTCGATCTGGGTCTCGTCGCGGACGTCGGCGGACAGCGCCAGGTCGAGCCCCGCCGCGGCGTTGCCAAGGTCGAGCCCCGCCACCGTCGCACCGAGCGCCCGCAGCGTCTCGGCCACGCGCAGGCCGATGCCGCTGCTCGATCCGGTGACCACGGCGACGCGGCCCGCGATGCCCTCGAGGCGCATGGTGTCTGCTGGGACGACGGGTGCGACGGGCATCGGCTCAGCCGGCGGGGATCGCCGTCAGCGCGCCGTCGATGGGGATGATCGAGCCGTTGACGTACGACGCGTCGTCCGAGCCCAGATAGACCGCGAGCGCACCGACCTCGGAGGGCATGCCCAGCCGCTTGGCCGGCACCATGTCCAGGTAGAAACCCTCGTCGATGGCGCCGCGCTCGACGTCGGCGTCCCACATCGGCGTGCGCAGCACGCCCGGCGCGATGGCGTTCGCGCGGACGCCGAACTGCGCCCACTCGCCGGCGGCGATCTTGGTCATCATGATCACGGCCGCCTTGGGCGCGCAGTAGGTCATCCGGCCCGGGTTCGGCGAGTAGCCGCGGATCGACGAGATGTTGATCACCGAGCCGGAGCCCTGGTCGATCATGATCCGGCCCGCGGCCCGCATGCAGTAGAAGACTCCGGACTGCATGACGGCGATCGAGTCCGCCCAGTCCTCGTCGGTGACGTCCTGTGTGTGCGGCCCGACCCGGCTGATGCCGGCGTTGTTGACGGCGATGTCGAGCCGCCCGAGGTCGGCGACGCAGGACGCGAACGCCCGCTCGACCTGGTCGCTCTTCGCCACGTCCGTCTCGTACGCCTTCGCGCGGACGCCGGTCTCGGCCAGCTCCCTGGCGGCGACCTCGCCGGACTCGCCGTTGATCTCGGCCACGGCGACGTCGGCGCCGGCCTCGGCCAGCGCCTGGGCGATACCCCGGCCCAGGCCGGTGCCCGCACCCGTCACCAGTGCGACCTTGCCTTCGAGTACTCCGCTCACCGGACACCTCCGATCACGCTGCTGGGTTGGATGGTCTTCGAGGTGATCTCGAGCACCAGCTCGATCAGCTCCTCGCGGTTCTCGCGGAACCGCTCCGACGGCGCCGAGATGCCCATGGCCATGCGGCCGTCGGTGATCGGCGCCGCCACGCACGACACGCCTTCGGCGAACTCCTCCTCGTCGACCGCGTAGCCGTCGTGGCGCGTTCGCTCGATCACCGCGCGCAGTGCCTTGGGGGACGTCGGCGGGTTCGTCAGGTCGTGGTGCTCCAGGTACTCGTCGAGCGCCGTGGGGCCGCTGAACGTCAGCAGCACCTTCCCCGACGCCCGGGCGTGGGTGGCGCCGGAGTAGCCCAGGTGGAGTCCCGACACCCGCACGGCGCGCCGGCCCTCGACGATCGAGAGCAGCGTCGCGTCGCCCCGCCGCCACGCCGACAGATAGGCCGTCTCGCCGGTGCGCTCGGCCATCTCCTGGAGGCGCGCATGCAGGTGCTCGGGCGCCGACACCTGGGCCGCGTATGCCTCCGCCAGCAGGCCGGTCATGGGGCCCAGCTGGTAGCGGCGGTCGTCGAGCTTGTCCAGCAGGCCGACGTCGGTCAGCGTGCTCAGCAGGTGGAACACGGTGGGCAGCGGGACGTCCAGCCGCGTGGCGATCTGCGACGCGCGCATGCCGCCGTTGCCGGCCACCAGCTCGAGGACGGTGGCGGCGCGGTGGACGGACTGGATCTGGGTGCGCGGGCTCAACTTTCGATATATGAAACGTGTTTCGTCTGTGTGGAAGTGTCTATCACGTCGCCCACCGGGGGGTCAACCTGGCCCCCGCGCTAGTACGTGATCATGCCGCCCGTCACGTTCACGCCCTGACCGGTCATGTACGAGGCGTCGGCGGAGAGCAGGAAGGCGATCACCGACGCCACCTCCTCGGGCGGCGCTGTGCGACCCATCGGGATGGCCGCCGCCCGCGCGCGCTCGACCTCGCCGCGGTCGATGCCGCGTGCTGCTGCGATGCCCTCGAGGACGACGTCGTTCATCGGCGTCTCGATCACGCCGGGGCACACGGCGTTGACCCGGACGCCGCGCTTCGCCCAGGCGTGGGCGAACGTCCGCGTCATGCTGAGAACGGCGGCCTTGCTCGCCGAGTAGACGGCCGCCTCCACCGTGCTGCCGGTCTTGCCCGCGCCCGAGGCGACGTTGACCACGGCCCCGCCCTCGCCCAGCCGCCTGCCCACCTCCTGGGTGAGAAAGAACAATGCTCGGGCGTTGACGGCCATCACCGCATCCCAGTCGTCCTCCGCCACGTCGTCGATCGGCAGCAGGCGGATCACGCCGGCGGCGTTGACCAGGCCGGCGGGCTTGACCGCACCGGCGATCCGCCGCCGGTCGGCGGCGTCCGTGACGTCTGCCGTCAGCGTCTCGGCGCCCTCGGCCGCCAGCGCCTCCAGCCCCTCCGCGTCACGATCGACGGCGAGCACGGGGCGACCGTTGGTGAGCAGCCGGCGCGCGGTCGCCCTGCCGATCCCGCTCGCGGCGCCGGTGATGATCACGTGCTCAGCCACCGGCCGGCCCGATCGTCACGGTGACGGCGGTCGACAGCCTGCCGCTCGGCTCGAGCACGTGCGCCTCGCCGGCGGCCGCCGCGGCGGCCAGGTCGCCGCCGCTGACCCACGGCTCGACGCCCAGTGCGTAGGCGCCGGCCAGCGGCATCGACCGGGCCCCGCCGAACGGCTGCCAGGAGATGATCCAGCGGAACACAGCCGGATCCCAGTCCAGGCGGACGCGCAGGTCGAGGGCGTCGTTCACGACCTCGGCCCACCCGCCGTCGAGATCGGTCAGGTAGACGTCGTCATGGCTCTGCGTCTGCTCGCCGGGGATCTCCGAGAGGTCGACCTCGCCGCCGCCGCGAAGCTTCGCCTGCGGCCAGCTGCTGCGCTGGCCCGGTTCCAGCCGGGCCGTGTCCTCCCACATCTCGGGGATCGTCATGATCGTCCGGGCGGACGTCAGGAACCGCGCGCCGGCGGCGATCAGCGGCGGGCCGAGCACCAGATGATGGCCCCAGACGATCTCCTCCGGCTCGCCCGACAGGTTGGTCGCTGTCCCCTCGACGCGCAGCACGCCTCCGGTGACGCGCATCTCCCGCTCCAGCCGCAGCGGCGAGATCGGGCAGTCCACCGACAGCCCCAGCCCGCCGTCGTCGAGCGCGCGCCATTGCCAGGGCACCGTCGCCACCTCGCCGTGGAACGGCAGCGAGCGGCCGCGGTGCTCGCAGGGATCGCCCGCGGTGGGGAACAGCTCCTGCCAGCCCCCGGCGTAGTTCTCCAGGAACGGCGCGCCGTCAGAGCCCTCGCGTGGTGGCGACCCGGGCGGCTGCAGGCCCCAGGGGGCCGAGAACAGCACGTCGACCCCGCTGGCCCGATGTACGAGCGACGTCACCTCCGCCCCCTTGCCGGGGAGCACGGTGACGCTGAGGCCGTCGTCCTCGAGGGTGACGGCCTCCCAGCCGTGGCGCTGTCCGGTGCGCAGATCCATCTTGACCGGGTAGATGCTATAGCGTTTACTTGTCCGTGTGGAGGCCTTCCTGGAACCGCTTCCCGACCAGAGCCTGCCGGACGCCGTGGCCGGGCGGTTGCGTGCAGCCATCCGCTCGGGGTCGTACCACCCCGGCGATCGGCTGGTCGAGCGGCAGATCTCCACGCAGCTGGGCGTCAGCCACATCCCCGTGCGCGAGGCGCTCACCCGGCTCGAGGAGGAGGGGCTGGTCGAGCGGCTGCCCCGCCGAGGCGCCCGTGTCGCTCTGCTCACGCAGCGGTCGCTGGAGGAGGTCTCCAGCCTACGCGTGGTGCTCGAGCAGCTGGTCGTCAAGCGCGTCCAGGCGCTCTGGACGATGGACGCCGGCGTGCGCCTTCAGGCCATCGTCGACCGGATGACCGCCGCGGCGAATGCGGGTGATCTGGAGGTGCTGCACGACTGCGACCACGAGTTCCACGAGGAGCTGTGGCGCCTGGCCGACCACCAGCTGCTGCTCGAGGTGGTGGCCCAGCTTCGCGGACGCACCAACCACTTCTTCCGCGCCGCCGCCGCTTCGCTGGCGCCGGAGGAAGTGCTGGAGCACGCCGCGAGCCACCAGCGGCTGCTCGATGTGATCGCCGGCGGCGACCAGGCGGCCGCAGCGCGAGCGATGAAGCAGCACGTCGAGACGGCCACCCGCCGGATTGCCGACCAGCACACCTGGGGCGCAGCCGACGGGTGACCGCCCGCGGTCAGTGCTCCGGCAGCGTCTCCAGGATGAACCAGTTCGACGTCAGCCCGCCAGGTAGCTCATCATCTCCGGGCCGACCGCCCTCTCGGTCATCTCGGTGTCCGTGAATCCGGAGCTGACGCAGTTCGAGCGGATGCCGTGCTCGGCCAGCTCGAGCGCCATCGTTCGGTTGAGGCCGAGCAGCGCCGCCTTCGACGCGTTGTCGGCCGCGAACGGCCCGTCGCCGCCGGACTCGTCGAGGACGATCGCGCCGCCGCCTGCAGCCGCCATGCTGCGGGCGGCGAGCTGCGCCATCAGGAAGGCGCCGGTCAGGTTCGTGTCGACCACCGGCCGGCGCTTTCCTCCGTGTGGTGTGGCCGGGCTCGTTCGCCGACCGTGCGGGGAGTAAAAGCTATAGCATCTAGCATGTCAACCCTGGGGGCCGGCCACGCGGATCGCGACCTCGGTCTCCAGGGCATGGCCCGTATCCATCCTGGCCGCGGTGCCGCGCTCGACGTTCTCGACCAGGCTGCCCGGACGGCTCGTGCACGGCTCCGTCAGCAGCACGTAGTGCCCGCGCCAGCCGCCGTAGACGCCCCACAGCCAGAGGTACGGGAATGCGGCCGTGTCGTAGGCGATCGAGATGCCGCTGCCGTCCGGGTGGTGCACCGCGACGAGGCCGTCGTCCGGTTGCGACCACAGCCACTCGGTGAATGCCTGCTGGGGCTCCGGCGTCGTCATCAGGTCGACCCCGGACTGGCCGGCGCGGCCGGGGAACGGCTCCTCCGGGAACCACTCCGGGCTGCCCGGCACCTCAATTCGCGAGCCCGGGCGGATGGCGTGGGCCATGTGGATGTCCCACATGTAATCGAACGCGGCGTAGCCGGTGTTGACCAATCGGTAGGAGACGTGGACGGCGTCACCCACCACCTCGAGCCGCTTCGTCATCACGCAGGGCAACGAGGCGCTGGCCCGCTCGAGCACCAGCGCGTTCTCGCCGTCGGGCGTGGCGCTCCACGGCCCGATCCACAGGTCGCCGTGGTCGTGGTAGCTGTTGATCGCGTCGGCGCACGGCGGGTCGGTCGGGAAGATCTCGTCCCAGCCGCCGCACCAGACGTCGTCGAAGGTCGCCCCCGGGTTGGTCTTCGCCAGCCCGATCCGCGGGTTGTGCCACAGCAGGTTGCGGCCGCTGGGCCGGTGGATCAGGTCCATGATCTTGCCGCCGGCCGCCGGGAACACGGACAGGCTGACCTCGTCGCTCTCGAGGACGATCCCGTCCAGCCCGTTCCGCCGCTCGTCGCGGAGCGCCATCAGTCGCGGATGATCCAGCCCTGCGCGGTCCAGCCGCCGTCGACGGTCAGCGTCGTCCCGGTGACGAACGAGCTGTCCTCGCCGTTGGCGAGCCAGAGCACGGCTCGGGCGATCTCGTCGGGCTCGCCGAAGCGGTGCATCGGCGTCCGCGCCTGGTAGCGCACCACATCGACCACGCCCTCGTCGATTCCCTTCTGGACGAGGGCGGTGCGGGTGACGCCGGGCGCGACGGCGTTGACCCGGATCCCGCGGTCGGCCCACTCGATCGCCAACACCTCGGTCATGGCGACCACCGCGGCCTTGGCGGCGCAGTAGGCAAGCCGCATCGGGAACGCCTCCCAGGCGTTGATCGAGCTGATGTTGACGATCGTGCCCGTGTTCCGCTCGATCATGTGGCGGCCGACCACCTGGCTGCACAGGAAGACGCCGGTCTGCATGATGCCGATCGACGCGTCCCAGTCGGCGTCCGAGAAGGTCTCGGACGGGCCGGCCAGCGCGACCCCGGCGTTGTTGACCAGCACGTCGACGCGGCCGTGCGTATCGAGTACCTCGGCCACCGCCGCCTCGACCGAGGCCCGGTCGGAGACGTCGCAGCGGTGGGCGCTGCCGTTGGCCACGGCGGCGACGCCCCGGGCGGCATCCAGATCGAGGTCGAGCACCGCCACCGTGGCGCCCTCGTCCGCGAACCGGTGGGTGATCGCCTCGCCAATCCCGCGGCCGGCGCCGGTGACGATGCATGTCCGTCCGTCCAGCTTCACCGAAGCCCTCCCTCGAGCGGGTGCGTCGCCAGTGGCTCGACCTGCACGTCCATGTAGGGCCACAGCGGCAGCGACGTGACCGCCGCGTGCACCGCGTTCGCGTCCTCGGCCTTGTACAGCGACCAGTTCGACTGGCGTCCTGGGATCCGCCAGATGCGGGCCAGCGTGCCTTCGCCGATCAGTTCCTTCCCCCGGGCGGACTCGAGCTGGAGCAGCCGCGTGCGCTCGTCCGCCGGCATGTCCGGCGGTATGTGGACGTCGATACGGACGAGAAACTCCATGCGGTCAGACCTCCACCGGGTTGACGATTGACGGGACCGGGCGCCCGGCCAGGAAATCGATCGCCTGCCGGGTGGCGAACACCGGCAGGTCGCGCAGCGCCTGCGGTGAGTACCACGCCGCGTGCGGGGTGAGCGTGACGCCGGACAGCGACCGCAGCGGGCTGTCCGCCGGTAGCGGCTCGCGCTCGAACACGTCCAGCGCCGCCGCCGCCGGCCGCCCCGACGTCAGCGCGTCGGCCAGGGCCGCCTCGTCGACCAGGCCGCCGCGGCAGGTGTTGACCAGCACCGCGCCCTCGCGCATCAGCGCCAGCGCGGCCCGGTCGATCATGTGATTCGTCGCGGGTGTCAGCGGGGCGTGCAGGGTGACGCAATCGGCCGCGGCCAGGGCAGTGTCCAGCTCCGCCGGCTGCAGGCCGTCGGCGACGATCCGCTCGGGATCGACCAGCGGGTCGTGCACCAGCACCTGAAAGCCGATCGCGCGCAGCGCCGCGCCGACTCGCGACCCGATCCGGCCGTAGCCGATCACGGCAATCGTGGTGGCATGCGGGCGCACCGCGCGCGGCGCGTCGGCGACCGCCGCCCACCGCCCCTCGCGCACCGCCCGGTCGAGCGTGCTGATGCTGCGCAGCCGGTCGAGGATCAGCGCCAGAGTGTGGCAGACGACCTCGTCGATGCAGTAGTCCGGGGTGTTGGCGACGGCGACTCCGTGTGCCGTGGCGGCATCGACGTCGATCATGTCGTAACCGATGCCCAGCCGGCTGATGAAGCGCACGGTCGGGAGGGCGTCCAGCGCGCGCTCGCCGACCGTCACCCACTGGACGATCAGCGCGTCCGCGCCCTGGCAGCGCTCGATCACCTCGTCCTCGGTCGTGCAGTCCGCGCGCAGCGCGCGCAGCCCGGCGCCCTCCAGCAGCTCCTCCTCGATGTGGTTCGAGGGTAGGTCGGAGTCGGTGATCGCGACCAGGGCGCCGCTCATCCGCCGGCACCGTCGGTCAGCGTGGGGCGCACCCGGTCGGCGGCCACCTGGATGTGACGTGCCATCTCGCGCTGGGCCATGGCAGGCGTGCCGTCGGCGATCGCCGCCACCAGCGCCGTGTGCGTGCGGGCGTGCTCGCGCAGTCCCTCCGGCGGCAGGGCGCGCGCGGCGGCCCGCAGGAAGGCGACGATCCGGCCCCGCACCTGGGCGGCCAGCTCGTTCAGGAGCTCGTGGTCGGCCAGCTCCCACAGCCGCTCGTGGAAGCGCTGGTCGAGGTTCACCAGCAGGTCGACGTCGCCGTCGGCGGCGGCCTGGAGCATCCGGTCGGCGATCGCCCGTAGCTCCAGCTCGGCATCGGCCGTCATCCGCTCCTGGGCGCGCCGCGCGACCAGCTGCTCGAGCACGATCCGCAGCGACGAGATCTCGTCCAGCTCCTGGCGCGTCAGCTCGGCGACCCGCGCGCCCCGCCGCGGCAGGCGGTCGACCAGGCCCTCGTCGGCCAGTCGGGCGAGCGCCTCGCGCACCGGGATGTGCGACACCCCCAGCTCGCTGGCGACCGACCGCTCCACCAGGCGGGTGCCCGGTGAGTACGAGCCGTCGTGGATCGCCTCGCGGATGCGCTCCGCGACGCGGTCGGCGACCGTCCGGTCGACCAGCGGCTCGAGCGTCGTCATTCGCCCTTCACCGCCCCGGCGACCAGGCCGCGCAGGAAGAACCGCTGCCCGAACAGGTACAGCGCCATGATCGGCAGCGTGGCCAGAGACAGCCCGGCCATGACCACCGGGATGTCGAGGTTGTAGCGGTTCTGGAAGGCGGTCAGCCCGGCCATCAGCGTGCGCGAATGGTCGCTCTGCAGGAAGATCAGGGCGATCAGCAGCTCGTTCCAGACCCACAGGATGTTGACCACGGCGAGCGTGACCAGGGGTGCGGCGGACAGCGGCAGCACGACGCGCCAGAAGACCTGGATCGAACCCGCGCCGTCGATCTCGGCGGCCTCGATCAGCGCCGGCGGCAGCGTGCGGAAGTACGACGTCAACATGTACACGGAGAACGGCATCATCAGGCCGACGTAGAGCACGATCACGAACCGGAAGGTATCGATCAGGTTGAGCTCCGTGCCGAGCAAGAACAGCGGCACCACCAGCACCACCGGCGGCAGCACCATCAGCGCGATCATCCCAGCGAGCAGGCTGTCGCCACCTGGGATCTTCCAGCGGGACAACCCGAACGCGGCGAATGACGAGAACGCGAGCGTGATGGTCACCGAGCCGACGGTGAGGATCACGCTGTTCAGCAGCCACCGCGGAAACTGGTCGTCGAGCGCCGTCCGGTAGCCGTCCAGCGACGGCGACGTGGGGAACCCGAGCGGCTGGTCGAGGAAGGCGCCCTGCGTGCGGAACGACGCCGACACCATCATGTAGATGGGCACGATCGCGGCGATCGTGAACGCGATCAGCACGCCGTGCTGCACCACCTTGCCGACCACGCGGCTCACCGCAGCGTCCTCTTTGGCAGCACCGCGCGGAACACCAGGAAGGCAGCCGCCAGCACCAGGAATCCGAGCAGCAGCACCGTGGCCGCGCTGGCCGCCAGCCACGGGATGTCCGACGTGAACGCGTTGTCATAGATGTAGGTCTCGGTCACCTGGGTGGCGTCGCCCGGGCCGCCTCGGGTCATCACGTACACGTAGCTGAACACCCAGGAGAACAGCGTGATGCCTTCGATGACGACATAGAAGCCGATGATCGAGCGCATCATCGGCAGCGTCACGTGCCAGTGGCTGCGCCAGAAGCCGGCCCCGTCCACCTTGATCGCCTCGTACAGGTCGCCGGGCAGGCTGAGCAGCCGGGCCAGGAACAGGATCACGCCGAAGCCCAGCTCCTTCCAGATGATCACCGATGCCAGCGAGAAGAGGGCGATGTCGGGGTCGCCCAGCCAATCGTGGGCGAGCCCGCCCAGGCCGATCGTCTCCAGCGAGGAGTTGAGCATCCCGTGCAGGGTGAGGATCTGGCCGAACAGCACGCCCACCACCGGCACCGGCAGGATGTAGGGGAGGAACACGGCGAAGCGGTGGATGCGCCAGCCGCGCAGCGCCTCGTACAGCAGGATCGCCAGCAGCAGGGCGATCGCGATGATGATCGGCAGCGTGAGCAGCAGCCGCAGGTTGTGGCCGACGGCCGTGCGGAACGGCGGGTCGTCGATCACGATCCGTAGGTTGTCGAGCCCGACCCACTCGCCCTCGCGGTGCAGCGCCTCCTCGACCACGCGGTAGACGCCGTAGCCGAACACGAACGCGATCGACAGGAAGGCGGGCGCGATCCACAGCAGCGCCTGCCACGGGGTGCGCCGGCGGGAGCGACGCTTACGCCTCGCTCCCGCCGGGGTGCTCACCGAATGAGCGGCTAGTTCGCCGCCCACTCTTTGAAGTTGTCGATCAGGTCAGGCTGGATCGTCCTGATCCGGTCCATCTCCTTCTCCATGTTCGCCGCCGCCTCCTGGGCGGACTCGCTGCCTGCGAACATCAGCTGCACGCCCTCGAAGTTGCCCTTCGAGTCGAGATCCGTCGGAATGAAGTTTTCCAGGTACGGCGAGCCGTCCTTGGACATGTCGAACAGATCCTTGACCTGCGGCACCGTGATCAGGCTGGAGTCGAACCGATCGTCCGCCGGCAGCGCGCCGGTGGCCTTGTAGAACGCGGCCAGCCGCTCGGGCGTGTGCAGATACATGATGAAGTCGGCCGCCTCCTGCTTGTGCGGAGACCACGAGCTGATGCCCAGCGTCTGCGACGTCGAGCCCAGTTTGCCGGCCCCGATGCCGTCGCCGTAGGCGGGCATCGCCATCACGCCGACCTTGTCGGTGCCGACCTGCTTGACGAAGTTGCCGACCTCGGTGCCGGCCGAGATCGTCATCGCCGACTTGCCGTCGACCCAGGTCTGCTGCGCCTGGTACAGCTCCTGCGAGCCGATGTCGTCGTTCCAGCACTTGTGGTCGATCATCTCCTGCAGCTTCGACCACCACTCGGCGAACTCGGGGTCGGTGAACTTCTTGTCGCCGACCACGGCCTCCTTGAGATCGTCGATCGAGGTCAGCGACTGGCTGCCCATGATCGAGTACAGCCATCCGCCGAACCAGCCGTCCTTGACGCCGCCGGCGATGGGCGTGATGCCCTTCGAGTTCAGCGTGTCGCAGGCCGCCAGGAACTCGTCCCAGTTGGTCGGGACGGCGACGCCCGCGTTCTTCAGGATGTCCTTTCGGTAGAGGACGGGGAACGAGGGCTGGACGTACCAGGGAGCGGTCCACACCTTGCCGCCCGAGGTGTCCTCGGAGGCGTTCAGGTAGTGGGCCAGCTCATCCTGGGGGATGTAGTCGGACACCGGGGCGAGGTTGCCGTCCCAGGCATCCTGCAGGTTCCAGATGCCGCCCCAGCGGTACTCGATGTCGGGGCCCTGCTTGGCCTTGGCGGCCGCTGCGAAGTTGGGCATCAGGTTGTCGGTCGACTGCAGCACCGTGTCGATCGTGATGTTCGGGTGCGCGGCCTCGTACTTCTGCACCGAGTCGGCGACGAAGTTCTTCATGCCGGCGGCCTCCTGGTCGCCCCACCACCACATCGTCAGCTTGACGGGGCCGCTCGACGACGCCGGCGTGCTCCCGCCGCCGCTCGAGTCGCCGCTCGAGCTGCCGCAGCCCGCCGCGATCGCCACCACCGCAGCCAGCACGGCGAACATGACCGTTCTCGTCTTCACCATCGCGATCCTCCTTCGGTTCCGCGAGCCGCTCAAAACGTCACTGTCAGCCCGCCGTCGACGACGATTCGGGCACCGTTCGTATAGGTGTTGTCATCCGAGACGAGAAACGAGACCACGCCGGCGATCTCGGACGGCTCGGCCGGCCGCCGCACCGGCAGCCGGCCGCTCTCGACGTAGTTGTCCTTGAACCAGTCCCCCTCGAGCTCGTCGACGCCGTTCACCACCGACATCCGTGTGCGCACGAAGCCCGGCGCCAGGCTGTTGACCAGCACCCCGTGCTCGCCCAGCTCCAGCGCCAGCGTGCGCGTTGCCGCCTCGAGTCCGCCCTTGGCTGCGTCGTAGCTGAGCGCGGTGCGCTCGCTGTTGCTGGCGTGGATCGACGTCACGTTGACGATCCGCCCGCCGCCGTTTCGGGCCATGTGCAGCCCGGCGGCGCGCGCCAGCCAGATCGGCCCGTCCAGCATCACGCCCAGCTGCCGGCGGTACGACGCCGGCGTCAGGTCGGCCACCGCCTCGGGGATGAAGATGCCGGCGACGTTGACCAGCGCCTTGACCGGCCCGTGCTCCGCGGCCAGTCGCTCGATCAGCGGGTCGTGCCCCTCGATCGCCGAGACGTCGATCTCGACCGACGGCCCGTGTTCGCAGGGCTCCATGTCGAGCCCGACGACCAGCATCCCGTCTGCGCGCAGGCGGGCCGCGACCGCCGCACCGATGCCGTTCGCCGCGCCGGTGACCACGGCCACCGGCTGTCGTAGGTGAGCCATGGAGCCGTAGTAAACGCTATAGCGTATAGCTCGTCAAGCTACTGGATGGTGAAGCCGCCGTCGACGATCAGCGTCTGGCCGGTCATCCAGGCGCTGTCGTCCGACAGCAGGAACACCGCCGGGCCCGCCATGTCCTCCGGCGTCCCGACCCGCCGCAGCGGCAGCCGCTCGGCCACCTGCAGGGCCAGCTCGTCCCAGTCGGGGCGGTCGACGTAGGCCAGCGGCGTCGTCACCACGCCGGGCACCAGCACATTGACCCGCACGCCCTGCGGGCCGGCGTCGACTGCGAGGGCGCGGGCGAATGCCGTGATGCCGCCCTTGGTTGCCGCGTAGCTCGCGTAGCCGGGCTGGGCGACATGCGCCAGCTGGCTGCCGACCAGGACGATGGAGCCGCTGCCGGCGTCGATCATGTGGCGCAGCGCTTCGCGTGCGATTCGCATGCCGGCGGTCAGGTTGACCTCGATGAAGCCGTCCAGCCATGCGTCCTCGGTCTCGCGGAAATCCTCGGCCCGGCGCACCGTGCCCGCGGCGTGCACCAGGCCGTCGATCCCGCCGAAGTCCTTGACGGCGTGCCCGACGACCGCCTCCGGCGCGCCGGGATCGGCCAGGTCGGCGCGGTGGGTGGTGATCCGCCCGCCGCCCGCGGCCGCGGTCTCGGCCAGCGCATCCTCGTCGCGGCCGACCGCCAGCACGTTCGCGCCCTCGGCGGCGCAGCGCACGGCGATCGCCCGCCCGATGCCCGACGACCCGCCGGTGACCACGACCGTTCTGTCTGTCAGCGCCGCCACGATGCCATAGCATAGGGACATGGGTGAGCTCGACGGGCGGGTGGCGATCGTGACCGGCGCCGGTGCGGGGCTGGGTCGCGCGATCGCCGGCAGGCTGGCCGATTCCGGCGCGCACGTCGTGGTGTTCGAGATCGACGGCGAGTCCGCCGAGCGCGCCGCGCAGGAGCTGGGCGGCGAGTTCCGGCAGGTCGATGTCAGCGATGGCGCGCAGGTCGACGAGGCCGTCCGCTCCCTCGATCGCGTTGACATTCTGGTCAACAACGCGGGCGTGTCGCATGTCGGCAAGGAGTTGCACGAGGTCACCGACCACGAGTGGCACCGCTCGATCGACGTCATGCAGCACGGCGCGTTCTACTGCATGCGGGCGGTCGCGCCGGGGATGCTGGAGCGGGGCAAGGGGGCGATCGTCAACATCGCCTCGATCCGCTCGGAGACGCCCAACCGCGAGCGGGTCGCCTACTGCGCGCCCAAGGCCGCCGTGCTGATGATGACCCGCTGCGCCGCTGCAGACTGGGGCGACCGCGGCCTCCGCGTCAACTGCATCTCGCCGGGATTCCAGCGGACGCCGATGTGGGACGCCGACATCGAAGCGGGCGTCGTGGACGGCGAGCGGCTGCTGGCCGGCGTGCCGGCCGGCCGCGTCGGCGATCCCGACGAGGTCGGCGACCTGGTGGTGTTCCTCTGCTCCGACCGCGCCCTGTACATCAGCGGCGCGAACGTCGTGATCGACGGCGGCACGACCTCCGCGCTGGTGTGAGTCCCTTCGACCCGACCGCTGTCACGGGCACGCCGTTCGGTGCGCCGCTGGTGCCGCCGCTGCCGATCCGGCTGCGCCGCACCGAGATCCTGACGGTCGTCCACCGCACCGACCCGGAGGCGGCCGATCGGCTGATCCCGGCACCGCTGGAGCTGGCCGGCGACCTGTGCGTCGTCCACGTCTACCGGATGCACGACGCGGAGTGGTTCGGCGTCTACTGCGAGTCGGCATGGCAGATCCCGGTGCGCATGCCGGACCGCACGGCGGCGGTGTACTCGCCGTTCCTGGTGCTCGAGTCGGACGGCGCAGTGGCCGCCGGGCGCGAGGCGTACGGGCAGCCGAAGAAGGCCGGTCAGGTATCGCTCGAGCCCAACGGCGACCTGCTGGTCGGTCGCGTTGCCCGAAATGGGATCGAGATCGCCACTGCCACCATGTGCTGGAAGCAGACGCCCTCCAGCGGCGGTGAGTTGGAGCGGCTGGTCGCGGGGTCGGGCGTCAACGTCAACCTGCGCCTGCGCCAGGAGGAGGGCGACACGTTCAGCCGCGAGCTGGTCGCCCGCGACTTCACCGACGTGGTCGAGCACGAGGCATGGACCGGCCCCGGCACGCTCGAGCTGCGGGCGAACGCGCAGGCGCCGGTGTACCTGCTGCCGGTGCGCGAGGTGGTCCTCACCCTGCACCGCGTGATCGACCTGACGCTCGCGCCGGGCCGCGTCGTGCACCGGTACTAGGCGGTCTTGATCACCACCCTGCCGTCCCCGATCTGCGTGGCCGCCAGGAACGATCCGGACACGGCAAACGCGCTGAAGTAGCCGCTGCCACCGCCGCCGCCCTGCGGCGCGGTTCCGTCGACCGGCCCTCCGCCGCCACCGCCGATCCACCCGCCGCCACCGCCACCGCCGTCCAGTCCAGTCGTGATCGAGCCGCCGGTGGCGCCGAGGCCGAACCCCCCGGGGTCGTAGCCGGTGCCGCTGTCCTGTGTACCCCCTTCACCATAGGTCGACGGCCCACCGCCGCCCTGGACGCCGGAAAGGCCGCCGCCGGCTCCGCCGCCCGCGGCCCCTGCGGCGTCGGCCGACGCGCCACCGCCGCCGCCCGCCACGATGATGCGGCTGCCGATGCCACAGTTCAATGCGCACTTCTTGCCGCTGGTCGCGAGGCGAATGTCCGACGCGCCGCCGCCGCCGGCTCCGGCGAACGCTGCGGTTGCGCCGCCTCCGGCTGCACCGAAACCACCGAGATTGAAGCCGCCAATTCCGCGCGTCAGGTCGTGGCTGTCCCCTCCCCGGCCGCCGACGACCACCCCGAACACGGTGCCCGGCCTGACCGTGACCGTCGCCGTGGTCACGCCCCCGGGGCCGCCCGTTGCCAGCAGGCTCACGGGACTTCCGGTTGTGACGTTTCCGCCGCTCGCGCCGTAGACCGTGAAGGTCACCTTGGTGACGCCCGCGGGGACCTTCCACGTGAACTTTCCCGGCGACGCGAACGTCTTCGTCAGCCTGGGCGCCGCGCCGCTGGCCGCCGACGTGCCCGCGGCTCCCGCCGCAACCACCATCGGGAGCAGCACCAGCCCTGTAACGACCCCGCGACGGCTCCATCTCGTGCCCATCAGAGACCTCCCCCTTGGGTCAGCTGTTTACCGACGGATCAACACTACACACGGGAGCACGGCGCTTGTGATCGTGAGTTCAGCTCGCCTGCGAGTGCGCGACCGGCAGGGCGACCGGCTCCGGCGCGGGCGCGAGCTCGACGGTCGCCGGGCGCTGCTCCGCACGCACCGAGATCTCCAGCCGCTCCAGCGCCAGCAGCATCGACAGCATCACGCCCGAGAGCGGGTAGAGGATGTAGCTCTCCTGGAAGACGCGGGCGACCATCAGCAGCACGAACACCGAGACCGTGAACGATGCGCCGGCGGCCCAGGCCGCCCGTGAGCGCCACTGCAGGAGTGCCGCGTAGGCCGTGACCGGCGCCCACACCAGGAGCATCAGCATTAGCGCGGGGTAGTCGGCGGAGTGGCGGCCGACGACGCCGAACCGGGCCAGCACACCCGACATGCCGTAGCTGGCGATGTGGAAGCTGCCGGTGCCGAAGGCGACCGTGTCGTTCCAGACAGCTGCCGGCGAGGCGAGCAGGAAGGGCAGGAACGCGGCAGCCAGGACCGCCGCGCCGGTCGCGGCGGCGGCGCCCGCGTGGCGCCGCGACGCCCGCACGGCGATCAGCACCAGCAGCGCCGGCACGGCTGCCAGCGCGAACTGCTTGAAGAGCACGGCGACGGCCAGCGCGGCGCCGGCCGATCGGTACCGGCCGCGGCTGGCCAGCCCGAACGCCGTCACGATCGCCAGCACGCACGGTGCGTCCGCGTTGCCGAACCAGGCGAGGCGCAGTGCCACCGGGTTGCACGCGAGGGCGGCGCCGACGGCCAGTCGGCAGCCGAGCGGACCGGCGAAGAGCAGTGCCGCCGGCACCAGCAGCAGTGTGCAGAGGGCGACGAACAACCGGTAGTCGCGCCACGGCGCCGGGAGCCCGTCCCACACCGCGGCCACGGCGGCCGAGCCGGGGAAGTACGGGAAGTGGCGGAGCGCCACCATCCGGTCGGTGCGCGGCGACCGGTGCCCGTCCATCGTGTAGAAGCGCTCCATCCCGGTGTACCGGTAGTCGTGGCCGTACGGCGACTCGCCATGCCGGGCGACATTGCCGGCCAGCTCGATCTGGTACGTCGAGTCGTTCGTGTAGAACCACGGCGCGGTGCTCTGGCGCAGACCCATCTGGAGCAGCACCGGCGGCAGCAGCACGCCGGCGACGGCGGCCATCGTGATGACGACCAGCGTCCGGCGCCCCGGCCGCCAGCCGCGGAGCACCAGCAGCCCGCCCAGCGTCACCAGCGCCATCGTCGCAACCACCGTCGTGCGCAGCAGGTTGACGTCCCAGCGGCCGCGCGCCAGCTCGACCAGCCAGGCCAGCGAGCCCTGCGGATGGACGTGCCCCGCGGCGAACGCCCAGCCGTCGGCGCCGACGCTCGGCAGGTCGGCGGCCAGCAGCGCCGTCAGGGCGGCGAGCACGATCGTCGCGTCCTGGGCGGAGCGGGTGGGGCTTCCGCTGATCCCGGTCACTCGTCGCATCGGTGACGACGGATTTCAGGTTATGAACGCGAAATCCTGCCGACGCTACGCCGGGTGATCCTCCCAGTCGCCGGCGTCCTCCACGTAGATGTGCCGCGCCGTGTGCAGCCCGGTCGGCGGATCGAGCGTTCCCGCGGCGATCGAGACCGTCGGCCGGTCGGGACGCGACCAGAACAGCCGACCGCCGCACTCGCCGCAGAATGCCCGCTCGGCGTGGTCGTGGGAGTGCCGGCGGAGCCCCCGCGACTCGACCAGCTCCAGGTCGCCGCGTGCGCAGGCGCTGTAGGCGGCGGGACCGCCGTGTGTGCGGGCGCAGACGGTGCAGTGACAGACGAACACGTCGCGCAGGGGGCCGGTGATGCGATAGCGAACGGCACCGCAGAGGCAGCCGCCCATGTGGGGTTCGCCGTCGGACACGTGCGCAGGGTAGCCGTGCGACCTGCCAGAATCGCTGGGTGCGACAAGCTCGCGCCCTTGCCGCTGCCCTCGTCCTGATGGCGACCGTCCTGCTGATCGGGGCGCCGTCTGCCTGGGCCTCGACCGACGCTGAGGCGCAGCTGGCCGCGCGCTTCGCACCGGAGATCCGGCTGGTGGACGAGCCACCTCAATGCGGGGAGGGCGAGCCCTACGTTCCGATCGATGTCGACGGCCTGTTCGACCAGCCAACGGTCGCGTTGCGCGGCCCCTGGGGCGGCAACGACCTGGTGAAGGTCGGCCCCGCCGCGGGCGATCTGGCCGGTGACCTCTTCGACTATCACCTCGACTTCCCGGGCAACGCGCTGGATCCGGGCTGCACCTACCTCGAGTGGTCTCGCCGGTTGACGGCCGCCCGGCCGCCTGCCGTCTACGCCCACGTGACCACCGATCCTGACTACCCCGGCCAGCTCGCCCTGCAGTACTGGATGTTCTACGTCTACAACGACTGGAACAACCTGCACGAGGGCGACTGGGAGATGATCCAGCTCAACTTCCAGGCCGACGACCCCAGCCAGGCGCTGAACGAGAACCCCGTGCTGGTCGGGTACAGCCAGCACGAGGGTGGCGAGAAGGCGGCCTGGGACGATCCCAAGTTGCAGAAGGTCGACGGGACGCATCCCGTTGTCTACCCGGCCGACGGCTCGCATGCGAACTTCTTCGACTCGGAGCTGTACCTGGGGGCTTCCGGCGAGCAGGGTGTGGGCTGCGACGACACCCGCAACGCGGGGCTGGTCATGTCTCCGGCGGTGCGGACGATCCCCAGCGACTCGGCGGCGGCCGGCTCCCAATTCCCCTGGATCGGGTTTCAGGGACGGTGGGGCGAGCAGCAGCCGGCTTTCTTCAACGGCCCCACCGGCCCCAACCTGAAGACGCAGTGGACCGCGCCCATCACCTGGTCGCAGGCCTGGCGCGACCGAGCCTACGCAGTCCCCGTCGGCGGCGTGCTGGGCACCCGCACGACGGACTTCTTCTGCGGGGCGATGGCGGTCGGGTCGCGCCTGCTCTGGCGGGCGGTCGACAACCCGCTGCCGACCGTGGTCGCGGTGCTCGCCGTGCTGGCGACGATCGTCTGGGCGCTCCGCAGGGCGACGTGGCGGCCGGCGGCGCCGCTCCGCCTCGCACACCGGCGCTCGTGGGGCCAGGTGCTGACGGCCGCCGCGCGCATGTACGTGGCCCACCCCCGGTTGTATCTCGGCATCGGGCTGCTGCTGTTACCCATTGCGCTCGTCATCACGGGCATCCAGGCCCTGCTGCTGACGGCGTCGAGCATCTTCGGCGTGGCCGATCAGGGCGCGGCCGCGGGGTGCTTCGTGCTGATCGCGATCACGATCGGGTCGATGCTGACCTGGCTCGGGCTGGGCCTCGTCCAGGCGGTCGTCGTGCGGGCGATGATCGAGATGGACGCGGGCAGGCGGCTGGGGCTCGCCGCCGCGTTCAGGCTGGCGGCGGCGCATGGGCGAGTGCTGTGGTCGATCGTAATCTTCGTCGTTGTCACGTCACTGCTCACGAGTTCGGTGATCCTGATCCCGTTTGCCATCTGGTTCGCGGTGCGCTGGTCGCTGGTGGTGCCGGCCGTCCTGCTCGAGAACCGACGGCCGTTGGGCGGCTTCCAGCGGAGCGCCCGGCTCGTCCGTGGCCACTGGGTCAAGGTCGCGACACTGACCATCGCGCTGGGACTGATCGCCGTCGTGCTCGGACCGCTGCTCGGAACGGCGCTGATTCTGGCGACCAGCCTGCCGCTGGGTGTCCTGAACATCATCGCCGGCGTCGTCTACGTGCTGACCATGCCCTACGTCGCGCTGGCCACGGGGTACGTGTACTTCGACATGCGGGTGCGCGAGGAGCTCGAGGACAGGACTCAGCCGGCGGTGCTGCCACCCGAGGTCGAGCTCGGGTACGGCTGATCTCGACTGCCGCGTAGGTGGCGGCATCGACCGCGGTCTGAAATCATCGGCCGATGGGCGAGGTCGCCGATGACCCGCTCGGGCAGGGCCGCCAGGCGCTGGCCGCCGCCGAGTGGACGGTTGCCCGAGTGCAGTTCGAGCGCTGCCTCGAGGAGGGCCGCGGCACAGACGCGCTTGCCGGTCTCGGGGAAGCGCTGCAATGGCTCGGCGAGTACGACCGCGCGATCGAGCTGAAGGCCGAAGCGTTCAACGTCTATCGGCGAGCCGGCGACGGCGAGCGAGCGGCGGAGGTGGCTCGCAGCCTCGCATTCTTGCACGGTGGCGTCTACGGGAATCTGGCTGCGGCGAACGGGTGGTTCGCCCAGGCCGAGAGTGCACTGGATGCGCTGGACGAGTGCATCCAGCACGGGTGGCTCGCGTTCGACCGTGCGCCGCTCAGCGACGATCCGGCCGAGCGGGAACGGCTCGCCCATACCGCGCTGGAGACCGCCCGGCGGTTCGGCGACGCCGACCTCGAGTTCGACGCGATGGCCCTCCTGGGTGACGCCTACGTGCAGTCGGGCCGTGTCGGCGAAGGCATGACGCTGATCGACCAAGCGATGACGGCGGTAACGTCGGGGCGGGTGACTGGTGTCGCTGCGACCGGCGATATCTACTGCCGGCTGCTGAGCGCATGCGAGCGAACAACGGACGTCCGCCGCGCCGAGGAATGGATGGCGGTGGTTGACCGATTCGTCGCCTGGAGCGACTCGCTGCTGGTATCGACGACGTGTCGCCTGCACTACGGTGGCATCCTGGTTGCGGTCGGCCGCTGGCAGGAGGCGGAGGACGAACTCCTGGAGGCGATCCGGCTCTCCGAACGGAGCTATCGGATTCTGCGGACGTTCCCCATCGTGCGCCTGGCCGACCTGCGGCTGCGGCAGGGTCGGTTCGAGGAAGCGGAACGGCTGCTCGAAGGTTCCGAATGGCACCCGGCTGCTCGGCGCTGTCTGGCGGCTGCGGCGCTGGGGCGACGCGAGTTGAGCCTTGCGCACGAGCTGGCGACGTTGTGTCTGGAGAGCGTGACACCGGATGACCCCGCACGTGCACCGATGCTGGGCCTGCTGGTCGACATCGACCTGGCCCGAGACGACTTGGTCGCTGCTGACGGCGCGTGGACCGAGCTCGGGCGGTTGTCCGAGCGCGGAGACCCGGTGGTGTGCGCCTGGTCGACGTTCGCCGCCGGCCGGATCGAGCTTGCGCGCGCCGATCCCGGCGCTCGGGCGCACCTGCAGTCCGCGGTCGAACGGTTCACCGTCCTGGAGTTGCCGCTCGAGGCGGCGCGGGCCAGACTGAGCCTCGCGGGCGCCATGGCGAGCGACACGCCGGCGGCGGCGGCAAACGAGGCGCGGCTGGCGTTCGACGAGTGCGCTCGCCTGGGGGCACGGCGGGATGCCGACACCGCGGGAGCGCTGCTGCGACGCCTCGGCCGCGGCAGCGCCCGACCGCGCACCGCAGGGCCGCTGACCAAGCGCGAGGTGGAGGTGCTGGTGCTCCTCGGTGATGGGCTCTCCAACGCGCAGATCGCCGAACGGCTCACCATCAGCACGCGGACGGCGGAGCATCACGTCGCCAGCATCCTGGCGAAGCTTGGCCTGCGCAGCCGTAGTGAGGCTGCAGCCTACGCCGTGCGCGAGCGGGTCGAAGATCCGTAGCCGGATAGGTAGGCCTACCGATGAACCGCCGCTGCGCCGTGGTCATGCTGGCTCAGGTTGCAATCACGCGGCCGAAATCCCATCAGAGGAGGATGGCGATGAGCGAGCAGAACATGACAGCGGTGCGGGCGTGCTTCGAGCAGGCTTCGCGTGGCAACTACGGAGCGCTCGAGGCGATTGTCACGCCGGACTTCGTTCTGCACACCCCAGACGACGTGCGCGGCGCCGAGGGCTTGGCCGCGATGGTGGACGGCTATCGCCGCGCGCTTCCCGACCTGGAGCTGACCGTCGATCAGCAGTTTGCGGCCGGTGAGTACGTCGCCAGCCGGTTCACGATCCGTGGAACGCATCAGGGAGATCTCATGGGCGTGCCGGCGAGTGGACGTGCGGTGGTGTTCACGGGTCTCACGATCAGCCGCTGCCGGCAGGGGAGGATCGCCGAGGAGTGGGAGCTGACTGACACCGTCGGCCTGCTCGACCAGGTAGGTGCGCTGCCTGCGATGGCGACGTAACGCGTACCCGTGAGCGGAGCAGGAGTCGCGCACCCGTGCTCCGCTCACGGGGTACGTTTACTTCGACATGCGGGTGCGCGAGGAGCTCGAGGAGAGGACTCAGCCGGCGGTGCTGCCGCCCGAGGTCGAGCTCGGGTACGGCTGAGGCGATGGATCGCGAACAGGAGCTGAAGGCGCTGTACCGCGCCCGCCAGACGCCGGCGCTGATCGACGTTCCCGAGCTCGGCTTCCTGATGATCGACGGGCTCGGCGATCCCAACACCTCGGCACGGTTTCAGGATGCGGTTCAGGCGCTGTACCCGGTTGCGTACGCGCTCAAGTTCGCCCTGAAACGTGCTGGACACCCAGACTTCCGGGTCGCCCCGCTCGAAGGGTTGTGGTCGGCCGAGGACATGAAAAGCTTCGCGATCGGGGACAAGTCGGCTTACCAGTGGACGCTGATGATCGGGCAACCGGACGAGGTGACGGAACAGCTGATGCAGGAGACGGCCGCCGAGGTGGCCAAGAAGAAGCGGCTGCCGACAGTCCTCGAGCTCCGGCTCGAGCGTTTCGCGGAGGGGCGGGCGGCGCAGATCCTGCACGTCGGCCCGTACGACGCCGAGGCTCCGACGATCCGGCGCCTGCACGAGTTCATCGCCGAGCACGGCCTCGAGCGACACGGTCGGCACCACGAGATCTACCTCGGCGACCCACGCCGCGCGGCAGCCGAGCGGTTGAAGACGATCATCCGCCAGCCCGTGCGGCCGTGCGGATGATGACGACTCGTCGAACGTCTCAACCTCGGCGTCGTGCTCTCCCGCCTGCGGTCAGAGACAGGGAACGAGGGCGGGCAGCGTCGTTTCATCCCCTGCCGAGGGCCACGCACGACAGGACAAGCCATTCGAGGCTCATGCGTAGGAGTCATCGCGGCCCTCCGATAGTGCCCAGCCAGATGCCCCCTCACCCTTTGACCCCCCCGGCGGTCAGGCCGCGGACGAAGAAGCGCTGGCCTGCGAGGTAGAGCACCACCATTGGGACGGTCGCCCACAGCATGCCGGCCATCACCAGCGGCACGTTGAGCTGGTAGCGAGATTGGTAGACGGTCAGTCCGACCATGAGCGTCCGAAGGTTCTCCTGCTGCAGGAAGACGAGAGCGATCAGCACCTCGTTCCACACCCAGAGCGCCTGCACGATGACGACCGTCATGAGCGCCGGCCGTGAGAGCGGCACGACGACCCAGAGGAATGTCCGAACCGTACCGGCACCGTCGATTCGGGCGGCCTCCAGGAGCGTCGAGGGAAGCGTGCGGAAGAACGTAACCAGCAGGAAGGTTGAGAACGGCAGCAGGAGCCCTGTGTAGATGACGATCACGGTCGAGTAGGTGTTGAGGACATGCAGGCTGACGGCCTCCTGGAAAAGCGGTATCACGAGCACGATCGGAGGTACCACCATCAGCGCGATCAGGCAGGCAAGCAGGTAGCGGCCGACCCGCCAGCGCATCAGTGCGATCGGATAGGCGGCCAGTGCCGCCAGCACCGTCGAGATGCCAACCGATGCCGCAGTAATCAGTGCCGAGTTCGCCAACCAGCGGTACAGGGAGCCATTGGCCAGTGCCTCCCGCATGGTCGCGAACGTCCAGTCGTGAGGTGGGCCGAATGCATTGACGATGTACTCGCTGTTAGCCTTGAACGCGTTAACGATCATGAAGTAGATCGGGAACGCGGCGAGCGCGGCAAAGGCGAGGAGCACGATCTGTTTCGCCGGTGCTCCCAGCGGGGCCGCTCGGGACCGGCGCCGCACATGCCGCCCGTGGCTGGAAACCGCGTCAGGCCTCGTAGCCACTGATCTCGAATCGCTTCGCGGTCCACAGGCGGACGACGATCAGTACGCTGACAACCGCCAGCAGCGTGACCCCTGCTGCAGCGCCGACACCGATGACGTTGTTCTGGAAGACCGCTTGGTAGATGTAGTACTCGGAGACGATGGTGCTGTTCTCGGGGCCGCCGCTGGTCATGACATAGACGTAGGCGAACACCCAGGAGAGCATCGTGATCAGCTCGACGACGGCGTAGAACGCGATCGCCGGCACGAGCTGGGGCAACGTGACGTGCCAGAGCACCCGCCACCATCGCGCCCCGTCCACCCGAGCGGCCTCGAAGAGGTGTTCATCCACGCTCATCAACCGAGCGAGGCAGAGGATGACCCCGAAGCCGAGCTCCTTCCAGACAATCACGGCCATGATCGTCCATAAGGCCCATTGCGGTTTGCCAAGCCAGTCGTGGGCCAGTCCACCCAGGCCCACTGCGCGGAGCGCTGAGTTGACGATGCCGTTCTCCTGGAACACGTAGCCGAAGACCACCCCCACGACAGGGATCGATAGGACGTACGGGACGAATATCATCGTCCGATACAGACGCCAGCCCTTGACCCTGTCGAACAGGATGGCCGAGAGCAACACCGAGAGCACCACCAATATCGGTACGGCGAGAAAGAGCTTGACGTTGTTGGCGATCGCCGTGCGAAAGGTGCTGTCCGACCAGACGAAGCGGAAGTTGTCGAGACCTACTGAGCGTGACGGGATGTACGGCGAGGCCGAGACGTACTGGGTGCTGTAACGCACGAGTTCGACCATCGGGTACAGGTAGACGACGCCAACCGCGATGAGCATCGGCGCTGCGTACAACCACGGTTGGTATGCACGTACTCTCATGCGAGGGACACCGGGGGTGAGAGCATCTGTGGCTCCCACCCCCGGCCTTGCCGAAGGCTACATTCCGGCCCAGATCCTATAGTTCTGGACTTCGTCCGGATGCAGGTTCCGCCACTTCTCGATCACGCTCTGATACGTCTGAGCGGCCTCGTCGACGGACATGTCGCCACCGAGCAGTCCCTGGAATACAACGAAGTTCCCGTTGACGTCCAGATCCGTCGGGTAGTAGTTGGCTGGGTAGTTCACGTTCATCTCGTTGAGCCAGCCGAGCATCTGCTTGTCCGTAGCCGAGGTCACACCCGACTCCGTCCAGCGGTCATCTGCCGGGAAGATGCCTGCGGTCTTGTACAGCGAGTCCAGGTTCTGCTGCTCGTGCATGAAAGCCATGAAGTTCCCAGCGACCTCGGGATGTGCCGACCAGCTGGTCACCTGGAATCCGTTGCCGGTGTTGACCAGCGAGTCGGCGTAGCCACCAGTGCCGAAGACTGGTGGCTTCATGACACCCACCTGCTTTCCGGCTTTGGTCATCGAGATGATGGTCTGCTGGGCTCCGGGCGTGCCGAACACCATGGCGGCCTTGCCGGCCTGGAACTCGGCCAGACCGTCGCCGAAGTTGAGCGAGTTGACGTCGTTGTTGACGTACGGCTTCAACTCGGCGGCCTTCTCGATCCACGACTTCCAGGTCGTGTCGGTGAAGCTGCCGTCGACGACCTTCTTGATCAGGTCGTTGTAGTCGCTGTAGATCTGCTTCTGGAAGGTCGCGGAGCCGAGGATCTCACCTCCGAACCCGTCTTTGAGGCCGAGCACGATCGGCTGGATCCCGGCGCCCTGCAGCTTCTTGCACGCGGCGATGAAGTCGTCCCATGTCGTCGGTGGAGCCTCGGGATCGAGCCCCGCCTTGGTGAAGAGCGCCTTGTTGTACATCAGCGGGTACACGAAGCGGTAGAGCGGATAGTCCCACGTCTTGCCTTGCCACTTCGTCTCCGCAACGTTGGGCACGTGCTGGATGTCCGAGGCGGACAGCACGGTCTCGTTGGGAACGGTGCACCCCTGCCACGCCGGTTGGAGTGACCACGTGCCCGACCAGTTGTACCAGAGGTCGGGGCCGGACTGGCCCTTGCATGCGATGTTCTGGGTCTGCGTCCAGGTGCCGGTCGACTGGATCACCGACTTGATCGTGACATTGGGGTACTTCGCCTCGTAATCGGCGATGACGTTCTTCATCCACGGCTGGATTCCGGGGACTTCCTGATCGCCGAGCCACCACATCGTCAGGGTCACGTTGCCGGCCTTCGAGACGTCGTAGTCGCTGCCCAGTCCTGACGTCTGGCTCGACCCTACGGCGCCGGACGATGATGAGCTGGAAGAGCCGCTTCCACAGCCCGCCGCCAACACAGTGAGGGCCGCCAGCAACAGCGCCGACAACCTCACGCGGTTTCTTCGCCGCATCTCTTCCTCCGTTCGTTGTCTCCGGAATCGTCACACTCGCTCATCTCGCTACCACCAGCCACCGTTCGCCGTCCTGCGATCCAGCAGCATCGGCCGCTGCGCTCTCTGTTGGATTCAGGCATCCGCGACCTGGCTCGCCGCGCTCGGCGGCTGGAGTTTCACGGTCTTTGCCGCCACCTCGACCACGGTGTCGATCAAGTGCTGTCGCTTCTCACGGAATCGCTCGATTGGCAGGGAGACGCCGATCGCCAGGCTCCCGTCGGCGACCGGCGCCGCGATGCACGCGACGCCCTCGGCGAACTCCTCGACGTCCAGCGCGTAGCCAGCCGCTCGGGCCTGGTCGAGCTCCGCACGTAGCTCCTCCTCGCCGCCGAGGGTGCGACCGGTACGCCGCTCGATGCGATGCTCGGCGAAGTAGTCCTCAAGCGTGCCCTCCGGGGCGAAGGCGAGCAGGACCTTGCCCGACGCCCGAGCATGCGCCACACCCTTGTAGCCGAGGTGGAGGCCGGCGACCCGAACCGCGCGACGACCCTCGATGATCGACAGCAGCACGGCGTCGCCATTGCGCCATGCCGACAGATAGGCGGTGTCGCCGGTGCGGTCAGCCAACTCGCGGAGTCGGTCGATCAGATGCTCCGGCGCGGACATCTGCGCGACGAAAGCCTCTGCCAGACGACCGACCGCCGGCCCGAGCTGGTAGCGACGCTTGCCGTCCTTACTCAGCAGGCCGTCATAAACCAGCGTGTTGAGCACGTGGTGCGCGGTCGGCAGCGGGATCCCGAGTCCTCGCGCCGTTTCGGTGGCGGTACTGCCTCTCGGATGCTCCGCGATGAACGCGAGCATCGCAGAGACGCGGCGCACCGATCCGATTAGCGTAGGAGATCGATCAACTTTCACGATATGAAATAGGCTCTCTGGATTTGAGAGGGCAATCGATATCACGGGCATAGGCGTCAGTCAAGCCAGGTCGTCGGACCGTCGGCTCTCGCGGCTCGATCGCTCGCGATCACCGGCGGTTGGAAGCCCTCAGACACGAATCGCCGATTCGATGTGTTCGTGCGCGGCCCCCTTCACCCGTAGTGGGCCGCACACCAGCGGGCCTAGGAGCGGCGCTCGAGCGCGCAGGGCAGGTCGTCGAGTTGGTTCACGACGGCCCGAACCGCTGGGCGCTGCCAACCACGACGAAACATCAGCGAAACAGCCGCGTCGCTCGTACAGAGGTCGAGTTGCGCGACGCCGGCCGAGGTTCCGGCGGCGGTCGCCCGGCCGGCGTATACACGCGCATTGGTGCTCGCATGTTCATACGCCGGCCAGTTGACCTCTAGCTGTCGTTCTCGAACGAGCTCGTGTCGTTCACGATGACATCGAGATGTCGCCGCACATCACCCGCAGCCCGAGTTGTCGCCGCAGTCGCGGCAGGTGTAGCAGGCGCCGGTGCGCACCTTGCGCCCGCCGCACTTGGCGCACTCCTGCGCGTCGTTCCAGGCGTTGAACAGGGCGGTCTGCCCGGGACCCGGCCCGGCGGCTGGTGCGTCCGGGGTCTCGCTGACGGCGGTCGGGCCGTACTCGCCCGCGGCCATCCGCTCGCGGACGGCCTGGCTCATGATGCCCAGGTCGGCCTGCGTCTCCGGATCCAGGAAGCGCTTGCCCATCCAGCGGAAGATGTAGTCGGGGATGGACTTGGCGATCCGGATGTCCGGGTCGTTGGTCATCCCGCTCGGCTCGAAGCGCATGTGCGCGAACTTCGAGACGAACACCTCCAGCGGCACGCCGTACTGGATGCCCACGGACACGGCGATCATGAACGCGTTCATCAGACCGGCGAGGGTGGTGCCCTCCTTGGCGATGTCGACGAACACGTCGCCCGGGTCGCCCTCGGGGAACATCCCGACGTGGATGTAGCCCTCGTACTCGCCGACCTTGAACTTACGTCCGATCTCCGTGCGGTCGATCGGCATCACGCGCCGCTGCGGCTTGGCCGCGATCAGCTCGGTCTGCCCGGTCGAGAGCGGCTGCGCCACCTTGCAGCCGTCGCGGTAGATGGCGATCGCCTTGACGCCCAGCTTCCAGGCGTCGAGGTAGAGATCGGCGACGTCGTCCACCGTGACATCGTTCGGCAGGTTGACGGTCTTCGAGATCGCCCCGGAGATGAACGGCTGGATCGCCGCCATCATCTTGACGTGGCCCATGTGGTGGATCGCCCGGTCGCCGACCGCCACGTCGAACACCGCCAGGTGCTCGCCCTTGAAGGCGGGTGCGCCGACCACCGTGTTGTGCTCGTTGATGTGGGCGACGATCTGGTCGATCTCATGCGGCGCGTAGCCCATCCGCTTGAGCGCAGTCGGCACAGTCTGGTTGACGATCGTGATGTCGCCGCCGCCGACCAGCCGCTTCGACTTGACCAGCGAGAACTCCGGCTCCACGCCCGTCGTGTCGCAATCCATCATGAAGGAGATGGTGCCGGTCGGGGCAAGCACGGTGGCCTGCGCGTTGCGGTACCCGTGCTGCTCGCCCAGCGCCAGCGCCTCGTTCCAGGCGTTGCGCGCCGCGACGGTCATGTCCTCGGGCACCAGCCCGTGGTCGATGTTGGCGACCGCCGCCCGGTGCTTGCGGATCACCCGCAGCATCGCCTCGGAGTTCTTCGGGTACTCCTCGAACGAGCCGATCCGGCTGGCCATCTCGGCCGACTTGCGGTACGCGCGGCCGGTCATGATCGCCGTGATCGCGCCGGCATAGGCCCGGCCCTCGTCAGAGTCGTAGGGCAGCCCACGGGCCATCAGCAGCGCGCCCAGGTTGGCGTAGCCCATGCCCAGCTGCCGCATCGCGTGCGCGTTGCGCGTGATCTCGTCGGTCGGGTAGCTGGAGTTCGAGACCAGGATCTCCTGGGCCATGAAGACCACGTCCACCGCCCGCTCGAAGCGCTCGACCTCGAACTCGTCCGTCTCCGGGCTGCGGAACTTCATCAGGTTGAGGCTGGCCAGGTTGCAGGCGCTGTTGTCGACGTGCAGGTACTCCGAGCACGGGTTGCTGGCGTTGATCCGGCCCGACGCGGGGCAGGTGTGCCAGTCGTTCATCGTCGTGTCGTAGTGCATGCCGGGATCGGCGCACTTCCAGGCCGCCTCCGCCACCTGACGCATCAGGTCGCGGGCGCGCAGCGTGCGCACCACCGAGCCGTCCATGCGGGCGGTCAGGTCCCAGTCCTCGTCGTCGAGCACGGCGCGCATGAACTCATCGGTGACGCGCACCGAGTTGTTCGCGTTCTGGTACTGGATCGACGCCCAGTCGGGGCTGTCCAGGCTCATGTCGTAGCCGGCCGCCTGCAGCACGCGGGCCTTCTCCTCCTCGTGCTGCTTGCACCAGATGAACTCCTCGATGTCCGGGTGGTCGATGTTCAGCACGACCATCTTGGCCGCGCGGCGGGTCTTGCCGCCCGACTTGATCGTGCCCGCGGAGGCGTCGGCGCCGCGCATGAACGAGACCGGCCCGGAGGCGTAGCCACCCTTGGACAGCTGCTCCTTCGACGAGCGGATGCGGGACAGGTTGATGCCCGAGCCCGAGCCGCCGCGGAAGATCCGACCCTCCTTGGTGATCCACTCGAGGATCGAGTCCATCGAGTCGTCCACCGAGAGGATGAAGCAGGCGCTGCACTGCGGGTTCTCCTCGAAGCCGACGTTGAACCACACCGGCGAGTTGAACGACGCCATCTGGTGGAGCAGCAGGTGCGTCAGCTCGGCGTGGAAGACCTCGGCCTCCTCGCCGTCGGTGAAGTAGCCGTCCTTGACGCCCCAGTTGGTGATCGTGTCGGCGACCCGTCCGATCATCTGCTTGACCGACCGCTCGCGCTGCGGCGTGTTGAGCTTGCCGCGGAAGTACTTCTGGGCGACGATGTTGGTCGCCGTCTGGCTCCAGAACGCCGGGAACTCGACGTCGGTCTGCTGGAACGAGGGCCCGTCCTTGCCGGGGATCAGCGCCTCGCGCGTCTCCCAGTCGACCGCGTCGTAGGGGTCGACACCCGGCTCGCTGAAGTACCGCGGCACACCGACCGAGACCTCCTCTCGGCCCTCCAGCACCCGTGTTTCGATCCCGCTCTCGGTCGTCGCCATGCCGCTTCCTCCCTCGTCTTTCTCTCCCGTAAGTGTAGCCGATCAGCGAACAGGTGTTCGCCCGGAAAGCTCCATCCTGGCGAGCTCCTGCTCGAACTCCTCGACCCCGTCGAATTCCCTGTAAATCGATGCGAACCGGACGTATGCGACCTTGTCCAGGTCGTGCAGCACGGCCAGCGCCTCGTCCCCGATCGCCTGCGATGCGATCTCGTCGCGGACGCCGTTCCGCAGGCCCGCCTCGATGGTGGTGGCCGCCCGCTCGAGATCTTCCAGCGACACCGGCCGCTTGGTGCAGGCGCGCACCAGCCCCGCCATCAGCTTGGCCCGGTCGAAGGGCTGCCGCGAACCGTCCTTCTTGACCACGAACAGGGCCGACTCCTCGATCCGCTCGAAGGTCGTGAAGCGCTGGACGCAGAGCAGGCACTCGCGGCGCCGGCGGATCGCGCCCTTGCCGGCGACCCGTGAGTCGACCACCTTGGTCTCGCCGTGTTCGCAGAAGGGACAGTTCATGTGGATCGCAAGGTCTTGTGTGTCTGGTTCATCCGGACCCACAAGATCTAGTGGGGACGGGCAGTATGGAACGGTCGTCGGACGGACATCCGAAACCCCTGCAACGAGGCGGTTCTACGCCTTCATGAGCTCCGAGACCGTGACGCCCCGAAAGCCCCTGGAGGCCAGTTCCGGCAGCACGACCGCCAGCGCCTCGACGGTCGGCGTGCGGTCGCGGTCGGTGCTGGTGCGCCGCGGCCAGCAGTCGTGTAGATCGACGATCGACCCCGCCCGCACCTCACGCAGCACGATCCGCGCGATCTCGGCGGACGACCGCTCCAGCCAGTCCGACGGATCGACCGACCACAGCGCCGTGGTCGGGATGCCCCGTTCGGCGGCGATCCGCGCACAGCGCACGGGATCCTCGCCGTGGGGCGGGCGGAACACCGCCGGCCGGCCGCCCAGCGTCCGTTGGCAGCGGGTGATCTCGTGGGCCAGCTCGCCGTCGTCCAGGTCGAGCGCACGCGGATGGGAGAAGGTGTGGTTGCCGATCTCGTGGCCCTCGGCGATCGTCCGGGCGAGGATCTCCTCGCGGCCCTCCACCGACTCGCCGAGCACGAAGAACGTGCCGTGCATGGCGTGCTCGGCGAACAGGTCGAGGATGGCCGGCGTCTGCGGCCCGGGGCCGTCGTCGAAGGTCAGCGCGACCAGTGGCTCCGCCAGGTCGTGGCGGTGGGAGATCAGGCTCACGGGTGGAGCGCGGCAAGCGTCTCGCGCAGGCCGTCGTCCAGCTCGACCGCCGGACGCCAGCCCAGCTCGCCGTGCGCCCGCGAGCAGTCGAGGGCGCTGCGCGAGAGCTCGCCCAACCGTGCCGGCCGGTGGTCGGGCTCGAGCGCGGTGCCGGCCGCCGACTGGCACGAGGCGAGCAGGTCGACCACGTTGGTCTCGACGCCCGTGCCGATGTTGAAGGCGACCTGCGTGCCGTCGTATCCGGCGGCCGCGAGGTTGGCGGCGACCACGTCGCGGACGTGAACGTAGTCGCGCGTCTGCAGCCCGTCGCCGAAGATCAGCGGCGTCTCGCCGGCCACCAGCTTGCCGAAGAAGATGGCGACCACGCCGGCCTCACCGTGCGGGTCCTGACGGGGGCCGTACACGTTGCCGTAGCGGAGCGTGACGTTGCGCGTGCCGTGCAGCCGGTTGAACAGCTCGAGGTACTGCTCGCCGCAGAACTTGGAGGTGCCGTAGGGCGCCATCGGCGCGACCGGTGTCGCCTCGTCCGAGGGCACGGTGTCGGCCTCGCCGTACAGCGCGCCGCCGGTGGAGGAGAAGACCACCCGGGCGTCGCACGAGCGGGCGGCATTGAGCACCGCGATCGTGCCCAGCACGTTGACCTCGGCGTCGAGGCCGGGGTTCTCGACCGACACGCGGACGTCCGCCTGGGCGGCCAGGTGGAACACCACCTGCGGCTGCACCTCGCCGGCCAGCGATCCCAGCGCCGCGCCGTCGCGGATGTCCAGCTCGGCGAAGGTCGCGGTGTCCGGGACGCGCTCGCGCTTGCCCGACGCCAGGTTGTCCACGACCCAAACCTCGTCACCGCGTGCCAGCAGCGCATCGGTGACATGTGACCCGATGAACCCGGCTCCCCCCGTGACGATCGCGCGCATGCTCGGCAGAGGATAGCCTCGCTACGATTCGGCCGTGGGCAGGCGCGTGCTCGTCATGGGGATCGTCGCGCTTTGGGCGACGTTGATCGTTGCCGGCTGTGGCAGTGTCGGGCAATCCGACCAGTACACGTACAACGTTCCGGGCGTGCCGCGGGTACCCGGCGACGTGCGCCGCGACGTGACGGAGACGCTCGACGCGTTCGTGGTCGCGGCCGTCGAGCGCAAGGACCTGTCGCGGGCATACGACCTGTCGACCTCGACGCTGCGCGGCGGCATGACCCGCGCCCAGTGGCTGACCGGGTCGATCCCGGTTGCGCCGTATCCCGGCCGTGACACCCACGTCGGCCGTTGGCAACCGACGTTCATCAAGCCCGACACGATCGGCCTGCACGTCATCCTCCACCCCCAGCAGGGCTCGGATGTCGGGCCGCAGTCGTTCAACATCGTCGTGCGCAAGGTGGACGGCCGCTGGCTGGTCGACAACATCTACCCGGAGGCGCAGTTCGCGACGGCGGGCAAGGCGGCGACGATCATCGCCGAGCCCGACTTCGGCCCGCACGTGCAGGGCCGCACCGAACGGCACACCGACAACGGCCTGCTGGCCGTGCCGTTCCTGGTGCTGGGCGCGCCGGTGCTGATCGGCCTGGCGGCGCTCGCCGTGGTCGTCGTCCGCCACGTGCGCCGGCCGGCGCCCGACCCGGACGACCGGGCGCTGATCCCCTGGAAGCCGCCGGACGACCCGGCTACATGAGCGAGACCAGGCGGTCGAGCCCGATGCCGCTGGTGTACAGCCGCTCCTTGCGGTTCTGCAGCAGCCGCGCCGTCCAGTCCGTCTCGCCGCCGTCGCCCAGGTCGACGGCGTCGCCCGACGGCGTGTACGCGGTGACGTTCAGCATCGCCCCGGCGTAGTAGCCGACGCCGTGCTCGCGCTCGGGGTCGGACGCGACCAGCACGTCCGGGTAGGCCTCGGCGAGCCGCTCCAGCGCCCGCTCGGCGACGGCGGGCCGCGCGCCGTCCGACACGGTCACCCGGATCTCCGACGCCTCCGTACGGCGGAGCAGGCGGATGTGGACGCGGGCATGCTCGACCAGCGCGTCCGTCTCGAAGGCGTTGCCCGGCTCGGACGGTCCGGCGGTGACCAGCGCCAGCAGGCGGAAGTGGCGCAGCACGAGGCCCTCGCCGCTGAGCGGCTGCATGCGGAGCACCCGATGCGTGGCCGCCAGCCGCACTGTGCCGTCGCCGCTGCGGCGGCGGACGGCCGCCTCGAGCGCCAGCGCCGCGGTCGGGTCGGCCATCACCTCGCTGCCGCGGACGGTGGCCAGCACGTTGTCCTGGCCGATCCTGCCGAGCACCGTGTTCAACCCGGCGGGACAGACCGGCGACAGCTCGAGCGCCTCAAACCCTTCGGCGGCGTCCAGCGCCAGCACCTCGGCGCGCCGCAGGAGGCGGGCGTCGGTCGGGGCTGCGGCCACGGTACCGTCGCGGCCGCGGTCGGCCATCAGATCGGCCGGCGTGCGCTCCGCACTGCGCCGGCGGGCGACGTCGAGCAGCAGCGACCGGAGGTCGGCGCCGGGCATCGACGCCAGCAGCCCGGCCAGCCCGGGAACGCCCGCCTCGCGCTCGATCCGGCGGATGATCTCGTCGGTCACGCCGCGGCTTCGGCGCTGCCGTCGCTCTCGCGCTGCACCTCGACTGCCTTCTCGTCGGTGAGCACGAGGTAACCCTCGAACTCGCCGGCGCGGTCGCGGAACTGGAGCGGGCCGACCTTGCCCTTCTCGATCACCGTCTTCGCCTCGTCGGGCGTGATGTCGCGGCCCTTCATCGACTTCCAGATGACGAATCCGCAGCCGGGATTCTTCTTGCTCTTCCACGAGGAGCAGCCGTAGGCGCGGCTGTTCTCGCGGATCTGGCCGCCGCACCGGGGGCAGGTCGCGATCGGCTCGCGCTGGACGCGCGCGACGCGCCCCAGCGGCTTGCCGTCCTCGCCCACGATCTGTGGCTCGTTGCCCTCGCCCATCACCAGCTTCGCCGGCTGCGGGCCGTCGGTCAGCTCCGCCTCGCCGCGCTCGAGCAGCTCGCGCACCTGCTCGGTGCCGATCGTGAACCCGCGCTGGCTCTTCCAGATGGTGAAGCCGCAGCCCGGCTCGGACTTGCTCTTCCAGGACGTGCAGCCGAAGCCGCGGCGGTTCTCCTTGATCTCGCCGTCGCCGTTCGGGCAGGGGCCGAGGGTGCCTTCGAGCGGCTTGCCCGCCTCGTCGACGATCTGCGGCTTGTTGCCCTCGGCGAGTACCAGCCTGGCCGGCTGGGGGCCGGCCGCGAGCTCGGCCTCGCCACGCTCCAGCAGGTGGCGGACCTCGTCCGCGGTGACGGTGAAGCCGGCCTGGTTCTTCCAGACGGTGAAGCCGCAGCCCGGATCCTTCTTGCTCTTGTAAGAGGTGCAACCGAAGGCCGCGCGGTTCTCCTTGATCTCGCCGTCGCCGTTGGGGCACGGCCCGAGAGGAGCCGACTGCGTGAGCGGCTTGCCGTCCTCGCCAACGATCAGCGTGTGCTTCTCGTCGTCCAGCACCAGCGTGGCGCCGCCGTCGAGCTGCCCGCGGCCCGAGGCCAGCAGCTCGGCCACCGCCTCGCGGGTGATCGTGAAGCCGCCCTGGTTCTTCCAGATGGTGAAGCCACAGCCCGGCTCGGACTTGCTCTTGTAGGACGAGCAGCCGAACGCCGCCCGGTTCTCGCGGATGTCGCCGTCGCCGTTGGGACATGCCCCGAGCGACTCCGTCCGCAGCGTGCGGAAGTACTCGACGATCTCGTCGGTGAAGCTGGCGATGTCCGCCATGAACGCGCTGCGGTCAGCCTGCGCATGCTCGATCTCGGATAGCCGCTTCTCCCAGCTGCCCGTCAGCTCGGCCGAGGTCAGCGCGTGCGTGCCCAGCAGCTCGATGGTCTTGCGGCCCTTGGGCGTCGAGGTCAGCGCTTTGCCGTCGCGATCGATGTAGCCCACATTGAGCAGCCGCTCGATGGTGTCGGCGCGGGTGGCGGGCGTGCCCAGGCCGGACTCCTTCATCGCCTCGCGCAGCTCCTCGTCGTCGATCGTGCGTCCGGCGGTCTCCATCGCGCCCAGCAGCGAGCTCTCCGTGTAGCGGCCCGGGGGCTTGGTCTGCTTCTCGAGCACCGTCGCCTCGGCGCAGGTGCCGGACTCGCCCTCGTCGATCCGCGGCAGCGCCTGCTCGGGCGCATCCCCGTCCTCGCGCTTCTCGGGCGGCGCGCTGGCCTCGTCGCCGAACGCCGGCGCGCGCCACCCGGCCTCCAGCAGCCGCCTGCCCTTGGTGCGGAAGCTCTGGCCGCCGGCCTCGGTGACGACGTCGGTGTCCTCGAACCGGGCGTCGGGGTGGAACACCGCCAGGAACCGGCGGGCGACCAGGTCGTAGATGCGGCCGTCGTCGCCGGACAGCTCGCCCCGCGGCAGCTCGCCGGTGGGGATGATCGCGTGGTGGTCGTCGACCTTGCCGTTGTTGACGACGCGCGCCAGCGGGAGCACGTCCAGCGAGGCGACGTACTCGGCGTGCGGCCGGTAGGCGGGAATGCCGGCGAGCTTGCCGGCGGTCGGCTTCAGGGTCGGGATCTGGTCGGAGGGCAAGAACTGGCTGCGCGTTCGCGGGTAGGTGATGACGGCGCCGTGCGACGAGCCCTCGTACAGCCGCTGCGCGGCGGCCAGCGTGCGGGCGGCGGACATCCCGAACCGGCGATTGGCCTCGCGCTGCAGGCTGGTCAGGTCGTAGAGCAGGGGCGAGCGCTCCTTGCGCTCCTTGCGCTTGACCGAGACGACGGTCGCCGGCGCTCCGCCGGCCGCCGCGGCCACCGCCTCGGCGCGCTCGCGCTCCGGTGTCCGGTCCTCGCGGCCCTCGAACCAGCGGCCGACGTAAGTGCGGCTCTCGTCGAGCTCGAAGCGGGCGTCGACCTGGAAGTAGGTCTCGGGGACGAAGGCGTCGATCTCCAGGTCGCGGCGGACGATCAGCGCCAGCGTCGGCGTCTGCACCCGGCCCAGCGAGACGACGCCGTCCAGGCGGCCGACCTTGGTGGCCGCTCGCGTGCCGTTCATGCCGACCAGCCAGTCCGCCTCGCTGCGCGACCGCGCGGCCGCCTCGAGCGGCGCCATCTCCGCGCCGTCGCGGAGGTGGTCGAACCCCTCGCGGATCGCGTCGCGGGTCATCGACGACACCCACAGGCGACTGACCGGCTTGCCGTTGCCTGCCAGCTCGTAGATGTAGGAGAAGATCAGCTCGCCCTCGCGGCCGGCGTCGCAGCCGTTGATGATCTGGTCGACGTCCTTGCGCTTGAACAGCTTGGACAATGCGTCCAGCTGCGACTTGCCGCGGCCCTCGATCGGCTTCAGCTTGAACTGCTCGGGGATGATCGGCAGCCGGTTGAGCGACCACATCCGGTACTTGCTGTCGTAGTCCTCGGGTTCCGCCAGCTCGACCAGATGACCGACGGCCCAGGACACGACGTAGTCGTCCGACTCCAGGTAGTCCTTGCGGTCGGTGAAGGTGCCGGGCAGCGCCTTTGCATAGTCGCGCCCGACGGACGGCTTCTCGGCGATCACGAGTGTCTTGCTCATACGCGGCGAGAGGGTAGCACTTGGCCTCCGACGCATTTTCGACGGAACGGTGCCGATTCTGTAGCGCCTTCGGCGCGGGTAGCATCAGCGCATGTTCATCAGCTTCGAGGGCCTGGACGGATGCGGCAAGACTACGCAGGCTGCGATGCTGGCGGACGCGTTGGAGGCGGAGGGGCAGCGGATCGTCCGTGTCCGCGAGCCCGGCGGCACGCCGACCGGGGAGCGGATCCGCACCCTGCTGCTCGACCCCGGCGAGACGATCGCCCCGGTCGCCGAGGCGTTGCTCTACGCCGCGGCCCGCGCGCAACTGGTGGAAGACGTGATCCGGCCGGCGCTGCGCGACGGGGCGCACGTGGTTGCCGACCGGTTCGTCGACTCGTCGCTTGCCTACCAGGGAGTCGCCCGTGGTCTCGGCGTCGAGCCGGTGCTCGACGTCAACCGCTTCGCGACCGGCGGCCTGTTCCCCGACCGGACGGTGCTGCTGCGGCTGGGCGGCGGGGAGGCGGCGCGGCGGCGCGACGCCGAGCCCGACCGGATCGAGGCCGAGGGCGACGGCTTCCAGGAGCAGGTCGCGCGCGGCTTCGAGGATTTGGCGGTGCGGTTCCCCGACCGGATCGTCGAGGTCGACGCCAGCGGTTCTCCCGATGAGGTGCTCGCGCGCGTGCGCGAGGCGGCGGGCGTATGAGTGGGCCGTTCGACGGACTTGCGCCCCAGCCCGAGGCCGCGCGCCTGCTGGAGGCGGCGCTGGCCGCGCCCGGCCACGCTTACCTGCTGGCCGGCCCGCCGGGCAGCGGAAAACGGCTCTACGCGGAGCGCTTCTGTGCGGCGCTGCTCGATGCCCCGCCACGGCGCATCGTGTCCGGCACGCATCCCGACCTGTTCACGCTCGAGCCGGCCGGCACGATGATCCTGATGGAGGACGCGCGGCGGCTGCGGCGCGACCTGCACATGCGGCCGTTCGAGGCGGCGCGCCGCGTCTATCTGATACTGGGAGCGCACCTGCTGCGCGACGACAGCGCCAACGCGCTGCTCAAGTCGCTCGAGGAGCCGCCCTCGTACGGTGTGTTCGTGCTGGTGTCCGACCACGCCGACGGGATGCTGCCGACGATTCTCTCCCGCGTGCAGCTGGTGCCGTTCCGGCGGTTCTCGACGGCCGAGCTGACCGAGGCCACCGGCAACGCCACGGCCGCCCGCGCCGCTATGGGCAACCTGGCCCGGGCCGAGCAGCTGGCGGGGGACGAGGCGGCGGCCGAGCGCCGTCGCGCCTACCTGGACATCGCCCGCCGCTCGCTGACCGACCCCGCGTTCGACCCGGCGGAGGCGGCCGGCGTCATCTCCTCCGCTGCCAACGCCGCCGGCAAGCAGGCCGGCAAGGACGTGCAGGCCGCTGCAACGTCGCAGATCGAGTCGACCGATGACCCGAAGGAGCGCAAGGCCCTTGAGAAGCGGGTCGATGACCGCGCCAAGCGCGTCGCCAGGCGGGCCGAGCTGGAGGAGTTGCTGGTCGCCCTCGACACGGTCGCCTGGTGGTACCGCGACGTGCTGGCCGCACACCTGGGCGCCGAGAGCGTGGTGGTACACTCAGATCTGGCCGGTGAGGCGGTTCACGACGGCGAATCCGAGACTCCCGCGAGGCTGCTGCGGGCGCTCTCGGTCCTCGCAGACCGCCGCCGGTCATTCGATTTGAACGTCACCCCGCCCCTGGCGATCGAGGCCCTCTTCCACGAACTGCACGGGGCAGGATCGGACATCGCGAGAGTGGTGGAGGCCTGATGGCGACAGTCGTCGGCGTCGTGTTTCAGCCGGGCGGCAAGGTGTACTCGTTCGACCCGGCTGGTCTCGACCTGCGGTGGGACGAGCGGGTGATCTGCCACACCGCCCGCGGCCGCGACCTCGGTCGTGTCGTCCAGGCCAACCACCAGATGCCCGACGAGGAGCTGACCGGGCCGCTCAAGCGCGTTGTCCGCCGGGCCACCACGCAGGACGAGGAGCAGGTGCGGTCGAATCGGGTCGAGGCCAAGCGCGCGATGCTGCTGTTCCGCGAGCTGATCCGGCGGCACGGGATGCAGCTGAAGCCTGTCTCGTCGGATGTTGTCTTTGACGGCACCAGGATCACGTTCGCCTACGAGGCGGAGCAGCGGCCGGACACGGCGGCCCTGCAGGCCGATCTGTCGCAGCGGCTGAAGCGGCGTGTCGACCTGCGGATGGTGGGGCCGCGCGAGGCGGCGAGGCTATGCGGCGGCGGCGGGCTGTGCGGACCGGTCAAGTGCTGCAACCGCTTCCCCTCGCACGAAGCTCCGATCACGCTGCGGATGGCCAAGGACCAGGAGCTTCCGATGAATCCGGGCCGGATCACCGGACTGTGCGGCAGGCTACGCTGTTGTCTGGCGTTCGAGCATCCGATCTACAAGTCGTTTCGCGACCGGGCGCCGGCGGTGGGCAGGAGGGTGTCCACCCCACATGGAAATGGGGTAGTACGGAGCTACGAGGTGGTGCGCGATGCCTGCCTCGTTGAGATCGACGGTGAGAGGGAGATGTTGGAGGTCAAGCTCGACGAGATGGTGGAAGTAGCGGGATGAGCATGAGCTTTGCAATTGCCGGCCGGGGCGACGACCCGCGCCTGAGCGAGTTTCGTGAGGCGCTGCGCAAGGAGTGGATCGCGCGCGATTTCCCGGAGGACACCGCGATCGACCCCGCGGCCGAGATCGTCTTCAACTTCATCGACCCGGCGCGCCCCAGGCCCGTCCGCCGCCGGCAGCGGTCGACCTACGTGGCCATCGTCTCGGTGATCGACGCTTCGCCCGACGACGTGCTGTCGTACGAGTACCCGTTCATGGTGCGCAGCCTCGCCAACCTCGGCGTTGTTGTTGTGCCCGGCGACACGTGTCACTTCGTCACCCCCGAGCGCGGCCACTACATGGTCGACGACCCGGGCGACCTGGACGAGTGGGTGCGGCGGATCGTCGACCGGATCACGCCCCTGGCCACGTCGCGGCTGGTGATCGACAATCGCTTCGACGAGGACCTGGAGCCCGAGCTGTGGGACGGCGACGAGCTGACCGAGGCACTGCTCGACGCCGGCCGACGGCTGGACGCGCTGGGCCTGCTGCCCGCGCCGTTCCCGCTCGAGGAGCTGGTCGGCGAGAAGGAGCTGCTGCGGATCAAGCGGATCTACGGCATCGGCGGCCTCTCGTACGGCAACCTGTCCACCCGCAAGGACGAGGGACGGTTCTGGATGAGCGCGTCGGGCGTCGACAAGTCGAACCTGCGCGTTGTCGGCAAGGACATCCTGATGGTCAAGGACTACGAGGAGGCCACCGGCACGATGGTGCTGTCGGTGCCCGCGGGCATCGAGGATCCCAACCGGGTGTCGGTCGACGCGATCGAGCACTGGATGATCTACCGCGAGCACCCCGAGGTGAACGCGATCGTCCACGTGCACGCCTGGATCCCGGGGATCCGCGCGACCGAGTTCAACTACCCGTGCGGCACTGCGGAGTTGGCCACGGCGGTGGCCGACATCATCCGCACGGAGCCCGACCCGGCGCACTCCGTGGTCGGGCTCAAGAACCACGGCATCACCGTCACCGGCACGAGCCTGGAGGACATCTTCCAGCGCATCGAGCCAGTGATCGAGGTGCAGGTTCCGATGATCGCCTAGACGGCGATCTGATCAGTCAGCGACCAGGACGACGAGCACGGTCGTCTCGTCGCTCGGGTGATCCATCTCGTAATGGCGGTAGAGCCGCTGCTCCTCGCCGTGCGAGAGGCTCTCGTCGGCCGCGATGTTCGGCGCGCTGTTGACCTCATCGCCGGGGAACGCGACGCGCACCGTATCGCCCTCGAGGCTCGCGCCGTCGATCGGCACGAAGTGCAGCTTGTTGCCGAAGCGGCCGCCGCGGATCAGCAGGAACGCCGGCTCGCCCGTCGTCTCGTCGCGATAGATGTCGGCGAGGTGGCCCAAGGGCTCGCCGTCGGCGTCGATGACGGACAGCTCGCGCCAGGTGTGCAGGTCAGGGGGTGAGGGCATTCGGAAACTCCTCCTTCGGGTTGGCGCGCGGACCCTACCGTCTGGGACACTCTCTGCCAATGCCACCGGACGCGATCAGCATCGGCGATCTGGTCGTCGATCGCGGCGGCCGCCGGGTGCTGGACGACGTCTCGCTCGCGGTGCCGGCGGGAAGCATCACCGGCCTGCTGGGTCCCAGCGGCTGCGGCAAGTCGACGCTGATGCGCGCGATCGTCGGCGTCCAGATCGTCGCGTCGGGCAACGTGATGGTACTCGGGGAGCCCGCCGGGAGCACCGCCCTGCGACGCCGTGTCGGCTACGTCACCCAGGCGCCATCCGTGTACCTCGACCTGTCGGTGGGCGAGAACCTCGGCTACTTCGCCCACGTCCTGGGCACCCCGGCCGAGCGGGTGGACGAGGTGGTGCGCACGGTCGGACTGGCCGAGGAGTCAGGACGCGTCGTCGGGTCGCTGTCCGGCGGCCAGCGGGCGCGCGTGTCGCTGGCAACGGCGCTGCTCAACGCGCCCGAGCTGCTGGTGCTGGACGAGCCGACGGTGGGTCTCGACCCGGTGCTGCGCACGGAGCTGTGGTCGGACTTCCGGCGGCTGGCGGAGGCCGGCACCACGCTGCTCGTGTCCAGCCATGTGATGGACGAGGCCGACCGCTGCGACGTGATCGTGCTGATGCGCGACGGGCGGATCCTGGCGTGCGAGCCGAAGGAGCAGCTGCTCGCCCGCACCGGAGCGGAGGACGTGGAGTCGGCGTTCCTGCAGCTGGTGGGCTCCTGAGCGGGCGCATCGTCCTGGCGACGGCCGCGCGGGTGCTGCGGCAGCTGCGCCGCGATCCGCGCACGCTGGCCCTGCTGATCGTCGTGCCCTGCGTGCTGGAGGCGCTGATCAAGTGGGTGTTCGAGGGAGACGAGCAGATCTTCCAGCGCGTGGGCGTGCCGCTGGTCGGCATCTTCCCGCTGGTCTCGATGTTCCTGGTCACGTCGATCGCCATGTTGCGCGAGCGGACGACGGGCACGCTGGAGCGGCTGATGACGATGCCGCTGGCCAAGCTCGACCTGCTGCTGGGGTACGGGCTGGCGTTCGCCGTGATGGCGACGGTGCAGGCAGTCACGGTGTCCGTGGTTGCGATCGGCCTGCTCGGCCTGGACGTCGCGGGCTCGACCGTGCTGGTGGTGGTGTTCGCGGTGCTGAACGCGCTGCTCGGCATGTCGATGGGCCTGTTCCTGTCCGCGTTCGCCAGCACCGAGTTCCAGGCGGTGCAGTTCATGCCGGCGTTCCTACTGCCGCAGCTGCTGCTGTGTGGGCTGCTGGCGCCGCGGGATCAGATGGCCCGGCCGCTGGAGCTGATCTCCTACGTGTTGCCGATGACGTATGCCTACGACGCGTTGTCCCGGGTGGCGGCGTCGTCGGAGGTGACGAGCGAGGTGTGGCGGGACGCGGTGATCCTGGTCGGCGCGACCGTGCTCGCGCTGTGCGGCGGTGCGGCCACCCTGCATCGCAGAACGGACTAGATTGCAGATGTGCCACGGCGTTAGTGTCGCCGGTAGCCGTCCTTGCGGAACCAGGCGATCGTGTCGCGGATCGTCTCCTCCAGCGGCCGCGTCTGGAACCCCATCGCCTGCGCCTTCGACCCGTCGTAGAACCACCAGTATGCGCTCGAGCGCAGCTCGGCGTCGTCGAGCGGCACCAGCGGCAGGTGCAGGACGCGGGCCAGCGCCAGCGGCGGCGCCAGCAGCCCGACCGGCGCGCCGATCTGGCGCCGTCGCTTGCCCGCGACCCGTCCGACCAGGTCGAAGTACTCGGCGTGTGAGCGGTTGCCGTCGGCGCCGGTGAGGATGTGGCGGTCGCCGGTCTCGCCTCGCTCCTCGACCAGCAGCAGTCCCTGCACGGTGTCCCGCGCGTCGACGTAGCTCAACCCGCCACGCACCGTGAACCGCAGGACGCCGCGCAGGTACTCCTCGATCGGCCAGGCCGACACGCGGTGCACATCGCCCGGCCCGATCACGAACCCGGGGTTGGCGACCACCACGTCCTGCCCCTCGTCGGCGGCACGCAGCGCGTGCTGCTCGCCCCACGCCTTCGACCGTGCGTACCGGAAGTCGCCCCGGCGGTCGTCGCCGTCGATCAGGAAGTGTGCCTCGGTGCGGGGATGGGTCGCGTTGCCCGCCGGCCCCATGGCGCCGACGCTGGACACGTAGACGACGCGGCCGACGCCCGCCTCCCGCGTCGCGGCGAGCAGCGCCGCCGACCCGTCGACGTTGACGGCCTGCAGGGCCGCCTCGTCGCGCGCCCGGTGGCCGACCACGCCGGCCAGGTGGAACACGCGCTCGACACCGGCGAGCGCGGCCGGCAGCGACTCAGGCTGCGTCACGTCGCCCAGCACGATCTCGGCGCCGGTGCCGTCCAGCCGGCGCGCCGATTCGGGGCTCCGCGCCAGCGCGCGCACCTCGCGTCCGCGTGCCCGAAGCTCACGCACCAGCTCGGTGCCGAGGTAGCCGGTGGCGCCGGTGACCAGCGTGCGCATGGGCGGGGAGCCTACCCTGGTGAGGCTACGCTGCCGCCGTGGAGCGCGTCCCCACCTTCGCGCTCGGGCTGGCCGTCGGGCTGGTGCTCGCCGACTCGTCGGTGGTCATCCTGGCGCTGCCCGAGATTCTCGACCAGTTCAACGTCGCCATCGACGACGTGGCCTGGGTGCTGACGCTGTTCAACCTCGTGCTCGCGCTCGCAGCGGTGCCCGCCGCGTACCTCGCGCGCAGCCGGGCTCCCGACCTCGTCTGCCGGGCCGGGCTGGTCGTGTTCGCCGCGGCCTCGTTGGGCTGCGCCCTGGCGCCGAGCTTCGAGGTGCTGCTGATCTCCCGCGGCGTGCAGGCGCTGGGCGGCGCCGCGGCGGTGTGCGCCGCGCTCGAACTGCTGCCTGCGCAGCTCAGCTCCGAGCGGCGGGCTGCCGCCGTCTGGGCGGCGGCCGGCGCGCTGGGCGCCGCCGCGGGGCCCGCCATCGGCGGCTTTCTGACCCAGGCGATCTCCTGGGAGTCGATCTTCTACGTGCAGGTGCCGCTGGCGGTGGCCGCGGCGGTGCTGCTTCCCCGGGCAACGGAGCTCCCGGTCAAGGCACCCGCGGGACGGCCGCACATCGCCGCCAACGTCGCCCTCGGCCTGCTGTCGGCGTCGCTCACCGCGGCGCTGTTCCTGGTCGTGCTGCTGCTGATCAACGGCTGGGGGCACAGCCCGCTGAGCGCGGCGGCTGTCGTCACGGTGATGCCGCTGGCCTCGCTGGTCTCCTACCGGCTGCTGCCGTCGACCGGTGCCCCGCGCGTCCGGGCGGCCTGCGGGGCGATCCTGGTCGGCGGCGGGCTGCTGGCGCTGGCGGTGCTGCCGGGCGCCGACTGGTGGTGGCTGGTGGTGCCGCAGATCCTGATCGGCGCCGGGCTCGCCCTGGCACTCGGCGCGCTCACCGAGGACGCGTTGGCCGGCCGCTCGCCGCTCGCCATCCACGGCGGCTGGACGATCGCATCGCGCCACGCCGGCGTCTGCATCGGCCTGCTGATCCTGACCCCGATCTTCACCAGCGACCTGATGGATCAGCAAAACGCCGCCGAGGCGTCGGGCACCCGGATCATCCTCAACTCGCCACTCAGCCTGACGGACAAGATCGACCTGGGCAGCCGCCTGGTCGAGCAGATCCAGTCCGGCGCCGTGACCAAGCCGCCCGACCTGAAGCCCGCCTTCGAGGCGATCGGCAACTCGCCCGAGATCCGCAAGCTGGAGGACGAGATCCAGGATCAGATCGACCGCGCCGTGACTCACGCCTTCTCGGGCAGCTTCCTGGTCGCCGCGCTGATGGCGCTGGCGGCGCTGATCCCGCTTGCGACCCGGGGGAGGCCCGAGCTGTGAGCCGCGGCGCGTGGTGGATCGCCGTCGCCTGCGCCGTCGCGGTCGTCCCTGCCGTGGTCTACGTCGCCGTCGGCGGCCGGGACTTCAAGCCGGCCGCCTCGGGCAATCCGTGCGACGCCCGCAAGTGGCCGAGCGTCGACGGCACCGACCAGATCCTGCAGCAGGCGGCCCTGTCGGCGATCGACGGGGCGGCCTGCAAGCTCGGCGTCTCGTCCGAGGCGCTGGGGCTGGCGCTGACCAGCCAGGACAAGCTCGACGAGTTCGCGAAGGACAACGGCATCAGCCACTCCGAGGTCGAGCAGGCCGCCCGCGCCGGGCTACTACGCGCGGTCGATGACGGCGAGGCCAGCGGCGAGATCAACGGCGTCACGGCCTTCGCCCTGCGGATCGCCGCCCAGGCGGTGCCGATCGACCGGCTGATCGAGCTGGTGCGCGACCAGGTGTACGGCTAGAGGCTCGAAGCCGAGAACGTGTCGCAGGCGTTCGGGTCGCCGCTGTCGAAGCCGGCCCGGAACCAGCGCGCGCGCTCCTCGGCCGATCCGTGCGTCCAGGTCTCCGGGTCGACGCGGGCGCCCGCCGACTGCTGGATGCGGTCGTCGCCCACGGAGGCTGCGGCCGTCAGCGCCTCCTCGAGGTCGCCGCGCTCGAGCATCCCTCGCTGCTCCACGGAGTGGCCCCAGACGCCGGCAAAGCAATCGGCCTGCAGCTCCATCCGCACTGACAGCTCGTTCTGCTTGCTCGGGTCCTGCTGCTGCTCCGCCCGCACCTGCCGCTCGATGCCGAGCAGGTTCTGGACGTGATGCCCGAGCTCGTGCGCGACCACGTACGCCTGCGCGAAGTCGCCGGGCGCCCCGAACCGGCGCGACAGCTCGGCGAAGAAGCCGAGGTCCAGGTAGACAGTCTGGTCGGCCGGGCAGTAGAACGGCCCGACGGCGCTGGAGGCCCCGCCGCAGCCGGTCTGGACGCCCTGCCGGAACAGCGTGACGTCGGCATTGCGGTAGCTGCGGCCGGCGGCCTGGAACTCCTGCTGCCAGAAGTCCTGGATGTCGACGCGCAGGAAGTTGACGAACTCGACCTGGTTCGTTTCCGGATCAGGGCCCTGTGGGCCGCCGGTCTGCTGGGCCTGCGGCATCTGGTTGAGCGGGCTGTTGATGTCGAACCCGCCGCCCCCGCCGCCGGACAGCAGGTTGCCGCCGCCAAGCAGCACGACGACGACGATCACGAGGATCGCCGGGATCCCCATCTTGCCCATCGGCAGTCCGCCGAGCCCGCCTCCCAGCCCGCCGCCGGCCGAGCGCTGGTCGCGCAGTCCGCCGTCCCGCTGCACCCGTTTCCACTTCATGAGGTCTGTATCTTTCCAGCACCGTGGGTGATGACGCCAACCAGGACGTCGAAGGCGAGAGCCCGAAGGAGCGGGTCAACCGCGAGCTGATCGAGCTTCTGAACGAGGTGCGCGTCGCCCTCCCGGGCGTGCAGGTGCTGTTCGCGTTCCTGCTGACGGTGCCGTTCGCGTCGGGCTGGAGGCACACGACCGAGCTGCAGCGGGACGTCTACGTCTGCGCCGTCGTGACCGCCGCCGTCGCCGCGGTGTTCATGATCGCGCCGTCCAGCTATCACCGGCTGCTGTTTCGGCAGCCGCACAAGGAGCACATGCTGTTCACCTCGAACCGGCTGCTGATGATCGGCATGGTGTTCCTGGCGATCTCGATCTGCCTGTGCCTGTTTTTGGTCGTCGACTACGTGATCAGCATCCCCTGGGCGTTCGGGCTGACGGTGGGCGTCGCGCTGCTGATCGTTGTGCTGTGGTACGCGATGCCGCTCAACCGCCGCCACGAGGTGTGGCCCCCGCGGGACTAGCCGCCGCCGCGGGGCATCGCGTCGACCCGCCGCACCCACGCGGCCAGCCGCGGGTGGCCGCCGGCGAAGGCGAGATGGTCGATCAGCACGCGGTGGAACGACTCGTCATCGTCGGGGTCGTACATCGAGGCGTCGCCGTACTTCAGGAACGGGAAGGCGACCGCGTCGGCCACGCCGAAGCCGTCAGACAGCAGGTGATCCCGGCCGGCCAGCAGGGCCTCGAACAGCTCGAGCGAGCCATGCAGCTCAGCGACCAGCTCCGGGTCGCGGTCGCCGTCGTCGATCAGGTTCGGCGGCCGCTTCCAGATTCGGTTGAACCAGTCGACGAATACGTCGGCCTCGGCCGAGCGCGCCGGATCGGTCGGCCACAGCGCCGGATTCGGGCGCGTCGCCTCGAGATGGCGCAGGATCGCCGTCGAGTCGCTGATCACGGCGCCGTCGTCCTCGAGCACCGGCACCAGGTGCTGACCGGAAACGGCGAGGATCCCGGAGCGGTGGGCAGGATCGTGCACGACGAGCTCGGCGTCCAGGCCCTTGAACCCGAGGGCCAGCGAGACCCGCTCGACGTTCGTGGAGAAAGGGATCACGTGGAGTCGCACGAACCGAGTATCGCGGAGATCCGGGGCCGCTGCGATGTGCCGCCGGGCGCTATCCTCCGCCTGTCCCCGGGCAGGATGTCCACCCGCGGGGCGCGCCGACGTAGCTCAGCTGGTAGAGCACATCACTCGTAATGATGGGGTCCGGGGTTCGAGTCCCCGCGTCGGCTTTTCCGGGGGCTGCCCGCCGATGTCCGTCGATTAGGGTGCGGCCGATCTCGGCTCACCGATGGCCAGGCGAGCCGCCTGCACCCAGCCCAGCCGGACCGTGAGCCCCTTGCGCTCCATTCGCCGCTCCGCCTCCGCCAACGCGTCGCTCGCTTCACCCACCTTGCCCTGCGCAGCCAGCGCCTCGCCTAGCTCGAGCCAGGCTTCGCCCTGGCACCAGACGAGGTCGGACGACTCGGCCCGTTCGGCTGCAGCCCTGGCCAGGTGCTCCGCCCGGTCAGGGTGGCCCGACGTCCGCTCGATCAGGGCGTGCGCCGTCATTGCCCGGACGGTGGCCTCGGTGTCGGCGGCGGCCCCGCGGATGTCCAGCACGGCCAGCGCCTCCGGATACCGACCCTGCAGGGCCAGCGCACGGGCCAGGTCGATTGCCGCCAGCGGTCCGAACCAGCCGTCCCGTGCTTCTCGTAGTCCGGCCAGGGCGGTGCGCAGGTGCGACTCCGCGCGAATGGGGTCGCCGGCCAGCAGCTCGATGCCGCCCGCGTACAGCTCCCACTGCGTGCCCCAGTACGCGTGTCCGAGGTCACGGCAGGCCGAGATCGCGGTCTGGATGCTGCTGCGTGCGCGATCGAACTCTCCCAGCTCCGCCTCCAGGCACGCGATTGAGCCAAGGCCGGCGGTCTGGGCGATCGGGTCGCCCTGCTGCTGCACGGCAAGTGCCCGGCTTTGCGCGATCGCCTCCTCCACAGGCATCGCCCCCGCCAGCAGCATCCAGCCCAGATATTGCATCGCGCGGGCCAGCTCCGGCCGCCGGCCGCTGCGTCTGGCGTGCTCGACCGCCCGGAAACCGTCCTCGCCACGACCGATCGTGCCGCCGATGCTCTCGATGTCTGCCATCAGCGCCCAGAGGCGAGAGAGCGTGACATCGTCGCCAACCTGCTCGATCTCGGCGATCGCCCGCTTCGCCTGCTCGCGCAGGGCCTCCACCCCCGATCGACCCGGGTCGAGGTAGATCTGGATCCGCTCGTGCTCCGCTCGGGCCCGCCAGTGCAACGCCACATCGCCATTCGCGGACGCGGCCACGGCCTCGCCCAACACGGCGAGAGCGCGCTCGAACTCGGCCAGCTCGAACAGCGCAAAGCCGCGGTCGGCCAGCAGACCCGTGCGTACCGGGTCGGACGCCGGCAGCAGCGCAGCCGCCCGCCCGAACAGGTTGGCAGCCGCGGCGTAATCAAGGCGCTCAAAGGCGCGGCTGCCGCTGCTGGCCAGCAGCACGGCGGCGCGCCCGGCTAGGTCGCGGTCGCGATCGCCTGGCGTCCTCACCTGGGACCGCTGCAAACAGGCGCGCTCAAGGTGGTACCCGAGGATCTCTTCGCCTCCGGGCGCAGTTCCGCGGGGCTGGGTCTCCAGCCAGTCGAAGTAACGCTCGTGAAGGTCCGCGCGCACCTGCTTGGGTAGGGCGGCGTACGCCGCCTCACGGATCAGCGCGTGTCGGAAGGCGAATGTCCCGTCACTGTCCGGTGGGCGCAGCAGCTCCTTGCGTGCCAGGGTCATGAGCAGGCCGGCGGCGACCTCAATCGGCTGCTCGCACAGCATCGCGACGTCCTCTGCGGTGGCGCTGGCGCCGACCACGGCAGCCGCCTCGATCGCTGATCGCTCGGCCGCCCCCAGCCGATCGAGCCGCGCCGCCAGGAGAGCCTGGATGGCCGGCGGGATCTCCACACCGTCCCACCCTTCCGCCGCGAAGGCCAGTAGCTGCTCGACGTACAGCGGGTTACCGCCCGACACCTCCACCACCCGCTCGAGCGAGCCGGGATGCGCCAGTCCCAGCCCTTCGGCCAGCGCCCGGCACGCGTCGAGCGAAAGCGGCTCCAGCAGCATGGTGGTCGCGTTCAGCTTGCCGCCGCCCCAGCCGGGACGCAGCTCGAGCAGCTCGGGTCGGGCCAGGCAGAGCAACAGCAGCGGCACGTCGCGCGTCCACTCGGCCAGGTACTCGAGCAGGTCGAGCATCGTCGGTTCTGCCCAGTGGATGTCTTCGAACACGACGACCAACGGATCGCGCGCGGCCGACTCGAGCAGCCTTCGCACGGCAGCGAACGCGGCCTCGCCTACGGACGGCGCCGCGCCCAGCATGCCGGCGATACCCGCGGCGACTGCCTCAGCGTCATCCGCGCCGGCCAACACGGACTCCAGACTGTTCGCGCCACCGGTGAGTTCCCGCACCACCTCGGCCAGGGGTAAGAACGTAATGCCCTCGCCGTAGGAGTGGCAGTGCCCCGTTAGCACCCGTGCGCGGTCCTCCAGCCGCACCGCCGCCTCCAGTCCCAGCCGCGACTTGCCGATCCCGGCATCGCCCAGCACCGTGACCAGGTGGCACGTGCGCTCCCCCGCGGCTCGTTCGAATGCCTGGAGGATCGCGGTCAGCTCCGCTCCCCGCTCGAGCAGCGGCGCGTCCAGCCGCCGTGCAAGCCCGGGCGCACCGGGCAGCACTCGCACCAGCCGCCAGGCCGGCACCGGCTGCTCCTTGCCCTTTGCCTCTACCGGCGCCACCGGCTCGGCGTCGACGGCGTCGCGAACAAGCAGGTGGGTAGCCTCGCCGATCAGGATCTCGCCGGCCGCGCCAGCCTGCTCGAGCCGGGCCGCGACGTTGATCGCATCGCCCAGCACCGGCGACCCCGCGGAGGCCACCACCTCGCCCGTGTTCACCCCGATCCGGACCGCCAACTCGACACGCAGATCGGCCCGCAGCCCCTCATTCAACTGCGCCACCGCGGCAGTCATCTCAGCTGAAGCACGCACCGCCCTTAGAGCGTCATCCTCGTGGGCCACAGGCACGCCGAACACGCACATCAAGCCATCGCCCATCAAGGCGCCCGCCCGGCCGCCATGACGCTCGGCTACCCGCTCGATCTCGGCCGCGAAGCGGGTCAGCACACCGCGAAGCGCCTCCGGGTCGAGCCGCTCGCCCAGCGGCGTCGAACCGACCACGTCGCAGAACACGACCGTAACGATGCGCCGCGTCTCATGATCTGCCGGCGTCACCCCACCGAGCGCTGCGCCGCAGGCCAGACAGAAGCTAGCTCGATCGGGATTCTGCTCGTTGCAGGCAGCACACGTACTCACGGGCCAAGTCTACGCACGCACACGCCGGCCGGCTGGAAGCGCCAAGATCCGCCTCATCTCCCTGGCCGACCGCCTCTTGGCGCTAGCGCTCGCCATCCCGCTCGTCCGTAGTCGTGGACGGTGCGGCAACGCGGAACAGGTGCCAGCGATCCGGGATGCCCTTGAGCTCGTGCTCGCCGGCATCCTCGAAAGTGAGTCCGCTGCCGGCGGTGAGATCCCGCACGACCGAGGAGACGAGCACCTCGCTCGGCCCGGCCAGCGCCGCGATCCGCGCGCCGATGTGGACGGCGACGCCGTGCACACCGCCGCCGCCGAGCTCGACCTCGCCGGTGTGCGCTCCCGCGCGCACCTCGAGGCCGAGAGGCCGCAGCTCGTCCGTGATCTGCTGGGCGCACTGCACGGCGGCCGCCGGCCCGTCGAACATCGCCAGCACGCCGTCGCCTGCGGAGCCGACGAACCGGCCCGACCGCCGCGCGATGTTGCGTCTGACGATTGCGTCGTGCTCCGCCAGCCGCCGCTGCCATGCGGTGTCGCCCAGCGAGACAAGGTGCTCGGTCGACCCGACGATGTCGGTGAAGAGCACCGTCGCAAGGCGCCGGTCCTCGGCCAGGTGGCTCCCACCCAGACCGGCGACGAACCGCTCGACCTCGTCCAGCACGGCGCCGGCGTCACCCAGCCACGGGATGCCGTCGACGCCGGCGAGCTCGACGAAGCGAGCATTCGGGATCTTCGATGCGACGTAGCGCCCGGCGTTGATCTCCTCGACCTGGTCACCGGTGCGGTGCAGCACCAGCGTCGGCGCCTGCACGACCGGCAGCACTCGGCGGACGTCGGTGTCCTTGTCCTGCCGCATCACCGACTCGGCCGACGACGGCCCGGCGGAGAAGCGGATGTAGGTGATCCAGTGCTCGAGCTCGTCCGGGTCGTCGAGCATGCTCGGGCCCATCCATCGTGCGTTCCGGACGACCCAGGCACGTGTGCCCCAGCCCTCGCGAATGCCCGCGAGCCACTCGGCCCACTGCTCCTCGCTCCAGGCCCACGGATAGTCGTCCCGCGGTGTCTGTGCGGGCGACGATCCGAACAGCACGAGCGATGCGACCCGGTCCGGGTGGGTGGCGGCGAAGATGATCGCCGTGAGGCAGCCGTCCCAGAGGCCGAACAGCGTGGTGCGCGGCGACCCGACCTCGTCGAGCACGGCCTCGACGTCGTCGATCGACGTCTCGATCGTCGGCTGCTCGCTCATCCGGTCGGACAGGCCCGATCCGCGCCGGTCCATCATGATCAGGCGCGAGAACCCGGACAGCCGGGTGAGGAAGCGCGCCAGCGACGGGTACATCCAGGCGTACTCGATGTTCGAGAGGAAGCCCGAGACGAGCAGGACGTCCTGCGGCCCGTCGCCCACCACCTGGTAGGCGAGGGCGACGTCACCGTTCCTGGCGTACCGGACGTCCGGCCTCATCGGTCGATCGTACTGTGCGTCACGCCCCTGCGGTGAGCCGGCTGCGGTACCCGCGGACACGATCGCCACGACGGCGATCTGGCTACCATCAGCCGATGGGCAGGCAGCACGCGCTGGCTGTCGCGGTCGCGATGGCGCTGCTGACGGCGGGATGTGTCGGCGCATCCGCGGACCCGGCACCGCAGCCGTCCGGGTCGACGCGGGTCAGCATCTGGGGCGATGCCGACGGCGACGGCGTCCTCCAGCCGGGACCGGGCGAGCCGCTGCGCAACCGCAGCGAGCTGGCGCCGTCGTCGCGTCCGACACACCACCTGGTCACGTTTGCGCAGCTGGCCGACGCCCACGTCACCGATGAGGAGTCGCCGGCGCGCGTCGAGGTGCTCGATCGGCTGGGCCCGCCGTTCACCTCCGCGTTCCGGCTGCAGGAGTCGCTGACGCCGTTCGTGCTTACCGGGATGGTGGCGACGATCGACCGGCTGCACCCGGCGGCGGTCGTCGAGACCGGTGACCTGATCGACAACGCGCAGGCCAACGAGCTCGACACCGCCGCCGCGATCCTCCGCGGCGGCCGGGTCGACCCGAACAGCGGCACGGCGGGCTACGCCGGGGTGCAATCGCCGCGCAACCCGGATCCGCTGATCTACCGCCCTGCCGTCGACGCTCCCCGGTACCCGGGGCTTCTGACAGCGGCGGAGCGGTCGTTCACGTCACCCGGCCTGGACGCGCCGTGGTATCCGATTGCCGGGAACCACGACCTGCTGGTGCAGGGAAACCTGGCGGCGACCGCCGCCACGGAGCGGATCGCCGTCGGCTCGCGGAAGGTTGTCACCCTCGACGCCCCGACCGCCTCGGCGGCCCAGGACGGACGCCTGACGCCGCGCATTGTCGACCGCCTGCTGGCGGACCAGCGCACGGCGAATGCGATCGCCGTCCCGGCCGACCCGGCGCGGCGCGAGCTGTCACCTGCCCAGGCCGTCGAGCGGCTGCGCGACGCGAGCGGCCAGGGCGGGACGGGGCCGCTGATGGACTCCGCGTTCGACCTCGCCCCCGACGTGCACGCGATCCTGCTGGACACCGCTCGCCGCACTCGCGGGGCCGGAGGCGTTCTCCGGCCGGAGCAGGTGACGTGGCTGCGCGACCAGCTGGCGGCGGCCTCCCCGCGCTTGGTGATCGTGTTCTCGAGCACCCCGCTGACGGAGACCGCCGGTGCGGGGCCGGCACTTGACCTGCTCGATGCCAATCCCCAAGTCGTCGCCGCGGTGGCCGGCGACATCCACCGCAACTCGATCGCGCCGCGGCGCACAGCGGCGGGCGGCTACTGGCTGATCACCACCTCGTCGCTGGCCGACTACCCGCAGCAGGCACGGGCCTTCAGCCTGTGGCGGACGGCCGACGGCGGCGTCGCATTGCAGACGTGGATGCTGAACGCCGATCCCGGCTGGCGGCTGGCGGCGGTCTCCCGCCAGCTGTCTTTCCTCGACTACCAGGGGGGACGGGCGACCGGCGCGGCGGGGACGCCCGGTGACCGCAACGCCGTCCTGTTCCTCGGCCCTCGATGACGCTACTCCTCGCGCAGCACCCGGACGATCGGGTCGCGCACCGCCTGCCACCCGACCCATGCCGAAGCGGCAACGCCGACCACCATGAGGCCGGCGAGGACGGCGGCGATGTCGCGTGGCGTGGCGGCGAGCGAGATGGTCGCGTAGGTCGCGGCCAGGTCGGCGGCCTGCGGGCCGAGCAGCGCCCGCTCGGCGACCACCGCCACTGGCGCGGCGATGGCCGCGACCACCAGCGCTGCGCCGGCGAACACCGCCGCGACCTGCGCCGTATCGGCGCCGCACGCCCGGATCAGGGCGATCGAGGAGCGCCGCTCGTAGGCGGTCAGCGCCAGCATCTGGACGACCGCGTACAGGCAGACCAGGCCGTTGATGATCGCGATCGTGCGCAGCAGCGCGGCCAGCACACCGAGGAACTGGGCGTTGCGTGTGGTGACACCGCCGACCGTCGCCGTCGGGAACCCCGCCTGGGCGAGCGCCGCCGCGACGTCCGAGCGTGATACCCCGTCGGCCAGCTGGACGACCGTCGTCCCGCCGCCGGCATCGCAGATGCGCGCCCCCGGCTGGACGTAGGCGATCCGCCCGTCGTCCTCGAACGCGCGGACGATGCCGACGACGCGGAAGCGTGCCTCGCCGCCGTTCGCGAACTGGGTGACCAGCGGTGTGCCAGGCTGAAGGCCGAGCGCCGACGCGAGGCCCTGGCCGACCTCGGCTTCGCCCGGCCGGGTGGCGCGCCGGCCGGCTGCGAGCTGCGGCGCCTCGAACCGCAGCCGGTCGCCGCAGTAGGCGACCAGCTGGAACGACTCGCCGAGCTGGTACGAGTCGGCCACGTCGGCGGAGAATCGCTGCGCGGCGGCGCCCACGCCGGGCACCGCGCTCACCGCCTCGAGCGTGCTCGCCGATCCCCGCGCCGTCAGCTGGTAGCGCTTGCCCAAGGCGCCGGGGTCGTTCTGGAGCGAATCGAGTGTCGTGGCCAGCGCCAGCATGAGCAGGATCACGGCACAGGAAGCGGCCAGCACGGCCGCGGTCGCGAGCGTCCGCACCGGCCGCGAGACGACCATCCGCATCCCCAGACCGATGGTGCCTGACGGCAGTCCGCGCCCCCGGGGCGCCGATCCGCTGCCTCCGCCGCGCAGCATCGAGGCGACCGGCCGGCGGCATGCCCGCCACGCCGGCCAGCAGGCGGCCGCGACGACCGCCGCGACGATCAGGCACAGGCAGATCGCGAGCGGTGCCAGCAGCGACCAACCGGCGGGGAACTGATCGAGCGCCTCCAGCAGCCTGTCGGCCGGGCCACGTGCCGCGAGCGTCCCCACGAGCAGCCCCAGCAGCGCCGCCGGGAGCGCGACCAGCACCGCCTCGGCCGCGGTTGCGGCGACGATCGCCCTCGGCGACGCACCCAGTGCGCGAAGCAGGGCGAACGACTCGATCCGCCGCTCGACCTCGACGCGCGAGGATGCCGCCAGCATCACCACGGCGCCCGCCAGGGCGACCAGCGAGAAGGCGACCAGCAGCGCGACGACGATGCCGGCGGCCTGGTCGATCTGCACGCGGACGGCGTCCCGCGTCGCGAATACGAGGCCGCCGACCCCGAAGCTCGCAGTCCGGGCCTGCTCCAACGTGACGTCCAGCCGGTCGGGATCGTGCACCCACACCAGTGCCTGGTTCACGGGTTGGCGCGCGCCCGGTGCGAAGTACGAGATGACCACTCCGTACGGCACCCACACCCGGGGCGCGCTGGCCAGCGGGTAGGCAACGTTGTCGGGAGAGACAGCTATGCCGACGATGCGCAGGCGAGCGGCCGAGACCGGCGGAGTGGACGTGCGGAAGCTGATGCTGTCGCCTGGCTGGAGATGCCACTCCCGGGCCAGTCCCTGCTCGACCACCGCCTCGTCAGAGCCCTCCCGCAGGTCGCGGCCGGCGACGACGGCGTAGCCGCGCCGGCCCGGCTGCACGCCCTCCAGCTGGCCGCTGGAGATCTCGGGGATCCCGTGCGACCAGAGGTGGACGCGCCGCTCCTCGTACCGGTACGAGATGCCGGCGACGTTGGGCAGGGCACCCACCCGCTCGCGCACGCTGCTCAGATCGCGCTGATCGAACCGGGCGATCACGTCGGGCAGGTCGGCGCGGTCGGCGGCGCGGTCGAAGCCGTCGTGCAGGCTGAACGCCACGGTCACCGCAGCACCGAGCATCGCCGACGCGGCCGCGATGCCGCCCGCGGCGAGCAAGGCCCGACCCCAGCGCACGCGCAGCCGAGCTACGGAGTGGCGGACGAGTGCCCTCACGGGGCGAGCCGGCCGTCGGCGAGGTGCAGCACGCGGTCGGCGAGGGCCGCGGCCTCGGTGTCGTGCGTGACCAGGACGATCGCCCGGCCGTCGTCTGCGATCTCGCGCAGCAGCCGGAGCACCTCGTGTCCCGACTCCTCGTCGAGGTTGCCGGTTGGCTCGTCCGCGAGGATCAGGCGCGGGTCGTTGACCAGGGCGCGGGCGACCGCGAGCCGCTGCTGCTCGCCACCGGACAGCACGCCGGGCAGCCGCGTGGCGGCGTCGGCCACCCCGAGGCGCTCGATCATCGCCCGGGCGCGGGCCTCGGCGCCGGCGCCGTCCCCCGCCAGGCGTGCCGGGAGCAGCACGTTCTCGGCGCCGGTCAGCTCGGGGAGCAGGTGGAAGAACTGGAACACGAACCCGACCAGTCGCCGGCGCACGTCGATCAGCTCCCTCTCGCTGCAGCGGTCGATCCGCATGCCGTCCAGCTCGATCTCGCCGGCGTCCGGCCGGTCGAGCCCGCCCAGCACGTGCAGCAGCGTCGACTTTCCCGAACCCGAGCGGCCGATCACCGCCACCAGCTCGCCTCGGCCGACGGACAGGTCGAGGTCGCGCAGCAGCGTCCGCGCGCCGCGCCCGCTGCCGACCGACTTGGCGACGCCGCGCGCGGCGATGACGGGCGCGACGGTCGGCGTGATCAGCGGGCGTTCGTCATGCAACGCCGTTCGGACGCTATCGCGCGCGGATTGGGGCCGCAGTCACCCTCGATACGCCCTGATGGGCGCTACCCGATGGTGTGGTGCACCAGTCGCGCCGTCTCGCGCGGGCCCTGGGCGGAGAGCTCCGCCACCAGCCCGATGCCGCGCACGTAGTACTTGCGGTCGATCACGCCCGGCTCGAGCCGCGTCCACTCGAGCGTCAGCACTGCGTGGGACGTCGTGACGAACGGGGTGCGCACCTGCTGTGCGAGGTCGACCAGCCAGTACTGATCCTCGGCCTCCCCCTTCAGGTACTCCTGGCGGTGAGTGTCACCAACCTGCGGGTGGGCGGTCATCACGATCCCGGGGCGTGCGCCGTCGACGCCCGCCTGCCACGACCCCGAGTGGTCGACCTGGCCGTTCTCGTACGCAGCCGTCCGCTCGCCGAGGTACCAGACGTTGCCGTGCACGTCCTGCGCGAACCAGTCCGTGGTCCGCTCAAGCACCGTGCTGCCGTGGGTGGCAACGTCGGTGACCACGGTCGCATCGATCCCCAGGATCCGCTTCGTGCCGTGCGTGACCGTGACCACGTCGCGCTGGCTCTGCCCGTCCTTGACGCCCGTGTAGACCCACTGGCTGCCGGGGGCCAGCGGCATGTACGGGTTGGTGATCCGGCTGACGAACCCGTCCTTGGCCGGCGGTGTGGCGGCGCTCGTGGCGCCGGCGCCCAGCGTGAGCGTGGCCAGGATGCCGAGCATCATGAGTGGTCGTCGCATCTCGTGCCTCCTTCGGGTCTCGGACCCCAAGCCTGGCAGCGGTTCCTGAACGGACGCTGAACCGCGGCGCCAGGGTTGCTGGCGCGTCGCCGGCACGCCCGTAAGATGGTCGCGGAGGTGTCACATGCGCGTACTGGTGGTCGAAGACGCAACCAGGCTCCGGGAGATCGTCCTGCGCCGGTTGCGCGAGCAGGGATACGCCGCAGACGGGGCTGCAACCGCCTCCGAGGCGCTTGCCCGGGCGACGTCCAGCCCCTACGACGCGATCGTGCTCGATCTGCGGCTGCCTGACGCCGACGGCGTGGAGGTGTGTTCCCACCTGCGCACCCTGGGGTGCGGCTCCCCGGTGCTGATGCTCACGGCGCGCGACGCCGTTGCCGACCGTGTAGGCGGGCTGGACGCCGGCGCCGACGACTACATGACGAAGCCGTTCGAGTTCGACGAGCTGTTCGCCCGGCTGCGCGCGCTGACTCGGCGTGGCATCTCCGATCGCCCCGCCGATCTGTGCGTCGGTGACCTGCGCATCGATCCCGCAGCCCGCACCGTTGCCAGAGGTGACGCGGACATCGAGCTGACGGCAAGAGAGTTCGCGGTGCTCGAGTACCTGATGCGCCACCGCGGCGTCGCGCTCGGGCGGGCTCGGATGATCGATGCCGTCTGGGACGGCGCGTTCCACGGCGACCCGAACATCGTCGACGTCTACATCAGCCGGCTGCGGGACAAGATCGACAGGCCGTTCGGCCGCACGACGCTGCAGACAGTGCGCGGTGTCGGCTACAGGCTCCGGGACGATGCGCCGGATCTCGCTTAGGGCTCGCCTGGCGCTGGCGTTCGCCGCGGGGATGATGCTCGTCTCGGTGTTCGTCGCCGGCTTCGTCTACATCGAGGTGCGCAAGGATCTCCGTGAATCGGTGCAGATGGGACTGGAGGCGCGTGCCAAGACCATCCGCGCCGACGCCGATGTAATCGACGAGCGGCCCGGCCTGATCGACGGGGACGAGGCGTTCGCGCAGGTACTGACGGCGGACGGACGGATCGACAGCTCCACGCGGTCGGTCGCCCACGCTCCACTGCTGGGCGCACCGCGGCTCGCGGAGATACGTAGGTCGACGTTCCTCGACCTTCGGCCGCCGGGGCTGGACTCGTCGCGCGTGTTGGTCGTCCCAGCGGCCGACGGGCGGTTCATCGTCGTCGGTGCCACGCTCAGCAACAGTCAGGAGGCGCTCTACCGGCTGCTCGAGCTGTTCGCCGTCGCGCTTCCGGTTGCCCTGATGGTGTCGTCGCTGATCGGGTGGTGGCTTGCCGGCCTGGCCCTGCGCCCGGTGGCGCGGATGATCGACGAGGCCGAGCGGATCTCCGCGGTCGATCCCGGGCGCAGGTTGCCCGTGCCCGACACCGATCCGGCGCTCGAGCGGCTGGCCCTCGCGCTGAATGCGACCCTCGACCGGCTGCAGGAGGCGTACGAACGCGAGCGGTCGTTCGCCGACAACGCAAGCCACGAGCTGCGCACGCCGCTGACGGTGCTCAAGGCCGAGGTCGACTCGGCGCTGGCGGAGCCGCGGTCGGAGGCCGACCTCCGCGAGGCGCTGGCGTCCGCGTCGGCCGAGGTCGACCACCTCGTCCGCATCGCCGAGGGTCTGCTGGTGCTGGCGCGTGCCAACGGCGGCACGATCCCCACCCTGCGCAAAGAGGCCCGGGTCGACCAGCTGGTCGAGGAGTGCCTGCGACCGGCGCGCAGGCGGGCGGATGAGCGCAGCGTAACCCTGCAATCGTCGGCGCCCGACGCGTTCGCGCTGGTCGACGGAACGCGGTTTCGCCAGGCGCTGGACAACGTCGTGGACAACGCGCTCCGGCATGTCGATCCCGGTGGGACGGTGCTCGTCTCGGCCACGGTCGATGCCGGCACCGTGCGTGTCACGGTCGACGACTCCGGACCCGGTTTCGGGGCGCAGACGCTCGCCCACGCCTTCGAGCCGTTCAACCGGGTGCCGGGCGACGACGACGGCACGGGCCTGGGGATGGCGATCGCGGCGGCCATCGCCGAGGCCCACGGCGGCCGCGCCACCGCAGGCAACCGCCCGCAGGGCGGCGCCCGGGTAACGCTGACCTTCGCCTGATGCTCAGGCCGCGATCTGCGGCGTGACGTCCTTTCGCGTGATCGCGAGGAAGGCGACCAGCGCCAGGATCGACGTCAGGAAGACCACGCTGGTCGCCGTTGTGCCGATGCCCAGCCCGCCGTCCGCGCGACTCTGCGAGAGGTAGTCGCCGATCGACGCGCCCAGCGGCCGAGTGAGGATGTACGCCATCCAGAAGGCGGCAACGGCATCCAGCCCGAAGCGGTAGTGGGCGATGGCGACGAGCGCGATCAGCGAGCCGAACAGGAACGCGGACTGGGCGTACCCGACGCCGACCTGCTCGGCGACCAGGTCGCCGGCGGCGGTGCCCAGCGCGAACGTGAACAGGATGGCGGCCCAGTAGAAGGCCTCGCGCCGCGTGGTGTAGATGGTGTGGATCGAGAGCGTCCGCTCCTTCGCGTACCAGGCCGCGAAGGTGACGGCCAGCGCGATCGAGAACAGCGCGGTCGTCAGCTCCAGAGCGACGCCGTAGTTGTCGGTCAGGTTGTCGGTGATCAGGGTGCCGGCGACGCTGATCACGACCACGGCCGACCAGTAGATGCCGGGCACGTACGCGGACGCTCGGAACTGGAGCACCAGGATCGCAACCAGCAGCACGGCCGCCACCAGGGTGGTGCCGGTCAGGCCAAGGCCTAGCGTCTCGTTCAGGTAGTCGGCGGCGGTCTCGCCGACGGTGGTCGCCATGACCTTGATCAGCCAGAAGAACACCGTGATCTCGGGCACTTTGTTGACCAGAGCCCGTGCGGTGAAGGCGGACGTTGTCGTCACGGAAGTGATGCTCCTTGTGAAAGCGACAGGGTGATCAGAAGATCGGAGCGTGCCGGCACGCGGCGCTCCCCCGTCCGCGCGATGGCGTGCACGTGGTCAGGTCGCTGTCAGGTTCCCGGTGCGACTCTGTGGTGGTCGAGCCAGGCGCGCGGGAACGATCCGTCCCCATTTCCGGAGCCCGTCTCCCGCAGAGCAGCGCTGCGGCTGGACTCACTGCGGGGCCGGGATCAACAGATCCCGGCCCTCGGTGCGTCTCAGGGGCGCGCGGGGATCCGCACGGTGAACGCGCCGGTCGGCCCCGGCGACGCCTCGACCGTGCCGCCGACCGACTCGGCCAGGCGGCGCGCGAGGGCCAGACCGAGGCCCGCACCCGACCCGTCGAGCGTGGCCCTGCCGCGAACTCCGGGCAGGAAGATCCGCTGTGTGTCCTCGGCGCTGACGCCCTCGCCGTCGTCGCCGACGGTGAAGACAACCGCCCGGTCGGCCCGGTCGATGCCGATCGTCGCCCGAGTCCGGGCATGCCGGCAGGCGTTGTCCACGACCGGCTGGAGGATCTGCGTGGTCAGCTCGAGGTTGGCTGCGACCTGCGCGTCCGTGCAGGTCGGCTCGATCGCGAGCTCGATGCCGTGGGCACGGGCCACCTCGGTGGCCGCGCCGGTTGCGCGCTCGGCCGCCTCGAGCGCCGAGGCCGACTCCTGGGTCGCGTCGGCGCCGGCGCGTGCGGCCGCCAGCAGCGTGTCGATGATCTGCGCCATCGTCCGCGCGTTCTGCTCGACCACGTCCAGCGCGGCGCGGTACTCCTGCTCGGTGCGCGTCCTCCGCAGCGCGAGCTCGGCCTCTGCGGCGATCCGGGCCAGCGGCGTTCGCAGCTCGTGCGAGATCTCCGCGGTCAGCCGCCGCTCACGCCGTAGCGCCGCCGCGTTGCGGTCGAGCAGCTGGTCGAGCGTGGCTGCCAACTCCGTCAGCTCGTCGTACGGCCGGCCAAAGCCGAAGCGTTCGTCGAGGTCACGGTCGCTCCACGTCCTGGCCGACGCCGTCATGTCGGCCACCGGCCTCAGCGCGTGCGCCAGGATCGCCCGCGTCACCAAGGCAACGACGAGCAGGACGATCAGCGACAGCACCACCGATGCGACCAGTGCGGCGCGTTCGGCCTCCTCGTAGGGCGCGACGGAGACGGCGGCAACCACCGAGCCGATCCTCTTGCCGTCTTGGTCGAGCACGGGGACGGCGACCAGCCGAGTGTCGCCGACGTCCGTCTTGCCGGCGCCGGCGCGGGCAAGCGCGGCCGCGTGGACTTCCAGGCCCGACGGTGTCGGGTGATCGACCGCCTGACTTCCGGAGTAGACCCACACCGTGTGAGAGGTGCCGCTCTCCTCGGGTGCCACCTTGCCATCCCTGACGTCGAGCACGGCGAGCTCGGCCTCGGCGCGGGTGCGTGCCTGGTCGGTGGCGTTCGCGTCCAGCCGCCGCGCGAAGAGCAGGTTGAAGGCGGCCACAAGGACGACCAGCGCGGCGCCGACCGACAGGACGGTGGTCAGCAGCAGACGGCTGCGGATCGAGCGTGGCCGCAGCCGGTGGATCATCTCAGCGAATAGCCGACGCCATGTACCGTTGCCAATTCGGGCGCGCCGGGCATCGCCCGGATCTTGCGCCTGAGGCGGGCGATGTAGGCGTCGAGGGTGTTGTCGTGGACGATCGCGCCGTGCGGCCAGCCGGCCTGCACCAGTTCGGCGCGGCGTACGACCTCACCGCCGCGCGCAGCCAGCAATGCGAGCAACCGGTACTCGGTCGGCGTCAGCGGCACTGACTCGCCGCCCCAGTGCGCCGCGTGGTCGAGCGGATCGACACGCAGCCGGCCGTCGCCGGCGCCCGGCACGGCGTTGCGCCGCAGCAGGGCGCGCAGGCGGGCGACCAGCTCTGCGAACGCGAAAGGCTTGGTCAGGTAGTCGTCGCCTCCCGCGGCGAAGCCGGACAGCCGGTCGGGCAGCGCGTCGCGGGCTGTCAGGAACACCACCGGCGCCGTGATTCCCCGTGCACGCAGGGCGTGGCACAGGTCGCGACCGTCCGCGTCGGGCAAGCCGATGTCGATGATCAGCCCGTCAGCCGAGTCGCGCTCGACGAACTCCAGGAACAGGGCGGCGGTTGGTGCCAGCCGGCATTCGAACCCCTCCTCGCGGAGACCGCGCTGCACCGCGTCGCCGAGTTGCGGGTCGTCCTCTGCGATCAGGATGCGCTGCCCGGTCACCAGTGGAGTATCGCATCGGTCGCCGGCGCTCCGGGCCCTCCAGACCTGACAAGAACCTGAACGAGCGAGGTTGCCGGTTGCGGCCGCGGCGGACTCCACTTAGGCTGCCCGAAGTTAGGTCGACCTAAGGACGTGACGTGAGCGGAGCAGAGACGACGGTGCTGGGAGCGATCGCGGGAGCGACGATCTTCCTCGGGCTGCCGCTCGGTCGCGTTCAGCAGCTGTCTCCACGCGTCCGGAACTTCCTTGCCGCCCTCTCCGCCGGCATCCTGCTGTTCATCTTCTGGGACGTCACCGGCGCCGCCGCGGAGATGATCGAGAGCGCCCTCCTGGGCGCCAAGAACGGCGGCTCGTGGGGCCGCTTCATGGTGTTCGCGGTGATGGGTGCGGGCGGGCTGGCGCTGGGTGCGCTGAGCCTCGCCTGGCTCGAGCGGGCCATGCTCCGCCACCGGCCGCTGCCGCCCATGTCGGGCGGCAGCGTGGACGCGCCGCCGGCGGCCATGATGGGCGTCGACCCGGCCGCCGTGGCCGAGCAGGCTCGGCGCGCGGCGCTGGCGCTCGGCATGCTGATCGCGATCGGCATCGGCGTGCACAACTTCTCCGAGGGCCTGGCCATCGGCGTCGCCTCCAAGTCTGGCGAGATCGCGCTCGCCGGCACCCTGATCATCGGCTTCGCCCTGCACAACGCGACCGAGGGCTTCGGCATCGTCGGGCCGCTCCAGGGCACGCGGCCGACGTGGCGGTGGCTGATCCTGGCCGGCGTGATCGGCGGCGGTCCCACGTTCCTGGGGACGATGGTCGGCTACCGGGTGTCGTCGGAGCCGCTCGAGCTCGCCTTCCTGGCCGTTGCCGCGGGCGCGATCCTGTTCGTGATCGGCGAGCTGTGGGCCGGCGCCGTCCGCCGTGCCGGCCGCAACCTGGTGCTGTCCGGGATCATCGGCGGCTTCCTGCTCGGCTTCGCCACCGATCTCGTTCTGGTCTACGCCGGCGCCTGAACCATTGACGCCGGATGTGGACGGCGTTGCCCGTCCCTCCGGCCGTGGCTAGGGTGGCCGTGAAGGGGAGTACCCCACGACGGCGTCGTCGTCATTCCGGCTCGCTCGGCGGGCCCGGCGGCACCGGCCCTCCGCGGCGGGGAAGACCTTCGGCAGATTCCAGCCGAAGGGAGCCCACGTGGAGACGGATTGGATGGTGTGGGGCGCGGTGATCGCGGCCGCTGCGGCCATGCTGGCGTTCGATCTGCGATTCGGGCCGGGCGAGGGATCCTCGCTGCGGTCGGCGGTCGCATGGAGCATCGGCTGGGTGGTCGTCGGCGTCGCCGTCGCGCTGCCCGTCTGGGCGCTGCGGGGCGGTGAGGCAGCCGGGGAGTACGTGACGGGCTACGCGATCGAGCGCAGCCTGTCGCTGGACAACGTGTTCGTGTTCGCGGTGATCTTCACCGCGCTGGCGGTGCCGGCCGCGCTGCGGCCGCCCGCGCTGACGTTCGGGATCGGCGCGGCGCTCGTCCTGCGCGCCGTGTTCATCGCCGCCGGGGCGGCTCTGCTCGCGGTGGCCGGCTGGGTCGTCTACCCGCTCGGGGTCTTCCTGATCGTGACGGGAATCCACATCGCCAGGCGGTCGGACGCCGGCAGCGACGGCGGCAGGGTGCTGGCCGTCGTTCGCCGCGTGCTGCCGCTGACCGACCGCTACGACGGCCGCTCGCTGGTGCGGCGCGAGGATGGACGGCTGCGTGCCACCCCGCTCGCCGCAGCGCTGCTGGCGCTCGCCCTTGCGGACGTCGCCTTCGCCGTCGACTCCATCCCGGCCGTCTTCGCGGTCACCCGCGACCCGCTGGTCGTCCTGGTGGCCAACGCCACCGCGCTGGTCGGTCTGCGCCAGCTGTTCGTCGTTCTCGAGGCCATGCGGTCACGCTTCGAGTACCTGCACCTAGGACTGGGCGCGGTGCTGGTCGTGGTCGGCGCCAAGATGGCGCTGGCCGACGTCTACCACCTCCCGGCCTGGGCATCTCTGGTCGTCATCGTCAGCATCCTCGCGGCCACCATCACCGCCTCGCTGCGCGTGACCCCCGCGTCCCCTCTTCGCGAAAGGCAGCTCTCGTGAACCTGACACCCGAGTCCATCCGCGCCATCGACGCCATCGCCGACCCGGTAGGCGTCCTCTCCCTGTACGGCGACGGCCCCGCGGCGGCGACGCGCCGCAGTCCTACCGATCGCGCCCTGGCGCTGCGCCGCCGGCTGCAGCGCGTCGAGGCGGGCTTGCGGGAGGCCGGCGCCGGCGCCGGCGCCGTCGCCGACCGTTACCGCCGCTGGATGCCGCGCATCGAGTCCCAGCTGTTCCGGCTGGCGCGCGCGTCATCGCCCGGCGCGGCCGTGTTCCTGCCGCTCAGCTCGGGTCGCCCGCTGCGCGTCGACCTGCCGATGCCGGTCGGCGAGCACGCTCACCTCGAGCCCACTGGCCACGTGATGCCGCTGGTCGCCGCGCGCGACGAGGGCCGGCCGGCCGGCGTCGTCGTCGCCCGCCGCTCGTCGGTGCAGGTGCTCGAGTGGCGCCAGGGCCGGATCGATGAGGAGCTCGAGCTGCCCATCCCCAGCCGGGCCCGCGGCTCCGACCGCCATCGCTGGGGTGGCCGCGGCTACCGGATCGATGCGGTTGCTGAGGGGCTGCGCCGGATGGTCGAGGAGCGGGGCTGGCGGCGCCTGTTGATTGCGGGTGACCCGCGGCTCCGCGCGGCGGTGGCCTGCGGCCGCCCGCTCCGCCACGACGTCGAGGTGCGCACGCTGGCCGCCGAGCTCGACGGCATGTCGGCAGGCGACCTGGCCGTCAGCGTCGCCGCTGACCTGGACGCCGCGCAGCGGCAGTACGAGTGGCGGCTGGTCGAGCGGGTGCTCGACGCCGCGCTCTACGACCAGTCGGCGGTGCTCGGCGCCGACGCCGTCGTCGCGGCTCTCGAGCTGGGCCTGGTCGAGCACCTGGTGATCGACCCGAGCCGGGTGGCCTCGGACGCGCCGCCGCCGCGCACGGCGGCTGCCGAGCGGTTGGCCGAGCTGGCGCTCGCCTCCGGCGCCGAGATCACGCCGCTCGAGGGCACCGGCGCACGCCTGGCCGACGTGGGAGGCGTGGCCGCGCTGCTCCGCTAGCGATAGGCGTCGGGGTTCGGCGGCAGGCCCGCATCCTGTACCTCGATCAGGTACCGCCATGCGTCCGGGCGACTGCCGTCGACGTCGGTGAAGCCGTACTCCCGCGCCAGCCCGCCTGACGATACCGAGCCCTGGTTCCAGCGGTGGCGCTCGGGGTCGGCCGCCAGGGCGACCACTGCGCGGCCGGTGAAGGCCGGCGTCTCGGAGATGCCGAAGTGCCCGGGGTGAGGAAACGGCGGCTGGTAGGGTCGGTCGAGCGCGTCGCGCCAGTTGTCCTCGGTGACGCCGTAGTGCTCGAGCATCATCTCGGAGCGCATCCAGCCGGGTGTCAGCGCGACCGCGGTGCAGCCGTGCGCGGCGAGCTCGTGGCCCTGGCTCCACGCCAGCCGGATGACCGAGGTCTTGGCGAGGTCGTAGAACACCGACAGCCGGTAGTTGGCGGCGTTGTACTCCGCCGTGCCGTCCGTCACCTCGATCACCAGCCCACCTGGCCGGCGGATCAGCAGCGGCAGCGCGTGGTGGCTGGTGATCAGGTGCGTCTCGATCGCCAGCCGCAGGAGCCGCAGCCCGTTGGCGAGGTCGTGCTCCCACACCGGGCTCTCCCAGTCGACCAGGTTCTCCCCACCCCAGATGTCGTTGACCAGCACGTCGAGCCGACCGTGCTCACCGTCGATGCGGGCAACCAGTCCGGCCACCTGCTCGGGTTCGAGGTGATCGACCCGCAGCGCCTCTCCCCGGCCGCCGGCTGCACGCATCAGCTCCCCGGTCTCCTCGATCGTCTCCGGCCGGTCGTACTCCGACCGGGCCGACCGCGTGCTGCGCCCGGTCGCGTAGACGAACGCGCCGGCTCGGGCGAGCTCGACGGCGATCGCCCGTCCGGCGCCGCGCGTTGCTCCGGCGACCAGCGCCACCCGTCCGGTTAGCGCATCTGCCATCGCACCCTCCGGATCAGCCGTTGGCGGAGGGCCAGCGGCGCGGGCAGGGCGACGCTCAGCACGACAACGCCGGCCAGCACCAATGCACCGCCCAGCAGCTGCACGGTGTCGAGCGACTCGCCGAGCACCACGGACGCGAGCAGCACGGTGGTCAGCGGCTCCGCGGTCGAGACGATCGACGCCGTGGTCGACCCGACGCGCCGCAGCCCTGCGAAAAACAGCCCGATGGCTGCGACCGTGGAGATGACGGCGATGGCCGCCAGCCATCCCAGCCCGGGCGCGGTCACGGCACCTGGATGGAGGTCGCCGACCAGTAGCCCGGCGACCGTCAGCGACACCGCGGCGCCGGTGCAGACAAATGCGCTCAGCACGATCGGCCCGGCGCGGCGGGATATCCCCTCGGAGCTGAGGATGTAGACCGTGTAGACGAGCGCGGCGGCAAGGCCGAGGGTGACGCCGAGCGGGTCGAGCGTGCCAGGGCCGGCCTCGGCGAGCACGAGCACGAGGCCGATCGAGGCCAGCGCGAGGGCGATCCCGATCCGCCGGTCGGCGCGCTCGCGGCCGAGCATGATCGCGGCGACGGTGACCAGCGCCGGGTACGTGTACACCAGCAGCGACAGCAGCGATGCGTCGACCCGGTCGAGGGCGACGAAGAAGCAGCCCGCCTGTGCGCTGTACCCGAGCGCGCCCAGACCGAAGGCAAGCGCGACGTCCCGGCGGGGCAGCTGTCGCACCCGGCCGGCCTCGCCGGTCGCTGCGACCAGACACCAGAACAGCACGGCGGCCAGCATGAACCGCACGGCCAGCAGTGTGCCGACGGTCGCGCCGTCGCCGTACGCCAGCTTGCCGAAGATGCCCATGGTGCCGAATGCGATGGCAGAGGCGAGGCAGAGGAGGATGCCGGTGCGGCGCATGTACCGATTCTGCCCGAGGACACCGTTCAGGTGCAATGCCGATTACTTACCGGTATTCGGTAGAATCACTGAATAATGCTGGAGCTCCGCCGCCTCCGTTTGCTGAAGGAGCTGCACGAGCGCGGGACGATCGCCGCGGTCGCCGAGGCGCTGCGCTTCACACCGTCCGCGGTCTCCCAGCAGCTGGCGGTGCTGGAAGCCGAGGCCGGGGTGCGGCTGCTGGAGCGAGCCGGTCGCGGCGTACGGCTGACCGACCCCGGGCTGGTGCTGGTCGCGCACGCGGCGGTGCTCCTGGAGGGCGCCGAGCGTGCCGAGGCGGAGCTCGCGGCCGCCGCAGGCGGCGTCACCGGCAGGGCGCGGGTGGCGGCGTTCCAGTCCGTCGCGCTGCGGCTGGCGACTCCCGCGATGCAGGCGCTTGCGAACACCGCGCCCGGACTGCGGTGCGAGCTGATCGAGGCCGAGCCCGAGCGGTCGCTGCCAGCGCTGGCGCTGGGCGACATCGACCTGGTGCTGGCCGACGAATGGGACGGGCGGCCGCACGCGCGCCCGGCGGGCGTCGAGCGGGTCGACCTGCGCCGCGAGCCGCTGCGTGCGATCCTGCCCGAGGGACATCGCGCCGCGGCGAGTGGGGGCGTCGTGTCGCTCGCCGACCTGGCGGACGCGCATTGGACGGCCGGCCACCCCGGCACCCCGTGGGAGGAGGTGACGATCCGAGCCTGCCGTGAGCTGGGCGGGTTCGATCCGGACATCCGGCATCACACGAATGACGCCGTGATCAGCCTGGTGCTGGTCGCCCACGGGCTGGCGGTGACGCTGCTGCCCGATCTGGTGATGTGGGGCGGCTCGCCGGGGGTGGTCGCCTGCCAGATCGCAGAGGGCGACATCAGCCGGGCGATCTACGCCGCGACCCGCACCGCCGACGCCGCGCGGCCGTCGACGCAGGCGCTGCTGACCGCGGTGCACGATGCGGGCGCGGCACTGTGGTGAACGTGCCGAGATGGCCCTTTGGTCCGTTCCGGGCGCTGCCGATAGATCACCTATGCGCACTCCACGCGCATTGGGTCTTGGACTGATCGTCGCCATTCCGCTGCTCGCCGGCTGCGGATCGAACGGCGGTGCCGGCTCGGAAGCTTCGGTCGTGCACCCGGCGACCTTCCCGTCGGGCAAGCCCGCCGACGTCGCGCCGAAACAGGCCGTGTTGCGGCAGACCGACGTGGACACGACCTGGGTGGTGATCCCCCAGAAGTCCGGCCCATCCAGCTTCGCCGAGGTCAGCAAGGGCGACTCACCTGCGCTCAAGGCGTTCGAGCGGAAGTCCTTCAAAGGCGCCTACTCGATGTTGTTCGCGAACGCGCAGCAGGACGTCTTCCTGTCGCTGGCGGCGTCGTTTGCGAAGCCGGCCGACGCCGAACACGTGGCGAAGGGCTGGTCGGCGATGGTCGCGCGCAGCCTGCACCACAGCATCCGGCTGCCGGCACCGGCGGGATCGCCGGATCAGTTCGCGTGGTGGAAGGGGACGTTCGACATCAAGGGCACCGAAACGCCCGCCGTCATCGCCCAGTGGGTGAGCGGCAAGCTGGTGATCGGCGTCTCGATGGTCGGCGCAAGCGCCTCACCGAAACGGGTCGAACAGTTCGTCCAGCTGCAGAACGCCAAGATCCTCGGCGCGGCCCGCTAGCCAGCCACCGACGTCACGCGTCGGGGTCGATCTCCCGGGCCTGATCCTCGTGCCGGGCGGCGGCGACCCGTTCTGACTCGGCGCGCTCCGCCTGCTGCTCGGCCTCGAGCCGCTGGCGCTCCGCGCGGGCAGCCTGCTCCTTGGCGGCCAGCTCGGCCTGCTCGGCCTCGCGGCTGCGGATGGCAGCCTCGTCCCGGTGGGCGGCGGCCGCGTCGCGGCGCTCCTCCAGGTGCTCGTTCCTGCGTCGCGACATCACCCATACCACGGCGAGCACGACGACGATGACGACGATGATGATGATTGCTGTAGTCATGCTGGAGAAGGTTCCCCGCGCTCCACTGAACGAAACTTCAGGAACTGAGGCACCGCTCAGCGCCCGACCGCACGTACAATCGCCCCCCATGGCATCGCTGATTCTCGGCCCGCTGCTCCGCTACGTGGGCCGGACACAGGCAACGATCTGGATCGAGACGGACGCACCGTGCACCGTCACCGCCCCCGGGCGGCCGACCCCGACGTTCGAGGCCGAGGGACATCACTACGCGCTGGTGGTGCTCGACGACCTGCCCGAGGCCGAGGTGATCGAGTACGTGGTCGAGCTCGACGGCGATCAGGTCTGGCCGCCGCCCGGCGACGAGCACCCGCCGAGCGTGATCCGAACCCGGGAGGGCGAGCACCAGGCGCGGCTCGTCTTCGGGTCGTGCCGCGTCGGCGCGCCGCAGCGCGAGCCGTACACGCTGCCGCCCGACGAGGACGACGAGGGTTTCGGCGTCGACGCCCTGTGGGCGTACTCCCGGCGTCTGCAGGCCGGCATCGAGCCGTGGCCCGACGGGCTGCTGCTGATCGGCGACCAGGTCTACGCGGACGAGGTGAGCCCGGAGACGCTGGAGTTCATCCGCGGCCGCCGCGACGTGTCGCAGCCGCCCGGCGAGGAGGTCGCCGACTTCGAGGAGTACACCCGCCTCTACCGGGAGGCGTGGACCGACCCGGACATCCGCTGGCTGCTGTCGACCGTGCCGAGCGTGATGGTGTTCGACGATCACGACGTGATCGACGACTGGAACATCTCCTGGAAGTGGGTCGAGGATGCTCGCCGCCAGCCATGGTGGGACGGCCGCATCACCGGCGCGTTCATGTCGTACTGGATCTACCAGCACCTGGGGAACCTGGCGCCGCCAGAGCTCGACGAGGAGGAGCTGTACGCGCGGGCCGCGGCCGGTGAGGACATTGGCGAGGCGCTGCGGACGAACGCGCGTCAGGCCGATCGCGACTCGGCGTCGGCGCGGTGGGCGTGCTACCGCGACTTCGGACGCTCGCGGGTGCTGGTGGTCGACTCGCGTGCGGCCCGCGTCCTCGCGGACGGCCGTCGTGACATGGTCGACGACGGCGAGTGGGAGTGGATCCGCGTGCACAGCCGCGGGGACTTCGACCACCTGATCATCGTCAGCTCGATGCCCGTGTTCCTGTCGCCCGGCGTGCACTACCTGGAGGCGTGGAGCGAGGCGGTGTGTTCGGGCGCATGGGGCGGCACGGCCGCCCGGCTCGGCGAGAAGGTGCGGCGGGCGCTCGACCTCGAGCACTGGCCGGCGTTCCAGCGGTCGTTCGAGCGGATGATGCAGCTGCTGCGCGACGTCGCGTCGGGCGCCGAGGGCCACCGGCCGCCGGCGTCGGTCACGCTGGTCGGCGGCGACGTCCACAACGCGTACGTCATGGAGATCTCGCTGGGCCGGTTCGTCGACCAGCACAGCCGCGTCCACCAGCTCGTGTGTTCGCCCTTCCGCAACCCCCTCGGACCCGCGGAGCGCCGCGTCGTCCAGGTCACCAGGACGCGGCCCGCCACGGCCGCGCTGCAGGCCCTGGCACGACTGGCCGGCGTGCGGAAGGCATCCGTGCGTTGGCGCTACCGGGCGGGGCCGACGTTCCACAACTCGATCGGCATCCTGGAGCTGGACGGCCGCCATGCGGAGGCTGCCATCTACCGGTCGCAGGCCGGCGAGGACGCCGGTTCACTGCAGCCGCTGCACGACCGTGTGCTCGTGGACGGGCCGCGCGTCGCCGATCAGGAGCGCGCCGAACCCGCCTCGCGCTGACGCGCGTCAGGCGGGCGCAGCGCGGCCTCCTCGACCGGCGCGCCGAACCGCATGATGGGTCCGCCGAACGCAACCGCGCACACGGCGAACCACCCCCAGCCCAGGGCGAGCCCGGCGATGACGTCGGACAACCAGTGGAGGTCGAGCAGGACGCGGCTACAGGCGACCGCGACGGCGATCCCGACAGCCGCGCCCGCAAGGACATTCCGCACATGCGCCGGCCGCCGCCGCCATGCGAGCAGCGCCAGCGCGGCGTAGAAGGCCGCGGCCGTCGACGAGTGCCCGCTGGGGAAGGAAGGCCCGAGTGACGCGGCGGCCGGGTCGATCGCCGGCCGGGCCCGGTCGATGATCCCCTTGACGGTGTTGGTGACGAGCGAGTCGCCCACAGGGACAACAATCAGGAAGACGGGGATCCACCGGCTGGGCACGCGGATCATCTCGATGATCCCGGCGACCAGTCCGATCACGATCACACCCTCGGTCGAGGCGAGCAGGCTGATCCCGGACAGGATGTCGTGGCCGAGCGAGGACGTGTGCTCGTGTGCCCAGCGCGCGGCAGCCGCGTCGAGATCCGACAGCGCCTCGCTCCGGCGGACGAGCAGGGCGAGCAGGGACACGATCACCCCCGCGACGGTGAACACCAGCAGCGCCAGCGTCAGCGCCAGTCCGGTCGCCACCCCGGCGTCCAGACGGCTCTCGACGAAGCCCCTGACGCGGGTGTGCTCGCGGATCTCCTCGGCCACCTCGGCCACCGCGCGGCGGTCGCTGACCCGCCGCTCGACCTCCGCCGAGGCGCGCCACGCAGCGGCGCCGGCGGCGGTCGCGATGATCAGCAGCAGGGCTACTGGCAGCATGGCCTGAAATCCATCTCAGGTGTTTGCCCCACGGCATATGCGGGAAACATCGCCTGATCATGGCAACCGAAAATTCCACCGCGGTCGGACACGAACAGGCGCCCGCGACGTCGCATCGTCGCCGCCGGCCGGACGATAGTGGCCCCGAGTTCCTGCGGTCGCGGCACGCGATGCGTGAGGACGCCAGGCTGGCGGGTCACCCCGTCATCGCCTTCGTCGTCGTGGCGCTGGTCGGGTTCGCGCTGCTGGCTGCTGTGACGGTGCTCGTCGGCTGGCTCCTCAAGACGTACGTCCTACCAGAACACGGCATCGGCCATGCGGACGAGCACGTGAACGTGTGGCTTGCGCAGCACCGTGATGGGACGCGCAACGACGTGTCATTCTGGCTGTCCGGCATCGGTGACGTGCTGGCGATCCCGGCGCTTGTGGCGATCACCGCCGTCGCGGCGATGGTGATGCAGCGGTGGCGCGTAGCCGCGTTCATCGTCGCCGCGATCGCCGTCGAGGCGGCGACGTACCGCGTCGCGACCTGGGTGATCCACCGCCAGCGGCCGAACGTGCCGCGGCTCGACGATCTGCCGGCCGACGCGAGCTACTACTCCGGGCACACGGCTGCGTCGATCGCCGTCTACTGCGGCATCGCGCTGCTGATCACCTCGCGCGTCCGCAGCGGGTGGATCCGGGTGGCCGTCTGGACCGTCGCCATAGCGATCCCGGCGCTGGTCGCGTTCTCGCGGCTGTACCGCGGCATGCACCACCCGACTGACGTGGCCGCCGCCGTCCTGGTCGGCATCGGGTCGCTGCTCGTGGCGATCGCCGCGGCGCGTGCCGCCGACGCCGCCGTCCGGTCGCGTAGGGCCGACGCATGACTCGGGTCGCGGTCGTCGCCCACGCTGGCAAGAGCATCGAAGGCGGTCTGCCGCAGCTCCGCCGCACGCTGGCCGAGCACGGCGTCGACGATCCGCTGTGGGCCGAGGTCGACAAGAGCCGGCGGGCGCCCAAGCAGATCAAACGGCTGCTCGGTGAGGGCGCAGACCTGTTCTTCGTCTGGGGAGGCGACGGCATGGCGCAGCGGTCGGTCGACGTGCTGGCCGGCACCGAAGCGGCAATGGCCATCGTGCCCGCCGGCACCGCCAACCTGCTGGCCACCAACCTCGGCGTACCCGGCGACATCGAGGGCGCGGTGACGACGGGGCTGCGGGGGCGCCGCCGGCAAATCGACGCGATCAGGATGAACGGCGAGCGGTTCGCCGTGATGGCCGGCGCCGGGTTCGATGCCGACATGATCCGCGGTGCCGACGGCGGCCTCAAGGATCGGCTGGGTCGCGCCTCCTATATCTGGACCGGCGCGAAGAGCTTCCGGACGCCGCCGTTCACGGCCAAGATCACGGTCGACGAGAGCCCCTGGTTCAACGGCTCCGCCAGCTGCATCCTGGCCGGCAACGTCGGCGCCCTGTTCGCCGGCGTCCGCGTGTTCGAGGATGCCGAGCCGGACGACGGCCTGCTCGACATCGCGGTGATCACCGCGGAGGGCGTGGCGCAGTGGGCGCGCACGGTCGGGCGGACGATCGCCGGCACGCCTGACCAGTCGCCGTTCTTCCGTTCGACCAAGGGCCGGACGATGTCGGTGAAGCTCGACCGCAAGGTGCGCTACGAGCTGGACGGCGGCGACCGCACGAAGATCAAGTCGTATGACCTCGAGGTCGAACCACGTGCCGTGACGATCTGTGTCCCGGCTGCCAACAACGGGAGCGGAGGATCATGAGCAGCATCGATGCACAGGCACGGACGGCGGGACGGCAGGCGACGCACAGCGCCGCGTTCGAGGTGCTGACGAGGCTCGGGTTTCTGGCCCGCGGCGCCATCTACGTGATCATCGGCCTGCTCGCGATCCAGGTCGCGATCCACGCCGGCAACGAGACCACCAACCAGCGCGGCGCCATGCAGACGATCCAGCAGCAGCCCTTCGGCCACTGGCTGTTGATCGTCGTCGCGGTCGGCCTGGGGGCCTACGCCGCCTGGCGGTTCGTGCAGGCATTTGTCGGCTCCGGGCCTGAGGGCGGCGGCGACCACTCGACGTTCGGCCGGATCGCGGCCGCCGCCAGCGGCTGCGCGTACGCCGCCTTCTGTGTGCTGGCCGTGACGATCCTGCTCGGGTCGTCGAGCTCGAGCAATCCGCACAAGCAGACAGCCGGCGTGCTTGGGTGGCCCGGCGGCCGGTACCTGGTCGGCGCGGCGGGCGCGATCTTCGTCGGCGTCGCGCTCTACCAGGCGTACAAGGGCCTGTCGCGCAAGTTCCTCGATGAGGACAAGACGGAGCAGATGGGCGAGACGACGAAGCGGGTGTTCACCGTGATCGGCGTCGCCGGATACCTGGCGCGGACGGTCGCCTTCGGGCTGATCGGCATCTTCCTGATCCGGGCCGCGATCGACTACGACCCGCAGAAGGCCGTGGGCCTGGACGGCGCCCTGGCCCGGCTCGCCCATCAGAGCTACGGCTCGCTGCTGCTCGGGCTGGTGGCCGCGGGCCTGATCGGGTTCGGGCTGTACTCGATCGCCGACGCCCGCTACCGGCGGATCTGAGAGCGTGGTGGGGCTGCCGGCGACGCTGACGCGAATCGACAGCGCCGTCGGCGACCGCATCGCCGCCGGCGTGCGGCGGCACCACGCTCGGCGGCTGGAGCGGCTGGGCAGCAATGCCCTCGACCCGCCATCGGGCGGCTGGGCCGACGGCAACGGGGTGGCGCCGCCGCGGGAGGGTACCCGGCTGCAGGTGCTGGTAGACGGCGAAGCCGCGCTGGGCGCGATGGTCGAGGAGGTGCGCTCGGCCGTCTCGCACGTCCACCTGACGGCCTGGTTCCTGTCACCCTCGTTCGTGATGGCCGAGGACGGCGACCGGCCTGTCGTCGTCCGCGACCTGCTGGCCGAGACCTCCCGCCGTGCCGACGTCCGCGTCCTGCTGTGGGCGGGCGCGCCGATCCCGGTGTTCCGGCCGTCGCGGCGGGCGGTGCGGGCGGTGCGTGACGAGCTTGTCACGGCCGGCCCGATCCGCTGCGCACTGGACAGGCGCGAGCGGCCGCTTCACTGCCACCACGAGAAGACGGTGATCGTCGACGACCGAGTCGCGTTCGTCGGCGGGATCGACTGGACGTCGCTGGCCGGCGACCGCCGCGACTCGCAGAGTCATCCGGCGCGGGCCGCTCTCGGCTGGCACGACGCGGCTGTCAGGATCGACGGCCCGCTGGTCGCCGACGTCGCCGCCCACTTCGCCATGCGATGGGGAGCGGTGACCGGTGAGCGGCTCGCTCCCCCCTCCGTTCCGGATCCGGTGGCCGACGGCGTCGCTGCGCAGTTCGTCCGCACGTGCCCGGAGCACGTGTACCCGGCGCTCGCCGACGGATCGTTCGGGGTGCTCGAGTCCTACGTCCGCGCGCTGCGGTCGGCCCAGCGGCTGATTTACCTGGAGTCCCAGTACCTCTGGTCGCCCGAGATCGTCGCGGTGTTGGCCGACAAGCTGCGGCGGCCGCCCGACGACCGGTTCCGGCTCGTGATCGTGCTGCCCTCCCGGCCCAAAGGCGGCGGGGACGACACGCGAGGCGGGCTGGGCGAGCTGATGGACGCCGACCGGGACGCCGGCCGCGTACTGGGCTGCTGCCTGTTCGCCCGCGGGGCGGGCGGCGCCGACCCTGTCTACGTCCACGCCAAGGTGGGGATCGTCGACGACCGGTGGCTGACCGTGGGATCGGCCAACCTCAACGACCACTCGCTGTTCAACGACACCGAGGCGAACGTGGTCACCCACGACCCGGAGCTCGCCCGCCGCACGCGGCTCGAGCTGTGGGCCGAGCACCTGGAGCGGCCGGTCGACGAGCTCGAGGGCGATCCGGCGGACGTCGTCGACAGGATCATGCGGCCGGCTGCCGAGGAGCAGCTCGAGCGCAGCCGCGGCGGACGCCCGCTGAGCGGCCGCCTGATGAGGCTCGACCACGTCTCGAGGCGCAGCGACCGGCTGCTCGGACCACTGCAAGGACTGGCGGTGGACGGCTGACGCGCTACGCTGTCGGCGTGGGTGTTCACCCGGCGCCAGATCCCACGATCGAGTCGCAGCTCGAGGACTACCGAGTCGAGCTGACGGGATACTGCTACCGCATGCTCGGCTCGGCATTCGAGGCCGAGGACGCGGTGCAGGAGACCATGACCCGGGCGTGGCGGAGCATCGACCGCTTCGAGGGCCGGTCGGCCCTGCGCACGTGGTTGTACCGGATCGCGAGCAACGTCTGCTTCGACTCGCTGAACGCCCGCCAGAAGCGCGCTCGGCCGATGGACCTGTCGGGGCCGTCGGCGGCGGACGACCCGATCGGCATCCCGCTGGTCGAGAGCACCTGGATCGAGCCGATGCCAGACGCCGCGATCATCCCGGCCGCTGACGATCCGGCCGTGGTCGCGGCCGCCCGCGAGTCGGTCAGGCTGGCGTTCATCGCCGCGCTGCAGTTCCTGCCGCCGCGGCAGCGCGCGGTGCTGCTCCTGCGCGAGGTGCTGCGGCTCGAGGCGACCGAGGTCGCCGAGTTGCTCGAGACGACCGTGCCGTCGGTCAACAGCGCGCTGCAGCGCGCCCGGGCGACGATGGCGGCGCGCGACCTGGCCACCACCGAGGTGCCGGCGACGCCGGACAACGAGGCCGATCGCGAGCTGCTCAACCGCTACGTCGAGGCATTCGAGGCGTACGACATCGACCGCCTGACGAAGGTGATCCGCGAGGACGCGCTGCAGTCGATGCCGCCCTACGCGATGTGGCTGCGCGGCCGGTCGGACATCCTCGACTTCTGGTTCGGGCCGGGGATCAAGTGCAGCGGCTCGCGGCTGGTGCCGGTGGAGGCCAATGGGCGCCCGGCCTTCGGGCAGTACCGGCCGGCGGACGACGGGTCGTTCGAGCCCTGGGCGATCGTCGTGCTGGAGCCGTCCGCCGACGGCATCGCCGAGCTGACGTTCTTCCTCGACACGCCGCGGCTCTTCCCGCTGTTCGGCTTGCCTCCGCGCCTCGACCGATGAGTTCTGGCAGCCCGGGCGGTCCACTCTGCATCGATCACGGAGGTGTGAGCCATGGCTGAGCGCACGGTGCTGATGGTGTCGACGCGCAAGGGGCTGTTCCTGCTGGAGAGCGACGACGCGCGCAGCGACTGGGCGATGCGCGGGCCGTTCTGCGAAGGCTGGCCGATCTACCACGCGGTGCTCGACCAGGAAACGGAGACGATCTACGCGTCCGCCGCCAGCGAGTGGCACGGCGCGGCGGTCTGGCGGAGCAGCGATCTGGGCGAGACCTGGACGCTGTCCAGCGAGGGCCTCGAGTTCCCGGGCGCCGAGATGAAGCTGTCCAAGCTCTCCGGCATCGCGGCGGCGCACGGGCGCGTCCGCGTTGGCGCCGAGGCGGCGGGGGTGTTCGAGAGCAGGGACGAGGGTCAGACCTGGTCGCTCGTCAGCACGTTGGACGGCCAGCCGGGCCGGACGAAGTGGAACGTTCCCGACAACCAGCCGCCCGGTCATCTCGGCATGCCGGCGATCCTCAACCACCCGGACGATCCGGAGCACTACTGGGTGATCATCCAGGGGTTCGGCGTCTTCGAGACCGAGGACGGCGGTGCCAACTGGACACCCCGCAACGAGGGTCTCCGCGCCGACTGGCCGATCGAGGAACAGGGCGTCGGCTACTGCGTGCACAAGCTGGTGATGGCGCCGACCGATCTCGACCGGATGTACCAGCAGAACCACGTCGGGATGCACCGAAGCGACGATGGCGGGCGCACCTGGACCGAGATCACGGACGGCCTGCCGACCGAGTTCGGGTTCGCGGCCGCCGTCCACCCGCATGACCGCGACACGTTCTACGTGATCCCGCTCGATCCCGGCCACGGCCGCTGCGTGCCCGATGGGCGGCTGTCCGTCTGGCGCACGAAGGACGCGGGCGGGACGTGGAGCAGGCTGGACAACGGACTGCCCCAGCGCGACGCGCACGTCGGCGTGCTCCGCGAGGGTATGGCGATCGACGCGTACGAGGTGCCCGGCGTGTACTTCGGCACCAGCACCGGGCAGGTTTTCGCCAGCGCCGACGAGGGCGAGAGCTGGAGCGAGATCGCCAGCTACCTCCCGGCCATCTCGTCGGTCGAGGTCGCGACGGTGGCGGCGTAGCCATGGCCGAGGTGCATCTGCCGCCGACACTGCCGCCGCTGTTCGAGGGGCTCACCCGCCGGGTCGACGTGGACGCGCCGACCGTAAACGAGGCGATCGACCGGCTGGACGACCAGTGGCCGGGGCTGCGCGACCGCCTGTGCGAGCCGGGCCCGGCCCTGCGCCGCCACATCAACCTCTACGTCGACCGCGAGCCGGCTCAGCTGACGACCTCGCTCGGTAACGGCTCGCGGGTGGACGTGATCGCCGCGATCAGCGGCGGGTAGCCCGGCCCCGGGACGTTTGCCCGCCTGGCGCGGCGGGTATCTCCCGGGTATGTGGATCTTGCTGATATTCCTCCTGCTGGTGCTGGTGGTCGGCGTCGTCGGGGCGATCAAGGTGACGCTCTGGGCGCTGCTCATCGCATTGCTGGTGGTCGTCGTGGCCGGGTTCCTCGGCCGCGCCGCCTTCTCACGCGCACCGTAAGGGGCTCTACTACCCTTTCCGGGTGCCCCTGCTGAGAGTGGTGTGGGTGTGAGCGGTTGAGCGCGCGGCGCCTGGTCGTCGCGGCGGTCGTCGCGTCCATGCTCGCCCTCCCCGCCTCGGCGTCCGCTCATGCGAACGTGGTCAGCACGACGCCCGGCGTCGGCAGCGTCGTTCCGACGTCCCCCGAGGCGGTGCAGGTGCATTTCGACCAGGAGGTGCGGCCCGTCGAGGGTGGCTCGACCGTCGTCGACAAGGACGGCAACTCGGTGGTCGCGGGCGACGCGCGCACGGCGCCCAGCGACGTCAAGACGCTGCTGATCCCGCTCCAGCCGGACCTCCCCGACGGCGACTACACCGTGCGCTGGAAGATCGTGTCGACCGACGGGCACATCGAGATCGGCGTGTTCGCCTTCGGCGTCGGCGTCGGCCGACCGCCGCCGGAGACCGCGTCGATCGGCTCGAACGCCCAGGACTGGCGGTACACAGCCAGCCGGGCCGCGTACTTCGCCGGCCTGCTGGTGCTGGTCGGCGGGGCGATCTACCGGCTGTTCGTGTTCCTGCCGTCGACCCGCGGCCTCGAGGGCGAACAGCGCGCCGAGATGGCCGCCGCCGAGCGGCCTCGGGCGAACCAGGTGCTGATGGTGTCGGCCTGCCTTGCGCTGGTCGGCGGGTGGATGGCGCTGACCGTGCAGGGGGCGACGATTGCCGACGTCGGGTTCTGGCGGGCGTCGCTGCACCAGGGGGCGGTGGCTTCGGCGCTCGACTCGATCCGGTTCGGCCGCGAGTTCGGCCGCGGGATCAGCGTGACCGCCGCGTTCACGGTGCTGGTGGCCCTGGCGTACGCGGTCTCGGCCAGCCGGCGCGCCTGGCTGGTCGCACTATTCGCTCTGCCGGCGGCGGTGCTCGGGCTGTGGTCGATCGCCATCCCCGGCCTGTCCGGCCACGCCGGCGATCCCGGGCGCGGCCTGCTGACCACCGCGGTCGACGCCGGCCACGTTCTTGCCGCGGCGGTCTGGGCGGGCGGTCTCGTCCAGCTGTTCTGGGTAACGCCCAGCGCGGCGGCCGGCGTGGCCGATCCGGTGGCGCGCACCGTGCGGTCGGCGGCCGTCGCGCGCTTCTCGAAGATCGCGCTGGGCTGCGTCATCGTCGTTGCCGGTACAGGCATCGCACGCGCGCTGTGGGAGGTGGACGCCGTCTCCGAGCTGTGGACGACGGAGTACGGCAAGCTGTTGCTGGCGAAGAGCGGCCTGCTGCTCGTGCTGATCGGGCTGGGCTACCGCAACCGGCAGATGCTGTCGAACTTCACCGCCCTGCGCCGGTCGGTGGGCGTCGAGATCGTGCTGATGGGGTGCATCGTGGCCGTGGTCGCGGTGCTCACCGGCGTCGCGCCGGCGAACACCGCCGTCACCTTCACGGCCGGGGGCGCCGCGCCCGCGGCGGTCGGCGGCGGCGGGCCCCAGACCCGGTCGCCCGCAGCCGGTGTACGGATCGACGTGTGGCCGGGGTACCAGGGCACCAATGCCGTCGCCGTCCGGCTGCCCGGCGCCGCCGGCAGGGTGACCGTCGCCTATCCGACCGGCGACGGCGAGAGCGCGAGCGCGCCGCTGCGACGGTCGGGAGACTGGTACACCGGGTGGATGCGCGGGATGGGCGCCGGTGAGGTGACCATCCACGTCCGCTCGGACGCCGGCCGCTGGTCGATGCCGCTGACGCTCGGCAGCACGCCGCAGACGCCCGGTGAGCCGCCGCCGGTGCGCCCGACCGGCCCGATCGGTGCGGGCCGCTCCGGCGACCTGATGGTCGCCCTTCAGCGGCTCCCCGGTGGCCGAGCCCAGGCATCCGTTGTCTCGGCGGACTCGGCGGCCGTGCGAGACGCGATGGTCGAGATCGACGGCAGGTTCGCGCCGCCGTGCGCGGTCAAGGACGCGATCTGCTACACGGCGCCGGTCGGCGCCGGCGCCCATGCCGTGCACGTTCGTGTCGAACGGCCGGCGGGCGGCGCCGTCCCCGTGCGCGTGCAGCTGCCCGCCGCGGACGCGTCGCCGGCCGCGTCCCGGGTCGCGCGGGCGACGAGGCTGCTGCGATCCGCGGAGTCGGTGGCGACGGACGTCGAGATCGTCTCGAGCGATCAGCCGGTGATCCGCGCCACGACTGTCATGCAAGCGCCGGATCGCCTGCAGATCGAGGTCACGGGCGGGCCGCAGACCCGGGTGATCGGCGGGACCGAATACGACCGCAACTCGCCCACCGGCGAGTGGACGTCCCGGCAGCGCACGCCGGTCCGCATGCCCAACGCCGCCTGGACCCACGACCCGGTCGCTGCGTACGTCGCAGATCACGCGGCGGGCGCGATCGAGGTCACGATGGGACGCCGGATCAAGGGCCGGCTGCTGGTGTACCAGCTGGTGATCGACCGGTCGACCGGTCGCGTCATCGAGTCGCGGGCGTACGCGCCGGCCGTGCTGCGGCTCGAGCGTTACCGCGACTGGAACAGCGCGCCACCGATCGAACCGCCGTCATGAGGCACCCGGCCCGCGCAGGAACCGCCCGGCGGTCGCACCGGTGTGCGTTCCTGCGTGGACCGTGAGCACCCCGTTCACCCACACCTCGAGCACGCCCTCGGACAGCCGGTGCGGATCGTCGTACGTGGCGACGTCGCGGACGCGGCCGGGATCGAACACGACGAGGTCGGCGAAGCATCCGGGCGCGATCATCCCGCGGTCGGCGATCCGCAGCCTGCGAGCGACGGCGCCCGTCATCTTGCGCACCGCCTCCTCGAGGCCGAGCACGCCCTCGTTGCGGACGTAGCGCCCAAGCACCCGCGTGAAGGTGCCGTACTCGCGCGGGTGCACGGGGCCGTCCGCGCGCGCCGTCCGTGGATCGAGCCCGCCCGCGTCTGAGCACACGGTGACCCAGGGCAAAGCCAGCTGACGGCGGACGTTGTCCTCGGACATCTCGTGATAGATCGTCTGGATCTCTCGGCCCTCGGCGATCAGCAGGTCGAAGACGGCGTCAAGCCAGTCCTGGCCGCGCATCTCTGCGATCTCGGTCAGCGGGCGGCCGACGTACGGCTGGTGCTCGGGCAGGCGGAAGCCCACCGGCACGGTGTTCTCCGGCGGCCCCGGATCGTCGACCTCGTCGGTTCCGGTGGCGAGCTGTGCGCGCACGCGGTCGCGGACGCCGGGCTCGGCGAGGCGCTCGAAGAACAGGCCGTCGGCGGCCAGCGATACCGGCAGCCGCGCCGAGAGGCCGGTGCCCGACGCTGCGTAGGGGTACATGTCTGCGGTGACGTCGAGTCCCGCCGCGCGGGCCGCCTCGATCCGCTCCACCGCGCGGTCCATGAGCGGCCAGTTCGGCGGGCCGCCGGACGCCTTCAGGTGGTACACCTCGGCTCCTGCGTCCGAGCGGCGAGCGATCTCGATGGTCTCGTCGATCGCCCCGAGCAGCCCCGCCCCCTCCGACCGGATGTGGGAGATGTAGATGCCGCCGCTGCGGCCGACCACCCGCGCGACCTCGGCGATCTCGTCCGTGCCGGCGTAGGCGTCGGGCGGGTAGATCAGCGCGTAGGCCACCCCGAACGCGCCGTCGCGCATCGCCTCCGCTGCGACCCGCACCATGGTCGCGAGCTCGGCTGCCGTCGGCGTGCCCATCCGCATGCCGCAGGCGTACTCGCGCAGCGTGCCGCCGCCCAGGAACGATCCGACGTTGGGTGACACGCCGCGCCGCTCGAGTGTGCCCAGCCAGTCGCCGAACCGCGACCAGCTCCGGATCCGCTCGGGCCAGCCGGGCGGCGCGTCGGGGTGCAGCTCGGGCGGGGCGATCAGCCCGCCGAACGGCGCCGGGGTGTAGCCCTCGCCCATGATCTCGGTGGTCACGCCCTGCACCAGCTTGGAAACGGAGCGGGCGTCCTTCATCAGTGGCCACAGCGAGTGGCTCATGATGTCGATGAAGCCCGGACAGACAACGTTGTCCGCTGCGTCGACGATCTCCGGGGCGTCCAGCGAGCCCGGGGGTGCCACGGCGGCGATCCGGTCGCCGGCGATGCCGACGTCCGCGCGCGTCCAGGGACTGCCCGAGCCGTCGACCACCCTGCCGCCGCGGACGACCAGGTCGAGGCGGCCGCTCAACGGACGCGGCGGACGGTCACCTCGACGCCGTGGACGGACGAGCTTGCGCCCATGTCGGCCTTGACGCCCGGGTTCAGGACGTTGACGTTCGCGCTGCCCGGCTCGCGTTTCGGCCACCGCCCCTTGGGCGACAGCGCGACGCCTCGGGGGGCGATCTCGCCGACCACCACCGACAGCTCGAGGGTGCCCTCGCCGCTCTCCAGCACGCAGGTGTCGCCGTCGGCGAGTCCGCGCTCAGCGGCGTCCAGCGGATGCAGCGTGACGGTCGCGGCGCCCAGCCGGCGGTCGACCTTGGGATCGTTGGCGAACGTGTCGTTGAGGGTCCAGCCGGAAGCCGGCGAGAGCAGGCGCAGACGGCCGTCGGGCGGCCGGGGATCGGCGATCGGCTGTGGCAGCCGCGGGTGGCCGTCGGCCTCGGCGGCCGCCGACGCGATCTCCACCCTGCCGCTCGGGGTCTCGAGCTCGAGGTCTGCGAACTGCATCACCGGCTCGGCGAACAGCGGCCGCGTCCCGGTCGATGCCAGCTCCTCGAAGCTGTCGGCGACGCCGCTCTGGCGCACGACCTCGTCGATGATCTCGCGGTCGGACACGTGCAGCGCCGGCTCGTCGAAGCCCATCGCCCGTGCCAGCCGGCGGAAGATCTCCTGGTTCGGCAACGCGCTGCCGGGTGGATCGGCCGCTTTCGCCTGCGCGGAGATCGTCAGGTCGAAGTACGAGCCGACGATGTCGTCGAACTCGAGGAAGCTGGCGGCGGGCAGCACGACGTCGGCCAGGTCGGCCGTATCGGTGGAGAAGATGTCGACCACGACCGTGAACAGGTCGTCGCGCTCCATGGCCCGGCGCAGCCGCCGTTGCTGCGGGTTCGACGCCGCGATGTTGATGTTCCAGCAGACCAGCGCCCGCGAGCGTTCCCGGTCTTCGAGTCGCTCCGCCAGGTCCATGTGGCTGACCGGCTCCGGCGGCTCGCCGCCCAGCTTGGTCGGGTCGAGCAGCTCTCCCTCCAGCACCAGGTGGTCGTTCAAGTACAGGAAACCGCTGCCCGGCCGGGCGACGTTCCCGGTCACCGCGGGCAGCACCGACACGGTGCGCACGACGTTCCCGCCGGTCGGCTGGCGCTGCAGTCCCTGCCCGATCCACAGCAGCGACGGCCCCTCGCCGTAGAGCCGTGCGGCCCGCTCGATCAACCCTGCGGGCACACCGGTCAGCCGCTCGCCCCATTCCGGCGTGCAGGCGGCCAGCTCCCCTCGCAGCTCCTCCCACCCGACGGCGTGCGCCGCGAGGAAGGCCTCGTCGGACAGCCCGTCGCGCTCGATCACGTGCATCAGCGCGAAGGCCAGGGCCGCGTCGCTGCCGGGGAACAGCTGGAGGTGGATGTCCGCCGCGGCGGCGGTGTCGGTGCGGATCGGGTCGACCACGATCAGCGTGCCCGGCGCCTCGGCCAGCCAGTGCTCGTGCTGGTGGGGCCCGGACGCCGATGGGTTGGCGCCCCACACGACGATGCAGCTCGCGTCGCCGGCGGTGCGGGGGTCGAACCCGGTGTCCGAGCTGCCCCAGACGTAGCCGAGGGCGACATGCCCGGCCTTATTGCAGACCGAGTCGGGGTCGACCTCGGTGGCGCCCAGCCGGGCGAAGAACCGGTTCGGGAAGCCGCCGGCGACAAGCGAGCAGGTGCCCGTGTAGTGCGCGTTCAGCACGGTCTCGCCGGGGACGGCCGCCAGGCGCCCGGCGATCAACGCGATCGCCTCGTCCCAATCCGCCTCGCGAAACTCGCCCGCGCCCTTCGGCCCGGTGCGGATCAGCGGCGTCGTCAGCCGCGCCTCGGGGTCGAGGAAGGCGCCGTTGTACCCGATCGCGCACTTGCGGCAGAGCTTGCCGCGGCTGATCGGGTGCGCCGGGTCGCCGCGCACGCTGCGGATCGTCCCGTCGTCGCGCAGCGAGACGAGGATGCCGCATGCGTCGTAGCAGTCGCGCGGGCAGGTGGTCAGGATCGTGTCGCCGGGCACTCCCGCCACCTTACCTGCGAACTAGGCCGTCGCCGTCGCCTCCGCCGTCCCCGGCTCCACGCCGGGCTGGATCGGCACGTCAACCAGCTGCCGCCGGGTGGGGGTGCCGAGGATGTAGAACAGCACGCCGATCGCCAGGATCACGGCGATCGAGCCGAACGCGATCGTCTCGAACTGCACGCGGCTGTCGAAGTTGTAGGCGTCCATCAGGCCCTGGCTCGGGCTGTCGGTGAGGAAGCCGGGCCAGATGCCGGCGACCGTTGCCAGCGCCGCCCACAGCGTGGTCAGGCCGCTGACGATCCACGCTCCCATCATGCCGCCGGGCACTCTGTACGGCCGGTGCACGTGGGGGTGGCTGTAGCGCAGCTTGACGAGCGCCGGGTAGATCAGCAGGTACGACATGGTGGTCGTCAGCAGCGCGATGCCCAGCACCGCGCCGAAGTACTTTGCCGACGAGCCGCTGGACAGCTCGTGGGCCAGCACCATCACGGCCGTCGACATGATGCCGGACAGCAGGTTGACGTTCACCGGCGTGCCGAAGCGGGCCGAGAACGTCCCCAGGAACCGCGGGCCGCAGCCGTCGAACGAGGCGACGGCGAGCGCGCGGTCGGCACCCATGATCCATGTCGTCCCGCTGGACAGCAGCGTCCAGATGAACATCACCGCCATGGCATCGCCGAGCACGGTTCCTGCACCGGACAGCGTGGCCGTGACCGTGCCGTCACTGGCTGTGGAGACGCTGCCGCCGTACACGGTGAACACCGTCTTCATCGCGTCGATGAAGCCGCCCAGGCCGGACAGCGCCGTCGCCGGCAGGACGATGATTATCGCCAGGATCGGCACACCGTAGAGCACGATCGCAGCCAGCGCAGAGCGCAGCACTGTGAACGGCACGTCACGCTGCGCGTTCTCCATCTCGTCGCCCGCGGTGTTGGGCAGCTCGAATCCGACGTAGTTGAAGAAGAGCACCGGCACCAGGCCGATGAAGATCGCGTACGATGGCTGGAAGTCGCCGAACGCGGGTGCGTGCACGCCTTCCTTGGCCGCGTAGATGATCGTCGTCAACGTGAAGAAGCCGAGCATGAGCATCCGCGACCAGGCGCCGATCGTCGGGATCCACTTGCCGATGCCGAACGACAGGATGGCGGCGACGGTGCCGAACCAGATGAAGAGGGCGCCGAAGCCGTAGAACAGGATCTTGCTGGTTTCGAGATCAGTGAAGAAGGTGCTGAACGTCTCGATCGCGGTGATCGTCAGCAGCCCGCCCATCCAGATCGGGTTCGAGATCCAGTAGAGCACCCCGTTCAGGCACGCCAGGAACCGGCCGAAGGCCAGCTTCGTCCAGACGTACGGGCCGCCCTCCTCCGTGAACGCCGAGCCGATCTCGGCGATCAGGAGTGCGTAGGGGATGAAGAAGAAGATGCCCAGGAAGATGAGCCAGGTGAAGCCCTGCGCCCCGTAGCTGGACACCTGGCCGAGCGTGTCGACGCCGACCAGCGTGCAGATGAGGAAGAACAACATGTCGAAGCGGCTGAAGTGTTTCTGCAGCTTCGCCTTCTCCTCCACCGCCATGGCGGTGGTGTGCTCGACGAACTCGCCTGACGCGGCCATCTGAGCCTCCTATGGTTGACCTGACCTGGTGGGGCGATGATCCGCTAGCGGATCGCGCCCTGTCAAGAGTCCGGGACGCCATCGCGGGGCGGCCGATAAGATCGCACAATGCATTCCTCCTACGCACTCTCCTCAGACGACTTCAAGGTCGAGCGCGGCGGGAAGCCCGTCAAGCGCCTGGCCGACCTCTGGCCCGGGGGCTACCAGCCCGGTGACCGGCTCGGCGTCGTCCTCGCCCAGCCGATGGACGCGGTCGGGTGCTCGAACCTGATCTGCGCGACGATCACGATGTTCTACGACCTGCTGCGCGAGCAGCACGGCACGGGGAACTTCTTCCGCTACTGCGACACGTACCTGTTCGGCGTCGGCTGCGAGGCCGGCGACTTCAACCAGCTGGACATCTGGCCGCTGCACAAGTGGGTGACCATCCTGCAGCCGACCACCGAGGCACTGCTCGAGGCCGTCAACGACCGCAAGGTCAACCTGCTGGCGATCCCCGAGACCGGCGCCCGCTGCCGCGGCGAGGTCGTGCTCTCGACCTGGAACGCGTACCTGGCCCATGTCAAGACCGTCGTCACCTACTCGCCGCGCACCGGCCGTGCGCGCGACGCGGATGTCGCCCTTGTGGGCAACAAGATCGTCGAGAGCTACGTCGAGCAGGCCATCTTCACGACCCCGGGCATCGACGCCGGCTTCCAGGCGAAGCTGCGCCGGTTGCGGCGCAACCTCGACCGCGCCGAGAAGCAGCCGGTCGAGGAGTACCGGACGCTGCCCAGCCCCGCCGCCGCGCGGGCTCTGCTGGGTGTCACCCAGGTGCTGCCGCCCGGCCACCAGGAGCTGACCCGGCGTGCGACGCCGACCACCATCCTGCCGGTCGAGGTGCCCATGCCTCAGGCCGATGTCGACTCCGCCCCTTTTGACGCCGCCGCCGCCGCGGCTCTGGTCGTCGATCAGCCGGCGCCCTCAGGCGTCTACCCGGACGGACTCCTGCGCACCGCGTTCGATGCGATCCAGCGGCGGCTGGGGGGGACGTTCGGCGAGTGGGAGGGCTGGGACTGGATCGCCGAGTTCGACGATCCGATCGCGGAGCATCACACCGTCCGCGAGGCCGTCGGCATCTGGGACGAGTCGCCGCTGCGCAAGTGGTACTTCATCGGCAAGGACGCGGTGAAGGCGGCCGACCGGCTGTTCACCGCGGACATGGCGGCCCTCGAGCCGGGGCAGACGCGGTACGGCCCGTTCTGCGACGAGCAGGGCAAGATGCTGGGCGACGGCGTCGTCTTCCGTGGCGACGATCCCAAGCGGGTGCTGGTGGTGACCGCGCTGGACACCGACGGCGATCACTTCCGCCGGGCCTGTGCCGACCTCGATGTCGAGTTCGAGGAGCACACGTTCGCGCTCCCGCACCTGCAGGTGCAGGGCCCGCGCTCGCGGGAGCTGCTGTCGCAGATGACGGACGCCGACATCGCCGGCCTGCGGTACTTCCGGTGGATCCCGCACCCCGTGACGGTGGGTGGGGTCGAGGGCTGCTTCGTCTCCCGCACCGGCTACTCGGGTGAGCTCGGGTTCGAGGTGTTCTGCCCGCCGGAGGGCGCCGAGAAGCTGTGGCAGGCGCTGCTCGACCAGGGCGCCTCGGTCGGCATCCGCCCGTACGGGCTGACCGCCGTCGAGTCGCTGCGGATCGAGGCCGGGTTGGTCTTCATCGGGTTCGACTACTTCCCGGGCGTGACCTCGCCGTACCACATGAACCTCGACCGGATGATCAAGCTGGACAAGCCGGGCGACTTCATCGGCAAGGCCGCACTGCAGGCGGAGTTCGATGCCGGCATCACGCACCGGATGGTGACCCTGGTGATCGCCGGCGAGGAGTCGCCTGACTACGGCGCGCCGGTCGTCTCGGCGGGCCGCGGCGTCGGCAAGCTGCTCTCGCCGTCCGCCGGCCGCTCGCCCACCGTCGACAAGCTGATCGGCATGGCCTCCATCGAGACGGAGCTGACCGCGCTCGGCACGCAGGTCGAGGTGACGATGCCCGACGGCCGGCTGGTGACCGCGGTCGTCGACACGTTCCCGATCTACGACCCGGAGAAGACCCGGCCGCGCTCATGAGCGACGCGCCGATCGGGGTCGTCGCGTCGGGCAGCGGCGGGCTCGTGGTCGCGCGGATGATCACGGCGCGGCTGCCGCGCGAAGACGTCGTCGCGTTCTGCGACCACGCCTACGCGCCCTGGGGGCGGAGGCCCGGACGGGCCGTCTCCATGCGCGTTGCCGCTCTGGGCGACGATCTCGCCGCCCACGGGCCCAAGCTCGTCGTGCTGGCCTCGGCTCAGGGCACCCTCGACGCCCTCGATGCCCTTCGGGCCGCCTTCGCGGCGCCGGTGGTCGGCATGGACGGCCTGGTGCCGTTCGCTGCAGCGGCAGCGGGCGGCCGCCCGATCGCACTGGTCACCGGCGACGGCTGTGTCCGCGGCGTGCAGCAGGGGCGGAGCGTGCGCCGTCAGCGCGGCGGCGTGGATGCGGTATCGGACACCTGGCCCGGGCTGGCGGAGCTGGTCGAGGCGGGAGGCGCCGCCTCGCCCGCGGCCGACGAGCTCGCGGCGGCGCGGGTGCCGCCGCTGATCGCCGCCGGCATCGGGGCGATTCTGCTCGCCTGCCCGCACGCATCGGCCGTGAGCGCATCCGTCGAGCATGCGGCCGGCGGGCGGGCCGCCGTCGTGGACGGTGCCGCGGTGACCGTCGAGCGAGCGATCCGGCTGCTCCGCAGGTCGAACGCGCTGGCGCACCGCAAGCGGGCCGGCCGGCTGGTGGTCGTCAGCTCGAATCCGGCCCGGGGCGCTGCGGGCCTGACCGCGTGAGCTCGTCCAGCAGCGCCGAGACCGGGCGCCGCAGAATCACGCCGAGGGCGCCGGGATCGGCGTCGCGGAACTCGAGCATCGACCGGCGGGCATCGTCGATGGCGGCGGTCGGGTCGCCGTCCTGGAACGCGATCGCCGCGGCCGAGGCGGCCCGTGCGGACAGGCCCTGCACGGGTGCCGCGGCGGCCGTCCACTGCTCGGCCAGGTCGTCGCGCCGGGCGTAGGACTCGACGTCCTGCGCCAGGCGCTCGACCTGGAAGCCGACGCGTGCGGTCAGGTCGGCGCGCCGGCCGACCGCCGTGATCGCGTCACGCTGCGAGCGGCGGAGCGGGCTGAAACGGGCCGCACGTGCGGCCTTCGGCGCGTCGCCGGCGGCCAGCCGGGCCGACCGAGCGTGATCGTGGACGCGCGCCACGTTGTCTCCGGCCGCGGGCGCCGGCGTGCCGACCAGCTGGGCGGTGCGTCGCAGGTCGTCGAGCAGGTCGCGGCCGGCCAGCCTCGTCTCGGTCTCCAGCTCGCGCAGCGGATTGGGTGGCCACAGGAACGGGCCGAGCAGGATCGCCACGGCCGCGCCGACGCCCGTCTCCCAGAGGCGCTCGTGGCCGTACGTTCCGGGGTCGGGCACCGAGAGCACCAGCAGCGCCGAGATCGCGACCTGCACGTTCTGGCGGCCGTGGACGCGCAGCACCATGCCGACGGCGAAGGCCGCCGCCAGGGTGACGGCGAGGGTCGCGGTCGACCGGCTGGTCAGATGGATCGCGGCGATGCCGATCGCGATGCCGGCGACGACGCCCGCCACCCGCTCGAGGGAGAGGCCGATGACGGCGAACGGGTCGCCCTGCAGCGCGACCAGCGGCACCAGCGCTGCGAACACCGGCGGGTTCGAGGCGCCCAGCCACAACGCGATCTGCCAGGCGCAGGCGGCGCAGACGGTGATCCGCGCGGCCTGGGCAGCCTCACGCCGGGCGGTGGCGCCGGCGGCTGCGATCCACCGCAGCGGATGCATCACTCATCGAGCAGCGTGTCGATCTCGCGCGCCCACGACTCGAACCGCTGCCGGGTGAGCGCCTCCTTGCCCTCCGGCGCGAGATCGTCCCACGTCGCGAGCAGCTCCTGCGTGCGGTTCGACCACTCGAGGATGGCGGTGACGTAGAGCCGGGTGAAGTCCGTCAGGATCACCCGCAGGTGGGCGTCGCGCTGGGCGACGTCGGTGCCGGCCAGGAACGCGTCGGTCACATCCTGGGCCATGCGCAGCATCTCGCGCGCCTCGGCCTCGAACTCCGCCGCCGTCCGCCGCAGGTCGTCAACCGTGCCCGCCCCGGCGTACAGCACGCGGAGCATCCCTTCGGAGTCCATCGCGAACGCCCGCTCGGTCGGCGTCGCCAGCCACTCCCGCAGGGCCTGGCGGCCCTTGTCGGTGATCGTGTAGGTGGTGCGCGTGCGGTTGCCCTGCGAGCTGGCCTCGGCGGTCGCCATGCCGGACGACGTCAGCTTCTTGAACTCGCCGTAGATCCCGCTCTCCGCGCGGGGAAAGAAGTAGTGCAAGTTGCGCCGCATGTGCTTGGTCAGCTCGTACGCCGTCCATGGGCGCAGGTCGAGCAGTCCGAGGATCGCGTAGGACGTGGTCGAGAGGCGCATCGGGCAAGTCTCGCAAAGTTGAGCGGTACTGTGTCGTCCCGTGGCCGTTGTCCGCGAGATCGACGCCTATTGCGACGCCGCTCCCAGGGCTGCGGCGGACGCCGAGGACATCGGCTCGTTCACCGTGTTCCTGCGTCGCGGAGCGGGCTGGCCGTACTACGCGCGCCCACGCCTGGGTGCGCCACCGCCGGCTGCCGGCGAGATCGACGAGGTGCTCCGCCGCCAGGCCGAGCGTGACGTTCCGCGGGCCTTCGAGTGGATCGAGGAGACGGCTCCCTGGGCGCGCCCGGCGCTGTCCGAGGCGGGACTGGACATCGAGCGGCATCCCATGCTCGTGCTGGACGACCTGCGGACCCCGGGGGCCGGCGTCCCGGCCGAGGTGCGGCTGCTGGAGGCCGACGACCCGGCACTGGCATACGCCCAGGCCGTGCAGGAGGTCTCATTCGGCGCGGGTGGTACCGGGCGTGGGGAGGTCGGCACCGAGGGGCTGGAGGCGGCCGTCGCTTCACAGCCGCCTGGCCGCCTCGAGTTCGCGCGGCAGCGAATGGCGGAGGGCAGGACGCGGACGGCCGCCGCGTTCGTCGACGGCGTCCCCGTCGCCGCCGGGTCGCACCAGCCGCTCGACGGCGTGACCGAGATCGTCGGCGTCGCCACGCTGCCCGCGTTCCGCCGGCGCGGGGTCGGCGCGGCGCTGACGGCTGCGCTGGCGGACGATGCGGTGAGGCTGGGCGTCGGCCTGATCTTCCTGTCGGCCCAGGGGGACGAGGTGGCCGCGATCTACGAGCGGCTCGGGTTCCGCCGTGTGGGGTTCGCCTGCGAGGCGAGGCTGCCGGGGTGATCGTCACCTGCGAGGACCTGCGCAAGACGTTCTCCGGCGGCGTCGAGGCGGTCCGCAGCGTGTCCTTCGAGGTGCATGAGGGCGAGGCCTACGGGCTGCTCGGCCCGAATGGCGCGGGTAAGACAACCACGATCCGCATGCTGGCTACGCTGCTGCGGCCGACGTCGGGGCGGGCGGTGGTGGCCGGCCACGACGTCTCGGCGGCGCCCGACGCCGTGCGCCGGTCGATCGGCGTCGCGCTCCAGGAGGCCGGCCTCGCCCGGTACTCGACCGGCCGCGAGCACGTCGACATGATGGCCAGGCTGTTCGGGATGTCGCGCCGTGCCGCGCGCCTGCGGGCGTCCGAGCTGCTCGAGCTGTTCGACCTGACCGACGCCGCCGACCGGCTCGTGCGTTCGTACTCGGGCGGCATGCGCCGCCGCCTCGACCTGGCCTGCGGGCTCGTCCACCAGCCGCAGCTGCTGATCCTGGACGAGCCCACCACCGGCGTCGATCCGACGTCGCGGGCCGCGCTGTGGGAGGAGCTGCGCCGCCTGCAACGGGCCGGCACGTCGCTGCTGCTGACGACGCACTACCTCGAGGAGGCCGACCGGCTGTGCGACCGGCTGGCGATCGTCGACCGTGGCGTGATCGTGGTCGAGGGCACGCCGGAGCGGCTCAAGTCGGAGGTCGGCGCCGACCTGGTCTCGGTGGTCGTCCCCGCGGAGCAGGTCGAGGCGGCCTGCGAGGCGCTGCGCCCGCTGGGCACCGTGCGCCCGCCGGAGGGTTCGGCGGTGGGGCTGGAGACGGCGGACGGTGCCCGCTCGGTGGTCGAGGTGGTCGAGGTGCTGACCGCTGCCGGCATCCGGGCGGGTGCGATCACGGTCACGCAGCCGACGCTCGACGACGTCTTCTTCCGCCACACCGGCGCCACCATCGGCGGGCGCGAGGGCGAGGGCGGCGGCGAACGGTGAAGGTGCTGACCGACAGCCTGGTGCTGGCCGGCCGCGCGGGGCGCGAGCTTCCGCGCGTTCCCACCAGGCTCGTGTTCCCGCTGCTGATCCCGCTGATGCAGCTCGTGCTGTTCGCCAGCGTGTTCGCGAACGTCGGGCTGATCAAGCTCGCGGGCAACGGCTCGTCGCTCGACTTCCTGGCTGCGGGCCAGGTCGCCCTGTCGGTGATGGTTGGCGCCGGCGGGTCGGGTTTCCAGATGGTGCAGGACATCGACTCCGGCTTCTTCGACAAGCTGCGGGTCTCGCCGGTCAGCCGCACGGCCATCATCCTCGGCCTGCTGATCACCGACGCCGTTCGCCTGGCGATCCATGCAACGGTCGTGCTGGGCGTCGCCGTGCTGATCGGCGCCGAGGTCAAGACCGGGATCCCCGGGGCGGTGGTGATCGTCGTCCTGTGCGGCCTGTTCGGCGCGGCATGGGCCGGCATCTCGCTGAACGTCGCGCTGCGCACGGGTAGCCCCGAGACGACCGCGGCGGCCGGCATCTTCGTCTTCCCGCTGTACTTCGCGTCGACGGCGTTCGTGCCCGAAGCCGCCCTGCCGGACTGGCTGCAGACGTTCAACAAGATCAACCCGCTGAGCTATCTGATCGACGCCATCCGCGCCCTGATGCTGCACGGCTGGGAGACGGAGAAGATCATGGCGGGTTTCGCGGCCGCGCTGGTGGTCGGGCTGATCACGCTGCCGTCCGCAGTGATCGCGTTCCGGCGGATGGTCAACTCCTGATCCGCGGTTCCGAGCGGTAGCGCCAGAACACCGGCAGCGCCATCGCCGTGATCGCGACTCCGACGACGCACAGCAGGCCACCCGACACCACCGCGCCGCGGACGCCGATCAGCGACGCCGCGACGCCGGACTCGACGTTGCCGAGCAGCGGCCCGGTGGAGTAGCTGACTTGCTCGATCCCCGCGAGCCGCCCGCGCAACTCGTCCGGAATCGTGCTGTTCCACATCACCGAGCGGAACAGGCCGGAGATCATGTCCGCGCCGCCGGCGACCGCCAGGAACACCAGGGCGACCCACAGGTCGTCCGCCAGGCCGAAGGCGACGATCGCCGCACCCCAGCCCGCCGCGGCCAGGCAGATCGCACGCCCGTGCCGCCGGACGTTCGCCGTCCACCCGCTGGACACGGTCGCGATCAGCGAGCCGACGCTTGGCGCGGCGTAGAGCAGGCCGAGGGCGCCAGCGCCACCGAACCCCTCCGCGATCGCCGGGAACAGCGCCATCGGCATGCCGAAGAACATCGCCACGATGTCGACGATGTAGGTGCCCAGCAGATCGGGGCGGCTGCGCGCGTAGCGCACGCCCTCCATGATCCGGCGCAGGGACGGCGCCTCGGCGCCGGGCGGGGGCGGCACGGCCCGCATCAGCCGCAGCATGGCCAGCGAGAACAGGAACGTGGCGACGTCCAGGCCGTAGGTCAGCGGCAGGCCGATCGTCGCGATCAGAACGCCGCCGATCGCCGGGCCGGCGACCATGCCGATGGTCATCCGGAACGAGCTGAGCGCGCCGGCGGCGGGCAGCTCGTCGCGCTCCACCAGCCTGGGCACGAGGCCGTCCAGCGACGGCCGCTGGAGGCCGTCCAGCGCCGCCATCACGATCGAGCACGCGAACAGCACCCACACCTGCGGCGAGTCCAGCAGTGCGTTGACCACCAGCGCCGCCGACGCCCCTGCGAACCCCAGCTCGGTGAGCTGCACCATCCGCCGCCGGTCGGTGGCGTCGGCCAGCGCACCTCCCACGAGGGCCATCAGGATCAGCGGTGCGAACTCCGCGACGCCCAGGGCACCGACCACCAGCGACGAGCCTGTCAGCTGGTATGCCTGGAAGGGCAACGCGACGTAGGTGATCATCGATCCCAGGAACGTGACCGCCTGGCCGATGAACAGCAGCCGGAAGTCGCGATGCCGCCGCAGCGGCCCGACATCGATCGCGACCTCGGCGAATGCACGGGTCAGGCGGTCCATCGCCGCGGAACCCTACCGATGCGCGACGCCGCCTCCCTGCCGCGGATAGCATGGGCGCCCGTGAGCAGTTTCGCAGTCCACATCGCCGACGCCGACCTCGAGCCCGAGCCGCTCGAGCCGGACAGCATCCTCGAGGGGACGCCCGAGACGACGGGTGTCGTGCTGTTCGAGTCCGAGGACGGCCGGGTGACCCGCGGTCTCTGGCAGTGCACGCCGGGCCGGTTGACCGACGTCGAGGCGGACGAGATGTTCGTCGTGGTGTCCGGCAGGGCGACCATCGAGTTCGAGGACGGCGCCTCGATCGATGTCGGGCCGGGCGACGTGTGCGTTCTCGAGGAGGGTGCGCGCACCGTGTGGACGGTCCACGAGACGCTGCGCAAGGCCTACCAGATCACCACCTCCGAGCCGTGAGCGCCTACGCCGCCGCCCGGCTCGTGCCGTTCTGGCTCGACCGGCCGGACGCGCCGGCGCCCGCCCCGCCGCTGACCGGCGACGCGACGTGCGATCTGGCGATCGTCGGCGGCGGCTTCACAGGGCTATGGGCCGCGATCCTGGCCAAGCAGGACGATCCGGCCCGCGACGTCGTGCTGCTCGAGGGCGACACCGTCGCCTTCGGAGGCAGCGGCCGCAACGGCGGGTTCGTCGACGCGTCGCTGACCCATGGGCTGCCGAACGGCCTGGCGCGCTTCCCCGACGAGATCGACGAGCTGGAACGGCTGGGGCTCGAGAACCTGGCGGGCATCGAGGAGATGCTGGAGCGGTTTTCGATCGACGCCGCCTACGAGAAGACCGGCTTCCTGCTCGCCGCACGCGAGGCGCACGAGGCGGAGGAGCTATCCGAGTTCGCGGAGCTGCTGCGGGAGCGGGGGGTCGACGCTGAGTACCTCGACCAGGCGGCGGTGCGGCGCGAGCTCGACTCGCCGACGTACGTCGCCGGCCTCTGGCAGCGCACCGGCAACGCGATCGTCGACCCGGCGCGGCTGGCCTGGGGCCTGGCGCGGGCCGCGTCCGAGCTGGGCGTGCGGATCCACGAGCACAGCCCGGTGACGTCGCTCGTGGACACGCCGGGCGGTGCCCAGTTGACCGTCGGCGAGGCCCGCCTGCGCGCTCGTCGCGTCGTGCTGGCCACCAACGGCTTCCCGCCGCTGGTGAGGGCGATCCGCCGCTACGTGGTGCCGGTCTACGACTACGTGCTGGTCACCGAGCCGCTCTCGGCGGAGCAGCGGGCCGCGATCGGCTGGGCGCATCGCCAGGGCACGGGCGACTGCACCAACCAGTTCCACTACTACCGGCTGACCGAGGACGATCGCATTCTGTGGGGCGGCTATGACGCCATCTACCACTATGGCAACGCGGTGGCGCCGCGGCTGGAGGATCGCGATGCGACGTACTCGCTGCTGTCCGAGCACTTCTTCCAGACGTTCCCGCAGCTGGAGGGGCTGAGCTTCACGCACCGCTGGGCCGGGGTGATCGACACCTGCAGCCGGTTCTGCGTGATGTGGGGGACGGCGCTGTCCGGCAAGGCGGCCTACGCCGTCGGCTACACCGGCCTGGGCGTGGCGTCGACGCGGTTCGGCGCGCGGGTCGCGCTCGACCTGGTCGACGGGCTGGACACCGAGCGGACGCGCCTGCGCTTCGTCCGCTCCAAGCCGCTGCCCTTCCCGCCCGAGCCACTGCGATGGGCCGGGATCCAGCTGACGCGGCGGGCGCTCGACCGCGCCGACCGGAACCATGGTCGCCGCGGCCTCTGGCTGCGCTCGCTCGACCGGCTGGGTCTCGGCTTCGACTCCTAGCAACAACGGGGTCAGACCCCTTTGTTGCGCGGCGCCCACCGAGCCTCTGCCACCTGCTCGGCCCTTCCTTCGGCCGCCAGCCGCTCCAGGTGCGAGAGCGCCTCCACCAGCGCGAAACGCTGCTCGTGGAAGCCGAGACCGTCGCCGCCCCAGACGATGCGGGCCACCTCGTACGCCGACGACGCGCCCCCGCGCAGCGCCGCGACGTGCGCGTCGAGGCGCTCCGCGTGGTGCTCGCGGATCTCGGCCGTGCGTCGTGTGGCGTCATCGATCACCGGGCCGTGGCCGGGAAAGACGCGGGTCGGCGCCATCCGATCGATCTCGCCGAGCGTCCGCAGGTAGGCGCCCAGCGGGTCGGGGGCGGTGTCCGGCCAGCGCCCGACGTTGGGCGTGATCTCCTCCAGCAGCACGTCGCCGCCGAACAGCCGTCCGCTGCGCTCGCCGTGCAGCGCGATGTGCCCGTCGGCGTGTCCCGGGAGCACCAGCACCCGGAACCGCTCACCGTCCAGATCGAGCTCGTCGCCCGGCTCGACCAACCGGGTGGGGGCGGCCGCGCGCACCGGAGTCCGCTCCTCGGCGTCGGTCGACTGGGCCGCCATCTCGGCTGGCATCCCGTGCATCTCGAGATACTGCTGGAATCCGTCGACATCGGCGTCCTCACCCCACGCCAGCTCGGTCAGATGTGCATCGAGTGCGCCCTGCACCACCTCTGTCGCGCCGGTCAGCGCCACCAGCCCGGCCGAGGCGCCGATGTGGTCGGGGTGGTAGTGGGTGATGACGACGCGGCGGACGGGCGGATCGCCGAGCTCGGCGAGCGCCTCCTGCCACCAGCGGAGGGTCGAGCCCGAGCCGAGGCCGGCGTCGATGATCGTCCAGTCGTCGTCGCCGGCGACCGCGTAGCAGTGGACGTGATCGAGCGCCCAGGGGAGCGGCATGGTCACCCGGGTGACGCCGTCGCCCAGGTCGGTCAGCTCTGCGCGCATGCGCGCAGCATGACAGCGCCGCCGCTCACACCGCGACAGGAAGGCGCCCGTTCGCGACGATCCCGCGCGACGCTGGTCGCAGCGCCAGCGTCTCGGCCGGCGCATGGGTAAGGATCCAGGCCACCTCACGCTCCGAGAAGCCGTGGCGGTCGTCCGGCGTCACCGGGATCAGGATCCGGTCGAATCCCTCGGCATCCCAGAGCCGGCGTAGCGCGTCGCGCAGCGTGCGGCCCCGCTCCAATCGCGCGTCCACCGCCACCCGCTCGTCCAGCGCCGCCACCTCGACCGCCTCCAGCAATGGCAGAGCCGTCGCCACCTCGGACGTCAGCGGCGCGTCCAGGGTGTGCGACAGGGGCACGACGATCAGGTACGCCGGCACGAACACTGCACCCTCCGCGCGGACGATCCGTAACGCCGCGGCCAGCACCTCCGGGTCGAGGCGGCCACCGGAGAACGGCACCAGCAACCGCCGGGCGCCCGGCCGGGGTGTGACCTGCCGCCGCCAGAATCGCCACCTCATCCGTGCAGCTCCTTGCGGCGGCTGCGGTCGGCTGCGATCCGGATGTCGATCCCGGGCAGCGCGTCGATCAGCCGTGTCAGAAGCGAGCCGTGCAGCACTTCGTCCGCCCGCCGGCGCTCCGGGGTGCCGATGTACAGGTAGGTGGTGCCGCGCTCGACGACGGCTGCGCGGACGGCGCCGATCACGTCGTCGCTCTCCTCCTCCAGGAAGTGCACCCCGAGCAGCGCCGCGAGGCGGCGCAGAGCGGCCAGCGCCACCGATCGTTCCTCGGTCAGCCGCTCGTCCGGCCGCCGCACCCACAGCGCGTCGATCTCGGCGTTCAGCCGCTGCGACGACCGCCATGCCCGCCGCAGCAGGCGCTGCGATCCGGGGCCCGGCTCGACCAGCACCAGGATCCGCTCGAGGATCGCCTGCTTCGCCATCGGGCTCACCGTCACCGCCTCGCGCCGCGCCTCGACGTCCTCGGACAGCTCGCGCAGCGCAAGCTGGCGGAGGGAGGCCAGGTTCTCCGAGCGGAAGAAGTTCTCGAGAGCGGCGTCGATCCGGCCGGGTGCATACACCTTGCCGGCACGCAGCCGCTCGCGCAGCTCCTCCGGCGCCAGATCGACCAGCACGACCTCGTCCGCTTCCTCGAGGATCCGGTCGGGAAACGTCTCACGAACGCGCACTCCGGTCAGCTCGAAGACAAGGTCGTTCAGGCTCTCCAGGTGCTGGACGTTGACCGTGGAGATGACATCGATGCCGGCGTCCAGCACGTCGTCGATGTCCTGATATCGCTTGAGGTTGGTCGAGCCGGGTGCGTTGGTGTGCGCCAGCTCGTCGATCAGGGCCAGCTCCGGCGAGCGGCGGATGATCGCCTCCACGTCCATCTCGTTGAGCTCGATGCCCTCGTGGCCGACTGCCCGGCGCGGCACCGTCTCCAGCCCCTCGGCCAGCGCCGACGTCTCGGGCCGGTCGTGCGGCTCGAGGTAGCCGATCACCACGTCGACCCCCTCGGCCACGGCCTGCCGTCCCTCCTGCAGCATCCGGTAGGTCTTGCCGACGCCGGGGGCGGCGCCGAGGAGAATGCGGTAACGCCCGCGCATCGCCTGATGCTACGTCCAGCCACGCGCAACGGTCATGCGCCGAGCAGGTTGTGCACGATCAGGTCGATGGCCTTGATGCCGACGAAGGGCAGGATCACTCCGCCCAGCCCGTAGATCAGCAGATTGCGGCGGAGCAGGGCGGTGGCGCCGATCGCCCGGTAACGCACGCCGCGCAGCGCCAGCGGCACCAGCGCCGGGATGATCAGGGCGTTGAAGATGATCGCCGACAGGATCGCGCTCTTCGGCGTGCCCAGATTCATCACGTTCAGCTCGTCGAGCGGTCCCCGCTGGCCGTTCACCCCATAGGTGAACGCGAACATGGCGGGCAGGATGGCGAAGTACTTCGCCACGTCGTTGGCGATCGAGAAGGTGGTCAGCGAGCCGCGCGTGATCAGCAGCTGCTTGCCGACCTCGACGATTTCGATCAGCTTGGTCGGATTGGAGTCGAGGTCGACCATGTTGCCCGCCTCCTTGGCGGCGGACGTGCCGGTGTTCATCGCCACGCCGACGTCGGCCTGGGCGAGCGCGGGCGCGTCGTTGGTGCCGTCGCCGGTCATCGCCACCATCCGACCCTTCCCCTGCTCATCGCGGATCAGGGTCATCTTGGCCTCGGGCGTGGCCTCGGCGAGGAAGTCGTCGACGCCGGCCTCCTCTGCGATCACGGCCGCCGTCACCCGGTTGTCGCCGGTGATCATCACCGTGCGGATGCCCATCCGCCGCAGCTCGTCGAACCGCTCGCGCATCCCACCCTTGACGATGTCCTTGAGGTGGATCACGCCGAGCACGAAGTTGTCCTGGGCGACGACGAGCGGGGTACCACCGGCGCGGGCGATGCGGTCGACCTCCGCGTCGAGCCGCTCGGGGATGCGTCCGCCCTGCTCCGTGACGAACGTCTTGACGGCGTCGGCCGCGCCCTTGCGAAGCCGGTTGCCGTTGATGTCCACGCCGCTCATCCGCGTCGTTGCGGAGAACGGGATGAACTCGTGCTCGGTGCCCGACAGCTGCCGCTCGCGGAGGCCGTAGCGCTCCTTTGCGAGCACGACGATCGACCGTCCCTCGGGCGTTTCGTCGGACAACGAAGAAAGCTGGGCGGCCTCGGCGAACTCCTGGTCGGTGACGCCGTCCACCGGGATGAACTCGGACGCCTGCCGATTGCCCAGCGTGATGGTGCCGGTCTTGTCCAGGAGCAGCACGTCAACGTCGCCCGACGCCTCGACGGCGCGGCCGGACATGGCCAGCACGTTGCGCTGCACGAGGCGGTCCATCCCGGCGATGCCGATGGCGGAGAGCAGCGCGCCGATGGTCGTCGGAATGAGAGCGACCAGCAGTGCGATCAGCACGGTCTGCGACTGCGGCGAGCCGGCGTAGCTGGCGAAGGGCGCCAGCGTCACCACCGCCGCGAGGAACGTGAACGTCAGTCCCGCCAGCAGGATGTTGAGGGCGACCTCGTTGGGCGTCTTGCGCCGCTCGGCGCCCTCGACCAGGGAGATCATGCGGTCGAGGAACGACTGGCCGGGCTCCTGCGTAACCTTCACGACCAACTGGTCGGACAGCAGCCGGGTGCCACCGGTGACGGCCGAGCGGTCGCCGCCCGCCTCGCGGATCACCGGCGCGGACTCGCCGGTGATGGCGGATTCGTCCACGGATCCCACGCCCTCGATCACGTCGCCGTCGGCGGGGATCGACTCGCCGGCGACGACCACCACCACGTCGCCTCGCTGCAGGTCTGGAGCCTGCACCTGCTCGAGCTCGCCCGACGGGGTGCGGCGGTTGGCGAGCGTTGTCGTGCGCGCCGCTCGCAGGGTCTCCGCCTGTGCCTTGCCACGGCTCTCGGCAATCGCCTCGGCGAAGTTGGCGAACAGCACCGTCAGCCAGAGCCAGACGGCGATTGCGGCGACGAACCAGAGCCCGTCCGTGTCCCCGCGGACGAGATCGAGCAGGAAGATGCCGGTCGTGATGACGCTGCCGAGCTCGACGATGAACATCACCGGGTTGCGAATCTGCTGCCGGGGATCGAGCTTGGGGAAGGCGTCGCGGATCGCCGACACGACGATGTCGCGGGAGAAGATGCTTGCCGAACGCGCGGCCATCAGTTGTTCACCTCATCGAGAGCGAGATTGAGTTCGAGGACGTTGACGCCCGGTTCGCCGAGGAATCCCATGGAGCGCCCGTCGGTGTGCTGCGAGATCAGCTTGTCGACCTCGTCGAGCGACATGCCGCGGACGGCTGCGATTCGCTTGGCCTGGAGGTGGGCGTACGCGGGAGTGATGTCAGGGTCGATGCCCGACCCGCTGGTGGTGACCGCGTCGACGGGGATGTCGCCCGCGGTCAGGCCGGGGTTGTACGGGCCTTCCAGCTTGAGCACCGACGCGATGTTCGCCCTGACTGCCTTCGCGAGGTCGGGGTTGGTCGGCCCGAGGTTTGCGAACGTGGTGGCGCCGGCGTTGTAGGGCGGCACCGTCGCGGACGGCCGCACGTGGAAGTACTGCTTCCCCGCGAATTCCTGGGCCGCGAGCTTCGATCCGATCACCTTGCCGTCACGGGTGATCAGGCTGCCCTGCGCCTTCGAGCTGAAGGCGAGCTGGGCGAACCCCGTCATCACCACCGGGTAGACGAGACCGAAGGCGATCGTCAGCACCGCCACCGCGAGGACCGAGCGAAGCGCGATCCGGATCATGAGAGCCCCTCCACGATCGGGCCCAGGGTGAGGGCCGGGAAGATCATCAGGCCGGCGGTGAGGATGATGATCGCCACCAGCAGGACGGTGAACGTCGCGCCGTCGGTGCGGAACGTCCCTGCGGACGACGGCACCGTCTTCTTGGCGGCCAGTGCGCCGCCCAGAGCGAGCGCTGCGAACATCGGGACGAACCGCCCGAGGTACAGCGCGACGCTGCCCAGATTCGCCGAGAACGGCAATGCCCCGTATCCGGCGAACGCGCTGCCGTTGTTGTTCGACTGCGACGTGTAGGCGTATAGCGCCTCACTGAAGCCATGCGCGCCCGGGTTGTAGATCGACGCCAGGCCGCCCTGCGTGGCGACGGCGATTCCGGCAAGCACGAGGGCCATCGATGGGACGAAGAGTGCGCCGAGGGCGGCATACTTGATCTCCCGCGCCTCGATCTTCTTGCCCAGGTACTCGGGCGTGCGTCCGACCATCAGGCCGGCGACGAACACCGCGATCAGCACGTAGAAGAACATGCCGTAGAGACCCGAGCCGACGCCGCCGAACACCACCTCGCCGAAGAACATGTTGACGATTGGCACTGCCCCGCCGAACGGCGTGAATGCGTCGTGCCCGCCGTTGACCGACCCGTTCGAGGCGTCCGTCGTGACGGTCGCCCAGAGCGCGGTGTTGGCGATGCCGAACCGCACCTCCTTGTCGGACATGTTGCCCCCGCTCTGCTGTGAGCTCGACGCGATGTTGACGCCCGAGTCGCGTAGCACCTGCGAGCCGTGCTGCTCGGTCGGGTACGCAACCGCGACGCCGACGAGCATCAGCGCGACCATGGCGGCCAGGATCGCACTCGCCTGGCGCATGCTGCCGACCATGCGACCGAACATGAACACCTGGGCTGCCGGGATCAGCAGGATCGCCAGCACCTCGAGAAAGTTCGTGATGCCGTTCGGATTCTCGAAGGGCACGGACGAGTTCGAGTTGTAGAACCCGCCGCCGTTCGTGCCCAGCTGCTTGATCGCAATCTGCGACGCGACCGGGCCGCGGGCGATCGTCTGGGTCGCGCCCTCGACGGTGTGTGCGGTGGCATGGCCGTCGAACGTCTGCGGCACGCCCTGGCTGATCAGGATGACCGCGAGCACCACGGCCAGCGGCAGCAGGATGAAGACGAGCGACCGGTAGAGGTCGCGCCAGAACAGCCCGATCTCTCTCGAGGAGCGCCGCGAAAAGCCGCGGATGACCGCAACCAGCACTGCCATCCCCGCCGCGGCCGACACGAAGTTCTGCACCGCCAGGCCGGCCATCTGCGTCAGGTACGACATGGTGTACTCGCCGCCGTAGTACTGCCAGTTCGTGTTCGTGACGAAGCTGGCCGCCGCATTCAGCGCGATCGGGGCGGAGACGCCGGGCAGGTCGTCCGGGTTCAGCGGCAGGCCGCCCTGGATTCGCAGCATCAGATAGAGAAACACGACGAAGACGCCGGTGAAGATCAGCGCCGTGATGCCGTAGCCCTTCCAGTCCTGCTCGTCGTCCGGCTTCGCGCCGAGCATCCGCAGGAAGCCGCGCTCGACGGCGCCAAGCCGCCCGAACGACGCGACCGGCGCGTTGTAGATGCGCGCCATGTAGATGCCGAGCGGGTAGGCGAGGACGATCAGGACGACCGTGTAGAAGGCGATCTGGAGTATGCCGTTACCCGTCATCTAGAACCGCTCCCCTCGGAAGAGGGCGTAGACCAGGTAGACGGCGATCAGAATCGAGACGATCAAGCCGAAAACGTTTGCCGCGCTCATCACACGCGCCCCAGGACGCGGATGAGCACGTATGCGAATGCGAAGCATCCGCCGGTGATGAGAATTGCGTAGGCGTCATACATGACCGTCACCGTAGGGACGGACACGTCAACCGGCGCTCAAACCTCAGGCGTCCGGTCTTAACGCGATCTCAAGGGCGGCGTTCGCTCGCGCTCGAAGGCGAGCGCGACGACCCGCGCGTACACCTCGATCAGCTGCTGTTCGTCCTGCGCGAGCGGTCTTCCGGCGGTGACCTCGACCTTGCCGCCGGCCGTCACGCGCACGTCGTCGAGCGACAGCTCGGCGCGCAGCCGCGCGAGCGAGGCGTCGACGGTTTGCCGCGGATGCTCCGCGGTCAGCAGCTGGACGGTCTCCCGCTGCAGCAGCTCCGCCCGGGCCAGCCGTTCCGCGGCGGCTCGGTCGTGGTCGCGCACCCGGCTCGCGAACAGCGCGACGATGAACGCCACCAGCAGATAGATGAAGAACGCCGCGATGCTCTCGGACGCCTCGATGCGGAAGGTGTTGTACGGCTCGGTGAAGAAGAAGTTGAAGGTCAGCGCGCCGACCACGGCCATCGCCACCGCCGTGCGCAGACCGCCGATCGTTGCCAGCAGTGGCGGCAGCAGCAGCACGAGAGCGATCGTTCCGGTGTTCAGATCTTCGCGGAACGGATACATCGCGATCACCAGCGCCGCGGTCAGCGCGATTGGCAGGATGATCCCCGACAGCGCCCGGCTGAATGCGTCGGTCGGCGGCGTCTGTTCCCCAGTGAACCGGTCACCGGCTCCCATGTCCGTAGCGTACTCCGTCCTCAGCCGGCCGGCGCTCCGGCCACCAGCCGGTAGCCGGCACCCGGCTCGGTGATCAGGTATGCGGGGTGCTGCGGGTCGGGCTCGATCTTCTGGCGCAGCCGCGAGATGTAGACGTGTAGGTAGTGGGACTCCACCTGGTAGGACGGCCCCCACACCTCCCGGAGGATCGCCCGGTGGGTCAGCAGCTTGCCCTCGTTGCGGGCCAGCAGGGCCAGCAGGTTGTACTCGATCCGCGACAGATGCACCGGCTCGCCGTCGGCCAGCACCAGCTGCCGTGCCACGTCGACCGACAGCCGACCGATGCGGATCGGCTCGTCGGGTACGGGGACGGCGCGGCGCATCGCGGCGCGCAGGCGGGCGAGCAGCTCGTCCATGCCGAACGGCTTGGTCACGTAGTCGTCGGCGCCGGCGTCGAGCGCGGCGACCTTCTGCGTCTCCTCGCCGACCGCCGAGAGGATCAGGATGGGCACGTCGCTCCACGTCCGCAGCTCGCGGCAGACGTCGATTCCGGAGCGGTCGGGAAGCACGAGGTCGAGCACTACCGCATCAGGCTGGCGCATCGCCGCGGTCGACAGCGCCGACTCGCCGTTCGCCGCCTGGACGACGTCATAGCCTGCGCCGCGCAGGTTGGTCGACAGCGCGCGCAGGATCTGCGGCTCGTCGTCGACAACCAGGATCAGCCGCCGTCCCTCGGTCACGCAGGAGGTTCCTCGGCCGTGGGCAGCGCCAGCGCGAACACCGCGCCCTGGCCGGGCCGGGACTCGGCCCACAGGCGGCCGCCGTTGGCCTCGGCGAAGCCGCGGGCGATCGAGAGTCCCAGTCCGGTGCCGGTCTGGTCCTGCGCCGGCGCTCCGCGGTAGAACGGCTCGAACACGTGCTCCAGCTCCTCCTCGGGCACGCCGCGCCCCTGGTCGATCACCCGCAGGATCGCCTCCTTCCGCGTCTTCGTCCCGCGCACCGTCACCTGCGTGCCCTCGGGCGAGAACTTGATGGCGTTCTCAAGGAGGTTGACGAGGATTCGCTGCACTTGCACAGCGTCCACGGTCACCGGCGGCATGTCCTCGGGGATCGACACCACCACCCGGTCCGCGCCCGCGACCTCGGTCAGCGCGCTGTAGACGATGTCGTTCACCCGCCACACCTCGACCTGGGCGGCCGCCGCTCCGGCCTGCAGCTTCGACAGCGCGAGCAGGTTGTCGATCACATGCTCAAGCCGGCGCACTTCGACCGTAATCGTGTCGAGCAACTCGCTCCGGTCATCCTCGCTGAGCTGCAGCTGGGGGTTGCCCAGGCCGTCGGCCGCCGCCCGGATCGCCGTCAGCGGCGAGCGCAGGTCATGGCTGACGGCGCGCAGTACTGCCGTCTTGATCGTGTCCGACTGCCGCAGCGCCTCGGCCTCGACGGCGCTCATCGCCAGCCGCTCACGGTCGATGGCCACGGCAAGCAGCGACGCCAGTGCGGGCAACAGGCGCTTGCGAGCCGCCAGGTTCGGCTCGCTGCCCTCGACCAGCTCCAGCGTGCCCACCCGCCTTCCGCCTGCTCGCAGTTCGATCGGCGACGCATTCGGTGCTTGCGGCCGGTCGCCGTCCAGCACGATCGATGCGGACCGCGCGTGGAGTACGGCGGCGACCCGGTCCCCCATCCAGTCGATCCGGCCGGCGACGTCCCCGCCTTGCAGCAGCGAGGTGGCGATCTCGGCCAGCAGCGCCGTCTCTGCCTCGCGCTGCTCGGCGTCGGTCGCGCGGCGGCGTGCCCGCGCCGCCAGCTCGCTGACCACGACGGCGGTGACCACGTAAACGGCGAGGGCGAACCAGTTGCGCGAGTCCGCCAGCGTGAACGTGTGCACTGGCGTGAGAAAGAAGAAGTTGAAGAGCAGCATGCCGCCGATCGACACGGCGATCGCATATGCGAGGCCATACGCGAGCGCCACCGGGAGCACCGCGAACACGTACAGAACGCCCAGGCTGATCACCGGCCCGATCGACTTGAGCAGGCCGATCGCCGCGGTGACGATCACCAGGGCCAGCACGCTCGTCCCCGCCGCCTCGACGTTGCCCCGCAGGCCGATGGGCGTCGTGCCACGGGTGAACCGGTCGATCAGGTAGTCGCGCATGTCATGAGACTCTACGCTCCGTCCTCGATGACGCACGATCCCGACGCACTCGCCGAGGAGCTGCTCGAGCGCTGCCTGGCGCTCACGATGGAGCTCCATCCGGCGATCGAGCATCTGGCCCAGCCGGGGCACTTCGAGCCGGACGGCGCTCCTGCGGCGGCGCTGTTCGAGCATGCGACGGGCGCTGCGGCGCCGACCCATCGCGCCGGCCGCCCGTCGCCCGAGGTGGCAGCGATCGCGGCGGAGGCTGCCGACGCTGCACGCAAGCAGCTCGGCTACGCCCGCCGCGACGGGAACCCGCTGCTGCCCGCCCTGGCGCTGGCCGCGTTCTATCTCGGCGAGGCGCGCCGCGTCGACCTGCTCGGCCTTCGCGAGGCGGCGTCCGGGCGGGTCGTGGTCGGCGTCGTCGAACCCGAGCTGGCCGATCACGAGCCGATGATGGCCGAGGGCGGGAAGCTGCTGCGCACCTGGTTCCCGGTGACCGGCGCGCCGCAGGCGTGCGTTCAGGTGCGGTTCGCCCGTCCGTGAAGCGCGGTGTGCTGCTCGACCGGGCGGTCGGCGCGGGCCAGAGCGCGGACCGTGCGGCGGCCGAACGCCTCCAGGTGCGTTGCCAGTGCCAAAAACACCTGGGCGGCGGTCAGCGCGTCGCCCAGCGCGTGGTGGGCTCGGTGTGCCGGCAGACCGAGCTCGGCTGCGAGCGTCCCGAGGTGGGTGTACCCGGGGTCGGGCCGGCCGCGGTCGATGCACAGCAGGCGCCAGAGCATCGCCGTGTCGATCAGCGTGCGAGGCGGGCGCCGCCCGAGCTGTCTGAGCGGCCCCTGCAGAAACGTTCGCTCGACCCACGCCGCGTGCGCGACCATCTGACGCTCGCCGATTGCCTCGGCGAGTGGCAGCAGGGCGGCGGGCGCGGTAGCCGCCCCGGCCAGATCCTGGGGCCGGATGCCGTGGATCTCGATCGACGCCTGGGGCAGCTCGCGCTCGGGCCGCACGAGGCCGTAGACGGCTCCCGCGGCAGCCAGCCGGCCGCCGATCACAGGCACCGCGCCGAACGAGACGATCTCGTCCGAACGGGCGTCGAGGCCCGTGGTCTCCAGGTCGACCACGATCAGCTCGACCTCGCGCCACGACGGACTGCGCCTCACAGCACGCCGAGGTCGATGTCGCTGACCAGGCCGCGCTGTGCGGAGCCCACCGCCCGGAACGCGTCCTTCAGGTAGCGCCGGGTGAGCGCGTCCAGCTGCCGGGGGTCGATGTCGTCGTCCGGCGGTCTTCCCGCACGCAGCGCGTCGACCTGATGGCTCATCCGCAGGCCGGTGAACAGGTCGAAGGCGACCTCGAGCGTGGCCGCGACGTCCTTGTGCAGCGCCCCGGCGTCGCGGCCGGCGCGCAGCCGCTCCGGCGTCGACGCCGCAGCCACCCCTGCCGCCATGCCCGCCCAGCGGGCGATGTCCACGACCGGCAGCAGCCCGCCGCGCTTGATGTCCAGAGTGCCGCTGCGCTCGCCGCCGTGGGACATGACGAAGTCGCGGAAGAAGCCGGTCGGTGGTTTGCGGGCGGCCGCCATCCGGGCGAGGCCGCGGATCAACGCCCGGTGGCTGGGCGCAGTCTGAAGGACGCCGGCCAGGGTCGCCGCTGCGGCGTCCGCGTCCCACACCGGCCGGCCGTCCACCAGCACCGAGACCAGGATCAGCGCCTTCTCCTGCGCGGGGTTCTCGAGCCACGAACGCATCGCCTCGGCCCAGGCGGCCCCCGACCGCGCAAACAGCGGATGTGAGGCAGTCGCGCCCTGCGAGCAGCCGGGGATGCCCGCCATGGCCAACCCCTCGACGACCCACGCGGCGCGGCGCAGCAGTTCGCCCTTGATCGCCGGATCGTCGTCATCGCCGGCCCACGCCAGCGCGCTGTCGGAGTCGGACGAGGGCATTGCCTCGCGGCGGGCGAAGCTGCCCAGGGCGAACCAGGTGAACCGCTCGGACGGCGGCCCGAGCTCGCCCTCGGCCAGCTCCAGCAGGCGGCGCGTGGTGGCGTCGTGGACGGCGCTGATCACCCGGCTGATCGCGGCGGGCGGCACGCGCGCATCGTGCAGGCCGATCACGGTCTCGTTGATGTGGCGGCTGACCGACGCGAGCGTCTCGCGGTCGGCGGCCTCCTGGATCTCGCGACGCAGCAGAAACGGCGTGCGCCGCTCGATCGCCACGAGGTCGGTGTCCGCGACGATGCCGATCACGTTGCGGCGCGCGTCCAGCACGGGGAGATGGCGCAGGCCGCGCTCGAGCATCTCCAGCAGGACGTCCGTGCCCGTCGTCTCCGAAGACACCGTGTGCGCCGGGACGGTCATGATCGCCGAGACTGGGGTGTCCGGGGGGACGGCCGCCGCCACCACCCGGCTGCGGAAGTCGGAGTCGGTGACGATGCCCAGGCGCTCGCCGAGGTCGACCAGCAGCGAGCTGGAGCCGGCAGCGACCATCAGCCGAGCGGCGTCCCGCAGCGACGCGTCGGGCGACACGATGACTGCTGGGCGCCGGACAAGCTCGCCGACGGGGCGCGAGGCAGGATCGAGCATCGCAGCCTCGAGCTCCTCGGGCGGGCGCCGTCGCACCTCCACCCGGCCGGCCAGGGAGCGGACGACGAAGCCAAGTGCCTCAGGAGCGGTCAGGAACGGGCGGATGGCATCCTCGGCCATGCGGTAGAGCAGCGTGTCCTCCTGCGCGGTCACCGTGAAGCTGATCGGGTCGCCCGTCAGCATCGACGTGTGCCCGAACATCTCGCCCTCGCCGAGCAGGTCGACCAGCGTGCCGGTGTCGTACAGAGCGACGGCGCCGCGGCGGACAACCCATGCGAAGTGCGAAGCCGGAGCTGCCTGTTCGAGCAACACGGATCCGGCCGGCGCGAACTCGATCTCACATGACGCGGCGAGCTGCTCGACGTCGTCGTCCCGCAGCGCGTCGAACGGCGGATGCTCCCGCAGAAACTCTGCGATTTCGTGCATGCGAGAGATCCTAAGGCCGCTCGGAGCGCGCGTGATAGCGTTTTGTCATGGCGCGGGGCGATTATCACGGCAGTTTTCAGCATCCCTTGCGGGCATTTTTCGTCGGCACGGGCCTGCTCGTGCTGCTCGTCGGGGGGTGGGTGATCGGCGTCGAAGCCGGTTCGCCGCCGTCGTCGGCCCATGTCGAGACCCATCTGGTGACACAGTTCGGCCAGCCGAAGCTGCGCGTGATCACGGTGTCGCAACCCGTTGTCCGCACTGTCGTCAGCGACCGGACGAAGACCGTGCGGATCCAGGGTGTCGGCCCGACCCGCGTGGTCGTCATCCACACGGGGGGCAAGGAGGTCGTCGCCTACTTGCCGGTCGATCAGGTGCCTGCGCTGACTGCGGCCGCCGAGAGCGCCACGCCGCTGACGGTCTATGTGCCCGATCCGGTCACTGTCACCCAGACGGTGACGGAGACGACGTCCGAGACGGTGACGGAGACGGCCACCGAGACGCAGACGGTGACGGAGACGGCACCGCCCACGAGCAGTGGGTCGGCGCCGGCATCCGGCTCTTCGACGCCCTAGGCGGCGACCTCGGACGTGATGGCGGCGAACCGCGTCACGAACGACGGGCGGTCGGAGCGCAGGTGCGCGATCACGGCCACCGGACTCTTCTCGCAGGGCAACACTGTCTTCCAGGTCTCCAGGTGCGCCCGCACGTGGAAGTCTCCCGAGGCAACGCCGGGCAGTCCCTCTGCGGCGATCCACGAGAAGACGTCCGTGCGGTTGATCAGCTCGTAGCGATCGATCAGCGGGCGAAGGCGGTCGGGCGAGCGAGAGAACCGGCGAGTCGTTCGCCCCGGGATGGAATCCTGCTCGCTCGAATGCGGGTGGGCGGCGATCGTCGCCGCGCCTGCTGACCGGGCCTCGCGGAGCGCGGCCGGGAGCCCGTGGTCGAGCGTCACCAGCCGGTCGAGGCCGACGGCCAGCGCGTGCGCCGCCCGGTCGGGATCGGGGTCGGAGTCGGTCAGCTCGACTCCGGGGATCAGCAGCAAGCCATAGGTCTCCAGTGCCCGCTCGGCCTCCTCCGCGATCGTCTCCAGGTAGGCGTCGTACGTCGTGCCGTCGATCATCGGACCGGTCGGGTCATCTGCGCGGACGACGTGGTCGGTGACGCAGAGCACGTCGAAGCCGGCCATCCCGTACAGGTCGGCCAGCTCCTGCACCGACAACATGCCGTCACTCCAGGTCGTGTGCGAGTGCAGTTCGCACAGCAGTGGCTGAGGCGCGATCTCTCGTCGTGTCATACCCGCATCGTGTCCCGGACGCTCGTGCGCCGGGGTGGCGATGCGGTGTGCCTGCGGGGACGATCCGGTGAAGTCAGGGGCGCCACTTGATCGAGCAGCCGACCGGCTTGGTCTCCGCGGGGTCGGGCTGTGATCCGCCGAGCACGGCGTCGAGAGCCGATCGCATCCACGCGGCGTCCAGCGAGGGGTCGTCGTGGTCGGCGTCCGGCGCGCCCTCGTAGCGGACGAGCAGCTCGCCGTCCAGCACGAACACGTGTGGCGTGGTGCGCGCTCCGTACGCCCGGGCGACGTCCTGAGTCTCGTCGTACAGGTACGGCATTCGCCAGCCCTCGGCCTCGACCCGTTCGCGCATCGCCTCCGGCGAGTCGGCCGGGAATCGGGCGGCGTCGTTCGAGCTGACGCACCACACGTCGACGCCGCGGCCGGCGTAGTCGTCCGCCACGGCGGCGATCCGGCCGTGCCAGGCCAGCGCGTACGGGCAGTGGTTGCAGGTGAACACGATCACGGTTGCGGGCGATCCGGCGCGCGCGGCGAGGTCGTGCTCGCGGCCGGTGGTGTCGGTCAGCTGGAATGTGGGTGCGGCGGTTCCAGTGGTCACGCGGTCAGCCTCCTGGAGAGCTCCTCGCGCAGCAGCGCGGGGTCGGGTGTCGGTGAGATGCGGCCGTCCGCCAGCCGGTAGATGCGGCAGGTCAGGCCGACCGGCTCGTCGTCGCCCGGCGGAAACAGATCCTCGCCGTCGACGCGCACGGTGGGGGAGCCGACGAACGCCTCGCGGACCGCGTCGTGGTCGGTCGCGACCTCGCGAACGACCACGACTCCGGGGTCGAGACCATGCTCGGCGACCGCAGCGCGCAGGTCGTCGAGCGCCCTGGGAGTGGATGGGCAGCCCTCCCACCACAGCAGCTCGATCGTCGGCACGACCGGAAGCTTAGAGGGCGGGCGTCGTCGTCCTCACCGCGACGCCGCCGACGGTGCCGGTGACGGTCGCGACGGCGCGCTGGACGTTGGTGCGCCAGGTGATGTGCAGCTTGCCGCGCAGCCCGCCGGACCCCGTCACCGTGACGTGCGCGTCGATCGCCAGCGCCCGGCGGTCCCAGGCCGCCGGGCCGGAGATACGGAGCCCGGGGACGAACCGGGCGTCGTGGAAGACGAGCCTGACGGGCGAGTGGGCGAAGTACTTGCCGGTCGTGGTGAAGCTGCCACCGCGCAGCCCGTGGCCGCGGCGCGAGTACATCAGCTGCCACCGCGCGAACCCGTCGCCCACGGTCGCCACGGCGGCCCAGGCGGCCCGCCGTCCGTTCACGGTGCCCGTGCCGCTCGCCGCCGGGGTCGTCGCCAGCGACCGAGGGAAGGCCGGCGCGACGTGCACCTCCTCGATCCGGGACGCGCAGCTCGTGTCGCCGGCGTCGAGCGTCGTCAGGAAGCGGCGGACGATCTCGGACACGCAGAAGTCGAAGTCGTAGAGCGCCGTGATGTGCCCGGTGTTGTGCACGGTGACCATGGTGGAGTTCGGGAAGAGCGCGGCAGCCCGCTGCGCGTCCTCCAGCGGGGTCGCGAAATCGAGATCGCCGTTCACCACCAGCACCGGCACGTCGGGGTATCGCGCCCCGGCCGGCACGGGCGGGTCGGCGGGGATCGGCTCCGGCCAGTCGAGGCATCCCCGGACGAGCTGATTCTCGTCCTGCGATCGCAGCCACACATCCTTGGCGAACGGCGCGAAGACGTTCGCCGGAAGCGCACGGATCGCATCCGCGAGCTGGAGCCGCCGCTCGTCCGGCGATGCCGAGCGATCCCAGATCGCCGGGTAGTCATGGCAGGCCACGGCGGCGTATGCGCCCTCCGAGTACAGGGTCGCCGCGCCCGAGCCCCCGGAGGCATCGTTCTCGGCGGCCAGCCGCAGCAGCGGCGCGGCGTCGCCTGCCGCGTACGAGCGGGCGGCCGCCGGCAGGTCGCGGAAGATGCCGTAGCTGAAGTCCGCCCCCACCACGAGCTGCGCGAGCCCTGCGCCGTCGAGGTCGATGCGGTGGCGGAAGCCGTCGGCATCGAGCGCCGTGCCGTGCAGGGGATGCCGGTCAAGCGTGGCCGCCAGCCCTCCGATCATCGCCAGCACGTCGCCCGAGGGGCAGCTCAGCGCTCGCGCGCAGACGGCGCTCCAACCCGTGCGGATGCGCGCCGACTCCTCGCGCTCGAACGGGTCGAAGCTGTTGTCGACGGGGAATGCGCCGTCCAGCACGACCGCACGGACGAGGTCGGGGTGGCGGACGGCCAGCGCCTGGGCGGCATAGGTGCCGTACGAGTCTCCGTACACGTCGACCTCTCCGGTGCGCAGGCCGGTGAGGATCGCCGCGACGTCGTCGACCGCCGCCGCGGTGCCATACGCGCTCGCGGTGTCGGCGAGCAGCCGCGCACACCTGCCGGCCGAGTCCGTGTAGTCGCCGGCGCCCTGCTGTAGCCGGGGGCAGTGGATTGCGCCGGACGCCCCGGTGCCGCGCAGGTCGACGGTGATCAGGTCGTGGTGCTCCGCCAGCGGGCCCAGCAGGAAGCCGTACATGTTGGCGGACGGCGACGACGCGAGCCCCGGTCCGCCCTCGATCCCCAGCACCGGCTCCAGGGCCGGCTTCGAGGTGTCGGTGCGGCGGTGGATCTGGAAGTGCACGGTGATCGTCCCCAGCGCCGGCCGGCTCCGGTCGAGGGGCACGTCGAGCGATCCGCACAGCACGCCCGGCTTGCCTGGGCACGGTGCGACCTGGACGCCGCCGGGTGCGGCCGCGGCGCCGGCGACGGGCACCAGGGCCAGCGCTGCGAGCGGGATCAGGAGCCGGCGAACCACACCATGACCATACGTGGCCGTAGGTGGGTTCGGTAGAGTCACCGCGCCCCGCGATGCCCCGCGATCCGCGTCACGACATCCTCTTCGAGCCGGTCCGGATCGGGCCCAAGACGCTGCGCAACCGCTTCTACCAGGTGCCGCATTGCACCGGGTTTGGCGTCGAGAAGCCGTGGTCGCAGGCGCGGCACCGCGCGGTCAAGGCGGAGGGCGGCTGGGCCGCGGTCTGCACCGAGTACGCGGCGGTCAACGCCGAGTCCGACGAGACGCCGTACATCTCGGCAAGGATCTGGGACGACCACGACGTGCGGATGCTGGCCCGGATGTGCGACGAGGCGCACGAGCAGGGGGCGCTGGCGGGCATCGAGCTCGGACACACCGGCGTCCAGGCCGAGAACTCGGAGTCGCGACTGCCGTCGGCCGCCCCGTCGCAGGTGGCCAGCGACTTCGCAACCGGCGTCGTGCCGAAGGCGATGACCCGCCGCGACATCCGGCGGCTGGTGGACGACTGGGCGCTCGCCGCGCGCCGCTCCCGCGAGGCCGGCTTCGACATCGTCTACGTGTACGGCGGGCACACCTACCTGATGGGCCAGTTCCTGTCGCCGCACTACAACCGGCGGACCGACGAGTACGGCGGATCGCTGGCGAACCGCGCACGGGCATGGCTGGAGACGCTGGAGGCCGTCCGCGAGGCGGTCGGCGACGACTGCGCGATCGCTTGCCGGGTCGCCGTCGACCGGCTGGATGCGCTGGGTGTCGACCTCGACGAGGGCCTCGAGTTCGTGACGCTGGCCGATCACCTGGTCGACCTGTGGGACGTCAACGTCGGCTCCATCTCTGAGTGGCACAAGGACTCCGGGCCGTCGCGCTTCTACGCGGAGGGCTGGCAGCTGCAGAGCACCGGCCGCGTGCGGGAGGCGACGGCCAAGCCGATCGTCGGGGTGGGCCGGCTGACCGACCCCGATCTGATGGCCTCGATCGTCCGCAGCGGCGCGTGGGATCTGATCGGCGCCGCGCGTCCGTCGATCGCCGACCCGTTCCTGCCGCGCAAGATCGACGACGGTCGGCTGGACGAGATCCGCGAGTGCATCGGCTGCAACATCTGCATCTCCAAGGCCGATACGCGCCGCCATCTGGGCTGCACGCAGAACCCTACGGCCGGCGAGGAGTTCCGCCGCGGCTGGCACCCCGAGCGGTTTCGCCGGGCCGCGAACGCCGATCAGGAGGCGCTGGTCGTCGGCGGCGGGCCGGCCGGGATGGAGTGTGCGATCACGCTGGCGAAGCGCGGCTTCGAGCGGGTCAGGCTGGTCGACCGGGCGCCGCTGATGGGCGGACACATGGCGATGATCACCCGCCTGCCCGGGCTCGGCGAGTGGGGGCGTGTGGTCGCCCACCGGATCGTGCAGCTGCGCCGGCTGGGCGTCGAGCTCGTCTCGGACACCGAACTGGACGCGTCGGACATCCGGGCGAGCAGCGCCGGCATCGTCGTCCTGGCGACCGGCTCCAGCTGGTCGACCGATGGCCTGAACGGCTTCACCCGCGGCCCGATCCCTGGAGCCGACGCAGCGTTGCCGCATGTGCTGACGCCCGAGCAGGTCGTGCTGGAGGGCAAGCGGCCGCCTGGCGACGGCCGTGTGGTGGTGTTCGACGGCGAGGGCTACTTCATGGCCTCGGGCATCGCCGAGCTGCTCGCCCGCGAGGGCCGGGACGTCGAGTTCGTCACCGGCTACGCGATGGTCGCGCCGTTCGCCGACGAGACGCTGGAGGCCGACCTGGTGATCCAGCGGCTGCACGAGCTGGGCGTCGCCATCCGGCGGGCGACGTCGCTGGTCGGCGTCGGCGAGCGGACGGTTGAGCTGGAGGACGAGTTCGGCGATCCGCATGAGCTGCCGTCCGCAGGAGTCACGCTGGTCACCCAGCGCGTCTCCCGCGACGCGCTGTTCCACGAGCTCGACGGCGAGCGTGAGGGCCTGTACCGGATCGGCGATTGTGTGGCTCCGCGGCTGCTGGCCGAGGTGATCTTCGACGGCCACCGGCTGGCCCGGGAGATCGACTCACCGGATCCGGAGATCGCCCTGCCATACCTGCGCGAGCGCCCGCTCGACGACCCGGTCGAGCACCCGCCGCCGGGCCCGCTGCTCGAGCTTCCGCGACCGCCGGTGCCGCGGAGCCGCGACCTCGAGATGCTGGACGCCGACGCGCCGGTGAGGATCGGCGAGCTACTGGCGGGTGCGGCGCCGGACGTCGTCATCTGCGCGGGCCGCGGCGCCGGCGAGGATCTCGGCCCGTACCGCGCACTGGCGGAGCGGCTGGGCGGCACCTTCGCGGTCTCCCGGCCACAGGTCGAGGCCGGCCGCGCCGGGCGTCCCGACCTGGTCGGGGTCTCGTCGAACAGCGTGGCCCCGGCCGTCTATCTCGCCTTCGGCGTCTCCGGTGCGCTGCCGCATCTGCTCGGCATGCGGGACTCGGCCACGGTGGTCGCGGTGAACAGCGATCCCGATGCGCGGATCTTCCGCCATGCGGACTACGGTGCTGTCGCCGATGCGGGCGACGTCGTCCGCGCGCTGCTGGTTGGCTGAAGCCACCGCGGGGAAGGGAGGACGAATGAGCGGGGAACCGATCGTCATTCTGGGAGCCGGGTCGACGGGCGAGGCCCTGGTCTCGGCCATCCGTGCGTACGAGCCCGACACGCCGATCACCATCGTCGAGCGCGAGCTGGCGGGCGGCGAGTGCTCCTACTACGCCTGCATGCCGACCAAGGGGATGCTGCGTCCGCCGGAGACCGTTGCCGCGGCGCGCAACGTGCCCGGCGCCGCAGAGGCGGTGACCGGCCCGGTCGACGCCGAGCGGCTGTTCTGGCACCGCGACCAGATCACCAACGGCTGGGACGACTCGTCGCAGGCCGAATGGCTGGAGTCCAACGGCGCCACGCTGGTGCGCGGCGAGGCGCGCATCGCCCGCCCGGGCGTGGTCGCGGTCGGCGACCAGGAGCTGCCCTACGGCAGGCTCGCGGTCGCCACCGGGTCATCGCCGTCGATCCCGCCGATCCCCGGCCTTGACGGCGTCCAGTACTGGACCAACCGGGACGCGACGCGGATCGACGATGTGCCCGAGAGCATCGCAATCGTCGGCGCGGGGCCGGTGGGGTGCGAGTTCGCCCAGCTGTTCGCCCGCCTCGGTTCCCGGGTCACGGTCGTGGACGTCGCCGACCGGCTGCTCCCCAGCGTGGACGAGGAGGCGGGGCGGATGCTCGCCGACGTGCTCGAGAAGGAGGGCGTCGTGCTGCAGCTCGGCGCCAAGATCGACCATGTCGAGCCGGGCCAGGTGGCCCTGGACGGCGGTGCCGCGATCCACGCCGAGCGGCTGCTGATCGCCGCCGGGCGGCGCGCCCAGACGGATGGGCTGGGCCTGGAGCAGCTCGGCGTCGAGATCTCGAAGCGAGGTGTCGAGGTCGACGAGCAGATGCGCGCCGCACCCGGCGTGTGGGCGATCGGCGACGTCACGGGCATCGCCATGTTCACCCACGTCGGCAAGTACCACGCGCGGATCGCCGCGGCCGACATGGCCGGCAAGCCCGCCCGCGCCGACCACCGCGCCGTGCCCGCGGTCACGTTCACGGATCCGCAGGTCGCGTCGGTGGGAACGACGGCCGGCGACGGCCTGGTCACCGGCAGCCGCCGCGTCGACCAGGTGTCCCGCACCTCGACCTACGAGCGGCCCAAGCGGCCCGGGCTGCTCAAGGTGTTCGGCGACCCGGCGCGCGGCGTCCTGGTCGGCGCCGTCGCCGTCGGGCCGGAGGCCGGCGAGTGGCTGGGTCAGCTGACGCTCGCCGTGCGCGCGGAGGTGCCGGTCGACGTGCTGCGTGACACGATTCAGCCCTATCCGACGTTCTCCGAGGCGATCCAGTTCGCCGTCAGAGACCTGCCGATGTGACCTCGTCGGCGGCGCGGGCGCCGCTCCGCAGTGCGCCCTCCATGGTGGCGTACCACACGTCCTCCGTGTGTTCGCCCGCGAAATGCAGGCGCCCGACCGCTCTGGCCAGCAGCGCCGCGTCGTCCGGCGCGCGGTCCGGTGGCACCGTGGAATAGGCGCCCTCCGGCCAGGTCGACTCCAGCGCGTGCTCCTCGTCCAGCGCCAGGTCGGGGCGGAGCGCTCGCACGCGCCGCAGGTAGGCATCGCCGTCGGCCAGGGCGGCGACCGCCTGCGGTGAACCGGCGAACGCGGACACCACCGGCAGCACGGCGCCGCTGCCGCCGCGCGCCGTCCACGTCCAGAACCGCTCGGGCACCGACAGCACCGAGCTCGGCTCCGCCGGTGCGGCCAGCGGGACGAACAGCTTGACCGCCTGACCGTAGACCACGCGGTCGAGGGCGGCCGACTTCCAGTCGGGCAGCGGCGGGTCGAACGCGATGCGGGCGACGGCCGGTGCGGGGACGGCGATCACGCACGCGTCGACCGGCGCCTCGCCGTCCACGCTGACCCCGGTCGGGTCATGCCGGATGGACGACACCGGCGCCGACGTGTGGACCTCCAGGAACTCCGCGAGGCCCGTCGCGATCAGGCCGTTGCCGCCGTCGGTGCGGTGAGCCTCGACCGGCTCGAACAGGTGGGCCACGTCGCGCACCGCCGTCGCGGCGATCCGGTCGGTCGACTGCGCGTACGAAACGGCGATCCGGCAGTCGAGCAGCTCGCGGGCGCCGTCGTCGATGTCGAGCCGGCCCAGCAGCTCGGCGACCGACAGCCCCTCGGCCGCGCCCGACTCGACGGCCGCCTCCGTCGCCTCCCACGCCGCCTGCAGCGCCGGCTCGGAAGTGCCGATGCCTCCGCGTGGCTCGCGGCGGCTGAAGCTCATGCCCATCGGGGCGAGCGACAGGCCGAGCCGCGCGACCGTGGCCGGCAGCAGCTCGTACCCCTGGGTGACGAACTCCGCGCCCATCTCGACGGTCGCGCCGTTGTGCAGTGTGCGCGACCAGACGCGGCCGCCGATCCGCTCGCGGCTCTCCCGCACCACCACCTCGGCGCCCGCGGCTGCGAGCTGCTCGCCGGCCATCAGGCCGGCCAGGCCGGCGCCGATGACGCAGACGCGGGTCAGGTCAGCGGGGCCGTGTCGAAGTACTCGACCAGCCGGCGGATGCGGTCGCCGTCCATCTCGACCATGATCGCGAACGGGAAGTCGAGCCGTCCGTCGGCCTCACGCAGCTTCGAGAGGAACATGCCCTCGGCCCAGACCAGGCCATCCCGCTCGACCACCTTCTCCAGCGTGATCGTCGTCTCAGTGATCTCCTCGACCCCAGGGCGCACGCCCTCGGAGATGTCGTCGGGGCCGGTGAACGTGCGCGGGGCGAGGGGATCCTCGTAGGTGCCGTCGGCGGTGAACAGGGCGCCGATCGCGGTGGCGTCCTCGTTCTCCCACGCGTCGCAGACGGCTCGGAGGGCTTCGTAGGCTGTCATCCGCCCGATGCTACACTCGCCGACCGCGCCATGACCACCCGCACCGCCGCCCGCATCCCGCTGCACCCGAACGTTCGCCGGTCGCCGTACTTCGACCGGACGCTGGCCGCTGGCGCCGTCGATTTCATGGTCTACAACCATACGTACATGCCCATCGATTACGGCCGCGACCCGCGTGAGGACTGGGACGCGCTGGTCGAGCGGGCGACGTTGTGGGACGTCGGCGCCGAGCGGCAGACCGAGCTGCGCGGGCCCGACGCGCTGCGCCTCGCCGACTATCTCAGCCCGCGCGATCTGACCGGGATGGCGGTCGGGGACTGCCGCTTCTCGCCGGTGTGCGATGACGCCGGCGAGATCATGGCCGAGTGCATCGTCCTGCGTCCATGGGAGGACGCCGTGTGGTTCTCGCACAGCGACGTCGATCTGACCCTGTGGGCGATCGGCCTCGGTCGCTGGCTGGGGCTGGACGCCGTCGCCACCGAGCCGGACGTCGCGCCGCTGCAGCTGCAGGGTCCCGCCGCCGGCGCGGTGATGGAGGCGGTGTCGCCCGGGATCGGCACGCTCCCGCGCTATCGCTGCGCACAGCTGCGGGTCGCCGGGATCGACGCCGTCGTCTCGAACACCGGCTGGAGCCGCGAGGCGGGCTACGAGATCTACCCGCTGTCCTCCGAGCGGGCCGAGGAGCTGTGGGACGCGCTGGTCGAGGCGGGCGAGCCGCACGGCCTCCTCGTCACCGGGCCGAACATCGTCCGGGCCGTCGAACAGGCGATCTCGGACACGCAGTACGTGACGAACTCGCGGATCAACCCGATCGAGGCCGGCATGGAGGCGATGCTCGACCTGGACGGCGCGCCGTTCGCCGGCCGGGAGGCGCTGCGCGCCGTCCGCGAGCGAGGCGCCGCGCGGCGCTCGATCGGCCTGCGCTGTGACGGCCCGCAGTTCGGCCGGATGGAGCGGTTCTGGCCGCTGGCAGCCGACGGCGCCGAGGTGGGCGTCGTGCGCTGGGCCGTCTACTCCTTTGCGCTGGAGGCGAACATCGCCATCGCCCTGGTCGATGCCGCCGTCCCCGACGACGCCGGCTTCGTGGTGCGCGCGCCGGACGGCGACCGCGCCGCTCAGGCGCATCCGCTGCCGTTCGTCTAGCTCGTCACTTCGATTGTGAACGAGCCGCGATGGCTCTGGCCGGGCTCCAACACCTGCAGCCCATCGCCGCTGCGCAGGGCGTTGCCGGGCGCGGTCATCGGCTCGAAGCAGATCAGCGACGACCCGCGCGGCGAGTAGACCTGCGCGAACCGGTAGCCCTCGAGGAACCGCACCGTGATTGTGCGGCCGCCGCCCGCCACCGCGAAGGCCGCGCCGTCGGCGACATCGGCGAACGCGTCGTCCAGGTCGCGGCCCGCCAGCGGCCCTGGCTCGAGGTCGCGGGGCAGCCGCCGGCCGGTCGGGATCATCAGCTGGTCGAGCTCGAGCCGAGACATCTCGGGCAGGCTGATCTGCCAGTCGTCGCGCGGCGCGTCCGGCAGGTGGAGGTAGGGGTGATGGCCGAACGCGACCGGCACCGGCGCGTCGCCCGTCGCCTCGAGCGTGCTGGTGATCCGCAGCGTAGGGCCGTCCAGCCGCGCCTCCATCGTCAGCCGGTGGGGGAACGGGAACAGCTCGAGCACCGCGGGTGCAGCGGCCGTGTCGAGCACCGCCACCAGCCCGGTCTCGTCGTGGTCGACGATCGCAAAGGGCACCGCCGCCGGGTGGCACCCGTGGATGGCAAGGCCATTGCCATCGGTGTGCACCAGCGGCGAGGCCAGGTCGACCGCAACGTCTCGGTCGCCGACCCGGTACCCCGGCTCGGCCAGCCGGTTTGCCCACGGGTGCAGCAGCGGGATGCCCATCGTCGAGCCCTGCTCGGCATACGCCTCGACGCCGCCGCGCAGGTCGAGCAGCTGCGCGCCGTCCGCCGTCAGCGAGCTGCCGAGCATCGCCAGGGACGGCACGAAGGCCGCCTCCAGCCGGCCGTCCGAAGAGCGCAGCGTGGTCGCGGGGTGGGCCGTCACCGGCGCCCGCTCCAGGGCGGCGTCTTGCGCATGTCCTTCGAGAGCTGCCGCCAGTGCTTGCGCTCTTCCGAGCGGGCCCGCGCGTCGAGCTTGCGCTCCTGGAACCGCAGCTCGGCCAGGAGCTTCTCGTAGCTCTGCAGCCGTTCGGCGTCGAGCCGGCCGTCGGCGATCGCCGCCTGCACGGCGCAGCCGGGCTCGTGCACGTGTGTGCAGTCCGAGAACCGGCACTGCTCGGCCAGCGCCTCGATGTCGGCGAACGTCTGCTCGACGCCCTCCTCGGCCTCCCACAGGCCGACCGAGCGCATGCCCGGCGTGTCGATCAGCACGCCGCCGCCGGGCAGCGGCAGCAGCTCGCGGTGCGTGGTGGTGTGACGGCCCCTTCCATCGTCGCGCACCTCGGCGGTCGGCATCCGCTCCTCGCCCAGCAGGGCATTGATCAGCGTCGACTTGCCGGCGCCGGAGAGACCGATCAGCGCCACCGTCTCGCCGTTCGCGTGGTAGGCGTCGAGGCCGGGCAGACCGCCGCCGTCGAGGGCGCTGACCGCGTGGACGGGCACGCCGAAGGTGACGTTCTCGATCTCGGCGACGGCCGCCTCGACGTCGTCCCGGAGGTCGGCTTTGGTCAGCACGACGATCGGGTTTGCACCGCTCTGCCAGGCCAGCGCAAGGTACCGCTCGACGCGTCGGGGCGAGTCGCGCTGGTCCAGCGCGTTGACGATGAACACGTTGTCGATGTTCGCCGCGACCACCTGCTCGGTGGTCTCCTCACCGGCCGCATGGCGGGTGAAGTGGGTGCGCCGGGGCAGGATCGCCCGCAGCACGGCGTCGGACTGCGACGTGCTCGGGTCAACCGCCGCCCAGTCACCGACTGCCGGCGCCAGGTCGCGGCTGGGGACGAGCGCACGGACCGTGCCGTCACCGGCCAGGTTGGTGCACGCGCCGCGATCGACGCGTGAGACGCGGGCCGGGATGGCGCCGGCAGATGCGTGCTCGTCGAACGCCTCCCGCCACCCGGTGTCCCAGCCGAGCAGTTCGAGGCGTGATTCCGGTGCGTCCGGCGCGTCGGCCGGCCACCAGGGAGATGTCGTCACTCTGGACCTCCGGAGATGGGTGATCCCCTCCGTCGGCCGGCGCCGTTCAGCGGCGCGAGCGGGAGCGAAGGGGCGTAACGGACCGCGGCTCTGCCGGTGCAAGCTCGAACACGGTCACCACCTCCTTCTCTCGTCGTCTGGGCGCTGCAAAGGACGCTCTGCAGCATACACGTGGGTCCGGACCGTCGCATAAACGGGCAATTGACGCTACGTTGAGACAACTCCAACTACAAGCAGCGGCGCAGCACGACTGCGCCGTGCGCGCCTCCCGCCCCCGCGGCCCTCCGGGCCGTTCCACTCGCGCGGGAGGCCCGATCTGTCCCCGAGTGGAGGTTCAACGACTCTGAAGCAGGCAATCACCGTTGCCGCGATTGCGCTGGCCGCACTGGCGTTTCTCGCGTCTTCGACGAACACGACAACCGCGTCCGCATGGGTCACCAGCGGTGTCCACCCGCCGCCGAGCGGGCCGAGCAAGAAGGTCACCGCGTGGCGACACCGGGTTGCGGCGACGCGGGCGGCTGCCGTCCGCCATGCCCGCATGATCGGTCTGCGTCCGAGCTGGGGTCACCGGGAGCGTCACGTCTCGTCGGTCCGGAAGCTGCGCCACATGGTGCACACCTGGGCCGTCAAGAACGCGGGCTGGGTGGCGTTCTGGCGTACGCACTATCCGCGGCTGATCTGCATCCACGGCCACGAGGGCGCGTGGACCGCGTACAGCCCGGCCGGGTACTACGGCGGCCTCCAGATGGACTGGTCGTTCATGCGCACCTACGGGCCGGACAAGCTGGCCCGCTACGGCGGCCGCGACGCCCGATACTGGTCGCCCGGCGACCAGCTCGCCGTGGCCATGCGCGCCGTGCGCGTCCGCGGGTACGCCCCGTGGCCGAACTCGGCCTCGGCCTGCGGCGTCCTCTAGCGCAACGACGGGGTCAGACCCCTTTGTTGCGTGCGACCTGCGCGCGACGGTCGTGTGCAACAAAGGGGTCTGACCCCAACTCAGCCGACCAGCTCTGACGCCAGCTTGCCCGTGCGCAGCCCGGACTCGATGGCGCCGTCGATGAAGCCCGACCAGCCGTCGGCGAAGTCGGAGCCGGCCAGCACGACGCGGCCCTCGGGCCGCTGCATCTCGCGGTGATAGCTCGTGTACCAGCCGGGGCGGTGGATCGCCCAGGTGCCGTTGGCGAACTCGTCGGCCAGCCAGTCGTGGGCGGTCACCTCGACCACCTCGAAGCCGGGCATGATCGCGTCCATGTCACGCTGCACGCGGGCGATGTCCGTGGCATCGGACTCGGAGGCGTCGCGCCCGAAGCCGATCAACATCTGGGTGCCGTCTTCGAGCACGTCCTCGGTCGCCAGATAGCCGAACGGATGGCGCGGCTGGATCGAGTTCTGCGTGACCTCGGTGCCGCGTGCGCGGATGAAGATCTTGATCCCCCGGGAGGCCTGGCCGAGCGCGATGCCCTGCCGCTTGCGCTCCGAGAGCTGCGGCGTGAACTCGATCGCGCCCAGCGCGTTCAGCGGCACGGCGACCACCACGGCCGCCGCCCGGTGCACCTCGCCGGCCCGCGTCTCGACCTCGACGCCGTCGTCCGACTGGCGCACTGCCGCGACCGGGGTCGCCAGGCGCACGTCCACGGGGGCGGCCTGGTGGATCGCCTGCAGCAGCGAGACCGTTCCGTCCTTCAGCGTGACCCGGCCGCCGGTGTACTGCGTCAGGCGCAGGCTGTAGCCGGACAGCGCATGCCAGCGCAGCACACTGACGGCGCCGGCGTCCTCGAGGTGGCCGTGGGCCAGCGACTCGAGCTCCGCCCACAGCACGTCGAGCTCCTCGCCGTCGAGCTCGAGCTGGGCGATCCGCTCGGCGATGGTCAGCCGGTCGAAGCGCTCCAGCCGGTCGATCGCGAGCAGCGGGGCGTGCGGGTTGGGCAGTGCATCCTCGACGCCCTGCACGAAGCGGTTCCATCCCCGCTCGGCGATTGCGTCGCGGTCGGCGGCCGAGCCCTCGCGCCGCGCGCCGTTGACGTACCAGCCGACGTCCTCGTCCTCGGGGCTGAGCACGACCTCGAGCCCGCCCCGGGTGATCTCCGAGAACGTGTGAGGCTGGTGCCAGTGCACCCAGCCGCCGCCGAGCTCGATCCGGAGGTCGCCCCACGGCGCCGTCCAGGTGCGGCCGCCGAGCCGGTCGCGGGCCTCCAGGAGCAGCACGGAACGGCCGCGCAATGACGCCTCCCTGGCGGCGGTGACGCCAGCGAAACCACCGCCGATGACGATCACATCGGGCATGCGCGGCGATGCTACCCCACCCCTGACTGATCAGTCAATCAGGACCCACCGCCAACCATCCTCAATGATCCGCCGCCGTGTGCCGATACGCACTCCATGCTCGCGGCCGACCGTTTGCGCGCCCTCGTCGACCTTTCGCGGACCCTGTCCTCCAGCCTCGACCTGAAGGATGTCCTGCGCAGCTTCACGGCACACGCGATCACGCTCACCGGGGCGTCCGGCACCGCCGTCTCGATGTGGGATCGGGAGCGCGACCTGCTGGTCACGCTGACCGACTATGAGGACCACGTGATCGGCGAGATCGCCGAGGCCGACATGGAGTACGCGCTGGCCGACTTCCCCGCCTCGCTGGCGGTGATGACCGGGCAGCAGCCGGTGGTCATCCGCGTCGCCGACGAGCAGGCCGATCCGGCGGAGCGGGCGCTGCTCGAGGAGGGCGGCTATCGCACGCTGCTGATGCTGCCGCTGGTGTCGCGCGGCGACTCCGTCGGGCTGCTTGAGATCGTCGACGTCGCCGACCGGGTCTGGAACGAGCACGACCTGGAGTTCTTCCGCTCGCTGGCCGACATCGTCGGCGCCGCCGTCCACACCGCCCTGCTGAACGAGCAGCAGCGCGAGGCCGAGAACCGCTACCGCAGCCTGGTCGAACACCTTCCCGCCGTCACCTACGTGGACGTGGCCGGCACCGGCGACCCGGTGTACGTCAGCCCCCAGTTGCAGACGCTGATGGGCGTGCCCGCCGAGGAATGGACGAGCGGACCGGACGGCTGGGTCAAGCGGATGCACCCGGACGACCTGTTCGCGGCCGACCGCTACCGGGACGCCGTCGAGTCCGGCGACTCCTACTCGGCCGAGTACCGGCTGATCGACGTGGACGGCCGAGTCCGCTGGTTCCGCGACGACGCCGCGCCCGTGCGGGACGCATCCGGCACCGCCCGCTTCATGCAGGGCGTGATCTTCGAGGTGACCGACCAGAAGGAAGGCGAGGCGCTGCTGCTGGAGTCCGAGCAGCGGTTCCGCGAGCTGCTGGAGAACGTCCGGCTGGCCGCGATCACGACCGACCTCGAGGGCCGCATCGTGTTTGTCAACGAGTACTTCGCCGAGCTCTCCGGCTGGTGGGACGACGAGCTGCTCGGCCGTTCGTGGGCCGAGACGTTCGTCGCCGGTGAGGGCAGCGACGGGGAGCGCGCCTTCCTTGCCGAGCTGGCGCAGGGCCGAGTGATCCCCCACCGCGAGGGCGCGATCCTCACCCGCACCCGCGAGACGCGGCTGTTCTCCTGGAACGCGACCCCGCTGCGCGACGGCGACGGCACGGTCACCGGCAGCGCCTGGATCGGCGAGGACATCACCGACCGCCGCAAAGCCGAGCAGGAGCTGGCCCGCCTGGCCTACCACGACTCGCTGACGGGGCTGCCCAACCGCATCCTGTTCCAGGAGCACCTGGAGCTCGCGCTGGCCCGTGCCGACCGCACCGGCACCGGGGTGGCCGTGCTGTACGTCGACCTGGACGACTTCAAGCTCGTCAACGACAGCTTCGGGCACGGCGCTGGCGATCAGCTGCTGTGCGAGGTCGCCAACCGCCTGCGTCTGTCGACGCGCGCGTCAGACGTGGTCGCCCGCCAGGGCGGCGACGAATTCCTGATTCTGATCGCCGACGTGGACGTCGAGGATCAGCGGACGCTCGACATCGGCGAGGTCGCCCGCAAGGTGGCCGAGGAGGTGCGTGAGGCGGTATCGCGGCCGATGGTGGTGTCAGAGACCGAGATCTACACCAGCGCGAGTCTCGGCATCAGCCTCTGGCCGGTGGACGCGAGCGACGCCACCACTCTGCTCAAGCACGCCGACATCGCGATGTACAAGGCCAAGGAGTCGGGACGCGACCAGTACCAGCTGTTCACGTCGAGCGGCCGTGACCCGCGGGCGCAGCTGTCGATGGCCGGCCGCCTGCGCGGCGCCGTCGACCGCGACGAGCTGATGCTCCACTATCAGCCGATCGTCGCCCTGCAGAGCGGCGAGATCGTGGGCGCCGAGGCGCTGCTCCGCTGGCAGGACGGCGAGCGCGGCGTGGTCATGCCCGGCGAGTTCATCCCGCTTGCCGAGCGCACCGGCCTGATCGCCGGGTTGTCCGACTGGGTGATCGAGGAGGCGTGCCGCCAGGGGGCGCGCTGGCGCGAGCGGGGAATCGACGTCTACATCTCGGTCAACCTGCCGGCGATCTTCTGGCAGCCGACCGCGATGCGCCAGGTGCTGGAGACCATCGAGTCGTTCGGCCTCTCGGCGGAGCGGATGATGATCGAGATCACGGAGTCCACGGTGATGGCCGACGCGCTGCGCTCCGAGCCGATCATCGCCGAGCTCCACGAGCGCGGGCTGCGGCTGGCGATCGACGACTTCGGCACCGGCCACTCGTCCCTGTCGCGGCTCAACCAGATGCAGGTGACGACGCTCAAGATCGACCGCTCGTTCATCGCCGACCTGCCGGCCGACCGCAGCGCCGCCGTGCTGGTCACGTCGATCGTCCAGCTGGCCAAGAACCTGGGGCTGCAGCCGCTGGCCGAGGGCATCGAGACCGAGGAGCAGCACGCGTTCCTGGTCGCCCGCGGCTGCCCGCTGGGTCAGGGCTTCCTGTTCTCGAAGGCCGTTCCGGCCGAGCAGATGGAGCGCCTGTACCTCGCACGGCGGCAGGCCGCGTAAGCGCCGAAGCTATCCTTCGGGGCATGGTCAAGATCACACAGGACGCGCTCGAGCGGGTGCTCGAGGTGCGCGCCAACGAGCCGGATTCCGCGGATCTCGCCCTGTGGGTCGAGGTCGCCGGCGTCTCCGGCAACGCCTTCACGTACGACATGGCGTTCCTGCGACGGGAGGAGATCGATCCCACCGACCTGGTCGCCGAGCTGGGTGGGCTGACCATGGTCTGGCCGGCGCACTGCGCGAGCGAGCTGGACGGTGCGACGATCGCCGTCGATCCGCAGCTGGGCGGCGGCCTGGTGATCGAGAACCCGAACACGCCCAGCCCTGCGTTCGGCGCCGCGCCTGACAGCCTGTCGGGCACCGTGCAGGAGCGGGTCGCCCAGGTGATCGCGTATCACATCAACCCGGCGATCGCCTCGCACGGCGGCGCCTGCGCGCTGGTCGGCGTCGAGGGCGACGCCGCCATGGTGCAGCTGATGGGCGGATGCCAGGGCTGCGGGATGTCCCGGGTCACGCTGCAGCAGGGGATCGAGACCGCGATCCTCTCGAGCGTGCCCGAGATCGCGCGCGTCGTCGACGTCACCGACCACGCCGCGGGCACGACGCCGTTCTACGCACCGGTTTCCTGAGGGAACCCCGCAAAGTGCGTGAAAAACCGGGTTGCATCCGGTGACCGGCTGGCGTACCTTTCCTTCTGCGCCGCTCAGGGCAGCCAAGTAGGTTGAAACCGGGCGGAGGGATCGTAGAGGCGACTCGAACGTTCCTTCGGCCGGCGGACGAAAGGCACGCCGGGGCGGCGAATCCTTTTAACGTTTCAGCGCCGCGAGGCGCGGAGGGGGCCGGTCGCCCGGCCCCCTCCGTCGCGTGCTCACTCCTCCCGCAGGTCTGCCTCGGCCGCAGAGGCGCTCGGGATCTCAGGGCCGGTGAACCAGTTCTTGGCGGACACCATCCACCAGATGCCGGCGAACAGGATCACAGCGGCCACCAGCACGGGCGCGTAGTTCACCGCCCCGTTGTCCAGGGCGAACCCGGATCTTCCGGGAATGCCCGCGGGGCTGAACGGCGCCGACATGTAGATGCAGATGATGATCACCTCGGCCACTGCGATGGGGCACATCCACTTGTACTTCGATCCCAGGTTCCACGGCCCCGTGACGAACGCATCGCCCATCCGCCAGCGAAGGTAGATCGGGATCACGTAGGCGATGTAGAGACCGAGCACGGTGATCGACACGATTGCGTAGAAGGCGAACGGGATGTTCGCGTCGTTCCCTTTCAGCGCAGGCAGGGCGACGACGAGGCACAGGAATGCCATAGCGAGCGTCGCGTTGACTGGCGCGTGGTTCTTGCTGACCTTGGACCAGAGCCCGTGCCCAGGCACGGCACGGTCGCGGCTGAATGCGAACATCATCCGTGAGGCGCTGGTCATGCCGGAACCAGCGCAGAAGAACTGTCCGATGGTCGCGATGATCATGACGATCTTGAAGGATGCGAGGCCGAGGCTCGACGAGAAGATCCCGACCACATAGCCGGCGCCGTACGGGTTGTCGCCGTTGACGTTGTTGACGAAGTCGACGTTGGTTGCTGCGAACGTGAACAGGAGCAGGAGAATCCACCCGCCGACCGCCGAGTAGAAGATCGCCTTCCACAGCCCGCGGGCCGCCGACTGCTCGGCAGTTCGGGTCTCTTCAGAGAGGTGCGCGCAGGCGTCGTACCCGGTCTGGGTGTACTGCGTCAGCAGGAATCCAAGCGGTAGGACGTAGAACCAGTAGCCGAGGCCCCCGTTCTCACCGTTGAAGAATCCCGAGTTGTTGATCCGCTCGGTGAAGACAAAGGACACCGACTGGTGTCCATGAAGCGTGAAGAACAGCAGGATCACGACGATCACCAACGGCCCGACGATGTGCCAATACACCGACGTGTTGTTCCAGTACTTCAGGATGTGCGCCGGGAAAATGTTGAGGACCGTGTGGGCTGCAAGGAAGATCACGTAGATGATGAAGATGTTGGTCAGGCTGAAGGCGTCGTAGCCCGAGTCAAACAATCCGATCGTGTACGAGCAGAAGAGCGCCGCGCCGTAGTCGACCGAGGCGACCACGCCGACCAGGCCGACGAGGTTGAACCACCCTGTGAACCAGCCCCAGGCCGGGCCGCCCAGTCGCAGCGACCAGTAGTAGATACCACCGGCCGTGGGATACGCGGAGAGGATCTCGGACATGCAGAACCCGATGATCAGAATCAACCCGCAGATGATCGGCCAACCCCAGGAGATGGCCACCGGTCCGCCGTTATTCCAGGCCTGGCCGTAGGTGGTGAAGCAGCCCGCCAGGATCGAGATGATCGAAAACGAGATGGCGAAGTTCGTGAACTCGCCCCAGGAGCGTTCCAGCTCCTGGTCGTACCCCAACGCTTTCAGCTTCTCGGCGTCGGCGTCGAGCGTCGTGTTCGTAGGATCGAACCCTTCCGGCATGATCTCCCCTTTCCTCAATGAGCACAGAGGGGTCCGGACGATCATAAAGACCTGCGGGCGGCTAGTCGAGCGCCGAAGCCAGATCGGCAACGAGGTCGTCTGCGGCCTCGATCCCGACGGACAACCGCACCAGGTTGGGCGGCGTTGCGAACGGCGCATCGGCCGTGGAGGCGTGCGTCATCTGGGCCGGCGTCTCGATCAGGCTCTCGACGCCGCCCAGGCTCTCGGCGAGCGACCAGATGCGGGTCTTCGCCACCAGGTCGAGCGCCCGCCGCTCGTCCTCGACGAGGAACGACACCATCCCGCCGAAATCGTCCATCTGGCGAGCGGCGATGTCGTGGCCCGGATGCGCGGCGAGGCCCGGCCAGAGCACGCGCTGGACGGCGGCGTGGCCGTCCAGCAGCTCGACCACGGCGCGGGCATTCGCGCAGTGCTGGCGCATCCGCACTGCCAGCGTCTTCAGCCCGCGCAACACCAGCCAGGCGTCGAGCGGGCCGGGCACCGCGCCCAGGCTGTTCTGGAGGAACCCCAGCCGCTCGGCGACCGCTGCGTCGCTCGTCGCGGCGAAGCCGCCGACCAGGTCGGAGTGGCCGCCCAGATACTTGGTGGTCGAGTGGACGACGATGTCGGCGCCCAGCTCCAGCGGCCGCTGCAGGTACGGTGACGCGAAGGTGTTGTCCACCACGACGAGCGCGCCGACCTCGTGCGCGGCGCGCGCGGCCGCGGCGATGTCGACGACGTTCAGCAGCGGGTTGGTCGGCGACTCCAGCCAGACGATCCGCGTCTGCTCGCCGAGGTGCGTAGCCAGGCCGGCGTTCGCCTGCTCGGCGGACACGTACGTGAAGTCGTACCCCTTCGGCGCGTAGACCTTCGAGAACAGCCGGTAGGTGCCGCCGTAGACGTCGTTCACCGAGACGACCCGCTGGCCGGGATCGACCAGGTGCATGATCGTGGTCGTCGCGGCCATCCCGGAGGCGAACGCGAACCCGTGGTCGGCGCTCTCCAGCGACGCCAGGCACCGCTCCAGCGCGCGCCTGGTCGGGTTGGCGGTGCGCGAGTAGTCGTACCCCTGCTTCAGCCGGCCGACCGCCTCCTGGACGTACGTGGAGGTCTGGTAGATCGGCACCGTGACCGCGCCGGTGCTGGGGTCGGGCTCCTGGCCCTCGTGGATCGCGCGGGTCTCGAACTCGGTCACGCTGCGCGGACGATAGTCGAGACGCCGACCAGCGTGGCAAGCCGGCCGAGCGCCCTGTCCAGCGCCTCGTCGCGGGATCCCGTCCAGCGCACCTTCGGCTCCGGGTGGAGCGCGAGCAGGCGCAGCTCGCCGGCCTTGCGGTCGGTTCGCACGTCGCAGCGGGCGACGATCCGCGTGCCGTGCAGGAACGGCAGGACGTAGTAGCCGTACATCCGCTCGTGCGGCCGCTTGTAGACCTCGATCAGGTGGCGGAAGCCGAGCACCCGGTCGGCCATCGGCCGGTCCCACAGCAGGTTGTCGAATGGCGAGAGCAGCACCGCCGCGCCGCGACCGTCCGCCGGATCCCCCGGGGGCACCAGCACCGGCGCGCCACCGTCGGCGACCTCCAGCCGCTGTAGGCGTCCCTCGGCGACCAGTGCCGCGACGTGGTCGCGGATCCGGGCGATCCCGCCGCGCAGCCGGTTGTGCTCGACCACGCCCGCTTCGGTCAGCACGCCGCGGGCGCGGACGGAGCGTTCGATCAGCCCGCGCAGCATCCCGGTCTCGTCAGGCACCGGCGCGCCCAGCACCTCGTCAGGGATCACCCGCTCGGGGAGGTCGTACAGCCGCTGGAAGCCCTGCCGCCCGGCGATCACCAGCCGGCCCGTCGACCACAGCGCCTCCAGCACGCGCTTCGCCGGCTTGTACCCCCACATGCCGCCCGAGCCCTTGCCCTCGAAGTGGCGCGAGCCCAGCGGCCCGCGCTCGCCGATCTCGGCCATCACGCGCTCGCTCAGCTCCGGCTCCTTCTGCAGGATCGGGCCCCACCACGGGTGCTCGGTCGACGCCAGCATCACGCTGCGGTAGAGCGGCCAGTCGGCGATCGGCAGCAGGCAGGCCTCGTGCGCCCAGTACTCGAAGACGCGCCCGGCGCCCAGCAGTCTCGACACCGTGCCGCGGCGGTAGGTGCCGACCCGTGAGCCGATGGTCAGCCGGTGCGCGCGCTCGACGGCCGAGATCGAATCCAGCTGCACCGCCGACAGACGGTCGATGATCGTCTCCACTTCGGCGGCGCGGGCGGTGCGCGCCCGGGCGGCGAAGCCCTGGGCTGCGACGGCGCGCTCGCGCAGCTCGGCGACCTTGACCGGCTGCGTCACGAACCGTTGCGGCGGTGGGCGAGGTACTCGAGCAGGTCGGAGCGGGTCAGCATCCCCGTCGGCCGTGCGCCGTCGGCGACCACCACCGCGGGGCTGCCGCCGGTCAGGTCGGCGTAGACGCGGTCGATCGACTCGCCGGCGTCGACAACGTGCAGCGGCGGCTGCATGGCCGAGGCGACGTCGTCACCCAACGCGTCTGCGCTCTTGAACACGCGGTCGAGCAGTCCCCGCTCGTGCAGCGAGCCGACCAGGTCGGCGATCGAGTCGGCCGGCGACGACCGCGCCACGGGCAGCTGCGAGATGCTCCAGCGCTGCATCAGCTCGATCGCCTCGCCCACCTTGTGGGTCGCCTCGATGACGACCAGCTCCGGCACCCCGTGGCCCTCGCTGCGCTTGGCGGCGATCACCTCGCGGACGGTGGGCGGGGTCTCGCGGTCGAGGAAGCCGTGCTCGATCATGTAGGTGTCGTCGTAGAACTTCGAGAGGTACGCGCGGCCGCCGTCGGGGATCAGCGTGAGCACCGTCGCCTCGGCGCCCAGGCCGGCCGCCACCTCCAGCGCCGCCTTGACCGCCGTGCCGCCCGAGCCGCCCACCAGCAGGCCTTCCTCGCGCGCCATCCGGCGGGCGGTCAGGAAGCTGTCGCGGTCGGAGACGGTGACGAACTCGTCGATCAGGGAGAGGTCCATCGTCGTCGGGAAGAAATCCTCGCCGATCCCCTCGACCAGGTAGGGATGGACGTCGTCGGGCTGTGAGTAGATCGAGCCCTCGGGATCGGCGCCGACGATGCGGATCGCCGGGTTCTGCTCCTTCAGGTAGCGGGCGACGCCGGAGACGGTGCCGCCGGTACCCAGGGCGATCACCACCGCGTCGATCTCGCCGCCGGTCTGCTCCCAGATCTCCGGTCCGGTGGTCTCGTAGTGGGCCTGCGGGTTGGCCATGTTGGCGTACTGGTTGGGCTTGAAGCCGCCGGGGATCTCCTCGGCCAACCGGTCGGAGACGGAGTAGTAGCTCTCCGGCGATTCCGGCTCGACGGCCGTCGGGCAGATCACGACCTCGGCGCCGTACGCCCGCAGCAGCGAGATCTTCTCCTGGCTCATCTTGTCGGGCATCACGAAGATGCAGCGGTAGCCCTTGAGGGCGGCGGCGATCGCCAGGCCGACGCCGGTGTTGCCCGACGTGGGCTCGACGATGGTGCCGCCCGGGCGCAGCTTGCCGTCCCGCTCGGCCGCCTCGATCATCCGCATGCCGATGCGGTCCTTGACCGAGCCGCCGGGGTTCAGGTACTCGAGCTTGGCGATCACCGTCGGCGCGAGGCCGCGGGTGATCCGCTGCAGCCTGACCAGCGGCGTGTTGCCGACCAGGTCGAGGACGGTGGGGTACTCCCGGGCCATTGCCAGCCCATGGTACAGTCGTCCCGCCATGCCAGCCGCTCGCTAGCCACCCGGTTTCCGCCCACGCGAGCGATGGAGTTCCCGCATGCGCCTTCGTGACGACGCTGCCCGCGTCTACCTGGTGATGCAGTCGACGTACGGCTTCTGCTTCACCCTGATCGTCACCGTCAATCTGATCTATCAGGCTGCCACGGTCGGCCTGACCGCGTTCCAGCTGGTGCTGGTCGGCTCCGTGCTGGAGCTTGTCTGCGTTCTGTGCGAGGTGCCGACCGGCGCGCTCGCCGATCTCGTCGGCCGACGGCCGGCGATCGTCGCCGGCATCGCCCTGATCGGCGCTGGATTCACGCTGGAGGGCCTGGTGCCCGAGCTGGGTGCGATCCTGGCGGGCAACGTGCTGTTCGGCGTCGGTGCCACGCTGACCAGCGGCGCCGAGCAGGCATGGCTCACCGACGAGGTCGGAGAGGCTAGGGCCGCCGGGCTGTTCCTCAGCGGTGCCCGACTCGAGAACGGCGCCACGCTGGCGGCGATCCCGGTCGCCGTGCTGATCGCGCAGCGCACGATCACGACGCCGATCGTGCTCGGCGGTCTCGGTCTGGTTGCCCTCGCGGTGCTGCTCGCGGCGGTGATGCCCGAGACTCGGCGGCCGGTCGGCGAGGGCAAGGGCCTTGCCGCCGGCATGCGCGCGCAGGTTGCGGAGTCGCTGGCGGTCGTGCGTGCGACCGGTCTGGTGCGACGGCTGACGATCGTGGCCGTCGTCGCGGGCGCGTTCAGCGAGGGCGTGGACAGGCTCTCGACCGCCCACTTCCTGCGCGACGTCGGGACTCCGGCTGCGGGCGGGTTCGAGCCGGTCGTCTGGCTGGGCGGGCTGTTCGCGATCCAGGCGGCTCTCTCGATCGTCGTGCTGGGCCGGCTGTCGGGGCGGATCGAGCGGCGCGGGTCGACCGGCGCACCGTCTGTGCTGGCCTGCGTCTACGTGGTGATGTCGCTGAGCACTGCGCTGTTCGCCGTCAGCCGTCGGTTCGGCGTCGCGGCGGCTTGCTCGCTGACCGGCGGATCAGCGCGACAGCTGGAGGGGCCGCTGATCCTGATCGGGCTCAACCCGAACCTGCGGTCGGAGACGCGGGCGACGGTGATCTCGATGGTCTCGCAGGCGAATGCGGCCGGTCAGATCGCCGGCGGCCTGGCGATCGGGGTGGTGGCGTCGGCGGCGTCGATCGAGTGGGCCCTGCTGCTCGCAGCTGCGATCCTGCTCGCGGCGCCGTTCGTCCTGCTACGCGGCCGCCGCGCGGAAGAACGGTGTCGGGCACCCGGGGACTGCCCGACACCGTCTTGAGGCAGGGATGCCGAGGCCTCGGGGCTCCAACCGAGGCCTCGGCCGGACCGTGATGGTGCGCAAAACCCTGGATCTGACCCCAGAGAGCGCTCACGACCCGTTCCCTGTACGCGCACGTGCCCGTACGCGCACACTTGGATTGTGCCGCCAAGCAGGGGGAGGCCGCGTCCCCTTAAGGGGGGAGATTCAGGCGATTCGCGACCGCACGGCGCCTGCGGCGTCGACCGCGATCGCCGTCGGGACGATGGCGACGCCGTACTTGCGTGCGAGATCCGGGCGATGGCGAACGTCGACCGTGATCACGCTGCGGCCCTGACTGCGAAGGTCGCGCTCGAGGCGGTGGCACTCGGAGCACAGCGGGTGCGTGAACTGGACGACGGCGCCGTCGGTGACGCCACCGACGTCGGCCGGGTCGATCCGCGTGATGCGGCGCGAGCCGATGCCGCGCAGGCGGGCGCCCAGCCGGTAGATCTCGCAGCCGGTGCAGAGCCCGGTGACCGCGGCCAGCAGCGCCAGTCCGGCCACCAGCAGGCCCAGCAGGGCGCCGGCGAGCGGGATGCCGACTGCGTAGGCCAGCGTGGCGGCGCCGAGCACGCCGGCGCCCATCATGTTGGCGAACCGGGGAGCCCTCGCGTCCTCCAGCGGCCCCTCGCCGATGCGCGGCTGCAGCAGCTCGAAGTACGCCACGCAGGCGAGGCACCAGCGGCGGCCCATGGTCAGGCCGAGCACCAGCTGGAGGCAGAGCAGCCCGAGCAGTGGCCACCATCCCGTGGCCACGGCCAGCAGCGCCACGACACCGATCACGGCCTGGTTGGCGCGCGGCGCGTGGGCGTCGATGACGTCCAGGTCGCGGTAGGGATCGGCGGTGCGCTCGGTCATGACTTTGGATCCAAAGTGTAGCGCTGAAAAATCGGGGTCAGACCCCGTTTTTACACACCTGACGCGATGACTCGTGACGGGCGACGGCCGTACCGTCGATGCATGCCACGTCCGCCGCGTCTCCAGGTTGCCGGTTTGCTGAACCATGTGTATTCGCGCGGGAACGCCCGTCAGCCGGTCGTCCTCACCGATACCGATTGCGAGGTGCTCGTTGCGACGCTCGGCGAGGCGGTCATCAGATCAGGCTGGATCTGCGTCGCCTACTGCGTGATGCCGAACCACTACCACGCGCTGCTGCTCACTCCCGAGGCGAACCTCGCCAAGGGCATGCAGTGGCTCAACGGCACTTACGCCCGTCGGTTCAACACCGCGCACGAGCGCGACGGTCACCTCTGGCAGGGACGCTACGGCTCGAAGCCGGTGACCGAGGACGACCATCTGATGCGCTTGCTCGGGTATCTGCCGATGAACCCGGTCTCCGGCGCACTCTGTGACGATCCCGCCGCCTACCGCTGGTCGAGCTACGCAGCGATCGCCGGTCATGCGCCGCCGCCGCCGTTCCTCGCTGTCCGGTGGACTCTGGAGCTCTTCAGCGACGATCTGCGCGAGGCTCGCAGGTTGTACGAGCTCCACGTTCGCGAGACACCGTCGTCGTTTGAACTTGCGTCGATCCTCGAGGGCCTTGATCCCGCCGGGATCCAGCGAGCTCGGGCGGAAGGGTTCACGCTGCGGGAAATCGCCGAGCATCTCGGCGTCAGCATCCCAACGATTTGGCGCCGCTGTAAAAACGGGGTCTGACCCCGTTTTTACACGACAAGCGCGTCGCGCTCGACCAGCTGCGCGTAGCGGCCCGCGTGCTCGACCAGCTCGGCATGGGTGCCGCGCTCCACGACGACGCCGCGGTCGAGCACCAGGATCAGGTCGGCGTCGCGGATGGTCGAGAGACGGTGCGCAATGGTGATCGTCGTCCGTCCCTGGGAGAGGCCGTCGAGGGCCTCCTGCACCGCCCGCTCCGTCTCGACGTCCAGTGCACTCGTCGCCTCGTCCAGCACCATCACCGGCGGGTCGCGCAGGATCGCGCGAGCGATCGCGATGCGCTGCTTCTCGCCACCCGAGAAGCGGTAGCCGCGCTCGCCCACGACCGTGTCGTAGCCCTCGGGGAGAGACGCCAGGTGGTCGTGGATGCGCGCCGCGCGCGCCGCCTGCTCGACCTCGTCATCGGTCGCGCCGGGCCGCGCGAATCGCAGGTTCTCGCGCACCGTACCGTGGAACAGGTACGTCTCCTGCGACACCACGCCCACGGTGCTGCGCAGGGAGGAGAAGGCGAAGTCCCGCACGTCGACGCCGTCGATCAGCACCGCGCCCTGGTCGACGTCGTAGAGCCGCGCGACCAGATACCCGAGCGTCGTCTTGCCGCTGCCGGTCTCGCCGACCACGGCCACCTTCATCCCCGGCTCCGCGACGAAGCTGACGTCGCTCAGCGTCCGCCCGGCGTCCGGCTCGTACGAGAATCCCACGTGGCGGAACTCGACCTCGCCGCGCATCTGGTGCGGATCGAGGACGACGGGATCGTCGCGCTCCTCGATCTCGACCGGCAGGTCGAGGTACTCGAACACGCGGTCGAACAGCGCCATCGACGTCTGCACGTCGGCCTGGACGCCCAGCAGCGATCCAATCGGGAACAGCAGCCGCGTTTGCAGCGTGGTGAACGCGACCAGCGTGCCCAGGGAGACGGCAGGGCTGCCCGATGCCATCGCCCAGCCGGCGATCCCGTACATCAGCGCCGGCATCACCGCGAAGGTGGTCTGCACCGTCGCCATCATCCAGCGGCCGGCCATCCGCTGCTTCAGCTCGAGGTCGGCGAGCCGTTGCGACTCGTCCGTGAACCGCGTGGTCAGCTCGTCGGACTGGCCCATCGTCTTGCCGAGCAGCACGCCCGACACGGACAGCGACTCCTCGACCAGCGTCGAGATGTCGGCCAGCGACCCCTGCTTGGTATTCGCGATCTCACGCCGCACGCGCCCCACCCGGCGGGTCATCCATACGAACAGCGGCAGCACGGCGAACGAGGCGAGCGTCAGCCGCCAGTCGAGGATCGCCATGGCGATGGTCGTCGCGATCACCGTGGTCGCGTTCGAGGCGATCGAGGTCGCCGTCGTCGTCACCACGGTCTGCACGCCGCCGATGTCGTTGGCGATCCGCGACTGCACCTCGCCGGTGCGTGTGCGCGTGAAGAACGCCAGTGACAGCCGCTGCAGGTGCGCGTAGACGGCTGCGCGCAAATCGTGCATCACCTTCTGGCCGATCCGGTTCGACTGCCACGTCTGGGCGACGCCGATCGCGCCCGTGACGATCGGGATGATCACCATCCCGCTGACCAGGATCAGCAGCCGCTGCGTATCCAGGTTCTGCCCCTGGGACAGCACGTTGTCGAGCAGGTCGCGCAGCAGGAACGCCGGGATCATCGAGAGGCCGGCGGCGATCACGATCATGCCGATCAGCGAGCTCAGCGCCCAGTTGTACGGAGTGAACAGCCGGACGATCCGGCGCGTGTTCGGATCGGCCGTCATCCGTCCATCGCCCGGCTGAGGATGTCGTGCAGCGTCCGCTGGTCGGACTCGGAGAGCCGTGCGATCGGCTCCGGGGGAGCTGCCAGCCGCTCCAGCATGCGGACGCGGAGCCGAGCGCCGGCCTCGGTGACGACCAGCACCCGCATCCGCCGGTCGGCCGGCGAGGACTGGCGCTGCACGAGGCCCCGTTCCTCGAGCCGGTCGACGATGCCCGTCACGTTCGACGGGTCGCAGCAGAGCTTCCCGGCGAGGGCGCGCATCGGCAGCGGCTGGTCAGGCTCGAGCAGCCGCAGCACATGGGCCTGCATGGGGGAGAGCTCGAACTCGGCCGCGACGCTCGGCACGCGCCCGCGCTGGGACACGAAGAGCCGCAGCAGCATGCCCCACGCCTCGCTTCCCGAAGTACTCATGCGACCATAATAGTCCACAGCCTCGATATTTGACAACCTCAAGCATCTCTGCGAGTCTTCACTTCATGTCCACGTATTTGCTCATCCCACTCGAAGACACCGTTGTCTTCCCCAATATGAACATCACCCTGCCGATCGACGTCGGCGACGAAGAGCGCGTCCTGCTGGTGCCCACCAAGGACGGCGAGTACGCCAAGGTCGGCGTGCTGGCCGATGTGGTGGAGGTCACCCAGCTGCCGCGCGGCATCACCGCCGTCTCGCTGGTCGCACAGGAGCGCGCCGTCCTCGGGGCGGCCCAGACCGACACGGATGGCCGTCTCCGCGTGTCCGTCGAGGAGCACGAGGAGATCGCCCCGCCGCCCGTCAAGACCCGCGAGCTGGAGCAGGAGTACCGCGCGGTGATGGAGGAGAAGCTCGAGCTGCGCGGCGATGACGGCCGTGTCTCGGCGTTCCTCCGCTCGATCACCGATCCCGGCGCCCTGGCCGACAGCTCCGGCTACTCCCCCGACCTGTCCTTCGAGCAGAAGGTGCAGCTGCTGGAGGAGCTGGACATCGTCGAGCGCCTGCGGCTGGCACTGGCCGCCCAGCGCGACGCGCTGGCCGAGACCCAGATCCGCCGCCGCATCCGCGACGACGTCGAGTCCGGCGCCCAGAAGCAGCAGCGCGAGTACCTGCTGCGCAAGCAGATGGAGTCGATCCGCAAGGAGCTCGGCGACGACGATGCGTCGGTCGTCGAGGAGTACCGCGCGAAGATCGACGAGGCCGGCATGCCCGAGACGGTCAAGGAGCAGGCCGAGCGCGAGCTCGGACGGCTCGAGCGGCTGGGCGACGGCAACGCCGAGTCCTCCGTGATCCGTTCGTACCTGGACTGGCTGATCGCCGTGCCGTGGTCGCACCGAAGCGAGGAGCGGCTCGACCCGGCGTACGCACGCGAGGTGCTGGACGCCGATCACGCCGGCCTGGAGGATGTCAAGGACCGGATCACCGAGTACCTGGCCGTGCGCAAGCTGCGCAAGGACCGCGGGGTCGCCGAGGACAAGCGCTCCGGCGCGATCCTCACCCTGATCGGCCCTCCCGGCACCGGCAAGACCTCGATCGGCGAGTCGATCGCCCACGCCACCGACCGCGAGTTCGTGCGCATGTCGCTGGGCGGCGTTCGCGACGAGGCCGAGATCCGCGGTCATCGCCGCACGTACATCGGTGCGATGCCGGGCCGCCTGGTGCGTGCCCTGCGCGACGCCGGCACGATGAACCCGGTGATCATGCTCGACGAGGTCGACAAGGTCGGCGCCGACTGGCGCGGCGACCCGTCCTCGGCGCTGCTCGAGGTGCTCGACCCCGCGCAGAACCACTCGTTCCGCGACCACTACCTGGACGTCGAGCTCGACCTGTCCGAGGTGCTGTTCATCGCCACGGCCAACGTCGCCGACTCGATCCCCGGCCCGCTGCTCGACCGGATGGAGGTCATCCGCTTCGACGGCTACACGGTGGACGAGAAGGTCGCGATCGCCCGTGGCTACCTGTGGCCCCGCCAGGTCGAGCGAAACGGCCTGCTGGAGGACGAGGTGACCATCTCGGACGACGTGCTGAAGACGATCGTCAGCGAGTACACCCGCGAGGCGGGCGTGCGGCAGCTCGAGCGCGAGCTGGGCACGGCGCTGCGCAAGACGGCGACCCGGATCGCGTCCGGGAAGGCCGAGGCTCCGGTCGCGGTCGACATCGAGGCCGTCCGTGACGCCCTCGGCAAGCAGCGCTTCTACCAGGAGGCTGCGATCCGCACGGCGGTGCCAGGAGTGGCAACCGGCCTGGCGGTGACCGGCACCGGAGGCGACGTGCTGTTCGTCGAAGCCACCTCGGTGGCCAGCGGCAGCGGCCTGGAGCTGACCGGTCAGCTGGGCGACGTGATGAAGGAGTCCGCGAAGATCGCGCTCTCCTACGTCCAGGGCCACACGCACGAGCTGGGCATCGACCCCGGCATGTTCGAGAACCGGGGCTTCCACATCCACGTGCCCGCGGGCGCGATCCCGAAGGACGGGCCGAGCGCCGGCGTCACGATGGTCACGGCGCTGGCGTCGCTGCTCACCGGCCGCAACGTCAAGCACACTGTCGGCATGACCGGCGAGGTGACGCTGCAGGGTCGGGTGCTGCCGATCGGCGGCCTCAAGCAGAAGGTGCTGGCCGCGCACGCGGCGGGGCTGACCGACGTCATCCTGCCCGAGCGCAACCGCGCGGATCTGGAGGACGTGCCCGAGGACGTGCGCGAGGCGATGACGTTCCATCCGGTGATGACGATCGACGAGGTGCTGGGGTTCGCCCTCGACCCGTCGCCGACGACGACGGAGGTATGACATGGCGGTTTCCCGCGCACGTGCGAGCTGGAGTGGTGACCTGGTCGGCGGCAAGGGGTCGGTGAGCGCCGAGAGCGGCGTCTTCGCCGACCTCGGCCTGACCTGGAAGGCCCGCACGGAGCGGACCGCCGGCACGGCCAGCCCGGAGGAACTGCTGGCCGCCGCCCATGCCGGCTGCTATGCCATGGCGCTCTCGGGCACCCTGGCCGGGGCGGGACACCCGCCCGCCCGGCTGGAGGTGGCGGCGACCGTCCACTTCACGCCGCAGGACGGCGGCGGGTTTGCGATCGACCGCTCGGAGCTGACGGTGGAGGGCGACGTGCCCGGCATCGACCAGGCGCGGTTCGAGGAGCTGGCGCTGGTGGGCGAGCAGGGCTGCCCGGTGTCGAACCTGTTCCGTGGGAACGCGGAGATCACGGTGGCGGCCACGCTCGCCTGATCGGGCCGGGGTTGTGAACCTCGGCGGCTTCCGCTACGTATTCGGTTCGTGCGCTCGCCGTCGCGTCCGCTCCTGATCTCGATCGTCAGTGCGCTGTGGATCCCCGCGGTGCTGCTCCTGGACGCCGGCGCCGGCATCTGGGAGCAGCGTGCGCTGGGGGTGGCGACGTGGGGCCTGCTGATCATCCTGCTTCGGGGCGAGACCCGCTCCGTGCGCGTGCAGGTGGCCGCGGTGATCGTGGCGGCCACGATGCTCGAGTACACGGCGTCGCCGCTGCTCGGGCTCTACACCTATCGCCTCGAGAACGTGCCGTCGTTCGTGCCGCCCGGCCACGGGCTGGTGTACCTGGCGGCGCTGACGATCGGCAACGCGGTGCTCGGCACGGCGTGGAACCGCCGGCTGGTGTACGCCGCGCTCGGCCTGTCCGCGGCGTGGGCGCTCTGGGGCGTGCTGATCTCGTCGCGCCAGGACACCGGCGGCGCGCTGCTCTTCCTGTTCCTGGCCGGCTTCCTGCTGCGCGGCCGGCAGCCTTCGGTGTACGCGGCGGCGTTCTTCGTCACCGCCTACCTGGAGCTGCTCGGCACGAGCATCGGGACGTGGGCGTGGGCTCACCACGACTTCGTCGGCGTCACCACGCTCGGCAACCCGCCCAGCGGGATCGCCGGCGGCTACGGCTGGCTGGACATGGTCGGGCTGTACGCCGCCGTGTGGTTCGGCGGGCTGGTGGGCCGAGCCGAGGCGCTGCCGGAACCGGCGTGATCGACAGCTACCTCGAGCGGATCGGCTACACCGGCTCGCGCGAGCCGACGCTCGACACCTTGACCAGGCTGCACCGGGCCCACATGCTGACGGTGCCGTTCGAGAACCTGGACATCGCCCTCGGCCGGCCGCTGGTGCTCGACGCCGAACAGAACTACGCGAAGATCGTCGAGCGCCGGCGCGGCGGCTGGTGCTACGAGCTGAACGGCCTGTTCGGCCGGCTGCTGGCGGAGCTCGGGTTCCGGGTGACGCTGCTCGGTTCGCAGGTCACTGGGCATACGACCAGCGCCGACCTCGCCCACCTGCTGCTGCTGGTCGACCTCGACGAGCCGTACATCGCCGACGTCGGCTTCGGCGACGGCTCCTCGCAGGTGCCGATCCCGCTGGCGCAGGTCGCCGACGGGACGATCCCCTGCGGCCACCAGAGCATCGTGTTCACGCTCACCCCGCGGTCGCTGGACGAGTTCGCCGAGATGTGCACCTACCAGCAGACGTCGCCGGACTCCGGCTTCGTCCGGGTGCGCAAGTGCACGCTGGCACTGCCCGACGGCCGGCTGACGCTTCGTGAGCTGGTGCTCAGCGAGGAGCACGGCGAGCGCCGCAGCGAGCGCGAGCTGGCGGGTGAGGACGAGTGGCAGGCCGTGCTCGCCGAGCGCTTCGGCGTGGTTCTCTAGAGCAGCCGCTCGCCGAGCACGTCGAACGCGGCCAGGTCGAGCTCCGCCGCGGGCGAGCCCGCGTAGCCGGCGACGTCCAGCGCCCAGATCATCGTGGGATCGCCGTCGGTGTCGTCCACTGTGTCAACATGTCGGTATCCGAGCCGTCTGGGCACGGCTGCGCTGCGGTGGTTGTCGGGATGGCAGCGGATCTCGATCCGGCTCAGCCCGCCCAGCTCGAAGCCGACCCGGGTCAGCGCCGAGACCGTCTCGGTGATGTAACCGTGGCCCTCGGCATCCTGGCGGATCCAGTAGCCGATCTCCCTGGCGTCGTCGGTCAGGCGCGTGTGCAGGCCGGTGCCTCCCAGCACGCGGGACTCGTCGCGCTCGAGGACGCCGTAGATGTAGTCCTGGTCGAGGTCGAACATCCCGCGGAAGGTGCGCAGCAGCTCGGCCTTCTCGGCCAGCGGCTTCGGCTCCTCGTGCGCCCAGGGCAGCCACGGGCGGAGGTGCTCGACGCTGGGGTCGAGCGCCTCCTTGAGCGCCGCGGCGTCGGTCGGCTGCCAGCACCGCACGACCAACCTCGCCGTCTGCATCCGGTAGGGCGGGGTCAATCCGCCCAGACGTGGGAGAAGTAGAACTGCCGCCAGGCCGTCCACCAGTCCTCCGCACGGGAGACGATGGTGCGACCCTCGACGATCTCCACCTCGGGCCGGTGGCGGTACTGCTCGGCGTGGTCGGAGGTGGCGAGCTCGACCCGGATCTCGCACGGATGCCCGGGGTCGTACGGCTGGACGGCGCCGGGGTTCGAGACGGCGCGCCGGGCGCCTGCCTCGATCAGCTCGCGCGCGACTGCGGGCGTCTTGTGCCGGGCGCTGAAGCGGCCGAGCGCCGTCTTCACCTGCACCGTCTCGAGCCCGTCGCCGAGCAGGGCCGTGCCCTCCCGGCAGGCCGCCTGGTCGCCGGTGACCAGCACCACGGGGCAGCCCCAGGTGCCGCACAGCGCGGCGTTGATGCCGGTCTCGCCGACCTCGACGCCGTTGAACGTGACGCGGCGCCAATCGGTGCCGGAGACCGTGTGGTTCATCAGGCCGTCGGGCGTGCCGGCCATCGCGTGCATGCCGACAAACAGCGCGGCGTCGCAGCCCTCCTCGAGGGCGCCGGTGTACTCCGTCCATTCGTGCTGGACGACGAACTCGACACGCCGGTCGAGCTGCTCGGCGATCAGCGAGTTGAACGACCAGCCGCCGCCGGCGCCGTGGCAGTCCATGACCACGACCTCGGTGGCGCCGGCGTCGAACGCGCCTCGCGCGGCGGCGTTGATCTCCTCGGTGTAGAGCTTGCGGCCCTCGTCGTACAGCGGATCGCCGCCGGTGACGCCCGGCCAGTTGGTGATGCCGGCGACGCCCTCCATGTCGCTCACGATGAACACGCGCACGGCCGATACCCTAACCTCATGCGGGTCGAGGAGCTACGCGAGACGCTGTTGCGGCTGGCGGCCGAGGACGGCGAGGTGCGCGAGCGGCTGGCTGCGGACGGCAGCCTGTTCGACGGCTACAACAGCCTGATGGCGATCGTCCACCGCCGCAACGGCGACCACCTGGCCGACATCGTCGACGCGTTCGGCTGGCCCGGGTTCGACCTGGTCGGCGAGGACGGCGCCGATGCGGCGTGGCTGATCTGCAAGCACGCGATCGCCCAGCCGGAGCTGCAGCGGCGGATGCTTCCGCTGGTCGAGGCCGCGGTGGCGGCGGGCGATGCGCCGCCCTGGCATGCCGCCACGCTCGAGGACGGCATCCGCTTCTACGAGGGCCGCCCGCAGCTGTACGGGACGATGTGGGACTGGGACGCCGAGGGCCGCCTGCGGCCGTGGACGATCCAGGATTCCGAGGGCGTCGACGAGCGCCGGGCCGCCGTCGGCCTGCCGTCGCTGGAGGAGCAGGGACGCGAGGTGTCGGCCGCGGACGAGTGCCCGCCCGCCGACCCCGAGGCCCGCCTGCGCGAGGCCGCCGACTGGGCACGCTCGGTCGGCTGGCGCGTGTAACAACGGGGTCAGACCCCTTTGTTACATCAGCCGATGAACGAGGCGGCGTGCGCGCGGCGGTTGGCGCGGTCGAGTTCCGGCGCGGTGGCCGCGCCGCACGAGAGCAGCAGCTCGAGCTCGTCCTTGAGCCGCGTGCGCATCATCTCCGGGCCGTCCGTCGCCACCGTCCACGGCACGCCGGCGCCAGACAGCCGGCGGACGGTCCGCGCCAGCGCCGCCTGGTCGGGCAACGCCCTGGTCAGCAGGTTGGAGGTCGGGCAGAGCTCGAGCACGACGCCGCGCGAAGCGATCTCCGTCATCAGCGCCGCGTCCCGGGTGGCCAGGATGCCATGGCCGATCCGCGCCGGCCGCAGGCTCTCCAGCACCTCCCACATCTCCTCGACGGCGATGTCGCCGCCCTCCTCACCGCAGTGGATCGTCACGCCCAGGCCCGCCTGCCGCGCGCGCTCGACCAGCGGTGCCAGCGCCGAGTAGTCGTACCGGGCACCGTCCGGCCGCGGACCGGCGATGTCGACACCGACAACGCCGCGATTCGAGAAGACGATCGCCTTGTCGATGACGATCGCGTTCTGCTCCAGCGTGAACGTGCGATCCATCATTACGATCAGGCCGGCCCGCACCTGCGGGTACTCGAGGGCCGCCCGGTCGAGCCCGCGCGCGGCGGCCAGCAGGATGTGGTCGAGGTCGCGCTCGCCGCCGCGGTTGCGCTTCATCGGGTTGAACCGGATCTCCAGCGTCGTGATGTTCTGCTTGCGGTACGCCCCGGAGATCGCGGCGTGCACCGACCGCTCGACGGCGATCGGCGACGACTGGATCAGCTCCGTCCAGTGGTAGATCGCGTCCAGCGCATCGAGATTGGGCACACCGCGCGGATCGGACACGGTGACCAGCTCGTCGAAGGCCCAGTAGTCCTTGACGGGCAACGCGATGCCCTGTTCGTGCGCCAGCGTCCACATCATTGCCGAGTCGACCGCGCCGCCCAGATGCGTGTGCAGCTCGGCGATGCCGTCGCGTGCGATCGCCTCGATGTTCCTCCGCTCGGGCGTGCCCATGCGCCCGATGCTACTGGCTGGGCGCCACCACCTCGTCCCCTCGGACGTCCTCCAGCAGGCTCTCGTCCAGGAAGAACTCCTCGGCCACGACCTTCAGCGATGCCGTCACCGGGAGCGCCAGCAGTGCTCCGATCACGCCGAGCAGCGTCGATCCGATCAGCACCGCCACGATGATCACGAACGGCGAGAGCGAGATCGTCTTCTTCTGCACCAGCGGCTGGACGATGTTGTTCTCGATCTGCTGATAGATGATCACCACGAGCAGCATCGCGACCGCGGTCTCCGTGCTCACCGTCAGCGAGACCAGCACCACGACGGCGCCGGCGATCGTTGCGCCGATCATCGGGATCAGGTCGAGCATTGCGACCAGCACCGCCAGCCCCGCGGCGAACGGCACGCCGGCGATCTTCATCGCCACGAACTGCACCGTGCCGGCGATCAGGGCGATGGCGAGCGCCCCCGCGACGTAGCTGGCGACCAGCCGGCTCGACTCGGACGCCACCTTGAGCACGCGCTTCTGCAGCGCCGGGTCGACGTAGCCGTGCGCGTACTGCCCGATCCGGTTGCCCTCCATCGACAGGAAGAGGGTCATGAACAGGATCGTCACCCCGGTGAACACGGCACCGAAGATGCTGCCCGCCAGCCCGAACACCGAGGCGGTGATCCCCGGCAGGTTCTGGGCGAGCCACTCGGCTGCGGAGTGCAGCGAGCCGGTGAAGTCGCCGTCGTTGTTCACCTGCTTGACGACGTCCTGGTTCTTGAGCTCCTGGGAGAGCGTGGGCAGCGCATCGACCAGGTCGCGCAGCTGGCTGTAGAACGGCGCCACGATGATCAGCACAGCGCCGACCGCCGCGGCCAGCACCAGGAACATGGCGAGCAGCACGGCGAACCCGCGCCGCATGTGCAGCCGGTTCTGGAGGAACCGCACCAGCGGCTCCAGCACGATGGCGAAGAAGACGGCGATGAAGACGTCGAACAGCGCCGAGCGGATCGTGACCAGCACGTAGCAGCCGAGCACGAACAACCCGATCACCGCCAGCATCCGGAGCAGCTCCCGGTTGCTCGGCAGCCGCACCCGAGGCTCGGCGTCGCCGTTCACTGGGCGACCACCCTACCGGCCGGGTCGGTCAGTCCAGGTGCGTGACGACGTCGGCGACCGGCGCCCGCGCGGGCGGCAGCCACTCGCGGTCGCTCCACCCCAGGTGCAGCAGGCCGACCGCCCGCTCGTCGTCGCCCAGTCCGAGCGCGGCCCGTCCCTCGGGCCTGCGGAGCACCCCCGGCGTCCGCCAGTAGGAGGCGATGCCGCGCGCATGGGCGGCCAGCAGGACGATGTAGGCCGCGCAGGCCACTGCGCACAGGTCTTCCTCGTTCTGCTGCTCGTCGTCGGCGATCACCTGGCTGACGCAGACCAGCGTCGGCGCGCGGTCGAGCTTGGCTGCGCCCTCACCCGCGGCCTGCTTGAGGCGGGCCAGCGACTCGGGACCCAGCACCCGGAACCGCCACGGATCGGTCAGATGGTGGTTCGGCGCCCAGCGCGCCAGCTCGAACAGCTCGTCGAGCGTCTCGGCCGGCACGGGGCGGCGCTCGTAGACCTTGTTGGTGCGCCGGGTATGGATGGCGTCGTCGATGTTCATCGGGGGTATGCTCGCCGATCATGAAGATCCGCGCAGCCGTACTCGAGCAGTTCGGCAGCCCGCTGAGCGTCCAGGAGATCGACCTCGCCGAGCCCAGCGCCGGCGAGGCCCTGGTCCGCCTGGTCGCCTGCGGCGTCTGCCACACCGACCTCTACACCGCCTCCGGCGCCGACCCTTCGGGCTACGCCCCGACCGTGCTCGGACACGAGGGCGCGGGCGTGGTGGAGAAGGTCGGCGAGGGCGTCACCCTGCTGGCGCCCGGCGACCACGTCGTCACCCTCTTCTCGCCGCAGTGCGGCGAGTGCATCCACTGTCAAAGCCCGCGGACGAACCTGTGCCTGGCGATCCGCGATATGCAGAACAAGGGCTACCTGCCCGACGGCACCACCCGCCTGTCCCGTGACGGCGAGCCGATCCGCCACTTCATGGGGACGAGCACGTTCGCGGAGTACACCGTGATGCCGGAGATCGCGCTGGCCAAGGTCAACCCCGAGGCCCCGCTGGACGGCGCTGCGCTGTTCGCCTGCGGCCTCTCGACCGGCCTCGGCGCGGCGCTCAACACCGCAAAGGTCGAGCCCGGCTCGACGTGCGTCGTGTTCGGCGCCGGAATGGTCGGCCTGGGCGCCGTCGCCGGCTGCCGCCTGGCCGGAGCGGAGCGGATCATCTGCGTCGACCTGTCCGAGGAGCGGCTCGCGCTGGCCCGCGGGCAGGGCGCCACCGACACGATGGTCGGCGACGAGGACACCGTGCAGCGGATCCTCGACGAGACCGGCGGCTTCGGGGCGGACTACACGTTCGAGGCGACCGGCAACGTCAAGGTGATGCGCCAGGCGGTGGAGTCTGCGCGCATGGGCTGGGGCCTGGCCACGGTGGCCGGCGTCGCCGGCAAGGGCGAGACGCTCGACATCGTCCCCCGGTTCCTGATCACCGGCCGCCGGGTGGCGGGGTCATCCTTCGGCGGCGTCAAGGGCCGCGACGGCGTTCCGGCGTTCGTCGAGCGGTGGCTGGCCGGCGAGATCGACGTCGACCCCTTCATCTCCCATCACATCACGCTCGACGACGTCAACCGCGGGTTCGAGCTGATGGAGGCCCAGGACGGAATCCGGAGCGTGATCACGTTTTGATCGTCGAGCGCACCGAGAATCCCGACTGGCTGTCGAACGCGTACCTGGTCGCCGAGGGGCCCGGCGGCAGTGGGGTGCTGATCGACGGTAACGGTGTGTCCGGCCCGCTGCTCGACCGTGTTGCCGACGATGACATCACGATCACCCACATGCTGGTCACGCATGGTCACGGCGATCATGTGGTCGACGTCGAGGGGATGGCGAGCCGCTACGGCGTGCCGCTGCTCCGCTGGCCCGAGCTGACCGACGGCCAGGTCGTGACCTCGGGCGGTCTCGAGATCACGGCGATGCACACGCCGGGTCACTGCACCGATCACGTCGCCTTCTTGGTCAACGGCACCGACTGCTTCACCGCCGACGTGTTGTTCAAGGGCACGGTCGGCGGCACGGCCGGCGGCGGGCCGACCGGCTACGCAGACATCAAGGCGTCCATCATGGACCGGTTGATGACACTCGATCCGGCGACCGTCGTCCACCCGGGGCACACGCTGCCCACGACGATCGGCGAGGAGTGGGAGTCGAACCCGTTCATCCGCATCTGGCGCGGGCTCGACCCGGAGGGCGACGATCAGTGCATGGTGCGCGGCGAGCCGGCAACGCTGGTGCTGTGGGCGCCGGACTACGACGGCACCAACAAGGCCTGGGTGCGCTACCCGGACGGGCGTGACGCGATCGTCGGCGGATCCCAGGTCAGCCGATGAGCTGGAAGACGGCGCGGCTGGACGACATCGGCACCTCGCAGACCACGGAGTTCTGGCAGGAGTGGGCCCGCGAGCCGGACTTCGGCGGCGGCTGGCACAGCATCGGCGACCAGCTCGGCGTTCGCGGGTTCGGCGTGAACGCGAGCACGGCCGACGAGGGCCGCGAGCTGATCGTGCCCCACGACGAGGTCGACTACGGCGCGCAGGAGGAGCTGTACATCGTCCTTGTGGGCCGCGCCCGGTTCCTGTGCGACGGCAGCGAGGTCGAGCTGGGCGAGCGCGAGATCCTGTTCTGCGGCCCGGAGGTCAAGCGCGAGGCGGTCGCGGTGGTCACGCCGACGACCGTGCTCTGCATCGGCGGCACGCCCGACAAGCCGTACCAGCCGGACGCATAGCCGCTCGGGTCAGCTGCGGCGGAAGCGGGACTTCCAGCTGCCAGGGCTGCCGTCGGACGGCTCCTCGTCCGCCCGCGCTGCCTGCCGCAGCGAGCCCAGGTCGAGCGTCGTCGCCGGCCGGGCCGGCTCAGACCTGCCGCCGGACAGGATGCGGTCGATCCGCGCCGCACTCTCGGCGTCCAGGTCGAGGAAGCGGCAGCCCACGATCATGTGGCCGGGCGCCTGCGCCGGCCGCAGCGAGGCGACGCGCACCTCGCCGTTGATCTCGTCGGCGAAGAAGCGGCCGTGGAACATCAGCCGGTCGTGGATCCGCAGCACCCGCCGGGTGGCGAATGCGACGCCGCTCTTGGACAGATCCTCGAGTGAGCCCTCGACGCGGTCGCCGTCGACGACGTCCCGGCAGCTGACCGCGACCAGCCAGGCGACGCCGCCGATCGGCACGCGCTGGTCGGCGCGGCGGGAGGTGTCGACGTCCACCTGGAGCACCCGCAGGGAGATCATCGCCAAATCGGGCGAGTGGTAGGTGGCGTTGTCGATCACCATCGACAGCTCCCACGGCGTCCCGTCCTCGTCGATCACGCGGCCCGTCACCTGCATGCCGCTGGCGACGCTGAGACGTGGGGCGGTGGCATCGGCCCGGCGGCCGTCCACCGAATCGGCGCGGACGCGGACGTACGCGCCAGAGGAGATCTCGAGCTCCGCTTCGCCTGGGGCGAGCAGAAGCGCCAGGGCGTCCTCGGGGGACAGGGGGGTCATGCCCGGAATATCGGCGGGGAGGCAGGGATCCTTTACCTCGGCGGTGAACGTGCCGATCAGATGATCATGCGACGACTCACCGCGGCCGCCATGGCCCTCAGCCTGCTCGTCCCCGCCGCGTGCGGCGGCGCCTCCTCCGGCGGCTCGTCCGCCGGCGCCACCTCCAGCTCGTCCTCGCCGAGGATGGAACTGATCAGCTCGGCGACGAAGACCCGCGACGCGGGCTCGGCGCGGTTCGCGATGCGGATGTCCGTCTCCGCGAACTCGGTCAAGGTGATGACGATGACCGGCACCGGCGTGACCGGATTCCAGCCGCCGGCGGCCCAGATCGCGATCCGCTTCTCGGCCGACCAGGCGCTCGGCGCCGTGAACGGCATGACCATGACGGAGCGCGTCGTCGACGGCGCTGTCTACATCCAGTCGCCGCTGTTCGCCGGCCTGACCGGCTCAGGCAAGCAATGGGTGAAGGTCGATCTCGGCGACCTCGGCGCCGGCGGGCCCACGGATCTCGGCACCGGCCAGAGCGATCCGACCAAGATGCTCGACTACCTGCGCGGCCTGTCCAAGGGCGTCACCCGGGTCGGGTCGGACGACGTGCGCGGCGTCCAGGCGACGCATTACCACGCCGAGACCAGCATGCAGAAGGTGCTGGCCAGCCTGCCGGCGTCGCAGCGGCGGAGCTTCGAGGCGATCGTCAAGAGCTACGGCTCGGCGTCGATCCCGATCGACATCTGGGTCGACGGCGACGGCCGCATCGTGCGCATGGTGACCGCGACGAACCTCGACGTGAACGGCCAGTCGGTGCAGTCCGACGTGCAGGTCGACTACTTCGACTTCGGCGTGCAGGTCGACGTGAAGGCGCCGCCGGCCGGGCAGGTCGCCGACCTCGGCGGACTCGGCAACACGCTCGGCGCGAGCTAAGCCGCGGGTCAGGGCGTTGACGCGCATGGCGTGATCGCGCCGATGGGGCACGCGGTCACGCTGTGGTCGCCGCCGGCCGGATCCAGCATGGCCGACCGGACGTCGGTCCAGCCCGCCTTGCGCCGCTCGTGCCATTGCACCGTGTTCCAGCCCGGCCACGAGTAGCCGGACGTCGCGCTCATCTGGCCGGCGCCCGCCAGCGAGATCCCCATCGCGCCGACCTTCTCGGTCGTGACCACGCCGGACGCGCCGACGCGGTAGACGAGGTGGCTCGACGGGTCGGCGAAGGTCAGCAGCATCCAGGGGATGCGGATGTCGACCACGTCGCCGTGCGCGCGCACCAGGTTGGTCGGCTCGGTCCATGCCCCCCAGCGGAACGTCCCAACGTCGACCAGCTCCGTCGGGTACACCCGATGCTCCGGACGGATCAGCGTGGGCCGGTTCAGGATCAGCCGCGGCGAGTCCCACACGCCGCTCCCCTGCTCGAGGTCGGCGCGATGCACGGGGACGAAGCTGCGGGCGACGCCGTACTGCCAGGCGATCGGATCGGTCCACGCCGCCTGCACCAGCCTCGCCGAGTCTCCCGAGCCGATGCGCAGCGCAACGTCGGCGGCCGGGTCGGTGCCGCGCGTGCCCGGCAGCCCCCGGTTCTCGCCGGGGCGGACGTCGAAGCCCACGGTCACCGGGCTGCTTCGCCATGACCCCGGGCGGTCGAACCGCAGCCGCAGGTAGAGGTACTCCTCGTCGTGGCTCGCCCGCACCTCCTGGACGCCCGCGCCGGCGCCGGCGATCACGCTGCCGCCGGAGGCCGCCTGACCCCGGGTGTCGGCGGCGATCAGCCCGAACTGCTCCTCGTTGGTCAGCGCGTTGCGCCACAGGGCGCGGCGCTCCGCCGGCTGCTCCAGATCCCAGGTGTTCCAGGTGAACTTGAACCACTCGTCCAGCCACTCGAACAGCATGCCGCCGGCGTAGCCGTCGCGCCGGATGTCGCGCAGCATGTCGGCGTCCATGCTGCCCGCCTCCAGCTCGGTGTGGGCTCCCTGGTCCCGGCCAAGCGGCCCGCGGTGGGCCACGCCGATGCCGGTCGGTACGCCGAACTCGGTGATCATCACCGCCTGCCCTCGGTGGTGGCGGCGGAGGTCGCGGAGGTAGACGGAGTAGGGGTCGGCGGCGTTGGCGTAGCGCGGGGTGCGGCGCAGGAAGTCGGGGTAGTAGGGATAGGCGTGGTAGCTGGCGAAGAAGCCGCCCGGCCACGCCTGCGTCGCCGCGATGTGCATCGCGTCGATCGAGACCGCGTCCTCCCGGTGCAGTGGCTCGTACGGGTGGGGCAGCGGATCGGTGGTCAGCCAGTTGGTGAACGTCAGCGGCATGCTCCAGCCGCGGCCGGCCTCCAGCGATGCCGTGTAGTCGAGCATCGACGCGATCCAGCTCTCCATCGGCGTCGAGCCCTCGGCGCTGGTGAAGTAGCGCCCGTGGAACGCCGGCCGTCCGGCCTCCTGCCGGTCGGTCGATTTCACGGCCTTCTGATCCCATTCGACGCCGATCGACCACGCCAGCAGCCACGGTGCGACGTTGCTGCGGTACGACCCGCTGGCGTGCCCGGGGCGCTCGGGAAGGTCGGTCGAGCCATGGACGACCGCGACCGCGTCAGCGATCTCGGCCTTGAAGCCGTTCGTCACCGCGGGGGCGTACGCATCGCCCGTCGAGAGCCACTCGTCCTCGGGGATCCACACGCCCTGGATCAGCCTGATCGGGCGGTTGGGATGGCCCAGGTCGTACGCCCGCAGCGCGTCGTAGAACGACGGTCGGAGGATCGTGTAGACGCGCACCGTGCTGACGCCGAGCCGGCCCATCTCCCAGATCCACCGGCTGTAGTCCTCGCGGGTCGCCGCCACCTCGCCGGGCAGGTGGCCGGGGGTCGTCGACCCGAGGTTGACCCCGCCCCAGAAGCGCGGCCGGAACCCGTCGGCAGTCGCTGCCTCGACGGCCCCGCCGTGGACGCGCGCGGGCATGCGCAGCCCGTCCACCGTGATCTGTGGCGGTGGGGCCTGGCCGAGCTCCGTTCCGTGGCCGCAGCCGGTCAGAACGAGCACGAGCGCGACGGGGGTGATCGCGCGAAGACGCACTGGTCCTCCGATCGTCCGCGAGGCCGCGGCCTTGAGGCGACGGCCGGACCCGCTGCTACGGTGCCGCCGATGGCGACCGCCGACCCGGACGACGCCTCGATCCTGTCCGCGGTGGCGGCGGAGCGCGACGCGATCGTCGAGCTCCTGTCAGACCTGGTCGAGGCGCCCACGTTGCTGGGCGATGAGGAGCTCGGCCAGGTCGTGATGGAGCGTGGGATGCGGGACGCCGGGCTCGAGCCCGAGGACGTGCCGATGGACGCCGAGACGCTGCGCGCCCACCCGGCGTGCGCGCCGTTCTCGTGGGACGTGGCGGGCAAGCGCAACGTGGTGGCGCGCTGGGGCGGCGGCGACGGCCGCTCGCTGCTGCTGAACGGCCATATCGACGTCGTCAGCCCGGAGCCGGTGCGCTTCTGGCGCACCTCGCCGTTCCGGGCGACCGTCGAGGACGATTGGGTGTACGGCCGCGGGGCCGGCGACATGAAGGCCGGGCTGGCGGCCATGGTCGGGGCGGTGCGCGGCCTCCGCTGGCTGGGGCTGGCGCCGGCCGGGCCGGTGACGCTGCAGTCGGTGGTCGAGGAGGAGTGCGGCGGCAACGGCGCGCTGGCCTGCCTGCTGGCCGGCCATACGGCGGACGCCGCCGTGGTGGTCGAGCCGTTCGGCGCCGCGATCACCGTGTCGCAGGTGGGCGTGGTGTGGTTCGACGTCCGGGTGGCGGGCGTGCCGGCGCACGCCGCGGACGCCGCGGCGGGCAACAATGCGATCGAGGCGATGGTGCCGGTGATCCGCGCCCTGCGGGCGCTCGAGGCGGAGCTGAACGAGGTGCGCCCGCCGCCCTACGACGCCTATCCGCACCCGATCAACCTGAACGTCGGTGTGATCCAGGGCGGCGACTGGCCGTCCACGGTGGCCGGCGAGTGCCGGGCGCGGTTCCGGCTTGCGCTCTACCCCGGCGAGTCCGTCGAGAGCTTGCGCGAGCGCATCGAGGCCGCGGTCGCGTCCGCGGCGGACACGGACGCCTACCTCGCCGAGCACCCGCCGGAGGTCAGCTACGACGGCTTCGCCTGCGACGGGTACGCGATCGCCGCGGACGAGCCGCTGGTCACGGCGTTGTCGGCGACGTACGCCCGCCAGGCGGACGCCGCGCCTGCCCTGATCGCGACCACCGGCACGACCGACGCGCGCACGTTCGGGCTGCACGGCGGCATCCCCAGCGTCTGCTTCGGGCCGTACGCCGAGGGCGCCCACGGCGTGGACGAGCGGGTGTACCTGCCGTCCGTGGTGCAGACGGCGCAGGTGCTCGCGCTGTTCATCCGCGACTGGTGCGGGGTAACCGGTTGACTGGACATGCGGCCAATGCTGGTGGAGGATCGGCGGACAACGGCAAGCAGGAGGACGGCGTGTCGCCTACCAGCACCCCGCTCCGGGGCATCTCGGACATCCGCAGGTTCTTTCGCACGAACCCGACGCCCGTCTACTTCGTCTCGGCCACGGCGTTCAACCTGCTCGGCATGGACCGCTGGGTGCGGAACCTGCGGTACCTCAACTACTACGACTCGTTCGACGGCCACCACCCGAACGTGGTCGTCCCCGGGGAGCGTTCGCCGCGCGCCTTCGAGTCGATCGAGGAGATCTGCAACTACCTGCTCGGTCACAAGGAGATCGTCGACTACGTGTCCGCCCGCGGGCCGGGCAAGGCCGTCTTCCTGATGTTCGACGAGGAGACCGAGGCGCTGGCCGAGGAGATCGGGCTGGAGGTCGCGTTCCCCAGCGCCGCGCTCCGCACCCGGCTGGACTCGAAGATCGAGACGACGCGGATCGCGCGACGAGGCGGGCGTGCCGAGCGTGCCCAACATCCTCGGCCGGGCGTCCAGCTTCGACGAGCTGACGGCGCTGGCCGATTCGGCCGGCATCGGCGACGACCTGGTCGTGCAGACGCCGTACGGCGACTCCGGCCAGACCACGTTCTTCATCGCCTCCCGGGCGGACTGGGACGAGCACGCATCGAAGCTGGTCGACGAGGAGCTGAAGGTGATGCGCCGGATCACCTGCCGCGAGGCGGCGATCGAGGGCGTGATCACCCGCCACGGGACGCTGGTCGGCCCGCTGATGACCGAGCTCGCCGGCTTCCCCGAGCTGACGCCCTATGGCGGCGGCTGGTGCGGCAACGACGTGCACGGCTCGCTGTTCTCGGACGACGTACGCGAGGTGGCACGCGCCCGCACCATGCAGATGGGCGAGCGGCTCCGCAAGGAGGGGTATCGCGGGTACTTCGAGCTCGACTTCCTGGCCGACGTCGACACCGGCGAGATGTACCTGGGCGAGATGAACCCGCGGGTCACCGGCGCGAGCTCGATGACCAACGTCACGGCCGTTGCCTACGGGGACATGCCGCTGTTCCTGTTCCACCTGCTGGAGTTCATGGACGTTGACTACGAGATCGACGTCGACGAGCTCAACGAGCGGTGGGCGCACCCGCAGAACATCGACGCGTGGTCGCAGTTCATCCTCAAGGAGACCGACGAGCAGGTGGAGATGCTGACCGGCGCGCCGCAGTCGGGGATCTGGCGGATGCAGACCAACGGAGCGATCCGCTTCGCGCGCAAGGACACTGACTGGCACACGATCGCCGACGAGGATCACGCGTTCTACCTCCGCATTGCCGACGCGGGCAACTACCGCTACCCGGGGGCCGACCTCGGCATCCTCGTCACCCGTGGCAACCTGATGGACGACGACGGCGAGCTGACCGACCGGGCTCACAACTGGATCACCGCCATCAAGGGCGAGTTCCACGGCGAGCCGGCCACGACCCGCGAGATGCTGCCCGAGCCGGAGCCCTTCTCGTTCAAGATGCTGTGACGACGATCGCGATCCAGTTCGAAGCCGTGCAGGAGGGGGAGCCGGACGCCCGCTGGCAGGCGCTGTTCGACGGCATGTGGCCTGCCTACCGGCGCTGGTTCCTGCACGAGGGCGAGGCCGCCCGCGCCGGCTACGCGGAGTCGCGGAGGATGCTGCGCGAGCACATGCCGGAGCTGGTGCCGACCTGGGAGCGCCTGGTCGAGCTGGCCGGCGGCGGCGACGTGGCGGCGCGGATGCTCTCGATGTGGCGGCCGCCGTCCTACCTGTCCGGCTGCTCGCAGGGCGTGCTGGTGGCGGGCGACCCGATCCTCGCGCGCAACTACGACTACGCACCCGGCCGCCTGGAGGGCGTGATCTGGTCGACCGGATGGGCCGGCCGCCGGGTGATCGGCATGAGCGACTGCCTGTGGGGCCTGCTGGACGGCGTGAACGAGGACGGGCTGGCGATCTCGCTGGCGTTCGGTGGCCGGCCGGTGGTCGGCGACGGCTTCGGCATTCCGCTGGTCATGCGCTACGTGCTGCAGACCTGCTCGACGGTCGACGAGGCGCAGCGCGTCCTGGCCCGGCTTCCCCATCAGCTCGCGCACACGCTGACGCTGGTCGATGCGTCTGGCGAGATCCTCACGGCCTACCTGGCGCCCGACCGCGAGGTGCAGTTCCACCGCCAGGCGGCGGCGACCAATCACCAGGGCACTGTCGAGTGGACCGAGCACGCGGCCGCGACCCGGTCGATCGAGCGCGAGCGCCGGTTGCAGACGCTGCTCGACGATCCCGGCCAGGACGGCGAGTCCTTCGCCGGTGCGTTCCTCGAGCCGCCGCTCTACTCCAGGGACTACTCGAAGGGATTCGGCACGCTCTACACGGCGGTCTACCGGCCGCGCGCGGGGGAGGCCGAGTACCACTGGCCCGGCACGTCCTGGCTGCACTCGTTCGACCGGTTCGACGAAGGCGTCTGCGCGGTCACGCTGGCCGAGAGCACCGCCGCGTAGCACCTCGAGCCATCCCCGTGAAGCTGTGGTTAAGCCGTTTGCGGGTGAAGTGAAGATTCACTAACTTCCGGCCCATGGTGCTCGACCAGACCGCCGAGCCTCGTCGCCGTCTCTCCGCCCAAGACCGGCGCACCGCCATCCTCGAAGCCGCTCGCGAGGTGTTCGCTCGACGCGGCTTCCACGGCGGTCTGACCTCCGAGATCGCCTCCGTCGCCGGCTGCTCGGAGCCCATGCTGTACAAGCACTTCCCCTCCAAGCAGGCACTGTTCGCCGCGGTGCTGGAGTCCGCTGGCGAGGAGATGTGCCTCCGCGTCGAGGCGCTGACGGCGCAGTCCGACGACCCGCTGCGGTCGCTCGCCGACGTCTTCCACTCACTTCGCAAGGAGCCGCGGGTGCTCGAGATCATGCGCCTGCGGATGCTCGCCGTCACCCTGGTCGACGACAACCCGGACATCCGGGCGGCCCTGGAGACGACGGCCAACCGCATGCGCAAGCGCGTCGCGAAGGCGGTCGCCGACCAGCAGGCGGCCGGTGCCGTGCGCCCCGACGTCGATCCCGAGCAGGTCGCGTGGCTGTACTTCGGGATCGTCATCTCGGCCGGATTCCGCTACGCGGTCTACGGCGACCGCGCGCACAAGTCGTTCGCGCAGCTCCCCGAGACGCTGCTCACACTGCTCAAGACACCAGCTTCGAAGGAGGTGTCCTCGTGACGGAGGAACACCCGAACCACAAGTGGTGGACGCTGTTCGCCATGTGCTTCGCCCTGTTCATGATCATGCTGGACAACACCGTCGTGAACGTGGCGCTGCCAAGCATCCAGAGCCATCTGCACACGACCCCCGCGAACCTCGAGTGGACGGTCAACGCCTACGTCCTGTCGTTCGCATCGCTGATCCTGCTGGGTGGCAAGCTCGGCGACCGGTTCGGCCGGAAGCGGATCTTCTTGCTCGGCCTGGCGATCTTCACGCTGTCGTCGGCGGCGTGCGCGCTGTCGACGTCCGACACCCAGCTGATCACGTCGCGCGCCGTCCAGGGCGTCGGCGCCGCGATGCTGAACCCGCTGTCGCTGTCGATCATCGTCGCCGCGTTCCCGCGCAAGCAGCTGCCGCAGGCGATCGGCATCTGGGCCGGCATCTCCGGCCTCGGCCTGGCGATCGGCCCGCTGCTGGGCGGCTTCCTGACCGAGCACGTCGACTGGTCGGCCGTGTTCTGGATCAATGTTCCGATCGGCGTCGCTGCCGCGGCGGTCTGCCTGTGGGCGGTCGTCGAGTCGCGCGACCCGTCGGCGAAGACGCTCGACATCGTCGGCACCGTGCTGATCACCGGCGGCCTGTTCTCGCTGACCTGGGCGCTGATCAAGACGTCGTCGCACTCGTGGACATCGGCCTACACGCTCGGCTTCCTGGCGGCTGCGGCCGCGCTGCTCGCCGGGTTCATCGCCTGGGAGCTGCGGCAGCGCGATCCGATGGTGCCGCTCGACTTCTTCAAGAACCGCGTGTTCAGCATCTCGAACATCGTCGTGCTGATGGTCGGCTTCGCGATGTTCGGCGTCATCTACTTCATCACCCTGTACTTCCAGAACGTGCAGGGCTACTCGCCGATGCAGGCCGGCGTCCGCTCCCTGCCGCTGACGATGATGGTGATCGTCGTGGCGCCGATCGCGGGCCGGCTGAACACCAAGGTCGGGCCGCGGCCGCTGATGTCGGCCGGCATGCTGATGATGACGATCGGCCTGCTCGGCCTGTCGCGGCTGCAGGTGGACACGTCGTACAACGCCATCTGGCCGTTCTACGTGCTGATGGGCGCCGGCATCTCGATGACCATGCCGTCGGTCTCGTCGGCGGCGATGGGCGCGGTCGACCACACCAAATCCGGCATCGCGTCGGGCGTGGTCAACAGCTCGCGCCAGATCGGCGGCGCGCTGGGCATCGCGATCCTCGGGTCGATCGGCGCCGCCCTCACCGTCAGCCAGTGGGAGGACAAGCTGAACGGGCTGAACGCTCCGGCCGCGGCCCACAGCGACAAGATCGAGCAGCTGGTGATCGGCGGCCAGGGCGACCTGATCGGCAAGTTCGGCGGCCAGGCGGCGCAGACCGCGGCGCTGGAGTCGTTCGTCCACGGCGTGCAGGGTGCGATGCTCGCGGGTGCGGTGCTGGCATTCGCCGCATCGCTGACGTCCTTCTTCGGCCTTCGCGGCACTCGCGCGGCCGATGCTCCGCCCGAGCCGCAGGGCGAGCGGGGTCACACGGCCGCGGTCGAGATGTAGCGGCCGCCGGAATCGGCCGCGTTCAACCCTCGGGGGTGCGGGCGCGACGTGCCCACGCCACCGCGAGGCCTGCGGTCACGGCTCCGGCGACGAAGAACAGCGTGTTTCGCAGGCGATGCCGGGGAGGCGGCGAGACCGTGTAGGCGACCGCCCGCGACGCGTGGGCCGAGGCCCGGCGCACGCGCTTGCGCACCCGCCGGTCGGAGGCCGCATTGGCGGCTCCGACGCTCCGCGCACGCCGGGCCGCGAGCGCGAACTCGACGGCCGCCCACCGCACCTCCCGCCGCACTCTCCGGTCGGGAATCGCCCGGCGCAGAGGGAGCAGAGTCAATACGCCCCCGCCGTTCGATCCTTGACCATGTACGCCACGATCAGGGCGGCCGGGAAGAAGATCAGGCTGAAGATGAAGAACCCGAAGAAGCTATGGCCCTTGCGTCCGGCGACGCGAGCGGGCCAGAACGCGATCGCGATCCAGATGACCAGCCAGATCATCCACCACAGGATCCCACCAGCGAGCATCATCATCCACCTCCGGGTCGGTTGTACCTGAGCAGGCAACGTACCGTATGGCGTGAGGGTGTCGTCATCCGTACGGGATGAACCGCGGCTGGCCGACGAGTGCGTTGCGACCAAGGCTTCGCGCTGGTCGTCGCTCTACGCTCCGGGGCGTGACGCGGCGCGCGAACCTGACGCTGCTGCTCGCCCTGGGGCTCGCCTTCGCGAGCGGTGTGCTGGCGCTCCTGGTCTCGATCGGGAGCGCCGGCCCCGTCGTGTTCCTGCACGGCGCGGCGGGCATAGCGGTGGTCGCACTCGTCCGCTGGAAGGTGCCGATCGCCCGCCGCGGGATCCGCCGGGCACGGCCCGACCGGGTGCTCGCGCTGATGCTGGCGGCCCTTGCGGTGGCCACACTCGCCACCGGCATCGCGCACGCATTCGGCGCCGGCGTCCTCGGGCCGTTGACCACTCTCGGATGGCACATCGGCCTGGCGCTCGGGCTGGTGCCGCTGATCGCCGTCCACCTGGCCAATCGCCCCCAGCGACCGCGGCGCGGCGACCTGACCCGGCGCACGTTCCTGCGCCTGGCCGGCCTGACCGCGCTGGCCGCCGCGGGCGAGCTCGCGCTGGGCGCCGTGGGAGCGCCGCGGGCGGCGACCGGGTCGCTCCGTCGCGACGCCCCGGTGCCGACCTCGTGGCTGAACGATTCGGCGCCCGGCGATCCCACGTCGTGGGACGGCCGGCTGGCGGGACTGCCGCTGCACGAGGTCACATGCTCGCTCGACTGCACGAGCGGCTGGTACGCCGTGAACCGCTGGAGCGGCGTCCGGCTGTCCGACGTCCTGGGACCGTTGCCCACAGGGACGAGCAGCGTGGTCGTGCAGTCGGACACGGGCTACAGCCGGCGGTTCGGCCCGGGCGACGTGGACGGTCTCCTGCTGGCGACGCACCTGGACGGCGCGCCGCTGCCGCGGGACAACGGCGGCCCGGTGCGGCTGGTCGCGCCGGGCCGGCGCGGCTTCTGGTGGGTCAAGTGGGTGCGGTCGGTCGAGCCCAGCGAGCTGCCGTCGTGGTGGCAGCCGCCGTTCCCGCTTCAGTAGGATTCGCGGCCGTGTTCACGGCGTCTCCCTCCCGTCCCGACGCGGTCGGCCGCAGCGGGATGGTCGCCACCAGCCAGCCGCTCGCGGCGATGGCGGGGATCCGTGCGCTGGAGGCCGGCGGGAACGCGGTCGACGCCGCTCTGGCGGCTGCCGGGGTGCTGGCGGTCACCGAGCCCAACCAGTGCGGCCCCGGGGGCGACCTGTTCGCGATCGTCGTCCGCGACGGCGACGAGCCGGCGGCGCTGAACGCGAGCGGACGGGCGCCCGCCGATCCGGAGGGTGCGCTGCCGGAGCTGTTCGGGCCGCGCAGCGCGACCGTGCCCGGCTGTGTCGGCGGCTGGCGCGCGCTGGCCGAGCGCTTCTCGCGGCACGGCATCGAGCGTGCGCTGGAGCCCGCCATCGCGCTCGCCCGCGACGGCTTCGTCCTGCCGCCCAAGGCACGCAACTGCTGGATGGCCGACTGGCCCGACCTGTCGGGCGCCGCCGCCGAGCAGTTCCGCCTGACCGTGCCGTTCGCAAACCCCCAGATCGCGCTCGCGCTGGAGCATGCCGCCGCCGGGACGTTCTACTCCGGGCCGGTCGCCCGGGCGATCGCGTCCGTCTGCTGGCTCGACGAGGCCGACCTGGGCGCGCACTCGCACGACTGGGTGGAGCCGCTGCGCTTCGCCTACGGCGGCTCCACGCTGCTCGAGCTGCCGCCCAACGGCCAGGGCGCGATCGCCGGCTGGGCGCTGGAGTCGCTGGCCTCGCCCGAGCCGGCCGACCAGGTGCGGGCGCTGGCGGCGGCGTACGAGCGGGGCTACGCCAGCATCGGCGGCGACACCGCCTACGTCTGCGCGGCCGACGGCGGGGGCATGGGCATCTCGCTGATCCAGAGCATCTTCTACGGCTTCGGCTCCCAGGTGCTGGTGCCCGGCTTCGGGTTCATGCTGCAGAACCGCGGCGCCGGCTTCGTGCTCGAGGACGGCCATCCCAACCGGTTCGCCCCGGGCAAGCGGCCGTTCCACACGATCATCCCGGCTGCCCTGCTGGACGGCGACGGCCGCTGGTCGAGCGTGTTCGGCGTGACCGGCGGCCAGTACCAGCCGCAGGGCCACGTGCAGGTCGTGGTCAATCTGCTCGACCACGGGATGGGGCCGCAGGCCGCGCTGGACGCGCCGCGCTACCGGCTGCAGGAGGACGGCACGGTGACCGTCGAGTCGCCGCTGGCCGGGCTGGTCGACACGTTCGACCGCCCCGCGTCCGTGCTCGACGACGAGATCGGGTACGGCAACGGCCACGTCATCGTTCGCGACGCCGGCGGCGTGCTGCGCGGCGGGAGCGAGCCTCGCCGGGATGGCGTCCCACTCGGCTGCTAGGGTCGGGCCAACCTTGTCAAAGCCTCGGGAGGCATCATGAGCGGCATCGTCTGGCTGATCTACATCGTCATCCTCGTACTTGGGATCGCCGGATTCTGGATGATGTTCCAGAAGGCGGGGGAGGCCGGGTGGAAGTCGATCATCCCGATCTGGAACACGCTGATCATCCTCAAGATGGTCGGCAGGGAGTGGTGGTGGATCATCCTGCTGCTCATCCCGATCGTCGGCTTCGTGATCTGGATCATCGTGGCGAACGACCTCTCGAAGAGCTTCGGCCGCGGGGCCGGGACGACCGTTGGGCTGATCTTCCTGCCGTTCATCTTCGCGATCATCCTGGGGTTCGGCGACGCCGAGTACCAGGGCCCGGCAGCCGCGCCGGCCGCCACCGTCTAGATCCGTTTGCTGAAGTAGACGCGCGCGAACCCGTCCTCCACCCGGCGCCCGGTCTCGGAGTAGCCGAGCGCTGGGTAGAGGGCGAGGTTCTCGGTCATCAGCTGGTTGGTGTAGAGCCGCAGTTCGGCCATCCCCAGCTCCGTGGCCTGCCGCTCGGCGAACGCCATCAGCTCGCGGCCCAGGCCGCGGCCCTGCATCGCCGGCGCGACGGCCACGTTCTCGACCAGCAGGTGATCGCCGCCGGGGATCAGCACGATCACGCCAGCGATCTCGCCGTCTGCCTCGACCACGCTCGTCCGGCCGGCCGTGACCAGGCCCGCATGATCGGCCGTGACCGGTGCCGGCTCGCGTCCGATCCGCGGGACGTACATCGCGTACGCCTCGCGCACCAGCGCCTCGATCGCGGGCACGTCGCCTGCGACCGCCGGCCGGATCACCTCACGGTGCGCGGCGCTCGTTGGCGACGAAGGCGGCGTGGGTGACCGGCATCGCGCCGGCGAAGAACCGCTCGACTGCCTCGGCGTACCGGCGGATCTCGCGCTGCGCAGTCTCGGCGTTGCGCAGCGAGACGAAGTTCATCAGGCTGCGGGCGTTGACCGTCCAGTAGAACTGCGTGTAGATCGCGACCGGCAGGACGTTGCGCGCGATCTCCTTGGCCACGCCCTGCTCGAGCAGTCGCAGGTACGTCGCGTACGCCTGCTCGTAGACCGCTTGCTGCGCCGCGCGCGTCTCCTCGGCCAGCTCGTCGCTCACCGGGTCGAACGTGTACGACCCCGGCTTGCCCACCTGCGTGCGCACGTCCTCGGCCGCGGGCACGTAGAACTCCGGCTCGAGCTGCGAATATCGGCCCGACCACTCATTGAAGCTCGAGACCCGGTGGCGCATCCATTCGCGGGCGACGAAGATCGGGCACTTGATGTGGAACCGGAAGGAGTTGTGCTCGAACGGCGTGCCGTGCCGCTCGCGCATCAGGAAGCGGATCAGCCCCTCCTCGCGCTCGGTCATCTCCTCCACCCGGCTGGCGAACGAGACACGGGCGCCGTTGACGACCGACAGGTCGTCGGCCATGCAGCCGTCCAGGCGGACGAAGCCGTGGTCGAGTACGTCGATCGAGTCGCCCACCCCCACCTGATCCTCCACGACGCTCACGGCGACAGCATACGCCCGGCTACGGACGCAGCAGCCGGCCGCCGTCGACGACCAGGATGGTGCCGGTGACGAACTCCGCCTCGAACAGGTAGCGGATCGCGCCGGCCACGTCGTCGGGGCTCCCCAGCCGCCGTAGGGCGGTCTCGTCGGGGTTGCCGGCGACGCCCTCGGGCATCAGCACCGGCCCCGGTGCAACGCCGCACACGCGGATCCCGTCCTGCCCCCAGGCCGCGGCCAGGCATTTGATCAGCTGGGCCTGGGCCGCCTTGGCCGCGGCGTGGTGCGCGAACCGCGGCCACGGCTGGCGGGCCGCCACGTCGTTGACCGCGACGATGACACCGTGGCGGTTCGGCAGCATCGCTGCGAACGCTGCCTGGGAGGCAAACAGGAACCCCTTGGCGGTGCTGTCCATCGCCAGGTCCCACAGGCCGGGCTCGATCTGCTGGGGGTCGATCGGGCGGAACCCGCCCGACGGCGTGTGCACGTAGCCGTCCAGGCCGCCCAGCTCGGCGGCGGCCTCCTCGACCATCGTCCGCATCTCCTCGGGACGGGTCGCGTCCGCCCGGATCAGCGCCGTGCGGCGGCCCAGCGCGGCGATCTCGGCATGCGTCAGCTCCGCCTCGGCGTTCGACGTGTGGTAGCTGACCGCGACGTCCGCGCCCGCCCGCGCGAGGTCGAGCGCGATCGCGCGCCCCACGCGCTGCGCGCCGCCGGCAACGAGGATCCGTGCCCCCTCGAGGTTCACCGCGACGCGTGTCTGGGAGCGGCCATGGAGGGGTATGCTAGCCAGCGACTGCGAAGCAAAGGAGTGACGAGATGGCTTACGAGGTTCCCGACCTGCCGTACGACTACAACGCGCTGGAGCCGCACATCGACGAGCAGACGATGCGGATCCACCACGACAAGCACCATCAGGCGTACGTCGACAAGGCCAACGCCGCCCTCGAGGGCACGGAGTGGGCCGACAAGCCGGTCGAGGAGGTGCTCGCCAACCTGAGCAGCCTGCCGTCCGACAAGCAGGGCCCGGTGCGCAACAACGCCGGCGGCCATGCCAACCACACGCTGTTCTGGACGATCCTCGGCCCGAACGGCGGCGGCACGCCCAGCGGCGATCTGGCTGCCGCGATCGACAACGCCTTTGGGTCGTTCGACGCGTTCAAGCAGCAGATGGTCGACGCCGGCGTCAACCGGTTCGGCTCCGGCTGGGCATGGCTCGTGCTGGACAACGGCCAGCTGGCCGTCACCAGCTCGGCCAACCAGGACTCGCCGATCACGGACGGCCAGACGCCGCTGCTCGGCATCGACGTGTGGGAGCACGCGTACTACCTGAACTACCAGAACAGGCGGCCCGACTACCTGGCCGCGATCTGGAACGTGATCGACTGGTCGGCGGTTGCCGAGCGCTACGCCAGCGCGCGCGCCGCTGCGGCAGCGGTCTGATCGACAGGCGTGCGGGGGCGGGCGGTCATCGCCCGCCCCCGCTTTTCTCGTTTCGGCGGAGGGTTCAGTGAGCGGAAAGACCGTGGTCTTCTTCCCGGAGGGCGCCTTCGGGCCAACCAACAACTGCGTCGGCATCGGCGAGCAGCTGCTCGCGCGGGGCCACCGCGTCGTGTTCATCATCGAGGAGTCCTTCGCCGGCACGCTCGCCGCGCGCGGCTTCGAGGAGGCGCTGATGCGGCTGGGGCCGGCGCCCGAGGTCGAGGAGGCGCCAGGACAGTTCTGGAAGGACTTCATCCGCGACACGGCGCCGGTGTTCCGGACGCCGACCATCGAGCAGCTGGAGACGTTCATCCAGCCGACCTGGCAGGCGCTGCTCGACGGCAGCCGCTACGTGGAGCCGCGGCTCAAGGAGATCTTCGCCGAGCTGCAGCCCGACGTCATCGTCGAGGACAACGTCCCGGGATTCCCGGCGGTTGTCACGGCTGATGCGCCATGGGTGCGGATCATGTCGTGCAATCCGCTGGAGATGCCCGACGCCGAGCTGGCGCCGGTGTTCTCGGGCCTTCCCGCCGCCGACCGCTCCGGCTGGGGCGCATTCCGCGCTGAGTACGAGCGCACGCACCGGACGATGTGGGAGGACTTCGACGAGTGGTCGCAGGCGCAGGGCGCGCCGCCGCTGGACGACCTGCTGTTCATCCACCAGTCCCCCGACCTCAACCTCTACCTGTACCCGGAGGAGGCCGACTACCGGCGGGCCCAGCCGCTCGGCCCGACCTGGCAGCGGCTCGGTTCGTGCGTGCGCCGGCCCGAGGTGGAGAGCTTCGAGATCCCGGACAACCTGCGCGACCGCGAGGGCTCGCTGATCTACCTCTCGCTGGGGTCGCTGGCCTCGGCCGACGTGCCGGTGATGGAGCGGCTGGTCGCGGCGCTGGCCGAGGTGCCGCACCGGTTCATCGTGTCCAAGGGGCCGCAGGCGGAGCTGTACGAGCTGGCGGACAACATGTGGGGCGAGGAGTTCGTGCCACAGCCGGCGATCCTGCCGCTGGTCGACCTGGTCATCACCCACGGAGGCAACAACACGACGACGGAATGCTTCCACCACGGCAAGCCGATGATCGCGATGCCGGTGTTCTGGGATCAGCACGACAACGCTCAGCGGGTCGACGAGACCGGGTTCGGCGTGCGCCTCGACACCTACGCGTTCACCGACCAGCAGATGCGGGACGCGATCGATCGGCTGCTGGCGGACGACGGCCTGAAGCAGCGGATGGCCGGCATCGCCCGCGGCTTGCAGGCGAGCCCGGGCACCGTGCGGGCCGCCGATCTGATCGAACGTGTCGCAGGCGGTTGATCCTGAGCTGATCGCCGCCGCCCGCTGGTACGGCGGCAAGGGCGCCGCCATCGCCGGCGTGAAGGAGGACGACCGGATGGAGCTCGACGGCTGTGCCGTGCGGGTGCTCTCGGTCACGGACGCCGGCGGGGCCAGGGAGCGGTATCTGTGGCTCGACGACGAGGACGGCGCCGGCCGGGCGCTGGCGACGGCGCTGGTCGAGGGCCGCACGCTGGCCGGCCGAGCGGCCGAGTTCCGCTTCGAGCCCGGGCCGGCGCTGGCCGGCCTGGTGCCGCCCGGCGGCGCATCGCGGCGGCTGACCGACGACCAGACCAACACCTCGTACGTGGTCGGCGAGCGGCTGGTGCTCAAGGTCTACCGGCGGGTCGAGCCGGGCGAGCACCCGGAGATCGAGATTGGCCGGTTCCTCACCGAGCGTGCGCACGTCGCCTTCGCGCCCGCCTACGCCGGGGCCGTTCGCTGGGGTGACCACGCACTGGCGATGGCGCAGGCGTACGTGCCCGACGCGCGGGCAGGCTGGGACTGGGCGACCGAGTGCGCCCTGGAGGGCCAGGCGGCGCCGTTCGCCGGACTCGGCGCGCAGACGGCCGCGCTCCACGCCGCGCTGCGGGAGATGGGCACCCTGGTCGCCGGCCTCGACGAGCTGCGCAGCTGGCACGAGGCGGCCGACCGGCAGCTCGACCGCGCGCTGGCGCTGGTCGGCGGCGCCGACGGAGAGCTGCTGCGGGAGTGGGCGCCCGCCGTCCGTGAGGAGCTCGCCGGGCTGGAGCGCCCCGCGGCGCCTCCCGTCCTCGCCCGAGTGCACGGCGACTACCACGTCGGCCAGATCCTCGAGTCGGGCGGCGAGCTGCGCGTGGTCGACTTCGAGGGCGAGCCGGGGCGTCCGCTCGCGGAGCGCCGCCGGCCGGGCACGCAGCTCCGCGACGTCGCCGCGATGCTGCGGTCGTTCGATCATCTGGCCCGGCACGTCGACCGCGATGTGCGGCAGGGCACGACGGCCGCGATCGAGGACTGGCTGGTCAGGGCGCGGGCGGCGTTCCTCGAGGCGTACGGCGACCACGATCCGGTGCTGCTGCGGGCGCTCGAGTTCGAGAAGGAGACGTACGAGTACGTCTACGCCGCCACCTTCCTGCCCGAGTGGACGCACGTCGCCACCGGCGGCATGCGCTGGCTGCTGGAGCATCCGTCGTGAACGTCGAGGGCTTCCAGTCGGACATCCTTGCCGAGCCGGAGGCGCTCGTACGGGTGGCCGACGCCTATGGGTCCGGCGGCCTGCCTGCGGTCGACGGCCGGCGGGTGCTGCTGATCGGGATGGGGTCGTCGGCCTACGCATCGCACACGGCGGCCGCGCTGCTCCGCGCTCGCGGCCACGACGCGCACGTCGAGCTGGCGTCGACCGGCACGCCGCAGCCGCCCGCCGGCGACACGCTGGCACTGGTCGTCTCGGCATCGGGCGGCTCCGAGGAGACCGTCGAGGCGATGGTCAGGCACAGCGGCGTCTCGACCGTGGTCGCCGTCACCAACCGCGACGACAGCGAGCTGGCGCGGGGCGCCGACGTGGTCGTGCCGGTACTCGCCGGACCGGAGGAGGGCGGGATCGCGTGCCGCTCGTACGCCTGCACCCTGGCGGTGCTGCTGCTTGCGGCCGGCGCGGGCGGCGACGCAGTCCGCCGGGCGGCCGAGTCGTCGGCCGACCTGATCGCCCGGCGATCGGAGTGGCTGCCGCCGCTGGCCGATCTGGCCGAGAGCGGCGCGGGCGTATGGACCTCGGCGCCGGCCGAGCGAATCGGCTCCTCGCTGCAGTCGGCCCTGATGCTGCGCGAGGCGCCGCGGATCGTCGCCGACGGATGCGAGACCGGCGACTGGCTGCACGTCGACGTCTACCTGACCAAGCGGCCCGGCTACCGCCTGCTGCTGATGCCCGGCTCGCGGTACGACGCCGGCGTCATGGAGTGGCGCGCGGAGCGGGGGTTCGACGTCGTCTGCGTCGGCCGCGAGGTCGGCGGCGCGACGGCGACCATCCCCATCGCCGGCCACGACGAGCACGTCGTCGCCTGCCTGACCGAGACCGTCGTTGCCGAGCTACTGGCCGCCGAGCTCTGGCGCCGCAATCCGATCTAGCGACCAAGTCGATACCCTGTGCGCCTCCCATGACGCTCCCCAACTGGATCTCGCTCTTCCGCATCCTGCTGATCCCCGTGTTCATGGTGGCGCTGCTCGGCTCTGTGCCGGGCGGCGACGCCCTGGCGGTCGTGGTGTTCGCCGTGGCCGCCGCCAGCGACTCGCTCGACGGCTACCTGGCGCGGTCGCGCCACGCCGTCTCGACGATCGGCACGCTGCTCGACCCGCTGGCGGACAAGCTGCTGATCTCGGCCGCTCTGATCTCGCTGGTCGGGCTCGACCGGCTCGCGCCGTGGGTGGCGATGGTGATCATCGCCCGCGAGTTCGCCGTCACCGGTCTGCGGCTGATCGCGGTCACTCACGACATGGTGATCGCCGCGTCGCCGTGGGGAAAGATCAAGACGACGCTGCAGGTTGCGGCCGTGATCGCCCTGATCCTCGACGACCCGCCGCACACGGCGACCACCGTGCTGGTCGCCGCCGCGGTGGCCGCCACCATCTGGTCGGGGATCGACTACTTCATCTCGGCACGGGACGTCCTGCGAGCCCCGGCATGAGCGACGGCCTGCTCGCGCTGATCGTCGGCTACATGCTCGGCTCGCTGCCGTTCGGGTACTGGGCGGGCCGGCTGAAGGGCGTCGACCTGCGCACGGTGGGGAGCGGCAACACCGGCGGCACGAACGCCGGTGCGGGTGCTCGGCCCGAAGGTGGGGGTTCCGGTGATCGCGCTGGACATCGCCAAGGGTGCCGTCGCCGCGTGGATCGGCGGCGAGATCGGCGGGGCGGATGCCGCGGTGCTCGCCTCGGTGGCCGCCGTGCTCGGCCACGCCTTCCCCTTCTGGCTCCGCTTCCGTGGCGGCAAGGCCGTTGCCACCGGCGCCGGCACGATGCTTGCGCTGGTGCCCTGGATCGGCGTCACGGTCTTCGTCATCTGGATCCTGGTCGGACTGGCGACCCGGTACGTCTCGGTCGCGTCGATCGTCGCCGCGTTCAGCTACTCCGTGCTGTGCGTGACCTCGGGGCAGCCCTGGGCGATCACCGCCTACACGTTCGTGGCGGCCGTGTTCGTGCTGTGGCGCCACCGGGAGAACATCGCCCGCCTGAGAGCGGGCACCGAGAACCGCCTGAACCTGCCCAGGGCACGCCGGTCGCGCACCGAGTAGGGTCGGCCGATGCAGGCCGCCGTGTTCACGGGCGCGAACCGCCCGCTCCAGCTGGAGACGCTGGAGATCGACGAGCCGCGGGCCGGCGAGGTGCGTGTGCGGATGCTGGCGTCGGGCGTCTGCCATTCCGACCTGCACGTGGTGGAGGGCGAGTGGCCGGAGGATCCGCCGATCGTGCTCGGCCACGAGGGATTCGGCGAGGTCGAGACGGTCGGCGACGCCGTCGCAGGTGTGGCGGCCGGCGACCGCGTCGTGCTCTCCTGGTATGCGCCGTGCGGCCTGTGCGACCGCTGTCTCGAGGGCCGGCCGTGGATCTGCCAGCGCTCGAGCTCGGATGACCACCTGATGAGCGACGGGACGGCGCGGCTGCGCCGCTCCGGCGGCGAGGCAGTGCGTTCCTACCTCGGCGTGGGCTCGTTCGGCGAGCGGGCCGTGGTGTCCGCAGCGGCGGCGGTGCCGGTGCCGGCCGAGCTGCCGGCTGAGGTGGGTGCGCTGATCGGCTGTGGCGTCACCACCGGCGTTGGCGCTGTGGTCAACACCGCACGGGTCGAGCCCGGGTCATCGGCGGTCGTGATCGGCTGCGGCGGCGTCGGGCTATCCGTGGTGCTCGGCCTCGCGCTCGCGGGCGCCGACCCGATCGTCGCCGTCGACCTGCACGACGCGAAGCTCGACATGGCGCGTGACCTCGGCGCGACCCACGCCGTCCGCGGTGGCGAGGGCGCCGGTGCGGAGGTTGCGGCGATCATCCCCGGCGGCCCGGATCACGTGTTCGAGGCGATCGGGCTCGTCTCCACGATCGAGTGGGGCCTCTCGATCATGCCCAAGGGCGGCACGCTGACCCTGGTCGGGATGACGCCCAGCGGCCAGCATGTGCGGATCGACCCGCTCGACTTCTCGTCTGCCGGCAAGACGCTGCTCGGCTGCACCTACGGCTCGTCGCGGCCTGGTGCCGACTTCCCGCGCCTGGCGCGCCTGCACCTGGCCGGGCGCCTGCCGATCGACCGCATGATCACCGGCCGCATGGGCCTCGACGACGTCAACGACGCGTTCGACCTGATGCGCCGCGGTGAGGGCGCGCGCACCGTGATCGTGTACTAGCGGCGCGGTTCCCGCGCGTCGGCCGACGACTTCGAGGTGACAAAGGTCTGCGGCGGCAGGTAGTCGCGCGTCTCATAGGCGTGACTTACCGCGGTGACGTGCATCGTGACGTGGGCGACGACTGATCCGGCCGGATTGGTGGTCAGCAGCGCCGGCACGGAGATGATCGTGTTCCCCGTCTCGGGCCGGGTGACCCCGTCATCGCGGAACTGCGGGTAGCCGAGGTGATAGGTGGCGGTGATCAGCCAGATCAGTGGCAGCGCCAGCGCGATGAATCGCGCGCGGCCGCCGATACCCCTGGTGTTGCCGCGCAGAATCGCATACGCCACTGCGCAGGGGAACGCGGTCAGCAGCAGCGCGTCGACGACGCCGTAGCCGACGCCGCGCCAGAGCACCTCGAACGCGAAGTATGCGCCGTGCGGCCGGGGCGTGGCATCGCTGTTGGCGACGACGTTCCGCCACAGAGCGAGCGCTGTGGCGATGCCGATCCCGACGCTCCAAACCCAGTGTCGCGTGAACGTGTCACGAAGGTCGATGCCCTCGACGCGGACGTAGGCACTGAGCAACGCGAGGGTCACGCAAAAGTAGAGGAGGTAGAAGACATCGTGCTGGAGGTCGAGCACCGACAGCCCGACGTAGGGGATCAGGAAGGCGACGAAACTGCCGAGCACGAACCAGCTCAGGTGGCGCGCGGCCCGCGGCATTGCCACTGTGGAGGGGGTGTGGGTGTGGGTCGTCATGAGCGGTAACTCCAGGTCGGTGAAGGGCCGCTCCACGCTCGCACGCCCGCGACCGGTTCGCGTCCGGGGCACCGCCCATTCCGGTTTCGGCTTTCTACCGAGCAGGAGCGCTGGACGCGCTCGGTGACCGTCTACGAGTTGCTGCCCAGCCAGGCGTCGGCGGTGGTGTGCTCGCCCTCGGGCCGGTGGCCGGCCAGCTCGGCGCGAAGCTCCGAGACCACGCCGTGGCGCTCGGCGAGCACATCGTGGTTGTGGATCGTCTCGAAGTTGATCTGGCGGGCCTGCACGAAACAGCCGTCCGACAGGTCGACGTAGCGGTCCAGCGTGCCCGCCACCATCAGCCGCACCGAGTCCTCGACGAAGCGCGGGTGGAGATGCGCTCGCTCGACCACGTACAGCTCGTCGGGCCGCTTCAGGAGCTCGAACACCGGCGCGCTCATCGACTCCTCGGCGATCGCGATCAGGTCGCGCGCGTCGATCTCGCGCTTGGTGCCGATCATCAGCGTCGCCTCGGCCCGCTGGTTGTGCGTGGCGGCGGGCAGCAGGTCGAAGATCTCGGCGATCTGCGCCGAGTCGTAGCCGGCGTCGGTCAGCCGCTCGGACGCGCGCTCGCGGACGAGCCCCTGCGCGCACGGGCAGGCGTTCAGCCCGCGCACCTCGACGCCGACCAGGCGCCGGGATGCGCCGCCGTTGGCCAGTGAGCGGCCGATCAGGTGGTAGATCTCCTGCGTCGGCAGCCCGGACACCGGCGTGGTGCGGGTGACGGGAAACTTCGCGCGGATGGTGACCTCGGAGCGCACCGCCGCCTGTCGCTCGACGACCCGCTCGGCGATGTGCTGCGCCAGGTCCTCGACGTGCAGCGACTCCCCGATCACGACCTGGTCGATGGCCTCGGCGACCGTCTCCGGGAAGCGCGACATGTGGACGCCCTTCTGGGCCGGGTCGAGGTCGACGTAGCAGTCGATGTCGGCGTAGTAGAGGAGCTCGGTGCCGGCGTGCGCGATGCGGATCACCTTCTGGACGCCGGTCACGCCCGCCCGCGTCAGGGCGAGATGCACCTCGGGCTCGGTGGCCTGGAGGTCCTCGCGGAAGGTTGCCCCTTCAAGCATGCGCGGAATCCTAGCGGCATGCTGGTGAGCGACCGTCATGCTGCTCACGCGCCAGGTGTGCCAGGGGGTCAGGATCCTTGGCACATGTGCCAAGGATCCTGACCCCCTGGCACACCCACTGAGGGTTATCGCAGCAGCTTCGACATCCGGCGGTCGGCGAGGATCCGGCCGCCGGTCTGGCACGTCGGGCAGTAGTGCACCGTGTGCTCCTCGAAGGAGACGATGCGAATCGTGTCGCCGCACACCTGGCAGGGCTCGCCGGCGTGGTCGTGCACCGTGTAGCCGCGGTGGGCGTGGCCCGCCAGGCCCTTGGTGGACAGCGGCACCATCCGCTCGACGGCGTCCGACAGCTGGTGGACGATCGCGGCGTGCAGGCGCGCCACCTGCTCGTCGTCGAGAGTCGCCGTACGCGCGAACGGGGAGAGCTTCGCCTCGTGGAGGATCTCGTCGGAGTACCCGCGGCCGATGCCGGCGACGTTTCGCTGGTCGCGCAGGAACGCGTGAAGCTGTCCCGGCCTGCGCTGCATCGCCTCGCGCAGCACCCCGGGGGTGAACGCCGGGTCGAGCGGCTCAGGGCCGGTGTGGGCGAGCTCGGCCTGCAGCTCGGCCGGCGACCACAGCCACGCCGCGGCGCGCCGCTTGCTGCCGGGCTCGCTGAGCACCAGCTCGACGCCGGACTCCAGCCGGACGACGAGCAGCGCCGACTTGCCGTGCTTGTCCGCCACGTTGATCCGGCCGGCCGACATCGGATGGATGACCAGCGTGTGGCCGCCGGACGCGGGGAGCAGCAGCCGCTTGGCCCGCCGGGTGACGTCCGTGAACTGCTGGCCCTCCAGCGACCGCATCGGTGGATCGATGGTCTTCACCGTCGCGAAATGCGCCACCGGCACGGACTCGATCGGCGCCTCGGTCAGCCGCTCGCGCTGGGCGCGGGCGAATGCTTCGATCTCCGGCAGTTCCGGCATGTCTGTACGGTACGCCGATGTCGGTCACCGTGGTGCGAGGAGGGCTTTCGGAGAGCCGCCACGAGGTGCACGTCGCGGTCGTCGGGCAGGATGGCACGCTGGTCGCGTCGGCGGGCGATCCCGACCGGCCGACCACGCTGCGCTCGGCCGCCAAGGCGGTGCAGGCGCAGCCGCTGCTCGACGCCGGCGTGCCCGACGACGCCGGCTGGGACGACGCGATCCTCGCCGTCTGCTGCGCCTCGCATGCAGGTGCCGACATCCACGCCGAGACCGTGCGCCGCGGGTTCCGGCTGGCCGGCGTCGACCCCGAGCTGCTGCGCAACTGCACGGGCGACCTGGACACCCGGCTGCGCCACAACTGCAGCGGCAACCACCTGAACTTTCTCGCCCTATCCGCCGCCAAGGGCTGGCCGCTCGAGGGCTACCGCGACGCCTCCCACCCATCGCAGCAGGCCGCGCTCGGTGCCGTGGCAGCGGCCACCGGCCGCGATCCGTCGACCATCCCGACCTGCGTCGACGGCTGCGGGGTGGTCGCATTCGAGCTGTCGCTGCGCGAGATCGCGGCGCTCTACGCGCGGCTGCCCCGGGACTTCGCCCGCCAGGCTGACGCGATGCGCGCCCACCCGGAGCTGGTGTCCGGGGAGGGCGAGTTCGACACCGTCGTCATGCGTTCTGTGCCCGGGGCCGTTGCCAAGGGAGGCGCGGAGGCGCTGCGCGCGATCGCGCTCCCCGACCGGGGTCTGGGCGTCGCGGTGCGCGTCGAGGACGGCGCCTTCCGGGCTGTCGACCCGGCTGCGGCGGACGTGCTCCTGCAGCTCCTGGGCGAGATCGACGAGCCGGCGCTGGAGGCGTTCCGGCGGCCGCCGCTGCTCAACGCCTCGGAGGAGATCGTGGGCGAACTGGTGAGCGATGTGCGGCTCGTCAACCGGTCAACCTGATCGTCATTGGCGTGCCACCAAGTCGACCCGAATCGGACACCGGGTCGCAACCTCGGGCGAAATTCAGTTCTCGTCCCCAAATTTCGCGGGTATACTCCGCTTCGTCTGCGCTTCATCCACTGCCGATTCGGCACTCGGAGGCCGCTGCATTCTCCGGGTTGCCGGCGACGGTGGAGGGGGTTGTTTTCTTCCACATTTCGAACAGGTACGAGGGCGCCAATGCTGACGGTCGAGATCTCGTTGCCGGACATCGAGGAGCTGAAGGCTCTTGTCCAGGAAGGCCAGGACAAGGGGTACCTCACGTTCGACGAGGTCGCCCAGGCTCTCGAGGAAATCGAGCTCACCAAGGAGCAGCTCGAGGACTTCTACACCTACCTGCTCGACCACAACATCGAGCTGCTGGACGGGGAGTCCAAGCAGCAGGCACAGCAGCACCGGCTGATCCACGGCGAAAAGCCGCCGGAGCTCGACCTCACCGTCGAGCCCAGCCTGGACTCGCTGCGCCTCTACCTGCGTGAGATCGGCAAGGTGCCGCTGCTGACGGCCGACCAGGAGGTCAGCCTCGCCAAGCGCATCGAGCGCGGCGACATGACGGCGAAGCAGCAGATGATCGAGGCCAACCTGCGCCTGGTCGTCTCGATCGCCAAGGGCTACCTGGGCCGCGGGCTCTCCTTCCTCGACCTGATCCAGGAGGGCAGCCTCGGCCTGATCCGCGCCGTCGAGAAGTTCGACTACCGCAAGGGCTACAAGTTCTCGACCTACGCGACGTGGTGGATCCGCCAGGCGGTGACCCGCGCGATCGCCGACAAGGCCCGCACCATCCGCATCCCGGTGCACATGGTCGAGAAGCTGAACCGCGTTGTCCACATCGAGCGCCAGCTCGTGCAGCGGCTGGGCCGCGATCCGCGGCCCGAGGAGATCGCCGCCGAGCTGGACATGACCGCTGACGAGGTTCGCGACATCCTGCGCATGGCGCAGCTCCCGGTCAGCCTGGAGAAGCCGATCGGCGAGGAGGAGGAGTCCGAGCTCGGCGACTTCGTCAAGGACGAGCAGGCGGTCTCGCCGTTCGACTCCGCGACGATGACGCTCCGCAAGGAGGACATCGAGCGCGCGCTGGACTCGCTGCCCGAGCGCGAGCGCAAGGTGATCGAGCTCCGCTTCGGCCTGAAGGGCGAGCACCCGTGCACGCTCGAGGAGGTCGGCCGCGCCTTCGGCGTCACCCGCGAGCGGATCCGGCAGATCGAGAACAACACGCTGAAGAAGCTCGAGGGCCTGCCCGAGGCGCAGGCTCTACGCAACGCGGAGTAGGCAAATACCCCCAGCGGGGCATTGGCCGGGTTGGCCATCCTGACTACCTTTTGAGTGGGGTTTCAAACCATCTCTGAGGGGGTCGGGGATGTCGGAATCGCGCTGCCGCAACGAGGCTGGCCAGACGCTGCCGATGATCTTGATGTTCATGGTCTGCATCCTGTTGTTTGCAGGCCTCGTGATCGATCTGGGCCAGGCATACCGCACCAGGATCCAGCTGCAGGCGTCGGCCGACGCCGCTTCGCTGGCCGGCGCGGCGCGCTTCCCGGACAGCGCCATCGCGAACAGCACGGCGTACCAGTACAGCGCCAGGACCGGATCGAAGAACTCGATCCCCGGCGTGCCCAACGTGGCCGTCAACGTGCAGACGGTGTGCTCGAAGACGCTGCCCACCTGCCTTGGCGCGAACACGGTGGTGGTCGACGAGACGGCCGCCGTGCCGACCACGTTCCTGCAGCTGATCGGTATCAAGTCGATCCCGGTCAAGGTGCACGCCACGGCCTGCTCGCCGTGCAACGCGGTGCCGCTGGACGTGATGTTCGTGTTCGACCGGACGGGATCGATGTGCCAGGACTCGAACGGCAACAACGACCCGGGGTGCTCGGACATGGCGAACGCCCGCTCCGGCATGATGGCCTTCCTGGGCGAGATGGACTCGTCGATCGACCGTGTCGGCCTGGCGGTGTTCCCGCCGGCGGCCAGCATGGGCACGAAGTGCAATACGCCGTCGAGCTCGAACAACTACGCGTACAACTCGCAGTCCGCGCCGTACGTGATCGTGCCGCTGAACAACACCTACAAGGCGCCGGGGCCGACCGGGGCGATCAACCCGGCGTCCACGCTGGTCTCGACGATCAACTGCGTCAAGGGCGGCGGTGGCACGGCGTACGCGACCGCCATCGACAAGGCCCGGACCGAGCTCGAGACCAACGGCAGGTCGAACGCCTGGAAGGTGATCATCCTGCTGACGGACGGCGCGGCGAACACGGCGCCCAGCTACTACTCGACCAACTCGCCGTACAAGACGCAGCCGTGCCATCAGGGCATCAACTCCGCGCAGATCGCGAAGAACGAGAAGTTCCTGGTCTATGCCATCGGCTACGACCTGAACTCGACGGCGGCGGGCGCGAACATCTGCGAGAACGCCAACACGGGCAATCCCGAGTCCCCGTCGATCACGACGCAGTCCACGCTGCAGCAGTTGGCCGATCCGGGATCGTTCTACGACCATCCGAGTGCCACCGACCTGGCGGGCGTGTTCACCCGCATCTCGGCGGACATCGCGGCGGGCACCTCCCGCCTGTTCGACGACGGCACCTGAGAGCCGGCTCCCCGGCACGCTGCCCTCCCACCGAGGGTCCCGCAACGCCCAGTGCGGAGCGGGACCCTCACTCCTGCCGGTAGACTGCGAGCCGCTCGGGAGGGTGTCCGAGTGGTTAAAGGAGACGGGCTGTAAACCCGTTGGCTATGCCTACACAGGTTCGAATCCTGTCCCTCCCATCGACCGGCCGTGGGTCCCGGCTCCGAGACGCCGGCTCGCGGCAACAGCTAGCTGCAGGACATACGCGCCTGCGAGACGGCTGACGGTGTCCGGGCCTCCGACGAGCCTTGTGGTTGATGAGGACCACTGCTCGAGGGAGGCCCGTGATGGTGGAGGGTAGGCGACCGCTCAGATTGCGGCATTCGTGGGAGGCGCGGTGTCGGCTTGTTGGGTTGGTGCTTTCGGGGCTCAGTCCGCAGGCCGCTTCGATGGCCTGTGGGATGAGCCGTTCGACGGCGTATCGGTTGTTGCGCCGGTTTGATGAGGCGGGGTGGGATGGGTTGCGGGATCGGCCGCCGGTCGCTCGGTATTGTCCGCATCGGTTGTCGGTCGAGGCGGAGCAGCAGATTCTTGAGTTGCGTCGGCAGACGGGGTGGGGTCCGCGCTCGTTGTCGGCTGCGTTGGGTCGGCCGGCGTCGACGATCTGGCGGGTGCTTCGCCGTCACGGTGTGTCGCGTCAAGCCCAGCAGCCGAGGCCGGCGGCGAATCGGTATGAGTACGCCGCTGTTGGCGAGTTGGTGCATCTGGACATCAAGAAGCTCGGCCGGTTCTGGCAGGTCGGCAAGCGCGTGCTCGGCGGCGGCAACAAGAGCCGCCGGGCCGGCGGTGCTGTCCGATTCTCTGTGTACGCGGGGTTTCTAGATTGTGATCCTGTCGGGGTAGTGGATGGCGAGTGCGGCGATGGCGGCTGGCCAGTAGGGGCTGGGGCGGTTCCAGGTCGTGGTGATGTCCTTGATCTGGAGGTAGATCAGCTTACGCGCTGCGTCTTGGTCGGGGAAGTGTCCGCGGCTTCGGATGGCGGTGCGTAGTTTGCTGTTGAGCGCTTCGATCTGGTTAGTGGTGTACACGACGCGGCGCAGCTGGGGTGGGAAGCTGAGGAAGGGCGTGACACGCTCCCAGTTTGCTCGCCAGCTTTGGCTGATCATCGGGTAGCGGGCGTCCCATTCTGCTGCGAAGCGGTCGAGCTCGAGCTGTGCGGCTTCTTCTGTAGGCGCCGAGTAGACCGGTCGCAGCTGGCGGGCGACGAGCTTGGGTCCTTGTAGCTGACGAAGCGGAGGCTGTTTCGGATCATGTGCACGATGCAGGTCTGCACGATCGCGTCGGGCCAGACCGCCTCGATCGCGTCGGGGAAGCCCTTCAAGCCGTCGACGCAGCAGACCAGCACGTCGTCGAGGCCTCGGTTTTTCAACTCGGTCAGGATCGCCATCCACTGTTTGGCGCCCTCGCCACGCGTGATCCACAGGCCGAGCACGTCTTTGACGCCCAGGTCGGTGATCCCGATCGCCAGGTAGGCGTGGTGGTTTTGGACGCGGCCCTGGTCGCGGATCTTGACCACCAGCGCGTCCATCCACACGATCGGATAACACGCCTCCAACGGTCGTGATTGCCAGGCCGAGACGTCATCCAAGACGGCGTCGGTGACACGGCTGACCAGGTCGCGGCCGACCGACACGCCGTAGACCTGCTCGAGATGCCGCTCGATCTGACGGGTGGTCATACCGCCGGCATACAGGGCGATGATCTTCTCGTCGAAGCCCTCGAACCGGCGCTGGTGCTTGCCCACCAGCTGCGGCTCAAAGCTCGCATCACGATCCCGCGGTACCCCGATCCGCACCTCGCCGTGCGGCGTCGCAAGCGTCTTTGGCGACACGCCGTTTCGACGATTTGACTGCTCCACCGGCGGCACCTGGCCCTGCTCATAGCCCAGATGCTCAGCCAGCTCAGCACCCAGCGCCCGCTCCACCAAGCGACCGGTCAGCTCCTGCAGCAACCCCTCTGGACCGGTGATCGCCTCCGGCGTCAACTCGCGACCAGAAAGCAACTCGTCCACAACCGCATCAGGAATCGGCGATCGCATCCCGCCGATCCGGGTCGTAGGCTCCTCCATGACGTCACTCCTTTCCTGGTCTCCGGGAGCCCCCTACAGGCTCCCGAAGACCGGGTCGGCATACACAGAGAATCGGACAGCACCAGGCCGGCTGGTCATTCGCCCATGTCGCAGTTGACGACCACTCCCGCCACGCTCAGGTCGAGCTGCGCAACTCCGAGCAAGCGATCGACTGCGTCGCTTTCACCAGACACGTGATCCACACCTACGCCGACCAGGGCACACCGATCCAGCGGATCCTCACCGACAATGGCGCCGGCTACCGCTCCAACGCGTTCGCCCGCTTGCTCGCCAACCACGGCATCCGCCACATCCGCACCAAGCCCTACACACACGCACCAACGGCAAAGCCGAAGCCTTCATCCGCATCCTCCAACGCGAATGGGCCTACGCCTACGTATACCCATCCAGCATCCACCGCGCCAAAGCCCTGCCCGGCTGGCTGCGCTGGTACAACAACCACAGACCACACGGCGGCATCGGCGGCCACCCACCAATCAGCCGCGTCTCACACGCTGCGAGGTACCTATACAGCTAGCCGCCGAAGTAGGTGACCGTCTGACGGCGTAGGTCGTCGCGGCGCTCAGCGAACTGTCTGGTTCGGTGCCCGTTGGCCGGCGAAGGGTGGGGCATGCCGAGCAAGCACCGAACCGGGTCGACGTGCCCGCGTTCGGCGAGGCGTCCGACCCATTCAGTGGGCCGCTAGCCCAGCGGCACGATCAGCGCATTGGTAGTGAGGGACAGGTCGGCGGCCAGGATCTGTTCGGCGAACTCGCTCAACAGCGGCACTTTGTCGATTCGGGGCGACTCACCGCCGTAGCTGCGACCCTTGATGAAGGTCGGTAGCAGATCGATGAGGTGAACGAGGCGAGGGGCTGATCGGAGAGTTCAAAGTGACGTCGCGGATGCCAGACCGAGGCCCTGGGCGACTCCGACCTCGTCCAGTTGACGAGGAAGTCCCGCATGGGATCACTGAAGCTGGCGTTCGACTTGCATGCGGCCAGCACCTCACGTCGGACAGACCACTGGCGGCAAGATCCGCCGCGGTCTTTAGTGCGCGCCGCTTGTTTCCCTCATCGCCTGCGAGGGTGCCAAGTCAGTAGCTCCGCCAGGTGCGGCCGGCGAGCACCGTCTTGACGTGATCGACGTAGGCCTGTGACCCGGTTCGCCACGGTGTGGGCTGGTACCAGGCGCCGATGCTCGCCCACTGCTGGCGTCGGCCATAGACCCCGTGCACCAGTCGCAGAGCCCGTCATAGTAGTACCGGATCTTGGCGCCATAGTAATCGAGGTTGAACGCTGTGGACTTCCAGCGAAGCGCCTCAGTTCCCGGGCTCGCCGTGCCGTCCGGCGTCCACTTGATCTGCATCACTCCCATCGACTGGAACACGTCGAACGTGCCGAGGATCTGCGCCTGGAACGGATAGCGACCGTACCAGTCGAGTGGCACCGTCCTCCGGTCGCCCATGTGGGTCTGACGCCACGACGACTCAACGACCATCACCGCGCGCATCCAGGGGGCTGGGATGCCCCACTTGCGGGCTGCCCACTGGACCAGATCATCGGTCGACGGGTTATTGAGGCCCGACCGGCCCGTCACGTACCGGAACAACGGGTTCCACTGCTCCGGGGTCTGGCCGTAGATGTTCCGGCTCGACCGGAATGCCTCGAGCTCCGCGGTGGTCGGCACATAGAGGTTCGCCACAACATTCTCAGGACGCGTCTCCGGCTTCCGCGTGACGAGCGCGGCGGCATCGGGATCGCTCAAAGGCTTACGGCCGACCGGTGCCCAGTGGTTGGCCGCCTGGGCGACGGGGGCCGCAACGAAAAGCATGACGACACATACCAAGAATACCAAGTGGCGTGTTTGAATCATGATGCGCATTTCGGTTTGGACTGTGGCGACGAGAGTATCCCAGACCAGCGTCGGCCGGAAGTATCGGCAATCTCGCGACAGGGCTCCATCCCCAGGTCAGGTGGGCTGGATTGCCGCAAAGGGGGAATCGCCAGATCGCGTTGCATGCAAATGAAATCTTTACTGACGTTCACGCATGCGTAGCTACACTGGGTACTGAGGGCGATTGGGGGTATACCGTGTCGAGAACATCGACGGTTGTCGTGGGCATGCGCGAAAAGGCACGGACCGCCGTGCGGTTTCTGGATCTGAGCGACAGCCACCGGGAGCTGATGCCAGAGCTCTTGATCAAGTTCGAAGAGGTGATCGAAGCGGGCTGTTTTATCAACGGCCCCCAGGTCGCCGATTTCGAGCGCGCGTTCGCCGATTACTGCGGACATCGCGTTGCTGCGTCGGCGTCGGCAGCGGGCTCGATGCGCTGCGCCTCGGCCTGATCGCGCCGGGCTCGAGCCCGGCGACGAGGTGATCGTCCCGGCCGACGACCTTCGTCGCGACGCTCGAGGCGGTCGACGCAGGCCGGCGGCGTCCCCGTGCTCGTCGACGTCACCGACGCGACTACAACCTCGACCCGGCGGCGGTCGCAGGCGGCGGTCGACGGCGCGCACGCGGTGCGCTGCTGCCCGTCCACCTCTACGGGCAGCTGGCGGACATGCGCGCGCTGCTGCGCGCTCGCCGAGCGGCACGGGCTCGCGATCGTCGAGGACGCCTGCCAGGCGCACGGCGCCGACGCGCGACGGGCTCGCGGCCGGGCGCCGCGGGCATCGCCGCGGCGCTTCAGCTTCTATCCCGGCGAAGAACCTCGGCGCGATGGGCGACGCCGGCGCGCTCGTCACCGACGACGCGAGCTCGCCGACGCGCGTCCGCGCGCTGCGCGAGCACGGGCAGACGGCGAAGTACGTCACGCCTACGAGGGCTACACGGCGCGGCTCGACACGATCCAGGCGCTCGTGCTGCTCGCACAAGCTGCCGCTGCTCGAGCGCTGGAACGACGCAGCGGCGCGAGCGCGGCCGCGTCTACGTCGAGGCGCTCGACGGCGTCGGCGACCTCGGCTCCCGCCGGTCGCCGCCGGGCAGCGAGCCCGTCTGGCACCTCTACGTCGTGCGGACGAGCGACCCCGACGGCGCTCGGCGACGTGGCTCCGCGACCGCGGGATCGGGACCGGCCGGCACTACCCGCAGCCGGTGCACCTGACCGCCGCCTACGCGCGGCTCGGCTATCGCGCCGGCGACTTCCCGGTCGCCGAGGCGCTCGCCGCGCGAGTGCCTCTCGCTGCCGATGTTCCCCGGCATCGCGCGAGCCGCAGCTCGACCGCGTCGTCAGACAGCGGTCCGCGACGTACTTCACCGATGGCTGACGGCGCCGGCGAACGACGCGCCGTACCGCCTGATCGACGACGTGACGTTCGGCGAGGACGTCGTCGTCGGTCCGTTCACGAACCTCTACGGCTGCGCGATCGGCGACGGCACCCGCATCGGGCCGTTCGTCGAGATCCAGCGCGGCGCCGTCGGCGAGCGCTGCAAGATCCAGAGCCACACGTTCGTCTGCGAGGGCGTCAAGATCGACGACGAGGTGTTCGTCGGGCACGGCGTCATGTTCATCAACGACAAGTATCCGAAAACCAGCGGACCGTGGACGCTGCAGCCCACGACCGTCGAGGATGGGGCGGCTGTGGGCTCAGGAGCGATTTTGCTCGGCGGGGTGCGCATCGGTGCCAACGCCCTAGTCGGCGCGGGCGCCGTGGTAACCGCAGACGTGCCCGCCGGGGCGACGGTCGTCGGGGTGCCAGCCCGGGCGAGGGCGCTGCAGGGAGCGGGCAGGTGCGCATGAACGGGTATGGCCTCGAGCGGTTCGTGTATGTGATCGGCGCTCGGCCGAACTTCGTCAAGATGGCGCCCGTGATCGCCGAGATGCGTCGCCGGCTGCCAGACGCCCGCCACGTCATCGTGCACACCGGGCAACACTACGACCCGCTGATGTCGGAGGTCTTTCTGACCGAGCTTGGCGTGCCCGATCCCGACTATCTGCTGGGCGTCGGGTCTGGAAGCCAGGCCGTCCAAACCGCCCGGATCATGGAGCGGATCGAGCCAGTGCTCGAGGAGGAGGCGCCCGACCTGGTGGTCGTGCCCGGCGACGTCGAATTCCACCGTGGCCGCCGCGTTGGTCGCCGCGAAGCTGGGAATCCGCATTGCGCACGTGGAGTCGGGGCTGCGGAGCTACGACCGCACGATGCCCGAAGAGATCAACCGGTTCCTGACCGACGGCCTGTCCGACCTGCTGTTCGTCCACTGCAACGAGGCCGTGGAGAATTTGACTCGCGAGGGGATCGCCGGAGACAATGTCTCCTTTGTGGGCAACACAATGATCGACAGCCTGGTCGCCATGAAGCCCCGGTTCGGCGAATTGGACGCCTGGCGCCGGTACGGGCTTCATGCGCGCGACTACGTCCTGGTCACGCTGCACCGCCCCGCACTTGTCGACGGCCCGCTGCTGGCGGGCACGATCGTGCAGCTCGGTGAGGTCGCCCGCCATGTCCCGGTGCTGTTTCCCGCCCACCCGCGCACACAGAAGGCGATGGCCGGGATCGACGTGCCGGCCGGGCTGCAGGTCGTCGATCCGCTCGGCTATCTGGAGTTCCTGTCGCTGGAGCAAGGTGCTGCAGGGGTTCTGACCGACTCGGGCGGAGTGCAGGAGGAGACAACGTTCCTCGGCGTTCCATGTTTCACCCTGCGTGACAACACGGAACGGGCCGTCACTATCACGCACGGGACGAATGTTCTGCTGGGGTTGGCACCGGAGCGCATCCGCGATCTGCTTCCGCAGCTCGAATCCGGCGATGCCAGGCCAGGCGATCCGCCTCCGCTATGGGACGGGCAGGCGGCCGGGCGAATCGGAACGGCGATCGAGCGGGCGACGCACTTCAAACTCGAGGAGGCGGGAGTCCGATGAAGGTCTGGATCGATCTGTCTAACTCGCCGCACGCCCTGCTGTTCGCGCCGATCAGCCGGCGGCTCGAGGCTGCCGGCCACGAGGTTCGCGTCACCGCGCGAGACAACGCCCAGACGGTGGAGCTCGCGGCTGCGAACCTGGTCGGGGGCGGTCATCATCGGCGGCGAGAGCCCGAGCGGTCGCCGGGCCAAGGCCGCGGTGCTGACCGACCGCGTGCGGGCGCTGCGCCGGTGGGCGCAGACCGAGCGGCCCGACGTCGCTGTGTCGCACAACTCATACGCACAGATCGTGGCGGCTCGGTCGATGCGGATGCGGGTCGTCACGGCCATGGACTACGAGCACCAGCCGGCCAACCACGTGGCGTTCCGGCTGGCGACGCTCGTGTTGCTCCCGGAGGCGCTCCGCGGATCGAAGGTCGTGCGCCAGGGGGCCGGCCCGCGGAAGACGCGCTTCTACGACGGCCTCAAGGAAGAGCTCTACCTCGGTGACTTCTCACCGGACCCTGGTGTGTGCGAGGCCCTCGGCGTGCGCCAGTCGCAAGGTCAGCGGCTGGTCGTCGCACGGACGGCGCCGACGCGGGCGATGTACCACCAGTTCGAGAACAGCCTGTTCGCGGACACGCTCGAACTGCTCTCGCAGCAGCCCGATGTCTGCTGCGTCGTGCTGCCACGCCATCCCGAGCAGCGGGCGATGCTCTACGAGCTCGGCGGCGGACGGCTGATCGTGCCCGAGCATGCGGTCGACTCGCGATCGCTGATGGCTGCGGCCGATCTTGTGATTGGCGCCGGCGGCACGATGACGCGCGAAGCCGCGCTGCTCGGAGTTCCGACATTTACGGCGTTCGCCGGCGAGCCACCGACCGTCGACGCCTGGCTCGAGGGGCAGGGGAAGCTGCAACGGCTGACGCACGCTTCGCAGGTAGTTCCGGTGCGCACAAGGCCCCGCCGGGATCTCGACCTCGAAACACTGCGACGCCGCTCGGATGGGCTGCTCGAGCTGTTCGTCGAAGCGGTTACCGAGCAGGCGTCCGGACGCGCCGGACGGGGACGGCGGCTGACACCGCCAAGGCCAGCAGCGCGAAGCTGAGGTCGGCCGACCCGCGCAGTGTGAGGTGCGGGTCGAACGCCATGAGCACGACCATCGTCACCAGCGCCGTGAAACTCGCCATCGCGGCCACGCCGACGGCATCCCCGCGCGCCCGCGCAATCCGGGCTACCTCCCGGAGGGCCGTCCAGGCGAAGAACGCGAACGCAGCGAACATCACGAGGCCCCCGCTCCAGAGCAGCCATACGTAGCCGCTTTCGATGTAGATGTAGACGCGCCCGGTGCCACTGGGGCCGGCGATGCGGGCGGCCGGCTGCACACCGAGCAGCCAGTTCCAGCCCGACTCGATCTGAGGCCAGAAGTAGGTCGTCAGGTTGTGATACCGGTCGACCCAGCTCGACGGCAGGCCGCTGGCGTCGTTGAAGCCCGAGAGACGCCGATCGACGACGGGCCGAAGCGCGATCAGCGCGACCAGCGCCGCTGGGCAGAAAAGCGAGTATCACGGCCCCCAACCGGCCGGCGATCAGGCCGAACGCAATTACTCCCACCACGAGGCCGATCGCGCCGGAGAACTGTCCGGAGGCGAGAGCCCCGAAGACGAGGATCACGGACACCCCGCCCAGCATCACGCGGTGCGACCCTCGGAGTAGCAGTCCGGCGGCGATCGCCAGGTTGAAGGTCATCACATCCGCGACCGCCTGCGGCGCGGCCAGCGTCGACGACCCACGCATGTTCTCGACGGCCGCCGCCTGGTCGGTCGGGTTGTAGAGGCTCTCCAGCATCCCCGGGACGCCGAACAGGCTGAGCGACTGGAGGATGCCGACGACGGCGACGACACACCCGGCAGCCAGCGAGAGCCATAGGCAGGTCGCCACCTCGGACGTCCGCGAGACGCTGGCCCGCACGACGAGGAATACGGCGTAGTACTTCCAGACGACCAGCGCGTAGAAGATGTCGTCCTGGGTGGCACCGACGCCCCGGGCCTGCATCCAGAGCAGGGGCAGCACCGAACCCGCGATCGCCAGTGCCATGATCCCGGCGTCGATGCGCCCGAACCGGATCCGGATCGGGCGCCCGGCGATGCCCAGGAGCATGACGCGGCTGAGCAGCCCAGCGGCCACCACCGCGACCAGCGCCTCGTTCGGCCGCAGCACGGGGATCGCTGCGCCTCGGTTGAGACCGGCGATCAGCGGCGTCAGCGCAAGCACGGAGTAGGCGGCGAGTGGCGGATGAACGGCGACTGCCGCCGCCAGCGCGACTGCGATGATTCCCGCGGCTGCAACGTCCGGTGATGCGGTGACCACGGGAGCCATCAGCGCTGCGGCGCAGAGCGCTGCCACACCGGTCCAGATCGCGGGGTCGCGGCGGAGGCGGTAGTCCGGGCCCTTTCCGTTCAGCACCAGTCACGGGCCCACCTGCTGCAGGCTGTTGATGACCACGCGCTGTTTGCCGCCGCCGGTTCGTACGATCGGATCGTCGAGCCTGATGTCGACCGCGAGCTGGCCGCCGCTCCGCGCGCGGATGCCGGCGCGGATGACCTCAGCTTCTGCCTCGGTGAACCCGTCCTCCACGTCCAGCCTGACTGTCACCCGGTCGACCACCTCCTGGACGATCTGCCACCGCCGGATATGCGGTGTCTCCCAGAAGATCGGCCCGAAGGTGACGTACGAGATGCTGCCGCCGTCCGGCAGGCTGAGGCTCTCGCCGGTCCTCCCCGTCAGCCGCTCGAGCACCTGACCGAGCCGGCCGCAGGGGCAGGGCCGGTCGCCCAGCACGCCGCGGTCGCCGATTCGGTAGCGGAGAAACGGCAGCACGTGCGCATGAAGGTTGGTGACGACGATGTCGCCCTCGACGCCGGGGGGGCATGTCCGGTCGCCGTCCAGGATCTCGACGAGCGAGACGTTCTCGGCGAGATGGAAGCGTCCGCGGGGACAGGTCAGCGCGATGATTTCGCCGTCGTTGCATCCGTACTCGTCGTACACCGGCGCCGCGAACGCCTGCTCGATCTGCGCCCGCCATGCCGGCTGCAGCGGCTCGGAAGTGGTGATGATCGCGGTTGGGCCGCACAGGCGGGAACCCTCGTCGAGCACCGCCTGGGCCATCGCGGCGACCATGCTTGCGTACCCATACCAGACCATGCCGTCGGCGGCGACGGCCCGCCGCGCCCGATCGAAGCTCGCCGAGTGGTCGACCCGGATCCCGGCCGCCGAGTACACCCGGCGCTCGAGCTTCGCGCGAAGACGCCCAGCAAACCGGGTGCCGCCGGCCACGAGGGACGGCGGCGTGCCCAGGACGACAATCCGGTCGCCATAGCGGTACCCCGTCTGCTCCCAGAGGTGCAGCTGGGCACCCCGGATGTGCGCCCAGGCGCGCCGGTCGAGTTCGTACTGCCACGGTCGCCTGTCGTCCCGGCTGTCGCCTTACGGACAAAGGTCATCTGCTCCCAGTCGGCCGACCTGAAGGCCGCCGGATCGGCGCGCATCCGAACCTTGTCGACCACCGGCAGGTCGGTCAGCTCGATGCCGGCCCGTCGGCCACTGAGCAGCGACCGGTAGAAGGGAACACGCGCTGCGGCCCGCTCGATCACGTCGTCCAGCCGGCGGCGCTGCCAGACGGCGCGCCGCTCAGCTGGCCAGGCATCGAAACTGCGAAGCCAGTTCGCGACCGAGAGGTACGGTGCGCCGATTAACGGTTCGACTGCGGTCAGCGTGAGCATCCCGAGCACGTGCGGGTACGCCGATGACGAGCGCCTCACGTCGCTCCGCCCACCTGTGTCAGCCGGTTGATCACGACGCGCTGCTTGCCCGCGTCGGTGCGCTCGATCGGCTCGCCCACCCTGATGTCAACCTCGAGCTGGCCGCGGCTCCGCGTCCTGATCGCCTGGCGGATCTGCTCGGCCTCCCGGGTGGTGAACCCCGGCTCGGTCTCCAGCCTCACGGTGACCCGGTCGATCGCATCCTGGACGATCTGCCAGCGGCGAACGTGCGGCGTACCCCAGAAAATGGTCGTGAAGTTCACGTAGGAGAGCTGGATGCCGTTCGGCAACACCAGGCGGTCGCCGACCCGGCCGTTCACGCTCTCCAGGGTCGCCCCGGCGCGGCCGCATGGGCACGGCGTCGCGGCGAGCACGCCGCGGTCGCCGATCCGGTATCGCAGGAAGGGCAGTACCCGAGCATGGAGATTCGTCACCACGATGTCGCCCTCGACGCCCGGCGAGCACGGCGAGTCGCCCTCCACGACCTCGACGAGCGAGACGTTCTCGGCGATGTGGAAGCGTCCGCGGGGGCAGGTCAGCGCGATGACCCCGCCGTCGTTGCAGCCGTACTCGTCGTAGACGGGTGCCCCGAACGCATCAGCGATCCGGCGCCTCCAGACCGGATGTAGCGGCTCGGAGGTCGTGATCACCGCGGTCGGGCCGTTCAGCCGGATGCCGTCGTCGAGGACGGCTTCGGCCATGGTGGCGATCATGCTGGCGTAGCCGTACCAGACGACACCGTCGGCCTCGACCGCCGTGCGGGCGCGCTCCAGGCTTGAGAGATGGTCGACCTCGATGCCTGCCGCCGAGTAGATGCGATGCTCGAGCGTCGTTCGCAGGCGGGATCCGACCCTCGAGCCGCCGCCTAGCAGCGACGGGGGCGTGCCGAGCAGGACGATCCGGTCGCCGTAGCGGTAGCCGGTGCGCTCCCAGAGATGGATCTGGGCACCCCGCACGTGAGTCCAAGCGCGCCGGTCAAGTTCATACTGCCACGCATCACCGGTCGTGCCCCCGGTGGACTTGCAGACGTGAGGCGTGTGCTCCCAACCCTCTGACCGGAAGTCGTCCATAGAGTCACGGATCTGGCGCTTGTCGACGACCGGCAGGTCGGACAGGCTGACGCCATGAGCTCCGGCCGGGAGCAGCTGACGATAGAACGGCACCGAACCGGCGGCATCGCGGAGCACCTCCGCCAGCCGCTGCTGCTGCCACGCCGCCCGCCGTTCGTCGGGCCAGGCCTCGAACCGCCGCAACCAGGCCGCGACGGTCAGGTAGGGCGCCCGAATCAGCGGCTCGACGGCCGTCGTCGTCAGCATCCCGAGGATATGGGGATAAACCGCCGAGCGCCTCACGTACTGCTCCCCAATCGGATCTGCCTGAGCGTGCCCCGCAGCAGGACGAGCTCTGGGCAGTTGAGTGCCCGCTGGCTGATGATGAACACCACGCCGCCGACCGGCACGGCGCCCAGTACCGCGGTCAGCTGGCCAACCTCACCGGGGATCGCCGAGACCAGGGCGATGGCCACGACCCACGCCGCAGCGGCCATTGCGGCCGAGGCAGTGATGTCGCGCACGATCGCAGCGGCCAATCCCGGCGTTGTCTCGCCAAGCCGCCCGGAGATCTGCCGGTGCAGGCGCCAGGCGCTGAGCAGGTTGCCGGCAGACATCGCCAACCCGAGCGCCGCCAGCACGGCCAGGGGGCCGCCGAGGACGAGGGCGACTCCCATGCCGGCGACGGAGACGGTGGTGCGCAGGATCATCGCCCGGAACGGCGTCACCGGGTCGTACGTGGCGTAGCACGCCTGCGTCGAGAGGACGAAGCTCGACTCGCCGATCACGCCCGGTGCGAGTGCGGCGAGCGAGACGGCGACCAACGCGGCGCCTTCCTGGGCGTGGTGCCCGATCAGCACGGCGTCGGCGATCGGCCCACTCAGTGCGGCGTAGAACACGGCGATCGGGAACGTCAGGAAGAAGATGAGCTGGAGGCCACGGCCCAGCTCCGTCCCGAAATCATGGAGAGCCCGGTGGTTGAAGAGCCGAGCCAGCCGCGGCAGCAGCGCGGTCGACACTGGCCGAGCGCCGATCGCCACCGGTAGGTAGTAGAAGCTGAGCGCGAGCTGGAACGCGACCACGCCGCCGGCAACGGAGCTCGAGACGACCAGCGCCCCGAACGTCCGTAGGGCGTTCAGGCCCGCGTAGCCGAGCGAGGGCACAGCGCGTCTGGCGATCAGCATCGCCTCCGGGTCGCGCCAGCCGGCGCGGGGGATCAGCGACAAGCCGCACCGGCGCGCCCCGAACCACTGCATGCCCGCGTGCAGGCCGACCGACGCGGTCGTGCCGACGCCGAGCAGGATCAGCTCGGGCATCGTGATCGTGGCAAGCGAGACGTCGGTGCCATAGATCACTGCAGCCGCTGTCAGAGTGGCGATCATGCCGACGCTCTCCAGTGCGGGCGCCGCCGCCGCCAGCGCGAACCGCCCGCAGCTGTTCTGCGCGGCAGCCCCGACGCCGGCGATCCCGTAGAGCACGACCTGCGGCATGAACAGCGCGATCAGGATCCATCCCACCCGCAACTCGTCGGTGACCGCCTGAGGGCTGTCGACGCCCAGGGTGAGCACCCGCAACAGGAGCGGTCCGCTGATCACGACCAGGAGCCCGAGCAGAGAGAGCCCCCCGATCACCAGCGTCAGCACCCCGCCTGCGGTTTGCGCCGCGCGCGCCTTGCCGCCGTTGTCCATGTGCGCGACGAGCGGCGGCACGAGCAGGCTGGCAAACAGCGATCCGGTCAGCAGCTCGTAGACCGTGTTCGGGATCAGGTTCGTCGCCTGGTATGTGTTGCCCAGGTACGTCGGACCGAGCACGGCCGCGATCGCCGCGAGCTTCGCGAGCCCTGCGACCCGGCTGACGACGGTCCACGCCGCCACCGAGACGGCGTTGCCCGTGACGCCTTCGAACTCCGCACCGGCGTCCGTGTGAGCTTGCCCGGCGCGTCTCGCCTCGCCGGTCACGCGTCCCGCCGGGGCCTGGATGCGACCAGCACCACCAGCCCGGCCAGCACGATGCCGGCGATCACCGCCACCACCGCCGTGCGCATCGGCTGCGGCTCCAGCGGATCGGCCAGCAGATGGGCAGGCGTGATGATCTCCGACCGCGGCCCGGTTGCGTTCTGGACGTCGAGCTGCGTCAGCTGGTCCTCCAGCGCGCCGATCCGGCCGAGCAGCGCCTGGGTCTGCGCGAGCATCTGGCTCTGCCCGGTCGGCGTCAGGGTCAGCGTCGGATCGGTCGCCGCCGCGTCCTCCAGCCGGCGCAGCTGCGCTGTCAGGCGGACGATCTTGCGCTGGATCACCGCCCTGACCTGGGACGTCTGCGTCGAGTTCTGACTCGACGACTGCTTCATGTAACTGGCCGCGACCGCGCGCGCGATGCCGCTCGCTCGCGTCGCATCGGGGTCGGAGACAGTCACTGTCAGCACATTGCTGGTGCCGTCGACCGACGCCGAGACCCGGTCGGTCAGCGTCTGGAGCGACATCTGATACTGGTCAGCGACCGGTTGCAGCGTCGCGGCGCTTTCCACCAGTGCCTTCTGAGTCTGCATCCCGATCAGGATCTGGTCGGCCGACGTAGCTTGGCCGTTTTGGTACACCGTCTTGAACTGACCCCCATAGACCTTCGGCTGGCCGCCCGCGTAGATATAGGCGCCCATGCCGGCGACGGCGACGATCAGGATGACGAGCAGACCGAGGATCGCCATCCGTAGAGGCCGCACCGAGTCGGTGGACGACCAGGCGCTCCTCCGTCCTGTTGGCTCGTGAGTCATCATCTCCATGCTGTCCGGCCCAGCGGGACGCGCGGCTCCTCCACCGCCTCTGGGCTGCCACCTCCCTTCAGCGATCGGACAGCGGCCTCGATGGTCACAACCACATCGAGGCCAACCTGCACATCCGAACGGGGCTCGGCACCCGTCTGCACGGCGTGGCAGAAGTCTCGGAGCTCGAGGTACAACGGCTCGACTGGCTGCACCCGGGGCGACACGATGTCGCCGGTGCGGTAGCGTCATCCGGTACTCGCCGAACGTGCGCGGGTCGCGCACCGACGCGCCGGCGTCGAACACCCGCACCGGCTCCGAGCTGGTGTCGTCGTAGACCAGCATCTTCTGCGAGCCGACCACGGTCGTCCGACGCAGCTTGCTTGGCGCGAGCCAGGACAGCTCGACGTGCGCGATCGCGCCGGACGGGTACTCGAGGCTGACGAAGGCCACGTCCGGGATACCGGGCACGACGCACTCGCGTCCCATCGCCGTCGCCGTACAACGGGCGCTCACCCAGCCAGTAGCGCAGGATCGAGAAGTCGTGCGGGCCGAGATCCCAGATGACGCTTACGTCTGGCTGGTGGAGGCCGAGGTTGACCCGGCTCGACGAGACGAAGTAGACGTCGCCCAGCTCGCCCGCGTCGATCAGATCATGCACCAGCATCACCGGCGGGCTGTAGAGGAAGGTGTGCCCTGGCATCAGCACCAATCCCCGCTCGTGTGCCTCGTCCACAAGCTCGACCGACTGTCGCAGTGAGGCGGCTAGCGGCTTCTCGACAAGCACATGCTTGCCCGCACGGAGGCCCGCCATGGCCAGGTCGTAGTGCGTGGACACCGGCGTGGCGATGACCACAGCGTCGATCGTGCTGTCCTCCAGCACCTCGTCGACGCTGGTGGTGGTCGCCAACGCCGGGTAGCGGCGCGCGATCCGCTCCAGCGCGTTGCGGTCACGGTCGCAGACCTGCGCGATTCGGGCGTTGGGGACATCGTGCAGGCTACGCACGAGGTTCGGCCCCCAGTAGCCGAGTCCGACAACGGCCAGATCGAGGACGTCGCCGCTCACGCCGTCGACCGTCAATCGCAGCAGCTGGATGGGTGTGCGCAGCAGGATCCGGCAATCGAGCCCGAGCGACTAGCTGTCGACGTACTCGACGTCCATGTCCAGCGCCTCGCCGAAGGTCGACCGGGCGCGTGCGGTTACCTGCCAGAGCCCTGTGATGCCCGCCGGCACGAGGAACCGGTCGAGGTGCTCGCGCTCGAAGAACTCGACCTCGTACGGGATGCACGGGCGCGGACCGACGAGCGACATGTCACCCCGCAGCACGTTCCACAGCTCCGGCAGCTCGTCCAGGCTGGTGCGCCGCAGCCAGTGGCCGACGCGGGTGATCTCGTCCTCCCGCTCGAGCTTGTAGAGACCACTCGACTCGGGCGCCGCGTCGGATGTCATCGTCGACTTGATGTAGTCGCGGTGGCGTTCCTGCGAGGCGTCCGTGCGCATCGTCCGGAACTTGAGGTTGGTGAACTCGCGCATGCCCTCGCCGAGGCGCGTTTGCCGGAACAACACGGGCCCTGGCGAGTCGCGCTTGATCGCGACGGCGATCACCGCGAATAGCGGCGCCGTCAGCATGAGGCCGATGGATGCGCCGACGATGTCGATGCCGCGCTTGACCGCGCGGGTGGTCGGCGCCAGCCGTCCGCCCGGGAGGTGGATCATCGGCAGGCCTTCGACGCGTCCGATACTGGCACCCGGCCCGATGGGCTCCAACAGCTCGGGCACCACATCGACGTGGAGCCCCGCACGCCTGATCCGCCTGATAAGCTCTCGCGCTCCGTCGCGCTCCGCCGGTTCGGCGGCGACGATCACGCGGTCGGCGAGGCGGACGTCCATCGTGTTCACCAGCGATGCGACGCTGACGGTGCCGGTGACATCGATCCGGTACTCGGAATGCCGCTCGAGCTTTCGAGTGAGCAGTTTGGCGGCGTCACCCGACCCGACGATCAACGCGCGCTCGAGTGCACGCGGGAAGGCGGCAGCGACGGCAGCGTGCACCACCAACACCAGCGGAATGGCAAGCCCCCACCAAGCGACCAGGGCTCCCGCGTCGGCACTCGACCAACCAGCGATGACCGTCCCGACAACAGCCAACCATGCCCCGAACGTGATTGCGAGGAGGACAGCTCCGGCGTGATTGGGCGACGGCGTAGGACGCGAGTCGTCTCCGTGATAAAGGAGCGCCAGCGCGACACTTATCACGCACGCGCCAAGCAGGATCGCGGCGAGCGGATCGCCTCGCGGCGAGGGGCCGAGTTGTGACACTATGAGCGCAGAACAGATGAGTGCCGTGACATCACCTATGACTATTCCGGCGCACGCTGCACGCGTCGACTGCCGCCGTGGCAACGGTGTGCGGGATGTCCGGACGTGCTGGACAGCGTCAACCGCCGCAGCGTCACCGTAACGCTCCGTGCCGGCGCCCGGTGACGTACGACCCCTGCCGGTCGCAGCCATTTTCAACCCCTCCGATAGAACGTTGGAAGCAGATGCCGCCGACGTACTGACCCCGGGCAGCGATGGCTCGGCAACCCTCCGTTGACCCAGGCTAATGAGGCCCTGAGATCACGGTGTGAGGACGCCGCCCGTACTCGTGCCCAATGTACTACGAAGCCGTACCGTGCCACGCTAGGCTTGGTGTGTCAAGGTGTTTCGGCCATGTTTTTCAATACGCAAACACACCAGTATGTGGAGGTGTCACGCAACGTTCCTGTTCTCCAGTAATTCAGCCCAGGCGACAAATATTCAAAGCGACACGACAAGTAATCCGTCGAGCTCAACAGTTAATTTCTCAAACCTCTCCCGCAACTTGCAGTCCTTGCAATATGACAAGATAATCATCAGGAACTCTTTACACCCGAAGCGAATCTCTCGGACAGAATTCGGGTGTGAGCCGCAGGCGCAGCTATGGGCAGTATTGTCCGGTCGCCGCGACGCTGGACGTGATCGGTGATCGCTGGACACTGCTCGTCGTGCGCGAGTTGATGACTGGTCCGAAGCGCTACACCGACCTGCGGGACGGATTGCCGGGGATCGCAACGGATCTGCTGACGAGCCGATTGCGCAGTCTCGAGCAGGCCGGACTGATCCGGCGGTGGGAGCTGCCGCGGCCCGCTGCCGCCAAGGTGTACGAGCTCACCGCCCGCGGCGCTCGAGAAATCGAACCGGTGGTTGATGCACTCGGGCGCACGGGGTTGCGGCTGCTGGAGGCGCTGGTGCCAGGCGAGGAGGTGCGCGCGGGACCGGCGGTGCTCGCGCTGCGGTACCTCTACCGACCCCGGTTGACCGCCAGGGACGAGACGTATGCGCTCGTCGTGGACGGCCAGCCGTTCGAGGTGGCCGTCGCGAGCAGCGGCCTGACGGTACATCAGGGCGCGCCGTCGCAGCCGGTCATGCAGCTGACTCTGGAGGCAACGACGCTCGTGGCGCTCTTGAAGGGCGAGGTAGAGCCGGAGACCGCGCTGGCGAGCGGCGCCGTGCGATTGTCGGGCGATGAGACAGCGCTTGAGCGGTTCCTGCGGGCGTTCCCGTGGCCGGGCCGCATGCGCCTGGCGTCGACCGTCCCCTCGAGCGTCTGAGCCCTCCACGGCCGCCGCTCGTGAGGGCGGTAGTCTGAGGAGCCGGCCGCTGCCGGTCGACTTGGCGGCCGCAATGTGCCAGGATCCCCGCATGAACCAGAGCCAGCAGAGCGAGCTGCGCACCTGGGCAGATGCTCTCAGCCGCGCCGATGGGGAGCGGGCGGCGATGGGCCGGGCGATCCTGATGCTGCTCGACCGGATCGAGGAGTTGGAGCGCGAGCTCTCCGAGCGCACCGTCCCGGTGTCGATGGAGGAGCAGTTCCGGCTCGACGACGAGTCCGCCGACCAGGTCGAGTTCGACCTCTCCGAGGACGACGCCGAGGACCGGCTGTCGGTCGAGGACACCCAGCCGATCAGCCTGCGCGACCGGATCCGCGGCGCGGTCGCTGGGCGCCGCCACGACGACGACGAGTAGGCGCGGCTGCGAGGGCGCCGGGTGGCGCCTGCTACAGTCAATGCACGGGGAACTGCCGGCCGTCCGGGCGGCGCTCGCCAGGAGCGTCAGCTGAGGCGCCGATGCCCGATTCCCCCAATGCCCGCCTGTCGTCCGCTGAGGAGGCGAGTTCCCTTGACAGTCCGATACTCGTTTGGCCCGACCCCGCCCCTGGGTAGGTGGTCGTGATGGCCCGCCGTTCCCGCCAGTCCGGAAGCTCGTACCAGAAGCGCCCCGTCCGCATGACCTTCGGGCCCGACCCCGTCGACCCGAACATCATGCGCAGCACCGATGCGCACGAGCTGGCCACGCACATCAAGGAATCGCAGACCCGCTGGCGCGTCCAGGCGATCCGCCTGGTCGGCGCGGGTGCGTGCTGCGTCGTCGTGCTCGACTCGCAGTCCGGTGAGGAGTCCGAGCTGCGCAGCGTCGACGACTGGCAGCGCATCCGCACCGAGGCGTAGCCGCCGCTCAAGGCACCCGGACCGCCAACCGATGCTCTATCCTTCGGCGGTCCCGCCCTCTTAGCTCAGTTGGTAGAGCACCTCCATGGTAAGGAGGGGGTCAACGGTTCGAGTCCGTTAGAGGGCTTCAATCCCTGTCCGAGATTCCCGATCAGTTGCCCACCGCCGGGTCGTGCCCGAACGCGCTGACCTCTTGCGGACAGCGGCAGGCGGTGGCGATCTTCGTGGCCCACTCCAAGGCTGCCTCCCGCGAGGGCACGTCGATTATTGTGATGCCTCCCAGTGGGTGGGTGCCGGCGGTGACCTCGCCGTCACCGGCCACCACGACAGGATCCACGTCCTCGTCCACTCCGCCGGCGAACACGAAGATGCCGGCATCCTTGGCTTCCTGGACCACCGCGTGTGCGGCCTCGGCAACGTCGGGACCCTCCTCGTCGGGGATGTAGTCCATCGCGTCGCTGGGGAACGAAATCAGGTACCGCGTCATCGCATGCCTCCTTGCATGGCGGCGCTTCGCGACCTCCTGCTACGGAACCGTCCGCGGTACAGGCTAACGAAGCACCGAACTGAAGGGCACGTCCGGGCGGGGCCTGGTTCGCCCCGCCCGGGACGTTTGCGGCCGAGATCGACCGCTGGATCAGGAGTGGATGGTCTCCTGCGCCGAGTCGCGCAGCTCAGCGGCGTGCTGCTGTCCCGAATCCTTGGCTGCGTCGGTCGCCGCCTCGGCGGCGTCCTGCGCGACGGTTTTGTTCTTGCGCGCGTGTCTTCGCCCACTGAATGTCCTCCTTGACGGACTCTTTGGTCTTCTCCGGGATTGGTGTCCCGGTCTGTCTCAACTCGTCCCGGCCGCGCACCGCGAGCACGGCCGCCACCGCGGCTGGCCACCAGCGTGCTCACCTGGGTGAACTGCGGCCATCCGCACGCCTACCTGGTCAACCGGGAAGGGCGCGTGGCGGAACTCACCGGGCCGGATCACGCAGCACTCGGACGCGGGCGTCCAAAGCGCAGGTTTCGGCCGACTCAGCGTCAGCTGTATCCAGGCGAGCGGATACTGCTGGTCACCGACGGCGTCACCGACCGGCGCACGACAACGGGCGTGTTCGGTATCGAGGGCGTGCAGGCAGCGATCGACGGCTCAGGTTCGCCGACGGCCGCTGCCACGGCGATGGCCGTCCTGCAGGCTGTGAGCGACAGCTGGGCGGAACCGCTCGAGGACGACGGCACCGTCGTTGTCCTCTGTGTGATCTAAGCGAGCCCCCGGCCGGCCGCGAGTGCGGACGGGAGATCGTCGACGACCGGAAGCACGTTCCCGGCCGTCATGTCCAAGAGTCGGCGGGGACGACTGCCCCGCGGCGCGACGACGGTCACGCGGTGGGTGCCGTTGTCCTCGACTCGCCGCTGCGTCGACACGAGCAGGCCGATCACGGCGGAGTCGATAAAGGTCGTTCCCGATAGGTCGACGACCAGCGTCGAACCGTGCTCGAAGACAGCATCGAACGCCGCCTCGAGTTGTTCGACATCCGCCAGATCCCGCTCGCCAGGCGCCGACACCACCCACAGGTGCTCGCCGGCATGAACCGTTCTGATATCCGAGTCACTGCTCATCCCACGCCTCCAAGATCGACACAAGACAACCAGCACCCCGGCAAGAGCCTGAGGCAAGACAAATCGTAGATCGCGATCACGAGCATTTCAACCAGCACAGCAGCGCTTCGGAAGCGGCGCGCTGATTAGCCGTCTTCGAGATGCTCGGTGACGAACTCGGCGGCCTCGCCGGTCTTCTCGACGACGAGGTAGAGCGGGGTGCTGGTGACCACGATCTCCACGCTGGGGACGTCGTGGCCCGGCCGAACCAGGAACTGGGCGGCGTGCTCGCGGACGTTTTCGAACTCCTGCGCAGTGATCAGAATCCGTTCGGTGCAGTCGCGGTCGGAGCACTCGCAGTAGAACGCCACCGCCTCGGTCGGCGAGCCGTGCTCCTCGGCACGCTCGTCGATTCGGTCGTTGGCCTTGCGGAACAACACCTCGTTCATCGCAAGCCGCTCCTCGCGGGAATGCATACGAGCCATCCTAGCCGGGTATCACCTCGACCGAGTGACCGACGTCCACGGAATTTCCCTGCTCCTACCAGCGAGGGTCGAATCCGCCCGCGCCGCCCGCCATGCCGTCGACAAGCTGCGCTTCGACCAGCACGGCGAAGCGGTCTTTCACCTGCGGCTGCTGATCACCGAACTCGTCGGAAACAGCGTCCGCCACGCCGGCCTCTCATCCGCCGACACGATCATCCTCGAAATCCAGATCCGACCACACCAATTCCGAGCGCAAGTGACCGACCGTGGTCCCGGCTTCACCCGACCCGTATTCGACGAGCCGCCCACCGGCAGCGGCGGGCGCGGCCTCTATCTCGTCGACGCGCTCGCCGACCGCTGGGGCGCCGAACCAACACCCGAGCACGACGGGTGGCTCGTCTGGTTCGAGCTCGACCTCGATTAGGTACGAGTCGATGCCGGAACCGCTACCGTGGTGCGGGAATGAGCAGCCAGCGAGTGCCCGGTGGGGTCGTGCACACATTGCCTTCGGATCTGCGTCAGGCGCTGCTCGCCAACACCAAAGCGCTCGACGCATGGAACGACATCACACCCCTGGCCCGAAACGAGTTCATCTGCTGGGTCGAGGATGCCAAGCGAGACGTTACCCGAGAGCGCCGCATTCGCCGAACCCAGGAGGAGCTCGAGGAAGGTCAGCGTCGGCCCTGCTGCTGGCCCGGATGCAAGCACCGCGAGCGCAACGGTCGGTAAGCGGTTAACAGGTTTTCCTGCCTAGGCAGTCGGGCATGTGGCGTTCAGGATGCTCCACGCGTCAGGTGCAGGACGTTCGCGGCAGTGCCGCACAGGCCAACAGTGGTTTGAAACTGGCTACCAAACCGGCGATCCAGCCCAGTGCAACACGTTCACCGCCGAGCTCTAAGACGCGCCCCGGCCCGGCACGAGGTCGTTGTCATCACCGGTGCATCTGCCGGCGTGGGCCGCGCCGTCGCTCATGCCTTCGCCAAGCGTCGGGCGCACATCGGCCTGTTGGCACGCGGCCACGAGGGCCTGGAGGGAGCCGTATCAGAGGTCGAGGCGCTCGGCGGCACGGCGATCGCGATCCCGACCGACGTCGCCGACCCGGAGCAGGTCGAGGCAGCCGCCGCGGCCGTCGAGGCACGCTTCGGCGGGATCGACGTCTGGGTGAACGACGCGATGGCGACGGTCTTCGCCCCGTTCGCCGAGATAACCGCCGAGGAGTTCACCCGGGCCACCCAGGTCACGTACCTCGGAACCGTCTACGGCACGATGGCTGCGTTGAGGCGGATGGTGCCGCGAAACCGCGGCGCGGTCGTCCAGATTGGTTCCGCGCTCTCCTACCGAGCGATCCCGCTGCAGTCGGCCTACTGCGGGGGCAAGTTCGCGGTTCGCGGCTTCACCGACTCGGTACGCACCGAGCTCCTCCACAGCCACAGCCGGGTATGGATCTCGATGGTGCAGCTCCCAGCCGTGAACACGCCTCAGTTCAGCTGGTGTCGCAGCAAGCTGCCCGACCACCCTCAGCCGGTAGCGCCGATCTTCCAGCCCGAGGTCCCCGCCGAGGCGGTGTACTGGGCTGCGCATCACCGTCGTCGCGAGGTCATCGTCGGCGGCAGCGCGATCAAGGCCATAGTGGGCAACAAGCTGGCCCCCCGCGCCGCTGACTGGTACCTGGCACGGACAGGGTACGCATCGCAGCAGATCACAGGCATGCCGATCGATCCCGATCGGCCCGACAACCTGTTCGACCCGGTGCCGAACCTCGCCGCGACGCACGGCATGTTCGATGACCGGGCCCACGGGCGCAGCTACCAGCTGTGGGCGACCACGCACCGGCCCCTGATCACCGGTGCGCTGGCTGGAGCCGGTGCGCTCGCCGCCTACCTCGGCATGCGGCGACGATGAACCATCCGGCGGTCACCCGCCGGGCACTGCTTCTCGCTCGAGAGCGTATTCCAGCCCGCCGACCCGATACCAGCGGTAGTCGTAGGCGTCGAGATCGATGCGGTGGGTGCCGTCGCGTTCGGCCTTGCTGACCTCCTCGGTCATCACGTTGGCGAGGATTCCCCGCTGGTCGGTGCTTGGCCTCAGCGACACCTCGACGGGATGCCCGGCGAAGTTGTGGAGGCAGACGAGCGATGTGCCCCGCCAGACGTATTCGATCGCGAGCACGTTGGGCGGGCGTGTCGGGACGATGTCCCACGTCCCCCATCCGATCTCGGGGCACGCCTTGCGTGCGCGGATCACACGACTTGTCCAGCGCAGCAACGATGTCGGATCCCGCCACTGCTGCTCGACGTTGACGTTGTCAGCGGAGTAGAGGCCTTGCTGAATCACCGGCAGAACCGTGCGCTCGGCGCTCGAGAAGCCGGCTTGGTGGCCCGCCGACCACTGCATCGGCGTTCGGATCGCCATCCGCTCTCGCAGGCGCAGGTTGTCGCCCATGCCGATCTCGTCCCCGTAGCGCAGTACCGGCGTTCCGGGCAGCGAGAACAGCAGGCTGTAGGCCAGCTCGATCCTCCTGCGGTCGCCGAGCATCGGTGCCAGCCTGCGGCGGATGCCGCGGTCGTAGAGCTGCATTGAGGGCGCGGGGCCAAACTCGTCGAACACCGCACTGCGGACGTCATCCTCGAGATGTCCGAGGTCGAGCTCGTCGTGGTTTCGCAGGAAGTGTGCCCACTGCGCCCCCTCCGGCAGTGACCGCGTCTCCCGCAGCGCCTGCGCCAGTGGCCGTGCGTCCTGCGTTGCTAATGAAGCAAACAGATGCTGATTGGCCCAGAAGTTGAACATCATGTGGACGCCGTCGCCCCCGGCGAAGTACTGGCCGTTCTGATCGGGGGGCACGTTCGCCTCCGCGAGCAGCACGGCATCTCCGCGGCGCCATTGCACCATGTCGCGGATTTGGTGCAGCAGGTCGAAGTCGGTGCCCGCTCGGCCCCCGTCAAGCGACGGCTTCTCGAGCAGGAACGGCAGTGCGTCGACGCGGAATCCGGCCACGCCGAGTTGCAGCCAGTAGCCCATGATGCGGCGCAGCTCCTCGCGTACATGCGGGTTCTGCATATTCAGGTCGGGCTCGTGGTCGTAGAAGCGGTGGTAGTACCACTCGCCCGTCTTCGGATCACGGGTCCAGGTGTCGCGCTGCACGCCGGGAAAGACGGTGCCCGATCGCCAGTTCGGAGGCCGTTTCGGCGCCCAGACGTACCAGTCCCTCGTGGGCGCATCGCGGCTCTCCCGCGCAGTGCGGAACCACGAGTGCCTGTCGGAGGTGTGGTTGACGACCAGGTCGATGATCACCCGGATGCCCCGGCTCTCCGCCTGCCGCATGAACTCGACGAAGTCGCCCGACGAGCCGAGCCGCGTGGCGACGTTGTAGTAGTCGCTGATGTCGTAGCCGTCGTCGCGTTGTGGACTCGGCTGGAAGGGCGCCAGCCAGAGGGCGTCCACGCCCAGGCTCTCGAGGTAGTCGAGCCGGCGGGAGAGCCCCTCGAAATCGCCGCAGCCGTCGCCGTCGCCGTCCATGAACGTCTCGACGTTCAGGGCATAGACGATGGCGTTCTTGTACCAGAGATCCGAGAGCACACCGTGCATGTTCCCCAAGCGCCTCTCGGTGAACCGGCGACGGTGTTCACCGCGTCGTCTCGGGGGGAACCACCGCCGTAATGGTGGATGACGGACACGTTCCCTGGTGGCGCGACGCCGTCGTCTATCAGGTGTACCCGCGATCATTCCTCGACACCAACGGCGACGGCGTCGGCGACCTCCCGGGAATCGAGCGGCGGCTCGGCCACCTGTCGTGGCTCGGCGTCGATGCCGTGTGGATCTCGCCGTTCTACCGGTCTCCGATGGCGGACTTCGGCTACGACGTCAGCGACTACTGCGACGTCGACCCGCTGTTCGGCACGCTCGCGGACGCCGACCGTCTGATCGCCGCCGCACATCAGCGCGGCATCCGCGTGCTGATCGACTGGGTGCCGAACCACACGTCGGACCGACACCCGTGGTTCATCGAGTCGCGCTCGTCGCGGTCATCGCCGAAGCGCGACTGGTATCACTGGCGGGACGGCCGCGGCAGCGCGCCGCCGAACAACTGGCGCGCGGTCTTCGGTGGTCCTGCCTGGACGCTCGACGACGCCACCGGGCAGTGGTTCCTTCACCTGTTCCTGGCGCAGCAGCCCGACCTCAACTGGTCGAACCCCGAGGTCGTCGACGCCATGCACCGGGTGCTGCGCTTCTGGCTTGATCGCGGCATCGACGGTTTCCGCATCGACGTCGTTCACTGCATCGGCAAGGATCCGATGTTCGCCGACCAGCCGGCCGCGTTGGGGGAGATCGACCGCGTCGGGATCCAGAACGAGCCCATAACGCACGAGCTGATCCGCGGGTTTCGCCGGCTCGTGGATGGCTATCCCGGTGAGCGGACGACGGTCGGTGAGGTGAATCTGGGAGACCTGTCGATCCATCGGAAGCTTCTACGGTCACAGTGACGAGCTGCACATGGTGTTCAACTTCTTGCCCCTGTATGCGCCGTGGACGAAGGGTGCCTGGCAGGACATGATCGAGCGTGTCGAGCGCGAGCTCCCGTCGGGCGCCTGGCCGACCTGGGTGCTGTCGAACCACGACGTCCAGCGTGTTCGAACCAGGCTGGGCAGCGAGGCTGCGGCGCGAGCGGCCGCCGTCATCCTGACGACGCAGCGCGGCACACCGTTCGTCTACCAGGGCGACGAGCTCGGCCTGGAGGATGCGGTCGTGCCCGAGCGGCTCCGCGTCGACCCAGGCGGTCGCGACGGATGCCGGGCGCCGGTGCCCTGGGAGGCCGGCCCTTGCCACGGCTGGCCGTCAACCCCCTGGCTGCCTTGGCCGCCGCAGGCGGACGTGCGAAACGCGAAGTCGGAGCACGGGAGCCGACGGTCCATGCTCCACCTCTATCGCGACCTGCTGGCGGCACGCCGCGCGTCGCCCGCGCTGCGCCGTGGCACGGTGCGCCTGCACGATGCGCCCGGCGAGGTGCTCGCCTACGAGCGCGTCTCGGACGAGGACCGCCGGCTGGTGCTCGTTAACTTCGGCGAGCAGCCGGCAGACGTGCCGCTCGCCGAGCGGTGGCAGGTGGAGGTGGCCAGCGCTCCGCAGCGCGACGCCCAGTCACTGCCGCCGCACGGGGCGGCGCTGCTCCGACCGGCGGTCTGATCAGCGGAACGCGCGTTTGGCGCGAACTGAGTGCGGGGCATCGTCCCGTCGTCAGAGTTGCCGATCAGAAAGGACGCGGGCGTGGCTGAGTTGACGAACATGGAGACCAAGCTTGGTGAGGTGATGGGGCTTGCGATGGCTGCGCAGGCGGCGACCGAGAAGGTGACGCGGTTGGCCGAGGACGAGGCTCCGGAGCTGGTCGGCAAGCTCGAGCAGATGCACAGCGAGGCGGCTGAGACCGAGCAGCGGTGCCTGCGCATCGTCGAAACGCTCGAGGGCAAGAAGACCGCGATCCAGGAAGAGGCGTCCGCGACCAAGCGCAAGGGCGCCGACATGATGAAGATCTATCTCGATCCGGATTCGGACGCGCTCGATGGCTTCGAGTTCCTGACGATGGCGGAAGCGGGCGAGGTCGGCCATTGGAAGGTGCTCAAGACGATGACCCGAAGCGTCAGCGACGAGCAGGTTGCTGCGCTCTGCGAGTGGGCGATTCCGATCCAGGAGCGCCACTTCACCGAGGTCAACGCAGCGTCCGAGCAGCTCGCCGCTGCTGAGGATCCGGCAGCGGTTTCCTAGCTGCCGGTTCGCCGGACACGCGCGCTCGGTCTTGATGCGCCGCCTTGCGGGCATCGCCGGACGACCGGGCGCGCGTGTCGGGCGCCTTCAGGCGGCGGCGACTACGCGGGCTGTCCCAGCGACACGCTGACCGCGTGCCCGAACTGCGACTCCAGCGCAGCTGCGGTTTGGCGCTCGTCGTCCAGAATATCGTCGACCACCATGACCGTCTCGCGGTCGCCGGCACGCCTCGCTAGGCCCTGGAGGTGGGCGTAGCCGCCGATCTTGAGGTGCTCGACGGCATAGGCGAACGCCGTCAACTTGCCCGCCGAGTCGGGCTGAGCCTGGAAGAACAGCGACCAGTTGAAGCCGCCGAGCCGGAGCGCCGCGTCCTTGATCCGCGACGCCCGCGCATCATGGCCGGCGAGCCGGGCCTCGAGGCGTTCGCGGTGACTCTCGGATTGTGCGCGCACGGTGTCGAACACGGACGCGAGTGCCGGGTCGTCGACGAGGTGCGGTGCCCGCTCGACCAGGGTGATCGTCTGGCTCTCGAGTGCGTGGGCGTCGGCCAGCGACGAGGTCAGCTTGTCCTCGAGACGCTCGGGCGCGATGTCTCCGACCGACGCGTTCAGCGAGTCGTCGAAGTGCTGCGCCAGGCGCTCGCCCATCTTGGCCTCCTCGGCTTGGATCCGGTCCGCGACCGCGGCCGTATCGTCGTCGCCGGCCCAGCGCGCGGCCTCCGCCAGCATGGCGTAGCCGGCCTTCTCGAGGTGCTCGTAGGAGTAGGCGTGCGTGACAAGCTTGCCGGGCGTGTCCGGCTGAAGCCGCGCGAACAGCACGAATCCCTTGCCGCCCGCGGCCATCACGCCGTCTTTCATCGCGGATGGTGTTGCGCCCCGTGCGTCGAGCCGTTGACGGACGAGTCGTTCGTGCGTCTCGGTCTCGGTCAGGTGCGCACGGAACACATCGGCGATCCGCTCGTCTCCCGCGATGTCCGGTGCGGACCGCAACTGAACCAGCGCCTGCCGTTCGATCGAGTGGGCATCCCGAAGGTAGGCGTTCAACTGATCATCGTGATTGTCCTTCATGGCAACCTCCATAGCCGGAGTGTCAAAACGTCTGAGCCTGACGCGTACCCGTGGCGGCGACCGGAAAATCCTGCGGCGTTTGAGACCGCCTCTGGGTGGTATCTGGAACGACCGTGAGGGTATGAACGACGCGCTGCTTCTGGTCGACGTCCTGAACGACTTCCGGCACGAAGACGGTGCCCGGCTGGCCGAGTCGTTCCGAGACGCGCACCCGCAGCTCCGCGAAGTGCTCTCGTCGAGCCGCGAGGCGAGCCTGCCGATCATGTACGCCAACGATCATTTCGGGGACTGGACGGCCGACGGTGATGCGATCGTCGATCGCGCGCTGGCCGGCGTGTGCGGAGATCTGATCCCGTCGATCGCGCCACGTCAGGACGACATCTTCGTGATCAAACCCGGCTATTCGGCCTTCGACGACACCCCGCTGCGACTCGTACTGGCCGACCTGTCGATCGAGCGGTTGGTGCTTGCCGGAACGGCGCTCGAGATGTGCGTCGCGCAGACTGCGATCGCAGCCCGCGAGCGCGGGCTCAAGGTCTCGATCATGGTCGACGCCTGTGCGTCTGTCTCCTGGGAGGATGCCGAGGTCGCGCTCGAGTACGTCAGCCGTGTGGCCGGAGCCCGGCTGTGCCGTGGAGCGTCGCGCGCCGGTTCGCGGCCGTGACTACCAGGACTCGTTCGCGGCTCAGAGACGACGCCGCGACCACGCACTGCGGCGGCCTTCGCGTTCTCTCAGCGAGATGGCGATACCCCACAGGGTCGGCGCCCACAACCCGACGAATATCGCCCGCCGCTCCGCGTTGCCGCGCTCGGCCTGGTCGACCGTCTTCGCGCGGATCCACAGGCTGATGCACAGCGCGACCGACCCGACCGACAGCGCCTGGACGTGGCTGTCGCGGATCCCTGAGCGGTGGAGTGTCCTGATGATCACCAAGGGGCGGGTGCCCGAGCGGGCGGGGTTTCACACATGGCCGCCGAGGGCACCCGACTCGCCGTGCCCCGCCGACAATCATTGCGCCGCCGCCTGCTGACGGCGGCGGTGTGGCCGGCGGGCGTCTCGCTCACGTCGTGGCACTACATGTGGCGGACGACGCCGATCCACCGCCGCGAGCTGGCAGGCTCCGCGGACGATGGTCCGCCGCCGATCCCCATCACTCTTGCCCATGAGGAGCTGCAAAGCCCGACTGATGGAGTGGGGCCGCTGTTTCGCCGTCGCTACACGGCGCGCGTCCGGGACGCCGACCTGTCGCCTGAGCAGCTGATCGCGCGGGTGGGAGAGGATCCCAACCGGGCCAGCCCGACGGAGTTCGCTCGGTTCCAGAAGGTTCGCGGAGACGAGGGCGTCCTGCGGGCGGGCGACGAGTTCGTCGTCCGCATGCCTGGACCGTGGGACGGCCCCGTCCGCGTCGCCGAGGTCACCCCGACGTCGTTTCGCCTGGCAACGCTCGCCGGCCATCTCGAGGCGGGCCAGATCGAGTTTCGCGCGTTTCCGGACGGTGGTGAGCTGTGTTTCCAGATCGAGTCCTGGGCTCGCAGCGGCGACCGCCTGTCGAACCTGCTGTACCACCACCTGCGCATGTCGAAGGAGATCCAGCTGCACATGTGGTCGTCCTTTGTGGAGCGGGCGGCGGATCTGGCCGGCGGCAGCCTGGCCGGCGGCATCGATATCGAGACGCGCCGACTGGATGATGTGCGTGCCGTTGCCTGACTGGAGCATCGGGCCTGCCGACGTCGATCGTCGCCTCCACGAGCTTGAGGCGCGGCGGTTGAACTTCGATCCCGCCGGCGTCGACGGTGCCGGCTGGCACCGTGACGACTACCGGCAATCACTGCGTGCGGAGCAGCCCGGCCAGCCGGAGCCGGGCGGAGCCTGGGAGATCGCGAGCCGGCTCAGCCGGAGCTACGCCTTCGCCGACCCGACGCTGGTCGAGGCGCACTACGACGCCGGCGAGCCGCTCGAGGGCAGGAACATGCTGTTGATCCTGCATGCGATCGGGCTTCGGTTCTACGCGGGTGTTCGCGCGGGCGGCGTCGTGGACGAGGAGCGGCAGATCGACGGGCGACCGGTGCGCGTCTCGGCATGGGAGTACCGCACCCTCGAGGGCCACGTCGAGGCCGGCCAGCGCAACTACGAGGTGCGCAAGTGGCTGGACACGGGCGAGGTCGACTTCCGCACCCACGCCGTATCCCGGCCGGCAGCGATGAGCCCGGTGGTGCAGGTCGGCTTCCGGCTGCTCGCACGGCACAAGCAGGTCGAGTTCGGTCGCCGCGCATGTGCCCGCATGGCATTCCTCACCGATGCGGCGCTGCGCAGCGGGATCCGCGAGGGCGACCGCACGTTCGACCGCCGCTACCTCGTGGTGCATCTGCGCGATCATCATGCCCTGCTGATCGCGCTGTGCGAGCTGAGCGCCCGCATCGGCTCGAGCAGTCCGGTCGATGCCGAACGCGCGCTGGCCCGCGTGATCCGCAAGGACGCCGAGTCCGACCGGCGCGAACTCGAGGTCGTGCTGCAGAGCTTCGGATCGGCACCGTCCCGGGCCCGAACGGCGGCGGTCCGGGCGGGCGAGAGGATCGGTCGCTTAAAGTCGAATGGCACGCTGCTCCGGCGCTCGCCGTTGACCTCGGTCGTCGAACTGGAGGGCTGCCAGCTGCTGCTCGAGAGCGTTCGCGCGCTGTGGGCCGGTCTCGATCATCTCGGATTGGGCCCGGCGGACACCGCGATCCGGGCACAGCGCGCAGCCGAGCACTCCAGCGACGCCGACGCGCTGCGACTGGCTGCGCTCGAGCGCGCCGCCCGACCGCACGTCGGCGACGCCGGGCCGATCGGCGTCACCGAGGTTGAGGCCGGGGAGTAGGGGGTACCTCAACCGGATGGCGGTCGGTCCTAAGTCCTCGTATCGGGTGGCGGCGCAGGTGCGCAGTGGCCTGTGGTTCGTCCCGGTGATGTGCGTCGTCGCCGGCGTCGTGTTGTCCTACGTAACGCTGTGGATCGACGGACTGTCGGGGTACGACCTGATTCCGCGATCGTTCACGGGAGGACCGGACGCCGCGCTCACGATCCTCGGGGCGGTGGCGACATCGATGGTCAGCCTGGCGGCGCTGGTGCTGACGATCACCATGGTCGTCGTCCAGCTGGCGATGGGGCAGTTCTCGCCGCGGATCGTGCAGCCGATCCTGAAGGACAAGCCGAGTCAGTTCGCCATCGGCATCTTCGTCGGGACGTTCGCGTTCGCGATGCTGGCGATGCGTCAGGTGATCATCGGCAGCGGCGGCCCCGGCCAGGTGCCGGGCTTGACGGTCGTCGTCGCGTTCGTGCTGGTCGTCGTCTCGATCGCGGTGCTGGTGCTCTACGTCAATCACATCGGACGGTCTCTGCGGGTCTCCGCCCTGATCGAGCTGGTCGGGGACGACACGCGGCGCCTGCTGGACGCGCAGTACCCAGACCCGACGAGCCGCGGCCGGTCGACCGGTCGCTCGTCGCCTCAACCTCATCTGGGGTGCTCTGCCACGTGGAGTTCGACCGGCTGGTCCAGGCAGCCCAGGATGCCGATTGCACCCTGCATCTGATCCCGGCGTTCGGCGAGTTCGTTGCGTCAGGCGCGCCGCTTCTGCGCGTCGAGGGTGAGTTGACCCCCGACCAGCTCGACCATGCGCGCGACTCGATCGTCCTCGGCCTGGAGCGCACGCTCGACCAGGATGTCGCCTACGGATTGCGCCTGCTGGTCGACATCGCCGAGCGGTCGCTCTCCGACTCGCCGTTTCTCGACCCGACGACAGCCGTACAGGCGATCGACCGGCTGCACGACTGCCTCCGCCTCATCGCCCGGCGCCAGTTCCACGACGGCCGGTTCACCGACTCGGAGGGCGTCGTGCGCGTCACCCTCCGGGTGATGAACTGGGACGCCTACGTCCACCTTGCCTACGACGAGATCCGCCAGGCCGGCGCAGGCACGCCGCAGGTCACACGTCGGCTGCGCGCGTCGCTGGAAGACCTCGTCCAGTTCGCCCCGCCATACCGCCGGCCGGTGCTGCACGATCAGCTGCGGCTGCTTGACCTGGCGATCGACAACCAGGTCACAGAGCACGACATCCCCTATGCGCGCGCGCCCGACCGCCAGGGGGTCGGCGTCGCCGCGGGGATCGAGGCACCGATCCGCGAACGGCGGTTCACGACCGTGCCTCCGGCGAACGACTGATCCCGGCGTCCGGCGGGCGCTTTCGCGCCTGTTGCCCGTCGGTCACGCGGCGGACGTCGGATGCGAGTCCCAGGCGCTCGAAGGCCGAGATGCAGATGCCGGACACGTCGACCTGACGACCGAGTCCGTGGTATGCAGATGACGGAAACACGTGATGATTGTGATGCCAGCTCTCGCCGAGCGATGGGAGGGCCAGCAACCAGTTGTTCGTCGATTGGTCACCGGCGAGAAACGGCCGCTGCCCGAAGACGTGGCAGATGGAGTTGATGCTCCACGTGATGTGATGTCCGACGAAGACTCGTACCAGGCCGCCCCAGATCAATCCCGTGAGCGCTCCCTTCCATCCGCCCAGCAGGCCGCCGATCGCAAACGGGAGCGCAAATCCCGCCACGGCCCAGACCACGAACGTCCTGTCGACGAACACGATGATCGGATCATCGAGAAGATCCTTGGCCCAGCGGTTTCGGTCTGCGACCCGCTCGTGGTGGAACATCCACCCGACGTGGGCGTGGACGAGTCCGCGAGCCTGGCCGAGAATGCCCGATGCGAAGCCGGCGTGCGGGGAATGAGGATCGCCGTCCTTGTCGGAGTGGGCGTGATGCGTGCGGTGATCCGTCGCCCATCCGATGGCATTGCCCTGCACCGCCATCGATCCGAACACCAGGAGTACGGCGCGAAGCGCCGGGTGAGCGCGAAACGCCCGATGCGTCAGCATCCGGTGGTAACCGACGGTGATGCCCAGCGCGCACAGCACGTAGAGCGAGCCGAACAACACAAGGTCCGTGACCCCGACGGCCGATCCCCACAGCAGCCAGATCGCCGTGATCACGCCCGCGAACGGGACGACGGTGATGGCAACCATGATCGGCTTCTGGCCGGCACGTGTGGGTAAACGCTCAGGTTCATGATCAGGTGCGACCGATTGGACCTCGGTGTCCCGGGAGAGGGAGCTCGTTGTCATCGGTGGCACTCCGCATCGATGAGCGAACCGGTTGGGACAGAGGCTGCGAACCTCTGCGCAACGCCTGCGATCTTCAGCAGCCGCGTGACCGGGCGGCTGGGGATGACTTCGAGAAGGGTGCCGTGTTCATGGCACCGGCTCTCGGTGTCGACCAGGCAGTGGAGGCCGCTGGAGTCCATGAAGGACAGGTCGGTCGTATCGATCCTGAGCAGCGTGAGGTCCGGTGTGGATACGCGCTCGATTGCCGCTCGCAGGTCACCGCACACCGATATGTCCAACTCGCCGTGGCAGTGGATGATGGCGACGCCCTCGTCGGCCTCGACGTCGACCATTAGCATATGTGCAGCGATGTGAATCCCCTCGTTCAGACTAGCGTCGTGGGTCGTTACTCGGGACGGTGGCATACCGTTCGCGCGCTCCAACGTCGTTTCGCGCGTACCCCAGCGAATCGATGATGTCCAAACCGTCAGCCAAGGGGCTCAGGCCGACCTTCGCGAACCGGCGACGTTTCCGCCGCGTGGACAACCGTGGTCTGGGGCTGTTCTCCGAGTCTATCACCCATGGGATGGTAGGAACCTCAGCGCTGCGCGCTGCTCTCCGCCCGCCCCGACGACGGCGGTCGAGTCGAACCGTCCGACGAGCGCGCGACTGGCCGTGCCGGCGGATCACGAGTCCGGGTTTGCGGTGGTGCGTACCGGGGGTACCCATCCATTGTGAGCGATTCAGGGATTGTTGATCGCTCGCGTACCGGTTTGAGCCCCTGATCGTTGGATGAGTTTCCCCGGTCAGGTTGTGGCAGGAACTGGGATCGATATGTGATGGCCGAGCGTGTTGCTCGGTACCGCCGCCACGTCGCGGCGGGATCAACATCACCACTCAACGAAAGGACACCATGAAAGAGCCTCGTGAACTGTTTATGCATGAGCTAGGCGACATTCTGTACGCGGAGCGGACGCTCGTGAAGACGCTGCCGAAGCTCGCCGAGGAAGCGACTGACAAGAGCCTCGCGACTGCATTCGAGGAGCACCTCACCGAGACGAAGCAGCACGTTGCCAATGTCGAGGCTGCGTTCGAGGCTATTGGCGAGAAGCCGAAAGCTGAGAAGTGTCCCGGTATCGAGGGTCTGAAGACCGAGCATGACGAGTTCGTCAAGGACGAGAATCCCTCTTCTGACGTGCTGGACATGTTCCTGACGGGTGCCGGCGCGCGCACCGAGCACTACGAGATCGCCGCCTACACCGGTCTCGTGACCATGGCCGACGCCCTGGGCGAGAAGGACGCCGCCAAGCTCCTGCGCACCAATCTGGATCAGGAGACGGCAGCGCTCGCCAAGCTGACCACCATCAGCAAGACGCTCAGCCGTAAGGTGCCGGCCACCGCCTAACCCCGGCGTGCTCTGGGGCGGGTCGAGATGACTCGTCCCAGAGCACCGGCCAGTGTTTGTCGCTGGACGGGGCGGGTAGCTGCAATCTGTGCCGCCGGATCGCTGCATTGTGCTGGACGTCGACGGCACGCTGGTCGACTCCAACTACCTGCACGTCACCGCGTGGCAAGGGGCCTTTGCACACCACGGCCATCGGGTCGCGTCGTGGGAGATCCACCGTGCCGTGGGCATGGGCTCCGACAAGCTGGTGCCCGCCCTGCTCGGAGATGCGGCTGCCGAGGAGATCGGCGTCGCGGTCAGTGCCGAGCATGACACGCGTTTCCGGCGGGTGATTGCCGACGTCGAGCCGCTTCCCGGAGCACGTGACCTGCTCTCGGCGCTCAAACGGCGCGGCCTGACCGTCGTCCTTGGCAGCTCGGCGGCCGCCGAGGAGGTCGATCACTACCTGCGTCTGCTGGACGCCACGGAGCTGGTCGACCATGTGACGACAGCCGCGGACGTCGATCGCACGAAGCCCGACCCCGACCTGATCCAAACCGCGATCGACCAGGCCGGCGTTCCGGCTGTCGCCATGATCGGGGACACGGTGTGGGATTGCCGGGCGGCGACTGCGGTCGACCTGCGGATGCTCGCGCTGCTGTGCGGAGGGATCTCGGAGGGCGAGCTGCGAAGCGCCGGCGCACACAGTGTCCACCGGGATCCGACGGAGCTCGTGCGACAGCTCGAGACGGCGCTGAGTTAGGGGTGTTGGCGCGGCAGCTCTTGCAGCCGCCGTTCCATCCACTCCATGGCCGTGCGCTCGAGCGCGACCAGCAGCGCCCGGCCCACCCTGGAGGCGCGGCCGCCTACGCCGGCTCCACCGCCTGGCGCGGCCGGTAGACGTGAATGGCCAAGCCGCTCGCGTAGGTGGTCGCCTCGACGAGGTCGAGATGCAGCGGCGCAGGTAGATCCCTGAACAGTGCGAGCCCGACGCCGAGTGCCGCCGGCTGGATCATCAGCCGGTACTCGTCGACCAGCCCAAGTCGTGAGAGCGCCTGGTCGAAGGTTGCGCCGCCGTAGGCGATCAGGTCGTTGCCCGCTTCGCGCTTGAGCTGACCGATCTCCTCCGCCAGGTTGCCGCTGGCGATCCGCGTTTCGGCCCAGTCGGCGCGCTTCAGGGTCTTCGAGAACACGACCTTGGGGATCTCGTTCATCGGCCGCGCGAAGACGCTGGTGGAGTTCGGCCATGCGGACGACATCTCCTCGTAGGTGACCCGTCCCATCAGATGGGCGCCGGCGGCCTCCACCGAGTCCAGGATCCAGCGGGTGACAGCCTCGTCCCCGCCACCGCCCTCGTTCCAGGGGTGCGATCCATCCAGCGCCGCAACGTACCCGTCGATCGACATGCTGGTCTGAAGGATCAGCCGTCGCATGCGTGCCTCCTTTGCTCGTGTCCTCTACGGACCGCCGGTGACGCCGGGACTGATCGTCGGGTCACGACTGACCCACGACGGTGTGCGGAACGTGGTCTCGGCGTAGAGCGAGGGGGCGAGCACGCGGCTCCGGCCGTTCTGCACCTGCAACACCAGGTGGGCCTGGCCGAGCGACGGGTCGCGCGTCGTGTCCGGATACGACAGGGCGCAATGCGACTCGCCGTTCAGGTAGTAGGCGCCGTTCACGCCGCGGTAGGGCACGCGCGACAGCTCCCGGGCGACGTCTCGGAACCGGCGCGGGTTGCCGACACGCGCCCACGCGTCGGCCAGCAGGTAGACCTCGTCGTAGGCGATGCCGGCGTGGGAGCGGCCGGGCTCCCGCCCGAACGCTTCGCGGAAGCGCTCGGTGAAGCCGCGCCCGATCGCATCGCCGTAGCTGCCGGTGACTGTCGACCAGACAACGCCCTCCGCCGCGGCGCCGGCCCGCTCGACGTACGCCGGGATCGACGGCGAGTAGACGACGTAGACCAAGGCGTCGGTGGGATCGGCCGCGAACGCCCGCTGGAAGCAGGCGGCCTCGTCGGGCAACCACTGCGCCAGCAGCACGGCGGCGGGGTCCGTGCGGCGGATCGTGTCGAGCACGCCGTCCCAGCTCTCCGGCCGCGCGGGGATCGGCACCACCTCGACCTCCCAACCCGAGCGTTCGGCCGCGGCGACCGTCTCATCCGTCGCCATGTGGCTCGACTGGACGCGCGGCTCGACGAACAGCAGCCGCCGGCTGACCGGGCGCCACGCCCCCGACGCCTCCAGGGCGTCCAGCCAGCGGACGAACCCCAGGCCGTACACCACCTCGGTGGCGCACACCTGAAAGATCGAGCCGTACTCGGTCTGCTGCTCGCGGACCAGCTCGGCCAGGTACTCGGACGTGAACGCGCTGAGCAGCGGGCAGCCGTACGGGGCGGCGGTGTCGACCGCCTCCCGCTCGGGCAGCATCCAGCCGGCGGTGATCGCGTCGACCTCCCGGTCGAGCAGCGACTCGATCGCCCGGACGACGCTGTCCGGGGCCAGCGGGTCGACGTCGACGATGACCTGCTCGACGCGCCGGCCGGCGATGCCGCCGCGCCGGTTGATTTCGGCAACCGCCAGCGCCGAGCCGCAGACCATCTCGTCGCCATCGGTGGCAACGGGCCCGCTCCGGGGGTAGGCCGAGCCGATCACGTACCGGGCGCGTTGCGGGCGGCGCGCGATCGGCCGTGACCGCTCGCCGCGGACCAGCGCCTGCACGCGTCCGGCCGCGAGCGAGGAGAGCGCACGCCCCGATCCCGGGAGCGGCAGCACCAGCAGGCCCTGCTCCACGGCCAGCGCGGCGATGCTCGCCCGGGTCGACTGGCCTGTCTTGGCGAGGATCCGCTCGACGTGCTTGCCGACGGTGCGGCCGCCGCAGCCGAGCAGCGCGCCGATGTCGTCGTTCGAGAGGCCGCCGGTCATCAGCGTCACCACGTCCAGCTCGCGCGGCGTCAGCCCGAACGGCGGATCGACCGGCGCCAGCTCGAGCCGTGCCGCGTGCGGATCGCCGTCGCCCGCCGCCTCCAGCTCGAGCGCGAGCCACTGGTCGTCGGCCCGCCAGAGCCCGGCCACCCGGCGCTCTCCACTGCCGGCGAACGCGCGCGCGAACCCCGCGAGCTCGGGCTCGGAGCGCACCAGCCGCGCGCAGGAGGCGCCCTCCAGCTCGGCGACCTCGCCGTCGGCATGCACGATCGCTGCTCCGCAGATCAACGTATTGCGTCCATCCCAGGGGGATGCCTATGGTAGCCACCGACAACCCCTCGGGAGGAGCGAGATGACCAGCTGGCCGGGAGGCGCCCGCGGCGCCGTGGCATTCACCTTCGACTTCGACGCCGAGGAGGTGTGGATCGGCGACGACCCGGAGAACGCCAACCGGCCGGGCGTGCTGTCCCAGGGCACGTACGGCGCAAAGGTCGCGGTGCCGCTGCTGCTCGAGCTGCTCGAGCGCCACGACCTGAAGCAGACGTTCTTCGTCCCCGGCCGCGTCGCCGAGCGCCACCCCGGCCGCGTCAAGGAGATCCTGGCCGCCGGGCACGAGGTCGGCCACCACGGGTATACGCACACGTCGCCGGCCAAGCTGACGCGGGCCGAGGAGGAGGCCGAGCTGCTGCGCGCGCTCGAGGTGCTGCGTGGGCTCGGCGCCGACCCGGTCGGCTACCGGTCGCCGTCGTGGGAGTTCTCGTCGTCCACCGTCGAGCTGCTCGGACAGCACGGGTTCCGCTACTCCTCCAACTACATGGACGACCTGCATCCCTACCGGCATGCCGGCAGCGACCTGGTCGAGCTGCCGATCCAGTGGATCCTGGACGACGCGGCGCACTTCTGGTTCTCCAGCGGCATGGACTGGACGCGCACCATCGCGCCACCCAGCCACGTCCGCGAGATCTGGTGGGACGGAGCTGGACGGCATCGTCGTCGCTGGGCGGCGCCTGCATCGTCACCATGCACCCGCAGGTGATCGGGCGGCCGCACCGCGCTGAAGTTCCTCGACCACTTCATCGCCGACGTCAAGGCGCGAGGCGACGTCTGGATCGCCACCTGCGCCGAGATCGCCGCAGAGGTGGCCTAGTTTGCAGGGCCGCCGCGCGCTGGTCACCGGCGGCGGATCGGGGATCGGTGCGGCCTCGGCGGCGCTGCTTCGCCTCGCGCGGCGCCGAGGTGGTGACGGTCGACCTCGAGGGCGGCGACGTCACGGCCGACATGCGCGACCCGACCGCGATCGAGACCGCGGTCGATCTGGCCGCGGCACGGCTGGGCGGGCCCGCCGACGTGCTGGTCGCCGCGGCCGGCGTCTACCGCGTCCAGCCGCTGGTCGAGCTGGACGCCGACGACTGGGACGACGTCCTGCACATCAACCTCCGGGGCGTGTTCCTGGCCGGGCGGGCGTTCGCCAGGCGACTGATCGAGGCCGGCCTGCCGGGCGCCGTGGTCAACCTCGCGTCGACCGCGGCGCTCCAGGGCGGCGGCGACGAGCCCAGCGCGCACTACAACGCCAGCAAGGCGGGCGTCGTCGCGCTCACCAGGCAGATGGCGATCGAGCTCGCGCCGCACGGCATCCGCGTCAACTGCGTCTGCCCGGGCGTGATCGACACGCCGATGCTGCGGGTGATGGACGACGCCGAGGCGGGCGGCGCCTGGGTGCGCGAGGCCGTGCCGTTGGCCCGGCTGGGAACGGCAGCGGAGGTGGCGAGCGTCATCGCCTTCCTGCTTTCGGACGACGCGTCATACGTGACCGGCGCGGCGCTGCCGATCGACGGCGGCCTCACGGCCTGATCGCGCTCAGCCGGTGTCCTCGGCCACCCAGGCCGAGATCCGGCTGTTCCAGCGGGCGAGCAGCCCGATCAGGCCGCCCGGGATGAACACCACGATCACCAGCAGGACGGCGCCGAGGATGGTCAGCTGCCACCCCGGGTAGTCGATCAGCACCGTCTGGATCGCGGTGACGACGGCGGTGCCGACGCAGCGGTCCGGTGACGGTGCCGAGGCCGCCGATGACCAGCATCGTGACGTCGATCGACATCGGGGTCAGCCCCATCTGGCTGGTCGTGAACGACTGCTCGAACGACAGGTACAGCGCGCCGGCGATGCCGGCCAGGAACCCGGACAGGCCGAACGCCACCACCCGGGTCACCCGCGGGTTGACGCCGCGGGCGGCGGCGTAGGCCGGCGCGTCGCGCAGCGAGCGCAGCGAGATGCCGAGATGCGACTGGCGCAGCCAGGCGACGGCGAAGCACGCGGCCAGCGCCACGGCGCCGCACGTCCAGTAGTAGTTGCGCAGGTACGCCTCCTGGTCGAGCGTCGAGAACAGCGCCGGCACGGTGGGGTAGCCGAACGAGCCGCCGGTCAGCCCGCGCGGATCGTTGACCGCCACGTACTGGACGACCTGCGCGAACGAGAAGGTCAGCAGCGACGTGTAGATGCCGAACAGGCGCAGGGTGGGGAAGGCCAGCAGGACGGAGACGATCGGCCGAGCAGACGCCGCCGGCCAGGATCGCCAGCCACAGCGGCAGCCATGTCTGGTGCAGCATCAGCCAGCCCGATCCGTAGGCGCCCAGCGCATAGATCGCAAGCTGGCCGAAGTTCCAGACGCCGGCCATGCCGAGGATGAAGTTCCAGGAGATGTTCAGGATGAGGACGATCTCGGCGGTGACGATGATCGTCATGTAGTACGGGATCGGTGTAGACCAGCGGGAAGATCGCCGCCATCACGACCGCGACGCCGATGGCGGCCCAGCGCAGCGCGGACAGGGAGGACAGCGCGCCGGTCACAGCCGCGTCTCGCTCGGCGTGCCACGCAGCCCGTAGGGCCGGACGACGAGGATCAGGAGGATGGCGCCGTAGAGGATCGGCAGCGTCCAGGTTGTGCCGATCTTGACCTCGCAGAACGCCTGCATCAGGCCGACCAGGTAGGCGGCGTAGAGCGTGCCCGACAGGCTGCCCAGGCCGCCCAGCACGACGACGATCAGCGCCAGCAGCAGCGGCAGGTCGCCGGCCGTCGGCGACGCGAAGTACAGGGCGCCGAGGAACACGCCGCCGACCCCGGCGAGCGCCGACGCCAGGCCCATCGTCAGCGGGTAGAGCCGCGTCACGGGCACGCCCAGCGTGCGCGCGGCGTCCAGGTCCTGCGCCACGGCGCGGATCGCGAAGCCCCAGCGGGTGCGCGCCAGGAACAGGCCGAGGGCGCCCATCAGCGCGACCGACAGCCCGGCCATCGTCAGCTCGTGGTAGGTGATCGAGACCCCGTTGAGAAGCTCGAGGTTGCCGTGCACGATCGGCGGGACGTTCTTCTGGAACGGGCCGTAGTGCTGGAGCGCGACGTTGGTCAGCAGGATGGCGACGGCGAACGTGGTGATGAAGGTGACCATCTCGAAGTCCACCTCGTTGCGCCGGCCGAGCAGCGGCTGCACCGACACCAGCTCGGTGGCCGTGCCGAAGATGAACGCGACCACGAACGCCAGCAGCAGGGCCAGCACCGGGTTGAACCCGTGGACGGCGAGCGCCCACCAGCCGACGTAGCTGCCGATCATCACCATCGACCCCTGGGACATGTCGAGGATCCGCATCGTCCCGTAGATCAGCGTCATGCCGATCGCAACGAGCCCGTAGATCGAGCCGTAGACGATCCCGTTGGCAATGATGGCAACGAGGTCGGTCATCCGCCGCCCTCGACGATCGCGCCCAGGTAGGTCTCGACCACCGTGCGGTCGCTCGACACGTCCTCGAAGCTGCCGCTGCGCACGATCTTGCCGGCCTCGAGGATGTGGACGCGGTCAGCGATCCCGCCGATGTGCGTGAAGTTCTCCTCGACCAGCACGATGGTCGCACCCGACTCCTGCTTCAGCCGCCGGATCGCCGCGTACACCGCGTCGATCGCGACCGGCGCGAGGCCCAGCGACGGCTCGTCGATCAGCAGCATCCGGGCCGGCCGCATCATCCCCCGGCCGAGGCCGACCAGCCGCCGCTCGCCGCCCGACAGCGTGCGCGCCTTCTGCCCGCGCTTCTCCTCGACCACCGGCAGGTCGTCGTAGATGCGCCGAAGGGACGTCCTCCGCCCCCGCCAGGAACCGCGCACGAACGCGCCCAGCAGCAGGTTCTCCTCGACGGTCATGTCGGGGAAGAGGCCGTCTCCCTGCAGGATGTGGACGATCCCGCGGTTGGCCAGCGCCTCGGCGGCCGTGCCGTCGATCCGCCGGCCGTCGAACTCGATGGTGCCGCCGGACGGCTTGAGCAGGCCGGAGATCGCCAGCAGCAGCGTCGTCTTGCCGTGCCCGTTGGGGCCGATCACCACGGCGGTCTGGCCCGCGTTGACCGCCAGCGACAGCTCGCGCAGCACCATCGTCCGGTCGTAGCCGGCGGTCAGGTTCTGCACCGAGAGCGCCGCGCTCACCCGCCGGCCGCCTCGTCCTCGCGCCGGCCCAGGTAGACGTCGATCACCCGCTGGTCGCGCATCATCTCGGCCGGCGTTCCGATGAACAGCTGGGCGCCGTGATGCATGACCAGCACCCGGTCGGCGAGCGCCACCAGCGCCCGCATCACGTGCTCGATGCAGACGATCGCCACGCCGGTCTCGCCGACCCGGCGAAGCAGCGCGATGGTGGCGTCGATCTCGGCCGGGTTGAGCCCGCCGAACGGCTCGTCCAGCAGCAGCACCAGCGGCTCGGTGGCCAGCGCGGTGGCGATCATCAGCCGCTTGCGGTCGTAGATGGGCAGCCGCGAGGCGATCGTGGACGCCCGGTCCTGCAGCCCGACCAGCTCCAGCGCCGCCATCCCGCGGGCGATGTCGCCGGAGCGAGACCGCAGTCCGCCGGCCGCCCGGCCGCGGCGGAAGCTGGCGGCCAGGTACGCGTTCTCCAGCGCCGTCAGCGTCTCCGCCGCCGCCGGTTGCTGGAACGTCCGGGCCAGCCCCAGGCGGCAGCGGTGGTGGATCTTGGTGCCGCGGATCGGCCGGCCATCGAGCTCGATCTCGCCGGAGCTGGCGATCGTGTGCCCGGTGATCGTGTCGAACAGCGTCGTCTTGCCGGCCCCGTTCGGACCGGCGATCCCGAGCACCTCTCCCGCGGCCACCGAGAAGGACAGGCCGTCGACGGCGCGCAGCCCGCCGTACAGCTTGGTGACGTCGCGCACCTCGAGCACGGTCGCCGCGGCTGGGTGTTCGGTCTGGATCACTGCAGCCAGGACGGGAGCTGGAACTTGCCGGTGGTGTAGGGCTCGGGGGAGATGATCTTCTGCTGACCGTCCTGGATCTGGAAGGTGAGGTGGGGCATGCCGATCGACGGGTCGGCGGTGTCGTCCGGATAGGGGATGCACGTCAGCCCGGTGCGGTTGAAGGTGTATGCACCGCAGACACCGCGATACGGGGTCGCCTTGATGTACGCGTTGATCTTGTCGAAGTCGTACGGGTCGCCGGCCACGCCGACCGCCTGCGCCCAGATGTGCATCAGGTCGTACTGGTCGCCGGCGTTCGAGAAGCCGGGGCCGTCGCCGTAGCGCTGCGTGAAGTTGTCGATGAACGGCTGGGCGACCGGGTCGTTCTGCAGGATGCCGACGACGGTCGACCAGATCACGCCGTTGGCGGCGTCGCCGGCCAGCTGCAGGTACTGGGGAATCGAGGGTGCGTACTGCTGGTAGACCAGCGACTTGGTCGGCGACTGCGCGAACTGCTTGATGAACGCCGCCTCGTCGCCGGCCGCGTAGTCCGAGAACACGATCACGTCGGGATTGGCCTGGCGGATGTTGACCAGCGTGCCGCCCCAGTTCGCCTGCGGCACGGTGAACTTCTCGAAGCCGACCACGTCCCAGCCCTCGTCGGTGATCGACTTCTGGAAGCTCTGGGCGATGTTCAGGCTGTATGGGTCGTTCGAGGTGACGACGTACGCCGTCTTGTCCCGGGGCTTGAAGTCGCCCGAGGCGATCAGCGCGTTGACGACCGCGACGATGCCCGACCCATAGGACAGCTCGCTGGGGTCGCCCTGGAAGATGTTGGTCGCCGGTGCTCGGCCACCCAGTCGACGTTGCCGTGCCACGTGTTCACGTGGAAGGCCGGCACCTTCTGGTTGGCGATGATCGGGAACTCGACCGACGTGTACGAGCAGAACGGCATGAAGATGGCCGCGACGTTCTGCGAGACCAGGTTCTGCATGACCGTCTTCATCACGTCCGGCGACTGGTCCTTGGTGTCGAGCTTGACCAGCTCGATCTTGCTGCCGCCGATGCCGCCCGCATCGTTGATCTCGGACACGGCCATCTCCTGACCACGCAGCATCTGCTCGCCGTCGCCGGCGAACGGGCCGGTGATCGGGATCGCCGCGCCGACCTTGATCGTGCCGCCGCCGCCTCCCGAGTTGCCGCTGCCGCCGCTGCTCGACTCCGACGAGGACGAGCTCGAGTTGCCGATGGCATAGCCGATGCCGCCGCCGACGATCAGGCCGCCTGACGGCGGCGCCGACCGCGCCCTGCAGGAACCCCTTGCGGCTGACGCTGCCTCCGCTGCCGCCGTCGGACGGTGGCGGGCCGGTGGCCGCCGGCGGTGCGGCGGGCGGTGGGGCTGCGGGCGGCTCGCCGCCCGCGCTGCCCGGAGTCCCGCTCGGACCTGCGCTGCCGGGGGCTCGCTGGGGCCGGCGCTGCCCGGGGTGTCGCTCTTCGCTCATGGCTCCTCCTTGCTGGAACTTGTGCCCTCGAGACCTGCCGCACCGGACGGCGCGCCGAACCCTCCGCCACCGGCGCCGACCAGTGACAGCACATCGCCGCGGTGCAGGAAGACATAGCCCTTGCCCGGCACGGGGACGTGGTCGTCCGTCGCCTGCCCGGCGTACCGTCGCGCGGCCGGGCGCGCCGGCGCCGCCGCCCTCGCGGCCGCGGGCGCCGAACGCCGGATTCGTCTGCTCGACGTAGTACATGCCGTCCGACTGGTCGGCCAGCAGGCGATAGTCGCGCCGGATGCCCATGCCGCCGCGCATCCGGCCCTGGCCGCCCGAGCCGTCGACCAGCTCGGTGCGCTCGATCCGCCACGGGTACTCCAGCTCGGCGATCTCCGCCGGCAGGATCGCGCAGTTCGAGCAGTACGGGTCGATGCCGTCGTCGCCCGGCGCGTCCCGGCGGGCGCCTCCGCCGCCGCCGAGGATGTCGGCGAGCAGCGTCAGCCGGCCCGAGCGGGGGTCGACGGCCTGGAAGACCAGCGCCGGGAACGACACCTGGCTGGCGGCGACCGAGCGCTCCGGCAGCAGCTCGCAGAGCCCCTCGATCAGCACGTCGGTCAGGCGCTGGACTGCCAGGTGGCGGGCGCTCAGCGCCGTCGGGAAGGTCGGGGTTGAACATGCTGCCCTCCGGGGCGATCACCCGCACCCGGCTGGTCAGCCCGGCGTTCTGGGGGACGGTCGGCCCCAGGAAGGCGCGGACGGCGAAGTAGGTGCCGGCGTGCGTGCTGGCGATCGGCACGTTCATGCCCGACGGCACCTGCGCCGAGCTGCCGGTCAGGTCGACCACCAGCGTGCCGTCGTCCACCGAGACGACGCGCGTGCACGCGAAGCGGCGGCGTGTCCTCGAAGCCGCCGTCGTCCATGAACCCCTCGACGGTGACCGCGCGGTCCGGCCATGCCCGGAACGCGGCCTCGGCGCGCCGGGCGGTCGTCTCGAGCAGCGTCTCCATCGCCGTCGTCACCGTGGCCGGGCCGTGCGCGTCCATGAGTTCGTCGACGCGCGTCGTCCCCCGCCGGCAGGCCGCCAGCTGCGCGTCCAGGTCGCCCAGCGTCGAGGCCGGATCGCGGACGTTGGCGGCGATCAGCTCGTACAGCGCGCGTATGCGGCTGCCGCCCTCGACCAGCCGCAGCGCCGAGAAGATCAGCCCCTCCTGGAAGAGCTCCGTGCACTGGGCGCTCTCGGTGCCCGGGAAGCGGCCGCCGATGTCGATGTGGTGGGCGATCGACCCGGCCCAGGCCGATCAGCGCGCCGTCCCGGAAGAGCGGCGTGAAGACCTGCAGGTCGGGCGTGTGGGTGCCGCCCATGTACGGGTTGTTGGTCAGGAACGCGTCGCCCGGGTCGACGTCGTCGCCCCACTTCTCGAGCACGGACTCCAGCGCGAACTGCATCAGCCCGAGCTGCGCGGGGATCTGCTCGGAGTTGGCGACCATGCGCCCGTCGGCGGTGAACAGGCCGCAGTTGAAGTCGAGCATCTCGCGGATGATCGGCGAGTACGACGAGCGATACTCGACCACTGCCATCTCCTCGGCGATGTGGTGGAACGCGCTGGCCAGGATCTCCTGCGTGATCGGGTCGATCGACGTGGTCGCCACGCTACGCCTCCTCCCGCTCCAGCACGAGCGTGGCGCCGGCGCCGACCCGGCCCCGCCAGCCCGCCGGGACGACGATCGTGGCGTCCTCCTGCTCGACGATCGTCTCCGGCGCGATCTCCGTCGTCAGGCCGCAGCGACGCGCGATGGACGAGCGCCCAGCGGCGGGCGCCGCCCCCGGCGTAGACCTCACGCCCGGCGGCTGCCCGGTTCGGCGCCGTGGCGGCCTCGGGTGCGTTCCAGTCGATCGACCGGGATGCGGCCCTGGGCGCGGACCCGCAGGGTGACGATCTCGGTATCGGTCACCTCGGGCGTGTAGTCGTACAGCCGGCGGTGCTCGTCTTCGAACCGGGCCACCGCCTCGGCGATCGTCGTCGGCCGATACCGGCCGCCCGGCGAAGGGCACCGTCAGGTTGTACGCCTGGCCCCGGTAGCGCATGTCCAGCTCATGGTCGAGCTCGATCGCGGTGGTGACCGCGTCCGAGGTGCCCAGCAGCTCGCGGGCCTCCGCCTCGAGCCGCTCGAGCTCGGCGTCCAGCTGCGCCGGGGTGATGTCGGCCACCGCCCGCAGCCAGCTGCGGCGCAGGTCGTGGCGGATGTCGGTGGCCAGCAGGCCGAGCGCCGCGGCCACGCCGGGGTAGCGGGGCACGACGACCCGGGGGATGCCCACCTCGTCGGCCAGCGCGCAGGCGTGCATCGGGCCGGCGCCGCCGATCGCCACCAGCGCGAACCGGCGCGGGTCGTGTCCGCGGGCGACGGTCATCAGCCGCAGGGCGTTGGCCATGTTGGCGTTGGCGATGCGCAGGATCGCCTCGGCGGCCGCCTCGGCGTCCAGGCCGAGCGGTTCTCCGACCGACGACATCACGGCTGCGCGCGCAAGCTCGCGGTCGAGCGGCACGCCGCCGGCCAGGCTGTGCTCGCTGGACAACGTCCCCAGCACGACGTGGGCGTCGGTCACCGTCGCCTCGGTGCCGCCCTTGCCGTAGGCGGCCGGCCCGGGGTCGGCGCCGGCACTGGCGGGGCCGACGGTCAGCGAGCCGAACTCGTCGACGCGAGCGATCGAGCCGCCCCCCGCGCCGATGCAGAGCACGTCGATCTGCGGCAGGTTGATCGGCATCCCCGCCGCCTCGCCGGAGAACCGCACCTGGGGATCGGCGCCCAGCACCAGCCCGATGTCGGCGGTGGTGCCGCCCATGTCGAAGGTCAGCGCGTCACCCTCGCCGACCAGTTCGGCCAGCCGGCCGCCGCCGATCACGCCAGCGGCCGGGCCCGAGGCGGACAGCGCGATCGGCAGCTCGCGGGCGCGGGCGGCGGGCGCCACTCCGCCGTTGGTCTGCATCAGGTGCAGCGGGCACCGACATGCCGGCGCCGTCGACCTCGCCGCCGAGGGCCGTCAGGTAGGTGCCCATCAGCGGCAGCAGCGACGCGTTGAGCGCCGTCGTCGACGCCCGCACGTACTCGCGGAACTCGGGCACCACCTGGCAGGAGAGCGACACGGTCGACGCCCGGCAGCTCCTCCGCCAGCAGCTCGCCGACGCGGAGCTCGTGGGCCGGGTTGAGGAACGAGAACAGCAGCATCACCGCGACCGCCTCCACGTCCGCGTCGCGGACGCGCGGCCGCCGCGTCGCGCACCGACTGCTCGTCGAGCGGCTCGACCTCGGCACCCTGCGCGTCCAGCCGGCCGCCCACCTCGAGGCACAGCTCGCGCGGCACGATCGGCTCCGGCTCCGGCGACCACAGGTCGTAGACCGCGGCCCGCATCTGGGTGCCGATGGCGAGCACGTCACGGAAGCCGCGGTTGGTGATCAGCGCCGTCCGCGCCAGCCGCCGCTGGACGATCGCGTTGGTGGCGACGGTCGAGCCGTGGGCGAGGTACCCGACGTCGCCCGCCTGCGAGCCGCTGCGCTCCAGCAGCTCGGCCAGCGCGTCCATGAACCCGCGCTCGATCCGCTCCGGCGTCGAGGGCACCTTGGCGATCTCGGACGCCGCCGTCTCGCGGCGACGATCACGGCGTCGGTGAAGGTGCCGCCGACGTCGATGCCGATCCGGCTGGACTGGTGCGCGCTCACGCGGGGATGCTACGAACTTGGGAGGCGGCCGTTCAATCCGTCGATCGACGTATTACGCCGAGCTCCGGTCGCGCCCGAACGGGTCGCCGCGCAGCGACTCGGTGTGCGCAGCGCAGACCCAGCGGTCGCCGCGGCGCACCCAGGTCGAGGTGTCCGCGGCGTCGAAGCCGACCGGCTGGCCGTCGACGGTCAGCTCCTCGCGCACCGTGTAGGCGACCACGGCCGTGTCGGCTCCCAGCATCCGCACCTGCACGTCGTCCCCGATCTCGAAACGCTCGATCGTCCAGGTCGCCTGCTGCATCATCGCCGAGTACGTCTCGTGGCCGATCAGCCCGAGGCCCTGCGCTCCGGTGACCAGACAGGGGTCGTCGGTCAGCTCCAGCGCGGTGTCGACGTCCCCGTCCTTGAGCGCCTGCCAGTAGCGGCGTTCGAGTCCGACGATCTCCTGCTCCGTTGTCGTGCCTGTCATCATGATCCTCCTTGCAGCGCGTCGATCGACGCCGTGGGAACGATCCCGTGGGCCCGCCGTGCCAGGCCGGCGTCGAGGGTGACGAACGCGTCGCCCTGCAGCCTGGTCAGCGCGAGGTACTCGGCGTCGTAGGTCTCGGCCCAGCCCTGGCTCTCCGCGATCTCCCAGGCGTTGCGGCGCAGGACGGCGTCGCCCAGCAGCCGGATCTTGATCGCCCACGCGCGCGTCAGCAGGTCGAACGCCTCATCGGCCGGGAGCTCGCCGCGGTGCACCGCCTGATGCAGGTCGGACAGCATCTGCGAGCGCAACAGCGTCGGTGCGAGCAGCTCGTGCCCGGCCGGCACGTCGAATCCCTCACGCGCCAGCTGGAGCACGACACCGCTGTCGACGACGAACCGGGTCATCCGCGGTCACCTTACCCGTGGCACGTGCCGAAAAAACGGGCCGCGGCCAGGATCACGTACACGTCCTCGGCGACGATGTGCGTGTCAGGCGGCACTCATCATCCGCCGATCAGGAACTTCGGCACTCCGCGGATCCGTGCCCGCCCGTACATCGACTCGCAGCGTTGCTCGAGGTAGCGCAGATGGCGATCCATCACCTCCTCGACCACCTCCGGATCACCGCGCATCACGGCCTCCAGTGTTTCCTCGTGCAGCTGGATGCTCTCCTCGGTGGCTGCCGAGTCCTCGTCGTGGCTGAGCACGGCGTACAGCGGGCCGGACAGCGAGCGGTAGATGGAGCGCATCGACGACTCCAGCTCGGGGTTGCGGGCGGCGCGCCACAACAGACGGTGGAACAGCACGTTGCCCTGCGTGATCTGCCACCAGTTGGATTGGTTGGCGCGCTGCAGGCCGATCGTCTCGCGGATCGCGTCGAAGTCCTGGGTCGTGCCGCGGAGCGCCGCCAGCTGGGCCACGCGCGGCTCGATCACGCGGCGCGCCTCCAGCGCCTCGAACACCCTCTCGGCGTCCGGCGACGCGGTGTCGCCGACCAGCGACTCGGGCATCCAGATCGAGGCCACTCGGGTGCCGCCGCTGCCTCCCGCCTCGACCGCGAGCACCCCCGCATCCTGGAGCGTCTCGATCGCCTCGCGGATGGTGTGCCTGCTGACGCCCATGGCCGTCGCCAGGCGGCGCTCGCCGGGCAGCACCTCCTGGTCACGCAGCCGTCCGGCCTGAATCAGGTCGACGATCTGCTCGACCACCGCGTCCACGGCGCGATCCGGCTTGACCGCGCGGAAGAGGTCGATCTGCGCTCGCTGGGTGTGGACGGTGGCCATCTGTTATGCCAGAAACGGGCCACCAGCGGCTCGCTTGCATACCGATGGTGGTCTGTGTATCGTACCGCTCGCTCGAGCGGCATCCAAGTCGGAGTTCGATGAACGCGCTGGTAAAACTCCACGCGAAGCCGGGGTTGTGGCTCGCAGATGTACCCGAACCCGAGTGCGGAATCAACGACGTGCTGATCCGCGTCCTGCGCACCGGGATCTGCGGCACCGACCTCCACATCCGCAACTGGGACGCATGGGCCAGCCGCACCATCCCGGTGCCGATGGTGATCGGGCACGAGTTCGTCGGCGAGGTGGTCTCGGTGGGCTCGAACGTCCCCGATTTTCACCCCGGCGAGGTGGTGTCCGGCGAGGGCCACGTCGTCTGCGGCCGCTGCCGCAACTGCATGGCCGGCCGCCGGCACCTGTGCGCGCACACGTCGGGAGTCGGCGTCAACCGGCCGGGCGCGTTCGCCGAGCTGATCGCCCTGCCGATGACCAACATCTGGCATCACCACGACGGCGTCGACCTCGACGTCGCGTCGATCTTCGACCCGTTCGGCAACGCGGTGCACACGGCGCTGCAGTTCCCGGTGCTGGGCGAGGACGTGCTGATCACCGGCGCCGGCCCGATCGGCTGCATGGCGACCGCGGTCGTCCGCCACGCCGGCGCGCGGTTCGTGGCCGTGTCCGATCTCAACCCGGAGCGGCGCGCGCTGGCCGAGCGCCTGGGCGCGACCGTGACGTTCGACCCGCGCGAGACGACCGCCGGGCAGATCCAGACCGAGCTCGGCATGACCGAGGGCTTCGACGTCGGCCTCGAGATGTCGGGCAGCGCAGCTGCGCTCGAGTCGATGGTGATGAACATGGCCCACGGCGGGCGGATCGCCGTGCTCGGCCTGCCGACCGGCGACATCGTCATCGACTGGACGCGGCTGATCACCAACATGCTGACGATCCGCGGGATCTACGGACGCGAGATGTACGAGACCTGGTATCAGATGACCGTGATGCTGCAGTCCGGGCTCGACATCAGCCCCGTGATCACGCACCGGTTCCCCTATGGCGACTTCGCCGAAGCCTTCGATGTCGCCGCCTCCGGCTCGGCCGGAAAGGTCATCCTCGACTGGTCAACGGCGGCCTAGCGGCCGCCCGGACGCGAAAGGGCAGTGATGGCACACAGCGAACATCCACAACCGGCCTCGGAGCATCTGTTCCTCAGGAATGCGACGGGGCTCGTCCGCGAGGTGCGGCCGTTGTCCTCGCTGGTCATCAACTACATCGTTGGCAGCCCGGTGCAGGTGCTGGGCGCCGGCCTATTCTTCGCCCTCAGCCTCTACCCGGGCGGCAACCTCTTCCTCGGCCTGCTGATCATCACGCCGATGATGCTGGCCTACTCGTACACATTCGGTCTGATGACAGCGGCCATCCCGCGGTCGGGCGGCGACTACACGATCGTCAGCCGCGTCATCCATCCGACGGCGGGGATCGTGTCGTCGATCTTCATGCTGCTTGCACAGTTCCTGTCTGTTGCCTTCTTCGGCATCGCCTGCGTGACCACCGGCATCATCCCCGGCCTAATGGCGGTCGGGCTGATCGGCGGGAACCAAACGTACATCGACTGGGCCAACGACATCGCCACCTCCAAGGGCTGGCAGTTCGCGCTCGGCAGCCTGGTGATCGTCATCGCCAGCCTGATGTTCGTCGGCGGCTGGCGGTGGACGTTGCGGATGCAGAACGGAATCTTTCTGTTCACGCTGGCCGGCATCGTGGTGGCCACCCTGATCGCGCTGTTCACGTCGAGGTCGGGCTTCATCTCCGACTTCAACTCGTTTGCACAGCCGACAACCGGTAGCAGCGACTCGTACCACGACGTGATCTCGACGGCCCAGAAGGCGGGTGTCGACACCAGCCCCGGGTTCTCGCTCTCGAACACCTGGCCGGTCGTCGGCGTGCTCGCCGGGTTCTCGATCTACACGTACTTCTCGTCGTTCATCGGCGGTGAGCTGCGTTCGGCGCGGTCGATGGGCACGGCCAACCGGATGGCACTCGCCGGCATCCTCAACATCATCGGCGTGGTCGTCTGCGTGATCGTCTTCCTGCACACGATGGGCACGGCGTTCGTCACGGCCGGGTTCGGCGGCGGGATGCCGGCCGAACTGGTGGCGCCTTACTACTTCTTCGTCGCGCCGATGATCGTCAACTCCAGCTGGCTGGCCGCCATCCTGGCGCTCAGCTACTGCCTGTACTGGCCGCTGATCACCTACATGGTGTTCCTGCAGCCGACGCGGATGCTGTTCGCCTACGCGTTCGACGGCATCCTGCCCTCCGGCGTCGCATACACATCGTCGCGCGGGCACGTGCCGTACGTCGCGGTACTGGTGTCGGCGATCGGATCGCTGCTGACGCTGTGGTGGTCCGTCTACAACGCCGGCGACAACTTCTTCCGGATCCTTGTCTACGCGATCCTCGTCCAGCTGATCTCGATGGCGCTGGTCGGGCTGGCCGCCGTGATCTTCCCGTGGCGGCGGCCGGAGATGTACCAGGCGTCGGTGAACACGCGAACGTTTCTGGGCGTGCCGCTGGTTGTGATCGCGGGACTCGGCTCGATCATCTCGACCGTGATCCTCTGGATCATCTACTGGCAGTACCCGGCGCTCGGGCTGACGGATAAGAAGGGCCTGTTCATCTGGATCGCCGCGACGGTGGTGTTCTGCCTCGTCTACTACTACGGCGCCCGGGCGTTCCAGCGCGGTCGCGGGAAGGATCTCGACTACGTGTTCCACGAAATCCCGCCGGAGTAGCGGCGGGTGCGGCGGCGGAAGAGGGGTGTCGGCTGATGGCGTTGCGCGCCGACCTCCCGGCACACGCCGACACGGTCGTGATCGGGGCCGGCACAGCCGGCGCGGCACTGGCGGGCACGCTCGCCGAGCGCTCCGACCAGACGGTGCTGGTGCTGGAGGCGGGGCCGGACTACGGCCCGTTCGACCGCGACGCCTGGCCTGATGACCTACTCGACTCCCGGGCGCTGCCGGCCTCCCACCAGTGGGGGTACGACAGCGCGTCCACCTACCCCGACCGCGTGCTGCCCTTCGACCGGGCGCGCGTGATCGGCGGCTGTTCCAGCCACAACGGGTGCGCCGCGATCGTCGGCTCGCCGCTCGACTACGACGCCTGGGAGTCCGCCGGCTGCACGGGCTGGGGCACGGACCGCCTGAAGCCGCTGTTCGCCTCGGCCATCGACAGGCTGCGCGTTCGCCGGCCGGGCGACGACGAGGCGACGCCCTTTCAGCGGTCGTTCCTGGAGGCCGCCCCGGCGATCGGCGTCCCCTGCGTTCAGGATCTGAACGCGTGGGACGAGGAGGTCGGCATCGCGATGTCGCCTGTCAACGTCGTCGACGGCGTGCGCTGGAACGCGGCGTTCGCGTACCTCGACCCCGTGCGGCGCCGACCCGGCCTGACGATCGCCGGCGATGCGATGGTCAACCGCCTGGTGGTGGACGGCGGGCGGGTGACCGCGGTCGAGGTCGTTCGCGAAGGCCGGCTGGAACGCGTGGAGTGCGGCCGCGCGGTGCTGACCAGCGGCGCCTACGGCTCGCCGGTCGTGCTCGAGCGCTCGGGCATCGGTGACCCCGCGGTGCTCGGGCAGTTCGGCATCGACGTCCGGGTGGCGCTGTCCGGCGTCGGCCGCAATCTGCATGACCACCCCGCCGTGCGCCTGGGCTTCGCCGGCGGCGACAACGCCGTCGCCGAGATGCAGGCGTTCGCCCGCGACAGGTGGCTTCCCGAGGAGCAGACGATCGCCAAGCTCAAGTCGCAGCACTGCGGCGAGGGCTTCGACCTGCACATGTACCCCGTTGGAGGCCCCGACGGCGACCAGTGGCGCTGGGACGTGCCGGTCGCCTGCATGACACCACGCTCGCGCGGCGCGATCCACCTGACGGCGACCGATCCCGAGGCGATCCCGGCGATCGATCACGCCTTCCTGGCCGACGTCGACGCCTACGACGCGATGATCCTGGCCGACGGCGTGCGAATCATGCGCGAGCTGTCTGCGATCGAGCCGTTGCGTACCTTCCTCGGCGAGGAGCTCGACGCCTGGGCGCCGGACGAACTGGTGCGCCGCCGGGTCGAGCACTACTACCACCCGGTCGGCAGCTGCAAGATGGCGCCGGAGTCCGACCCGGATGCCGTGGTCGATCCGGACGGCCGCGTGCACGGCCTGGAGAACGCGTACGTCGCGGACTGCGCGATCTGCCCGGTCATCCCGCGGGCCAACACCAACCTACCGGCGGCGGTGATCGGCCTGCGGATCGCGGAGCTGCTGCTCGAGGACGACGTATGAGCGAGACCGCCGATGTCACGATCATCGGCGCCGGCGTGATCGGGGCGGCGATCGCGTACGAGCTGGCCAAGCGGGGCCACCGGACGCTCAGCATCGATGCGCTGTCCGGGCCGAGCGCTGGACCGACCTCCAACTCCTGCGCGATCGTCCGCTCCCACTACTCGACCCTGAACGGCGTTGCGATGGCGTACGAGGGCTTCTCCTACTGGGAGCGCTGGGAGGACTACCTGGGCGTCCGCGACGAGGCGGGCATGGCGGTCTACCGGCAGTGCGGCACGGCGGCCATGAAGAACCGCTCCGGCCATCACCTCAAGTACCTGCCGCTGTACCGAGAGCTGGGCGTCGAGTTCGAGGAATGGGACGCCGCCGAGCTGCAACGGCATGCGCCGGGCCTGGATGTGCGTGAGTTCTGGCCGCCCCGGCGACCCGAGGATCCCGACTTCTGGCACGAGCCCGACCACGAGCTGGAGGGCGCCGTGTATACGCCCGGCTCCGGCTACGTCAACGATCCCCAGCTGGCGGGCCACAACGTCGCCGCCGCGGCGGCGACGTTCGGGGCGCGCTTCCGCTTCGGCGAGCGCGTGACGGCGGTGCTGCAGGATGCCGGCCGGGCGAGCGGGGTCGAGCTGGCATCGGGCGAGCGGATCGCCAGCCCGATCGTGATCAACGTCGCCGGCCCGCACAGCGCGGTGGTCAACCGGATGGCCGGCGTCGAGGAGTCGATGAAGCGGCGCACCCGACCGCTGCGCCACGAGGTGCACCACGTGCCTGCACCGGACGGCTGGGCGCCGAATGGTGGGCTGCATATCTCGGATGGCGACACGGGCATCTACTTCCGGCCCGACGTGGGCAACACGTTCCTGGTCGGCTCCGAGGATCCGGCCTGCGACCCCCACCAGTGGGTGGACGATCCCGACGTGTTCGACCGCACCGTCACGCGCGACCAGTGGGAGGCGCAGGTGTATCGCCTGGCCCGCCGGGTGCCCAGCCTGAGCATCCCCAACTCGGTGCGCGGGTTCGCCGACCTCTACGACTGCTCCGACGACTGGATTCCGATCTACGACCGCTCCGAGCTGCCCGGCTTCTACATGGCTGTCGGCACCTCCGGCAACCAGTTCAAGAACGCCCCGGTGGTCGGCCACTGCATGGCCGAGCTGATCGAGGCGTGCGAGAACGGACACGACCACGACGCCGACCCGATCCGTGTCCGGGCGGTGCACACGGGGTTCGAGCTCGAGATGGGGATGTACTCTCGCCTGCGGGAGATCGATCCCGATTCCAGCTTCTCGGTGATGGGGTGAGCGAATGTTCGACACGGTGAAGGACCAGCTGGCGGAAGAGCTTGCCGCCGTGCGCGACGCGGGGATGGAGAAGCACGAGGCGATCCTGGAGACGCGCCAGGGTGCGCGGATCACGCTGCAGGACGGCTCGGAGCTGATCAACCTCTGCGCCAACAACTACCTGGGCCTGGCGGGCGACCCGGCGATGGCCGACGCCGCGCACGCGGCCCTCGACCAGTGGGGATTCGGGCTGGCGTCCGTGCGGTTCATCTGCGGCACGCAGGAGATCCACCGCCGGCTGGAGGAGCGGATCGCCGCGTTCCTGGGCACCGAGGACGCGATCCTGTTCGGCTCCTGCTTCGACGCCAACACCGGCCTCTTCGAGGTGCTGCTGACGACCGACGACGCCGTGATCTCGGACGAGCTCAACCACGCGTCGATCATCGACGGCATCCGCCTGACCAAGGCCCAGCGGCTGCGCTACCGAAACAGCGACATGGCCGATCTGGAGGGGAAGCTGCAGGAGGCATCCGGTGCCCGCCGCCGCATGATCGCCACCGACGGAGTGTTCTCGATGGACGGCTACATCGCCAACCTCCCGGCGATCTGCGACCTCGCCGAGCGCTACGACGCGATGGTCATGGTCGACGACTCGCACGCCGTCGGCATCCTCGGCCCGGGCGGCCGGGGGACGCCCGAGAGCACGGGTGCGGGGAGCCGCGTCGACATCCTCACCGGCACGCTGGGCAAGGCGATCGGCGGCGCCAGCGGCGGGTACGTCGCCAGCCGACGCGAGGTGGTCGAGCTGCTGCGCCAGCGCTCGCGCCCCTACCTGTTCTCGAACACCGTCGCACCGCCCATCGTCGGCGCGGCGCTGGCGGCGCTCGACCTGCTCGAGTCCTCCGGCGAGCGCCGCGAGCGGCTGGCCGCCGAACACGGCATGGTTCCGGGAGCGGCTCGGCCAGGTCGGCCTGGAGGTGCTGCCCGGCGAGCACCCGATCGTGCCGGTGATGCTGGGCGACGAGAACCTGGCGGTGCGCTTCTCGGAGGAGCTGCGGAGCGAGGGAGTGCTCGCCGTGGGCTTCACCTACCCGGTGGTGCCGCGCGGCCGGGCGCGGATCCGCACCCAGATCTCGGCCGCCCACTCGGACGCCGACCTGGAGCAGGCGGTCGCCGCGTTCGCGGCGGTTCACGCGCGGCTGGGCGGGGGTGCTTCCGGTGCCTGACGCCGGCCGGTTCGCGGGCAAGATCGCCGTCGTCACCGGCGGCGCACACGGCATCGGGCTGGCCACGGCGCGACGGCTGGCCGGCGAGGGCGCACGCGTGGTCGTGATCGACGTGGACGACGACGCCCTGGCGGCCGCCGCCGGAATCGAGTGCATCGACGCCGCCCGCGCCGACGTTGCCACGCAGGGCGAGGTCGAATCGGCCGTCGCCGCGATCGTCGAACACCACGGCACGATCGACATCCTGCACAACAACGCGGGCCGGCTGCGGGCGGGATCGGTGACCGAGGTCGAGGTCGCGGAGTGGGACCGCACCTACGCCGTCAACGTCCGCTCGATGTTCCTGATGTGCCGCGAAGTGATCCCCGTGATGTTGCGAAACGGCGGCGGCGCGATCGTCAACACGGCCTCGACCTCGGGGCTGGTCGGCGAGGTCGGCATCCCGGCGTACAACTCGTCGAAGGGCGCAGTGATCCAGCTGACCCGGCAGCTGGCCGCCGAGTACGCCCGCCAGGGCATCCGCGTCAACTGCGTCTGCCCTGGCTGGATCCCCACCGGGTTCAACGACCCGGTGCTGGAGGGGCTGTCCGACGACGAGGTGCAGGCGATGGTCGAGGCGACCGTGCCCGCCGGACGTCAGGGCACGCCAGAGGAGATTGCCGCGGCCGTGTGCTTCCTGGCGTCGCCGGACGCCTCGTACGTCAGCGGCCACGCATTGGTGGTCGACGGCGGACTCACCTCGTCCCGGTAGCGAACGACCGTCGAGCCCATGTAGCCGTCGGCTCGATCGGCTAAGCTGGTGTTGGCAGGCGGCCACCGTGCGTGGCACGCAGTTGTGCGCGAGTGAGGGGAATGGGTGCTCGAAGAGCCGCAGCTGGGCGGGTTCGCCCGGCGCGACCATCCGGGGAAGGGCATGCGCCCGACCGTCCGCTTCGTGCTGGCGATGGTCATCACCATCGCCTGGGTGGCGTTCGCGGTCTGGGCGTCCGACCCCTGGCGGGACGACCTCGACCAGGCGATCGGGCCGATCGCATCGTGGCTGATCCCGCTGCTCCTGGCCTACATCCCCGGCCTGGTGATCGGATTCATGGCGGCGACGCTGGTGGTCAGCCCGTATCACGAGCCCTCGCTGGCGACGCCGGCCGATGGGTGGCCGGCGATCACGGTGTTGATCGCTGCCCGGGACGAGGAGGCGTCGATCGAGCGGACGCTGGAGTGCGTCGCCCAGTCCGACTACGCCGGTGACGTCACCGTGCTCCTGGCTGACAACGGATCCACCGATCGTACCGCGGAGCTGGCGCAGAGGACGGCCGACCGCCTCGGGCTCGACTACCGGCGGGTGCACGAGCAGTCGCCGGGGAAGTTTCACGCGCTGAACACGGCACTGGAGACGGTGGCAACGCCGATCGTCGTCACCCTCGACGCCGACACCTACCTCCACCCGCCGGCACTGCCCTACCTGGTCGCCCACGTCACGTCACGGCCCCAGGATCAGCACGTGTCCGCCTGCGCCGGCGCGTTGATCGTCGAGAACCCGACGCAGAGCTTTCTCACCCGGATGCAGCAGTGGGACTACCGGCTGGGCATCAACGGCGTCAAGCGGATGCAGGGCGCGTACAACTCGGCGCTGGTTGCCCAGGGCGCGTTCTCCGCGTACTGGACGGAGGACCTGCGCGCGGTCGGTGGCTGGCCGGACGCGATCGGCGAGGACATCGTGCTCACCTGGACGATGCTCGACTCCCGGGGGATCGTGCAGTACGAGCCGCTCGCGCTGGCGTCGACCACGGTGCCCGCCCGGGTCGGCGTGTTCATGAGCCAGCGGTCGCGCTGGGCGCGCGGGATGTTCGAGGGGATCAACGCGGTGCCGCCATGGCGCCAGCCGCGAGTGCTGGCGAAGATCGTCGCCGGCATCGACTACCTGGTGCCGCTGCTCGACGTCGGCTACGTGTTCTTCTGGATCCCCGGCGTCATCCTCGCGGCGTTCGGCTACCCGCTGATCTTCTCGTGGTGGTCGATGCTGCTGCTGCCGATCACGGTGCTGATCTACGGCCTGCTCCGCCGCTGGCAGGAGCAGCACGTGCTGCGGCCGTTCCGCATCTCGCTGCCCGCCGACCGCCGCGGGTTCTTCGGCTACCTGCTCGGGTACCAGGCGCTGGCCTCGACGGCGTCGCTGCGCGGCTACTGGCAGTACGTCATCGGCTCGCGGCGTTCCTGGAAGTGAGCGCGCCCAGCGTGGCGCCGAACACCAGGTGGCCGAGCATGCTGTGGCAGAAGGCGCGCGGGTCGCGGAACACCGGCGCCCACTCGCCGCTTCGCACCGTCGGGTGGTAGCGGTCGACCAGCATCGTCAGCGGCCACAGGCCGGCGCTCTCGAGCTCGGCGACCAGGATCCCCTGGCGCACGCCCGACAGGCCGAGCCCGGTGAACGCCGCGCCGAACATGCCGCCGTTCAGGCAGTGGACGGCGAGCCCCGGCAGCTGCGAGTCCTTCGACAGCGGATCGCCGACCAGGCGCACGTCGGAGTACTCGGTGCGGGTCACGCGGCGCAGCGCCGGATCGGCGGCGGCCCACACCGCCGCGGCAGCGGCGCCGCACACAAACCCTCTGGCCAGGCGACCCATGGAGTGATGCTACCCACTGCTAGGGTGAGCGCATGCCTGACCTTCCGCTGACCGGTGGCTGCCTGTGCGGTGCCGTCCGCTTCGAGGTGAGCGAGCCGCTGGTCTCGGCCAGCTACTGCCACTGCACCCGCTGCCAGCGGCGCACCGGCACGGCCGCGTCCGCGCAGGCGAAGATCGCCCCGGGGTCGCTGACGGTGCTCTCCGGCGAGGAGCTGATCCGGGCATGGGCGCCGCCCAGCGGCTGGGAGAAGCTGTTCTGCAGCGGCTGCGGCTCGGCGCTCTGGAGCCGCGATCCGGACGACCACGAGGTGAAGAGCGTCCGGCTCGGCGTGTTCGACTCCGACCCCGGCATCCGGCCGGAGTACCGCCAGTTCGTCGCCTACGCCGCGCCCTGGGAGCCGGTGCCCGACGACGACCTGCCGCGCTTCGACGAGCGCGCATCCTGAGCCTTCGGGCGCAGCAGCTGCGAGCAGAAGAGGTCGCCCAGCCAGCGCTCGTAGCGCGCCGGCGTCCAGCCCCGGTCACCCACCAGCAGCTGGTACTGCATGGGCTGGTTGAGCGTCCACATGATGTCGGCGGCGGCGTCGACGCCCAGCCCCTGCCGGAGCGCGCGGTCGCGCGCCAGGCTCTCGACGATCGCCCGCTGGTTGGCGTGGAAGTCCTGCTTGATCCGCGCCCACAGCTCGCCGATCTCGGGGTCGCCCGGCGCCGCGGCGTGGATCACCTCCATGATCGCCGCCGCCCGCTCCTTGACCATCCGTGAGTTGCGCGCCGAGAGGCGCAGCCGGCGCTCGGGGTCGGGCTCGTCCATCACCTTGCGAAACCAGTCCTGCTCGCCCACCGGCACCTCGTCGCGGTCGCCGCGCAGCGCCCGGTGCCAGACGGCGCGCAGCACGCCGGCCTTCGTCTCGAAGGTCAGATACACCGTCTTCAGCGCCACCCCGGCTGCCGCCGCGATCGCGGCCACCGACGTCGCCGCGTAGCCGTCGCGCTCGAACAGCCGCTGGGCCTCGGTGAGGATCAGCTTGCGGGTGCCGGCGGCCTGCTCCCGCCGCCTGGGCGAGTCGTAGGGCCGCCGTGCCTCGGACGGCGTGGATGCCATGGATCTGATGGTAGCGGAATGGCTACCCAGCCAGAGTAGCGAACTTCGGATCTATTTGATACATTGATCGAGTAGTGAATATCTGACCGATGTATCGAAAGAAGGGAGCAGGCATGTCCACCACGACCACCGCAGAGGAGATCCGGGCCCACACCAGGGCGATGTGGGGCGGCGTGGCCGGCGGCTGGGAGCAGCACGCCGACTACGTCGAGACGCGGGGCGCGCGCGTCACCGAGCTGATGCTGGCGCGCACTGCGCCGCGGCCGGGCGAGCGCGTGCTGGAGCTGGCCAGCGGCGCCGGCGACCTCGCCATCGCGGCCGCGGCGCTGGTCGCTCCCGGCGAGGTCGTCGTCTCGGACGTGGCGGCCGAGATGGTCGACATCGCCGCCCGCCGGGCGGGGGCGCGCGGCCTGGCCAACGTGACGCCGCGCGTGTTCGGCATCGAGGCGATCGAGGACGAGGATGCGAGCTTCGATGTCGTGCTCTGCCGCGAGGGGCTGATGTTCGCGGTCGATCCCGAGCTGGCGGCGCGCGAGATCGCGCGAGTGCTGCGGCCCGGCGGCCGCACCGCCCTTGCGGTCTGGGGGCCGCGGGAGCAGAACCCGTGGCTGGGGTGCGTGTTCGATGCCGTCACCGCGCAGTTCGGGCGGCCGATGCCGCCGCCCGGCATCCCCGGGCCGTTCTCGCTGGGCGACGCCGGGCGGCTCGAGCAGGTGCTGGCGGGAGAGCTCGAGCTGGTCGAGGTCGAGGAGGTCGCCGTGCCGCTGGTCGCCGCGTCGTTCGACGAGTGGTGGAGCCGCATCTCGGCGCTGGCCGGCCCGCTGTCGGGCATCCTCGGCGGAATGCCCGGCGAGGCGCTGACCGCGCTGCGCGGCCGGCTGGAGGAGGCGGCGCTGCCCTACCGGACTGCGGGCGGCGGGCTGCACTTCCCCGGCGTGTCGCTGCTGGCAACAGGCAGGCGCGCCGGCTGAGGCGAACGGGCCTGGCCGGTCAGCGCTCCGGCTCGGAGTGCTCGGCCAGCCAGGCCTTCGCCACGCGCTTCTGGGCGCGGGTCAGCCACGACTCGGCGACCAGGTCGGCCAGCTCCTGGCGGTCGAGCTTCGCCAGCCCGGGGATCCGCATCAGGATCGCCGGGTAGCCGTTGAAGTGCGGCGTCGTGAAGAACACACCGCGGCCGTCGGACAGGAACAGCTCCTTCACGCCCTCGTCGGCGACCCGGAACATCAGCACGTCCGACATCCGCTCGCCCGTCTCCGGGTCGATCGCGTCCGGCCGGCGGCCACGGTGGAAGCAGTACATCTTGCCGTGTACGAGGTACGAGGGCCGGCCGTCGTCCGAGACCTCCTTGGTGGTCTGCGGCATGGCCATCGCCAGCTGGTCGAGGTCGGCCATCGTCGCCATCCAGCAACGTTATCCGACCGGCTCGGCCACCCATCGCATGGGATCGCCGTTGCCCAGATCCGTGACGCCGGCGTCGGCCAGCGCGCCGCAGACCAGCGTCCGCCGGTGGGCGGCGAAGGTCAGCACGTGGGCGACCATGCCGCCGTAGGTGAACACCTCGGGCGGATCGCAGATCGCGTCCACGAACGTCTCGTCCAGGCGGCCGTCGTCCACGATGCCCTGCACCTGGCCGATGAACGCGGGGCCGACCTCCGACAGCCGCGTCCGCATGCTGGCCACCGACTCGCCGCGCTCGACCCCGAAGTCGTAGGGCCGGTCGTGCGTGGCGGCGTCCCACATCGCCAGCTGGCCGACCAGCCGTGACAGCAGCGAGCGCAGCGTCGGGTCGCAGTCGATGCCGTCGACGGAGATCGAGACGGGCGCGTCGAGGACGTCGTCGGACAACGCGTCGGCACGGTCGACCATCTCGCCGACCAGCCACACGTGGTGCTCCACCATCCGCGTCAGCAGTTCCATGCCTGTCACCTTCCTCTCGGCGGGGACGCGCAGGCCCCCGGGTGGGTTGAAGTGCACGTCGTTCGGCGTGCTGATCTGGAACTGGGCCGGGTGCCGCCGCCAACGCGACGGCGGCGCGCCGTAGTGGCGCGCGAAGGCCCGCGTGAACGCCTCGTTCGACGAGTAGCCGGCGTCCATCGCGATCTCGAGCACCTCGCGGTCGCTCGTGATCAGCTGGTACGCGGCCCGCTCCATCAGCACCCTGCGGCGCAGGGCGCCCGGCGGCTCACCGCCGGCCGCCGACACCAGCCGGTCGAAGTGGAAGCGCGACATGTGCAGCCGTGCGGCCAGGGCGTCGCCCGCAGCCTGGTGGTCGTCCAGTGTGTCGGCCAGCAGGTTCACGAACCGGGCGAAGGTGTCGGTCGAGACGCTCATCGATCCTGATCCTGCCACGCTCCGGAGGGTGCCGCTTGATCGCGTTTGCTCATCTGAGATGTTTGGATTTGGAGAACGCAGTTGCAACTATCCGATACTGCTGATATGTTTGGAGTCTGCGTAGTCCAGCAGCCACCACACCGAAGGGAGGCGACATCGTGAAGATTTCCACCGGTTCGATGCTCGCTTCGGCGTGTCACGGGCTTCGTGCCCGGCCGGCGCTGGCCTTTACGCCCTACGCGGCCGCGTGACCCCCGGGTCGCCGACCGCCTGACGCCACTTCCAGCTCGCCGTATGCGTCGCGTCTGACGTTTCACGGCGAGGGTCGTTTCGTTAACTCCAATCCCCTCGGGGGAGGCAGCTGCATGCGTTCATACACGATTTGTTACGTATCACCGAAGGGAGGTGAAATAGATGCCTAATCTGGATCCTCATATGCGGATGCACGTCGTCCGAGGCCTGCAGTCGGAGATGCTGCAGCGGGCCGAGCGCGACCGCATCACCCGCTCGCGGCGCGTCCCATCGTCGCCCAGATCGCGCCGGCGACCCGGCCGCGTGATCAGCCAGGTCATCCGCCGGCTACGGCCGGCAGTCCACCAGGAGGTTCGATGAGCCCCGAGCGGGGACCACCCTGCGCGATGCAGGGCAGGCGAACGGGAGAGTTTCGGCGGCGGAGGCGGTGCCTCAGATGGTGCCGCAGCCGCCGCCGGCCTTCGGGCTGTACGGGCCCGCGATCCCGTCCTTCGCCTGGAAGGACGAGTTGCAGCCGCAGCTCGAGGCGACGTTCGGGTTTTCGAACCTGAAGCCGGCGCCGATCAGGCCGTCGCTGTAGTCGATGGTCGAGCCCGCCAGGTAGGGCAGGCTGATCGGATCGACCACGACGCGCACGCCGTGGCTCTCGACCTCGAGGTCGTCCGGCTCGGCGCCGGTGTCGAAGCCGATCGCGTACTGGAATCCCGAGCAGCCGCCGCCCTCGACGGCGACGCGCAGCACGCGCGCCTCGTCGTCCTGCGCGGCCAAGCGCTTGACGTTTTCGGCGGCCTTGTCGGTCAGTGCAATCATGCCCATATGGTAGCTCAGCATTCACTCGACGGACAGGAGGGGCGATGGACACCGACACCGGCGGCTACCTGAAGTCGCTGTTCGGCCTGGAGGGCAAACGGGCGCTGGTCACCGGCGCCAGCAGCGGCCTGGGAGCCGCGTCCGCGGCCGCTCTGGCGGCGGCCGGCGCCGACGTCGTCGTGTCCGGCCGCGACGCCGAGCGCACGCGCGCGGTCGCCGAGGCGGTCGGCGGCTCCGCCGAGGTCGCCGACCTGCTCGAGCCCGGTGCGGCGGAGCAGCTGGCGTCGCGCGCCCTGAACGGCGGGCCGGTCGACATCCTCGTCAACGCCGCGGGGATCTTCGAGCGCGACACGGGCGAGCACACCACCCAGGAGTCGTGGGACCGCGTGCTGTTCCTGAACACCACTGTCACCTTCGTGCTGTGCCAGGCGATCGGCCGACAGATGATCGAGCGCGGCGGCGGCAAGATCGTCAACTTCGCGTCGACCGACGGCATGGTCGGCGTCCCCGAGCAGTCCGCCTACTGCGCGAGCAAGGGCGCCGTCGTCCAGCTGACGCGCACACTCGGCGCGGAGTGGATCAAGCACGGCGTGAACGTCAACGCCGTCGGGCCGTGCGACTTCGACACGCCGATGATCGCCGAGGCGCTGGGCGAGCCCGAGTACCGGGCGTGGATCCTCGACGCCATCCCCGCCGGGCGGGTGGGCCAGCCGGACGAGATCGTCGGCGCGGTGCTGTACCTCGCGTCCCCGGCCTCGGACATGGTGGTCGGCCACACGCTGATGGTCGACGGAGGCCGCATTGCCATCTGAGCAGACGCTCGGCATCTGCGTGTCCGGTGCCCTGGGCGCCGTCGGCCGCAGGCTGGTGGAGGGCGTGGACGCGGCCGACGGCTTCACGCTGCATTCCGCCGTCGCCCGCCGCGAGGCCGGGCGGGACGTCGGCGACGTGGTGCTCGGCCGGCCGCTCGGCGTGCCGATCACCGGCGATCTGGCGGCGGCGCTCGACGCCGGGCCGGACGTGCTGATCGACTACACGCACCCGTCCGTGGTGCGGGGGAACGTCGATCTGGCGTTGTCCCGCGGGATCCCGGTGGTGATCGGGACGACCGGGCTGTTCGACGCCGACTTCGAGCAGATCGACGCGGCGGCGCGACGGGCCGGCGTCGGCGCCGCCACCGGCAACTTCTCGGTGACGGCCGCGCTGCTGCAGCACCTGGCACGGATCGCCGCCCGCCACGTCCCACAGTGGGAGGTGATCGAGTACGGCAAGGCCGACAAGCCCGACGTGCCCAGCGGCACCGCCCGGGAGCTGGCCGAGATGCTGGCGCGCGAGGCGGCGCCCGACGTCCCGCTGCCCGAGGGTGAGCTGATCGGGCCGCGCGAGGCGCGCGGGGCGGAGGTCGGCGGCGCCCGCGTGCACTCGGTGCGGCTGCCCGGCTCCAGCCCGTGCGTCGAGGTGCTGTTCGGCATGCCCGGCGAGCGCCTGATCATCCGCCACGACGAGCAGTCCGACAGCGGCATCTTCGTGGAGGGCTCACTGCTGGCCGCGCGAAGCGTACGCGAGCGCGCCGGCCTCGTCCGCGGCCTCGACTCCCTGCTGTTCGCATGAGCGATCCGCTGCCCTGGCAGGCGGAGCGGGTGATTGTGCGCCGGTTGCGTCCCGATGATCTGGAGCGCTTCCAGGCCTACCGCCACGACCCGGAGGTGGGCCGCTGGCAGGGCTGGGAGCCGGAGTCCGACGAGCGGTCGTTGGCGTTCCTCGAGGAGATGGCGGTCGAGCCGTTCGGCCGGGTCGGCGAGTGGATCCAGCTGGCGATCGCGGATGCGCACGACGACCGGCTGCTGGGCGACATCGGGCTGCACCTGCGCGATCCGGACGGGAGCGAGGCGGAGCTGGGGATCACCCTCGCCGCCGACGCCCAGGGTCGCGGGCTGGCGACCGAGGCGGCGGAGGCGGTGGTCGCCGGCCTTCGCGCGCACACCGGCGTGCGCCGGCTGGTCGGCATCGCCGACGTTCGCAACACGCCCAGCGCGCGGCTGCTCGAGCGGCTGGGTATGGAGTTCGAGCGCGAGGACGACGGGGAGTGGTACTACGCGATGGAGCTCTGAACCCGCCGGGCGAGCAGCGCAGAGCCGGCCGACGAGACGACGAGGCTGACAAGCGCGGCGAGCACGATCGCCGCGGCCTGGGCGGCGTTCAGCACATTGTTCGCCAGACCGAGCGTGACGACTCCCGCCGGGAGGCCGAGCTGCGCGGTCGCCAGCAGGCCGGCGCCGAGCGGCATCCGCACCGCCCGGGCGACCAGCACGTGGCCGAGGACGATCCCGGCGACCAGCATGCCGGCGAGTGCCAGGTCGGACGAGGAGGTGGCGAGCGCGCGCACGTCGAGGCGGGCGCCCAGGGTGACGAAGAACAGCGGGACGAAGAATCCCTCGGCCAGGCCGACGAGCTGGCGCGCGAGTCGCTTCGGCTCACCTGCGAGCGCGACCGCGATGCCCGCGGCGAACCCGGCCACGAGGACGCTGGTCGAGAACTTCACCGCCAGCGCCGAGAGGCCGAACAGCACGAACAGCGAGAGGCGCAGGTCGAGCGCCCAGCCGCGTGCCTTCGATCCCCGACGCAGAATCTTGCCAGGGCCGCTGAGGCGGAACCCGCGGAGGCCGAGGAACGCCACGGCCGCGACCGCCGACACGGCGACCGCGCCGAGGCCTGCGCGCATGGCGCCGTCCGGCTCGAGCGCGAGCGGCAGGGCGACGATGCTGACGATGTCCGTCAGGGTGATCCACGCCAGCACGGGCAACATTGGCCCTGCGGCCAGGCCGCGCTCGCTGACGATCGGCATCACGACTGCCGCGGACGACGCGGCCAGCAGGACGACGAACATGCCGACATGGTCGATCCCGCTGAGGTCGGCGATCAGCCATCCGCCGGGCACGGCAACTGCGAACGAGATCGCGGTGGCGATCGCGCCGATGTCGATCGCGTCCCGCAGGCCGCGGTCGCGGAGCGGCAGCCGGGTGCCGACGATGAACATCAGCATCGCGAAGCCCATCGCCGAGAGGAAGGCGAGCGTCGGGTCGTCCGTGTGCACCTCGCGCAGGCCGGTCTGCCCGACCGCGATGCCGGCGGCGATCTCGCCGACGACGACGGGCACGGCGAGCCTGGTCGCGCTCGCCAGCAGCGGTCCGACGAGGCCGCAGGCGATGATCAGCGTGAGAATTCCGAATGTCACCGGTACACTCAACCAGATGACAGAGATCGCAACGCCTCCCAAGATCGACATCGTCAAGCAGGCGAAGATCGATCTGGCGGCCTGTTTCCGGGCGGCGGCGCTGCACGGCTTCAACGAGGGGATCGACAATCACTTCAGCCTGGCCGTCCCCGGCCGTGACGACCTGTTCCTCCTGAACCGCTACGGCCCGCACTGGTCGGAGCTGTGCGCGTCGGACATCCTCACCGTGGATCTGGACGGCAACGTCGTCGAGGGCTCGGGCGAGTGGGACGCGACGGCGTTCATGATCCACCGCGGCGCGCACCGCGCCCGGGCGGACGCGCGCTGTGTGCTGCATACGCACATGCCGTACGCGACGGCCCTGTCGCTGACCGAGGACGGGTTCATCACCGAGGTCAGCCAGAACTCGATGTACTTCCACGGCCACACGGCGCGACTGGACTACGGGGGCTTCGCGACGGCGGAGGATGAGGGGACGCGCATCGGCGAGGCGATCGGCGACGACGTGACCGTCGTCATCCTCGAGAACCACGGGGTGCTGGTGGTCGGCACGGACGTGGCCGACGCGTGGCACAAGCTCTACTTCCTGGAGCGGGCCTGCCAGGTGCAGGTGCTCGCCCAGTCGACCGGCCGGCCGCTGATGCGCGTCAACGACGAGGTGGCGACGCTGACCGCCTCGCAGTGGGAGCGCGACGCAGGCGCCGCGCCCTCGCTCTTCGCGGCGATCAAGCGCCGCCTCGACCGCGAGAACCCCGGCTACCAGCTCTAAGCTCGCCGACCGGGGTCTGACCCCGCTCTGACCCCGCTTGAGCCAAGAGTTCGCAACCACCCGTGCCAATCCGGCTACGCGCGCGTCTCGGCCCCACGGTGTTCTTGCGAGCTCCGTCACGCATTTCCGCGCTTCGCCACGCCGCCCGTGACGAGCCCGCCGGGTCGACGCGCGACTCTCCGCAACATCGGCGCGAAGTTGGCACGGCTGGGGTCAGAGCGGGGTCAGAGCGGGGTCAGACCCCGGTGCCTTGACAGCCCTACTAGTGTCCGGGGAGAGAAGGGTGAACGTGAGGAGGCAGCGATGCGTATCGGCGTGATCGGCAGCGGCAAGATCGGCGGGGCGGTGGCGCGGCTCGCCGCCCAGTCAGGGCACGAGGTGGCGATCGCGAACTCGCGCGGCCCGGAGAGCGTCGAGCCGCTGGCCGCGGAGATCGGCCACGGCGCACGCGCGGCGACCGTCGAGGAGACCGCGCACTTCGGCGTCATCATCCTGATCGCCATCCCGTTCAAGGCACTCGACGAGCTCCCGGCCGACGCGCTCGCCGGGCGCATCGTCGTCGACGCCATGAACTACTACCCGAACCGCGACGGCAACATCCCGGAGCTCGACTCCGACGAGCTGACCTCCAGCGAGCTGACCGCGCGGCACCTCGACCGCTCGCGTGTTGTCAAGTCGTTCAACACGATGCTATGGACGGATCTCGGCGAGGGTGGCAAGCCGGACGCCGACTTCGACGACCGGCTCGCGATGTACATCGCCGGCGACGACGAGGACGCCAAGATGAGCGTCGCCGAGCTGATCGACCAGTTCGGCTTCGCGCCGCTCGACGTCGGCAACCTGCGCGACGGCGGCCGCCAGCTGCAGCCGGGCTCGCCGGTCTACGCCGAGTCGTTGACACTCGCCGACGCGAAGGGAGTGCTGGCATGGCGGTGAGCTGCGGACACCTGGACACCATCGAGTACGCCGAGCTCCCGGAGCAGATCCCGGGCTGCGAGGACTGCCTCAAGATCGGCGCGCGCTGGCTGCATCTGCGCATGTGCACGAACTGCGGCCATATCGGCTGCTGTGACTCCTCGCCCAACCGCCACGCCACGGCCCACGCGACCGAGACCGGCCACCCGGTGATCCGCTCGGCCGAGCCGGGCGAGGACTGGTTCTGGTGCTACCCGGACGAGGTCGCCTTCACGGTGGGCGGAGACGGGTGAGCGCTGCGCCGGAGGCGCCCGAGGCCGCACGGCCCGTCCTGGTCGCCGTCGACGACGAGCCGTCGGTCGCCCGCGCGGTCGAGCGCGACCTGCGCCGCCGCTACGGCCGCGACTTCCGCGTGCTGCGCGCCGAGAGCGGCGCCGACGCGCTGGACGCCGTCCGCCAATCCAAGCTGCGCGGCGCCTCCGTCGCTCTGCTGCTGGCCGACCAGCGGATGCCCGGCATGTCCGGCGTCGAGTTCCTGGAGGAGGCGATCGGCGTCGCGCCCGAGGCCAAGCGCGTCCTGCTCACCGCCTACGCCGACACCCAGGCGGCGATCGACGCGATCAACCGCGTGTCGCTCGACCACTACCTGCTGAAGCCCTGGGATCCGCCGGAGGAGCAGCTCTACCCGATCGTCGACGACCTGCTCGACGCCTGGCGGGCCGAGGCCCCGGCCGCCTCCGACCGCATCCAGATCGTCGGCCACCGCTGGTCGCGCGAGTCGCACGACGCCCGCGACCTGCTGGCCCGAAACCAGGTTCCCTACCGCTGGCTGGACGTCGAGCGGGATGACGAGGGACGGCGTCTGCTGGCGGCCGCCGACGGCGACGCGTCGCTGCCGCTGGTGCTGTTGCCTGACGGGACGGTGCTGCAGAGCCCGACCACCGAGCAGCTGGCGGAGAGCGCCGGCATCCGCCGCCGTGCCGAGCTCCGCTTCTACGACCTGGTGATCGTCGGCGGCGGCCCGGCCGGGCTGGCGGCCGCGGTCTACGGCGCGTCCGAGGGCCTGCAGACGGCGCTGGTCGAGCGGGAGGCGCCGGGCGGCCAGGCCGGCCAGAGCTCGCGCATCGAGAACTACCTGGGCTTCCCGGTCGGCCTCTCGGGAGGCGACCTCGCCCGCCGCGCCACCACCCAGGCGCAGCGGTTCGGCGCCGAGCTGCTGACCGTCCAGGAGGTCACCGAGATCGAGGAGAAGGGCCCGGCCAAGATCGTCCGGCTGGCCGGCGGCGACGAGCTCGGCGCGTCCGCCGTGATCATCTCGACCGGCGTCGACTACCGCCGCCTGGACGCGCCGGGGATCGAGGGGCTGACCGGCCGCGGCGTCTACTACGGCGGCTCCCGCACCGAGGGCGTCTCCTGCCGCGACGAGCGCGTGGTGGTTGTCGGTGGAGCAAACTCGGCCGGCCAGGCCGCCATCTACTTCTCAGGCTACGCCCAGCACGTGACCATCCTCTGCCGCGGCGGCGACCTGGGCAAGAGCATGTCGCGCTACCTGATCGACACCATCGACGCCACCGACAACATCGACGTCCGCCTGTACGGCGAGGTGGCCGAGGCGCACGGCGACGAGAACCTGGAGCGGATCACCGTCCGCGACACGCGCAACGGCGAGCTGGACGACGTGGATCTGGCCGCGATGTTCGTCTTCATCGGCGCCCGCCCGCAGACCGACTGGCTGCCGGCGGCTGTCGCCCGCGACGGCAAGGGCTTCGTGCTGGCCGGCTCCGAGCTGCTGGTCGAGGACGTCCGCCCGCGTTGGCGCCTCGATCGCTCGCCCTACCTGCTGGAGACCAGCCTGCCCGGCGTCTTCGTCGCAGGCGACGTGCGCAGCCAGTCGATGAAGCGCGTCGCCTCGGCCGTGGGCGAGGGGTCGATGGCCGTCAGCTTCGTCCACGAGTACCTGGCCACGCCCGCGGGATGATCGACGTCCTCTCCGAGATCGACCTGTTCGACGGCGTCGAGCCCGAGGTGGTCGACGGCTTCCTGGCCAAGGGCCAGGAGATGCGGCTGGAGGTCGGCGACAAGCTGTTCAAGGAGGGCGTGCTGCTGGGCCACTTCTCGATCATCCTCGAGGGGGCGGTCGAGTGGTCGCGCCGCGTCAACGGCGTCGACATCGTGGTCGGCCGCCGCGAGGCCCCGACCTACGCCGGCGCAGGCAACGCGCTGACCGGCGACCCGCCGGTCGCCACCGGCGTCGTCATCGAGCCGATGCGGCTGATGCGCTGGAGCGCCGAGGACTTCCGCGAGTTCATCCAGCAGGCGCCGTCCGCCATGGAGACGACGGTGCGGCTGATCGGCCCGGTCGCGCAGATGGCCGAGTCGACCGTCCGCCAGCAGGAGAAGCTGGCCGCCCTGGGCACGCTGTCGGCCGGCCTGGCGCACGAGATGAACAACCCCGCCGCCGCCGCCCGGCGCACCGCGTCGGAGCTGGGGGAGGCGCTGGACACGCTGCTGAAGACCGTCCACCACTTCGTCTCGAGCGGCGTCGAGCGCGAGGATGCGGCCGTGCTGGTCGAGCTCCAGATCCAGGCGATGAAGCAGGCCAAGGCCGGCGTCGAGGAGGACGCGATCGCCGCCGCCGACCGCGAGGACGCGCTGGCCGCCAAGATCGACGAGATGGGATACGAGGGCTGGCGGCTGGCGGAACCGCTCGCCCGCGCCAGGCTGGACAACGAGTGGCTGGAGCGGCTGGCAGCGCACTCCGGCACCGCCACCGGCGACGCGCTGGAGTGGGTTGCCGCCTCGCTGACGGCGCACACGCTGGTCGAGGAGCTGCACGAGAGCACCGAGCGGATCTCGCACCTGGTCGGCGCCGTCAAGGACTACACGTACATGGACCGGATGCAGATCGAGGATCTCGACATCCACGACGGCATCGACAACACGCTGACCATCCTCGGCTACCGGCTCAAGCACTGCCAGGTCAAGGTCGTCCGTAACTACGACCGGTCGCTGCCCCGGATCACCGCCCGCGGCTCCGAGCTGAACCAGGTGTGGACGAACCTGCTGTCCAACGCGCTGGACGCGCTGGACGGCGAGGGCACGATCATCATCACCACCCGGGCGTCCGGCCCGCGGATCGCCGTTGACATCGAGGACGACGGCCCGGGTATCCCGGCCGAGATCCAGAGCAAGATCTTCGACCCGTTCTTCACCACCAAGCCGGTCGGCAAGGGCACCGGCCTGGGGCTCGACATCGCCCGCCGCATCGTCGTCGGCCACCGGGGCAACATCTCGGTCAAGTCGCAGCCCGGCCAGACCCGATTCACGGTGATGCTGCCCACCGGCTAGTGAAGCGCAGCATCCTTCCACTGCTGGCCGTGATGGCCGCCGGGCTGGCCTACTACGGCGCCCGCGGCTCGCTGGCCAACTTCGTGATCTCGTGGCAGGACGCCTTCGATGTCACCCGGGGCGACGTCTCGCTGATCGTGACCGCCAGCTTCCTGTCGATGGGGCTGGCCCAGATCGTCGGCGGCAAGCTGCTGGAGCGGGTCAGCCCGTGGAAGGTGCTGGCCGCCGGCATGGTGCTGGGCGTCGCCGGCTACGGCCTGGGCGCGGTCGCCCCGAACCTGGGCATCGCCGTCTTCCTGGTCGGCATCGTCGCGGGATTCGGCGCCGGGCTGGCCGCCAACTCCACGCTGATGGTGATCGTCGCCCAGCTGTACACGGAGCGCCAGGGCACGCTGTTCGGCGTGGTCGGCGCCGCCACCGCGGCGGGGGCGATCGTGATGCTGCCGACGTCGCGGCTGGCGCTGGCGATCTCGCTGGAGGCGGCGCTGGTGCTGCTGGCCGCGCTGATCGCGGTCGCGCTGGTCGGTGTGCTCTGGTTCCTGCGGCCCAACGTCAGCGCGCCGGTGACCCGCGCCAACCCGCCGCCGATCCGCCAGGTGATCCGGGTCGGCGACTTCTGGCTGCTCTCGATCCCGTTCTTCGTCTGCGGCGTCACCTCGACCGGCGTCACCGATACGCACCTGGTCGCGTACATGGAGGGGTGCCACATCGGCGGCGGGACGGCGTCGTCGCTGGCGGCCAGCCTAGCGCTGTTCAACCTGGTCGGCACGTTCGCGTCGGGCGTGATCACCGACCGCGTCAACCCGCGCCTACTGCTTGCGGTCATCTACTCGACGCGCGGCCTGGTGCTGCTGTTGTTGCCACTGCTGCAGACGACCGAGCTGCTGGCGGTGTTCGCGGTGCTGTTCGGGCTGGCCGACTTCTCGTCGGTGCCGCCGACCACGGCGCTCGCCCGCAGCTCGTTCCGCCATGGCGGCTGGGCGCTGGTGCTGGGGTTGATCGGCGCGATGCACCAGGCCGGTTCGGCGCTGGGCGGCATCGGCGGCGGCGAGCTGTACGACCTGACCGGCGGCTACGGCGCGTTCTTCGTCTCGGCCTCCGCGGTCTGCTTCCTGGCGGCCGGGCTGAGCCTGCTGGTCAGCGCCGGGCCGGACGTGCAACAACGGGGTCAGACCCCTTTGTTGCAGCCGACCTGAGCGAGCCCGTGCTCTAGGGTTGCGCGAGCATGCAGCGCCACCCCCGGTACACACGCGACCGCATCGCGCAGGTCGGCGAGCGGATCCGCGCGCGGATCTGGGCGGATGTGCGCGATCCCGACGTGCTGCGGGTGGCGGGACCGGTCGACCGCATCCCGCCGGACGAGGCCGAACGGCTCGACTATCGCGATGCCTCGCTGGGCGACACCTTCGGCCCGCTGTGGGCGACCTACTGGTTCCAGGTGGGCGCGACCGTGCCGGAGGAGTGGGCCGGCGAGCGGGTCGACCTGCTCTGGATCAGCCACAGCGAGGCCACGCTGTGGATCGGCGGGCGGTCCGTCCAGGGCCTGAACACCAGCCCGATGGGCGCGCGAATCGACGCGCAGGTGCTGGGGTCGGCGGGCGGCGGAGAGCGGCTCGACCTGCGGGTCGAGCTGGCCTGCAACGGCAAGTTCGGCAAGCTCGACCGGCCGTTCGCCTCGCGCGAACCGGTGGTGCTCGACCGCTGCCAGATCGCCCGGTTCGACCGCGAGGCGTGGGAGCTACACCATGACTTCGACGTGCTCCGCCGGCTGGAGGCGGACGCCGCCAACGGCCTCGACGAGTCCTGGGCGGGCCGGCTGCTGGCCGGGCTGAACGAGGTCTGCAACGTCTGGTCGGAGGACGACCGCGGCCAGCTGGGCCGCGCTCGCGGGAGATCCTCGGCGAGCTGCTGGCCAACCGCAACGGCTCGCACGTGCACCGGCTGTCGGCGATCGGCCACGGGCACCTGGACACGGCCTGGCTGTGGCCGCTGGCCGAGACCTACCGCAAGGCCGTCCGCACGTTCAGCTCGCAGACCGCGTACATGGAGCGCTACCCGGAGTTCCGGTTCGCCTGCTCGCAGGCCCAGCAGTACGACTGGATCCGCACGCGCAACCCCGACCTGTACGCGCGGATCCGCCGGCAGGTCGAGGCCGGGCGCTGGGTGCCGGTGCGGCGGCACGTGGATCGAGCCGGACTGCAACCTGCCGTCGGGCGAGTCGCTCGTCCGCCAGTTCCTGTACGGGCAACGGTTCTTCGAGCGGGAGTTCGGCCGTCGCTGCAACGAGTTCTGGAACCCCGATGTGTTCGGCTACAACGGCCAGCTGCCGCAGATCATGCGCGGCTCCGGGATCGGCCGGTTCCTCACCCAGAAGCTGTCCTGGAACCGCTTCAACCCGCCGCCGTACCACACGTTCACCTGGCAGGGGATCGACGGCTCGCGAGGTGCTCGCGCACTTCCCACCGGCCGACACCTACAACGCCACCGTCGAGGTGGCCGAGCTGCGCCGCACCGCGCGCGACTACAAGGATCACGACCGCTCCGGCCGCAGCCTGCTGGTGTTCGGCTGGGGCGACGGTGGCGGCGGCCCGACGCCGGAGATGCTGGAGACGCTGCGCCGGGTCGCCGACCTGCAGGGCGTGCCGCGCACCTCGATGACGACCAGCGACGAGTTCTTCGATGCGCTGGAGGCGGATGCCGGGGAGCTGGCGACGGTGGTCGGCGAGCTGTACTTCGAGTATCACCGCGGCACCTACACGACCCAGGCGGCCGTCAAGAAAGGCAACCGGGCCGGGGAGCGGGCGCTGCACGACGCCGAGTTCCTCTGGGCGGTGGCCGGCGGCGAGCAGCCGCGCGAGCGGCTGGCCGAGCTCGTGGCAGCTGCTGCTGCTGAACCAGTTCCACGACATCCTGCCCGGGTCGAGCATCGCCGAGGTGTACGAGGACGCGGCCCGCGACCACGCGGCGGTGATCGACGGTGCCGAGCGGCTGATCGCCGAGGCGCTGGGCGAGGGCGAGCCGGAGACGCCGCTGAATACGATCGGCTTTGCCCGCGCCGAGGTGGCGGACGGCCCGGTCTGGGTGGAGGCGCCGCCGTACGGCTACGGCCGAACCGGCGAGGCGCCGGACGCCGTCGCGGTGACCGAGACCGCGGGCGCGATCGTGCTCGAGAACGGCCGGCTGCGCGCCGAGCTGGGACGCGACGGCCTCGCTGCGCTCCTTGGTCGAGCGATCCACCGGCCGCGAGGCGCTGGCCGGACCGGGCAACGTCATGCAGCTCTACGACGACCGGCCGACGGCGTACGACGCTTGGGACGTCGACCCGTTCCATCTGGAGACGGTGGCCGACGCGCCGCCTGCGACGTCCTGCACGGTGCTCAGCTCGGGCCCGCTGCGTGCCGAGGTGGCGATCGAGCGGCCGATCGGCCCGAACAGCACGATGCGTCAGGTCGTGCGGCTGGACGCCGGCTCTCCGCGGCTGGAGTTCCACTGCGAGGCCGACTGGCGCGAGTCGAACACGATGCTCAAGGTGCTGTTCCCGGTCGCCGTCCACGCCCCCAATGCGACCTACCAGATGCAGTTCGGGCACGCCGAGCGGCCGACGCACTACTCGACCAGCCACGACCTGGCGCGCTACGAGGTGCCCGGCCACCGCTTCGCCGACCTGTCCGAGCACGGCTTCGGCGTGGCGCTGCTGACCGACTGCAAGTACGGCTACTCGACCTACGGCAACCAGATGCGGATCAGCCTGCTGCGCTCGCCGCAGATGCCCGACCCGAACGCGGACGTCGGCCGTCACGAGTTCGCCTACGCGGTGATGCCGCACACCGGCGGCTGGCGCGAGGCCGGCGTGGTGGCCGAGGCGGCGCGCTTCGACTCGCCGGTCCGCTGGGCGCCGGCCGCGGCGGAGCGCTCGTTCTTTGCGGTCGACGACCCCAACCTGGTGCTGGACACCGTCAAGCGCGCGGAGGACTCGGACGCGCTGGTGCTGCGGCTGTACGAGTGCCACGGCGCCCGCGGCACCGCCCGCCTACGGGTCGGCGTCCCCTTCACCGCGCGCGCGGCGCTGCAACCTGCTGGAGGACGCCGGCGCCGAGCTGCGCGTCGCAGGACGGCGAGATCGAGCTCGCCTACCGGCCGCACGAGATCATCAGCGTGCTCGTCAGCTGACGCAACAAAGGGGTCAGACCCCGTTGTTGCGCAGCTCGCGCCGCTGCACGAAATCGTCGGTGATGGTCGTGCAGGCGAAGGCGACCAGCACGATGCCGAGGAAGGCCGAGCGGTTGCCGCTGGCCGCCCAGACGGCGATCGCCGCCACCACCAGCGCGATCGAGGGGATCGCCAGCTTGATCCGCAGCGGCCAGTTGCGCTGCGGCCGGCCGGCCGTGTCCCACACCCGGTGCCACCACAGCGACAGCAGGATGAACGGCGCCAGCGCCAGGGCGATCGTGAACTGGTTCGGCGAATCCGACGCCGCCAGCGCCAGCCCGTCGACCAGCAGCCAGGCCGCGACCAGGAAGCTGGCCCACCGCGGCGGCAGCCGCACGCTGCGCGTCACCGCACCGCGCTCCCCGTCTCCGGGTCGAAGAAGTACAGCCGGTCGAGGTCGACCGACAGCGGCACCGGCTTGCCCTCCTCGACGCCGGCCTTGCGCTCCAGCCGGGCGGTGATCTCGACCCCCGGCTCGCCCGATTCGAGGTAGACGACCAGCTCCGAGCCCAGCGACTCGACCCGGTTGACGGTCAGCTCCAGCCCGCCTCCGCCGCCGGCCCGGATGTCCTCCGGCCGGATGCCGACCACCAGGTCGCGGCCGTCGTATTCCGCCAGCCCCGGCCGCGGCCCCAGCTCCAGCCGCGACGCGCCGAACGAGGCGACGGTGCCCTCCAGCCGCGCGCCGATCAGGTTCATCGACGGCGACCCGATGAACCCGGCGACGAACACGTTGACCGGGTGGTCGTAGATCTCGTCGGGCGTCCCCAGCTGCTGCAGCACGCCGTCGCGGAGGATGGCGACGCGGTCGCCCATCGTCATCGCCTCGGTCTGGTCGTGCGTCACGTACAGCGTCGGCGCCGCGATCCGCCGCTGCACGCGGATGATCTCGCCGCGCATCTCCACCCGCAGCTTCGCGTCCAGGTTGGACAACGGCTCGTCCATCAGGAACGCCGCCGGCTCGCGGACGATGGCGCGGCCCATCGCCACCCGCTGGCGCTGGCCGCCGGACAGCTGCTTGGGCTTGCGGTTGAGCAGCTCGGTCAGCCCCAGCATCGCCGCCGCCTCGTCCACCCGGGTGCGGATGTCGGCCTTCGGCGTGCCGGCCATCTTCAGCCCGAACGCCATGTTGTTGCGCACGCTCATGTGCGCGTACAGCGCGTAGTTCTGGAAGACCATGGCGATGTCGCGGTCGCGGGGCGGCATCCGCGTGACCACCCGGTCGTTGATCCGGATCTCGCCGCCGGTCACCGGCTCCAGCCCGGCCACCATCCGCAGCGCCGTGGTCTTGCCGCAGCCGGATGGGCCGACCAGCACCAGGAACTCGCCCGGCTCGACCTCCAGGCTGAGGTCGTCGACCGCCAGCACCCCGCCGGGGAACTGCTTGGAGACGCCCTCCAGCGAGATCGTGCCGCTCACGACGAGCCCGCCAGCATGCCGGTGATCCGCTTGTTCAGGGCCAGCGCGAGCAGGGCGGGCGGGATCAGCGCCAGCACCCCGGCGGCCGCCAGGATCGGGTAGTTGGTCGTGTACTTGCCGACGTACTCGGTGATCTGCACCGTCACCGGCTTGGCGTTCATGGTCTGCGTCAGCAGCAGCGGGATCAGGAACTCGCCCCACACCGACAGGGCGACGATCGCACCCACCGCGGCGATGCCCGAGCTCATCTGCGGGATCACCACCCGGACGAACGCCTGCCAGCGCCGGCAGCCGTCGATCAATGCGGCCTCCTCGGGCTCGGTCGGCATCTCCCGCACCTGCGTGTACAGCAGCCACGTCGCCAGCGGTGTCAACGTTGCCACGAACACCAGCACCAGCCCGCGTCTGCTGTCGATCAGGTGGTGGTCGGCCAGCACCTTGAACAGCGAGATCACGATCACGAAGATGGGGACGATCATCGTCCCCACCAGGATCGCCAGGATGGCGCCGCCGAACCGGAACTTGAGCCGGCCGAACGCGTAGGCGGCCATCGAGGCGAAGATCAGCACGAACACGGTGGAGATGCCGGACAGGACCGCGCTGTTGTAGACGGAGCGGGTGAACGTGCCGGCCTCGGTCACGGTGCCGCCGCCGCGCTGGCTCGAGGTGCCGCCCAGCAGGTCGTGGTAGGCCTGCAGCGTGGGCGAGTGGGGCACCCACTTGGTGGGGACGTCGTTGACCTCGCGCTGGGTGGAGATGCTGGTCGAGACCCCGATCAGGATCGGCGCGATCGACCAGGTCAGGATGGCCAGGATGGCCAGCACCTTGGCGATCCGCCAGCCGACCGACGTCATACCGTCGACCTCCGCAGGGCCAGCGCGTAGAGCCCGCCGAACACCGCCGTCACCGCCGCCAGCAGGAACGCCAGCGCGGTGCCGTGGGCGAAGTCGGCCTGCGCGAACGTCGTGTTGTAGACCTGGATCAGGATCGATCGCGTGTTCAGCGCCGTGCCGTTGAGCACGTAGATCTCGTCGAAGATGGCGATCGCCAAGAGCGTGCCGACGGTCAGCGCGATGGCCATCGAGGGGCGCAGCAGCGGCAGCGTGATGTGCCGGAACTGGCGCAGTGGGCCGGCGCCGTCGACGGCCGAGGCGCTGTACACCTCCTCGGGGATCGACTGCAGCCCGGCCAGGAAGATCAGGCTGACCAGCGGCAGCACGCCCCACACGTGGACGAGCGTGATCCAGACGATCGCGCCCCGTCCCGAGGCCAGCCAGACGTGCGGCTCGGAGATGATGTGCAGCTGCATCAGCAGGGCGTTCAGGAGGCCGTTGTCAGGGTCGAACACGCGGCGCCAGAGCACGCCGGAGACCACCGAGGGCAGCGCCCAGGGCAGGATCAGCACGGCCAGCACGAAGCCTCGGCCGCGGAACACCCGGTGCAGCGTGACCGCCACGAAGATGCCCAGGATCATCTCCAGCGCGACCGCCAGCACGACGTACTCCAGCGTGTGGCGCATGGCGTCCCGCGAGACCGGGTCGTTGAGCACGTCCTTGTAGTTGCGCAGGCCGACGTAGCCCGGCTTCTCGCCGAACAGGAAGCCGCCCGATTCGATGCTCTGCTGGAACCCGTGCACCATCGGGTAGAGCACCAGCAGGACGACCAGGATCATCGCCGGCGCGACGAACAGCCAGCCCAGGATCTGGCGCTCGGTATCGGCGCGTCGCACTACGAGTTGAGCGATTTCGCCTTGTCAGAGAGCTCGTTGAGCGCGTCCGCCACGCTCTTGTCGCCCTTGACCGCGGCGTTCAGCAGGCCCTGCGCGTCGGAGGAGAACTGCGAGTACCAGATCGGCGCGCCGCCCGGGAACAGCGGCCCGACGTGGGGCAGCTCGGCCGTCACGACGCTGCCGCCCTGCAGCTGACCGGTGTCGGACAGCTGCTTGAGCGCCGTCTCGCCGCAGGGCAGGCTGCCCTGGGCCTTGTAGATCGCGATCGCGTTCTCGGGCCGCTCCCACCACTCGATGAATGCCGCGGCCGCCGCCTTGTGCTTGGCCGTGACCGGGATCGAGAGGCCCTCGGGCAGGCCGAAGGAGCCGCCCGGGCCGTCGATGCCGGGCACCAGGCCGAGGTCGGCCTTGCCGGCGATGCTCGACTGCTTGGGATCGTTGGCGGTGGGCATGTTGCCGGGGCCGGTGGCCAGCACGCTCGCGTTCTCGCCGGCCGTGAACTTGTTGAAGGCCACGGAGTCGTCCATCGAGACCGAGCCGGGGGAGACCCAGCCGTTCTTGACCGCGTCGACCTCCCACTGCAGCGCCTTGTAGCCCGCGGAGCTGGGATCCGAGAACACCGGGTTGTTGTTCTCGTCGAACAGCTGACCGCCCATCGCCAGCGTCAGCAGGTACCAGGGCGTGACGCCGCCCTCGGTGGCGGCCATCGGAATCGACAGCGGGTACTGCACGCCCGACGCCTTGAGCTTGGTGACGGCGTCCGACAGGTCGTTGAACGTCGCCGGGTACCCGTCGAGCCCAGCCTTCTGGAACATCGCCTTGTTGAACATCGAGACGCGGAAGTCGTTCGAGTAGCAGGCGGCGTATGTCTTGCCGCCCGAGATGAACGCCTTGTCGGTCGACTCCAGGTCGTCCAGCGTCTTCTGGTCGACCAGGCCGTTCAGCGGCTCCACCCAGCCGGCACCCGCGAACTGGCCGGTGAACGACCAGTCGAACTCGGCGACGTCGGCGAGGTAGGTCTGCGCCTCGTTGGCGACCAGCAGCTTGTTGTGGGTCGCATCCCAGCCGGTGACGACGTAGTTCACCTTGACGCCGGTCTCGGCGGTGAACTTGTCGAGCAGGCTCTTCGGCATCTGGTAGGGGATGAGGACGGTGATCGTCTGGCCCTTGATGTCCTCGCTCGCGCCGCTGCTCCCGGCCGAGCCTGAGCTGCTCGAGGAGCTGCCGCCGCAGGCGGCCGCAGCCAGGGCCAGCGAGAGGGCGAAGAAAACGATTGTGAAGCGCTGGAGTCGGGTCATTGCGCCATACTAGGGATCGGATGAGCGGAACTCAACAGCTTGCGGCCGTTCATCCATTGGACCCCCTGACCGCCGAGGAAGTTGGCGCGACCGCAGCGGTCGTCCGGGCGAGCGCCGGATTCGCCGGCCGCGGCGAGCGCTGCCGGTTCATCACGATCGCCCTGGCCGAGCCGGACAAGGACGCCGTGCTGGGCTGGGAGGCGGGCGGCGAGCTGCCGCCGCGGCAGGCCGAGGTGGTGCTGCTGGATCGCGACCGGGCGGAGACGATCGAGGCCCTGGTCGACCTGGCCGACGGCGCCGTGGCCGTCTGGAACGTGCGCACCGACGTGCAGCCGATGGCCGTCGTCTCGGAGCTGATGGAGGCCGAGGAGGTGCTCCGCCTGCACCCCGAGTTCCAGGCGGCGATGGCCAAGCGGGGCGTCACCGATCCCGCGCAGATCCAGGTCGACGCCTGGCCGGCCGGGCACTTCGGCGTGGCCGAGGAGTCGGAGCGGCGGCTGGCCCGCTGCACCGTGTTCGTCAAGCCGGCGCCCGGCGCCAACGAGTGGGCCCACCCGGTGGACGGGCTGCTGGGGCTGGTCGACCTGAACACGCTGGAGGTGCTGCGGATCGAGGATCACGGCGTGGTGCCGGTGCCCGAGGAGAGCGGCAACTTCGACGTCGAGGCGGGGGCTCCGCTGCGCGACGGACATCGCGCCGCTCGAGATCACCCAGCCGGACGGGCCGGGGTTCACCGTCGAGGGCCGGGTGATCGAGTGGCAGCGCTGGCGGGTGCACGTCGGCTTCACGCCCAAGGAGGGGCTGGTGCTGCACCGGCTGAGCTACGACGGCCGCTCGATCATGCACCGCGCGTCGCTGTCGGAGATGGTCGTGCCCTACGGCGACCCCAGCCCGACGCACTACTTCAAGAACGCGTTCGACGCCGGCGAGAACGGGGTCGGCGTGGCCGCCTCCCCGCTGACCCGCGGCTGCGACTGCCTGGGCGAGATCGTCTACCTGGACGCCGTGGTCAACGGCTCGGCCGGCGAGCCGGTGACCATCCCCAACGCGATCTGCCTGCACGAGGAGGACCACGGCGTGCTCTGGCGGCACATCGAGTGGCGGGACGGCTCGGGCGAGGTGCGGCGCTCGCGGCGGATGGTGATCTCCAGCTTCTCGGCGATCGGCAACTACGACTACGGGTTCTTCTGGTACCTCTACCAGGACGGCACGATCGCCTTCGAGGTGAAGCTGACCGGCGTGCTCTCGACCGGCGCGGTGGCGCCCGGCGTGAAGCCGCAGCACGGCACGCTGGTCGCCCCCGGGCTGAACGCGATGGTGCACCAGCACTTCTTCAACATGCGGCTCGACCTGGACGTCGACGGCACCGCAGAACGCCGTCGAGGAGGTGTGGACGGAGTCCGACCCGCCGGGGCCGGGCAACCCCTACGGCAACGCCTTCCGGCCGATGCGCCGGCGGCTGGAGACCGAGCTGGGGGCGAGGCGCCGCACCGATCCGCGGTCGGCCCGCTGGTGGGAGATCGTCAACCCGTCCGTCCGCCACCGGCTGGGCGAGCCGGTCGGCTACCGCCTCCTGCCCGGCGAGAACGCCGTGCCGTTCGCGCAGCCGGACGCGCCGGTCTCCAAGCGGGCGGCCTTCATCACCGAGCACCTGTGGGTGACGCCGTATCGAGCCGTCCGAGCGCTACGCGGCCGGCGACTACCCCAACCAGCACCCCGGCGGGGCCGGGCTGCCGGAGTGGACGGCGGCCGACCGGCCCGTCGCCGACCGGGACATCGTCGTCTGGTATACGTTCGGCCACCACCACGTGCCGCGGCCGGAGGACTGGCCGGTGATGCCGGTGGCGACCATCGGCTTTCAGCTGAAGCCGGTGGGCTTCTTCACGAACAATCCTGCGCTCGACGTGCCGCCGTCTACGCCGCACGCCGGGCATTGCTGAGGGGGAGAGCATGAGCGGAGTCGAGGGCCGGGTGGCCCTGGTGACCGGGGCGTCCAGCGGGATCGGCGCCGCCACGGCGCGGCTGCTGGCCGAGGGCGGCGCCAAGGTCGCCCTGGCCTCGCGGCGGGGCGACGACCTGGGCATCGAGGGCGCGCTGGCCGGCTCGGTGGACGTCCGCGACGCCGCCGCCATCCAGGGCTTCGTCGACCAGACGGTCGAGCGGTTCGGCGGGCTGGACATCCTGGTCGCCAACGCCGGTGTCGGCGCCTACGGCGCCTTCATGGATACGCACGGCGAGTGGGTGGACGAGATGATCGACACCAACGTCAAGGGATTCCTGCACACGATCCGGGCCGGCCTGCCGGCGCTGCTTCAGAGCTCCAGCGCCGACCTGGTCGGCGTGACGTCGATCGCCGGCCAGCGGGCGCCGGAGGGCGAGGCGGTGTACGCCGCGTCGAAGCACGCGCAGATCGGGTTCCTGCGCTCGCTCGATCACGAGCTGTACGGCAAGGGCGTGCGCTGCTCGATCCTGGCGCCGGGCGGCGTCGAGACCGAGTTCGCGATGGGCCGGGGCAGGACGCCCGAGGATCCCGACCTGCCGGGCATGCTGCGGGCGGAGCAGGTGGCGGATGCCGTGCTCTACGCGATCACCAGGCCGCGGTCGCAGCGGATCCTGGAGACCTCCATCTTGCCGATGAGCGACGACTCGATGGGCTGACGAAAGGAACCACTGTGGGGAAGAAGGTCACGATCATCGGGGGCGGGAGCTCGAGCTTCGTGCCGGTGCTGCTGCGGCGGCTGATGACCAACGAGGTGCTGGGCGATTCCACGGTCACGCTGATGGACATCGACCAGGGCCGGCTGGACACGATGCAGCGGCTGGGCGAGAAGCTGATCGAGGGCGAGGGCAGTGCCCTGCGCGTGGAGAGCACCACCGACCAGCGCGAGGCGCTGGCCGGCGCCGACTTCGTGATCGCCGCGATCAGCGTCGGCGGCTTCGACGCCTGGGCGAACGACATCGAGATCCCCGCCAAGTACGGCATCGTCATGCACGTGGCCGACTCGGTCGGGCCGGGCGGGATCATGCGGGCGATGCGCAACATCCCGGTGCTGGCCGAGGTGGCGCGCAACGTGGCCGAGGTGGCGCCCGACGCCTACGTCTTCAACTACACCAACCCGGCGCCGACCGAGGCGATGGCGATGCGCCGCGCCGCGCCCTCCGTCAAGACGTTCGCGCTGTGCTCGTGCACGGGGCATCCGGGCAGCGCCGAGTGGCTGGCCGGCGAGGCCGGCGTGGCTCCCGAGGACATCGCGATGCCGCCGGTGGTGGGCGGCATCAACCACTGCGCCTCCGTACAGCAGCTGCGGCTGGTCGACGGCACCGACGCGATGCCGCTGGTGCGCGAGAACGCGACCAACCCGGTGGTCAAGTGGGCGCTCGACACCTACGGCGTGCTGCCCTACTGCTGGACCCACTGGGTGGAGCACTTCCCGCAGCTGCAGCGGCTGGAGGGCGAGCTGAACGGCTCCGCGCAGGGCGTGAAGATGAAGTACGGGATCACGACCCACGACATGGCCTACGAGAAGGCGCGGGTGGCCGAGCTGGAGGCGCTGGCGGCCGAGTGGACGGCGCCCGACTCGGGGGCGGTGACGCTGGCCGACCTGCCCGAGGGCGACGAGGACTGGGGCATCGAGGTGATCGACATCATGGAGTCGATCGTCGCCAACCGGAACCGGATCTTCGTGATCAACGCGCCCAACGAGGGCGCCATCCCCAACCTGCCGCACGACGCGATCGTCGAGGTCAACGCGGTGGTCAACGGGTACGGATCCGGCCGATCGCCGTCGAGCCGCTGCACCCGGCGCTGGCCGCGCACCTGCAGGGCTGGATCTCGTTCGAGCAGCACGTGGTGCAGGCGGCGCTCAGCGGGTCGGGCGGATCTGCTGCGGGCGTTCCTGCTGGATCCGAACACCAGCGCGAACCTGACGCTCGAGGAGACGGAGCGCGATGGTGGGGGAGCTGGTGGAGGCGAACGCGGCGTGGGTTACGGCGTAGTTCGAGCGACTGCGAACGCGGGTTCGATTCCCGCCGCCTTCCCCCCTCCTCCGGTTAGCCAGCCCTAGGCATCGACCTCCTGACCGTTCCGATTCGCCATACGCAGAGCATCGGGATCAGGTGTGCGTCCCGGGTCCCAACGCTCACGCCGCGGCGAGCTCGACCGCGACCTCGGGCTCGTCCCGCGTCAGCACGCCGAGCGCGACCAGCGCGACGCCGAGCAGGCCGAAGGCGACTGTCGCCTGGTACGTGTAGACGGTGTCGATCCGGTCGAGGTAGGGCACCGGCCAGATCTCCATCGAGAGCAGCATCGCGCCCAGCAGCGCAGTGACCCGGGCCGCGACCGGCATCCGCCCGCAGGCGATGCCGACCAGCCCGAAGCAGATCAGCGCCACCGAGCCGGCGAACGCGGTGCGCGACATGGCGGCGACCGAGGCGGCGCCGAGCAGACAGCCGGCTGCACCCGCCAGCGCCGCCAGCGGCGGCAGCTCCCAGCGCGGCCGGGCCTCGAGCATCGCCCAGGCCAGCACGACGAACGCGCCGCCGACGGCCACCCGGTCGGCCGTATGGAACGCGCCCTCGCGGCCGACGTCGGCGAGCACGACCACGGTGTTGGCGGTGAAGCCGGCGCCGGCGGCCACCCAGGCCCACCACGACCAGCGCGCGGCGGGCGGTGTCAGCCGCCCGGCGGCGCGCCGGCTGATGTCGCCGACGCGTGCCAGCAGCGGCCGGAGGCGGACGCCGTCGCGGGCCAGCCACAGGGCGACGGCGACGGCGGCCAGCGGCACCAGCACCCAGGCCGTGCCGCCGTGGGTGAACGAGATCACCGTGTTGATGCAGGCGTGCATCGCGATCCCGGTGCGCACGGTGCCGGTGCGCCGGCGCACCCAGCAGAACATCACGCCCAGCGCCGTGAACGGCAGCAGCACGACCGAGACGTCGTGGTAGGCGGCCCAGACGAACGAGGAGAGCAGCGCCGCCGGCCAGAAGCCCAGCCGCGGCGCCAGCCCGGACAGCAGGAAGCCGCGCACCGACACCTCCTCCAGCCACGGCGCGACCACGATCGCCACCCACGTCTGCAGCAGGATGAAGACGGCCGAGCGGCCGCCCATCGGCACGTCCGTGGTGCCGCTGCCGCCCAGCCCCTCGCTGACCGCGATCAGCAGCGGGATCAGCGTGAAGTAGAGCGCCACGAAGATCGCCACGGAGCTGCGCACGCGCACCGATCTGCCGGCGCCCAGCATCGCGCCGCTCGCCTGGCCGGGGGCGAGCATGGCCGACAGCCGGACGGCGGCGACGGTGCAGCAGCTGAGCACGACCACCGCCAGCACGCCCAGCGCGGCGCCGGCATCGCCGTAGCCGCCGATCGCGTAGGCCATCACCTCGGAGCAGAAGTAGAGCGAGGTGACCGCGGCGAAGCCGCCGACCAGCCAGTCGGCGCGCACGGTGGAGCGCATGAGTCCGGGCGAGGCCGTATCCACTTGTCCGGATATCGACGGGTGGGCATGCCGTCTTGACCACGGGACGGCGCGGTCGGCCCCACGGTCAGCGGTCGGTGGGTGAGAATGGCCGTGTGCCCGACGTGCTGACCATCGGCGCCTATGGCTGGAGCGAGGGCGGCGTTCTTCGACGCGCTGATCGCCGCCCGGCCGGGCGTGGTCTGCGACATCCGCCGCCGCCGCGGCGTCCGCGGGCCGGAGTACGCGTTCGTCAACAGCACCCGGCTGCAGCGGCGGCTGGCCGAGCTGGGCATCGCCTACGCCCACCGGCTCGACCTGGCGCCGCCGCAGGAGATCCGCGCGGTGCAGGCCCGGGCGGACGCCCGCGACCGCGTCGCCTACCGGGAGCGGTCGCGGCTGAGCGAGGAGTTCATCGCCGCCTACACGGCGGCCTGCCTGGACGGCTTCGATGCCGCGGCGTTCATCGACGAGCTGGGCGGCGATGGGCCGATCTGCCTGTTCTGCGTGGAGCGGGAGCCGCTGGCCTGCCACCGCTCGCTGGTCGCCGACCGGCTGGCCGCGGCCGGCGCCACCGTCCGCCACCTGCGGCCCTAGCGCCGCAGTCCTGCCACCAGCGCCGCCCAGCGCGTCCCGCCAGATCCGCTCCTCCTGGCCGGCCGCCAGCATCCCCCGCAGCTCGATCGCGGCCATGCCCTCGCACAGCGCATGGAACTCGCGGGCCACCTCCTGCACGTCGCGACCGCCCAGCTCGACGCGCTCGACCAGCTTGACCAGCTCGGCCCACGCCTCCCAGCCGACGTCCCGGAACTGCCGGGCCAGCGTCGGATCGGGCATCGCCCACTGGATCGCGATCTGGAACAGCGCGGGGTGCTCGACGGCGAACCGCCGGAACACCAGCACGCCGGCCTCGACCAGGTCGGCGGCCGGGTCGTCGGTCCGGGGGCGGGCCGCGACTTGCCTGCCCAGCAGCTGGAAGCCGCGCACGCCGAGGGCGACCAAGAGCCCATCCTTGGAGCCGTACACGCTGTAGACGGCGCGCGTGCTGACGCCGACGCCGTCCGCCACCCGGCGCACGGTCAATGCGGCGGCGCCCTCCGCCTCGACCAGCCGTTCGGCCTCGTCGAGCAGCGCCCGGGCGGTCTGCTCGTCGTGCTCGCGGGGTCGGCCGGCCATGTGATGGCAGCATATCGCAACGCTGTTTCGGAATGTGGTATAACGCGACGATGTTGCGAAATCGAAGGAGGTTCACGATGACACCGACATTCGTGCTGCTGCACGGCCTGACGTTCGACCGGCGGATGTGGGAGCCGGTGGAGGCAGGCGCTGCCGGCCGGGGCCCAGGTGCTGGCGCTCGACCTGCCCGGCCACGGCGCCACGCCCCTGCTTCCCGAGCGCGGCCTGGAGCCGGTCGTCGACTGGGTGCACGACGCCGTGACCGCCGCCGGGATCGAGGCGCCGATCGTGGTCGGCCACTCGATCGCCGGGCCGATCGCCACCATCTACGCGTTCCAGCACCCGGCCGCCGGGGTGGTGTCGGTCGACGTCAGCCTGCACTTCGAGCCGTTCGCCGCCGGCCTGCGGGCGGCCCGGCCGCAGCTGGCCGGCGCCGGCTTCGACGCGGCATGGGGCATGTTCCAGGAGAGCATGCACATGGATCGCGTGCCGCCCGAGTATCGCGAGTTGATCCGCGCCGGCGACCATGCGTCGCAGCTGGTGGTGCTGAGCTACCAGGCCGACCTGCTGGAGCGGCCGCTGGCCGAGGTGGCCGGCGACCGCGACCAGGGCCTGGAGCGGCTGCGGGCGATCGAGCTGCCCTACCTGGCGATCTTCGGCAATCCGATCGATCCGCGGGAGCTGGCGTGGTACGCCGAGGCGCTGCCGCAGGCCGAGGTCGAGGTGTGGCCGGTCGGCCACCACTTCCCGCAGCTTGGCCGACCCGCAGCGGTTCGCGGATCGGCTGATCGAGTTCGCCCGGCTGACGCAGCCGGCCGCGACCCTGTAGCATCGCCGGGCGCTTCGGGATTCCCCCCCTGTGCCCGAAGCCCTTTGGAGCCAGTCCGGGGCGGGCGTCTGCCGCCCGCCCCGGTCTTTCCTTGACAACGGTCTCGCGGACCCGTAGGTTGGGGTATGCCCGCCGTTCCCGGTGGCTCCTGGGCCGGCGGGTGTGGGGAATCCCACGGCGCGTGGATGCGCCACCGGTTCATCCACGCGCCCTGCGGGTACCATCCCGCGCATGCCCACCGTCTCCGAGATCGTCCGCGAGGCCGCGGGGATCGTCGATCCGGCCGACGAGCTGGCGCTGGTCGGCGACTTCGAGCGCTGGTTCGAGGACGACGACGAGCCGGTGACGGCCGCCGCCGGCCTGGAGCGCAAGGTGGGCGGGGCGGTCGCCGAGATCGACCCCGAGGGGCAGGACGGCCCGCTGGCCGTGGCCGCCGCGGTCGTGCTCTACCTGGGCACCAGCCCCCGGCACGAGCCGCGGGACACAGACCGGATCGTCGACCAGGCGGTCAAGTACGTGTACGGCGACAGCCTGCCCGAGCCGGTCGCCGGGTTTCTCGGCGTTAGGTAGCCGGCAGGCAGCGTCGGCTCAGGCAGCGGCTTCGCTCTGGAAGAGTCGCTTCTGCGCCACGGCGAGTCGGTCGCACCGCTCGTTGAGCGGATAGTTCGGGTGGTGGCCTGGTACACGGTTCCAGTTGATGTGATGGAACAGGTGCTGCGTGATCAGCCTGTCCCAGAGGTCACGGTTCGCCACTGACTTCTTGGAGTGGGTCCGCCACCCGTTCGCCGCCACTCCGCCACCACCCGAACGCGAAGCAGTCGCAAACGTACGCGGAGTCGAGGTAGAGGACGACCCGGTGGCGATGGGGCAGCGCCTCGAGCGCCGTGATCGCGGCGAGGAGTTCCATCCGGTTGTTCGTCGTCTCGAGCACCGCCGACGATCACTCGTTCGTGCTCGCCGAAACGGAGGATCGCAGCGTATCCACCGGGGCCGAGGATGTGCCAGACGAGGCACCGTCCGTCCAGATTTCGACCTCGCTCATCAGTCGGCTGTGTCGGCAGTCGCCTCGCAGCCATGAGTCGGGCGGCCACGCTACTCCTCCGGTAGCACCGCCATGACGATGGTGCTGGCCGGGCCGCCCAGCCGCATGTCGCAGCAGGCGCTGGCGTAGGCGTACGCGTCGAACGCGCTCATCCCGCGCTCGCGCCATCAGGTAGTCGTGCGCCTGGTCGAGCGCCAGCGCGTGCGCCTCCGGGTACGACTCGGCGATGCCCAGGAAGTAGATCTCGCCCGCGCAGCGCAGCCGCGGGAACGCCAACCGCATCCCCTTCTCGACGCCGATCCGCAGCGTCGCCTGGCCGGCCGCCTCCAGGCTGACCCAGGTCGGCTCGGCCGTGCCCATCGCCGCGTGCAGGTCGCCCATGCTGAGCAGCCCGCCGGGCACGTTGACCGGCAGATAGAGCGTCGTCCCCGGCTCCATCTCGCGCAGATCCATGTTGCCGCCGTGCGGGTAGGCCGGCATGAACGTCGAGGCGCTGCCCTCGGCCGGCGCCGTGCCGATGCAGCCGATCATCGGCCGGATCGGCACGGACACGCCGGCGTTGCCGATCACGGCGCGGCCATCCTCGAGCGGCGTCTCCATCACCCGCTGCTCGTCGGTCCGCCCGCCCAGCCCGCCGAAGCCGGGCAGCCACACCGAGAACGCCTTGCGCACCTGCACGTCCAGCACCTCGATCGCCAGCGCGTCGCCCGGCGCGGCGCCGCGCACGGCCACCGGGCCGGTGACGCGGTTGAAGTTGGGCAGGCCGATCGCGTCGACCGACTCGCCGCCGGCCAGCCGCTCGTAGGCGTCGCTGCCGGTCTCGAAGGTGACCGTGTCGCCGGGGTCGATCTCCAGCGCCGGCGGCACCGACGGGTCGAACGCCACCTGGTAGGTCTCCTGGGAGAGCGCATGCTCGGCCATCGCGGGAGAACCTACCGCAGGGAAGAGTGCCATTGGGGTCAGGAACCTCTGGCACCGGTGCCAGAGGTTCCTGACCCCAATGGCATACGATCCGTCCATGTCCGCCATCGAGTCATCGCCGCTGCTCGCCCGCCGCCCCTACGCGCCGCGCCACATCCGCTTCCAGCGCCTGGTCGAGGTGAACGGCTGGCAGCTCAAGCTCTACACCATCTCCACCAGCGGGGCCGAGGCCCGAAGCGCGCTGGTCGACGCCGCCCTCGAGCTGGCGCCCGACGTCTACCCGGAGCCGGCCGTCACCGACGAGCGCCACGGCGCCGGGTTCATCATCGTCCACGACGCGGCGACGATGGCGATCGCCCTCTACTACTGGTGGCAGTACGGCAACGAGCTGCACCAGCGCGTGTTCACGGCCCCGGTCGACGAGCCGCGGGCGCTGACCAAGTACGAGGATCCGGCCTCCGGCTGCGTCTGGGAGCTCGAGGTGATCGACTTCGAGCGCCGCCACTGGCTGGGCGACATGCTGGCCGACCCCGAGCGGCCCGAACCTCGGCCGCTACCTGTCGCGGACGATCTCGACCGACGTGTGACCGAGTCCCGCCGCCTCTACTGGGCCGAGCAGATGGACGCGGCCGTCGCCCTGGTGCGCGCCGCCGCCGCCCACCCGCTGGCCGAGTCGCGGCGAGCGCTGCGGCCGGCTGGATGAGGCGGCCCACGACGCCGGCGTCGAGATGGCCTTCTCCGACCGCCCGCACGCCAACGGCGGGCCGCGGATCTGGCTGCTCCGCGAGTCGCTGATCGAAGGCGTCCTGGCCGCGGCCGAGAGGCTGGCCTCGGAGCGCGGCTGGCGGCTGGTGATCGAGGACTGCTACCGCACCCGCGAGATGCAGCGCCAGCTGGCGCTGCTGCCGGCCGTGCTCGACCGCGTCCGCGAGCGCGCCCGCTGGGAGCTGGAGGGCGCCGACCCGCCGCGCGAGCTGGTCGTCCGCCGGCTGGCCGCCGTGATCGCCGCGGCGCCCAACGTCGGCACCCACATGTCGGCCTCAGCGATCGACGTGTCGGTGATCGACCGCCGCACCAACGCGCTGCTCGACCGCGGCGGCCCCTACCTGGAGATCTCCGAGCTGACGCCGATGGGCTCGCCGTTCATCGACTCCCGCCAGCAGGCGGTGCGCGAGGCGGTGACCGAGGCGATGGACGAGCAGGGCTTCGTCGCCTACCCCTACGAGTTCTGGCACTACAACCGGGGCGACATCTTCGAGCACCACCTGCACGGCAACCCGGCCGCGGCGCCCTACGGGCCGGTCGACGTCGACCTGGAGACCGGCGAGGTGACGCCGATGGCCGATCCGACGGCCCCGCTGAACGACCCCTACACGATCGCCGACACGGCGTAGACGGCCACCGCCACGACCGCCACCACGCACGCCAGCATCACGGCCAGGGCGATGGCGGCGCCCACGGCCAGCCGCAGAGCGACGTCCTTCGCCTGCTCCGCCCGCTCCTCGACGCCCACCGCCAGCCGGGTCAGCGACGTGCCGTGGGCGCGCCGCGACTCGCGCAGCCGCAGCTCCCAGCGCAGCACCATCTCCCGCGCCTCGCGGCGCTCGGCCCGCTGCCACATGCGCAGCGAGCATTGGCGCGTCCGCCAGTAGTCCAGCGCCTCGCGGGCGTCCTCGATCGGCGGCGGCGCCAGCGCCTGGCGCAGCAGCTCGTCCTCGTGCGTGCGGTGATCCGAGATGGCGATGCCACTCATGATAGGCCGCTCAGGCCGGTGTCGCAGCCCGCTTGCTCTTCGACCGCGCGCTCTGGCGGCGCGACCCCGACAGCTCGACCTTGCGCAGCCGGATCGCGTCCGGCGTCACCTCCGCGCACTCGTCCTCCTCGATGTACTCGAGGGCCTGGTCGAGCGACAGCAGGCGGGGCGGGGCGAGCCGCACCAGCACGTCGGCGTTGGAGCGGACGTTGGTCATCTGCTTGGCCTTGGAGATGTTGACGTCGAGATCCTCGGCGCGGGCGTTCTCGCCGACGATCATGCCCTCGTAGCAGTCGTCGCCGGGCTCGACGAACAGCACGCCGCGCTCCTGCAGGTTGATCATCGCGTAGGTCGCCGCCGGGCCCGGGCGGTCGGCGATCAGCGAGCCGTTGGGCCGGCCGCGGATGTCGCCGTGCCACGGCTCGTAGCTCTCGAAGACGTGGTGGAGGATGCCGGTGCCCCGCGTCTCGGTCAGAAACTCGGTGCGGAAGCCGAGCAGCCCGCGGGCCGGCACCAGGTAGTCCTGGCGCACCCAGCCGGAGCCGTGGTTGGTCAGCTGCTCCATCCGGCCGCGGCGCGCGGCCAGCGCCTGGATGACGGTGCCCGAGTAGGCCTCGGGCACATCGATGGTCAGCCGCTCCATCGGCTCGCAGACCTTGCCGTCGACCTCGCGGGTCACCACCTGCGGCTTGCCGACGGTCAGCTCGAAGCCCTCGCGGCGCATCAGCTCGACCAGCACCGCCAGCTGCAGCTCGCCGCGGCCCTGCACCTCCCAGGTGTCGGGCCGGTCGGTGTCCAGCACGCGCAGCGAGACGTTGCCGACCAGCTCGCGGTCGAGCCGCTCCTTGACCATCCGGGCGGTCAGCTTCGACCCGCTGCGGCCGACCAGCGGCGACGTGTTGGTGCCGATGGTCATCGACAGGGACGGCTCGTCGATGGTGATCACGGGCAATGGGCGGGGGTGCTCGAGGTCGGCGATCGTCTCGCCGATCATGATCTGCTCGATGCCGGCGACGGCGACAACGTCGCCCGCCGACACGCTCGTCGGTCGAGACCCGCTCCAGCCCCTCGGCCACCTGCAGCTCGGCGATCTTCGCCCGCTCGACCGAGCCGTCGGCCCGGCACCAGGCGACCGTCTCGCCGCGGTGGATCGTGCCCTCGTAGACACGGCAGAGCGCCAGCCGGCCGACGTAGGGCGACGCGTCCAGGTTGGCAACGCGGGCCTGCAGCGGCGCGCCCTCGTGATAGCGGGGCGGCGGCACGTGCTCCAGGATCGTCTCGAACAGCGGCTTCAGATCCTCGCCCGGCTCGCCGTCGGCGAGCGTGGCCAGGCCCTCGCGGGCGTTGGTGTAGACGATCGGGAAGTCGATCTGGTCCTCGGCCGGCGTCGAGGTCGAAGAACAGGCCGTAGACCTCGTCCACCACCTCGCCGATCCGGGCGTCCGGCCGGTCGACCTTGTTGACCACCAGGATCACCGGCAGCCGGGCGGCCAGCGCCTTGCGCAGCACGAACCGGGTCTGCGGCAGCGGCCCCTCGGACGCGTCGACCAGCAGCAGCACGCCGTCGACCATCGTCAGGCCGCGCTCCACCTCGCCGCCGAAGTCGGCGTGGCCGGGCGTGTCGATGATGTTGATCTTCGTGCCCTCGTAGCGGCAGGCGGCGTTCTTGGCCAGGATCGTGATGCCCCGCTCGCGCTCCAGGCCGACGTCCATCACCCGGTCGACCAGCTCGGCGTGGGCGGCGAAGGTGCCCGACTGCTGGAGCAGCGCGTCGACCAGCGTCGTCTTGCCGTGGTCGACGTGGGCGATGATCGCGATGTTGCGGATGTCGTCCCGCAGCCGGTGCGTGTGCGTGGTCACAATCCGCAGGGTAGGGGAAGACCGGTCGGCGGCGATCCGTCGTAGTGGTCGGTATGCGGATTCGACTTGCGATGTTGTTCGCTGTTGGCACTGGCCGCGCACGGCCGTGTCCGCCGCGCCGGCGATGGCCGCGTCCGCGCCGCCCGGCTACCAGCGGCTGCGCACGCCCGTGATCCCGGCGCCGCACGGCGCGTTCGACACCGGCGGCCAGATCAGCTGCCCGGCCGGCAAGGTGATCTGGGGCGGCGGCGTCAGCTTCTTCGAGCGGGTTCGAGGCGGCCGGCCAGAGCATCAACACCTCGGCGCCCAACGGCACGACCGGCTGGAAGGCGCGGTACAACAACGATACGAACCGCGACATCGTGATCGTGGTCGATGCCATCTGCGCCAACAAGCCGCAGAACTACTCGATCCAGTTCGCCACGGTGGACAACCCGGCGCACACGCAGTCGAACGCGACGGCGATCTGCCCGTCCAACGCGGTGCTGCTGAGCGGCGGCGTGTTCTCGACGTCCGACCGGGCGTCGGTGTTCCTGCTGCAGGCGTTCCCGCTGACGCAGCGCAAGTACCGGGCCGTCATGTGGAACGGCAGCGACCAGGCGGAGCGGATGTCGAGCGTTCGCGATCTGCGGCCACCGGCCGGCGAAGTACGTGATCACGACGCAGACCGGGTCGGACACGGGCGGTCCCAACTCGGTGCTGGTCGGCGGCTCGCAGTGCCCGACCGGCACGCACGTGATCGGCGGCGGCGTCAAGATCCTCGGCCCGAACCCGCTGGTCGTCGCCCGACAGCATGCTGGACGAGCCCGACATGCAGTGGCAGGCCGGCGTGTTCAACTCGACGCCGAACCCGGTCACCGCGACGTGGTCCGCGATCTGCGCGGGCGGCTGACGTGCGCTCTCTGGTGCTCACTCACCCTTGTGCTGACCGCGGCCGCGGCCGGCCTCTGCGCCGCGCCCGCGATGGCGGCCAACGCGCCGGCCGGGTATCAGCGCGTGCAGAGCGTGCTGACGGCGCCGCACGGGCCGTTCGACGCGGGCGGCGCGGTGACGTGCCCGACCGGCACCGTGGTGTGGGGCGGAGGCGTCACCTACTTCGGCGGGTTCGCGGGGATCGGCAACTCGATCAACACGTCCGCCCCGAACGGCGAGACGATGTGGAAGGCGCGGTACAACAACGACACCGCCCGCGACATCCAGTTCGAGATCCAGGCGGTCTGCGCCAACCGGCCGGCGAACTACTCGCAGCAGTTCGCGAACGCCGCCAACCCCGCGCACACCCAGTCGCATGCGACGGCGATCTGCCCGATCGGCTCGGTGCTGCTGAGCGGCGGCGTGTTCTCGACGTCCGACGTGGCGTCGGTGTTCGTGCTCAGCGCCTTCCCCAAGTCGCAGCGCAAGTTCCGGGCCGTGATGTGGAACGGCAGCGACCGCGACGAGCAGATGTCGGCGTTCGCCGTCTGCGCACACAAGCCGCCGAAGTACGTGATCACCAGCCAGACCGGCAGCGACGGCGGCGGCCCCTCGACCGACCTCGGCGGCGGCCAGTGCCCGACCGGGACGAAGGCGATCGGCGGCGGCAGCAAGGTGTTCATGCCGAACCCGGGCATCTACATCGGCGGCGGCATCGTCGAGCCCGACATGCAGTGGCTGAGCGAGGTCGTCAACTCGACCACCGCGTCGGCGACGGTCAGCCCGTACGCGATCTGCGCCGCAGGCTGATGCAACAACGGGGTCAGACCCCTTTGTTGCATCAGAGGTAGCGCTGGAGCCCGGGCAGGCGGACGGCGCCGGAGAAGCTCTCTGCGTACCAGCCGTAGCGGATCGAGTCGATGGAGACGACGTCGCCCGTGTGCGGGGAGTGGATGAACCGGCCGTTGCCCAGCCAGATCCCGACGTGGCCCATGCCGAAGAACACGATGTCGCCCGGCCGCATGTCGTTGCGCGCCACGTGCCGGCCCAGTCCCCAGTCGGCGTAGCTGGAATGTGGCACGCTGATTCCGAACCTGCCGTACAGGTACATCACGAAGCCGGAGCAGTCGAACCCGGACGGCGTCGACCCGGCCCACATGTACGGCGTGCCGAGGTACTTCTTGGCCAACCGCGTCAGCGCCTCGCCGCGCGTCAGCTGCGAGGCGTGGAGCGGATGATTCGCATGGCGGGCGCCGGTCCCGGCCGCGAATGCGGGCGCCGTGAGCAGCACAAAGATCGTGACTGTCAGCACAATGATTCGTTTCACGGCGGGGCACGGTAGCGGGCACCCCGGACGTTGTCAAACGTGGACTGTCGTTAAATGGTCAAGTCGCACGGCGAGGCGGGCAAACAGCGCGTCGACGATCTCGGGTGTGGCAGCGGGAAGATCCGCATCGAGCGGCGGCAGGTCGAGGGCCGCCGTCTCGGCCTCCGGCGGCAACGTGTAGCGGCCCGCCGACCGCGGCCTCGGCGCGCGCCCGGTGGAGCGTCAGATCCTCGGTGTCGAGCCCCTCCGCCGCCGCCTCCGCGGCCGCCAGCGATGCCCGATCGCCGGTCACCGCCGCGTGCCGGAACCACGAGATCGCGCAGTCGTGGGGGCGGCCCAGCCGCTCCTCGAGCAGCGCGTGCTCGCGCCACCAGCGGCCGGCCAGTTCGCGGTCGCCGCGGATCTCGGCCACGTCGATCGGCGCCTGGATGGCGTCCAGCGCGATGCCCACGTCCCCTATGGCGAGCGAGGCGTCGACGCTGGCCATGGCCGCGCGGGCGGCGCCGTCCAGGTCGCCCCCGGCGAGTCGCAGCTGGGTCACGTTGCCCAGCGCCATCGCCACCAGCCGCCTCATGCCGAGACGCTCGGCCAGGGCGGCGGCCTCCTCCAGCAGCACCGTCGACTCGGCGAAGCGCTTGCTCTCGTACCGGACGCCCGGCCAGGTCGCCGGTGACGATGGCGAGCCGGAGTGTGTGGCCCAGCTCAGCGGCCAGGGCGCGGGCCTCCTCCAGGGCCGCGGCCGCCCGCTCGAGGTCGCCGTCCCGCGCTTCGACCACGCCGAGATTCGCGAGCGCGTCCAGTCGCCGGCCGGGATCCTTCGTCGCCAGCGCGGCCTCGGTCCGAGCCCGTGCCTCGCCGAACTGGCCGAGGTCGCACAGCGCCATGACCATCGGCCACTCGATGTCCGCGCCCGAGGAGCCCGCCCGCTCGGCGGCCTGCAGGTGATCGACGGCCTCCGCCGGCCGCCCGGTCTCGAACGCGATCCTGCCCAGCAGCCGCTCGGCCTCCGCGTCCTCGAGCCCGCGCAGCCGCTCCTCCGCGTCGTCGTAGCGGCCGAGCTGCTGCTCCAGCTCGGCCAGGGCGAACAGGTCAGCCCGCTCGGTGAGGGCGAGCTCGGCCCAGTGATGCGCCTCCTTCAGCAGCCACGCCGACCGTGCCTCGTCGCGCGCCGAGCGGTAGATGCCCGGCTCGAGCTCGGGCAGATCGCAGTGCTCCAGGTGTGCCGCGACGTCGCGGGCGGGCAGCGCCCATGTCGACCAGATACCGGCAGACCAGGGCGTGGAGCGGCGCCCGGTCGGCGTGCGAAGCGCGGCCCAGCAGCGCGCGCCCGACCGAGTCGTGGCGCAGCGTCGCGTACCCGCCCGCCGACGGCCGGGCGATGCCGGAGCCGACGAGCAGCGCCAGGTCGCGCTCCACGGCCTGCGGATCCAGGGCGAACACCTGGCGAGTCCGGCCGCCCGCACCGGGCGGCCGAGCACCGCCATCCGCAGGGCGGTCGCCTGTGCACCGTCGCCCAGCGCGTCGAGGCGCGACGTCAGGAACGGCAACAGCTGGTCGGGCAGCGGCACGTCGGGCAGCGGCAGCCCGGGCCGGTAGCTGCGGCGGACGAGCTCGGTGACGGTCTGCGCGAACAGCGGGCTGCCCGCCGCCCGCTCGACCAGCGCATCCAGGTAGGCCGGCGGGAGGTCGACGCCGCCCAGCCGGCCCCAGGTGTCGAGCGCGACCGTGCGCAGCTCGCCGGGCGAGAGGTCGTCGAGCACGACGGTGGTGCCGCCCAGGCCGGGGTCGGCAGCGGCTCGTCGTCACCAGCCGCACCGACGGGGATTCGAGATCGGCCAGCAGCAGGCGCGACTCGTCGTCCGCCCAGTGCAGGTCCTCGACCACCAGCAGGCCGGGCTGGGCGAGCAGCAGGTCGGCGGTCAGCCTTCGTGCCAGCTGCGACCGCTCCTCGCCTGACAACGCGGCGGTCGCCGGCGTGTCGGGGAGCGTGTGGTCGATCAGCGGCGCGAGCGCTTCGTCGCCTGGCCGCACGGCGGCGATCGCAGCCGTGTCGACCATCGCCAGGAACGGGCCCAGCGGCCGTCCGCCGCCGAATGCCTCGAAGCGTCCGGCGCGCACGGGAATGCCCCGCACCTCCGCGCGGCGCGCGATCTCGGCCGCCAGCCTCGACTTGCCCATGCCGGCGTCGCCGACCAGGTGCAGCGCTCCCCGGTCGCTGTCGAGCAGCCGCTCGGCTGCGGCCAGCTCGGCCTCGCGGCCGACCAGCGGCGTCTCGCCGTCGGCGGTGAACTCGGCGGCGGTGGGCAGCAGGCCGAGCACCTCGACCACCTCGGCCGGCTCGGCGCGGTTCTTGACCGCGATCGTCCGCCGGGGGCCGAGCTCGACGGTGCATCCGGCTGCCGTGGCCGCGTCGATCAGCGTCGTCCCCGATGGCGCAGCCGCCATCAGCCGGGCTGCGAGGTTGGTCGAGTCGCCCAGCACGCTCGCAAACCGGCGCGTCTCGCCGCCGAAGGCCGCGGTGAATGCCAACCCGGTGGAGACGCCGGCGGCGAACGGGAGGTCGGTCGCCCCGCGCAGCCGCTCGACGGCGTGCACCGCCCGGCCGGCGTCGTCTGGATGGGCGACGGGGACGCCGAACGCTGCGATCAGCAGGATCCCCTTGTCGCCGCCCGTGCACTGCAGCACGTCGCCGCCCATCAGCTGTGACCAGGTCGGTGGCGGCGACCACGAACGCCTCCAGCTCCGCGGCGCCGGTGGCTGGGATCGAGAGGAACACCGTCGTGATGCGGCGGTGCTCGTCGGGCGGGGGCGACCCGGCGGCGACCCGTGAGGCGGTGACGGGGTGCAGGGTGCGCGCGGCCCAGGCGGGCAACTCGCCGGCCGGCTGATCGGCGACCAGCGGGCCGAGAGCGACCGAGTCCACGACGACCTCGCCCGGCCCCGCCCGGTCTGCGGCCGCCACCGCTCGGTCGAGCCCGTCGCCCAGATGGACGATGACGTGCCGCGACTCCGCGGCGCACACGAGTGACGTGACCTCGCCGCCGGACACGCCGACGCGCACGCTCAGCTCGACCGGGCCGGCCAGGCTGTCGGTGCCCGAGGCCCTCGGCGACCAGCGCGACCACCTCGTCCGCCGCGAGCATCGCCTCGTCCCAGCCGGCGAATGCGACGGTGATCGCATCGCCTCCAAAGGCAAGGGCGTCGCCGCCATGCGCGGCGACGATGTCGATCGAGCCGCCGATCACCCGCCGGATGATGGCCCCCAGCTGCTCGGTGCCGGCCGTGCCGTGTCGTGCCAGCCGCTCCGAGAGGCCGGTAAACCCGGCGATGTCGAGGAAGATGGTCACCCGCTCGCGCGTCAGGTGTTGCGAACGGCGGAGTTCCGACGTCAACGCGACGCGGGGCAGGTAGACCGGTATCATCATGTGATTGTTGCAGCGAATCGAGGGGGGCACCGTGAAAGCGAAGGCTCTGATCACAACTCTGGCCGTCGCTCTGCTGCTGGTGGGGGCCGCGACGGCCCAGGCCGGCAAGTGGTCGTACGGCAACGGCGAGAGCGACCTGGAGGTCGGCTCGGCGCCCCACGCCGGCGGACTCACCGGCTTTGTCTGCACCACGCGGATCCACGGGCGCGCAGGCCTGGGCACCACCAGCCTGCCGGCTCCCGGCCCGCCGTACTCCCCGCGCACCGTACAGGTGTACACAGGGGCGCCGGGCGACCTCGGTGGCGCGGAGGTCGTGGCCGGCGGCCTGCTGCTGCAGAACGGCACCACCATCACGCCGATCGCGACACAGACGACGGCTGCCCCGACCAAGCTGAATCCGCTCGAGCAGTACTTCGACTTCCAGGACAACCCGATCTGGGAGTACGCCTCGGCGCCGTTCGCGTTCTCGATCGCTCCCGGGGTGATCGCGCCGGGCAACGATGTGCTAATCGTGCAGACCGGTCACTCCGCCTACGTCACCAGGGTGGCGCAGGCCTGCCCGGATCAGAAGACCTGGAGCGGCGGCGTCTGGAACACCGTCAAGCAGGGCAACGTCACCATCTCGCCGGCGGCGTCGGCAACGAAGCTCAAGTTCACCCTGGGGACGGGAGGGACCGCCGACCCGTTGGGCCTCTACTACACGGACTGCACGATCGCCGGCGCTTTCACGGCGAAGGTGCACTACACCCTCAACACCTGGCCGGCGCACAACGGTGTGCGCGTTGGCCTACTGGTCAACAACCCTGACTTCGCCTTCTCCCCTGGTTCGGTGACGGCCGAGCGCACGAGCTTCGCGGCGTCCGGTGACGTCGACACCGGGGAGAAGTACGCCGGAAACGGCACCGACTCGGGTGGCGGGTTCGTCACCAAGGCGACCTCGGCGACCTCCGGCGATCTGCGCGTCCGCGTCGCCTCAGGCAACTACAACATGGAGTACCGAGACGGGACCACCGCGGGCGCCTGGAAGCCGATCAACACGGCGCCGGTGTATCCCGGCTCGGTCAGCCTCGGTCTGCAGGTGTGGTCGGGCCTGTCGCTCTTCACCGGCCCGGTAAAGGTGACGCTGTCCGGATTCGCGATCTCGAAGGGGGTCTGCGCCTAGCCCTCGTCGCCGTTGCCGTGGCCGTGGTGCCTGTGTTTGTGGTGCTTCTTGTGCCCCTTGTCCTCCGTCGGGGGAGGCGGCGGCGCGGGGCCGCTCGACACGGTCAGCGTGACGGTGGCGCCCTCGGGCACCTGGCCGGATCGTGAGACCGAGATGACGGAATCCTTGGCGTTGTCGTCGTAGCCGGCGATCGCCCGCACCGGGGTCAGGCCGGCGGCCTTGAGCCGGTGTGCCGCCGTCACGTACTGCAGGCCGACCACCGAGGGGATCGACGTCAGCTTCGGCGTCGCCGTCGTCTTCGGCGGCGACGCGGCCGCGTGCGGGTCGTCGCCCCAGCCGCCGAGCGCCCATGCGCCGGCGCCGGCCAGCACGGCGAGGCAGGCAAGCAGTGCGGCCAGCACCGTGCCCCGGCCCGCCCTCCGGCGCTCCCTTCGCGGCATGACCAGCGTCGCATCGGCGTCCTCGGTCAGCGCGGCCGACATCGCCGCGGCACTCGGGTAGCGGTCGGCCGGCCGCTTGGCCATCGCCCGGGCGACCACGGCGGCGATCGCCGGCGAAGCGTCGCGGCGCAGCGCGCGCACGTCCGGCACTGGATCCTCGACGTGCATCAGCGCGGTCGCCATCGCCGTGTCGGCGGCGAACGGCGGCCGGCCGGTAATCAGCTCGAACAGCACGGCGCCGACGGAGTACACGTCGGACGCGGCCGTCACCGGCTGCCCCTTCGCCTGCTCCGGCGACAGGTACGCGGCGGTGCCGATGATCTGCCCGGCCATCGTCAGCCCGTGCGTCGCGTCGACCGACCGCGCAATGCCGAAGTCGGTCAGCTTGGCCGTGCCGTCGGGCGCGATCAAAACGTTCTGCGGCTTGATGTCCCGGTGGACGATGCCGTGCTCGTGCGCGTGCTCGAGCGCGGCCAGCAGCTGCAGTGTGATCCGCCGCGCCTCCTGCTCGGGCAACGGCCCGTCCGCGACGACGTCCTTGAGCGATCGGCCCTCGATCCACTCCATCACCAGGAACGGCGTGCCGCCGTCGTCCTCGCCGTGGTCGTAGACGGCGACCACGTTGGGATGCTGGAGTCGGGCGACCGCGCGCGCCTCGCGCTCCATCCGCCTGACGGCGGCGCCGTCGGCAGCCAGCCACCCGGCCAGCACCTTGACCGCGACGCGCCGGTCGAGCCGGACGTCCCAGCCGCGATAGACCTCGGACATGCCGCCGCGCGCCACCAACTCGTCGACCCGGTAGCGATCGGCCAGCACATGTCCGATGAGGTGTTCGGTAATCGCGCCCGGGGAGTACCCGGTAGGGCCGCCGCCGAAACGGGGCCCTCTGGCATACTCGCGCCATGCGCGCGGCGCGGATCCTGGAGCGGCTCGACGCCCTGTTCGCGATCGATCGCGCCGCCGGCACGAACCGGCCCGGGCTGGGCGCCGGCGAGCAGCGGGCCTTCGACATGGTGGCCGGCTGGATGGAGGATGCGGGCCTCCAGGTCAGCGTTGACCCGGCAGGCAATCTGTACGGCCGGCTGCCGGGGAGCGACCCGGCGCTGGCGGAGGTGTGGAGCGGATCGCACCTGGACACGCCCCCCGACGGCGGCCGCTTCGACGGCGCGCTGGGCGTGCTGGCCGCGGTCGAGGCGCTGGAGGCGATCGGCGGGGCCGGCGGAGCGCCGCGCACGCTCGCGGCCGTCGCCTTCCGGCTGGAGGAGGGCTCGCGGTTCGGCCGCGGCTGCTTCGGCAGCCGGGCGGTGTGCGGCATGCTCGAGGACGACGAGGCCGACCTGCGCGACGCCGAGGGCGTCACGCTGGGCGAGGCGTTCGCCGCGCTCGGCCTGGGCGAGCTGCCGGAGGCGGGTTGGCTCGACCCGCCGCCCGCCTGCTGGGTCGAGACGCACATCGAGCAGGGGCCGACGCTCGCCGGCGCCGGCCACCCGCTGGGCGTCGTCACGCTCGATCGCCGGGATGGCGGGTATCGAGATCGCCTTCGCCGGCCGCCGCGGTCACGCCGGCACGACGCCGATGGCGCTGCGCGCCGACGCGCTGGCCGCCGCGGCCGCGTTCGTCATCGCGGCGCAGGACGTCGCCCGGTCGATCCCCGAGGCCGTCGCACGATCGGCCGGCTGACCGTCGTCCCCCGGCGCGACCAACACGATCCCCGACCGCTGTCGAGCTGTTCGCCGACCTGCGGGCGCCCGACGCCGAGCGGCTGGAGCGCTGATCTCGACGGGCGCACCGACGCCGCGCACCGGTCGGCGGCCGACGCCGGGTGCGACGGCCGAGGTCGCGCCGCGCTGGCGCTACGAGCCGGTGCCGATGAGCCCGGGGCCGGCGGCGGCGCTCCGCGGGGCGATCGCCGGGCTCGGGCTGGAGCCGTTCGAGCTGCCGTCCGGCGCCGGCCACGACGCGGCCATCATGGGCATGGCCGGCGTGCCGCTCGGCGATGCTGTTCGTGCGCAGCGATGCGGGCGGCGTCAGCCACGCGCCCGAGGAGATGACCGGCGCCGACGCCGTCGAGTGGTGCGTGCGCGCGCTGGAGCCGGCGCTGCGGGAGCTGGCGGCCGCATGATCGACTGGGACAGCGCTCGCCCGGCCGTCGCTGCGCGGGCTCGAGCGCTACGACCCGGGCGAGACGCGGGACGAGCTGAAGGAGCGCCACGGGCTGGCGCGAGCTCGAGCCGCTCAACTGGAACGAGGATCTGTTCGGCCCTCCGCAGGAGGCGCTGGACGCCGCCGCGGCGGAGCTTCAACCGCGCGCCGCTCTACCCGGAGCGGGCTGTTCGCCGACTTCCGCGACGCGGTGGCCGGATGGCTGGGCGTGCCGTCGGCGATGGTGATCCCGGCCCACGGCGCCCAGTCGCTGATCGCGCACCATCGCCACGGCATTCGTCGATCCCGGCACGCCGCGTCGTCATCCCGCGCATGACCTACGGCCTGTACGCACAGGTGTGCGCCGCGGGCGGCGCGCAGGTGACGCCGGTCGACCCGGCGCCGGGGCTCGAGATCGACCTGGACGCCGTCGCCGACGCCGCGCCGCGAGCAGCGGGCGCGGATGGTCTGGCTGTGCGATCCCAACAACCCGACCGGCGACCTGATCGCGCCCGGCCGCTGGTCGGCCTTCCTCGACGAGCTGCCCGAGGACTGCATCGTCGTTGCGCGACGAGGCATACATGGACTTCGCCGATCCGGCCGTGCGCGCCGACCGGACGGCCGACGTCCGCGACGGGCGTCCGGTGATCGTGATCCGCTCGTTCTCGAAGATCTTCGGCCTGGCCGGGCTGCGGCTGGGCTACGGCGTCTCCGATCCGCGCGTCGCCCACCTGCTGGACGTCGTGCAGGAGCCGTTCAACGTCAACCGCATCGCCCTCGCCGCCGGCCGGGCGGCCGTCGCCGTGCCGGGCTTCGTCGAGCGGCGCCGGGCGGACGTCGCCGAGGCGCGCGCGGTGCTGCGCGACGAGCTGGCGGCGGCCGGCATCGCCAGCCGGCCGTCGCACACCAACTTCGTGCTGGTCGAGCTGGGCACCGACGACCGTCCGGTCTGCGCCGAGCTGATCCGCCGCGGGCTGCTGATCCGCGGCGGTGCGGAGTTCGGCCTGCCCGGATTCGCGCGGGTCACGCTCGCGCCGGCGCCGGTGATGCGGCGCGCCGCGGCGGAGATCGCAGACGTGCTGGCCGAATAGTCCGGGCGCTGTGTATGCCGTGTTATGGTATACCAGTTGACTGAGACGCTCGTCGCCGACCGCATCGCTCGAACTGCTGCAGCGAGAGGGCGCCGAGTCCGTCGTCGGGTTCCCCGAGAACCGGCTGCTGAACTCGGCGTCGCTGATCGGCATGCGTCCGATCATCACCCGCACGGAGCGAGTGGCGGTCAACATCGCAGACGGCTTCGCCCGGGCGACGAACGGCGAGCGGATCCTCCCCTGCGTCACGCAGTACGCGCCCGGTGCGGAGTCGGCGTTCGGCGCCGTCGCCCAGGCCTACGGCGACCGCAGCCCGATCCTGCTCTGCCCGTCCGAGCATGCCGTCGCCGACGCAGGACTGCGAGCCGAACTTCCGGATCGAGGGCGCGTACCGGCCGATCACGCGCTGGGCGGCGACGCTGAACGACGCCGGCGCGCGGCCCGGAGATCTTCCGCCGCGCGCTGAACGCGCTGCGCGGCGTGCGCAACGGCCCGGTGCTCGTCGCGCTCGCCAACGACGTGCTGAACGGGCCGCCCGGCGACGCCGACTGGTCGCGTCGCTCGATCGAGGCGCCGCGTCTCGCCAGGCTGCGCCGGCGCGACGTCGAGCAGACCGCGCGGATGCTCGCCGGCGCGAAGGCGCCGGTGATCCTGGCCGGCCAGGGCGTGCTCTACGGCGGCGCCACCGCCGAGCTGGTCGCGCTCGCCGAGCGCACCGGGACGCCCGTTGCCACCACGCTCAACGGCAAGAGCGCGTTCCCCGAGAACCACCCGCTGTCGCTGGGCACGGCGGCGCGCACGCGGCCGGCGCCGTCGACCGATTCTTCGAGCGGGCCGATCTGATCCTCGGCGTCGGCACGAGCTTCACACGCTCGCTGTACATCACGCCGCTGCCGTCGCGGGCGACGCTCGGGCAGATCGTCGAACGACCGCCGCGACCTGGCGCTGCGGCTACGACGTCGACTTCGGCTGCGTCGGCGACGTCACGCTGGTGCTGCGACAGCTGCTGGCAGCTGGCCGGCGACGGCCCGCGCACGACGACTCCGCCGAGCCGGGTGGCGGCCGCCCGCGCCGAGTTCACCGAGGCGTGGCTGCCGCATCTGCAATCGGACGCGGCGCCGCTCAGCCCCTACCGGATCGTGTGGGAGCTGATGCAGGTCGCCGACCGCACGCGCACCGTTGTCACGCATGACGCCGGCCATCCGCGCGACCAGATCGTGCCGTTCTACGAGTCGCTCGTGCCCGCGCGGCTACCTGGGCTGGGGCAAGTCGACGCAGCTCGGCACGGGCCTCGGCCTGGCCATGGGCGCGAAGCTCGCGCGGCCGGACTGGCTCTCGGTCAACATCATGGGCGACGCCGCCTTCGGCATGGTCGGCATGGACTTCGAGACCGCCGTGCGCGCACGGCTCCCGATCCTCACGATCGTCATGAACAACGGGCTGATGGGCGGGTACGGCGAGTGGATGCCCGACGCCGTCGCGCGCGACGCCGCCAACCGGCTGAGCGGCGACTACGCCGACGTGGGCAACGGCGCTCGGCGGCCACACCGAGCGGGTCGAGCGGCCCGACGAGCTGCGCGCCGCGCTCGACCGCTGCATCGCCAGCACGGAGTCGGGGCAGGCCGCGCTGCTCGAGGTGATGACCCACGAGGAGCACGAGCTTGCGACCGGCTGAGCGGTCAGGGCCTGCCGGTCTCGTCCGTCCAGGTCGCCTGGACGTGGCCGAGGTGGTCGCGCATGGCCTCCTGCGCGGCCGGCGGATCGTGGGCGGCGATGGCGTCGCGGATCCGCTGGTGCATCTTGACCACCAGCCGGCGCTCGGGACGGCCGCGGGAGAGGTTGCGGCGCCGCACCTCGACCAGCATCCCCCCGATCGAGTCGTGGAGCACCAGGAACAGCTCGTTGTGGGTGGCCGACGCGACGACGCGGTGGAACTCGAGATCGATGAGGACGCTCTTCTCGAGATCCGAGCACTCGTTCTCGAAACGGACGATGGTGTCGTCCATACGGACAATATCGTCCTCGGTGGCGCGTTCGGCGGCCAGCCCAGCGGCGGCCACCTCGAGCACCCGCCGCACCTCGTCGACCTTCGAGTAGTCCATCATGCTGCCCTGGACGAAGTGGCGCATCGACTCGCTGACGGTCTCGGCGTCGACGGCGACGAGACGCACGCCGCTGCCGCTCCGCACCTCCAGCAGGCCCTTCGCGCTGAGCGCCCGGACGGCCTCGCGGATGACCGTGCGGGAGACGCCGAACTGGTTTCCCAGCTCGCGCTCGGGCGGGAGCGCGTCGCCCGGTTTGAGCTGTCCCGAGGCGATCATCTCGAGGATCGCGTCCGTCACCTTGTCCGACAGGCGCGCCTCGCGGTCGATCGCTTGGAAGACTGCGGCGGGCTGTTCGCTGTCGGGTTCGGTGGCGATGGACCTAACCTAGCAGGGTGCGGAAGCCCGTGGATAGACTGATCCGATGGACTCACTGAACGCATCCGCAAAGCTGCGCTGGAAGGGCTATCACGGCCGGATCGAGGGGACATCGGGCTCGCTCGACGTGGCAACGGCGACCCAGGAGGAGCTGGGCGGCCCGGGCGGCGAGTCGAACCCCGAGGAGCTGTTCGCCGCCGCGCTCGCCAACTGCTTCACCTCGACGCTGACCGGCATGGCCCGCGCCCGCAAGATCCCGCTGGGCGAGATCGAGACGGCCGTGCAGACCACCCTCTCCTGGGGCGACGGGACGCACCACCACCTGTCCGATGCGACGCTGCACACGCGGGTTGCGTCTTCCGCGCCCGAGGAGCAGATCCGCGGCCTGATCGCCGAGGCCGAGGCAGAATGCCCGGTCTGCCAGGCGATCTCCGGCAGGGTCGCGCTGCACGTCACGGCGGACGTCGTCACGGAGACCGCGTGACGATCCCCGACGCGGTTCGCGCCCGCGACCTGGTCGGCTACGGGCGCACGCCGCCGGCCTGGGAGTGGCCCGACGGCGCGCAGGTCGTCGTCAACCTGGTGCTGGTGTACGAGGAGGGCTCGGAGTACTCGGTCCGGTGGGGCGACGACCGCAACGACGGCTGGGGCGAGTACGCCGACCCCGGCGTCCAGCCGCCGCAGCGCGACGAGGGCACCGAGTCGCACTACGAGTACGGCAGCCGGGCGGGCGTATGGCGGCTGGCGCGAATCTTCGACGCGGCCGGCGTGCCGGTGACGGTGTCGGCGGCGGCGGTCGCGCTCGAGCTGAACCCGGCGGTGCCGGCGTGGATGAACGAGCGCGGCCATGACCTGCTCGGCCACGGCTGGCGGTGGACGGAGGCCTGGACGTACCCGCCCGACGAGGAGCGCGAGTCGATCGTCCGCGCCGTCGAGACGTACGAGCGGGTGCTCGGCCGGCGGCCCGCCGGCTGGAACTCCCGCGGCTGGCCCAGCGAGAACTCGCGCGGCATCCTCCGCGAGCTGGGCGGCTTCACCTACCACTCCGAGGGCTCGGCCGACGACGTGCCGTACTACGAGACGATCGACGGCAACACGATGCTGGTGATCCCGTACTCGAAGACCTACAACGACTCCCGGTACCTGATGAACCCGGGGTTCGCCAGCCCGCGCGACTTCCTCGACACGATGGTGATGGGACTCGACGAGCTGCTGCGCGAGGGTGCCGAGCGGCGGACGATGATGACCGTCGCCGTGCACGCGCGGTGGAGCGGCCAGGCCGCGCGGGCCGCGGCGCTGCGGATGTTCATCGAGCACGCGCAGGCGCAGCCGGGCGTCAGGTTCATGCGCCGCGCCGACATCGCCAGCTGGTGGCTGGAGCGCTACCCGCCGGCATGAGGTGTGTTGTCTTCACGGGCGTCGGCGGCCGCGAGGTCGTCACGGTGACCGATCGGCCCGACCCGGAGCCCGCCAAGTTCGAGGTGCTGATCGAGCCGCGGTTCAGCGGCGTCAACCCGGCTGACGCGCTGCAGCGCGAGGGTCGCCACCCGGTGCCGCCGGGATCGCCGGCCGACATCCCCGGGCTCGAGGTGGCCGGCACGGTGGTCGCGACCGGGCCCGACGCCACTGCGTTCGGCGTCGGCGACCGCGTGTTCGGGCTGGTCGGTGGCGGTGGACACGCCACCCGCGTGGTCGCGAACGAACGCGAGCTGGCCCGGGTGCCGGACGCGCTGGACGACGCCCAGGCGGCGGCCGCTCCCGAGGCGTTCCTGACGGCGTTCGACGCGGCCGTGCTGCAGGCCGGCCTGCAGTCCGGCGACACGCTGCTGGTCAACGGCGCCAGCGGCGGCGTCGGCACGGCGGCCGTGCAGATCGCGCGCGCGCTGGGCGCGCGGGTCGTCGCCAACGTGCGCAACGAGGCGCTGCGGCCGCGGGTCGCGGAGCTGGGCGCCGAGGTGTTCGGCGCCGACGAGGCGTTCGCGCGGACGCAGGAGCTGGGCGGTGCGGACGTGGTGCTGGAGCTGGTCGGCGCGCCGCACATGCCGGGCAACATCGCGTCGATCGCCCGTGGCGGCCGCGTGATCGTGGTCGGCGCCAAGCCCGGGGACGAGGCGGTGATCGACCTGCGCGCGCTGATGCAGAAGCGCGGCAGGCTGATGGCAACGACGCTGCGCACGCGCCCGGCAGAGGAGAAGGGCGCGCTGCTGCAGGCATTCGCCCGGCGGATCCTCCCGTTCCTGGCCGACGGCACGATGGTGCCGCTGGTCGATCGCACGTTCCCGCTGGATGACGCCGCGGATGCGCTGGACGCCGTGCGCGAGCCTGGCAAGCTCGGCAAGCTGCTGCTCGAGATGCCGGGATGACACCGCTTCGGGCGGGCATCGTGGGCGGCGGCTGGATCGCCCGGGTGCACGTGCCGGCGATCGACGCCGCCGACGGCGTCGACCTCGTTGCCGCGTGTGACATCGACCGCGGGAAGGCCGAGGCGATCGCCGGGCCGCGCGGCGCGCAGGCGTACGAGCGGTGGGAGGAGATGCTGGAGCGCGAGCGGTTGGACGTGCTGTGGGTGTGCACGCCGCCACTGCACCACCGCGATCCGGTGCTGGCGGCGCTGGCCGCCGGCATCCACGTCTACCTCGAGAAGCCGATCGCCCGCACGATGGACGACGCGGAGGCGATCGTCGCAGCCGCCCGCGCGGGGCCGGGCATCTGCGTCGTCGGCTACCAGTGGCACGCCACGGAGCTGCTGGACGAGGTGCGCGCCGCGCTTGCCGGACAGCGGGTGGGGATGCTGGTCGGCCGCAACTACGGGCCGGTCGCCGGACGGCCGTGGTTCATGGACCAGGCGCAGGGCGGCGGGCAGATCCTGGAGCGGGGCAGCCACCACATCGACCTGCAGCGGGCTATCGCCGGCGAGATCGCCGCTGTCGAGGCGACCGCCGGCTCCGTGCGGCTCGCCCGGCCGGACGCGCCGGCGTCGATCGACGATTCGATCTCGCTGGTGTTCCACTTCGCCGACGGCGCGCTCGGCGCCGTGCACAGCGTGTGGTCGCGGGACGGGCAGCCCGAGCTGTACGCGACCGACGTGCTGGCCGAGGAGGCAACACTCGCGCTGGAGCTCGGCCCGGAGGCGTATCGGCTGACAGGTACCTCGCGCGGCGAGCGGCTCGCGACCGAGCACGGTGAGCCGATGTTCCGGTCGATCGACCGGTTCCTCGAGGTTGTCCGAACCGGCAACACGTCGCGGATCTTCTGTCCGCCGGCCGACGCGATCCGGACGCTGGCGGTCGCGCTGGCCTGCGAGCGGGCGATCGAGACCGGGCTGCGGGTGGAGCTGTGAGGCTGCGGCGGATCGATCACGTGGGCATCGTCGTCGCCGACCTCGACGCGCACGTCGCGCAGCTCGAGGCGCTGGGGCTGTCGCTTGGCCGCAGCTCCGACGGCGCCGAGAGCCACGCCGAGTACTACCCCTGCGGCGACGCCAGCGTCGAGCTGATCGACGTGCGCGACCCCGAGGCCCGGGCGCGCCGCCTGCCCGCGGGCGAGCGGGCGCGGATCGAGCACATCGCGTTCGAGGTCGACTCGCCGCTGGAGGAGATCCGCGACGGCCTGGAGGCGCGTGGCGTCGAGGTGTCCTGGCCGCCGTGGCTCTCGGGCGATGCGGAGATGATCTGGACGACGGCCGAGACCAGCGGCGGCGTCCAGTACCAGTTCATGCGGCGTCCGGAGCGGCCGTGAGGGTCGCCCTGATCGGCGCCGGCGCCATCGCCCAGCGCCACATCGCGGTGCTCGAGCGCCGCGACGGTGTGACCGTTGCCGCCGTGTGCGACACCGACGCGGAGCGCGCGTCGCAGCTCGCCGCCCGCACCGGGGCGACGGCGCACACCGACTGGGCGGCGATGCTCGACGGCGAGTCGCTGGACGCCGTGTTCGTCTGCACGCCGCCGGGGGTGCACGCACCGCCGGCGATCGCCGCGTTCGAGCGGGGCCTGGCCGTGTATCTGGAGAAGCCGCTGGCCCGCGACGCCGACGACGGCGCGGCCATCGTGGACGCCTGGCGGAGCAGCGGCGCCGTCTGCGGTGTCGGCTACCAGTGGCGGAGCCTGGACGTCGTGGCGGAGCTGCGCGCGCTGCTCGGCGGGGCGGCGCCGGGCATGCTGGTCAGCCGCAGCTTCGGGCACACCGAGAGCGGGCGCGGCGATCTGCACACCGAGTCGTGGTTCACCGACCAGCGGCGGAGCGGCGGCATCCTGTACGAGCTGGGCAGCCACGACGTCGATCTGCAGATCGCGATTGCCGGGCCGGTCGAGTGGGTGCAGGGGACGGCCTCGACGGGGACGCTGGCGCTGGCCGGCGTCGTCGGTGCCCGGCTTGATGACGCCGTCTCGGTGGTCATGCGGTTCGCGAGCGGAGGGATCGGCTCGCTGCACGTCGCCTGGACGGAGGTGCAGGATCCGGCGGTGTACTCGCTGGACGTGCAGGCGCCCGAGGCTGCGCTCTTGCTGCAGCTCGATCCGGCGTTCCGCCTGACCGGGCGGGCCGGCGGGCGGGAGGTCGACAGCACCGCCGCGGCCGATCCGCGCGAGTCGTCGATCGACCGGTTCCTCGAGGCGGCGCGCGCGGGCGATCCGTCGCTGGTGCCGTGCACCCCTGCGGACGCGCTGCACACGCTGCGCACGCTGCTTGCGTGCGAGCGCGCGATCGAGACCGGCGAGCGCGTTGCGGTCGGATCGTGAAGTCCTGGTTGCATTCCCGCTCACACTGATATAGCATTGAAGCTATAAGAGTGAGCGTCGGACTACAGCGACGCCGCCAACCTGCCGACTACGCAGCGACAAGGTGATCGCATGAGCGACTCCGGCCACACAGACGACGTTCGCGAACTCCACCGCGAGGTCCGGCTTCTCAACCAGCGCGTCGAGGATCTCGAAGTTCTTGTTGCCGCGCTCACGGGCGCCACATGGCCCGCCGAGGAGAAGCCGGCCGCCGCCGCGCCGCCCCCGCTGCGCCCGATCGCCTGGTCGCAGCCGCCGCCGCGGCCTGCGCCGCTCCCGCCGCCGGCGACGGCTCCGAGCGCCTGCTCCCGAGCCGCAGCGCAAGATGCCGCCCGCACCGCCGCCGCGGCCGCCGATCGACTGGGGCAAGGTCGCGGAGCAGGCGTTCACCGCGCGCACCCTTGCCTGGGCAGGCGGCGTGGCGACGGCGCTCGGCATCGTGCTGCTGTTCGTGATGGCCGCCAGCCGCGGATGGGTGACGCCCGAGATGCGGGTCGGCCTGGGGCTGATCGTGTCGCTCGGCCTGCTCGGGCGCCGCCATCGAGCTCGACCGCCGCGCGTGGCGGGCCGACGCGATCCTCGCCGCGGCGGGCGTCGGCATCGCCGGGCTCTACGCGACGCTCTGGGCGTCGACCTCCCTCTACGGCTTCTTCGGCGCCGAGGTCGCCTCGCCGCTGGCTGCGGCGATCGCGGCGCTGGCCGTCGGCGTCGGCATCCGCATCCGCGAGGAGCGGCTGGCGGTGTTCGGCCTGTCGGCGGCGATGATCGCGCCGATCCCGATCAGCGGCGACGTCACCGGCGGTGGCGTGCTGTTCTCCTCATTGATGCTGGCCGCGGCGCTGCCGCTGTTCCACGTCCTGCGCTGGCGGTGGGTGGTCGCATCGACCGCGCTGCTCGGGTTCCTCGAGGCGGTCGCGCTGCTGCTCGTCTCCGCCGGCGACACCGGGTTCACCGTGTCGATGGTGGCAACGATCGTGGTCGCGCTGCTGCTGATGGCGACCGCGTTCCTGCTCGAACTCTCGCCCGCCCGACGCGACGCGATCGGCTGGCTGGGCGGCCTCGCCGTCTCCGCGTCCTTCACCCTGTCCACCAGCGCCGCGTTCCTGTTCGCCGGCGACCGGCATCTCGACGGCCACTCGATCGCCGGCATGGCGATGCTCGCCGTCGCGGCGGTGTGGGCCGTGTTCGCGGCGCTGCCGTATGCGATCCGCCGGCCGCATGCCAACCTGACCGATCTGATCGCGTCGTTCGCGCTGGCTGCGGCGGCGACCGCCACCGGGCTGCTGCTCGGCGGCCCGGCGCAGGTCTGTGCGTGGGCTGCGGAGGCCGCCTTGCTGGTGCTGGCCGCCGAGCGGATCGCCGGACGCAGCCGGACGCGGCAGGTCCGGCTGACGCTGGCCTCGGGCGCGTATCTGGTGCTGGCGACGATCGGCGCGCTGACCGTCGTCTGGCCGACGTCCGAGCACCTGGCGCACATCGGCGCCGGATCGTGGGACGGGTCGATCGCGCTCGCGGCGATCGCGCTGGCCGGCATCGCCTACTGCTACGGCACGCGGTGGGTGCCGCGGCCGGAGCGCGTTGCGCTGTGGCTGTTGCCCGCACTGGCGATCGGCTATCTGCCCGTGTGGTCGCTGGATGCCGAGCAGGCGGTCGTTGCCTACGCCGCGATCGCGGCTGCGCTGTTCGGCTATCGCCGCTCGAAGCTGATGATCTCCTGGCTGCACGACGACATGGCGCTGGTGATCGCCGCCGGCTGGTGGATCGCCGGAGCGGAGGTCGCGCTCGCCGTCACCTCGCCGGTCGAGGATCTGGTCGCGGCCGACTGGTCCGGCTTCGGCGCCCGCGATGGCATGGTCGGCATCGCCGCCCTGCTGGTCTCCGGCTGCGTGCTGGCGTGGTCGATCCGCCGGCCGCGGCGGCAGCTGGTCGAGCACGGTGTGCTGGTTCCGGTGGCCGTGCTCGCGTACATGCTCGCCGAGGCGCTCGAGATGCCGTATGCGACCTGGTCGTGGCTGGTGCTGGCCGGCGTGCTGGCGGCGGCTGTCCAGGTGCCGGTCGTACGGCGCGTGCTGACGCCGTGGCCGCTGATCGCCGGCAGCGCCGCGCTGATCGGGCTCGGTGTGGGCACGGCGTGGGGGTATGACGAGTCGCTCGACGCGATCGTCGACCACGGCGTCACCGCCGGGTGGGAGAGCATCGCGATCGCCACTGCGTCGTCGCTGCTGCTCGCGCTCGCGTTCCTCGATCCGCGCCGACGCTCGTACGCGCTGTGGCTGCCGTTCGCGCTGTCGGCGCAGCTGGCTGCCATGCTGTTGCCCGGTCAGTATCCGGTTGTCGTGGTCGCAGGGCTGTCGTGCCTGGCGAGCATTGTCGCTCTGGAGTGGCCGCGATGGCTGCGTGACCGACTCGACCGCGCCGCGATGGTCTACATGGGCGTGAGCAGCGCGCTGGCGATCGCCGGCGTCGTGGTCGTCGTCTACGAGACGCCGCGGATGCTGTTCCAGACCTCGCACGCGCCGGCGTCCGGCCTGGCCGCGGCGGTGGCCGCGACGGCTGCGCTGTTCCTGGCCGCGGCCGCAGCCAGATCATCCGCCTCGATCCGGCAGCTGACCTTCGGCCGGATGCGCGCGTCGACGCTGCTCGTCTACCTGGCCGGCGCTGCCGGCCTGTGGACGCTGGCGGCCGCGGTGCTCGGCATGACGCAGGTGCTCGCAAACCCGAGCTCCGAAAGCTCCGTGCGCGACGGGTTCCAGCAGGGCCACATGGTGGTCTCGATCAGCTGGGTCGTGGTCGGGCTGATACTGGTCGTGCTCTCGCTGCGCGGCGACCGGCGGGCGTTGCGCGTCGGCGGGATCGCGCTGCTGTTCGTCGCGCTGGGCAAGCTGTTCGTCTACGACCTGGCGTTCCTGACCGCGATGACCCGGGCGATCTCGTTCATCGTCACCGGCTCGGTGCTGCTGCTGGCGGCGCTGCTGCTGCAGCGCTTCGCGCCGCAGGTGAAGGCTGCGCTGGGCGACGACTCGCCCAACCTCCCCGCGCACTGACGCCGGGTTCGTCGCCTACCACGACGCCGGCCGGCGCGCCGTCACGATCCCGTCGCGCGGCGCGCGAGAGCGCAACGATTCGCGCGCAGCGGGCGTTGGCCCTGGCACTGTGCCCGGCACCGTGCCCGGCACGGCGCCCGGCACCGTGCCCGGCACGCGGCGGCCGGCGCCGTGCGCGGCGACGCAACGAAGGGGTCTGACCCCGTTGTTGCGCGGAGGCTAGAGCTGGCCGGGGATCAGCGGCAGGCCGGTCGCGTCGGTCTCGACGCTCCAGAAGGTGCCGGTGCGCTGGTCGGCGTGGATGTCCGAGACGGCGGTCGCCGTCACGTACAGCGTCGAGCCGTCGAAGATGCAGTTGGTCGCGTGCTGGCCGAGCGTGATCTCCTCGAGCACCTCGCCCTCGGGTGAGAGCACGGTGAGGCCGCCGGAGATCGTCGTGCACACGAACAGCCGGCCGTCCGCCGCGAACGCCATGCCGTCCGGCACGTGGCCGTCGCTCAGCTGGCAGAACGTCGTCACCTCGCCGTCGTCCCAGCGGAGAACGGCATGCGCCATCGACTCCGTCCAGTACATGCGGCCCTGCCCGTCGAACGCAATGCCGTTGGGGTAGACGTTCGGCCGCTCGGCGAGCATCTCGCCGCCGCCGTTCGCGTCCAGCACGAACAGCTTGCCGGTCGCGGGCTCCGCCGCCCGCGGATCCTGCTCGGTGCCCGAATCGGTAAACCACAGCCGGCCGTCGGGGCCGAACGCCAGATCGTTGGGGCCGGCCAGCGTGTGGCCGGCGATCTCCGACGACAGCAGCTCGACGCTGCCGTCCGGGTTCACGCGCTGGATCCCGCAGACCGCGCTCTCGTCGCCCGAGCCGGGGACGTTGCCGCCCTGAGTGACGTAGATCGCGCCGTCCGTGCCGAGCACGGCACCCCACGGCGAGCCGCCGGTGACCGAGTGAACTCCCAGCTCCCCGTCCTTCCAGCTTCGCATCTCGCCGGTGTTGCCATCGCAGAACACCACGCTTCCGTCGGGCATGATGACGGGGCCCTCGGGGAAGCCCAGATTCGAGGCCAGCAGGGTTCCTTCCACGGTCGCGATCCTTTCGGGTAGGCCAAAATCGGGATTGCAACCCCGAAATTGGTATGATAGCATGCCGCGCTTGTTGCACGTGGGTCGAACCATGGACGGACAACCCCCGGCGGTCATGCCACACCGTCCATCGTTGCGGGCTCACGATTGTCGTTTCGGCCACTCGCCAGGCACCGTCGGCTGTGCAAAAGTGGTGCGGACGATCTGCCTGGAGATCGACCCCTCTTGGAGGACCGGTGACTGACCAGCAACCCCCCCGCTCTGATCAGGTCCATGGCGACCTCGACCTGCGCATGTCGCGGGCCGGCCTGCTCCGCGGCGCCGCCGGCGTCATGCTCGCCGCGTCGCCGCTCCTCGCCGCAGCGTGCGGCGGCGGCTCGAGCTCGACCAGCGCCGGCACCGGCGGCGCGCCCTCCGCGTCGGGCAACCCGGTCCCGGGCGGCACCCTGCGCGCCGGCTTCGTCGGCGCCGGCACCGCCGAGACGCTGAGCCCGCTGATCGGCGTCACGCCGATCGACCAGGGCCGCATCCAGAACCTCTACGACCCGCTGGTGCTGGTCAACGCCGACCTCACCCCGGCGCCCGGCCTTGCCCTCGAGTGGAACGCCAACAGCGACGCCACCGAGTACGAGGTGAAGCTGCGCCCCGACGTCACCTTCCACAACGGCAAGTCCTTCGGCGCCGACGACGTCATCTTCTCCATCCAGCAGATGGCCAAGCCGGCTACCAGCTACGCCGTGCCGTTCGTGTCCGGGATCGACATCAAGGGCATGAAGAAGATCAACGACCTGACATTGAAGATCCCGCTGAAGGCGCCGGACGCCGACCTGGCCATCAACTTCACCCCGTACAACACCTGGATCTTCCAGGACGGGGAGACCAACTTCAAGAACCCGGTCGGCACCGGCCCGTTCATGTTCGAGTCGTTCACGCCGGGGCAGCAGAGCGTCTTCAAGAAGAACCCGAACTACTGGGTCAGCGGACAGCCGTACGTCGACGAGCTGAAGATCATCTCGATCGACGACCCGACCGCGCGCCTCAACGCGCTGCTGAACGGCGACATCGACGCGATGGCCCAGCTGCCGACGGCGCAGGCCAAGGCGCATGCGCAGACGGGCGACATGTTCGTGCTGAGCGGCAAGTCCCCGCAGCCCATGATGTTCTACATGGACACCACCAAGGCGCCGTTCAACGACCCGGACGTGCGGATGGCGATCAAGCTGATCGCCGACCGCCAGGCGCTGGTCGACGGTGCGCTGAACGGCTACGGCCAGCTGGGCAACGACATCGTCGGCAAGGGCCTGCCCTGGTACGACGAGTCGCTGGCGCAGCGCGAACAGGACATCGATCAGGCCAAGTCGCTGCTCAAGAAGGCCGGCCAGGAGAACCTGACCGTGCTGCTCCAGACCTCGCAGATCTTTCCCGGCTTCGTCGAGTCGGCGACGCTGCTCGCCGAGCAGGCGAAGGCGGCAGGCGTGACGATGAACCTCAAGCAGGAGCCCCCGAACTCCTACTACAACCCGTCGCTGCTCTACCTGAAGATGCCGTTCGCTGAGACGCAGTGGGCGATCACGTCGCTCAAGTACTTCTACCTCCAGGCGCTGGCGTCCGACGCCCCGTACAACGAGACCCACTGGACCGACGCGGCCTTCAGCCAGAAGCTGAGCCAGGCGATCGGCGAGACCGACGAGACGAAGGCCCAGGACCTGTGGAACCAGGTGCAGGAGATCCAGTACAACCAGGGCGGCTACCTGAACTGGACGAACGCCGACTGGGTCGACGGGCTCTCCAACAGCGTCAAGGGGATGACACCCAGCGGCGCCGGAGCTCTCGGCAACATGCGGTTCATGGACGCGTGGCTCCAGACGTAGGCCCGATGGGAGTGCGCGCCCTCACATGACGACGACGACGGCCGAGCGAGGCGTGGGTGCCCGCGAGTTCTCACCCGTGCTCCGGTTCCTCGGCCGCCGGATCGTCGGCGCCATCCTCGCGCTGTTCGTCGCGTCGATCGTGATCTTCGCGGGCACGGTGCTGCTGCCCGGCGACGCCGCCAGCGTCGTGCTCGGCCGCAACGCCACGCCCGAGAACGTCGCCAAGCTGAATGCGCAGATGGGCCTCGACAAGCCGGCGTACCAGGAGTACATCGACTGGGTCACCGGCCTCGTGCACGGCGACCTGGGCGACTCCGCGGTCGGCCTCGCACAGGGCGAGAAGTCCGCGCCGGTCTGGGATCTGATCTCCGACCCGGTCAAGAACTCGCTGATCCTGGCTGCGATCGCGGCGCTGTTCATGATCCCGCTGTCGCTCGGGCTGGGCGCGATCGCCGCCGTCTACGCGGGCAAACCGATCGACCACGTGATCTCACTCGGCTCGCTGGCCGCGATCGCACTGCCTGAGTTCGTGATCGGATCGCTGCTGATCGGCGTCTTCTTCGTGGGGCTCGACTGGCTGCCGCCGGTGGCGATCGTCCCACCCGGCGGCGATCCGCTGAGCGATCCGTCGAAGCTGGTGCTTCCCGTGGCAACGCTGCTGCTGGCTTCGCTGGCAGCCGGCATCCGGATGGTGCGCGCGGGCATGATCGAGGTGCTGCAGGCCGAGTACGTGCAGACCGCGCGCCTCAACGGGCTCGCCGAGAAGCGGGTGCTGGTGCGCTACGCGATGCGCAATGCGCTGGCCCCCAGCGTGCAGGTGCTCGCCCAGAACCTGCAGTGGCTGATCGGCGGCATCATCATCACCGAGACGGTGTTCGCCTACCCCGGCATCGGCTCGAACCTGGTCACGGCGGTCGGGAACCGCGACGTCACGCTCGTCCAGTCGGTGGCGATGCTGATCGCCGTGGTCTACGTGATGGTCAACCTGGTCGCCGACCTGATCGTGCTGCTGCTGGTGCCGAAGCTGCGGGAGCCGGCATGACCGGCCGTCTGCGCTTCGCGCGCACGTTCTCCGGCGCGCTGGGGCTGACGATCGTCTTCGTCGTGGTCTTCGTCGCCCTGCTCGGCAACTACTTCGCGCCGCACGACCCGACCGCGCCGGTCGGCGTTCCGCTGGCCGGGCCCTCGGGCGATGCCTGGCTTGGCACCGATGTGCTCGGTCGTGACGTGTTCAGCCGCCTGCTCTACGGCGGCCGCTCGGTGATCGGGCTGGCGCTGGCGGCGACGCTGCTTGCCTACGTGATCGGGCTGACCATCGGCCTGATCGCCGGCTACACCAGGTCGAGGGCCGACCCGATCTTGATGCGCACCGTCGACGTGATGCTGGCCTTCCCGCCGCTGCTGTTCCTGCTCGTCCTGATCACCGGCGCGGGGACGGGCACCGCCGTGCTGGTGATCGGCGTCGCCGCGATCCAGGCGCCCGGCATCAGCCGGATCGTGCGCACGGCCACGCTCGAGGTGTCGGTGCGCGGCTACGTCGAGGCGGCCGTCGCCCGCGGCGAGCGCTCGATCGCCGTGGTCGTCCGCGAGGTGCTGCCCAACATCCTGGCGCCGGTGCTGGTCGACGCGGGCCTGCGGTTCACGTACTCGATCCTGATCATCGCCTCCGTCAACTTCCTCGGTCTCGGCCTGCAGCCGCCCAACTCCGACTGGGCGCTGATGATCTCCGAGAACCGCCAGTACATCAACCTGAACGTCTGGGCGGTGCTCGCACCGGCCGCGATGATCGCGCTGCTGACGATCGGCATCAATCTCACCGGCGATGCGATCGCGCGCAGTCTCGGCAGGTCCTACGTGCCCAAGGCGACCCAGACGGTGCCGACAGCATGAGTGAGGTGGCGACGGCGCCCGTTGTCCGGGTCGAGAACCTGTGCCTGTCGCTGAACACCGGCGAGCCGGTGGTCGAGGACGTCAGCTTCAGCGTCGGCGCCGGCGAGATCCTCGGGCTGGTCGGCGAGTCCGGCAGCGGCAAGACCACCACGGCGCTTGCCCTGCTGGGCTACACGCGCACCGGCGTCAACGTCCGCTCGGGTGTGATCGAGGTCGGCGGCCAGAGCATCATCGGCCGCGACGCAAAGTCGCTGCGTTCCGTGCGCGGCAAGGTGGTCTCCTACGTGCCCCAGGATCCCGGCGGCGCGCTCAACCCCTCGATGCGGGTCGGTGACTCGATCATGGACGTCCTTCGCGCTCACCGGACGGCGACCGCCTCCGACGAGTCGGTGCAGGCCGCGCTGTCGCGCGTCGAGCTGGGCACCGACGCGCGCTTCGGCGAGCGCTATCCGCATCAGCTGTCCGGCGGCCAGCAGCAGCGGGTGACGATCGCCATGGCCTGCGTCTGCGAGCCCCCGGTCGCCGTGCTCGACGAGCCCACCACCGGGCTGGATGTGCTCACCCAGGACAGAATTCTGACGGAGCTCGCCCGGCTGCGCGACGAGGACGGCATGGCGATGGTCTACGTGTCGCACGACCTTGCCGTCGTTGCCAAGATGGCCGACCGGATCGTCGTCATGTACGCCGGCCGCGTGGTCGAGAACGGACCCGCCGCCGACGTCATCGAGCGGCCCAAGCACCCGTACACGAGGGCGCTGGTGGCCGCGATCCCCGACTTCCGCCACCCGCGCGCGCTGCAGGGCATCCCCGGCGTGTCGGTCGGCGTCGGCGAGTGGCCGGACGGCTGCGCGTTCGCGCCGCGCTGCGAGCACCAGGAGGACCGCTGCTGCGCCGGCGTCCCGGTGCTCGAGCAGGCGACCGACGCTCACGCGGTGCGCTGTGTCCGCTGGGAGGAGCTGACGCTGGGCGAGCGCCGGCCGGAGGGAGCTCGCGTCGCGGCCGTTGCCTCGAGCGACGACGCGCTGCTCGAGGTCTCGGGCCTGCACGTCCAGTACCGTCACGGAAGCCGTGCCGCCGTGGACGACGTCTCGTTCGGCATCCCGCAGGGCCGCTGTGTCGCCCTGGTCGGCGAGTCGGGCAGCGGCAAGACCACCGTCGGCCGGTGCATCGCCGGCCTTCACGAGCCGACGTCCGGGCGGATCGTGTTCGACGGCGAGGAGCTCGCCGGGTCGGCCCGCCGCCGCTCCCTCGACCAGCGCCGGCGGATCCAGATCGTCTTCCAGAACCCGTTCGAGTCGCTCAACCCGCGGCACCGCGTCAGCTCGTCGATCGAGCGGCCGCTGCGCGTGCTGCGCCGCCTGAGCCGCCGCGACGCCGACCGCGAGGTGGGCGAGCTGCTCGACCGGGTGCGCCTGCCCCGGCGCGTCGCCGAGCGCTTCCCGATCGAGCTCTCGGGCGGCGAGCGCCAGCGCGTGGCGATCGCTCGGGCGCTGGCCGCGAAGCCCGACCTGCTGGTCTGCGACGAGGTGACGTCGGCGCTCGACGTCTCGGTGCAGGCTGCGGTGCTCGAGCTGCTGTCCGAGCTGCAGCGCGACCTCCGGCTGAGCATGCTGTTCATCACGCACAACCTCGGGGTTGTTGCCTGCATCGGCGACTCCGTGCTGGTGATGGATCAGGGGACGCTGCGTGAGAGCGGGCCGTGCGCCCAGGTGCTCGCGGCACCCGTCGACGACTACACCCGACGGCTGCTGAGCGCAGCCCCGCGACTCCCGGATGCCGCTGTCAGCTGATCAGACGACGGCGGTGGTCGGCGGCACGCTGGTCAGTCCAGGTGGGTCGGCGCGCGGAGACGTGCTGATCGAGGGCGGCCGGATCGCGGCGGTCGGCCAGGTCGACACGTCAGGTGCGCGGCTGGTCGACGCATCCGGCTGCCTGGTGCTGCCGGGCGCGATCGACGTGCACACGCACGTGTTCGGCGGCATCGAGGGCGACACGCGCTCGGCGCTGATCGGCGGCACCACCTCGGCGCTTGCCTTCGTCGACGCCGAGCCGGGGGAGACCCCGGCGCAGGCGGCGCGGCGGACGCTGGAGGAGGAGATGCCGCGCTCGCTGATCGATCTCGCCTTCCATGCCGTGATCTGGGAGCCACAGTCCTACCGCCATGGCGACCTGCGCGACGTCGGCCGAGCTGGGGGTGGGCAGCGTCAAGCTGTGGCTGGCCTACATCGAGCTGGGCATCCAGGCGGACGACGACGTTGCCTTTTCGGTCATCCAGGAGGCGGCCGAGCTGGACATGGTCGTCCTTGCCCACTGCGAGAACGGGCGCGTGATCGACGTGCTGACGAAGCAGCTGGTGGAGCGCGGCGAGCTGGGTCTCGGCTCGCTGCCGCGCAGCCGGCCGATCGAGCTCGAGGCCGAGTGCGTGCATCGCTTCCTGATGATGGCCGAGCTGGCCGGCGCCGAGCCGTACGTCGTCCATGTCACCGGCCGCGAGCCGCTCGAGGAGATCGTGGCCGCCAGGCGGCGGGGGGTGCCGGTGCACGGCGAGGTGTGCTCGCACCACCTGCTGTTCGACGTCGCCGACCACGGCGGGCCGGACGGCCTGCGCTACGTCATGACGCCGCCGCTGCGCACGGCGGACGACCGGGCGGCGCTGCTGGCCGGCCTGCGCGACGGCGGGCTCGACACCTACGCGTCCGACCACTGCCACCTCTCGATGCGCGAGAAGCTGGCCGTCGCCGACGACTTCACCCAGGTCGGCACCGGGTTGCCCGGGATCGGCGCGCGGCTGCCGCTCGGCTTCGGGCTGCTCGGCCCGGAGCAGCTGATTCAGGTCGCCTGCGAGGCGCCGGCGCGGATTTTCGGCCTCTATCCGCGCAAGGGCGTGATCGCCGAGGGCAGCGACGCCGACCTGGTGGTGTGGGATCCGTCCGCGCCGAGCACGCTGACGCTGGACGGGATCGGCGACGGGCTGGACTGGACGCCCTACGACGGGATGGAGGTGCCCGGGCGGATCGCGCACGTGCTCGCCCGCGGCGACCACGTGGTGGTCGACGGGCGCTGGGAGGGCGATGGGCACGAGGGCGAGTACCTGCCCTCGGCGCGCGTCAGCCCGCCGTCCAGCCTCCGTCGACAGTGACAACGCTGCCGGTCATCGAGCCGGCGTCGTCCGACAGGATGAAGGCGATGGTGGCGGCGATCTCCTGCGGTCGGGCGGAGCGGCCGATCAGGTTGCGGTGGGCGGTGCGCGCTCGCTCCCGCTCCGTCAGCTCGGGCGTCGCCGACGTGCCCCACAGCATCGGCGTGTCCACCGGGCCGGGGCAGACGCAGTTGACGCGGATGTTCTCGCCGGCATGGTCGACGGCCATCGCCTTGGTCAGCCCGACGACGCCCGCCTTCGACGCGCAGTACGCGGGGCTGGCGAGGCAGCCGACCAGGCCGAACTGCGAGGAGATGTTGACGATCGCACCACCGCCGGCGGCGCGCAGGTGCGGGATCGCCGAGCGGGAGACGTGGTACATGCCGGTAAGGTTGACGCTCAGCACGCGGTTCCACTCGTCGGGCGGGGTCTCGGTGATGTCTCCCGAGAAATCGCCGATACCGGCGACGTTCGCGACAGCGTCCAGCCCGCCCAGGCCGATGGCCGCGTCTTTGACGGCGCGCTCCACCGCCTCGGCGTCGGTGATGTCTACCTCGACAGCGACGCCGCCCTCCATCGCGGACATCGTCTCGGCCAGCCCGTCCAGGTTAATGTCGATACAGGCAACGTCGGCGCCCGCGGCGGCGAGTCGCCAAGCCGTCGCCTGGCCGATACCCGACGCCGCGCCGGTGATCAGTGCGCGGGTCACGCGGTCAGCCGACCCCGGCCAGGAACGCCCGCAGCTCGTCCTCGCCGGCCGGGTCGATCGACGGCGGCTCGGGGACGCCGTGGCGAGCAAGTGCCTCTGTCAGGCCGGCCCGGTCGCCGATCAGCACCAGCCGGTAGCCGTGCCGGGCGAACTCCTCGGCCTGCTCGGCCACCTGATCGAGCAGCGGCTCCGCGACGTCGTCCGGATAGTCGTCCGCGGGGAGCTGAATCGCACCCCAGATCTCCTCCTCGAGCACGGTCAGCGCATCGACCTTGCCGCCAGGATTCAGCAGCTCGCCCTGGACGATCGCGACCCGCAGGCACCTGGCGTCGAGCTCCACTCAGCCGCCCTCCATCAGCGCGGCCAGGCGCTCGCGCTCGACCGCCTCGTCGTGGGTCGGCAGCTGATGGGAGATGCCCATCGCCCGTGGCGCCTCAACGCCCCGTTCTTCGAGCTCGGCAACGAGCTCCTCCATGAAGATGCCGCTGCCCGGCGACAGCTCGGACGCGTCGTCCGACCAGGTCGGGCCGACCACGCAGCTGCGGATCGGAGCTGGTCACGTGGACGCCCATCGACGGACTGCCCTCGATGCCGACGATGATCACGTCGTCACCTCGGGCAACGTGGACGGCGACCGCGCCGGCGACGGCCGCGGCGAGCCGTCGGCAGTGGCGCCGGTAGGCTGCGGTGTCCAGCTGCTCCTTGACCGCCCAGAAGCGGTTGAGGCCGGTGAAGGCCAGTTCGGGGCAGGGCATCTGCTCGAGCCGCCAGCCGCGGGCGCGGATCTCCTCCACCAGCGGCGAGTAGACCCCCGGGCAGCGGGCGCCGCCTTCGGTCTTCGAGTTCTGGTTGAGCAGGCAGTGGGCAACGAACGCGACGCCGGGCATTCCGGCAGTCTACAAACAGCAAAGGGGTGCGAATGAGCCTTAGAAGCGCCATCGTGACGGGCGCCGCATCGGGCATCGGGCGGGCGATCGCGATCCGCCTGGCGGCCGACGGATTCGACGTTCTCGCGGCCGACATCCGGCGTGACCCGATCACCGGCGGCGAGCCGACCGACGAGGTGATCCGGGCCGCCGAAGGCAGCGCCGTGTACGTCCACGCCGACGTCTCCGACCCCGCCGCCTGCGACGCGCTGGTCGCCGCCGCCGTCGAGCGCACCGGCTCGCTCGACCTGCTGGTCAACAACGCCGTGCTGGCGGGCGACCACTCGAAGGCGCTGCTCGACACCGAGCCGGCGGACTGGGACGCGATGATGGCCGTCAACCTGCGCGGGCCGTACCTGCTGTGCCGGGCGGCCGTCCGCCAGATGCTGACGCAGGAGCCGGTCGGCGACGCGCGCGGGCGGATCGTCAACATCACGTCGCAGCACGGCATGGTCGGCTGCCCGGGGCACTTCACCTACAGCGTGGGCAAGGGCGGGCTGATCCAGATGACGCGGCAGATCGCCGTCGACTACGGGCCGCAGGGAATCCTCTGCAACGCCGTGGCGCCGGGCAAGATCGTCACCGGCACGCCGGGCGACCTGAGCGCCGAGGAGCGGGGGCTGGCGTACGTGAAGTCGCGGACGCCGTTCCCGCGGCTCGGCCGTTCGGAGGATGTCGCCGCGGCCGTTGCGTTCCTGGCCAACGAGGCCAGCTACGTCAGCGGGACGAACCTGATGGTCGACGGCGGCTGGATGGCCTACTGATGGCCCTCACCGACCGGTTCTTCTGGCTGCGCGACGGGCTGGAGATCGCCGACGGCCGGCTGCTGATCGCCGGACGTGACGCCGAGCGGCTGGCGCGGTCGCACGGCACCCCGCTCTACGTGTACGACCTCGACCGGATCGCGGACAAGCTGCGCGACCTGCGGGAGACGCTGGACGCTGCCGGGCTGGACGCCCTGGTGCGCTTCGCGGTCAAGGCCAACCACCATCCCGACGTACTCGAGGTGATCCGCGACCTGGGCGCCGGCATCGACGCCAGCTCGCCGGGCGAGGTCGAGCTGGCGCTGGAGGAGGGGTTCGCGCCGGGCGCCATCAGCTTCACCGGGACGAACCTGACCGACCGGGACATGCAGGCGGTGATCGACCGCGAGGTGCACATGAACGTCGACCTGCTGAGCCAGCTCCGGCGGTACGGCAGGCTCGCCCCGGGTACGGCGGTCGGGCTGCGCGTGAACCCGCGCGCGGGCGGTGCGTACTCGGGCTCCGGCGAGACGCTGTACAGCGGCGAGCGACCGACCAAGTTCGGCATCTACGAGGAGCAGCTCGACGAGGCGCTGGCGATCGCCGAGGAGTACGACCTGGCGATCGACGTCGTCCACATGCACGTCGGCGACGGCTTCCTGGACGATGGGCTGGAGGGGTTCGAGGAGGCGGTCGAGGTGGCCGCCGAGATCGTCGGCAACCTGGTCGACGCTGGCTGTCCGATCCGGGAGGTCAACACGGGCGGCGGCCTCGGCCTGCCCCAGGCGCCCGGCGAGCAGCCGCTCGACCTCGAGGCGTACGCGGGGATCCTCGCCCGGCACCTCGACCGGCTGGGCGTCACCGTCTCCTGCGAGCCCGGCGACTACCTGGTCAAGGACTCGGCCGTCCTGCTGTGCGAGGTGGTCACCGTCGAGGATCGGCTGGGCGTGGTGTTCGTCGGCCTGAACGCGGGGTGGAACGTCATGCCGGACAAGTTCATCTACGGCGTGTCGCCGGACATCGTCCTGGCCCGCGCGGTGGACGCGCCGGTGGCCGCGGCCGTCACCATCGCCGGTCACATCAACGAGGGGGACGACCTGTTCGCGGAGGAGCACCCGATGCCCGAGGTGCGCGAGGGGGACATCGTCGCGATGATGGACGTCGGCGGCTACCACCAGTCGATGAGCAGCACGCACTGCCTGCGCCCGCGCGCGCCGGCGCTGTTCCTCTTCCGCGAGTAGCGCAAGCGAACGCGCGTCACGACTTCGTCGCGCGGCACGCGGAAGCGCAACGATTCGGGCGCGGTCGGCGTTGGCCCTGGCACTGTGCCCGGCACCGAGCCCGGCACCGAGCCCGGCACCGTGCCGGGCACCGCGCCCGGCACCCCCGCGCGAGCCCGCGAGCCGCGCGCGCAACAAAGGGGTCTGACCCCGTTGTTGCGTGGGTCAGCGGGTGACGACGAGCTTGGTGTGGGGGCCGGCCTTCTGGCGCTCCCAGGCCGCCGCCGCATCGGCCAGCGACGCCGTTTCCACGTCGAGCGCGAGCGAGCCGTCGCGGACGTGCCCGAGCAGTTCCGCGTGGACCGCGGCCAGCTCGTCGAGCGGGATGCTGAACACCGAGTGGCCGATGATCCGCAGCCGCTTGCCGCGGACCGTCGCGGAGGGCAGGTTGATCTCCGCCCCGGCCGACTGGCCGAAGTTGACGAGCCGCATGCCGTCGCCGGCGATGTTCATCGCGGCAAGCGCCGGCGGGCCCCACAGCGGGTCGATCACCAGCTCAGGGCCGCCGTCGGGGAATGCGCCGCGGAAGGTCTCCTCGAGATCGCCGTCGCCGAGCTCCACCACTGCGTCGGCGCCGAGCTCCCCGGCACGCGCCAGCCGCGAGCGGTCGCGGCCGGCCGCGACGATGCGGCTCGCGCCCAGCACCCGCGCCGCCTGCACGGCCACCAGCCCGACGGTCCCGGACGCGCCGAGCACGAGCACCCGGTCGGTTCGCTGGAGCCCGCCGGTCTGCACCGCGTACCAGCCGGCGATGCCGGCGATGCCGCTGGCCGCCGCGGCGACGTCGTCGTCGCCGTCGGGCAGCACCCACAGGTCGGCCTCGTCGGCGACGAACCGCTCCGCCATCGAGCCGACCGCCTTCAGGGTCTGGACGCGGGTGCCGGGCGCCAGCGACGTGCCCTCGACCACGCGGCCCATGCCCTCGCGGCCGGCGACGAACGGCGGATCCGGCCGGTAGCCGTAGAAGCGCCCGGAGGCGATCGCCAGGTCGACAGGGTTCAGCCCGGCTGCGCCCATCTCGACCAGCCCCTGTCCCTCGCCGCGCTTCGGCTCCGGCCAGTCCTCCTCGACCCGCGGGTCGGCGCCGTGTTCGTGGACGACCAGCGCACGCATCAGTAGGCCATCCATCCGCCGTCGACCAGCAGGTTGGCGCCGCTCACGTAGGAGCACTCGTCCGAGGCCAGGAAGACCGCCGCCGCGGCGACGTCCTCGGGCCTGCCGAGCCGGGGAAACGGCGTGCGGGCGTGCGAGTACGCCAAGGTCTCGGGGGAGTCGGGCTCGTCGATGGGTGTGGTCAGGATCTTTCCCGGTGCGATCGCGTTGACGATGATGCCGCGCGGTCCGAAGTCCACCGCCACCTGCCGGGTGAGGTTGACCACGCCGCCCTTCGCAGCTGCATATGCCACGTGGCCGGGCGGTCCAACCATCCCGTGCTGGGACGAGATGTTGATGATCCGGCCGCGGGCCTCGGCGATCGGCTCTTGGTCGAGCATCTGCTGCACGGCTCGCTTGCAGCATAGGAACACGCCGCGCAGGCCGACGGCCATGATCGCCTCCCAGTCCTCGGGTTCGGTCTCCAGCAGACCCTTCGAGTGCCGGCCGGCGAGCACCGCGTTCGGCACCATCACGTCCAGCCGTCCGGTGCGGGCCGTGGCCGTCGCGACCAGACGATCGACGTCGTCCCAGGAGGAAACGTCCGTGTGCACGAACTCCGCGCTTCCGCCGGCGCCGGCGATCACGTCGACCGTCGGCTCGCCGCCCTCGCGCGGCTCCGTACGGATGTCACCGACGACAACGTGTGCGCCCCTGGCTGCGAACGCCAGCGACATCGCCCGGCCCAGTCCGGACGAGCCTCCGGTGACAACGATCGTCTTCTCCGTGAGCCTCAGCTCAGGAGCCCCTTGGCCAGCCCGCCGTCGATCAGCACCGTGATCCCGTTGATGTACGCGGCGCGCGTCGAGCAGAGGAAGGTGACGGCGTCGCCGATCTCGGCGGGGTCGCCGAACCGGCGGGCGGGGATCAGGCCCTCGTCCCGCGCGCGGTCGCCGGCGGGGTCGTCGCCCATCGCGTAGATGTTCTTCATCCGGTCGGTGTCGATGTAGCCCGGCGCGATGCAGTTGACCGTGATGCCGTTCGGCCCCTCGTCCTGCGACAGCGACTTCGCCCAGCCGGTCACGCCGGGCCGGTACACGTTCGACAGCAGCAGCCCCTCGTTGGGCTCCTTGACGGCCGACGAGGTGATGTTCACGACCCTGCCGCGGCCGCTCTTGCGCAGCTCGGGCAACGCCAGCCGCGTCAGGCGGAGCGTCGACATCAGCGTCAGCTCCCAGGCCGCGCGCCAGCCGTCGTCGTCGAAGTCCTCGAACCCGCCGGCGGGCGGCCCGCCGGTGTTGTTGACGACGATGTCGATCTTGCCGAACCGCTCAAGCGTGCCGTCGACGGCCGCGCGCAGCGCCGCCGGGTCGGTCGAATCGCCGGCCACGGCGAGCGCCCCGGCGCCCGAGCCGAGGCCCTCGATCTCGGCCACCGCCGTGTCGAGCAGCTCCTGCCGGCGGGCGAACAGCGTGACGTTGCAGCCCTCGCGGGCCAGCGACAGCGCGGCGGCGCGGCCCATGCCGGATGAGGATCCGGAGACGATCGCGACACACCCTGCGAGACCAAGATCCATGGAACTCCTCACCTCATCACGACGGTTATGATCGCCGCGAGTCTAGACCACGGGGACTGGCGCGATGCACACCATCACAGACAGGGCTGCACGGGCCATGGAGCGGCTCTCGCAGCTCGCGGAGATCGGGGCGGACGCCGAGCGCGGCGGCACCACCCGGCCAGGGCTGTCGGTCGACGAGCAGCGCGCGTGCGAGCTGGTCGCGGAGTGGTGCGAGGAGGAGGGGCTGGCCGTGTCGTGGGACGCCGTCGGCAACCTGATCGCCCGCCGGCCGGGCAGCCGCGACGGCGTCCCCGAGGTGTGGTCCGGCTCCCACCTGGACACCGTGCCCGGCGGCGGCCGGTTCGACGGCGCGCTGGGCGTGCTGGTCGCACTCGAGTCCGTTGCCGTCCTGGGCGGCACCCGGCTGGCCGCGCCGCTCGCCGTCGTCGCCTTCCGCGACGAGGAGGGCTGGCGCTTCGGCCGCGGCTTCTTCGGCAGCCGGGCGGTCTCCGGCCGGGTGGCCGAGGACGAGCTGGAGTCGGCCGACGCCGACGGTGTCCGCATCCGCGATGCGCTGGACGAGCTGGGCCTGGAGGGGCCGCCGGTCGCCGGCCCGCTGCCCGGCACCTTCGTCGAGGTGCATGTGGAGCAAGGCCCGGTGCTCGAGCGGGAGGCCACCGGTCACGCGGTCGTCAGCTCGATCGCCGGGATGGCCGGCTACACGGCGACCATCCATGGCGACGCCGGCCACGCGGGGACGACCCCGATGGCGGGTCGCCGGGACGCGTTTCTCGCCGCCGCCGAGCTCGCGATCGCGCTGCGCGATGCCGCCCTGGCGATCCCCGGAGCCGTCGTCACCACGGGCGACGTGCGGATCGTCCGTCCGGCCGCAAACGTCGTGCCCGGCCGCGTGGAGCTTGCGATCGACGCCCGGGCGCCGACGGACGACGGGCTGCAGGCGCTGCTGGACGCGGTCGAGGCATCCGCCGCGGCCGTCGCATCGCGCACCGGTTGCAGCGTCGATCTCGACCGGCAGTGGATGAGCGGCCCGGTGCAGATGTCCCAGCGCGTCCGCGCAGCGCTGGTCGATGCCGCGGCGGCGGCCGGGGTCGCCGTCGCCGAGCTGCCGTCCGGCGCCGGCCACGACGCCGGCGTGCTGGCCGCTGCGGGCGCGGACGCCGGGATGCTGTTCGTCCGCAGCCTGAACGGCGGCGTCAGCCACCGCCCCGACGAGCTGTCCGCCGAGGACGACGTCGCCGGTGCGATCGGCGTCCTGGCGGGCGCGCTGGCGACCCTGGCCGGGTCTTGGTAGTCTCGTTACAACCGTTATGACGACACCTGCAGCCTCACCGTCAGAGCGATCCGAGCGCCGCCGCCGCGAGGTCTGCGTGGCCGCCCGGACCGTGATCGTCCGTCAGGGGCTGGAGGCGACGACGCTGCGCGACATCGCCCGCGAGGGCGGGTTCACGACCGGTGTCGTCAGTCATTACTTCCCCGACAAGACGGCCGTCATCGTCGGCACGTTCACCTTTGCGGCCGAGGAGTGGAACATCCTCGTCCAGCGCACCGTGACCGCCGCGCCGACGGCCGAGGAGGGCCTCGTCAACCTCGTCCGCGTGTCGATCCCGACCGACCCGGTCTACCGCGCGGAGTGGCGGCTGTGGTCGGAGATGTGGACGTACGCCGAGCGTGACGCCGACTTCGCCGAGCACCTCGTCCACTCGGACTCCGCCTGGGAGCGGTTCGTCCGCGACGCGCTGGTGCGCGCCGGCGATGCCGGGCTGATCCGGGCGGATCTCGACATCGCCACCGAGGCCGCGGTGTTCGCCCGGCTGGTCGACGGCCTCGGGCTGCGCTCATCGCTGAGCGGCCGCTGGACGGCGGCCCGTCGCCAGCTGGTGCACCACATGGCGACGCTGGGCGTGTCGGAGCCGCTGCTGGCGCAGATGCTGGAGGACTCGTGAGCGGCCGGCGGGTCGTGATCAGCGGCGGCACCGTCGCCGCCGACTACGGCGTGTTCGAGGCCGACGTCGTGATCGAGGACGGCCGGGTGGCCGCGATCGCCGAGGGCGCGGGCCGCAACGGCGCCGACGAGGTGATCGACGCGACGGGGCTGGTCGTGATGCCGGGCGCAATCGATATGCATGCGCACTTCGAGGATCCCGGCCATACCGAGCGCGAGGACTTCACCACGGGCACCATGTCGGCCGCCGCCGGCGGCATGACCACGATCATGGAACATCCGCTGACGTATCCACCGGTGACGACGCGGGAGCTGTACGTCGAGAAGCGGGAGATGGCCAAGCGCAAGGTCGTGATCGACTTCGGCCTGTGGGGCGCGCTGACCGCGCCGTCGATCCCCGAGATCGCGGGCCAGCACGAGGAGGGCGCCGGCGGCTTCAAGGCCTTCATGCCGATCTCCGACCCCTCGTACCCGCACGTCACCGACGCCGAGTTCCTGGACGGCATGCGCGAGGTGAAGGCGGTCGGCGGCCTGGTGCTGGTGCACGCCGAGAGCGACTCGCTGCTGCAGGCCGGCCTCGCTCGGATGAAGGCCGCGGGCCGCACCGACCCGATGGCCCACCACGAGTCGCGGCCGGCGTTCGTCGAGGAGGAGGCCGTCCACCGGGCGCTCTACCTCGCCGCCCACGCCGATGTGCGGATCCAGATCGTTCACGTCTCCAGCCCGGTCAGCGCCGAGCTCGTGAAGCAGGAGAAGCTGCGCGGCCGCCCGGTGTCGATGGAGATCTGTCCGCACCACCTGACGCTCGACCTGGACGACCTCGTCCGGCTCGGGCCCTACGGCGTCTGCGCGCCGGCGCTGCGCGAGCGGGAGCTGGTCGAGCGCCTGTGGGCGTACGTTCTGGACGGCACCGCGGACTGCCTGATCTCCGACCACAGCGCCTACACGCTGGAGGAGAAGGAGGGCGGCTGGGAGGACATCTTCGACGCGCTGCTCGGCTGCCAGGTGATCCAGGAGACGGTGCCGGTGGTGCTCGACGAGGCGTATCACCGGCGGGGGATGCCGCTCGACGCGTTCGCCCGCTTCGCCTCGACCAACCCGGCGCGGATCGCCGGCCTCTACCCGCGCAAGGGCACGCTGCTGCCCGGCTCCGACGCCGACATCGCGATCTTCGACCTCGACTCCGAGTGGGTCGTCGACGCCCGCAGCCAGCAGTTCTCGAAGAACCCGTGGTCGCCGTTCGACGGCCGGGCGCTGCGGGCTCGCGTGGTGCGCACGCTGGTTCGCGGCGAGACGGTCTACGCGGACGGCGAGATCGTCGCCGAGCCTGGATCGGGCCGGTTCCTGTCGTGCCATGACGACTACTCGCTGGGTGGAGCAGCCAGGGCGGCGGCGGCAGGGTGATGTTCCGGCTGGCGCTGATCAACCCGAACACCGATGAGCAGCACACGATGGCGATGCTCGGCGTCGCCCGCGACGTGCTGCCCGAGGGCTGCGACGTGACGGCGATCAACCCCACGCGCGGGCCGTCGTCGATCGAGAGCGAGGCCGACGCGGTGATCGCCGCGGCCGAGGTGGCGGCGCTCGTGCAATCGTTGGAGCCCCACGACGCCTACCTGATCGCGTGCTTCGGAGACCCCGGGCTGGACGCCGCCCGCGAGCTGACCTCGGCCCCGGTGGTCGGCATCGGCGAGGCCGCCTACTCCGCGGCGGCGCTGGTCTCCAAGCGGTTCGGCATCGTGACGACGCTGCCCCGCGGCATCCCGGCGCTCGAGGAGGCGCTCGAGTTCCGCGGCGTGCGCTCGTCGTGCGTCGGCATCCTCCCGCTCAACATCCCGGTGTCGGAGCAGGGGAGCCACCATCCGGACACGACGCCGGCGATCGTCGAGGCGGGCCGGAAGCTGGTCGACGGGCATGGGGCCGAGGCGCTGATCCTGGCGTGCGGCGGCATGGCCGACGTCTCCCGCGCCGTGCAGGAGGCGACCGGTGTCCCGGTGTGCGACGGCGTCTCGTTCGGCGCGATGCTCGCCTACTCGCTCTGGAGCTGCGGCCTGCATACGAGCAAGGCCGGTGCCTACGCCGATCCCGAGCAGATCGCGTACGTCGGCATGGAGGAGGCCTAGGTGATGGCGGCGACCTTCCGTGAGTACGGCGGCCCCGAGGTGATGCTCTGGGAGGAGCTCGACGACCCGGCGTGCGGCCGCGACGAGGTGGTGATCCGCGTCCAGGCGTGCGGGCTGAACCACAGCGACCTCGACTCGCGCGCAGGCACGTCCCGCTGGCCGTTCCCGATGCCCTGGGTGCTGGGCGCCGAGTTCGCCGGCACCGTCGAGCAGGTCGGCGACGACGTCGAGGGCATCGCTCCGGGCGACGCGGTGACCGCCTACCAGCAGTACGCGTGCGGCCGCTGCGCCGCCTGCGGGCGCTGGCGCTCGGATCTGTGCGAGCGCTTCGTGGTGTTCGGCACCGATCGCTGGGGCGGCTACGCGGAGCTGGTGTCGGTGCCCGCGCGGGCGGTGCTGCCGCTGCGTTCGGCGGATGACGTGGTGACCGCAGCGGCCGCCCAGTGCGTCGTCTCGACGGCCTGGTCGATGGTCGTCTCGGTGGCCGCGGTGCGGCCGGGCGAGACGGTGCTGGTGCCGTCGGCGTCCGGCGGGGTCGCCGGCGCGGCTGTCCAGGCGGCGCGGATCGCCGGTGCGCGCGTGATCGCATCCGTTGGCTCGTCGGACAAGGTTGAGGCGGTGCGCAAGCTGGGCGCAGACGTCGTCTTCTGCTATCGCGACGTGCCGGTGGCCGAGGCCGTCGCCGAGGCGACGGACGGGGCGGGCGTCGACGCCGTCGTCGACACCACCGGCGGGCCGCGGTTCGCCGAGCACCTGGCGGCGATGGCGGCCGACGGCCGGCTGGTCACCTGCGGCGCCCACGCGGGCGAGGTCGTGCCGCTCGACATCATCGAGCTCTTCCGCCACGGCCACCGGATCCTCGGCTTCCGCGTCGCCACGCCCGACGAGATCCGCGATGCCCTGCTGATGGCGCTGGACGGCAGGATCACCGTCCCGGTCGACCGCACATTCCCGCTCAGCGAGGCTGCGGCCGCGCACGCCTACATGGACGAGCGCCGGCATGTCGGCAAGATCGTGCTGGTGGCGGCATGACGACGATCTGCTACCTGGCCCACTGCCTGCTCAACGCCAACTCGAAGGTCGACGAGGGCGCCCGCTGTTCGGGCGTCTGGTCGCCGGTGGTCGGGATGCTGCGCGAGCGCGGCGCCGTGATCCGCCAGATGCCGTGCCCCGAGCTCGCGTTCGGCGGCACCCGCAGGTTCTGGGCGGTACGCGAGCAGTACGACACCCGAGCATTCCGCGCGCATTGCGAGCGGCTGGCTGCGCCGCTCGCCGCGCAGATCCGGGCCGACCTGGAACGGGGCGATCGCGTTGTGCTTGTCGGCATCGACGGCAGCCCGACAATGGGTGTCGAGCTGACGGCGTCGAGCGACGACTGGGGCGGCCGGCCGGACAAGCCGCTCGACGAGGACTATCCGGTTCGCCCGGGCGCGGGGCTGTTCACCGAGATCCTGCTGGTCATGCTCGCCCAGGACGCACCGCGGATCCAGGTCGTCGGCGTCGGCCAGGACCTGCTCGACTACGACGAGGAGCGGGAGATGGCCAAGCTGCGGGAGGTGGTCGCCGATGCGCGGTGACGGTCGCTCGCGGCGGATCCTGGTCGTGCCGGACTCCGTGGTCAATCCGGCGGACGGCCGCACCGATCACCTGAGCGCCTTCGCCGATGAGGGCTGGGGCGTGGTCGCGCTGGGCCCGCCGGGGCTCGTGCCGGTCGCCCGCGACGCCTGGATGGAGGCGATCGTCGACCAGGTCGTCACCTTCATCGACGACGGGTACCTGGTCGTACTCGCCGAAGGCGACGACCCGGAGTCCGAGCGCTTCAGCCGCGCGCTGCGCGAGGCGGGCCGCGACGTCAGCGGTCACATCGACCTTCCCGAATAGCCGACTAGGATTCGGTTCCACCGGCCGGCGGAAGGAGGCGAGTGCAGGCGCCGGTCTCTCCGGGAGGGATGCTGCGAGGAAGGGCGGTCGGCGCCGACCGCGTCGCTCTGGTGCGCCTGGAGACCTGCCCTGCGGGCACCTGCCTGACCCGCGTGGTCGAGGCCGAGGTCGACCGCCGCGGAGCGTACGAGCTGGAGGTGCCGCCGGGATCGGCCCCCACCACGCGCGGCGCGGACTGTGCGCTGACGTACGAGCTGCGGCAGCTGGATGCGCGCGGGCGCACCGAGGACGACCCGGTCGAGGAGGTGCTGCTGACCGCCGAGCTCGAGCACGCCCCGGAGCAGGACCGCGGGCAGTTCGGCGACCGGCTGATCAGCCGCTTCGGCGCGCGCCGGTTCCACATCGAGCTGGCCGAGGCCGACGTACAGGGCGGTGGCCACGTCGCGGGCCGGGTGCATGCGAACGGCGACCGGCTGCCCGACGAGCTGACCGTCGGCTGCCGGTGCCAGGAGGCGTGGCGGCTGGATGGACGCGGCCGGTTTCGCAACCTCAACGCCCCGCCGCTGTGGCATCACGTCACGCTGTGGGAGGAGCGCGCGGACGTCGAGTGGCGGGAGGGCGCGCACTGGGCGGCGTTCGCATTCGACCTGCCGGCATCGCTGCCGCCCGCGATCGAGGGCCGCTCGATCGCCTTCCGCTACGAGATCGAGGCCAGCACGCGCGGCCGGCTGGGGCTGCGCGAGCGGGCCGCCGAGACGCCGATCGGCTTCGACGTGGTTGCGCGTTGACACGGTCCGCCGCCGCGTGAGAGCGTCCCCGGCCACATGGCGGTGAACGTCGACATCCTGGGCCCTGCGCCGGTCGATCCGCTGCGCGACGCAGCACATGGTGCCGATGCGCGACGGCGTCGAGCTGGCCACCGACGTCTACCTGCCCGAGGCGAGCGGCCCGTTCCCGGCCGTGCTCGTGCGGCTGCCCTACGACAAGAACGGCCGCTACTGCTGGATGCCGTTCATCGCCCGGCACTTCATCGCCCGCGGCTACGCGTTCGTGCCGCAGGACGTGCGCGGCAAGTTCCGCTCCGGACGGCGAGCCGCTGGCCTTCGTCAACGAGGTGCCCGACGGCTACGACACGATCGAGTGGATCACGCCGCAGCCGTGGTCGAACGGCGACGTCGGCATGTGGGGCGACAGCTACTACGGCTTCACGCAGTGGGCCGCGGTGGCGTCGCGGCCACCCGGCCCTGAAGGCGATCGTCCCGCGCGTGACGATCGCCGACATCGACGCGCTGGCTCGAGGGCGTGACGCCGCTCTACGGCGCCCACTACCTGGCGGAGTACTGGACCGACCACAACACCAACGAGTGGCCGATCGACTGGAGCTCGCCGGCCGCTGGCCGGGGTGTTCGACGAGGGCTTCCGGCGCTCGGGACGCGCTCGCGCGTCGTTCGACTACGTGCTCGCACGGTCGCGCGGCGCCGCCGCGGCACGCCGTCTACCCCGGCGACACACCCGTTCGACGTGCTGCGCATCCCGACCCTGCACGGCGTCGGCTGGTTCGACAACATCACGCCGCCGCACATGCTCGACTACGAGGCGCTGATGCGGAACCCGCAGACGGCGCCGTTCCAGTACCTGCACGCGGGCTCGACCGACCACGAGAACTACCAGATCGAGAACGCGCCGATCCCCGAGCGCGACGACCACGCGACGCCACGACGACGCGCTGGAGCAGATGCTCCCGCGCTACCTCGGGCCCGGCGCTCGACTTCTTCGACGCCTTCCTGTCCGGCCGCGCCGACCCGGCGGCCGTGCCGCGCGTGCGCTGGCACCTGCCGCGCGTCGGGCTGGCAGGACTCCGAGAGCTGGCCGCCGCCCGGCGCACCGAGCTGCGGCTGTACCTCGCCGACGCCGAGCTGGCCGGCGGCGACGCCGCCCGGCGGGTCGCTGGCCGCAGAGCCCGGCCCGGCGCGGCGAGGCGACCTGGACGCACGACCCGCGGGGACCCGTGCCGTCGACGCTCGTCGATCCCTTCTCCGCGCGTGTTCGAGTACCCGGACGAGCGCGAGGTCGAGGCGCGGGCCGACGTGATGGTGTTCACGACGCCGGCCTGGGACGAACCCGTGACGCTCGCCGGCCGCGTCGTCGCGCACCTGCGCGTGGCGCGGCGACGGGCCGTCGATCTTCCTGCACGTCAAGCTCGTCGACGTCGCGGCCGGACGGCCGGCGCACACGCTGCTCTACGGCCAGCAGGTGGTCGAGCGAGCCGGGCGGCGGGGCGGCCGCGGAGGTGTACCTCGGGCACACCGGCCACCGCGTCGCGCCCGGGCCGGCGGCTGCGGCTGCACGTCGCAACCAGCGACTTCCCGGTGTTCCTGCTGCACCCCGGCACGGACGAGAACCCGTGGGACGCGACCGAGACCCGCACCAACCGCCAGACGCTGGCGACCGGAGGCGAGTCCGCGTCGTACGTCAGCCTGACGGTGCTGTAAGGGCCCGCTGAAGCGGGCCGAGGTCGGCGACGGGCGGCTCGCCCGGCGCTGGGCGCGGGGCGTGCGCGCGTACCAGCTCGTACGCCCGGCGCGTGCCTGAGCCGAGGTCGCCGCTGCGGCCGCGCAGGTCGACCGCCTGAGCGGCCAGGTACAGCTCGCCCGCGGCGATGTACGCCGCCAGGTCGTGCATCTCGGCGAGCCGGCGTGCGCTCAGCGTGGTCGGGATCACCCGGTCCTCGATCCCCTCGGCGGTGCTCGTGGTGGGTACCTCGAGCGTCGTCGGCTGGGCGAGCAGCCGCGCCTCGGCGGCGGCCGCCGTCACCCCGTAGACGACGATGCCGTGTCCGTCGTGGATGGATGAGTCGTCCTCGCGCAGGCCGGTGGGAAGGCCGCTGAACGCCGAGTACACAAGCTTGTTCGCCCGCTCGCACGAGGCGGTGAGGACGTGCGCCAGCGCCAGCCGCAGGTAGTCGAGGACGACCCCGTACGGCACGGAGTCGAAGTTGCCGTTGGAGAGCGCGCGGCCGTCCGGGGCTATGGACGGGTTGTCATGTGAGGCGACAAGCTCGGCCTCGACGATCGTGACGGCATGCTCGAGCGCGACGCGCGCGGCGCTGTGGGTCTGCGGGACGACACGCATCGTCAGCGGGTCCTGCAGCTCGCGGTGCAGGCCGCCCTCGATCAGCGTGCCGCCTTCGAGCAGCATCCGCAGCCGGTCGATCTGCGCGGCCAGGCCCGGCACCGGCCGGGCGTCGGCGATCGCCGGATCGAGCGCCTCGACGTTGCCGACCATTCCCTCGAACGTGAGCATCGCCGACAGGTCGAACGCGTCCAGCAGCGCTTCGACGCCGGCCAGCGCCAGCGCCGTCCAGCCCAGCGTGAAGGCGTTCGAGTTGACGAAGGCCAGCGCCTCCTTGTCGGTGGGCAGCCACGGCTCGAGTCCCAGCCGGTCGAGCTCCGCGGCCCACGCGCCGTCGCCGGTCAGCGCCTCCGCCAGGTCGGCCAGCGGGCCCAGATCGGACTGGCCCAGCGAGCCGGTCGTCCGCACGCGTGGCGCCAGGCCGGCGTTGAGCGCTGCCACCAGGTGGTCGGCCAGCTCGGGGCGGACGCCGGAGCGCCCACGGCCGAAGCCGGCCAGCTGCGCGAGCATCGCTGCGCGGACGACGTCATCCGGGGCGTCGGGGCCGGTGCCGGTGCGGTGCGAGAGCAGCAGCAGCCGGTTGAACGTCGCCTGGTCGCGCTCGCCGACCGCCACCCGCTTGAGCGCGCCGACGCCGGTGGTCAACCCGTACACGCGCTCGCCCCGGGCGAGCAGCGCGGCGGTGACATCGCGGCCGGCGGCGATCCGCTCCCGGGCGGCCGGCGCGAGCGCCACCGGGCGGCGGTCACGGGCGACGGCCACCACGCCGGCGAGGGCCAGGCGGTCGTCGAGGATCAGGGCGTCAGGCATGGCAGGCGGCATCATGGCACCTGGAGGAACGGGTCGCCGAGGGCACCGTCCAGCACGCGCACGCCCAGGCCCGGGCCGTCCGGCGGCGCGAGGCTGCCGTTCCGCGGCGCGGGCATCCCCTCCGCGTTGTCGACCGTCACCCAGGCGTTGAAGTCGACGGTGTGCATGCGGTACCGCTCCGGCGTCGAGACCGAGAGGTGCGCCATGGCCGCCGTATCGATGCCGGCGCCGCCCGTGTCCTCCACGGTGACCATCATCCCCAGCTCGACGGCGACGTCCCTGATCTGGGCCGCCCGGGTGACACCGCCGACCCGGGCGATCTTGATCGTCACTCCGCCGGCGATGCCGTCGCGCCAGGCGGCGAGCAGCGCTGCCATCGAATCGATGCTCTCGTCCAGCACCATCGGCGAGCTGCAGTGCTCGCGTACCAGGCGGCACTCGGCGAGCGTTTCGCAGGGCTGCTCCAGCACGTGGTCGACGTCCGCGGCCAGCCGGACGAACCGCAGCGCCGGGGTGGTGTTCCAGCCGGCGTTGGCATCGGCAAAGAGCACGATGTCCGGCCCGGCGGCTTCGCGCACGGCGGCCAGGCGCTCGGCGTCGATGGCCGGCTCGCCGCCCACCTTGACCTGCAGCCGTCGGTATCCCTCGGCGAGGTGCCGCCGTGCCAGGGCGGCAGCCTCGTCCGGCGCCACCGGCGGGATCGAGCGGTACAGCTCGACCGACTCGCCGTGTCCACCGCCCAGCGCCGTGCACAGCGGCAGCCCGCGGATCCGCGCGGCGGCGTCCCAGCACGCCATGTCGATCGCCGACTTGACGTATGGATTGCCGCGCAGCGCGGCGTCCATGTGCTCGGCCACGCGCAGCGGCTGTGCGGCGTCCTGACCGATCAGCGACGCGGCGAGCTCGGCCAGCCCGGCGCGCGCGCCGGCGGCGAACGACGGTGCGTAGAACGACCCCAGCGGCGCCATCTCGCCCCACCCGGTGATGCCCCCCGCGGTGTCCAGGGCGACGATCGTCGAGTCGAAGCCGGACGCCGATCCTCCCGAGGTGGCGTACTCGCCGGCGGCGAACGGCTGCTGCTGGCGGTAGCCGCGGACGGCGACGATCTCAGTCACCGAGCTCGGCGCGCCGCCGTGTGACGAACTCCTCCAACGCGCCGCGGACGCCGTCGTCCAGCGGCGGCTGCTCGTAGCCCTCGAGCGTCTCCCGCCAGATCCCCGCCGCGCGGGCGGCGGCATCGTGCGCACCGTTCCGCTCCCAGCGCTCGAAGTTCTCTGTGGAGGAGAGCAGCGGCCGGTAGAAGCAGTCGCGGAACCGCTCCAGCGTGTGCACGGCGCCGAGGAAGTGGCCGCCGGGGCCGACCTCCTGGTGCGCGCCGTAGGCCAGGCTCTCCTCGTCGACCTCGAGCGGCTTGAACTCCTCCTGCAGCATCCGCAGCATCTCGATGTCGACGATGAACTTCTCGTAGCTGGCGACCAGGCCGGACTCCAGCCAGCCGGCGGCGTGCTCGACGTAGTTGGCGCCCGCCAGAAACGCCGGCAGCATCGTGTTCAACCCCTCGTACGCGGCCTGCGCGTCGGGCAGCTGGCTGGACGTCAGGAACCCGCCGCCGGCCCGCCAGGGGATGCCGAAGCGGCGGGCGATCTGCCCCGAGCAGAGCAGGCCGATCGCCGACTCGGGGCCGCCGAAGCCGGGCGAGCCGGACTGCATGTCGGTGTGCGACAGGAACGAGCCGAGGATCACCGGCGCCCCCGGGCGGATCAGCTGGGTGAGCGACAGCCCGGCCAGGGCCTCGACCGTCTGCTGCACCAGCGCCGCCGGCACGGACGCCGGCGCCATTGCGCCCATCAGCAGGAACGGCGTGATCACGTTCACCTGCCCGGCCTCGGCGTAGACGATCATCGCCTCCAGCATCCGCGTGTCGAAGCGCAGCGGTGAGTTGGCGTTGACCACTGCGAAGACGCGCGCCTCGGGACGGTCGGCATCGTTGGGGCCGAACAGGATGTCGGTCATCTCCAGCGTGTCGCGCGCCGCCTCGCCGGTGATCACCGCGCCCATGTACGGCTTGTCGGTCAGCGTCTGGACGGCCAGCAGCATGTCGAGGTGGCGTGAGTCGAGCGGCCGGTCGTTCGGCTCGCAGCACAGGCCGCCGGGCGTGTCCAGCTGCTCGAACGTCTGCGACAGCCGGCAGAACTGCTCGAAGTCGGCCAGCGTCGCCTCGCGCCGGTCGTCGCCCTCGCGGACGAACGGCGGCCCCTGCGTTGGCGCGAAGAACATGTGGCGGCCGCCCACCCGCACGGTGCGGCCCGGGTTGCGGGCGGCGAGGTCGTACTCGGAGGGAGCCTTGGCGACCTGATCGAGCACGAAGTCGGGGTCGAAGTGGACGACCTGGCCCTCGATCCGCTGGCCGGCGGCGCGGAACAGCTCGACGGCGTCGTCGTGCAGGAACTCGACGCCGATCTCGGAGATCAGCCGCCGCCACCCGCCCTCGATCGTGGCCATCGCGTCCTCGGACAGCAGCTCGTAGTGGGGGACGCGCTTCTCGAACACGCGCGGCAGGGTATCTCAGCGGTCCCGGTTTGGGCGGGCGCGATCACGGGTATCCGGCGCTGTTCGCACGAACGACAGAGGAGATCACATGCTCGAGCTGACCACTGGAACCGCCGAAGTCATCCGCAATCTGGTCGAGCAGGCCGACCTGCCCGAGGGCGGCGGCGTGCGCGTCCAGCTGGGCAAGGCGGCCGAGAACGGCGCCGCGCCGGGCTTCGTGCTCGCCCTGGTCGACCGTCCCGAGGATGGGGACGCGGAGATCACGCAGGACGAGGCCCACGTGTACCTGGATTCCGCGGGCGCACGCATCCTCGAAGATGCGGCGCTGGATGCGCACGTCGAGGGCACCGACGTGACCTTCTCGCTGATGCCCAAGCCGATCGTCTGAAAAATCGGGGTCTGACCCCGATTTTTCACGAGTCAGCCGTCGCCGGGCTCGCCCTGGCCGCGGAGGAAGCGCTCGATCTCGCGCGCCAGCTCGTCACCGGACGGGAGCTGCTCCTCGTCGAGCTCGCCCGCGACGGACTCCAGCCGGCGGACGGTGTCCTTGAGCATCGCGTCGGCGGCGACGGCCGCGTCGTAGTGGGCGTGCTGCTCGCGCTCGTCGTTGCGCAGGTCGTCGACGTCGAAGTCGATGCTCAGGTGGCGGCCGAGCCGCTCGACCAGCGCGACGCTGGCCGCCGCGTAGCCGATGCTGGCATACGGCGGCACCTGGGCGAAGAATCCGGCGGCCGGGATACCCGAGGCGGTGACCGCCATCTCCAGCGCCGACAGCGCCGCGGCGGGGACGCGCAACAGGCCCTCTGGGCCGCGCGCCTCGCCCGGCGCCAGCAGGTCGTCCTGCGACGCCGTGGCCATCAGCGGCACCGGCCTGGTATGGGCGACCGCGGCGGGCACGGCCCCCAGGCTGACCCACTCGACGACGCCCAGCCGGTGCATGAGTTCGGCGACGTCGGATGCCAGCTCCTGCCAGCGCAGATCGGGCTCGGCGCCCGCGAAGACCAGGAGGTCGCGTCCGGCGACCCGGACGTGGCGCAGCGCCAGCTCCGGCCAGCGCAGCTCGGACAACCGTCCGTCCTCGACGTCGAGGATCGGCCGGCGCGACCGGTAGTCGAAGATCGCGTCGCCGTCGAAGGTCGCAACCACGGTGCCGCCGGCTCCGATATGGGCCACAGCGTCGGACGCCGCCTCGGCCGCGTCGACCCAGCCGTCGAACGACGCGATGACGACGGCGTCGTCGATCGCGGGCAGATCCTCGGCCAGGCGGTAGAGGGCCACGACGCAGAGGATAGGGAGAATCAGCGGAGGATGCCGCGCAGAGCCGCCTGCGCCGCCAGCCAGCCGCACATCCCGTGCACCCCGCCGCCGGGCGGCGTGGACGACGAGCAGATGAACAGCCGGGGGTCGGGCGTGGTGTACGGCACCCGGCGCAGAGCCGGCCGCGCCAGCAGCTGGCGCAGGTTCGCGGCGCCGCCGTTGATGTCGCCGCCGACGTAGTTGCGGTTGTGCGCCTCCATCGCCGCCGGGCCCATCACATGGCGGGCGAGGACGACGTCGCGGAACCCGGGGGCGAACCGCTCGAGCTGATCCTCGATCGCCTCGGTCATGTCCAGCGTCGATCCGTTGGGCACGTGACAGTAGGCCCACAGCGTGTGCTTGCCGCCGGGCGCGCGGCTGGGATCGAACAGGCTCTGCTGCGCGACCAGCACGTACGGACGCCGGGGATGGACGCCGCGCGCCACCTCCGCCTCCGACGCGCAGATCTCGGTCAGCGTCCCGCCGACGTGCACTGTGCCCGCCCTCCGCGGCTCCTCGGCCGCCCACGGCACCGGCTCCGAGAGCGCGTAGTCCAGCTTGAAGACGCCGGGGCCGTAGCGGAAGCCGCAGAGTGCCCTGGAGTACCGCGGGGGCAGCGCGTCACCGGCGATCCGGAGCAGCGCGCGCGGCGTGACGTCCAGCAGCACCGCCCGCGCGCCCTCGACGTCGGCCAGCGAAGTGACCGGCGCGCCGGTCGTGATCTCGCCGCCCAGCGAGCGGAGCAGCGAGGCCATCGCGCCGGTGATCGCCGCGGAGCCACCCACAGCGACCGGCCAGCCGACGCCGTGCCCGAGCATCTGCAGCATCAGCGCGAACGCCGCCGTCCCGCGATTCTCCAGCGGCTGCATCGCGTGCGCTGCGTTGCCCGCGACCAGCGCCCGCGCCGGCTCGGTGGCGAACCGGGCCCGCGCCAGCCCCGCCGCCGAGCGGATCGCCAGCAACCCGAACCTCCCGGTCGCCACGGGGTGGCGGGGCGGGCGCACGGGCGGACCGAGCAGGTCGTCCATCAGGGCCCGCCAGTCGCGCGCCGCCGGGCCGATCAGCCCGCGGTAGGCCGCCGCGTCGGCGCCCAGCGACGAAGCCGTGTCGTCGACCGAGCGGTGCAGCGCCGCGGCGGTGCCGCCGTCGAGCGGGTGCGCCAGGGCCAGGTCGGGCTGGACGAAGCGCAGGCCGTGCTCCTCCAGCGGCAGCGCGGACAGCGCGGGGGACGCCAGTGCCAGCGGGTGGATCGCGGAGCACACGTCATGCCGGAACCCGGGAAGGGTCAGCTCCTCGGTGCGGGTGCCGCCACCGATCTCGGACTCGGCCTCCAGCACCCGCACGGAGCGGCCGGCCCGGGCCAGCGCGATCGCCGCCGCCAGCCCGTTGGGGCCTGCCCCGACGACGATCGCGTCGGGGTCTTCAGCCACGCTTGAACGGCTTGGCTGCGAACCGCGCGGGGGCGGTCGCCATGTGGATGCCGGAGCGGATGCCCGAGTTGTGCCACACGTTGCCCGCGTTCCCCCACTGGCGGCTGCGGTCGACGCACACCATCTCCGAGACCACGTGACCGTCGACGCCGAACGCCCGGGCCAGCGACTGCAGGGTGTGCTCCCAGTGCCGGTCCTCCTGCTTGTGGCCGCCGAAGGTCATGCCCATCTCGTAGATCGGATCGGAGGCGCGCATCAGCACGTGCGCCTGGGCGACGGTCACGCCGCCCTCCTCGTATGCGCTGAACGTGATCCACCCGGCGAACATGTGGCCCTGCGGCGTCATCAGCGTGAAGGACTCGTCGTCGGCGTACATCACCAGCACGCCGGTCGAGAGCTTCATGCCGCCCGGCATGCCCAGGTCGAGCACTGCGACCTCGCCCGGCTGGATGCCGGCCAGCGGCGCGAAGAAGCGGTTGTTCGTCGGCCAGAACGACGGGAAGTCGCGCTTCCAGACGGCGATCACCTGCTGCGGGGTGACGTCGGCGCCCAGCAGCCGCACGCGGTAGGTCTTCTGCCACATCCGGCCGAAGCCCTGGATCGGCGACGTCGGCCGCCGGCCGGCGACGTTGATCCCCGACGAGCCCGGCTGCACGCCGGCCACCTCGAGCCGCTCGACGGGCTTCGCCCAGGACTCGCCGTCTCGATGTGTTCGCTCGCTGCTCACGTCGTTCGCTCCCTTCAGGCGGCGGCTGCGAGCGCGCCGGCCTCGTCGCTGTGGATGCCGATAGCCTCGTCGAGCCTGGTCAGCTCGAAGATCTGGCGGTAGTGGTCGGTCAGCCCGTACGCCATCAGCCGCTGCCGGTTGCGGTTCGCCCGCACCAGCAGGGTGACCAGCAGGCCGATCCCGCTCGAGTTCATGTACTCGAGGCCGGTGAAGTTCAGGATCACGCAGCGGGTACGGTCGCCGCTTGCCCGTCCGTAGGCGTCCATCAGGATCGGCTCGCACGCCGCCGTGATCTCACCCTCGATGTCGATCACGCTGATGGACTCGTCCGGCGTTCGGACGTCCATGGACACCGTGGCCTCGGTCATCACTCGCTCCCCTCGTGACTGGACGCGGCGCTTGCCTCGTCCGCATAGATGGACATGAAGTCGGACAGGCGGGTGATCTCGAAGATCTCCCGGTAGTGGTCTGACAGCCCGCAGGCGGCCACCGCGACGCCGTCCGCGCGGGCCCGGCCCAGCAAACCCACGATCAGGGCGATGCCGGTCGAGTTGATGTAGTCGACGGCATCGAAGTCGAGCAGCAGAGATGCCGGGCCGGACGACGACGCTTCGGTGTATGCGCCGTCGAAGGCGTCGCGCGCTCCGCCGTCGATGTCGCCGGCGAGGTGGATCGTCGCCCGCCCCGGGCCGGCCTCCACCCGTGCTTCAAGCGTCGTCGCCATCCGAGCCTCCTCCGTCGGTTCGCAGGACGAGCTCCACGGTGTGGTGCTGCTCGTCGCCGCTGACATGCATCTCGTCCACCATGTTGCGGATCAGGAACAGGCCCCAGCCGCGCGGCGTCTGATCGCCGGCCAGCTTGGCCTCGAGATCCGGCTCGGGGGCGTCGCCGATGCCGCGGGCGCCGCCCTGGTCGGTGATCGACACCCGGATCGCACCGTCGGCCTCGACGGCGCGGACGTGCACCGGCAGCTCCGGGTCGAACCCGTTGCCGTGCTCCATCGCGTTCATCGTCGCCTCGCCGACGGCGGTCTTCAGCCGCTCCAGCCGCGCCGGGTCGACGGCAGCGTTCGCCAGCGCCCCCTCCAGCTGCCGGATCGCCTCGCGCTCGTTGCCCTGCACGCTGGCCACGCTGAAGTCGGCCAGCGTCGAGGCGTCTCCGGCGCGGCGGATGGCGACCAGTGTGATGTCGTCCTCCTGCTCGGCGACGCCGTCGGTGAAGCGTGCCAGCGAGTCGAGCAGCGAGGCGATCAGCGGGCCGCCGGCGACGTCGCTCGACCGCGCCATCTGCTCGGCGAGCCGGTCCGACCCGAACATCTCGCGCGAGGTGTCGTGCGCCTCGGTCACGCCGTCCGAGTAGAGCAGCAGGTGCGCGCCGGGCTCCAGCACGGCCTCGGTCTCCTCGTAGTTCATGCCGGTCATCAGACCGAGCGGCATTCCCCGCGCCCGCAGCTCGCTGACCACGCCGTCGACCGACATCACCGGCAGGTTGTGGCCCGCGTTCGCGAACACCAGGCGCCCAGTGTCCGGCTCGAGAACGCCGTACAGGCAGGTGACGAACATGTTCTCCGGGATGTCCGGGCACAGGTGCTCGTTGACGCGCTCGAGAACGGCCCCCGGCTCGAGCAGCCGCTGTGCGGACGCCCGCAGCACGCTCCTGGTTGCGGCCATCACGAGGGCCGCGGGGACGCCCTTGTCGGTGACGTCGCCGATGACGATACCGAGCCGCCCATCGGGAAGGTCGATGAAGTCGTAGAAGTCGCCTCCCACCTCGCGGGCCGGGCGGTAGTCGGCGGCGACGCCCCAGCCGTCGAGCTCCGGCACCTGGCGGGGCAGGAAGTTCTGCTGGATCAGGCGGGCGACTGCGAGCTCCTGGTCGAGGCGCTCCCGGCTGCGGATCTCCGCCTCCTGCTCGCGCACCAGCTGGCCGACGCGGACAGCCGGCGCCGCCTGCGCCGCCAGGCTCTCGAGCAGTCGCCGGTCGTCGCCGGAGTACTCCTGGTCGGAGAGCCGCGGCCCCAGGTTGAGCAGCCCGATCAGCTCGCCCTGTGTGACCAGCGGAACCACCAGCTTGACGCCGGCGGCGCGCAGCTGATCGAGCGCCGGCGACTCCAGCTCCAGGCCCTCGATGTCGATGGCGCCCGGAGCGCTCTGGAAGAACGCGATGATCGGATCGTTGGGCGCGATGTCGACAGGCGACGGCTCGGCCACCATCTGCCCAGCGCCCTCGGCCTCCGGCGGGGACGCGACGACGGCCGGCGCGGTGCGACCGCGGAAGATGACACGTCGCAGGCTGTGGGCGATGGTGCTCATGACACCTCCGTTGTATCCGGTCGTGCGTTCCGGGATCGTTACGGTCGCGAAGCCAGGTGAGCATCCGCGATCCCCGGCCGTGTGACAAGTGTCTCGCAGCCACGCCGGGCGGGATCGTTACGGGACGGTTTGAGATACTCGTGTCGTGACGCTCCGGATCGACGTGCTGGGGACGCCGCGGATCGCGGTCGACGGCGAGCCCCTGGGTGTGGACACGCGCAAGGCGACCGCGCTGCTCGCCTATCTCGCCGTGACCGGCGGCGTCCACGGGCGCGACCTGCTGGTCGACCTGCTGTGGTCGGACGCCGAGCCGGACAGGGGACGGGCCGCGTTGCGGCGGACGCTCTCGACGCTGCGCTCGGCGCTGGGCGGCCGGTGGCTCGACGCCGGACGCTCGGCGGTCGGCCTCGAGTTGGAGGACGATGCGATCGACGTCCGCCGGTTCCGGGCGCTGGTCGCGTCTGCCGGCGGCGGCGCGGCGGGGATCCGCCCGCTGACTGCGGCGGTGATGCTGCACCGGGGCGACCTGCTGGCGGGCTTCGGCCTGCGGGACAGCGTGGCCTTCGACGACTGGCAGCGCGGGGCGGCGGCGACGCTGCGGGGGGAGCTCGAGATCGCGCTCGACCGGCTGGTGGGCGCCCTGGCCGAGGCCGGCCGCGCGGACGAGGCGATCGCCCACTGCCAGCGGCGGCTGGCGCTCGACCCGCTGCACGAGCCGGCGCACCGCTCACTGATCCGGCTGTACGCGGCCAGCGGCCACCGCGCGGAGGCGCTGAGCCAGTACCGGCAGTGCGTCCGCGTGCTCGACCGCGAGCTTGGAGTGCGACCCCTGCCCGAGACCAGCGAGCTGTACGACGCCGTCAACGAGGGCGGCGCCGTCGAGTGGCCGGCCGCGCCGCGCGCCGACCATGTGCCGCAGCACGCGCCCGACCGGCCCCTGGTCGGCCGCGCCGGCGAGTGGGCGGTGCTGCGCGAGGAACGCGCGCTGTCCCGTGACGGCGGGCGGCTGGTCGTCATCGAGGGTGAGCCCGGCGTCGGCAAGACCCGCCTGGCCGGGGAGCTGCTGGGCGCCGTCCGCGCCGAGGGCGGCGTGGCGGTCGAGGCGCGCTCCCACGACGGCGAGGCGGCGCTGCCGCTGGGACTGGTCGCCGCGGTGCTGCGGGCGGCGCTCGAGGCGCGCGGCGCCGACCCGCTTGCGGCCGTCCCCGACCACTGGCGCGGCGAGGCTGCGCGCCTGGTTCCCGAGGTGGGCGGAGTAGCCGTTGCCGGAGAAGACGACGTGGCGGCCCAGCAGCGGCTGCACGAGGGGCTGACGCAGGTGCTGTGCGCGCTGCTCGCCGGTGACCCGCCCGGCCTGCTGCTGCTGGACGACCTGCAGTACGCCGACCCGGCATCGCTGGCGGTGATCGGCTATCTGGCACGGCGTCTGGGCGGCACACCGGTGCTGGTGGTCGTCTGCTGGCGGCCCGAGGAGACCACGGCCGACCACGCGCCGCTGCGGCGGCTGGCGGGGCGTGTGCTGCGGCTGCCGCGCCTCAGGCGCGCGGACGTGGAGGAGCTGGCCGACGCCGCCGGGCTCGGCCGGCATGCGGCGCGCCTGTACGACGAGACCGAGGGCCTGCCGCTGTTCGTGGTCGAGTATCTGGCGGCCCTCGAGGACCGGATCCCGACGCCCTGCCCGGCGGCGTGCGTGAGCTGCTGGACGCCCGCCTGGACGGGGTCGGCGAGGCGGCGGCGCAGCTGCTGGCGGCGGCCGCGGTGATCGGCCGCTCGTTCGACGTCGACACGCTGCGGGCAGCCAGCGGCCGCGGCGAGGACGAGACGGTGAGCGGCCTCGAGGAGCTGACCCGGCGCGGACTGATCGTCGAGCGCGAGTCCGGCTACGACTTCTCGCATGACAAGCTGCTCGACCTGGTCTACGAGCGGGCGAGCCTCGCGCGCAAGCGGCTGCTGCACCGCCGGGTGGCGGCCGCGCTCGCCGGCCAGCGGGCCGATGCGGCACTGGTCGCGCGCCACCTGCTCCAGGCCGGGCGCGACGCCGAGGCGGCCGAGGCGTTCAGGGCAGCGGGCGACCGGGCGCGGGCGCTGCATGCGACCAGCGAAGCGCTCGACGCCTACCGGTCGGCGATCGCCCTCGGCCACGAGCAGCGCGGCGATCTCGACGAGGCGATCGGGGACCTGCACACGCTGCGCGGTGAGTACGGCTCGGCCGTGTCGGCGTACGAGGCGGCGGCGGCGCAGGCCGATCCGGCGAGGCTGGCGGCGATCGAGCACAAGCTGGGCCGCGTGCACGACCGGCGCGGCGATCCCGAGCTCGCCGAGCGCCATCTCGCCGAGGCCCTGCGCCTGGGCGGCGAGGCCGCCCGCGTCCAGGCGGACCGCAGCCTGGTCGCCCATCGGCTGGGCCGGGACGCGGACGCGAAGGAGCTCGCCCGGCTGGCTCTCCGGCTGGGAGGCGTAGACGAGGATGCGGAGGCCGTCGCCCAGGCGGAGAACATCCTGGGGATGCTGACGGGCGACAGCGGCCACCTGGAGCGGAGCGTCGAGCTGGCCGAGTCGCTCCCCGATCGCAGCGTCCTGGTCGCCGCGCTCAACAATCTGGCGCTGGCCTGCGGGCGCGACGACCCGGAGCGGGCGATCGCGCTGACCGCCCGTGCGCTCGCGCTGTGCTCGGAGCAGGGCGACCGCCACCGCGAGGCCGCCCTGCACAACAACCTTGCCGACCTACTGCATCGCACGGGCCGGGATCCGGAGTCGATGGAGCACCTCAAACGGGCGGTGACGATCTTCGCCGAGGTGGGCGACGAGACGGGCGGCATGCAGCCCGAGGTGTGGAAGCTGGTCGAATGGTGACCGTGCACGCAACATCTGCCGCATTGCCGTAGCATCGACGCCCCGACGCGGCAGGGGAGCGCGCCGCCCCCGGGTCATCATCATGAGATGATGTTCGCGTGAGCGAGGGGCAGATCGATGTCACCGGCGGCCGCGTCTGGTACCGCACCTACGGCGAGGGCGACGCGACGCCGGTGCTGCTGCTCCATGGCGGTCCGGGCGCGGCCAGCGACTACATGCAGCCGCTTGCCGAGCGGCTCGGCGAGCACCGCCCGGCCATCGTCTACGACCAGCTCGGCTGCGGCCGCTCCGAGCACCCCGACGACGACTCGCTGTGGACGGTCGACCGGTCGGTGGCCGAGGTCGATCAGGTGCGGGACGCGCTCGGCCTCGACCGCTGTCACCTGCTCGGTCAGTCGTGGGGAGGCTGGCTGGCGATCGATTACATGTGTCGCGAGCCGTCGGGGATCGAGCGTCTGGTGCTGGCCAGCACATCGTCGAGCATCCCGCAGTTCATGTCCGAGGCCCGCAAGCTGATCGAGGCGATGCCCGAGCCGCACGCGAGCACGCTGATCGACCTCGGCGATCGCGGGGAGTACGACAATCCGGACTACCTGGCGGCCGTCGACGTCTTCTACCACCTGCACCTCTGCCGCGCCGACCCGTGGCCGGACGCGCTCGTGCGCAGCTCCGAGCAGATGGAGGGCAACCGCGTCTACCTGGTGATGAACGGGCCGACCGAGTTCGACGTGATCGGGCGGCTGGCGACCTGGGACCGGACGGCCGACCTGGGTCGGATCGACGTGCCCACGCTGATCACCTGCGGCCGCTACGACGAGATCACCCCAGCGTGCTCGGAGACGATCCACGCCGGCATTCCGGACAGCCGGGTGGTCGTGTTCGAGGAGAGCGCCCACGTCGCCCACCTCGAGGAGGGTGAGCGCTACGCCGAGGTGGTCGAGGACTTCCTGGCCGCCACCGGCTAGGGTTGGGCGGTGAGCGACGCGACTGCGATCGGAACACCGCTGCGCGCCCGCCGAGAGCAGGGCGGCACGGCGGTGCTCGAGGAGTGGGGAATCAACTCGGAGTACGGCGTGCTGCGCGACGTGCTGCTCGGCTCGCCGGACGCCTTTCGCTGGCTGGGCGAGGAGAACGCGCAGTACAGCGCGCTGGTGCGGGACACCCTGCGGCGCGGCTTCCGCTTCGACCGCGATCTTGCGCTGCGCCAGCACGCCGAGATGGTGGACGCCTATCGCCAGGCGGGCGTCGCCGTGCACCTGCTCGATGCCTCCGAGGAGCAGCCCTACGGCGTCTACGCGCGCGACTCGAACTTCATGACGCCGTTCGGCGCCGTGGTCACACAGCTGGCGAACCCGCGGCGGCGCGGCGAGTACGCGAACGTGTTGCGGTTCTACCTGTCGCACGACATCCCGGTCTACGACCTGGTATCGGCCGGGAACTTCGAGGGCGGCGACTTCAACATGATCGCGCCCGGCTGCGTGCTGATCGGCTACACCGGTTTGCGCGGCGAGGAGGTTGCGGCGCGCCAGGTCGGCGGCTGGATGGAGGCCGAGGGCATCGAGGTGCGCTACGCGCCGATCGACGAGTACTACGTCCACATCGACCTGATGGTCTGCATGCTGGCCGAGAAGCTCGCCGCCGTCTGCCTCGACACGACCGATCCGGACATCGTCGCGTGGATCGAGGCGAAGGGGATCGAGGTCGTCCCGGTCAGCTTCCGCGAGACGATGGGCCTGGGCTGCAACGTCGTCGCCCTCGGCAACGACCGCGTGCTGTCCTCGACCGCGGCGCCCGAGCTGAACGCCAGGCTGCAGGCGCTGGGCTTCGAGGTCTACGCCCCGGACATGAGCCAGTTCCAGCTGGCCGGCGGCGGCGTGCACTGCATGTGCCAGCCGCTGCGCCGCGACCCGGGCTGATGGAAAAACGGGGTCTGACCCCGTTTTTACAGCGAGCGTGCAACAAAGGGGTCTGACCCCGTTGTTGCGCGGGTCTGGTTGAATCTCGCGTCGTGAGCGACCGACCGCAGGTGCAGCCCGTGTCGAGCCTGCGGGTGCCGAACACGTCCGACATCGACATGGCGGCGCTGCGGGCCGAGCGCCTGGCCCGCCTCCAGCAAGCGATGCGCGACCGCGAGGTGCCGGCCTGCCTGTTCTTCCACCCGGCGAACATCCGCTACGCCACGGGCACCAGCGTGATGGACGTGTGGGCGGCTGAGACGTTCGCGCGCCACTGCCTCGTGCCGGCCGAGGGCGACCCCGTGCTGTTCGAGTGCCACACGTCGCTGGACGTGTCGCGGCGGCACCTGAACGACGTGCGCCCGGCGGTCACCTGGCAGTTCATGCCCGACCGCGCTCCGGAGGTGACCCGCGCCTGGGCGGTCGATCTGATGTCGCTGCTTCGCGAGCTGGGCGCGGGCGACGGCCCGCTGGGCCTCGACCGGCTCGACACGTTCGGCTTCCTCGCGCTGCGCGACCTCGTCCCGCTGGTCGACTCGAGCGGGATCACCATGGCCGCCCGGGACATCAAGACCCCGCAGGAGATCGAGCTGCTGAAGATCAACGGCGCGATCGGCGACGCGATCATGCGCGACTTCGAGGATGCGATCCGTCCCGGCATCCGCGAGTACGAGCTGCTGGCGACGCTCGCCGACTCCCTGATCCGGCAGCAGGGCGAGTACCTGTTCACCCGGCTCGTCTCCTCGGGGCGCAACACCAACCCGTGGGGCAGCGAGGCGCGCGACAAGATCGTGATGCCCGGTGACCTGGTTGCCGTCGACACCGACGCGTACGGCTACGAGGGCTACATGATCGACATCTCGCGGACGTTCCTGTGCGGCGACGTACCGTCGGCCGGGCAGGTCGAGCTGTACAAGGTCGCGCACGAGGTGATGGTGGGGATGCGCGAGGTGCTCCGCCCGGGGATGTCGTACGACGAGTTCGCCCGGGCTGCGCCGGCGCTGCCGGCACGGTTCCAGCCACAGCAGTACGAGTGCATGGTGCACGGCGCCGGGCTGGAGGACGAGAGCCCCACGATCTACTACCCGGGCCAGGCACCGAACCCGACCGACGTCCACATCGTCCCGGGGATGGCCCTGTGCTTCGAGGTGTACATCGGCGAGGTGGGCGGCGAGTACGGCGTCAAGCTCGAGGACCAGGTGCTGGTCACCGAGCGCGGCGCGGAGCCGCTCTGCACGTACCCCTACGATCCGACGCTGCTCGGGCTGTAGCATCCCCCGCCGTGCCACCGACCGTCGTCACCGACTTCCCGCGCCGCGTGCGCACTATCGAGCAGACGTGGATCACGCTCCGCGACGGCACCCGGCTGGCGGCCCGCATCTGGCTGCCCGAGGACGCCGAGCAGGATCCCGTGCCGGCGATCTTCGAGTACCTGCCCTATCGCATGAACGACGGCACGGCCGCCGCGCGACTCCCGCCACTTCCCATACCTGGCCGGCCACGGCTACGCCTGCGTTCGCGTCGACCTGCGCGGCACCGGCGAATCCGACGGGCTGATGCTGGATGAGTACCTGCCGCAGGAGCAGGCCGACGGCGTGCGAGGTGATCGCCTGGATCGCCGCCCAGCCCTGGTGCACCGGCGCGGTCGGCATGATCGGCATCTCCTGGGGCGGCTTCAACGCCTGCAGATCGCGGCGCACCGGCCGCCGGCGCTGAAAGCGATCGTCACGCTCTGCTCGACCGACGACCGCTACGCCGACGACGTGCACTACGATGGGCGGCTGCCTGCTCGTCGGACATGGTGCAGTGGGCCGCCTCGATGTTCACGCTGGAACGCCCGGCCGCCCGACCCGGCGCATCGTCGGCGAGCGCTGGCGCGACATGTGGATGGAGCGGATGGAGGGCGCGCCGCTCGTTCATCGACCCGTGGATGACGCCATCAGCGCCGCGACGACTACTGGAAGCAGGGGTCGGTGTGCGAGGACTTCTCGCGGATCGAGGCCGCGGTGTACGCGGTGGGCGGCTGGGCCGACGGCTACACCAACGCGATCCCGCGGATGCTGGCGGGCCTGCCCGGACCCCGCAAGGGGCTGATCGGACCCGTGGGCGCACGCGTGGCCGCAGGCCGGTCCGCCGCAGCCGACGATCGGCTTCCTGCAGGAGGTGATCCGCTGGTTCGATCACTGGCTGAAGGGCGAGCAGACACGGGATCATGGACGAGCCGATGCTGCGGGCGTTCATCCAGGAGCCGCTGCCGCCGCGCTCACGTGCTACACCGAGATCCCCGGCCGCTGGGTCGCCGAGCGCGCCTGGCCGCCGGCCGGCGCGTCCCAGCGGGTGCTGCACCTGACCGCCGGCGGAGGCCTCGCGCCGGACCCGGCCCCGAGCGGCGGATCGACTTCAGCGGCTTGCAGGTCGCCGGCCTCGACGCCGGCTCGTGGTGCCCGTACGGCGAGGTCGCGGACTGGCCGGGCGACCAGCGCGCCATGGACGGCATGTCCCGGTGCTTCGAGTCGGCGCCGCTCGATGAGGACATCGAGATCCTCGGCTTCACCGGACGTGCATCTGGAGCTCGTGTCCGATCGGCCCGACGCTCTGATATCGGTGCGGCTGTGCGAGGTCACCCCGGACGGCGCATCGACGCTCGTCACCCGCGCCCAGCTCAACCTGACGCACCGCGACAGCGACGAGCACCCGCAGCCGCTGACGCCGGGGGAGCGCTTCCGGGCGACCGTCCGGCTGGACGCCTGCGGGCACCGCTTCGCCGCGGGCAACCGCCTGCGGATCGGGCTGTCACCCACCTACTGGCCGTGGGCGTGGCCGTCACCAGAGCCGGTGACGCTGGGCGTGATCGCCGGGGCCAGCCGGGCGGTGCTGCCGGTCCGCGCGCGACAGCCCGAGGACGAGGCCCTGCCCGAGTTCGGCCCGCCGGAGGAGTCGCAGCGGCTGGAGCTGGTCGAGCTGAAGCCGGGCGCTGCCGGCCGGTCGATCCGCCACGACCTGTCGACCGGCCGGGTCGAGCTGGTCTACGACTGGGACGTCGGCGGCCTGTGGCGGATGCCGTCCAACGGCCTGGAGTTCGAGGACGTGAACACGACGACGTTCTCGATCTCGGAGGGCGATCCGCTGTCGGCGCGGGTGGTCTGCCATGTGGACGGGACGTTCGGCCGCGGCGACTGGCGGACGAGCGCGCGCACGCTCACCGAGATGACCGCGGACGCGAACGCGTTCCACATCAACTGCCGGCTGGAGGCGTTCGAGGGCGACGATCTGGCCTTCGAGCGGACCTGGACGTACGACATCCCGCGCGATCTGGTCTGAGGCTAGAGTCCGCGCCATGTGCAGATCCATACGCCCACTTCACAACTACGAGCCCGCGAGCACCCATGAGGACGTCGAGGCCGCAGCGCTGCAGTTCGTCCGCAAGATCAGCGGTATGACCAAGCCGGCGAAGGTCAACGAGGAAGCGTTTGACCGCGCGGTCGCCGCCGTCACCGAGGCCAGCGCCCGGCTGCTCGACGAGCTGGTCGCCACCGCCCCGCCGCGCGACCGTGCTCGCGAGATCGAGCGCGCCCGCGAGCGCGCCGCCAAGCGCTTCCCCGTGTCCGCTTGAGCGCCGCTCGGTTCGAGACGCTCACGCCGCACGTCGACCGCTTCACGCCGGACGACCGTAGCGATCGCCCGACGCTGGGCGCGATTCACGGCGATCGCGCGACCCTGCTGGTCGAGGGCGGCGCCTCGGTCGCGCACCTGCGCTCGTTCGTCGACGAGCTCAAGGCGCGCGGCCGCCCGCCGGTCGAGGCCATCGTCCTGACGCACTGGCACTGGGATCACAGCTTCGGCTCCGCCGCCGTCGACGTTCCGGTGTACGCACATCCCGACAGCCGCGCGGAGCTCGCCGTCCAGGCCGGGTACGACTGGTCGGACGCGGCGCTCGACGCGCGCGTCCGACAGGGCCTCGAGCTGCAGTTCTGCGCCGACATGATCCGGGTCGAGCTGCCCGACCGCAGCGACCTGCGGATCGTGGTGCCGTCCGAGGCGGTCGAGTTCTCGTACACGATCGACCTGGGCGGCGCGACGGCGATCGCCAAGCACGTCGGCGGCGACCATGCGCCGGACTCGCTCGCCGTGTACGCCGTCGAGGACCGGGTGCTGTTCCTGGGCGACTGCCTGTACCAGAAGCTGCACGCGCCTGAGGAGCAGCTGACGATCGCCGGCGTGCGCAACCTGCTGGACGCGCTCGCCGAGTTCGACGTCGCCGTTGCCGTCGAGGGACATGACGACGACGCGGCCGACGCCGCGGCCTACGCCGCGCGGATCGCCGAGCTTCGCCGCGCGGCGGACCTGGTCGAGCGCCACGGAGCGGACGCGCCGCAGGAGGCGGGCGACGACGAGAGCCTGGCCGAGCTGGTGGGGTTCCTGCTAGCCGGCGAGCGGGCTGCCGGCCGGAGCGGTTAGCCCGAGCTTCGCGCCCTCGGCGACCAGCGTCGCCTCATCGACCGCGCCGGCCACGGCCGTGGGCTTGGTGACCGACAGCCCGGCGTAGATCACGGCCCAGCGCAGGCGATCCTCGGCCGAGGCGCCGCGCAGATCGCTCCAGATGTATGCGGCCACCAGCAGGTCGCCGGCGCCGGTGGCGTCGACCGCCGGGCCGGCGTCGTGCGCATCCACGTCGACTCGGGTGTCGCCTGACACCGAGAAGGCTCCCCGCGCACCGAGGGTGACGACGACGGTCTCCACCTGATCGGCGAGCCTGGCCGCCGCGTCGTTCGCGGTGCCGGCGCCGGTCAGCTGCAGCGCCTCGTTGTCGCTCACGAACAGCGTTCGCACGCCCGAAAGCTGGGCCGGGGGGCGACCGGCGAACGCCCGCGCATCGTCGTCGCCGCACGTGATGTACCCTGCCGCGCCCTCCGGCACGACGTAGAGCAGGTCGAGGTTCGCCGCGACCGCGCGGGGCGCGAGGGCCGCGACATCGGCGGTGCTCGCCCGCACACCGGGGTCGACCGTGACCATCGCCCGGTCCGCGTTGAGCGGCATGACGACGGTGGTCGGCGTGCGCGGCGCGCGGCGTTCGACGACGGCGACGCCGTCCTCGCGAAGCACCTCCATCACCAGCTCGCCCGCGACGTCCTTGCCCAGCGGCGCTGCGAGCGCGGTGGAGAGGCCGAGCCGCGCGGCGGCCACCGCCGTGATCGCACCGCCGCCTGGCGATCGCAGCAGATCTGAGGCGAACCGCTCCTCGCCCAGGGCGGGCAGTGACTCCAGCCCGGTGAACGTGAGATCGAGGAACGAGGGTGTCGCGACGGCGAGATCCAGGCTCATGGTGCGACGAGGATAGCGAGACTGCCTGGTGGGTGCTACGGCCAGAGCGTGCGCGGGTCGTGCACGCGCCGCTCGTCCTCGTCGGCCACCGGCAGCACCGTGTAGTCGTATGGCGGGAACTCGCTCTCGATGTCGATCGCCCGCCCCTCGGCCGCCGACCGTTTCGCAGCCAGCGAGATCTCGAGGACGTGGTAGGCATGCTCCGGCACCGTCAGCGGCGACGATCCGCCCTCGACGCACTCCACCAGATGGCGCAGCCCATCGGTCCACGGCCACGTCGGATCGGTCTCCGGCACAACCTCCCAGACGGTCCGGTCATTGCGCCATTGCTCGAGCCCCTCCGGCGCCCAGTCATCGCCCATCATCTGCAGCACGCCGTCGGTGCCGTACAGCTCGATCGCCGGCGAGCGGTACTTCTGCATCGTGAAGCCGGTCGTCACCGAGCCGAACCGGGCGTCACCGAAGTCCATCAGGATGTGTGCGTTGTCATCGCTCTGCACGGCCACGATCTCACCGTTGATCTCGCGTTCCGGTATCGCGGTGCCGACCAGCGCCGTCACGCGCCGGCAGCTTCCGAAGACCCCGCACAGGCTCGTCAGGTTGTAGATGCCGAGGTCGAAGATCGATCCGCCGCCCGGCTTGTAGTACCACTCCGACCACCAGGGTCCGGCCCAGCCGTAGCGGGCGCGTGCCAGCACCAGCCGGCCGATGTCGCCCTCGTGGACGCGCCGGTGCATCTCGCGGTAGGTCGGCGACAGCGCCACGTGCGGCGCGCAGATCAGGAGCCCCGACGACTCACGGCTCGCCTCGACCAGCGCCCGGGCGTCGCCGAGCTCGGTCGCCATCGGCTTCTCGACCAGCACGTGCTTGCCCGAGCGAAGCGCCTCCAGCGCCAGCCTGCCGTGCTCGAGCATGCTCGTCAGAACGAGCACCACATCCACGTCATCGCGCGCGATCAGCTCCTCGGGGCCGCCCATTGAGACGTCGGTACCGGTGCGGCGGCCCACCGCGTCGCGCTTCCCCGGGTCGATGTCGTAGGCAGCGACCAGCTCCGCTCGCCCCTCGGCGTCCAGCCGCTCGATCAGCGTGCGGTAGGGGGTGAGGAACACACTCCCCAGCCCGAGCACCCCGATGCCCAGGCTCACGCCGGCACCTGCGTGCGGCCGATAGCCGCGCCGGTGTCGGGGTCGAACAGATGCAGGCGCGAGGTGTGCACTGCCAGCTCGACCCGTTCGCCCGGCGACACCGCCGTATGGGAGCTGACCCGCGCGAGCATTCGCAGCCGGCGCTCCCCCGCCAGCAGGTGCTCCGACGAGCGGTCGACCAGGCCCTCGATCACGGCGGACTCGAGCTCCGGGGCATCCACCGAGAAGACGATGTGCGTCTCGGCGCCCAGGTCCTCCGTCAGCTCGGCGCCGACCGGCATCCGCGGCAGCCCGGGGTCGGTGCCCGGCCCGGCAACCTCGAAGTCCGTCGGCCGGATGCCGAGGATGACCTCGCCTGAGTGATTCGAGCCGGGCGTGCCCGGGGTGAGGGGCAGAGTGTGGGAGGCAAACCGCGCCTCGCCGCCGGTGATGGTGGCCGGCACCAGGTTCATCGCGGGTGAGCCGATGAAGGTCGCGACGAACAGGTTGGCTGGGTTGTGGAACAGCCCGTGGGGCGTGTCGTACTGCTGCAGCGTGCCGTCGCGCAGCACCGCCACGCGGTGACCCAGCGTCATCGCCTCGACCTGGTCGTGGGTGACGTACACCGTGGTCACGCCGAGGCGCTCGTGGAGCCGCGCCAGCTCCAGCCGCATGGACACCCGGAGCTTCGCGTCCAGGTTCGACAGCGGCTCGTCCATCAGGAACGCCTTGGGCTCGCGAACCATCGCCCGGCCCATGGCCACGCGCTGGCGCTGGCCTCCCGACAGCTTGCCGGGCTTGCGGTCGAGCAGCTCCTCGAGCCCCAGGATGGAGGCGACGTTGTCGACGCGCGTTCGGATCTCGGGCTTCGGGGTTCGCCGCGTCTTCAGGCCGAACGCCAGGTTGTCGCGCACCGACATCTGCGGGTAGAGCGCGTAGTTCTGGAACACCATCGCGATGTCCCGGTCGCGGGGCGGCGTCTCGGTGACGTCGACGTCGCCGACCGAGATCGAGCCCTCGGTCACCGATTCCAGGCCGGCGATCATCCGCAGCAGCGTCGACTTGCCGCAGCCGGACGGCCCGACCAGCACGACGAACTCGCCGTCGCCGATCTCCAGGTCGACGTCGTCGATGGCGGTCACATCGCCGGGATACACCTTCACCACGTGGTCGAGGCGGATACCTCCCATCAGTCTCCCCCTGTCGGATCGGCGGCGGTCACCGGCGTCGCACCAGCGTCGCCTGAAAGCGGTAGCGGTCGGCCCGGTACACGGTTCGCGTCAGCTCGACGGCCAGCCCGGCAGCGTCGCTGCCGATCGTCGTCGCGGTCAGCAGCGGCGCGCCCGGCGGTAGCCCCAGCAGCTCGGCGTCGCGCGGCGAGGCGGCTGTGGCCTCGACGGTGTAGGCAGCGCGCATCGGTGCGCAGCCGTTGCGGTCGAGGACGGCGTACAGCGACTCGGCGGCGAAGTCCACGGACTCCAGCTCGGGAGCCCGGCGGAGCGGCACCACGGCCTCGTCGACGGCGACGGGTACGTCGTCGAGCTTGCGCAGCCGCTCGAGCACGAACACCGCAGCCCCGGGCGCGATGTGAAACAGCTCGGCCTGCTCGATCGTCGCCTGCCGCAGCTCGCGCGTCAGCACCACCGACGTCGGGTGCAGCCCGCGGCTGGCGCCCAGTTCGGAGAAGCTCATCAACGCGTTGGGCGGCTCGGCCAGGCTGTCGTTGGTGACGAAGGCGCCGCGGCCGGCGGCCGACTCGATCAGCCCGTCCTGCGACCAGGGCGGCGAGGGCCCGGCGCACGGTCGTCCGGCTCACCGACAGCTGCTGGCACAGCTCGCGCTCGGCGGGCAGCCGGTCGCCGGCGCGCAGCCTGCCGCTGGCGATATCGTCGGCGATCATCCGGTAGACCCGGTAGTAGAGAGGCTGCGACGCGGCCTCGAGCATCAGGCGTGCGCCCCCTCGACGATCCGCGACACGTCCGGGTCGAGTCCGGCCTCGTCGAACGCCAGCAGCAGGGCGCCGATCACCGGCGCGTGATGGAGCGGCACGGGGTCGGCCTCCGGCAGGTGCGACAGGATCGCGTCCGACAGCACCGCTGACGGGTTGTGGAAGACGCCGCCGGTCAACACGACCGGGAACCGCCTGGCGTCCAGCAGCCCGACCGCATCCGCGCAGGCTCGCGCCTGGCCGCCCAGGATGCGCCCGTGGTTGGCGACGATCTCGGCTGCGACCGGGTCGCCCTTCGTCGCCTCGTCCAGGACAACCGGCGCCAGCCGCTCCTTGTCCTGCTCCGGCCAGCCACCGCGCCGCGTGAAGCTGTGCAGCAGCTCCATCGGGGTCGCCGGACCGTACATCTCGAGTGACCGTTGGGTCAGCGCGGTCTCGGGACCGAGTCCAAGCTCCGATCGCCAGACGGCCGCCAGGCCGTCTTGGCCGAGGCCGCGGGCACCGGTGCGGTCGGGCCAGAAGCCGACGTGATAGGTGCGGCCGTCGCGGTTGCGGGCGGCCGTCGTTCCGAACGTGCCACAGACGACGGAGACTCCCGCGCCGTCGCTGGTGCCCGCCCTGATCGGAGCGATCGCGTCGTTGACGACCAGCGGCTCCCGGGGCAGGCCGACCAGCCCCGGGATCGCTCGGCGCAGGAGGTCGAAGTCCTCGGGCCAGTCGGCGCCGGCAAGGTTGAAGCAGGCTGCGGAGACGTCGGCTGCCGCGATCCCGGCCTCGAACAGCGCGTCCTGGCAGGCGGCGGCCATCGCATCCAGGGCGATCTCCACGCTCGGGGCGTTGTGGATGTCGGAGCAACCCGAGCGGCCGCGCCCGACGACCGTGCCGTCGGGCGCGGCCACCAGCGCAACCGTCTTCGTGTTGCCTCCGTCGACGCCGATCAGCATACGGTGCCTCTCATGCCACCAGCCGTGCGGGGAGCAGGTCGCGGTGTGCGGCGGCCAGCTCGGCGTAGAGGCGCTCGGCGAGGTCGATCTGCATGACCAGCGGATTCGCCGCAAGCGCGCGAACGGCGTCGGTCGCCGACCCCGACCAGGCGGCCTCGGCGGCCAGCGCCTGGTACTCCCCGAGCATCATCACCAGGCCGCGCAGGTGGCGGGGAAGAGGCGCCGTGCGCAGCGGCTCGATTCCCGCGGCCGTGCACCGTCCGGGCACCTCGACGACCAGGTCCTCCGGAAAGCCCTCCAGCACGCCGCCCCGGTTGGGGACGTTGACCGGATGCACCTCGTCCTTGTCGTTGAAGATGGCGTCCATCACGTCGATCGCCAGCTCCAGCTCGTGGATGCCGCCCCGCGAGCGGGAGGGGTCGAGCTGCGGGTCGTCGGTCTCGGCCTGCGCCTCGTAGTGCCGCCAGTAGTCGGGCGCCCAGCTCATGATGTCCTGGGCGCGGGTGGTCGGCCTGGCCGCCAGCTCGGCGACCACCTCGTCGCGGTAGTAGTAGTACCGGAAGTACTCCGCCGGGATCGATCCCATGGTCGCCGCCAGGTGCAGCAACCGGGCGTCCGGCCGGCTGAGGCCGGGATCGTCGCGCCGCCGCTCCCAGGCCGCCTGGATCGCTGGAACGGCATCCTCGCCGCGGTAGGTGTGCTCGACGCTCCAGCAGCCGTGGTTCAGGCCGACCATCGTCGCCTCGAGCTCCGATCGCTCCAGCTCGGCGACGCGCGCGACCTCGTCGACGAAGTAGATCGGCCCCTCGCAGAGCGAGACGATCTTGAGCGGCGAGTGGTGGGTCGCCGCCTCGGCCACGATGTTGACCGGGTTCGTGTAGTTGAAGATCCACGCGTCCGGGCAGATCTCCTCCATCTCCGCGCACAGCTCCTTGAGTACGGCGATCGCCCGCAGCGCCATGAAGAACCCGCCTGGCCCCTGCGTCTCCTGGCCCAGCACGCCCATGTCGAGCGGGATCCGCTCGTCGAGCGCCCTGGCCTGGAAGCCGCCGGGGCGGAACGACGACAGCACCGCGTCGCAGTCGCGCAGCGCGGCCCGGCGGTCGGTGGTCGCGCTGATCGAGATGTCGAGCCCGCGCGCCGCCGCCATCCGCTCCGCCAGCTTGCGGATCAGGGCGAGGCGGTCGGGATCGAGGTCGACCAGCACCACCTCGGAGCCGTCGAAGTCCGCGCCGTTGTGCAGGAACGACGCCATCGTGCCGGCGGCCCGGGTCGAGCCGCCTCCCACGTATGCCAGCTTGATCCGTGCCACCTGCTTACTCCTTGATCGCACCCGCGAGCATGCCGCGGATGAAGTGCCGTTGAAGGACGATGTAGACGATCACGATGGGCGCGGCGACGAGCACCGCGGCCGCCGCCACCTTGGTCGGGTCGCCGGCCCGGGTCGCGCCGGCGAAGAAGCTCAGCGTCAGCGGCGCCGTTTGCTTGTCCGGCGCCCCGGACACCAGCACCAGGGCCAGCAGGAACTCGTTCCACGTGTAGGTGAAGACCAGAGCGCACATGGTCAGCAGCGCCGGCCGCGCCTGGGGTAGCAGCACGCTGGTCAGCACCCGGAATGTGCCCGCGCCGTCGATCCGCGCCGCCTCGGTCAGGCCCCGCGGCGTCGACAGGAAGAAGGCACGCATCCAGAACGTCCCGAACGCGACCGACTGGCCGACCTGCGGCAGGATCAGCGCCCAGTACGTGTTGAGGATGCCGAACGACTGGAAGTCGTAGTAGAGCGGGATCACCGTTGCCTCGTACGGGAAGATGATCCCCAGCAGCATGATGTTGAACACCAGCTTGTCGCCCCGGAAGCGCATCGTGCCGAACGCGTAGCCGGTGCCGATCGACAGCACCGCCGAGATCGCCGTCACCGCCGCGGCGACGATGAAGCTGGATTTGAAGCCGGTGGCGAAGTCGGCCTGATCCCACGCGGCTCGGAAGCTGTCGAGTTTGGGGTGCGTGGGGAAGGCGAAGCCGGTCACCAGGTCACTCTTCGTGTGCAGGGCCAGCGACAGGATCGACAACGCCGGGTAGATCGCCCCGATCGCGAACACCGTCAGCACGGCGTAGGTGACCACCCTGTCGTAGCGGCCCGCGGTCATGTCTCCTGCTGGCCGCCCAGCCGCACGACCAGGAACGCGAGGGCGAAGATCGCGACCGCCAGGATCACGGCGATCGCCGACGCGTACCCGACACGGTTGTAGACGAACGCGTTCTGGTACATGTAGAGCGCCGGCACGTAGGTCTGCGTGCCGGGCCCGCCCTGGTTCGTGTTGTAGATGATGTCGAAGCTGCGCAGGGCGTTGATCGTGGTCAGCACGAACGCGACGACGATCTCGTTGCGCAGGCCCGGCAGCGTGACGGCGAAGAACTCGCGGATCGCCCCGGCGCCGTCGACGCGCGCCGCGTCGTAGAGCGACGTCGGGATCTTCTGTGAGCCGGCCACGAACAACACCATGCACAGGCCGTAGGTGACCCAGGTGCCGATCACGCCGATCGCCGGCAGCGCCCACGTGAAGCTGCCCAGCCAGGGCTGGGCCAGCGATCCCAGTCCGATCGTGCGCAGCAACTCGTTGAGCGGCCCCTGATCGGCGTAGATCCAGACCCACGCTTGGGCGACGACCACGCCCGCGATCATCTGGGGCAGGAAGAGCGCCGTGCGGTAGAACGTGAAGCCCCGCACCGGATGCCGCGTCAGCAGCGCGGTCAGCAGCAGCCCCAGGATCACCGGGATCACCGCGTAGAAGACCACCAGCTCCGCCGAGTGGCGGAACGAGTCGCGCACCAGCGGGTCCGAGAACGCCTCGCGGTAGTTGTCGATCCCGATGTAGTGGCCGACGGTCAGCCCGTCCCAGTCGAAGAACGACAGCTCGAGCGTATGCAGCAGCGGGGCGAGGGTGAACAGCCCGTAGAACGCCAGGCCAGGGAGGATGTACAGCCAGGCGACGTTCCGGGGCTCGCCCGGCGCTCGGTTGGAGCGCCGGGCCCGCGAACCCTCCTTCGTCACGCTACTTGAGCGAGTCGTCGAACTTCGTCCAGTCGTCCTGGACGGCCGTGGCCATGTCCTGGGCGCTGGTCTTGTCGGCCATCAGCTTCTGGAAGTTGGAGGCCAGCGTCTGGTACATGGTCGGCGAGGCCCAGTCGGTGTAGAGCATCAGCCCGTCGTCACCCTCGACCGCCTGCCAGGCCGATGCCACCTGGCCCAGATACGGCTCGGTGGAGGGCGCCTTGGCGCCGGCAACGGAGGGGATCTGCTGCTGGCTGAACATCAGCTCCTGCGCCTTGGGCGAGCTGATGATGTAGTTCAGCCAGGCCGCCGCCACGTCCGGGTACTTGGTCTTCGACGAGATGTGCCACGGCCCGGAGGTCGAGCCGATGCCGGCGGTCACGCCGCTCGCACCGGGCGGGAACGGCATCACCGTGACGTTGTCCGCGCCCAGTCCCTGGCCGATGATCGCCGAGTCCCAGTTGCCGCCGATCCAGAAGACGCCCTTACCCTTGGCGAACTCGGCGGCCGACGCGTCGTTCTTGATCGCGTCGTAGTCGTCGTTCAGGTAGCCGTTCTTGCCCCACGACTGCAGCGTCTCGAGCGCCTTCACGGTCTCCGGCGAATCCCACGTCGAACCGGGCACGTGCATGATCCAGTCGCGCACGTCCTGTGGGGCGACATAGGCCGCCTGGATGCCGCCGAACATATGGATGAAGCCGTAGCCCTCCTGGTTGCCGGCCTCGATCACCGGCTGGTCCTTGGGCAGCTTCGCGCGCACGTCGGCGAGCATCTGGTTGAAGTCGTCGAAGGTGGTCGGCATGGCGTTCGGGTCGAACCCGAGCTCGGACAGCTTCTTGGTGTTCACGTAGATGTTCACGTTCTGGCCGGTTTGGGCGACTCCCCAGGTCGGGCCCTGGCCGAACGTCTTGCCGTCGTTCGTCCAGCGGAAGATCGACCAGGTCGACGGCGAGTACCACTTGTCCCAGCCGTACGCCTTGATGTACGGGTCGAGCGGCACGATCAGGCCCGCCTTCACCAGCTGGGCGTCGGTCTGGTAGCCCTGGTTGCCCTCCGTGATGTCGGGGCCGTCCTCCGACGCCAGGGCCCGTGGGACGATGTTCACGAGGTCGTTGAACGACTTGAAGACCATCGTGATCTTCACGTTCGGGTACTGCTTCGTGAAGTCGGACGAGAGCTCCTTGAGCACGGGCTCGAGGCCCGGATCCTGGTTGTCGTACGACCAGATCGTCAGGTTCACCGGGCCGAGGGCGTCGAACCCGCTCGTCTTGACCGCACCCTCCGACGACGGTGCGTTCGAGCTGGGTGAGGCCCCCGGTGTGCCGCCGCAGCCCGCGGCGACGACCAGCGCTGCGATCGCCGCGGCGACCAGCGCGCGGCGCGTACCTGAGATCCGTCTCGACACGATGATTCCCCTTCCGACGCGTGGAAGCCCTTGCAGGACGGGCGCGAGTCTCGCATACCGCCCAGGACCGGTCAACCCGCTCGCAGAACCGGTGGTTCTGTATGGTTTCTCGATGACCGCGGTGGCGGAGACCGGGCTGTGGCGCGACCTGCGCGAGGCGCCCGGAGCACTGCGGACGACCCTCGAGGAGGCGGTCGGTTTCGACGAGGCGGCGGCGTTCCTGACGCGCCCGGGAGTACGCCGGATCGTCCTCACCGGCAACGGCGCGGCGTACTATGCGGGCCTCGCGGTGTGGTTGGCGGCGCTGGCTGGCGGGCCGGCGCCGGAGCTCGTGGCCGTGCCCAGCGGCGTGCTGCTGGCCGGCGGATTCGCCTGGCGTGACGACGACGCTCTGCTGGTCATCTCGTCCAGCGGTGAGCTGCGGGATGTGATCGAGGTGCTCGCCTCCTCGCCGCGGTCGTATGTCCTGATCTCGGCGACCGCGGACTCCACGCTCGCCCGCGGATCCGAGGTCGTCGCCCTGCAGCACGTCGACTCGCAGCGCGCCGTGACCCACACGCAAGCGTTCGTCGGCGAGGTCGCCGCCGGCCTGGCGGTCTGGGCTCGCGTCGCCGGCGACGCGGGGCTCCGGGATGCCGTCGCCTCGGCACCGGACGCTCTCGCGCGGTCGGTCGCGGTCGCCGAGGCGTGGGTCGGGCCGGCGACCGAGACGCTGCCCAGGCCCTCGGCGGCGATCACGCTGGGCACGGGGCCAGCCTGGGCCGGCGCGGTCGAGGCGGCCCTGCTGCTCAAGGAGATCACCCGGATCCCGGCCGAGGGCGCCGAGACGCGCGAGGGCGCCACGTCGGCGATGTTCGGCCTGACCGGGCCGGAGCACCTCGCGGTGACGCTGCGATCCGGCGAGGATGTGCTGCTCGACGAGGCGGAGCGCCTGTGCGCCGCCGCCGGCGCCACCGTGGTGCGGTGCCCCGTCGACGCCGGCTCCGATGTGCGGCTGGCCGCGATCACCAGCCTCCCGGCGGCGGCGGCGCTGGCCGGCCAGCTTGCTCTGCGAGCCGGCCATGACGTCGACCGGCCGACCTGGACGACGGCCTACTACGAGACGGCGCGCGTCAGCGGAACACCAGCAGCCCCGCCCCGATCAACCCCGCGCGCGGCCCCAGCCGGGCGGTGACGAGGGGCGGCGGCGAGGGCCGCCGCTCGACGCGGGCCCCGTATGCGCGGTCGAGCGCATTGCGCAGCGGGCCGGCCGCGGAGCCCAGTCCGCCGCCGAGCACCACCGCCTCAGGGTCGAGCACGGCCACCAGGCCGCCGATCGCGTTGCCCAGAGAGACGCCGGCCGACTCGAGCAGCGCGACCGTCGCATCGTCGCCGTCCACGGCAAGCTGCATCAACGTACGCGCGTCATCCACCCGGACGCCGGTCAGTGCCTCGTAGCGCTCGCACACGCCGCGTCCGGAGCAGTGGTCCTCGAGGTTTCCCGGCCAGCCGGGAACGTCGGCGTCGAGCTCCCCCAGCGCGATCGCCTCGCCGCGGTGGCCGGCATGCGGGTGGCCGCCAACCACCAGCGCCGACGACAGGCCGGTGCCCAGGCTGACGTAGAGCAGGCTCTCGAGCCTGCGCCCGGCGCCCAGCTGCGCCTCGGCGAGGGCGCCGCAGCGGACGTCGGACTCCACCCTGACCGGCGCGCCGGGGACGGCGGCCGCCAGCAGGTCGCGGGGCTGAGCGCTCCACGTCAGCACCTCGTGGCTGGTCAGGCGTCCGGCGGGATCGACGTACTCCGGGAAGCCGGCGCCGACCCCGGCCATCTCCAGGCCTCTGGCGCGCGCGGCCGCGGCCAGGTCGCGTGCCAGCGCGGCCGTCTGTTCGACGCCGTCACCTTCGGTGGCAACACGACGCTCGCTGGACACCTCGCCGCCCGGCGTCACCAGTCCACCGGCGATCTTGGAGCCGCCGGCGTCGAGCGCGACGGCGACCGAGGTCACGGCGTCCAGCCGGCCGGCACCGGGCGTCCCGCGCCGGCCACGTATGTCGCGCCCGCGCCCGCCTGCTCGACCAGCCGGTACTCGGTGGCCGCAGGCAGGTAGGCCGCGTCGCCGGGTGTCAGCCGCAGCCAGGCCGGCCCTTCGGCGGCCGGCACGTGGACGAACAGCTCGCCCGACTCGACCAGCAGCAGCGTCTCGTTCGCGGCCGTACGCAGGCTCCCCAGGTGGCCGCCGGCGATTCGGCCGCGCCCCACCCGGAGGTGCTCCGTGTCGGCGATCGTGCCCAGCAGATGGCCCCCGTCGGCGGACTCGGCCGACCACAGCAGCTGCCGGTCGGAGAGGACGTGCAGCCGGGCAGATCTCTCGCGCTCGTCGCGCGCGGCGGGCCACCTGCCGCTCCAGCGCCCGTCGGCGTACCGCGTGTCGGCGAGCAGCGGCTTCGAGCCGCCGTACGCCGAGGACGTGCCCTGTGCCGGCGGGGGCGCGAAGTACTCGACAACGCGCGCCGGGCCGGCTCCCGGATTGAGCGCGTGGTGCCAGACGTCGCGACCGAAGTACGCGGTGTCGCCCGTCCGCAGCGGCCGCACCTCGCCGTGCTCGGCGTCGATCAGCACCAGCTCGCCCTCGAGCACGACGTACACGAGGTCGGCCGCGAACAACGTGGGGTTGGTCGCCGAGTGGACGAACCGGCTGCCCGGCCGGAGTGTGAACTCGAGCACGTGGAGCGCGTCGGACGAGACGTAGACGACGTCGCTGACGAACCCCGAGTCCTCGTCGCCCCACAGGTGCCGCGGCGCGTCTCCGTACCGGATCAGGGTGGGGCCGTCGTACGTCGGCCGGGGGGTCGGGCGCCGTGCCATTGGGCGAGCGACTCTAGCGCGATGCCGCTCGGTTGCGGTGCCGTTAAGGAAGTTGCCCCGTCGGATCGCGACTCCAACAGTAATCTCGCCAATGTCAATAGACAAAGTCGAGGGGCTCGTCCGCGAGCTCGCCATCCGGCCCGGGCTGTGGCGCGGGCTGGTCGAGCACTCGCCGGTCGAGCGGATCTACTCGCGCCTGCACCTGGACGCGAACCTCGAGGTCTGGCTGATCTGCTGGTCGCGCCTGCAGGACACGGGATTCCACGACCACAACGGCAGCCGCGGCGCGGTTGCGGTGGTCGACGGAGCGCTGTCGGAGCGGCGCCTGGCATTCGGCAGCCCGACGGCGCCGACCGGTCGTCTACGGAGCGGGCAACACGTTCTCGTTCGACGGCAGCCACATCCACGACGTCAGCCAGACCGGCGTTCGCGATGCCACGTCGCTGCACGCGTATTCGCCCGCTCTCGGCCCGATGGGGTTCTCCGAGGTGACGACGGACGGCTTGCTCTCGCGGCGGGTCGGGGATGTCGGCGAGGAGTTCTGCTGACCCTCCCGGGATCCACTAGGCTCTGAACTGGATCCGATCTGAGGAGGCACGATGGCGCGCTGGACACCAGACCCCACCTTCTATCCCTCTCCGAGGCTGGCCGGATCGGCCCCGCCGGAGACGCTCGGCTACGTCGCACTGGTCGAGCCGACGCAGGAGGGCCGGCCCGATGCGCTCGGCGTGATCGACCTCGAGCCGGGGTCGTCCGACTATGGGTCGATCGTCTCGACGCTGGAGATGCCGAACATCGGCGACGAGCTGCACCACTTCGGCTGGAACGCGTGCAGCGCCGCGCTCTGCCCGTCCGCGCCACGGCCGCACGTCGAGCGCCGCTACCTGCTCGTGCCCGGACTGCGCTCCTCGCGCATGCACGTCATCGACACCAAGCCCGATCCGCGCGCGCCGCAGCTGGCGCGGACGATCGAGGGCGAGGACATCGCCCGCCGCACCGGCTACTCGCGGCCGCACACGACCCACTGCGGCCCCGACGCGATCTACGTCTCCGCACTCGGGGGCGACAACGGCGGGGACGAAGGCGGCGGGATCTTCCTGCTCGACTGCGACTCGTTCGACCCGCTTGGCGCCTGGGAGGTCGACCGCGGCCCCCAGCGCTACAGCTACGACTTCTGGTGGCATCTGGGGTACGACACGCTGCTGTCCAGCGAGTGGGGCACGCCGGCGATGTTCGAGAACGGGGTCGTCCCCGAGAAGCTGCTCGGCCGCGAGTATGGCCATCACGTGCATGTCTGGGATCTGCGCAAGCGCCGCCACAAGCAGGCGCTCGACCTCGGCGACCAGCATCAGATGGTGCTCGAGCTGCGGCCGGCGCACGACCCGCGCAAGACCTACGGGTTCGTCGGCGTGGTCGTGTCCGTCGAGGACCTGTCCGCCTCGGTCTGGCTGTGGCACCGCGACGGGGCCGACTGGTCGATCAAGAAGGTGATCGAGATCCCTGCTGAGCCGGCCGAGGCCGACCAGCTGCCGGAGCTGCTGAAGGGATTCGGCGCCGTGCCGCCGCTGGTCACCGACATCAACCTCTCGCTCGACGACCAGCAGCTGTACGTCTCGTGCTGGGGCACCGGCGACTTCATCCAGTACGACGTGTCCGACCCCTTCAACCCGAAGGAGACTGGGCGCGTTCGGCTGGGCGGCATCGCCTCGCACGAGCCGCATCCGGCCTCGGGGAGCCCGCTGACCGGCGGCCCGCAGATGGTCGAAGTGTCGCGTGACGGCCGTCGCGTGTACGTGTCGAACGGCCTCTACACCAGCTGGGACCGCCAGTTCTATCCGGACGGCCTGGACGGGTTCATCGCCAAGTTCGACGTCAAGCCGGGCGGCGGTATGGAGCTCGACCCCCGGTTCCTGGTCGCCGAGTTCGACGGACGCGTGCCCCACCAGGTACGGCTCGAAGGCGGCGACGCCTCGTCCGATTCATACTGCTTCCCGTGAGCCTCGGAGAGCTTGCGGGAATCGCCGGGCTGGGCGCCTTCCACGGCATCAACCCGGCGATGGGATGGCTGTTCGCCGTCGCGCTCGGCCTGCAGGAGCGGTCGCGCGCGGCGGTGGTCGGCGCGCTCGGGCCGATCGCGGCCGGCCACGCCGTGTCGATCGCGCTGACGGTGGCAGTGGTGGAAGGGCTGGAGGCGGCGGTGTCGCCGTCCGCCGTGCGGATCGTCGGCGCCGCCGCCCTGGTCACCTTCGCCGTCTGGAAGCTGGTGAAGCAGCGGCATCCCCGGTGGGTCGGATTCCGGATCGGCCCGTTCGAGCTGGCGTTCTGGTCGTTCCTGATGGCCACGGCGCACGGCGCCGGGCTGATGCTGTTCCCCTTCCTGGTCGGCACCGGCCACACCGCTCCCGACGTGGGCGTGGGCGCCGGCGCGGCCGCCGGTGCGCTTGCGGTGGCCGTGCACACCGGGGCGATGGTGGCGACGGCCGGGGTGGTGGCGGTGTTGGTGTTCGAGACCGTCGGGGTCGGCATCCTGCGATCGGCCTGGCTGAACGTCGACCGCCTGTGGGCGGGAGCGCTGCTGGTCGGCGCCGCGGCGACGCTGCTGGCCTGACGCGTGGCGGGCGTAACCGACGACCGGGTGGTGCTCGAGGGCCGCGAGGTGTGGATCTCGCGGCCGGCCGACAGCGAGGCGCTGCTCACCGACGAGGCGTTCGAGCGGGAGGAGTTCCTGCCCTACTGGGCCGACCTCTGGCCGAGCGCGATCGAGCTGGCGCACGTCGTCGCCCGCTGGGATCTGGCGGGCAGGCGCGTGCTCGAGCTGGGCTGCGGGCTGGCGCTCCCGGGGATCGCCGCGGCGCTGCGCGGAGGCCGGGTGACCGTCAGCGACTGGGCGCCGGATGCGCTCGGCTTTGCTCGGGCCAACGCCGAGCGAAACGGCGTCGCGCTGGACGTGGTGGAGGTGAGCTGGGCGGAGCCACGGGCGCTGCTCGAGGGCGCACCGTGGGACGTCGTGCTGGCCGCCGACGTGCTCTACGAGCAGCGCAACGTCGACCAGCTCCTCGACCTGCTGCCGCGGCTGGTCGACGGCGGCTCGGTGGTGCTGGCCGATCCCGGCCGCATCCCTGCCCAGCGGTTCCTGCGGGAGGCGGCGAAGGCGTGGCGGATCGAGACGGCGCAGGACGACGGCTCGCCGATCCGCATCCACACCCTGGTTGCGGCCGGCGCTGCCGGGCGGCGATGATGCCGTGGCACCGGTGATCCGCACGATCCCCCACCTGTTCGACGCCGCGGCCGCCGACACGCCCGACAAGGTCTGGCTGCGGTTCGAGGACGAGACGTACACGTTCGAGCAGGCGCGCGAGCGGATCGGCAGCGCGGCCGCCGCGCTCGCAGCGTCCGGCGCCGGCCCCGGCGATCTGGTGCTGACGGCGCCGCGGAACGTCCCGGAGCACCTGTTCACCTGGCTGGCCGTCGGCTACATCGGCGCCATCGTGGTCACCGCCAATCCGCGCAGCAGCGAGGCAGAGCTGGCCGGCCTCGCCGCACAGGTCGATCCTCGTGTTGTCGTCACCGACGACGAGGTGCCGGCGCTCGGCGGCGTCCCCGGCGCGGCATCGATCCCGCTCGCCGGGCTGTTCGCCGATCAGTCGACCGGCGTCGAGGGCACCGGGCCGGCCGGGGAGGACGACCCGGTCGTGCTGATCCCGACATCCGGGACGACCGGACGCTCGAAGCTGGTGACGCAGACGCACCGCGCGTACGTGATGGCGGGCGAGGGGTTCCCATGGTGGATGGAGCTGACCGCCGACGACCGGATGATGACGTCGCTGCCCCTGTTCCACATCAACGCGCCCGCCTACACGGTGCTCGGGTCTGTCGCCGCGCGGGCCGGGCTGGTGCTGTTGCCGCGCTTCTCCGCGAGCCGCTTCATCGACGACGCGCGACGGCATGGCGCGACCGAGTTCAACGCGATCGGGGCGATGCTGGAGATCCTGATGCGGCAGCCCGAGCGCGACGACGACGCGGACAACCCGCTTCGGCTGGCGTACGCAGGCCCCGCGCCGCCCCGCGCGCGGCACCTGGAGATCGAGGAGCGGTTCGGCCTGCGCATCGTCTCCGGCTACGCGATGTCGGAGACGCCGTACGGCACGATCTGGGCTCGCGGCACCCGGCCGTACGGGACGCTCGGCAGCATCCGCCAGCACCCGGAGTTGGGCGTTGTCAACGAAGGCAGGGTGGTGGACGGCGAGCTGCAGCTGCGCAATCCGGCCGTCATGCGCGGCTACTGGGGGATGCCTGAGGAGACAGCGCAGGTGTTGCAGCCCGATGGCTGGCTACGCACCGGTGACCTGGTCGAGCAGAACGCGGACGGCACCTACACCTTCCTCGGCAGGCTGAAGGAGGTGATCCGCCGTCGCGGCGAGAACGTCGCGCCGGCCGAGATCGAGGAGGCGCTGGCCGATCATCCCGACGTGCACGAGGTGGCCGTCGTCGGCGTGCCGTCGGAGCTGTCCGAGGAGGAGATCAAGGCGTTCCTGCTGGTCTCCGATCCGGCCGAGGCCGACCTGCCCGCGATCCGCGAGCACGCCGCCGCGAGCCTGGCGCCGTTCAAGGTGCCGCGCTACCTGGAGGCAGTGACCGAGCTGCCCCACACCCCGACCGGGCGGATCGCCAAGCACCAGTTGAGCCGGGAGCGCAACGACCACGAGGTCGACTTCGATGCGGCGAGGGCGACCGGCCGGTGAGCGACTGGGTGCAGACCGGCATCGGCAAGGCGGAGCCCGACGCGATCATCATCCGCGGGCGCGACCTGGCAAGCGAGCTGATGGGCAAGGTGACGTTCACGGAGCTGACGTTCCTGCTCGTCCAGGGGCGTGAGCCCGCGCCCGGAGAGACCGCGCTCCTGGACGCGGTGCTGGTGTCGCTCGCCGACCACGGCCTGACGCCGACCGCACTGGCCGCGCGGCTGACCTACACGGGGGCGCCGGAGTCGCTGCAGGGTGCCGTGGCGGCGGGTCTGCTGGGCGCGGGCACGGTGTTCCTCGGGGTGGTCGAGGACACGGCCGCGTTCCTCGAGCCGGTGGTCGCCGAAGCGGGGGACGACGACGATCGGCTGGCCGCGGCGGCGCTGGCGGCCGTCGAGGCGCGGCTGGCGGAGGGCGGGCGGATCCCCGGACTCGGCCATCCGGTGCACAAGCAGGTCGACCCGCGCACGCCGCGGATGTACGAGATCGCCGAACAGCACGGGGTGCTCGGCCCGCACCTGCGCGCGCTGCGACTGGTCGCCGACGCACACCGCGAGCTGTCCGGGCGCGCGCTGCCGATCAACGGCGCGGGCGTCGGCGGCGCCGCACTGGCCGATCTCGGCTTCCCGTCGCGCATCGTCCGCGGCTTCGCCCTGATCGCACGCAGCGCGGGCCTGGTCGCCCACCTGGCGGAGGAGATGGACCGCCCGCTGGGCATGCCGCTCTTCCTCGAGGTCGACGAGCGGTCGCGCGGGGTCTGACCCGGGTCAGAGCGGGGTCTGACCCCGCTTGACGCACAATTGCGTGCCGGTTCGACGCGGAATCCGCCGAGAACCTCCGGATCGCCTGTTCTCGGCGGACGGCGCGGCGGATCGTGACGAGGTCGGCACGGGTCGCGGAGAGGCGTGACGAATGTGGGGTCAGAGCGGGGTCAGACCCCGAGCGGTGCGCAGCGCCTAAGCTTCGGGGATGGGCTGGGTCGATCCAACGCAGGAGCTCGACGACATCCACGCCTGGTTCGAGGAGCGCAGCCTCGACCTGGAGCTGTTCGAGCGCGAGGGCGGCCGCTGGCGCGCCATCGTCAGCCCGGTCGGCGAGTCGAAGGGCGTCGGCGAGTTCATCGACGGGCTCGACCGGCTGGACGCGGCCCGCAAGGCTCAGCGGCGCTACTCCACGCGTCAGCTGCGGATGGCGATGGACGGCCTGGCGAAGGTCGCGCAGTCCGACGTCGTCCAGCTGCTCGCGGCCGAGATGCTGTTGGCGCGGCTGCCGATCGGCCGCGGCCGGGCGGGCCGCCGGATGGTCGTCGCCTCCGCGGTGTGGATGCTCGACCCCGACCGGCGCAAGGCCACGCGCACCGTCGGCCGGGTCGCCGGGGACTGGGCGAAAGTGCGGATCCGCGAGGGCTCGTCCCCGTCGAAGCCGTCGACCCTGCCGCCGGTCAGCCAGGAGGCGGTGCTGGGCGCGGCCGAGAAGGGCCTGGGCCTGCTCCGCGACCGGATCGCGAAGTCGAACGACAGGAGGCAGCGATGACAGACGACGTCGCACTGACCGACGCCGAGTGGCGCGAGCGGCTGACGCCCGAGCAGTACGACGTGCTCCGGGGCAAGGGCACCGAGCGGCCGTTCAGCGGCAACTACGTACATTCCAAGGAGCACGGCACCTACAACTGCGCTGCCTGTGGCGCCGAGCTGTTCTCGTCGCAGACCAAGTTCGAGTCGGGCACCGGCTGGCCGAGCTTCACCGAGCCCGCAGACCGGGAGAACGTGGAACTCCACGAGGATCGCTCGCACGGGATGGTGCGCACCGAAGTCACCTGCAAGCGCTGCGGCTCCCACCTCGGCCACGTCTTCCCGGACGGCCCGCAGGATGCGGGCGGGATGCGCTACTGCATCAACTCCGTCGCGCTCAAACTCGACCCCGATTCGTGACGCTCGAAACGTAAGCGTTTCGTTCGGAAACCGGTCAAGTGATTGACCGCACGCGCGGCCTCGCCTATCTCGAGATCAAGGCCGAGAAGGGGGTCAACATGACGGTCTCAGACAAGGTTGGGGCAATAGACGGGAGCACCCGCTCCCAGATGGAAGATCGCAAGGCGGCGGCAATGCTGCGGCGGCAGGCGTTCATCGCCGGCAAGGCCGGGCAGACGGGGGACTTCCGCCGGTTCGATGTGCTGCTCGCCCGCCGGATCATCGCAGCGGGCTGATGCAGGTCAGCCCGGGCCGAGCGAGCGCACCATCTCGAGTGTGTCCGCCTCGTCGGCCCGTTTGTCGTCGCGGTAGCGCAGGACCCGGGCGAAGCGGAGCGTGACGCCGCCCGGGTAGCGGGAGCTTTGCTGGACACCGTCGAAGGCGATCTCGGCGACCAGCTCCGGCCGCACGTGGACGACGATGCCCTCGCGGCCGGTTTCCAGCGCGAGCAGCTTCTCGGTCTGCCAGGCGAGCATCTCGTCGGTCAGGCCCTTGAACGTCTTGCCCAGCATCACGAAGCCGTCGCCGTCGCGCGCGCCGAGGTGCAGGTTGCTCAGCTTGCCGCGCCGCCGGCCGTGGCCCCACTCGGCGGCCAGCACCACCAGATCGAGCGTGTGCCGAGGCTTCACCTTGATCCAGCCGGCGCCCCGCCGTCCCGCCTCGTAAGGGACGTCCAGCGACTTGACCAGCACGCCCTCATGCCCGCGGTCGAGCGCCTCGCGCTGGAAGGCCTCCGCCTGCGCCGGGTCGGCGGCCACGATCCGCGGCACCCGCAGCTCGTCGGGCAGCGCGCCGGCCATCAGCTCCGCGCGCTCGCTGCCGGGCAGATCGAGCAACTGGCGGCCATCCAGGTGCAGGACGTCGAAGTAGAGCGGCGTCAGGGGCAGCTCGCGGCGCAGCTCCTCGCTCGGCGCCCGCCGCCCGAACCGCGACGCCGTCACCTGGAACGGATGCGGCCGGCCGTCCTCGCGCAGCACGATCGCCTCGCCGTCCAGCACGATCGACGTCACCCGCAGCGCCAGCACGCCCTCGACGATCTCCGGCACGCGGTTGGTGACGTCGTCCAGGCTGCGGGTGTACACGCCGACGTCCCCGCCGTCGCGGTGCACCTGGATGCGGGCGCCGTCCAGCTTCCACTCGACCGCGGCCGGCAGGATCCGCTCGAGCGCGCCCGCCAGGTCGGGCGACGTCCCGGCGAGCATCGGCAGCACCGGCCTGCCCACCTGGAGCTCGACCGCCCGCAGGCCCTCGGCACCCTGCTCGCGGGCGATCGCCGCCGCCTCGCCCGGGTCGCCCAGCAGCATCAGTGCGCGGCGCACGTCCGCCTGCTTCATCCCGAACGCCAAGGCGATCGCGTCCGCTGCGACCGCTCGCAGTGCGCCCTGCCGCACCTCGCCCGTGATCAGCGCGCGCAGGAACGCCTGCTCGGGGCCGGTCGCGCGGCCGAACAGCTCGTCGACCGCCGCCCGCCGCGCAGCCGTCGAGCCACTGCCGGAGAGCGCGGCGATGTGGTCGAATGCGGCGTCGACGTCCGTCACCTCGAGCGACGGCTCCTCCGCGGGCGGCGGCAGCTCGCGGAGCATCGCCCAGCCGACGCCGAGCGGCCGCTGGCGCGGCTCGCCGGCCAGGAAGCCGACGCCGGCCCGCGTTTCGACGTCCGCCAGGCCGGCGAGGCACTCCGCCAGAAGTGCGATCTTCTCCTTGCGGGACGAGGTGGCGGCGACGGCGTTTGATGTCTGGACAACAGTCGTGAACCGCATCGACACCCGAGGGTAACCGGATGTTCATGCGCGGGCAACGTCCGGCCGATATCCTTTAACGGACACCCGTGCACGCGTGCGCAGGTCCGGCACAGCCCCAGCACGGGCATCCCCCGACACCATGAAGATCTCCTCCCTGAACACTCCCGTGAATCGTCTTGCCCTGTCCCAGGGCGTCGCCTACGCCGGCCGCGGTGCGGCGATGACCGCCCTGATCTGGGTGCTGTACGAGTCGACCGGCTCCTCCTGGTGGGTGTCGGGCGCGATGCTGGCCGTGTTCGGCGTCTCGACGGCCGTGTCGCCGTGGTCCGGCCACGTGGGTGACCGCCACGACCGGCGCGTGGTGGTGCTGGCGTCGGCGCTGTTCGCCGCCTTCGGCTTCGCGGCCTGCGCCGTGCTGTCCGAGCTCAGCCTGACCCTTCCGATCATCGCCGTCATGGTGCTCGCCGCCTCGACCCAGGGCGCGCTGTCGGCGGCCGTCACCGGCGCCATCCCGGCGCTGGTCGCCGAAGAAGATCTGAGCGGCGCCAACGGCGTCGCTGGGGCATTCAAGAGCGCCGGCTTCATGCTCGGCCCCGGCGTGGGCGGAGCGCTGCTGGCCGTCGTCGGTCCGACCGGCGTCTTCGCCGCCAGCGCGCTGCTGCTGCTCGGCGCGGTGGCCAGCGTCTGGCGGCTGCCCGGGACGTTCCGTGCGAAGCCGCATCCCGAACACGGCGTGGGCAGCAGCCTCGACGGCTACCGCCGCCTGATCCGCGACCCCTGGCTGCGGCTGCTGACGATCGCCTGGACGATCGTGATGATCGCGGTCGGCCCGGTGATCGTGGCCGAGGTCGTGCTCGCCGAGCAGTTCGCCGTCGGCTCGATCGGCTACGGGCTGATCGCCGTCTTCTGGGACGGCGGCGGCGTGATCGGCGCGCTGGTCGGCCGCCGCATCCCGCGCAGCCTCGAGCGGCTTGCGATCGTCGGCGGCTGCGTGGCGATCGCCTTCGGCTTCGCCGTGGTCGGCCTGGCGCCGGTGTTCTGGCCGGTGCTGCTCGGCATGTTCACCGCTGGGCTGTTCGACGCTTTCGGCACCGTCGCCGCGCAGAACCTGATCCAGCGGCGCACGCCCGATCACCTTCGCTCGCGGGTGTCGGCGGCCCTCGATGCCGTGGTCATCGGCGCCATGTCGCTGTCCTTCGCGCTTGGCGCTCCGCTGGTCGAGCTGCTGGGGCCGCAGGGCGTGTACCTGGCGGCCGCCGCGGCCTCCCTGGTCGGCGCCGGACTGCTGATCCCGACCCTGCGCGGCACCCCGGTGCCGACGTTCGTGGCGGGCGGCCGGGCCGCCGTCACGGCGCGGGTCAGGCGTCCCGAACGGGCCGCGCCACCGCATGCGCACGAGCCTCGCGGAGGCCGGATGCGTCGCCTCGGCAGGCGATCGTTGCGCCGCCGTTCGGAACGGTGACGATCCTGTAAGAAACCTTCGCGGCGTTCGCGAACCGTTGCTAGGGTGGCGGCCATGAATTACGACGAGCAACGCTCCAGGCTGGAGGAAGAGCGCCGGATCGCGAACGCCGGCGGGCTGGCACGCTGGGCCCGCGGCTGCGCTATGCACCCCTGGCGCGTGGTCTTTGGCTGGCTCGGTGCGACCCTGCTCCTCATCGTCCTCGTCGCCGGCTTCCACGGGTCGCTCGCCAACGAGTTCTCGGTGCCGGGTACCGACTTCCAGAAGGCGACCGATCTGATCAAGGCGAAGTTCGGCGCACAGGACGGCGCTGCGCTGCGCGTGGTCATGGCCGCGCCGCCGGGCGAGTCGCTGGACACCCCCGAGCGCAAGGCCGCGGTCGCCAAGATGGTGCAGATCGCGACCGACGGCGAGAAGTCGCTGGACGAGAACCCGGACAATGCGGGCTCGATCAAGGACCCGCTCGCGCCCGACTCGGGGCAGCTCTCGGAGAGCGGCCGCGTCGCCTTCTTCGACGCGCAGTTCGACCAGACGGGATTCCAGCTGCCGCGCAACGACGTGGTCGATCTCGAGGATCAGCTGCGTGCCGCCGGCGAGCCGGCGGGCATCCAGGTCGAGTTCACCGGCGAGGCCGAAAGCCCGCCGCCGGAGACCGGATCGAGCGAGATCATCGGGCTGATCGTCGCCTTCTTCATCCTGATGGTGCTGTTCCGTGCGCTGGTGCCGTCGCTGATCCCGCTGCTGTTCGCCGTGGTTGCAGTGGCGTCGGCGTTCCTGCTGCTGTACCTGGCAGCCCGGCTCTCAGATTTCAACACGATCACGCCGATCCTGGTGTCGATGATCGGCCTCGGCGTGGGCATCGACTACACGCTGTTCATCGTCACCAGATTCCGGCAGATGCTGCACGACGGGCTGACACCTCCCGAGGCCGCGGCTGCCGCCGGTGCCACCGCCGGCCGGGCGGTGATCTTCGCGGGCACCACTGTTGCGATCTCGATCACCGGCCTGGCGTTCATCGGCATCGACTTCATCACCAAGCTCGGCGTCGGCAGCGCCCTCGGCGTGCTGACCGCGGTGATCCTGGCGAACACACTGCTGCCCGCCATCCTGTCGCTGCTCGGCCACAAGATCGATCGCGGCCGGCTGGGCATGAAGCCCGCCGACGAGTCACGGGAGGGCCAGTCCCGGACGCTGGTCGCCCGGTGGGGCCGGTTCGTCACGCGCAACGCCAAGATCGTGCTGCCGGGCGTCCTGGTCGTGCTGTGTATCCTCGCCTTCCCGGTGCTCAGCGTGCGCCTCGGCCTGGCGGACTCCAGCACCGCGCCGAAGCAGCAGACCACGCGCCAGGCGTACGACCTGCTGTCCGGCAAGGACGGCTTCGGCCCCGGCTTCACCTCGCCGATCCCGGTCGTGGTGGACATGCGCGACGACGCGCAGTCGGCATCCGATCTGGAGGCAGCCATCAAGCAGGTGCCGGGTGTCGCCCAGGTGGTCGCGCCGATCTACAACACCAAGGACAACACGCCTGACGGCGCCAGCGTCGCCATCATCAACGCGTACTCGAAGTACGCACCGCAGGACGCGAAGACCGACGACATCGTGTCCGAGCTGCGCGACAACACGATCCCGAACACGTTGCAGGGTTCGAGTGCGCAGGCATATGTGTCCGGCCAGAACGCGGCGTTCACCGACATCGGCGACCGCATCCTGTCCAACTCGCCGAAGTTCCTGCTGTACATCATCGGCGTCACCTTCCTGCTGCTGGCGATGGCGTTCCGGTCGATCGTGGTCGCGCTGAAGGCCGCACTGACGACGCTGATCTCGGCGCTGGTTGGCTTCGGCGTGCTGGTGTTTGTCGTCCAGATGGGCCACGGCATGGGGGTGATCGGGCTCGACCGCACCGGGCCGATCGAGAGCTTCGTCCCCCCGATCGCATTCGCGATCATCTTCGGCCTGTCGATGGACTACGAGGTGTTCCTGATGAGCCGCATCCGCGAGGAGCACGTGCACGGGGAGGACACGCTGAACGCCGTGCGCAACGGCGTCTCCGGCGTCGGCAGGGTGATCGTTGCCGCGGCGCTGATCATGGCCACCGTGTTCTTCGCATTCATGCTGAACCCCGACCGGGTGACCAAAGAGTTCGGACTGCTGCTGGGCGTCGCCATCCTGACGGACGCGCTGCTGGTGCGGATGACGCTGGTGCCGTCGCTGTTGACGCTGCTCGGCGAACGCTCCTGGGCGATGCCCGGCTGGCTCGACAAGATCCTGCCGAACCTGACGATCGAGCCACCGGCCGAGAGATCTGGCGGCCCGACGCCCGAGCCGGCGCCGGCGGCCGGCGACTAGACTTGAACTAGGCCCCGCCCAGGTCGCGCCGCTCGAAGACTTCGGCGGCAGCGATCAGGATCACCGCCGACACGACGGTGAGCACGGCCAGGTGCGGCCAGTCGACGCCGCTGGAAAGCGTCCCCTGCCCTGCGTAGTAGAAGCCGGACAGGTACCTGAACGGGTCGAGCCAGCCGGCGAGCGAGTGGAGTCCGGCGATCAGGTAGCCGACCGCCGCGATGGCGGCGGGCACGCCGATCGCGTAGCTGCGGCGCCGGGTCGCCGCGCCCACCAGCATCGCGAGCCAGCCGTGAAGCAGCGCCAGCAGACCGATGCCGGCCGCGGCGCCGACCAGCCGGCCGGCGTCCAGTCCGAGGTCGACCAGCGCCTCGCCGATCAGCAGCGTGACGACGATCGTGATCGCGACGGCGAGGATCTCGATCAGCAGGCCGGTGGCCTTCCATCCAATCACCGCCCGCCGCGACACCGGCGCTGACACGACCAGCTCGAGCAGCCCCTGCTCCTCCTCGCCGGCGATCGTCGCTGCGCCGACGCCGATCGCCAGCACCAGAGCGAGCAGCGGCAGCATCAGGCTGAACAGCTCGGTGTCGATGAACCCGGGCCCGCTGGTGATGCTCAGCGTGTCGCCGATGCCGAGGAACGACTTGAGCACGTCGGGGTACTGCTTGAGCAGGTCGTCGAACTGCTTCGACCCGTGGATCGAGGGGAACACGGCGACGATCAGCGCGATGTAGGCGGCGAAGCCGATCAGCCATCCGGCCAACGCCCGAGACCGGTCGGCGAGCGCCCGGCGCAGCAGCTCAGGCATCGGGCTGGCCCTCGTAGTAGGACAGAAAGATCTCCTCGAGGTCGGCAGGCTCCGAGACGACGTCGAGCACCTCGTGACGCGCCGCATGTTTGACCACCGCGTCGGCCGACCCGCGCACCGAGAGCCGGACGGTCACGCCGTCGCCGCTCCGCCGACTGCACCCCCGGCAGTCCGGCGAACTCGGCCGAGTCGACGGCGGCGGCGAAGGTCAGGCGCATGTGGCGGACGCTGCGGGCGAGCAGCGTCTCGACCGCCTCGACCGCCACCAGCCGGCCGGCGCGGATGATGCCGATCCGGGTCGCCACGTGCTGCACCTCGTCCAGCGAGTGCGATGACAGGAACACCGTGCGGCCATCCGCCGCTGTCTCCCGGGCCAGCGCCCGGAACGACTCCTGGACGAGCGGGTCGAGTCCGCTTGTCGGTTCGTCCAGGACGGCCAGGCTGGGGCGATGCATGAACGCCTGGATCAGGCCGATCTTCTGCCGGTTGCCCTTGGAGAGATCGCGTACCGGCCGGTCGAGCTGCGCGCCCAGGCGGTCGGCCAGTGCCGCGATCTCGCGCTCGTGGTCGCCGCCCCGCAGCGCGGCGAGCGACGCCAGCTGCGCGTGTCCGGTCGACCGCGGCCACAGCCGCAGGTCGCCTGGCAGGTAGCCCACCGCCTTGCGGGCCGCACCGCCCGCCGCCCGGCTGTCCACGCCGAGCAGGGAGGCCCTGCCGGCGGTCGGCCGCAGCAGGTCGAGCAGGATGCGGATCAGCGTGCTCTTGCCCGCGCCGTTCGGCCCGAGGAATCCGAACACCTCGCCCTGCTCGACGCGCAGGTCGACGCCCACCAGCGCCCGCACATCTCCGCCGTAGGTCTTGGAGAGGCCGGTCGTCTCGATCGCGGGCGTCCGCGAGCTCATGGTGCTGTAGCCTGCCACGTCGTGAGGGACGCGGTCTTCGCCACCCTGTCCGCGCTCGCCGAATGTCACTCGCCGAGCGGCGTCGAGGACGAGATCGACGCGTTGCTGCTGGAGCGGCTGGCGGCGTTCGGTGCGCCGGTGGTTGACGGCGGTGGCAACATCGTGCTGCGCGTTCCCGGCCGGGAGCCTGGGCCGCTGCGCGCGGTGCTCGCCCACAAGGATGAGATCGGCGCGCTGGTCAAGCGGGTCGGCGACGAAGGGCGGCTGTATTGCCAGACGCTGGGCGACGCTCACCCGTGGATCTGGGGCGAGGGGCCGGTCGACGTGCTGGGACGGCATGCCTCGGTGCTCGGCGTGCTGTCGTTCGGCGCCCGCCACGTGTCCGAGGAGTCGCCGCAGCGCAAGCAGCTCGACGACACGCCGCTTCGCTGGCGTGACGCCTGGGTGGAGACGAAGCTCGCGCCGGCCGCGCTCGCCGAGGCGGGCGTCGTGCCCGGATCGCGCGTCGTGCCGACCCGCGCCCGCAAGCCCCCGGTGCGCCTGGGGGCCGAGGGCGAGTACGTCGCCGCCTACGCGCTGGACGACCGCGCTGCGGTGGCCGCGCTGCTCCTGCTCGCCCAGCGGCTCTCGCCGCCCCATGACGTCGACCTCGTGTTCACCGCCCGCGAGGAGATCGGCTGCCATGGCGCGCAGTGGTACGCCCGGCGGACTGATGCCGAGGCGCTGCTGGCGCTGGAGGTGGTGCCGGTCGCCGACGAGTACGGCCTCGAGCCGGGGCCGTTCCCGGTGATCATCCGCGGCGACAGCAACGGCCCGCTGGACGACGGGCTGTCGGCCGAGCTGGAGGATGCTGCGGCCGCGGTCGGCCGCCCGGTGCGCCAGGTCGTGGTCAGCCGCTACGGCTCAGACGCGTCGAAGGTGCTGGGCACCGGCCGGGTCGGGCGCACCGCCTGCCTGGGCGTCGCAACCGAGAACACGCACGGCTTCGAGATCGCCCACCTGGACGCCATCGCCGGCTGCGTCGACGTGCTCGACCGCTGGCTCGGCTGAGCCCGAAGCGACGGGCCGCTGAGCTAAGATCTGCCCTCCTGGCGGAGTAGCTCAGTCGGTTAGAGCAGCGGAATCATAATCCGCGTGTCGGGGGTTCGAGTCCCTCCTCCGCTACTGCGGTAGTTCGTCTCAACCGTTCCAGGGTTCGGGCGGATAAGGCCCAAAACGGCGTCTCGGTGATCTGGCCGAGCAACAAGGTCGATGGCGCGATGACGATAAACGGTGCGCGTGGATTCGATCGGAGCATCGCTGACCGATTCGATCTGACACTGGAGTGCGTTCGCCGGTACTACCTCGGCGAGCCCAGCCCGACCGGTGTTCTCAGTCCCGCGCTTGCCCGGTACCCGGAGTTCTTCGCGCCCGAGACCACATCCACGGTCAAGTTCTTCACGCCGTTCGAGGACTTCACTACGTCTCCGCTGCCGGCAACCGTCGACGCGTACCGCGGGTACGCGAACGCGCGATTGAGTTCATCGAATCGCGCAACCGCCGGATCGCCGATCACGACCGTGGGCGATCGACCATCCTGGCGCAGTGGACCGAGTGGCCGGCCGCGAAAAGGTGCGCCTGGGGGTACTGACACCCCTGTAGGAAGAGGGTGTGACGGCGGCCCGTGCAGGCTCTAGTCTGGTCTGATGCGCCCCCACGCCGGCCGCGAACCAACACTGCACCTGACCTGCGGGCTTCCCGGATCGGGAAAGACCACGCTGGCTCGCGGCCTGGCGGTCGAGCGGGACGCGCAGCGCTTCACCAAAGACGAGTGGGTGTTGGCGCTCGGCGGTGACCTGTACGACGATCAGCTGCGCGTCCGCGTGGAAGCCCAGCTGATCGAGCTGGCCTTCGAGCTGTTGGCCGCCGGGCGCAGCTGCATTCTCGACTTCGGCCTGTGGAGCCGGGAAGAACGTGATGCACTTCGCCTGCGCGCACGGGGGCAGGGTGTGCGGGTGGAGCTGCACGTCCTGGACGTCGAGTTGGACGAGCTGGTGCGGCGCAGCGCAAAGCGCTATGCCGACGCATCTCACACCACCGCTGAGATCAGCGCCGAGCAGTTGGCGATCTGGGCGGCGACGTTCGAGACGCCAAGCGTTGCTGAGCGACATCTGTTCGACTCCGCTTAGCGCGACTCGATAGCGGAGTTGCTATCCGCCGAACTGGGGAGCTGCGGCATGTCAGGCCCCCAACATCGGTCCCCGAGTATTCATTGGGTGTACGGACACACGGTGCACTTCCAGTCGTCCCTGTTCACTTGCTCCATCGGCGCTCCGCACTCGGGGCCGCGCCAGCTGCTCGGGTCGGCCAGGGCGGCCGTGTCCAGGGGCGGCAGGATCGGTAACAGTTGGTAGTCCGGCACACCGCTGTAGGCCACGCACTCCAGGCGGAAGCCGTCCCGCCGGGCCAGCTCGTTCAGGGCGTCCCACTGGCGGCGGCTGAAGCCGTCGCCCAGGTTGGACATCGCGCTGTCCTTGGGCAGGCTGTCGTACAGCAGGCGCATCTGCCGGCGGTCGTACCAGCCCAGCATCAGAGGGCGTGATCAGCAACGATGGTTCGTTCGTCGTGCACGACGCTCCTGGTTTCGGTTGGCCAGATCGTCCCATCCTCGATCCGGCTCGGCATCCCCCGTCTGAGGGGTGGGCCGAAACGACTCCCCTACCAATGGTTGCGGGCCGAGTCGTACATGCGCATCAGGACGCCGACCACGGTCGGTTGGAAGGACTCCCGGGAGAGCGGGGTATCGACGGCGATGCCTACCTGGCGGGCTTTGGCGCTTGGCCATCATCGGGGTTGATGTTCTGGAGATCAGCCTGAGCATCACTGGAGCGCACGCACAACAGCGGCGCGTTGCACCGGTGTTGCCCCCGGGAGCGTTTCGGACTGCGTCGCGCCGGCCATGGAAGCGTGACCGCGGCCGGCACTGGATCCGTCAGTACGCCTGGCCCCAGGTGGCGGTCTCGGCGCCGGGCCGCCCGCAGACGGCACAGGAGGCGCCGGGATCCTCGGGCTCGAGCGGCAGGCAGCGGAGCGTCGCCGACGTCTCCGCCTTGACCGCCGCCTCGCAACCCGGCGAGCCGCACCACGCCGTCACCGCGAAGCCGCTGCCGGCCTTCAGGTACGCGATCAGCTCGGCGCGATCGTCCAGGCGCCGCGTGTTCGCCGCCAGGTGCGCGGCGGCTCGGTCGTACAGCTCCTGGTGGATCTCGCCCAGCAGCTCCTGCACCCGCCCGGCCAACCCGTCGAGGGGCAGCCGCTCGCGCTGCTCGCGATCGCGCCGAGCCACCGATACCTCGCCGCCGGCCAGCTCGCGCTTACCGAGCTCGATGCGGATCGGCGCGCCCTTCAGCTCCCACTCGAAGAACTTGGCGCCGGGACGGACGTGATCGCGGTCGTCCAGCTTCACCCTGATGCCAGCTGCCCGTAGCTCTGCCGCCAGCGCGTGCGCCGCCTCCAGCACCCGTTCCTCGCCCGGCTGGATCGGGATCAACACCACCTGGTGTGGCGCCACCGCCGGTGGCAGCCGCAGGCCGCGTTCGTCTCCGTGCATCATGATCACCGCGCCCACGAGCCGCGTGGTCGCGCCCCACGACGCCGCGTACGGATGGTGCTCCGCGCCGTCTCGCCCTGTGTAGGTGACCTCGTACGCGCGGGCGAACTCGTCGCCCAGGTAGTGCGCGGTGGCCGCCTGCAGCGCCTTTCGGTCGCCCATCATTGCCTCGGTGGTAAACGTCTCCCGCGCGCCGGGGAACCGCTCCGCGGCGCTCTTTCGCCCCAGCAGCGCGGGCATGGCCAGCACCGACCGCTGAGTGTCGGCGTAGACCTCATGCAGGATCCGCAGGCACTCCGCCACCGCCTCCTGTTCCGTCTCATGGGCGGTGTGGCCCTCCTGCCACAGGAACTCGCTCGTACGCAGGAACAGCCGTGGCCGCAGCTCCCACCGCACCGCATTCCCCCACTGGTTGTAGAGCAGGGGCAGGTCCCGGTAGGACTGCAGCCAGCGACCGTACGTGTTCCAGATCACCGCCTCCGACGTGGGCCGCAGCACCAGCGGCTCCTCCAGCTTCGAGCCGCCGGCCTCCGTCACCACCGCCACCTCCGGAGCGAAGCCCTCGACCAGGTCTGCCTCCTTCGCCAGCACGGACGCCGGGATCAGCATCGGGAAGTAGAAGTTCTCGTGCCCCGTTGCTTTGATGCGATCGTCCATCTCGCGCTGGAGCAGCTCCCAGATCGCGTAGCCGTACGGCTTGATCACCATCATCCCGCGCACGGCCGCGTTCTCGGCCAGGCCGGCCCGCCGCACGACCTCGGCATACCAGGCGGGAAAGTCGTTCTCGATTGAAGGCAGCGTGCTCATGTTCGCATCCATCTGTCGGCGTTGACGAGGCGAGCGTTCGTCACGGCGTTCCGGGGCGCTAGGCCGGGAACGCCTAGGCCGGGATGCGCGGCAGCACGACGACGACCGGGCCGCGAGTGCGGGTGATGTCGCGTCGCTGCGTCACGCGACAAGCGTACCAGCACCCGCCGGCTGGGACCGACCTGCACCATGAAGGGGCTCTCAGAATCTGCCGCTAGCGTGGCGATATGGGATCGGACCCTGCCGGCGCCGCGACTCGCGTCCCTCGCCGGCGCCGGGGCCGCCGTCGGCGCCGCGGGCTGATCGCGGCGGTGGCGGCGCTGGTACTGCTGGTACCGGCCTACTCGTACGCGACCACCATGATGCAGCCCTCAAGCCTGCCGCTCTGGCCTCGCAGCGTCGAATGGCTGCGAGCGCACCACGGCAACTGGCTGGTCGACGAGGTCGAGCACTACTACTACAGCTGGAAGGCGCCGGACAAGGGCGGCCCGCAGCTGACCAAGCTGCCGAAGGTCGGCGTCGGCGCGGCGGCGAAGACGAGGGTGCACCACCGCTCGGCACAGCTGCCGCGGCCGATCACGCCGGTGTTCTCGCATCCGCTGCCGGGCGAAGGCATCTGGAGGGGCACCGGCCCGCTGGTGCGTGGGCGCCCGCCGGTGCTGGTGACGACCTTCCGCACCGAGACCGACTATCCGCGCATTGTCGCCTATGTGGCGTGGTTCGATCACACACGCACCTCGGTCGCCTGGTACCCGGGCCGCTACGAGCCGCCGAGCGCCCCCGTGCGCGGCCCGATGATGGTGCCCTACGACCAACGCTGGCGTCTCCTGGCGACGTTCAACGGCGGCTTCATCTACCGGGACGGCAGCAACGGGTCGTCGATCAACGGGCGCTCGTATGAGCCGCTGAAGGCCGGGCTGGCGACGCTGATCGGTTACCGCGACGGCCGCGTCGACGTGACGGCGTGGCATGGCGGCCCCGCCGCGGGCGCGCAGGTCGCGTTCGCGCGTCAGAGCCTGCCGCTGATCATCGACCATGGGCGCCTCAACCCGGCGCTGAACGACAGCTCGCAGTGGGGCTACACGCTCGGAAACGCGGTGCGCGTGTGGCGCACCGGGGCCGGGATCGACCGGCACGGCAACCTGATCTACGTCGCCGCCGACTATCAGACGGTGACGACGCTCGCGCAGATCCTCCAGCGGGCGGGCGCGGTGCGCGCGATGCAGCTCGACATCAACCCGGAATGGCCGACGCTGATCACCTACCGCCACCACGGCGGGCTCGACCCGGTGCGGGTGGTGCCGAACTACCAGCAGCCGCCAAGCCGCTACCTGGTTCCCGACGACCGCGACTTCTTCGCCGTCTACCGGCGTCTGGCGGGCCTCGTCACGGTGCCGCTCAACTGATTTCCGATCCGCGCGATGCTTGCGATCTGGCCCGGCGGGCTAGGGACGCCGGCTTTGGGCGTTGGAGAAGCCGATCTCTCGCACTACGGGTCCGGGTGCGGAGTGCTCGCCGGTAGCGTGACGGTGACCAGCGTGCCGCCGCCGGGTGCCGCCGCCAGCCCGATGCGGCCGTGGTGGCGCTCGACCACCGCCTGTGCGATCGCGAGGCCGAGCCCGCTGCCGGCGGTGCCTCGAGCGGCGGTGCCACGGTAGAAGCGCTCGAAGGCGTGTTCGCGATCGGCCCCTGCCAGGCCCGGCCCGTGGTCGCGCACGGTCAGCACTGCGGCGGTGTCGTCGGGCTGCACGGTGACCGCCACGACGGTGTCCGCAGGGCTGTATTTGAGGGCGTTGTCGAGCAGGATCTTCACGGTTTCGCCGAGCCTTCCGGCATCGCCGTCGACGGTTGCCTCGGAGACCTCGGCGTCGAGTTCCCGATCGGGGTAGGCCGCTCGCAGCTCCTCGACGGCCTCCGCGACGACGTGGTCGAGGCGCACCGTCGCCATCTCGTGGCGGGCGCCGTCGGATTCGGCCAGCGCCAGGAGCTCCCCCATCGTGCGGGCCATCCGGTCGCCGGTCTCGGCCACGATCTGCGCAGACTCGCGGGCCTGCTCGAGGTCGCCGCGCTCCGCCGCGCGGGCGACGATGCGAGCGTGACCCTGGAGCGCGGTGATCGGCGTGCGCAGCTCGTGTGAGGCATCGGCCACGAACCGCTGCTGCTGCTCGGTGGCCAGCTGGGTGCGTTGGAGCAGGCGGTTGAAGGCGGCAGCCAGACGACCGAGCTCGTCCGGACGGCCTTCGCTGATCCGGCGCTCGAGCGCATCGCCGGGGATGGCGTCGACCTGGCGGCGCATCCGCTCGACCGGCTCCAGCGCGCGCCTCGCGAGCAGCGCTCCGGCCAGCGCAGCGACGAGCACCACGGCCAGTCCCACGGCGATCAACGTGGACAGCAGCGTCGACAGGCTCGATTCGATGGCGCTGTTTCCGAGCAGGACGATCGCGTAGCCGCCCTCGTTTCGAGGCGCTTTCGCCAGGGTAGAGCCGGACGCGGCGGCGTTGATGGTGCGTTGGACTTGGGCAAGAGTGTGGTCGCCGTCGCCTGCCGCATGGCTGCGGGCGATGACTCTGCCGGATCCGTCGGTCAGCCATACGCGTGCGTCCGGCCCGGCGAGCCGATCGAGCGAAAGCTCCTCGGGGTTGTCCACCCCCGCAGCGCTCTGGGCCAGCCGTTCGGCGTCGCCGCGGGCGTCGGAGCGGAGACTCTCGCGGACGACCAGGTAGGTCGCTGCGCAGGTCGCGATCACCAGCACGGTGATCGTGCCGGCGAACAGCAGCGCGAGCCGCAGCCGGAAGCTCATGGCCTGACCGTGTAACCGACGCCGCGCACGGTGCGGATCGGCGAGCAGTCTGTGCCGCCGCCCAGCTTCCGGCGCAGGGTGGACACGAAGTAGTCGATCACCTTCGAGTCCCCCAGGTAGCTGTACCCCCACACGCCCTCGTAGATCTGCTCCCGCGTGAACACTCGTCCCGGCGCCTCCATCAGGAACGCCAGCAGGTCGAACTCGCGGGCGGTGAGGTCGAGCGGCCGGTCGTCCATGCTTGCCTCGCGCGTGTCGAGGTCGATCGTCAGCGGCCCCGCCGCGAGCGTCGAGCGGGCGTCTCCGGCACGGCGGGAGAGGGCGCGCAGGCGGGCGAGCAGCTCCTCGACGGCGAACGGCTTGGCCAGATAGTCGTCGGCTCCTGCGTCCAGGCCGATCACACGGTCGCCGATGCGGTCGAGCGCAGTCAACATCAGGATCGGCGTGCGGTGGCCGGCCCGGCGCGCGGCACGGCAGACGCTCAGCCCGTCCAGATCGGGCAGCCGCACGTCGAGGATGATCAGGTCGGGCTCCTCCCGCTCGAGCGCTGCCAGGCCGGCAGAGCCCGTGCCGGCGAGCTCGACCCGGTAGCCCGCCTCGACCAGCTCCACCTCGAGCAACCGGGCAATTGCCGGGTCATCCTCGATTACCAGCAGCTGTTGCGAGGGCTGCCTCATGGGCCAACGATACCGGCCGGTCCGGGCACTTTCCGAATCCTTACCGAAGCCGAAACGAACCCTCGACCGGCTTCGGCCGGACGCCAAACCGACCCTTCTACGGTGAGTGCATTCCCGAAGGAGGAGTCCGATGCTAAGGAGCAAGCGAAACATCGTCACCGTCGCGGCGGTGATCGCGACCGCGACCATGGCCGCCGGCCTGGGCACGGTGTCCCTGGTCGCCGGCGGTGGGGCTTCCCAGTCCGCCACGCCGGCGACGGCGGCCGCCCCGACCTATCCGGCCGCCGCGAGCTGGGTGGACGCAGGGGAGGGCTGACGGATGGTCATGCAACGAATCTGGGCCGGCATCGCAGCCGCGTGGGCGGTGATCGCCGTGTTCACCGTGCTGGCGCTGCACCAGGCGCCGGTCGGGCAGACGGTCAACGGTACAACCACGGCGACCCATGCCACCACCTCCAGCTCGACGGTTGCGACCGGGACCGCCAACCAGAGCTCGACGCAGTCCGTGGCAGCGGTCACGAGGACATCGTGATGCGCGCGCTTCGCAGACACCAGTTCCGTGCGATGGGCACCGACTGCGCCGTCGTCGTCAGCTTCCCTGTCTGGGAGGCCGCCGCGGCCCGGGATGCGATCTCGTCCGCGGTTGCCGAAGTGGCGGCGCAGGAACAGGCGCTGTCGCGCTTCGACCCGTCGAGCGACCTGTCCGCGTTGAACAGCGCCGCCGGGCGCTGGACGCCGGTCGGCGACCGGTTGATGCAGGCGCTCACCGCCGCCGTCGAGGCGCGTGCTGCGACGGGCGGGCGGTACGACCCGACCGTCCTGCCGGCGCTGATCGCCGCCGGCTATGACGTCACCTTCGCAGACGTGCGCCCGCGCAATGCCGGCAACATCGCCGGCTGGCGCGCGGGCGCACCGATCGAGCTCGACCACGCTGGCCGGCGCGCCCGTCTGGCGCCCGGAGCCTCCGTCGATCTCGGCGGCATCGGCAAGGGGCTGTCCGCGACCACCGCCCTGGCGGTGATGCGCGACGCCGGCCCGGGGCTGACCGGTGGCCTGGTCGACCTGGGCGGCGACATCTCCACCTGGGGATCTGCCTCTGACCTGGGGCCGTGGCGGATCGCCGTCGCGGATCCCCGCGACCATGCCGCCACCCTGGGCGTGCTCGAGCTCCACGGCGGCGGCGTGGCCACCTCAGGCCGCGACCGCCGCCGACTCGGCGCCGACGGTGAGGGCCACCACCTGATCGACCCAGCCACCGGCCATCCGGCAGTGCCCGGGCCGCTTGCGGTGACCGTGGTCGCGCCCAGCGCGCTGGCGGCCGAGCCGCACGCGACCGCGCTCGCGATCACCGCGGTCGATCACGCCGCCCAGTATCTCGCTGGCCACCCCGAGCTGTCTGCGATCGTCGTGCCCGCGCACGAGGCGCCGTTCGTCGTGGGCAGGCCGCCCCTGACGGAGGATCTCGAGGGGGTGGCGGCATGAGTCTCGCAGCAGGATTGCCCGTGGCGTGGCTGGTCGCCCGTGCGGCCGGTCTGGTCGCCTTCGGCATCCTCACGCTCTCGACCTGGCTCGGCCTGGGCATGAGCACCCGGCTGCTCGGACCCCGCTTCCAGGGGCGCTTGCTGGGCTGGCACCGGACGCTGGCCTGGACCGGGCTCGGCATGATCGGGCTGCACGTCGGCGCGCTGATGGCCGACCCCGTGATGCGTTTCGGCCTGCCGGCCGTGCTGATCCCGTTCGCGGCCCCCTGGCACCCGGCTGCGGTTGCCGCCGGCGTCGTCGCCGGCTGGCTGACGCTGATGCTGGCGGTGTCGTTCAGGATGCGCCGGCGGATCGGCCAGCGTGGCTGGCGCCGCCTCCACTACGCCAGCTTCGCCGCGTTCCTGCTCGCGCTGATCCACGCGCTCACCGCCGGCACCGACCTGGCGGGCATCGGCGGCCCTGTCGTCGCGGCCGTCGCCGGCGGCCCGGTGCTGTGGCTGACGCTGGTTCGCATCCTCACCCCGCGGAGCCGGTCGCCGGTCGCCGCCGCACAACCCTCCCGCTGATCCTGTACCACCACGAAAGGACCCACCATGACCTACCGCATCGTGATTGACCGCAGCGTCTGCTCCGGGTTCGGCTCCTGTATCGAGGAGTCGCCCAACCTGTTCTCGCTTGGTGCTGACGGCATCGCCACCGCGCCGGCCGAGACCGAGGCCGCGGAGGCTGCCATCGCCGCCGCCCGAGCCTGCCCGATGGGGGCGATCCGCGTGCTCGACGAGTCCGGGAACGACCAGCTATGACCACCGATCGAACCGATGTGCTGATCGCGGGGGCCGGCCTGGCCGGCTCCCGCACGGCAGAGTGCCTGCGCGCGCTCGGCTTCGACGGCCGCGTGGTCGTCGCAGGCGACGAGTCCCACCCGCCCTACGAGCGCCCCGCGCTGTCGAAGGAGTTCCTAGCCGGCCGCCGTCCGCGAGCGGGGCTCGCCCTTCGCGACGCGCAGTACTGGCGGCAAAACGAGATCGAGATATGGCCCGGCGCTCCGGTGGAGTCGATCGACGTGCGGTCGCGCAGAGCGGTGGTCGGCGGCCGCACCGTCGCGTGGCGGCGATTGGTGATCGCCACCGGGGTCCGCGGGCGCCGCCTGCCCGCGCTCGACCCATACGAGAACGCCCACCAGCTGCGGACGCTGGACGATGCCATGCGCCTCGAACCGGCGCTCCGTTCAGGCGGACGGCTCGCCATCGTCGGAGCGGGCTTCGTCGGCCTCGAGGTGGCCTCGACCGCGCGGGAGCTGGGGGTCCAGGTGGTCGTGATCGACATGGCGCGGGTGCCGTTCGCCGCCACGCTGGGTGTCGACGTCGGATCCCGGCTTGGCAGGATCGCCGAGCGTGCCGGCGTCGAGCTCCGGCTGGGCAGGTCGCTCGTGAGCGTCGTCGGGGGCCCACGACGGGTGGACGCGCTGCGGCTGGACGATGGCACCAGGGTCGAGTGCGACCAGGTGCTCGTCGGCATCGGGGCCGTCCCCAACGCCGAGCTGGTGGCAGGGGCACTCGCGCTCGCGCCGGACGGTGGGGTCGCCGTGGATCGATTCGGGCGGACGGCGGCCAATGGTATCTACGCCTGCGGCGACGTCGCCACGATCCCCGAACGCGGCCGCACCGAGCACTGGAGCGCCGCCGCGGCGACCGCGCGGATGGTGGCGCACGCGCTGGCCGGCGCGCCGGCACCGGATCCGCCGGCCGCCTACTTCTGGACCGAGCAGTTCGGCCACCGGCTGCAGGTCGTGGGCCACGTCGAACCCGGCCCGTTGCCCACCGTGGAGCACTGCGAGCGAGGCTTCGTTGCGCGCTACCACGACGCGGCGGGAAGGCTGCGGGCGGTGGCGCTGCTCGATCGGCCCGACCTGCTCCCAGCCGCTCGCGCAGAGGTCGCCGGCGTCGGCTATCGGGCTGTGGCGTAGAGCGTCTTCGCAAAGGGGGACGCCGGAGATCAGGGCGGCGGCTCCGGGTACAACAACCGATGCGCTCGTGGTGCTGGGCGATCTCGCCTCGGGCTCAAGCGGCCGGGGCGAGGTCGAGCTTCACCCCAGCGCGGGCCGCCGGGTCGACGGTTACACCGGCTTGGCATATGCCTGAGAAACTCCTCATTCGACGTTCAGAACTGGCTCATCTGCTGACGCGATACTGGAGTCGACGCCGAAGGAGCAACCTCCCCTATCCCCGGGTGCTCTTGAGAGCGCCGAACACCGACCGACTTGGGATCTATCGATACGGTCGGCCGGCCGCGCGCCGGAGCGGACAGGAGCCGCCGCTCCGGCGCGCAAGCCGGCGCGGCGCCCGCCCAGCATCGATCCGGCGGATGCTCTATGGGCTCGGCACGCATCGCCCGAGGGGACTCGGAGCAGATGACGCTTGCCAATGAGTGGGGCCTCTCGCAGGGCTAACGGTCGGACCGACCGGCGACGCTTGTCGCGTGCACACGGTCGGGGGTGGCATGCGCGCGCCCAGTCCGATATCTTCATTCCTGTGAAGACATCGGATCAATCGGTGGTGGTGCCACTCGATCGGTGCGAGGTCGCGTGCGTCGATCCCGAACGGGTGGCGATGGTCGCTGAGCGGTTACCCGACGAGAGGGAGAGCCAGCGCTTGGCCGAGACCTTTCGTGTGCTCTCAGACCCAGGCCGCGTGCGCCTGATCGTCGCGTTGCTGGAGGGTGAGCTGTGCGTGTGCGACCTGGCAGCGGTGACCGGTCTGTCCGAGACCGCCTGCTCGCACAACCTGCGGCTGCTTCGATCCCAGCGTCTGGTGCGGTATCGGAAGCAGGGCCGAAATGTGTACTACGCGTTGGACGACGCGCACATTCGCCTGCTGCTCGATGTCGGCCTCCAGCACGTCGGCGAGGACGACTAGTGGCGCACACCCATGTGCACGCTCCCGGCGTCGGACACGGGCAGGCCGGTGATCGCTCGGCGTCGAAGCGGGCACTTCGGATCTCGCTTGGCTTCACCGTCGCCTATGGCGTGGTGCAGGTTGTCACCGGCGTGTGGTTTCACAGCCTGGCGCTGATCGCCGATGCGGTGCACAACGTGTCGGATGGCGGCGCGATCGCGCTGGCGCTGGCGGCGGTGTGGGCGGCTGGACTGCCGGCCCGTGGCGCCCGAACCTTTGGCTGGCGGCGAGCGGAGATCCTTGCCGCACTGGTGAATGGCCTGGCGCTGGTCGTGATCAGCGGGTGGATCTTCTACGAGGCGTACACGCGCCTCCAGAACCCACCCGACGTCGTGGGCGTGGGCGTGCTCGTGGTCGGGTTGGTGGGCGTGATCGCCAACGGCATCCCGGTGATTTTGATGCTGCGCGCCGGGAGCCGCCACGACCTCAACCTGCGCGGTGCATTGGTGCATGCCGCGACAGACGTCCTGGGCTCGGCCGGCGCTGCCTTGGCCGGGCTGATCGTCATGCTGACAGGGTGGGAGTACGCGGACCCGCTGATCGGCGCTGCCATCGGCGTGGTCGTGCTGGTCTCATCATGGGGGCTGATCCGCGAATCGCTTCGGATCCTGCTGGAGATCGCGCCCGAGGACTGTGACCCCGACGAGATCGGCCAAACGCTGGCAAGGCAGGACGGTGTCAAGGAGGTGCATGACCTGCATGTCTGGACGATCACCAGTGGATTTCCTGCCCTCTCCGCCCACATCGTCGCTCAGCCCGGCATCGACCACGATCGGCTCCTCCATCACCTCCAGGAACTGCTTCGCGACCGCTTCGAGCTGACCCACTCCACACTGCAGATCGACCGCGACCACAACCGGCTCTTGCAGATCCACCGGGTCGGATGTCCCGAGAACCCGGCCAACCGCGCCACGTCCACACAGGCGGAGTCCCACCGATGAGCATCCAGCAGCCGCCGACTGTCGTCCAGATCAGCCGACCCCGCGTCAGCGGCTCCGAGCGAGGACGCCTCCAGCGGCGAGCACGCCTTCTGGCCTGGGGCGGCAACGCCTGGCATGTGGCCGAGTTCGCGATCGCTCTGGTCGCCGGGATCGCGGCCGGCTCGATCGCGCTGATCGGATTCGGCGCCGACAGCCTGATCGAGGTGCTGGCCGGCGGAGTCGTCGTGTGGCTGTTCACCGGTAGCCGCATCGGTTCCCATGACGCCGAGCGGCGAGCGCAGCAGGCGATCAGCATCTCGTTCTGGCTGCTCGCGGCCTACGTCACCGTTGAGGCGCTCCGCACCCTCGCCGCCGGCCACCACCCGGATGCCAGCTGGGTCGGCATCAGCCTGGCCGCGTTCACGGCCGTCACGATGCCACTGCTTGCTCGCGCCAAGCGTCGCGTCGGGCACGCCCTCGGCTCCAGCGCCACCGTCTCCGAGGCCAAGCAGACGACGCTCTGCGCCTATCTCTCGGTTGCGCTCTTGGTCGGGCTCGGAGCGAACGCGGTTTTCGGCCTATGGTGGGCCGATCCCGCGGCCGCGCTTGTGATTGCCGGCCTCGCCGCTCACGAGGGCATCCAGAGCTGGCGCGGCGAAGCCTGCTCCGACGGCTGTTGCTGAGCGCTGTTTTCGAGGCACCATCCGCCGCCGAGCCGGAGAGCAGCAAACCGGTCGGGTTCAACGGTGCCGGGCCGAGATGCCGGAGCGCGTTTGGCTAGGGTTCGCGGGTCGACGGAAGGAGCGAGCGCCCTGTCGCTTACGCACCACCGCAACGCCGGCCCGGCTTCTGGTCGCGGCGGCCCGGACCCGCCGGAGCGCAGATGAGCTCCGCGGCGGCCGAAGGGCGCGCCACCGGCGAGGCTCTTCGCAGCGCGCGCCGGCTGATCGCGCCGCTTGCGCTCGCCCAGTTCATCTGCAGCTTCGCGGGCTCGAACATGAACGTGATGATCGGGGACATCAGCAAGGACCTGAACACGGACGTGAAGGGCGTGCAGACGGTCATCACCCTGTTCCTGCTGACGATGGCCATCCTGATGATCCCGTGCAGCAAGCTGACCGACCGGTGGGGCCGCAAGCGATGCCTGATCGGGGGGTTGGCGTTGTTCGGTGTCGGTGCACTGCTGAGTGCGATCGCGCCCGGGCTGGGTGTGTTGATCGTCGGCAACTCGATCCTGGAGGGTGTGGGCACGGCGCTGCTGATCCCGCCGGTGTACATCCTGGCAACGCTGTGGTTCACGGACACGACCTCGCGGGCGTGGGCGTTCGGCGCGATCAGCGGGATGGGCGGTGTCGGCGCCGCAGCGGGCCCGCTGATCGGCGGCGTGATCGCCACGTGGATCGACTGGCGGGCAGCGTTCATCTTCCAGGCGCTGGTCGTGGTCGTCATCATCCTGCTCAGCCGTAACCTCAGCGATCCGTTGCCCGCCGATCCCAGCCGCCCGTTCGACCTGGTGGGCGCGGTGCTTTCCGCCGTCGGGATGTTCTTCATCGTGTTCGGCATCCTGCAGGCCGGCGTCCACAACGCGCTGTTCGTTGCCTTCATCGTGATCGGCCTCGCGCTGCTGGTCGGGTTCTACGCCTACATCCGCCGGCTGGAACGCAGCGGGCGGGAACCCCTGCTCTCCACCGGCCTGTTCAAGAACCGGGCCTGCAATCTCGCGATGGTCACGCAGAACCTGCAGTGGCTGATCATGATGGGGACGTCGTTCGTCGTCTCCGTGTACCTGCAGGAGGTGCACGGATACAGCCCGATCAGGACCGGGCTGATCTTCACCGCCGCGACGGCCGGCATCCTGATCACGTCGTTCGCGGCACGCGGCCTCGCGGCGCGGTACCCCCAGCGGGCGCTGATCGCCGCCGGGTTTCTCGGGGCGGTCCTCGGCCTGGTGCTGATGATCCCGTTCGTGGACACCTCTGCGCGAGCGGTCGCGTTCCTGCTGGGACTGTTCCTGTTCGGACTCGGCGTGGGCGCGATGCTGACGCCCTCCGTGAACGTGGTCCAGTCGAGCTTCCCCGAGGAGCTGCAAGGCGAGATCTCGGGGCTCTCGCGGAGCGTCTCCAACCTCGGTTCGTCGTTTGGCACGGCGATCGCCGGCACCATCCTGGTCTCCGCGATCGCGACGGGAACCCGGTCGTACGTGGTCGCGATGATCGTCCTCGTCGGATTCGCCCTGCTTGGACTGATCGCCGCACTTCGCCTCCCCAGACACGCCGGTCCGCCCGGAACGCCAACGACTTGAACGGCCCTCCTCGCTCAGAGCCCGTGCCGACGGGCCCACATGCCCGCCTGCATACGGTCATCCACCCCGATCGCGCGGAATGCGCTTGTCAGGTGGGCTTTGACGGTCTTCTCGCTGATCTCGAGGCGGCGGCCGATCTGCTTGTTGGGCAGGCCCTCGCTGACCAGGGACAGCACCTGGCGCTCCCGCTCGGTGAGAACGCCCAGGGGATCAGGCGCGTTCTGTGCTCCCAGCATCGTGCGCGCCGCCCGCGAATCGATCGGCGATTCGCCGCGAGCGGCGGCGTGGATTCCGCGAAGCAGGTCCTCCGGCTCGGCGTCCTTGACCAGGTAGCCGATCGCGCCCGAGGCGAGGGCGTCGACGATCTGGTCGCGATCCATGAAGGACGTGAGGACGACGACCTGGACGTCCGGCGCCTCCGCGGCGATCCTGCGAGTCGCCTCGATTCCGCCGATGCCCGGCATCGAGAGATCCATCAGGGCCACGTCGGGACGATGCTCGACGCAGAGGACGACACCAGCTTCGCCGTCCGGCGCGGTGCCGACCACGACGAGCTCCGGGTCGGACTCGATCAACTGCGTCAGACCATTGCGGACGATCGTGTGATCGTCGATGACCGCGACCCGGATCACCGTACCGGCACCTCGAGTTCGATCGTCGTCCCTGCGCCCGGCGACGACCGCAGGATGAGCTCACCGCCGGCGGACTCCGCGAGGTCCCTCAGCACGGCAAGGCCGATGTGGCCCTCGACACGGCGCCTGTCGAGTTCGTCCACGTCGAATCCCCGGCCGTTGTCGGCCACCCGCAGCGTCGCCACCCCGTCATCGCCGGCAACATGGATCGTGACCCGATCCGCCGCGGCGTGGGCGACGATGTTGCGCACAGCCTCCTGGGCGACACGGAACAGGAGCTGCTCCGTCTCGGTGGGTAGTGCGAGATGAGGCTCGACATCCGTCTCCACTTCGATATCGCGGGCGGTCAGTGGCGCCACGAGGTCGGAGAGCGCAGCCGCCAGGCCGCGTTCACTGAGAGCTGCAGGATAGATCTCGAGCAGCAATGACCGGAGCTGCCGGATGGCGTTCCGCGTACCCGCGCCGCTCTCGATCAGGATGCGGCGCAGCTCCGGTTCAGAACGTTCCTGATCGACCGCGGCCGCCATCTGGAACGAGAGGCCGGCGAGCTCCTGCACGACTCCGTCGTGCAGGCCGCCAGCGATCTCACGGCGCTCGGCCTCCGACGCATCGATCGCCCGCTGCAGCAGCACCTCACGGTCGCGCTGAGCGCGTTGCATCCGGCTGGCCATACGCCAGGCAAGAGGTATCTGCAGCACGGCCAGCACGCCGAGAGCGAGGATCCCGACCGGCGCGAACAGCCGCGCGACGCTTCGGCTGTCGCCGGCGATCGCGTTCGAGCGAAGGTACTCCTCGTACATGACGGGCGTGCCGTCCTGTGCGCGCAGGCCCAGATACACCGATGTCAGGTCGCCGAGCCCGCGCTCGTACCTGTTCTCCGGGAGCCGAGAGATCCGCCACGTCGACCTCGGCGGACTTCGATCGCAGCGCGGCGAGCTCATCCGCGCCCAGGGGAAACCGCTGCCCGATCAGCTTCGGCTCATCCGAGTAGAGGATCCTTCCCGCTGCGTTCCAGATCTTGACGCGGGCGACATCCGGTGCGAGCACCCGCTGACGGACGATCCGGTCGAGGTTCGCGATCGCCTTCGGCCGGCCGCGCACGACGTCAGTTGTCAGGGCAGGCTCGACGATTCCATGACCGGTCGTCGTCGTCAGGCGCCGGGCGTCGCGTAGCGCCTCCGACGTGCTGAGCGTGCGTAACGCGAGCGCTCCCGCAAGCGCGACCAGGACGAGCACCGCCAATCCGGACAACGCAAAGACGGCGACCGGGCCGAGGATATCCCTTCGGCCGTCGCTCACGTTCTCGGTCGATCCCGTTTGTGCACCCCTCCAGCATGCCTGGAGTGGCATGGGCGCGCCACGTCCTAGGACCAACGTCCCATTGCGACCTCGACCGGCCGCCGCGCATGCTCCATCTCGACCGATCCACACGAGGAGGAACAATGAAGCGCAGGACACTCATCACAGCTCTGATCGCGTGCGTCGCAGCGGTTGCGGCGATCGCGCCGGCGGCATACGCCAGCGGCAGCGGTACCACCAGGACGATCGCGTTGCACGGCAGCGTCTCGTTCCCAGGGGCCAGCGGAAAGGCCGTCTACAAGGTGAAGGGCAGCGAGCGCGAGCTGCAGATCGAGGTCGAGCACGTGCGTGCGCTGGCCGGCAAGCACGTGAACGTCTTCGTCAACGGCAACAAGCTCACGAGCCCGGTGGTCAACAGCCTGGGCGCCATCAATGTGAACCGCAATACGGAGCGCGGACAGTCCGTCCCCACCATCAAGACGGGATCCACCGTCCGGGTGCGCACGCTCGGCGGCACGATGATCGCAAGCGGCACCTTCTAGGCCGCAATCACTGCCCGGGTGGCGGGTCTACAGTGCCCCGCCACCCGGGTTTACCGGTGCCCGCCAGTGCCCCCAACGGCCTGGCGGGCCAAACTGTGCTGCCGCCCACATTCTCATCGATCTCACAGGTGGTGCACAGCGCCGCCGCAGGTCGACCGGCGACGCTGCCGGCATGACATCCGACAAACCCGAACGCCCGAGCCGCGAGCGCCTGCAGCGGCGGCTGCGCGTCCTCAAGCGCGCTGTCGTGATTCTTGCAGCCGGCTCGTTTGCAGCAATCGCAGTGGTCGGGTGACCGCCAAGCAGCTCGTGGTGAAGGCCATTACGCGCCGCACCCACCGAGTCCCCCGCGAAATATCGCTTTGGATATATCCGGCGGCCGCTGAAATATCCGCGCGCCCACACTCGCGCGCGCCGCCTTGCGGTCGGAAATTTCCCGGGGCTACGTTCGAGCGGTGGCCGGACATCCACACCGTGCCGTGGTCGGGCTCTCGCTGCTGTCGAGCCTTGCCCTCAGCCTCCGCGTCGACTTCCTCGCCGTGTGGGGGAGCGAACGGGCGCACCTCGGCGATTCGCAGCTCGGCTCGGCCTACGTCGCGGCCGCTGCGGTCGAGGTGGCGGCGGGGATCCTCGGCGGTCGCGCGTGCGACCGGTACGGATGCAGGCGCGTCGCGACCGTTGCCGCCGCCGCCAACGCCGCTGTGCTGATCGGGTTCGCCGCCGGTTCGTGGTCGGCGGCCGCGGCGATGGTGCTGATCCCGCTGTCGACCGCCGGCGATGCGGTGCTCTGGGTGGCCCTGGCCGTCACGATTGCCCGGCTGGCGCCCGATGCGCTCGAGCATCTGTATGCACGGCAGCGAACGGCCAACGCCGTCGGCCTCGGCCTCGGTCCGCTGGTGGGCGCTGCGCTGCTGACGCTCGGATGGAGCGCCCTGTGGCTGACGTGCGCCGGCGTGCTGGCGGTCGTCGCCGGGCTTGCGCTGGCCGCGGTGCCGCCCGACGCCGAGCGCGAGCCGGCGGGCGCTATGGGGCTCGGCCGGTTCCTCCAGGAGCCGGGCTTCCTGTTGCTGTGGACCGGCTCGGTGCTGAGCTACGTCGTGCTGTTCGTCTACGAGATCGTGGTGCCGGTGGCGGCGGTGCGCGACGGCGTGCTCGGGCTGGGAGCGGTGGGGCTGTTGCTCGCGATCAACCCGGTGCTGACGATCGTCCTGCAGCTGCCGCTGACCAGTGCCACTCGCCGGGCCTCTCGGCGAGTGGTGCTGGTCGCCGGCACGGCTGCAGGCGGCCTGGCGGCCTGCGCGCTGATCTGGCGCGCCACGGTGCTCGTCCTGGTGGCCGTGCTCGTCGTGTACACGATCGGCGAGATCCTGGCCTCGCCGGCGCAGAGCGCCGCCGTCGCGGCGGCGGCGCCGCCCGGCAGATCGGGCGCGTGGATCGCCACCGTCGGGACCTCGTACTCGGTGGCGTACGCCGTGGCTCCGGCCGGAGGCTTCGCACTCCACGGCGCGGGCGGCGACGCACTGTGGCTTGCCGTGGCGGGCGCCGGGGCCGTCTCTGCGGCGCTGTTCGGCGCGTGCCTAGCCCGGCGGCCGGTCGGCGGTGTCTCCGCGGAGCCAGACGGTGGCGTGCGCGGGCTGGACTGTCCCGGTGACCACCGATCGCAGCTCCTCGCAGAGCGCGTCGAGGTCGATCTGCTCGCGCAGCCGCTCGCTGAACCCGTCGACCGCGGCCTGCGCGTCGTAGCCCGCCCGGTAGAACCGGCGGTCGACGGAGCGCTGGATCACCCGGCGCAGCGGCTGGAACGCGGCGGCGACCGCCAGCGTCGACACGGTGACGGCCAGCGTGCCCGATGAGCCCGTGAGGCCGCGGAGCGCCGAGCCGATCAGCGCCGCGCCGCCCAGGTAGAGCACCGCCAGCGCCGCGACCAGCGTCGCGTAGATCAGCGTCCGGCGGATGATCACGTCGATCTCGAACAGGCGGTACCGGAGCACGGCGATGCCGATCGCGATCGGGATCAGCCCGAGGCAGACGAACCACACGTCCTGTACGACCGCGATCCATCCCGGCGTCGCGCCGTGGTCGTCCGCCAACACCGCCGCGGACACCAGCGACACGAAATACAACGCGCCGCACAGCGTGCCCGCAGCCGCCAGCCACTTGATCTGCAGGCGCTCGATCCGCTCCGCGCGGCGGTACCGAACGACCAGGCTCGCCACGGCAGCGACGGAAGACAGCGGGATCAGCAGCACCACGGATTGCAGCGGACGGAGCACACCGTCGAGCGCCTGGATGCCGAATGGGTTGTCATGGTCGGGGAATCCCGTGATCTTCATCGGCCCCGGCACCAGCCAGTCGAGCACGCTGATCCCGACGGCGAACGCGCAGACGTAGGCCACCCATCGCCAGCGCCGGCCCGGTAGGTGCCCGTCCGGGTAGACCAGGAGCAGGAACACGCCGGTGATCGCGACGGCGGGCGCCCACGCCCACAGGCTGACCGACGCCGCCGCCGCCCCGCCGGGGATCTGCCCGGGATGCACCTTGAACGCCCAGTCGCCGTAGCCGATCGCGTCGACCACGAGGGCCCAGGAGAGGCCGGTGGCGATCAGCAGCCAGCCGATCGGGTTGCGGGGCCGGCTGCGGACGATCACGGCACCGGCCAGCGGGTAGAGCAGGAAGATGATCAGGATCAGCAGCCCGGCCAGGAAGCCGGCGGTGCCACCGCCGCTGAAGCCCTCGGAATGCGCGACATGGCGGGTCGCCCACATCAGGACGACGCCCCCCGCGAGCAGGAGTGCGACGGCGGCAAGGGCCGGCCACGCAAGCCACCGCAGCGTTCGGTCGCTCATGCGGCCAGTGTCCCACGACGACCGTCCGGCGATCGTTACGAAGCGGCCGTCGGATGAGTCGCCGCGCGGCGCCCTAGACTCCGCCGGATGGATCTGCGCCAGGCGCAGGAGCCCTCAAGGAGGGGTGGCCGGCGACCGCCACGACCTGGGCATAGCCGGCTCGGCCGTCGAGCCGCAGCGTCCACGGCTCGATCGACGCCACCACCAGATGCGAGCCGCTCCACGGATCGCGGGCCAGCCGCTCGACGACCGCGTCCTCCGACGCCGCCTCGATCACATGGGCGACGCGAACCTCGTCGGCGAGCGGGCCGCCGAGCACGATGAACCCGTCGTCCACGCGCGTCCATGAACGCGGCGTGCTCGGCCCACCGGGACTGCCCCTCCAGCGGCAGGCTGCCGTCCCACTCGGGGCCGGTGCGGTGGAGGATGACCAGGAACGCCGCCACCCGCCGATTCTGGCACAGGTGCATGCCCCGAACGGGGGTCACGCGCGCGCGGGCGCGGGCCGACAACGCACCCATGTGGGTCCCCCGTGCCACGCTCGCGATCGTCCTCGCCCTGCTGCTGCCGGTCGCCGTCGGCTGCGGCGGCTCGAGCGGCGACTCGTCGTCGTCGCCCGCGGCGGCTGCCGACAACGGCGAGTCGGCCAAGGCGCCGGAGCAGATCCTCTCCGACGTGAACGACGCCGTTCAGGGCGCCCGATCGGTGCACATGAGCGGCTCGGTGAACAGCGACTCGACGGACATCGGGTTCGACGTGAATCTGTCGTCGGACGCGGCCAAGGGCACGCTCACGCTGAGCGGCAACGAGATCAAGCTGGTGCGCGTGGGAGACGCCGCGTACTTCAGCGGCAGCCCCGAGTTCTACAAGATGGTCGGCGGCGGCGACGCCGCGGTCAGCCTGCTCCAGGGACGCTGGATCAAGGTTCCGAGCACCGACAGCCGGTTCGCCAGCTTCGAGCAGTTCACCGATAAGGGCAAGCTGTTCTCGAGCATGCTGCAGGCCGAGGGCACCGTCACCAAGTCCGGCACGCGGACGTACAACGGACAGAAGGTCATCGTCCTGCGTGACTCCGACGGCGGCGGCGACCTGTACATCGCAGCGTCGGGCAAGCCCTATCCGGTCGCGATCGTGTCGACCGGCGACAAGCAGGGCACGATCACCTTCACCGGGTGGGACGAGCCCGTCGACGTCAGCGCTCCTTCCGACGCGATCGACCTCTCGCAGCTCTAACGGACCCTCCCGATCCGGCCGCGAACGGCTTCCGTGAACGGTCGCGTCGCCGGCTGAGCAAACGCGCGGGAACCCGCCCGCGGAGCGGTCGCGGACGGGTTCCCGGAGGCACCTCCTGTGCTACCGTTGGTCGGCTCAACCGACGAGAGGTTTACGCGTGGCCACAGGAGTACGAGTACTGGTGACGATGGCTTGCACCGAGTGCAAGCGGCGCAACTACCAGACGAACAAGTCCAAGCGGAACTCGCCCGACAGGCTGGAGTTCAGCAAATACTGCAAATGGTGCGGCAAGCACACGCTGCACCGGGAAACCCGCTAGGCAGCACCTTGGCGCGGAGGAACCGACAGCAGCCCCAGCAGGGCCGGCGCAGCGTGACCGCGCCGGTGGCGGGCAAGCCCAAGAGCCAGTCCGGCGGCGAGCCGGTCGAGCGGCCGAACCTCTTCCGCCGCGTCACCGGGTTCACCGGTGAGGTGCGGGGCGAGCTGGCCAAGACGGACTTTCCCGACCGGCACCAGACGTGGCAGTCGACCTCGGTCGTGATCGCGGCCTGCGTGCTCGTCGGCCTCTACCTGTACGGGCTCGACCAGGCCTTCGCCCGCCTGGTGCAGAAGCTCGTCGAACTCCAGAACTGACCCGAAGGACGCAATGTTTCGCTGGTACGTGATCAACACCTACTCCGGCCATGAGAACAAGGTGAAGGCCAATCTCGAGCACCGGATCAAGTCGATGAGCAAGGAGATGACCGTGCGCCGCGTGGTCGTCCCGACCGAGTCCGTGGTCGAGACCAAGGACGGCCAGAAGGTGCAGGCCGAGCGACGGCTGTGGCCCGGCTACGTCCTGGTCAACATGGACCTGGACGTCGACAAGGAGGCCTGGGGCCTGGTCAAGAACACGCCCGGGGTCACCGGCTTCGTCGGCGCGTCCGGCCAGCCCGTTCCGCTCAGCCAGGGCGAGGTCGATCGCATGTTGCACTCGCAGGCGACGACGACCGCCGTGCCCAAGCAGAAGGCAGAGTTCCAGCTGGGCGAGAGCGTCAAGGTGATCTCCGGCCCGCTGTCGGACTTCGACGGCGAGATCGCGGAGATCAACCACGACCAGAGCAAGCTCAAGGTGCTCGTGTCGATCTTCGAGCGGCAGGTGCCGGTCGAGCTCGAGTTCGACAAGGTAAAGAAAATCTGACTGTGAACCTGCCCGACAGTGGCAGGTTCAACGTGACATCTCTTTGAAGTACTACGAGTAGCGACGTGGGAGCTCCACCAGGAGCGTTTGCACCACAGGAGGTAGCCGGTGGCCAAGAAGGTCATCAAAGTCATCAAGCTGCAGATCCCCGCCGGGCAGGCGAACCCGGCGCCGCCGGTCGGCCCCGCGCTGGGCCAGCACGGCGTCAACATCATGGACTTCTGCAAGGCGTTCAACGCCGCGACGCAGGGTCCCAACGCGGGGCAGATCACGCCGGTCGAGATCTCGGTGTTCGAGGATCGCTCGTTCACCTTCATCACCAAGACCCCGCCGGCAGCCGTCCTGATCAAGGAGGCGCTGAACCTGCAGTCCGGCTCGGGCGAGCCGAACCGCGCCAAGGTGGGGACGCTGTCCCGGGACCAGCTGCGGTCGATCGCCGAGCGCAAGATGCCCGACCTGAACGCGAACGACGTCGAGGCCGCGATGAAGATCGTGGCCGGCACCGCCCGCTCGATGGGCGTGGAGGTGAGGGCCTGATGCCGGGCAAGCGCTACAGCGCGGCCCTCCAGCAGGTCGATCGCGAGAAGCAGTACGCGCCGCTCGAGGCGGTGCGCCTGCTGAAGTCGCTGGAAACGTCCAAGTTCGACGAGACGGTCGAGGTGCACATGCGCCTCGGCGTCAACGTGCGCCACGCCGACCAGCAGCTGCGCGGCACGCTGTTTCTGCCCCACGGCCTGGGCAAGACGGTCACCGTCGCGGTGTTCGCCCAGGGCGAGAAGGCCAAGGAGGCCGAGGACGCCGGCGCCGATGTCGTCGGCGGCGACGACCTGGCGGGCCGGATCACCGAGGGCTGGACGGACTTCGACGTCGCCATCGCGACGCCGGACATGATGGGCACCGTCGGCCGGCTAGGCCGGATCCTCGGCCCGCAGGGCAAGATGCCGAGCCCGAAGGCCGGCACCATCACGTTCGACATCGCGAAGGCCGTGTCCGACGTCAAGTCGGGCAAGATCGAGTACCGCACCGACCGCACGGGGATCATCCATGCGTCGCTCGGCAAGAAGTCGTTCGACGAGACGGCGCTGGTCGAGAACTACCAGGCCGTGCTGGAGGAGATCCTGCGGGTCAAGCCCGCGGCCGCCAAGGGCCGTTACCTGCGCTCGATCACGCTGGCGTCGACGATGGGCCCGGGACTGCGGCTCGACACGACCAAGACCAGGGACCTGCTCGAGGAGGCTGCGCCGACCGCGTAGACTCCGGGTTCGATTTCGACAACCGCGCGTCCGCGCCGTAGACCGTCGGGGCCGTCAAGGCTCAAACCACCACCCGACCGAGGCCGCGGGAGCAGGGCACGACGTCCTCTCGTCGCTCCTTGCGTCCGCCCTCATCGGCGGACGCACCCAGGCGACGAGAGGAGGTGGAAGAGTGAACAGCGAAGAGAAGCGCGCCGTGGTCGAGCGGCTGGTCGAGCAGATCAGGGACGCGAACGCGCTGATCGTGACCGACTACCGTGGGCTCACCGTGACCGAGACCGCGGAGCTGCGCCGCTCGCTGCGCGAGGCGGGCGCGTCGTTCCGGGTCGCGAAGAACACGCTGGCGAAGCTGGCGGCCGAGCAGGCCGATCGGCCGAGCCTGATCGAGTTCCTCGAGGGCCCGACGGCGATCGCTTTCATCGCGGACGACCCGGCCCCCGTCGCCAAGAAGCTGACGGAGGCTGCACGGTCGACCAGGATCCTGGCCGTCAAGGGCGGGGTCATGAACGGCCACACGCTGACGGCAGACGAGGTGCGGCAGCTCGGCGAGCTGCCACCCCGCGAGGTGCTGCTGTCGCAGGTCGTCGGCGCCATCGCCGGCCCGGCGCAGAACACGGTCGGCGTCCTTGCGGCGCCGCTCCGCGACATCGTCGCGGTGCTGGACGCCTACATCGCACAGAAGCAGGCGGCGGAGAACGCCGCCTAGACGATCCCATCCGGAGGTACGAACACCATGGCAGTTGAGAACATCGTCGAGGAGCTGAACAAGCTCTCGGTGCTGGAGCTGGTCGAGCTGAAGAACACGCTCGAGGAGCAGTGGGGCGTGACCGCCGCGGCGGCCGCTCCAGTGATGGTCGCCGCCGCCGGCGGCGGCGGCGGTGACGCCGCCGACGAGGAGGAGCAGACCGTCGTTCGACGTCGTTCTGACCTCGACCGGCGACAAGAAGATCCAGGTCATCAAGGTCATCCGCGAGCTGACCGGCCTGGGCCTGAAGGAGGCCAAGGCCGTCGCCGACGAGGCCCCCGCCCCTGTCAAGGAGGGCGTGGCCAAGGAGGAGGCCGACCAGATGAAGGCCAAGCTCGAAGAGGCCGGCGCAGGCGTGGAGCTCAAGTAGCCACTGCCGCGGCCGCCGCGGGGCGGGAACCGCTTGTCCCGGTTCCCGCTCTCGCGGCGCGGTAGAATTGCATCCTTGTGGAAAAAGCATCGTGCATCCGCCCCTTTGCCCCGCTGCGGGCGAAGCCGTCGGACAAGGGCGAGCAGCACACGCAGGCACTCTTCGGCGATCCGGTCGACGTGGTCGAGCGCAAGAACGGCTGGGCGAAGGTCGTGCTCTCCGACGGGTACGAGGGGTTCGTCGAGGCCGACGCGCTCGGTGAGCCGCCGCAGAAGGAGCGCGCACACGTCGTTGTCGTGCCCCAGGCGGCCGACCGTTACATGGGCACCTGGCTGCCGGCGCCGGGCCTGCGCACCGAGCCGCTGGCGGCTGCCCGCCGCAAGGCGACCGGCGATGCGATCGCCGAAGCCGCGCTGATGTTTCTCGGCGCCCCGTACGAGTGGGGCGGCGTGACGGTGGAGGGGCTCGACTGTTCGGGACTCGTGCAGGCCGTGCACCGGCGCTTCGGCACGCTGCTGCCGCGCAACGCCGACCAGCAGGAGCAGGCGGGCGAGGCGATCGAACTCGCGGACGCCCGGCCCGGCGACCTGTTCTGCTACGGCGACCACATCGCCATCTACCTGGGCGACAACCGGATCGTGCATGCGGCGGAGTCGCACGGCAAGGTGGTCGAAGAGGAGCAGCCCGCCGAGCTCGGCAAGCGACTGCGCGCGGTGCGTCGCGTTTTCGACGGCGACGACTGAGCTTTGGATTACTAACATCGCCACGTCTGCGGCGTCAAAGATGTCGTTCGCGTTGTGCGGTCAGGACAAAGGGGTGAGCTGATGGTCTCTCGTCGTCGTGTGTTGCTCGGACTTGCGCTGTGCGCGGTGGCGGTTGCCGCCGGCTGCGGCGGCGGGTCCTCGTCGTCATCGGGTTCCGGAGGCAGCGGCGGCTCGTCCAGCACCGCCTCAGGGTCGCCGCAGAAGGGCGGGACGTTCACCATCCTGGCCAACTCAAACTTCGGCGTCGCCGACCCCGCGCAGAACTACACCCTGCAGCAGTGGGCGCTGCTGATCGACTCCCATGACGGGCTGGTCGGCTTCAAGCGCGCCGGCGGCACCGCGGGCACGGAGCTCGTGCCCGACCTGGCCACCGAGATCCCGGAGCCCACGGACGGCGGCAAGACCTACGCGTTCCAGCTCCGCGACGGCATCAAGTATTCGAACGGGACGCCGCTCAAGGCGAGCGACTTCGTCACCGTCTTCACCCGCCAGTTCACCGTCCCCGGCCCGGCCAACGGGTTCTACGCGGGCATCGTCGGCGGGCAGGAGTGCCTGAAGAACTCGAAGACGTGCGACATGACGAAGGGCGTCGTGGCGGACGACAGCGCGAACACCGTGACCATCCACCTGACCGCGCCAGACCCCGAGTTCCTCGACAAGCTGGCACTGCCGTTCGCGTTCGCCGTGCCCGGAAACACCTCGCTGAAGCTGACGGGCAACGACGTGCCGCCCGGCACCGGCCCGTACATGTGGCAGTCGTACAACCCGAACAAGTCCGCGGTGCTCGTCCGCAACCCGAACTTCAAGGAGTGGTCGGCGGACGCGCAGCCCGACGGCAATCCGGACTCGATCGTCGAGAAGTTCGGCCTGCCCGTGACCGACGCCGTGACCGCGGTCGAGAACGGGAGCGCGGACGCCGTGTTCTCCGGCGACTCGATCCCGGCCGACCGGCTGAACGAGATCGACACCCAGTACGCCGACCAGACGCACGTCAACGCGCTGACGGCCGACTGGTACTTCGCACTGAACGTCAATGAGCCGCCGTTCGACAACCTGCAGGCTCGCCAGGCCATCAACTTCGCCGCCGATCGCACCGCGTACGTGAAGATCGCGGGCGGCCCGTCGCTGGCCGTGCCGACCTGTCAGATCCTGCCGCCGAACTTCCCGGGCTACGAGCCGTACTGCCCGTACACGGCCGGAGCCGACAGCGACAACACCAAGTGGACCGGCGTCGACCTGACGAAGGCCAAGGATCTGGTCAAACAGTCCGGCACGAGCGGTGCCAAGGTCGTCGTCAACGGCACCACCGACGAGGTCGGCAAGGCGCTGGCGCTGCAGATGGTCAGCGACCTCAAGTCGATCGGCTACGACGCCAGCGCCAAGCTGCTGGCCCCCGGCCCGCAGTACCCGTACGTGCAGAACTCGGACAACCACGTGCAGGTCGCGTGGTCGGCCTGGTACCAGGACTACCCGGCTGCGTCGGACTTCCTGAACGTGCTGCTCGGGTGCGACTCGTTCCATCCGCACAGCGACGCCAGCCCGAACATCGCCGGCTTCTGCGACAAGGACATCCAGGCGAATATGACCAAGGCGTCCAACATGGGCGTCACCGATCCTGAGGGTGCGAACAAGATCTGGGCGCAGGTCGATCACGATGTGACCGACCAGGCTCCGTGGGTCGACCTCTACAACCCGAAGCAGATCGACTTCCTGTCCAAGCGGGTGCAGGGCTACCAGTGGAGCCCGCAGTGGTACCTGCTCTACGACCAGATCTGGCTCAACCAGTAGCCGGAAGGGCCGTAACCGCCACGGGGCGGGGCGCTCGTCACGAGCGAGCCCCCGCCCCGATGGTAGGCTGAAATCTCATGGCGCAAGTCGCGTTGGAACCGCAGGTCGGGAGCGGTCCGGACGCTGCCCCGTCGGAGATCGCCGGGCGGAGTCCGTGGGCGCTCGCGTGGAGGCGCTTTCGCAGGAACAAGCCGGCGATCGGCGCGCTCGTCGTGTTCGTGCTGATCGTGGTCGTCAGCCTCTGTGCGCCGCTGTACGCGCACCGGATCGCGCACGTCGACCCGTTCACGAACAACCTCAACGGCACGACGATCGTCAACGGCAAGAAGGTTGCGCTGATCCAGCAGGGCGGCGGCAAGCTCGGTCTCGGCGAGACGCCGATCGGCCCGACGTGGGATCCCCATCACTACTTCCTGGGCGCCGACAGCTCCGGCCGCGACGTGGCAGCGCGGATCCTGTACGGCGGACGCAACTCGCTGCTGATCGGGATCGGGTCGGCCGTGATCTGTTCGATCCTCGCGACCATCCTCGCCCTGATCGCAGGGTTCTACGGCGGCGCGTCAGACTCGGTGCTCTCGCGCACGATGGACGTGATCTGGGCGTTCCCGGTGATCCTGTTCGCGCTCTGCGTCGCAACGGTGCTGCTCACCGCCCCCAACGGCCTGCAAGCCGGCCCCGTCCACATCGAGGCGTCGAGCCTGTGGCTGCCGACGCTGATCATCGCGCTGATCTACATCCCCTACGTCTACCGGCCGGTGCGCGGCAACGTGCTGTCCGTGCGGGAGAAGGAGTTCGTCCAGGCGGCGATCGCGCAGGGCGCGTCCAACAGGCGGCTGGTCTTCAGCGAGGTGCTGCCCAACATCATCTCCGTCGTCATCGTGCTGCTCCCGCTGATGATCGCGACGACCATCCTCACCGAGGCGGCACTCTCGTTCCTCGGCGTCGGCGTCCAGGCGCCGGGTGCGAGCTGGGGCACGATCATCGGGGACGGCCAGCAGCTGCTCTACACGCGCCCGTGGGTCGCCATCGCCCCGGGCATCATGATCCTGCTCACCGTGCTCTCGCTGAACGTGCTGGGTGACGGCATCCGCGACGCGCTCGACCCGCGGGCGAAGCTGAGTATCCGCGAGTAGATGCTGCGTTTCGTCGTCCGCCGCCTGATCGCCATGGTCGCCGTGATGTTCGCGATCAGCGTGCTGGTGTTCCTGATCTTCTTCGCGACGCCGGGCGTCGACCCCGCCCGCCAGCTGGCAGGCCGGAACCCGAACCCCGAGACGATCGCGCTGATCCGCCACCAGTTCAGCCTCGACAAGCCCCTGCCGGTTCGGTACCTGGTGATGATGAAGAAGCTCTTCATCAGCCGCGACCTGGTCTCCTACTCGAACCAGGGGCAGAAGGTGTCACCGCAGATCTTCGAGGCGATGCCCGTCACGCTCTCGCTGGTGTTCGGGGCGACGGTGATCTGGCTGGGGCTGTCGCTCGTGCTGGGACTCGCCTCGGCGATGCTGAAGGGCACGATCTTCGACCCGTTACTCATGATCCTCGCGCTGATCGGGATCTCGATCCCGGTCTTCTGGCTGGGCGAGGTGGCGAACCTGGTGACGCAGAGCCGCTACCACGACACCTTTTTGTTCTCGTGGGTGCCGCCGCTGGGCTACGTCTCGCTGACGTCCGACCCGGTGGGCTGGTTCAAGGCGCTGCTGATCCCCTGGTGCGTGCTGGCAGCGGTCTACATCGGGCTGTACGCGCGGGTGCTGCGGGCGACGCTGCTCGAGGTGCAGACCGAGGACTACATCCGCACGGCCCACGCGAAGGGCCTGTCCGGCCGGCGGGTGCTGATCCGCCACACGCTGCGCACCTCGCTGATCACCGTGGTCAGCCTGTTCGGGCTCGACTTCGGCGTGCTGGTCGGCGGCGCGACGCTGCTGGTCGAGGTCGTGTTCGGGCTGCAGGGCGTCGGCTACCTGACCTATCTCTCGCTGCGCGCGCTCGACCTGCCGGTGATCATGGCGACCGTGATCTACGGCGCGTTCTTCGTCGTGCTGGCCAACGCCATGGTGGACGTCGCGTACGCCTGGCTCGACCCGCGAGTCAGGCTGGCGTAGCGCGTGGCCGAGAAGCTCCTCGACATCGACGGACTGAAGGTCTCGTTCCGCACCGAGGACGGGGTGGTGCGGGCCGTCGACGGCATCTCGATCGGGGTCACCAAGGGCGAGGTGCTGGGCATCGTCGGCGAGTCCGGCTCCGGCAAGAGCGTGACCATGATGTCGGTGATGCGCCTGATCATCGATCCGAACGTGCGGTTCGAGGGCAAGGTGCTGTACAAGGGCCGCGACCTGATGGAGCTGTCGCAGGACGACATGCGCGAGGTTCGCGGTAAGGAGATCGCGATGATCTTCCAGGATCCGATGACCTCGCTGAACCCGGTCTACACGGTCGGGTGGCAGATCGAGGAGCAGATCAACGCGCATGAGTCGCTTGCCAAGGGCGCTGCCCGCGCGCGGGTGATCGAGTTGCTGCGGGCCGTCGGCATCCCCAACCCCGAGTCGCGGATCGACGACTACCCGCACCAGTTCTCGGGCGGCATGCGCCAGCGCGTGATGATCGCCATGGGCCTGTCGTGCAACCCCGACCTGCTGATCGCCGACGAGCCGACGACCGCGCTGGACGTGACGATCCAGGCGCAGATCCTCGAGCTGATCAAGCGTCTGCGCCAGGAGTTCGACTCGGCGATCGTCCTGATCACGCACGACATGGGCGTGGTGGCGGACATCGCTGACCGCGTGGTCGTCATGTACGCCGGGCGGATCGTCGAGCAGGGTACGAAGATCGAGCTGTTCCGCAACCCGCAGCACCCGTACACGTGGGGGCTGTTGAACTCGATCCCGCGGCTCGACCGGCCCAAGTCGCGCCGGCTCTCCACGATCCCCGGCCAGCCGCCGTCGATGCTCGCGCTGCCGTCGGGCTGCCGGTTCCGTCCCCGCTGCGCGTACGCGTTCGACCGCTGCGCGACCGAGGATCCGATGCTCGAGGCACGGATCGGCGAGGACCACCTGGACGCGTGCTTCCTGACGGTCGAGCAGAAGCAGCAGTTGCGGGTACGCGCCGCCGAGCCGCCGGCCGAGGAGTCCGCGTGAGTGAGAACGGCGGAGGCGAGCCGCTGCTCTCCGCGCGCGAGGTCAAGAAGCACTTCCCGATCAAGGAGGGCACGCTGATCCAGCGGGAGGTCGCGCGCGTGCATGCCGTCGACGGTGTCAGCCTCGACCTGTTCGGTGGTGAGACCGTCGGTCTGGTCGGCGAGTCGGGCTGTGGCAAGTCGACGTTCGGGCGCTGCGTGATCCGGCTGTACGACCTGACCGAGGGCACGGTGACGTTCGACGGGCAGGACATCACGACCCTCAACCGCAAGCAGATGCGGCCGCTGCGCCGGGAGATCCAGATGGTCTTCCAGGACCCGTACGCCAGCCTGAACCCGCGCAAGCGCGTCGGTCAGATCATCTCCGACCCGATGCGGATCCACCACATCGGCGGCGACATCAAACGCAAGACGCAGGAGCTGCTGGAGCGGGTCGGCCTCTCGCCCGAGCACTACAACCGCTATCCGCACGAGTTCTCGGGCGGCCAGCGCCAGCGGATCGGCGTGGCCCGCGCGCTCGCGCTCAACCCGAAGCTGATCGTGGCGGACGAGCCGGTCTCGGCGCTGGACGTGTCGATCCAGGCGCAGGTCGTGAACCTGCTGGACGACCTGCAGGACGAGTTCGACCTGACGTATCTGTTCATCGCGCACGACCTGGCGGTCGTGCGCCATGTGTCCGACCGGATCGCGGTCATGTACCTGGGCAAGATCGTCGAGGTGTCGCCGGCCGAGGAGCTGTACCGCCGGCCGATCCATCCGTACACCGAGGCGCTGCTCTCGGCGGTGCCGATCCCCGATCCCGAGCTGGCGTCGCAGCGCGAGCGGATCGTGCTGGAGGGCGACGTGCCCAGCCCGATCACGCCGCCCAGCGGCTGCCGGTTCCATCCCCGGTGCCGCTACGCGACGGAGATCTGCGCCACCGATGACCCGCCGCTGGTCGACCACGGGGGCGGCCACGTCGCCGCCTGCCACCACCCGCTGAACGTCGGCGCGGACGATCCGGTGTAACAACGGGGTCAGACCCCGTTGTTACACGATGGCGTTGGCATTCACGTCGTCGGGGGTCGGGTCGATGATCCGCTGCATGGTGGGCAGGATGGGATGTGTGGCGCTGGTGGCGGTCGCGCTCGCCGGTTGCTCGGGCGGCTCGTCATCGGCGAGCTCGGGCGCGGCGTCCGCCGGCGCATCGTCCGGTGCGCCGCAGGAGACCGACTTCGACCGCTACAAGGCGTCGGCCCCGGTGGCCGTGCGCTACGCTCGGGCACTCTCCGTTGGCAATATGGACACCGCTCACGGCCTGGTCGATCAGGGGAGCGGGGCGGCCGCCAACGCGCTGACCCGGCTGGAGCAGCGGGTCAAGGCGATCCCGATCGCCGCGGCGCAGGTCAGGCCGGACTACCGCAGCGGCATCAAGCAGTACGGGCCCGACTTCGCGACCGTCCCGGTCACCATCCAGGTCAAGCTCTCGCACGCCGCACCGACCGAGTGGGTGCTGCTCGGCCACCGCGCGCTCTTGATGCACCGCGACGACGGCGGCAGCTGGAAGGTCGCCGGCGACGTCACCGCCGCTGCGGGCATCGACCCCGGCGGCATGTTCCTGTACACGCACCCGACCCTGCTCTCCGGGAGCCACACGACCGTCGTCTACGGCCCGGGATCGGCGCGCGACGAGGCGCAGGAGATCCTTCGCCAGATGGACGCGGCGTCGCCGGGGCTGACCGCCCGGTACGGCGGCGCGGCCGCCGCGCAGCGGCCGCTGGTGTTCGTCGTCAACGACCGCGAACAGGGCCAGGAGCTGTCCGGCCGCGACCTGGGCAGCGAGCCGACCCCGCTGGGCACGCTCGACGGCAACGTCGTCTACGTCTACCTGCGGCCCTACCAGCACGCCGACGCGATCACCCGCGACGCGTCGACGGTGTACCTGATGACGCTGCTGGCCGGCCGCTTCAACCTGCTGCGCGCGCCATGGAGCCTGGCGGTGGGCGTCGCCGGCTACGAGCAGAACGAGTACCTCAACACCAAGGGCTACATCCTGCCCCTCGAGCAGATCCAGGCCGCGTACCCCGGCTACCCCAGCGCCGCCATCTGGCGGTCGCAGGACAAGGACTGGGGGTTGTCGGGCTCGAAGGCCCGGCTGGCCGCAGAGGACGCCGTCGCCGTCGTGCACGTGATCGTCGCGAACCACGGCGGCAGCGCCGCGATCATCCGGCTGGGCAAGCAGTTCAAGGGACGGCGCGTGCCGCCGGGTTCCGACTTCTCGCCCGCCCAGGTGCGCAGGGCGTTCCAGACCGCGCTCGGCGTGAGCTACGACCAGGTGCTCTCGGAGGCGCATTCCTACGTCGCCGGCGGCTCCTGGAAGTTCGGCTGAACCGGCTATTGTTGCCTTACAAGACAAGTGACGATTGGCACGTTCGTTGCCCGCGGCGCTTGACGTTCACGCACCCGTCGGTATAGTGATCGAAGGCATACCCGCCGCGGCAGCTTGGCCGCATCCGTCGGGAGGCCGCCCGCTGCTTGCATGAACCGGGAACGCCTGATAGGCTTCTCGGTTGCGCCGTTGGTCCGGAACCACGCCCACGCCATATCGATCCCCTAAATGCCCCGCGGGAGGCGTTCGCATTGCCTGAAACCACCTCGCCCCGAAGCCGCAGGACCTTCTCCAGGCTGGAGAAGATCCTCGACGTTCCCAACCTGATCGACATCCAGAAGGCGTCGTTCAGGTGGTTCATGGGAAACCCCGGCGATCCTTCATCGCTGGCCTCGTCGGGCCTGCGCGAAACCATTGACGACATCTCGCCGATCCGCGATTACTCGGAGCGGCTGGAGGTCAGCCTGGGCGAGTACACGATCGGTGACCCGGTCGTGTCCGAAACCGAGTGCCGTGAGAAGGATCTCTCGTACGAGGTGCCGGTGAACGTGAAGGTCGCCTTCACCAACCTGGACACCGGCGAGATCCGCGAGCAGACCGTGTTCCTCGGCAACTTCCCCTGGATGACCGAGCAGGGCACCTTCATCATCAACGGCACCGAGCGCGTCGTCGTGACGCAGCTGGTGCGCTCGCCGGGCGCCTACATCATGGAGCCGAAGGACCGCGACAAGCAGGTCTTCACGGCGAACCTGATGCCGTCGCGCGGCTCGTGGCTCGAGCTCGAGATCGACAAGAAGGGCATGGTCAACGTCCGCATCGACCGCAAGCGCAAGCTGCCGGTGACCACGCTGCTGCGCGCGCTGCCGGCGACCGACGAGAACACCGGCTTCGAGCTGGACAAGACGGACGAGGGCATCCTCAAGCTGTTCAAGGACAACCCGTTCATCCGCATGACGCTGGAGAAGGACCCGGCGCAGAGCGAGGAGGCGGCGCTGGTCGAGGTGTTCAAGAAGCAGCGCCCCGGCGAGCCGCCGACCGTGGACAACTCGCGCAACCTGGTGCGGGCGCTGTTCTTCGATCCCAAGCGCTACGACCTGACGCGCGTCGGCCGCTACAAGCTGAACATGCGGCTCGGGCTCTCCATCCCCGAGGATACGCGCGTTCTCACGACTGACGACATCGTCGAGCTGGTGCGGCGGCTGGTCGACCTGCCGGTCAAGCTGGGCGTGCCCGAGGAGAGCAAGGACTTCGCCGCCGACGCGGCGGCCATGCCCCGGGACGCGATCGAGCACGACCTCGACGAGTACGAGCACTTCGGCAACCGCCGTCTGCGGACGGTGGGCGAGCTGATCCAGGAGGCCTTCCGGATCGGCCTCTACCGGATGGAGCGCGTCGTCCGCGAGCGCCTGACGACCGAGGACGAGGACGCGATCACACCGCAGACGATCGTCAACATCCGCCCGGTGGCTGCCGCGCTGAAGGAGTTCTTCGGCTCGTCGCAGCTGTCCCAGTTCATGGATCAGACGAACTCGCTGGCCGGCCTCACGCACCGGCGCCGCCTGTCGGCGCTCGGCGCCGGCGGCCTGACCCGCGAGCGCGCGCCGATCGAGGTGCGCGACGTGCACGTCACCCACTACGGCCGGATGTGCCCGATCGAGACGCCGGAGGGCCCGAACATCGGCCTGATCGGCTCGCTCGGCTCCTACGCCAAGGTCTCCGAGCACGGCTTCGTGCAGACGCCGTACCGGAAGATCGTCAAGGGCAAGGTCACCGAGGACATCGAGTACCTCGACGCCATCCAGGAGGAGCTCTACACCATCGCCCAGGCGAACGCCGAGGTGGAGAAGAGCGGCAAGCTGGTCTCGCCGGTGCTCTGCCGCACCCGCGACGGCGTCCCCGTCCAGGTGGACGCGACGCAGGTCGACTACATGGACGTCGATCCGGCGCAGATCGTGTCGGTCGCGACGGCGCTGATCCCGTTCCTCGAGCACAACGACGCCAACCGCGCCCTGATGGGCTCGAACATGCAGCGGCAGGCCGTGCCGCTGCTGGTCACCGAGGCGCCGCTGGTCGGCACCGGCCTCGAGTACCGGGCGGCCGTGGACACGGGCGACGTGGTGCTGGCCACGAGGGCCGGCGCAGTCGAGTACGTCGACGCCGAGAAGATCATCGTCAAGGCGAAGGACGGCCTGGACGAGTATCCGCTGATCAAGTGGCGGCGCTCGAACCAGGGCACGATCATCCACCAGAAGCCGATCGTGTATCAGGGCACCAAGGTCAAGGAGGGCCAGGTCATGGCCGACGGCTCCTCGACCGACACGGGCGAGCTCGCGCTCGGCCGCAACCTGCTCGTCGCCTTCATGTCCTGGGAGGGCTACAACTTCGAGGACGCGATCATCCTGTCCGAGCGCATCGTCAAGGACGACGTGCTCTCCTCGGTGCACATCCACGAGTACGAGGTGGACGCCCGCTCGACCAAGCTGGGCGACGAGGAGATCACGCGCGACATCCCGAACCGCTCGGAGGAGTCGCTGCGCAACCTCGACGAGAACGGCATCGTCCGCATCGGGGCCGAGGTCGGCTCCGGCGACCTGCTGGTCGGCAAGGTGACGCCGAAGGGCGAGACCGAGCTGACGGCCGAGGAGAAGCTGATCCGCGCGATCTTCAAGGAGAAGGCGCGCGAGGTCCGCGACACCTCGCTGAAGGTGCCGCACGGCGAGGGCGGCAAGGTGATCGACGTCAAGACCTTCTCGCGCGCCAACAACGACGACCTGTCGCCGGGCGTGAACGAGCTGGTGCGCGTGTACGTCGCCACCAAGCGCAAGATCGCCGAGGGCGACAAGCTGGCCGGCCGCCACGGCAACAAGGGCGTGATCTCGAAGATCGTGCCCGAGGAGGACATGCCGTTCCTCGAGGACGGGCGGCCCGTCGACATCATCCTCAATCCGCTGGGCGTGCCGTCGCGCATGAACATCGGGCAGATCCTGGAGACCCACCTCGGGTGGGCCGCCGCGCACGGGGGCGAGAACGGCGACCGCCAGTTCGTCGCCACGCCGGTGTTCGACGGCGCCACGCCGGAGGACGTCGACCAGGCGCTGATCGACTGGCAGGAGGCGAACTCCGACCAGCCGGTGACGTTCAAGATCGACAAGAAGCAGCCGGCGGGGTCACGCTGCTCGGGCAAGCTGCGCGTCTTCAACGGGCGCACCGGCGAGCCCTACGACCAGCCCGTCACCATCGGCTACATGTACATCCTGAAGCTGCTGCATCTGGTCGACGACAAGATCCACGCGCGCTCGACCGGTCCGTACTCGCTCGTCACCCAGCAGCCGCTGGGCGGCAAGGCGCAGTTCGGCGGCCAGCGCTTCGGCGAGATGGAGGTGTGGGCGCTCGAGGCATACGGCGCCGCGTACACCCTCCAGGAGATGCTGACCATCAAGTCCGACGACACGATCGGCCGCGTCAAGGCGTACGAGGCCATCGTCAAGGGCGAAAACATCCCGGAGCCCTCGATCCCCGAGAGCTTCAAGGTGCTCCTCAAGGAGATGCAGTCCCTGGCGCTCGACGTCAAGGTGGTCGCGGAGGACGGCGGCGACGTCGCAGTTCGCGACGAGGACGACGAGCTGCTGCGGGCCGCCGAGGAGCTCGGCATCGACCTGCGCCAGACCGCCAGCCGTGCGGTGTCCCGCGACCCGGGCGCCCAGGAGCTGGAGGAGGGCGAGGACCGCGTCGACGGCGACGGCGAGCTTGCGCTCCCCAACGACGAGGTGCTCGGCGAGGAGATCGTCGAGGGAGACCTTGGCCCAGCAGAAGAGGAAGACGAACCAGCCCTCGAGCTCGAGGAGGTCGAGGAGTAGATGGTTCACGCGATCCACGCGACAGATAGAAAGGCACCACGTTGATCGACATCAACGATTTCGACGCAATCCGCATCGGACTCTCGTCCCCCAAGCAGATCCGGGAATGGTCGTCCGGTGAGGTGACCAAGCCCGAGACGATCAACTACCGCACGCTGAAGCCCGAGAAGGATGGGCTCTTCTGCGAGCGCATCTTCGGTCCCACGAAGGACTGGGAGTGCTACTGCGGCAAGTACAAGCGCGTCCGCTACAAGGGCATCATCTGCGAGCGCTGCGGCGTCGAGGTGACCCGGCAGAAGGTGCGCCGCGAGCGCATGGGCCACATCGACCTGGCCGCCCCGGTCAGCCACATCTGGTTCTTCAAGGGCGTCCCGTCGCGGATCGGCTACCTGCTCGACATCGCTCCCAAGGAACTCGAGAAGGTGCTGTACTTCGCGGCCTCCATCGTCACCTCGGTGGACAAGGAGAGCCGGGACAAGGACGTGCCGGAGCTGGAGGAGAAGGTCGTCCAGGAGAAGGAGCGCATCGCGCTCGACAAGGACGAGCAGCTCGCTGCGCTGGAGACGCGCATGCAGCGACGCCGCCAGCACTTCATCGACGGTGCGACGAAGGACTTCGACGAGGACGACGAGTACTGGGCCCGGACGCTCAACAACTGGGCCGAGGAGCAGGGGCTGCCGCCCCTCGACGAGGCGCGGACGCTGGCCGGCGGACTGCTGGCCGAGGTCTCGAAGCGCGTCGCCGGCGAGGACCCCAAGAAGGTCCGCGAGCTGGTGCGCGAGTCGGCCGTCCGCGACGACCGCAAGCTGGCCTCGAAGGAGCTCGACAACGTCGCCGCCTGGGGTGCGGTGGCGCGCGGCATGCTGCTGCCCGAGCTGGAGGCGATCGAGGAGGCCAAGGGCCCCGAGAAGACCAAGGCCCGGAACGCCGTCAAGGTCCGCCTGGCCTGGCTGGCCGGCGAGGACGCCAACCTCAAGGAGACCGACGAGGCGTGGATCGCCAAGCTGGTCGAGGACGGCCCCGGCGCGGCTCCCGCGCTCGAGAAGACGCGGCAGCTGGGTGCCGGCCTGCTTCGCGAGGTGGTGGAGCAGGGCGAGAGCACCGATCCCAAGGAGCTGCGGGAGACGGCCAACGACCTGTGCCTGCGCACCGACGGCAAGATGACCAAGGAGGACGTCCGCGCCGTCGAGACGTGGGCGCTCAAGGTGCGCGACACCTACAACGACATCCAGGCGCGCAAGAAGGACGTCGAGGACCACACCCGGGACTCGATCGACCGGCTCGAGCGCACGTGGATCAAGTTCAAGGAGCTCGAGGTCCAGGAGATCATCTCCGACGAGGCACTGTTCCGGGAGCTGAAGGACCGGTTCGGCAGCGCCTGGGGATTCGGTGAGTACTTCACCGGCGGTATGGGCGCGGAGGCGATCCGCGAGCTGCTGCGGTCGCGTGACCTCGACGTCGAGGCGGCATCGCTGCGCGAGACGATCAAGACGTCGAAGGGCCAGAAGCAGGCCCGCGCGATCAAGCGGCTGAAGGTCGTCAACGCCTTCCTCAAGTCGGAGAACCGCCCCGAGTGGATGGTGCTGGAGACGATTCCGGTGATCCCGCCCGAGCTGCGCCCGATGGTGCAGCTGGACGGCGGCCGGTTCGCCACCTCCGACCTGAACGACCTCTACCGGCGCGTGATCAACCGGAACAACCGGCTCAAGCGGCTGCTCGACCTGGGCGCTCCGGAGATCATCGTCAACAACGAGAAGCGGATGCTGCAGGAGGCCGTCGACGCGCTGTTCGACAACGGCCGCCGCGGCCGCGCGGTCACCGGCCCGGGCAACCGGCCGCTGAAGTCGCTGTCCGACATGCTCAAGGGCAAGCAGGGCCGGTTCCGCCAGAACCTGCTCGGCAAGCGCGTGGACTACTCGGGCCGCTCCGTGATCGTGGCCGGCCCGCAGCTCAAGCTGCATCAGTGCGGCCTGCCCAAGCTGATGGCGCTGGAGCTGTTCAAGCCGTTCATCATGAGCCGGCTGGTCGAGCGCAAGCTCGTCCAGAACATCAAGGCGGCCAAGAAGATGGTCGACTCGATGGTGCCCGAGGTCTGGGACGTGCTCGAGGAGGTCATCGCCGAGCATCCGGTGCTGCTGAACCGGGCGCCGACGCTGCACCGCCTGGGCATCCAGGCGTTCGAGCCCGTGCTCGTGGAGGGCAAGGCCATCCAGGTGCACCCGCTCGTCTGCCATGCCTTCAACGCCGACTTCGACGGCGACCAGATGGCGGTGCACCTGCCGCTGTCCGCTGAGGCGCAGGCCGAGGCCCGCATCCTCATGCTCTCGTCGAACAACATCCTCTCGCCCGCCCACGGCAAGCCGCTGGCGACGCCGACGCAGGACATGGTGCTCGGCACCTACTACCTGACGTACTCGGACGAGGATCTGACCTCGGTGACGTGGGACGACCTCAAGGAGCGCAAGGCGCCGTACTTCGGCTCGATGGACGAGGTGGAGATCGCCTACGACCAGAAGCAGGTCAGCCTGCAGGACGTGATCGGCGTCCGTGACCGGGGCGACTGGATCGTCACCACGGTCGGCCGCGCGATCTTCAACGACGAGGTCACCCGGGCGCTCGAGAAGGCGGCCGGCTCCTCGTTCAAGCGGGACGAATACCGCTACCAGAACCGGAACCTGACCAAGCGCGAGATGACCGACTTCGTGTCGGATCTGGTCGACCGCTACGGCGCGACCGCTATCTCCGAGGTGCTCGACACGATCAAGGAGCTCGGCTTCACCTACGCGACCCGCGCGGGCGTCACCGTCTCCAAGAACGACATCGTCACGCCTCCCAAGAAGGAGCAGATCCTGGGTTCGTACGAGGAGCAGGTGACCCGCACCGAGTCCTCGTACAACAAGGGCCTGATCACGGAGACGGAGCGCAAGGAGCAGATCGTCTCGATCTGGAACAAGGCCACCGACGAGGTCGGCGAGGCGATGCTCGACAACCTGTACGAGCTGAACCCCGTCTTCATGATGGCGAACTCGGGCGCCCGCGGCTCGTTCAAGCAGATCCGCCAGCTGGCCGGCATGCGCGGCCTGATGGCGAATCCGAAGGGTGAGATCATCGAGCGGCCGATCAAGTCCAACTTCATGGAGGGCCTGTCGGTGCTCGAGTACTTCATCTCGACGCACGGTGCCCGCAAGGGCCTGGCCGACACGGCGCTGCGCACGGCCGACTCCGGGTACCTGACCCGGCGTCTGGTGGACGTGTCGCAGGACGTGATCATCCGCCAGGAGAACTGCGGCACCGAGGACGCGATCGAGGTGCCGGTGCTCCTCTCCGACGGGCAGCCCAACCGGTCGAGCCTGATCGGGCGCGTGGTCGCGTCCGAGACGAAGATCGGGCGGCTGAAGCTGGAGAAGGGCGAGGAGATCACCGGAGCGCGGCTCCGGCAGATCGCCGATGCCGCCTCTCAGAAGCCGGACCAGGTGCTGATCCCGGTGCGGACGGTGCTCAAGTGCCGGGCGCCGTTCGGTGTCTGCCGGCAGTGTTACGGCTGGTCGATGGCGACCGGCGAGATGAGCGAGATCGGCGACGCGGTCGGTACGGTGGCCGCCCAGTCGATCGGCGAGCCGGGCACCCAGCTGACGATGCGCACGTTCCACACGGGCGGCGTCGCCGGTGCCGACATCACCCACGGCCTGCCTCGCGTGGTCGAGCTGTTCGAGGCCCGCAAGCCGAAGGCGGCGGCGACGCTGTCCGAGATCGGCGGCCGGGTCGAGGTGCAGGAGACCGACCGCGGCTGGGCGGTGCTCGTCCACACCAAGGGCGAGGACGGCGAGCCCGAGCACGCCGAGTACGCGTTCCCGCGGCGCACCCGCCTGCGGGTGTCGAACGGCGAGCAGATCGAGTCGGGAACCCCGCTCAACGAGGGCCCGCTGGCTCCCGCCGAGCTGCTCGACCTGCGCGATGAGACGGAGACCGCCCGCTACCTCGTGGCCGAGGTGCAGGAGGTCTACACGAGCCAGGGCGTGGAGATCCACGACAAGCACATCGAGCTGATCGTCCGGCAGATGCTGAAGAAGGTGCGCATCGACTCGGCCGGCGACTCGGACTCGCTGCTGCCCGGCGAGCTCGTCGACAAGTTCGTCGCCGAGGCGGAGGCCAAGCGGCTCGGCAAGAACAAGAAGAACGACGTGCCCGACTGGACGCCGATCATCCTCGGCATCACGAAGGCATCCCTCGCGACGGACAGCTTCCTCTCGGCGGCCAGCTTCCAGGAGACCACCAAGGTGCTCACGGACGCTGCCATCGAGGGCAAGTCGGACGGTCTCCGCGGCCTCAAGGAGAACGTCATCATCGGCAAGCTGATCCCGGCTGCGACCGGCCTGCGGCGCTACCGCTCGGTGGCGATCTCGCCGACCGACGAGCCGCCGGCGATCCTCGCGCCCGACGCCGCCGAGGAGCAGTACGGCGCGGCCGTCGCGGTGGCCGAGGACGACGAGCTCGATCTGACGCCCAAGCCGGGCGCCGAGGAGCCGTTCGTCCCGCCCGTCGACGAGGAGTAGGAATCCGAGGGGGCCGGGCCGTCGCGGCCCGGCCCCCTCAGCACCTCAGCCCGTCCCGCGGCGTCGTGCCGGCGACCAGGAACGCGTTGACGGCCTCGTCGATGCACGGATTGCCCCACGCGTAGGCCGTGTGGCCCTCGCCGACGCGGGTGACCAGCACGCCGGATCCCAGCTCCTGCGCGAGGTGGACGCCCCACGCGTACGGCGTCGCCGGATCGCCGGTCGTTGAGAGGACGACGATCGGCGGCGTCCCTGACAGGCGGTAGCCCGGGTCGCGCAGCGCGGTTGTCAGCGGCCAGTCGTCGCAGGTCGCGTTGTCCGCCTTGAGGAACGCGCCGAAGACGGGTGATGTGCGTTCGAACCGCGACAGCGGGATCTGCTTCTGGTTTCGGGTTGGCCTGGGCGTCCAGGCAGTCGATCGCCGTATACGCCTCGGTCTCGTTTGAGGCGTAGCGCCCCTCCCGCCGCCGGTAGTACTCGTCGGAGAAGCGGCGCAGCAGGGCTCCACTGCCATCCTCGGCGGCTCTGATCGCCACCTCGAGCTGGGGCCAGTCGTCGGTGCGGTAGAGCCCCTCGGCCAGCCCGTGCACCGCCAGCCCCTGGGTCAGCGGGCGGTCGTCGCCGGTCGGCAGTGGATTGCCCGCCGCGCGCGCCAGCATCCGCGTGATCGCACGCACCGCCTGTGCGCGGGTGTCTCCCAGCAGGCAGGCCGGCAGCGCCAGGCAGTGGTCGATCATCGCGTCCAGCTCCTGCTGGAACCCCTGCGCCTGGCCCAGCGCCAGCTGGTCGTGGGACAGCTGCGGGTCGACGGCGCCGTCCAGCACCATCCGCCCGATGCGGTTGGGGAACAGCGCGGCGTAGGTGGCGCCGAGGAAGGTGCCGTACGACGCGCCGTAGTAGTCCAGGCGCGGGCTGCCCACCGCGGCGCGGATGATGTCGAGGTCGCGCGCCGTCTCGACGGTCGTCATGTGCGACGCGAGCGCGCCGGCGTGCCGGCGGCACGCGTCGCCCTCGCGTCGGATCAGCTCGCTGCGTTGGGTGGCCTGCGCAGGCGTCGGCGGCGGGACGTTGGCCGCCGTCAGCTCATCCAGCTGCCGGGTGTCCAGGCAGCGGACCGGGTCGCTCGCGCCGACGCCCCGAGGATCGAACCCGACCAGGTCGTAGGCGGCCCGAAGGCGGGGAACGGCGTTGGCGAACAGCCCGACGAACTCGATCCCCGAGCCGCCCGGGCCGCCCGGATTCATCAGCAGCGGGCCGCGCGAGTGGCCGCTGGACGCGACGCGGCCGAGGCGGATCGTCGTCGTGCCGGCCGCCGGGTTCGCGTAGTCCGTGGGCACTCGCACGCTGGCGCACTGCATCCTGCCGGTGGCGACGGTGCAGCCGTGCCATTCGGCCTGCTGGCTGTAGAAGTCGCCGAGGGTCGCGAACGACGACGGCCGCGTGCTCGCGGCCTGGTGACCGGAGCAGCCGGCGAGGATGGCTGCGGCCAGCGCCGCCGCCGCCAGCCCTCGCCTCATGCGCCGCGGGGCAGCGCCTCGCCGCCGCCGACGCGCTCCAGCGCCGGCGCCATCGCGAGCTCCGTGTAGATCTGGCGCGCCTCGCCCATCACAGGTTCTGCATCGGCATGGCGGCCTGCGGCCTCAAGGACGCCGGCGTGCTGCTCCAGGCAGCTCGCCAGCCACGGCTTGTACCCGAGTGCCCGGTAGATGTCCTCGGCGGCCAGGAAGCCGGCCTCGCCACGTTCGAGCACCCCCGTCAGCTTGGCCAGCAGCGCGCGCATCGAGGGAGGCCGGTGGCCCGGCGCGCGGTCGGCGATCCAGCTGTGGAGCAGCTCGAGCGTCTCCCGGTCGTCGAGCGCGATCGCGGCGTCGGCGCAGGCGTCGGCCCCGAGCTTGACGGCCGGATGGCCGAACGCGAGGGAGCTGGAGACGTCGACGGTGGCGCGACCAAGCTCGATCGCCCGGATGTGGTTGCCGAGGTGAGCCTCGACGTAGGCCACGGCACCGCACCACATTCCGCGATCCTGAACGTCGGCGGCCTGCTCGCGGTCGGGCACCGACGCGATCAGCGCGCGCGCCCCCGCGGCGTCGCCGCGGGCGGCGACCACGGCGGCGGTGGGGAACAGCGCCGCCGACTGGACGAGGACGCTCGCGTCGGAGCCGGTGCCATCGCGGAGCTGGGCGGCCCGGTCGAGTGACGTGTCCCAGTCGCCGGAGACGAAGTCCGTCTGGGCGAGGTGGGCAAGGAACGATCGAGTCCAGCTGAGATCGCCGATCCTCCGGGCCAGCTCGAGCCCTTCTCGGTCGTACGGGCTGCCGACGATGTCCAGCACCTCGTCGAAGAACCCGAGGTTGAAGAGCGCCCGCAGCTCGGAGCGGACGACGTCCCGCTCCCGGGCGATCGCCAGCGCGCCCTCGACCAGCACCCTGCCTTCGCGCAGGCGGTGCTCGAGCAGCAGGTGCAGCGTCCCCTTGGAGTTCAGCGCCTCGGACATGACGTCGGGCAGGTCGAGGGCGGCGGCGATCCGCAGCGCATGGTCGAGCGGCTCCACGACGTTCTCGGGAGTCTGGCCCATGAAGCCGCGAATGCGTCCGAGCTGGGCGGCCAGCGCTGCCAGACTTGCCGTCGGCTCGCCGCGGCACAGCACGGCATAGGCCTGCTCCATCTCGACGACCGACTGCTCCGACTCGCCGAGCAGCCAGGCCGCTTCGGCAAGTTCGACCTGCGCCAGCGCGGCGCCCTCCGCATCGCCCCATGACTTGCGGAGCTCCAGCGCCTCGGAGTACAGCTCGGTGGCCCGCTCCAGCCGGTCGTCCTTGGCCGCGAAGTTGCCGGCGAGCTCGAGCACGCGGGCGCGCTCGTGCGGCTCCTCCGTCAGCTCCAGCCACCGTTCCGCAAGCCGAAGCGCTTCTCGCGGCGCGCCCAGGGACGCAGCCCGGGCGGCCGCCCGTTCCAGGGCTGCGGCGGCGCCGTCGCGGATCTCCGCCGCGTCCGAGTCGCCGGGCAGCAGCCGGTACGCGTCCAGCCGGTGCGCCGCCACCACCTCGGCCAGCTCGTCGCCGTCTCCCAGCTCGGCGATGAACTCGGCCGCGGCCAGGTGCATCGCCTTGCGGTCGCGGCGGGAGAGCGTCTCGTAGGCGATCGTTCGGGCGATCGCCTGCACGAAGCCGAACTGCCCGAGGTCGGGCGAGAACGGATCGCTGTCGCGATAGACGAGCTCCTTGCGGGCCAGCGAGGCGAGCGTCCGGTCGACCTCGTCGGGGTCGAGGCCGCTGATCGCTGCCAGACCCTCCGCTGTGAACGACTTGCCCAGTACGGCCGCCTGCTGCAGCGTCCTGCGCTCACCCGCGGTCAGGGCGTCGAGGCGCGCCGCCACCAGGGCATGCAGCGTCTCCGGGATCTCCAGCTCGCCGATGTCGCCGGTGGGGCGGACGACGCCGTCGTGGTGTTCGAGCAGGCCGCGGTCGAGCAGCATTCGCACCGTCTCGACGGCATACAACGGGATCCCCTCCGACTGCAGAACGATCCGGCTGACCGCGTCGGCGGGGATCCCCGGCGCCATGCCCTCGACGACCGTTCGCATGTCCTCCTCGCCCAGCGGTTTCAGCGCCATCGACGTGTGCGTGCGCAGGCCGGATCCCCAGGCGGGCCGTGCGTCGGCGAGCTCGGGGCGGGCCAGCGCGATCACGAACAGCCGGTGGTCGCGCGACCACTCCATCAGGTACTCGAGGAAGTCGAGCAGCGCCTGGTCGGCCCACTGCAGGTCCTCGAACACCAGCACGGCCGGCGACGTCGCCGCGAGCCGCTCGAACAGCAGCCGCCAGGCGGCGAACAACCGGGCGCGGTCGCCGTCCGCGGTCGCCTCCAGCCCCAGCAGCTGGTGGAGCGCGGGCGTGATCCAGGCGCGATCCTCGGCGTCCGCCACGTGCTCGGCGAGCATGGCGTCGAGCCGGCGCAGCGCCTCGGGCGGGGAGTCGTCCTCGGTGATCCGGGCGCGCATCCGCACCATCTCCGCCAGCGCCCAGAACGCCACGCCGTCGCCGTAGCTGAGGCAGCGGCCGCGGTGCCACAGCACATCCGCGGCCAGCCCGTCGACGTACGTCTCGAACTCCCAGGCCAGCCGCGACTTGCCGATGCCCGCGGGGCCGGTGACGGTCAGCAGGTGCGACCGGCCGTGCTCGGCGGTGGCGTGGAACAGCTGCTTGCACAGGCGCAGGTCGTCGTCGCGGCCGGTGAACGGCGGGTCGAGGCCGGCGGCACGGCCCTCACCGCCCCGGTTGGCGACGACGCGCGAGGCCGCCCACAGACGCAGCGCCTCGGCCTTGCCCTTGAGCTCGAACGCGCCCATCGCGTCGGACGCGATCGCGGCCTCGGATGCGCGGCGCGTTGCCTCGTCCAGAAACACGGTGCCCGGCCGGGCGGCGCCCTGGATGCGGGCGGCGGTGTTGACGATGTCGCCGGCGACCATCCCCTGGCCGACGGCGCCGATCGTGACCGCGGTCTCGCCGGTGGCGATGCCGGCCCGGGCCGCGAGCTCGAGCCCCGCCTCGGCGCCCAGGTCGCGAACCGCGGCGACCAGCTCGAGCGCCGCCCGCACCGAGCGCTCGGCGTCGTCCTCGTGCGCCGCCGGCGAGCCCCAGACGGCGACCACGGCGTCGCCGATGAACTTCTCGATGGTGCCGCCGTGCCGGTCGACAATCGCGCGCGCGGTCTCGAAGTACCGTGACAGCAGCTCGCGGACGTCCTCCGGGTCACGGTCCTCGGCGTGCGTGGTGAATCCGACCAGGTCGGTGAACAGCACGGATACCATCCGCCGCTCCGCCGCCGGCTCGATCCGCGGTGCGGGCGGACCGTCCATCGGCGACCCGCAGGCGCCGCAGTACCGGTCCTCCGGGTCGTTGGCGGTACCGCACGCCGGGCACCGCGACTCGAGCGGTGTGCCGCAGCTGCCGCAGAACCGCCGGCCTGCGCGGTTCTCGGCGCCACAGGAGCTGCATACCATGAGGCGAAGCGTATTGCACGAGAGATGACAGTTCCTCGCCTCCCCGTGATCGTCGCGCTGCTCGCCGCCTCGTGCGGCCCGTCGGTCGGCGTGCCGGGCGGCGGCGGCGGATCGGCGCCGTCCGCGCCACGGTTCGCGGTCGGCGTCCAGCACGTGACGGCCGTGTCGCTGGGCCGGTCATGGCACCCCGGCTGCCCGGTCTCGCCGGACGGCCTGCGGCTGGTCAGCGCCAGCGCGTGGGGCTTCGACGGGCATCCGTACCGCGGGCGGCTGATCGTCAACCGGGACGCCGTGTCCGCCGTCTCGCGGGCGTTGCGGCGCCTGTTCGCGCTGCACTATCCGATCCGCCGGATGCGCCCGGTCTCGGCCTACGGCGCGGACGACCACCGATCGATGGCCGCCGACAACACGTCGGCGTTCAACTGCCGGTTCGTGTCCGGGACGACGCGCTGGTCGCAGCACGCATACGGGCGGGCGATCGACCTGAACCCGCTCGAGAACCCGTACGTCGACGGGGATCACGTCTCGCCGCCCCGCGGGCGCCGCTTCGCCGACCGTTCGCTGCACGTCAAGGGCCTGGTGCACGACGGCGGCAACGTCGTCCGTGCGTTCGCAGCCGTTGGCTGGGGGTGGGGCGGGGACTGGGCCGGCGCCCGGGATTACCAGCACTTCTCCGCCAAGGGGACGTAGAGCGGCGCAGTCCAGCCACGGTCCGTGATGCAATTGCGGGATCGCCCTGGACAGCACCCCATCCTCCCGCGCGGTCCCGGTCTCGGTGCCTGCGCGGATCGACGCGGCACGGCTGCGCAGGCGCATCGGCCCGTACCTGCTGGGCATCGCGCTGGCCGCGCTCGCGTCGCGCGGGCTCGCCGCGATCGTGCCGATGGAGATCGCGGTCGGGCTGGGGGCCGTTGTCTCGATGGGCGTGCCCGGCTGGGCGCTGGTGCGGGTCGCCGGGCTCGACCGGCGGCTGGGCCCGGCCGAGGCCGTCGCCGTGCTGCCGGTCGCGGGCCTGATCGTCTGGGCGCCGCCGCTGGCCCTCGGCTTCCTGCTCGGCCTCCCGTTCGCGGTGGTGCTGGCCGCGGTGCTGCTGCTCGCCGCCGTCGGCCTGGCGGCCTGCGAGCCGTTCGACTTCGCGGCCGTCGACCGCGTAGAGGCGGCGGGCCTGACGCTGGCCGCGCTGGCCGCCGGTGCGGTCGGCTGGTACTACCAGGCTGGCATCGGCGCGGGCGACGCCCTGTTCCACGCCGGCCGCGTGCGCAAGCTGATCGAGCTGGACGGGCTGTCGCTGTCCGGGGTGTCGACCTACCTGGACGGGCCGCCGCACGCGGGCTACGCGTTCCCGCTGCTGCACGCCGTGCAGGCCGGCGCCGTCAAGCTGGGCGGCGGCGACCCGTCGGTCACGTACGTCAGCCTGGTACCCGTGTTCGTGTGCCTGGTGCCGCTGGCCGTGTACGGCGCGGGCAAGGCGGTGGCGGGGCCGTCGGTGGGTGCCGCCGCGGCGCTGTTCGCCTGCTGGGACGCGCTGGTGCCGGGCTCCTGGCCGCTCTCACTCCAGTGGACGGAGCAGCCGCCGACCTTCACGTTCGTCGTCCTGCTGCCGATCGGCGTGCTGGCGGCCCACGAGCTGCGGCGCTCGCCGTCCGACCGCAGCGTGCAGGCCCTGTCGGTGGGCGCCGTCTGCGTCGTCGCGTTCGTCCACCCGACCTACGTGTTCCCGCTGCTGGCAATCACGACGGGCATCGCGCTGCTCGCCTGGAGCGGGTTCCGCACGCTGGTGGTGAGCTACGCGGCCGGCGCGGTGATCCTGCTCTGGATCTGGTGGGAGGCGCTGCACGGCGCCCCGCCGGCCGGTGCGTTCGAGCCGACCTACCGCTCGGGTGTCGGCACCCTGTTTCACCACAACGCGATGCTGTCCGGCGGCTCGATCCTGCAGCACCGCGGCCCGTTCCTGATCGCGATGCTGGCGATGGTCGTGCTGCTGGTCGCGTGGGGACGCCGCTACGCGCTGGCCGCCGCGACGATGCTGGGGCCGTTCGTGCTCGTGGCGCTGCCCGGCGCGCTGGCGGTGCTGGTGCCGATCGTCAACCTGGCGCAGGCCCGGCGCTTCTGGATCGCCATCCCCTGGCCGTACGTCGCAGCGCTCGTGGTTGCGCTGATCGTCACCCGGTTCGCCGGTCGGCGCATCGTCTGGCCGCTGATCGGGGCCGTCGCCCTGTCGTACCTGATGCGCCAGGACGTCCATCTGCTGTGGTCGCGCTGGGCGACCGAGCTGACCAGCGCGACCGCCGTCGCCGGCCTGGGCATCGCGATCTGGCAGATCGCCACCCGGCGCCGCGCCGGCCCTGCGCCGGCGGTGGCCGCAGGGGTGCTGCCGACGCTGCTCGTGACCGCGGCGCTGCTCAGCGTGCCGGCGGTCGCCCACGACTACTCGCGCACGGCGCCGTCGGGCCACAAGGGCGTCAGCGAGGGCGTGATCGACTACCTGCGAGCCCACGACGGCGCGCCGTTCCCGGTGGTGCTGGCCGACCTCCGCCCCGCCTACACGATGTCCGGGCGGGCCAGCGTCTACGTCGTCGCTGTCAACGAGGGCCACATGCGGGCCGAGCCCAAGATCGACCCGCCCCGGCGGCGGGCCGACGTCAACCGGTTCCTCGACCCGGCCACGTCCGAGGCCGTGCGCGACGAGATCATGCGCGGATACGACGTGCGCTACGTGATCGTGGCGGAGGACTCGCCCATGCTGGGCGCGCTGAGGGCCGATCCGGAGCTGCGCCAGATGTACGCCGACGGGCCGAACACGGTCGCCGACAAACGGGTCATCTTCGAGCGCAGGAGCTGATTTCCGGAACATTCGAGGACCGCGGGGGAGCCGGAACGGCTGTGCTAGAGTTCTCCGTCGCGGCCCGGTTTCGGGCTGCGTTCGTTTGCCCGCGATCAGAAAGCGACGTCCCCCCTCAGCATGCCCACGATCAACCAGCTTGTCCGGAAGCCGCGCGTCCAGGCGCGGCAGAAGACCAAGACCCCGCACCTCCGCGGCGCCCCGCAGAAGCGCGGCGTCTGCACGCGCGTGTACACGGTGACCCCGAAGAAGCCGAACTCGGCGCTTCGCAAGGTCGCCCGCGTGCGCCTGACCAACGGTGAGGAGGTCACGGCCTACATCCCGGGCGTCGGGCATAACCTGCAGGAGCATTCCGTCGTGTTGATCCGCGGCGGCCGCGTCAAGGACCTCCCGGGCGTGCGCTACAAGATCATCCGCGCCGCGCTGGACACGTCCGGCGTCAACGACCGCCGGCAGGGTCGCAGCAAGTACGGCGCGAAGAAGGCGGGTAGCTGATGCCCCGCCGTGCAGAGATCTCGCCGCGCCCGCTGCTGCGCGACCCCGTCTACGACTCCACGCTGGTCACCCAGGTGATCAACCGCGTGATGCTGGACGGCAAGAAGTCGAACGCCGAGACCATCGTCTACCAGGCGCTCGAGGACGTCGGTCAGAAGACCGGCCAGAGCCCGGTGGAGGTGCTGGAGCGTGCCGTCAAGTCGGTCACGCCCGTGCTCGAGGTGCGATCCCGCCGCGTCGGCGGCGCCAACTACCAGGTGCCCGTCGAGGTGCCGCAGCGCCGTGCCCGCACGCTGGCCGTGCGCTGGCTGGTGACGTTCGCCCGCCAGCGGCGCGAGAAGGAGATGCACGAGAAGCTGGCGGCGGAGATTCTCGACGCCACGAACCAGCAGGGCGGCGCCTACAAGAAGAAGGACGACATCTACCGGATGGCGCAGGCCAACAAGGCCTTCGCCCACTACCGGTGGTGATGGCATGGCGGTGACGCAGACACAGACGGGCAGCCGCGTGCCCAAGATGGACGAGCTGGACAAGGTCCGGAACATCGGCATCATGGCTCACATCGACGCCGGCAAGACCACCACGACCGAGCGGATCCTCTACTACACCGGCCGCACCCACAAGATGGGCGAGGTGCACGAGGGTGCCGCGACGATGGACTGGATGGTCCAGGAGCAGGAGCGCGGGATCACGATCACGTCCGCGGCGACCACCTGCTTCTGGCGCGACTGCCGCATCAACATAATCGACACGCCCGGGCACGTGGACTTCACCGTCGAGGTGGAGCGCTCGCTGCGCGTGCTGGACGGCGCCGTCGCGCTGTTCGACTCGGTGGCCGGCGTCCAGCCGCAGTCCGAGACGGTCTGGCGGCAGGCGGACAAGTACCAGGTGCCGCGCATCGCGTTCATCAACAAGATGGACCGCACCGGCGCGGACTTCTACAACGCCATCGAGACGATGATCGACCGCCTGGGCGCCCGCCCGGTGCCGCTGCAGATCCCGATCGGCGCGGAGGACAAGTACGAGGGCCACGTCGACCTGCTGACCATGAAGGCGATCCGCTACGTCGACCCGCTGGGCAGCAGCTGGGACGAGGGCGAGATCCCCGATGAGCTCAAGGAGCAGGCGCAGAAGTACCACCACGACCTGATCGAGGCTGTCGCCGACCACGACGAGGACATCATGGTCGCGTTCCTGGAGGACGAGCCGATCGAGGAGTCCACCCTGCGCGCCGCAATCCGCGCGGCCACGCTGGACATCTCGATCACCCCGGTGCTGCTGGGCTCGGCATTCAAGAACAAGGGCGTGCAGTCGCTGCTGGACGCCGTCATCGACTACCTGCCGGCACCGATCGACGTGCCGCCGGTGATCGGCACCGACCCCAAGACGGGCGAGGAGGTGGAGCGCGCCGCTGCGCTCGACCAGCCGTTCGCGGCACTGGCGTTCAAGGTGATGACCGACCCCTTCGTCGGCAAGCTGACCTACTTCCGCGTGTACTCCGGCAAGCTCAACTCGGGGTCATACGTCTACAACACGTCGACCGGCCGCAAGGAGCGGGTCGGGCGGCATCCTCGAGATGCACGCCAACCACCGCGAGGACGTCGACCAGATCGGCGCGGGCGCGATCGCCGCCGCCGTCGGGCTCAAGCAGACGACCACGGGCGACACGCTGTGCGACGAGGCGTCGCCGGTGCTGCTCGAGTCGATCGACTTCCCCGACCCGGTGATCGACGTCGCCGTCGAGCCGAAGACCAAGGCCGACCAGGACAAGCTGACCCAGGCGCTGCAGCGGCTGGCCGAGGAGGACCCGACCTTCCGCGTCCGCACCAACGAGGAGACCGGCCAGACGATCATCGCCGGCATGGGCGAGCTGCACCTGGAGATCATCGTCGACCGCCTGATGCGCGAGTTCAAGGTGGACGCGAACATCGGCCGCCCGCAGGTGGCCTACCGCGAGACGATCCGCCGCAAGGTGGAGAACGTGCGCGGCCGGTTCGTCCGCCAGTCCGGCGGCCGCGGCCAGTTCGGCGACGTGGTGATCAACCTGGAGCCGAACGAGCAGGGCGCCGGGTACGAGTTCGAGAACAAGATCGTCGGCGGCAAGATCCCGCGCGAGTACATCCCGTCCGTGGATGCCGGCATCCGCGAGGCGACCGAGGCGGGCGTGCTGGCGGGCTTCCCGGTGGTCGACGTCAAGATCACGCTGGTCGACGGCTCGTACCACGACGTCGACTCGTCGGAGATGGCGTTCAAGGTCGCCGGATCGATGGCGTTCAAGGACGGCGCGCGGAAGGCGCAGCCGGCCCTGCTCGAGCCCGTGATGGCGGTCGAGGTCGTCACCCCCGAGGACTACATGGGCGACGTCATCGGCAACATCAACTCACGGCGCGGTCAGATCGAGGGCATGGAGCCCCGCGGCAACGCCCAGGTGATCCGGGCGCGGGTGCCGCTGGCCGAGATGTTCGGCTACGCGACCGACCTGCGCACCATGAGCCAGGGGCGCGCCACCTACACCATGCAGTTCCTCCACTACGCGGAGGTGCCGCAGTCCATCGCAGAAAAGCTCATCGAGAGCACGACCTAACCACGAGTTTTCGGCCAGACAAAGGAGACGAGGAAGAACATGGCCAAGGCAAAGTTTGAGCGGAACAAGCCGCACCTCAACATCGGCACCATCGGTCACATCGACCATGGCAAGACGACGTTGACCGCCGCCATCACGAAGGTGCTGTCCGAGGCCGGCACCGGCACGAACGCCACCAACTTCGACGAGATCGACAAGGCGCCGGAGGAGAAGGAGCGCGGCATCACCATCAACTCGGCGCACGTCGAGTACGAGACGGCCAACCGCCATTACGCGCACGTCGACTGCCCAGGCCACGCCGACTACGTGAAGAACATGATCACGGGCGCTGCGCAGATGGACGGCGCGATCCTCGTCGTGTCGGCCGCTGACGGCCCGATGCCGCAGACCCGCGAGCACATCCTGCTCGCCCGCCAGGTCGGCGTCCCCTACATCGTCGTGTTCCTGAACAAGGCCGACATGGTGGACGACGAGGAGCTGCTCGAGCTGGTCGAGCTCGAGGTCCGCGAGCTGCTGTCCAAGTACGAGTTCCCCGGCGACGACATCCCGGTGATCCGCGGCTCCGCGCTGAAGGCGCTGGAGGGCGACACCGAGTGGACGCCGAAGATCCTCGAGCTGATGGCCGCCGTGGACGAGTACGTCCCGGAGCCGGAGCGCGACATCGACAAGCCGTTCCTGATGCCGGTCGAGGACGTCTTCACGATCACCGGTCGCGGCACCGTCGCCACCGGCCGCATCGAGCAGGGCGTCATCCACACCGGCGACGAGGTCGAGGTGGTCGGCATCGCCAAGGAGACCGAGAAGACCGTCGTCACGGGCGTCGAGATGTTCCGCAAGCTGCTCGACGAGGGCCAGGCAGGGGACAACGTCGGCTGCCTGCTGCGCGGCGTCAAGCGCGAGGACATCCAGCGCGGCCAGGTGCTGTCCAAGCCCGGCTCGATCACCCCGCACACGAACTTCGAGGCGCAGGTCTACGTGCTCTCGAAGGACGAGGGCGGCCGTCACACGCCGTTCTTCAAGGGCTATCGCCCGCAGTTCTACTTCCGCACCACGGACGTCACCGGCGTCGTGGAGCTGAACGAGGGCGTGGAGATGGTCATGCCGGGCGACAACGCCGAGATGAAGGTCGAGCTGATCCAGCCAATCGCCATGGATCAGGGCCTCCGCTTCGCGATCCGCGAGGGCGGTCGCACGGTCGGCGCAGGCGCAGTCACGAAGATCATCAAGTAAGCGATCGAATTCGAATGGCTCAGCAAAAAATCCGCATCCGGCTGAAGGGGTACGACCACACGCAGGTCGACCTGTCGGCTCGGTCGATCGTCGAGACGGCGCAGCGCTCCGGGGCCACGGTCTCGGGGCCTGTGCCTCTCCCGACCGAGAAGAACGTCTACTGCGTGATCCGCGGCCCCTTCAAGGACAAGGATTCGCGCGAGCACTTCGAGATCCGCACGCACAAGCGGTTGATCGACATCCACCAGCCGACGCCGAAGACGGTCGACTCGCTGATGCGGCTCGACCTGCCGGCCGGCGTCGACATCGAGATCAAGCTCTAGAGATGGCAGCCAAGGGCATCATCGGAACCAAGCTGGGCATGACCCAGATCTTCGACCAGGAGTCGGGCAAGGTCACGCCGGTCACGGTGGTGGAGGCCGGCCCCTGTCCGGTCGTCCAGGTGAAGACTCCCGAGACGGACGGCTACACGGCGGTTCAGCTCGCCTTCGGCGCCGTCAAGGAGAAGCGCATCTCGAGGCCCGAGGCCGGGCACCTGAAGAAGGCCGGCCAGGGCCCGCACCGGCATCTGGTCGAGATCCGCGACGCCGAGGGCCTGGCCGTCGGCGACAGCGTCACGGTCGAGTCGTTCGAGCCGGGCGAGCGGATCAAGGTCAGCGGACGGTCGAAGGGCAAGGGCTTCGCCGGCACGATCAAGCGGCACAACTTCAGCCGCGGCCCGGTCAGCCACGGCTCGCACAACGTGCGCAAGCCGGGGTCGATCGGCGCGTCGGCGACGCCATCTCGTGTCTTCAAGGGCATGCGGATGTCGGGCCACATGGGAGACGAGCGCGTCACCCAGCGCGGCCTGCGGGTGGCCGAGGTCGACGTCGAGCGCAACCTGCTGCTGATCGCCGGGGCAGTTCCCGGTTCGGTCGGCGGCGTGGTCGAGATCAGGAGCGACGGCTGATGGCCGCGCTGTCTGCCAAGTCACTGTCGGGCGGAGCGGCCGCCAAGCTGGACGCCGAGATCTTCGGCCTGGAGCGTAACGACGCCCTCGTGCATCAGGTGGTGACGGCCGAACTGGCCGCCCGCCGCCGCGGCACGGCCTCGACCAAGACCCGCGGCCTGGTGGCCGGGGGCCGCGCCAAGCCGTGGCGCCAGAAGGGCACCGGCCGCGCCCGCCAGGGCACGACCCGCGCCCCGCAGTGGACCGGCGGCGGCGTCGTGTTCGGCCCGCATCCGCGCAGCTACACGGGCAAGATCAACCGCAAGGCGCGCGTCAAGGCCCTGCGGATCGCGCTCTCGGCCCACGCGGCCGGCGGCAGCATGGCGACGGTCGACGCCGCCAAGATCGACGAGCCGAAGACGGCGCGCGCGGTCGAACTGCTGGCCGGCTGGCGCACCGAGCGCCCGCTGGTGGTCGTCGTCCAGCGCGGCGAGGACGCGCTCGTCCGCTCGTTCCGCAACCTGGAGCGCACGCACGTCGTCGAGACCGGCGAGCTCGAGGTGGCCGATCTGGTCTGGGCGCGCTCGCTGATCGTCTCCAAGGCGGCGCTGGCGCTGCTCGAGGGAGGTGACGCGGAGTGAACGGCGATCCCCGCTCGGTGCTGCTCGCCCCGGTCGTGTCCGAGAAGAGCTACGGCATGATCGCGGAGCGCGGCAAGTACACGTTCCGCGTCCATCAGGACGCTCACAAGACGCAGATCCGGCAGGCCGTCGAGAAGCTCTTCTCGGTCGACGTGCTGGACGTCAACGTGATCAAGATGCCGGCCAAGCCGAAGCGCCGCGGTATGCACGTCGGCTCGCGCCCCGGCTGGAAGAAGGCGGTCGTCACGATCGCCGCCGGACAGACCATCGACGCTTTCGGACCGGGGGTGTAGGGCAATGGCCGTACGGAAGTTCAAGCCGACCTCGCCCGGCCGCCGGTTCATGTCGGTGTCCGACTTCGGCGAGGTCACCAAGTCGGAGCCGGAGAAGTCGCTGCTGGCGCCGGTGTCGAAGAAGGGCGGCCGCAACAACAACGGCCGGATCACGACCCGGCACCAGGGCGGTGGCCACAAGCGCCGCTACCGGATGATCGACTTCAAGCGCACCAAGGACGGCGTGCCCGCCAAGGTGCACTCGATCGAGTACGACCCCAACCGGTCGTCGCGGATCGCCCTGCTGCACTACGCCGACGGCGAGAAGCGCTACATCCTGGCGCCGCTGCGGCTGACGGTCGGCGCGACGGTCGAGTCGGGGACGAACGTCGACATCCGGCCGGGCAACGCGCTGCCGCTGTCGTCGATCCCGACGGGCACCACGGTGCACAACGTGGAGCTTCGCCCCGGTCAGGGCGGCAAGATGGTGCGCTCGGCCGGCGGCTCGGCGCAGCTGGTCGCGAAGGAGGGCGGCATGGCGCTGCTGCGGCTGCCGTCCGGCGAGATGCGCCGCGTCCAGGCCACGTGCCGGGCGACGATCGGGCAGCTGGGCAACGTCACGCACGAGATCGAGTCGGGCGGCAAGGCCGGCCGGTCGCGGTGGAAGGGCAAGCGCCCGACCGTCCGCGGCACGGTCATGAACCCGGTCGACCATCCGCACGGCGGCGGCGAGGGCAAGAACAAGGGCTCGCACCCCGTGACCCCCTGGGGCAAGCCGACGCTCGGCTTCCGCACCCGCAACAAGAAGAAGGCGTCGACCAACGACATCGTGCGGTCGCGCAAGAGAGGGAAGGGCAACAGGTGAGCCGGTCGAGCAAGAAGGGGCCTTACGTCGACCCCAAGCTGATGAAGCGCGTCGAGGAGATGAACGAGACCAAGCAGAAGCGCATGCTGCGGACATGGTCGCGCAGCTCGACGATCTTCCCCGAGTTCGTGGGGCACACGATCGCCGTGCACGACGGCCGCAAGCACGTGCCCGTCTTCGTGTCGGAGGCCATGGTCGGCCACAAGCTGGGCGAGTTCGCTCCCACCCGCACCTACCGCGGTCACGGCAACGACCGCACGAGCAAGCTGAAGGGTCGCTGACCGGATGGCGGTGAACACCACGGAAGAGCGGGAGCTGATCCGGGCGCAGGCCCGGTACGTGCGCTCGTCCGCGCGCAAGGCGCGGCTGGTGCTCGAGCACATCCGCGGTCTTCCGGCCACGGATGCCGAGGCCGTGCTCAAGTTCCAGACCCGGGCCGTCGCCCGCGACGCCGGCAAGGTGCTGAAGTCGGCCGTCTCCAACGCCGAGAACAACTTCGGCCACGATGCCGACGACCTGGTCGTTGTCGCCGCATACGCCGACGAGGGCCCGACGCTCAAGCGCTGGCGCGCCCGCGCCCGCGGCCGCGTCAACCGGATCCGCAAGCGCACCTGCCACATCACCATCACGGTCAGCCCGGCGCTGCCCGGCGAGATCAAGCCGCGCCCCGTGCGCGCCCCGCGCCCGCAGCGCGAGGACGCCCCGGTCGAGGAGGCCGTCGCCGAGGAGGCGGTCGAGGAGACGCCGGCCGCCAAGCCGAAGCGCACACGCAAGCCGAAGGCCGAGGCCGCCGCGCCCGTCGAGGCAGCGGAGGAGGCTCCAGCCGAGGAGCCGGCCGTCGAGCCCGAGGCGGACGCCGAGCCGGAGGCTGCCGCCGAGCCCGAGCCCGAGCCCGAGCCTGAGCCGGAAGTCGCGGATCAGCCGGAGCCCGACGAGCCGGCGGCGGAGGACGATGCTCCCGCCGAGGCCGACGACGAGACCCCGAACGACGACGAGGAGGCCAAGAGCTAATGGGCCACAAAGTCCATCCCGGCGGGCTTCGCGTCGGCATCATCCACACCTGGAAGTCGAACTGGTTCACCAGTGACAAGGACTTCCCGGAGTATCTCGCCGAGGACACCAAGATCCGCGAGCACATCTACGGCAAGCTGTCGCATGCCGGCCTGTCCGACATCCACATCCGCAAGGACAAGCAGCGGATCACGGTCGACATCTACACCGCCCGCCCGGGCATCGTGATCGGCAAGTCGGGTTCGGAGGTCGACGCGCTCCGCAAGGAGCTGCACGGCATGACCGGCAAGTCGGTGCAGGTCAACATCACCGAGATCAAGCGGCCCGAGCTCGACGCCAAGCTGGTCGCCCAGTCGATCGCCGAGCAGCTGCAGAACCGCGTGTCGTTCCGGCGCGCGATGAAGAGGTCGCTTTCGTCCTCGATGCGCTCCGGCGCCATGGGCGTGAAGATCCGCTGCGGTGGCCGCCTGGGTGGCTCCGAGATGTCGCGTTCCGAGCAGTACTCCGAGGGGCGCGTCCCCCTGCACACGCTGCGGGCCGACATCGACTACGGCTTCGCCGAGGCAAAGACGACCTTCGGCCGGATCGGCGTCAAGGTCTGGATCAACAAGGGCGAGATCATGCCCGAGGGCTTCGAGCGCGACGCCCAGCAGACGCGTCTGGGCGACGTCGATGCGCGGCGCCGCCGCGGCGGACGCCCCGGTGCAACGGAGGAGCTCGGCCCCACCCGACCGTCGCGGCGCGGCGGTGGCGGTGGCGGCGGCGGCGGGCGACCGCGTCGTCCTCGCGGCGGCGACGGCGCGCAGCCGGGCGGCTCGGGACGGCGGTCGCGGTCGCGGCCGCAGACCGACGCTCCGAAGCCCACCGAGGGGGCGACGCCCGAGAAGGCCAAGCCGGAGACGGCCGCTCCCGGGAAGGCGAAGCCGGAGACGGCCGCAGCTCCCGAGACGGCTGCCCCCGAGACGGCTGCCCCCGAGACCGCTGCACCGGAGGCTCCGGCCTCCGAGGCAGCTCCGGCTCCCGAGGCCGCTGCGCCCGCGCCCGAGGCTCCGGCCCCCAAGGACGCGCCGGACGCTCCGGCCGAGCCGAGCGAGGGGAGTGACAGCTAGTGCTGCTCCCCAAGCGAACCAAGTACCGCAAGGTGCACCGCGGCCGCCGCAGAGGGCTCTCCCGGGCAGGCACGCGCGTGCAGTTCGGCGAGTACGGGCTGAAGGCGCTCGAGGAGGGGTGGGTGACCAACCGTCAGATCGAGGCCGCCCGGATCGCGATGACCCGCAAGATCAAGCGCGGCGGCAAGGTCTGGATCACGATCTTCCCGGACAAGTCGGTGACCAAGAAGCCGGCCGAGACCCGGATGGGCTCCGGCAAGGGCTCGCCCGAGTTCTGGGTTGCCGTGGTCAGGCCCGGCCGCGTCATGTTCGAGCTGTCGGGCGTCCCCGAGCCGCTGGCGCGGGAGGCGATCCGCCTGGCCGCGATGAAGCTGCCGGTCAAGGCGAAGTTCGTGAAGCGCGAGGAGGATCCCTTTGAAGGCCAATGATCTTCGCGACCAGCTGACGACCGACGCCGAGCTGGCCCGCGCCCTCGACGACAAGCGCCAGGAGCTGTTCAACCTGCGCTTCCAGCACGCCACCGGCGCGCTCGAGAACACCGCCGCGCTGGCCGGCGTCAAGCGCGAGATCGCGCGCCTGCTCACCATCAGTCACGAGCGGGCCGCTGAGGCCCGGAAGGTACAGACCTCATGAGCGATACCACCACCGAAACCGAGACCAGGACGCGCCGCAAGGAACGCCGCGGCGTGGTCGTCTCGGACGCCATGGACAAGACCGTGGTCGTCCGGGTCGACATCTTGAAGCCTCACCCCAAGTACCACAAGATGATGCGCCGATCGATCAAGCTGCACGCGCACGACGAGGCCAACGAGGCCAAGGTCGGCGACATCGTGCGCGTGGTCGAGACCCGCCCCCTGTCCAAGAGCAAGCACTGGCGCGTCGCCGAGATCGTCGAGGTGGCTCGGTGATCCAGGTCGAATCCCGTCTGCGGGTGGCTGACAACACGGGAGCCCGCGAGCTGCTGTGCATCCGCATCATGGGCGGGAGCCGGCGCCGCTATGCCGGGGTCGGAGATATCATCGTCGGCACCGTCAAGCAGGCCACGCCCAACGGCAGCGTCAAGAAGGGCGAGGTCGTGCGCGCGGTCGTGGTGCGCACCAAGAAGCAGCACCCCCGGGAGGACGGCACGTACATCGCGTTCGACGAGAACGCGGCCGTCATCATCGACAACCAGCGCAACCCGCGCGGCACCCGCATCTTCGGTCCCGTCGCACGCGAGCTGCGCGAGCGCAACTTCATGAAGATCGTCTCACTGGCACCCGAGGTTCTCTAGATGGCAGCAGCGAAGTTCAAGATCAAGAAGGACGACAACGTCCAGGTGATCGCAGGCAAGGACGCCGGCAAGACCGGCAAGGTGCTGCGCGTTCTCCCGGAGGAGAACCGCGTGCTGGTCGAGAAGCTGAACATGATCAAGCGGCACACCAAGCCGCGGCCGGCGCCGCGCGCGTCCGGCCAGCAGGTCATCCCGGGCGGCGTGATCGAGCGGGAGGCCCCGCTGCACATCTCCAACGTGCAGCTGATCTGCCCGGCCTGCGGCAAGCCGTCGCGGGTCGGCTTCCGCATCAACGCGGACGGCAACAAGGTGCGCGTCTGCCGCGCCTGCGACAAGGATGTCGACGGATGAGCGCGACCGAGATCCCCACCCCGCGGCTCAAGGAGCGCTACCACGACGAGGTCCGCCCGCGCCTGCAGGAGCGCTTCGAGCATCACAGCAACATGGCCGTTCCGCGGATCACCAAGATCACGCTGAACATGGGCGTTGGCGAGGCCAAGACCAACGCCAAGGCGCTGGACGACGCCGTCGAGCAGCTCGCGATCATCACCGGCCAGCGGCCGGTGATCACCCGCGCGCGCAACTCGATCGCCGGATTCAAGATCCGCGACGGGATGCCCATCGGCTGCAAGGTGACGCTGCGCGGCGACCGGATGTACGAGTTCCTCGACAGACTGCTGACCATCGCCCTGCCCCGGATCCGCGACTTCCGCGGCATCAATCCGCGCTCGTTCGACGGCCGCGGCAACTTCTCGATGGGCGTCCGCGAGCAGATCATCTTCCCCGAGATCGACTACGACGACGTGTCCGAGGTTCGGGGCCTCGACATCACGATCACGACCACCGCCACCGACGACGACGAGGCACGGGAGCTCCTACGCGAGCTCGGCATGCCGTTCGCAAGCTGACGAGAAGGACGAGATGGCAACCGAGGCAATGAAGTCGAAGCAGGCGCGGCCGTCGAAGTACAAGACCCGCGCCTACCACCGATGCTCGCGCTGCGGCCGCCCGCGCGCGTACTACCGCAAGTTCGGCGTGTGCCGGATCTGCCTGCGCGAGCTGGCCCACCAGGGAGTGATCCCGGGCATGACCAAGAGCAGTTGGTGAGCACGCATGATTACTGATCCGATCGCTGACATGTTGACCCGCATCCGCAACGCCAACCAGGCGCTGCACGAGAACGTCTCGATGCCCAGCTCGGGCATGCGCCGGGAGATCGCGCGCATCCTCGACGAGGAGGGGTACATCGAGGGCTACTCGATCGCGAAGGGCGACGTCTTCGACACGCTGACGGTGACGCTCAAGTACAGCGCCAGCCGTGAGCGCGTGATCAGCGGCGTGAAGCGCATCTCCAAGCCCGGCCGGCGCGTCTACGCGCGCAAGGACCGTCCGCACAAGGTGCTGGGCGGCATGGGCATCGCGATCCTGTCCACCTCGAGCGGCGTCGTCACCGGCCGCCAGGCGCTGGAGAAGGGCGTCGGCGGCGAGGTGCTGTGCTACGTCTGGTGAGCCATGAGTCGCATCGGTAAGAAACCCATCCCCATCCCCTCGGGCGTCGAGGTGTCGATCAGCCGCGGGAGCGTGACCGTCAAGGGCCCGAAGGGCGAGCTGTCGGAGCGCATCAGCCCGGAGATCACCGTGTCCCAGGACGACGGCACCGTGACCGTCACCCGGCCGACCGACCGCGGGCCGCATCGTGCGCTGCACGGGCTGACCCGGTCGCTGGTCGCCAACATGGTCACCGGCGTCACCGAGGGATTCGAGAAGCGCCTGGAGATCCAGGGCGTCGGGTACCGCGCGCAGCTGAAGGGCCAGGATCTGGAGATGCAGCTCGGCTTCAGCCATCCGGTCAACGTCAAGGCGCCCGATGGGATCAGCTTCGAGGTGCCGCAGCCGACGCAGATCGTCGTCCGCGGGATCTCCAAGCAGCGCGTCGGCGAGACCGCGGCGCAGATCCGCAAGTGGCGGCCGCCCGAGCCGTACAAGGGCAAGGGCATCCGCTACGCCGATGAGTACGTCCAGCGCAAGGTCGGAAAGCGAGCGTAAGGCGATGGCAGTCAAGACCAAGGAACAGGGCCGTCTCCGCCGCCACCGGCGCGTGCGGTCGAAGATCACCGGCACGGCCAACCGGCCGCGGCTGGCCGTGTACCGTTCGAACGCCCGCATCTACGCGCAGGTGATCGACGACGCGAGCGGCCACACGCTGGTTGCGGCGTCCAGCCTCGACAAGGACGTGGCCGGCTCCAAGCGCGCGGAGCAGGCCGCCCTGGTCGGCAAGCTGCTGGCCGAGCGGGCCAAGGAGGCGGGCGTACAGGCGGTCGTGTTCGATCGCGGCGGCTACCTCTATCACGGACGAGTGAAAGCACTGGCAGACGCCGCTCGCGAAGCGGGATTGGAGTTCTAGGAAGACCATGGCGAGAGACCAGCGAGACAACCGCGAGCTGCAGGAGCGCGTGGTCAAGATCAACCGCGTGGCCAAGGTGGTCAAGGGCGGTCGGCGCTTCTCGTTCACGGCGCTGGTGGTGGTCGGCGATGAGGTCGATCGCGTCGGCGTCGGGTACGGCAAGGCCAACGAGGTGCCGTCCGCGATCGCGAAGGCGGTCGAGGACGCGAAGAAGAACCTGTTCCAAGTGCCGAAGTACAAGACCACGATCACCCACCAGGTGATCGGGCACTACGGCGCCGGCCGCGTGATGCTGAAGCCGGCATCCGAGGGCACCGGCGTGATCGCCGGCGCCGGCGTGCGCGCCGTGCTGGAGCTGGGCGGCGTTCGCGACATCCTGGCGAAGTCGCTGGGCACGGCCAACCCGATCAACCTGCTGATGGCGACCGTGGACGGCCTGAAGAGCCTGAAGCGGCCGGAGGAGGTGGCGAAGCTTCGCGGCAAGGAGGTGCGCGACGTGATCAAGCCGCACTCCGAGGTTGTCGCCGAGGAGGCTGCCGTCGCCGAGGCGGAGGCAGCCGCCGCGGCCGGAGCCGAGGGCTGATGGCGACGCTTCGCATCACGCAGGTGCGCGGCACCATCCGCACGCGCCCCGAGCACCGGGGCACGATGCGGGCGCTCGGCCTGCGCCGGATCAACCAGACCGTGGAGCACACGGACTCGCCGGTGCTGCAGGGCATGCTCCGCAAGGTCGCGAACCTGGTCAAGGTCGAGGAGGTGTGACGGGCAGATGAGCGACGAGACGCCACTCACGCTGCACACGCTGAAGCCGGCCGAGGGCAGCCACCGCGAGCGCAAGCGCGTCGGCCGGGGCCACGGCTCCGGCAACGGCAAGACGTCGGGCCGCGGGCACAAGGGCCAGAAGGCCCGCTCGGGCAGCCACAACATGCGCGCGGGCTTCGAGGGCGGTCAGATGCCGCTGTACATGCGGCTGGGCAAGCTGCCCGGGCCGAACCACAAGATGTCGATGCCGATGGGGCCGTTCCGCACGCACACCACGCCGGTGAACGTGCGCAGCCTCGACGCGTTCGATGCCGGCACCGAGGTGACGCCGGAGCTGCTGAAGGCCGCGGGCGTCGTTCGCACCCTCAGGCACCCGGTCAAGATCCTGGGCACGGGCGAGCTGAAGACGAAGCTGACGGTGCACGCCCACGCGTTCTCCAAGCGCGCGGTCGAGGTGATCGAGGGTGCCGGCGGCACGGTCGTCGTGATCGGCGGCGCCGAGCTGGAGGCTGCGCCGAAGCCGGCCGCGAAGCGGAAGCCGAAGGCCGCCGCCGAGGAGCCGGAGGCCGTCGAGGAGCCGGAGGCCGCTGAGTCGGAGACCGCCGAGGCCGAGGAGCCGGAGGCCGAGGAGCCGGTGGCCGGCGATACAGACGAGGACGCCGCCGGAGACGAGGCTTCCACCCAAGACTAGTGCTACAGAACTTCCTCAACGCCTGGCGGGTTCCCGACCTCCGCACGAAGCTGCTGTTCACCGCGGCCATGCTCGCGGTGTACCGGTTCGGGTCGTACCTGCCGGCGCCGGGCGTCAACTCGGACGCCCTGTCCAACCTGCTCGGCGATCAGGCCGGCGTCCTCAGCCTGCTGACGCTGTTCTCGGGCGGCGGGCTGCAGCGGCTGTCCGTGTTCGCGCTGGGCATCATGCCCTACATCACGGCGTCGATCATCCTGCAGGTATTGACGCCGGTGTTCCCGACCCTGCAGCAGCTGCAGAAGGAAGGCGAACTCGGCCAGCGGCGGATCACGCAGTACACGCGCTACCTGACGGTGGCGCTGTCGGCGATCCAGGCAGCCGGCTACACCTACCTGTTCTCGAAGGGCTCCGGCGCCCTTGGCGGCCCCGGCGGCAACGGCGCGCTGATCAACGTCTCGATCCGCAACGTCGTGCTGATCATCGTCACCCTGACCGCCGGCGCGACGCTGCTGATGTGGGTCGGCGAGCTGATCACCCAGCGCGGCATCGGCAACGGCATGTCGCTGCTGATCTTCGCCTCGATCCTGACCAGCGCCCCTGCCGGCATCTCGGCCTGGTGGAACGGCTCGTCATTCGAGAAGCTGTCGCTGCCGCTGGTCGTGCTGGGCGTGATCTTCGCGGTCGTGTACGTCCAGGAGGGCATCCGCAGGATCCCCATCCAGTACGCCAAGCGGATGGTGGGCCGGCGGATGACGTCCGGCGGTTCGACCTACCTGCCGCTGCGCGTCAACATGGCGGGCGTCATCCCCGTGATCTTCGCGTCCGCCGTGATGCTGTTCCCGGTGACGGTCGCGCAGCTGATCCCGTCGGGCCCGACCCACGACTTCGCCGCCTTCTTCAGCTACCAGTCCTGGGCGTTCATCCTCGGCGAGGGCGTCCTCATCTTCGCCTTCACGTTCTTCTACGTGGCCGTCGTCTTCAACTCGATCGAGCAGGCCGACAACCTCAAGAAGTACGGCGGGTTCATCCCCGGCATCCGCCCGGGCAGGCCGACGGCGATGTACCTGGAGAAGGTGCTGGTGCGGCTGACCGTGGCCGGCGCGCTGTTCCTGGCGATCGTCGCGATGGCGCCGACGCTGTTCATCAAGTACGCCAACTTCGACCCCACGGTCGCCCGCGCGCTGGGCGGCACCTCGGTGCTGATCGTTGTCGGCGTCGCGATCGACACCATGCGCCAGATCGAGTCGCAGCTGTCGATGCGCGCCTACAAGGGCTTCCTCAGGTAACCGCGTGCTCGACCTGATCTTCATGGGTCCCCCCGGCGCGGGGAAGGGCACCCAGGCCGCGCGGGTCTGTGCCGAGCGCGGCATCGTCCACATCTCGACCGGCGACATGCTGCGCGCCCAGGTGGCCGAGGAGACGGAGCTCGGGCGGCAGGCCGAGGAGATCATGAACCGCGGCGACCTGGTGCCCGACGCGATCATCATCGGGATGATCCGCGACCGGCTGTCGCAGCCCGACACCGAGGCCGGCTTCGTGCTCGACGGCTTCCCCCGGACGCTGGCCCAGGCCCAGGCGCTGGACGAGATGCTGGTGTCGATCGACCGCACCATCGACTGCGTGCCGGTCTTCGAGGCGGCGCTGGAGACGCTGATCGAGCGGCTCAGCGGCCGCCGGGTCTGCCGTGAGGCGCAGCACGTGTACCACGTCCGCTTCAACCCGCCCAAGGCCGAGGGCGTCTGCGACATCGACGGCTCCGAGCTGTACCAGCGCGACGACGACAGCGAGGACGTCGTGCGGGCCCGGTACCAGAAGCAGTGGGTGGAGGCGGCCGGGCCGGTGCTCGACTACTACGACGGCCGCGGGCTGGTCGTGCGGCTCGACGCCTCGCTGCCGCGCGAGCAGGTGGACGCCGAGATCGACCAGGTGATCGAGGGCCTGGGGGAGGCGGCGGCGTGATCGTCCGCAAGACCGAGGCCGAGATCGAGAAGATGGCGCGGTCGGGGCGGGTGGTCGCCTCGACACTGCAGCTGCTGGCCGCGGAGGCCCGTCCCGGGGTGACGCTGGCGGCGCTCGACGAGATCGCCGAGCAGCACATCCGCGGCGCCGGCGGCGTACCCACGTTCAAGGGCTACCGCGGGTTCCCGGGATCGATCTGCGCATCGCCCAACGACATGGTCGTCCACGGCATCCCCGGTTCGTACGCGCTCCAGGACGGCGACCTGCTCTCGATCGACGTCGGCGTCACGCTGGACGGCTACGTCGGCGACTCGGCCATCACCGTGCCGGTCGGCAACGCGCCGCAGGTCGGCCGCGACCTGATCGACGTCGGCGAGCGGTCGCTGGAAGCTGCGATCGAGCAGTGCCGGCCGGGCAACCGGCTGGGCGACATCTCGCACGCCGTGCAGGAGGTCGTCGAGGCGCACGGCTTCGGCGTCGTTCGCGCTCTGGTCGGCCACGGGGTCGGCCGCTCGATGCACGAGGAGCCGCAGATCCCCAACTACGGACCGGCCGGCCGCGGCCCCAAGCTGTCGCCCGGCATGGTCTTCGCCATCGAGCCGATGATCACCGCGGGCACCTGGGAGGTGCGCAGCGGTGATGACGGCTGGGCCATCTACACTGCCGACGGCACGCTCGCCTCGCACTGCGAGCACACCGTCGCGATCACCGCCAACGGGCCGCGCGTGCTGACGAGACGCGAACCGGCCGCCCAGGCGGCGGCGGGATGATAGAGTTCCCGTTTGCCCACGTGGGGGTGTTCGCTTGCGCACGGCTGCGAAACCCCGGTGTGCACCGTCCCCTCAAGGAGTCCTCACAGTGAAGGTTCGACCCAGCGTGAAGCCGATGTGTGAGAAGTGCCGGATCATCCGCCGGCACGGCAACGTGCTGGTCATCTGCACCAACCCCAGACACAAGCAGCGGCAGGGATAGGTGATCGACTAGATGGCTCGTATCGCAGGCGTCAACATCCCGCGCGAGAAGCGCGTCGAGATCGGCCTCACCTACGTCTTCGGCATCGGCAAGTCGACGTCGCAGAAGGTGCTGGGCGAGCTCAGCATCGATCCGAACACGAAGGTGCGCGACCTCACCGACGAGGAGGTCACGCGGCTGCGAAACCACGTCGACCAGGAGCTCACGGTCGAGGGCGATCTGCGCCGCGAGCGCTCGCAGAACATCAAGCGGCTGATGGAGATCGGCTGCTACCGCGGCATCCGGCACCGCCGGGGCCTCCCGGTTCGCGGCCAGCGCACGCGGACGAACGCCCGCACCCGCAAAGGCCCGAAGAAGACCGTGGGCAAGTCGCGGAAAAAGTAAGCAGGAAAGGACTGAATGCCCCCCGCACCTCGTAGAGGCGGCACACGTGGCCGCGTCCGCCGTAAGGCCCGCAAGAACATCGCCGTGGGCCAGGCTCACATCAAGACCTCGTTCAACAACACGCTGGTCGCCCTCACCGACAAGGACGGCAACGTCATCGTCTGGAAGAGCGCCGGCGCCGTTGGCTTCAAGGGCTCGCGCAAGTCGACGCCGTTCGCCGCGCAGGTGACGGCCGACGCCGCCGCCCGCGAGGGGATGGAGCACGGCCTGCAGAAGGTCGAGGTGTTCGTCAAGGGACCGGGCTCCGGGCGCGAGACGGCGATCCGGTCGCTGCAGGCGGCCGGCCTCGAGGTGATGGGCGTCAAGGACGTCACACCCCAGGCCCACAACGGCGTACGCCAGCGGAAGCGGAGGCGCGTCTAGATGGCCCGGATGATCGCCCCCCGCTGCAAGCAGTGCCGCCGCGAGAACATGAAGCTGTTCCTGAAGGGCGAGCGCTGCCTGACGGAGAAGTGCGCCATCGAGCGCCGCGCCTACCCGCCGGGTGAGCACGGCCGCGGCCGCACGAAGCAGTCCGAGTACCTGCTGCAGCTGCGCGAGAAGCAGAAGGCGCGCCGCTACTACGGCATCCTCGAGCGGCAGTTCCGTACGTATTACGACAAGGCCAGCCAGCGCACCGGCATCACCGGCGAGAACCTGCTGCGGATGCTCGAGCTGCGACTGGACAACGTCGTCTACCGGCTGGGCTTCGCCGCCTCCCGTGCGCAGGCCCGCCAGCTCGTTCGCCACGGCCATTTCGAGGTGAACGGGAAGCGCGTCAACATCCCCTCGTACCAGGTGGCCACCGACGACGTCGTCAGCCTGCGGAACGGCTCGACGGCCAAGGCGGTCGTCACCGACGCGACCGACCTCACCGCCTCGGTGTCCCCGTGGCTGCAGGCGGACCACGACAATCTCACCGGCAAGGTGCTGCGGCTGCCCGACCGTGTCGACATCGACACGCCCGTGCAGGAGCAGCTCATCGTCGAGCTCTACTCGAAGTAACCCAGGAAGGCTGATCGCACTCCATGCTTGATTTCATCCCCAAGATCACGTCCGAGGACGTCGGCGAGCAGACCGGCACGTTCGTCGTCGAGCCGCTCGACCGCGGCTTCGGCTACACGTTCGGCAACAGCCTTCGGCGCGTGCTGCTGTCGGCGCTCGAGGGCGCCGCTGTGACCTCCGTGAAGATCGAGGGCGTCGCCCACGAGTTCACCTCCGTGCCCGGCGTGCGCGAGGACGTCACGGACATCATCCTCAACCTCAAGAACCTGATCTGCCGGCTGCACGGCGAGTCCGGCGAGGTCGAGGTGCAGGTGCAGAAGGACGGCCCGGGCGTCGTCAAGGCGTCCGACATCGAGGCGCCCGCCGACCTCGAGATCCTCAACCCGGACCTCGAGATCTGCCATCTCACCGACAACGCGCGGTTCGAGATGACGCTGACCATCGCCCGCGGTCGCGGCTACGTCGCCGCCGAGGGCAACAAGGGCCCGGAGACGACGATCGGCGTGATCCCGGTCGACTCGATCTTCTCGCCGGTGCGCCGCGTCTCCTACGACGTCGACACCGCGCGCGTCGGCCAGCGCACCGACTTCGACAAGCTGCGGATCGAGGTGACGACGGACGGTTCGATGTCCCCCAAGGACGCCGTCAAGGACGCCGCCGAGATCCTCATCAAGTACCTCTCGATCTTCACCGACATCGACGCCTCCGAGCTGGCGCTGCGCCCCGACGGTGCGGCCACCGAGGTCGCCGCCCCCAGCGCTCACGGGATGGAGAACATCCTGATCGAGGAGCTGGAGCTGGGCGTGCGCTCCTACAACTGCCTGAAGCGCGTCGGCATCGAGACGATCGGCGACCTGATCTCCAAGACCGAGGCCGAGCTGGCCGCGATCCCGAACTTCGGCAAGAAGTCGATCGAGGAGGTCAAGGAGACGCTGGCCGCGCAGGGCCTCTCGCTGCGGGGGTCGGAGTGAGGCACCGCCGTAAGGGACGGAAGCTCGGCCGCGACTCGGCGCATCGCAAGGCGATGTTCTCGACCATGGCCGGCCAGCTGTTCCAGCACGGCCGGATCCGCACCACGGAGGCCAAGGCCAAGGAGCTGCGGCCGATCGCCGAGAAGCTGATCACGCTGGCCCGTCCCGACCCGGTGAACGTCGCCGCACAGCGGCAGGCGGTCGCCTATCTGCGCAGCAAGGACGCGGTGCACACGCTGTTCCACGAGGTGGCGCCGCGGTACACGGAGCGGCCGGGCGGCTACACGCGGATCATCAAGCTCGGCCCGCGCCAGGGCGACGCCGCCCCGATGGCGTACATCGAGCTGGTCGACTAGCCGCCGCCCGTCGTGGACGCCTCGATCGAGCTGCCCGACGGCTGGGTCGACCGCACCGTCCTCACCTACGTCGGGCCCGACGCAGGCTCCGGCTCGCCGTCGCTGGTCGTCACCCGTGACGACCTGCCCGACGGCGTGACGCTGGGCCGCTACGCGGCCATGCAGGACGCGGCGATCCGCGCCGGGCTGGACGGTGTCGACCTGGTCGACGAACGGGAGACGACGGTCGCCGGCCGCCCCGCGGTGCGGCACACGTACGCCTGGACGCTGGATGGGCGGACGATCCGCCAGCGCGTCTGGTGCCTGCTCGAGGGCGCGACGGGGTACGCCATCACGGCCTCGGCCCCGGAGTCGCAGTTCGACGAGCTGCGGCCCCTGTTTGCGCGCGCCGTCGCCTCGTTCGCCATCATTGAGTGATGGCAGTCGCGCGTGCCACCGTCGCCTATGACGGCACCGACTTCTTCGGGTGGGCGCGGCAGCCAGGGCTGCGGACGGTGGAGGGAGTCTTGGGCGATGCCGTCGGGGCCGATCTGACCGTCGCCGGTCGCACCGACCGCGGTGTGCACGCGCTGGCCAACGTCGTGTCGTTTCACGCGGAGCGGATTCCCACCGCCGGCGAGCTGAACGCGCGGCTGCCCGTCGACGTCGCGGTGCTGAACGTCGAGCGCGCGCCCGAGGGCTTCGATGCGCGCGGCTCGGCGCGCTCGCGCACGTACGTCTACCGGATCCTGACGAGAGCCGCCACGGACGTGTTCCGCCGCCGCTACGAGCTGCACCGGCCGCGTGCCGTCGACATGGATCTGCTCTCGGCATGCGCCGCGGCGGCGGTGGGCCGCCACGACTTCACCGCGTTCACGCCGTCCGAGACGCAGCATGTGTTCTTCAATCGCACGGTGACCGTCGCGGAGTGGACGCGCGACGGAGACCGGCTGGAGTTCCGAATCACCGCGGATGCGCTGCTCCGCCACATGGTGCGGATTCTGGTCGGCACGATGCTCGAGGCGCGCGACGCCGACCGGTTCGCCGCGCTACTGCAGGGCCGGCCGCGGTCGGAGGCGGGAACGACCGCACCGCCGCACGGGCTGACGTTCGTCGCCGCCGGCTACGACGATGCGACGCCGACGTAGAGGCCGCGGCCCATCGGGCCCTCCGGGTCGTGCTCGACGCGCAGCCCGGCCCGCTCGAACGCGGCGACCTGCTCCTCGACGGTGAACAGCCCGAGCTCGTGGTGCTCGACGAAGTGCTCGACGCCGTCCGTGGAGCCGACCAGGTGCTCCATGTCGAACCAGGAGCGGCGCCCCTCCTTGTGGGAGATCGACATGCGGGCGACGGCGATGTCCGGCTCGTCGACGAACAGTGTGCTCAGATGCCCGTCCTCGAATCCCTCTGGCAGCAGCCACGGCTCGACGACAAGCACGCCGCCCGGCGCCAGATGGGCGGCCATCTGACCGACGGCGGCATCCAGCCCGTCCAGCGTCCTGACGTACCCGATCGAGCTGAACATGCAGGTGACGGCGTCGAACGTCCTGCCCAGCTCGAACGTCGTCATGTCGCCCTGGTGCAGCTCGACGCCGGGCAGCCGCGTCCGGGCGACGGCGAGCTGGTCCTCGGAGATGTCGATGCCCTCGACCCGGAACTCCCGCGCGAAGTGCACCAGGTGCGCGCCGGTGCCGCACGCGACGTCGAGCAGCGTTGCGGCGTCCGGCTTGTGCTCGCGGATCCGCGACGACACGGCGGCCGCCTCGGCTGCGTAGTCCTTGAAGCTGTAGATCGCGTCGTAGTAGCGGGCCGAGCGGGCGTACATTGCGCGACAAGCCTAGTGGTTGTCCCGTGCTACGCCTCGACCAGGATCACCAGCGTCTCGGGCACCACGCCGTCGTGCGCCATCGCCTCGGCGGCCGCGTCGGTCTGCATCGCGTCCATCACGGCATTCATGTCGGGGATGTCCATCACCAGCCCGACGCGGTTGGGGTTCTGGGGATCGACGAAGGTGCGGATGTTGGTCACCCCGAGCGGGCCGAAGAACTCCTCGCGCTTCGGGGAGGCGAGCCAGCGGTCGGTGTCCTTGACGTCGTGGTAGGCGACGACGGTGGGCATAGTGTCTCCTCGGGTCGGGTGGCAAGCATACGATGTTCAGGCCGTGAACATCCTCCTGACCAACGACGACGGCATCACGTCGCGCGGCCTGTTCCAGGCAAAGCAGGCGCTCGAGCGGTTCGGCGACGTCCAGGTGATCGCGCCGGACTCGAACCGGTCCGGTACGGCGCGCGGCATCACCATCCACCGCTCGCTGAACGTCGCCGAGGTCGAGCTGCGCGACGGCACTGCCGGCTACGCCACGGACGGCACGCCGGTGGACTGCGTCCGCTTCGCGCACCTGGGCCTGGTCGGCGAGCGGCCCGACCTGATCGTCTCCGGCATCAACTATGGCTACAACCTGGGCGACGACGTCACCTACTCGGGCACCGTCGCCGCCGCGTTCGAGGGGATCCTCCTCGGCATCCCGGGCATTGCCATCTCGCAGGGGGCGCCGACGGCGTCCGGATCGGACTTCCGGCGCCACGACCTCTACGACTTCGCCGCGTCCGGCGCCTTCCTCGCCCGGCTCGTGGAGCAGGTCGTGGCGCACGGTATCCCGGACGGGACGATCCTCAACGTCAACGTCCCCGCCGAGCCGGACGGCGCGGCCGTCTCCCGGCTGGGCAAGCGGATCTACCGCGACCGGCTGGAGCTGGAGGCCGACGAGGAGGGACGGCGCCGCTACCGCATCTACGGCGACGACCCGTCGTACCACGACGAGCCGGGCACCGACTTCCGGGCGATCGCCGAGGGGCGGGTGTCGGTGACGCCGATCCATCTCGACCTGACCAGCTCCGACGCGATCGGGGCGATGGAGGCCTGGGCGCTCAGCTGACGGTCAGCACGTTGAACCCGACCAGCTTGGGGACGCCGTCGCGCCGCTCGACGACGGCCAGGTGGCAGTTGTCCAGCCAGAGCCGCCGGTGCTGCGGCGGCGGTGCAGCGAGCAGGTGGCTGGAGACGATCAGCCGGGCGAGCGAGCCGTGGGTGGCGATCAGCGTCGTGCCCGGCTCGTCGTGGTGGTCGGCGAAGAACGCGGTCACCCGTTCGAGCGCGTGGTCGAACGTCTCAGTCCCGTCGGGGAAGGTGGGGTCGCCGTCCGTGTGCCAGCCCGCGAACTCCTCGGCCAGCGGACCGGCCCGCAGCTCCTCCGTCGTCTTGCCGTCGAACGGCCCGGCGTCGATCTCGGTCAGCCGCGGGTCGACCTCGACATGGCACGGCGCCGCCTGCGCGGCGGCGATCGTCTCCGCCGTTCGCAGCGCGCGCTGCAGCGGCGAGGAGTAGATGCGGTCGATGGCGGTGGCCGCCAGGTTGGCGGCAGCCGACTCCGCCTGCCGGACGCCGATATCGCTGAGCGGCACGTCCGACCGCGTGGTGAACCGGTGCTCGGCGTTCCACACGGTCTCGCCGTGCCGGATCACGAGCAGGCGGTCGTTCACGCCTCGGCCAGCAGGCTCTGAAGGTCGAGCGGCGCGGTGTAGATCGCGATCGACCCGTCCTCGCCGGCCGTCGGCCACTGGTCGCGCGGGCGGTCGCAGTACAGCTCGAGGCCGTTGCCGTCCGGATCGTTGAGGTACAGGGCCTCGCTGACGCCGTGGTCGCTGGCCCCGCTCAGCGGGACGCCCGCATCGCGCAGCCGGACGAGCGCGGTCGCCAGCGCGTGCCGGGTCGGATAGCGGATCGCCGCGTGGAAGAGCCCGGTGTGGCCGGGCGGTGGCGGCGTGCCGCCGCGCGACTCCCACGTGTTGAGGCCGATGTGGTGGTGATAGCCGCCGGCCGAGATGAATGCCGCCTGGTCGCCCATCCGCGCGGTCAGCTCGAATCCGAGCACGCCGCAGTAGAAGGCGAGGGAGCGGTCGATGTCGGCCACCTTGAGATGGACGTGCCCGACGTCGACGCCGGGGTCGATCACGAAGTCCTGGTCTGTCATGCGGCGCAGCTTATCGGCCCACCGGCCGCGGGCGTAGGATCCGCCCGTGCGCACGCTCGCCGCCCTCGTGGTCGTGCTGGCCGTAGCCGCCGGGTGCGGCTCGTCCGGCGGCGGGACGAGCCTGCCCACCGGCCAGCCGGGGAGCGTCGTCGACGTCACCCTCAAGGATTTCGCGATCGACTGCCCGGACTGCGGCTCGCTGCTCAGCGGCCAGGTGACCTTCCACGTGACCAACGACGGGCCGTCGACCCACAACCTGACGGTGGGAAAGGGCGGCACGATGCTGAACACGACGCAGAACTTCCCCAAGGGGCAGCAGCGGGACGTCACCGTCGACCTGCACCCGGGCAGCTACACGCTGTACTGCTCGGTGCCCGGGCACGAGGCGGCGGGGATGAAGCTCGACGTCACCGTCGGCTCCTAGGTCTCCGGCTCGAGGGCCGCCTGGACGCCCCAGCCCGAGAAGCTGTGTTCCGGGCCGATCGCCATGTCGACGTCCAACACCCCGTTCTCGAACCCGGCATCGGGGATCGCGGCGAGCCCGTGGCCGAGCCGCAGCGCCGGCCGGCCGAGGTACTTCTCGAATCGGTGATCGTCCGCGTGCCACTCCCATCGGGCCTCGTCCAGGAGCGCCATCGGCGGACCATACGTCACCCGAGATCGCCCTGACTAGGATTGGGCGATGCCCGCCTACCCGGTCTGGCTGTTCGATTTCGACGGCACGCTGGTGGACACCCACGGCGTGATCCTGGACTGCTACCGGCACGCGGCGCTCGAGGTGCTCGGCGAGGAGTTGCCCGCCGACGTCGTCGAGGCCAACCTCTCTCGCACGCTGCGGGAGGCCGCGGCCGACGTCGCCGGCGACCGGGCCGAGGACTTCTTCCGGGTCTACGTCGAGCACAGCCTGGCCCTCCACGCGGACGAGGTAGGGCCATTCGAGGGCGTCACCGAGATGCTGATGCGCCTGCGCGACGACGGCCGCCGGCTGGGCATCGTCACGTCGAAGCTGCGCTCCGTGGTCGACCTGGTGCTCGATCAGATCAGCTACGGGCCGGCGTTCGAGGTGATCGTGACGGTGGACGACACGGAGCTCCACAAGCCGGATCCTGACCCGATCCTGTACGCGCTGGAGCGGCTGAACGTCGGCCCGGACGCCGCGATCTACGTCGGCGACTCGCCATACGACATCCTCGCCGCGCGGGCTGCGGGTGTCGCCTCCGGCGCGGCGCTGTGGGGGCTCCACGCGAAGGACGACCTGCTCGAGCTGTGGCCGAACCACACGTTCGAGACGCCGCTCGAGGTGGTCGCCACGTGAGCGGCGAAGAGCGGGCGGCCGAGCTGCGGGCGCGGCTGAACGACGCCAACCACCGCTACCACGTGCTCGACGACCCGAGCATGTCGGATGCCGAGTACGACGAGCTGATACGCGAGCTGCAGCAGCTCGAGGCTGACGATCCGTCGCTGGTCACGCCGGACTCGCCGACCCTCCGCGTCGGCGCCGCGCCCTCGGGCGGGTTCGCGTCGGTGCAGCACCTGCAGCCCATGCTCTCGCTGGCCAACGCCCGCAACGAGCAGGAGTTCGGGGAGTGGGCGGAGCGCGTGAAGCGGGGGATCGGCGACGAGCCATTCCAGCTGGTCACCGAGCCGAAGATCGACGGGCTGGCGATCTCGCTGCTCTACCGCGACGGCGTGTTCGTGCGCGGCGCCACCCGGGGCGACGGCACCACCGGCGAGGACGTGACGGCCAATCTGCGGACGATCCGTTCGATCCCGCTGCGCATCCCCGAGACCGGCGAGGTCGAGGTGCGCGGCGAGGTCTACCTGACGCTGTCCGGCTTCGAGCAGGTGAACGCCGAGCAGGCCGCCGCCGGCAAGAAGACGTTCATGAACCCGCGCAACTCGGCCGCCGGGTCACTGCGGCAGAAGGATCCGAAGATCACCGCGACCCGCCCGCTGACGGTGTTCATCTACGGGCTCGGCGCCAATTCGCTCGGCCTCGACTCGCACTGGGAGGCGCTGCAGTGGATGCGCGACCAGGGCTTCCGGGTGAACGAGCACACCGAGCTGCACGACACGGTGGAGACGGCGCTCGAGGCGTGCCGCGCCTGGGAGGGCCGGCGGGCCGAGCTCGACTACGACATCGACGGCGCGGTGGTCAAGGTGTCCAGCTTCGCCCAGCAGGCGCGGCTCGGCTTCGTCGCCCGCGACCCGCGCTGGGCGATCGCTTTCAAGTTCGCACCGACCACGGTGCTGACCAAGCTCGAGCACATCGGCGTCAACGTCGGCCGAACCGGCGCGCTCAACCCGTACGCCGTGCTGGAGCCGGTGGTCGTCGGCGGCGTCACCGTCTCACTGGCGACGCTGCACAACGAGGAGGACATCAACCGCAAGGACATCCGCGAGGGCGACACGGTGATCCTCCAGCGCGCGGGCGACGTGATCCCGCAGGTGGTCGGGCCGCACCTGGAGGACGGCGTCAAGCGTGGCCGGCCGTGGAAGATGCCCGCCCGCTGCCCGGTGTGCGACACGCCGGTGGTCAAGCCGGAGGGCGAGGTCATGCACCGCTGCCCGAACCCGAGCTGCCCGGCCAAGGGCTACGAGTGGCTCAAGCACTTCGTCAGCCGTGGGGCGATGGACATCGACGGCGTGGGCGACAAACTGATCCGCCGGCTGCTGGACGAGAGCCTGATCGCGACACCGCCCGACCTGTACCGGCTGACCGCCGACGACCTGCTGGGCCTCGACGGGTTCCAGGAGAGGTCGGCCGAGAACGTGATCTCCGCGATCGAGGCGTCGAAGGGGCGGCCGTTCGGCCACGTGCTGTTCGCGCTCGGCATCACCCACGTCGGCTCGGTGACGGCCCAGCTGCTGGCCGACCACTTCGGATCGATCGACGCGCTGGAGGCGGCAAGCACCGAGGAGATCGCCGAGGTCGAGGGAATCGGCCCGGTGATCGCCGAGGCGGTGGCCGGCTGGCTGGTCGACGAGGATCATCTGGCGGTGGTGGCCGGTCTGCGCGAGGCGGGCGTCACCCTGAGCGGCCCGAAGCGAGCCACCGCGGCGCCCGTCGATGGCCCGCTGAGCGGCCTGACCGTGGTCGTCACCGGCAGCATCGAGGGCTACACGCGCGACTCGATCCGCGACCATCTGGCCGAGCAGGGGGCAAAGGTCACCGACTCGGTCTCCAAGAAGACGGACTACGTGGTGGCCGGCGAGGGCGGCGGCTCGAAGCGGGACAAGGCGGTCAAGCTGGGCGTGCCGGTCGTCACGCTGGACGAGCTGTACAGCGCAGTGCCACGCCGGTCGGCCTAGGCCGACGGCCGCGAGCCGGCGAGCAGCTGCACGACGCGGTCCTGCAGCGCCCGCGCGCTGCTGATGTTCAGGTCGGGGCCGTGGTTCATGATGATCGAGAACAGGATGTTGTGCCCGTTGGCGGCGGTGACGTAGCCGGACAGCGCGGAGGCGTCGCGCAGCGTCCCGGTCTTGGCCCGGGCGTTGCCGTGCGCCGGGCCGGTGCGCATGCGGTCTGACAGCGTGCCGCTGACGCCGGCTGTGGGCAGCGAGTTGCGGAACCAGAAGCCGTACGGCTGCATGCGCACGTGGTTGATCATGCTGACGATGCCCTGGGCCGTCAGCCGGTCGCCCAGCGACAGGCCGGAGCCGTCGTAGAGCCGCCAGTTCTTCGTGTTCACGCGCAGCGACTGCAGGTAGCGGCGGGTGACGTAGCGGCCGTTCGCCGTCGTGCCCTTCAGCCCGCGGGCGACGGCGATGTCCTTGTTCAGCACCTCGGCGTAGTAGTTGTCGGACGGCAGGTTCATCTGCAGCACCAGCCGGTACATCGGCGGTGAGGTGACGGAGCCGAGCAGCGCCCCCGCGCCGGCCGGCTTGGCGTGCACGTCGGCGGGGCCGGAGACGGACACGCCGTGGGAGATCAGCGACGAGCGGAACGCCGAGGCCGAGCGGAGGGTCGGCTTGTTGTACGAGAACGTCGACCCGTACCGCACCCAGTCCTCGTTCACCGAGAGGCCGGAGATCGGCGGGCAGTCGATCCGGTACTCCGGCTTCCACAGCGGGCCGACGTGGACGGCGTCGAACTTCGTACCGTCGCCGAACACGCGCCCGTTGACCCGGCGGATGCCGGCCGATCGCACCGCCTGCGCCAGGTCGCCGAGAATGGCCGACGCGCCGCCGAACCGTTTGGCCGAGTAGTCGCTGGTGGAGAGCGACGGGTCGCCGCCGCCGATCAGCCAGATGTTGCCGTTGAGCGTCGAGCCGCTGCGGCTCCCGGTGTAGTAGACCCGCGTCGTCAGCCGGCCGGAGATGCCGATCCTGCCGAGCGCCGCCGCGGTGGTGGTCAGCTTCATGTTGGACGCCGGCTTCAGCGCACGCTCGCCGTCGTTGACGTACAGCCAGCGCCCGCCGGTCGCGTCGAAGACGGCGAACGCGGTGCCGGGGCCGCCATAGCCGGCGGCGGCCGCCGTCCGGGCGATCTTGTTGCCCACCGTGGTCGCGCCGGCCTCTGCCGGCATGGCGAGGAGCACGATCAGGCTGGCTGCGAGGAGACGGCGGAGGTGCATGCGGCGGAGAGCAGTCCCTTAAGTACACAAGCGGGCGGAGGGCAAAACCCGTCCGCCCGCTCGCAGACGCCCGCTCAGTGCGAGGTCAGAACGATCTCCTCGCGCACCGCCGCGAACAGCGTCTTGTCGATCTTGCCGTGGTAGATCGGAATGCAGTTCTCGTGACACAGGCGTATGACGTCCTCGCGCTTCAGATTCATCTCCTTCGAAAGCTCTTCGGGCGTCAGGTGGTTCGCCATTCCTCGATCTCCTCCGGTTCGGGACGTTTGGCCAACAAAAAACCCACCGGCGCGCGCGCCAGGTGGGTCAGTCGGCCCTTCCGTCGGTGGTCTTCACGGGCATTCAGGCCCGCTCCCATCGCAAGTCCATGTGCCAATCGTAGCGGCCGCTACGGATGACGTCAACGCGGCCGAGGCTACGCGGCGGGGCCGTGCCGAAACTCCCACTGCGCCTGCCGGAACTGCTCCGCGTGGTCGCGCTGGCGGAGCGTCAGCCAGGCCCGCTCGACCAGGTCGGCGGCGATCCCGCCGCGGTTGCGGGACTCGTCCGCGAGCCGGGCGTTGACCGCCCCCACGGCCCGCCGCCACTCGCCGCCGTGGTACACGCCGACCACCTCGACGGAGGCCGGGAACACGTCGTCGAGGCGCGCCGGCACCGTCCACTCCGGCCAGCTGGGGAGCTGCAGGTCGGTCTCGCTGTTGGCGTACGCCACCCAGCCCGACAGGTCGCCGCTGGGCTCCATGCCGACGCCGCCGCGGACGAGCCGGGCGCCGTGCGGCAGCCACTCACTCTGGTACGTCCGCTCCAGGCGGCGCACCTCGGAGAGCTGCAGCGTGGTCAGCTGAAGGTCGAAGACGGGGTCGGGTTCGGGGGTCACTGATCCTCCGGAGCGGGAGAGGGTCGACTCCGAAGGTAGCGTGCCGGCGGCCGATGCGCCTGCCCCGATCGGAGGATCGGTCAGACCGGATTGGGCAGGTCGACGAACCGGTGCTCGATGCCGAACCGCTCCGCCAGCAGGTCGCCCAGCGCCCGCACGCCGAACACCTCGGTGGCGTAGTGGCCCGCCGCGACGAAGTGGATGCCGGCCTCGCGCGCCTCGTTCATCACCTGCTCCTTCGGCTCGCCGGTGAGGAAGCAGTCCGCGCCGGCGTCGGCCGCCGGCTGGGCGTATCCGGCCGCGGCGCCGCTGATCACGGCGATCCGCACGATTCGCTCCGGGCCCGCCGCGAACACCAGCGGGTCGGGCTTGATCTCCGCCCGCACCGTGTCCAGCAGGTCGTCGAGCGTGATCGGCGGGTCGAACGTGCCCAGGTAGCCGATGCCGCCGAAACGCTCCAGCCCATCGGCTCCCAGCAGGTCGCAGAGCAGCGCGTTGTTGCCCACCTCGGGGTGGGCGTCCAGCGCCAGGTGGTAGGCGACCAGCGACAGGTCGGCGTCGAACAGCGCCTTCAGGCGGGCCTTCTCGCGGGCGTCGATCGGCGGCCACGGGCCGCTGCCGTAGAACATGCCGTGGTGGACGAGCACCATCTGCGCGCCCAGTTCCGCCGCCCGGCCGAACAGCTCGAGCGAGGCGGAGACGCCGGTGACCAGCGTCTGCACATCCTCCGCACCCGGCACCTGGAGACCGACCGGCAGCCCATCCGGGTAGCTGTCGATGTCCAGCAGCTGGTTGCAGAACTCGACGATCGCGTCCCGTCCGGCCATCCCCCGGCGAGTCTACCCGCCCGAACGGGTGGGGTGACTGGCCCACCCACCCCCTTGCGCGGGGGGCCCCGGAGGACGAACGTGCACGACATGGGTCGTGATGAGCTGGACGTGCGGATCGCTCCGCACCTGCCGGATGCGGACAGCCGCTGCGTGGAGCGGCTGGAGGTCGTCGACGTGCGCGGCCTGCGCACGCGCATCGAGCGCGACATCGAGGCCGCGCTGCTGACCTTCGAGCTCGACCGGATGATCCTCGAGATCGAGGTCGACGCCATGCGCCGCTGGCTGCGCAACCTGCAGCGGTTCGAGGCCTACTGCGCCGAACGAGACCGGCGCAGCGGCGGGCCGGGCACACCGCCTGTGCGATAATCCCAGGCTCTCCGGGGCGTGGCGCAGCCTGGTAGCGCGCACCGTTCGGGTCGGTGAGGTCCCGAGTTCAAATCTCGGCGCCCCGATACGGGGGATCGGCGTGGTTGCGCCGGTCCCCCGCTTTTCATGTACCCCCTGAGATCGCAGTCGGCGGCGGAGCCGGGTGATCCGGCGGACGGCCGCCTTGACGGGGTTGACGTGGTCTGGTCAAATCCGGTCGAGCCGGTGCTCGTTGCGATCGGACGCCGGGGGTCTTACAGGGGGAGGTTCTCGTGAACCGTGTCCGGAAGGGCTGTTGGTGGGCCTTGGCGGCTTCCGTGGCCGTCGTCGCCCTGGCGGCGTCGTCGGGAAGCGCCATGGCGGCGAAAGGTGCCACGCATCGGTACGTGGTGGTGATGAAGCCCGCCACGTCGTCGACCGCGCTGCGCGCGACCGCTCAGACGATGGGGGCGGACGTGCTGGCGTCGATGGACGGCGGGCGGGTGGTGGTGGTCAGCGGCACCGAGGCCGACCGGGCCGCGCTGGCCGCCCAGCCGGGCGTGCTCGGGGTCGGCCGTGACGGCATCAAGCGGATTCTGCCGCCCGAGCAGGCGCGGACGATGGCGGCGCAGATGCGGAGCACCGTCGCCGGGCCGTTCGCGAAGCTCAGCTCGGCCGTGGTCGCCGACCCGGCGTACCACCTGCCGGGGCTGCTCTGGAACTACGACCGGATCAACGCGCCCAGCGCGTGGCAGGTCACCCGGGGCAGCAAGAACGTGACCGTCGCGGTGGCGGACACCGGGCTCGACTACACGCATCGCGACCTGCGGACGAAGGTCGACTCGGTGGTCAACTTCACCACGACCGAGCAGCCGCAGATCTGCAAGTCCGAGTTCGGCGTGTCCGACAAGGAGCTGGCGGACGAGTTCGGCGTCAAGCCGAACCTCGACTTCAACGGGCACGGCAGCTGGATCGGCGGGGCGATCGGCGCCGCCACCAACGGCGTCGGCACCAACGGTCTGGCGCCCAACGTCCGGCTGGTCGCGCTGAAGATCTCCCAGTGGTGCGGCAGCGCGTACGACTCGGAGCTGATCTCCGCGTTCATCTGGGCCGCCGACCACGGCGTCGATGTCGTCAACATCTCGTTCGGCGGTTTCACCGACCGCAGCGACCCGGCGCAGGACGCGACGTTCAAGCTCTACCAGGACGTCGCCCAGTACGCGCTGACCAACGGCACGACGATCGTCGCCTCGGCGGGCAATGATCACGTCCGCGTCGCCACGGGTGGAAAGGTCGTCTCGCATGGCTTCCTGACCACACCGGGTGACGATCACGTCGACCCGTTCGGCCTGTACACGTCGCCCGGCGGCGTGCCCGGCTACGTGAACGTCGCGGCCACCGGCCGTGTCGTCGCCGCGCCGTCGGCGAACTGCCCGGGCCTCGATCCCGAGGATCCGAGCGCGACGTGCAAGCCGGTCAGCGATCGCCACGCCTCCTTCGGCGTCGGTGGACAGAACCAGCTCTCCTACTACTCGAACTACGGGCCGGCGATCACGGTCGCCGCACCCGGTGGGGCGCGCAAGTTCAACCTGCCGGTCTGGGATCGCGGCGGCACGCCGGGCTTCCCGTTCACGACGGCCGACGGCACGAACGCCTACCAGGTGTTCTCGACCACGTCGAACTACGCGCAGGAGATCCCCTGCGCGACGTTCCCGGCGGGGACCGGCTTCCCGCCGAACCAGTGCTACTCCACGATCCAGGGCACGTCGATGGCGGCCCCGCACGTGGCGGCCGATCTGGCCCTGATCAAGAGCGTGCACCCCAGCTGGGGGCCGGCGCAGCTGATCGCCAAGCTGACGGCGAGCACGACCCATCCGCACAACCTGACGCCCGGCCTGTCGGCGGGCGACATGTCGAAGGGCGACCTGACGGCGCTCTACCCCGACCGCTGCACCAGTGGCTACTGCCACCTGGGCGGGCCGGCGATCTCGGACTCCGACGCCTACGGCGCCGGGCTCATCGATCTCGGCCAGGCGGTCCGATAGACGGCCGGTGGGGGAGGGAGCCCGCTCCCTTCCCCACCAACGTCCACCCTGGCGCACACCACGGCTCTCGGGGCACTATCCTGACGGCTGAAGAGATGTCCAGAGGTGCCACCCGGTACGGAGGAGAACGATGAGTGAGAACGCGGTGATGAGTGACTACGCGGTGGTCAACCCGGCAACGGGCGAGCAGATCAAGACGTACCCGACGATCACGGACGACGAGCTCCAGGCGGCGATCACCCTGGCCTACGAGACGCACCAGGGCTGGCTTCGGTCGACGACCGTCGCGGAGCGCGCGGCGCTCGTCCGCCGCGTCGGCGAGCTGCACTCGGAGCGGCGCGAGGAGCTCGGCGCGATCACCGTCCGCGAGATGGGCAAGCCGATCGAGCAGGCGCTGGGCGAGATCGACTTCTGCGCGGACATCTACGGCTACTACGCCGACAACGGCCCGGATCTGCTGAAGGACGAGCCGATCAAGCTGCTGGCCGGCGAGGGCTCGGCGATCATCCGCCGCAGCTCGATGGGCGTGATCCTCGGGATCATGCCGTGGAACTTCCCGACCTACCAGGTGGCGCGGTTCGCCGGACCGAACCTGGTGATCGGCAACGCGGTGCTGTTGAAGCACGCGCCGCAGTGCCCGGAGACGGCCGAGGCGCTGCAGCAGATCTACCTCGACGCCGGCTTCCCCGAGGGCGCCTACGTCAACATCTACGCCACCAACGACCAGATCGCCGACGTGATCGCCGATCCCCGCGTGCAGGGCGTCTCCGTGACCGGCTCGGAGCGCGCCGGTGCGGCCGTCGCCGAGATCGCCGGCCGCAACCTGAAGAAGGTCGTGCTCGAGCTGGGCGGCTCGGATCCGTTCATCCTGCTCAGCACGGATGACCTGGATGCGACCGTCGAGTCGGCAGTCGCGGCCCGCCTGGACAACGCCGGCCAGTCGTGCAACGCCGCCAAGCGGTTCGTCGTCATCGACGAGCTGTACGAGCCGTTCGTCGAGAAGTTCGCCGCCGCCATGTCGGCGACGCACTCCGGCGACCCGACGTCCGAGGACACGGCCATGGGGCCGCTGTCGTCGACCACGGCTGCGGATCGCCTGCAGGACCAGCTCGACCGGGCGATCAAGGGCGGCGCCAAGGTGGTCACCGGCGGCGAGCGGGACGGCAACTTCTTCACGCCGACGGTGCTGACCGAGGTCACGCCGGACAACGACGCCTACCGTGAGGAGCTGTTCGGCCCGGTCGCCGTGGTCTACCGCGTCGGCTCCGAGGAGGAGGCCGTCAAGCTCGCGAACGACACGCCGTTCGGGCTGGGGTCGTACCTGTTCACCACCGACTCCGCGCAGGCGGAGCGGGTTGCGGACAAGATCGACGCCGGCATGGTCTACGTCAACCTCGTCGGGGCGGACGGCGCCGAGCTGCCGTTCGGCGGCGTCAAGCGCTCCGGCTCCGGCCGCGAGCTCGGCAAGTACGGCGCCGACGAGTTCGTCAACAAGAAGCTGATCCGGGTCGGCTGACCGCCGGGCGCTCGCGCCCGGCTGCAGGTCTCACGCGCCTGCTCCATGTGCGAACATACGTTCGCTCATGGAGCAGGCCGCGATCCTCCACGCCGACCTCGACGCCTTCTACGCGTCGGTCGAGCAGCGCGATGATCCGGCGCTCCGCGGCCGTCCCGTGATCGTCGGCGGCGGCGTCGTGCTGGCGGCCAGCTACGAGGCCAAGGCTCGCGGTGTGCAGACGGCCATGGGCGGGCGGCGGGCCCGGCAGCTCTGCCCCGACGCGGTCGTCGTGTCGCCGCGGTTCTCGGCGTACGTCGAGGCCAGCAAGGCCGTGTACGAGGTGTTCGACGACACCTCGCCGGCCGTCGAGGGCCTGTCGATCGACGAGGCGTTCATCGACGTCCGCGGAATGGAGCGGATCGCCGGCACGCCGCGCGACATCGCCGTCCGCCTGCGCCGGCGGGTGCGTGACGAGGTGGGCCTGCCGATCACGGTCGGCGTCGCCCGGACGAAGTTCCTGGCGAAGGTCGCCAGCGGCGTCGCCAAGCCGGACGGCCTGCTGGTGGTGCCGCCCGGCGACGAGCTCGCCTTTCTCCACCCGCTGCCGGTCGAGCGGCTGTGGGGCGTCGGCGACGTGACCGCCCGCAAGCTGCACAACCTGGGGATCACGACCGTGGGCGAGGTGGCACGGCTCGAGGAGCCTGCGCTGATCGCGATCGCCGGCCGGGCGATGGGCCGGCAGCTGCACGCGCTCGCGCACAATCGCGACCCGCGCCGCGTCCGGCCGCGCACGCGCCGGCGCTCGATCGGGGCCCAGCGCGCCATGGGCCTGCGGTCGTACACGACCTGGGCGGCCGTCGACGCCACCCTGGTCGCGCTGGTCGACCGCGTCACACGGCGGATGCGCCGCGCCGACCGCGTCGGCAGCACGGTCGTCCTGCGCATGCGGTTCTCCGACTTCAGCCGGGCGACGCGATCCCACACGTTGCCGCACCCGACCGCGGAGACCTCCGAGGTGCTGGTCGCCGCCCGGCTGCTGATGGCTGAGGCCATGCCTCTGATCGAGCGGCGTGGGCTGACGATGGTGGGGATTGCCGTCACCAATCTGGCCGACGGCCGCGCCGTCCAGCTGCGCCTGCGCGTCGACCGCCACGGGGACGCCGATCTGGACGCCGCGGTGGACGAGGTGCGCGAGCGGTACGGCTCGCAGGCTCTGATCCGCGCGGTGCTGCTGGGGCGTGACGAGGGCTGGTCGGTGCCCATGTTGCCTGATTAGCGGACATTCGATGCGAGCCGGTCGAGCAGCTCGTGCAGCCGCGCGACGTCGTCCTCGGCCAGGCCGCGGCGTAGCCGCCGGTTGAACGCGATCACGACCCGCAACAGGTCGGCGTGCAGCGCCTCGCCGGCCGCGGTCAGCTCGACCCGCACCGCCCGCCGGTCGCCGGCGTCCCGGTGCCGGATCACCAGGCCGTCTCGTTCGAGCGCGTCGACGTGCCGGGTCAGCGTCGGCCCCTCGATGCCGACCGCCCGGGCGAGATCCTGCTGCGTGCGCCAGCGCTCGCCCTTCAGCGAGCTGAGGATCAGCCAGACCGGCACCGACCCGCCGGACTCGCCGAGCGCCCTGTTGAACGCGCGGCCGACCTGCTTCGAGGTCGTCGCCAGGTGCAGGCCGATCGGCGGGCCGTCCGGACGGGCCATCAGTCTCGTAGCCTAGCAATCATTAGTCTGCTAATGTTTCGACGGCACACGATCATCGCAGGGAAAGGAGCGAGTCGATGACCCTGCTGGATATTGCACTGCTGTCGACCGACCACGACTGGCATCACCCGTGGTTGTTCCCGCTGATCCCGCTGCTGTGGCTGCTGGCGTTCTTCCTCATCTTCCGGTTCGTCTGCTGGCCGGGTGGATGGCGCGGCCGGCGCGGCGACCATACCCGGTCCGCCCGCCAGATCCTCGCCGAGCGATACGCCCGCGGCGAGATCTCGGAGGAGGAGTACCGGACGCGCAGCGCAGGGCTCGCGTCCTAGCACAGCGTCGCCGGGGAGGGGCCTCGCGGTCCCTCCCCGGCGACGCTTGACGAAGCGGCCTAGAAGCCGCTGATGCCGTTCGGCGTCCCCACGCCGGTCGGCAGGTCGTAGCCCTTCACCGCGTTGCAGGCCGGCGTCTTGGTGCAGGCGAGCGGGTAGTTGCCCGCGTCGTCGGTGCCCGTCTTGACGTCCCGGAAGGACGCGGCGCCGACGTGCGAGTAGAGCAGCGAGGCCGGGAACTGCGCGCTCGCGTAGTCGTTCTTCAGCGCGAACACGCCGGCGATCAGCGGGGCCGAGAGGCTCGTGCCGCCGACCTTGATCCAGCTCTGCGACGTCGCGAACACGGCCGACCCGGTGTTCGGGTCGGCGTTGGCCGCCACGTCGTTCAGGCCGCGGCTGGTGCCGCAGCCGGTCTTGGCGTAGTTGGCGACCGACTTCTGGAACGCCTTGGCCGCGACCGCCGGGGCGCCGCTGACGGAGCCGTTCATGCAGCCCGAGCCGGTGCCCCAGTCGTGGGTGGCATCCGGGCCCCAGGCCCGCTCGGAGCCGTAGCCGCCGCTCGCGTTGAGCGTCAGCCTGGTCCCGCCGACGGAGATCGTCGTATTCAGGCCGGCCGGGTAGGCGGCGCCGTAGCCGCTGTCGCCGGCTGAGACGACCATGGCGTGGTTCGGCTTGTTCCAGTGCTTGTCGAACACCTTGCCGTTCGAGCCGTCGAAGCCGTACGAGCCGTAGCTGTTCGAGATGATCCCACCCTCGGTGGCCGCACGGTCGACCGCGGCGGCGAGGCTCGCGAACTGGTTGTCCTTGGCCTCGACCAGCACGATCTTGCAGTTCTGGCAGATGGCGTGCACCGTCTCCACGTCCAGCGCAATCTCCACGTCCCAGCCCGACGCCACGGCCGAGCCGACCGGCGCGCCCAGGTTGACCTTCGTGAAGCAGCTGGTCGTGACGGTGGCCGAGCAGTTCTGCATCGTCGGCAGGCCGAACTGCTGGCTGTATGTGTTCAGATCGCTGAGGATGGTCGCGTCGTCGAAGGCGTCGACGATCGCCACCGTGACGTTGCCCGACGGCGCCTGGGTCGGAAGGTTGTAGGCGCTGTGGTAGTTCGCCGGCGTCAGGCTCCCGGCCGGCGGGGCGGCCGCGCGGAGGCGCTTTCCGTCAGCCGTCACGACCAGCGCGAAGCACCTCGCCTGGCCGGACTTGCAGGCGCGTTCGGCGCCCATCGTGCCACCCGCCGAGGCCGTGCCTCCGGTGGTGGCGAGCAGCAGCCCCATCAGGACCGTGGCAAGCAGTAGCCGTCCTCTCATTGAGCATCCCCCTGTTGCTCATGCTCGATCCCGAGCGCCGCGTCCGGTCCATTCCGGAGCGATGCTCGATTGAACACGGTCGTCCGAAATGTGTCAAGTTTGCGTCCGCCGGCGCCGCAGGGCCGGGTCGGACAGCGCGGGCGGGGTGTAGCCGCCGTCAGCCGGGTTGATGTTGCGGCCGGGCGGAGCGATCTCGTCGATCCGGTCGAGCACGTCGTCAGGCAAGACGACGTCGGCCGCGCCGATCTGGCTCTCCAGCTGCTCCATCGTCCGCGGGCCGATGATCGCCGACGTCACCGCCGGGTGGCGGATGACGAACGCGATCGCCAGGTGGATCAGGCTGATGCCGGCGTCCTCGGCCACCTGTGCGAGCGCGTCGGCAACCTCCAGCTTGCGCTGGTTCTCCGGCGTCGACAGGTCGTAGCGGGCCGGGATCCGGTCGGACCGCGAGCTGGACGGCTGGTCGGCGCCCAGGCGGTAGCGGCCGGACAGCCAGCCGCCGGCCAGCGGGCTCCAGGAGAGGACGCCCATGCCGTAGCGGGCGCAGGTGGGCAGCACGTCCGCCTCGATTCCGCGGACGAGCATCGAGTAGGGCGGCTGCTCGCACACGAACCGCTCGCGGTTGCGCCGCTCGGCCGTCCACTGCGCCTCGACGATGGCCGACGGCGGGAAGGTCGACGAGCCGATCGAGCGGATCTTGCCGGCGTGGACGAGGTCGGTGAGCGCACCGAGCGTCTCGTCGATGTCGGTGTCCGGCTCGGGCCTGTGCACCTGGTAGAGGTCGATCCAGTCGGTGTCGAGCCGCCGCAGGCTCGCCTCCACCTCGCGGTAGATCCAGCGGCGGGAGTTGCCGCGCTGGTTCGGGTCGTCGCCCATCGTGCCATGGAACTTGGTGGCCAGCACGACGTTGTCCCGCCGGCCCTTCAGCGCCTTGCCGACGATCCGCTCGGACTCGCCGCGCGAGTACACGTCGGCGGTGTCGATGAAGTTGATTCCGGCGTCGAGCGCCTTGTGAATGATCCGGATCGAGTCGTCGTGGTCGGTGTTGCCCCAGGCGCCGAACATCATCGCGCCCAGGCAGAGCGGCGTGACCTCGACCCCCGTGCGACCCAGCTGCCGGTGCTCCACGACCCGCAGGGTAGCGCCGGCCGATGTGGCCTCCGTCACGTCTGGCTGAACCGGCGGCGCCATGGGGACGAACTGCCTCCGATCGTGAGGGTTCATCCAGAGAGGAGCAGTCATGAGCGAGACAGCGAGGGAGTCCGGCATGAACCGGGCGGCGCTGCTGAAGACGGCCGGGGGCGCCGGCGCGGCGATCGCCTTCGGCGGCCTGGTGGCGGCGTCCACCGCACGGGCCAGCGGGCTCACCAAGGGCGACGTCGACATCCTGATCGCGGCCGAGATCGCCGAGGCGCTGGCGGTCACCACCTACAGCGGGATCATCTTCAAGAGCCCGTTCTTCACCCGGCTCGAGGACGATGACCAGGGCTACCTGAAGGCCGCCCGGCAGGAGGAGATGTCCCACTACGCGCTGGAGAAGTCGCTGACGGGCAAGCCGACCCCGTACGACACGTTCTTCTATCCGAAGGGCATGTTCGCCAACGCGAAGGTGACCCTGAACACGCTGGTCACGCTCGAGGACGCGTTCATCGCCGCCTACCTGGTCGGCGTGCGCCGGTTCTCGACCACCGACCTGCGGGTCGCCGCCGCCCGGATCATGGGCATCGAGAGCGACCACCGGACGCTGGCCCGCGTGATCGGCCCCAACGTCGCGCGCACCGACGGTGGCCCGATCGAGGCGATCACGGGCATCCAGGGCGTCGCCGAGGACGTCGATCCGCCGAACAACAACGGCTACGAGCGCACGCTCGGGTGGACGGACATCTCGCAGGCCGTGAACGCCCTGCTGCCGTTCGTCGACAAGGCGCACGCGCAGAAGGCCGGCTTCGACGTCACAAAGACGTGGAAGTTCATGCCGTTCACGCCGCACCTGCCGACGCTGCTGGGCGCGTTCTAGGAACGCATGTGCCATCGGGGTCAGGAACCTCTGGCACCGTGCCAGAGGTTCCTGACCCCAGTGGCACAGCCCGACTCGAGGGTCGTATTCTTGCGGGCGACGTTGTCGTCCTACGAGAGGCATCATGAGGCTGCTGCTCACTTCCGCCGGGATCAAGAACGCGAGCATCCACGACGCGCTGGTCGATCTCCTGGGCAAACCGATTGCCGAGTCCAGCGCCCTCTGCATTCCGACCGCGGCGTACGGGCACCCTCTGACTCCCCGCGTGGCATGGCGGTTCATCAGCGGACAAGAGCCCAGAACCCCAATGTGCGAACTGGGGTGGAAGTCCCTGGGAGTGCTGGAGCTGACCGCGCTGCCCAGCATCGATGAAAAGCAGTGGGTTCGCTTGGTGCAGGAGACTGACGTCCTGCTGGTTGGCGGCGGCGACGCCCTGTATCTGTGCCATTGGATGCGCGAGTCCGGGCTTGCCGACCTGTTGCCGTCGCTGCGTGAGACGGTCTGGGCGGGACTGAGCGCCGGGAGCATGGTGATGACCCCTCGTATCGGGGAGGACTTCGTCGTCTGGAGGCCGCCCGCCGGTGGCGACAGAACGCTGGGGCTCGTCGATTTCTCGATCTTTCCGCACGTGGATCACGAGGACCTGTCGGAGAACACCATGGCCAATGCAGAAAAGTGGGCGGCCGAGATTCGGGGTCCGGCGTATGCGATCGACGACGAGACCGCCATCAAGGTGACCGACGGCACCGTCGAGGTCGTCACCGAAGGGCACTGGAAGCTGTTCCCCGGCTGATCCCGCACCCAATTCCGAACACCGTCATCACAATTTCTCCATAGTTCGATGCAACTCTTGCAAGAGAAGGTGTCGGGTCGAGATGAGGGACGGGCAATGACACAGCAGGAACTGAAGGACGGCACGGTGGTCGAGATGGTTCTGCGGATCGCGCGGGAGCGGGAGCTCCAGGCGCGCAGGACGCTCGCCGCGATGCCCACGCCGCGCGCGATGCATCCACGGCGGCTCTTCCCGGACGCGCCTGGGGCCGCGTCCCGGCTCGTCCGCTCGTAACAGCTAGCCGCGCACGTGCACGAAGGCGAGCACCTCGCTTGCCTGCCTGCTGCGCAGCATCACCTCGCCGGCGTTCTCGCCGAAGCATGAGCTGACGCCCTCGATGGCGCGCAGCTCGTGCCATTCAGGGTCGCGCCACGCATCGAACATCCCGGCATGGTCGGCGACGCCGTCGCCGTCGAGGTCGTAGATCACCAGGTCGCCCTGCAGGGGCCGCTCGGTGACCGAGAGCCGGTTCGCCGACCGCACGGCGTCCGCCAGCAGGTGGGGGGCGTAGCTGTAGCGGCGGCCGGGCGCGAACGCCCGCGAGCCGGCCATCGCGTAGCACCACGAGATGAACATCAGGCCCCAGGGGCCGCGCACGCCGTACCACTCGGAGAACTCGCAGGCGTTCGAGCCGGCCGGCTCCTCGTGGCTGCCGAGCTCGGACATCGCGAAGTCGAAGGCGTCCGTCCACAGCCGCGCGCGGTTCGCTCGGCGCGTGCGGCGGGCGCGCATCGCCTTCTGCGCCGCGGTCAGCTCGCCGCGGCCAGTCAGCAGGCCGGCCAGCTCCGGCGTGAACACCCCGTCGACCTCGCGCTCGGGGAAGCCCAGCCAGTACTGCGCTCGCCGCGTCGCAGCGGCGCTGCGCTCGCCCCACACGCCGTCGGTCGCACCCGGGTCGTACGTGCCGTGCTCGTTGTGCAGCAGGAGCTCCTGCGCAGCCCGAACCGAGTCGGAGCGCATCGGGGGTGACGTCAGGTGGAGCACCTCCCCATGGGTGACCGCGTCCATCCGGATGATCCTATCCGGACCGCACGGATAGAGTTGCACGGTGCACGATCTGCTCGTTCTCGGGGACTGCAACCCTGACCTCCTGATCACCGGCGACGACCTGTCCTTCGAGTTCGGGCAGCGGGAGAAGCTGGTCTCGGGGATGCTGCTGACCATCGGCGGCTCCGCCTCGATCACGGCCTGTGGCGCCGCCCGGCTCGGATTGCGCACGGCCTTCGTCGGCGTGGTCGGCGATGATGAGTTCGGACGATTCATGCTGCGCGAGATGCAGAGCCTCGGCGTCGACGTCTCCGGCTGCACCGTCGAGCCGTCCGCGCCCACCGGGATCACGGTCGCCGCGGTGCAGCACGGCGACCGTGCGATGCTGACGCTGCCGGGGACGATCGCGTCGCTGTCCGCCGATCAGGTGCCGCCCGAGCTGGTGGCGGGCGCGCGGCACCTCCACATCGGCTCGTACTACCTGCTCGACCGCCTGCGGCCGGGGCTGCCCGCGCTGGTCGCCGCCGCCCGCGCCGCCGGGGCGACGGTCTCGGTCGACCCCCAGGAGGACACGACCGGCGCGTGGGACGGCGGCCTGCCGGCGCTGCTGGCCGCCGTGGACGTGCTGTTCGTGAACGAGCAGGAGGCCGCCGCCATCGACTCGAGCGCGTGCCCGCTGGTCGTCGTCAAACGCGGTCCCGATGGTGCGGCCGCGCGTCCGCGCGGCGAGCCTGAGGTCGCCGTCGGCGGGTTCGCCGTCGAGGCGGTCGACGCAACCGGCGCCGGTGACAGCTTCGACGCCGGCTTCCTGGCCGGCCGTCTGACCGGGCTGGATCTGGAGGCGTCGCTCCGGCTCGGCTGCGCCTGCGGCGCGCTGTCCACCCGCCGCCTGGGTGGCACCACCGCCCAGCCGACGCTGGACGAGGCGAGGGCGCTGCGGTGATTCTCTGCGTCGCCGCCAACCCGTCGGTCGACCGGGTCGCCCGGGTCGGGGAGCTGCGGGCGGGGGAGATCCACCGGCCGGTCGACGTCACCGTCGTCCCCGGAGGCAAGGGACTGAACGCCGCGCGCGCGGCGGCCGTGCTGGGGGGCGACGTGACCGCCGCGGCGCTGATCGCTGGGCACGCCGGCCGGTTCGTCGCCGAGCGTATGGAGCGCGACGGCGTGCGCCTCGAAGCGGTCTGGGCACGCGAGGGCGAGACGCGCACCTCGTACACCGTCGCCCCCGATAACGGCCCGCTGACCGAGTTCTATGAGCGGGGCGACGAGGTGGCGGCCGACGTGTGGGCCGACTTCGTCGCGTTCGTCCGGCGGCTGGCCGTGTCGGCTGACTGGCTGACCATCTCCGGCTCGCTGCCGGCCGGCGCGCCCGGCGACGGCTACGTCGGCCTGGTGGGCGTCGCGCGCACCGCGTTCGACAGCGTCGAGGCGGGCATCGAGGGACGCCCCGCCGTGGTCAAGGTGAACCAGCACGAGGCGGCCCGGCTGACCGGCGCGGACGATCCGGCCGCCGCAGCGCGGATCCTCGCTGAGAGCTCGTCCGGCGCCGCCGTGGTCACCCTGGGCGCCGACGGCGCGGTTGCGGTCGACGACCGCGGCGCCGGGTGGACGGCGACACTCGACGCCCACGGCGCCTACCCGGTGGGCAGCGGCGACTGCTTCCTGGCCGGGATGGTCGTGGCGCTCGACCGCGGGGAACCCTTCGACGCCGCGCTGCGGCTGGCGATGGGCGCCGCCGCGGCCAACGCCGAGCGGCCGGGGCCGGCGCTGTTCGACCGCGGGCGGGCCGAGCAGCTCGCCGCGCGCGCGCAGATCGCTACGCCGTGATGCGCTCGCCCGAGACGGAGTCGAACAGGAGCACGTCGCCGCGGTCGTACGCGAGCCGCATCCGCTCGCCGGGCGACGGCAAGATCCGTGGCCCGAGCCGCGCGATCACCTTGCCGCCGCTCGCCAGGCTTCCGTGGACGACCGTCTCGTTGCCGAGCGGCTCGACGAGGTCGACGGTGATCTCGATCGCGTTGCTCGGGTCGCCGCCGGCGGGCGTGAGCGCCTCCGGCCGCAGTCCGACCTTCAGGTCGCCCGGCCGGGAGGCCGGTGAGTCCGGCGTCCGCGGGCGAGACCAGGTTCATCGGCGGACTGCCGATGAACGTGGCGACGAACAGGTTGGCCGGCCGCTCGTAGATGTCGGTGGGGTGGCCCAGCTGTTGCAGCCGGCCGCGTTCCATCACGGCGATCCGTTCGCCCAGCGTCATCGCCTCGACCTGGTCGTGCGTGACGTAGATCATCGTCGTGCCCACCCGTCCGTGCAGCTGCTTGAGCTCCGCACGCAGCTCCATGCGCAGCTTGGCGTCGAGGTTCGACAGCGGCTCGTCGAGCAGGAACACCGCGGGTTCCCGCGAGAGGGCGCGGCCCATCGCCACCCGCTGGCGCTGGCCACCCGATAGCTGCGCAGGCTTGCGCTTGAGCAGCGGCGTCAGGTCGAGCATCTCGGCTACCTCGGCGACCCGCCGCCTGCGTTCGTTCTTCGGCACCCGCCGACGCTCGAGCGGGAAGCCGATGTTGCGCTCGACGTCCATGTGCGGGTACAGCGCGTAGTTCTGGAACACCATCGCGATGTCCCGGTTCGCGGGCGAGACGTCGTTGACGACCCGGTCGCCGATCCGGATCGTCCCCGTCGTCGGCGTCTCCAGCCCGGCGACCATTCGCAGGGCGGTGGTCTTGCCGCATCCGGACGGGCCCGACCAGCACCAGCAGCTCGCCGTCGGCGACCGTCAGGTCGAGGTCGTCGACGGCCACGGCGCCGCCCTCGAACTCCTTGGTCACGGCGTCGAACCGCACCTCGCTCACGACTACCCCTTGACCCCGGTGGCGGCGATCGACCGGACGAACAACGCTGGGCGAAGATGAACACGATCAGCATCGGCGCCAGGCTCATCACGTTGCCCGCCATCAGCAGCGTCCAGTTGGTCTGGTGCGCGCCCTGGAAGTTCGCCAGACCGAGCTGCACGGTGTTCTGGTCGGTGGAGGTGATCACGATCAACGGCCACAGGAAGTCGTTCCACGTCCACAGGAAGGTGACCACGGCGACCGTCGCCAGCGCCGGGCCGGACAACGGCAGAACGACGCGCCACAGCACGCCCAGCCGCGTACAGCCGTCGATCCGGGCCGCCTCCTCGAGCTCCACCGGCAGCGTGCGGAAGAACTGGCGGAGCAGGAAGATTCCGAACGGAGTGACCAGGTTGGGCAGATGCAAGCGCGGTCAGGCTGTCGGCCAGGCTGAGCTTCTGGATGATCAGGAAGGTCGGGATCATCACCACCTGGAACGGCACCATCAGCGTGGCGAGCAGCACGATGAAGATCACGTCGCGGCCGAAGAACCGCAGCCGGGCGAAGGCGTAGCCGGCCAGGCTGCAGAACACGAGGTTGCCGAGCACCGCGCTGCCCGTGACGATCAGGCTGTTGGCGAAGAAGCGGCCGAAGGGCGCCGCGTTGCAGGGCGTTCGGGTAGTTCTCCCAGGTGATCGAGGTGGGCAGCAGCTCGGGCGGGAAGTGGCGCGCCTCGGGCAGCGTCTGGAGCGAGGTCAACAGCATCCAGTAGAGCGGCAGCAGCATAGCGCGCGCCAGCGGCATCAGGAACAGGTGGCGCGGGCTGAAGGGCAGGCGGGTCACGACGTGTAGTGCACCCGCCGGCTGCCGTACCAGAGCTGGATCAGCGAGATCACCAGCGTCGCGGCGAACAGGACGTAGGCGATCGCCGCGCCGTAGCCGCCGTGGAAGAACTCGAACGCCTGCTGGTAGAGGTAGTAGACGATCACGGTGGTCGCGTGCAGCGGGCCGCCGTGTGTGGTGACGTAGATCTCGTCGAACACCTGCAGCGCGTTGATGGTCGACCAGACGACCAGGAACAGGGTCGCCGGCCCGAGCAGCGGCCAGGTGACGTGGCGGAACGTGGCTACCCGCCCGCAGCCGTCGATCCGGGCCGCCTCCAGCAGCTCCTCGGGCACGCCCTGGAGAGCGGCCAGGTAGATGATCACGTCGAAGCCGAGCCAGCCCCAGACGGTCATCGCGACGATGCAGTAGAGCGCCTGGTCGGGATCCTGGAAGAACCCGCTCCGGGCCGATGCCGACCTTGCTCAGCACGTAGTTGATCACCCCGTACGTCGGCTCCAGCAGCCAGTTGAAGATGATCGCCGGTGGCCACTGTCGACGTCGCGACCGGGACGAAGACCGCGGTCCGGTAGAAGGTGCCGAGCCGCAGCGGCGCGTTCAGTGCCACCGCGATCAGCCGAGCGCCGCCGCCGACGGACGAGCGGCACGAACAGCAGCGTGTAGACGATCGTCCGCTTGACCGACTCGGCGAACACGGGTCGTCCTTCAGCGCCTTGTAGTTGTCGAGGCCGACCCAGGTCGGCGGCGAGATCAGGTCGTTGTGCTGGAACGACAGGATCAGCGACCACCCGATCGGGATCACGCCGAAGATCCCGATCAGGATGACGGCCGGCGCGACGAACAGCCAGCCGGTGGCGTGCTCGGAGCGGGCCGCCCGGAGGATCACTGACCGCTGGCGAGAATCGTGTTGACCTGGTTGGCAGCGTCGTCGAGTGCCTGCTGCGGCTGCGCCTTGCCGAGCAGCACGGCCTGGATGGCCTGGCCCATGGCGGCTGACACCTCGTTGTAGTTGGTGATCACCGGCCGCGCCTTGGTCGCGTTCTCCTCGTTGTCGACGAACGTCTGGATGCCGGGGTACTTCTCGGTGTACGCCTGGTACGACGGCTGCTGGGTCTGCGATGCGCGGATCGGCAGATCACCGGTGGCCAGCGACCACTTCATCGCCTGGTCGGTCGAGGTCAGCCACTTGAGGAACGTCCAGGCGGCGTCGCGCCGCTGCTCGCCGTTGTCGAACATCACCCACTGGTCGGGGCCGGAGATGGTCGCGTGGCTCTGGTCGCCGGGCAGGATCTCGATGCCGTAGTCGACGTCCGGGAAGCTCGAGAGATCCCAGGGGCCGGTGTACAGCATCGCGATCTTGCCCGAGTTGAACAGGTTCGCGTAGTTGCCGTTGCCGTTGTCCAGATAGACGGAGTGGTCGACGGCAGCCATCTGCTGGAGCAGCGTGGCGGCTTTGACACCGGCCGGCGAGTTGAACTCCGCCTTGGTGTTGTCGGAGTTGAGGATGTCGCCGCCGGCCTGCCACAGCAGCGCGTCGAAGCGCCACACAGTGTCCTCGCCGCCGTCGGCGACGTACGCCCAGCCGAACTGCTTCTTGGACGGGTCGGTCAGCTTCTTCGCGGCCGCCCGGAAGTCGTCCCACGTCCAGTCGGCCGTCGGGTAGGCGAGGCCGGCCTGATCGAACAGCTTCTTGTTGTAGACCAGCGACAGGTTGTCAACCAGGGCGGGGACGCCGATGATCTTGTCGCCGACGGTCACCGCCTGCCGCTCGGCCGGCCAGAAGTCGTTCCAGTTGACGTCCGACTCGGTGGACAGCGGCTTCACATCCACCACCTTGGGTGCGTTGGCCAGGTTGGCGGCGTAGGAGCCGTAGAGGTAGGCGATGTCCGGGTAGGAGCCGGCGCGGATGCCGGTCAGCACCTTGCGCAGAGCGAAGTCGGCGTTGCCGTAGTTCTGCAGGGTGACGTGGATGTCCGGATGGGAGGCGTTGAACGCGGCGATCTCGGCCTTCAGCGCCTTGCCCTCACGATCGACGAAGCCGTGCCACATCACGACCTTGGCCACGCCGCCGCTCGATCCGCCGCTGGAACCTCCGCAGCCGGCGGCCAGGCAGATCAGGAGCAGAGCGAGTGCGGAAACGAGCCGTCTCATGAGAGCACCACCGATCGTGTGAGGTTGTGAGGTGAGTCGGGATCGAGGTTGCGGGAGTTAGCGAGTGCGACCGCTGTGCGCTGGGCGAGGACAAGCGCCGCCAGTGGGTCGTGGGGCGAGACGACGACGGTCGCCCCGGTGCGCTCGATGTCGGAGATCAGGTCGGGGCCGATGTCGCCGACCGGCCAAACGGCCGCCCGTTCATCGGCGACCGCGATCGGCCCATGGCGGTACTCCATCGCCGGGTACGCCTCGCTCCAGGCCCGGGCTGCCTCGCGCACTTTGAGAGCGGCCTCGTTGGCCAGGCCGACCGTCCAGCCGTGGCCCAGGAAGGCGAACCGCTCGTACCGCGCAGGGTCGATCGGCAGCGGAGCGACCAGTGCGCGTTCGGCCTGGCGGGCGCTCTCGGCGCACTCGATGCCGACGTGGCCGCGCAGCAGCACCAGCGCCGACGTCGCGAACCGGGTCTGGACGACCGACCGCTCGTCGGCGAACGGCATGGCGACGACGCTGCGGGCGGCCCGTGCGACCGGCGAGTCGCGCACCGCGGTGATCGCCGTGGTCGGTGCGGCATCGCCGATCCGGGCGAGCGCGCGGACGACCTCCGTGGTCGTACCAGAGCGCGAGAGCGCGATCACGCTGTCGTACCGGCGGCCGGACGGCAGCTCGGATGCGGGGAAGGCGTCGGTCTCGCCGTGGCCCGCCGATTCCCGGGACACGGCGAACGACTGGGCCATGTACAGCGAGGTGCCGCAGCCGATCACGAGCGTCCTCTGGCCCTTGGTGGGGAGGGCGTCCGCGACTTCCGCGGCGAGCGCCCGAGCGCGCGGCCAGAGGTCGGGCTGACTGGCGATCTCGTGTTCGATTGCGCTCATATCGCGCGACTGTATTGCAGAATCGTGCAGAATTCAACGCCCAAACGAGCGCGTTCGCCGGTACACTGGCGGACGTGCGCCAGTCCGAACGCGTCAGCCGCATCGTCGAGCGGATCTCGGCCGACGGCTCGGTCGGCGTCGTCGACCTGGCATCCGAGCTCGGCGTCTCGCCGGCGACGGTGCGCCGCGACCTGATCCTGCTGGAGGAGCAGCGCCTGCTCGCCCGTACTCACGGCGGGGCCGTCGCCCAGGGCGTGCTGTACGAGCTGCCGCTCCGCTACCGCGGCGCCCGCCGCCACGAGGAGAAGGCGCGGATCGCGGCCGCGGCCTCCGACCTGGTGGCCGAGGGCTCGTCGGTGGGCCTGACCGGCGGTACGACCACCACCGAGGTGGCCCGCCGGCTGGCGGACGGCCGCAGTTGCACGGTCGTCACCAACTCGCTGTCGATCGCCTTCGAGCTGGCCGTCCGCCCGAACCTCAAGCTGGTCGTCACCGGCGGCGTCGCCCGTGGCGAGTCCTACGAGCTGGTCGGCCCACTGGCCGAGGAGACGCTGCAGGACATCAACCTCGACCTCGCGCTGGTGGGCGTCGACGGCATCTGCGCCGTCAGGTCTGACAACACACCACGAAGTCGAGGCGCACACCAACCGTGCGCTGATCGCGTGCGCGCGCCGGGTGGTGGTCGTCGCCGACAGCTCGAAGATCGGCCAGGTTGCGTTCGCCCGGATCTGCGAGCTCGACCGGGTGGACGAGTTGATCACGGACGCGCAGTCGAACGGATCAGGCCTTGGGGCGATCCGCGAGGCCGGCGTCGCCGTGACGCTGGTCTAAAGCTCCCACTCGCCGACTTCGTACGCCTTGCCGGGCGTGCCGCCGACGGCGATCAGGGTGGTCGGCGACGAGGTCGACTCGATCTTGCGCGACACGTTCGGCTCGACCTCGATCATCGCGCCTTCCGGCGCCTCGTGGGTCTCGCCGTCCAGGGTCACCCGGACGCTCCCGCGGTGCACGAAGTAGATCTCCTGCTGCCCGGACTCGCGCTCGTCGTGCTCGGGGATGAGCACGTTGTCCGCGTCCTTGGTGACCGCGTTGATCCCGAACGCGGTGACGCCGAAGTGATGGCGAACCGACTTCCAGGTGGCCGGCCAGTCGGGTTTGACCGGCGGAATGTCGTTGACGTCGGCGATGTGCCAGCCCGCTTGGGTGGACATGGGGGCCTCCTGGTCGCTTCAGGTTCGTGACGAGTGTGTCACACGCGCAACCCCTCGGGCAGGCTCTCCCCGTGGGCGTCGAGCAGCTCCTCGACCATCGCGTGGATCTGGTCGGGCAACAGCGTCGCGGAGGCGCTCGGGTCGAGCAGGGCGGCGTGGTGCACGTGCTCGCGGCTGCCGTCCAGCGCCGCCCGCACGGTCAGCTCGCACACGTTCAGGAACGTGCGGTTGAGCGCGGCCAGCTGCGGCGGCAGCTCGCCGACCACCGTTGGCCGGACGCCGGTACGGTCGACGACGCAGGGCACCTCGACGCAGGCGCCCTGGCGGAGATTGGTGATCAGCCCGTCGTTGCGGACGTTGCCATAGATGACGCGCTCCTGGCCGGTCACCATCGAGTGCACGATCAGCGAGCCGTACTCGAGGCTGCGCTCGATCTCGAACGGCTCGCCGGCGGCCAGCATCGCCCGCGTCCGCTCGTACTCCTCGAGGTTCTCCTCGCTGCGCTGGATGTAGTCGCCGACCAGCAGCCGGAAGCGGTCGATCATCTCGTCGTCGCGCATGAACCAGGGCAGGTACTCGGCGGAGTGCTCGCTCGACTCGGTCGGGAAGTACCCCAACCGCCGGTACATCTCGACGCGCACGCGGCGCCGCAGCTCGGGGTCCCGCTCGATCACCTCGTCCAGCAGCGGGTAGAGGTTCTGGCCGTTGCGCTCGAAGCGCAGGATGAACGCCTGGTGGTTGACGCCGGCGCCCAGGAACGTCGTCTCCTCGAAGGGGACGTCCACCAGCTCGGCCAGCGTGCGGGTGGTGTGCTGCACCGAGTGGCAGAGCCCGACCACCTTCTGCTGCGGCGACCCCTCGTATGTTGCCCAGCAGAGCATCGCCATCGGGTTCGTGTAGTTGAGCAGCCAGGCGTCCGGGCAGAGCTCGGCCATGTCGCGGCCGATCTCCTGCATGACGGGGATCGTGCGCAGTGCACGGAAGATGCCGCCGATGCCAAGCGTGTCGCCGATCGTCTGGCGCAGGCCGTGACGGGCCGGGATCTCGAAGTCGATCAGCGTCGCCGCATGGCCGCCGACCTGGATCATGTTGATCGCGTGGTCGCAGCCCTCCAGCGCGCGGCGGCGGTCGGCGTGCGCCTCGATGGTGGCGTGCGCGCCGAGCGCCTCGTTCGTCCACTGCGCCATGGCCTCGGCGGCCTCCAGCCGCTCCGGGTCGATGTCGTGCAGGGCGATGGTGGCGTCGGCCAGCTCCGGGAAGCTGAGCAGGTCGCCGAGTAGGTTCTTGGTGAACTCGACGCTGCCCGCGCCGATGAAGGCGATCCGTGTCACGGCGCGGAGTGTTCCACAGCCGGGAGCAGCATGGCTAGTTCATCCGCGGATCGTCGGGCATCCGGGCCAGCAGCGCGAACTGGTTGCCCATCCGCTCGAGCACCTGCGACCAGAGGCCGTCGGGGTCGGGCGTGAAGACGTCGTCGGCCAGCGCGGCGGCCGTGATCCACGCCTCCTCCTCGATCTCGCCCTCCAGCTGACCCGACCCCCATCCGGCGTAGCCGGCGAAGGCGCGGACGCGGGTCACCTGCTCGGCCAGCTCCTGTGGGGACGTGCCGAACTCGACGGCGGCGACGGTGCCGCAGACCACGTCCAGGCCGTCGACCTCGCGGTGGTCTCCCAGTGCGATCACGCTGCCCGGACTGACCGGGCCGCCGATGAAGACGGGGTCGTCCTCGGCGACGACCTCCGCCAGGTCGGGGATCGCCTGGCCGGTCGGCGTCTCGCTCGGCCGGTTCAGGACGACGCCGACGGCGCCCTCCTCCGTGTGCTCGAGCAGCAGCACCACGGTGCGCCGGAAGTTCGGGTCGAGCAGCGTCGGCGTGGCCACCAGCAGAGAGCCCTTCAGTGCGTCGGGATGCACATCCGGAGTCTAGGTGGTTGATTTCACGGGGTCCGTGGATACTGGGCGCAGGACGAGGCAATCACCTAAGGCGAGGCGACCAGCGCCGCCCCGTCCGGAGGCTGCTCGAGCAGGCCCTGGGTGTGCATCCAGTCGCCGAACGCCGTCCACGCCGAGGCGTCGAGCCTGGTGGTATCGAGCAGCCGGAGCGTGGCCGGCACGCTGCGGTCGAGAATGTCCTTGTAGTCGCTGGCGGCGTGCGCCCCCATCACGTCGATTGCCTCGGACGGGTGCGCCCGCGCCCACGCGGTGCCCGCCGCCAGGCCGGCGACGAAGAGCCGCACGGTGCCGCGGTACCCGGCGTCCGAGCCCAGCCGATCGCGGTTCGCGACCAGCACCAGCTCGTCGTAGGACGGCACGCCGTAGCGGTCGACGGGGAACGTGACCGTGTGCATGCCCTCCGCCTTGAGCTGCTCGCCCTCGATGTTCTGGAACGCACCGATCACCGCGTCGACCTTTCCGGAGAGCAGCGCACGCACCAGGTTGAAGCCGACGTTGACTCGATGCACACCGTTGTCAGGGTCGATACCGGCATGATCGAGCACGGTATCGAGGTAGGCGGCGGTGCTCTTCGATCCGTCCTCGCCGATCGTCTTGCCGTTCAGGTCGGCGACGCTGTGGATGCCGTCGTCCGTGTTGGCGATGATCGAGTTGAGCGCCCGGGGCACGAGCGCGGCGACGGCGACCACCGGCGTGTCCTTCTGCTGGGCGAAGAACATCTCCGGCTCGTACGAGATGCCGACGTCCGCCCGCCCGGCCGCGACCAGCTTGATCGGGTCGCTGACGTCGGACGGCTCCTCGGTCTGCACGGCCAGCCCGCGGGCGGCGAACATCCCCTTGTCCATCGCCGAGAACAGCCCGACGTGGTCGGGGTTCGGGTACCAGTCGAGCGCGACCGTCAGACTCTTGGGCGGCATCGTGGTGCCGGGCGGCACGGAGCCGGAGCTGCTCGAGTCGCCGCAGCCCGCGGCGATCACCGCGGTCGCGAGAGCGAGGACGATGAGGGGCGTTCTGAACATGGCTTGCATCCCTTCGCTGGCATGACCCAGATCAGGTTCGGCGGGTCGGCGGCGGTGTGCGCGCCCTCTCAGCCCTCGCGGGCTCCCCGGCAAACGGTGTGTGTCGGGCTCAGTCTACCGGCCGCGGGCCCACGGCAGCGCGAGCCGCTCCGCCAGGGTGACCGCGCCGTAGAGGGCCAGCGACATCAGGGCGAGCACGACGATCGCGGCGCCGACCAGCGGCGTGTCGAAGCCGTCGCGCATGGAGTCGACCAGCCCGGATTGACCGCCCGCGTACTCGGCGAACACCGCTGCCACCGCGGAGTACGAGGCCGCGATCCGGCCGCCGGCGAACAGGCCGGGCAGCGACCAGGGCAGCTCGACCCGGCGGAACACCTGCCAGCGGGTCGCGTCCAGCGTGCGCAGCATCCGCCGGTACTCGGGGTCCACCCGCTCCAGCCCATCCAGCGTGTTGACGGTGATCGGGAAGAAGCAGACGAGGGCGACGATCAGCACCTTCGGTGCCAGCCCGAAGCCCAGGTAGATGACCAGGATCGGCGCGATCGCGACCACCGGCACGCTCTGCGAGGCGATCAGGATCGGCTGCACGGCTCCGCGCAGCCACGGCACGAGGTGGAGCACGACGGCCGCGGCGAAGCCGATCGCGACGGCGGCCGCGAAGCCGAGCAGCATCTCCTTGAGCGTGACCAGCGCCTGCGACGCGAGGGTGGATCGGTCGTCCCACAACGCCTGCGCGATCTGGCTCGGCGCGGGGAGCAGGTACTCCGGGACGTCGCGCAGCTGGACATACGCCTCCCAGGCGGCGAGCAGCAGCAGGAGCACCAGCACCCAGGCGAAGCGCCTCATCCCCGCAGCGCCTCCATGACGCCGTCGTGGTCGAGCTCGGCCGACGGCGCGTCCAGGACGACGCGCCCGGGGCGCGGGGACAGCACGACGACCCGCGAGCACACGCGCAGGGCCTCGTCGATGTCGTGCGTGACCAGCACCACCGTGCGCGGCTCGGCGTCGAGGGTCCCGGTCAGCCACTCCTGCAGCTCCTCGCGGGTGATCGCGTCGAGTGCGCCGAAGGGCTCGTCCAGCAGCAGCACCGGCTTGCCGGCGAGCAGCGTGCGCAGGAAGGCGACCCGCTGGCGCATGCCGCCGGAGAGCTTTCGCGGGGGAGTGGCGGCGAAGCCGTCGAGGCCGAATCGCTCGAACAGCGGCAGGGTCTGGGTGCGGGCCTCCGCGCGTGCGGCTCCGGCCAGCTCGAGGGCCAGCCCGGCGTTGTCAAGCGCAGAGCGCCAGGGAAGCAGCAGGTCGCGCTGGGGCATCAGGGCGCAGCGCTGGAGCCCTGCACCCTCGATCGTGCCGGCGTCCGGCTGCTCGAGCCCGGCCAATAGCGTGAGCAGCGTCGATTTGCCGCAGCCGCTGGGGCCGACCACGGCGAGCCGGCCGCCCGGCTCGACCGCCAGGTCGACGCCGTTCAGCACCGGCAGCCCGGCGTAGCCGTGGCGCACGTCGCGTGCTCGGATACCCTCTGCTGCCATGCCGCCGATCGTCCTTCCCGACCCGCCGCTCTCCGACGGCGTGATCACGCTCCGGGCGTTCACGGCGGACGATATTCCGGCGATCACGGCGGCGTGCCAGGACCCGGAGATCGCCCGCTGGACGGCGATGGTGCCTTCGCCGTACACAGAGGAGGATGCCCGCGGGTGGATCGCGACGCACGACGAGGCGCGCCGCGAGGGGCTGGGTTGCCCGTTCGCGGTGGTCGATGCGGGCACCGGCGAGCTGCTCGCCTCGGCCGGCTTCCACCAGATCGAGTGGGACGACCGCAGCCTCGACGTCGGCTACTGGACGGCGCCCTGGGGGCGCCGCCGCGGCGTGGCAACCCGTGCGGTGCGACTGCTCTCGGGGTGGGCGATCCGCGACCTCGGCATGGAGCGGATCAGCCTCCTCACATTCCCCGGCAACGTTGCCTCAGAAGGCGTCGCTCGGTCAGCCGGCTACACCCGCGAGGGGGTGCTCCGCGCGTACCTGGAGGTGCGCGGCGAGCGTCGCGACACGACGGTCTGGTCGCTGATCGCGGCCGATCTCGAGGCGTAGGCGCCGTCCGAGCTCTGACCCGGGTCAGAGCGGGGTCTGACCCCGCTTGACGCACAATTGTGCGTCGATTCGCCGCGGCGTTCGCCGAGAACCGCCGATTCGGGGCTTTTCGGAGGCCGCGGTGCGGGATCGTGCCGAAACCCGCACGAGTCGGGGGAAGGTGTGACGTCTGTGGGGTCAGAGCGGGGTCAGACCCCCGGCGTGGCTCATGCAGCCGCCGAGCGGCGCACCGACGGAGTCGGGCGGCCGCTCGGCGGGGAAGCTGCTAGCGCCGGGTCAGGCCGATCAGGTACACGATCTGCATGATCGAGATCAGCGCGGCGACCACGTACGTGAAGGCGGCGGCGGTCAGCACACGGCGGGCGACGGGAGCCTCCGTGGGCGTGATGATGCCCTGCGCAGTCAGCATCGACATCGCGCGCTTGCTGGCGCCGAACTCCACCGGCAGCGTGACCAGGCTGAACGCCACCACGCACGCGAACAGCGCGATCGCGATGTAGATCAGGCCGGCCGACTGGGCGAAGAAGCCCAGAAAGAACGGAATCATCCAGATGTTGGAGGCGAAGCCGACTGCCGGCACCAGACTCGAACGGAGCCGGAACGATGCGTCGTGCTTGGCGTCCTGGAACGCATGGCCGGTCTCGTGGGCCGCGACGGCGATGGCTGCGATCGAGCTCGAGTTGCCGACCGGCTCCGACAGGCGCATGACCTTGCCGCGCGGGTCGTAGTGATCGGACAGCGAGCCGCCGATGCTCTCGACGCCGACATTGGTCAGACCGCCGCTGTCCAGCAGCCGGCGGCTCACCTGGGCGCCGGTCAGGCCCGATGCGGACGGCACCTTGGAACCGTTCGCAAACGCGGTCTTGACCCAGCTCTGCGCGAGAAAGCCGAGTCCCAGTGGGATGATGAGGAAGACGATCCAGTAGGACATGCGGTCATTGTACGCTGCCCCCCCGGTCAAGATCGGCTCGCTCAAAGCAGCCGCTAATCTTCTCCGCATGCCCAGCACAGGCGAGATTGCGGCACTGATCGAGCAAGCGCTGCCCGGCTCGAAGGTGCAGGTCGAGGACATGGGGGGCGGCGACCATCTGTTCGCACACGTGGTCGCGCCGCAGTTCGACGGCCTCTCGCTGATCCAGCAACACACCATGGTCAACGGGGCGGTTGAGCACCTGCTCGGGCCCGGCCGGCCAATCCACGCATTGAAGATCAAGACGGAGGTCAGCTCGTGATCGTCACCGAGGAGCAGATCCGGGACGAGGTCCTGGACGCGATCAAGCAGCACCACGTGATGCTGTTCATGAAGGGCGTGCCCGAGGCCCCGCGCTGCGGGTTCTCGATGCAGGTCGTGCAGATCCTGGACACGCTCGGCACCGAGTATGCGGCGATGGACATCCTGCCCGACCCGCGGATCCGCCAGGTGTTGTCAGCGGAGTCCGGCTGGCCGACGATCCCACAGCTGTTCGTGAACGGCGAGCTGGTCGGCGGCTGCGACATCGTCACCGAGCTGTACGAGGATGGCAAGCTCAAGGAGCTGGTTGCCGCCTAGCGCGGCGGTCGTCGGCGCCGGCGTCCTCGGCCTCTCGACGGCTCACGCGCTCGCCGCCGACGGGTTCCGGGTCACCGTCCACGAGCAGCACGTCGTGGGCACCCCGTTGGGGTCGTCGCCCGGTCCGTCGCGGATCTTCCGCACCAGCTACCCCGATCCTGGCTACGTGCGGCTCGCCCGGATGGCCATCGAGGAGTGGGACCGGCTGGACGACCCGCGCCTGCTGATCCGCGCCGGGCTGCTCGAGATCGGCGACGAGACGCAGAACAACGCCCGGGCGCTGGCCGCCTGCGGCGAGCCGTTCGAGTGGCTCGAGCCCGCGGAGGCAACGGCTCGGTTCCCCGAGGCGCGGTTCCGCGAGCCGGCATTGTTCACCGCCGACGCCGGGTCGGTGCGCGCCGACCTCGCGCTGCAGCGTCTGCGCCGCGACCTCGACGTCCGCGAGGACGACCGGGTCGCCGACCCGCATGCGCTGGAGGCGGACGTGGTCTGCGTCTGCGCCGGCGGCTGGCTCGGTCAGCTGTTCGAGCTCCCGCTTCGCGTGCAGCTGGAGCAGGTCGCCTACGTCGCGGGGCCGGAGCCGAGGCCGTCGCTGATCGACCACGGCGGCGGCGCGGTGCCGGGTGTGTACTACGCGCTGACAACGCCCGGTGTGGGGTACAAGATCGCCGAGGACGACGGACAGCCTGCTCCGTTCGACGTCGCCCGCTCCGACCGCCCGGTTGACGAGGCGGGGCTGGAGCGGCTGCGGACGTGGCTGTCCGCGACCATCCCCGGCCTGGACGGCCCGCTGATCCGCTCCGAGTCCTGTCTCTACACCATGACGCCCGACCGCGACTTCATCCTCGATACGATCGACGGCATCGTGGTGCTCGGCGGCGACTCTGGACATGCCTTCAAGTTCGGCCCTCTGCTCGGCCGGCTTGCCGCCGACCTCGCCCAGGGCCGTCCGTTGCCCGAGGAGTGCGCGAGGTTCCTGGTCGGCCGGTTCGCCCGTGGATGATGCCTGGGCGGTCGCCGAGCGCGTCCGCTCGCGGGAGGTGTCGGCGCGCGAGCTGGCGCAGGACGCGCTGAGCCGGCTGCCCGAGCTCGACCGCGATATCGGCTCGGTCTGGCTGGTGACGGACGAGCTGGCCCTCGAGCAGGCCGATCGTGTCGATGCGGCCGTTGCCGTCGGAGACGATCCCGGCGAGCTGGCCGGTGTGACCGTCGGCTGGAAGGATCTGATCGACACGGCCGGGGTCCGCACCACCTACGGCAGCGCGATCTGGCGCGACCACGTCCCCGACCGCGACGCTGACTGCGTGGAGCGGCTGGCGGCCGCCGGCGGGGTGACGATCGCCAAGCTGGCAACGCACGAGCTGGCGTGGGGGACGACGACCGACAACCCATGGTTCGGCACATGCCGCAACCCGCTCGATACCGGCCGCATGCCCGGCGGCTCGAGCGGCGGCTCCGGCGCCGCCGTGGCCGCCGGCATCGTCACGGTCGCGCCGGGGACGGACACCGGCGGCTCAATCCGCTGCCCGGCCTCGGTGTGCGGCATCGTCGGCCTGAAACCCACCTTCGGGCGAGTCAGCCTGGCCGGGATCCACCCGCTGTGCCCGACGCTCGACCACTGCGGCCCGATGGCGCACTCGGTGCGCGACTGCGCGCTGCTGCTGGAACTGCTGGCCGGCGTCTCGCCGCGCGACCCCCGCACTCCGCCGGTGCCGGTCGAGCGCTACCGCGACGCGCTCGGTCGCGGCGTCGCCGGCATGACGATCGGAGTCGCCGAGCGCTACTTCTTCGAGCACACCCAGGACGACATCGCTCGCCCCGTGCGAGATGCGGTCGATGCGCTGCGGGAGGCCGGCGCAACGCTGGTCGAGGTCGACATGGGCTGGCCCATCCACGGGGTGGGAGACGCCGGGTTCTACCTCGGCGAGGAGGGGGCCGCCGTCGCCGGGCTCTGGCCGGAGCGCCGTGGCGAGCTCGGCCCGGACGTCGTCCGCGACCTTACGGCGGCGGAACAGATCGACGCCGTCGAGGCGGCCGGCGCCATCCTCCGCCGGCTCGAGTACCGCGCGGCGACCCATGAGCGACTGGTCGCGGAGGGGATCGACCTGATCGTCTCCCCGACGCAGGCCTTCACGCCGCCCATGGTGGGCACGCTCACCGTTCCCTTCGCAGGCAATCCGGCGGAGGACGTGACGACGGCCATGTGCGGGCTGACCGGCGTGTTCAATGTGCTCGGCTGGCCGGCGGTCACCGTCCCCTGCGGCACCGACGCCGCCGGGATGCCGGTGGGGATTCAGCTGGCGGCGCTGCCCTGGCGGGAGAGCGACGTGCTGGCCGCCGCGTCCGTGCTCCACCACTGACACGGACCGCCGCGGCGCACCGTCATCTCCCGGCGCGAGGGGCGCACGGTGACCGTCGCCAGCGTCTGCCAGCGCTCGCCGAAGGGGGCATCAGGTACTGGGTGGCAGCAGATCGCGCCGCTGCCGCCGCGATGGCTGTGCATCACGCCGAGGATCGAGTCCTCGTCGATCGTGCCCTCGGCCAGCCGCGCCATGCCGCGCCGCGCGTGGTCGAGCCGCAGGACGGAGTCGGGCCCGAGGCGCACCATCGTGTCGTCCAGCCTGCCCGGTTCGGCGACGAAGTGGTTGGTGTGGGCAAGCACGCCGCGGTCGTCCGGCGTCACGAAGCCCGGCCCGGCCGGCGACAGCTCGACCGTGCAGCAGGCGCCGCCGTCGACGTCGTCGGCGACGATCGTCACCGCGCTGCTCGCCGAAACCTCGGCGCCGGCGAGCAGCTCGAGCGCCTTGACGGCGCCGTTCGCCTCGTCCAGGACGCGCCGGCACATGACGTGGACGGGAACGCCGATCGGTGGCCCGTCCTTGCCGTGTCCGAGGATGTTCAACAGCACGCCGACGCCCTGCGAGGACATGCCGACCTTGCCGACGATACCCGCCTCGGTCATCGTCTCGACCCGCCGGCCGTCGGCATGGTCGATCCGCCACACCATCCAGCACTCGGCCAGGTCGTTGTGCCAGTCCCACGTCTGAATGCCGATCGGCTCGCCGTCCGCCGTCGCGTTGCCCAGGCAGGCGATCGTGGAGCACTCGCCCCGGCCGGCGGCCAGGATCTCGGTGCGGGCGTTCGTCGCCGCGATCACCGCGACGTCGTGTCCGCTGCCGGCGGCGATCCCCTCGATCTCCTCGGCCAGGTCGGGTGCCCAGCCCTGGATCACTTCCATGGCCGATCCGCCGAGCCGGCGGATCTCGTCCGGCCCGATCTGCGCGGTGTGCTGGAACAGCCGCTCGTAGATCTCCACCACGGCCGCGATCCGCTCCGACTGCGCGGCGCCCAGCCCGTGGCCGCGGTCGCGCGGCGTCGCCTCCGTCGAGTGGTGGACGGGGAAATCCATCTGCTTCCAGCATATCCTTGCCGCTGGGAATGAGCACCCTGATCGGCGTCGATATCGGCGGGACATTCACCGACGTGGTGGTGGTCGACCGCGGCCGCGTGACCACGGCGAAGGTGTCGTCGACCCCGGACGACCCCTCGCGAGGGATGATCCAGGGGATCGGCGAGGCGCTGGACGCCGCGGGCATTGCGCCCGGGTCGGTCGCCAGTCTCGCGCACGGCACGACGGTCGCCACCAACGCGCTGCTCGAGCGCCGCGGCGCGCGCACCGGCCTCGTTGCAACGCGCGGGTTCGCCGACGTGCTCGAGCTCGCCCGCCAGGCCCGCCCGCATCTGTACCGCCCGTGTCGCGACCGCCCGCGTCCGCTGCCCGAGCTGACCGCCGAGGTGGACGAGCGGCTGTCGCCGGACGGAGTGCTCCGCCGGCTCGACCCTGAGTCCGTGGCCACGGCGACCCGGCGGCTGCGGCGCGCAGGGGTGGACGCGGTTGCCGTCTGCTTGCTGCACAGCTACATCGATCCATGTCACGAGCGGCGTGTGGCGGCCGCCCTGCGCCGCGACCTGCCGGATGCGTTCGTCGTCGCCTCGCACGAGATCGCCGCCGAGTACCGCGAGTACGAGCGGGCGTCGACCGTCTCTGTCGACGCCTACCTTGGGCCGGCCGCCGCGCGCTACCTGCACCGGCTGGGCGAGGGAGTGGCCGCGCGCGGTCTGCCCGAGCCGCTGCTGATGCAGTCCAGCGGCGGCCTCTGCTCGCTGGACGAGGCTGCCGCGCACCCGGTCCGCCTGCTCCTGTCCGGCCCGGCGGGCGGCGTGGCGGCGGTGATCGCGGGTGGTACCCGAGACGCGGTGGCGTTCGACATGGGCGGCACCAGCTGCGACGTGTCCCTGATCCGCGAGGGCGTCGCCGGCCGCTCGACCGAGCGGACGGTGGCGGGCCTGCCGGTGCGTCTGCCGATGCTCGACATCCACACGGTCGGAGCGGGCGGCGGCAGCATCGCCTGGCTCGACGAGGGTGGAGCGTTGCGGGTCGGCCCGCGCAGCGCGGGCGCCGATCCGGGACCGGCCTGCTACGGCCGCGGCGGCGAGCTGCCGACGGTGACCGACGCGAACCTGGTGCTGGACCGGCTCGCCGCGACGCAGCCGCTGGCCGGGAACCTGACGCTCGACCGGCGTGCGGCCGAGCGGGCGATCGCGACGGTGGCGGGCGGGTTCGGCACCCTCCGCGCCGCGGCAGAGGGGATCGTCGCCGTGGCTGACGAGGAGATGGTGCGCGCCATCCGGGTGGTCAGCGTCCAGCAGGGACACGATCCGCGCGACCTCGAGCTGGTGGCCTTCGGCGGCGCCGGGCCGCTTCACGGCTGCGGCGTGGCCGACTCCCTGGGCATCCGGCGGATCCGTGTGCCGGCCGCCAGCGGCGTGCTGTCGGCGCTCGGCATCGCCGGCTGCGAGCGCCGCCGCGACGGCGTGCGCGGGGTCGTGCGCCCGCTGGCGTCGCTGACGGCGACCGAGGCCCGCGGCCTGGTGCCCGAGCTGCCGCGCGAGCGCGGGGCGCGGGGCGCGGCGTCCGCCGATCTGCGGTACCGCGGCCAGGGGTTCGAGCTGAACGTCCCGCTGGCGCCCTGGCGGACGCTGTCCGAGCGGTTCCACCAGCGCCACCGCCAGCGTTTCGGGTTCGACGACCGCGACGGCGAGGTCGAGGTGATCAACCTGCGAGCGACGGTGTCAGGCCGTGCACCGAGAATCACGCCGCCGCGGGCGCCGCGGGTGGCGCGGGTACGCGGGCCGGCCCGCGTACCGCTGGACGGGGCGACCCTGTGGGTGGCGAAGGGCTGGACCGCGCGGCGCACCCCCGACGGGACGTGGGAGGTGACCCGGTGATCGACCCCGCCTTGCTGCAGGTGATGGGCTCCGCCTTGCGTGGCGTCGCCGAGGAGATGGGGGCGGCGCTCGTCCGAGCCGCGCACTCGGCGAACATCAAGGAGCGGCGCGACTGCTCGACGGCCGTGTTCGACCGCCGCGGGCGGATGATCGTGCAGGCCGAGCACATGCCGGTGCATCTGGGCGCGATGCCCGACGCCGTCGCGGCCTGCCTCGAGCTGAAGCCGAAGCGGGGCGATGTGATCGTGGTCAACGACCCATACACAGGCGGCACGCACCTGCCCGACATCACGCTCGTATCCGTCGCGGGCGATCTTGGCCTGCTGGTCTCGCGCGCCCACTACGCCGACGTCGGCGGGATGTCGCCGGCCAGCTTGCCGGTCGGCGCGCGGGAGCTGTACCAGGAGGGGCTGGTGATCCCGCCGGTGCGCCTGACTCCGGACGTCGAGCGCCTGATGATGGCGAACATGCGCAATCCGCGTGAGCGACTGGCCGACCTGCGGGCCCAGATGGCGTGCCATCGCACCGGGGCCGAGAGGCTCGCGGATCTCTCGCGGCGGTTCGGACGGGCGCGGTTGCTGCGCGGCATGGACGAGCTGCACGCGGCCAGCGAGCGGCGGATCGCCGCAGGCGTCGGCAGGCTGCCGGACGGCACCTACCGCGCGGCGGACGTGATGGAGGGCGACGGCATCTCGACCAGGGACGTGCCGATCGAGGTGGCCGTGACCGTCCGCGGGAAGCGGCTGATCGTGGACTTCGCGGGCACCGCGCCGCAGCAGCCGGGCAACATCAACTGCCCGATCGCCGTCACGCGGTCGGCGGTCTACTACGTCGTGCGGATGGCCTGCGATCCGGACATCCCGGCCTCCGGAGGCGCGTACGCGCCGGTCGAGGTGGTCGCGCCCGAGGGCTGCCTGGTCAACGCCCGGTTCCCCGGTGCCGTCGTCGCGGGCAACGTCGAGACCTCCAGCCGCATCGTCGACGTGGTGCAGGCGGCGCTCGGCCAGGCGTTGCCGCTCCCGGCGATGGGTCAGGGCACGATGAACAACGTCAGCTTCGGCAACAGCCGGTTCACGCACTACGAGACGATCGGCGGCGGCCAGGGTGCCTGCCCTGACGCGCCGGGTCCGAGCGCCGTGCACGTGGCGATGTCGAACACGCTGAACACTCCGGTCGAGGTGCTCGAGCAGGAGTTCCCGCTACGGATCGAGCGGTATGAGGTGCGGCGGCGAAGCGGCGGCGACGGGAGGTATCGGGGAGGCGACGGCGTCATCCGCGCCTACCGGGTGCTCGAGGACTGCCAGGTCTCGGTGATGACCGAGCGCCGGCGCCACGGGCCGCCCGGCGCGGCCGGCGGCGCCCCCGGCGCTCGCGGCGAGAACCGCCTCAACGGCAGGCGCATCCCGGCGAAGACCAGCCTGGATCTGAAGGCCGGGGACGTGCTCGAGATCCGCACGCCGGGCGGCGGCGGATGGGGCGCCGTGTAACAACGGGGTCAGACCCCGTTGTTACATCAGCGCGGCGAGCAGGCTCTCCGCCGAGCCGAGCTCGATGCGCGCGCCAGCCTACCGGGGCGAGCCGGTGCGGTCAGTGCCGGTCGAAGAGGACGAGCGTCGCGATCGCGGCCAGGGCGACGAGGGTCCAGACGATGATCGCCTGGGCCTGTTGGTCGGCAGCCGGCTGCGCAGCGAGCAATGTCGCGACGATGCTCACGCCGCTTTCTTCGGCCGAAACCGACCGGGGCTTGAGCAGGTGTTTTCGCCGGTACACTCGAATCCATGAGCACCGTCGCGCCACCCGTCCGGAAGCAGAAGCCGCGGTCCACCGGGCCCGGCTCGGGCAGCGACCGGCCGTGGCTGGTGATCGTCAAGAACGACAACCACAACACGTTCGACGGCGTGGCGTTCGCCCTGGCGCGAACGCTGCCCGGCGTGACCTTCGAGCGGGGCATGGATCTCGCGACCACGATCCACACGACGGGGCAGGCGATCGTCTGGACCGGGCGGCGGGAGATGGCCGAGCACTACTGGCAGCAGCTCTCCGACTTCGGGCTGACCATGGCGCCGCTGTCGTCCTCGGGCTGAGCCGTGCTGCTCGCGTTCGATCCGTGGCAGGGGGTCGCCGACGTCGAGTGGGCGATCGCGATCGTCCTGTTCGGCATCTGGTACGCGTGGGCCGCCCCTCACTTCGCCGTCCCGCTCTGGCGGCGGGCGTGCTTCTTCTCCGGCCTGCTGATCGTCGGGCTGGCGCTGCTCTCTCCGATCGAGCACCTGGCGCTGAACTCGATGCTCAGCTTCCACCTGCTGCAGAACGTGATGCTGGCCGACTGGGCGCCGCCGCTGCTGGTGCTCGGTCTGACGTCGCAGATGGCCGCGGTCGCCGAGCGGCTCGCCGCGGTGCGCGTGATGACGCGGCCGGGCGTCGCGATCACCTACTGGCTCGCCGTCTGGTACGTCGTCCACATCCCCGGCGTCTACGGCTACGCGCTCGACCACCGCTGGGCCCTGGGCATCGAGCACCTGCTGTTCGTGACCGCCGGCCTCGCATTCTGGTGGCCGGCGCTGGTGCCCGGCCGCATGCGCCACGGCTCGCGGGTGATCTACCTGGCGGCCGCGTTCTTCCTGGCCGCGCCGGTCGCGCTGCTGATCGCGCTGGCCGGCTCCACGATCTACCCGTACTACGACACGACGCCGCACCTGTGGGGGCTGACGCCGCTCGAGGACCAGTCGCTCGGCGGCATGATGATGGCGGTCGAGCAGAGCGTGATCCTGTTCGTCGCCGCCTTCCAGGCGTTCACGGCGATGATGGATGAGGACGCGGTAGGTTCCCCCTCATGAACACCCTGCTGGCAGCCTGCGTCCAGTTCGTCGCCGGGCCGGACAAGTCGGAGAACATCGAGCGGATGGCGCCGCTGGTCGCGCGGGCCGCCGCCCGCGGGGCCAAGCTCGTGCTGCTGCCGGAGAAGTGGAACGCCGTCGCCGATGGGCCGGAGCTCGCCCGCTACGCAGAGCGGCTGGACGGCGGCGAGACCGTCGACGCGCTGGCCGGCTGGGCGGGCGAGCACCGCATCGACCTGATCTGCGGCAGCATCGCGATCGAGGGTGCGGGCAACGGGCCGGGCGTCGGCAACGTGTCGATCGCCTTCAGCCCGGACGGAGCCATCGCCGCCGCGTACACGAAGATCCACCTGTTCGACGTCGACGTCGGCGGGATCACCTATCGCGAGTCGGACGGGACGGCGCCCGGCTCCGACCCGGTGGTCGCCGAGCTCGCCGGCCTGCCCGTCGGCTTGACCGTCTGCTACGACCTGCGATTCCCGGAGCTGTACCGCGAGCTCACCGACCGCGGGGCGCTGGTGCTGAGCGTGCCCGCGAACTTCACGCTGCTCACCGGCATGGCGCACTGGGAGCCGCTGCTCCGCGCGCGGGCGATCGAGAACCAGTGCTTCGTGCTGGCCGCCGGGCAGCACGGATTCCCGGGCGGAGGGCGCAGGCCGTCGTTCGGGCACAGCATGATCGTCGACCCCTGGGGCGTGGTGCTGGCGGAGGCTCCCGACGGCGACGGCGTGATCGTCGCCGAGCTCGATCTGGACGCCCAGCGGAGCGTTCGGGAGCGGCTTCCCGCCCTCCGTCACCGGGCGCTTCGCGGACCCGCCTGACCCGATTTTCAACTCACGGGAGGATCCCCCAAACGGGTGACGAATCCTGGCAGCACGGCGACATGGATGTCGTCTCCGCCAGGAGGGAGAATTGGGGATGCAAGCGATCGACACGAGACGTGAGACCACGTACGCGGTGCAGATCCGGTATCGCGGCGGGGAGTGGATCACGCTGACGCAGATCGGCGACCGGATGGCAGCGGTGCGCCGTGCTGCGTCGGCCTATCGCTCGGCCGTGGCGCCGGACGGCCGGCTGCCGACGCAGGTTCGCCTGCTCGCCGCCTGAGAACCGGTTCTAACGCTCCACGGCCACGCGCAGCACCGACCGGAACGACTCGAGCATCGACGCCCGAGCGCCGTCGTCGACCGCGTCGGCGGCGTACGCCATGAACGGCTCCAGCACCTGGAATCCGCAGTACGCCAGCGTGCCTTGCTGGATCGGGCGGAGCAGCGGCTCCAGTTCGCCAATCGATCCGCCGGCGCGGAATCCGGCCTGCTCGTAGCTACAGGTCATCGCCAGCAGCGACCGCTTATCGGTCAGCGGGCCGGTCCAGGCCTTGACGGTGCCGTAGGCGTAGCCGTTGACAAGCACGCGGTCGAACCAGCCCTTGAGCATGGCCGGCACCGAGAACCACCACATCGGCGCGGTCAGCACCAGCAGGTCGGCCTCGCGCAGCCGCTCGACCTCGCGCGTCACGTCAGGCGCCAGGGTGCCCGTGGTCACGCCGTGCTGCTGCTCCTCCATGGGCCGCAGGAACGAGGCGTTCTGGCGGCTGGTGAAGTCGTCGGCCGATAGCTCCGGCCGGAACCGCTCGGCGTACAGATCGGAGACGGTGACCTCGCATCCCAGCACGGACAGCTCCGCGGCGGCGGTGTCCTTGAGCGCCGAGCAGAACGACTGCGGCTCGGGGTGGGCGTGGACGACCAGGGCGTTCACGCAGCTACGAGCCCTGCGCCGCCTCGTCCTCCGGCACACCGATCACGCCCTGCGCCGTGAACCACCCGCGGATCGCCGCCTGGTACGCCTTGGGCTGCTCGACGAACGTCATGTGCGCCGCCTTCTCGATCACCACCAGCTGCGATCCGGCCACCTCGCGATTGATCTCCTCGGCCTGCGCGACGGAGCACGTCCGCTCGAACCGGCCCGTCAGGATCAGCATCGGCTTCGAGATCCAGCGCAGGTGATCGACCCACTCGAAGTCGCCGTAGCCCTTGGCCGCGAAGTGCCGGAGCACGTCAGGGGAGTAGACCACGTCGTCGCGCTCGGTGAACGTGCGGTACGCATCGCCCATCTCCCAGAAGTGGAACGGCCACTGCGCAGCCATCAGCTCGCGGGCCTGGGCGACGGTCTCGACCGTCGCCTCGTCATCCCACGACTTGCGGATCTGGTCGCGCATGCTGGCCGGTTCGAACCGCTCGATCTCCCGCTCGACCTCCGCCATCAGCGCCTCGCTCGACGCGGCGCCGCTGGAGATCACGTAGTGCGAGGCGCTACCCCGCTCCAGCGCGTGCGCGAGCGCGACGATGCCGCCGAACGAATGGCCCATCAGGGCGAAGCTCTCGAGCTCCATGGCGCGGGCCAACCGGTCGACGTCCTGCGCGAACACGGTCACCGACAGCGTCTCCGGGTCGACCCGCGGTGAGCCGCCCTGGCCGCGCATGTCGACCAGGATCAGCCGCAGGCCCTGCTCGCCCAGCGGATCGAGCCACGGCCGGAACATGTGGTGGTCGAGCCCCGGGCCGCCGTGCAGCACGATCACCGGATAGCCGTTACCTATTTCGACAACATTGAGGACGCCGCCGTCCTCGAGCTCGACCAGGCGCTCGCTGTCGCTCATCCGTTCAGCTTCCGGTACCCGAGTGCGTGCTCCGCCTGCATCATCTTGTGGATCTGCGTGGTGCCCTCGTAGATGATCGGGGCCCGCGAGTTGCGGAAGTAGCGCTCGACGGGGTACTCGGCGGAGTAGCCGTAGGCGCCGTGCACCTGGATCGCCTTGTTGGCGGCGTCGAACGCGCTCTCGGTCGCGTGCCACTTGGCCAGCGACGTCTCCTTCGTGTTGCGCTCGCCCGTGTTCTTCTTCCACGCGGCCTTCATCACCAGCAGCTTCGACGTCTCGTAGCCCAGCACCATGTCGGCGATCATGTCCTGCACGAACTGGTACTTGCCGATCGCCTGGCCGAAGGTGTGCCGCTCGTTGGCGTACTTGACCGACGCCTCGAGGCACGCGCGGACGACGCCGACGGCGCCCGCCGCGACGGTGAACCGGCCCTGGTCGAGGGAGTGCATGGCGATCTTGAAGCCCTCGCCCTGCTCGCCGATGCGGTTCTCGGCCGGCACCTGGACGTTCGAGAAGAACAGCTCGCCGGTCGAGCCGGCCCAGATGCCGAGCTTGTTCGGGATGCGACGGGCCTCGACGCCCTCCCATCCGGTCTCGACCATGAACGCCGAGATGCCGCGGTGGCCGCCCTCGGGGTCGTGCTTGGCGAACACCAGCGCGTAGTCAGCCTCGGTCGCGTACGAGATCCAGCTCTTCTGGCCGTTCAGCACGTAGGTGCCGTCGGACTGGGGGATCGCGGTCGTCAGCATCGCCGCCACGTCCGACCCCGCGGCCGGCTCCGTCAGTCCGAAGCACCCGAGCTTCTCGCCCTTCGCCATCGGCACCAGGTACTTCTGCTTTTGCTCCTCGGCGCCGAACTTGAGCAGCGACAGCGAGTTCAGGCCGACGTGCACCGAGATCAGCGTGCGGAACGCCGACTCCCCGCGCTCGATCTCCTCACAGATCAGCGCCTCCGACACGTAGTCGAGCCCGGAGCCGCCGTACTCGGGCGGGATCACCGGCCCCAGCAGGCCCAGCTCGGCCATCCCCTCGATGATCCCCATGTCGAGGTGGTGGTTGATGTCGTTCTCCTGTGCGACCGGCAGCACGCGACGATCGACGAACTCGCGCACGGTCTCCTGGATGGCGCGCTGCTCGTCGGTCAGATCGAAATCCACTCGGGGTGCTCCTTCCCTCCCAGATGGCGGAATGCCATCGCAGATCCTACGCCGGAGGGAGCCTTGCCGCGTCAGGCCGGAGCGGGGCGGTGCTGCGCCTTGGCGACGTACATCGCCCGGTCGGCCGCGCGGAACACGGTGGGTGGATCCTCTCCGTCTTCGGGGCAGGAGGCGACGCCGAAGCTGGCACCGAGGCGGGCCAGCCGCGGGTCATGGTTGGACGCCATCACCTCGCGCACACGGTCGACGACCGTCAGCGCCTCGCCGGCTCCGGCCTCGGGTAGCAGCAGGGCGAACTCGTCGCCGCCGATCCGGAAGACACCGTCCACCTCGCGGCGGCCGTCGGCGAGCAGTTCGGCGAACCCCTCGAGCGCCGCGTCGCCGGAGAGGTGCCCGCGGGCGTCGTTCAGCTGCTTGAAGCCATCCAGGTCGCAGACGATCAGCGAGAAGGGCCGGCCGTAGCGCACGTAGCGCGCGGACTCGGACGACAGCCGCTCGCTGAACACCCGGCGGTTGAGGAGCCGCGTCAGCGGATCGTGGTCGGCCAGGAACCGCATCTCTTCGAACTGCGCCGCGGCGTCCAGCGCCGTCGATGCCTGGTTGGCGAACACGCGCAGCGCCTGGAGCGTCCGCGGGCCCGGCACAAGCCGGTTCTGCGGGTCGTCGACCCAGATCACGCCGCTCAGATCGCCGGTGCGGTCCCACAGCGGCACGAACAGCCAGTGATCGGTCCACGCGTTGGGTCCGCGCCCGCTCATCTGCGAGTGGTACTGCCAGTGCCGCTCGTCGACCCGTCCCAGCGCTTGCTCGGGCGACAGGAGGTAGCAGCCCTCGATCTCGTACTCCTGCTCCATCAGCGGCCTCAGCTCGGCCAGCGTCATCTCGCTGGTCACCGTCTCGTCGCTCAAGTCCCAGCCCACCGCCGCGCGCGCGACCAGCCGGCCGGTGTCGGGGTCGGGCAGCTCGATCGCGAGCTTGGTGAAGCCGAGCGCTCGCTGGATGCCGAGGCAGACGGACTCGAGGATCGTCTCGATCGAAAACGTCTCGGTCAGCTGGGACGACACCTGCAGCAGCTGCTCGAGCGCCTCCCGGTGGCGGCGTGCGGAACCGCTCTCCTGAGCGCTCTGGATGGCCAGCGCCGCGTGGGCGGCGACCGCCACCAGCGCGTCGATGTCGTCGTCGTCCGGGTGCCTGCCGCCGGCCGGCTCGTCCACTCCGAGGATCCCCAGCAGATGGCCGTCGGAGTGGCGCAGCGGCACCACCAGCATGTCCTCGGGGTGCCACATCGCCGGGTCGTCGACCTCCGGGATATCCGGGACGTAGGCGTTCGGGGTCATCGCCGACCAGTCGAACGTGCCGTGGCGGATCACGTAGGCGCCGCGCTGCTCGAAGCGCTCGTCGAGGATCGGGTTCCAGACGCCCCAGCCGCGGACGTCGCCGACCAGCGCCTCCAGAGCGGCCTCGCCTCCGTGGATCGCCTCGACCCGGAAGTCGTCCCACTCCGGGCGGTACAGGTTGATGACGACCACGCCGTAGCCCAGCGAGTCGGCGGTCGTCCGGGCGATCGCCGCAAGCAGCGTGTCGACCTCGGCGCCGCTGCGCACCAGCCGGGTGACCTCGAGCAGGCCGCGCAGGCGGCCGGAGGCGGAACGCTTGTCGCCCGGGCCCGTCATGCGGCAAAGTGCAGCTGCTCGCCACACCGCTTCGCGCTGTACATGGCCAGGTCGGCGGCGCGGAAGATCGCCTCGGGATCGTCGCCGTCGCGGGGGAACACGGCGACGCCGAAGCTCGCCCGCAGCCCCTTGAGGAACGCCTCCTCGGAGCCGTGGAAGCCGCTCGAGATGCGCTCGACCACCGATCGCACGTTCGCCTCGTTGGTCTCCGGCAGCAGCAGCGCGAACTCGTCGCCGCCGATCCGGAACGCCAGGTCGGAGCGGCGGATGGCGCCGTCCAGCAGGCTGCCGAACAGCGCCAGGGCGGCATCGCCCGCCTCGTGCCCGTGCCGGTCGTTCAGCTGCTTGAAGCCGTCCAGGTCGCACAGCACCAGGGCGAACGGTCGGTGGTAGCGGCCGGAGCGGGCGGCCTCGTCGCCGAGCCGGCGGGTGAACGAGCGGCGGTTGAGCAGGCGTGTCAGCGAGTCGTGCTCGGCGAGGTAGCGCACCTCCTCGAAGTCGTTCGCCGCGTCGATCGCGGCCGCCGCCTGGTTGGCGAACACCCGCAGCGCCTGCAGCACGTCCCTGCCGGGGATCAGCCGGTCCCGCGGGTCGTCCACCCAGATCACGCCCGAGAGCTCGCCGTCCCTGCCGGTCAGCGGCACCAGCAGCCAGTGACGGTTCCACGCCAGCGGTCCGGCCCCGTTGTGCTCGGACGGGTGCACCTGGCGGTCGGACGCCAGCCGCAGGAGGGCGCTCTCGCGGTCGAGCAGGTAGCAGCCCTCGTGGCGGAACTCCGGGTCGAGCAGTCGCTGGACGATCTCCACCGACATCGGCGGGCCGGCCCGCAGCGACTCGATCCTCCAGCCGGTCGCGTGGCGCACCTTGAGCAGGCCGTCCAGCGGGTCGACCAGATCGACGCTGACCTTGGTGAATCCCAATGCGCGCTTGATCCCGTCGCCGACGCCGGCAAGCAGCACGTCGATCGACCGCGACTCTGTCAGCCGGGACGACACCGCCAGCAGCTCCTCGAGGCCGGCGTGGTGGCGCGCGTCCGCCGCCGCCTCCTGCGCGCTCTCCAGCGCGAATGCGGCATGGGCGGCGACCCCGGCCAGCACCTCCAGCTCCTCGCCGGTGGGCTTGTGGCCGGACAGCGGCTCGTCCACCGAGATGATGCCCAGCAGTTCGCCATGCCCATTCTCAAGCGGAACGAACAGCGCGTCGTCCGGATGCCAGGCGTCCGGGTCGTCGGTGGCGGCGATGTCCGGCGTGAACGAGAGCGTGTCGGCGGTCCAGTCGTACTCGCCGGCAGGGACGAGGTAGGCGCCGTTGCGGCGGAACCGGTCGTCCAGCAGCGGCTCCCAGGTGTCCCAGCCGCCCGCCGAGCCGAGCAGCTCGTCGCGTGCCCGCTCGTCGCCGTGCACGGTCGCAACCAGGAAGTCGTTCCATGCCGGCCGGAACAGGTTGACCACCACGGTGCGGTAGCCGAGCGACTCGGCGATCGTGTGAGCCACGGCGCCCAGGACGTCGTCCAGCTGCGCCTCGTCGCGGACGGCGCGGGTGACGTGGAACAGCCCGCGAAGGCGTGCCAGCGTTTCGAGATCGTCCGGAGGGATCGGCATAGAGGTGGACCGCCGTGAAGGATCGATCCTCTAAGTTTGTCGGCGCGTGCGCAAGACCCTTGAGCTTCTGGCGGTGGCGGCCGTGGTCTCGGTCACCGCGGGATGCGGCGGCGGGCCGAGCGCGGAGTCGATGCCGGGGGACGCACGGGCGCTCGCGGTGGCGCCCGACTTCGCCGGCACGCTGTGGGCGGCGCTCGGGCCGGATGCGTACCGCACGCAGGACGGCGGCCGCTCGTGGACCCGCGTCCCCAGCGCGCGCGAGGGCGACGGGGTCGCGTTCACCGAGAGGTACACGTATCTGGTCGGGCCATCTGGCGGGGAGATCGCGGACTTCGGCGGCACCCGCGCGGCGCCGCTGACCCGTACCCCGGCATCGTTCGTGTCCGTTGCCTCGCCGTACCACAAGACGAACCGGCTGTATGCGCTGGACGGGGACGGCGGCATGTGGGTGAGCGTGAACGCCGGCCGCACCTGGTCGCCGCTGCGGGCGGACGGGCTGCCCGGCGGCTGCGCCACGGTGGCCGCGGTGCGCGACCTGGTCACCGAGCCGGACATCGTGTACGTCGCCTGCGGAGCTGACGGCCTGTGGTCGTCGCACGATCTGGGCGCGTCGTTCCAAAAGGTCGGCGGCATCGGCGACGCACGCTCGGTGGCGATGACGACCGATGACCAGGACCTCGTGTTGGTGGCCGCCGGCGACGGCATCTACCGGTCGATCGACCGCGGCACGACGTTCGCGCGGGTGTCGGACGCCGTCGCCTCGGCCGTCGCATTCGATCCCCGCAACCGGCGGCTGGCCTATGCCGCGGCGGACGGGCGGCTGCTGCGCTCGACGGACGCGGGTGCCACATGGCCGTCGTGACGGGGGTCTGACCCTCTTTGTTGCGTCATGCAACAAAGGGGTCTGACCCCGTTGTTGCACAGCTGAGCAGTGGTGTCAGTGACTCAACCAGGCAGGCACGCGGGTCGGCCGCATCGTCGCCCGGTCGACGCAGGCGTGGCGCGTGAAGCCGGTGGCGTGCAGCCGCTCACCGACCAGCAGCCGGTAGGCGAAGCGGAACGAGGCGCGGCCCAGCTCGTCGATGGTCGTCTCGACGAGCACCTCGTCGTCGAAGCGCAGCGGCTGGAGATAGCGGATGCCCGCCTCGACAACGACCATGTCGATGCCGCCGTCGTGCACCTCGGCGTAGCTGTGACCCATCGCGCGCAGGTGCTCGATGCGCCCGACCTCGAAGTACTGGAGATAGATGGCGTTGTTGGCAACACCCATCGCGTCGGTCTCGCCGAACCGGACGCGGATCGCCGTTTGGTGCGTGCTCATCCTGTCGAGGGTAGAGGAGCGCGCCCCGGGTTGATACGGTGGGACGGTCAGCTCGTCTCCTTCAAGGGGGTCCGCATGGACGAACAAGAGCAGCGTGGCAGCGGCCTGATCGACCGCGTCGCCAAGGTCAAGTCGGAGGCCGCGAAGCGGGTTCCGGGAGCCAACGCGGGAGCGCCCGTCGTCTCGGCCACCCGCGAGCGCGCCCAGGCCGCCGGCCGGGCCGCCGTCAGCCAGCTTCCCGCGACGCGGGAGGACGTGCAGCGGCTCCAGACCTCGCTCGACCGGATCGAGGCCGAACTGGTGCACCTGGCGGCAAAGGTCGATGCGCTCAAGCCCGCACGGCGAACGTCAGCCCGCAGCACCGCCGGGAGCGCGAAGGAGAAGAGCTGACGGCACGACGGTGAACGTGGCCGGGGTGATCCCCGGCCCCTCGCCGTCCACCTCGATCGGCAGCGGCACCTGCGGGGTGACCGTGACGCTGCGCGCGCGCACGATCCGGGCCTTCGGGTGAGTGACGTGCGTCCCCCGGTACAGCTTGTACAGGTTGCGGGCCAGGTCGGCCTTCGACACGTCGCCCCAGACCAGCACGTCGAGCATCCCGTCCGACGGATCCGCGTCCGGCAGGATCTTCATGCCGCCGGCGAAGTACTTGCAGTTGGCGACGATCACGTTGTTCGACACCAGCTCCGACCGCTCGCCGTCGATCTCGACGACGAAGCGCGAGTTGCGGTACCCGACGAACGTCGACACGGCGGCCCATGCGAACGCCGCCGTCGCGCCCAGCGGCTTGCCGGAGCGGTTGACCCGGTCGGCGGCGATGCCGGTCATGCCCGCGCTGGCAATGTTCGCGAAGTACCGCGCGCCGGGAGCGCCATCGTGGCCCGTGTACTCGATCCTGCCCACGTCGATCCGGCGGGTGGTGCCGTTTCGGACAACCTCCAGGGCCTTCTCCGTGTTCTTGGGAATCGAGAACGTGCGGATGAAGTCGCAGCCCGACCCCCGCGCGATCACCGCCATCTCGCACAGGTGGTCGGCGCCGGCCTCGACCAGACCGTTTGCCACCTCGGAGACGGTGCCGTCGCCGCCAACGGCAACGACCAGCTGGGCTCCCGTGGAGGCCGCCTCGCGCGCCATCTCGACCGCATGCCCGGCCTGTTCGGTCAGGCGGACGTCGACGTCCATCCCCAGCTCCTGCGCGCGGCGCGCGATCTCCGGCCACTGGCGGGCCGTCTTGCCGTTGGCCGACGCTGGGTTGACGACCATGACTGTGGCCGTCGAGCCGCTCACGCCTTCTCGTCGATCGCTGCTGCCAGGGCCAGCTGCGTCATCCGGGCGACGCCGTCGGCCAGCGCCTGGTCGCCGATCCGCACCGGGTCGCCCTCGCCCACCAGATCGGAGACGGTGAGGATGCAGGCCGTCCGCACACCGCGGATCGCGCCGATCGTGAACAGCACCGCGGCCTCCATCTCGACGGCCAGCACCCCGCGTGCCGCCCAGCGCCGGTGGCGCTCGGGGTCGGGGTCGTAGAACGTGTCCGAGGTGGCGATCGCGCCGACGTGCGGCCGCACACCCAGCCCCTTGGCGGCGTGGATTGCCCCATGCGTCAACCCGAAGTGCGCGGTGGGCGCATGCGCCTCCCCGCCGGTGTAGCGCAGCGCCGTCCCGTCGGCCGGCACGGCCGAGAGCGCGATCACGAGGTCGCCGAGCGCGAGCTGCGGCTGTAGTCCGCCGCACGTCCCGATCCGGATCAGCCGGTCGGCGCCGAGCTGGATCAGCTCCTCGATCACGATCGCCGCACTGGGCGCACCCATCCCCGTCGTCTGAACAGACACCGGTAGGCCCTGGCGGGTGCCGGTGAATCCGAGCAGCCCGCGCTCGCCGTTGACCTGTCGGGCATCGTCGAGGAACTCCTCCGCCACCCGCCGGGCACGCAGCGGGTCACCCGGGAGCAGCACCGCAGGCGCGTAGTCGCCCGGCTCGGCTCGGAGGTGGATCGGCATGGCGCGTGAGCTTACCGCGGCCGGTGGGCGGCGATGCCGAGGCTGACGCCCGGCAGCACCACGCCGTCGGCGGTGCGGAAGCCGGCGAGCCTCTCGTCGACTCGCCGGCGGATCCGGGCGAGCCGGTCGTCGTCGAGCGGCGCCAGCGTTCTCGCGGCCGCCGTCGACAGCGTCGTCTGCACCCGCCAGTACTCGTCCGCGTCGGCGTACTCCCAGTTCGCCGGGATCCGGTCGACCACGACGCCGGCGAACCCGGCGCCGGCCACCAGGTGGTGCAGCCGCGCCTCGTCCGCCAGGGCGAAGAGTCCGGGGCCGCTGTCCGGCCCCACCGGCTGGATCAGCCCCTCCTCCACCAGCACGCCCAGGACCACGGTAGGCCACGGGTTGTCCTCCGGCGGCCCCCAGACGACTGCGGCCAGGCGGCCGCCCGGCCGCAGCACCCGCAGCACCTCCGCCACGCAGGCTGCCGGGTCGGCCATCAGCATCAGGCCCCAGCGGCAGACCACGGCGTCGACGCTGGCGTCGGGCAGCTCCAGGCGCTCGGCATCCATTACGTGCGCCTCGACGTTGTCCAGGCCGAGATCGGCAGCGCTGCGAAGCGCCGCCTCGACCATCGCCGGCGCCTGGTCGGTCTCGATCACTCGGCCCTCGGGGCCAACCATCGCAGCGGCCCACATCCCGGTCTCGCCCGTTCCGCACGCCAGCTCGAGCACCGTTTGTCCCGGGTGCAGCTCGGCGTGCCCGGTCAGCCACGGCGTAACGCGCGCCGCGGCCCGCGAGACGGCAGCGCGCTCGCGCTCCCAGGCACCGGCCGCCGACTGCCAGCTGGTGCGGCTCTGCTCGCGGTATGCGCTAGCTTCATCCATCGTGTCCCAGCGTACCGTGAGCGTCGCCGGTTGGCAGGTGACCATGGCCGACCTCGGCGAGGGCCCCCCGGTCGTGCTGTTGCACGGCCTGCTGGGATCGCCCCACTACCTGCTGCCGCTGGCCCGGTCGCTTGCCCGGTCGGGCCGCAGAGTGCTCGTCCCATGGCTGCCCGGGCACGGCCCGAGCGACCGCCTCGAGCCGTTCGGATTCGACGCGGCCGCCGACCTGCTGGCCGACGCCGTGGACGCCGCCGGCGCCGAGCGCCCGGCCGTGGCCGGCCACTCGTTCGGCGCGCCGCTGGCCGTGACCTGGGCGTCGCGCCGGCCGGTCTCGTCGCTGGTGGCTGCCTCGCCGGTGGGGGTGGCGCCGCTCGACCTGGGGCCGGCGCTGCGGGCGCTGCGCTTGAGCCGCCTGATCGCGCGCGCCGCCCCGTCGGCGGCAGGGCCCCTGATGGGCCGCCGGCTCGGGCGGCGGCTGGTGTTCGGATGGTTCGTCGGCATGGCGCGGCCCGACGCCGTCGACCAGGCCATGGGCGCCGATCTGGTGCGGGCGGCGGCGTCGGCGGAACCGAGCCTACGAGCGATGCTGACCGAGCTACAGCGGGTCGACCTGTGCGACGCCGCGCGGCGGGTCGAGTGCCCCTCGCTGGTGACGTGGGGGTCGCTCGACCGGGACGGCATTCTCAACGGCCCGGGGCTGGCGGCGGCCCTGCGCTGCCGGACCCGCGTGCTGCCTGGTTCCGGCCACATGCCGATGCTGGAGGCGCCCTACGCGTTCCGGGTCGCGCTGCAGGGGTTCGTCTAACCTGCAACGGTGTCCTCCCGGACGGATCCCTGGCATTGCGCGGCATGCGGCGCTCCCGCTGACCTCGCGCCCCGATCGGCCGAGGTGGCGCTCGTCCGGCTCGCCCTCCACGGCGAGGACGGGTTCGAGTTCGGCTCCGCGGGAATCGAGCCGGCGATCGAGCCGCTGCTCCAGCCCTGTCGCTGCGGTGGCAGTCTGGTGCCGGGCGACGGCACCGGCGCGCCGTTGCGCGCGGCGTTCGACCGCGAAGCCCTGCGGCCGGTTGCGGTGCAGGGCATGGAGGTGCTCGACGCTTCCGCCGACGGGCGCCTGACCGGGCTCCGCCAGGCCTGGCGGCCGAGGGTGCTGCCGCTGCTCGGCCGCGAGTCCGAGCTCGAGCGCGAAGAGGTGCTGCGCGCCCGCCTGGAGGACAAGCTCGAGCGGCTCCAGTACGAGCTGCAGCACGCCGCCGCCGTGGGCGACCAGGATGCGGCCGAAGCCGCGCACGCCCGCTACATCGAGTTGGGAACCACCTACGTCCGCCGGTTCGTCGCCCGCGATGAGCGCGCCGAAGCACCTTCCTGAGCGAGTCGCGGCGTACGTCTTCGAGCACGGGGTGCTCGCTCCCGGCGAGCCGGTGCTCGCGCTCGTCTCAGGTGGCGCCGACTCGCTGTGCCTGTGGGGTGTGCTCTGCGATCTGGGCTACGACGTGGAGGCGCTGCACGTCGAGCACGGGCTCCGCGGCGCTGCGGGTCTGGCCGACGCCGCGCACTGCTCGGCGCTGGGCGCGACGGTCGTGCCCGTCGACCTGCCCGACGGCCCCAACCTGGAGGCCCGTGCGCGCGAGGCCCGGTACGCCGCGGCACGCGAGCGCGCGGACGGGCGGCCGATCGCGACCGGCCACACGCTGACCGACCAGGCCGAGACGGTCGTGTACCGGCTGGCGTCCTCGTCCGGCCCGCGCGCCGTGCGGGCGATGCGGCCGCGCAGCGGGGAGATCGCCCGGCCGCTGCTGTGCGTCACGTCCGACGAGACCCGCGAGTGGTGCGTGCGGCGCGGGCTCCGCCCCTGCATCGACGAGACCAACGCCGACCGCCGGATCCGCCGCAACCTGATCCGCCACGAGGTGATGCCCGCACTCCGCCGCGTCCACCCGGGGGCCGAGGTCAACCTCGCGCGCAGCGCGGAGCTGCTCGCCGAGCTGGACGAGCTGGTCAGCGCCCTGGCCGCCGAACACGTCGAGGACGAGCTCGACCTCGAGCAGCTCGCCGCGCTGCCGGTCGCGCTGCAGTCGCTGGTTCTCCGGGAGGCCGCCGAGCGCGCCGCCGGACGGCCGCTGCGGCTGACGCGCGACCTGACCCGCAGGCTGGTCGAGCTGGGCGAGCGGCGCGGTGGCGTGGAGCGGCTCTCGCTGGCCGCGGACCTGGAGGCGGTGCGCGACCGGTCGACCCTCAGCTTCCGGCCTCCGGCGCGGTATCCTCCCCCGCCGTGAGCGTCGTTCCGCCCACAGCGCTCGACCCGGACGGCCTGATCGGCGAGGTGCTGGTCGACCCGGCGCCGCTGGCACGCCGGGTGGCGGAGCTGGGCGGCGAGCTGTCACGGGACTACGCCGACCGCGACCTGCTGCTGGTGGGCGTGCTGAAGGGCGCCGTGTTCTTCATGGCCGACCTCGTGCGGTCGATCACCGTGCCGGTCGAGATCGACTTCATGGCGGTGTCCTCGTACGGCAGCGGCACCGACTCGTCGGGCGTCGTCCGCATCCTCAAGGATCTCGACGCCAACATCGAGGGGCGCCACGTGGTGATCGTCGAGGACATCGTGGACTCCGGCCTGACGCTCAGCTACCTGGTGCGCAGCCTCGAGGCGCGGAGCCCGGCGACGCTCGAGGTGTGCGCGCTGCTGACCAAGCCCGAGCGCCGCAAGGCTGACATCGAATGCCGGTACGTCGGGTTCGAGATCCCCAACCGGTTCGCGATCGGCTACGGCCTGGACTACACGGAGCGCTTCCGTAGCCTGCCGTACGTTGCCGCGCTGGACGAATCCAAGATCCCGGACGACCTGCTCTGACCGCTGGTTTCAAGCCCGCGGGAGGGGCTGCCGATAGACCCCGAGAGGCCGGTTGCAAGGGGTCTGGGAAACAGGCTTCCAAGAGGGCCCGTGGTAAGGTTCAGCGCAGTCGATCAGGCAGGTAGAGAGGCGTCGTGAGCAGGTTTTTCAAGAGCGCAGCGTTCCCCATCATCATCGTGGTCGTGCTCGCGTTCTTCGCGCAGAAGCTGATCCTCGAGGGGGGCAGCAGCGCCAAGCCGGCGACGTGGTCCGACTTCGTCCAAAAGGTCAACGATCAGCAGATCACGTGCTTCAAGTCCGACTTCGCGGGCTCGAACACCGTCAAGTACTCGACCGACGTCGACTGCAAGAAGACGACCGAGGTCGGCATCCCCTCGCAGCAGGCGCTGGACGACGTGACGACGCAGCTGGTCGACCAGAGCTCTCCGCAGGTGTCCGGCACCTCGACCGGCGGATCGCCGTGGTGGAGCGTGCTCACCTACATCCTCCCGTTCGTCCTGTTCTTCGGGTTCTGGATCTTCCTGATGAACCAGGTGCAGGGCGGCGGCAGCAAGGTGATGAGCTTCGGCAAGAGCCGCGCCAAGCGGATGTCGGTCGATTCGCCCAAGGTCACGTTCAAGGACGTTGCCGGCGCTGACGAGGCCGTCGAGGAACTGCACGAGATCAAGGAGTTCCTCGAGAACCCCAAGAAGTTCCAGGCGCTGGGCGCGCGCATCCCGAAGGGTGTGCTGCTGTTCGGCCCTCCCGGTACCGGCAAGACGCTGCTGGCCCGCGCGGTCGCAGGCGAGGCCGGCGTGCCCTTCTTCTCGATCTCCGGCTCCGACTTCGTCGAGATGTTCGTCGGCGTCGGCGCGAGCCGCGTCCGAGACCTGTTCGAGCAGGCCAAGCAGAACTCGCCCTGCATCATCTTCATGGACGAGATCGACGCCGTCGGCCGCCATCGCGGCGCCGGCATGGGCGGCGGGCACGACGAGCGTGAGCAGACGCTGAACCAGCTGCTGGTCGAGATGGACGGCTTCGAGATGAAGGACAACATCATCCTGATCGCCGCCACCAACCGGCCGGACATCCTCGATCCGGCGCTGCTGCGCCCCGGGCGCTTCGACCGCCAGGTCGTCGTCGACCGGCCCGACCGCGTCGGCCGCCGCAAGATCCTCGACGTCCACACCCGCGGCAAGCCGATCGACCCCGCCTCCGACCTGGACGCACTGGCTGCGCAGACGCCGGGATTCACCGGCGCCGACCTCGCCAACCTGGTCAACGAGGCCGCCCTGCTGGCCGCCCGGCGCGGCAAGAAGCAGGTCGGGATCGACGAGCTCGAAGAGGGCATCATGCGCGTGATCGCAGGCCCCGAGAAGAAGAGCCGCCTGATCTCCCCCAAGGAGCGCGAGATCATCGCCGTGCACGAGATGGGACACGCGCTGGTCGGCCACTACCTGGAGCAGACCGACGAGGTGCACAAGGTGACGATCGTCGGCCGTGGGCAGGCCGGCGGATTGACCGTCTCGTTCCCCAGCGAGGATCGCGGCCTGGCCTCGCGCGGCGAGCTGCTGGACAAGCTGGCGATGACGCTTGGCGGCCGCACGGCCGAGGAGCTGATCTTCGGCGAGATCACCACCGGAGCGTCGAACGACCTCGAGCGCGTCACCGACAGCGCCAAGCGCATGGTGATGCGGTGGGGCATGTCCGAGAAGCTCGGTCCGCGCACGTTCGGCAACGACTACAGCCAGCCGTTCCTGGGCCGCGACTTCGGCCACGAGGCTGACTACTCCGACGAGATCGCCCGCGAGATCGACGACGAGATCCGGCGGATCGTCGAGGACTCGCACGAGCGCGCACGCAAGGTGCTGACCGATCACGTCGAGGAACTGCAGCGCCTCTCGAAGATCCTGATCGAGTACGAGACGATCGACCGCGACGAGTTCCTGCGCCTGCTGGCCGGCGAGTCCGCCGAGACGGTGTTCGCCGACGAGCCGAAGAACACGCCGCCGGCCGAGGAGGCTCCGCGCAAGGAGCCGGCCCGGCCGCGGGCGCTCGGCCTGCCGCTCCCCGGCACGCTCACGCAGAGCAACCCGCCGGACGCGCCGCAGCCGTCCTAGCAGCCGGTTCCACCCTTTAGGTTGACGGTGCCGTACCCCTTCGCGGGTGAGGCGCATCCTCCATCCGGTCGATCACCACTGCATGGCATTGCGTCGCATGGTGGTCCTGGCCGCGCTGGGGGGCACGGCCCTCTTCGCGCTGGCGCCGAGTCCGGCGTCGGTCGGTGCGGGGACGGGTCGGATCACGAAGCAGTCGGGCTGGGTGACGATCACGTCACCCCGGCCCGGCGTGCACGTTCAGCGCAAGACGATCTGGGTCTCCGGATACGGCGGCGCGCGGACGATCACCCGCGTCACCTGGCCGATCGGGAACGGTAACGTCTCGGTGGATGCCCAGCCGCTGGGGGTGTACCGCTCGTCGGACGCCGGCTTCGGCGGCTCCCGGATCAGCGCGCAGTTCGGGCAGGGCGGGTTCATCGCCGGGATCAACGGCGACACGTTCACGGGCAGCTGGGTCTGCTCGTACTGCCACGTCCACGGCCTGTTCGTCCATGACCGGCAGATCAAGAACTTCGGCGACCAGGGCCCCGGCGTCGGGTTCACGCCGAGCGGCGGCATGATCATGGGCCAGCCGGTCGCCCGCCCGACGCAGTTCCTGCTGAAGGGCGGCTTCAAGGCGACCGTCGGCGCGTTCGGCGCGATCCCCTCGTCGTCCTACTACGACCAGGTCGGCGTCTACACCGGCGGCACCGTGACGCTTCCCGCGAACGTCTACGGCGTGACCGTGAACAGCGCCGTGCTGTCCTCGCTGCTTCGCACCAGCACGCCGCGCTCGGCGACCAGCCCGAATGGCATCGGCCGCCGCGAGCCCGTGCAGAGCTTCCGGATCGTCGAGGCGTCCGCGCCCGGCGTCACGCAGACGCTCCCCGTGATCGCGTCGTTCGCCGGCGGCAGCCAGGCGGTCGTGCCGGCCGGCCAGATGCTGCTCGTCGGCCGCACCGGCGCCTCCGGCCCGTACGCGGGCAACGCGCTGCAGCGCACGGTCGCCGCGTCGCTGCCCGTCCACGTGACGATGAGCGACCAGGGCTGGGGCAGCGCCGACGACGTGATGGACGGCAAGTTCCAGCTGATCCGCGACGGCGTCGCGAAGACCGCATACCCCGGCTGGAGCGATCCCTGGCCGTGGAGCTGCATGGGCTCAGGCTACGGCTGCTACCGCACCGCCGTCGGCCGCAACGGCAACACCGGTTTCCTGGCCATCGTCGGCGCCTCCCACGGCTACGGCGGCCTGACGACGCCGGACTTCGCGCGGGTGCTGCGCTCGCTTGGCGCGACGCAGGCGATGGGCTTCGACGCGAACAGCGCCGCCGAGTTCACGCGCAACGGCAAGTCGCCGGTCGCCAACCCGGACGGCGGGCGGATCATCCCCACCGCCACCGTGCTCCGCTACAACTGAGCGGCGCAGGTGCGGTCGTCGCGGCAAACCCACGTCGATGGTCGCCGAATCGCCTCTGGAGCAGACCGCGTATGGGTTCGTGCCCACCGGGAGAGGCTGGTTCGTCCTGAACGCCGTCGAAGCGCCCTGGTACGAGCGCGACGGTCGTGGTTCGTACTGCCAGTTCGAGGGGTTTGAGGAACAGGACCCGCACGAGATCATCCGAACCGGGGAAACGGCGTGCGTGATCGTCGCTGTCGGCGCCCGCGGCCGCTCGACGGGAGTCGAGTGGGGCGCATATTCCGTCAACGAAGCCGCACGCAGCCATAACGCCGGGGTCGACCTGGAAACGACGGATCCGGAGCACGCCTACGCACGTTTCGGAGCGTCCGCGCGCACCCGGTACCGCGCAGGCTGGCTGACGGGTTAGCCACTGCTCCACGTCCTCCGGCTTGTGCCATTTGGCCGATCGAGCGACGGTCACTTGGCGGTTCACGCAACAAAGGGGTCTGACCCCGTTGCATCGAGGCTTCGAGCGCGGATCGTGGTGTCGTGCCAATTGGCGGATCTCGAGCGTCGGTCAATTGGCGCAAGTGCCGCGATCCCGCTCTGGGAGGGGCGTGGTCATTTGGCGGCGTGTGTAACAAAGGGGTCTGACCCCGTTGTTACACGAGCGGTCGTTCGCGGAGGTACGGCAGCGCCTGCGAAGGATCGGGCGAGTCGATCTCGCGGCCGAGGCGGTGGCCGTCGAAGATCGCGTCAGCGATCAGGCGCGGCGCGACGCAGTCGCCGATGCGGTAGACCGCCTCGACGCCCTCGCGCTCCAGCGCCTCGGGGTCTGCCACCAGCTCGCGGTACAGCGCATCGTCGGAGACGCGCTGGGTGACCAGCACGACCGCCTCCAGCTCGAGCGTGGAGCGGGCATCGAACTCGCCCACCAGGTCGATCCCGTCCTCACCGACGCGATCCACCACCACGCCCCGGTGGGCGCCGATGCCGAGCTGATGCAGCCGCCGGCGCACGGGAAGCCCCTCCAGCGTCTGGTCTGCGATCGGCGCGACCGCCTCGTGGCTGGTGACGAACTCGACCTCGTACCCCTCGCCGCGCAGCAGCTCGGCCAGCGCCGTGCCGGTGAAGTACCCCTCGTAGTCGACGACCGCCACGCGCTTTCCGGGTGGGCGCTTGCCTTCGAGCATCACCTGTTCGGGCGTCAGCACGTGGGGGAGCGACGCGTCCGCGCCGGGGATCGGCCGGCGGGTGACGCCGGAGAGGCCGTCGCCGACCCAGTGCGAACCGGTGGCGACGATCACGAACTGCGCGCCGTAGTCCAGCACCTGCCGCGCCGTCAGCGGTGATGAGAGCCCGACCGACACGTTGTCCAGCCGGTCGAGCTGCACCCGCCGGTAGTCGATCACGTGGCCCCAGGACCCGAGCCCGGGCATGCGCGTGATCCAGCGCATGCAGCCGCCGATGTCGTCGTCGGCGTCGACCATGTGCACGAGCTCCATGCCGCGCTTGCCGAGCACCATCGCGCACTCCATCCCGGCCGGGCCGGCGCCCACGATCAGCACGCCCCGGTCGCGGTTCGAGGCCGGCTCGTAGCGCTCCGGATGCCAGCCGCGGCGGTGCTCCTCGCCCGCCGTCGCGTTCTGCGTGCAGCCCAGATGGCTGCCCCAGATCGACCGCGAGTAGCAGGCGTTGCAGCCAATGCACTCGCGCACCTCGTCGTAGCGCCCCTCTTCGATCTTGACCGGCAGGAACGGGTCGGAGATGGACGGGCGCGCGGCGCCGATCAGGTCGACGGTGCCGCCGCGCACGAGGTCGGCCATCCGGTCGGGATCGGTGAACCGGCCGACCACGACGATCGGCTTGTCGGTCGCCTCGCGGGCGCGGCCCGACCACTCCAGCTGATAGCCCTGGTCGAAGAACCGCGACGGCCCGGAGTCGAGCCGCCCGGGCCCCCACATCGACCCGATGACGACGTCCCACAGGTCGACCAGGTGGTCGGCGGCGCGGATGAACTCGAGCCCGTCCTCGATCGGCACGCTCGACAGGTCGAGGGTGTCCGCGGCGATCCGCACGGCGATCGCGATCTCGTCGCCGACCTCCGCCTTGACCAGCTCGATCGCCTCAAGCCAGAACCGCGCGCGGTTCTCGAACGAGCCGCCGTACTCGTCGGTGCGCCGGTTGTAGACGGGGGAGAGGAACTGCGTGGGGAGGTAGGTGTGCGACCCGTACACGTAGACGATGTCGAAGCCGGCCGAGCGGGCTCGCCTGGCCGCCGCCACCCAGTCGTGCTGTGCGCGGCGGATGTCGAGCTTGTCCATTGCCTTGGGCACGACCACGCTCTCCAGGTCGCTGGCGATCTGCGACGGCGCCAGTTGCACGAGCCGCGACTCCCGGCCCTCCGCGTACACGCCGCCGTGCCACAGCTGGACGCCGGCCAGCGCGCCGTGCTCATGCGCCTTGTCGGTCATCAATGAGAGCGCGCGGGCGTCCTCGTCGTCCCACAGCCGTGCCGACACGTACGGCGTCTCGTCCGACTCGGCGCTGATCGAGCAGTACTCGGTGCACACCGCGGCCCAGCCGCCCTCGGCCTTCATGCCGCGGAAGGCCGCCTGCGTCCACGGCTTCTCGACGCCGAAGCCCGTGCAGTGCGGCACCTGGTAGAAGCGGTTGCGCAGCGTCTTGGGCCCGATCCGGACCGGCTCGAAGAGGATGTCGTGCCGCGGCTCGCGGCTCATCCGCCGGCCTCGATCTCCGCCCGGCGGCGCGCCATGTAGTCCTGCAGCTCCTCGTCGACGGCCGGGTCGATGCCCGGATCCTCCCAGCTCTCGAGCAGCGCCTTCCACTCCTTCATCGCGAGCTCGTCCGCCGTCGGCGCGCCCTGCTTCTGCCACGTCACGTAGGACTGGGCGCGGAACAGCGGGCTCATGAACGACCACTCCTTGAAGTGGGCCAACGTGTGGTCGTTGGCGAGGAACATCCCGCCCGGGCCCTCGGCGCGCACGGCGTCCAGCGCGAGCTCCTCGGCACCGGCCTCGAACCCGCCGCCGACGATCTGGAACATCCGCAGCACCTCGAGGTCGAACGCGAACTTCTCGTACGACGCGACCAGGCCGCCCTCCAGCCAGCCGCAGGCGTGGAGCACGAAGTCCGAGGCGGCGAGCATCGTCGCCCATAGCGTCATCAGCGTCTCGCTCGCGGCCTGGGCGTCCATCGCCAGGCCGGCGCACAGGCCGCCGCCGCCGCGGTACGGCAGACGGTAGTGGCGTGCCAGCTGCCCGCCCGCCAGCGTGCCGAACACCGACTCCGGCGTGCCCAGGGCGGGGGCGCCGCTGCGCATGTCGACGGCGGTGAAGAACGAGCCGAACAGGCATGGGGCGCCCGGCCGGATCGCCTGGATCAGGGCGACGCCGGACAGCGCCTCGGCCACCTCCAGCGAGAGCCCGGCCGCGACGCTGACCGGAGCCGTCGCCCCGGCCAGCAGGAACGGCGTGACGATCACCGGCTGGTTGGCCGAGGCCCACTCGGTCAGCGCGTCCACCATCAGCCGGTCCCAGACCAGCGGGCTGTTGGGGTTGACGACACCCATCACGGCCGGCGTCCGTTCGATCGCCTCGCGCCCGCCACAGGCGATCGCCGCCAGGTTCACGGCGTCGCGCGCCTTTGCACCCGATGTCCCGTAGCAGACGTGCGGCTTGTCCGACCAGCGCAGGATCGAGTAGTCCATGTCCATGTGCCGGCTGTCCTCGGGGAGGTCGGTGGCCTCGACCGTGCCGCCCTGCTGGCAGCCGATCAGCTCGGCCGCGTGCGCCATCTTCACCAGCTCGACGTGGTCGGCCATCGTGCCGTCGCGGCGCCCGCGCTCCAGGTCGTGCGCGAACGGCGAGCCGCCGACCGGCGCCAGCACCAGGGAGCCGCCGCCGATCGTCACCTCCCGCTCGGGGTTGCGCGGCCGCAGGGTGAACGATTCGGGTGCCTTCGCCAGCATCTCCATCACGAACTCGCGGTCCCAGCGCACGCGCTCCCCGTCGACGTGCTGGCCGTGCGCCTTCAGCAGCTCGAGCGCCTCCTCCTGGCGGACGTCCGTGCCGATCTCCTCGAGGATCGTCATCGCCTGGTCGTGGATCGCCTCGAGCTGCTCGCCCGCCAGTACCTCTGGGGCGTTCTCCGGAGTGAACATGCGCGCGCCCATGGGGCGGCGAATCTAGCAGGTCGCGATCTACACTCGTCCGGTGATCGCGATGCCGAAGCCGGTTTCCTGGGGTCGCGGGCTCGCGGCCGCGGCGATCGTCATGGTGATGTCCCAGCTGGCATTCGTGGCCGGGTTCGAGATCGCCCGGTTCGCCCCGTCGGCGCCCGACCGCATCCCCCGCGGCCTGGTCGCCAGCCTGGTCATCGGAGCGCTCACCTGGGTCGCGCTGGTGCTCTCGGCGAGGCTGCTGTTCCGCCACCGCGAGCGTGACTGGTCGCTGGTCGGCATCTCGCTGCCGCGGCGGACGGTCAGCTCGGTGTTGCTGTTCATCCCACTGGTCTTCGTGGTCGCCTACATCGGCTTCGCCATCTCGCAGCTGCTCGGGCTGACGTCGACGACGGCGATCGACACGGAACACCGGTCGCAGGGGTACCGGCTGCTGATCGCCTTCGCGACGATCGTGATCGCGCCGTGGACCGAGGAGCTGGCCTTCCGCGGCTATCTCTACTCGACCCTGGCGGGGCGCTTCGGCTACTGGCCGGGCGCCGTCGCCTCGTCGCTCGCCTGGGCATCGCTGCACCTCACGTCCGGCGTGCTGATCGCCTTCACCGGCGTCGGCGTCGTCCTCTGCTGGCTTCGCCGCCGCACCGGCTCGCTGCTGCCCGGCGTCGGGCTGCACGGCGCGTGGAACGCGCTGGCGGCCGGGCTGTCCGGCGCGGGTTGGTGGGTCAGCGGCGGCCTCGGGCTGCTGGCCGCGAGCATGGTGCTGACCGTCTCCTGGATCCGCGGCCGTGAACCTGCCTGAGTCGCTCCCCCGCGCGGCGCTGATGGGCGTCGTCAACGTCACCCCCGACTCGTTCTCGGACGGTGGGCTGTTCCTGGACGCCGGCGCCGCGGTGCAGCACGGGCTGCAGCTGGCGGAGCAGGGCGCGCACCTGCTGGACGTCGGCGGCGAGTCGACACGCCCCGGCGCCGACCCGGTGTCCGCCGACGAGGAGCTGGCCCGAGTGATCCCGGTCGTCGAGCGGCTGGTCGCCGAATCCGGCGTACCCGTATCGATCGACACTGCGAAGGCGGTCGTCGCCGAGCGTGCCCTGGCCGCCGGCGCGACGATGGTCAACGACGTGACGGCCATGCGCGCCGACCCCGACATGGCGGGCGTCGTCGCCGCGGCGGGCGCGGCCGTCTGCCTGATGCACATGCAGGGCACACCGCGGACGATGCAGGACGACCCTCGCTACGACGACGTGGTCGCCGAGATCGTCGAGTTCCTGGGCGAGCGGGTGTCCGCGGCGGTCGAGGCGGGCATCGACGAGCGCCGGATCTGCCTCGACCCGGGGATCGGCTTCGGCAAGACCGTCGATCACAACCTGCGGCTCCTGCAGGAGCTGGATGCGCTGTGCGTGCTGGGCCGCCCGATCGTGGTCGGCGTCTCACGCAAGCGGTTCCTCGGTGCGCTGACCGGCAGGCAGGAGGGCGACCGGGTGGCGGCGACACTGGCCGCCAACGTCGCGGCGTTCGAGCGCGGCGCCCGCATCTTCCGCGTCCACGACGTTGCGCCCAACCGCGACGCGCTGGCCGTCGCCGCGGCGATCGAGGCGGCGTCGTGAGCGCCCCGGTGGTCGAGCTCGTCGGCCTCGAGGTGTTCGCCCACCACGGCGTGCATGCGCACGAGCGGCGCGCCGGCCAGACGTTCCTGTTCGACATCCGGCTCGAGTGCTCGAACGCGGCCGCGGAGCAGACCGACGACCTCGAGGATGCCGTCGACTACGGCGCCGTCGCCAACCGGGTCGTCGAGCTCGCCCGCGGCGGCCCCTACGACCTGCTCGAGCGGCTGGCCGCCGTGATCGCGGATGATCTGGTGGCCGGCTACCCGGTGGACGCCGTGACCGTGACCGTGCACAAGCCGCAGGCGCCGATCCCGCATCCGTTCGCCGACGTGACGGTGACGGTCAGGCGTCCGTAATCGGTCGATCGGCCATCCGCCATGGTTCCGGGGGGTTCCCCACCCGGTTGGGTGGGTGTACAACGGAGTGGTGGGCCAGCCGAGCGTCGTCGTCGTGGAGGATCATCCGCTGTTTCTGCGCGGGCTGGTCTCGCTCCTCGAGGGCGCGGGGCTTTCCGTCGTGGCAACCGCACGCGGGCTGCACGACGGGCTCGAGGGATTCGAGACGCACCAGCCCGACGGTGCGGTGATCGACCTCTACCTGGACGGCGGCAGCGGCGTCGACATGATCCGCCGGATCCGCGAGCGTCACGGCGACCGCCCCAAGCTGATCGTGCTGACCGTGTCGCACGACCCGTCGGACATGCTGGCCGCGGTGCGCGCCGGCGCTGACGGCTACCTGACCAAGGACCAGTCGCCCGACGGCCTGGCCCGGGCGATCCGCGGCGCCTTCGACGGCGAGGCCGCGATCTCCCGGCAGATGGTCACGCACCTGTTCCGGGATGCGCGGGCCACGTCGCGCCCGGCGGCGGCCACGGCCAGCGCCCGTAGGCGCCTGACGCCGCGGCAGCTCGAGATCCTGCAGATGATCGCCGCCGGCGCCACCACCGCCGAGATCGCCGAGCGCCTGTACCTCTCGCCGGAGACGGTGCGCTGGCACGTCAAGGCGATCCTGCGCAAGCTGGGCGCGCGCACGCGCGCCGAAGCCGCCGCCACCCTGCGAGAGGTCGGCGCGGCTCCGGCGGCACGCTGATGTGCTGCTAGCGGTGTGTCCTGGCCAGCTCGGCCATGTTGCGCATCGCCCAGAGCGACACGACGATGCCGTAGGTGATGATCGTGCAGGCCACTGCGAACGACGTGACCTGGGCGGCCGCGCCGTCGAGCAGGGCGCCCACGGTCAGCAGCAGCGGGCGGAGTACGACGAACGCGAGCAGGCCGCCGAGGCCGATGTGGATCGCGATGCGGCGCATCTCCCGCGGCCGGAGCCAGGGGTATCGGTTGTCCAACCATGCGGCCAGCAGCGCGGGGCACACCACCAGCACGACAGTCAGTTCCATGAGGGTCGACATGGCACCATCCATCCTTGCGAAGACTGACGGCGGCGCCGGGGTCTGACGCCGTCCGTGACCATCACAGGATCACGCAATTGTGAGGAAATGTTAATGGCCGGAGCTGCAAAACCCCCCGCCCGGGTGAGCCTCGCCTACGTCGGACTGGGCGCGAACCTGGGCGACGCGCGCGCCACCCTGGCCGGCGCGGTCGAGTCGCTGGCCGAGCTGGGCGAGGTGCGGGCCGTCTCGCCGCTGTACGAGACCGACCCCGTCGGGCTGGAGGATCAGCCACCGTTTCTGAACGCCGTGGCCGTGGTCGCGACGCCGCTGGATCCCCACCGGCTGCTGGCGGAGCTGCTGGCGATCGAGGCGCGGTTCGGCCGCGAACGGACGATCCGGTGGGGCCCGCGGACGCTCGACCTCGACCTGCTGGCGATGGACGGCGTGCAGCTCGACGAGCCGCAGCTGACGGTGCCGCACCCGCGGCTGGCCGAGCGCGAGTTCGCTCTGCGGCCGCTGGCCGATGTCGCTCCCGACGTCCCGATCGGCGGGGCGACGGCCGCCGAGCTGCTGGCGGCGCTCGAGCCGCAGGGCGTGCGGCCCGCGGGCGCCTGGCGCTAGCCCCTCAAGCACCTCGTCCGCCGCGTCGATAAGCGAGCAGACGTGGCGGACATCACCACAGACACCGCGGCGCCGGCCTGGACCCCCTGGGCGCTGCACCTGCTCGGCTCGCGGGTGATCCCGAGCTTCGTCTTCACGCTGCTCGGCGTGCTCACCCTGCTGGCCGTCGGTCAGGACGAGTCGTTCGCCCAGATGCTGTTCCACGTCGCCAGCGCGCTGATGTGGGGGATGTTCCTGGTGCTCGTCAACATCCGGCCGGCGCCGCTGCGCCGCGGCCGCGCGCCGATCGGCGTGATCGCGGCGCTCTCCGCCCAGTTTGCGTTCATCGCCGTCGGGGCGCTCGCCACCGACAGCGCCGGCGGGTCGCGCGTCTGGATCGCCGACATCCTGCTGCTCGGCGGGCTGGCCTTCTCGATCGTCTCCGTGCTGGCGCTCGGCCGATGCTTCGGCGTGCTGCCGGATGTCCGCGGCCTGGTCACGCGCGGGCCGTACCGCATCGTCCGCCATCCGCTGTACCTGGGCGAGCTGGTCTCCGCGTTCGGCCTGGTGATCGGCGCCTCGCGGCCGGGGCTGGCCGGGGCGGCGTGGATCGCTTGCGTCGCCGTCCAGGTGGTGCGCACCCGCTACGAGGAGGCCGGGCTGCGCGCGGAGTTCCCCGAGTACGACGAGTACGCGGAGCACACGCGGCGGCTGATTCCCGGCGTCGTGTAGTCTCGGCGTCCTTGCTGACGCTCTGCGACCACCCGATCTCGTCGAACGCGCTGAAGGTCAGGTTCCTGCTCGCCGAGCTGGGCCTGGAGTACGAGCGGCGTACGATCCCGATAACGCGGCCGCGGCCCGACGACTACGTGGCGCTCAACCCGCTGGCGGGCATCCCGACGCTGATCGACGGCGACCTCGTCCTGACGGAGTCGAACACGATTCTCCGCTACCTCGCCAACCGGTACGGCGGCGAGGCGCTCTACCCCGCCGACCCGGTCGCGCGGGCGCCGATCGACGAGCTGCTCGACCGCTACGCGCTGACGTTCCGCCCCGCGTTCTTCTCGATCGAGGTGCTGGCTCTGGGATTCACGCCGCAGGGCGGCTTCGGCTCCGCGCCGACCGATCCGGAGGCGGCCGCGGCGCGTGCGCAGGAGGTCGCCGCAACGCTGCACACCTTCGACGCGCTGATCGATCCCGGCGGGTACGCGCTCGGCCGGTTCACGATCGCCGACTGTGCCGCGGCGCCGGTGCTCTACCGCACGACCCACACGGGCATGGATCTGTCGCCCTACCCCAACCTGCTCCGCTGGCGGGAGACCGTTTGCGCCCGTCCGGCGTTCGCTCAGGCCGAGCCGGTTCAGTAGCCCGGGCCGTGGACTGGCGGACCGAGCGGGCGTAGACTTCGACTCATGTCCAACATCGATGATCTCGAGGAATACGACGCAGAGCTCGAGCTCCGACTGAAGCGCGAGTACGCGACGGTGTTCGGCCTCTTCCGCTACTGCGTGTTGACGGCAGAGGCGACATATCTGTGCAACCGGCTGCAGATCGAGCATGCCCACCAGGCGTCATACCCGCTGGTGCACCTCACGATGGAGGACGTCTGGGTGTGGGACAAGAACCGGCCGAGCCGGATCATCCCCCGCACCGAGGTGCACACGACCCAGGACGTGACCGTCGAGGAGCTGAAGACCGAGAGCGGCGTCGACACGACGCTGCCGATCGGGTTCGAGCTCGGCAGCGACGAGTAGCCGCGCTCCGGCCACATGCTCCTCGCGCTGGACGTCGGCAATACGCAGACGGTCGTTGGGCTCTACGACGGCGAGCTGCTGCGCGACCACTGGCGGACGACCAGCGTCCGCTCGCGCACCGCTGACGAGCTGGCGGTCGAGCTGTCCGGCCTGCTGGCGATCCGCGGCAGGTCGTTCGCGGACATCTCCGCCACGGTCGCCTCGTCCGGGGTTCCGCAGATCGCGGTGGCGCTCGCCGACATGGCGCGGGCGCACTTCGGCCACGACGCACTGATCGTCGGCCCGGGCGTCCGCACCGGGTTGCCCCTGATGGTCGACAACCCGCACGAGGTCGGATCCGACCGGGTGGCGAACTGCGTCGCCGCGCTGGCGCTGCGCCCCGGCCCGCTGGTCGTCGTCGACTTCGGCACGGCGATCAACTTCGACGCCGTGTCGGCGGCCGGCGAGTTCATCGGCGGCGCGATCGCGCCGGGCCTCGAGGTCGCAGTGAACGCGCTCGGCGCGCGGGCCGCCCGTCTGTTCGGGATCGAGCTGGCGGCGCCGCGGACGGCGATCGGCAAGAACACGGCCGAGAACATGCAGTCGGGTGCGGTGTTCGGCTTCGCCGGGCTGGTCGACGGTCTCGTTCGGCGGTTCGCCGTCGAGCTCGGCGGGGACATCGGCGTGATCGCCACAGGTGGGCTGGCGGGCCTGGTCGTCCCGCATTGCGAGACGGTCGACGACGTCGAGCCGTGGCTCACGCTGGACGGCCTCCGGCTGATCTGGAGCCGGAACCAGCAGTAGCCAGGATGCGTGGTGCCGGGCACGGTGCCCGGCACGTGCCAGGGCGACGGCGGACGTTGCGGGATGCGTGGTGCCGGGCACGGTGCCCGGCACGGTGCCGGGGTCGGTGCCGGGCACAGTGCCAGGGCCGACGGCGGACGTTGCGAAGCCGTCACCGGTTTGGCGCACTCCGGGACGCGGCCGTGACGGGTTCGCCCTTGACGCTGCCGTCCGGTCGAGGCATGGCCGGCGCGGCTCCTGCGTTGGGCCGGGCAGCTGCAGAGGAGAGAGCGAGTCTCTTTGCAGCATGCAGCGGACCCGCTCATACTGTCCGGCATGAACCGAGGAGCCGCCATGGAGGTCGCAGCATGATCCGCACCGGGGACGAGTACCGCGACTCGATCCGCGACGGCCGCGACGTCTGGATCGACGGCGAGCGGGTCGGCGACGTCACCGAGCATCCGATGCTCAAACCGCTGGTCGACGCTCGCGCCCGGATCTACGACATGGCGCACGACGACGCGACCCGCGACGTGATGTCGTACGTCGACCCGGACACCGGCGAGCGCAACGCAATCGGGCTGCGCCTGCCCCATACGCGTGAGGACTGGCACGACAAGCGCCGGGCCGTCGACGCCGTGATGGACGACCTGCGCGGCGTCGTCATCCGGGTCGGCGACGAGACGGTCGGCGAGATGTGGTCGCTCTACGACGGCCAGGACGTCCTCAACGAGGTCGACCCGCAGTTCTCCGAGAACATCACGCGCCACATCCACCGGGTGCTGCACGCCGATCCGTTCCACGTGTCCGCCAACACCGATCCCAAGGGCGATCGCTCGAAGCGCCCCCAGGATCAGGACCCCGACATGCTGCTGCATCTGGTTCGCGAGACGGACAACGGCATCGTCGTGCGCGGCGCCAAGTACGAGACGGCGGCAGCCTACGCGAACCAGGCGTTCGTGAAACCGACCATTGCCAACTGGGGCGACAACGAGCTGTCCGACTACGCGCTGGGCTTCATCGTCGACATGGGCTCGCCCGGGATCAAGCACATCTGCCGCACCGGGTTCGCCGGACGGCGACCGGCCGAGGACTACCCGCTGGCCAGCCGCTTCGACGAGGTCGACACGCTGGTCGTGTTCGACGACGTCGAGGTGCCATGGGAGAACGTGCTGTTCTACCGCCACACCCGCGCCGCCACGTTCATCCGGGCGACCCTGCACCGCTACAGCGCATTCGCGTTCGTCCAGCGGATCGAACGGGTCGCCGACATGCTGATCGGCGCCGCGCTGTTCAACGTCCGCCAGACCGGCCTCGAACGCCAGCAGGCGGTGCAGGAGAAGCTGGCGATGCTGGCCTGCTACCGGGAGGGGATCAACGCGCACCTGACGGCGGCGATCGCCGAGGCGCAGGAGTCGCCCGGCGGCCTGCTGATGCCCAACCAGTCGTTGCTCTACACGGGCCGCGTGCTGGCCTGCTCCCAGCTGCCGGCGATGATGCACATCGCCCGCGAGCTGATCGGCGGGCAGATCTGCGTGACGCCGGACAGTGCGACGTTCGCAAACCCGGAGACCGCGCCGTGGATGGAGAAGTTCTATTCGATCAACGACCGCTGGCAGGCGGACGATCGCCGCCGGCTGCTGGTGTTCGCCCGAGACCTGCTGAACTCCGACTACGCCGGGCACCGGCTGACGTTCCAGCTGTTCGCCCAGTCGCCGCCGTTCGCCCACCTGGGGGCCGTTTACCGCAACTTCGACTTCGACCGCTCGCTGGAGATCGTCCAGTTGTCTGCCGGCCTCTCCGACCGCGTGCTCGCCGGGGCGTCGGCATGAGCCATCGCCGCATCCGACCCTTCAACACGCGCGAGACCTATCCCGAGCAGAACCTCGACAACGACCTCTGCCAGGCCGTGGTGGCCGGCAACACCGTCTACCTGCGCGGCCAGATCGGCCAGGATCTGGACACCCGGGAGTCGGTCGGCGTCGGCGATGTCGAGGCGCAGGCCGAGCAGGCGATGGCCAACATCGCGATGCTGCTCGGGGAGTCCGGCGCGACGCTCGAGGACATCGTCAAGATCGTCGTCTACCTGACCGACATCCGCTACCGGGAGCCGGTCTACAGGGTGATGGGCCGCTGGCTGAAGGGCGTCTACCCGGTGTCGACGGGCCTCGTGGTCACGGCGCTCGCACGGCCCGAGTGGGTCGTCGAGATCGACGCGACGGCAGTGATCCCGGAGGAGCGGGGGTGACGTTCTCGCTGGTCGGCCGCTGCGCCCGCACGGGCATGCTGGGCATCGCCGTGTCGTCGTCCAGCCCGGCGGTGGCCGCCCGCTGCGCCCACGTTCGGCCGGGCGTCGGCGCTGTCGGCAGCCAGAACGTGACCGATCCGCGGCTGGGTCCGCGGATCCTGGACGGGCTTGCCGCCGGCATCGACCCTGCGGCCGTGATCGCGTCCCTGGAAGGGGAGCCGGGGATCGAGTGGCGGCAGTTGACGGCGGTCGCCGCCGACGGCCGAACCGCTGCCCGGTCGGGCTCGCGGACGCTGGGCCGCCACGGCGCCGCCGAGGGGCGCGACTGCGTGGGCGCCGGCAACCTGCTGGCCTCGGACGACGTGCCCGCCGCCATGGTCGAGTCCTTCGAGCAGGATCCGGCGGCGCACCTGGCCGACCGCCTGCTGCGCGGCCTGGCGGCGGGTCTGGCCGCCGGCGGGGAGGAGGGCCCGGTGCGCTCGGCCGGCGTCGTCGTCTGCGGCGACGCGGCGTGGCCGAGCACCGATCTGCGGGTCGACTGGCATGACAGCCCGATCGAGGAGCTGGTCGCCGTGTGGCAGGTCTGGGCGCCGCAGGAGGTCGACTACCTGACCCGCGCGCTCGACCCGGATTCCGCGCCGGGCTTCGGCGTCCCCGGGGAGTGAGGTTCACGCTGCAACAGCCCGCCTTCCGACACCCGACGACCCGAGGAGCCCGCCGATGAGCACCCACCCGCTGGATCCCCTGACGCCCGAGGAGCTCGCCCGCGCGGTCGAGGTCGTCCGCAGGGAACGCGAGCTGGGGAGCCGGGTGCGCTTCATCCGGGTCGATCTCGAGGAGCCGGCCAAGCCGGAGCTGGACAGCGGGTCACCGCCGCATCGCCGAGCGCTCGTCGTCATTCTCGACAACGACGCCAGGCTCGGGTACGAGGGGATCGTCGACCTGGAGGCCGGCAGCGTCGAGCGCTGGACGCCGCTGGACGCAGTCCAGCCGGCGATCTCGGCGGACGAGTTCGTCGAGGCCGCCGAGGCGGTGCGGGCCGACCCGGAATACCGCGAGGCGCTGGCGCGCCGGGGGATCACCGGCGATGCGCTCGACTCGGTGCACATCGAGCCGTGGTCGGTCGGATCGTTCGAGACCTCCGACCGGCGGCTCGCCCGCGCCCTGTCCTGGCTGCGCTCGTCCGACGACGACGTCAACCCGTACGCCCGCCCGATCGGGCGGCTGGTCGCGGTCGTCGACCTGAACGAGATGACGGTCGTCCGCGTCGACGACCACGGCGTCGTGCCGATCCCGCCCGAGAGCGCGGACTATCGCGACGGTGCGGGCGGGCCGTATCGCGCCGACCAGAAGCCGCTCGAGATCGTGCAGTCCGACGGACCCAGCTTCGTGCTGGACGGCCGCGAGCTGCGATGGCAGAAGTGGCGCATGCGGGTCGGCTTCGCGAACCGCGAGGGTCTGGTGCTCCACCAGATCGCGTACGAGGACGACGGCGAGCTCCGCTCCGTGTGCCACCGCGCGTCCATCGCCGAGTTGGTCATCCCGTACGGCGATCCCAGCCCGACCATGCACTTCAAGAACGTCTTCGACATCGGCGAGTACGGCCTCGGCCCGTTGATCAACGAGCTCGAGCTGGGCTGCGACTGCCTCGGCGAGATCCGTTACCTCGATTCAGCGTTCGTTGACACCAAAGGCAACGTACAGGTGCTGCGCAACGCGATCTGCATCCACGAAGAGGACTACGGCATTCTCTGGAAGCACCGGGACGACCGCACCGCCCGCCACGACGTCGCCCGATCCCGCCGCCTGGTGGTGTCCTGTGTGGCGACGGTCGGGAACTACGAGTACGGGTTCTACTGGCTCTTCTACCAGGACGGCACGATCGAGTTCGAGGGCAAGCTGACGGGGATCATGCACACCGCAGGGGTGCCGATCGGCGCGGCCGGGCCGCACTCGACCGAGGTCGCCCCAGGGGTCGCCGCCGGCTATCACCAGCACTTCCTCACGGCGCGCCTGGACATGGATGTTGACGGCACCGACAACGTGCCCGTCGAGATCCAGGCGGCGCCCGTGCCCGCGGGCCCCGAGAACGAGGACGGAAGCGCGTTCGTCTCCGACCGCCGCGTGCTCGTCAGCGAGTCCGCGGCGAAGCGGACGGTCTCCCCGCTGACCGCGCGGCGCTGGCGGGTGGAGAGCTCGCGGCGGCGCAACCGGATGGGCGGTCCCACGGCGTTCGAGCTCGTCCCCGGGGACACGGTCGCGGCGATGGCGCATCCCGACTCGCAATTCCGCAAGCGGGCCGGCTTCCTCGACCACTCGCTGTGGGTGACGCCGTACAGTCCCGACGAGCGGTACCCGGCTGGCGACTACCCCAACCAGCACGCCGGCGGCGACGGCCTGCCGCGATGGACGGCTGCCGACCGGCCGCTCGAGGGCGAGGACGTGGTGCTCTGGTACACCTTCGGGGCGCATCACGTGCCGCGGCTCGAGGACTGGCCGGTGATGCCGGTTGCCTACTGCGGGTTCCACCTGCGGCCGGTCGGGTTCTTCGACCGCAGTCCGGCGCTCGACGTCCCGCCGCCGCCGGCGGCGCACTGCGGGCACGGTTGATGCTGCGCAGCCGCGAGCTGCTGCGAGAGCTCGTCGCCCACCCCAGCGTCGCCGGCCGCCCGAACGCCGAGCTGGCCGCGAAGCTGGAGCGGCGCCTGCGGGCGACCGGCGCCGAGGTGTCGAGCATCCCCGGCGGCGAGCGCACGAACCTGTGGGCGACGATCGGCCCGGCGGGCGTCCCCGGCCTGGTGCTGTCGGCTCACATGGATGTCGTGTCGGTCGAGGGTCAGAGCTGGACATCCGATCCGTTCGCCCTGACCGAACGCGGCTCGCGGCTGGCCGGTCGTGGCACCGCCGACATGAAGGGTTTCCTGGCCGCTGCGGTGGTCGCGTTCGAGGACGCGGCCGGGGGCGGTCTCAGCCGCCCGCTCCACCTGTCCCTGTCGACCGACGAGGAGATCGGCTGCGTGGGGATCGCCCAGCTCGCGCCATGGATCGCCGGACTCGACCCGTTGCCCGCCGGGTGCGTGGTCGGCGAGCCGACCGGCATGCGGGCGGTGACTGCGCACAAGGGCAAGGTGGCCGGCCGCGTGACAGTGACCGGCACCGCCGTGCACTCGGCGCTGGCGCCGCTCGGCGTGAACGCCGTGGAGGAGGCGGCGCAGCTGATCGTACGGCTGCGCCAGCGGGCCGACCGGCTGATCGCCGGCGGGCCGCGCGACGACCGCTTCCAGGTGCCGACCGCGACGTTCACGATCGGGCCGATCCGCGGCGGCACGGTGCTGAACGTCGTGCCCGACACCTGCGTCTTCGAGTTCGAGGTGCGGCATCTGCCCGGGCAGAACCCAGCACCGCTGCTCGAGGGGATCGAGTACGAGCCGCTCGCCGGCTACCCGGGCCTCGACGTCCCGGCGGACGCCGAGATCGTCAGCCTGGCCCGCTCGGCCGGAGCGGGGGAGGGCGGCACCGTCAGCTTCGGCACCGAGGCCGGCGTGTTCGCCGCCCTGGGTATCCCGGCCGTCGTCTGCGGGCCCGGCGACATCGCCGACGCGCATCGGGCCGATGAGTCGGTGGAGCTGGAGCAGCTGGAGCGCTGCGAGACGTTCCTGGGCCGGCTGGTCGAGTCGCTGCGGTGATCAGCTCTGGCGGACGTGGATCTCGCCGGAGCGGATCATCTCGCGAACGGTCTGGCGGGTGATCCGCCTGATCGCCGCGTTGTCGAACGAGCCATCCTGGGAGACGCCGTCCCCTGGACGTACGGGCCGAGGTCGCGGCAGAAGTCGGTGGCCAGGCGTCCAGCCCGCCGGGGATGCGCGCGGCGACGTCGGGCGTCACCCCGGAGCCCAGCCCTTCGCGGTAGGCGACCTGGCAGATCGGTGTGATCAGCTCCGGGTGCGACCGCATCAGCTTCGCGGTGTCGTCGCTGGTCGCGCCGTCCTCGAGCATGCCCTCGTCCTCGGCCTCCGTGCAGATGGCCGTCGTCGGCCTTCACCTTCGGGTCGTCGGCGATCGTCTGCGCCGGCCCGCCGTCGAGCTGGTCGCTGCTCTGGACGAAGCTCTTGAGGCTCTGCTTCTGGCACTCGGCGACGCGGTCGGCCGAGGATGGCACGCCGTATGCCGCAGCGGCGAGGATGATGCCGGACGGCGCTAGCGGTGCCGGCGGCGGTACGCCCGCGTCTTCGTACGGTTGCCGCAGTACTTCATCGAGCACCACGCGCTGGACTGGTTGCGCGAGTGGTCGTAGTACGCCCACCCGCAGCGCCGGCATGCCTTCATCCGCTGCCAGCTGCCGTCGGCCATCGACGTGTAGACGATCGCGACGACCTGGCCCAGCGCCCCGTCGAGGCCGGGATCGAGCGGGACCAGCCGCGAGTCGTCGTCCTCGAAGGCGATGGTCAGCTGCGCCGTCCGCGCCGCCCGCTCCAGCGTCTCGGCCGCGGAAACCGTGTCGGTCTCCACGAGCCCGTTGTGCCACAGCATCGCCCGCAGCGCCTCGCGAACTTCCTTGGTGCGCGCGACGTCCGAACCGGTGAGCGGCCGCGGTCCGGCCGGCAGGCCGAACTCCTCGAGCCAGAGTTCGAGCGTCCCCGTCCGGTCGAGCGAGTCGTCGACGCCGTGATTGATGGTGTTGACGAGCGCCTGGACGGTGCGCAGCGCGCCGGGCGCGTGCTCGCGGTCACCGGGCTTGAACCGCCACGGATGCGGGCCGAGATCCATGCTCTCCGAGCCTAGCGGGAGCATCGACACCGGTCAACCGCCGATACGAGTGTTGAACTTGTCTCTAGAGGTTGTTCCAACACATCCGATCGATCTTGAACAGTGTCGCCGAAGCGGGTAGGATCGGAGCATGGAGTCGACCTCCGTCTCGCGGCTGCGTGGCCTGGCTGCGCCGCTGCGACTGGCCCGCGCCCGGATCGCCGCGCGGCCGGGGCGGGGGTTGCTCGCGGCGCTCGGCGTCGCCGCCGCCGTCGCGATGCTGGCGGCGACGGCCGCCGGGGGGCGGATCGCCTCCGAGCGCGCGCTCGACCGGGCGATCGACCGGCTGCCCGCGGGTCAGCGCGCGCTGACCGTTACCCATGCGGGACCCGTCGAGGACTACGCGACGGCGAACAGCCGGGCGCGCGCCGCGCTGCACGGACTGGCTCCCGGCGAGCCCGCGGCGTCGGTGCTGTACCGCACCCTGCGGCTCGATCACGGCATCGTGCTGCTGGGCGCTGTCGACGACATCGGCCGCTACGTCCGGCTGACCGGCGGCCGGCTGCCGCGGTCGTGCACGCCGGAGCGCTGCGAGGTGCTGCAGGTGGACGGCGCGCCACTGGACGAGACCGCAACCGAGGGGGCGAGGTTCGTGACCGTCGGCACCGCTGTGCTGCGGTCGGCCCTGCCGTTCGGCTCGACGGCGAACCTCGGCGAGGCCGCCGGGTCGCGCAAGCCGCCACCGACGCTCCTCGCTGGGGACGTCTCGGCGATGGCGCTGATGCCAGGGCTGACGACGTCCTACCGGACATTCAACTGGAGCGAGCCGCTGCCGTCGGGCATGCGCAGCTGGGAGATCGACGGGCTACTGAACCGCGAGGCGCACACTTTGTCCGCACTGGAGACGGGCGACACGAACTGGGTGCTGTCCGGGCCAGATCAGGCGCTGGTCGAGGCACGCGACTCCGGCCAGGTCGCCGGGCGGCGGATGCTGCTGGTCGGCGGCGAGGCGGCCGCGCTGCTGCTGGGTTTCACGTTGCTGGCAGCCGTCGGCCTGCGCCGCGACTCGGCGGCCGAGCGCCGCCGCCTGGAGCGCCGCGGCGCCCGGGCGTCGCAACTGCTGGTGTTCTCGCTGGCCGACTCCGGCTGGGTCGCGCTGGTCGGGGTCGCCCTGGGCGCAGCCGTGGGAATCATGGTCGCGGCGTTCGCTGCCGCTGCCGCCGGGATCGACGCCTGGGACCTGCTCGGCCACTCGGTGCTGGGTACGTCCGGCGTCGTCGGCCTGATCGTCTGCTGGGCGGTGGCCACGGTGCTGCTTGTGGCCGTGCAGCTGGTGCCGTCGGGAGCGCGGCTTGGGCGCGCCGCCGATCTGGTGGCGCTCGGGGCGCTGGCCGCGCTCATCCTCGCCCTCGCCCGCGGCGGCACGAACGCGGGCGACCTTGGCCGGCCGCTCCGATCCGCTGCTGCCCGCGCTGCCGCTGCTCGCGGCGCTGGTCGCAGGCATCGCCGTCGCCCGCCTGCTGGGGTGGGCGATGCGCAGTACCGAGCGTCTGGCCCGCCGCGGGCCGATGTCGCTCCGGCTGGCGGCGCTGTCGCTGGCCCGCGACCCGGGCCCGGCGGCGATCACCGCGGGATTCCTGGCGGTGGCGTTCGGGCTCGGCATCCTTGCGTCGTCGTATCGGGCAACACTCGAGGGCGGCCAGCGCGACGAGGCCGCCTACGCCGTGCCCGCGGATGTGATCGCCCGCGAGGGGGCGGCGCTGGTGCGGCCCCTGGACGTCGCGCCGCTCTCCGAGTGGCGCTCGCTCCCCGGCAGCCCGCGGGCGCTGCCCGTGCTCCGGCTGCCGGCGTCGACCGCCACGGGCGGCGCGTCGAGCGGGTCGATTCAGGTGCTCGGCGTGCCGGCGGACGCCCTGTCGTCGCTGCGACTCTCAGGCGACGGCTTCCAGCCTTCAGCGATCGCCGCGCGGCTTGCGCCGGCGCAGCCGATCGCCGCCGGCGGCGCGGACATCCCCGCGGGGCCGGTGTCGCTCCCGGTCACCCGGCACGGCGCGCCCGTCACGCTCGCGCTGATCGTCGAGGATGCCGGCGGCTCCGTGACGTCGGTGCCGATGGGGCTCGTCTCCGGCGGGGAGTCGGTGCTGCACGGCACGGTTCCGCAGGCCGGTCGCCTGGTCGCCGTCGAGCTCGGGCTGGACGAAGCCGGCGCGCGCGCCGCGCTGCATCAGGGCGCAGAGGGCGGGGCGTTCACCTCCGCCGACGGCACCCTCCAGCTGGGTGAGCTGACTGCCGCGAGTGCCGCGGTCACCGACTGGCAGGGATGGGTGGGCAAGGGCGGCGTCGACGCGGCGAGCGGCGGCGCGATCGGGTACTCGGTCAACGGCGTGGCCCGGACGCTGTTCCGCGCGCCGCAGCCGACCGACGGCAGGACCCTGCCGGTGCTGGTCAGCCAGAACCTCGCGGCTGCGGCCGCCGGCGGTTCGCTCGGCCTCTCGTTCGGCGGGCGCACGGTGCCCGCCCAGGTGGTCGGGGTCGCCGACCGCTTCCCGACGATTGCCGGCGACAGCTTCGTGGTGGCGGACGAGAGTTGGCTGGCCTCGGCTCTCGGCTCGGACGATCCCGGCGCGGGCCGGCCTCAGGAGCTGTGGCTGATGACACCCGATCGCGGCAGGTCGGGTGATCTGCAGCGAGCGCTGGCGCAGCGCCCCTACGACGCCCTCGCGTTCGCCTCGTACGACGGGACGCTCGACCGGCTGCGCACCGACCCGCTCGCCCGCGGCATCCTGGTGGCGCTGGAGGCGGGCGCCGTGCTGGCGCTCGCGCTCGCCCTGGGCGGCCTGCTGCTGTCCGTGGCCAGCGCCGTGCGCGACGAGCGCGCCGAGCTGTTCGACCTCGAGGCCCAGGGCGTGGCGCCCGGCGACCTGCGCACGGAGCTGCGGCTGCGGGCGGCGCTGGTCGGCGGGGCCGGTCTGATCGCAGGGCTGCTGGTCGGCGCGCTGCTCTCACGGCTTGCGGCCGACCTCGTCCAGGTCGCCGCCGGCGGCGGGGCGCCACAGCCGCCGCTCGAGCCGCGGGCCGGTTGGGCGCCGCTGCTCGCGGGGATCCTGCTGTTCGGACTGCTGGCGTGGGCCGGCATCGGCGTGCTCACCCGCGTGGTGTTCTCGCGGGCCGCTGCCGCGGCGGCCGACCGGGGTGGCGCCGTGAACGCCGTGCTGATGCGGGACGTTTTCCGCATCCACCGCACCGCCGAGGGCGACGCGGCGGCGCTGCAGGGAATGACCCTCGACGTCGAGGAGGGTGAGGTGGTCGTGGTGCTGGGGCCGAGCGGGTCGGGCAAGAGCACGCTGCTGCGGATCCTGGCCGCCCTCGAGCGGCCGTCCGCCGGCGTCGCCCGCGTGCTGGGCGAGGACGTGGCCCACCTTCACGGCCGCCGGGCAGCCGAGTTCCGGGCGCGGAACCTCGGCCTGGTCGACCAGCACTACGAGCGCGCCCTGACTCCTGATTTGCCCTGCGGGGAGATCGTCGGGCTCCAGCAGGCCCTGCGCGGCGTCGATCCGGCGACGCGGCGCGCGCGGGCGATGGAGCTGCTGGAGGCCGTCGGGCTGGGAGATGCGGCCGGTGCCCGTCCCGGCGAGCTGTCAGGCGGCCAGCAGCAGCGCGTGGCGCTGTGCGCGGCCCTCGCCCACCGGCCCAAGCTGCTGCTGGCGGACGAGCCGTCCGGCGAGCTCGATGCGGCCAACGCCGCCGAGGTCTACCGGCTGATCCGCGAGCTGGCCCGCGACGTCGGCGGGACGGCGGTGATCGTCAGCCATGACCCGGGGTCGGAGGCGATCGCCGACCGCGTGGTGCGCGTCCGGGACGGCCGGCTGAGCCAGGAGACCGTAGGCGACGGCGAGGCGCTGGTCGTCGGCCGCGGCGGCTGGGTGCACGTGCCCGCCGACCTGCTGGACGGGGCGACGCACCTGCGGGCTCACCGCGACGGGGACGGCGTGGTGCTGGAGACCGCGGCACGGCGCGACCTGCCCGCCGACGAGCAGCCGCCGGACGAACCGCCGGTGCCCGGTGCGGTGGTCGCCGAGCTTGCGTCGGTGCACAAGTCGTTCGGCGCGCGCACGGTCTTCGACGGCTTCAGCGCGGAGTTCCACCGCGGGCTGCTGACGACGATCGCCGGCCGGTCGGGCACGGGCAAGAGCACCCTGCTGCACATGCTCGCCGGGCTGGAGCGGCCCGGCGGGGGCGAGGTGCTGGTCTGCGGCGAGTCGCTGGGCAGGCTCGACCGGGAGGGGCTCGCCGAGGTGCGGCGGCGGCACATCGCCGTGGTCGGGCAGGACCCGGGGCTGGTCGCGTTCATGTCCGCCGCCGAGAACGTCGCGCTGGCGGCGTCGCTGCGCGGCGTCGCCGATCCCGACGCGGAGGCCGAGCGACTGCTTGCCGACGTCGGATTGGCCGAGCGGGCGTCGCAGCGCGTGTCGCGTCTGTCGGCGGGCGAACGGCAGCGGACGGCGATCGCCCGCGCGCTGGTCGGCGGTCCCGACCTGATGCTGGTCGACGAGCCCACCTCGCGGCTCGACCGGGCGAATGCCGCGCCGGTCGCCCGCCTGCTGGCCCGGGCAGCACACGAGCGGGGGATCGCCGTGATCTGTGCGACGCACGACCCGCTGCTGCTCGAGCACTCGGACGTGCGCATCTCGCTGGGCTGACCACCGACGTAGACTCCGCGCGAGGAGGTCTGACATGAGCAACTACACAGTCGCAACGCTCGACGACATCGACGAGATGGACGACGGTAGATGTCCGTGGAGGCCGGTGCGGGCGCACTTCGGGATCACGTCGTTCGGCATCAACGCGTTCACGGGCAAGCGGGCCGGTGACCGGCTGATCAACGAGCACGACGAGGCCGACAACGATGGGCACGAGGAGCTGTACCTCGTGCAGACCGGGCGCGCGCGGTTCGAGCTGGACGGCGAGCCGCTCGACGCCCCGGCCGGGACGCTGGTGTTTACCCCGCCGAACGTGCGCCGGACGGCGTTCGCCGAGGAGCCGGGGACGACGCTGATCGCACTCGGCGGCACCCCCGGCAAGGTCTACGAGGTGGGCGGCTGGGAGCTGTGGGCGCCGATCAATCCGCTGTACGAGGCAGGCGACTACGCGGGTGCCGCCGACCGGGCGCGTGACCTCGCCGAGGCCAACCCCGAGATGCCGCTGCTGATGTACAACCTCGCCTGCTGCGAAAGCCTGGCCGGCCGCACCGACGACGCGATCGGCCACCTCCGCTCAGCGATCGAGCGCAAGGAGGAGCTGCGCCAGATGGCGACCGAGGACTCCGACTTCGACCCGTTGCGGGGCGAGGAGCCGTTCAGGCAGCTGGTCGGCTAGCGCGCTCCCAGACCACCGGGAACAGCGGGTGGTCCATCGGCGACCCGGCCGGCAGCTCGTCCTCGAGCCCGGGGAACGCCGGCGACGTCGTCCAGCGGCGCGGGGCGTGGGTGACGTCGTCGCCGAGCAGGCGCACCGAGAAGGCGCGGCGGCGGCCGGCGCTGCCGCCGGCGGCGTGGAGCGTCAGCATGTTGAAGAACACGGCGTCGCCCGGCTCGAGCGCCCAGCCCAGGATCGGGAAGGCGTCGCGGTCGGCCTCGATGTCCGGCAGGTCGGCGAGCGTGCCCTCCGGGAACCACCTCGCCTCGCCCGCCATGAACGTCCGCGGCATCAGCCACGGGCCGAGATGGGAGCCGGCGACGAACTCGAGCGTCGACTCGCGCGGCACCGGATCGACGGGGATCCACACGCTGCACGTCTGCGAGCCGTCGACGTTGTAGTACGGCTGATCCTGGTGCCAGGGGGTGCGCTGGCGCGTGCCCGCCTCCTTGACCAGCACGTGGTCGTGGAACAGGCGCACGGAGCCGCTGCCCATCAGATCGCCGGCGTCGGCGGCGATGCCCGAGCTTCGGATCACCTGCTCGAACTCTCCGATCGCGCCCCAGTTGCAGAAGTCCTCGAAGAACCGCCCGGGATCGTTGTCGCGACTCGCGACGAGGGCGCGGTCGCTGGGAGCTGCCAGGTTCCGCTCGATGCCCTGCTCCACCAGCACGACCTCGTCCGCCGAGAGGGCGCCGCGAGCGCACACGGCGCCGTCACGGCGGAAGGCCTCGATCAGCTGGGCGTCGACCACGCGCGCATCCTACGCGCAGGCTCGCCGGGTGATGTTGAAAGAATAATCAAATCGGCCCCGCGGCGCTGCTAGGATCGCCCGGTGATCGCCGAGGGTCCCGCGGACGACACGAAGGGTCTGAAGGCCGGCGCTCTCGGGTTCGTCTCAAACGTCGTCATCGGCGTCGCCTCCACCGCACCGGGCTACAGCCTGGCGTCGTCGCTGGGTCTGGTGGTCGCAGCCGTCGGGCTGCAGTCGCCGGCGATCATGCTGCTGGCGTTCGTCCCGATGCTGCTGATCGCGGCGTCCTACTACTACATGAACCGCGCCGACGCGGACGCCGGCACGACGTTCAGCTGGGTGACGCTCGCCATGGGGCCGTGGCTGGGCTGGCTAGGCGGCTGGGCGATCGTCGTGGCGGACATCATCGTGATGGCCAACCTGTCCCAGATCGCCGGCATCTACACGTTCCTGCTGGTCGGCGCGGACAGCTACGCGGCGTCGACGTTCTGGGTGACGCTGGTCGGGGTGCTCTGGATCGTGATCATGACCGTGATCTGCTACATCGGCGTCGAGCTGTCCGCGAAGACGCAGTGGTACCTGCTGGCGGCCGAGATCGTGACCCTCGCGGCCTTCGCGGTCGTCGCGTTGTGGAAGGTGTACGTCAACTCGCCTCCCGGGTCGATCGACCCGTCCCTGTCGTGGATCAACCCGTTCGACATCCCCAGCACCAATGCGCTGGTCGCCGGGATCCTGGTGGCGGTGTTCATCTACTGGGGGTGGGACAGCACGGTCACGGTCAACGAGGAGTCCAACGACCCGAACCACGGGCCGGGGCTGGCCGCGATCGTCGCCACGCTGGTGCTGGTCGGCATCTACGTGATCGTGTCGGTCGCCGCGCAGGCGTATGCCGGGCCGGACTTCCTGATCAACAACTCGGACGATGTGCTCTCGGCGCTCGGCGTGACCGTGCTCGGGTCGCCGCTGGACAAGCTGCTGATCATCGCGGTGCTGACCTCGGCGTCGGCGTCCACGCAGACGACGATCCTGCCGACGACACGAACCGTGCTCTCGATGGCCTACCACGGCGCCGCGCCTCGCAGGTTCGCGCGGATCCACCCGCAGCACCTGACGCCGTCCACGGCGACCATCTGGATGGGCGTCCTCTCGGTCGGCTGGTACGTCGGGCTGACCGTCCTCTCGGAGGACATCCTGTTCGACTCGATCGCCTCCCTGGGCCTGATGATCGCCTTCTACTACGGCCTGACCGGCTACGCCTGCGCCATCTACTACCGGCACGAGCTGGTGAAGAGCGCGAAGAACTTCGTGCTGATCGGGATCGCTCCGGTGGCCGGCGGGATCATGCTGACCTACGTCTTCGTCAAGTCGTGCATCGACCTCGCCGACCCGGCCAACTCGGAGTCGGGCAATTCGTGGTTCGGACTGGGCCCGCCGCTGGTGATCGGCGGGTTCTTCCTGGTGCTCGGCCTGGTGCTGATGGTCGTCTGGTATGCCAAGGCACCGGACTTCTTCCGACGCAAGCCGCAGGTGGCCGATCCGGCCGTGCTGTCCGCCCGGGAGCCGTAAGGTGCCCGGGTGCAGCTGGGCTCACTGACGGCGTACCCGGGGATGGTCGTCGCCGGAGTGCGCAACGGCATGACGCACAACGTCATGGCGCTGGCCGCCGCAATCGCGTACAACGCGTTCCTCGCTGTCCCCGCATCGCTGATGGTGGTACTCGGTGTGTTCACTCTGGTCGAGCGGCCCGAGGACGTGGCGAAGGTCGTCGACAACTTCGACAACGTGTTGCCACCAGAGGCGCAGACACTCGTCACCGAAACACTGCGACGGCTGACCGACTCGCAGGACGGCGGCCCGCTGCTGCTGGTCGGCCTGGCGATCGCACTGTGGTCGGTGTCCGGAGCCCTGACGACGATGATGTGGGCGCTGACGATGGCCGCCACCGGGCGCCGCGACCAGCGCAGCTTCGTGCGTAAGCGCCTGGTCGCGCTTGCGTTGCTGGGGTGCGTGCTGCTCGGCTCGGCAACGCTGCTGGTGCTGCAGGTGTTCGGCCCGACGATCGCCCGCGAGTCGGGACACGACGTCGGCGGGCTGCTCGACCTGCTGCGCTGGCCGTTGCTGGTGTGCGTGATGTTCCTGGTGACGACGGCGGTGATGACAATCGCGCCCGACGACGAGGTCGAGCGCACCTGGAGCACGCTGCTGCCCGGCTCGGCGTTCGCCGTGATCGTCGGGCTGGTCGCCTCAGAGGGCTTCGCGATCTACGTCAGCCGGTTCGGCTCGTACAACAAGGCGTGGGGGTCGTTGTCCGGTGTGATCGTGCTGCTGGTCTGGCTCTGGCTGTCCGGCCTGGCGATCCTGGTCGGCGGCGAGATCAATGCCGAGGCCGCGCGCCGCCGGGAGGCCGCCCGGTGAGGGCACTCGTGCTGGCGGCCGCGCTCGCGGGCTTCCTCGCCGGCTGTGGGTCGGGTGTGCACGCCGGCACGCCGGCGCCCAGCCACCTGATCTCCTCGGCCCCGCTGACGCCCGCCGAGCTGGCCGCCGGCCGTGAGATCTTCCGCGACCGCTGCGCGCGCTGCCACACGCTGGCCGACGCCGGCGCCCGCGGCACCCGCGGCCCGAACCTCGATGAGATCCGCCTGCCCGCGTTCGCCGTCTCGCAGCAGATCAGGCTCGGCGGCGGCGGGATGCCGGCGTACGCCGGTCGGCTGACGGACGAACAGATCCGCCGGGTGGTCGGTTATGTGGTGGCCAGGCGAGCCGTCGGCCCGGGTTAGGCAGCGCGCCGCAGCCGCTTCTCGCGGTACATCTCCTGGTCGGCGTGCCGCAGCAGGTCGTCTGCGGACATTCCGTCGGCCGGGTACACCGCGACGCCGACGCTGGCGCCCGGCACGACGTGCGCACCGCCGACAGCCGCCGGCACCGACATCGTCGCGCGAATCCGGTCGGCGAGGGCCATCGCCGAGGTGCGCGCCTCGCCCACCCCGTGGGCGCGGCCGGTGAGGATCAGGAACTCGTCGCCGCCCAGCCTGCTGACGACGTCGGCGTCGCGCGTGATCGACCGCAGCCGCGAGGCCGCCTCGCGCAGCAGGTCGTCGCCGGCCGCGTGGCCATGGCGGTCGTTGACCGCCTTGAAGTCGTCAAGGTCGACGAACAGCACCGCGAACGATGTGCACTCGCGGGTCGATTGGGCGAGCTCCTTCGTCAGGTGCTCGTCGAACAGCAGCCGGTTCGCCAGGTCGGTCAGTGGGTCGTGGTACGCGAGCTCGCGCAGCTTGTCGCGGGCGCGCGCCAGCTCCTCCTGGGCCTTCCGCCGCTCGGTGATGTCGGTGACGATGCCGTCGACCAGGAGCCGGCTGTCGATCCGGCGCGGCGTGCAGCGCTCCCAGACCCATCGGATGACGCCGTCGAACCCGACCAGGCGGTACTCGATCTCGGTCGAGACGCCATCGTGCAGGAGCAGCGCCGTATCGTCGTAATGCTGCCGGTCCTCGGGGTGGATGCAGGTCTCCCACGCCAGCTCCTCGTCCATCCCCTCCGGCACGCCGCCCAGCAGCGTGTCCAGCGCGGTGCCGATCCAGACGTTGCAGCGGTACGCCTGGTCGTCGAGGAACTCGAACTCGTAGACGTGCACGCCGGCGGAGCCCGCCACGCGGCGAACCAGATCGGCGACGGACAGCGCCTCGGTGATTTCGGGGTCGTGCGAGGACATTGCGGTTGCAAGACGTATCGACCTTGCGCTCGCTTCCCATGAGGCGCGTAGTGCCAGAGGGGTCAGGAACCTCTGGCATCGGTGCCAGAGGTTCCTGACCCCTCTGGCACGGGCTGGCGGCTAACCGCCGCCATAGATCGAGATCGGCAGGTCGAGCAGGCGGTCGCTGTCGGTGTCGGGCAAGAGCGCCATCTCGGCCTCCGCCCGCGCCAGTAGCGGCACCGCCTCTGGGCACGCCTCGAGCAGGATCGCCTCGGCCAGCTCGACGCTCGGCGCCTGCGTCAGCAGGCCGCGCAGCTCGCGGGCACCGTCGACGCCGCGCAGGTACCACCCGTAGAACTTGCGGAGGAATCCGACCGCGCGCTCCTCGCCCATCTCGCGCACCACCTCGCGCATGAACCGGACGAGCTCGGCGACCACCTCGTCGCGCTCGGCGTCGGCGCTGCCGGCACCGGCCATCTCGCGCAGCGCCCACGGCCGGCCCTGCGCGCCGCGGCCGACCATCACGGCGGCGGCGCCGGTGTCGGCGAGCACCCGCTCCGCCGTGTCCCGGTCGACGATGTCGCCGGAGGCGATAACGGGCACCGAGACCAGGTCGACCAGCTCGGCGGTCAGCGTGTGATCCGCGAACCCGGTGTACATCTGCTGGGCGGAGCGGGGGTGGAGCGTCAGCGCAGCGACGCCCAGATCCTCGAGTCGCGGCCCGAGATCGAGCGCGGCCCGCGAGCCGTTCTTCAGCCCACGCCGCATCTTGACGGTGACCGGCACGTCAACCGCCTCGACCACGGCGCCGGCGATCCGGCAGGCCAGCTCGTGATCCTCCAGTGCGCTGGCACCGGCGCCGGTCTTGGTGACCTTGCGCACCGGGCAGCCCATGTTGATGTCGACGATGTCCGCGCCGGCATCGACGACCATCCCGGCGGCTTCGGCCATCCGCTCCGGTTCCGACCCGAAGATCTGGACGGCCAGGGGATGCTCGTCGCGCGCGATCCGCAGGTAGCCGAGCGTGCGCTCGTTGCCGTACGAGAGTCCGCACGACGACACCATCTCGCTGCACACGAGGCCGGCGCCGTAGCGCCGCCCCTGCCGCCGGAATGCCTGCACAGACACCCCGGCCATCGGAGCGAGCACGATCCGCGAAGGGATCTCGACCTCGCCAATCTGCCACGCTGCGGTGAGTTTGGCCATTGGATCCACAGGGTAGCCTGGGCTCAAGCGTGCGTCGCTCCCGCCGATAACGGATCGGCATTTGACCGTGCGTGGGCATGCGGATACAATCCCGCGTCCCACGGTGTCAGCCGAGACATGAATTGCCTGGAAATCGGCGATTTGGCGGCGACACCGTTCGTTTTGTCCGATGTGAACCAGGCAGGGATCCGCGATGGAGAAGGACGTCATTCTCACCCGTGCGGGCTTCGAGAAGCTCAAGGAGCAGATCGACGAGCTCGAGACCGTCAAGCGCCGCGAAGTGGCGGACCGAATTCGCGAGGCGCGCGAGTTCGGTGACATCTCCGAGAACTCCGAGTACGACGACGCGAAGAACGAGCAGGCGCTGCTCGAGGCGCGGATCGCCCGGCTCAAGGAGCAGCTCCGCTCCGCACGGGTGATCGACACTGCCGACGTCGGCACCGATGTCGTCAGCGTTGGCACCAAGGTGAAGGTCAAGTACGTCGACGGCGGCGAGAGCGAGGAGTACGAGATCGTGGGATCGGCGGAGGCCGACCCGGCGGCGAACAAGCTCTCCAACGAGTCGCCCGTCGGTCGCGCGGTGCTCGGCCACAAGAAGGGCGAGACCGTCGAGGTCGCCGCTCCGGCCGGCGCCATCAAGCTGAAGATCATCTCGATCAAAGCGGCCTGACGTACACTCCTCCCTCGATGTCCGAGGGGGAGCGAACCGACACCGAGGCCGAGATCCGGGCCGCCCGGCTAGCGAAGGTGGACCGGCTCAGACAACGCGGCGACGACCCGTATCCCGCCGACTTCCCCGGCCGCGTCGAAGTCGTCTCCGTGCGCAACCGGTTCGGTGACCTGGAGGCCGGCGCCGAGACCGGCGAAGCCGTGCGGCTGGGCGGCCGCATCACGGGCCGCCGCGGGTTCGGCAAGGCGATGTTCCTCGACCTGGTCGACCGCAGCGGCAGGATCCAGCTGCACGCGACCGCCGACGAAACCGCCGGCTTCGACGAGCTGTCCGAGGAGCTCGACCTGGGCGACATCCTGGGTGTCGACGGCGAGGTGTTCTGCTCGCGCCGCGGCGAGCTGTCCGTGCATGTGTCGGAGTGGACGCTGCTGGCGAAGTGCCTGCGGCCGCTCCCCGAGAAGTGGCACGGGCTGAAGGACACCGAGCTGCGCTACCGGATGCGCTACCTCGACCTGTTGTCAAGCGAGGAAGCGCGTGCGGTCGCGATCGCCCGCTCGCGCGCGATCGCCGCGATCCGCCGCCAGCTCGACGACCGCGGGTTCCTCGAGGTCGAGACCCCGGTGCTGCAGCCGATCTACGGCGGTGCGCTGTCGCAGCCGTTCACGACCCACTACAACGCGCTGGACGCGACGTTCTACCTGCGGATCGCCACCGAGCTGTACCTCAAGCGGCTGATCGTCGGCGGCCTCGACCGCGTCTACGAGATCGGCAAGGACTTCCGCAACGAGGGGACGAGCTTCAAGCACAGCCCCGAGTTCACGATGCTCGAGTGGTACCAGGCCTACGCCGGGTATCGCGACGGCATGGAGCTCTCCGAGCAGCTGGTGGCGGCGGCCGCCGACGCGGCCGGCTCCGACGCCGACGTTGCGCCGCCCTGGCCGCGCCGGCCGCTGCGCGAGGCGATCACCGACGACGCCGGCATCGATCCGATGGCCGACCGCGACCCCGAGCGACTGAAGAGCTTCATGCGCGAGCGCGGCGTCGACGAGTCGCAGGATCACACCTGGGCGCAGTGCGTCGACCACCTGCTGTCGCACTTCGTCGAGCCGGGGATCACCTCGCCGACGTTCCTGGTCGACTACCCGGTCGAGCTGTCGCCGTTCGCCAAGCGGTCGCAGAGCGACCCCGAGCTGGTCGAGCGGTTCGAGGTGTTCTGGGGCGGCATGGAGTTCGGCAACGGCTACAGCGAGATCAACGACCCGCTCGACCAGCGGGCCAGGTTCGAGGAGTCGGCCGCCGCCCACGCCGCCGGCGATCGGGAGACGCAGCCGATGGACGAGGACTACCTGACGGCGCTTGAGTACGGGATGCCGCCGACCTGCGGCGTCGGCCTGGGCATCGACCGGCTGCTGATGCTGGTGACGGCCAGCCCCAATGTGCGCGACGTGATCCTGTTCCCCGCCCTCCGCGAGCGCCACGGGTAAACGGTGGGCAAGGTCTTCGACGGCATCGACGCGAAGCTGGCGGACTGGATCGGCCGCCAGCGCATGTTCTTCGTCGGCACCGCGCCGGCCGATGGTGGGCACGTCAACGTTTCGCCGAAGGGGCCGATCGAGTCCCTGCGCATCCTCGGGCCGACCCGCGTCGCCTACCTGGACGTGATCGGGTCGGGGGCGGAGACGATCGCGCACCTGCGGGAGAACGGCCGGATCTGCGTGATGCTGTGCGCCTTCGACGGCCCACCGCGGATCGTCCGCCTCCACGGGCAGGGCACGGTGCTGCTGCCGGCGGACGACGGCTACGCCGAGCTGTACGGCGGCTTCGACGCCCCCGAGTCGTTGGCGGTCGACCCCGGCGCGCGCTCCGTGATCACCGTCGAGGTCGACCGGGTCGCCGACTCGTGCGGCTACGGCGTTCCGCTGATGACGTACCAGGGCGAGCGCCCCCAGCAGGTGGCGTGGGTCGAGCGGAAGCTGCGCCAGGACGGTGCGGCGGCGCTCGACCGCTACGTCGCCGAGAAGAACGCGCGCTCGATCGACGGTCTGCCGGCGATCGACCGGGCGGACGCTGTGCATCGCGCCACTTGACGGTACGGGGTGACCGACCTACGTTGAGACGGATGAGGGGGTCGTTCTGGTTGGGGGGTGTGGTGCTGGTCGCTGCGTCCGTGCTCGCCGTGGGCACGCTGGGCGCGAGCGCCTCGCCCAGGGCCGTCGCGCCGACGCTCGTTACCGCAGGCAAGGGCGGGTTCGGCGACCTGACGTTCACGCCGGCGACCGTCAAGATCAAGCTCGGCGCCTCGGTCAAGTGGCACTTCCAGACCGGCGGCCATACGACCACCGACGAGAGCTTCGGCGGTGCGCTGTGGAACACGGGCGTCGTCGTCGGCGGGCGCGACTTCACCCGGGCGTTCGCCGTGGCGGGGACGTATCCGTACGTCTGCACCTCGCACCTCGCGTTCGGGATGAAGGGCGCCGTGCAGGTGCCGGTGACGGTCTCCGCGAAGACCGGCACCCCCTCGACCGGGTTCACCATCACCTGGGCCACGGCGGCGATCCCGTCCGGCTACGCGGTCGACGTCCAGCGCAAGGGCCCGGCCGGCGGGTACGCGACCATCCTCACGCACACCGCCACGCTGTCGGCGACGCAGACGCTGGCCCGCGGCACGTACACCTACCGGGCGCGGCTGGTCAGGCTCTCGGGCGGCGCGACGAAGTTCTCGCCCGCCGCGAAGATCACCGTCAGCTGATCTCGACGACGCGGACGGCCTCGTCCTCGCCGGGGAAGGCGTAGAGGCCGTGCTCCGGGTCGAACGCCGGCGTCTCGACGCCGCCCGGCGGATCCTCCTCGGCGGTCAGCGCCGTCGCGGCCGCGTCGAGGGGATCGTGGGCGTCCAGCTCGTCGACCTTCCCGGTCGGGGCGTACCCGTAGCCCTGCGTCGAATCCGGGGCCTCGTAGGCCCGGTAGTGCTCGATCCGGAACCGCATGCGCCGCATCGTCGCCGATCCGGCGGACGATTGCCAGCGGATACCCCTCAAGTGGCCGCCCCGAACGGCCGAATAGGTGCCCAGCGCCGAGCGCGCGGAAAGGAGCCGCACCGGACCGGGTGGTATACTGCCCTCGGTTCAATTCCCAACACCGGAACGTCATTTCGCCCAATTTGCGGACGACTTGACGGGCCGGTTCGACGCGTTTCACGAATCAGTTACACCGAGCAGCGCGAGACCGAACGAAAGGGCACGAGGATGTTCGAACGATTTACCGAGCGTGCCCGACAGGTCGTCGTCCTGGCTCAGGACGAGGCCCGCACGCTCAAGCACAACTACATCGGCACGGAGCACATTCTGCTTGGGCTGCTGCGTGAGGAAGAGGGTCTCGCCGCGCGCGTGCTCGACGCGCTCGACATCACGGTCGAGGAGGTGCGCGCGCAGGTCGCCCGCATCGTCGGCCAGGGCGACGAGGTGACGACGGGCCAGATTCCCTTTACCCCGCGCGCCAAGAAGGTGCTGGAGCTGGCGCTGCGCGAGGCGCTGTCGCTGGGTCACAACTACATCGGCACGGAGCACATCCTGCTCGGCCTCGTCCGCGAGAACGAGGGCGTCGCCGCGCGGATCCTGCTCGATTTCGACGCCGACGCCGAGAAGATCCGCAACGAGATCATCCGCATGCTGTCCGGCCCCGGCCGGCGGTCGCAGGGTGCCGGCGGAGCGCCGGGCGAGAAGGGGCAGAAGAGCTCGAAGCTGCTCGACCAGTTCGGCCGCAACCTGACCAAGCTGGCGACCGAGGGCAAGCTCGACCCGGTCGTCGGGCGCCAGAACGAGATCGAGCGCGTGATGCAGATCCTCTCGCGGCGCACCAAGAACAACCCGGTGCTGATCGGCGAGCCCGGCGTCGGCAAGACGGCCGTCGTCGAGGGCCTGGCCCAGCGCATCTCGGGCAACCAGGTGCCGGAGCTGCTGAAGAACAAGCAGATCTACACGCTCGACCTGGCGGCCCTGGTCGCCGGCTCGAAGTACCGCGGTGAGTTCGAGGAGCGGCTGAAGAAGGTCATGAAGGAGATCGCCCAGCGGGGCGACATCATCCTGTTCATCGACGAGCTCCACAACCTGGTCGGCGCGGGTGCGGCCGAGGGCGCGATCGACGCGGCCTCGATCCTCAAGCCGGCGCTGGCCCGCGGCGAGCTGCAGACCATCGGCGCGACCACGCTTGACGAGTACCGCAAGTACCTGGAGCGGGATTCCGCTCTGGAGCGGCGGTTCCAGCAGATCAAGGTCGAGGAGCCCTCGATCGACGACACCGTGCAGATCCTGCGCGGGCTGCGCGACCGCTACGAGGCGCATCACCGCGTCCGGATCACGGACGAGGCGCTGCAGTCGGCGGCCGAGCTGTCCAACCGCTACATCCAGGAGCGGCAGCTGCCGGACAAGGCGATCGACCTGATCGACGAGGCCGCCTCGCGGATGCGGATCAAGCTGATGACCGCCCCGCCTGTGCACAAGGAGCTCGACGAAGAGATCGAGCAGGTGCGCAAGGAGAAGGAGTCGTCGATCGAGGCGCAGGAGTTCGAGAAGGCCGCGAACCTGCGCGACAAGGAGCGCAAGCTGACGCTGAAGAAGCGCGAGATGGAGGAGAACTGGAAGTCCTCGGGTGAGGCCGACCAGGCCGAGATCGGCGAGGAGGAGATCGCCGACATCGTCTCCATGTGGACCGGCATCCCGGTGTTCAAGCTGACCGAGGCCGAGTCGCAGCGCCTGATCCGGATGGAGGAGGAGCTGCACAAGCGGGTGATCGGGCAGCACGTCGCCATCGAGGCCGTGTCCAAGGCCATCCGCCGCTCGCGGGCCGGGATCAAGGACCCGAAGCGGCCGACCGGCTCGTTCATCTTCCTGGGCCCCTCGGGCGTCGGCAAGACCGAGCTGGCGCGGACGCTCGCCGAGTTCCTGTTCGGCGACGAGGACGCGATGATCCAGGTCGACATGTCGGAGTACATGGAGAAGCACGCCGTGTCCCGGCTGGTCGGCTCGCCTCCGGGTTACGTCGGGTACGACGAGGGCGGTCAGCTGACCGAGGCCGTCCGCCGCAAGCCGTACTCGGTGGTGCTGCTCGACGAGATCGAGAAGGCGCACCCGGACGTGTTCAACATCCTCCTGCAGATGCTGGAGGAGGGCCGGCTGACGGACGCTCAGGGCCGCCACGTCGACTTCAAGAACACGATCGTGATCATGACCTCGAACGTCGGGGCTCAGCAGATCGCCAAGAACACCCAGCTCGGCTTCGCCGTCGCCGACGACGAGACCGGGGTGTCCTACGAGGACATGAAGACCCGGATCATGGGCGAGCTGAAGAAGGTGTTCCGCCCCGAGCTGCTGAACCGCATCGACGAGGTGATCGTCTTCCACAAGCTCTCGAAGGACGAGATCAAGCAGATCGTCGACCAGCTGATGAAGCGGGTGCGGGAGCAGATGAAGCTGCACGAGGTGTCGGTCGAGCTGACCGACTCGGCCAAGGAGTTCATGGTCGACAAGGGCTACGACCCGACCATGGGCGCCCGGCCGCTGCGCCGCGCGATCCAGCGGTTCATCGAGGATCCGCTGGCGGACTTCATCCTGGGCCGCAGTCTGGCCGCCGGGTCGACCGTCCTGGTCGACCACAAGCCGGACGCCGAGGAGGTCGAGCTGCAGGTGATCGAGCCGGTCGATGTGCCGGACGCACCTCCGGCCGACCTGGTGCCGGCCGAGGGCCCGGCCGACGAGGGCCACGACGGAGACGACACCGAGGAGCAGCCGGGCGAGTCGTAGCCGCCGGCTGCAATCGAACTGACGCGAAGGGCGCCCTCGGGCGCCCTTCGCCGTTTCCCGGACGGTCGCGCAACAACGGGGTCAGACCCCTTCGTTGCGCGCGGGCAAGTAGCATCCGGGCGTGAGCGACACCGATGTCGCGGACCGGATCCGCGCCCACCTGGACGAGCTGTCGCCGAACGATCGGCGGATCGCCCGACAGCTCCTCGACCACTACGCGCAGGCGCCGTTCGAGACGGCCGAGTCGCTGGCCACCAAGGTCGGCGTCAGCAAGGCTGCTGTCGTCCGGTTCGCGGTGCGGGTCGGCTTCCCCGGCTTCTCCGAGCTGCACGAGGCGCTGCGTGAGGAGGCGGTCACCCGGCTCTCCGGCCCGGCGGCGGGGGACGGCGGCGGCGACGTGATCGACGCGGTGGCGGAGCGGGCGCGCACCGACCTGGCGGCGATGCGGGCCGGTGTCGACCGCCAGGCGTTCGACGACGCCGTGGGCATGCTGACCAAGGGCAGCGGCAAGATCGGGATCTTCGGCCACCGCAAGTCTGCGGCCCTGGCCGAGTACGCGTACTACCTGCTCAACCCGCTGCTGCCCAATGCGTGGCCGATCGCCGCGGGCGAGCCGGGGATCGCCGACCAGCTGATCGACCTCGAGCCCCGCGACCGCCTGATCGCCTTCACCTTCCGCCGCTATGCCAAGGTGACGGCCGAGGTGGTGCGCTCGTTCCACGAGGCCGGCGCATCGACGCTGCTGGTGACCGACGACCTGATGGCCCCTGCCTCGTCGCAGGCGACCCACGTGCTGGTGTGCGCCCCGGCCGCCGCCGGGGAGTTCGACACGGCGGCGCCGGGCATCGTGCTGGTCGAGGCGCTGGCCGCCGCGATCGCGTCGCGCGTGCGCGGCCGCCGCGGCCGCCGGCTCGACCTCGCGGAGCAGCTGTGGAAGCAGTTCGGCACCTACTGAGCGCGCGGCTGCTCTCGGGCGTCGCCGTCGCCACCGCCGCGCTGGCCGTGCTCGTCCTCGCTGCACCGCCCGGGCCGGGCTCGGTGGTGGCGATCGGCGAGCCGTCGACGTACACCGGGCCCGCGCAGCGCGACGAGCGCGACCGGGCACTTCCCAGCTGCCCGGCGCCATCCGACGTGTCCGCGGCGACCGTATCGCTCGGGGCGCGGCGTGCGGCCGAGCGATTCGTGGCCGCCTGGGCATCGGGAGTGGATCTCGCGATGCTGCATCTCTCGGAGCCAACGTTCCGTGGCCGCGCCCAGAGCCTGGCGCTGGTCACCGGCGGCCCGGGCCCGGCCGCGAAGGTCAGGGTGAGCGGCATGGGACACGACCCCCTGGCAGGGCCGCTGGGCGAGCGCTGCGGCCCGCAGGCGCTCACGCTGATGCGGATCGTCGGCTTCCGCCCGACTGCCACGGCGTCGGTCACGCGGCTCTACGTGGTCTGGCGACCGGGCGGATCACGGGTCTGGGCGCTTCGATGACCGCCCGAAATGGCACAATTGGATCACCGTGTCGAAGACGCTGACCGCCTACACCTGCTCGTCCTGTGGCCACCAGACCCCGAAGTGGATGGGCCGGTGCACGGAGTGCGGCGAGTGGAACACGCTGGTCGAGGAGGTCGTCCGCGCGGCGCCGGGCCGCAGGCCGTCCGCGGTCAGGGCCGAGGTGCGCCCGCTGTCCGAGGTGCCGGCCGACCGGGCCGCCCGTATCACGACGGGGCTGGGCGAGCTCGACCGGGTGCTCGGCGGCGGGCTGGTGCCCGGGTCGCTGGTGCTGGTCGGCGGGGAGCCCGGCGTCGGCAAGAGCTCGCTACTGCTGCAGGCGCTGGGCGCCATCGGCGCGGCCGGCATGCGCGCGCTGCTGGTCAGCGGCGAGGAGTCACCGGCCCAGGTGCGCCTGCGGGCGGAGCGGCTGGGTGTCACCGATCACGTGCAGGTGCTGGCCGAGACCGAGCTCGAGGCGGTGTGCGACGCCATCGCGCTGGAGCGCCCGGACGTCGTCGTCGTCGACTCCGTTCAGACCCTGCATTCCGGAGACCTGTCGTCTGCGCCGGGCAGCGTCGCCCAGGTGCGCGAGGCGGCCGACCGCCTGCTGCGCCTCGCGAAACGCGACAACATCACCATCGTGCTGGTCGGCCACGTCACCAAGGACGGCTCGGTCGCCGGGCCCCGGGTGCTCGAGCACCTGGTGGACGCCGTGCTGCAGTTCGAGGGCGACCGCTACCGCTTCCTGCGCGTCCTGCGCGCGGTCAAGAACCGCTTCGGGTCGACCAACGAGATCGGCATCTTCGAGATGACCGACGCCGGCCTCAGCCCGGTGGCGGACCCGTCGGCGGCATTCGCATCAGGGCAACCCTCGGGCCCGGGCTCCGTGCTGCTCCCGGCGATCGAGGGGACGCGGCCGATCCTGGTCGAGGTGCAGGCGCTGGTCGCCGACAGCGACCTGGCCATGCCGCGCCGCGCCGCGACCGGCTTCGACCGCAACCGGCTGGCGATGATCCTGGCGGTGCTCGGCCGGCACGCCGGCGTCCCGCTCGCCTCCAGCGACGTCTTCGTCAACGTGGCCGGCGGCGTGCGGATCGACGAGCCGGCGGCCGACCTGGCCGTCGCCGTGGCCATCGTGTCGGCGCTGCGGGGCCAGCAGGCCGAGGACGGCCTCGCGTGCTTCGGTGAGCTCGGTCTGACGGGCGGATTGCGGCCGGTCGGCCACACCGACGCGCGGATGCGCGAGGCGCGCAAGCTGGGCGTCTCGGCAGTGGTGGCGCCGAAGGGCACGGCCGGCTTCGACGGCGTCACGGTTCGAGGAGCCGCCGGGATCGCGGATGCGCTGGCGGAGGCGCTGCCCCGATGAGCGAGCTGATCCCCGATGTCCGCCGCGACGTCCGCATGCTCGAGGCGCTGCGCCGGGTCGCCCCGGGCACGCCGATGCGGCAGGGCATCAACGACATCCTGCGCGGCAGCGAGGGCGCGCTGATCGTGATCGGCGAGCCGGCCGAGCTGTCGTTCCTGTTCTCCGGAGGCATCCGCCTCGACCAGGCGTTCTCGCCGTACCTGCTCTACGAGCTGGCGAAGATGGACGGGGCGATCATCCTCAACTCGGCCGCCACGCGGATCGTCTACGCGAACGTGCAGCTGATGCCCGACCCGACGATCCCGTCTTCCGAGACCGGCACCCGGCACCGCACCGCGGAGCGCGTCGCCAAGCAGACCGGTGCGCTCGTCGCCTCGATCTCCCAGCAGCGCGACGTCGTCACGATCTACACGGGCGACCTGCGCTACCAACTCGAGGAGATCTCGGACGTCCTGGCCAAGACGAATCAGGCACTGACCACGCTCGGCACCTACCGCACACGGCTGGAGCAAGTGTCGACCCGGCTCACGGCACTCGAGTTCCAGGGCGCCGTGACGCTGGACGACGTGCTGGTGACGCTCCAGCGCTCCGAGATGACGATGCGGATGGCGGACGAGATCGAGCGCAACGTGGCCGAGCTGGGCGTCGAGGGCAGGCTGATCAAGATCCAGCTCGACGACATGACCGAGTGGGTGCCGGGCGACCGGATCGCGCTCGTCCGCGACTACGACGTACCCGAGGTTTCGGGGGGCTGGCGGGCCGTGCTGGCAGCCCTCGACGCGATGCCCGACGAGGGGCTGCTGGAGCTCGAGGAGCTGGGCCAGGTGCTGGGGTATCCGCGGGCGGTGAACCCGATGGACCACGCCGTCTCGCCGCGCGGGTTCCGCGTCCTGTCGAAGGTGCCGCGGCTGCCCGAGACGGTGGTCGAGCACGTGATCACCCACTTCACCGGCCTCGAGGCGTTCCAGCGCGCGACCGTCGGCGAGCTGGAGGAGGTCGAGGGCGTCGGCGCGGTGCGGGCGAAGGAGATCCGGGAGGGTCTGCGGCGGCTCCAGGAGCAGAACCTGGTCGACCGCTACCTCAACCTCTAGGTCATCGCGCACGCCGGCGGGCGGCGTGGCGGGCCACCCGGACGCGGTTGCCGCAGGTGCGCGAGTCGCACCAGACGCGCCGGGCGTCGCGCGCCACGAAGAAGCGCGGGCAGCCGGGCGCCGAGCAGCGCCGCAGCCGCTCGCCGTCCTCGCCGGCGAGCAGCTCGATGGTCGAGCGGGCAACCGCTGACAGCACGGCGTCGCCGATCGTCCCGCTGCGTTCCGTCCAGGATCGCCGGCCGCCGCCCACGGGCCATGTCAGCTGGGGATGCCCGGGGGCCAGCGCCGCGGCGGCGTTGACCGCTTCGAGCGCCGCCGACGACGGATGTCCGCCGTCGACCACCGCGCCCAGCAGGTCACGCACCGCGCCCCTCAGCTCGACCAGTCGCCGGCCGTCGCCCTCCGCGAAGCCCTCCGAGGGGCCCAGGGCCGCCCGGTTGGCGATCGCCCAGGCGGACGGGCCGCCGGGATCGTCGAGCACGTCGCCGTGCACGTCGAGCGTGTTGGCCAGGTCGATCGCGATGTCCTGAAATGCTTCTCGTGATGGTCTGTCCATTACCGAGTCATATGCTAACGCCTCTGACGGACGAAAGGGAGTTATACTCATCACGCTGTCCACCCGCCAAACGAGTCATTGCATGATCAGAGAACGCGCAGCTCTGGTATGATTTGTGTTTCCGATGGGGCAATGTTGAGCCGGTTTCGCAGCCGGCAAGGAGGTCAGCGGTCGACGTGTACGAAGTCGGGGACAAGGTCGTCTACCCACATCACGGAGCGGGGACGATCGTCAAGAAGGAACTCCGTGACGAGCGCGAATACCTGACGATCCAGATCGCGCACAAGGACATGACGGTCATGATCCCGACGGACAGCGCGGATCGGGCAGGCCTTCGTTCGGTCATCTCCGAGGAGGCGGTCGAGGAGGTCGTCGGCGTGCTGCAGGGCGACGGCAGCAAGATGCCGAAGAACTGGAACCGCCGCTTCAAGCACAACCGCGACAAGATGAAGACCGGGGACATCTTCGAGCTCGCCGAGGTCGTCCGGAACCTGGCGCAGCGCGACCAGGAGAAGGGCCTCTCCACCGGTGAGAAGCAGATGTTCTCGAATGCCAAGCGGATCCTCGCCTCCGAGCTGATGTTCGCCAAGGGCATGGAGGAGGACGAGGCCCGCGAGTACCTCGAGGAGGTGTTGGAGGAGGTCGGCGCGGCACGCAAGGCGCGCGCTGGGGCCTAGCTCCGCCACTCGCACACCAGTCCCAGCCCGGCGGCGGAGGCGGTCTTGCTGAACCGTCGTCCGGGCGACCACCATCTCCCAGGGAGAAGTGACGATGATCGTGGCATCGCGAATCGTCCTCGCCCTTCTCGGTGCGCTCGGCGCGGTCAGCGCAGGAATCGCCCTGGATCTCCAGGACCATTTTGATTCGGCCTCTTATTCCTACGCTGCGTTCGGCTTCGTCGTTCTTCTCGCAACCATCGTCGGCTGGGCCGTCGGTGGGCTCGTCGGGAAGCTTCTACAGCGCGCATTCCGAAGGGTCGAGCGAGCCGCGCAGACCCGCAGCGCGGGCGAGTTGACCGTGGGGGCCGTCGGGCTCCTGATCGGGCTGCTCGTCTCGGCTCTGCTGTATATCCCGCTCCATATCCTCCCCTACATCGGCGTCTGGGTGATGCTGCCGATGTTCTTGCTGCTGGGGTACCTGTTCGCGTTCACCGCGGCGAAGAAGCACCGGGGAATCCTGCGCCTGGTCGGCGTGCATACCGTCGGCGACGCCGATGCCGGGATGCCGGCCGCCGAGATGCTGGTCGACACCAGCGCGATCATCGATGGGCGGATCGCCGACATCGCTCGCACCGGGTTCATCCAGGGGGAGCTGGTCGTGCCCGAGTTCGTGCTCAAGGAGCTGCAGCAGGTCGCCGATTCGGGCGACCCGCTGAAGCGGGCACGTGGCCGCCGCGGGCTGGAGGTGGTCAACGACCTGCGCGCCGACGTTGCCGTGTCCACCCCCGAGGTGGACGTGCCCGGCGTGGCCGACGTCGACGCAAAGCTGCTGAAGATCGCCAAGGACCGCGGCGTCGCCATCCTCACCACCGACTTCAATCTCAACCGGCTCGCCCAGATCCAGGACGTGCAGGTGCTGAACGTCAACGACCTGGCGAATGCGCTGAAGCCGGCCGTTCTGCCCGGCGAGCAGCTGGAGGTCAAGCTGATCCGTGAGGGCAAGGAGGCCGGCCAGGGCGTTGGCTATCTGGACGATGGGACGATGGTCGTCGTCGAGTCCGGCGGCGGCCGGGTCGGCGAGACGTTGGCCGTGCAGGTGACTTCCGTGCTGCAGCAGCCGTCGGGCAAGATCATCTTCACCCGCGTCGGCGAGTAGCCGGTGGCGACCGTCGAGACCTGGGCGATTGTTGTCGCCGCAGGCGAAGGGACGCGGCTGGGCTCCGATCTGCCGAAGGCGTTCGTCGGGCTCGGCGGCCGTCCGCTGCTCGCGCACTCGATCGAGCTGCTCGACGGCCACCCGGCCGTCGACCGGATCGTGCTCGTGGTACCCGAGGAGTGGCAGGAGCCGGCCACTCTGCTGGCCGACGAGCTGGTCGCCGGAAAGGTTGCGGATGCCGTGGCCGGAGGTGCGACGCGCGCCCACTCGGTCGCGGCCGGGCTGGCGCGCGTCCCCGAGGAAGCGGGCGTCGTGCTCGTCCACGATGCGGCGCGCCCGCTGGCCACGGCCGAGATGATCGACCGGGTGCTGGCTGGTCTGGTGGACGCCGACGGCGCGATCCCCGGCGTGCCCGTCGCCGACACCGTCAAGCGGGTGGTGCAGGGCCGCGTGGAGGCGACGCTCGACCGCTCGTCGCTGGTCGCCGTCCAGACGCCGCAGGCGTTTCGCGCCGACTCGCTGCGCGCAGCGTACGCCGGCGCATCCGACCTGGGCTCGGCGACCGACTGCGCCAGCGTGCTCGAGCAGGCCGGGCTGCCGGTGGCCGTCGTCGACGGCGACCCACGCAACATCAAGGTGACGACCGCGGCCGACCTCGAGCGAGCGGAAGGAGAGCTGGCGCGATGATCCTCGACTACCACATGCATCTGGTCGACGACGATGATCCGTACACCGACGAGATCCTGTCCGAGGACCGGGTGGGGGAGTACGTTACGGCCGCCGAGCGGGCGGCGGTCGACGAGATCGGCTTCACCGACCACGTCTTCCGGTTCACGGTCGCCCGCGACTGGCTCGATCACCCGCTGTGGACGGCGGACGGCGTCAACGACCTGGCGGCGTACCACGGCTGCATCAGCGCCGCGCGCGATGCCGGGATGCCGGTCAAGGTGGGCCTGGAGGTGGACTACCTGGACGGGCGCGAGGACGCCATCCGGGCGGCGCTCGACCCGTTCGAGTGGGACTTCCTGCTGGGCTCGGTGCACTGGATCGACGGGCTGGCCGTCGACTGGGAGGCCGCGCCGATCTGGGAGCGGCACCCCGAGAAGGACGTCTGGGAGATGTACGTCGATGCGCTGTGCGCAGCCGCGCAGAGCGGCATCTACGACTCGATGGCACACCCCGACCTGGTCAAGGTGTTCGGGAACCGCCCTGATCCCAAGCCGATGCACCTGTACGAGCGGATCGCCGACTGCTTCCAGGCGGCGGGCGTCTGCGCCGAGGTGTCGACCGGCGGGTTCGGCGGTGCGCTGAACGAGATCTACCCGGACCCCGAGCTGCTCGCAATGTTCTGCGAGCGCGGCATCCCGGTGACGCTCGGCTCCGACGCCCATGGGCCGGGCGAGGTCGGCGGGCTGTTCGACGAGGCGCTGGCCGTGCTTCGCGACACCGGCTACAGCTCGATCACGCGCTTCGACCGGCGCGAGCGGACGCAGGTGGAGATCCCGTGACCGACGACCTGCGGGTCGGCGCCGGGTTCGACGCCCATGCGTTCGGGCACGGCCGGCGGCTGGTGCTGGCGGGCGTCGAGATCGAGCACGCCCGGGGGCTCGTCGGCCACTCGGATGCCGATCTGGTCGCCCATGCGGTGACCGACGCCCTGCTCGGCGCGGCCGGCCGTGAGGACATCGGTCACCTGTTCCCGTCCGAAAACCCGGCGCTCGAGGGCGCGTCCAGCATCGATCTGCTCGCCCGCGTCTGGGGTGAGCTGGCGGGCGACGGCTGGGCGATCGTCAACGTCGACGCGATCGTGATCATGCAGGAGCCGCGGATCGCGCCCTACCGGGCGGCGATGCGCGAGGCGTTGTCGGCGGCGCTCGCAACGGAGGTTGAGCGGGTGACGGTGCGGGCCTCCACCACCGACCGGCTGGGGTTCGTCGGGCGCGGCGAGGGCGCAGCCTGTCAGGCGGTGGCGTTGCTGCGGAGGCAGTGATGGCGGTGGTGTCGTTCGACCTCGACGGCACGTTGTGGGACTTCTCGCCGATGATGGACGGCGCGATCGCCGCGGCCATCGCCTCGCTGGAGGAGCGCGAGCCCGAGCTGGCCGGCCGGCTGACCGTCGCGACGCTGCACGAGCAGCGGCGCCTGACCGGGCTGCGGCACGAGGGCACGCTCGAGGAGCTGCGCCGCGTCTCGCTGCACAACGCCTTGATCGATCTCGGCCGCGACGACCGCGCGCTTGCGGAGTGGATGGCCGACGAGCTGCTGCAGGCGCGCGCCGACGTCGTCGTCCTCCACGACGACGTCGAGCCCGCCGTCAGCCGGCTGATCGAGGATGGGCATCTGGTGGGCGCGATCACGAACGGCAACTTTCCGTTCGACCGGCTGGCGCTGGCGGCGCACTTCTCGTTCGTCGTGCACGCCGAGCAGGTCGGCGGCGCCAAGCCGGGGCCCGAGCCGTTTGCGGAGGCAGTGCGGCTGACCGGCGGCGATCCGCAGGAGTGGGTGCACGTCGGCGACGAGCTGCCGCTCGACATCGGCGGCGCGCAGGCGTACGGGATGCACGCGGTGTGGCTGAACCGCTACGGCGAGGCGAACGAGGGCGAGCACATCCCGGACGCCGAGATCGCCTCGCTCGAGGAGCTACCCGGAGTCGTCGCCCGGCTTCTCGGGTGACTCGGGCACCATCAGCACCGGGCAGGGCGCATGGCGCAGGACGCCACCGGCCACGCTGCCGTAGAGCGCGCTCTTGAGCGCGCCCCAGCCGTGCGAGCCGATGACGATCATCCGGGCGTCGCGCTCGGCGGCGACATCGCAGATCGACCCTGCGGCGTCGCCCTCGCGCAGGTCGGTCTCGACCGTCACGCCGATCTCCTTCGCCCGGTCGGCCGCCTCGCTGAGGGTGCTCTCGGCCACCTTGCGCTCGGCGTCGATCAGGTCGGTCGTCGCGATGCTGGCGTAGGGCAGGCCGAAGTCCCCGACCGGGATCTGCCAGGCGGTGACGAGGACGACCGTGTCGCCGGTGGCCCGGGCCAGGTCGAGGCCCGCGTCGACCGCACGCTTGGCGAGGTCGGAGCCGTCGGTTGCGATCACGGTTGTCATCGTGCGTAGCATACTGGGCCGGGTTGACCAGGATCGCCGCCATCCGCGAGGTCGCCGGCCGGCTGTTGCCCGGCCGCGGCGCGACTGCCGTGGGGCGCATGCGCAGCGGCGGATCGACCGAGGTCTACCGGCTCCGCCGCGGATCCCATGTGCTGTTCCTGCGCCTCGCGGAGGAGGACGGCGAGTCGATGGCCGCGGAGGCCTGGGTGCACGGCGAGCTGCGGCGGCTGGGCGCGTCGGTGCCCGAGGTCGTCGCGCTGGAGGACGACCGGCTGCTGGGCCGCTCCTTCATGGTGACGACGGCGATGCCAGGGCGGCCGGTCTCGCCGGAGCGGTCGCCGGCTGCAGCCGTGATCGCGGCAGGGCGCGACCTGGCGCTGATCGGCTCGATCCCGGTCGACGGCAGCGGATTCGTCCGCCGCGACCATGCCGTGCCGCCGCTCCGGGGGCGCGATGGCGGGGGCCCCGCCGTGCTCGCGCACGGCGACTTCGATCCCACCCATGTGTTCGCGGCTCGCGGCAGGTACACGGGAATCATCGACTTCGGCGAGATCCGCGGCGCTCCCTCGCTGTATGACGTCGCGCACTGGGCTCTGCAGGCGCCCGTGGATCACCTGCTCGCCGGCTACGCCGAGGTGGCGCCGCTTCCCGGCGATCACGAGCGGATCGTCGCCCGGCTGTCGATCCAGATCGGCAAGCGACTTCCTCAGCCGCATCGCCGGGCGTGGCAACGTATCCCACGAGCGTGTTCTCCGCGCGGGCATCGCGCGTGCCGAGGCGGCGCTACGGTAGCGTCGCGGTGCCCGCGTCCACGGCCGCCAGCCCGTCCGAGACGAGCGCGGCCAGTGCCTCGCCGTCCACATCGTCGACAGGGACCCTGCCCTCCGCAGCCAGCCGCTTGAGCAGCGTGCTGCGGCGCTGGCGGAAGGAGCCCTCGAACCGCGACTGCTTGCGCAGCGGCGCGAACGTCATGCCGCGCGACGGGCAACCGGTCGCGAGCGGGCATATGTCACAGCGCGGCCGGCGGGCGATGCAGACCTCGCGGCCAAGGTCGAACAGCGCCTGGTTCCACTCGTAGGCGAGCCCCCGTGGCGGCTCGAGCCCGGGCCTGCCGACCCGCTCGAGGACACGGCGGGCGTTGGTGTCCGGCGCGGCGACCTGCTCGCCGAACGCGAAGCAGGCGATCGCTGCCGCCGTGTACGGGCCGATGCCGGGCAGCGTCCGCAGCTCCGCCTGATCGCGCGGGAACCCGCCGCGCTTGACGACGGCCGCCGCGCAGCGGTGCAGGTTGACCGCCCGGCGGTTGTACCCCAGCCCATCCCACTCGCGGATCACATCCGCGACCTCGGCCGTGGCCAGGGCCTCGGCGGTCGGCCAGCGCTCCAGCCAGCGAAGGTAGCGGGGCAGGACGCGGGGTACCTGCGTCTGCTGCAGCATGACTTCAGAAACGAGGATCGCGTACGGATCTCTCGTCCGCCGCCACGGCAGATCTCGCTTGTTTTGGCTGTACCAAGCCAAAAGCAGCTCCTCCATCCGGGAGAGCCTAGCGGCCGCCTCGGCGCCCGAAGACCTTGAATCTCGGCCGTGCGAAAGCCGCATGCGAAAGCCTGGTGTCCGCGCGTGTCGCTTCTTAGCGAGATTCGCCACCTACCGGCGACGGGATCCCTACGGTCGTCGCGTGACCCAGGAGAGCACCTGTCAGCCGCAAGGAAACACGGCGCTCGGCTACAGCGAGAGGACGATCGACCGGCTGTGCGCCCGCGGCGAGCTGCGAAAGGCCGCGGTTCAGGGGTCGCCCGGCCGGCGTTCGATCACCGACCGGGCGCTTGAGCGTTGATCAGCGGGCGTGCGTCACGGTGTGCTTGCCCAGCGACGGCGTGATCTGCTTGACCGCCCCCACTGGGACGCTGTAGCCGTCGATGTGGCCGTCGACGACGAATGAGGTGGTCGATGCGACGAACCACGAGAGATGGGTTCCGGCGGGGACGGCGAATCCGGGAGCGATCTGCTGGTCGGTGGTGCCGGTGACCCCGCTGATCTCGGCAAAGACCGCGCTGCTGCAGGTGGCGTTGGGGTAGAGCAGCACGTCGCTGTTCGACGATCCCTGATACACGGTGGTGCGAAAGCCGGTGATGATCGCGGCTTTCCCTGCCGGGACGGAGCCCAGGTCCACGCAGACGTTGGAGTTGTTCACGCTGGTGGCGCCTTCGATCGTGAAGTAGCTGGCTGGTGCAGCCGGCGCGGTGAACAGCTGGTTTGCCTTGTTGACGCCGGCCACCGGAGCGGCACCGTTGCCGCCGACGATCTGCGTCATCGTCGCGGCGGCAAATGATGCGCCGGGCACGAGCAACGCTGCGGTCACGAGCCCGACGGCGATCCACGCGCCGGTTGGGAGTGAGCGTGGCATCTTCATGTGAGCCTCCCTAGGAGTGGCGGTCGCCGTTCAACCGCGATAGGCGCGATTGTTTCACCTGGCAGCCATCCCGCGGCGGCTGCGGCACGCAGTGTGAGCGATGCCACGATGGATCTGGGCCGGACATCAAGCCCAGCGGCCCCGCAAGTTAGGAGCGACACGATGTGGCGTCATGCCGGTACCTCACCGGTCCCGAACGTTCGCCCAGAGCTCGCCACCGTCCAGACGGGCAACGCTTCGCGGTAACAGCGGGCGATTCCCGCGCCATGTCGTACACCCTCACTACTGCACCGGGGCACGCCGTGCGAACGCCCATGCGAAAGCATGCGAAGGAACAGTGTCCATTCCGGGCCATTTCTGGCCCAGTTTGCTGTATGGTCGACGCCGTGAGAGGGCCGCAATCCCAATATCCAAGCCGGACTCAGAGGATCCGTGGCTACAACGCCTTGTTCTGCTGCAGCATGACTTCCGAGACGAGGATGGCGTACGGGTCGTGGGTCTCTCGCCAGGGAAGATCACGCTTGTCTTGGCTGTACCAAGCCAGCACAGCATCCTGCATCGCCTCCGTCCTCGTCGCCCGCATGGGCGCACGCTACCGCCAGAACCGGCTCGCGCGAACCCCTTCGAACACCTGTTGGGGAGCTCCACCCGCAACGTGCCAGGCCGCGGATCGAACGCCGCTCCCGGCGTGATTGGCGTAGCGCTTGAGGACGCCGCCGACAGCTCCTTGGCCTGGGCGAACCCGCAGCGCCACGTCGTCAGGAGCCGCGGCCACCGCCCCGCACAACACTCGACCCCGCACGGCAGGTCGACGCGCGGATCACCACGACCGGTCGGGTTGGAATCACCTGGCTTTCCACCGCGTGTCCGTCGATCCGTCTGAGCAAGGCTTCGACTCCGCACGCTGCCATCTCCGCAAGTGGCATGCGCACCGTCGTCAGCGGTGGCCGAAGGTACTCCGCAAGTGGCGCGTCGTGGAACGCCACAACCGAGACGTCTTCGGGAACCCGGAGCCCCTCCGTCGCGAGTCCAGCAAGGACGCCGATGGCTGCGGCCACGCTCCACACCGTGATGGCGGTCGGTGGCTTGCGCCACCGATTGAGCAGTTCCACGCACGCTTCGTACCCGCTGGCCTCGTCAAACGACGATTCAACGACGCGACTGACTGAAGGCTTCACCCCGCCGTCGCGCAATGCGCTCAGATACCCCTCGAGCCGGCGTCGGGCCGTGTCGGCGTCCGCAGGCCCGGAGACGTAGCCGACTCTGCGGTGGCCGAGGTCGAGCAGGTGCTCGACCGCCAACCGCATCCCGAGCGCATCGTCCACCGTGATGCTCGGCACCACACTCCCGGCTCGACGGTTCACCAGGATCAGCGGCAGATCGGTATTGATGATGTCACGCAGGAACGGCTCGGAGGTCGTCGCACTAGCCAGGAGAAGTCCGTCGACGCGGCGTTCTAGCAAGAGCCGGCGATAGGCTTGGCCGGCCTGTAAAAACTCCTCAGCATCTGCGATTAGCAGGACGTACCCTGCGTCCGAGGTGGCACGCTCCGCCCCGCGGATGATCTCGGAGTTCACCGGGTATGCCAGATTCGGAATCACGAGCCCGATGGTGGTTGTCCGCTGGAGCTTCAGCCCTCGGGCGGCGGCGTTGGGGCTGTAGTTCAACTCCTTCGCGGCCGCGATGATCCGAGCACGCGTTTCCGGCCGGACACCCACGTTGGGATCGTCGTTCAGCACTCGCGATGCAATCGAGGTACCCACCCCGGCCAACTCGGCGACATCCGCAAGCCGAGCAACTCTGCGCAGCGCGCCACCCGTCGTTGGTTCGGTGTCCTTCGGCGTCATGCCGTGTCGGCGAGCGCAGAGGTCAGCACCTGCTCCAGTTGTCTTACGCCGGAGTCCAGAGAGCCGATGTCGATCCTCTCGTGAAGCGTGTGCATGTCCTGCCCGCGAGACACCCCGAGGCTCAGCGCAGGAATCCCAACCCCGACGGCCGCGTTCGCGTCGGTGGATCCCGATTCGAGCGCGTCATCGAGTCCGAGGTCCTGCCGAACCGCTCGGACGGTCTCAAGCAGCGGATCGTCCCGAGCAAGCGTCCCTGCCGGCCGCTCGCCCAAGATCTCGACCGTCAGCTCGAGCTGTGGTCGAGTCTGCAACTCGCCTAGCAGCGAGACGAATGACGCTAGCTCTGCCTGGTTGCCAGCGCGCTTCTCGACCAGAAGCTCGGCGTGCTCGGCGATCCCGTTGATCGAGAGCCCACCCGTGATCAGTCCGATGTTCACGGGGGCATCCACCTTCCCGTGAGCGATCACCTCGGAACCAAGCTGCATCAGCTCATGGACAGCGCTAGCGCGACCGCGGTCGGTCCAGGCGTGACCACCTGGCCCATCGATTGCGAGTCGCGCCCGGACGCTCCCATGCGCGTCGCACACGATCACGTCGAGTCCATGCCCTTCGACTGCGATGACCGCCTCCGGCTCAAGGTCACAGCAGGCCTGCCTCGCGCCCCGAAGGTTTCCAAGGCCCTCTTCGCACACGGTGAAGGCAACCGCCGCTGCGCGCAGATCGCGTGTGTCAAGCAGGCGCTCAACGACCCGCACGGTAACCGCGATCGCGGCTGCGTTGTCTCCCACCCCAGGCCCGACGAGCCAGTTGCCGTTGCGCTCGACGGAGAGCGGCGTTGTCGCCGGGAACACGGTGTCGACGTGCGCGGTGACCAGCAGACGTGGACGTCCGCGCCCCCACGACCAGATCAGGTTCCCCACCGCGTCTCGATGGCACTCGCCAGGGGAGTCTCGCAGCCGCTCGACCAGCCACTCCAACCGTTGCTCCTCCGCAAATGTCGGGCTGGGGATCAGCGCGATCGTCGAGATCTCAGCGAGCAGGGCCTCGGAATCCCGATCAGTCATTTCCGTCACGGACATCGCCGTGGAGTAGTCGATAGGCAGCCTGGACAATCCGATCGGGGTTGACCAAGACCTCCGCCTGGAGTGACGGCGCAGCCGGCACGCGTATGTCCGGAGCCCCGACCCGGACGACGGGAGCGTCGAGCGTCCAGAAGCCCTCGCTTGCAGCGCGCGCCGCAACCTCTGCACCGAACCCTGCGGTCAGATTGGCCTCGTGCACGACCATCAGCCGAGTTGTTCGTTCGAGCGACGCTAGTACCGCATCGAAGTCCAGCGGGTTGATCCAGCGAAGGTCGATCAGATCGACCGTTACCCCCTCTGCGGCCAGTGCTTCGGAGGCGCTCAGGCAATGGTGTACGGCCTGCCCCCACGTGACCATCGTGAGGTCGGTTCCGCTGCGCAGCAGGCGGACCCGCCGAGGGTTTCCAGAGGGGAGTCGAGTTCGACGGGGCCTGTCCGAGCGTACAGCGCCCGCGACTCGAGGATCACCACTGGGTCATCACACGCGATGCCTGCGCGCAGCATCTGAAAAGCGTCTCCCGGGAAGGCTGGGAGGCCGACTCGGATTCCCGGAATGTGCGCGAGGATCGCCTCGATGCATTGTGAGTGCTGCGCGCATGAACCTATTGTCGCACCCTGTTGAGAGCGAATCGTCACCGGGCATGTCTGGTTTCCATTTGAGACGTAGCGCACGTTGCTGGCTTGGTTGATCACCTGGTCAAACGCAACGAAAAAGAAATCCGCGAACATGATCTCGACGATCGGGCGCATGCCGCAGATAGCCGATCCGATGGCAGCGCCGAGAATCGCCGACTCGGAGATCGGCGTGTCGAACACGCGATCGCCGAACGCCGCGTGGAGATCACGGCTAGCGCCATATGGCCCTCCGGGAAGACCGACGTCTTCACCAAAGACGAGGGACTCCGGGTACTCGTCCAGCGACCATCGCAACGCTTCGTTGACAGCGCGGATATAGGAAAGTGTCTCGGTGCCTGGAGTCGTGCTAGGCATAGACGTGCCTTCGAGCTGTGTCTGGTGGGGGGAGCGGCGAACCCTTCGCCTGATCGATCGCACGGTCGATCTCCTCGGTGACCTCGGCCGTGATCCCGTTCACGACGTCGGGGGGAAGCAAGCTCGTGAGTCGGGCGATCGGTTCGTCGAGCATCGCATTCTCAAGCTCGTCAGCGGGTCGATAGGTCTGCGGATCCAGATCATAATGTCCTGATAGGCGGTGGGTGCGCGCTTCGATCAGGTAAGGCCCACCTCCGGTGCGGACCGCTTCCACCACCTGTTGCGTCACCGCGCCGATCGCGTCGACGTCGTTGCCGTCGACGACCTGCCACGGAATGTCATACGCTTCGGCACGCTTCGCCAGTGGCGTCACAGAGAACATCGCGTCTGTCGGCGTGAGCTCCGCATATCCGTTGTTCTCCACGATCACGATGAGTGGCAAGGTGAGAACCGCCGCGAAGTTGAGCGCCTCATGGACTGCCCCCTGGTTGAGCGCGCCGTCACCGATCACCGCGACGGTCACAGCGTCGTCCGGGAGCCGCGCTGATCGCAAGGCTGATCCGACCGCGATCGGCAGGCCGCCGCCGACGATCGAGTTCTCTCCGAGCAGTCCGTAGGCCGGCGCCGAGAGATAGGCCGAGCCTCCCCTGCCGCCGCACAGTGCGGAGTCTCGGCCCATGAGTTCACCGAAGAAGTCGGCGAGTGGCACGCCTTGGGCGATGACCCAGCCGTGGCCGCGGTAGGTGCAGACCACGCGGTCCTGCTCGCGCAGCTGGTCGCATGTCGCAACCGGGATGGCCTCCTGCCCGCTGCAGAGGTGAAGCGATCCCTGGACGAGTCCGCTGGCCTTGAGCTTCGGCAATTGTTCCTCGACAGTGCGGATTCTCAGGCAGCGCCTGAAGGCCTCTGCGTGATCCAAACGAGTCGCTCCTTTCGGTCGTTGGCCGGGCTTCCTTGAGCGGCTCGACCCGCCCGCGACCGGTGAGTCCGCGCCGGTTGCACCCTCGCTTGACTTTGCTGAACGCGTAGAGCATAATCGCCGGAAAATCGTTTTTCAAGGAGCAATATGACGTCCCAAAGACACGCCGGGAAGGTCGTTTTGGTGACCGGCGGTGGCAGTGGTATCGGCCGTGCCTCGGCTCTCCGGTTTGCACAGGAGGGCGCCGCGGCGGTCTACGTGGTCGACCACTTCGGCGACCGGGCTCCAGCGTCGCGGAGGAGCTTCGCGAGTCCGGCGTGCGCGCGGAGGGGATCGTTGCTGAGCTGGCGGAACTGGCGGGCTGTCACCGAGCGGTCGACCACGTGGTCGCCGCGGAAGGACACATCGACGTCTTGATCTCCAACGCCGCTGCGTGGACCGAGGAGCCCTTCCTGGAGATGGCGGACGAGTCCTGGCTCAAGGTCATCGCGGTCAATCTGACCGCGTACTTCCGGGTCGCGCAACGCGCAGCTCGCGCGATGGTGGAGACAGGCAACGGCGGTGTGATTCTGTTCACGGCCTCCGTCTCGTCGCTGGGAGCCAGTCCGGAGTTCGCCCACTACTCGGCGGCGAAGGCGGGGGTCGCCAACCTGGCCCAGACCATGGCGATCGAGCTCGCTCCGCATCGGATCCGAGTGAACGCTGTCAGCCCGGACCCGCGGACACACAGCAGTCCGTCGATCTCGTCGGCGAGGAACTCATGGACAAATGGCGCGCAGAAGGCTTCCCGGTGGTGCCGCTGAAACGACTTGCCTCGGCCGCCGACATCGCCGCAGCGTTCTCATATCTCGGATCAGATGACGCGGCATACGTCACGGGAATCAATCTGGTCGTTGACGGCGGTCTCACGGCTCACGCCTATTCAGTGCCGGAGAGCTGAGATGAGACTCACCGAGGACGTGTATCTCGTCGGAGGGGGTGACTACGGGTTCAATCTCTCTCACGACTCGACTGCCACGTATATGTGATCGACGCCGGCGACGAACTGATAATGGTCGATTCCGGGTTCGGCCCTGGCACCGACCAGATACTCGAGTTGATGAAACACGATGGCCTCGACCCGACCCGGGTGTCACGAGTGGCGATCACCCACTATCACGCGGATCACGCGGGAGGCTGCGCAGCGATAATCAGGGCGACAGGTGGCGGAGCTATGGGCGCCGGCCGAGGCTGCACGGGCCATCCGCACCGCAGACGCGGATCAGATCGGACTCACATGGGCACAGTCCTTCGGGTTCTATCCGGCCGACTACGTGTGGGAGCCGTGTGACGTCACGGCCGATTTCTCGGATGGAGACAAGATCCCAGCCGGTCCCTCGAACTCACGGCAGTCTCGACTCCAGGTCACTGCGCAGGTCACTATGTCCTGCTGCTTCAAGGCCGCGGCCGACGGTATCTATTCGCGTCTGATCTGGTCTTTTGGGGGGGTGCCATCATCTTGCAAAACGTGCCGGATAGCAATCTCCAGGAGTACGCGGCCTCGATGAACCGCGTTCTCGACTGGAGTTCGACGCTCTGCTACCCGGCCACCACGTGATCTCGCTCCAGAACGGCCACCGGCACGTTGAAGCCGCGGCCAGGGACTTCAACCGGATCGGACTGCCACGCGACCTCCTTCGATGAGAGGAAGGGAGACCCTCATGTCCACGTACGCACAGCCGCACGCAGAGACGACGATCGCCTCGACGGAACGGACTCTTGGCCGCTCCCTGCCGAGTGGGTGATCTCAGGAGACCCGACGCCGGGCGGCGCGGTGATCAGCCGGTCCGACGACTCCAGGATCGTTCGTGGCGTCTGGGAGTGCACCCCCGGCACCTTCAAGTGGGTCTTCAGTTACGACGAGACCCTCGTCGTAGTCGCGGGGCGCGCCACCGTGGAACTCGACACCGGGGACACGGTCGAGCTCGAGCCGGGCGTTCTCGCGTTCTTCGGCCGGGGCCACGACTCCACCTGGACAGTCCACGAGACCCTGCGCAAGGCATTCCACGCCGACTCCCCTGACCCCCTGCCTTTCTAGCGCCGAAGCCAGATCAGAGAGGAGAGCCACGACGAGGGACCTTGACGACGATCGATCGAGCTCGATCGATCAGTACGCCCGACCGGCAGATCTCGCCGTCGGGACTTCTTTCGCCGTGCGGCACTCGTCGGCGATCACCGCGACCGGTGCAGCGTCGCTGCTCGCGACCGTGGGCTCGAGGCTCGAGCGGGCGGCGCACGCGAGCTCTCCAACCGCGCGGTACTCCCGTCGAGGGAACCCTCGTGAGGGCTACAACCGCGACGTCGCCCCGATCGATCCCAGTGGGCACGACGTGGTGGGACGCCGGACTGTTCCCGGTCACCCACGAGACCCTGCTGACCGCAGATGCGACGGCAAGTTCGTCCCGCTGCTCGCACAGAGCTGGACGACGTCAAATGACGGACTCACCTGGAAGTTCCGGCTGCGCCCGGGACTGAAGTTCCAGAGCGGCGCGCCTGTGACGCCAAAGCCGTGGCCCCGGCGCTCGGCATCATCGCCAAGCAGGGTGTCAATGCTGGCTTCTGGTCGCCGATGAAGCGCGTCACCGCGACTGGCAAGACTACCGTCACGATCACGCTCGCACACCCGTATGCAGACCTCCCGTATGTGATCAACACCGGCTACTCGGCGATCTTCAATCCGGCCTCGCGCAAGAAGCTGAAGAGCGGGTACGGCACGAAGGGCGTCGACGGGACCGGCCCGTTCACGCTCGTCGAGCTGGTGCCGGGAAGCCACTCGAGCTTCAAGCGCTGGGACGAGTACCCAGGCCCCGGAAGCTCGACTTTTTCGAGAACAAGGTCCACGCCTACCTCGACGGGCTCGAGTTCGTCGTGCTGCCCGAGCCCGCGAGCCGGGCGCAGGAGCTGCTCTCGAAGAACATCGATGCGCTGCTCGGGCCGGCACCGCAGGACTTCGCGAACTTGCAAGGCAACTCAGACATCGCGACCGTCGAGTTCCAGGAATGGGGCATGTACCAGCTCGGCCTCGACTTCGCGAACACCAAGGCGGGCTTCGACAAGGCGGAGGTGCGGCAGGCGATCTCGATGGCCATCGATCGCGACGCGATCTGCAAGACGGTCTTCTTCGGCAAGGCGGTGCCGGTTTACACGCTCGTCCCTCCGGCGTTCCCGTGGTACGAGAAGTCGGTCGAGAGACGCACCCTTACGACCCGGACAAGGCGAAGAGCATGCTCGCTCGGCGGGCCATCCGAAGATCGCGTTCACGACGATCGTCGAGGCCGACAAGACCGAGCAGGTCGTCGCCAGTCGATCCAGGCCATGCTCGCGAAGGTCGGCATCGACATGAAGCTGGAGGTGCACGGCGCCGACTGGTTCACGGTGGTGCCCAAGTCGACGCGCTACATCACACACGACTCTGGCCGTACCTGTTCGACGCATCGCTGCTTTGGACGGCTCGAGCTCGTCCCGCCGTCCTGCTGCAACTTCACCCACGTCAAGCTCCCCGAGCTCGACAAGGCCTACGCGGCTTGGCAATCCGCCAAGAACGCTGCCGCTGGCGAGGGCGTCGCGCACGGCGCAGAAGATCTTCGCGGATCAGTTGCCCTTCGTCCCGCTCGTGACTCCCATGAACCTCTGGGCGCACCGCAAGAACGTGCACAACTGGCTTCCGACGCAGCCGAACCTGTACCCGTTCTACCAGGACGTCTACCTCGACAAGAAGTCGTAGGGCAGCAAGCCTCCGGCACCCGATGGGGACGTATGTCATCCGACGAGCGCTCTACACCGTAGGCGTGCTGGTAGTCGCGTCGATGGTGATCTTCCTGGCGCTCCGCGTATCACCGGGAACGCCAGAGGACACGCTCTTCAACCCGCTCGCCTCGCCCGAAGCAGGCGCTCGTCAACCAGTTTCACCTCAACGAGCCGATCCCGGTCCAGTACTGGTACTTCATCCGGGACCTGTTCACGTTCAATTTCGGCTCCTCGATCAAGACGGGCCAGTCGATCCCGCAGATCGTCCGCGAGTA
>CAVRGW010000005.1:102500-1410042 GCA_963720885.1 uncultured Actinomycetes bacterium | reverse complement strand
CGACCGCGACGCCCTGGTGCGGTTCCTGCCCACCTGGCACGGCATCGGCCGCGATCTGGGCCGCGGCCCGGACCGCGTGCGCGAGGTGATCTCGCAGCTGGGCGGGGTCGCGTTGCCCGTGCAGGCATGGGAGCAGGACATCCTGCCCGTGCGCGTGCCGGGGTACCGGCCGTCCGACCTGGACGTGCTGTGCGCCGCCGGCGAGGCGGTGTGGGTCGGCGCCGGCCGCGACCGCGTAGCCCTGGTGCTGCGCGAGGACGCGCCGTTCCTGCTCAGCCGCCCAGAGCACCGGGAGCACCCGGTGCTGGACGCCTTGCGCCGGTCGGGCGCACTGTTCTTCCGCGACCTGCAGGCCGAGCTGGGCGGCACCGAGCGCGAGCTGCTCGCAGACGTCTGGGAGCTTGCCTGGGCCGGACTGGTGACCAACGACAGCTGGCAGCCGCTGCGCGGCGGCGGGCGGCCGCGGGCCGTGCCCCAGCCGCTGGTCCGCCGCCGTGCGCGGCCGACAGCTCAGCTTCCGGCGGCGCAGGGCCGCTGGTCGCCGGTCGACCGCCTGCTGGAGCCGGAGCCGATGCCCCGCGACCGAGCGCGGGCGCTGGCCGAGGCGCTGCTCGACCGCCACGGAGTGCTCACCCGGCCCGCGGCGCTGGCCGAGGGCATCCCCGGCGGCTTCTCATCGGTGTACGGTGAGCTGCGGCTGATGGAGGAGGGCGGCCTGTGCCAGCGCGGGTACTTCGTCGAGGGCCTCGGTGGCGCCCAGTTCGCCCTGCCGGCCGCCGTCGAGCGGCTGCGCGACGTGCGGTCGGCCGGCTCCGGCGGCGCCACGGCCGTGCTGTCCGCGGTCGACCCGGCGAGCCCGCTGGGCACCGTCGTCCCCTGGCCTGAGGCGCCGCGCAAGCTGGCGCGCGCGGCCGGTGCCCGCGTCGTGCTGGTCGGCGGCGCGCCCGCGCTGTACGTCGAGCGCGGCGGGCGGAGCATCGTTGTGCTCAACCCGGAGCTGCTGGAGCCGGCGATCGAGGCGCTGACAGGCCTGGTCGCCGACGGCCGCGTCCGCCGCCTGGCGATCGAGAAGGTGGACGGCGAGCCTGTCGGCGGCACGCTCGCGGAACGGCTGCTGATGGCGCACGGCTTCCTGCAGGCTCCGCGGCGGGTCGTGCTGCGTGCCTGAGGGCCAGAGCCTCGTCCTGGCCGCGCGCCGGCTGGCGCCGATCGTCGGCCACGAGGTGACCGAAGGCGTGCTGGCCGGCGCGACCATCGAGGCGGTCGAGCCCTACGGCAAGCACCTGCTGATCCGCACCGACGACGGGCGCACGCTGGACGTGCACCTGGGCATGCACGGCAGGGTGCGGCTGCGGCCGAGCGGCGCAGGCAGCGGCCGTCACGTGCTGCGGACGCCGGCCGGCGACGCCGTCATCCACCACCCCAGCCGCTACGACGTGCGGCGGTCGAGCACCCATCGGCTGCGGCTCGGCCCTGACGTGCTCGGCGACTTCGATCCGGCCGAGTACCTGCGCCGCGCCCGCCTGGTCGACCGCCCGATCGGCGAGGTGCTGCTCGACCAGCGCGTGCTTGCCGGCGTGGGCAACGTGGCCAAGTCTGAGGCGCTGTGGCGCTGCCGGGTCGACCCGTTCGCCCAGGTCTCGACACTCGGCGACGACGGCTGCTGGCCCTGGCGGCCGAGGCGGCTGACGCGCTGCGGCACGGTGTCGACGACGGAGGGCGGCTGCCACGCGAGGTCTACAAGCGCGGCGGACGTCCCTGTCCGCGCTGCGGCGGGCCGATTCGCCGCGACGTGCAGGGCGAGGCCCGGCGCAGCACCTACTGGTGCCCGGCCTGCGCCGTGTAGCCTGACCGGTCGTGCTGTTTCGCCGCTCCAAGACCGATGTGGTCGATCGCGCCCGCGGCGCTCTGCTGGGCCTCGCCGTGGGCGACGCGTTGGGCGCGGCCCTGGAGTGGCTGTCGCCCGAGCAGATCGCGGCGCGCTACGGCGGCCCGCTGCGCGACATGGTGGCGTCCGGGATGTGGGCGATGGGGGAGTGGACGGACGACACGGCGATGATGCTGGCGCTCGGACAGAGCCTCTCCGACCGCGACGGCTACGACGAGGACGATCTGTTCGCGCGCTACGCGGTATGGATCCGCAGCGGCCCCAAAGACGTCGGCTCCACCGTGCGCGGCGCGCTCGAGCGGGCGCGCTCGGCGGACGAGGCGCGGGCCCTGGCCGAGCGCTACCACGAGCAGTCCGGCGCCCGCAGCGCGGGCAACGGCTCGCTGATGCGTACGGCGCCGATCGGCATCCGCTACCGCAGCGACCGCTCCGAGCTCGAGCGGTGCACGCGGGCCGACTCGTCGATGACCCACCACGACCCGCTGGCGGCCGACGCCTGCGTCTTCTTCAACCTGACGCTGGCGGCGCTGCTCGACGGGCGCAAGCTGCCGAAGCCGGAGTCGGCGGCCGCCGAGGCGGCGATGGCGGCGACCGCGGCCGGTGACGATGACCTGCTGGACGAGGTGCAGCGGCGGACGGGGTTCGTGCTGACCGCCCTCCGCGTCGGATACGCCGCCGCGTTCAGGCGCGAGAGCTTCGAGGATGCCGTGGTGTTCGCCGCCAACCTGGGCGGCGACGCCGACACCAACGCCGCGGTGGCCGGCGCGCTGGCCGGCGCGCGGTTCGGGACGGACGCGATCCCGCAGCGCTGGCTCGAGCCGCTGCGCGACCGCGAGGTGATCTCGGGCGTCGCCACCCGTCTGGCCCGCGCGTAGACGGTAAGCTCAGCAGCCATGCCCGAAGCTCCCGACCGAAACCTGGCGCTCGAGCTCGTCCGCGTGACCGAGGCGGCGGCGCTGGCCGCGGCACGCTGGGTGGGCTTCGGCGACAAGATCGCCGCCGACCAGGCGGCCGTGGACGCGATGCGCCACATGCTGGCGACGGTCGAGATGGACGGCGTCGTGGTGATCGGCGAGGGCGAGAAGGACGAGGCGCCGATGCTGTTCAACGGCGAGCGGATCGGCGCCGGCCATGGCGTGTCGGTCGACGTCGCCGTCGATCCGCTGGAGGGCACCGAGCTGTGCGCGAAGGGGCAGCCCAACGCGCTCGCCGTGGTCGCCGCCAGCGACCGCGAGACGATGTTCGATCCCGGGCCGTGCGTCTACATGGAGAAGCTGGCATGCGGGCCCGACGTCGACGACGAGCTCGACCTCAACGCGCCGATCGAGGAGACGCTGGAGACCGTCGCCCGGGCCAAGCGGGTGCGCCCGCGCGACCTGATGGTCGTGATCCTCGACCGGCCGCGCCACGAGGAGATGGTCAAGCGGATCCGCGCCGTCGGCACCCGCATCCGCTTCATCCCGCACGGCGACGTGTCGGGTGCGCTGATGGCGGCCAGCCCGGACACGGGCATCGACCTGCTGTGGGGCATCGGCGGGACACCGGAGGGCGTGCTGTCGGCGGCGGCGTTCAAGTGCCTGGGCGGGCAGTTCCAGGGCAAGCTCTGGCCGCGCAACGACGAGGAGCGGCAGGCCGCGCTGGACGCCGGCTACGACGTCGAGAAGGTGCTGTCGCTCGACGATCTCGTGCTCGGCGACAACACGTTCTTCGCCGCCACCGGGGTCACCGACGGCGACCTGCTGCGCGGCGTCCGCTACACCCGAGGCGGGGCGCGGACACACTCGCTGGTGATGCGTTCGCGCTCGGGCACCGTGCGCACGCTGCAGGCGACGCACAGCATGGACAAGCTGGCCGAGCTGGCCGGCGACCGCTACGCCTGAAGGTCGGCGCAGACCGCGCCGGTGAGGCGCACCAGGTCGGCCAGCGGCACCTCGACGATCGTCCCGCGGCCGCCGCCGTTCAGGCAGATCCGCTCGAACCGCTCGGCGGTCGCGTCGAGGTGTACCGGCAGCGGCCGCTGGGAGCCGAGCGGGCTGATCCCGCCGACCCGATAGCCGGTCGCCCGCTCGGCGTCGGCCGGTCTCGCCATCGCCGCCGACTTGGCCCCGGCCGCTGCGGCCAGCTTCTTCAGCGACAGCTCGGCGTTCGCAGGCACCAGCGCGAACACCAGATGGTCGCCGGCCGTGGCCACGAGGCTCTTGAACATCCGCTCGTGCTCGACGCCCAGCGAATCGGCCGCCTGCTCGGCCGCCGCGCCGCCCGGCGAGTACTCGTACTCCAGCAGCCGGTAGTCGACGCCGGCCCTGCGCAGCACCGTCGTGCCTCTGGTCTCCGCCATGGCCGGTAATATTGCAGCCGTCCCGAGTCTTCTGACCAGGAGCGTCGAGTTGCGAGCAGAGAACGCGCCCGAATACGAGTCCTACAAGGACGACGCGATCGCCGTCCTCAACGGCGTGGCCTTCACGATCGCGGTGATGGGTGTCTGGACGAAGCCGCTGTACACCGGCCCGATCGCGCTGTTGCTCGCGGTGTTCGGGTACTTCCTGTCGCCGCGCGGCAAGGGCGGCATGATCATCGCGGTGATCATCACCACGGTCGCGGCGCTGCTGATCCGTTGGCAGATGGGGTACACGATCAACTGACCCCCGGACGCGTCCTCCTGACGGGGGCGACCGGATACGTCGGAGGCCGGTTGCTGCCGGCGCTCGAGCGCAGCGAGCGTCAGCTGCGCTGTGCCGTGAGGACGCCGGATCGACTGGCGCCGCGGGTCGCGCCGGAGACCGAGGTAGTCGCGGCCGACGTGTTCGACAAGGCGTCGCTCGAGCGGGCGCTGGCCGACGTGGACATCGCCTACTACCTCGTCCACTCGATGAGCTCGGACGGGGAGTTCGAGGAGCTCGACCGCACGGCCGCCGAGCTGTTCGGCGCCGCCGCCCGCGATCAGGGCGTCCGGCGGATCGTCTACCTGGGCGGGCTGGGCCACGGCGGTGCGCTGTCCTCGCACCTGGAGAGCCGGCAGGAGGTCGGCCGGATCCTGGCGGCCAGCGGCGTCGAGACGATCGAGTTCCGCGCGTCGATCGTGATCGGGTCGGGCAGCCTCTCCTTCGAGATGGTACGGGCGCTGGTCGAGCGGCTGCCGGTTATGGTCACGCCCCGCTGGGTGCGGACGCCGACGCAGCCGATCGCGATCGAGGACGTCGTCGCCTATCTGGCCGCCGCGCTCGACCTGCCGGCCGGCGAGAGCCGCGTCTACGAGATCGGGGTCGCCGACGTCGTGTCCTACGGCGAGCTGATGCGCGAGTACGCCCGGCAGCGCGGGCTGCGGCGGACGATGATCGAGGTGCCCGTGCTCTCGCCGCGGCTGTCCAGCCTCTGGCTGTCGCTGATCACGCCGTTGTATGCCCAGGTCGGCCGCAAGCTGGTGGACGGCGTCCGCAACGAGACGCTGGTGTCCGACGACGCGGCCCGGCGGGACTTCGACATCGCCCCGCGCGGCGTTCGCGAGGCGATCGAGCGCGCGCTGCGGTTACGAGGACCGGGAGTTCGCCGAGACACGGTGGTCGGACGCCGGTCAGCCGCGTCCCGGGCTGGCGGGGAACGAGCCCGGGCCGCGCATGATCGATTCCCGCGTCGCCCACGTGCCCTGCGCGCCGGCGCAGGCGTTCGCACCGATCGGCCGAATCGGCGGACGCTCCGGCTGGTACGCGGCCGACCGGCTGTGGGAGCTGCGTGGGCTGATCGACCAGCTGTTCGGCGGCGTCGGACTACGCCGCGGCCGGCGCGATCCGGAGACCCTTGCCCGGGGCGACACGCTGGATTTCTGGCGGGTCGAGGCGTTCGAACCCGGCCGGCTGCTGCGGCTGGCCGCCGAGATGCGGCTGCCCGGCCGGGCCTGGCTGCAGTTCGAGGTCACGCCCGACCCCGACGGCGGCTCGAGCATCCGCCAGACGGCCGAGTTCGATCCGAGGGGCGCCTCGGGTCGGGCATACTGGTACGGCCTCTATCCTTTTCACGCGCTGATCTTCCGGCGGATGATCCGAGCGATCGCCCGGCAGGCGATGTCGCCCCCGGCGAGAACACCACCACATCCCGTCCACTGACCCGGGAAGGATGCGATGAGAGACGTCACCTACACCTCACCGACCACCGCCGTCGACAGCGACGTCGTCGCCGAGTTCGCCGGGCGCGTCTACGGCTGGGTCGCCGGCGGCCTGTTCCTGTCCGGTTTCACCGCCTGGGCGGTCTACTCCGACGCGTCGCGGCTGCAGTCCGCGGAGGACCACCTGCTGCTGTGGATTATCGCGCCGTTCGTGCCGCTGCTGATCCTGATGTTCGGCGCGCAGCGGATGTCCCCGCCGCTGTCGGCCGTCACCTACCTCGCGTTCTGCGCGCTGGAGGGCGTCGGCCTGGGCGTGATCGTGTCCTACTACGCGTCGGAGTCAGTCGCCCTGGCGCTGGTGGCGACGGCCGGCGTGTTCACGACGATGGCGGTGATCGGCACCGTCACGAAGCGCGACCTGACCAGCATGGGTGGGTTCCTGCTGGTGGCGCTGATCGGGCTGATCATCGCCAGCCTCGCGAACCTGTTCTTCGCCAGCAGTGCGCTGACGTGGGTGATCACCTACGCCGGCGTCGCGATCTTCATGGGCCTGACCGCGTACGACGCGCAGAACGTGAAGAAGCAGGCGATGGCTGGGAACACGAGCTGGGGCAGCTCGCTGATGTGCGCCGTCGGCCTGTACCTCGACGCGCTCAACCTGTTCCTCTTCCTGCTGCGCATCTTTGGCAGGAACTGAGCCCGACCGCCCGCTGAGCGGTGCGGTCTGCGTCGTCGCCGGGGCGACGCGGGGCGCGGGCCGCGGGATCGCCGTGGAGCTGGGGGCGGCCGGCGCCACGGTGTACGCGACCGGCCGCAGCGTTCGCGGCAACCCCTCGCCGATGGCGCGGCCGGAGACGCTGGAGGAGACCGCGGAGCTGATCGACGCGGCCGGTGGGCGCGGCATCGCCGTGCGCTGCGACCACACGGATTCCGCGCAGGTGGCGGGGCTGGCGGCGCGCGTCCGCGAGGAGCAGGACGGGCGGCTGGACGTGCTCGTCAACGACATCTGGGGCGGCGACCCGCTGGCGGACTGGGGCAAGCCGTTCTGGGAGCACTCGCTGGAGGACGGGCTCCTGATGCAGCGGCTGGCGGTGACCACGCACGTGATCACCAGCTGGCATCTGGCGCCGCTGCTGGTCGAGCGGGGACGCGGCCTGGTCGTCGAGATCACCGACGGCGACCGGCCGGACTACCGCGGCAGCTTTTTCTACGACCTGGCCAAGGCAACCGTGATCCGGCTGGCTGTCGGCCAGGCCGCCGACCTCAAGCCCCACGGCGTCGCCGCCGTCGCGCTGACGCCCGGCTTCCTGCGCTCGGAGGCGATGCTTGACCACTTCGGCGTGGCCGAGGAGAACTGGCGCGACGCGATCGCCCAGGATCGCCACTACTCGGAGTCGGAGACGCCGCACTTCGTCGGCCGTGCCGTGGCGGCGCTCGCAGCCGACCCCGACGTCATGGCCAAGACCGGCCAGACGCTGGCCAGCTGGACGCTCTCCCGGGAGTACGGCTTCGACGACATCGACGGCCGTAGGCCGGACTGGGGCGCGTATTACGAGCGCGTCGTGCTCGGCGAAAGCGGCTGAGCTGCCGGCCGGGGTCTGACCCCGCTCTGACCCCACTTCATGCCCGATCCCGCACAACCCGCGCCAGACCCGTCACGATCCGGCATCCGCGCCCTCCGAGAACTGCCCGATCGCCACTCCTCGGCGCTCGCCGCGGAGAGTTGGCGCGAACTTGTGGCTCAAGCGGGGTCAGAGCGGGGTCAGACCCGGGTCAGACCCCGGAGGCGAGATCGGGAGCTTGCTGGCGACGCGCTGCTCCCCGTTGACGGCGTAGGCGACATCCACCGAGTGCTCGGTCTTGTACCGGCCCCAGAACATCAGCCGGGCGTACGTCTTCATCGTGTCCTGCCGTGGAGGGACCAGCTCGCCGGCGAACACGAGCTCGCCGCCGTGCACCTCGAAGTCCCGCCCCTCCTGCTGCTCGATCCCGTTCACGAACACGTGGAACGGGCGCTGGATGTCGACAGGCAGCGTCACGCGTGAGCCGTTCACGTCAATGACAGCATAGGCCGCCGCGGGGGCGACATTCGCCGGTCGCTTGATACCGTGTGGAGTAATGAGCGACACCCTCCCGACCGGCCAGGTGATCCATCGCATCGACCGCCTGGTCGAACCGCATTCGCTGCCCTACACGGTGTGCGTGCTGCTCGAGAACCTGCTCCGCCGAGTGGACGGCGAGCACGTCACCCAGGCTGACGTCGACGCCCTCGCCGCATGGCCCGACCCGTCGCCCAACACGAACCTCGCGTTCATGCCCGCGCGCGTGATCATGCAGGACCTAACCGGCGTGCCCGCCGTGGTCGACCTGGCCGCGATGCGCGACGCTGTCGCCCGCCGCGGGGGCGATCCCGGCAAGGTCGACCCGCTGGTGCCGGTCGACCTGGTGATCGACCACTCCGTCCAGGTCGATGCGTTCGGCTCCGACCGCGCCTACCAGCGCAACATCGACCGCGAGTTCGAGCGCAACACCGAGCGCTACGCGCTGCTCCGCTGGGCGCAGGGCGCCTTCCAGAACTTCCGCGTCGTGCCGCCGGGGATGGGCATCGTCCACCAGGTCAACCTCGAGTACCTTGGGCGCGTCGTCCAGGTGCGCGACGGCGTCGCCTTCCCGGACACGCTGGTCGGCACCGACTCGCACACGACGATGATCAACGCGCTCGGCGTGCTCGGCTGGGGCGTCGGCGGGATCGAGGCCGAGGCCGCGATGCTCGGCCAGCCGCTCTACCTGACCGCACCCCAGGTGCTCGGCGTCCGCCTGACCGGCGCGCTGCAGGCGGGCGTCACCGCGACCGACCTGGTGCTGACGATCACCGAGTTCCTGCGCCGCCGCGGCGTCGTCGGGCAGTTCGTCGAGTTCTTCGGCCCCGGCCTGGGCGCCCTGACCGTCGCCGACCGCGCCACCATCTCCAACATGTCGCCGGAGTTCGGGTCCACGGCCGCCGTCTTCCCGGTGGACGACAGGACGCTCGGCTACATGCGCGAGACGGGGCGCCCCGATGAGCTGATCCAGCTGGTCGAGGCGTACACCAAGGAGCAGGGCCTGTTCCGTACCGGCCAGGAGGAGCAGACGCCGCGGTTCACCGACGTCACGGACTTCGACCTGAGCGCCGTCGAGCCGAGCCTCGCCGGACCGCGCCGGCCGCAGGACCGGGTGCGGCTTGCCGAGGTCGGCCGCAGCTTCTCGGACGCGTTCGGCCTGCAAGCGGGCAATGGCACCCACCTGGGCGACGGCTCCGTCGCGATCGCCGCGATCACCAGCTGCACGAACACCTCCAACCCGGCGCTGATGCTGGCGGCCGGGCTGGTCGCCAAGAAGGCGGTGGAGCGCGGCCTGGAGACCAAGCCGTGGGTGAAGACCAGCCTCGCGCCCGGCTCGCGCGTGGTCAGCGACTACCTCGACCGCGCGGGGCTGACGCCCTACCTGGACAAGCTGCACTTCAACCTGGTCGGCTTCGGCTGCACCACCTGCATCGGCAACTCCGGCCCGCTGCCGGAGGACGTCGCCGGGGAGATCACGGAGCGCGACCTGTCGGTCGCCGCCGTGCTCTCGGGCAATCGCAACTTCGAGGCCCGGATCCATCCGCAGGTGCGCGGGAACTACCTTGCATCGCCGCCGCTTGTGGTCGCCTATGCCCTCGCCGGCACGGTCAACAGCGACCTGACGACGGAGCCTCTGGGCACCGGCTCGGACGGCAACCCGGTGTTCCTGCGCGACGTCTGGCCGACCGCCGACGAGATCCAGGAGGCGATGACCGGCTCGCTCGGCGCCGACCTCTACGCCACCGAGTACGGCCGGATCTTCGACGGCGACGAGCGCTGGCGGGAGCTGCCGGTTCCGCAGGGCGAGCTGTTCGCATGGGACGAGAGTTCGACGTACGTTCGCGAGGTCTCGTTCTTCGAGCGCGAGCCCGACCTGTCCGACATCGTCGATGCGCGCGTCCTGGCGCTGCTCGGCGATTCGGTGACCACCGATCACATCTCGCCGGCCGGTTCGATCGCCAGCACGACGCCGGCGGGCACCTACCTGATCGAACATGGCATCGAGCCGCGCGACTTCAACTCCTACGGTGCCCGACGAGGCAACCACGAGGTGATGGTGCGCGGGACGTTCGCCAACATCCGGCTGAAGAACCGGCTGGTCGATCCGGTCGAGGGCGGATTCACGCTGCACCTGCCCGACGGCGAGCAGATGGCGATCTATGACGCCGCGTTGCGCTACGCCGAGGAGGGCGTGCCGCTGGTGGTGATCGGCGGCAAGGAGTACGGCTCGGGCTCCTCACGCGACTGGGCGGCCAAGGGCAGCGCGCTGCTGGGCGTTCGCGCGGTGATCGTCGAGAGCTACGAGCGGATCCACCGCTCGAACCTGGTCGCGCTCGGCGTCATCCCCCTGCAGTTCCTGCCGGGCGACTCCGCCGAGTCGCTGGGGCTGACCGGCCGCGAGACGTTCACGATCCGCGGCCTCGGCGAGGTCGGGGTCGGCGGCAAGGTCGAGGTCGAGGTCGATGGCGGTGCCAAGCGGTTCATGACGCTGGCCCGGCTCGACGCGCCGGCGGACGTCCGCGTCTACCGGCAGGGCGGGTTGATGCAGATGATGCTCTCCGAGCTCACCTGACCATCCCCCGCGCCTCGACGGCGAACACCCGCTCGACCACCCCGCCGCGGGCGCCGCACAGCGCGTCGTGGAGGTTGACCATCACGCACACGTGGTTGGGGATCACCTCGACCCGGTCGCCGACCCGCCACGCGCGCTCGCTGGCCGAGATGTCGCACACGCCGTGCTCCTCGGACAGGCGCTCGACGGCGACCTCCGGGTGCCCGGCGATCGCGCCGTGGCCCTGGCCGCCGGGACCGAGGTAGGGGGCGTCGGACAGTGTCTTCGACCCCGAGTCGAGCACCATCCTCCCGTTGCTGACCGAGACGACGGTGGCGTGCATGCGAAGCGCGCAGTCGTCCTCGTCAAGCCCGTTTCGGACGATCTCCGACCGGTCGAGGAACACGTACGTGCCGGCGCGGTGCTCGGTCATCGACGGCACCAGCTCCGAGAGCATCATCGATGGCGTCGATCCCGCGGACACCCGGTCGCACCGCAGCCCCGCGTCGCGGAGCAGCCCGATCGTCTCCTGGAGCGTGGCCTCCACCGCGGTCAGCGCACTGTGCATCTCCTGCTCGGTTCCCCGGGCGTGGCCGGGGTAGCACGAGAGGCCGGCCAGCTCGAGCCCCTCCAGCCGGTCGATCGTCTGCGCCAGCGCCAGCGCCGCCGCCGGCGACTCGACGCCTGTGCGGCGCATGCCGACGTCGAGCTCGACCAGCGCCCGGGCGGTGACGCCGCGGGCGGCGAGCGCGCGGGCCAGCGGCTCGGCGACGTCCGCCGAGTCGAGCGCCACGGTCAGGTCGGTGGTGGCCGCGACGCCCGCGATCCGCCGCCACTTCTCGGCGCCGAAGCTCGGGTAGTGCAGCAGCAGCGGGCCCAGGCCGTGCGATGCCATCACCTCGGCCTCTCCCGGCTTGGCGACCGTCAGCCCGCCGGCCCCCGCGTCGAGCTGCATCCGCGCGATCTCCGGGTTCTTGTGCGTCTTGGTGTGCGGCCACTGGCTGATGCCGCGCTGGCGGGCGTGCGTTGCCAGCCGCGCGATGTTGCGCTCCATCGCGTCCAGGTCGATCACCGGCATCGGAGTGTCGAGCTCGCTGACGTGGCGGCCGACGAGGTCGTCCATCGCTAGTGCGGCAGCACGGCGACGCAGTCGATCTCGACCTTGATCCCGCCGGCCAGCGCGCAGCCGATCGTCGTCCGCGCGGGCTTGGGGTCGGGGAAGATCTCGGCGTACACCGCGTTCATCGCCGCGAAGTCGCCGACGTCCGCGAGGAACACGCCGCAGCGAATGACCTGGCTCAGCGAGGCGCCGGCCTGGCCGAGCACCGTCGTCAGGTTCTCGATCGTCAGCCGGGTCTCTTCCTCGATCGTGCCCGGCACGAACTCGCCGTCGCGGAACGGCCCCTGCCCGGCCACGTAGACGAAGCGTCCCTCGGCGATGATCCCGGGCGAGTAGGCGCCCATCGGCTTGGTTCCCGCGACTGGCTCACGCATGCCGCGGAGCATACCGGGCGGCGCATGCGCGTCACGGACTGACCGGTTGACGCAGCTCCTCGAGTGGTGACCGTTCCGGCGGTCGCCACCCGAGGTGCTCGCGTGCCCGCGCGCCGCTGATGCGGTGATCGCGGGTGAGGGCCTCCGCCATCGTGTAGCCGAGCTCGTGCGCGGCATCGTCGCGAGGCCACTCGACCGGAGGCGGAGCGCCGGCACCCGCACACGCGGCGGCGGCCAGCTCACGCACCTGCATCGGCTCGCCGGTCACGCCGTTCAGCAGGGTGCCGGGAGGGGCCGCCTCGAGCAGCAGCACGTAGAGATCGGCCAGGTCGTCGACGTGCACGATCGACCAGTGGTTGCGGCCGTCGCCCACATGACGGGGCACGCCGTGCTCGTCGGCCATGTCGGCGAACTGGTTCATCGGGCCGCCGCCGCGCCCGTACACCATGCCCGGGCGGATCACCGTCCCGCCCGCCTCGAGCACCTCTCGCTCGAGCGCCGGGCGCCACGAGTAGATCCGCACCGGATCGGGCTCGGAGTCCTCGTCCAGCACCTCGCCCGGCGGCGCGCTGCCGTACACCCAGACGCCGCTCGTGAAGAGGACGCGCGTGCCGCTGGCCAGCAGCACGCCGGCCGCCGCCCGCTCGGCCGCGCCCATGTCGTCCTCCTGCGTCGCGGCGGTGTGGATGACCGCGTCGGCCGTCCGCGCGGGCTCGGCGAGCGACTCCGGCGACCGCAGGTCGGCTCGCACCGGCTCGATGCCCCGGACCTCGAGCACCGCCGCCGCATCGTCGGTGCGAGCGGTGCCGGCGACCTCGTACCCCGCGCGGCCCAGCGCTTCGGCGACCGCCGCACCGATGTAGCCGGTCGCCCCGGTCACCAGCACCCTCATCCGTGGAGTATCGCACCGCGGGTAGGCTCCCTCGGGTGAGCCTCCTGGCCGATCTCGCGGGAGCGGTGGGTCCCGACAACATGATCACGGCGCCCGCCGCGCTCCGCACGTACGAGACCGATGGGCTCGCCAGCCACCGGGCGATCCCGCAGGCCGTGGTGCTGCCCACGTCGACGGCCCAGGTGGCCGCCGCAGTGCGCGCCTGCCGGGTATCCGGCGTGCCGTTCGTGGCGCGCGGCGCGGGCACCGGGCTGTCCGGGGGCGCCGTGCCGGTCGCCGAGGGAGTCGTGATCGGCCTCTCCCGGATGAACGCCATCCTCGAGGTCGACGTCCCCAACCGCCGCGTCCGGCTCCAGCCCGGTGTCACCAACCTCGACGTGACCAGGGCGGTCGCGCCGCACGGCCTGTACTACGCGCCCGATCCGTCCTCGCAGCAGGTCTGCACCATCGGCGGCAACGTCGCCGAGAACTCCGGCGGCGCCCACTGCCTCAAGTACGGCTTCACGACCAACCACGTGCTGGAGGCCGAGGTCGTGCTGGCCGACGGCGAGATCGTCCGCCTCGATCCGTGGGGCTCGCTCGACCTGCTGGGCGCGGTGGTCGGCTCGGAGGGCACGCTGGGTATCGTCACCGAGGCGCTGGTGCGCGTGCTCCCCAAGCCCCAGCGGGTGGAGACGCTGCTCGCCGACTACACATCGACCGATGCCGCCGGCGAGGCCGTGTCGGCGATCATCGCCGAGGGCGTGATCCCGGCCGCGATCGAGATGATGGACGAGCTGAGCATCCAGGCCGCCGAGCACGCGCTTCACGTCGGCCTGCCGCTGGACGCCGGCGCGATCCTGCTGGTCGAGCTGGACGGACCGGCGGCCGAGGTCGAGGCGACGCTTGGCCGGGTGGTCGAGATCTGTGAGGCGGCCGGCGCCCGCACCGTTCGCCGCGCCGAGAACGATGAGCAGCGCGCCGGATTCTGGCGTGGCCGCAAGGCTGCCTTTCCGGCGATGGGCCGTCTGAGTCGTGACTACTACGTCCAGGACGGAGTCGTCCCGCGCACCCGGCTGCCGGAGACGCTGCGCCGGATCGGCGAGCTCTCGAAGGAGCACGGGCTGCGCGTCGCCAACGTTTTCCACGCAGGCGACGGGAACCTGCATCCGCTGGTGCTCTACGACGGCCAGGTGGAGGGCGAGGCCGAGCAGGCCGAGGAGCTCGCGTCGCAGATCCTGATCGCCTGTCTCGATGCCGGCGGCTCGCTGACGGGCGAACACGGCGTCGGCCTCGACAAGGCGCGGCACATGCCGCGGATGTTCACCGAGGACGACCTGCTTGCCATGCACCGCGTCCGCTGCGGCTTCGACCCGGAGGGCCTGTGCAACCCGGGCAAGCTGTTCCCGACCCCGCGGCTGTGCGGTGAGGTGCCCGGCCCCTACCGCCAGCACCCGCTGGAACGGGAGGGGGTGATCGACCGATGGTGATCGAGCACGCCGCGGGCGATCTCACCTGCACCGTCGAGGCGGGGACGACGCTGGCGGAGCTCGACCGGGAGCTGGCCAGGGCCGGGCAGATGCTCGCCCTCGACCCGCCGGGCGCCGAGGAGCTGACCGTCGGCGAGGCGTTCGACCGCGCGCTGTTCGGGCCGCGAGCGCACCGCTACGGGCTGCCCCGCGACCTGGTGCTCGGCATCCGCGCGCGGCTGCCGGACGGCACCGTTGTCCGGGGCGGCGGCAAGGTGGTGAAGAACGTCGCCGGCTACGACCTGCCGAAGCTGTTCACGGGCGCCCACGGAGCCCTCGGCGAGCTGCTCGAGCTGACGCTGCGCCTGCATCCGCGCCCGGCGCAGACGGCGACCCTGGTGACGCCGCTGTGCGATCCGGTCCCGCTGGAGCCGCTGATGCCCGCGTGCGTCGAGGTGCAGCTGCCTGAGGAGCGGCTGCTGGTGCGCTTCGAGAGCCCGGTCGCCCGTGAGCTCGCCAGGGAGGCCCATGCAGCGGTCGGCGGCGAGATCGACGAAGACGACGAGGCGCTCTGGGCCGACCATCGCGAGCGGCAGGCCGGCCTCGAGCTGTGGCGCTGCCCGCCGGCGGAGGCACCCGAGCTGATCCGCAGCCTGACCGGCCAGGGCGCGACGTCCGTGGTCGGGCGCTGGGCGCGCGGCTGGCTGTTTGCCGATGTGGCGTCGGTTGCGGCCGAGCCGACCCCGCTCGAGCGCCGGGTGATCGAACGGTTCGCGGTGCGGTGATCGGCTCCGAGGACACCCGCGATCTGATCGACACCTGCGTGCACTGCGGGTTCTGCCTGCCGGCGTGCCCGACCTACCAGCTGTGGGGCGAGGAGATGGACTCGCCCCGCGGCCGGATCCACCTGATGTCGCTGCTCGAGGAGGGCGAGATCGAGATGGAGGCCGCGGCGCCGTACATCGACCGCTGCCTCGGCTGCCTGGCCTGCGTCACCGCCTGCCCCAGCGGCGTGCGCTACGACACGCTGATCGAGCGGACGCGGGTGCGCCGGCGCGAGGATGCGCCGACCGGCCTCCGCGACCGGCTGCTCGACCGCGGCGTCTTCGCACTGTTCCCGCACCCGCGGCGGCTGCGCGCGGTGTCCTGGCCGCTGGCGCTGGGCATCCGGCCGAGCCGGCTCGCACCGCGGGTCAGCTTCGCCGACATGCGCGCCGCGCCCGACCCCGTGACCCCTGCGCGAGGTGAGCGGCGGATCAGCGTCGCGCTGCTCCAGGGGTGCGTCCAGCGCGTCTTCTTCGGCCGCGTCAACCGGGCGTCGGCCGAGGCGCTGGCCGGTCGCGGCTGCGAGGTCGTGGTGCCGCCCGGCCAGGGCTGCTGCGGCGCGCTGGCGCTGCACGCGGGCCGTGAGGTCGAGGCGCGCAAACGGGCGCTGGCCACGATCGCTGCGCTGCGCGGCCACGACCGCGTCGTCGTCACGGCCGCCGGCTGCGGGTCGGCGATGAAGGAGTACGGCGAGCTGCTGGGCACGGAGGAGGCACGGCGCTTCTCGGCGTCGGTGCGCGACGTGACGGAGCTGCTTGCGGAGCTCGGGCCGCCGGTGCCAGAGGTTCCTGACCCCTCTGGCACGACCCGCCGCGTCGTCTACCAGGATGCCTGCCATCTGCGCCACGCGCAGGGTGTGCGCGAGCAGCCGCGCGAGCTGCTGCGCGCCGTGCCGGGGCTGGAGCTGGTCGAGATCGAGGGCGCCGACACCTGCTGCGGCTCGGCCGGCATCTACAACCTGACCCAGCCCGAGGCCGCGCGTGAGCTGGGCCGCCGCAAGGCGCAGGCGATCCTCGCCGCCCGGCCGGACGTCGTCGCCACGGCCAATCCGGGCTGCGCGCTTCAGCTGGCGGCGGCGCTGCGCGACCTGGGAAGGAGCGACCTGCCGGTCGTCCACCCGGTTGAGCTGCTGCCGACGAGCTGAGCTACTCCCACTCGCCGAGCGCGAACGCAACGACGGACATGATCGCGGCGACGATCAGGCCGGTCCAGCCCCACGGATAGCCGTCGATGCCGAGGTGCGCGACGGTGATGATCGAGGCGAGCACGATGCTTCCGCCGATCACCCACATCGCCAGCTTTCCACCGCTGATCTCGCCCATCGGCGGATGACGATACCACGGTCGCCGGGCGGGGCCGGCACACCGGCGGGGAGCCGCCCGATCGTTTATCGTTTGACAGCACGTGTCCCGGTGTTGTCATCTGGGGGAGCAGTTGGTGACCGAGACGGAAGCTCTGTACAGAGCGCTGATCGAGCGCATTCCGGCCGCGACGTATGTCGACGGTCCGGACGGCACGCCGGTCTACGTCAGCCCTCAGATCGAGGAGCTGTACGGCTGCTCGCGTGACGAGTGGATGCGCAACACCGGCGTCTGGCAGCAGCGCGTGCACCCCGAGGACCGCGCGCGCGTGCGGGCCGCCTGGGAGGGGGCGCTGGCGGAGGGACGTGAGTTCAGCGACGAGTACCGGATCCTGATGCCCGACGGTGCACAGCTCTGGGTGCAGGAGCATTCGACGCCGCTGCGCGACGACACCGGACACGTCCGGGTCGTCCAGGGCGTGATCACGGACGTCACCGACCGCCACCGCGCCGAGGTCGCCGAGCGGCGCGCCGAGCAGGTGCTGCGGGAGATGCTCGACGCGATCCCGCTGGCCGCCGTGATCGAGGACATGCACGGCCACATCGTCTACTGCAACCAGCACCTGGCCGGCGTGCTCGGCCGGCGGCCGGAGGAGCTGCTGGGCCGGCACTGGCTGGACGCCGTCGCGATCGAGTCGCGGCGCGACATGGAACGCGGGTACTACGAGCTGCTCGGCCGCGGCGAGGTGATGACCACGTCGGAGTCGGTCGTGCCCAGCCGTGCCCACGGCGAGCGCAGGTACGGCTGGTGGACCGCGCCGCTCCTGGACGCCGATGGGCGGCCGTGGGGCGCCGCCAGCATCGGCCTCGACGTCACCGAGCACCGGATCTCGGAGGAGGCGCTGCGCGAGAGCGAGACCCGCCGCCGCCGGGTGCTGGGCATGGTGCTGCGTGCCGAGGACGCCGAGCGCTCGCGGATCGCCGTCGAGCTGCACGACGACACCGTCCAGGTGCTGACGGCGACGCTGGTCTCGCTCGACCGGCTTGCGGCGATGGCCCGGCGCGAGGATGGGGCGGTCGATCCGCGCGAGGTCGAGCGTGTGCGGGAGATCGTGTACGAGGCGACCGAGCGCACCAGGCGGCTGATGTTCGAGCTGCGCCCGCAGCTGCTCGAGGCGCAGGGCCTGCGGGTCGCCGTCGGCGCGCTGCTCGACGAGGCGGCCGACGAGTCCGGGCTCGAGGTCTCGCTCGACGCGCCGGCCTCCCGGTTCCCCGCCGCCGTCGAGGACATGGTCTACCGCGTGGTGCGCGAGGCCGTGCAGAACGTGCGCAAGCACGCCGCCGCCCACCGCGTCGCGGTGCGGCTGTTCGAGCAGGGCGGCGCCGTCCACGGCACCGTGGCCGACGACGGCCGCGGCTTCGACCCGCAGGGCGTGCGCGACCGGCCGCGGGCGTATCTCCACGTTGGCCTGGACGCAGTCACCGAGCGGCTGTGGCTGGCGGGCGGCGAGTTCTCGATCGCCGCCGAGCCGGGCCGAGGCACCGAGGTGACGTTCGCCGTGCCGATCGCGCGCGCAGAGGCCGGCTCGGGCTCCTACAGGTCGGCGTAGCGGCGGCCGCCGAAGCCCGCGGCCAGCTCGTCGTCGTGCCCGTCGGCCGTCGACGCGACGATCTCGATCGCCGTCTCCAGCTCGTCCGGATCGAGGTCGTCGCCCAGCACGACGTGCTCGAACCACGCCTCGCGGCGGCTCGGCAGGTAGAGGAAGGCGCCGAACGGGCTGGACGACGCCAGCTCCAGCAGGCGCAGCGCCAGCGCGTCGGACAGGTCGACGCCCGACAGCACCGGCGACGAGGCGCGGACGGCGGTCGAGTCGTCGAGCACCGGCAGCACGTCCACGAACACGCGGGCGCTGCCGAAGGCGCCGTGGAAGCCCCAGTTCGGGTCGTGCTGGAACTCGCCGAACCGTTCGGTCAGGAAGCGTCGCACCCGGTCGGTGGTGATGCGGACGTGGTCGGCCGAATCCCGAAGCAGCGCGGCCGGCGTCTCCGGCGCGACCGGCACTGGTGTTGCCTGTTCGAGCAGCGCGCGTAGGCGAGGGGCGAACGAGATCGCCGTCCAACCCACGGTCCAGACGGTGGACTGCACCTCGACAGCCGCCATCGTGGTGCCGGCGAGGATCGCGTGCTCGGCCTGGATCGAGCGGCCGTCGTGGCTGAGACGGCCGATCACAGTGTTGGCGTTCTCCAGCACCAGCATGCGGGCGACGTTCGGCTCCAGCGCGACATCGCGCACGCACTCTGCGAACACGTGCACGTAGGGCCGGCCGTCGGCCAGCGTCAGCACGTCCGCAGTGACGACCGCCTCGCCCAGCCCCATGGTGCCCCGCCACGCGTGCCCGGCGGGATCGAGGCTGGTGAACGAGCGCGTCAGCGCCCGCCGCACGGCCGCCTGATTGACCTCGATCTGACGCTCGTCGACCATCGCGGCGGAAGTCTAGTGACCGCCCAGCGCGAAGGGCCGTGCGACGCGCCACCCCAGCCGCGGCCCGGTGCGCAGCGTGGCCAGCAGAAACGGCAGCGACAGCAGGTCGCCGCGCAACACCGGCGTGATGACCTCGGCCGGCAGGCGGCTGATCAGCTCGACGGCCCGGTCCCAGCCGTCGTCGTCCAGTCTGGCGACATAGTGGTTCGCGCGCAGCGCGAGCGGCCACGCGCGCCCCCGGCTGCGGCGACCCGTTCGCTCCCAGCGGCGCAGCCGCTCGCGCGGCACGACGCCGGGCCGTTCGAGCGCACGAGCGGCGATCGGCGCCGCCCGCCAAGCCGCCTCGATCACGTGGCGGATGCCCTCGCCGAGCAGCGGATTCGACTGCGCCGCCGAATCGCCGACCACCATCAGCCCGTCCGCCGTCAGCCGTCCGGGCGGCTCGGCGCTGGGGATCCTGCCGGTGTGGAGCTCGAGGGTGCGCGCACCGCGCAGCGGCTCCGCAAGGGCGTCGGCCACCGGCTCGTAGAGGGCTCGCGGGTTGTCGTCGACGTCCGGCTGGATCACGCCCACCCCGACCCGCACCCGGGTACCGCCACGGGGAAAGGCCCACGCGTAGCCTGCGGGGGCGACGCCGCCGACCAGGATCATGGCCTCGTGCTGGGGGAAGCGGGGAGCGGACAGCTCGCGTTCGTAGCCCACGCCGACCCGCTGGAAGCCGGGGTGGATGCCCGCCGTGCGGGCCAGCAGCGACGGCGTCCCGGTGGCGTCGACGGCCAGCCGGCAGGACACCGCACGGCTGCCCTCGGGGCCACGCAGCGTGAGCATCCCGGTGCGCGGCATCCGTGCCAGCGTGCCCGTCTCGACCGTGGCGCCGGCCGCGCGCGCCCGGTCGGCCAGGTAGCGCCAGGTGCCGGTGACGTCGAGCGCGCAGCCCACCGGGCCGCCCCACTCGACCACCGCGCGGGAGCGCCGCGACCGGAAGGAGAGGGTGGTGATCGGGTGCCACAGCCGGTCGGGCAGGCCCAGCCGCCGGAGGTCGTCCGGCCACGATCCACCCGACGTCCGCACCGGCTCGCCGATCCGGGCGTTGCGCTCGCAGACGAGCACGTCGTAGCCCCGCCGCGCGAGCGGCTCCGCCAGCGCCAGACCGGCGGGGCCGGCTCCGGCGATCACGACGTCTCGCCGTTCCATCGCCCTAGGCTACCGGCATGTCCGATCCCCCCCGGACGGTCCGGCGCCTGCGCGTGGCGCTGGTCGGCGTGTCGATGCTGTGCGCTCTGCTGGTGCTGGTGACCGTGGCCGCGATCACCTACTGGCGCCTGTACCTCGAGCAGCCGACGCCGGGGCCGTTCGAACGGCGGCCGTACGTGGTGCGGCTGGGGCCGACGTCGGCCGAGCTGAAGTGGCGGATCGACCAGCCGATCGAGCTGCGGGCGGTGGGGCCGGACGGGGGATCGTTCACCGCGCGGGGCGGCCGCTTCGATGGGCTGTCGCCCGGCGTCCGCTACGGCTGGACGGCGGCCGTGGACGGCCTCACCTGGGCGAGCGGCAGCTTCCGCACCGCGCCCGCCGATCCCGGTGCCGACATCACGTTCGGGGTGATCGGCGACTTCGGATCGGGGACGAACCACGAGTGGGCGGTCGGCCGCGTGCTGACCTCGATGCACCCGGACTTCCTGGCCGGTGCAGGCGACAACAGCTACCTGGTGGCGGCCGGGCCGCTGCTCGACCGCAACATCTTCCGGCCGCTGGCGAACGTGCTGTCGAACGCGCCGCTGTGGACGACCATGGGCGAGCACGACCTCTTCTGGCGGGGCGGCAAGGACGTGGCCGATGCGCTCGACCTGCCCGGCGAGCGGGGCCGCTACGCGATGCGTTACGGCCCGGTGCAGCTGGTCGTGCTGGGCCTGGAGGCGGACAGCAGCGCGGTGTCCTTCGCACGCGGCGTGCTGGAGCGGACGACGGCACCGGTGCGGTTCGTGGTCGTCCATCGCCCGGTGCAGCCGGGCAACCCGATCCTGTCCGTGCTCCGCCGCTACGACGTCTCGGCGATCCTGGCCGGACACCTGCACCGCTACGAGCGCCGGGTGGTCGGCGGCGTGCTCGAGTTCACCGTCGGCACCGGCGGCGAGGGGCCGGGCGACCTCGAGTTCACCAAGGCCAGCCCGGACGCACTCAAGTCACTGCTCGACTACGGCGCTCTGAGGGTGGACGTGGCCGGCGGCAGGGCGCGGTCGTACGCATTCATCGACGAGCGGGGCCGGGTGCTCGACCGGTTCGCACCGTGATCGCGCTCCGCATCGTCCTCGGCCTGCTCGCCGGCGCGGCGCTCGTCGCCCAGCTCCTGATCGGGAGGCCGCAATCGCTGACCGCGGCCTTCGCTTGCGGCCTGGTGATGTTCGTCGTCGCGGCGGGATCGGTCGCCGCCGACGCGATCCCGCTGCGAGCTGTGGCCCTCGCCTGCTCCGCGGCGACGCTGGCATGTGGCCTGCTGCTGGCGCTCTCGGGGTTCGTGGGGGCGCCGCCGCTCGCCGTTGCGACGCTCGCGCTGGCGCTCCAGCCGGCCCCTGCCGTGGTGGCTAAGCTGCGCACATGAAGGCCCGGGAGCTTGACCGGACGCTCGAGCTGGCGGACGAGCTGGCCGAGCTGCGCTCGCGTCTCCACCGCGTGCGCCACCTCGAGGCGGAGCTCGACCGGGAGTCCGAGATCGAGCGGCGGATGCCGGAGATCGTCGAGTCGGTCGTCCGGCGCCGCTCGGAGATCGAGGGGGTGGCCCGCGCGCTCGAGCAGCAGTGGGTCGACCAGGAGCCGCTGGTCGCCGTCTGGCAGCGCGCGGTCGACCTGGCCGAGCAGGCGGCGTACGCCGGCGCCGACGCCCGCCCCTACCGTGAGGACGCCGACGAGGCGCGGCGCAGGGTGGAGGCCGCCCGGCTGGAGACGCGCGAGCACCTCGACCGGCTGGCCCGCGAGCGGGAGTGCCTGGTCGACGTCGCCCTGGCGGCGCCGATCGAGCTGCCGCTGGCGGGCGCGGTGCGCGACGACTCACGGCCCGAGGCCGCCCGCCGCGAGGCGCTTGCGTTGGTCGACTACGCCCGGATGCTGGAGGCCGCGGCGGTGGAGGCCGCCGGCCACGCCGGCGCGGCGATCGTCGGCATCCGCGACGAGCTGGCGGAGCTGGGCGACGAGGCGATGCTGGAATCGCGTATCGCCGCGCTCGCGGAGGAGCTGCCCGACGACGTCGAGCTGCCCGGTTCGGCGCCGCCATCCGCGGCCATGCGGCTGCAGCGGGCCGGGATCGCCGCCCACCGGATGGCGTGATCCGCGCGATCCAGGCGGGGCACCTGGCGCCCGCCGAGGCGCTTGCGCTGGACGAGGCGGTCGCGCGAGCCGGCGGCGAGCCGGCGCTCGTCCTCTGGAGCACCGACCCCGCCGTCATCGTCGGCCGCTTCCAGCGGATCGACTGGGAGATCGACGCCGCCGCCTGCGCTGCCCGCGGCGTCGGCGTCTGGCGGCGGTTCACCGGCGGCGGCACGGTCTACCTGGACGGCGGCACGGTGTGCGCCGCGCTGGCCGTGCCGGCCGGCCACCCCGACGCGGCGCTCGCCATCCCCGACCTGTACGCGCCCCTGCTCGACGGGATCGCCGCCGCTCTGACCGGCGCCGGCCTCCCCGCCGAGCGCGACGAGCGCACCGTGCGCGTCGGCGGGCGCAAGGTCACCGGCATCGCCGCGCACCGCGGCCGCGCCGGCTCGATGGTGCACGGGACGGTGCTCGTCCGCGCCGACCTGGATGCGCTGCGGGCGTGTGTGGCCGGCCGGCGGGACGGCGATCTCGAGGGTCTGCCGCGCCCGTCGCCCAGCCGACCCGATCACGTGACCAACACGGAGGTGGACGACGTCGCCGATCGTCTGTGCGCTGTGCTTGGCGCCGAGCCCGGCGAGCTGACGACGGCCGAGCGGGAGGCGGCGGCCAAGCTGCGCCGCACGCGCTACGAGGATCCCGGGTGGCACGCCGGCCCGTGGGCGGCGGTCACTCCGCCGGAGGTCGAGGAGCTGCTGGGCGGCGGACGCCGAAGCGGCCGGGCGTCGGGCTGACCCGGTGCCCGGCCGAGGCGGTGCTCAGAGGGCCGCGGCGGCGCTGGTGACCAGCGTCGCGACCGTGCCGCTCATGACCGAAAGTGCCGTGATGATCCCCACGCTGATCACGGTCATCATCACCGCATATTCAGCGGTGGTCTGGCCCGTCTCGCCGGTGGCGGGGCGGATGTCGTACATGATGCTCCTTCGTCCGTGCGCCCGGCGCGAAGGATGAAGACAGATGTAGCCTGGAGCCGGACGCTCGGTATCTGGATCGTCCGCTTTGGACGCCCTGGATAGACCCCGTTCGGGGGAATGTGGAAATGAGGGAGGTCGGTGTCGATGCCGCTGGGTTCAAAGGTCTTCCAGTACCAGACGGAGCTCGAATGGGTCGGCGGGCGCGAGTGCCGTGTGGGTGCGCCGGGCCGCCCGGATCTGACGGTCACGCCGCCGGAGGACTTCCCCGGTGCGAACGCGATGCACTGGAGCCCCGAGCACCTGTTCACGGCGTCGCTCCAGTCGTGCACCATGCTCTCGTTCCTGGCGCATTGCGCCCACAATGGCGTCGAGGTGGTCTCGTACCAGTCGGAGGCCGCCGGTGAGCTCGCGCGGCGCGAGGAGGACCGGCGCTACGCCTTCCGGCGCGTCGCGATGATCGTCACGGCCACGGTCGCGGGAGGCCACGCGCACCTGGCGCAGGGTCTGACGGCGAAGGCGGAGCGCGACTGCTTCATCTCGGCGTCGACCACGGCCACCGTCGAGACGGCCTGGCGGATCAGCGAGTAGCCAGGTCGGCCATCGCGCCGCGCGGTCGCCGGGCCACACGCGCGGTAGTGCCGGGCACGGTGCCGGGCTCGGTGCCGGGCACAGTGCCAGGGCCAACGCAGGCCGCGCACCAATCGTGACGCTTTCGCGCGCCGGTTGGCGAGATCGTGACGGGTGACGCCTTGACGCCGGCCGCTAGGCGAGTCCCTCGCGCGCTTCGCGCACGAGGGTGACGGCCTCGGGGAAGATCAGCCGGATCGCGTCGCGCACCTGCGTCGCCTGGGCGTCGGCCGTGCCGGACAGCTCCATCCGGCCGATCGCGGCCACCGTGATGCCCACCGCGAGGTTGATCGCCTGGTCTGCGAAGGCCACGCGCTGGCTCTGCTGCGCCTGCTCCATGAAGCCGGCCAGCTGCCGCTGAATCTCCTCGGGGTCGCCCCCGCCGAACATGCCAAAGGGGAATTCACTCATGGCCGGAGGGTACTCCCTGGTCGGCGTAGACGCCTTGGAGCAGCGTTGACGGAGCGGGAAGCGGGCTGGCCTCGGCCGCCAGCACGGCCGCCTCGATCGTCTGCGCCACTTCGACGGCGATCTGCTGCTCCTCGTACTCCGTCAGCTCCTGGTTGACCGTCAGCCAGGAGCGGAAACGGTCGACCGGATCGCGGGCCAGGAACTCGTCGTACAGGTCGCGGGGCACGTACGACGCGTCGTCGTGGACGGCGTGGCCCTCCATCCGCAGGGTGATCAGCTCGAGCACCGTCGGGCCGCCGCCCGCGCGCGCCTTCTCGACCGCACGGCTGACCTCGCGGTACACCGTGAGGACGTCGGTGCCGTCGACGACGATGCCCTCGAACCCGTACGCCGGCCCGCGATCGGCAAGGTGCGTCGAGGCGAACGAGAGCCGGTTCGGCGTCGAGTACGCGTACTGGTTGTTGTCGATGACGTAGACGATGGGCAGGCGGCGGACACCGGCCAGGTTCATCGCCTCATGCATGTCGCCGCGCGCGGCCGCGCCGTCGCCGCACCAGCCGAGCGCAACCCGGGGCTCGGCGCGCAGCTGGAACGCCAGCGCGATGCCGGTGATCACGGGGATCATCGCCGGCAGGTGACTGACTCCGGCCAGCAGGCCACGGCCGGGGGACATGTCATTGGTGCGGAGGTTCGAGTCTCGCCCGCCGGTGGCCCCGCCGGAGCGGCCCATGAACTGGCAGAAGATCGCGGCCAGGTCGACGCCGCGGGTGACGTGCACGCCCATGTTGCGGTGCAGCGGCGATGCGACGTCGTGCTCGCCCATCGCGCTCGCAGCACCCACCGAGGCGGCCTCGTTGCCGCGACCGGTGTAGTAGCTGCCGGGCAGCCTGCCGGCCTTGAACAGCAGATTGCCGCGCTCCTCGATGCCGCGGGTCAGCAGCATGTTCCGGAACATCGCCAGCAGCCGCTCGCGGTCGAGCCCCAGCGCGAGGGCGTCGTCGGCCGAGATCAGCGGGTCGGCCTGGCGGATCATGGAGCTCGACATGGCCGCAGAGGATAGCGGTCGGGCCGGATCGGCCATGCGTGTAACAAAGGGGTCTGACCCCGTTGTTACACCGCGCGGGCCGCGTGCTTCGCCAGGCGAGCCAACCGCGCGTCCCACTCGCCGCCGACGCGGGTCATCCAGGCGACCGCGTCCTCCAGCGGCGCGGGGGTCACCCGGTAGCGAACGTCGCGGCCCTCGCGGGCGGCGTGCACGAGCCCGGCCGCGTCCAGCGCCGCCAGGTGCTTGGCGATCGCCTGCCGGGTGACCGGCAGCTCGCGTGAGAGCTCGCTGGCCGTCGCGCCGTCCCGTTCCGCGAGCAGGCCCAGCACCCGCCGACGCGTGGGATCCCCCAGCGCGGCGAACGTCGCGTCGATGCCCGTGGTGCTCACGCCGCCAGGGCGAGCGGGCCGCGCGTGCGCGACACCGGGAACTCCAGCACGACGCCGATCGCGGCCACCGGCTCGACCACCGGTCGCTCGGACACGCGGATCCGCGAGCCGTCCTGCTCCGGGTCGACCGAGATCTCGACGATGCTCGGGTCGCCGTCCGGCGCCGTCCATGCGAAGCGCAGCCGCCGCGGCGCCTCGACCAGCTCGACCGTGCCGCGCCGCTCGTCGCCGTCGTCGCCGACGATCCGCACCTCACCGCCGTCGCGCAGATCGATCTCGACCTCCGGCGCCAGCCAGCGCTGCAGCTCCTCCGCGTCGGTGACCAGCGTCCACGCCTCGTCGGGCGGCACCGGCACCGTGATCTCGCGTTCGACTTCGTCCGCCATCGCCTGCTCCTTCCGATGTGCAACCCTAGGGTTGCTTATCTGCTCTGTCCGCGCTAGCCTTTGCGCAACTCGACGGTTGCACTTTATCCGAGGAGGCTGCAAATGTCACCCGTCATCCCCATGGTCGTCGATCAGACGTCGCGCGGCGAGCGCTCCTTCGATATCTACTCGCGGCTGCTCAACGACCGCATCGTGTTCCTCGGGACGCCGGTCACCGCCGAGGTCGCCAACCTGGTGGTGGCCCAGCTGATCCACCTGGAGTCCGACGACCCCGATCGCGACGTCTCGCTGTATGTCAACTCGCCGGGCGGCGACGTGTACGCCGGGATGGCCATCTACGACACCATGCAGTTCATCCGCCCGGACGTGCAGACGATCTGCTTCGGCATGGCGATGTCGATGGGGGCGATCCTGCTGGCCGGCGGGGCGAAAGGCAAACGGATCGCCCTGCCCAACTCGAAGGTGATGATCCACCAGGGCCACACGCCGGGGTTCGAAGGCCAGGCCACCGACATCGAGATCCGCGCGCGGGAGATCCTCGAGCTGCAGCGGCGGATGGAGGAGCTGCTGGCCCGCGACACCGGGCAGACGCAGGAGCGGATCCACGTCGACACGCAGCGCGACAACTTCATGACCTCGGAGCAGGCGCGCGAGTACGGGCTGGTCGACCGCGTCGTCAGCGCCCGCGAGCTGGCGGACGACCGGCGCACCCGCACCGGCCTTGGCTAATCGTCGAACCGCTTGAGGATGACGCAGCCGTTGTGGCCGCCGAGGCCCATCGAGTTCGAGAGCGCGATCCGCACCTCGGCCTCGCGGGCCTCGTTCGGCACGTAGTCGAGGTCGCACTCGGGATCGGGGTTGCGGTAGTTGATCGTCGGCGGGATGACGCCGTGGTAGAGCGTCAGCGCCGTGGCCAGCCCCTCGACGGCACCGGCGGCGCCGAACAGGTGGCCGATCATCGACTTGTTCGATGACACGGCCAGCTTGTAGGCGTGATCCTCGAACACCGCCTTGATGGCCTTGGTCTCGGCCGGATCGTTGTACGGCGTCGAGGTGCCGTGAGCGTTGATGTAGTCGATGTCGGAGGGCTCGATGCCGGCCCGCCGGATCGCCGAGCGCATCATCTCGATCACGCCGATCGAGTCCGGGTGCGGAGTGGCGATGTGGTACGCGTCGTTCGACGCTCCGGCGCCGATCACCTCGCAGTAGATGCGGGCGCCGCGGGCTCGCGCGTGCTCCAGCTCCTCGACCAGCAGGATCGCCGCACCCTCCGCCATCACGAAGCCGGCCCGATCGACGTTGAACGGCCGGGAGGCCCGGGTCGGGTCATCGCGCTCGTCGACCAGCGCCCGCATCGCGCAGAAGCCGGCCAGGATCACCGGCACCATCGACGACTCGGTGCCGCCGGCGATGATCACGTCGGCATCGTCGCGCTTGATCACCTCGGCGGCCTCGCCGATCGAGTGGGTGCCGCTGGCGCAGGCCGAGACGATGCAGTGGTTGACGCCGCGGGCGCCGAACATGGTGGCGATATGGCTGGTCGACGTGTCGATCAGCATGTTCGGCAGCCAGTGCGGCGACACCCGTTCGGGGCCGCGCTCCTCGAGCACGTGCTGCTCCTCGATGACTCGCGGCAGGCCGCCGGCGGCGCTGCCCAGGATGACGCCGGTGCGGGTCGGGTCGGTCACCTCGAAGCTCGCGTCCTTCAGCGCCTCGACCGCGGCGGTCACGGCGAAGTGCACGTCGCGGTTGACCTTGCGCGCCTCCTTGGCGGCCATCGCGAGCGTCGGGTCGAAGTCCTTGACCTCTGCGGCGATCGACACCGGGAAGCTGTCGGCGTCGAAGGCGCGGATGAAGTCGACGCCGCTCTTGCCTGCGACGAGGTTGGACCAGGTTGTCGGGACGTCGTTGCCGACCGGGGTAACTGCCCCCAGGCCGGTGATCACGGCGCGGCGCATCGGACGGTGTGACGGAGGAGCGCTTTCCAGGGTTGCGCTACTCGCGGATCTGACCCTGGCCGACCACCACGTACTTGGTCGTCGTCAGGTCTTCGAGGCCGACCGGCCCGCGTGCGTGCAGCCGGTTCGTCGAGATGCCAATCTCGGCGCCCATGCCGTACTCGCCGCCGTCGGTGAAGCGGGTGGACGTGTTGACGTACACGGCGGCGGCATCCACCTCGCGGGTGAACCGCTCAGCGGCGGCCGCGTCCTCGGTGACGATCGCCTCGGAGTGGCCGGTGCCGTAGCGGGCAATGTGCTCGAGGGCGGCGTCCAGCGAGGGCACCACGCGCACGCCCATCTTCATGTCCAGGAACTCGGTGGCCCAGGCCTCCTCGCCGTCCAGCAGCTCGACGCCCTCGGCCTCCAGCGCCGACACCAGCTGCGGCAGCAGATCGTCCTCGCGGTCGCCGTGGACGAGCAGCGTCTCGGCGGCGTTGCAGACGCCGGGGCGCTGCACCTTGGCGTTGACGGCGATCGCGATCGCCCGGGCCCCGTCGGCGGACGCATCGACATAGACGTGGCAGTTGCCGCCGGCGGCCGCCAGCACCGGGATCCGCGAGCGCTCGAGCAGCATCTTCTTGAGCGCCTCGCCGCCGCGAGGGATGACGACGTCGGCCGCCTCGGGGTCGGCGACGAACCGCTCCAGCTCCTCGCGCGACTCGGGCAGCGCCTGGACGGCGTCGGCCGGCAGCCCGGCGGCGGCCAGGGCTTCGCGCACCACGTCGAGCAGGATGGCGTTGGAGTTGACGGCCAGGCTGGAGCCGCGCAGCACGCAGACGTTGCCCGACTTGACGCACAGGGCCGCGGCGTCGACCGTGACGTTCGGCCGGGCCTCGTAGACGATCAGGATGACGCCCAGCGGGACGCGCAGCTTGTGCGCCGGCATGCCGTTGGTCAGCTCGAACCGGCGGACGGTGGTGCCCACGGGATCGGGGAGGGCGACCACGTCGCGGACGGCGGCGGCCAGCCCGGCAACGCGCTCGGGCGTCAGCGTCAGGCGGTCGACGATCGCCGGCGTCTCGCCCTGCCGCCGCGGCGACGTCGAGGGCGTTGGCGTCGAGGATCTCACCGGCGCGGGACTCGATCGCCTCGGCAATCCGCTCCAGGGCGGCGTCCTTGGCGGCGGTGTCGAGCGCGGCAAGCTCACGGGCGGCCCGGCGGGCGGCGGCGGTGACGGTGTCGAGTTCGGGAACGCTCACAACAGCACAAGGTTATCTCGGTGCACCGCCTCATCGATCCCCTTGCGCCCGACCAGGCCGCGCAGCTCGGCCGCCGGATAGGCGCTGATGCCGCGTGCGAACGGCGACCCGTCCGGCCCCGCAGAGCTCGACGCAGTCGCCCGCCTCGAACGATCCGGCCACCTCGCGCAGCCCCACCGGGAGCAGGCTGGTGCCATCGTCGACAACCGCCCGGCGGGCGCCGGCGTCGACGATCAGGCGGCCGCGCACCGGCTTGCCGTAGCGCAGCCACAGCTTGTAGGCGGGCAGCGGTCGGCGGTCGGCCACGAAGCGCGTCCCCACGGGGCGTCCGGCGGCCGCCTCGAGCACTGCACCGTCACGCGCACCGCCGGCGATCACCGTGCCGATGCCGCCGGCGCTGGCCATCTCGGCCGCCACCACCTTCGATCGCATGCCACCCGACCCCCATGCGCCGCCCGGTCCGCCCACGTCCAGGTCGGCCAGCAGCCGATGGTCGCGCACCTCGGGGATCAGCGTGGCGCCCGGCCGCCGCGGGTCGTGGTCGTACAGGCCGTCGGCGTCGGTCAGCAGCACCAGCAGGCGGGCGTTCAGGATCAGCGCCACCTGTGCGGCCAGGGCGTCGTTGTCCCCGAAGGTGATCTCGTCGGTTGCGGTCGAGTCGTTCTCGTTGACCACCGGCACCATGCCCCAGCGCAGCAGCGTCTCCAGCGTGCGACGGGCGTTGACGTAGCTCTGGCGGCGGTGGACATCGCCCGCGGTCAGCAGCACCTGGGCCGTGCGCCGGCCGTGGCGGCCGAGTGCCAGCTCCCACCGCTTGACCAGCAGCGTCTGGCCGACGGCCGAGCCGGCCTGCAGGTCGGCCAGCCGCTCGCGGCGCGATCGCCGCCCCAGCGATCCCAGGCCGAGCGCGATCGCCCCGGAGCTGACCAGCGCCACGGGAACGCCGTCGTCGGCCAGCGCGGCGAGGTCGCGGGCGATCCGGGAGAACGCCCTGGGCCGCGCCCGACCCTGCTCGTCGACCAGCGTCCCCGACCCGACCTTGACCACGACGGCCCGCCTCGCCATCCGTGCAGGATATGGGCCGATAGCGTCCAAGCGATACACTTCGGGTATGAGCAGCGAGGGACACGTTCAGCGCCAGAGCTTCTCGGCGCAGATGCGCGAGGTGATCCGCAAGCGGTCGGAGTCGCTGGTGCGCGACCACGAGCGGCGGTTCGCCGACGTCGGCCGGCTGGTCGCCGAGACGCGCCGCGCGCGCGGAATGTCGCAGCAGGAGCTGGCGGTGCTGTGCGGTACGACGCAGTCGGCGATCGCTCGACTCGAACGTGGTTCGCGTCCCCCGAAGCTCGACACGCTGCTGCGGATCGCTGATGCGCTGGACGCCGACCTGGTGTTGGAGATGCGGCTGCGGCCGCACCGAGGGGGGCGATGCCTGATGGCGGTGACGCTGCGCGATTTCATCTCGGGTGACGAGGTGCTGACCATCGAGTCGCACGCGACGCTCGGCGCCGCCGCCAGACAGATGTGGAACCGCGGCGTCGGTGCAGCCGTTGTCGTCGAGGAAGACGAGATCGTGGGCATCTTCACGGAGCGCGACCTGCTGCGGGCGATTGCCGACAGCCGGCACCCCGACCAGGGCCAGGTGCAGTCCTATATGACGCCCGACCCGGTCACGCTGCCGTCGGATCACTCGCCCAGCGAGGCGGCGCAGATCATGACGGCGCGCCGTTTCCGGCACATTCCGGTGGTCGATGACGGCGAGCTGGTCGGCATCGTCTCGATCCGTGACCTGGTCTCGGCCGGGCTGCAGCTGCCCTCCGACGACGCGCACGTCGGCTCCGACTTCCCCTGATCGCCGCAACAAAGGGGTCTGACCCCGTTGTTGCGCTTCCCTGAACGGGGGAGGCGGTCACGTCACTCGTCACTGCATGCTGAGCACACGTGCTCCCCTGGCCCGGCCGAATCATCCCAGCACGCACCAGGCGCTGCCGCCTGGCGCTGTGCCGATGATCGTCCTCCCGGGGCGCATCTGTTCGACCTGAGGCGGCGCCGTCTGTCCGAGGCGCTCCGCGGCGGACTGGGACGACGCCGTGCAGCGCCGGTCCCGGCGCCGGCGCCGCCCAGGTCGGGCCCTGTGGTTGCGGCCACAATCCGGAATCGACGCGCGACCGTAGTTGTCTGTGATGGACGCAATTGCGATCGGAGCCCGCGTCGGCATGCGCTCGTCGGCGATGTCACGATCAACTACCCTGGTTGCTGTGAACCACGGGGCATGCAGCGATGAGGATCTGCTGGAGCTGGTGGCGCGCGAACGCGACTCCGCGGCGTTCGAGGAGCTGTACCGGAGATATTCCCGGGCGATCTACGGGGTCGTCCGCAAGATGCTTGGAGACCATGCGAGGAGCGAGGATGTCGTGCAGGAGGCGTTTGCCAATGTGTGGCGTGCGGCCGGCGGATACCGCCGCGAGCGCGGTGTTGCCACGGGCTGGCTGTTTGCCATCGCGCGCAATGCCGCGGCCGACGCGCTGCGCGCCCGCACCGTGCAGCCCGTCGGCGACCCGCCGGATGTCGCCGACACCGAGCCGCTGCCCGACGAGCGGGCCGGCGCCGCGCAGGAGGCGTTCCGGCTGCATGCGGCCGTGGACAGCCTGCCCGACCGCGAGCGCGAGGTGATCGCGATGGCGTACTTCGAGGGGCTCTCGCAGAGCGAGGTCGCCGAGCGGCTCGACATTCCCGCTGGGCACGGTCAAGACGCGCACCCGGAGCGGCCTCACGCGGCTGGCGGAGCGGCTCAAGGGCGAGAAGGTGATGGGATGAACGACGAGCTCGACATGCAGCAGCTGACCGACGCGCTGCGCGCGGTCGGTGCGCCGCCCGAGCCGCCGCCCGGCTACGAGCAGATCGCGCGCGACGCCGCGCTGGGCACGGCCGCGCCGGCCGAGGTGGTGCGCATCGACCGTCACCGGCTGCGCGGTCGGCTGGCGCGCCCGGCGATCGCGCTGGTCGTGATCGCGGCGTCGACCATCGCCGCGCTGGTGATCGGCGTCGGCGGCAACCAGACGCCGATCGCGCACACCGTGACGATGTCCGCGGCGTCCGGCGCCCAGGCGTCGATCGACTTCCAGGAGACCACCGGCGCCGTGCGGCCGGTCGTCGTCAAGGTCTCCGACCTGCCGCCGGCGGGCGACGGGCACTACTACCAGCTGTGGATGTCGGAGAAGGGCGAGAGCATGCCGGTCGCCGCCTTCAACACCGGCTCCGACGGCTCGGTCACCGCCAAGTCGACGATGCCCGCGAACATGGGCTGGGATCGTTGCTGGATCACGCTCGACTCCACGACGGACTCGAACGACGCGAACGACCCCGTCGTGCTCCAGAGCTAGCCCGGGCCGCTCTATACTGAGCCTCCGCGGGGCTATAGCTCAGTTGGGAGAGCGCCTGGATCGCACCCAGGAGGTCAGCGGTTCGAATCCGCTTAGCTCCATGTCCCTGGAAACGGCCTAGTTATGCGGGAAAGTCGCGGTCGGTTGCCTGAGCAGTGCACGGTGAGCCGGGTCGTCGCGTCCACAAGTTTGGACGCGGTGCCGTCGCCGTCGAGCGTCGATCGGCTGGCACACTTCATGACGCCTTGGGATCTTCCCAAGAAGCTGCCGGAGCAACGGGCGGTCGCCATCGGGGACGCTCGCCGGTCCAACTGCAGTCGCTCTGGCTTCGAAGGTTCCACCGTTTCCTGGTCAGGGCTCGACGAGGCCTTCGCGGATGGCGTAGCGGGTGACCTGGACGCGGTCGCTCATCTCGAGCTTCTCGAGGAGGTTTGCCCGGTGGCGCTCAACGGTTTTTGGGCTGATGACGAGCAGTTCGGCGATCTCCTGCGAGTTGTGGCCCTCGGCGATCAGCTTGACGACCTCTCGCTCGCGTGGCGTGAGTTGCCCTCGCTGTGGGCGTTCCCCTCTCTCAACAGTTCGGAGGTGGCGCTGCATGAGCGAGGTCATGACGCGTGGGTAGATGAACGGCTCGCCGCGCAGTGAGGCGCGGCATGCCTCGACGATGTCGTGGTCAGCGTCGCGTTTGAGTACGTACCCGGAGGCGCCGGCGGCGAGCGCTTCGAAGAAGTACTGCTCCCGGTCGTACATTGAAAGGATCAGCATTGGCAAGCCGGGCTTTCGGCGTGCGATCTCGCGCGCTGCTTGCAGGCCGGTGAGACCGGGCATCGCGACGTCGAGGATCACGAGGTTGCACGTCATGTAGTGTCGCCTTGCTGACAGCTTCGAGTCCGTCAGAGGCTTCGTCAACGACTTTCAGGTCAGGCTCGTTCTCAAGCATCGCCCGGACCCCCTGCCGTACGACAGCGTGGTCGTCGGCTATCAGAACGTGGGCAGGGAAGGGGATTGGCATCGCTACTCCTCAGGGTTCGCCAAGGGCAGATGCAGGTGCACAGAGACGCCGCGCCCGGGAGTGGAGTCGATCTTCAGCTCCGCCGCGATCAGAAGTGCCCGCTCGCGCATCCCGCGAATCCCGGGGCCTTCCGCTTCGCCGTCTGGCATTCCGCGGCCGTTGTCTTCGACGACGAGGTCCAAGTCGGCGACGGCGGGGTGCAGGCGCAGGGCGACGCGTTCGGCATGCGAGTGGCGGATGGCGTTGGTCAACCCTTCTTGGGCGACGCGATAGACCGCCAACTCGGCCTCGGGCAACATCGGGTCGAGATGGTCGGGCAACTCGGCGTGCACGCGCATGTCGGTATGTTCGTCCAGCGTCGTCAGCGAGCGCGCGAAGCGCGCTCAACAGCCCGAGATCGTCGAGGATCCCGGGGCGAAGCTGCCACGCCAGCGCACCGACTTCGTCCAGCGCAGCGCGCGCTTCCTGCTGAACAGCGGCTACCCGCTCGTGCAACGGCTGTGGTGTCTCGGCCGCGATGCGCCCGAGTTGCAGCAGGATACCGGTCATCCGCTGCCCGATTTCGTCGTGAAGTTCCTGCCCGATCCGGCGGCGTTCACCCTCAAGCGCGGACAGCGTCCGTCGCGTGCTCAGCCGCCGCTCGACCTCAAGTCGCTCGAGCATGCCGTTGAACGCGACGATCAGCGTTCGCACCTCACGGCCTCCCATCAGGCCGAGACGCTGCCTCGGCCGCAAGACATCGAGCGTCTCCATACGCTGCACCAACCCCTCCAGACCACGAAAGCTGATCCGAAGCAAGATCGCATTTGCGATCACGGTCACCACGACGCCACCAACCAGGATCAACGCCTCATCCACTCCGACCGGCGAGGAAATCGTCGCCGGCGTGACAACCAGTAGCACGTGCTGCGACCGCCAACACCGCCGTGTTGACTGCAACCACGCGAGTGTACAGCGACACGCGCGCCCACCGCCGCTGCGAACCCCCGTCTGATCTGCGACAGATCGCGCGCCGCTGTCCACGCTCGTCGCAGCCGGACTGCTCTCGTGCTCGTCAGCTCGCTCATGGTCACCATTGTCGACGATCTCGCGCCGACGCGATTCCGCGGGCGAGGCAGCGCCGTCCGCAGCCTAGCTGTGTCGTGCTCACTCCTCGCGTCGACGAGTCGGCGGCGCTTGGTCGCGTTCGTGCGGCTGTTTGGGCGGGTGGGTGGTCAGGCGACCTCCCGGGTCACCGAGCCGGTCCCACCCGCCACACGCCGGCGTCAGCCAAGGCGGACGGTCAACATCCGCCCATTTGCCGCCGGAACGGTGCCAGCGGCGATGTCATCGTCCAGCCGCCGGCACGACGGGGAAGCGGGCCCGCGGCAGCCCGGCCGGCACGGGCCGATGCGCTACCAACCGCTCGGTCGTGCGCCGCGGCCAGCGTCTTGTGCGCCTCGTAGGCTGATACGTCGCGTCCCGTCATGCATACAGTCTCGCCGCCAGACACCGCGGGCGCCATGGAGTCGCGACTCCATGTGGCCGAGCGTCGGTGCGGGGTACCCCTGCCAGCACGAGCACCACTCGCAGCCCGCGGCCACAGAACGCGACTGTCACCGAGGATGGTCGGATGGGTGTGGTTGGTTGATGAGTCGGCGCCAGCGCAGGGTGCGGGCGATCAGCAGGATCGCGATCGCGCCGAGCAGCACGCTCCAGACCGATTGGATGAGTTTCATGCCGACGCTGAAGCCGAGCAGTTGTGTGGCGAGTGCGCGGCCGGACAGGAGTTGCACGACCAGTGCTCATTCGGTGCCGATCCCGGACGGTGTCAGCGGGATGATGGTGGAGAGGCTTTGGGTGACCTGGACGCGAAGCGGGCTGTCGAGCGTGGTATGGATGTTGAACGCGCCGAGAAAGAACCAGATGGTGATGATCCGAAGCGCCCAGTCGACTGCTTGCCAGGTGATGACTTGTCGGAGGTAGCGGTTGGGGGTGTGGAGGATCGCGAAACCTTGGCCGAAGCGGCGGCGAAACGCTGGGACGTGGGTGGCTGCCAGGACGCCCGGTACGAAGCCGAGGATGACCAGGGAGAGTGCGAGGACAAGCGCGATACGGGGGTGCCGGGCCAGCCAGAACCAGTCCAGACCGGGTCGTCGACGTGCCACGCGGAGGCCGGGTAGGGCATGCTCGTTGACGGCCCATGCGATCAGCACGAGTGTGGCTATGAGGTCGAGGGACGCTCGACGAGCGAGGCGGAGACGAGTGTCGGGTAGCTCGCGTCCGCGATGCGATGGCGGAGCAGGTAGAGGCGTAGCAGGTCGCCGCGGCGGACGGTGATGAACGCGTTTATGCTGGCGCCAGCCAGCTAGGCGCCGAGCACGCTGCGCCAGCGCACATCGCTTTGCGGGTAGGACGCTGCCAGCACGTTTCGCTGGGCCCGAGTGCGCGACCAGTGTCTTCAACAGCTGCAACGCCAACGCGACTGCCACGAGCCGCCAGCCGATCGCGGCCACGTGCGCCCAAAACACCGTGATCGCGTGGGACAACTGCTACACCCAACGATCCTGTCACACGCTTTCGGCGCGGCCTCAGCGACCAAGGAATCTGCGGCGAGACTACGTCAACCGAGTCTCCGACACGTCCAGGGCCGCCTTACTGAGATTCGTCGTCCGACGGGAGCGACGCGGCGAGCGCGGCGAAGGCGAGGACGTCGATGGCGAGGAAGACGACCGTGCCGGCGAGGAACGCGGCCACGTGTCTAGGGGTTTCGAGTTGGGCGTGGAGCCTGACCAGTTCTACCAGTGCGAAGACGATCGCCCCACCGGCCAGCAGGTAGACGCCTGCCAGCCAGACCCGAGTGGGAATGGGCACTCGCGGCGTCGGCGAACTGCCGGGTGAGCTGCGCCGCTTTCGTACCAAGACGGCCGCGGCCGCGCCGAACCAGCCAGTGGCCAACACGACGCCGCCGATGGCATCGCTGGGTCGATGCCAACCGGCCAACAGCACCGCGACGCCGATCGCTCCTGTCAGGGTCATACCGGCCAGGCTGGCCCGCACCCGCCACCCCGTTGGTGCGACGATCACTAGCGCGGCTCCCATCGCGGCGCCGGCAGCGACGTGTCCGCTCGGGTAGCTGGTCGCGGTCGCGACCGCGCCGTTGCCCAAAAGCACTGGGCGCGGCAGCAACAGTGCCTTCAACAACGCTGCCGAGCCCAGCGTCAGGACCACGGCGATGCCCGTAGACACGGCCAGTCCGAGCCGGCCGCGTAGCACTGCCACACAGCACGCCGCCACCGCGAGCAACGCCACCGACCCAGCGGTCACCTGATCCAGAATCCGGCTCGATCCCCCCTGCAGACCACCGATGCCGACGGTTCGTCCGAGCAGCACGTCGCGTTCGAATCGCTGCCCGAACGTGGATCGCTGGGCGACCAGATACACGCCGATGAAGACCAGCAGCGACACCGTCGATACCGCCAGCAGCCGGCGAACCGCACGCTGGCTCTCCGACCTCTGCCCACGCGGCAGATCAACCCAAAGGCCACCCAGAACCGCCGCCGCCAGCGCCAAAGTCACGTCTGCCACCACCGAGATGCCGCGACCCGTCGACGCATCGATCGTGATCGCAACCACCAGCGTAACGAAGCCGGTCGAGGAAGCCGCCGCAAGCGTCTCGGGACGACGCACGGCGTCACGCACCAACCACCTCCGCGCACCATCCTCCGAGACCGGCGGCTCACCGCGTTGGCATCGAACACCCATCGCCTCGATCCTGACACACCCTGCCGACCAAGACCAATCCGGTCCGGGCCGACCCAGGGCCCGCTCTAAGATTCGGGGAGCGGCACGAGTTCGACGTGATCCGATTCACGACGTGCGACCGTCCGCACGGCGCGCCTGCGCCGCGCCGGGGGTGTAGGGGCTCACCGTGGGATGTGCGAGGATGGTGTGGTGCGGCTGTACACCGACATGCCCACGCGTCGGCAGATTAGCCGGCTGCTCGACCATCGACGGGAGGCGAGCGTCTCGGTCTATCTGTCGACCGATCCGGCGTCGGACGGTCAGGCTGAGCGGATCGAACTGGGCAATCTGGCCGGCGAGGCGGGACGTCAGCTCGTTCAGGCCGATACGGCCAAGGCCGACGTACGCAACGTGGAGGAGTTGCTCTCAGAACTCACCGATGATCATGATTTTTGGCGCTACCAGGCCCGAAGCCTGGCGGTGTTTGTTACGCCTGACGGTCTCTCGACGTTTCGGCTGCCTCATCGCTTGCAGTCGCTGGTCGAGGTGTCCGACCGATTCCACGTCAAGCCGCTGCTGCGGGCGGTGACGTTCCCACAGGTCGCACTGGTGCTTGCGCTCGCGCAGGGCTCGGTACGGGTGCTTGAGGTTGCCCCCGACGTTCCCCCCAACCCGCTCAGTTTGCCGGGCCTACCGACCGACATTGCCAGCGCAGCCGGCAAGGCGTCGATTGGCGACCGCGCCCCGAGCGGACGACTGCAAGGCGGGGAGGGCCAGAAGGTGCGGATGCGCCAGTACGCGCGTCGGATCGATCAGGCGCTTCGGCCGCTCTTGGGCGCGCTCGGCGTTCCACTGATCCTGGCTGCGACTGAGCCATTAGATTCGATCTACCGCTCCGTGTCCACCTACCCAGGCCTCGCCGCAGCGACCATCACGGGGAATCCCGAAACCCGGCCCGACCTCGAACTCACGACTGCCGCGCGCGACGTGATTGACCAGCTAAACGCCGCCTCCCTACGCACGGCGCAGGAGCTCTACGCGGCGCGGGAGGCGGAGTCGCGCGCCGCCGCCGATCTGGTGGTGGTCGCGCGGGCGGCGACACGTGGAGCCATCGACACTCTGCTCGTCGACATCGACGCGGCAGTACCCGGCACGATCGATGAGCAGACCGGCGCAGTCGAGCTGACCCCCGAAAGCAACGCCGTGTCCTACGGCGTTCTGGATGAGGTGGCGCGTCGCGTCTGGAACACCGGCGGCACCGTGCTTGCTGTCCGCCAAGACGACATCCCAAACCACGCCCCAGCGGCAGCCATCCTGCGCTACGCCATCTAGCTCGACGCCTCGTCTTGCGCCCGATGCGCGGTTTTGGTCCATTCGCGCAGAGCATCGGCGTGCGTTGAGCGACCCCTCGTCGAACGCAACCGCAGGCACGCCGTGACCAGGTCGATGCGGACACCTTCGAGGCTAGCTCGCTCGGCAGGGGTGCACCTTTCGCTGCAACAAGGAATGAGGTTTGGCATCCATGGCGGCCGAGAGGGAATCGGGGCACGGTTCCTGGAGTTGATCGAAGGGAGATCCCGTGGCATCCGTCAGCCGTTTCGTCTTAGTGCACAAGCGACTCGTACTCATCTTCTGGGCCATGGTCACGGTTGTCGCCGTAGCGGCCATCCAGCCGGCGAGCGAGGCGTTGAACCAACAGTTCACCGTGCCAGGCCGCGAGGGCTTTACGACGAATCGCGAGATCCAAGCGGTCTACGGAACCGGTGGCAGCGACGTCACCCCGATCGTCCCAGTCGTCACGCTTCCGAAGGGGACGACTGTCGACTCGGCTGGCGTCCGGGCGGAGCTTGCCGCTGCGCTTAAGAGGGTACAAGCGGCGCTTCCCCGGGCGCGCGTTGCCTCGTACGCGTCGACCGGCGACCGCGCCTTCGTCTCAAGGGACGGACGGACCACGTTCGCGCTCGTGTACATCCCGTCGCGGGGTGGCCTGGAGCCCGGCCAGCAGGAAGCGCAGGCGGCACAGACGGCCCTCAAGAACGTAACGGTCGGCGGTTCGCCGGTACGCGTGACTGGTCTTGACGCGCTTCGAGCTTCCGCGGCTGGCGATCAGGCGGGAGGCAGCGTCACGCTGCTCTTGGAGGTGCTCATCGCCGGCGCCGGTGCGCTGCTGGTGCTCGCGTTTGTGTTCGGTTCATTCATGGCGGTTGTGCCATTGCTGATGGCCGTCGTCGCCATTCCCACCACGTTTCTGCTGGTGTGGCCGCTCGCCGCGGTGACGGACGTGTCGGTTGTCATTCAGTTTCTGTCGCGCTGGTCGGGCTCGGGATCGCGATCGACTACGCGCTGTTGATCGTCGTGCGCTGGCGTGAGGAGCGACAACGGGAGGGCGCGACCAACGAGGTCGCCGTGGTGCGGGCGATGGAGCACGCGGGCTCTGCGGTCGTCGTCAGTGGGACGACCGTCGCGATCGGCCTGCTCGCGCTCGTGGCCCTCCCTGTCCCCTTCCTGCGCAGCATCGGGATCGCGGGGTTGCTGATCCCGCTCGTCAGCGTCGCGGTCGCGATCACGCTGCTGCCGGTTATCCTCGCGACGATCGGGCCGCGGCTTGACTGGCCGCAGATTCGCCGCGAGGATCGCGGGAGTCGCGCATGGACGGCGTGGGCGCGCATCGTGGTGCGCAACCGGTGGCCGGCCGCGCTCACCTCCGCCGGTGTGCTGGTCGCGCTCGTCGTCGCCGCTACGTCGGTTCAGCTTGGCGCTCCACGGGCCGAGTCGCTCGCCCAGTCCGGCACCGCGCGGGCCGGTCTGGCAGACCTCGAGCGCTCGGGGATCGGTGCTGGGCCGCTCACGCCGTTCGAGGCGCTCGTCCGCGAAGGCGATCCCGAGACCGTCGCCGCGGCGCTCGCAGACGTCACTGGCGTCCGCGCCGCGGTCGCGCCCGTGTCCTGGCGCCGCGACGAAACCGCACTCGTCAACGTTCTCCCTGCGATCGACGGCAACTCGTCCGCCGGGCAGGCGACGCTCGACCGCGTACGCGGGACAGCACGTGACCTCGATGCCGACGTCGTCATCGGCGGGCAGGCCGCCCAAACCGCCGATTTCGCCGACGCCGTCTACGGGAACTTCCCACTCATGATCGGGCTGATCTCCCTCCTCACATTCGTGCTGCTTGCTCGCGCGTTCCGCTCGCTGGTGCTGCCGCTCAAGGCCGTGCTCCTCAACCTGCTCTCAGTCGCCGCCGCCTGGGGCGTGATGGTGCTCGTCTGGCAGCACGGCATCGGCTCCGACGCGATCTGGGGAATCGAGGCGACCCGCTCGATCAACGCCGAGATGCCGATCACGGTCTTCGCGTTCCTGTTCGGCCTATCGATGGATTACCAAGTCTTCATCATCAGCCGCATGCGCGAAGCCTACGACCGCGATGGCTCAACCGACGTGGCGGTCGTCGAGGGGATCGGCCGCACCGGTCGGTTGGTCACTAGCGCTGCGCTGATCCTCGGCCTCGCCTTCATTGCGCTCAGCGCCAGCCCGGGCACCGAGATCAAGATCTTCGCAACCGCACTCGCCGCCGGGATCCTCCTCGACGCCACCATCGTGCGCGGCGTGCTCGCTCCCGCCGCCGTCGCGCTCCTCGGCCGCTGGAACTGGTGGCTGCCGGCCCGGCCCGCACGCGTTCTTCGGGTAGAACCTTCACCGCTCTGGCGTGACCCGCGCGCCGAGGAGCCATCAGGAGCGATCCGCTAATGGCATGGCGAGCGCGCGCCCAAGGTCCGAGTCGGGGCATGTTGCCAGTCGAGTCGGCGCGTCGCTCAGCTCGTCATCGAGCCTTGCGCTCAGTCTGCTGATAAAGGGCCGCCGTCGGTCAGGAACGTCGTTTGATGTGGCGCGTCCAATCCGCGTCCAAACGGCAAGTAACCAACGCTAGACAGCGACTCACCGAAGCGCCCGCGGGGGCCCGAAAATGCCGCAACCAAGCGCCCTCCCGGTCGTTTCGGCCACATGCGTCGGGGTGGCCGGGTTTCATCGCACCCAGGAGGTCAGCGGTTCGAATCCGCTTAGCTCCATGTCTTCGGAATCCGCTTGGTTATGCGGGAAACGTGGCGGCCGCTGTTGCTGGGCAGTGTGACGGTGGCGATGGTCGCGTCCACCAGTTTGGACGCGGTGGTGTCGCAAACTCATGGCCCACTGAGCACTCCAGCGAATGAGCTCTTGGGATCTTCCCAAGAGCTCCAAGGTGCCAGCGCATACGTCTACGGCGGCTGCGCTCGGGCTGATCGAAGGAAGGCCCGAGTCGCAGCGTTGAAGCGGTCCGGCGCCTGGACGTTGGCGAGGTGGCCAACGCCGGGGATAACGACGAGTTGTGAGTTGGTGATCCGCGCGTGGAGATCCTGCGCCACGGAGAGGGGGCTACGCACGTCTGCGTCGCCGTGGAGGAGCAGCGTCGGCACGTCGATGTGTGGCAGTACGTCGCGAAGATCGGACTCGGCCAGTGAGTGCGCCATGCATCGGAGGCCGACTGGGTGGAACTCGGACATGATGGCCGTGATCTCGTTGACCAAGTCGCTTGATGCGGATTGGGTGAGCAGTGCGGGAATCCATGTGGGCACGAACCGTTCGGGTGGCTGTTCGGCCTCGCGCAGTGCCTGCTGCAGGCGCTGTTCGGTGTCCTGAGCGGTCAGCGACCCGGCCCAGCCCGCGTAGGCGGATGCGAGCACCAGGGTTCTCGGGATCCGCGGGTGTCGCCGGTAGAGCTCCAGGGCGAGCGCGCCTCCGAACGACAAACCGAGGACGTGGGGCTGGTCGAGTTCGAGTGCCACGATGAATGCGGCGAGGCAGTCGGCGTAGTCGGCCATGCGGTACTGCTCGGATGGATCGGTTGACGCTCCGCAGCCTGGTGCGTCCCACGCCACGACCGAGAACTGGTCACACAGGCCGGCGATCTGCCGCCGCCACTGCCGACCGTCCGTGAGCAGGCCGTGCAGGAGTACGAGGGGTGGCCCGTCGCCTGCCCGCTGATAGCCGATCCGGAGCGCACCGACTTCAACACTGTCCTCATCCCTTCCGCTCATTGCCGATGTACTCGGTACCAGTGTTCGTCGGGTCTCAAGAAAAGGTCGAGAGGTTTGGGTGCCTGGAAGCCGGAGGCGCCGGCCTCGGTCACCGTCCAGCCCGGGAAGGCCGCCTCGATATCGCTCTGGCCCACCCCTCGTATGAGCGGTCGATGCCGCTTGGACCATGCGATCATGAGGATGGTTGCGTTCGGTGCTGCGACGGCGGTGACCTCGTGGCCCATCGCCGTACGCTGTTCGGCCGTGAGTCCGTGGAACGTCCCTGTGTCGAGCACCAGTCGGAAGCCTGTGCCGACGCTCGCGGCGCGTAGCGCCGTCACGTCTCCCTTCACCAGCCGAACGTTGACGCCGGCTTCCGACACTCGGTCGTGGGCGCGTCGCAGGGCCTTCTCGACGAGGTCGATCCCGGTGACCTGCCAGCCGCGCTGCGCCAGCTGGATCGCCCAGATCCCGCTTCCCGTGCCGACATCGAGCGCTCGCCCATATGGCGCCTCGCGTGCGGCCTCCTCGCGATCGAACAGGGCACCGATCTTCTCGACAAACGGCACATGGTGTTCGGCGTCCTCCCAGGGGTGGAAGCCGAACTGATAGGCGAGCTTGTAGTTCATCGGCACGTCTCCCTGACCTGTCCGTCAAGCGCGTGCTGCAATGCCTCCACGAATGCTTCGGGCTGCTCGAGGATGGGATCATTGGCTGCGTCGTCGATGACCGCCAACGGCCATCCGTACCGGACGTGGGCGTCCTCGGCGATGCGCAGTCGCATCCCGACGTCGTGTCGACCCCAGATCAGCGTCGTCGGAACCCTGATGTGCTCAAGCGCTGACGCGGGTATCGTCGGGACTCCGAGCTGGCCCATCAGCGTGCGAAGGACGGCCCCCGCGCCCGGGGCGCGAGCGCGGTCGAGGTAGTACGTCTCAAACGCGTCCCAACGTTCGCCCATCCGCTCGCGCATCATGTCCAGATCGACCGTGCATCGTCGCCAGAGCCAGTCAGAGCTGCGCTCCGTCGGTCGGGCGAGAAAGGTGATCAAGGCGAGCGCGAACTGCGGCGACGGCCGGAACCGCCCCAATCCCATCGAGTTCACGAGCACCAGACGGCTGAGGTTTGCGTGCCCAACGGCAAACCTGACGGCGATGGCGCCGCCGAGGAGATGTCCCACCAGCGCAGGCGGCGAAACGCAGGTGCGTTCGATCAGCGCTTCGAGCCACGCCACCACCCGATCCGAGGTCAACGCCCCGCCGGTCACATTCGACCTGCCGTGGCCGGGCAGGTCAGGCACGATCACGCGGTGCCGCGCCGTGAGGCCGGGGATCACTCCCATCCACTTCGCCGCGAATTCCCCGGGACCGTGCAGCAGAATCACCGGCGAACCGATGCCGGCTTCCAGTACAGCGGTGGAGACGCCCGCGAGCGGCAGCCGTCGCTCGACAACCGGAATCCCCGTCAGCAACTGCTCCCGTGCGCGGTCGCCAGCGGTGCGATCGACTCCCGTCTCCATGCCGCGGCGTGTGTCCACCGGTGGGGTCCTCGTCGTCATGTTGCGCCTCCTCGTCTCGGTGATCGCAATGGAGATCAGCGACCGTACGAAGCGACGCCATTTGGCGCATCGCTCGTTTTCACCAACCTGTTTCGGCGGCCGGCGTGGTTACTTCTGACCAGCGGACGCTAAACGAGGTCGTGCTCGAACGCGTATGCCGCAGCAGCCGTCCGTGACGAGACTCTGAGCTTGGCAAAGATGTTCTGGATATGTCGCGCGACCGTGTGCTCGCTGATGACCAGTGCCGCTGAGATCTCACGGTTGCTCTTCCCAGCGGCGACCATACGCAGAACCTGCAGCTCACGCGCAGTGAGACCGTGGGCTCCCGGGGACTTCTCGTGCCCAGTCAGTGAGGCGACGCGGTCGACATCGGGGCTCGCACCCAACTCCTCGAAGATGGCTCGGGCCACATCGAACTCGAGTGCTGCCGTGTCCGCATCTCCGAGCTCCCGGCAGGCCTGTCCAACGAGCACGCGCACTCGTGCCTCCTCGTACGGGACCGCGAGCTCGTGCCAAATCTGCTGGGCATCACGCAGCGCGATCAGTGCGGCTTGTGCATTGGCAGCGGCGAGCTCGACCGCACCTCCGGCCTGTGCGGCGATCGCCACCAGGACGGGGTTCTCGCGGTCCCTGGAGATCTCCGCGAGCTCCCGACAGGCGCGTCGGGCCCCGGCCGAATCGCCCCCTGCAAGCATGATGTCGACGTACGCCGGGAGCAGGGCGGTGCGCGTCGGGCGTGATGTTGTCTCACCGACGACCCGGCGGATCATTGCTGCGGAACTGTCTCGGTCGCCTTGTGCGAGCCGCAGAAGCGCCATACCCGGCTGGGGATCCCAACCCCACTGGCTAGCGGTGCGGTACGCCTCCTCGGCTGCCACGAACTCTCCCTGCAGTCGAAGAACTTCTCCTTGGCGGTAGAACGCTGCGGCGTCCGCCGATCGGTCGTTGCCCGATGCCAACCGCTTATGAGCCCGCCGCGCCTCCTCCAGCGCATCGTTCCAGGCGCCGTCGAGCTGCATGATCTCGGCGCGATGGATAAGGCACTTTCCCGTGAAGGCCACCAAATCGGGCTGTTCCTTGCACCATCGCGTCAGCGCCGCCGTCCATTCGCGGGCGTGCCGAAGCGCGTGCGCCTCCTGGCAGGCTTCGAGCACGCTGCAGTAGATCAACCCGGTCACGATCGGCGAGAGCTCTCCGGCAACGACGGCGACCATGGCCTCGCTCATCAGCCCGAGACCCTCCCCGGCGCGATCCAACCTGATGAGAGCGTGTCCCTGGTGATACACGGCGAGAGCTAGGAGGTCAGCGTCGCCGAAGCGCTCGCCGATCTGAGCAGCTCTCGCCGCGGTGTCACACGCAGCCGCCGTATCCTCAGTTGCAAGCTGGCGCACCATCAGCGGCACCAGCAGGTAGCCCTCCTCGACGGAGTCCTGCTCCTCATGTTCCATCAGTCGCTGGGCGCGGCCGAACCATCCGACCGCCGGCGCCATCTCCCCTCGCAGGGCCAGGTTGATACCCACCCAGAACGCGCAACGCACGGCGCGCAGCATCTCGCCTGCCTCGAGATGGCCGCGATGGGCACGCTCGAGCGCGGCGGCGTGATCCTCGTCGCGGCCGAGCATGTAGGCTGACACGCCAAGGAGCTCGAGGTCACCCGGTCGAAGCAAGGACGCACGATCCGCATCGGAAAGTGACGCGTACGCGTCGCCCCACGCCCGTCTGGCGGCCAACTCACGACCTCGTTTGAGTTCGTCCTCGACCATGGATACCCCTGCAGTGGCCTTGGGTTGCGCGCACTCGGGCTGACCAATCATCGTACAATGCGGTGTGCTCCGCCGGCTGCTTGCTAGCGGGCTCCCCGACCATCGACCCCGCCAGCGGTTGAGTTAACTGCCGCTACCGCTGCCTCGAGGCCGCGTCCAATCCGCGTCCAAACGGCTCGAAATCGACTCAAGCCTACGACTCGTCGAGGTAACCGCCGAAGCGCGAAGTCCCAGCAACCAAGCGACCTTCCGGTAGTTCCGACCAGATCGGTGCAGGTGCCCTGACTTCCATCGCACCCAGGAGGTCAGCGGTTCGAATCCGCTTAGCTCCATGTACAGCAAAACCGCTTGGTTATGCGGAAACTGGCGCACCGAAGGCTGCTGAGGAGCGTCTGGGTTTGAGCGTCTCGCGTCCAAAGATTGGACGCCACGGGGTTACATTGGTCTGCGAACCCTGCTCCACGGCGACGTGACGCCTTGGGATCTTCCCAAGAGTCCCAAGACGACGACCGCATCTGGCCCTCCTGACGCTGCCGGTCAGTGCTGGTGTGGGTGGTCCATCTCGCTGGGCTGGGTGGTGGAGACGACGCGCCAGGAGTCCCTCGTGATCTTGAGGATCACGAGGGTGATGGCGGGGCCGGTGAGCGACCGGGATGCGCACCGGCTGGCGACTCGTAGTCGGCCGTTTCTTGGGAGACGAGGGCCCAGAAGCCGTCCCACTTCACCTCGAACGCGTCATCGCCGCCCGCCGGCGTTCGCCTCAGTTCGGCCGAGGACCAAGGAGGCGTTCGAGTGCACGTCGAGAGCGGTCGAGCAGTGCTCCGTCCCGGTACATGGTGTACATGGTGTGGCCCATCAGAAGCAGGGCGTTGATCTCGAAGATGAGCTGCTCTGGGTCGGTGGTGTCGGGAAGCTCTCCCGCCTGTTGGGCGTGGAGGGCGGCTGTCATCAGCTCCCCTCCCCACTCCTGGTTGAACTGGATGATTCGGTCCTTGACGGGGCCGGGGTGCGTGTCGAACTCAGCACCGACGGCGGCAAAGAAGCATCCGCCGGGGAAGACGTCGCGCTCGAGGTGCGCGAGAAACTGGTCCGCCAAGGCCCACAGTCGGGGTAGGCCGTCGCCGGTGGAGTGCGCCGGCTCGAGCACTTCGGCCTCGAAGATTTGGTTGGCCCGGTCGATGGTGGCCAGCTGCAGCTGCTCCTTCGACTTGAAGTGGGCGTAGAGCCCGCTCTTGCTCATGCCGGTCTGCTCGGCGAGGTGCCCGATCGAGAGGCCTTCGAGGCCGTCGACGGTCGCAAGACGGGCGGCGGCGTCGAGGATCGCGCCGCGCGTGCGGCGGCCGTCCTCTCGCTGACGGCGGCTGGGCGCCTCGGAGTCGGTCTGCGGGTTCACGTTTGCATCGTAGCACGACCGATCGTATAGTGTTGATTCAGGAACGATCGATCGTGCTATTTAGGAGCGAAGAATGTCCGTACTCCAACCCACCGAGCAACCCCCTACGCGAGGGACGGCGGCGGAGGGATCCGCCGGGAACAGAGGCGACGGAAGGGTTGCCGCAGTTCTCTTCCTCTGCCTCTTCGCAGGACAGTCGGGCGCGATCGCGCTCTCCCCTGTTCTCGTCGATCTTGCTCACGACCTTCGCGTGTCGGTCGTGGCAGCCGGCCAACTGCGCACGGTCGCAGGTCTGGCCGCCGGGATCACTGCACTTGCGCTGGCCCGTGTCGGCGGGTGGGTGTCGCTGACCCGTCAGCTCCTGGGCGGCTCGCTCCTGCTGGCGGTCGGGTCGCTGGCAAGCGCCGTCGCCCCGAGCATCCGCATGCTGGCCGCCGCCCAGATCCCTGTCGGCGCAGGGATCGCGATCCTCACCACGGCGGCCACGCTCGCAGCGGGCGAGTGGGTGCCGCCCGAGCGGCGGGCGGCAACGCTCTCGTGGGTGCTGATCGGCCAGCCGGCCGCGTGGATCATCGGCATGCCGCTGCTGGGAGCCGCCGGACAGCAGAGCTGGCGCTACGCCTGGCTCGTCCTTCCATTTGCGGCGGCTGTTCTCGCCGCTGCCGCAATAGCATCGGCCGGGCGCCGTGATACCTCGAAGGCGTCGGCCGCTCCAGGAAGCGTCCGTGCGGCGCTGAGGGCCCCCGGTGTGAGTCGCTGGCTGGCGGCAGAGATGTTCGCGAATACGGCGTGGGCGGGGATGCTCGTCTACGCCGGTGTCCTCTTCGTCGAGTCCTATGGGATATCCGGCGCGGTGACGGGCTGCGTTCTGGCCGTCGGCGCCGCGGCCTACGTATCGGGCAATCTCGCCTTCCGACGCCTGTCCGATCGGGACCCGCGGCGACTGCTCATCCGACTGTCGGCGGCGCTCGCCTTGGCGGCCGCGCTGTTCGGCTCGGTTCGACCATCGCTCCTCATGAGCATGGCGTTCTTCTGCGCAGCCGCCTTTGCAGCGGGTGGCCGCACTTTGATCTCAAGCGCCTTCGGACTGACCGCCCCATCGGAGCTTCGGCGCTCTGCGATGGCGATGCGAGCTGCCTCGATGCAGTTCGGCTACTTCACCGGCTCATTCGCAGCCGGGGCGGCCCTTCATGCAGGTGGCTATCCGGCGTTCGGCGCGACGATCGGCGCCCTCTTCCTCTCGGCGGCCCTAGCGCTGGCCCACCCTCAACTCCAGGCAAGAACGGTTCTTCGCCGCGTACGCCCCGCGGGCGCCGACGTGGTTGCGAACGACATACCGACCAGCTGGTCATAGAAAGGAGCAGACACCAATGTACGCAATCTCACCACCTCACCTGGCCAGAGCGGCCGCCACTCGCCCGCGACGAACCTTGGCGATCTGGGGCGCGGTCCTGGTCGCGTCCATCGCCATCGTTGCCACGCTGCTGTCGAGTGCGACAACCACGGGGGTGAACTTCATCACCAGTCCGGAATCGGCCACGGCATACCACCGTATCTCTCACACGATCGGGGTGACCAGCGTCGACACCGAGATGGTCGTCGTCACCGCCGCATCCGGGCACCCCACCTCACCTCCTGCGCGCACGGCGGTCATGAAGCTCGAGCAGCGGCTGCGGGCGCTTGGCCCGGCGGTCGTGTCGCGCGTCGGCTCACCGTATGCACCGGACAGCCACGGGTTGGTGTCGTCCGACCGGACGACGGTGCTGATACCGGTGACGATGGCAGGCGACCAAACCAATGCCGAGCGCCACATCGACCAGGTGCTCGCGATCGCAGGCAGCGCGCGGCCCGCAATCCGGGCCCAAGTGGCCGGCCAGGCCGCCTCCTCGAGCGCCTCGAACACGATCGCTCGTAGCGACCTCTCCACCGGCGAGTCGATCGGCATCCCGGTGGCGTTGATCGTGCTGTTGGTGGTCTTCGGCACGATCGTCTCGTCGCTGCTGCCGATCTTGCTGGCGGTGGTCGCCATCGTTGTGGCACTGGCCGTCACCGCGCTGATCGGGCAGGCCTACCCGTTGTCGTTCTTCGTCACCAACATGATCACGATGATGGGGCTGGCTGTAGGCATCGATTACGTGCTGTTTATCGTCTCGCGCTACCGCGAGGAGCGTGAACGGGGATTGGCCGTCGATGCTGCGATCGCGGTGGCGTCGGGTACCGCCAGTCGGGCGGTGCTGTTCTCCGGGATCACTGTGGTGGTGGCGCTGGTGGGACTGCTCGGTGTGCCGACCACCATCTTCCTGAGCCTCGCCACCGGGGCGATCCTGGTTGTGACGGCCGCGGTCGCCGCGGTGCTGACGCTGCTGCCCGCAGTGCTGGTGATGCTGGGGGACCGGATCGAGACCGGTAGGGTCGGCAGCCTGATGCCCTCCCCCGTGCGGCGCACGCCGACGCGAGGATTCTGGCCGAGGGCGGTCGGTGCTGTGATGCGCCGCCCAGTCCTCAGCCTCGTCCTCGTGGCCGGCGCCCTGCTGGCCGCCGCGGTTCCGTATTTCGGTACTCGCACGGGTGCCAGCGGAGTCACCTCGCTGCCCAGGAGCGCACAGGCACGGCAGGCGTACGAAACGATGGGGCGAGAGTTCCCCGTCGGTGCGCTGGCGCCCGCACGGATCCCGCTGATTGGGGGCGTTTCCGACCCTCAGAACCGTCGACAGATCGCTGTCATCACCAAGGCCGTAGCGGGCGACCCCACATTCGGACGGCCGTTCATCGAGCCGACGTCGACACCTGCTGGCGCCGTGCTGGACGTGCCGATCAACACCCAGCCGACCAGCACGACGGCCACCAACGCTATCCGGGATCTTCGTGCCGCAACCACCCTCCCAGTAGGCGGGGACGCGGCCCAGAACCTGGACTACTTCACCATCACCGCGGACTACCAGCCGATCGTCGTCGCGCTGGTTCTGGCACTCAGCTTCGTCGTACTGCTTATCGCATTCCGCTCGATCGTCATCCCGGCACTCGCGATCGGCATGAACCTGCTGTCCGTCGGCGCGGCCTACGGCCTGCTCACGCTCGTGTTCCAAGACGGCCACGGTGCATCACTGTTCGGCTTCCAGCGGGTACCGGTGATCGAGGCGTGGATACCACTGTTCCTCTTCGCCGTCCTGTTCGGCCTGTCGATGGACTACCACGTCTTCCTCACCTCCCGCATCCGCGAGCGGTACCAGGCCACCGGCGACACCAGGCGGGCGGTGAGCGAGGGCATCTCATCCAGCGCACGGCTGATCACCGGGGCGGCACTGATCATGGTCGCCGTGTTCGCGGGCTTTGCATCCGGCCAGCTGGTGATGTTCCAGCAGATGGGCTTCGGCGTCGCCGTCGCCATCCTGATCGATGCGACCCTGGTGCGGACGGTGCTCGTGCCCGCGGCGATGACGCTGCTCGGCCGATGGAACTGGTACCTGCCCAACGCCCTCGACTTCCTCCCCCACATCAGCATGGAGGGAGGGCGTGCCCAGGCATCGGCTCGCTGATCACCCGGGTAGGGGCGGCGCGGCGCGGCGCCGCCCCACCCGACCCCACCGAGAAGTCGAAAACGCATACGGAGGTCGGTTCGTCGGCGTCCCGGCGTATCGATCGAGCGTCATATCGTGCGACTCCGCGATCACGGCGGCAAGCGCAGTGAGGCCATCGAGCCATGGTCTCGAGAAGAGCAGGTGGTCGTTCGCGCAGAGATAGCGGTAGCCCAGCTCAGACGCGCTCTTGGTGTACGTCTTGAGCCCGCGAAGCGAGGTTCGCGTGCCGAAATCGATCAGTGGCAAATGGTCCCCGAACTCCACCTCCACGACCTTAATCGCCCGACGGAGCCACTCCGCGTCGCTCTTGCGGCAACCTGGTTCTAGCTCGACTCGAGCGAGCGCTTCAGCGACGCGACGGTGCGTGACCGTTCGCTTCGCGCCATCAGCGCCGCGATTGGCTTCATCAGCCTCATCAGCCCGAACAGGTCACCCTCTGCGAGGTGATGTACCTTCGTCCGCTCGCCGTCCGCCTCCAGGCGGTATGCGGGCCGAGCCTCCATCATCTCCGTGCCGAACATCCGCAGCGTTTCCCTGAACGCGATCCGCGTGGGCGGGTCGTACTCAGTCACTGGCGGCGATGTGCCGAGCCACTCGTGGAGGCGGTCGGTGTTGTACCAGGCGATCCATTCCACGAGCGCGAGCTCGAGCTAGGTGTGGGTGTGCCAGTCGCGGTCTGCGAGCAGCTCTTTTTCGAAGCTGGCGAAGAAGGTTTCCGCCATGGCGTTGTCGTAGGCGTCGCCGATCGAGCCCATCGAGGCCAGCACTGGAGGTCTGTCGAGCCCCTGTTGGATAGCGCAGCTGGTGTACTGGCTGCCGGCGATCGCTGTGGGGGATGAGCTCGACGCCGGCGCAGGCGGTGCGAGCGGTGACGGCCATGCCCAGCGCGTCGAGCACGAGGCTCGGCTTGGAGGTCGTCTCGCATCGAACTGCCAGCCCACGATCCGCCGGCTAAAGACGTCCTGACGATGCAGCTAGGAACAGGAAGCCCTGCCAGCGGTCTGGACATACTTGATGTCAGCACACCCACAACTCGTTGGGTGCTGATCGGGCGAACTCACGGTCGACCAGGTCGGGCGCGAGGGCTGCGCCGGCTCCCGTCGTGGTGGTCCGCCGCGGCTCGCCGCGGCGCTTAGCGCCCCGCAGGCCATCGGCTCGCATCAGGCGGGCGATCCGCTTGCGGCCGACCCTCTCACCCTCGCACGCAGAGCCAGGCAGATCCTGCGAGCACCATACGCGCTGTACCTGGCTCCGTGGAGTCTTGCGCGATCCGCTCCAACAACCCCGCGTCCTGGGCGCTTCGCGCCGAGACCAGCCCGGTCGCGCGCTCGTAGTAGGCGGACGCCGACACGCCCTGGATCCGGCAGGTCGGCTCGACAGAAAGCGGGCGCGTACTCGTCGATGAACGCGCTCACTTCGGCCTTCGTTCGAACTCGCTCGCGAAATACCGATGCCCTTTCAGATCTCCCGCCCTGCGCAGCTCCCGATTCTCCCTGCTCCAGCTCCCGCAACTCCGCACGCTCAGCCTCACTCGTCAAGACCGGCTCGCTCACCGCGGTCGGCCTCGTCCTGGCGGCATACCAGTACGCAGCGTCTGCTCCGTGCACGCCCAACTCACGCCGCCACACGCGCTTGGGCGAGCGATCACCCGCCCGCAACAACCTGATCGCCTCGACCGACAACTCCGGCGGATACGGCGCCTCGTCGACTGGCCATCCAGAGGATCCGCTCCTCTAACCCGGGCTTTCCCCGAAAGCATCGCGGTGTCAACCAGACCGGGTCAACGCCAGACAACGCCAGCCGTCGCGCAGGTGTGTGGTCAATCCAGCTAGCGCAGCCGTTTCAGGCTTTGGCCTTCTCGACTTCGTAGGCTGGTGGAACACCGGCTCGGATCCGCTGCTGAAGCAGGAGCAGGCCGTCGATGACGGCTTCTGGCCGGGGTGGGCAACCCGGCACATGAACGTCCACAGGGATGATCTTGTCGACGCCTTGAAGCACTGCGTAGTTCGCGAACATTCCACCCGAACTGGCGCATGCCCCCATCGCCATCACCCACTTCGGCAGAAGCATCTGGTCGTATATCTGCCTGATCGGGGGGGCCATCTTGTGGGCCACACGCCCGGACACGATCAGCAGATCCGCCTGTCGCGGCGACGCCCGAAACACCTCCGACCCGAACCGGCCAATGTCGTAGCGCGGCGTCGGTAGAGCCATCATCTCGATCCCGCAGCACGCCAAGCCAAACTGGGCTGGCCAGATCGAGTTGGACTGTGCCCACCTACGCGCCCGCTCCATCGTGGTGGGAAGCACGAACTGGCTGAGGTCGGCGCGACGGATCGCTTTGGATATCGAGACAGGGTACGTAGCCATTGCCGAAGGGGATGCTTAGCCTTGGGGCACCTGACGCCGGCGGAACCCGGCGAATGCCGCCGACGACGTTACGGCGGCCACCAGCGCCAACCAGGCCAGTGCCGTGGTGTCGACGGCGTCGACCGGCGGTTTTCCCACGTGGGTCAGCGGAGACAGGTTGAGCGCCCAGTCCGGAAGCTGGAGGCCGGATCCGAGGAGTCCGATGAAGGTGACCGCGGCGAATGCCGCCCAGGCGAGGGCGAACGCACGCGGCACCAACCCGTAGAGCAGCACGGCGACGGCGGCGATGACCAGCTCGGCCGGCAGGTAGGCCAGCCCCGACCTCAGCAACGTACCGACGTAGCCGGAGTCACCGGTCGATAGCGCGGTGGCGGCGCCGAACACGACTGAGGTGACCGCGACCACCGCGAGCAGGCCGGCGGTCACGACCAGCACCTGTGCGCCGAGCCACCGTATCCGGCCCAATGCTCCAGCCAGGATCGGTTCGAGGCGACCAGCAGCCTCCTCATGCCCCAGTGAGCTGAGGGCCTGGACGACGTAGCCGCAGGCGATGATGGCGAGGTAGACCTGGGTCGACGCGAGGAAGCCGTCGGCTGCGTTCCCCGCCGTGATCCCCATCGCCTTGCTCAGCGAGGGATTGCCGAGGATGGCACTCGCGGCGTCTTGAGCGAGGGCGCCCATGACCGCAGCCAACGCGACAGATCCGACCATCCACCCGAGGAGCGAGCCGCGCTGCTCGTACAGCGCGAAGCCGACCGGTCGAACCAGCCAGGCGGAGGCCGACGGTTCCCCTGGACCCTGACGGTACAGCGCCGCACCGAGGTCTCTGCGTCCGGCGAGAACGATTGCCAGAACCGCCAGTCCGGTCGCGACAACGGCGGGGATGAGCAGGACCCACCAGCGGGGATCATCTGCGAACGGAGCGGTCTTCTCGAGCCAGCCGAGCGGCGAAAGCCATACCCAGAAGGTGTCGTTGACGTCGCCGATGCCACGCAGGATGTAGGAGAGCGCGATGGCGGCGAATCCCAGGGCATAGACGCCTCTGGTATGGAGGACGATCTGGGCGCAGACGGCAGCGAGTGCAGCGAAGACGACGGTCACCATGCCGAGGGCCAGGGCGTAGAGCACTGCCGGGCCGAGCTCGATCCCGGCGGCGAGCAGGGAGAGCACGAAGCCGACATCCATCGTCACCACGGCGGCGACCACGAGCACCAGCGCACTCACAACCGGGGCTCGCCGGTCAACCCGTCCCGCCAGCAGCATTTCGAGGCGACCGGACTCCTCCTCGCCGCGAGTCATTCCCGCGACCAGGGCGATCCCCATGAGCGGCATCAGGAACGAGGCGATAAAACCAAACTCGTCCTGGATGATGCCGCCAAGCGTGTCGATGCCCTCCACGTGGCCGTTGATCGCGATCAGGGCGTCACTGACCAGGGCGGTCCCGTATGACGCGATCTTCTCGGGTGTGTCGTACAGGTGAGCGATGGCGATCGCGGTGACAGCGAGGGTGCCGACGGCGGCGAGCACCCATACCATGAGGCGTCGGCGTTGCATGCGCCACAAGTCCGCCAGCATGGTTCCGGTGCCCGTCATGCTTCCACCGCGACGGTCTCGTCGTCGCTGTAGTTGCGCAGGAACAGCTCGTCCAGGCTCGGTGGCTCGACGGTGAGGCTGCGGATGCCGGCGGCGTGGATCAGTCCGATCGCCTGGTCGAGCTCGTCGGGCCCGACGGTGAACCGCGTCTCGATGCCTCCCTCGACTTCACCGGTGGTGAGGTTCTCCAACCCGGCGATCGCATCAAGCGATTCGGCGGCGGATGCGGTCAGCGCGTGGACGCTCGTCCGGGTGTGCCGGCGCAGGTCGGCGAGTGTCCCCGAGGTCACCGTCTTGCCGCGCCGGATGATGCTGACCCGATCGGCGAGCGCCTCCACCTCTGAGAGGATGTGGCTAGACAGCAGACACTGTCACGCCCTGCCGGCAACGCTCTCTGATCACGCCCTGGAACACCTGCTCCATCAGGGGATCGAGCCCTGAGGTCGGCTCGTCGAGGACGAGCAGTCCCACGTCGCTCGCGAGCGCCGCCACCAGCGCCACCTTCTGACGGTTGCCCTTCGAGTAGTCGCGCGCCCGTTTGGTCGGATCAAGGTCGAAACGCTCGATCAGTTCGGCCCGCCGCTTGGGATCCATCCCACCGTGAACCCCGGCCAGGACGTCCATGCACTGCCCTCCGGTGAGACCCGCCCACAGCGACACATCACCGGGCACATAGGCCAGGTCGCTCCGCAGACTGGTGCCATCGCTCCATGGGTCGCGGTCGTAGAGCGTGATCCTGCCACCGTCCCGGCGCATCAGTCCGAGCAGGATCCGGATGGTGGTGGACTTCCCTGCGCCGTTTGGCCCGAGAAACCCGTGCACCTCGCCGGGGGCCACGACGAGATCGAGGCCATCCAGCGCCCGGAAGCTCCCGAACCGCTTGACCAGGCCCTCGATCCGGATGATGTCCTCACTCATGTCTCTCCTCGGTTCTCCGATCCAGAGACCACCTTGGTCATTTGCCCAAACCATATGCCCAAGATCCTGACCTTGTCAAGCGAGTGCGACGCATGACGTCCAAGGGTTGACGCTGCCTGGCCGGCCGACTACCGTTGGGCAAATGACCAAACAAGCTAGACCGAGCCGAGAGGCCGCCGGCGGCCGAGGACTCGACCCGGGAGCGGATTCTGAAAGCGACGGTCGAGCTGATGGCAGAGACCGGGATCGATCGCGTCCGCACACGTGCAATCGCGGAGCGTGCGGGTGTGAACCCGGCACTCGTGCACTACCACTTCGGATCGATGGCAGCGCTGACCATGGAGGCCGCCGAGTACGCCCTGCTCCAGGAACTGGGACCGTCGATCGACGTCTTCGTTTCGGCCGCGACGGTGCAGGAAGGAATCACAGCCATGCTCGAATGGATCGAGCAGAAGGCACAGCGAACCCCCGGCGCAACGATCCTCGCCGAGGCGATGGTCAAGGCAACACGAGACCAAGCATTTCGGCGCTGGACGAAGCAAGCATCCCGGCGGTTCCGGGCAATCATCCTCGAGCGCCTCAAGACCGCACAGTGCCAACCACGAGATCGACCCAGCGCTGAACATCGAAGCGACGGCCGTTCTCCTTGCGGCGGCGCTCGACGGACTTCTGTTCCACCGCCTGGTCGACCCCAGACTCGACGTCAAACAAACCGCCGGGCCGATCGCCCAGCTGCTCGGAACCCCGGGCGCCGCGTCTCGCGGAAATCCAGCCGGATGATACGCGGTGACTGTGGTGGCAGTTCATCTCGGCCACTAGGCGGTCACCCTCAACATTCGGCCGGCCGTGGCGGAAAGTTCCTATCCAGCTGATCGGCGATCTGCACGACCGCTCGCAGCAACGGTCGCCAAGCCCGCTTCGGAGACACCCTCGTCGTCGCCCGGGATGGCGATCACGACCCGATGATTCAGCGGTTTCGGGTCGCTGCTCGGACGCGGACGGGCGGAGTTTACGCCAGTTCGAGTGGCCCTTTGAGGCCGCCCAGCCACGCCACCACCACTCGCCATATTCGGCCGCCCAGGTCTGAGGCCGCGTCCAATCCGCGTCCAAACGGCTCGAAACCGACCCCAGACGACGACTCCGCGAGGTACCCGACAAGGCCCGAAAACACCGCAACCAAGCGCCCTCAGAGTGGTTCTGACCAGATCCGCGCAGGTGCCCAGACTTCCATCGCACCCAGGAGGCCAGCGGTTCGAATCCGCTTAGCTCCATGCCTCGGAAGGCTGCCTGGTCATGCGGAAAGTGGCGCGCGTGGCTCAGACCTGCCGCTGCCTGGCCTCAGAGCCCGGTCTTCAATCGTTGGCGGCTGGAGGAGCGGCGCCATGGCAGACCGGTGCGAGAGCTTCCGCGTCGATCGTGTGATGGCGCGAGCGGCGAAGTGGAGCGTTTCCAGGTACCGGCGCTGCCCCTCCGTGGTTTCCCGCAAGGTGGGGGTAGGGGATTTTGCCGATTCGCAGTGGACGCCGCATTGCGAGGATAGGGCGGGTTACGGCTTGCCGCAACTGCGGACCGCTCTGTTCACCGAGGCCAACCGCCCAGATCAAACGTGAGGGCCAAGGACGCTTGGAATGCGACCGGAAGGAGTTCAGTGATGGCTGAGACAACGACGGACGTCCTCGTGGGCGGCTATCCGAATATCGATGAGGCGATGAAGGACTTCGACGCGCTCGCGAAGCTCGTCGAGGACAAGAAGGTCGAGATGGAGGCCGCGATCCTGATCACGCACGCAGAGGACGGCAAGGTGACGGTGGCGCAGACGGCCGACCATCGCGGTCGCAAGGGCGTCGAGTGGGGCGGCGGAGTCGGGGTGCTGGTCGGACTGGCGGCGCCGCCGCTGCTCGCGGTCACAGCCGCCGGCGCGGCCGCGGGCGGCCTCGTTGGGAAGTTCGTCGACAAGCGGCTCGAGACGGAGATGCACGACAAGATCGGCGAGAACCTGCCGCCCGGGACGGCCGGGATCATCGCAGCGTTCGACGATTCGCAGCGGCTCGCCGTGGAGCAGGCGCTTCCGGGCGCGCTGGCGAAGTCGGTCGTCCAGTCGGACAAGGAGGGGCTGAAGGCGCTCAAGGACGGGCTGGCGGAGGCGATGGGCAAGTTCGTGCCCGACCGCACGGTGCTGCCGATCCCGGACCGGAACTTCGGCGGGACGATCGGTCGGACGATCGACCAGTCGGTTGCCGACTGGACGATCATTCCCGGCCCGAAGGCGCCGCAGGACGCACCGAACGTCCTGCTCATCCTGATCGACGACGCCGGTTTCGGGCAGCCCGACACGTTCGGGGGCCCGGTCGCCACGCCGAACCTGACCCGCGTCGGAGAGATGGGTCTCACCTACAACCGCTTCCACGTGGTCGCGCTGTGCTCGCCGACCAGGGCGGCGATGCTCACCGGGCGCAACCAGCATCGCGTCGGCATGGGGTCGGTCGCGGAGTTCCCCGGCCCGTTCCCCGGCTACACGGGCGCGGTGCCGAAGAGTTGCGCGCGCCGTTCCGCGCATCCTCAAGGAGAACGGGTACGTGACCGGCGGGTTCGGCAAGTGGCACATGACGCCGGACCGCGAGCAGGGCCCGGCGGGCCCGTTCGAGCACTGGCCGCAGAACTGGGGCTTCAACCATTTCTGGGGCTTCCTGAGCGGCGCTGCCGGCCAGTGGGATCCGATGATCTCGCAGGACAACACGACGATCGGCGTGCCCGAGGGCACGGACGACAAGCCGTACTACTTCCCGGACGACCTGACCGACAAGTCCGTCGAGTGGCTGCACGCCGTGCGCGCGCAGGATCCTGAGAAGCCGTGGTTCCTCTACTACTCGACCGGCTGCGCCCACGCGCCGCACCACGTGGCGACGGAGTGGGCCGACAAGTACAAGGGGAAGTTCGACCAGGGCTGGGACAAGCTGCGCGAGGAGGTCTTCGAGCGGCAGAAGAAGCTCGGCGTGATCCCTCAGGACGCGGTGCTGACGGAGCGCCCCGACCTGTTCGAAGCCTGGGACTCGCTCGACGACGCATCGAAGAAGCTCTATACCCGGCAGATGGAGGTCTACGCGGGCTTCATGGACAACGCCGACTGGAACGTCGGCCGGCTCCTTGACGAGGTCGAGGAGATGGGCGACCTCGACAACACGCTGATCTTCTATATCTGGGGTGACAACGGCGCCAGCCTGGAGGGGACGACGACGGGCTCGTTCAACGAGATGACGTTCCTGAACGGCGTCGACATCGAGCCGAAGCAGCAGCTCGAGCTGATCGACAAGTACGGCGGCATCGAAGCCTGGGGCAACGACCACACGGCGCCGCACATCGCTGCGGCATGGGCATGGGCCGGGAACACGCCGTTCCAGTGGGGCAAGCAGATGGCCAGCCACCTGGGCGGCACCCGCAATCCCGATGGTGGTCGCCTGGCCCGACAGGATCAAGGCCGGTGGCGACCTGCGCTCGCAGTTCACGCACTGCATCGACATCGGGCCGACGATCCTCGAAGCGGCCGGCATCCCGGAGCCGAAGGTGGTCGACGGGATCGAGCAGGAGCCGATGGACGGCACGAGCTTCCTGTACACGTTCGACGACGCAAAGGCCGAGGAGCGGCACACGGTGCAGTACTTCGAGGTGATCGGCTCGCGGGCGATCTACAAGGACGGCTGGTGGGCGTGCGCCCGCCTCGACAAGGCGCCGTGGGAGTTCTCGCCGGCCGCGCTGGCGAGGTTCGCCCCCGGCAAGTGGGACCCCGAGCAGGACACCTGGGAGCTGTACTACTTGCCGGACGACTTCACCCAGGCAAAGGACCTGGCGGCCGAGCAGCCCGGAGAAGCTCGCCGAGCTGAAGGAGCTCTTCTGGCAGGAGGCGGAGCGCAACCGCGTGCTGCCGCTGCTCGGCTCCATCTGCGTCTTCTTCGGCATCCTGCCGCCGCTGCCGACCGTCACCCGGTACACGTTCGCGGGCGACGTCCAGAACGTCCAGAAGGGACTCGTTCCCCGCGTCGCGGGGCGCTCGTACGCGATCGAGGCGGAGCTCGTGATCCCCGAGGGCGGCGCCGAGGGCGTGATCCTCGCCAACGCCGATTTCATCGGCGGCTTCGGGCTCTGGGTGGACGAGCAAGGCAAGCTCAACCACACCTACTCGTTCCTGGGAATCGAGAGCTACCGGCAAACCTCGACCAAGCCGCTTGCGGCCGGCGAGGTCACGGTGAAGATGCTGTTCGAGGCCGACGAGCAGAAGCCTGGCAGTGGCGGCAACGTCACGCTCTGGGCGGACGGCGAGCAGATCGGCGAGGGCCGCGTCGAGAAGACCGCGCCGATGATGCTCACCTCGTACGCCGGCATGGACGTGAGCCGTGACAACGGCCTCGTCGTCGACCTGGCCTACGAGGACAAGGCGCCCTACCCGTTCACGGGAACGGTCAAGAAGGTCGTCTTCGACCTGAAGCCCGGCACACACGACAACGAGAAGGGCGTTGCACGAGCACGAGAGCATCCACGCCGTCGCGCACGGACTGAGCGCCTAGCAGCGGGGAGCCCCACGTGAACCATTTCACGATCACGCGGTCGCTGGCCGCCCCGGTCGACCGCGTCTGGCAGATCATCGGCGATCCCGGCGCTTCGCCGGGCCGCGGGGTGGACGTGCGCGTGGAGCGGCCGGGAGCGGCCGACGGCACCGGACTGGTGCGGGTCGTGAAGGTCGGGCTGGCGACGGTCCACGAGGAGATCACCGACGTCGGCCCGGGCCACGTGATCCGGTATCGCATGACCAAGGGCGCTCCGGTACGCGACTACACGAGCGGAGTGACGCTCGAAGGGTCGCCCGAAAACGGTACGCTCATGACCTGGAGGGCACGGTTCAGTCCGATCGTGCCGGGCACCGGTTGGGTCATCTCGCTCTTATCGAAACACACCCTCAACCGAGTGCTCGACGCGGTCGCCGAAAGCTCAGGCGCCCGCGCCGAGCACGAAGGCGGAGGCGGATGATCACCTGCGCGACCTGCCGCGCCCGGTTTGGCGGATTCAGTTACCGAGGAGACACAGAATGAGCACGACAGAACCTGAGACGAGGCCGAGCGACCCTGTGGGGGTTGTTGCGAAGGGAGCGCGCTCGGCGCCGGAGGCGTTGGAGGTGCCGCACCTGAGCGTGGCGGAGCGGGCGGCGCGGGGACGCGCAGCGCGGCGCGAGGTGCCGCGCTCCAGTCACGCCGAGTACACGCCGGCCACGCACAGGCCGGATCCAGTGGAGTTGTTGCAGTCGCAGGCGGCGTCACGGGTGCCAGAGCTTGTGCCGATCCGGTACGGGCGGATGCTGGTGTCACCGTTCACGTTCTATCGGGGCGCAGCGTTGCTGATGGCGTCGGATCTGGCCGCGACTCCGCATTCGGGGTTGCGAGCCCAGCTGTGCGGCGATGCGCATCTGTCGAACTTCGGGGTGTTCGCGTCGCCGGATCGGCGGCTGGTGTTTGATCTCAACGACTTCGATGAGACGCTTCCAGGGCCGTGGGAGTGGGACGTGAAGCGGTTGGCTGTCAGCCTCGAGGTGGCCGGCCGCGAGAACGGCTACTCGCAGAAGGAGCGCCGTACGATCGTGCGAGAGACCGTCGCGGGATATCGCGAGGCGATGCGCAAGTTCGCCGGGATGCGGGTGTTGGACGTGTGGTATTCGCGGCTGGAGATCGACGAGCTGGCGGCGGAGCTGCAGAGCCAGATGAAGAAGAGGATGAGCAAGCGACTCGAGCAGACGTTGGCGAAAGCTCGCACGCGCGACAGCATGACGGCTTTCTCCAAGCTCACCGAGATGGTTGACGGCGAGCCGCGGATCGTGTCTGACCCACCGTTGATCGAACGGGTCACCGACCTCGCGCCCGGCCACGAGGGAGAGCAGCTGGGAAAGGCGCTGCATGCGCTCTTGCGTGGCTATCGCCAGTCGCTCCAAACCGATCGGCGAATCCTTTTGGAGGAGTTCCGAATGGTTGACATCGCTCGCAAGGTGGTCGGCGTCGGCAGCGTCGGCACTCGCGCCTGGATCGTCCTGATGCTGGGCCGAGACGGACAAGACCCGCTGTTCTTGCAGTTCAAGGAGGCGCAAGCCTCGGTGCTCGAGGAGTTCACCGCCAAGAGCGAGTTCGACAATCACGGGCAGCGAGTCGTGGCCGGCCAGCATCTGATGCAGGCATCGAGCGACATCTTCCTGGGTTGGCTTCACGTCGACCGCGGCATCGACGGTCAAGAGCGCGACTTCTACGGACGCCAGCTGAAGGACTGGAAAGGCTCCTTCGAGACAGAAGGAGCGCTGCCGGAAGGCATGGCGCTCTACGGCCGGGCCTGCGGTTGGACGCTGGCCCGCGCCCACGCCCGCTCTGGAGATCGGATCGCGATCGCCTCGTATCTCGGGAGTAGCGATGTGTTCGACCGCGCAATCGTCGACTTCTCCGAGGTCTACGCCGACCAGAACGAACGCGACTACCACACGCTCCAACAGGCGGTCGACGGCGGGCGGGTGGAGGCGCGGTTGGGTCTCTAATCGGAGGCGACCGCGCCGTCACAGCGTTTAGCCAGTGTCAAATGCTAGAGCCGCACCGCAACCATGAGCCGCTTGCCCGTGCGGCCAAACCGAAAGGCAGCCATGACTGAACCGTCGGAGCAGTCGTCGAGCACGATCTCGCGCATGGAATCGATGTTCGAGCTCGACGTGATCAAGCCGATGCAGGACTTCCAGGATCCGTCGCAGGAGTGGCGACGGCTGTTCTCGGAGCTCTTGGGAACGTTCTTCCTCGTATTGGTGGCGTGTGGCGGCGGGGTGATGGGCGAGGCCTTCCCCGACACGATCTCTCGCACCGCGGCAGTGTCTGCTCCGGGTCTGATGGTGCTGGGAGTGATCCTGTTCATGGGCAAGGTGTCGGGTGCCCACCTGAACCCGGCGGTGAGTATCGCGTTTTGGCTTCGCCGCGACTTCCCTGTGCGGCGCGTTCCCGGCTACATCATCGCCCAGCTGGTTGGCGCGACGCTCGCGGCATGGTTCGCTCAAAGTGTGATCAACGCCTCAGCCAAGTTCGGGTCAAACTATCCGGCGCACGGGTACACAACGACGGACGCCTTGCTGATGGAAGCCGTCCTGACCTTCGGCCTCGTGAGTGTGATCCTGGGGACCGCGTCTGGCGCCCAGAATCTCGGCGTGATCGGCGCGCTGGGTGTGGGCGCCTACATCATCCTCGCCGGGTTGTGGGGGAGCCCCATCTCCGGCGCATCGATGAACCCGGCCCGCACCTTCGGTCCCGACCTGATCGCGGGAGACTTCACGAGCTACTGGGTGTACATCGCTGGCCCACTGGCTGGTGCCGTGCTTGCGGTTGCGGCCGCGTTCGCACTGCGCGGGCCTGGCGGCGGACAGGCGGGGTCCGGTGCAGCCCAGGGAGCCATCCACACCGAAGTCCAGCGCCCAGACCACGCGTGACACCCATACCACGACCAGAGCTCGACGCGATCTCGACACTCGGATTGGCTCCACGTAGACGATCACGGGCGGCAGTGAGCATCGCTCCTGTCGCGAGCGCAACTGCGGTTCTGGTTGAGATCTGGTGATGATCGTTGCTTGGGCGGGGCGGTCGGGCTACTGTCGCGGGAGCGGGTCAGGACGCGGCAGCCTGGGGTCCGACTCGGCGCCGACAGGGCGACCCATGGGCGAGTTCCCACACGAGGCTGTCGACGAATCCCGGCTCGGGAGACAAACATCGAGAGGGGACACTCATGAGCGACGAAACGCACACCCGTGACGACGTCACCGTCGTGCTCGTGCATGGCGCCTTCGCCGACGGCTCGGGCTGGAACGGTGTCATCGAACGGCTGCAGTCGCGCGGCGTGCCGGCCATCGCAGTCGCGAACCCACTCCGCGGCATCTCGGCCGACTCCTCGTATCTCGCGTCCGTTCTCGAGCAGACGCCAGGCCCGATCATCGCGGTCGGCCACTCGTATGGAGGCGCGGTGATCAGCAACGCCGCGACAGGCAACGACAACGTCGTTGGCCTTGTCTTCGTTGCCGCCTTTGCTCCGGACGAGGGTGAGAATCTGGGCGAGGCAGGTGCGCAGTCGAAGGACAGCGTGCTGGGCACCGCCCTCGTCCCACGGCACTACCCGACGGACGATGGCGGGTCGGCGACGGAGTTCTTCATCGATCCGGCCAAAGTCCGAGATGCCTTCGCCGGCGATCTCACCGACCAGCAGGCCGCGCTGATCGCGGCCACCCAGCGACCGGTCTCGGAGCTCGGGTTCAGCGAGTCGAACGGCCCGCCGGCCTGGAGGCACGTGCCGTCCTGGGCCGTCGTCGCCACCGGCGACAAGGCGGCCGGCGCCGACCTCGTCCGCTCGATGGCCGAGCGAGCGAACGCCACGATCACCGAGGTGGAGGGGTCGCACGTCATTATGATCTCGCAGCCTGATGTTGTGGCTCAGGTGATCCTCGAGGCGGTGAGCTCCGCCCGCGCGCCGGTAGGAACTGCGGGAGCCTGATATGTCCGTCGACACCTCATCATCACCGTCCAGCTCAGAGACGAACGCCTTCGGATCGGTACGGCAGATCGAGGCCGGTGTGCTCGACGTCGGCTACGTCGACGCCGGCCCGGCCGATGGTCCCGCCGTGCTGCTGCTTCACGGCTGGCCGTACGACATCCACAGCTTCGCTGAGGTCACACCGATCCTGGCCGCGCACGGCCATCGGGTGATCGTGCCGTACCTACGAGGCTACGGCACGACGCGGTTCCAATCCGATGCGGCGCTGCGCAATGGAGAGCAGGCTGCGCTCGCGGTCGATGCGATGGCGCTGATGGATGCTCTGGCGATCGACCGCACGATTGTGGCCGGCTTCGACTGGGGAGCGCGCACGGCCGACGTCATGGCCGCGCTCTGGCCGGATCGCTGCCGCGGCCTGGTCTCCGTGAGCGGCTACCTGATCGGCAGCCAGGCGGCGGGCAGTCTGCCGTTGCCACCGGAGGCCGAGCTGCAGTGGTGGTACCAGTACTACTTCGCCACCGAGCGCGGCCGGGCCGGCTATGAGAGCAATCGCCGAGAGTTCGCCAGGCTGATCTGGCGAACCGCCTCCCCGCGCTGGGACTTCGACGACGCCACGTTCGATCGCAGCGCGGCGTCCTTCGACAACCCGGACCACGTTCCGATCGTGATCCACAACTACCGCTGGCGGCTGGGTCTGGCCGAGGGTGAAGCCGAGTATTCGGACATCGAGCGGCGGCTCGCCGAGGCGCCCGCCATCGCCGTTCCCACGATCACGCTAGAGGGTGACGCCAACGGCGCTCCTCATCCAGAGCCGGGCGCGTACGCCGCCAAGTTCTCGGGTCCGTACGAACACCGAACGATCGAGGGCGGGATCGGGCACAACCTCCCCCAGGAGGCTCCCGACGAGTTCGCCCGCGCGGTTCTCGAGGTGGCGGGCGGGATGAGCGCGGCGGGATGAGCTCACCGCACGTTCGCCGCGACACGGGCGGCGGCGGTGACGGGATCGACGTCGAGGAGTGTGGCGCCGAGCTCGTCGGCGAGCCGTCGCGTTGCTCCTCTGCCTGCGATGGCGATCGGCGCGGTTGCGGTTCGAGCCTCGCCGGCAAGCCCTCGTAGACGCGACGGTCTCGTCGCCGCCAGCACGATGAGGGTGGGTGTGAGCTGGGCTGCGGCGTCGATCAGGGTCGACTGCGGGGTATCGGCGCCCAGGTAGGTGATGCGCCAGCCGTGACTGCGCAGGACGATCCCAAAGCAGATCAGACCGAGGTCGTGAAGCTCGCCGCTCGGGCATGCCAAGAGGGCGCGCGGACCGCTCCCACCGTCCCAGCCGCGGGCGAGTCCCAACAGCCGGCCGCGGATCACACCGGTTGCAAAATGCTCCTCGGCGATGGTCGCGCTCCCGTCCGCCCATCGCTCGCCGAGGTCAACGAGATAGGGGACGATCACCTCGGAGATCACGGTGGCGACACCCCAGTTCGCGAGCAGCCGATCGAGCACGGCGTTCGCGCCCACCTCGTCGAACTGCCCCAGCGTCTGGGCGAGATGCGAGCGCATCTGGTCGATCTCGCCGCCCGCCGGGCTGGAGGCTGTGATCGGAGCCCCAGGCACGACGTCGGCCGGTGTGGAGAGCACCGACTCGGCCGCCTGCCGAGCTGACACGCCGGCCGCGAGCAGCTCCTGCATCGCCCTCACTCGACGCTCGTCCTCCGCCCCATACAGCCGAAAGCCCCCGGCGCTCCGCTGCGGGCGGAGCAATCCGTAGCGACGTTCCCATGCGCGCAGCAGTGAGGGCGACTCTCCGACGCGGTTGCTGAGCTCGCCGATGCGAACGCGAGGAGCCTGCTCGGGAAGGGGGGTCGTCTCCATCAACCACGGAGTATACACACCTTATACAGACATTTGACAGAATAGAGATAGCCCTGTACAGTCCTGCCTCGTTCGGGTCAAGTGTTTGTCCAAGGTACGTCTAAGGGGGTTCCCGATGACTCGCAAGTTCCGATGGCTGGTGCCGTTCCTGGTACTGGCTGCGACCATGGTGGCCGGCACGGCCAGCGCCGCTGCCGCGCCGACGGTGCAGCTGAACGGTGTTCGCACCACGTTGTGGACGGATCCGGCCACGACGAAGGTGCTGCTGGCCAACAAGATCGTGCCACTTCCCACCTACGGCACCTACGTCGACGTGAAGTGGACGCCGCAGGGCCCGTCAGTTGGCTACGGCTTCCCGATCCCGAGTGGCCGGGTCGACGCGGCCACGCTGGCCGGCTACATCAACCACACCGGCGGCCTCAAGTTCGTCAACCTCGCCAACGGCAAGAAGCTGTCGCTGACGAACTTCCGGATCGTCATCGACGCACATCCGCGTTTGACCGCCATCGTCAACGGCGATCCGAAGGTCCGAGTGTCGATCCTGCGCCTCAACCTGGCCAATGCAACGGTCTCCAAGCCGTTGCCCTACGTTCGGGTCGGCAACGTCGGCGCCTACCTCAACTCGACCGCCGCGGGCGCACTCAACAGCGCGCTGGGCGTGTCGTTCTTCGCCCCCGGCATCAAGCTGGGTACGGCATACGTCAACGCGCACGTCGCGGGGTAAGCAATGCACCGCGGGTGTCTGCGGGCGTGACCGTCCGCAGACACCCGCCCGACCAAGAGGAGGCGACGTGCGCGCTGTGACTCGCTCTCGCACGAGGCGGGCGTTGACCCTGATGCCACCGCTGCCGCCTCCGCCAAGCGCTCTGGAACTTGACGTCATCCGCGCGCGATTCGCGGCCGGCGACGAGCGGGCGCTCGAGGAGTGTCAGCGTCGATTTGGGCCACTCCTACTTGCACACGCTCGCCGCATCGTGGGGCCAAACGATGCGGAGGACGTGGTGCAAACGGTGATGATCGAAGCCTGGCGCAAACGAGACCGATACGACCCGAGCCGACCGCTCCAGGCATGGCTGCTCACGATCCTGCGTCGCCGCGCCATCGACCTCGTGCGCACGCAGAAGCCGGTGATCCTCAACCTCGACACGGCCGGCGAGCTGTGCGGACCCGACGGTCGTGAAACGGCCGAACGGTTCGCCGTCGCCCTGGAGGTGCGCCGAGCGCTGAATGAGCTTCCAAAGCTCCAGCGGGAGCCGCTCGTGCTCGCGTACTTCGGCGGGCTGTCTCAGAGCGAGGTGGCGTGTCGCATCGGCGCGCCGCTGGGCACGATCAAGACGCGAACGGCACGCGGCCTGCAGCGCCTATCTGGCCTGATTGGGATCAGCGCCCTCGAGTGAGCCATCAGCAGGCGAGCTTTCGGCGGTCTCACGGTACAACCCTGCGCATCACGCAGTTCCGCTTGCCCTTCGGGCGGAGGTAGCTGAAGCCGGCCCGCTCGTACAGCGACCGCGTGCTGTTGTAGAGGACGGACACCTTCTTGCCGTCGGTGTCGTGCGGGTACCCCTCCACGACTCCGCCTCCGGACTGTGCGATCAGATCGACGGCACCGCCAAGGGCGGTCGCCGTGAGTCCTTTGCGCCGGTACTTCTTGTCGACGAAGATGCACGTGATCCGGTAGTCGGGCGGCGTGTCGAGGGCGGCCTCGTACTCCTTGCGGTGGTGGATGTTCGGCAGTTCCTCCGGTGTGCCGTACTGGCACCACGCCACCGCCTCATCACCGTCGAACACCAGCGCAGCGTGTGCGCGACGCTCCGCGACCAGTCGCTGCTTGAGGGCGCGGTTGCCCTCGGCAGTGAAGGTCTTCTCGGCATGGAACGTGTGAAACCAGGTGCACCAACAGCCGCCGAATACTCCGTTGTGCCGCTCGACAAGCCGCGAGAAGGCGTCCCAGGTGCTCGCATCGAGCGGTTTCACCACGTAGTCGGTCATCCGGTCTCCTTTGCTCTCGTGGAGGCAGCGTAACCCGGCACTTCGACAGCGATACGATTCGCGGATGGATCCGGCGGCGAGGTAGCGGTTCGGCGCGGCTGATGCCGCGCTCCCTGGCAGCGTGTCGAGGCTGGAGTGGCCGGCCTTCGTCGCTGCGCGCAACCGCGAACTCGGAGGATCACGATGACACGCGAGAACCTGTTCTCCGGCCCATGGGACGGCGACGACGACGAGACGGGAGCCCGGCAGCGGGTGTTCTGGCGGCCGGACGGCGCCCGGATGGGGGCGACGCTGTACGAACTGCCCCCTGGCACGCCAGAGAGCAGCATGCACATGCATTTCGGCGCAGAGGAGATGTTCTTCGTGCTCCGCGGCCGTCCGCTGTTTCGAAACCCGGACGGCGAGGAGCCGCTGGCCCCCGGCGACGTCGTATTCTGCCCGGAAGGCCGGGCCGGGCTGCACACGTTCAGCAATCCGACGGACGAACCGGTCGAGCTTCTCGCAATCAGCGCCGGGAGCTTCCCCGACGTTGTCGCCTACCCCGAAGACGGCTACGCCTGGGTCGCGACTCGCGACCCCGAACCCGACCAGCTCGCGAAGGGAGGCGATCCCGGCATCATCGCCCGGTTCGAGATCCCGATCGAGTAGACCGCTCATCGCCGGCTGACCCGGCCCCGGCGGTTGAGGTGTACCGATCGCGGGTACCCGCATCACCTGGGCCGGGCGCCAACCTGCGCGCGGCCGTCGAAAGGAGCACATCGTGAGCGTTGCCAAGACGATTGAGCTGTCCGGAACGTCCAGTGACGGATTCGAAGCCGCGATCAATGACGTGATCGCGAAGGCGGGGGAGACGCTTCGGAACATCGAAGGCGCCTGGGTCAAGGAGCAGAAGGTCGTGGTGTCGGACGGCCGGGTCACGGGATACCGGGTTCACCTCGAAGTCACCTTCGTTCTCGACTGAACCAGGGAGGCTCCCCGGGCGGCGTAGCCCGCGCGCCGACCCAAGTATCGGTCGTGTAACGACCTCGCGCGGGGACTTCCGGAGTCCGGTCCGCGCTGTACGCTGGATTCGTGGAGAGCAGCGCGCGGCCGCGGATCCTGCTGGTCGAGGACGACCCGACGATCCGCGAGATGACGCAGCTGGCGCTGCAGCGCGACGGTTTCGCGGTCGACACGGCCGACGACGGCGTCGCGGGCCTCTCGACGTTCCGTTCGCAGCCGCCCGATCTCGTCCTGCTCGACGTGATGCTGCCGGGTGTGGACGGGGTCAGCGTGTGCCGCACGATCCGCGAGGCAAGCGTCGTGCCGATCGTGATGCTGACCGCCCGAACCGATCCGATCGACGTCGTGCTGGGCCTGGAGGCGGGCGCGGACGACTACGTCACCAAGCCGTTCGAGCCGTCGATCCTCGCCGCGCGGCTACGGGCGGTGCTGCGCCGGGTCGCCCGCCACGACGCATCGCCGGTCCTGCACGTCCGTGAGCTGGTGATCGACCGCGCCGGCATGGAGGTGCACGTCGCCGGAGATCCGGTCAGCCTGACGCCCACCGAGTACCGGCTGCTGCTCGAACTGGCCGAGCACAGCGGCGTGGTCTGCAGCCGCGAGCGCCTGCTCGAGGAGGTTTGGGGTTATGTCTGGGCAGGCGACACGCGGCTGGTGGACATGCACGTGCGGCGGCTGCGGGCGAAGATCGGCGCGGACATGATCGAGACCGTTCGCGGGGCGGGCTACAAGCTGGTCAAGGGATGAGCTCGCTGCGCTGGCGGCTGGCGCTCGCGTTCGCGCTGCTGGCGGCGACGGTGGCGGCGGCCGTCGGCATAGTGGTCTACGAGCTGACCGCCGAGGATCTGCTCTCCCGTGCCCGCGCGGCCGCGGTCGCGCAGGTGCAGGCGGCGGCGCTGATCTACCCGCTGACCAAGCCGTCGTTGCCCCGCTCGGCGCTGCCGGCCAGTGACCCATCCGTGCCGGCGCCGCTGCGGGCCGCCGTTCGCAGGGGACAGGTTGCCTCCTACAGCGGCAGCTGGAGCGGCCAGCCGGCGGTGTGGGCGGGCCGGCGCACGCCCGACGGACAGGACGAGATCTACGTACGCGACTCGTACGCCCCGCAGCGCCAGGAGCTGAGCGACCTGCGGCAGACGGTGATCGAGGTCGCCGTGGCAGCGGCAGTCGGCGGGGCGCTGCTCGGCCTGCTGCTGGCCGGCGGCCTGTCGCTGCGGCTACGGCGGGCCGCGTCGATCGCCGAGCGGGTGACCGCCGGCGAGCTGGACGCGCGGATCAACGCCACCGGCCACGACGAGGTCGCGAAGCTCGGCGCCGCGATCGACCGGATGGCCGAGGCGATGCGCCTGCGGATCGAGCGCGAGCGGCGGTTCGTGGCGGACGTCGCCCACGACCTGCGCACTCCGCTGACCGGGCTGAAGACGGCCTCCAGCCTGCTCGATCACGACCAGGTGGGCGACGCCATCCGCGAGCGCGTCGACCGGCTGCTGCGGCTGGTCGAGGATCTGCTCGAGATCGCCCGACTGGACAGCGGCACGGCCACGGCCGATCTCCGCTGGGTCGACCTGGGAGGGTTCGTCACCGACGTGGTCGGGGACACGCCGGACACGACTGTCAGCACGAACGGGGCGTCCCGCAGGCTGGTCGATCCCCGCCGGCTGGAGCGCGTCATCGAGAACGTGCTCGACAACGCCGCCCGGCACGGCGCACCTCCCGTCGACGTCTCGGTGTCCGATGGCCGGATCGTGATGCGCGACCACGGCCCGGGGTTCAGCGACGCGATGCTGGCCCACGCCGCCGAGCGATTCACCACGGGCGATCCGGCTCGCGGCGACGGGATCGGCCTGGGCCTCGCGATCGCCGCTGGGCAATGCCACGTGCTGGGCGCCGAGCTCGAGCTGGCCAACGACCCCACCGGAGGGGCGGTCGTGACGATCGCGCTGCCACCGGCATGAGGGGGCACATCGCAGTCAGCGCGGTGGCCGCGGCACTCCTGACGGCCGGCTGCGGCACGTCTTCCGGCCTGCAGGTCGAGAGCAACGGCACCACGACGCCGATCGTCAAGCCCGCGGCGGCCCAGCCGCAGGTCGACAACCTCGACGCGGTCGCCTTCCCCACGCACGCGCGACGGCTGGGCGGCGGGACGGGGCGCGATCATCGCGACCGCCGATGGCGGCGCCACCTGGACGCAGCAGTACACGGGGCAGGCCGACATCCGGTCGCTCGATTTCACCGACCAGCGCCACGGGTGGGCGGTCGCCTCGGCATCGCTGCTGCGCACCGTGAACGGCGGGAACACCTGGTCGCCGGCCGGCGAACCGGCCGGGCTCATCCTGACCGGCGTCGCCTTCGCCGGCCCCGACGATGGTTGGGGCGTGGCACTGCCCGCGGGCAAGGTCGGGGCGCCGGTTCCGGGCACGCTGGTCGCCACCACCGACGGCGGCTCCAGCTGGACCGTCGTCAAGACAGACATCGCCGACTCGGTCTGCCTGGTGGGTGGAGACCTGGTCGCCGGCGCGGGATCCACGGTGCTGCGGTCGACCGACGGCGGGGCGACATGGAGCACCCTGCTGGACGCCGGCGGCACGACGGCGACCTGGTTCACGGCGAGCGTCCAGTGCCCGGACCTGCAGTCGATCTGGGTGCTGTTCCAGGGCGGCGGGGCCGCCGGCAGCCAGGCCTACGCCGCCTACACCAGCGCCGATGGGGGCGTCGGCTGGCAGCCGGTGGTGGTCGCGCCGATGCTGGTCGGATCCAACTCGCGGTTCGCGGGTGTCACCCCGCTCGATTCGTACTCCGGCCCGTTCGCGGCCGTCTCCGCGTCCAAGGCGGTGTTCCTCGGCGAGTGCCCGGCCTGTGACCCGCAGCGGGTGACGGTGCTGCGCACGCATGACGGTGGAACGCACTGGGAACGCAGCGTCGTCGACGGCTTCGCTCCGACGGGCGTGGCCTTTGCCGACGCCGCGCACGGCTGGATGACGGCGGTCATCGGCGGGACGGAGGGGCGGCGGCCGGCGATCCTCGCCACCACCGACGGCGGCCGCACGTGGCGGCCCGTGTATCCGTCATAGATATCGAACCGTTACACGGCCGCCACCCCACCGAGATGCCCGGCTCGTAGCATCAGACATGTGCCCGCGTGATCGGACGACGGGCCGCCGACCTGAGAGGGGTGAGGAGATGAGCAAGCTGATCGCGACACCGAGAAGGGCCAGACGGGCTCTTTCCGGCCTGGCGCTTGCGGCCGTTGCGTGTGTGCCCTGGGCGGTCTCGGCGACCGCGGGGGCCCAGACGGCGGCGGTGGCGACGCCTCGCTGCACAACGTCCGCGCTCGAGGTGTGGCTGGGCGTCGGTGGCGGCGGGGGTCAGGCGGGCAGCACCGTCTATCCGATCGAGTTCACGAACCTCTCCGCCCACACCTGCAGCCTGTACGGCTTCCCGGGCGTCTCGGCCGAGCTGGCCGGTCACCAGGTGGGGAGCGCCGCCCAGCGCGACCACGCCGTGCCTGCGCAGACCGTGACGCTGGGGCCGCGTGGCACCGCGCACGCCGAGCTTCGGATCACCGACGTCTCGTCGATCCCGCCGGCGACCTGCAAGCCGGTCACGGCCGACGGGTTGACGGTCTACCCGCCTGGCGCCTTCACCGCGGCCCAGATCCCGTTCCGCTTCCGGGCGTGCTCGGCAGCGGGGCCGACGTTCCTGTCTGTCCAGGTGGTGCTGCCGCGGGTGGGTGTTCCCGGGCATCCATGAGGCGCGCCTTGACATACGCAAGCGTTGCCTCGAGCGTCGGCGGCACGGCGACCGGCGGCGTCTCGTCCAGCCCGGCCAGCGGATCCTTGAGGCCGGAGGAGGTGCCGATCACGACCACCCGATGCCCGGGCTCGATCGTGCCGTCGGCGATTGCGGCGGCGGCCGCTGCGAACGCGGCCGCCGACGACAGCTCGAGCAGCCGGCCCTCGCGCTCGCCGAGCAGCGTGCGGGCGGCGAGCGCCGCCACGTCGTCGACCGTTCGGGCGGCGCCGCCGGTTGACCGCACGGCGTCCAGCGCCTGGTAGGTGCCGAATCCACCGGTGATGCTGACCGCCTGCGGCGCCCGCACCGGGTGCGTGACGGCCTGGTCGGCACCGCGCGCGAGGGCGTCCGGCAGGGCATCCGAAGTGACCGCCGCAAGCGCCGCCGGCGTGCGGGTGGCGAGGCCGGCGGCGACCGCTTCGGCGAAGCCTCTGACGATCCCGGCGATGCCGTCACCGTAGCCGACCGGCACGACCACCCAGTCGGGTGCGTCGCCGAGTGTGCGGACGACCTCCCAGGCGATCTCCTTGTAGCCGTCGATGCCGTACGGGTTGCTGCCGATCGGCGGGTCGTGGAAGTTGCTCGCCGGATACCACCCGGCCTCGCCGACGGCGGCGCGCATCACCGTCCAGCGATCCTCGGCGCGCTCGTACGGCACCAGCACGCCGCCCGCTCCCTCGATGGCCGCCCGCATCGGTGGCGCGATCGACGCGAGGGTGAAGATCACCGATGACAACCCGGCGCGCGTCGCGGCCGACGCGATCGCCGCGCCGTGGTTGCCCGACGACGATGCGACGATCACCTCCGCGCCCAGGCTCCGCGCGTGGGCCACGGCGACCCGGGCCAGCCGGTCCTTGTACGACCAGGTGGGCGGCCCCGTCTCGTCCTTGAGTAGCAGGTCGGCCGCGCCGATCGCCGCCCCCACCCGGGGAAGCGGGTCGAGCGGCGTGGGGTCCGCGGCAGGGAGGGCCACCGGCAGGTTCGGCACCCGGGCCGCGTCCGGCGGGTCGGCGTACCGGGTGACGCCGTTCACCGCCACCCCGTCGCGTGCGCACACGGGACATGGCCAGGACGGATCGTCCAGCCGACCCCCGCAACGCAGGCACACGACCTCCGGGATCAGCGCGTCGGGCATGGCCCAGTACTATCAGTCAGCCGTCGTCGATGGAGGAGGAACTGTGGCTGTCAGCGCGAGCTTCGCGGACGTGATCGCACAGGGGTACGCAACGTCGGGGCCGGCGATTGAACTGGGCCGCGGCGTGCACGACGGCGAGCTGGCGCACGAGGCGCTCTTCCAGGTTCCGCTGGCCATGATGAACCGCCACGGCCTGATTGCGGGCGGCAAGAAGCGGCTCTGAGGCTGTGCTCGACGTCGGCGAACCGATACCAGACGTGGTCGTGGCCGGAGCGGAGAGCGAGCCGGTCGGCCTGGCGGCGCTGGCCGCCGAGGGTCCGCTGCTGCTGGCCTTCTACCTGTTCGACTGGACCGGCACCTGACGGTCGGAGCTCCGGCTCCTGCGTGACAGGAGCGAGGAGTTCGCCGCCGCCGGTGTGCGGATCTTCGGCATCTCCCGTGACAGCCCGTACTCGCACAACGCGTACGCCGCCCGGCAGTCGCTGACCTATCCGCTGCTCAGTGACTGGAACGGCGACGCCGTCCGGGCGTTCGGCGTCGCGCAGGTGCTGGACGGCCTGGCCGACGTCCCGCGTCGCAGCTGCTTCCTGGTCGACGGCGACGCCGTGATCCGGCTGGCACGGATCTACGACGACGATGAGGTGCCAGACCTTGACGAGCTGCTCGCCGCCGCTCGGGAACTCTGAGCCCGCCGACGCGGTCGAAGCGCCATGCGAACCATCTCGACACTCGCCCTCGTGGTCGTCATCGGCCTGGTCGCCTCGGCCTGCTTCGAAGGAGGCGGCTCGGCGACCTCGGCGACCGTGCCGACGTCGACGCAATCGAGCACGGGGCCGACCATCGACTGGACGATCCGCTACAGCATCGGATACGGGGTTGCTCAGCAGGACAAGCTGCCCGAACGGTGTCCGGCCGAGTCTCGCTGCACCCCGATCCAGCTCCCCGGCGTGACGAACAGCGCCGGCAAGCATCTGTGGGTGGTCGAGGTGACCCGGTCGGCGTCGTGCCCCGTCGGCGCATCCGGTGCAGCCATGCCCGCCGACTGCCGGGCGATCGCAGTGCTGCGGGCAACGCTCCGCGACCGGTCCGGCACCGTGTGCGCCTGTCCGCTGATGATCGGCCTGCGCGGGAGCGCTACCGCGCACGTGCATGGACGCCGGGTTCGCGTGCCGCTCGACTTCTGCACCTACTGCGGCAGCGGCCAGGCAAGTGTCGACGCGCTCAGCACCCTCAAGCGAACGCGCTGAGCAGGGAGTTGTGCCAGGGGGTCAGGATCCTTGGCACATGTGCCAAGGATCCTGACCCCCTGGCACATACGGGCGACCTCCGGATGGCGGAACCGGACGCGCGCCCGCAGCGGTCTGAACCGGCATGCGACGGACTCGGCACTCACCATCATGGTCGCCATCGCACTGGTCACCCCAGCTTGCTTCGATGGCGGTAGTTCGGCGGGTTCGTCCCGTGCGAACCCGACGCCGCCCCCCACCCTTGCGTCGAGCGTCGATTGGACGATCCGCTACCCGATTGGCGCCGTCGAGGCGAAGAGGCAGAAGCTGCCCCAGAGCTGCCCGACCGACACCAGGTGCACGGCAGTTCAGCAGCCTGACGGAGCCGGTGGCCAGCCTCTGTGGGCCGATGTCGCCACCCGTACCGTGTCATGTCCCCTTGGCAGTCCCGGCGGCGACGCCTCGGTCGACTGCCAGGCGCTCGCCGACGTGCAGCGGGCGCTCAGGACCGGCTCCGCTGCGACCGCTACGGCCGAGACGCTGACGCGAACCCGCTAGCCGCAGCGGCTATCCTCGCGCACCAGTGGCGGTGACCGATTTCGACACCAAGGTGGCCGTGGTCGTGCGGGACGATCTGGCCGTCTGGCAGCGGCTGAACGTGTGCGCGTTTCTGATCAGCGGCGTCGCCGTACAGGCCGGCGGCGAGGCGATCGGCGAGCCCTACGAGGACGCCGACGGGTCAACGTATCTGCCGCTGCTGGTGCAGCCGGTCGTCGTGCTCCAGGCAAGCGCGGCCGAGCTGCAGCGCAGCCGCGAGCGCGCCGAGCGGCGCGGCGTGCCAATCGCCGTCTACACGCAGGAGATGTTCGCGACCGGCGGCGACGACGACAACCGGGCCGCCGTCAAGGGCGTCGCCGGCGCCGAGCTCGACCTGGTGGGCATCGCCCTGCGTGCGCCGCATCGCGACGCCGACGCGGTGATCCGCGGTCTCGCGCGGCACTCGTGAGCGCCGCCGGCCAATCCCAGGAACCGTGCTTCAGCGACCAGCTCGAGCATTGGCTGCGGAGCGACCGCCCGAAGACGCTGGGCGCACTGAACGACGTCTTCTCCGAGAAGAGCTTCGCCGTGGCGATCCTGCTGCTGATGCTGCTGCCGGCGCTGCCGCTGCCGACCGGCGGCGTGACCCACGTGTTCGAGTTGATCGCGGTGATTCTGGCAGCGGAGATGGTGCTCGGCCGTCAGACCGTCTGGGTGCCGGGGCGGTGGCGCGACCGCGGTCTCGGGGCACTGGCCACGGACTCAGCCATCCCCCGGATCACCCGGTGGATACGCGTCGTTGAGCGCGTATCGAAGCCGCGGGCGGCCGGGCTGTTCGACCGCGGATGGGTGCTCCGGCTGCTCGGGCTGGTGCTCGCAGCGTTCGCGATCGCCGCCGGATTGGCGCCTCCCTTCTCGGGGCTCGACACGTTGCCGGCGCTCGGCGCCGTCGTGGTCTGCCTGGCGGTCATCACGGGCGATGCGTTGTTGCTGGCGGTGGGGCTGGTGATCGGCACCGCCGGTATCGTGCTGATCGTGACCCTTGGCGCCGCGCTCGCCCATCTCTTCACCCGCATGGTCTGATGGCTTCGCGTCGACCCGCGCCGTCGGTGGCGGCGCTCCGGTAGGTTCTCAAACCGCGGGGAGATCCCCGCACCAAAGGAGGGTGAGAATGGCAACGGACGCCGATGCGGCCCGGAAGCGGGCCGACGCCGACGGGATCGAGTTCGTCTTTGCGCAGTTCGTGGACATGAACGGCAAGCCGTCGGCGAAGCTGGTGCCGATCACGAACTGGGACAATATGGTGTCCGAGGGTGCGGGCTTCGCGGGGTTTGCGGCGGGGCCGATCGGCCAGACGCCGGCGTCGCCGGACATGATGGCGGTGCCCGACCTTGCGTCGTACACGGCGGTGCCGTTCAAGCCGGGGCTGGCTCGGTTTGCCTGCGACATCACGGTCGAGGGTGAGGAGTGGCCGTACTGCCCGCGCACGATCCTCCGCAGCCAGCTGCAGCGGGCGAAGTCGATGGGCTACACCTTCAAGGTGGGGATGGAGCTGGAGTTCTTCCTGCTGCGCGAATCGGCGGACGGCGGGATCGAGCTGGCGGATCCGCTCGACAACCTGGCCCAGCCGTGTTACGACATGAAAGGGCTGACCCGGCAGTACGACTTCCTGTCGACGCTCTCGACGTACGTCAACCGGCTGGGCTGGGGGTCGTACGCGAACGACCACGAGGATGCGAACGGCCAGTTCGAGTCGAACTTCGAGTTCGCGGATGCGCTGACCACGGCCGATCGGGCGATCTTCTTCCGCTACATGGTGCACGCCATGGCCCAGGAGCGGGGCATGCTGGCGACCTTCATGCCGAAGCCGTTCTCGCACCTCACCGGCAACGGCGGCCATTTCCACATGAGCCTGTGGGATTCCGACGGCAGCACCGATCTGTTCGCCGACGCTGAGGACGCCAACGGGCTGGGGCTCTCGCAGCTCGGCTACCACTTCACGGGCGGGCTGAAGAACCATGCGGCGGCCTACATCGCGGTCACGGCGCCCACCGTGAACAGCTACAAGCGGCTGACGACGACGGCCGGCACGCCCACTTCCGGCGCCACCTGGTCGCCGATCTTCATCACCCACGGCGCGAACAACCGCACGCAGATGCTGCGCCTCCCGGGCGGGCACGTCGAGGACCGCACGGTGGACGGCTCGTGCAACCCGTACCTGGCGATGGCCGTGATCCTGGCAGCCGGGCTGGACGGGATCGAGAACGAGATCGACCCCGGGCCGCACAACGACGAGAACCTCTACGAGCTCTCGGCCGGCGAGCTGCGCGAGCGCGGCATCGAGCTGCTGCCCGCCAACCTGCTGGACGCGACCCGCAACCTCGCGGAGGACGACGTCATCCGCAAGGCGCTGGGCAACACCGGCACCGAGGACTACGTGGACTACTACGTCAAGACCAAACAGGAGGAGTGGAGCGCCTACCACGAGCAGGTCACGCCGTGGGAGGTGCAGCGCTACCTCACGCTCTTCTAGGAAGGGACGACGGCGTGTGCGGAATCGCGGGGCTGTTCGCGAAAACGGATCGGATCGGAGACGAGCTGGGCGCGCACCTGGAGCGGATGCTGGTGCAGCTCAACGACCGCGGCCCTGACTCGGCGGGCGTTGCCTTTTACCGCAATCCGGCGCCGCCGGGTGGATCGAAGCTGACCCTGCAGCATCCCGACGAGGGGTACGCGTGGAATGCGCTGGCCCGCGAGGCCGCCGACGCGCTGGGCACCGACATCGACATCGAGCACCGTGCCAATCACGCCGTCCTCCGGCTCGAGGTGCCGGCCGAAGCGGCCGAGCAGTGGGTCGAGGATGCCCACCCGGAGGTGCGCGTGATGAGCGCCGGCACCGTGATCGAGATCTACAAGGAGGTCGGGCTGCCGGTCGAGTTCGCCGAGCGGTTCGGCCTGTCGGATCTGACCGGCAGCCATGCGCTCGGCCACACGCGAATGGCGACCGAAAGCAGAGTCACGACCGACGGTTCGCACCCGTTCTCGACCGGACTCGACCTGTGCCTCGTGCACAACGGCTCGCTGTCCAACCACAACCGGGTGCGCAAGGACCTGGAGCGCGAGGGCATCGCCTTCCGCACCGAGAACGACAGCGAGGTGGCGGCGGGCTATCTGATGTGGCGGATGCGGGAGGGAGCGTCGCTCGACCAGGCGCTCGAGGGCTGCCTGGAGGATCTCGACGGCTTCTACACCTTCGCCGTCGGCACGGCCGACGGGTTCGCCGTGCTGCGCGACCCGATCGCCTGCAAGCCGGCGGTGCTCGCCGAGACCGACGACTGGGTCGCGATGGCCTCCGAGTACCGGGCGATCGCGACCCTGCCCGGCTCCGACGGGGCACGGATCTGGGAGCCGGAGCCTGCCACCGTCTACTCGTGGGAGCGGGTGCCCGCGTGAGCGCTGCGGCGGAGGCGATCGAGACGGTCGACCTGGCGTCGACGCCGCTGCGCGAGCTCAACCAGCGCCTCCACGACCTGACCGGCCTCGACGATCCGCAGCGCCACTGGCGCGTGCTCAACCCGTCGGGCGCCCACGCGCTGGCGTGCGGCGTGGACGCGCCGATCGAGGTCGAGATCATGGGCCACGCCGGGTACTACTGCGCCGGCATGAACAAGCAGGCGACGATCACCGTCAACGGCAACGCCGGCGTCGGCCTCGCCGAGAACATCATGAGCGGCGTCGTCCGGGTGACCGGCAGCGCCAGCCAGGCGGCCGGTGCCACCGCCCGCGGCGGGCTGATCGTCGTCGAGGGCGACGCCTCGGCGCGGTGCGGCATCTCCCTCAAGGGCGGGGACATCGTCGTCCGCGGCTCGGTCGGCCACATGAGCGCGTTCATGGCCCAGACCGGGCGCCTGGTCGTGCTGGGCGATGCGGGCGACGCCCTGGGCGACTCGATCTACGAGGCCCGGTTGTACGTGCGGGGCGCCGTCAAGGGGCTCGGCGCGGACTGCATCGAGAAGGAGCTGGGGGACGAGCACCGCGAGGAGCTCGCCGGCCTGCTGGCCGCCGCCGGCGTCGAGGACGCCGACCCGGGTGACTTCCGCCGCTACGGCTCGGCCCGCAAGCTCTACACCTTCCACGTCGACAACGCCGGGAGCTACTAGATGGGATTCCAGGACGGGCTTCGAGAGAGCGCCCTCTACGACCGGCACACGATCCACGAGATCCAGCGCGCCGCCCGGGAGGGGATCTACGACATCCGCGGCTTCGGCGCCAAGCGGAAGGTGCCGCATTTCGACGATCTGCTGTTCCTCGGCGCCAGCGTCTCCCGCTATCCGCTCGAGGGCTACCGGGAGCGCTGCGACACCAACGTCACGCTGGGCACACGGTTTGCGAAGAAACCGCTCGAGCTGAAGATTCCGGTGACGATCGCCGGCATGAGCTTTGGCGCCCTGTCGGCGCCGGCCAAGGAGGCGCTGGGGCGGGGGGCGAGCGCGGCCGGCACATCCACAACGACCGGCGACGGCGGGATGACGCCCGAGGAGCGCGGCCACTCCGACATCCTGGTCTACCAGCTGCTGCCCAGCCGCTACGGGATGAACCCCGACGACCTGCGCCGCGCCGATGCCATCGAGGTGGTCGTCGGCCAGGGCGCGAAGCCGGGCGGCGGCGGCATGCTGCTCGGCCACAAGATCTCCGACCGCGTCGCCGAGATGCGCAGCCTGCCGACCGGCATCGACCAGCGCAGCGCCTGCCGGCACCCGGACTGGACCGGCCCGGACGACCTGGAGATCAAGATCGGCGAGCTGCGCGAGATCACCGACTGGGAGAAGCCGATCTTCATCAAGGTCGGCGCGACGCGCACCTACTACGACGTCCAGCTGGCGGTCAAGGCAGGCGCGGACGTGATCGTCCTGGACGGCATGCAGGGCGGCACCGCGGCGACCCAGGAGGTGTTCATCGAGCACGTCGGCATCCCGACGCTGCCGGCCGTGGTGCAGGCGGTCAAGGCGCTCGAGGAGCTGGGCATGCACCGCAAGGTGCAGCTGATCGTGTCCGGCGGAATTCGCTCGGGCGCGGACGTCGCCAAGGCGCTGGCGCTGGGCGCGGACGCCGTCTCGATCGGCGTCGCGGCGATGATCGCCCTGGGGGACAACAGCCCCGAGCTGGCGGACGAGTACGCGAAGATCGGGTCGGCGCCGGGCTTCTACGACGACTGGCAGGCGGGACTCGATCCGGCCGGCATCTCGACCCAGGACGACGAGCTCGCCGCGCGGTTCGACCCGGTCGTCGGCGGGCGACGTTTGGCGAACTACCTGAGCGTGCTGACGCTGGAGGCGCAGACGCTGGCCAGGGCGTGCGGCAAGTCGCACGTCCACAACCTGGAGCCGGAGGACCTGGTCGCGCTGACCATCGAGGCGTCGGCGATGACCGGCCTGCCGCTGGCCGGCTGCGACTTCGCGTTCACGCCGGAATCGTTCGCGCGGGCAATGGCCCGCGCCGACGTCACGTAGTCCGAAGCGCGGCGTCCAGCAGCTCGCCGGCGAGCATCCTGGCGTCGCCAGCCGGCCCCGGCGACCGCTCGACCAGCGCCTGCGACTGCGCGCCGGCGAACACCAGCATCAGCTTGCGGGACAACGCGTCCGGGTCGGCGGCGCCCGCCAGGCTGGCGCGCTCCTCCATCCAGTCCCGCAGCCGCTGCTTGTGCGCGCGGACGACCTGGTGCGCCGGATGGTCGAGATCGGCCAGCTCCGCCGCGGCGTTGGCGAAGGGGCAGCCGCGGAACTCGGGCATCCCGACCATCACCTCCAGCTGTGCGAACAGCGCCTCGAGCTGTCCGCGCGGCGTGTCCGCCGCCGCCTCGGCCGCTCCGGTGAACATCTGGAACACCGGGATGTCGAGCGACTCGTAGGCGGCCACGATCAGCCCGTCCTTGCTGCCGAACCGCTCGTACAGCGTCCGCTTCGAGATGCCGGCGGCACGGCTGAGCGCGTCGACGCCCGTGGACGTGATCCCGTGCTCGTGGAACTGGGTGGCCGCGGCGGCGGCGATCCGGTCGTTGGTCTGCATGCGAAGGAATGGTACCGATCGGTTTCCAAAGAGCTCCGGATGCGCTACAGTCACCGCACAAAACCGATCGGTATTCAAACGGAAGGAGCGGCGATGCGACGGGTGATGGTGCGCTACACGGTGAAGCCCGAGGCGGCCGAGGCGAACGAGCGGCTCGTCCGCGACGTCTACGAGGAGCTCGGCCGCCTGCGGCCGGACGGATTCCACTACGGCACGTTCAAGCTGGACGACGGCGTCACCTTCGTCCACCTGGCGACGCACGACGGCGACCACAACCCGCTGCCCCAGGTCGCGGCGTTCCGCCGCTTCCAGGAGGGGCTGGGCGAGCGGTGCGCCACGGCGCCGGTGCTGACCGAGCTGGAAGAGGTCGGCTCGTTCCGCTTCGCCGGAGCCGCATCGTGAGCGGCGCCGGGACGAAGGAGCATCCCTGGCGGCTGAAGACGCCCCCGCAGACCGCGGAGTACGAGATGTACCGCGACCAGCGCGACGGGAAGGACGTGATCGTGTGCGTCGTGGGGAAGACGACGCTGCTCTACGACGCCAGGGCGATCGACGACCTGCACGCCATGCTCGAGCAACGCGGCGACTGGGTCGACCTGGGCAGCGCCGACGAGCAGAGGCCGGCGAAGGACGGCACGGTCGAGGCATGGGGGCGCAGCGAGGACAACCCGGTCGGCGGCTGGTACGGGCTCAAGAAGGGCCTGCGCGGCCGGTTCGGGATGTACATGCCTCCGCTGCTGGAGGAGCTGGGCCTGGCCGAGGTCGAGCACAACCCGCGGAACAACCGGATGCGCGCCACCTAGGCGCGGGCTACACCGCGCGGGCGGGCTCGGCCTCTCGGGCGGTCGGCTCGGCCGCCGGCGCGGCGCGCATCGCCGGCACCAGGATCAGCGCGGCCAGCACGCAGCCGATCGCCGCCATGGCGTAGGCGCCGCGCACGCCGAGCAGGTCGATCAGGAACCCGGCTGCCGGGAACGACAGGGCGAACGCGCCCAGCGCGATCGCCTCGCAGGCGGCATTGACGCGCGAGCGAACGCTGTCCGGCGTGCAGCGCTGGATGATCGTCTGCTCGGCGACGCTGACGGCGCCCTCGGACACGCCGGCCAGCAGCATCCCGGCCATCGCGACGGCGAACACGGGGGAGCCCGCGACCGTCGCGAACCCGGCGCCGATCAGCGCACAGCCCCAGATCATCGTCCGCGCCTCCGACCTGCGCGTCGTCACCCGGCCGATGAACGACCCGGCGATGGCGCCGCCGCCCCAGCAGGCGACGATCACGCCGTATCCGGCCGCGCCCTGGCCGAACTCGTGCGCCAGCGGCAGCTCGGCGACCAGCACCGGGCCGAGCAGGAAGAGCAGAACCATCCACGCGACCGTGATGCCGCGCAGGACGGGCGAGTGCCAGACGAACACGAAGCCCGCGCGCAGCTCCCCGACGTGCTCCTCGCGGTCGGCCCCCGGCTCGGCGTGGAACCGGCCGGACACCGACCAGACCAGGACGGCCGAGATGAGGAATCCCACCGCGCCGACGGCGAACACCGCCGACGGAGCGATCAGAGCCGTCAGCAGCCCGCCGATCAGCGGGCCGACCATCTGGCCGACGTTGCGGCCGACGGCCAGCGTCGAGTTGGCCCACTCCAACCGGTCGTCGGCGACCAGGTTGGGGACGGCGGCGTTGGACGCCGGCAGGAACGGCGCCTCGGCGAGGCCGACCAGCGCCGCCAGAGCGACCAGCGGCCCCGGCCGGTCGGTGAACGCCATCGCGGTCGCGCAGGCCGCGGCCGCCAGCTCGGAGATGATCATCACGCGCCGCCGGTCGTAACGATCGCCCAGCGCCCCGGCGATCGGCGTGGCGATGCCCGAGGTGCCGATGGCGACGAACAGCGCGGCGGACATCCAGACCGTCGAGTGCGTCTTCGCATAGACCGTCACCATCAGCGCGATCCAGCCCGCCTCGAACCCGGTCACGGCGATGGCGCGGCCGGCGGCGAGGCGATAGATGGCGATGTGAGAGGGTGTGATCACGAGCGAATCTCCGAGGGACGGCAGGACGGGCGGGGGCAGCGGCGGACGCCGCGGGCGACCGGTCAGGCGTGGGGATTCGGTGTCACGCTGACGACTCTACCACCAGCCACGGCGCGACCACCGTCGCCCACTCCTGCGGGCGGTCGTGGTGGACGGCGTGTCCGCCGGGCACCTCCGCGTACGTCCACTCCGGGTGAACGGCGACCGCGGCGCGTGCGAAGGCCACCGGCACGACGTGATCGTCGGCCCCGTGGATCACCAGCACCGGGCAGCGCACCCCGCCGGCCACCGTGTGGAAGGACTGCGGCCGCATCGCGAGCCGCGCCAGCTTCGACAGCTGGCCGGCCTTCGTGGGCGTCGGCCGTGGCGTCCGCCGCCGGGCGGCCGCCTCGCGGAGGTACATCGCGCGGTGGCGGGCGTAGTCCCACGCGGTGGCGGCGTAGGAGCGGCCGCCCCGCGCGGGCGGGAAGAACGAGCCGCTCAGCACCAGCCCGTCCACCCGCTCCGGGCGCTGCGATGCCAGCGCGATCGCCTCGGCGCCCCCGAACGAGTGCCCGACGAGCACGAACCGGCCGTCGGCGGGAAGGGCCGGCACGATCGTCGCGCGGTCGCCGAGCGCCTGCGCGGCGGGGGCCCACTCGGCGGCCGATCCGCCGACGCCGTGCAGGCAGACCAGGGTTGGCCGCTGCATGGTCATGCGCACACGGTAGACGGGGAGGCGCGGCGTGCAACAACGGGGTCTGACCCCGTTGTTACAGCGGTTCAGCCTCGCGGCTCGCCGTCGTAGTAGTCGAGCGCCTCGATGCGCCCGATCACGCCCAGGCCGCGCCAGTAGATCTTGCGCGACCGCGGGAACCAGGCCATGTCGTTGGGCTTGCGGGTGCCGTAGATCAGCATCGTCACGCCCTCGGGTCCCGCGCGGAACGCGTGGCCGACTCCCGATCCCGGCGGCCGGCCGACCACGTGGCCGGGACGGATCTTGATGTCCTCCCGGGCGACGCCGCGCGTCTCGGCGACCGGCGAGGGCCACAGCTCGAGCGTCGCCGATCCGTCGAGGATCACGAACAGCTCCTCCTCCTCGGAGTGGCAGTGCGGCGGCGATCCGGTCGCCCCCGGCTCCAGCCGCTCCCAGTGCAGGCCCGACATGACGCTGCGCTCGCGGGTCGCCAGCGGCGCGGTGCGCACGCCGGGCGCCGTGTCCTCGAGCTGCACCTCGTCGACGTTCAGGATGTTCGGCGGTCGGGCGGCAGGCTCGCCCACCGCCAGCGGCGGCGTCTGCGCCTCCACGTCCCACGGATCGTCGTCTCGCCCCTCGGCCCACGGCCACCCGAAACGGATCGCCCGCGATCGCGGCAGCCAGCCGATCTCGGTCGGATGCCGCGTGCCGAACACCAGGTACTCGAGACCCGTCTCCCCCGCGAGGAACGTGTGCTCCAGCTCGTTCGGCCGGTGGATCACGCAATCGCCAGGCCGCACCTCGTGGACGGCGTCGTCCTGCCAGGCAAGGCCGTCTCCGGCGAGGACGAAGAACAGCTCCTCGGACGCGCCGTGCGAGTGGGGAGGCGTCGGCAGCCTTCCCGGCGCCACCTTCACCCGGTTCAGGCCGACGGTCGTCGCGCCGGCCGCGTCGCCCAGCTGCTGCCAGGTCGCATCCATCTCGCCTTTCGCGGCGCGGTGGAAGTCGACGTCATCCCAGTGTGCGAGGCCCACGGCCGCAGTCTAGGTGCGGCACCCGAGCCATACGCGAGTCCGGGTGGGGCGCTCTGTACGCTCTGGGGCGTGAGCGCTCGGATCCTGCTTGTCGAGGACGACCGCTCGATTCGTCAGCTGGTCGAGCTCGGGCTCGAGCGCGCCGGCTTCGCCGTCACGTCGGTGGCGGACGGTCGCGAGGCGCTTGATCGCTTCCGATCCGGCGCGCACGACGCGATCGTGCTCGACGTCATGCTGCCGTCCCTGGACGGTCTCGAGGTGTGCCGCGAGATCCGCCGGACGAGCCAGGTGCCGATCATCATGCTGACCGCACGCGCGGAGACTCCGGACATCGTCGCCGGCCTGGAACTGGGGGCGGACGATTATGTGACGAAGCCGTTCGAGGTGGCGGAGCTGGTGGCGCGGATCCGATCGGTGCTGCGGCGCACCGCGTCCGCCGATCCCCGCCGGCCACGCCGCATCGGCGATCTCGAGATCGACGAGGACGCATTCCAGGCGCGGCGGGACGGCTCACCCCTACCGCTGACCGCGACCGAGTTCCGGCTGCTGGCGGAGCTCGCCCGCCGCCCCGGCCGTGTGTTCAGCCGCGACGTGCTGCTCGAGGCCGTCTGGGGCTACGGCTACCTGGGCGACTCGCGGCTTGTCGACGTCGCCGTGCAACGGCTGCGTGCCAAGGTGGAGCGAGACCCCGCCCACCCGGCGCTGATCGTGACCGTGCGCGGAGTCGGCTACCGGCTGGAGGAACCCCCTTGACCGCGCCGCGTCCGTCTCCCGGCCGGCTCCGCCGGCGGCTGGCGATCGCCTTCGCCCTCGTCGGCGCCGTATCGTCGGGGCTGCTGGCGATCGGCTCCTACGCCGTCGTCGAGCGGGCGCGCACCACCGACGCCCAGGACCGTGCTCTCGTCCAGGCAAAGGCGAATCTCCAGCTCGCTCGCTCGGCGACGTCTGTCGAGCAGCTGCAGCGCCGGCTGGCGTCCCGGCCGGGGTTCGCGACGGTGCCGGTGGTGGACGGCAAGGCCCAGCCAGGGACGCTCCCCGTGCCCCCCGACCTGTCCCGGCTGGTCGGTGATGGGAACCTGGCCTACCGCTGGGCGACGGTCGGCGGCCACCGCTATCTCGTCGTCGGCGCGCCGTCTCGCGGCGCCGAGCTGTATTTCTTCTTCGACGAGCAGCAGCTGCAGGACGATCTCGACCAGCTGCGGGTGATTCTGATCGGTGCGTGGCTCGTGCTCGCCGCGTTGTCGGCGCTGGTCGGCATCGTGCTCGCGCGCAGAGTTCTGGCACCCGTCGGCGAGGCCAGCGCCGCAGCGCGGGCGCTTGCGGAGGGTCTGCTCGAAACGCGGTTGCCCAGCCGGGGCGCCGACGAGTTCGGTGAGTGGGCGTCGTCGTTCAACCAGATGGCCGACGCGCTGGAGGCCAAGATCGACGCGCTGTCGCTGGCCCGAGAGCGCGAGCAGCGGTTCACGGCGGACGTCGCGCACGAGCTGCGCACGCCGCTGACCGCGCTGGTCAATGAGGCCGCGATCCTGCGCGACCAGATCGACCGGATGTCGCCCGACGCCCAGCGGGCGTCACGGATGCTGACCGCCGACGTCACCCGCCTCTCCCGACTGGTCGAGGATCTGCTGGAGATCTCGCGGCTGGACGCCGGTGCTGAGCCGGTACGGGCCGAGCCGGTCGATCTGGGGACGCTCGTGCGGGCCGTGCTCGCCGAGAACGGATGGGCCGGCTCGGTCGCAGTCGACGTCGACGTCCCGCCCCTGGTGTCCGACCGTCGGCGGCTGGAGCGCGTGATCGTCAACCTGATCGGAAACGCGCTGCTCCACGGCGGGGGTCGGGCGGAGGTCTCCGGGCGCGTGGAGGGCGATCGGCTGGTGCTGACCGTGACCGATCACGGATCCGGCATCCCGGCGGGGGAGCTGGAATCGGTGTTCGGCAGGTTTGCCAAGGCCGGTGGTGGAGAGGGCGGGAGCGGCCTTGGCCTGGCGATCGCGCGCGAGCACGCATTGGCGCTGGGTGGGGATGTCCGGGTCGAGAGCGAGCCAGGGGCAGGGGCGGCCTTCTCGCTGATCGTCCCTGTTGCAGAACCGTTACCCGGGAGTGATGACCCCGTTGCCTCGCACGGCGAGGATGGGGATATGTCCACACGGGAGCTGAGCTCATGAAACACCTTGCCGCCCTCGCAGTCATCCTGTTGACCTGCGCCGCGTGCGGCGCCGACACAGCCACGGTCGTCTCCAGCGTCCCTTCGGGATCGCAGGGAGCGTCGGTGCCGCCGGCGACGTCCGAGGCCCCCGGCACATCTGAGCCGGCTCCCGGCTCGTCCGAGCAGACTCCCCCTGCCAACCCGGTCGAGGTGCAGACCTGGTTCACCCGCGGTGAGTCGCTCTGGTACTCGAAGTCTCTGGTCGAGAAACGGCCGGGCATCGGCACAGAGGCCGTCAACGCGCTGGTCGCCGGCCCGCGCCAGGTGCTCCGCGCGGGGGGCGTGTTGACGGCGGTCCCGGGCGGCACCCGCCTGCTTGGGCTCGACATCGCCGGCGGCATTGCGACCGTCGACATGAGCAGCGAGTTCGCGGCGGGGGGCGGGGTGCTCTCGGAGCGGATGCGGCTGGCACAGCTCGTCTACACGCTGACCCAGTTCCCGTCCGTTCAGGGTGTGCGCCTGCGCCTCGACGGCAAGGACACGACGGTCTTCTCGGGCGATGGGATCGTGCTGCCCGACCCGATGCGTCGCTCGAGCTTCGCCGACCTGCTGCCGGCGATCGTGGTCGAGACGCCCGGCATCGGCGACCTCGTCGCCGGGCCGATCGTGGTCAAGGGCACGGCGAACGTGTTCGAGGCGAACGTCAGCGTCGAAATCGTCTCCGGGAACGGCAGGGTGCTCGCCCGGACGTTCACGACGGCGACCTGCGGCACCGGCTGCCGTGGCCGCTACCAGGCCACACTCGACTACACGCCGAAGCGCCTGCAGGACGTCACGCTGCTCGTCCACGATGACGATGCGGCCGGCACGGGAACACCACCGCACCAGGTGGCGCTCCCGATCATCCTCAAGCCGTAGGCCGCCGGGTCTACGATCCCGCCGTGCCCGCATCCTTCGAGGACGTCGCGCCGGGTCTCGCGATCTGGCGCACCGCCCACCCGGACTGGCGCAAGGGGCTGGACTGGCCGGAGACGGTGACCTCGACGCTCGTCGAGTCGCGCGGCGAGATCGCCGTGCTCGACCCGATCGCACCGCCGGAGTCCGACCAGGCATTCTGGGCACACCTCGACGCGTTGCGCCCGACGATGGCGGTGATCCTCAAGCCCGACCACGTGCGCGGCGTCGACACCTTCGTCGAGCGATACGGCGTCCGGCCGTTCGGGCCGTCCCTGTTCTGGCGCCACGACATCCCGGATGCCGAACTGGAGCCGATCGAGCCGGGCACCATCCTGCCCGGCGGGCTGGAGGCGCTGTACGACGGCCGCGGCCGCAACGAGACGCCGCTGTGGCTGCCCGAACAGCGGGCGCTGGTGTTCGCCGACGCCCTGACGGCGCCGCACGGCGAGCTCCTGGTGTGGGCCACGCCGTGGCACGAGGAGCGGACGCTGCCGGCGCTCCGGGCAATGCTCGACCTGCCGTTTCAGACGGTGATCGTGGCCCACGGTGAGCCCGTGCACGACCGTGCGGCGTTCGAGCGCGCGCGCTGTCGGCGCGACCCTGGAGCGGCTGACCGTCCACGCGGTACGCTGCGGGGATGTCCGGCCGCGTCGAATTCGTCCTGCGCTTCCGCGCCGCCGCCTACGAGCAGTGGAAGGCGGTCTTCGACGACCAGATCGAGCTGCGGGTGCGCCATGGGGCGACCGGTCACCGGATCTGCCGGCTGGTCGGCGACGAGCATGACTACGAGGCCGTGATCGAGTTCGCGTCGCTGGGCGGCGCCCGCGGGTACGCGGACGAGGTCGGCAGGCTCGAGCTGCAGCGGCGGGCGGCCGTCGAGGGCGGCGGCCATCACCGCCGGCACTGGGACGAGAGCATCCGCGAGACCGTCGACACCGCCGTCTACGACTGAGTCGCCGATGACCCGGATCGAGGACTACGCGCTGATCGGCGACCTGCAGACTGCCGCGCTCGTCAGCCGCGCGGGTCGATCGACTGGTGCTGCTTCCCGCGCTTCGATTCCGGCGCCGTGCTTCGCCGCGCTGCTTGGCACGCCCGACCACGGCCGCTGGCTGCTGGCGCCCGCCCGAGCACCGTCGACGTCACCAGCGCCGCTACCGCCGCGACACGCTGATCCTCGAGACCGTGTCCGAGACGGCCGACGGGGCCGTGCGGGTGATCGACTTCATGCCGCCGCGGGGCGAGGCGCCCGACATCGTGCGCATCGTCGAAGGGCTGCGACGGGCGAGGTCAGATGCGCTCGGAGCTGGTCGATCCGCTTCGACTACGGCCACATCGTGCCCTGGGTGCGCCGGGTCGGCGACGCGCGGATCGCGATCGCCGGGCCCGACGCGCTGTGCCTTCGCACGCCGGCGCCGACGCGCGGCGAAGGACTGCACGACCGTCTCGGAGTTCACGGTCGAGCCGGGCGAGCGCGTTCCCGTTCGTGCTCACGTGGTTCCCGTCCCATCGGGACCGTCCCAGACGCGATCGACGCGGAAGAGGCGCTCCAGGACACCGTGCACCTACTGGCTCGAGTGGGCGCGTCCGGTCACGCAGGACGGCGACTACCACGACGAGGTCGCAGCAGTCGCTGCTGGTGCTGAAGTCGCTGACCTACGCGCCGACCGGCGGCATCGTCGCCGCGCCGACCACGTCGCTGCCGGAGCGGATCGGTGGCGTCCGCAACTGGGACTACCGCTACTGCTGGCTGCGCGACGCCACGCTGACCCTGTTGGCGATGCTCGAGAGCGGGCTACCGCGACGAGGCCGCAGCCGTGGAAGCAGTGGCTGCTGCGCGCCGTGGCCGGCAATCCCGGCGACGTCCAGATCATGTACGGCATCGCCGGCGAGCGGCGGCTGGACGAGCGGGAACTCGACTGGCTGCCCGGGCTACGAGGATTCGCGCCCGGTGCGTGTGGGCAACGCCGCCTCGACGCAGTTGCAGCTCGATGTCTACGGCGAGGTCATCGACGCCTGCTACCAGCTCGCGTCTACGCGGAGCGGCAGCGGACTCCAACCTGGTCGCTGCGCCGCAATCTGCTGACCTGGCTCGAGGATGGCTGGCGGCGAGAAGGACGCGGGTATCTGGGAGGTGCGCGGCCCGGACCGCGCCATTTCACCCACTCCAAGGTGATGGCCTGGGTCGCGTTCGACCGCGGCGTGCGATGCCACGAGGAATTGGGCCAGCAGGGCCCGGTCGACCGCTGGCGGGCGATCCGCGACGAGATCCACGCCGAGGTGCTGGAGCGCGCCTGGAGCCCGAGCAGCAGGCGTTCACGCAGTCGTACGACTCGGACGCGCTGGACGCCAGCGTGCTGCTGATGCCGATCGTCGGCTTCCTCGACGCCACCGACCCGCGCTTGGTCTCGACTGTCGCCGCCGATCCAGCGCGAGCTCCTGGCCGATGGACTGGCTTCCTGCTGCGCTACGACCCGGACGACGAGGGGGTCGACGGGCTGCCGGGCGGCGAGGGCGTGTTCCTGGCCTGCTCGTTCTGGCTGGCCGAGGTCCTCGCCCTGCAGGGCGAGCACGACGAAGCCCGGGAGCTCTTCGAGCGGCTGCTCGACCTGCGCAACGACGTCGGCCTGCTGTCCGAGGAGTACGACCCGGTCACCCGCCGGCAGCTTGGCAACTTCCCGCAGGCGTTCAGCCACCTTGCGCTGGTCGGCGCCGCCTTGGCGATCGGCGGCGGCCGGCGCTGACGAGGGGGCGAGCCGGGCCCCCTTTGGCTTGGAGACCGGCCCGCCCGTCGGTCGTCGACCCCTGGTCCCCGGGCGTCTTCCAGCTCCCCAGCATCGCCCAAAGCCAAGGTAGTTCCTGTATCGGCAGGACCGATGCTTCAATTTAGAGGATCTCTAGGCGAGCAGCGGTCCGGCCGCCTTCACCCGCATCCGCACCGACGGCGTGGTCAGGTAGGCGAGGGGAAGCTCCTCCAGCTCCACGATCTCCACACGCTCAGGATCGGCACCCGCTCGGACGGCCTCGGTCCTGGCCTCGTCCCGGGCCTGGGCCAGCAGCGCGTCGCGGCCGGACTCGCCGACGTGGTAGATGCGGTCGATCTGCCCGGACACCGCCGCGATCGCCGCGCCGATCGCGTTGGCGACGTCGTGGTGCGGCGGCCGGATCACCTCGCTCACGCCGGGCAGGCGGTCTGGCACGAGGACGCTGCCACCGCCGACCACCACCAGCGGCCGGTCGCCGCGCGCGGTCTTCACACGGTCGACGGCGTCGGCCAGCATGCCGTCGGCTCGTTCGAGGCCGGCCATCAGGCTCGCGTGGTGGGCCTGCGGCGGCGCGGTCCCGATCTCGGCCCTCCCGGCCGCGACGGCGGCGTCGGTCAGGGTCGGCGTGGCGCCGCCGAACACCAGTGCCTCGTCGCGCAGGCGGTAGCCGACGCTGCGGGGCCCGACGCCGTCGTCGCGATGATGACGGTCCCGCCGCCGACGGCGATCGCGACCAGGTCGGGCATCCGGAAGTTCGTGCGGACGCCGCCGATCTCGACCGCGGCGCTGGACTCGCGCGGGAAGCCGTTGACGAGCACGCCGACGTCGGTCGAGGTGCCGCCGACGTCCACCACCATCGCGTCGCGCAGCCCAGTCAGGTACGCGGCGCCGCGCAGGCTGTTCGCCGGCCCGCTGCCGATGGTCAGCATCGGGTGGCTGACGGCATAGTCGAGCGCCATCAGGGTGCCGTCGTTCTGGGCGAAGAACGTCGCCGGCTCCAGTCCGTGCGAGGCGAGCGCCGTTCCCAGGGCGCCCGCCACCTCGACGGCGACCGCGCGCAGCGCCGCGTTCAGCACGGTCGCGTTCTCCCGCTCGAGCAGGCCGACCGACCCGATCTCGTGGCTCAGCGAGACGTGGATCTCGTCGCCCATCACTTCGCGCACGATCGCCTCGGCGGCCAGCTCGTGCTCGGCGGACACGGATGCGAACACGCTGGTCAGCGCGACGCCGTCGACCGAGCCTGCCAGCGGCTCGAGGAACCGGCGCAGCTGATCGCCGTCCAGCGGGACGATCTCGCGGCCGTCGAACTCGAGCCCGCCGCCGATGACCGCCTCGCCCGCCGACACGGCCGCGCGCAGGTCGTCGGGCCACATCATCAGCGGCGGGACGGCGGTGGTCGACGGCCGCCCGATGCGGACGACGGCGACGCGCTCCAGCCCGCGGCGCTCGAGCACCGCGTTGGTCGCGTGCGTCGTGCCCAGCATCACGTGGGTCACCCGGCCGGGCTCGACGCCGGGGGCCGAGAGCACGGCGTCGACCGCCGCGGCGATGCCGCCGCTGACGTCGGCGGTGGTCGGCCGCTTGGCCTTGGCGACCAGTCCGTCGGCACGGTCGAGCACGACGGCGTCGGTGTTCGTGCCGCCGACGTCGATCCCCAGCCGCAGGTCGATCGCGGTGCTCACGCGGACAACTCCTCCACCGGGGCGTAGCCGAACTCGTAGCCGAAGGCCTCGGGCCCGGCCAGCGCGAGGCCGGCCGCCGTGCGCCACACCGGGTCGCAGGGGAACACCACGACCGAGACCCGCTGGCCGTAGCGGAGCCGCTCGGTGTGGATCGCATGGCCGGTCTCGGCGTCGAGCACGGTGATGATGTCCGGCACCATCGCCCGCGGGCGGCCGTCCTCGAGGGCGACCAGGTTCTCGTTCTGGATCTCCAGCTGGAGCAGCCTGCCGCGGTGCCCCTCCAGCCCCTCGACGGTCGCGGATCCGCGGACGAAGCCGCCCGCAACGCGACGCTCGACGTCCGTCAGCTTGCCGTGGAGCAGCAGTACCGCGCCGATCGCCTCGCCCAGCGCCCGCACCGGGTCGTCGGGAGCCTCCAGCGCCCGGCCGATCCGCAGGGCATGCGACACCGAGCCGCGCACCGTGGCGCCGCGGGCCTGAGCGGCCGTCATCGGGTACTCCGCGGAGGAGGCGGTGCCGCCGAACTCCACGGCCGCGGCCCGGGCGAGGCGCTCCAGCCAGTGCCCGTCCACAGTGCGGATGACCACGCGGTTTCCCCGCTCGTCGGTCATCACGCACGGAGACGGGTCGATGCCGGCGATCTCCATCGTCTGCTGCTGGACCTCGGGAAAAGCGCGGCCCATGGCATCGGCGTCCACAAACGGCAGCCTCATCCGGGCCGCCCAGCTGATCGGGTGGATGCCGTTGCCGCCGCCGATCTCGGCCGCCATCACCGCGACGACCCGTCGCCCCGTGACCTCCTCCAGGCTCTCGCGCAACCACTCGCCCTCGCGCTCCGAGCCCAGCTTCTCGATCGACACGGTGGGCGCTCCGATCCCGCCGCAGGACATGATCAGCCCGTCGTCGGGCAGGTCATCCAGGTCGACGAGGTCGACCGGCCCGCACTCGCGCATCGCGTGCGTGCAGGCCAGCACGCTGACGTAGGTGTCGCCTCCGCCGCCGGCGCCCAGCACCGAGCACCCGCGTGCCAGCGCCGGGAGCGTGTCGACGTCGATCCGCATCGCGGCATTGTGTCGCATGTGAGGAAGCGGCCGATCGGGTAGTGATCCCGTGATGGAACACCGGGTGGTGATCGTCGGTTGCGGCTTCGGCGGCCTGTTCGCGGCTCGCGCTCTGAAGCGGGCGCCGGTGGCGCTGACGATCGTCGACCGGCGCAACCACCACCTGTTCCAGCCGCTGCTCTACCAGATGTCCACGGGCATCGTCTCCGAGGGGGACATCGCGCCGCCGATCCGCGGCGTGCTGCGCCGCCAGCGCAACGCGACCGTGCTGATGGGCGATGTGGAGGGGGTGGACGTGGCCGGACGGTCGCTGTGTGTGCGGGGCGCCGGCGGCATGATCGACGTGCCGTACGACACCCTGATCGTCGCAGCCGGCGCGCAACAGTCGTACTTCGGGCACCCGGAGTTCGAGGAGTACGCCCCGGGCATGAAGTCGATCGAGGACGCGCATGCGCTGCGCGCACAGATCTTCGGGGCGTTCGAGGCCGCGGAGGCCGAGGTCGATCCCGACCGCCGCCGTTCGTGGCTGACCTTCGTCGTGGTGGGCGCCGGCGCCACCGGTGTCGAGATGGCGGGCCAGATCGTCGAGCTCTCGCGCCGCGCATTGCGCAGCAACTTCCGCCGGATCGACCCGGCCAATGCCCGGGTGGTGCTGCTCGACGCCGGGCCGACCGTGCTCGCCGCCTTTCCGGCCGGCCTGCAGGAGCGGTCGGCGCGGGCGCTCACCCGGATGGGCGTCGAGCTGCACGTGAACGCGCCGGTCACGGGCGTCGACGCTGACGGCGTTGACGTGGGCGGCGACGATCCGACGATCCGGCGGATCGAGGCCCGGACCAGGATCTGGTGCGCCGGGGTGGAGGCGTCGCCGCTGGGGGCGGCCCTGGCGGCGCAGACCGGCGCCGCGGCTGATCGCGCCGGACGGGTCGAGGTGCTGCCCGACTGCACGCTTCCCGGCCATCCGGAGGTCTTCGTGGTCGGTGATCTGATGAGCCTCGATCGCCTGCCCGGAGTGGCCGAGGTGGCCATGCAGTCGGGCAGGCATGCGGCACGGACGATCCGCCGGCGGCTGGACGGCGACGCCGAGCAGCGACCGTTCCGCTACCGCGACCTGGGCACGATGGCAACCATCAGCCGGTTCAAGGGCGTCGCGTCGATCGGCCCGATCAACACCGTCGGCTTCCTCGGGTGGGTGCTCTGGCTGGTCGTCCACCTGGTGTTCCTGACCGGCTTCAAGAACCGCATCTTCACACTCGCCAACTGGACGCTCGCGTTCCTCGGCAGCAGCCGGCCCCAGCGGGTGATCTCGCTGGCCGAGCTCGACGCCGCCGCCGCGCGGAAACCTCCCGGGCCGTCCGAATGAGGATCATCCCGTTGGGATGACAACCTCGCTGCCGGGCCTGGGTACTGTCCCTGACGATGCCCGAACGCGTGGTCATTCTGGGTGGCGGGTTCGCCGGGATCGGCGCCGCCCGCAAGCTGAAGGACGCCGACGCCGAGGTCGTCCTGATCGACCAGCACGACTACCACACGTTCCAGCCGCTGCTCTACCAGGTGGCGACCGACCTGCTGGAACCGGCCGCGGTCGGGCACCCGCTCCGCGACCTGTTCCACGACCAGCCGAACGCCACCGTCCACGAGGCGACCGTGGTCGAGATCGACACCGAGGCCCGGCGGGTGACGTTTGCCGAGATGCCGCCGCTGGCCTACGACCATCTCGTGCTCGCGCTGGGCGCGAGCGTCAACTTCTTCGGCGTCGAGGGCGCGGGCGACCACTCGTTCCCGCTGTACACCCTGGCCGACGCCATCCGCCTCAAGGAGCACGTGCTGGAGCGGTGGGAGGCGGCCGACCGCGACCCGGAGCTGGTGGACGACGGCGTGCTCAACGTCGTCTTCGTCGGGGGCGGCCCGACCGGCATCGAGAGCGCCGGCGCCTTCGCCGAGCTGTACCGCAGCGAGTTCGCCAAGGACTATCCGCACCTTCCGCAGGACCGGATCCGGCTGATCCTGATCGAGGCCGGAGACGACGTCTTCATGATGTTCAAGCCCGACATCCGCGAGTACACCCGCCAGGCGCTTGACGAGCGCGGCGTCGAGCTGATGCTCGGCGAGACCGTGGCCTCGGTCACCCCAACCCGCGTCAACCTCGCATCGGGGACCTCGATCGACGCCCACACGCTGGTCTGGGGCGCAGGCCTGCAGGCCAATCCGGTCGGCGCGGCGCTCGGCGTCGAGCTCGTCCGCGGCGGCCGCGTCCCCGTCGAACCTGACCTCAGCGTGCCCGGCCACCCCGAGATCTCCGCCGTCGGCGACATCGCCGCGATCACCGAGCACGGCGCCGAACGGCCGCTGCCGCAGCTCGGCTCCGTCGCGCTCCAGTCCGGCGAGCAGGCCGGCGCGAACATCGCCGCCCGGATCGCCGGCAAGCACCCCAAGCCCTTCCGGTACCACGACAAGGGCACGATGGCGACCATCGGCAGAGGGGCCGCGGTCATCCAGACGCATCACGGCCACACCATCACCGGCGCCTCGGCGTCGCTCGCGTGGGGCGCGGTGCACCTGGCGCTGCTCTCGACCGGCGAGGACCGCGCCAAGGCGATGATCGACTGGACGTGGGCGGGCTTCTCGCACGAGCGGCCGGGTCGCATCAGCGTTGACACCAAGGACAGCCAACCCGCGGCGCGCTGAGCATGCCGCCGCATGTGAACGAGGAGACACCGGCATGACGACGAGTGCAGCGACTGCGGACCGGGGCGCCGCGGCCCGCAGTGACGACCAACAGCAGCCGGCGGACGTGTTCGTCGTGTTCGGCATCACCGGCGATCTGGCGAAGGTGATGACCTTCCGGTCGCTCTACCGGCTCGAGCGGAGGGGGCTCCTGGACTGCCCGATCGTCGGCGTGGCCGTCAACGACTGGACGGTCGAGCACCTGCGCGACCACGCGCGGGAGTGCATCGAGGGCACCGGAGAGCAGGTCGATCCGCAGGTGTTCGCGCGGCTGGCCGAGCGGCTCTCCTACGTCGAGGGCGACTTCGGCGACGCCGCCACCTACGGCCGGGTGGCGGACGCAATCAAAGGCACCGAGCACCCGGTCTTCTACCTGGAGATCCCGCCGTTCCTGTTCGGCAAGGTCGTCGAGGGCCTGTCCGAGGCCGGCCTCACCGCCAACGCGCGGGTGGTCGTCGAGAAGCCGTTCGGCCACGACTTGGAGTCGGCGCGCGCGCTGGCCGACGAGCTGCACACCTACATCGACGAGTCGCAGCTCTACCGGATCGACCACTTCCTGGGCAAGATGGGCCTGGTCGAGCTGCTGTTCCTGCGCTTCGCCAACACGATGCTCGAGCCGGTCTGGAACCGCAACTACGTCGAGTCCGTCCAGATCACGATGGCCGAGCAGTTCGGGGTCGAGGATCGCGGCCACTTCTACGACCCGGTCGGCGCGCTGCGCGACGTGGTGGTCAACCACATGCTGCAGGTGGTCGCCGCCGGCGCGATGGAGGCACCGGCCGGCGGCGACCCGACAACGCTCAAGGACAGCATGGTGTCGGTGTTCCGGGCGATCCCACCAGCCGATCCAGCGCACTACGTGCGCGGCCAGTACGAGGGCTACCTCGACACGCCGGGCGTGGAGCCCGGGCTCGACGACCGAGACCTTCGCCGCGCTCCGCCTGGACATCGACAACTGGCGCTGGTCGGGCGTGCCGTTCTACCTGCGCACCGGCAAGCATCTGCCGGTCACCCAGACCGAGCTGCGGCTGGTGTTCAAGCATCCGCCGCGGCTGGGCTTCCGGCTGATGGACCAGCGGCCGGACCCAAACCAGCTGGTCATCAAGCTCGACCCGTCGACCGGCGTCAAGGTGATCCTCGACGCCCAGCACGCCGACCACCAGCGGATCGAGCCCATCGACCTGAAGATGGAGTTCGCCGAGGAAGGCGGCGAGGGGCCGACGCCGTACGAGGTGCTCCTCCACGCGGCGATGGTGGGCGACAGCACCCGGTTCACGCGTCAGGACGGGGTCGAGCAGACCTGGCGGATCATGCAGTCGCTGCTCGACTCGCCCTCGCCCGTCGAGCCGTATGCCCAGGGCACGTGGGGCCCGGCGTCGGCCGACGCGCTGGTTGCCGGGCACGGCCGCTGGCACGGACCGTGGATCGAGTCATGAGCACGACGAGCCCCGACTCCAAGTCGCGTCCGCAGAGCGCGGCGGCGCCGTCGCCGTTCCCGCCGATCGCGGAGTACGGCTTCCTGTCCAACTGCCACACGGGCGCGCTGATCGCCGTTGACGGGTCGATCGACTGGCTGTGCATCCCGGCGTTCGATGCGCCCAGCGTGTTCGGCAGCCTGCTCGACCGGCAGGCAGGCAGCATGCGGCTCGCGCCGTTCGGCATCACCCATCCCGTGTCGCGCACCTACGTCGCCGGGACGAACGTGATGATCACCACCTGGCGCACGCCGACCGGCTGGATCGAGGTGCGCGACGCGCTGACCATCGGTCCGCGCGACCACGAGGACGAGGTGACGCCGCATACGCGCCCGCCGGCCGACGAGGACGCCGACCACATGCTCGTGCGCACCGTCCGCTGCGTCGAGGGCAAGGTGGAGGTCGAGCTGGTGTGCGAGCCGTGCTTCGACTACGGCCGCGAGCCGGCGACGTGGGAGCTGGTGGACGGCGGTCGTCACGCGGCGGACGCGTCCGGCGCTGGCCAGCGGTTCCGGCTGGCGTCCGACCTCGCGCTGGGCGTCGAGGGGACGCGCGTGCGGGCGCGGCACGTGCTCCAGGACGGCGAGCGTGCGTTCTGCGCGCTGTCCTGGGCCGAGAACCTCGCCGCCCCGGCCGACGTCGACGAGGCCGACGCCAGGATCCGGGCGACCATCGGCTACTGGCGAAACTGGCTGGGCAACGCCCGCACGCCCGACCACCGGTGGCGCGAGCCGCTTCAGCGCTCGGCGCTGGTGGTCAAGGGGCTGACCTACATGCCCACCGGCGCCACCGTCGCCGCGCTGACCACCTCGCTGCCGGAGACGCCGGGCGGCGAGCGCAACTGGGACTACCGGTACACCTGGATGCGCGACACGACGTTCACGCTTGCAGGCGCTGCACTGGCTGAATCTCGACTGGGAGGCCGACGAGTTCATGCAGTTCGTCGCCGACCTGGAGCCGACCGAGGACGGGTCGCTGCAGATCATGTACGGCATCGACGGTCGGCGGCAGCTGCCGGAGTCGACGCGCGACGACCTGTCCGGCTACGCCGGCGCGCGACCCGTGCGGATCGGCAACGGCGCCTTCGACCAGCGGCAGAACGACGTGTTCGGCGCCGTGCTCGACTCGATCCTGCTGCATACCCGCAAGAGCCAGCGCCTGCCCCGGCGGCTGTGGCCGATCGTGCAGTCCCAGGCCGAGTGCGCCACAAAGGTCTGGCAGAGCCCCGATCAGGGCATCTGGGAGGCGCGCGGCGCGCCGCAGCACTACGTCTCGTCCAAGATCATGTGCTGGGTGGCGCTCGACCGGGCCGCCAAGCTGGCCGGGATCCGGGGCGATGCCGGGCTGGCCGAGACCTGGGCGGCCACGGCCGAGGAGATCCGCAACGACGTGCTCGAGCACGGCGTCACCGACGGCCGGTGTGCTGCGCCAGCACTACGAGACCGACTCGCTTGACGCGTCGGCGCTGATGGCCGCGAGCTTCGGCTTCCTGCCGGCGGACGACGAGCGGCTGCGGGCGACGGTGGATGCGATCGCCGACGACCTGACCGAGGACGGCTTCGTCCTGCGCTACCGCACCGACGAGACCGACGACGGCCTGTCGGGCAAGGAAGGCACGTTCCTGATCTGCTCGTTCTGGCTGGTGTCCGCCCTGGCTGTGGTCGGCGAGATCCAGCAGGCCCGCGACATGATGGAGCGGCTGCTTCGGGTCGCCTCGCCGCTGGGCCTGTACGCCGAGGAGTTCGACGCGGCCACCGGCCAGCACCTGGGCAACTTCCCCCAGGCGTTCTCCCACCTGGCGCTGATCGAGGCCGCCGCCCGGATCATCGTCCCCGAGATGCTGGCGCAGTACTGATGGACGGCTACGACGTGATCATCGTCGGCACCGGCGCGGGCGGCGGGACGCTGGCCCGGCACCTGGCGCCGTCCGGCAAGCGGATCCTGATGCTCGAGCGCGGCGACTGGCTGCCCCGGGAGCCGCAGAACTGGAGCGCCCAGGACGTTTTCGTCGACAACCGCTACGTCTCGCCGGACACCTGGTACGACGGCGTCGGGCAAGCCCTTCCAGCCCCAGATCCACTACAACGTCGGCGGCGCCACGAAGCTCTACGGCGCGGCGCTGTACCGGCTGCGAGCCGAGGACTTCGGCGAGCTGCGCCACCACGACGGCGTCTCGCCCGCCTGGCCGATCTCCTACGACGAGCTGGAGCCGTATTACACGATGGCCGAGCAGATGTACGAGGTGCACGGCGCCCGCGGCGAGGACCCGACCGAGCCGCCGGCGAGCGCGCCGTACCCGTTCCCGGCGGTCTCGCACGAGCCGCGCATCCAGCAGCTCTCGGACGACCTCGCGGCCGCCGGCTTCCACCCGTTCCACGCGCCCTGCGGCGTGCGGCTGCTCGAGTCCGACATGCCGTACAGCGCTGCGTCCGCTGCCGGAACTGCGACGGCTTTCCCTGCGTCGTGCACGGCAAGTCCGACGCCGAGGTGCTCGGCGTCCGCCCCGCGCTGGAGCATCCCAACGTGACGCTGCTTGTCAACGCGCGCGTCGAGCGGCTGGAGACGGACGCCGCCGGCGGCGCGTCACCGAGCGTCGTCGTCATCGCGCGACGGCGAGGAGGAGCGTTACGCCGCCGATCTCGTCGTGCTCGCCTGCGGCGCGGCCAATACGGCCGCCGCTGCTGCTGAGCTCCGCCGGCGACCGCCACCCGAACGGGCTGGCGAACGGCTCCGACCAGGTCGGCCGCAACTACATGTTCCACAACAGCCAGGCCGTGCTCGCGTTGTCTCGCGAGGAGAACCCGACGGTCTTCCAGAAGACGCTGGGCGTGAACGACTTCTACTTCGGCGCCGACGACGCCGACTACCCGCTGGGCAACATCCAGATGGTCGGCAAGTCCCAGGCGCCGATGTTCCGCGGCGAGAAGCCGGGCGAGACGCAGGTTCGCGCCGCACTGGTCGCTGGAGCGAGGTCGCCCTTCACGCCGTCGACTTCTGGCTCTCGACCGAGGACCTGCCGCGGCCGGACAACCGGGTGACCGTCGACGGCGAGGGGCGGATCCACCTCGCGTACACGGCCACCAACGATGAGCCCAAGCGCCGGCTGTACGAGAAGCTGCGGTCGATGCTCGGCAAGCTGGGCATGCACGAGGACCACCTGCTGCACCGCTTCGCGTACATGAAGAACGAGATCCCGGTGGCCGGGGTCGCGCACCAGGCGGGCACGTGCCGGTTCGGCGTCCGACCCGGCCACGTCCGTGCTCGAACGCGGACTGCCGCGCCCACGAGGTCGACAACCTGTACGTCGTCGACACCAGCGTCTTCCCCAGCATCGGCGCGGTCAACCCGGCGCTCACGGCGATGGCGAACTCGCTGCGGGTGGGCGACCACCTGCTGCAGCGGATGGCCTAGGCGGGGTCGTCGAGCAGTTCGCCGCGGCCGGTGACCGGCGGCGCGCCCCAGATCAGCAGCACCGCGTCGGCGGCGCCCTCGTTGCGCACCTGGATCTCGGTGCCCGTCGAGACCCGTGCGAACCCGCCCGCCTTCACCTCGACCAGCTCCGGCGGCTCGCCCAGCGCCAGGGTGACCGTGCCCTCGAGCACGGCGAACACCTCCTCCTGGGCGCCCTCCCGGTGGCGCCGCCCCCGGGCACCGGGCGGGTAGCGCCAGACGGTCGCCCGGGACGACTCGAGGCCGAGCGCCTCGGTCAGGCTGGCCGCGTGCCGCGGCGCATCCTGTTCGCGATACGGTCGCTCGGCGAACTCCAGCCCGTCGATGTGCGCCGTCCGGTGGGCCACCGAGCTACTTGTCCTCGAGCCCGGACGGGGCCAGCCCGGCGACGGCCACCGCGAGCCGGCTTGGCCGGCGGCCGGCTGCCTCGGCCCGCTCCTTGCGGTGCACGCCCTCACGGACGACGTGGGCGCCGAGGAACCGGATCGGCTCCGGCGGGAACGGGGCGATGCGCTGGTCGACCAGCGGGCGACTGCGCCCACTGTCGTCGCGCGTCGAGCGCCAGCGACGCCAGGATCCGGCCGCCGATCACGCGACGGCCCGACGCCGTTGCCGCTCCAGCCGACGCCGTAGACGATGTGCTCGCGTGCCGCCCAGGTGGCCGAGCATCGGCAGGCCGGTCGGCGAACGGTCGATCGGGCCCGCACCAGTCGTGCGTCGACCGGCACGTCGGCCAGCTGCGGGTAGAGCCAGCCGCAGGTCGTGCTCGACCAGCTCGCGCGCGCCGCGCGTCGTCGGTCGAAGCCGCCGGCGATCCGCCCGCCGTAGCGCGATGCCCCAGCCGCCCTTGCCGAACGCGATCGCGCCCGTCGCGGGTGCGTGCGGTAGTAGTGGATCATCAGCTGCGAGTCGGTGATGCACTCGTCGCCGGTCCAGCCGATCTCGGCCAGCCGCTCGGGCGATCGGCTCGGTGAGCCACGATGTCGCTCGAGATGACGACCAGCGCGCGTGTGCAGCTCGCGCATGCTCGCCGCCCAGGCGTTGGTGGCGATCACGACCCTGCCGGCCGTCGACCGACGCCGCCGTCGTGTCGCAGCACCGCGGGCCGCTGCGGTCGATCCGCGTGACGACGCGTGTGCTCGTGGATGCGGACGCCCAGCTCGAGCGCGACGCGGCGCAGGCCGCGCGGCGAGCTTCGGCGGGCTGGACGGTCGCCGCGCGTCGGCTCGAGCACGCCCGGCGATGTGCGCGGCGATCCCGCGCGCCGCGCGATCTCCTCGGGCGACCAGCTCGCTCGAACGCCGTCGGCGCCCAGCTCGCGCAGTCAGCTCGACGGTCCATCCCAGGCGCCGAGCTGCGCCTCGGTGCGTGGCCGTCCACAGCTAGCCGCCGCGGTCGATAGTCCGCGTCGATGCCGTGGGCGTTGGCAGAACGTCGCCGATCTCGCCGATCGCGTCGTCCGCCGCCTCGCGGCGACCTGCGAGCGCGCCCGCTCGCCGCCGCACAGCTTGACGAGCGTGCCGAGCTTGGCCCACCACGACAGCACGAACGCCGCCGTTGCGGCCGCTGGCGCCGCCGCCGCAGATGTCCTGCTCGAGCACGACGACGTCGCAGGCCGGGGGATCGCGCTCCTTGATGCGGATGCGCCGTCCACAGGCCGACGTAGCCTCCGCCCATGATCGCCACGTCGGCGCGCGCAGCGCCCTCGAGCGGGCGGCGTCCTCGCGGCCGGCCAGCGCCTCCTCGAGCCAGAGCGAGCGGTGCGGCTCGGTGTTCGACCCGTTCCTCACGCCCACAGCATGACACCGGCTGCCGTCCGGTGTGCCGCTGGCCGTGATTCCACAATCTGTAACGGTTTTGCAAAGAATCGATCGTGCGTATTCAGTCCCGGCGATGGCGGGCGATTACGGGTGTGACCGGCCAGGAGGGGTCCGGCGGTCATAACGGTTCTGAGGGGGTCAGACATGACGACAGCAATCGCAATCGATCCAGCGTCCGAGTTGAAGGAGCTGGTCGAGGAGCGCGACGGCGTCGAGCCCGTCGTCACCATCGCCGGCGACACAGCGCTGGCGTCGTACCGCTTTGCCTACGAGGTGCGCACCGACGTGTGGGTGCTGCGCGAGGACGGCTGGAAGCTTCTCGCCGTCAACCACTCGATCGGCTAACGAGCTGTACCGCTGGGGTCAGGAACCTCTGGCACGCTGCCAGAGGTTCCTGACCCCTTTGGCACTTCCGCGCCCTGGAGGTGCGCCCGCCAGCCGCGCAGCAGCTCGTTGACGTGGGCCGCGCCGATCAGCGGCTCGTCCGGCAGCTGCAGCTCCCGCCGGTGGAGGATGAATGCCTCGGTCTGCGGTCCGCCGATGCCGCCGTGGAACGAGATCAGCTCCTCGAACGCGCACCCCTCGTCCAGGCCGGGGTCGTAGAAGCTGCCGACCATGATGTCGGCGACGTGGGCGAAGCCGTCCGTGCGCAGCAGATGCTGGGGCGCGGTCGGCGAGAACGCCGCCAGCGGGTCGTCACCCTCGACGTGCCCCGTCTCCAGGTGGTGGATGCCGCCCTCGCCCATCGCCAGCGCCCCCTGCTCCTGGGAGTGCACGAGGATCCATCCGACATGCGGATGCGCCCGGAGCGCGGGGATCAGGTCGGGATGGCGGGCGTCGATCTCCTCGCGTGTCAGCCGCCGCGGCTCGTCCATCAGGTAGACGAGGCCGAGGTTGCCGGAGCCCAGCACGACCACGCTCTTGCCGCTGACGTCCTTCTTGTCGTGCTTGGCGGCCTCCTTCTCGGCGTCGCGGCCGGTAGCCTCGCCGATCGCGTGGCCGACCATCGACTGCTGCTCGTCGCCGTCCGCGATCTCCATCACGTCGCCGGCCGAGAGCGACCGCTCGACCAGGTCGTCCAGGCCGTAGCCGTTGCGCTGCTTGAAGGTGGCGCCCTGGGTCTGGCCGTGATCGGACAGGACGACGATCTCGTACGGGCGGGGCGCGTAGCGGCGGGCCTTCTCGATGCGGCCGAACTGGGCGTCCAGCTTGCGCAGCGCCTCCAGCGTGTCCGCCCGCTCCAGGCCCGAGTGGTGGGCGACCTCGTCGTAGCTCGAGAACGTGGCGTAGACGGCGGGACGGCCCGCCATCATGTCCGACAGCACGCCGTACACGATCAGGTCGCGGACGACGACGCACATCCCGGCGCGGATGAACGGATACGGGCCACCACGGTGGCCGCGCGGCTGTACGTCACGGCGGATCGACCGCAGGTTCGCAACCCACTCCAGGATCAACTCCCAGCCGAACAGCACCAGCACCCGGGTGACGTTGAATCCGTTGGCGAAGAATGCTCGGTACCCGGGGTTTGCGCCCTTCTCGGCGTTGATCCGGCTGACCGTCAGGATCACTTCGTCCGCCTCGCCCGACAACAGGTTGCCACGGCTGGCGCCGCCGTCCCGCAACAGGCCCTTGCCGCTGGTGTGGCGGCGCTCGATCTCCTCACAGTCGTCCGGCGCTGAGCAGGTCATCAGCCTGCCCGTCTCCTTCTCGACCCAGCGGAAGGCGGGGATGTCCTCGTTCGAGCCGAGCAGGATGCCGGCCTGGCTGGCGCCGGTCTGGGATGACAGGTCGGTCTCCCAGCCGGTCAGCGTGTAGCCCTCCTCGGCCATCCACCGGGCCATGTTGGGCGCGTTGCCGTCGCGCATCGCCCGGCGCAGAATGGGAAGCCCGAGGCCGTCGATTTCGAGGTAGATGATTCCCGGCTCGTCGGTCTTCTGCTGTCCCCCGTTGCGACGCGCGACGCGCTGGATGACCCGGAACGAGTACTCGCTGTCGTCGTCGACGCCGGCGCCGATCTCGATCACCAGGCTGACCGCGGACGCCACCAAGGCGACCACCAGGGCGACGCCGAACCCCGACACGTGCAGGTCTCCGTCCGTGATGCTGTCGGCCGCCATCAGCATCAGGGCGTCCAGGATCAGCACGCCGAGGAATCCGGTGATCAGTGTGAATGGCAGGCGCAGCGCCGCCACCAACGGCGGCAGGATCGCGTTCAGCACCGCGATCACCGCGGCCGCGAGCAGCGCGCTCCAGAATCCGTTGACGTCGGCTCCGGGGACGATCCACGCGGCGACCAGCAGCGCGATTGCCGACACGATCCACTGCAACACCAGGTGCGGAGCGCGCAGTCGCGGCTGCTCCGCGTGCCAGGTCGGCTCCTGCGCATAGGTTGCCTCTCGAGTCGCCATCGGACGATTCTCTCGCAAACGGCGCTGCCCTGCGCCGCCTTGCGACGCGGCTAGGCGGCCAGGCGTTCGCGCTCGCGCAGCCAGCGCACCAGGTCGGGCGACGAGCGTGGCCGGGAGAGCGCGAATCCCTGGATCTCGTCACAGCCCAGATCGCCCAGGCGCTCCCACGCCTCGAGCGTCTCCACACCCTCCGCGATCACCCGCAGACCGAGGTTGTGGGCCAGGTCGACGATCGCCTGCACGATCTTCATGTCCTGCGAGTCGCTGGTCATGTTGAAGACGAACGTCTGGTCGATCTTGAGCGCCTGCACCGGCAGCCGCTTCAGGTAGGCGAGCGAGGAATATCCGCTGCCGAAGTCGTCGATCGCCGCCGCGACGCCGAGGGCGCCGATCCGCGACACGATCTCCTGTGAGCGGGTCGGGTCGGCCATCAGCACGCTCTCGGTGATCTCGACCACGAGCAGCGAGGGATCGAGGCCGGCGCGGTCGATGGTGCGCGAGATCTGCGCCGGCAGGTCGGCGTCGATCAGGTCGCGGGTCGAGAGGTTGACCGAGACGGGCAGGCGGATGCCGTCCTCGTCCAGCCACCGCTTGCACTGTGCGACCGCCTGCTCGAGCACCGACATGGTCAGCAGCCGGATCAGCCCGCTGCGCTCGGCGAGCGGGATGAACTGGTCGGGCGGAATCCGGCCGCGCTCGGGGTGCTCCCAGCGGACGAGCGCCTCCACGCCGCAGATGCCGCCACGCAGCTCGGCTTGCGGCTGGTACTCCAGCGTGAGCTCGCCGGCGTCGATGCCCCGCCGCAGGTCGGCGGCCAGCGCCAGACGCGACGTGTGCTGCTGCTCGCGCCCGACGTCGTGCACCTCGACCCCGGTGCGGTTGCGCTTGGCCACGTACATGGCCGTGTCGGCCTGCTTGAGCAAGGTCTCGAAGTCCGGCGCGTGATCGGGGCAGACGGCGACGCCGATGCTCGCATCGAGCTGCAACATCATCCCGTCGATCGCGAACGGCCGCTCGAGCAGCCGGCCGATGGCGGTGGCGATGGCGCCCGCGCCCTCCAGCCCGACCGGCGCCAGCACGGCGAACTCGTCCCCGCCCAGCCGCGCCAGCATCGCGCCGTGGGGCATCTGCGGCTCCAGCCGCGCGGTCAGAGCGCGCAGCAGCGAGTCGCCGCTGAAGTGGCCGAGGTTGTCGTTGACCTCCTTGAACTCGTCGAGGTCGAACAGCAGCAGGGACACCCGCTCGTCGCCGCGACGGCGGATGATCGCCGCCTCGGCCGTCTCCCGCAGGAGCATCCGGTTCGGCAGTCCGGTCAGCGGGTCGTAGCGGGCGACGGCGGCCTCGACCGCAGCCGGCGTCGCGGGGCCCGTCCGCCGTGCACGCGGCGTCGACGGCCGGCGCACCGGCGGTAGTCCGACAGCGGCCAGCAGCAGTGCGACGAGCAGCGCTGCGCCGCCGCCGAGCAGCCAGAGCGGCGGGCCGGCACCGGAGGCAGCCGGACCCGCGAGGACACCGACGCGCGCGCCGCCGCCCCAGCTCCGCACCGCGATCCGGCTGTCGCTGGGTCTGCCACGGATGGCGTCGATCAGCGGCCGCGGGACGACCCGTGTCCGGCCTGCGACCCCGCCTCCGCCGTCGATGATCACCACGCTCGCCCCGTCCCGCGCGGCGGCCGCGCGCGCCTCCCGGATGACCGCCCGCCGCTGCCGCGGCGTGGCCTGGACGAGTCGCCCGGCGATCGAGTCGGCGAGGTGAGCCGCGGTGTCCGACCGCGCGCCGGGCATGCGGCTGCCTGCGGCGAGGCCGAGGGCCGTCGCGCACACGAGTGCCGCCGTGAGCAGAAGACGAACGCGGGTTGTCATGGGGGAGCTGAGACGCGAAGACGACTCCCTCTTCACATCGGCAGATATCCCGCTCTGGTTGAGGGCTCGCGCCCCTCAGTCGAAGACGCGGCGCCCCTTGCGCACCGACCGCACAGAGGCGCCGTACAACTCGCCCAGGGAGGCCTCATGGAGCTCCTCCGACGAGGCCGCCGCGAACAGCACGGGCCGACACATCGGACTCCCACGTGCTGTGGGTAACCTTTACGGGTCGAGATGCCACAGGCGACCCGTCTATCGGATGCTGTCCGTGTACTGATCCCGCTGGCCCTCGCGGGCCTGTTGGTCGCGGGCTGCGGCGGTGAGACGACCAGCGACGCCCAGACCACCGCGCGGTCGGCGCCGGCAACTCCGTCGTGTCCGAGCGACTACCGGGCGCAGTGGCAGAAGCTGGCCGACCGGATCGATGCGCCGGTCTACTGCCCGGCGTGGGAGCCGTCGCCGATCACGCAGGACATCTCGCGGTTCGCCAGCTACGGCGGCGCGGGCGGCGCGACGGTGTCGGTATCCAAGGACCGCAGCTACCTGATCTCACAGATCTGGTCGGAGACCGGGACCGGCGAGGTGCACGTCAACTTCCGCGGCTACCCGGGCAAGACGCGCATCCCGATGTGCACCGACATGCAGATCAACGCGGGGCTGACGGTACGCACGCCGGTGCCCTGCTTCAGCGACCGCCGTGGAGCGGTCACCGCCGGCGACATCAAGGCGACGCTCTACACGGCGAACCAGGGGGCCGACCAGTGGCACCTGCTCTACGCCTGGCGGCACGACGGCTCGCTCTACACGGTGAGCCAGCACGTGGCGGAGCCGCTGACGTTCGAGATGGTGCAGGCCGACCTGGTGAAGATGCTGAACAACCTGGTGCTGGTCGAGCCTGACCAGGGCTGATCCGTGCGCCTGACCCGGAAGCAACTGGTCGTCGGCGGCGCCGGCGCGGCGCTCGGCGCGGCCGGGCTGTACGAGCTCGTCGACCAGATGACGTCGGCGCCGGCCCGGCCGGCGCCCGCATCGTCCCTGCCCGCGGAGCAGCACATCCTGGATGGCGTCAGAGTCGTCCGCGACAACCACGTCGAGGTACTCGTGCCGCCACTCCACCACCAGGTGGTGACGCTCGAGCTCGACGTGTCGCCGGGCGACGTCGCCGACGCGCGGAGCGCCCTGGCGGCCGCGCTGGCCGACCTCGAGTCATCGTTCCCGGCGACTCCCGCGGGGCTCGGCATCACCGTGGCCTGGGGCCTCCCGTACCTGCGCCGGTTCGTGCCGAAGCAGGCCGCAGAGCACGTGCCGGTCGACCTGCGGGCGTCGAAGGCGGCCGGCCGCGAGGTGCGCGTGATCGAGGACGCCGAGCGGTTCCAGAGCGATCCCGAGGCGACCATCCTGGAGGCGAACGATGCCGTCATCCTGCTGCGCAGCGACAGCCTGGACGCGATCCGCCAGGGCTCGGACGCGCTGGTCACCAAGCTGGACTTCTGGAAGCCGACCAGCATCCGCCGGGGGTTCGTGGGCGGCGGGTTCGACGGCGGCACCAGCCTGCCCAAGAAGATGGCGATGGCGGCGGGCGTCGGCGGCGCGTCACTGATCCCCGACTCGGCCGAGCTGTTCCTCGGCTTCACGTCGACGCAGAAGGCATCGCTCGGCCCGGCCCGGATCGCCAATATCGAAACCCTCGGCTACGCCGACCGGCGGGCCGGCGGGTACTTCAAGCAGGGCACCACCATGCACCTGTCGCACATCACCCAGGATCTGGAGGGCTGGTACCTGATCTTCGATCACGGCCAGCGGGTCTCCAGCATCTTCAAGCCCGAGCAGAAGGCGGCGCCGGGCGTGCTGACGGTGCCACAGGGTAGGGAGAACGTCGCCACCGTGGAGACCAACAGCAACGACTTCGCGAAGCACCGGTCGATCGGGCACAGCGCGTCGCTGCAGCCGGCGTCGCGACTGGCCGCGGATGCGGTCGGCCCCGACGGCACGCGCTACCCGAAGGGGACGGCGGTGCCGCAGCGGGCCGACTTCAACACGCTCGACAACCCGTTCACCTGGAGCAGCCGGCCCCAGACCGACGCGATGGTGGACGAGCCGGCCGCCGGTCTGCACTTCGTCGTGTTCCACCCGACCAGCGACGACTTCCGCCGGGTGCGGCGGGCGATGGACGGCCAGATGCCCGACGGCACGCGGATCCCGCTGCGGCCCAAGGATCGCGGGCAGGGGATCAACTCCGTGCTGACGACTACCCACCGCCAGAACTTCCTGGTGCCGCCGCGCCGAGCGCGGTCCTTCCCGCTCTCCGAGCTGTGATGTAACAACGGGGTCAGACCCCTGTGTTTCATCCCGTCGGTTGCCCGTGCTCAATGCGCCGGACGATGCAAACAACGAGGGTCAGCCCCCAAGTGGCCGCCGCACCGTCACCTCGGCGTGCATGCCGCGGGCGGCGAGCTCGCGGAAGAAGACGTCGGTCGGCAGCTTCGCCTCGGGGCCGCCCACGCCGGGGCCGAGGTGGTCGCCGCGGGCCATCATCTGCGCCGCGATCGACGGCGGCACGCCGGTCGAGTAGGTGCTCGAGTCGGTGCCCCACTCGGCGTGCTGCACCATCGGCAGGTCGGCGTCGACCACCACCTCGCGGCCGTCCCTGGTGCCGACCACGTGCGCGCGCAGGCGCTCCTTCGCGTCCGGGTCATCGGGCGCGCCGGACTGCCGGGCGAGCGTCGCCACCAGCACGTCGCGCGGCGCGACCTCCACGTCGCCCACCCGCACGGGCTCCGTGGACGCCAGGCCCGCGGCGACGAACACGCGCAGCGGGATCACGTGCGCCGGCGGCAGCCCCAGCCGCCACTCGACGCGGCGGACGCCCTTGGCCGCGTAGCTCCGCGGCAGCGTCGCCTGCTCGGAATGGATCGTGTAGACGCACTCCACATCGCCCTCTGGCAGGTGGTAGACCTTCGCGCCGCCGCCGGCCGGCATCTCGCGCGCCTCGCCGTCGATGAACTGCGGCGCGGGCACGGTGAACTCGTCGATCAGCGTGTCCGGCGCGTATGCCGGGACGAACGTCTCGTCCGGGTCGAAGAGGCGGCCGCTGATCACCGCGTCCAGCACCTCGATCGAGTCGACCGTGTCCAGCTCGGCACAGGCGACGGCCGCCAGCATGTTGGTGATCCCCGGCGCCGCGCCCATCGACATCGCCGCGACCAGTCCGGCCGCCTGGAACTCCGCGTCGAGCTCGTACTGCTGCAGCGCCCAGTGGTAGAGGCCGCCGAGGTCCGTGTAGTGGCAGCCGGCCTCAAGGCATGCCCGCATCACGGGCACGTTGAGGCGGTGCGAGGCGGCGTTGACGACGGCGTCGCAGCCGTCGAGCGCAGCCACCAGCCCTTCATGGCCGGGCTCGGGCCTCACCGCCGACGCGCGCGGCAGCTCCGCCGCCAGCGCGCTCGCGGCATCCGCGTCGAGGTCGACGATCCGCACCTCGTCGACGCCGTCGCTGGCCGCCGCGTCGCGGGTCGTCACGCGGCCCATGCCGCCGGCTCCGCCGATGATGGCGATGTTCATGCGTGTCCCTCCACTCGGGCTCCGGGATGTGCCTCGGTCAGCCGACCGCGCTCGGCGGCCGTCAACGTCAGTCCGACCACCGGCAGCAGGTCGGCCAGCTGCCCGGGCGTGCGCGCGCTGGCGATCGGCGCGACCACGGCCGGCTCGGCCGCCAGCCAGGCCAGCGCCACGGCGGCGACGGTCGTCTCGCGGGCGGCGGCGATCTCGTCGAGCGCGGCGAGCACCCGCGCGCCGTCGTCGTCCAGGAACGGGACGGCGTCCCCGGCTCGCTCGCTGTCGACGTCCGCGCCCGGACGGTACTTGCCCGTCAGGAAGCCGTTGGCGAGTGCGAAGTACGGCATCACCCCGATGCCCTCGCGGACGCAGAGGTCGGCCAGCTCGCCGCGGTACTCGGCGCGCTCGACCAGGTTGTGGTGGGGCTGGAGCGCGACGTAGCGGGGGAGCCCGCCGGCGTCGGCGGCCGCCAGCGCCTCGGCCAGACGCGGCGCGGTGAAGTTGGACGCGCCGACGTGGCGCACCTTGCCGGCCGCGATCAGCTCGCCGAACGCCTCCAGTGTCTGCTCGATCGGGGTGTCGGGGTCATCCTCGTGGGCGTAGTAGAGGTCGATCCGGTCGGTGCCCAGCCGGCCGAGCGACTCGTCGGCGGCGGCGCGAATGGTTGCGGGCGCGAGGCCGCGGCGCGCGGGAAGCTTCCCGACCTTGGTCGCGACCACGATCCGGTCGCGGTTGCCGCGTGCCGCCATCCAGCGGCCGATGATCGTCTCGGACTCCCCGCCTGAGCTGCCCTCGACCCACCGCGTGTACGAGTCGGCCGTGTCCAGGAAGTTGCCGCCGGCGTCCGCGTAGGCATCCAGCACGGCGAAGGCCTGGCGCTCGTCGGCCGTCCAGCCGAACACGTTGCCGCCCAGGCACAGCGGGAAGACGTCGAGATCCGTGGCGCCGATCGTGGGCATCGCGGCCGGAATCGTACCGGCGGCCGATCTTGACCGGCGCCCCAGAGTCCCATACGATCGTGGCGGGCAGTAGGAAGGTTTCCTACCAGTAACCGGGGGTGCGATCGTGGCACGGCGCAACAGGCTCGTCTCGGCGGCGGCGTGTGCGCTGCTCGCCGTCGTCGTATCCGCACCCGCCGCCGGCGCCGTCGCCGGCAGCGGGTTCGTCCGCGTCAACCAGCTCGGCTACCCGCTGGGCGCGCCCAAGCGCGCGTTCCTGATGTCCAGCGCCGACCGCCCGGGCGCGGTGTTCCACGTCGTCGACGCGTCCGGCCGCACCGTGCTGTCGGGCCCGGTCGGCGCCTCCACGGGCTCGTGGAGCGACGCCTATCCCAGCGTCCGCACGATCGACTTCTCGGCGCTGCACCGTCCCGGCACGTACACCATCACCGTGGGCGGTCAGGCCTCCGCCACCTCGCCGCCGTTTCGGATCGGCAGCGGCTCGACGGTGTACTCGACCGCGATCGCGAACGCACGCCGCTTCTACGAGGTGCAGCGCGACGGCGCCGACTACGTGCCCTCGGCGCTGCGCGGCGCGCCCGGACACCTGAACGACGAGCGCGCGATGACGTACCTGACGCCCAAGGTCGACGGCGACGGGATCTTCGAGGGCGACCTGGCCCCGCTGGGCAAGCGGATCGACGCGTCGGGCGGCTGGTGGGACGCCGGCGACTACCTCAAGTTTCTGCACGCGACCAGCTACACCGAGACGATCCTGGCGGCCGGCGTCCGTGACTTCCCCGGGCGGATGGGCGCAGGCGCGGGAGCCGGGGACTTCACCGGCGAGGTGCGCTTCGGGGCCGAATGGCTGCTGCGGATGTGGGACGACCGCACGCGCACCCTCTACTACCAGGTGGGCATCGGCTCGGGCAACGACGACACGATCGGCGATCACGACATCTGGCGCCTGCCCCAGGACGACGACACGTACGGCGGAACCGATCCGCTGTACCGGTACATCCGCAACCGCCCCGTGTTCCGGGCGGGGCCGGCGGGGTCGCCGATCAGCCCCAATCTGGCCGGCCGCGACAGTGCCGCGCTCGCGCTCTGCTACCAGGTGTTCCACCGCACGCACCCGGCCTTCGCAGGCCGCTGCCTGCGCGCCGCCCGCCACATCTTCGCGCTCGCCGACACACACCCCAAGGGACGGCTGCTGACGGCCATCCCCTACGACTACTACCCGGAGACCGAGTGGCGCGACGACCTCGAGCTGGGCGCCACCGAGCTTGCCCGCGCCGAGATGGCCGCGGGCCGCGATCCCCATCGCTACCTGGTCGCGGCGACGCGCTGGGCGCGCGCCTACGTCGACGGCCCGGACGACGCCGCCGACACGCTCAACCTGTACGACACCAGCGGGCTCGCGCATTACGAGCTGTACCGCGCGATCGGGCACGTGCACGACCGCTCCGGCTTCGCGATCACCCGGCCGGCGCTGCTGGCCGACATGCGCAAGGCGCTCGACCGGGCGGTCGCCCAGAGCATGACCGACCCGTTCCGGTTCGGGTTCGGCTGGGCGCAGTGGGACACCACGACGCACGGCGCCGGGCTCTCGGTGATGGCCAGTGAGTACGACCAGCTGACGGGCACGCGCCGCTATGCGGCGATCGGCACCGGCTGGCTCGACGACATCCTCGGAGCGAACGCCTGGGGCTCGTCGCTGATCATCGGCGACGGCACCGAATACCCGCACTGCCCGCAGCACCAGGTGGCGAACATCGCCGGGTCGCTGGACGGCTCCGCGCCGCTGCTGGCCGGCGCCGCGGTCGAGGGGCCGAACGGCGAGACGGCGCGCGGCAGGCTGCAGCACATGCGTCTCTGCCCCGGCGACGGCGTCGACCGGTTCGCGCAGTTCAACAACGAGGCGCTGTTCAAGGACGACGTCCAGTCGTATCCGACCGTGGAGCCGGCGATCGATCTGACGGCGACCAGCCCGCTGGCGTTCGCTCGCCAGGCATCGGGTCTCTACTAGCGTCACCGCGGGCGGATCCGCGGGTAGCATCCCGCCGATGCCGGAGCCAGACGACGAGACCCGCTACCGGGCGCGGAGCCTGTGGCTGGACGGCATCGACGGGCCGCTGGACGCGCGGCCCGCGCTGCCGGGAGACGCGGACTACGACGTGGCGATCGTCGGCGCCGGATTCACCGGCCTGTGGTCGGCGTACTACCTCAAGCAGCTGCAGCCCGACCTGCGGGTCGTCGTGCTGGAGCGCGAGATCGCGGGGTACGGCCCCTCGGGCAGGAACGGCGGCTGGGCATCGGGCGGCGTCGCGGGCACCGCATCCGTCTACGAGAAGCGCCACGGCGCCGACGCGGTGCGCCGTGCACAGCGGGAGACGTACACGACGATCGAGGAGATCGGCCGCGTCGCCGCCGGGGAGGGCATCGACTGCGGCTTCGACCATGCCGGTGCGCTGTTCGTCGCGACCAGCGAGCCGCAGCGCCGGCGCCTGCTCGCGCGCGTCCACGACGCCCACGCGCGCGGCGCCACCCCCGCCGACGTCGCCCTGCTGGACGCCGACGAGGTCGACCGCCGCGTGCACGTCGCCGGCTGCCTGGCCGCCAGCTACACCCCACACGCGGCGCGGATCGATCCCGCCCGCCTCGTCCGCGGGTTGGCCACCGCGTGCGAGCGCCTCGGGGTGGTCGTGCACGAGCACACGGAGGTGCTCGAGCTGGAACCCGGCTGCGTCCGCTGCGCGCAGGGCACCGTCAGTGCGGGCAACGTCCTGCGCGCAACCGAGGCGTACACGGCGCTGCTGCCCGGCGAGGGCCGGAGGTTCCTGCCCCTCTACTCGCTGATGGTCGCGACGGAGCCGCTGCCCGACGACGTGTGGGCCGAGATCGGCTGGGAGGACGGTGTGCTGGTCTCCGACCTGCGGCACCTGTTCTTCTACGCGCAGCGCACCACGGACGGCCGGATCGCGATCGGCGGCCGCGGTGCGCCCTACCGGCTGGACTCGCCGATCAGCGAACAGCACGAGCGCAACGACGCCGTCAAGCAGCGGCTGCGGCGCACGCTCGACCGCCACTTCCCGGCGACCTCGAAGGCGGCGATCACCCACCACTGGGGCGGCCCGCTGGGCGTCCCCCGAGACTGGTGCATGAGCGTCAGCTTCGATCCGGCGACCGGGTTCGGCTGGGCCGGCGGCTACGCCGGGCACGGCGTGGTGGCGGCCAACGTCGCAGGGCGTACCCTGGCCGACCTGGTGCTCGGCCGCGACACCGATCTGGTGTCACTGCCGTGGGTCAACCACCGAAGCCCCAAATGGGAGCCCGAGCCGCTGCGCTTCGCGGCGTCGCGGGCGATCGTCTCGGTGCTGGGCAGCGCCGACCGCTACGAGGACTCGACCGGGAAGCCGGCCCGGCGGACGGCGATTGTGGCGCCGTTCATGCCACCTCACTAGAGGCGCGTGTAGAGTCGGCCTCCGAACAAGGGGGTTTCCATGCGCAAGATGCTCGTGTTCCTCGCCGTCGCCGCGGTCGCCGTGGTTGCGGCCACCGCGGCGTTCGCCGGCGGTGCGCCGGGGCTGACCGCCCCGCGCGTGATCCACGTCGTCGAACGGCCGGTCACCGACAAGGTGATCGACATCGGCGCGAAGGGCGACTCGCCCGGCGATCAGTTGCCGTTCGCCAATCCGATCTACGACGGCTCGAACAGCCACCGGGTCGGCAGCGACCAGGGCAACTGTGTCCGCGCCAGCGCGTCTCAGGGCCGCTGGGAGTGCATGTGGACGACGTTCCTGAGCGGCGGCCAGATCACCGTCGAGGGCCCGTTCATCGATTCGAAGACGAATACCGTGCTGGCGGTCACCGGCGGCACCGGCACGTTCCGCAACGCGCGCGGCCAGATGCTGCTGCACGTCCGCGCGGACGGCAACTTCGACTTCGTGTTCTCCCTGCTGCCATAAGGCCTGTGCCAGGGGGTCAGGATCCTTGGCACATGTGCCAAGGATCCTGACCCCCTGGCACACCCAGCGCTACGCCTCGAAGATCACGCCCGGGTTGAGCACCCCGCCGGGGTCGAGCGCGTCCTTGACGGCTCGCATCGCGGCGATGTCCGCCGGCGAGCGGCCGAGGTGCAGGAACCGCGCCTTGGCGACGCCGACGCCATGCTCCGCGCTGATCGAGCCGCCCATCTCGGCGACCAGGCCGAGCACCGTCTCGTCGACCCGCTCGTCGTCGGGCGCCGGGCCGATCACGTTGACGTGCATGTTGCCGTCGCCGACGTGCCCGTACGTGTAGACGCGGAACGACGGGTCGAGCTCCTCGACCGCCCGGTTGCAGCGGGGGATGAACTCGCCGAGCAGGCCCGGCTGCAGCGTGACGTCCAGCTTGTGCGGCGGGATGCCGGTGGAGGCGACCGCCACGGAGTGTCCCTCGCGCAGCGCCCACAGCGAGGCCCGCCCGGCGGCGTCGTCGGCCAGCACGGCGTCCTCGACCCCGTCGAGGCCGGCGACCGCCTCGGCCAGGATGTCCTCCTGGGGCGCGTCCCCCGCGGCCTCGGCCAGCAGGTAGGCGCCGTGCGGATCGGGCATCGGCAGCGGCCGGGTCAGGTGGTCGCAGGCCAGCTGCATGCCGCTCTGCAGCATCAGCTCGACGGCCTCGACCGACGGCACGCGGAGCAGCGCCGAGCTGGCGGCGACCGCCTCCTCGATCCCCGGGAGCGCGATCAGCGCGGTCGCCCGCAGCCGTGGGCGGGGGATCAGGCGCAGCCGCACACGCGTGATCACGGCCAGCGTGCCCTCGCTACCGACCAGCAGTCCGGGCAGGTCGTAGCCGACGTTGTCCTTGAGCAGCCCGCGCAGCCGTGACACGACGGCGCCGGACGGCAGCACGGCCTCGATCCCGACCACCTGCGCGCGGGTCGACCCGAACCGCACGGCCGTCGTGCCGCCGGCGTTGGTCGCCGCCATCCCACCGATCGTGGCGGAGTCGCGTGCGCCGAAGTCCACGGCCACCCGCAGGTCGTCCCGGCCGGCCGCCTCCTGCACGGCCGCCAGCGTGGCGCCCGCGCCGACCGTGACCTGGCGCGTCAGCGGGTCCACCTCGCCGACCTCGGACAGCAGCACCGTGGACAGCACGACCTCACCGCCTCGCGGCACGCTGCCGCCGACCAGCCCGGTGTTGCCTCCCTGGGGTACAACGGGCACGCCGTCGCCGGCGAGCAGCTGCAGCACGTCCCGCGCCTCCTCCGCCGAGCGGGGGCGGACGATGCACGCGGCCGTCCCGCGGAAGCGCCCGGTCCAGTCCAGCTCGTGCGACGCCCGCAGGTCCTCGTCGACCAGAACGTTCTCGGCGCCGACGATGTCGGCCAGCCGCTCGATCGGTGCGGGTCGGGATGCGGTCATCGGGCTGCCGGGTAGGATCGCACGATGGCGACGGTGACGATCCCGGGACTGGACGACGTCAGGGCTGCCCGCGAGACGGTGCGCGGACTCGTCCACGAGACTCCGGTGCTGTCGTCCAGCACGCTGTCCGAGATGGTGGGCGCTCCCGTCTGGCTGAAGGCCGAGCTGTTCCAGCGGGTCGGCGCGTTCAAGGCCCGCGGCGCGTTCAACCGGGTCGCCGCGCTGACCGAGGAGGAGCGCCGCCGCGGCGTGATCGCGATCTCGGCCGGCAACCACGCGCAGGCGCTGGCACTGGCCGCCCGCGAGTATGGGGTCGACGCGCTGATCGTGATGTGGCGCGACGCGAGCGAGACAAAGATCGCTGCCACGCTCGGCTACGGCGCGTCCGTCGACACCGAGTCCGCCGGCAGCCTGGAGGCGCTGGCGCGGATGCGCGAGCTGCAGGCCGAGACCGGGCGGGTACTCGTCCACCCCTACGACGACCCGCTGGTGATCGCAGGCCAGGGCACGGTCGGCCTGGAGCTGGCTGAGCAGGTGCCCGACCTGGACGTGGTGATCGTGCCCGTCGGCGGCGGCGGCCTGATCTCGGGGATCACGGTCGCGATCAAGGTACTGCGCCCGCAGACGCGGATCATCGCCGTCGAGCCGGTGGGCTCCGACGCCGTCCGCCTGGGCCTCGAGGCCGGCCAGCCGGTGCCACTGTCGCCCGCGGTGACGGTCGCGGACGCCCTCCGCTCGCCGGTCGCCGGCGAGATCGCCCTCGAGGTGCTCGGCCGGCATCTGGACGACCTCGTGCTGGTCACCGAGGACGAGATCCGCGAGGGAATGCGGTTCCTCTACAGCCGGGCCAAGCTGGCGTGCGAGGGCGGCGGGGCCGCGGGTGTTGCCGCGCTGCTTGCAGGCAAGGTCGACGTGGCCGGCCGAACCGGTGTGGCATGCGTCATCTCAGGTGGCAACGTCTCGCCCGAGGTCGCCGCCGAGGTGCTCGCCGAGCGCGCCCTAGGCGCGGCGGTCGTGGGTGAAGCCGTAGTCGAGCAAGCGCTCCGCCATCGTGAACTCGTCACCGTCGGCGTGGAGCACGATCGCGATCAGCGTACGCCCCTTGCGCGTCGCGGCGGCCGCCAGGCAGGAGCCGGCGAGATCGGTGTACCCGGTCTTCAGCCCGCGCGCGCCGGCGTAGTTCCACAGCAGCTTGTTGTGGTTGACCCAGGTCTGGTGACGCGGCGCGGGCGCGGTGCGCCGGCTGACGACGTGCGACAGCACGGGGTCGCGCAGCACGTACCGGCCGAGGTCGGCGAGATCCCAGGCGGACGAGTGGTTGCCGGTGTCGTAGAGGCCCGAGGGATTCGAGAACGCCGAGTCGCGCAGGCCGAGCACGCGGGCGCGGGCGTTCATCCGGCGGACGAAGGCCGGCACCGTCCCGCTGCGCACGTGGGCGAGCGTGTTCGCCGCGTCGTTGCCCGAGACCATCAGCAGGCCCTGCACGAGCTGGCCCTCGGTGATGTGCTGGTTCGGCTTCAGGTAGATGCTGGACTGCCCGATCCCCAGCCACGCTTTCCTGACCGTGATCATGTGGGACAGCTCCTTCGGCCGCGGCGCGAACGCGACCGCCGTCATCAGCTTGGTCAGGCTGGCGATCGGCAGCTCGAGGTGCGGGCGCCGCGCCCACACCACCCGCCCGGTCTTCGCGTCGATCACGATCCCGCCGCGGACGTGGACGCCCTTCACCCTGGCGGCCGCCGCGTGCGACCCGTCGAGGGGCGGCAGCGCAGCCGCCTTCTCCTGGCGCGCGGCCTTCGGATGCCCTTGCCCGCCGAGCGAGGCGAACGGCTCGGTCACCGGCGGCACGACGGCGCCCAGCGTCTCGGTGCTCGCCGGCCCGGCCTGGGCCGTGTGCCCGCTCGCCTGGTACAGCACCACGCCGGCGGCGGCGACGGCGCCCAGCAGCACGGCAACCATCAGCAGCCGGAGCAGCGCGCGACGGAAACGCGACCGGTGAGGCGGCTCGACGAAGGAGAGCGGGGCAGACATCCGTCCAGTAGGGTTGCACAGTGGCCCGTCGTCACGATGCCACCGCACCGGACGCCACGTTCGACCTGGTCGAGCGGCTGGCCGAACCCGACGTGACGCCGGCCTCCGGCACGGCCGTTGCGCTGGTCGTCGAGGTCGCGCTGTCGCTGATCGCCAAGGCGGCGAGCCGGTCGGCGGCGACCTGGGCCGGGTCGGGAGGCGTCCTGGCGCAAGCTGACAACCTGCGCGACCGCGTCCTGCGCTGCGGCGAGGCGGTCGAGCTGAGCTACGTGGCTGCGATGGAGGCGCTCGCGGGCGAGAGCGGCGAGGGCATCCTCGAGGAGCGGCTGCGGTCCGCGGTCGAGGCGCTCGTCGATCTCGCCACGCAGGCCGAGACCACGGCGGAGCTGGCCGCCGAGACGTCGACGGGCTGCGATCCCGCCCACCGGGCCGATGCGACGGTCGCCGCACTGTTCTGCGATGCCGCCGTCCGGTCGTGCGCGCACCTCGTCGAGCTCAACCTGACGACGACGCCCGACGACCGGTCGACCGGCGAGCTGCGCCTGATGATCGAGTCGGTTCGGGCGTCGACATCGCGCGCTCTGTCCGAGTAGCGGATACGCTTTGTGACATGTCGGCCGAAGCGGAGGTCGTGGTCTCGCTCGTCGCGAGATGCCGGTCGGGGGATCAGGACGCATGGGCGCAGCTCGTGCGCATGTACTCGCGCTACGTGTTCGCGATCTGCCAGCAGGGCTTCCGGCTCAGCGAGGCCGACGCCGAGGACGTGTTCCAGGACGCGTTCGTCCGGGTCTACGAGCACCTCAACGACATCCGTGACGACGCATCGATGCGGGCCTGGATCGGCCAGGTCACCCGCCGGCTGTGCCTCGATCGGCTGCGCTCCGCGAAGCGGTCGCCGGTCACCGAGGACGAGTGGGAGGCGGCCGACCCCGACGACGCGCTGGAGCGGGTCGAGCTGGCGATGGACGTCGACCGGATGATGGCCGACCTTTCCGAGAACTGTGCGGAGATCCTCGACCGCTTCTTCCGCCGCGACGAGAGCTACGCCGTCATCGGCAATGCGCTCAGCATCCCGGCCGGCACGATCGCCAGCCGGATCTCGCGCTGTCTGAGCCGGCTGCGCGCGCTGATGGAAGGAAGATCGCGGTCATCGCAGGCGTCTGGTGAGACATGATGGGTGACAACGAGATGGACGAACGGATGCTGGGACGCCTGATCGCCGCGCTGCCCGCCGCGCCCGAGAGCTGGGAGCAGGCCGCGATCGAGATGCCCGCGTTCCGCCGAGCCGCCGACCAGGTGCTGGCGCTCGCGGAGACCGACGCGGAGTTCCATGCCGAGCTGGTCGCCAATCTCGAGGCGGCGCTGCGCCGGGCCGGCCACGAGCCGAACCCCGCGCTGCGCGCAGCCGTTCGTCACCGTCTCGCCGACCGGCAGTGAGCGAGACCGGACACGACGAGGAGCTGCCGGCCTGGAGCCTGCCCACCGGCGGCGCGGCGCACGCGGTGCGCCCGGCGTGGTGGTCGGAGCGGATCGACCGCGAGTGGGCGTGGGGCGCCTCGACAGGCGTGGGGGTCGCCGTCGCCGTGGTGGACAGCGGGGTCGACGGCGAGCATCCGGCTGTCGGCGGTATCCAGCGCGCGGTGGCGGTCGACGATGACGCCGAGTCGATCATCGACGACGAGGAGGGCGACGTCTGCGGACACGGGACGGCGTGCGCCGGGATCATCCGTGCGCTCGCGCCCGGCTGTGATCTGTACAGCGTCCGCGTGCTCGGCCCGGGATACACCGGCAGCGGCGATGCCCTGCTGGACGGGCTGGAGTGGGCGATCGAGTCGGGCGCGCGGGTGGTCAACCTCAGCCTGTCCACGACCAAGAGCGAGTTCGTCGGCAGGTTGCACGAGCTGGCCGACCGGGCCTACTTCCAGCGCACGGTGCTGATTGCCTCGGCCCACAACATGCCGGTGAACAGCTATCCCTGGCGGTTCGCGTCCGTGATCTCGGTGGGCAGCCACGACGGCGACGGGGAACGCGAGTTCTACGTCAACGCCGATCCGCCGGTCGAGTTCTTCGCGCGCGGTGTGGACGTCGAGGTCGCCTGGCCGGGCGAGGGCGTGATCCGGGCGACGGGGAACAGCTTCGCAGCGCCGCACATCGCCGGCATGTGCGCGCTGATCCTGGCGAAGCATCCCGAGCTGACCACATTCGAGCTGAAGAGCGTGCTGGCACAGATCGCTTCGACGGGAGGGAACGATGGCTGACGACCTGCGGGCGGCGGTGGCGGCGGGAATGGTGGGATCGGAAGGGGCCCACCGGGAGCTGCTGCAGTCGGTGGTCGAGGTGGCGCGGGCGATCTTCGCTGCGCGGGCCGCCTCGATCTTTCTGCTCGACGAGGCCACCGACGAGCTGGTGTTCGAGGCCGTCGCCGGACACGGCGAGACCAGCCTGGTCGGGAACCGGTTTCCGTCGAGCCGGGGCATCGCCGGCTGGGTGCTGGTCACCCGGCAGCCGATCGCGATCGAGGATCCGGCGAGCGACAAGCGGTTCGCGTCCGACGTGGCGGCCTCCACCGGGTACCTGCCCGGCAAGCTACTGGCCTGCCCGCTGCTGCACGGCGAGCGCTCGGTGGGCGTGATCGAGGTGCTCGACCCGCCGGCGTCGCGGCGGGTGACGGCCGCCGACCTCGACATGCTCGGCCTGTTCGCCAACCAGGCCGCCATCGCGCTCGACCTGATCATGCGCAACCGCCGGGCTGCGGCCGCCATGGGTGGCGAGGCGTCCGCCGTCGCCTCCCTGGCGGCGGTCGTCGATGCGCTGGACGGACCGCAGCGAGAGGCGGCCGACCGGATGGTCGCCGCGCTGACGGAACTCCTGGACCAAAGCTAGGCCGGGACCCGAGGGCCCCGGCCTAGCTGCGAGTTCTAGCGGCGCACGGCCGCGCGATGCGCTTCGACGTCGGGCGTGTCGTCCGACTTGCCCTCGTCGCGCTCGTCCTCGGAACGTGGCCGGGCCTTGGCCCGGTGCGCCTCGACGTCCTGCTCCTCGTCGGCACGCTTATGCTTGTCCCGCTCCTGCTCCTCCATGACCGTCTCCTCTCTCGAGAGTTGATTCGCTAACCAGACGGCTGCCGTCGCCGGTATCTTCCCACGCCGGATGCAAATTGCAACGGTTGCCACCTGATGGAGTCGGTCCGCGCGCTCCGGTCGGTCTTCGCAAATCCCGGCCTCCGCCGGCTGGAACTGGCCGCGGTCGGATCGTTCGCCGGCGCCTGGGGCTTCGCCGTGGCGCTGGCGATCTACGCGTTCGACGCGGGCGGCGCGACGGCGGTCGGCATCGCGATGCTCTGCCGGATGCTGCCGGCGGCGCTGACCGCTCCCTTCATCGCGGTGATCAGCGACCGCCGCCCGCGACGGCAGGTGATGCTGACAGCAGATCTCGTCCGGGTCGGCCTGATGTCGGTCATCGCGCTGATCGCCGCCTCCGACGGCCCGCCCGCCATCGCCTACGGCCTCGCGGGGATCAGCGGCATGTTCTCGGCGGCGTTCAGCCCGGCCGAGGCGGCGATCCTGCCGGGCCTGGCACGCTCGCCGGACGAGCTGACCGCGGCCAACGCCACCTCGAGCACCATCGAGAGCGTCGGGTCGTTCGCCGGCCCGGCGATCGGCGGCGTGCTGGTTGCGATCGGCGGGCCGGCGCTGGGCTTCGCCTTCACCGCCGCCGCCTTCGCGTGGTCGGCGGCAATGGTCTGGCGCATCCAGGAACCGGCTCGTGAGCCGCGCGACACGGGGGAGCCGGAGTCGATCACCGGCGAGGTGTCGGCCGGGTTCCGGGCCATCGGATCCGGTGGCCCCATCACCCTGCTGGTCGGGCTGTACGGACTGCAGACGCTGGTCGCCGGTGCGCTCGACGTGCTGATCGTCGTCATCGCTCTCGATCTGGCAGGGATGGGGCAGGGCGGTGTCGGCACACTGTTCGCGGTGATGGGGGTCGGCGGGCTGGTCGGCGCGGCCGTCGTGCTGCCGCTGGCCCGCGGATCGCGGCTGGCCGCCACGTTCGCCGTCGGCATGCTGCTCTGGGGGCTCCCCATCGTACTGATCGCCGGCTGGTCGACACAGCTGGGCGCGATCGTCGCGCTCGCGATCGTCGGCGTCGGTAATACGCTGGTCGACGTCTCCGCGCTGACGCTGCTGCAGCGCGCCGTCCCCGAGGACGTGCTGGCCCGCGCGTTCGGTGTGCTGGAGAGCGTGTTCGTCGGGACGATCGGGCTGGGTGGCGTGCTCGCGCCGGTGCTGGTCTCGGGGTTCGGTGCAGAGGGCGCGCTGGTGGCGACGGGGTTGGTGCTGCCCGCAGCGACCGGGCTTGCGTGGCGGCGGCTGCGTGCGATCGACCGGGCGTCGCGGCCACCGGCCGAGTTGGCCGAGCTGCTGCGGGGAGTGCCGATGCTCGCGGTGCTACCGGAGCCGGTGCTGGAGAGCCTCGTCTCGTCCGTCGAACGGGTCGCCGTGGCCGCCGGAGACCCGGTGATCACCCGAGGCACTGAGGGCGACCGCTTCTACGTGGTGGCGAGCGGTTCGGTGGAGGTGCAGGAGGCCCGCGTCACGCTCGGCCGGGGCGAGTCGTTCGGCGAGATCGCGCTGCTGCGCGACGTGCCTCGCACGGCAACGGTGGTGGCGGTCGAGCCCTCCGAGCTCCTGGCGCTCGACCGCGACACGTTCATCGCGGCGGTCACGGGCCATGCGCCGAGCCGCGAGGCCGCCGAGTCGGTGGTCGCCACCCGTCTCAGCGGACTCCGCTCGACGCTGGGCTCCGTTTGACGCGATCGTAACGTGCTCGTACGGTTGACGTGGTGCTCGGCGCGACCGGTGTGCCGCACTTGGGCAAACGGCTCCACTCCGGGACAGCCCGGGTACCCAGAGGCGGAGTGGGGTGGGCAACCACGCCCGCCCCACCCGCGCAACGTCCTAGCGCAGGAAGATCAGCGCGATCGCCAGGCTGATCGCCTGCCAGACCACCGCGCCCGCCACCCACAGCTTGAGCTGCAGCCGGCGTTCGGGCACCTGCTCGGTGCGCAGCAGCACCAGCCCGGACACGAATGCGACCAGCGAGCCGACCGGCACGAGCACCGTGCCGGCCACCGCGCCGACCACCGCCCACACCGGGTAGCCCTCGTCGCCCGTCGGCGCCGGCCGTGTCGGCAGCCCGACCACGGCGCGGTCGAGCTCGGCGCGCGTGCGCGCGCCGTATGCCTGATCGAGCCGTTCCGACAGCTCGTCGACCGACAGCCGGCCCTCGGCGGTCGCGTCGCGGAGCGCCTCCGCCACCTGCTCCCGGTCGCGGTCGGACGCGAGCACCTCGTCCGTCAAGCTAGTCCTCGCCCTGTGCCTTCGTGAATCCGTCCTCGCCGTCGAACACGTGCAGCTTCTCGACGTGGGTGAACGCGGCCGGCGCGGTCAGGCGGCCGAGCAGCTCGAGCAGGTCGGCGTCGGCCAGCTCGCCGCCGTCGCGGGTGATGAACCGGCAGCGCCAGGCATCGACGCAGTCGGTCGGCGTGCCGGTCGGCGGGTACACGCGCGTCCCGCGGTTGTCGATCATCTTCAGCTGCAGCGGCGTCCCCTCGACGGTGGACTCGATCCGCCGCCCGAGCTCCTGGGCGTCGCCGTCCCACTCGACGAACACGTCGGCGCCGACCGTCCGCCGGCTGGACGCGATGACCAGCGCGGCGGCGCTCGAGACCTGGGGGAGCTTGATCGGCCGGAACTCGCGGGCGTGGTAGGAGGGGCTCTGGCGGTCGAGCCGCTCGATGATCGCGTCGGTGAAGGCAACGGTGCCGACCGATCCCTCGTCGCCCGCGACGTCCCGGGTGACGATGCCGTCCTCGAGCGTCGCCAGCAGGCCGTTCTCGATCCGCGCCGCCTCGTCGAACAGCTCGAGGTGCCGGAGCATCATCACGGCGGCGCCGATCATGGCCGTCGGGTTGATCACGTCCTTGCCCGCGTACTTCGGCGCCGAGCCGTGGACGGCCTCGAAGATCGCAGCCTCGCTGCCGATGTTCGCCGACGAGGCGAACCCGAGGCCGCCGATCAGGCCGGAGGTGAGGTCGCTGAGGATGTCGCCGTTCATGTTGGTGGTGACGATTACGTCGTACTGCTCGGGGCGCTTGACCAGCTGGTGCGCGCAGTTGTCGACGATCACGTGCCACGACTCGATGTCCGGGTACTCGGGGGCGATCTCCTCGAAGGTGCGCTTCATCAGCCCCTCGGTGAGCTTCATGATGTTGGCCTTGGTCGCGCAGGCGACGCTGCCACGCCCCTCCGCACGGGCGAACTCGAACGCCAGCCGCACGATCTTCTCGCAGCCCTTGCGGGAGATCAGCTTCAGGCACTGGGCGACGCCCGGCGTCTGCATGTGCTCGATGCCGGCGTACAGATCCTCGATGTTCTCGCGGACGACGACGAGGTCGATGCCGCGGCCGGAGTAGGGCGTGACGACGCCCGGCAGCTCGCGCGCCGGGCGGATGTTGGCGTAGGTCTCGAACAGCTTGCGGAGGGTGACGTTGGCGCTCTTCTCGCCGAAGCCGACGGGCGTCTCCAGCGGGCCCTTGAGGACGACGCGGGAGCGGCTGATGGAATCGATGGTGTCCTGCGGGACGCCGGTGGGCAGGCCCTTCTTGAACACCTCGGCGCCGGCCTCGTGCAGCTCCCACTCGATGGGAGCGCCGGTCGCGTCGACGATGCGGCGGGCGGACGTTGCCACCTCGGGCCCGATGCCGTCGCCGGCGATCAGGGTGACCAGTCTGTTGGTTTCTGTCATGCCGGAAACCCTAACGGAGCCTTGGTCAGCGCGACCCCGTCTGCCTTCGCCAGTCGGCCAGAGTGATCTCGTACTCCACCTCGCCCTGCTCGGCTCCGGCGAGGGGCTCGTCCCACTCGGGGAAGTAGGTGCGCACGTACGACATTCCGAGGGCCGTCATCACGCCGCGGGACGCTGTATTCACGGCCATCGTCTGGGCGATCACCCGGCGGATGCCGACCGTGGTGAACGCGTGCCGCAGCAGGGCGCGCGAGGCCTCCGTCGCGATCCCCTGACGCCAGTACCGGCGGAGGATCCGGTAGCCCAGATCGGCCACGCTGGGATCGTCGGGCTGATCGGGGCCGTGGGCGGGAGGGAGCATCATCAGCCCCACGAAGTTCCCGGGCTGTTCCGTCCGCGGCCTGAACACGATCCAGTAGCCGAGCCCCGGCACCTGGCGGCCGTGGGCCATCCGCCGGGCATGGCTCTCGACGACCTCATCCGATGTGCGGGCGCGCCCCGAGAGGTAGCGCAGCACCTCCGGGTCGGAGTCGAGCTCGACCTCGAGATCGAGATGGCGATCCGCGAGCGGCACGAGCAGCAGCCTGGGTGTGCGGAGGACGGGTTGGGACATCGCGCCGCCGACCCTAACGGGCGGCGGGCGCACGACCGGTCAGCCGGTAGGCCCATGCCAGCGCCTCGGCGACCGCGCGATACAGCTCGGGTGGGATCTCCGTGTCGAGCTCCAGCGTCTCCAGGGCCTGGGCCAACACGGCGTCCTCGCGCACGGGCACGCCCGCCTCCCGCGCCGCCTCGAGGATCTTCTCGGCGACCAGGTTGCGGCCGCTGGCGACGACCCTCGGCGCGTCTGGGCCGTCGTACCGCAGGGCGGCGGCGCGCTTGCCGGACGGCTTACGCGCGCTCATCGATCCTCCCCGCGGGAGGCCGCGGCGGCGGCTCGGCCGGCGGCCGGGCGCGCACGTCGGCGCTCGCCGGGCGGCCGGTTGCCTCGGCCAGCGCGGCGACCAGGTCGGCCGTCGCCGCCGTCGCCCGCTCGGTGGTCGCGCCTCCGGGGGTGACCACGCCGGCGCGGATGCCGCCATGGTCCATCGACAGGTGCACCTCGATCGCACCGGCGTGCGGACAGTGCAGCACGAACGAGGCGCGAGCCGTTTCGGTACCGCTGCGTCCATCGCCGCCGTCATCGGCGTCGACGGCGACCTCGGCCGCCCGCCCGTCGGGGAGCCACAGCGGGGCGCCGCCGGCCAGCGCCAGCGCCGCACGCATCGCGTCGCCGTCCCCTGCCAGGGCGAGCCGGCCGGCGGCGTCCGCGAGCTGCGGAGAGGTTGGACGGTCGGTGGCGATCCTGGCCACCAGCTCGGATTCTGTCGCCCGGACGACGGTCAGCCGCAGCATGTCGCCCGCCTGGACTCCAGCCGGGAGCCGGGCCGCGAGCCGCATCCCGGCCAGGGCGATCATGCCGTTGCCGGCGGCGTTCGGGCTCTCGAGCACGCGCGCGGCGAGCTGGGATCCCGGCTCGGCGGCAAGCAGGCGCGCCTCGCCGCCGAGGGCCGCAACCAGCCGTTGTGCAGTGACCGCTCCGAGCTGCATGTCTCAAATCCCCTCCCCGGCGGACGATCACCGGGGGCTGACAGCTGTCTGTCTGTCCGAGTAATCGACCGAGCGGAGGAACCCTCCAGGTGGAACGCGGCCTCTACATCGCGGCCTCGGGGATGCTGGCGGAGCAGGTCCGGCAGGACCAGATCGCCAACGACCTCGCCAACGCCTCGACTCCCGGCTACAAGCCCGACCGCGCTGCGCAGAGCGTGTTCGGGGCGCTGCTGCTGCAGAACCGCCAGACCGGCGCGCAGGTCGGCCCGCTGTATCTGGGCGCCCGCATTGCCGAGCTGCGCACGGACCTGACGCAGGGCCCGCTGCAGCAGACCGACAACCCGCTGGACGTCGCCATCCACGGCGACGGCTTCTTCAGCGTCCAGACACCCGACGGCGCCCGCTACACCCGCAACGGCCAGCTCGCGCTGGATGCGCAGGGCCGCCTGGTGACCACCGCGGGCCAGCTGCTCCTGGGCACCGACGGCAAGCCGATCACGGTCGGCCGGGCCGACGGCATGTCCATCGCGCAGGACGGCACTGTGCGCTCGGGCACGAAGGTGGTCGGCCAGATCGCCATCGTGTCCCTCACCAACGCCGTCAAGCAGGGCGACAACGTCTTCACCGGCACCCCGGGCGCCAAGCCCGCGGAGACGACGGTGGAGCAGGGCTACCTGGAGGGCTCGGGCGTCGAGCCGGCCAGGGCGATGGTGGACATGATCGTGTCGCTGCGCGCCTACGAGGCGTCCCAGCGCGTGCTCCACGCAATCGACGACACGCTGGGCAGGGCGGTCAACTCTGTTGGCTCGTCGACCGGCTAAATCGCGAGGGGGCCTGGTCGATAACCAGGCCCAGACGACTATGGGGAAACGGCTGGACTGCAGCATGCAGAGGCCGGCGGAGATTCAGGAACGAACCTCCGCGCCCCGTTCCCGCCCAGGGAAGGAACGGAATCAACCATGCTGAACGGTCTCTACTCGGCCGCTGCGGGCATGATCGCCCAGCAGACGAGGATCGACTCGCTCGCGAACGACATCGCGAACGTCAACACCGTCGGGTACAAGCAGCTGCGGCTGGGCTTCCGCGACCTGATCTACAACCAGGAGGCGGGGATGCGCGTCGGCGCCGGCTCGGCGCTGGTCGACGGTGGCCGTGAGTTCACCCCGGGCGCGTTCATGGCCAGCGGCAGCCCGCTGTCGGTCGCGATCGCCGGGCCCGGCTTCCTGCAGGTGCGCCTGCCGGACGGCCGCGTTGCTCTGACCCGCAACGGCGACCTTCACGTCGACGCCGGCGGCGAGCTGGAGCTGGCCGGCGGCCAGCGGCTCGTCCCGCCGATCCGGCTGCCGCACGGCACCAGCCCGGACGACGTCTCGATCGCGCAGAACGGCACCGTCACCGCCAAGGGCAACGTGATCGGGCGCCTCTCGCTGGTCGACGTGCCCGCCGAGAGCAAGCTGACGCCGATCGGCGACTCGCTGTTCCTGCCGAACGCCGCGAGCGGCGGCGCCACACCGGTGGCCGGCTCGACGTTCCAGCAGGGCTACCTCGAGGCCTCGAACGTGAACCTGGCCGACGCGATGGTCAATGTGATCGACGCCCAGCGCTCGTACCAGCTGGACGCCCGGGTGATCACCACCCAGGACCAGCTGATGGAGATCGCGAACGGGATCCGCCGCTGATGCTGCCCCCGATCGACACCAGCGCGATCCCGCCCGACGTCCGCAAGGCCGGGCCGGAGGCCGTCAAGGTGTACAGCGCCGCGCTCCAGTTCGAGGGCATGCTCGTGCAGCAGATCACCGAGCAGATGTTCCAGAGCACGCAGGACGACTCGAGCGGCGACGACGACAGCACCACCGGCGGCGACTCCGGCGGCATCGGCGCCGGGCCGTACCAGTCGATGCTGCCCTCGACGCTGTCCGACGCGATCACCCAGGGCGGCGGCCTCGGCCTCGCCCCGGAGCTGTACCGCTCGATGAGCCTGCGGCTGGGCCTGCAGGCGCCGCCGGCGCAGCCCGACCCCGCGGGAGGTGAGGGTCAGTGATCGATCTGATCGAGCATCTGGAGCGGCAGACGGCGTCCTCGCGGCGCCTGCTCGGCATCGTGCTCGCCCAGGGCGAGTCGATCCGCGCGCAGGATGTCGAGGGCGTGCTGGCCCGGCTGGCCGACGTGCAGGCCGAGATGGTCAAGCGCGTCCAGCTCGAGCGCGAGCGCGACGACCTGCTGCGACAGGCGTCGGCGCAGCTGGCGACGCCGGTCGACGACCTGACGCTGGAGTCGGTGGTCGTGCTGCTGCCCGCCGACGACGCGCAGCGTGCGCGGGAGCTGTCGGCCGAGTTGAAGGGCCTGCTGTCCGAGATCCAGCACGTGCACGCACAGAACCGGATCCTGATCCGGCAGGAGCTCGCCTTCCTCGACCACCTGATGCGCCTGATGTCCGGGGTGCCGCAGGCCGGCTACTCGCCCTCCGGGCCGGCGGCCGCCCCGCAACCCGCCAACATGATCGACATGAGGGTCTGACCGATGCCTGTCTCCACGTTCATGGGACTCGAGACCACGCTGCGGGGCATCCTCGCCCAGCAGCTGGCGCTCGACGTCACCGGGCACAACATCGCCAACGCCAACACGGTCGGCTACAGCCGCCAGCGCGCGTCGCTGGTCGCCACCGACCCGTACACGGTGCCGGGCGTCACCCGCCCGCCGCAGGCCGGCCAGCTTGGCACGGGCGTCGACGTCGCCCAGTACGAGCGCGTCCGCGATGCGTTCATCGACCTCCAGCTGCGCGCGCAGACCATGCTGAACGGCTCCAACCTGGCGACCCACGACGGCCTGCAGCAGGTCGAGCAGGCGTTCAACGAGCCGTCCGACTCGGGCCTCAACTCGCTGCTGTCCAAGTACTGGTCGGCGTGGCAGGACGTGTCGAACAACCCCGAGAACCTGGCCACCCGGCAGGCGCTGGCTGCCGCCGCGTCCAGCCTGGCCGGCGGGTTCAACCAGGTCGCCTCGCAGCTGCAGACGGTGCAGTCGCAGACCGCGAGCAACGTCACCTACACGCTCAACGACGTGAACTCGATCGGCACGCAGATCGCTGCGCTCAACGACGCGATCGCCAAGTCGACGGTCACCGGCGACCATCCCAACGACCTGCTCGACCAGCGCGACCTGCTCGATCGACAAGCTGTCCGAGCTGGGCAACGTGACGCTGACCAACGGCGCGCTGGGCCAGATCGACGTCACCATCGGCGGCGCAGCGCTGGTCACCGGCGCGGCCTCGGCGACGCTCACCGAGTCCAGCCTGACCAGCCTCACCTCGGGCAAGCTGAACGGGCTGATCACGCTGCGGGACACGACGATCCCCGGCTACCAGACCAAGCTCGACACGATCGCCTCGACGCTGATCACGTCGACCAACACCGCCCATGCGGCGGCGTTCGACCTGAGCGGCACGGCCGGCGGCACCTTCTTCACCGGCACCAGCGCCTCGACGATCGGCATCAACTCGGCGCTCGTCACGAACCCGGCGCTGATCGCCGCATCGGGCAACGGCCAGCCGGGCAATGCCGACGGCGCGCTCGCCATGAGCGCCCTCCGCGGATCCGCCGTGATCGGCTCGGCGACCATCGACGCCGCGTACTCGCAGCTGGTGACGCTGGTCGGCTCCGACACACAGGAGTCCCAGCGGTCGCTGGACACCAGCACGCTTCTGACCAGCTCGCTCCAGAGCCGCCGCGACTCGGTGTCCGGCGTCTCGCTGGACGAGGAGATGACCAACATGGTGCGCTTCCAGCGCGGCTACCAGGCCTCCGCCCGCGCACTCTCGGCGATGGACGACATGCTCGACACGCTGATCAGCCGGACTGGACGTGTCGGCCTGTAGGGCCGGTAGGGAGGAGATGCACGGATGCGGATCACCCAGACGATGATCAGCCGCAACCTGCTGGACGACCTCGGTGACGTCACCGAGCGGCTGTCCCGGACGCAGGAGCGGCTGTCCTCGGGCAAGCAGCTGACGGCGCCGTCGGACGACCCGTTCGGCGTCAGCCAGGCGCTGCTGTTCCGGATGGACGTCTCGACGCAGCAGCAGTACCAGCGCAACGTGCAGGAGGCGTCATCCTGGCAGGACGCGACCGACACGGCGCTGTCGCGCGTCAACGACGCCGTGCTGCGGGCGCGCGAGCTGCTGATCCAGGGCGCGAACGACAGCTCCGGGGCCTCGGCGCGGCAGTCGATCGCGACCGAGATCGACCAGCTGATCGACGAGGTCAAGAGCGAGGGCAACGCCAAGTACGCCGGCCGGTACGTGTTCTCCGGATCGGCGACGCTGACGCAGCCGTACACGCAGGGCGCCTCCGACGCCTATGCGGGCAACACCGAGGTGATGAAGCGCGAGATCGGGCCGGGCGTCCAGCTCGACCTGAACATCACCGGGCAGAGCGTCCTCGGCGACAGCTCCGGCGGCATCCTCAAGGTGCTGCGCGACATCTCCAACGATCTCAAGAGCAACAACTCGAACAACCTGCAGCAGGTCGACATCGCAGCCCTGGATGCGGCCCACGACAACCTGCTCACGTCGCAGGCCGTCGTCGGCGCCCGCGCCAACCGGCTCGAGACTGCCAACAGCCGCCTGCAGCAGCTCGAGGAGGCCTCCACCAAGCAGCTGTCCCAGGTGGAGGATGCGGACATGGCGAAGACCCTGGTCGACTTCTCGACCCAGCAGGCCGTGTACCAGGCGGCGCTCAAGTCGGGCGCCAACCTGATCCAGCCGTCGCTGATGGACTTCCTACGCTAGGAGAGTGACCCCGATGCAGATCGAGAGCACGCGTTTCGGCACCATCGACATCCGCGACGACGCCGTCCTCACCTTCCCGGACGGCCTGATCGGCCTGCCGGGCACCCGCTACGCGCTGATCGCGCAGTCCGACGAGACGGCCTTCTACTGGCTGCACTCGGTGGACGATCCGGCGATCGCGCTGCCCGTGACCAACCCCTGGCTGTTCTTCGGCGACTACGAGGTGCGGGTCGCCGACGAGGACGCCGGCAAGCTCGACCTGGCGACGGCCGAGCAGGCGGACATCTTCTGCGTCGTCCGCGCGGCCGAGCGCCTCGAGGACTTCACCGTCAACCTTCGCGGCCCGCTGGTCGTGCACGCGGAGGCGAAGGTCGGCCGCCAGGTGATCAACGACGTCGACGGCTACGACGTCCGGCAGCCCCTGTTCTCCGAGGTGACCCTCGGCCAGGTGCGGCCGTCGTCCACCAGCGCGCCGGTCGCGGCGACGGGGGTTTAGCCGATGCTCGTAATCACCCGACGATCGGGCGAGCAGATCTGCCTCGGCGACGACGTCACCATCACGGTGCTCGACATCTCGGGGTCGACCGTGCGGCTCGGGATCGAGGCTCCGGCCGACGTCCCCGTGTACCGCCACGAGATCTGGCTCGCAGTCAAGGAGGAGAACCAGGCGGCCGCGACGGCCAGCATCACACGGCCTGCCGTCGACCAGCAGCAGGATCAGCCGCACTGACCAAGGAGGTCATCTTCCCGTGTCCCTTCGCATTCAGAACAACGTCGAGGCGTTCAACGCCCACCGGAATCTCGTCGGTACGTCGGCGCAGCTCTCCAAGTCGATGGAGCGGCTGTCGTCGGGCTACCGGATCAACCGCGCCGCCGACGACTCGGCCGGCCTCGCGATCAGCGAGAAGCTGCGCGCCCAGATCGGCGGGCTCCAGCAGGCGCAGCGCAACGGGCAGGACGCCATCTCGCTCGTGCAGACCGCTGAAGGCGCGATGGCAGAGGTGCACGCCATGCTCCAGCGCGTCCGCGACCTGGCCGTGCAGTACAACAACGGCACGCTGTCGACGAGCGACAAGTCGTCGATCTCGTCCGAGGTCGCGCAGCTCTGCGCCGAGATCTCGACGATCGGCAACAACACCACGTTCAACGGCATCGCGATGCTGACGGGCTCGTCGAGCATCACGTTCCAGATCGGCGCGGACGACGGCCAGACGATGGTCATCTCCGGCGTGCAGCTGTTCGGCTCGGGCGCGAGCTTCGACGTCGACAGCTCGATCTTCAGCTTCTCGGGCACCGTCGTGCTCGCGTCGATCGACGCCGCGATCCAGAACGTCGCCGAACGCTCGCGGCACGTTCGGCTCGGTGCAGAACCGCATCGAGCACTCGCTCAACAACCTGGCCAACTACGAGGAGAACCTGACCGCCGCGGAGAGCCGCATCCGCGACGTCGACATGGCCTCGGAGATGGTCAACTTCACCAAGCTGCAGATCCTCCAGCAGGCGGGCACCTCGATGCTCGCCCAGGCGAACCAGCTGCCGCAGTCGGTGCTCTCGCTGCTGCGCGGCTAGTCCGCACGTGCTCTCCGAAGCGCCGGCCGCCCTGCTGGGCGGCCGGCGCTTCGTGCGTTCTGTCGTTACTCGGCGAGCCAGGCTCCGAGCCAGGCACCGGCGCGGGCTGCCGGTCGTGCTCGGTGCTTCTGTCGACGTGCCAGGCACGGAGCCAGGCACGCGGTGGTGGCTGTCGTGCTCGGGTGCCGGATCGTGGCACCGCGACGTTGCGCTCGAATGCGACAGGGATCCTGACCCTTGTCGCACCCGACCCCACGGTCAGCCGCGCCTGGTCGCCGACCCCCAGCCGCCTGCCTGGCTCACGCGCCCACGTCAGGGCGCCACCGATCGCTGCAGTCGCGCGGAGCGCCCGGCCGGTGACCTGCTCGCCGCCGAAACGAGACGAGGGGCCGCCCCGGTGGGCGGCCCCTCTGCTGTCGTCCCGTATGTGAAGCGGCTGATTACCGCAGGAGGCTGAGGACGCTCTGAGACGACTGATTCGCCTGTGCGAGCATCGAGGTGCCGGCCTGCTGGAGGATCTGCAGCTTGGTGAAGTTGACCATCTCGGAGGCCATGTCGACGTCGCGGATGCGGCTCTCGGCGCTGGTCAGGTTCTCCTGGTAGTTGGCCAGGTTGTTGAGCGTGTGCTCGAGTCGGTTCTGGATCGAGCCGAAGGTCGAGCGGGCGTCGGCGACGTTCTGGATTGCCGAGTCGATGGAGGCCAGGGTGACCGTGCCGGAGAACGTGAAGATGCTGCTGTTCACGTCGTAGGTGGTGCCCGAGCCGAACAGGGCGACGGCGCTGACCGTCAGCGTCTCGGCGTCGTTGGCACCGACCTGGAAGGTGATGCTGGACGAGCCGGTGAGCAGGGCGATGCCGTTGAACTTGGTGTTGGCGCCAACCGCGCTGATCTCCGCGCACAGCTGGGCGACTTCACCGGTGATCGACGCCTTGTCCGAGGCGGACAGGGTGCCGTTGTTGAACTGGACGGCCAGGTCACGCACGCGCTGGAGCATGGCGTGCACCTCTGCCATCGCGCCCTCGCCCGTCTGCACCAGCGACACCGCGTCCTGCGCGTTGCGCTGAGCCTGGTCGAGGCCGCCGATCTGGGCGCGCAGCTTCTCGCTGATCGCCAGGCCGGCGGAGTCGTCGGCGGCGCGGTTGATCCGGTAACCGGACGACAGCCGCTCCATCGACTTGGACAGCGCCGAGCTCGTGCCCACCAGGTTGCGGTGCGCGTTGAACGCCTCGACGTTGTTCTGGATCCGAAGGGACATTGCTTCCTCCTTGAAGACTGGGTCCCGCACGGCCCGCGTCCTTACGGGCCGTCGCGCATGCGGTTTCCCACCGCTACGCATCGGAGTAATCGTCGGCGAGCATGTGTTCTTTAGCGTATGCGATCAATTGCATGGAACGGAGGGCGATTACGACGGGTGATGAGCTATCTCGACGCCGCCGCCCGGGTCACGCAGATCCGCACGATGTTCGAGCAGGTTGCGCAGCCAGCGGGCACACAGTCGTCGTCCGGGTTCGGCCAGGCGCTGCAGCAGGCGAGCGCCTCGCAGGCAGCCACCGCCGCGCAGTCGACCGGCGCCGTCGCGCCCACGGGCGAGACCGCGGGGTTGCGCGCTCTCGACGCCGCCCGCTCGCAGCTCGGCGTCACCGAGCAGCCGCCTGGTTCGAACGACGGGCCCGACATCGCCCGCTACCGCGGCGCCGTGGCCGGCGCGTACGCGGGCGCGCCGTGGTGCGCGTACTTCGTCTCGTGGTGCGCCGCGCAGGCGGGCGCGCCGATCGGCGACGGCGGCACCGGCCTCGGCTCGGTCGAGGCGGTGGCCGCGTGGGCGCAGCGCACCGGCCGGTTCACCGACGCAGCCCGCGCCGGGCGAGCTGATCCTCTTCGGCGGCCGCCACATCGGCATCGTCGAGTCGGTCAACGCCGACGGCACGCTGAACACCATCGAGGGCAACACCTCCGACGGCGTCCACCGCCGCACCCACGCCGCGTCCGAAGCCACCGGCTTCGTGCGGCTGTAGCTCGACCAGGCGCTCCTGGCGCGGGTGCCGCCGCGGCGGCGAGCCAGGCTCCGAGCCAGGCACCGTGGTGGACTGCCACGGCCGCTCGGTGCTCGTACGACGTGCCAGGCACGGAGCCAGGCATGCGCTGGCGGTGGCGGACCTCGCGCTCGTGACCCGCCGTCGCAACGGAACGGGGCCCGGTCCCTCCCGAGCGGGGGGACCGGGCCCCTGAATGCGGCCTGGTGGGTCGTGGTCTTGGAGCCTTCGCCGGCGTCCGGGAACCGAGCAAGGAACCGGACGCCGGCGAGAACCAGGCGCGCTAGCGAAGCAGGCTCAGGACACCAGTCGAGGACTGGTTGGCCTGTGCGAGCATCGAGGTGCCGGCCTGCTGCAGGATCTGCAGCTTGGTGAAGTTGACCATCTCGGAGGCCATGTCGACGTCGCGGATGCGGCTCTCGGCGCCGGTCAGGTTCTCCTGGTAGTTGGCCAGGTTGTTGAGCGTGTGCTCGAGTCGGTTCTGGATCGAGCCGAAGGTCGAGCGGGCGTCGGCGACGTTCTGGATTGCCGAGTCGATGGAGGCCAGGGTGACCGTGCCGGAGAACGTGAAGATGCTGCTGTCCACGTCGTAGGTGGTGCCCGAGCCGAACAGGGCAACGGCGCTGACGGTCAGCGTCTCGGCGTCGTTGGCACCGACCTGGAAGGTGATGCTGGACGAGCCGGTGAGCAGGGCGATGCCGTTGAACTTGGTGTTGGCGCCAACCGCGAGATCTCCGCGCACAGCTGGGCGACTTCACCGGTGATCGACGCCTTGTCCGAGGCGGACAGGGTGCCGTTGTTGAACTGGACGGCCAGGTCACGCACGCGCTGGAGCATGGCGTGCACCTCGGCCATCGCGCCCTCGCCCGTCTGCACCAGCGACACCGCGTCCTGCGCGTTGCGCTGAGCCTGGTCGAGGCCGCCGATCTGGGCGCGCAGCTTCTCGCTGATCGCCAGGCCGGCGGAGTCGTCGGCGGCGCGGTTGATCCGGTAACCGGACGACAGCCGCTCCATCGACTTGGACAGCGCCGAGCTCGTGCCCACCAGGTTGCGGTGCGCGTTGAACGCCTCGACGTTGTTCTGGATCCGAAGGGACATTGCTTCCTCCTTGAAGACTGGGGTCCCGTGCAGTGCGCGTCCATGCGCACCCATTCGGTTCAGGTGATCGCCCGACGACCGGAAAACTTAAGCATCGTTGTAAAGACGCCAACAGCGCGTTCAGGCTCGGACGTCGACGTGGGGCAGCCCGTCGTCGGGCTCCTCCTCGTCGCCGGGCGCCTGATCGTCGGGCGTCCTGCCGTGCCGTCGCCGCCGCTCGTCCTCCTCCCGCCGCTCGCGCACCGTGCGCTGCGGCGCGATCGGCGGCTGCACCGGGTCGAGCCCGGATCCGACGGGGCGGAGCGGGTCGATCACGTCCCGTCAGCGCTCCGCAGCCGTTCCAGCTCGCGCTGCCGCAGCTCCTGGGCGCGCTGCACGGCGATCCGCGCCTCGGACTGCAGCATGTTGCGCCACACCGTGACGCGCCGCGAAGCCGCCGACGAAGTAGCCGGCCACACCGCCGATCAGCCCGCGGAACAGCGCGTCGGGCAGCGGCACGCCGTTCCACCAGCTGCCGCCGGCCGCCACCAGGAACCCGGCGAGGCTGACGATCGCCTTCCAGCGGCGGATCGCGTAGGCGGCGCGAGGATGCTCGGAGAGCGACACCAGGGGCGGCTTGATATCCGCCATCAGGCGGCCCTCCGCGCGGCCGTCGCCGCTCAGGCAGCACCATCGTGGCCAGCTCGGCGCCGTCGGCGGGGCGCAGGCCGGCGGACGCGCGGCGGCCCTCGGCGACGTACGAGATCGGCTTCTTGACGGCGAACGACAGGCCCACGACGGCGCCCGGCGTGACCGCGTCGTCGAGGCCCGTGATCAGGATGCGGGCGATCGAGATGTGCGCGGACACTGCGTCGAACAGGGCCCGCGCGGTGCGCGCGTCCATCGACGCGGGCACCACCAGGTGGGTCTCGTCGGGCTTGGCCTCGGCCAGCAGCCCGGCCAGCTCGGCGATCCCGGCCGGATCCCCGATCGAGACCGGCGGCGTGTCGATCACCGTCAGGCTGTCCCCCTGCATGCGGGTCATCGCGCGGGCCACGGCCTCGGGGCTCTCGGCGATCCGCAGGCCGATGTCCAGGTGCTCGGTCAGCTGGCCCAGGCGGTAGGCGCCCGCCGATGGCTCCAGGGAGAGCGTCCGCACCTCGATCCGCGAGCCAACGGCGTAGGCGTGGCACAGCCGGGCGGCCGCCATCGTCTTGCCGCTGCCGGACGGGCCGACCAGGGCCACCGTCCGCCGCTTGGTCTTCCACCCGTGCTCGATCCGGATCTGGCGGGCAAGCGCCCGGCGGACCAGCTGCTCGGGGGTCGCCATCTGGTCGAACGGCGCCATGCCGCGCTCCGCCTCGCGGGTGACGGCCTGGGCGGCGGCCTCGGGCAGTCCCTCGCCGATCAGCCGCTCGCGCAGCGTGTCGAACACGGGGTCGGGCTCGGGTTCGGTGACGGCCTCGGCCTGCGGCTCCGGGGCGACGGCCGTGGCATCGGAGACCAGCGGCGGGAACTCCGCCTCGGCACGCGCCAGCTCGTCCTCGAACGCCGCGACGCTGGGCGGCGGCGGGGCGGCGTCGTACGCATCGAACACACGGCCGGCGGGCATCGCAGGGGTGTGCGCGGCGGCCGGGGCGACCGGAGCGGCCTGGGCCTCGACCTCGACGCAGCGGCGCGCGAAGAAGCCGCCGATACCGCCGACCACGCCCTCGCGCTGGCGGATGATCACCGCGTTGTCGCCGAGCTCGGCGCGGATCGTCGGCAGCAGCTCCTCGAGCGTGGAGCCGCGGTACGTGCGGGTCTCGATCGACGTCGTCGTCGTCATGCGCTCACCACCCCTGTGGTCTCGACCCGGATGCCGGGCAGGATCTCGTTGTAGGACGACGACCGGCAGCTGCGGCAGCGACTGCTCGATCAGGCGCCGCACGTGGCGGCGGATGCGGCTCGAGCAGACCAGCACGGGGCGGCGCCCAGGCCGGTCGCCTGCTCGACCTCGCCGGCCAGCGAGCCGACCAGCGCCTGCGCGCGGTCGGGATCGATCGCCAGGTACTCGCCCTCCGGCGTGTGGATGAGCGAGTCGGCGACCTCCTGCTCCAGCCGACGGGTCGAGCGAGATCGCGCGCAGCGTCTGGTCGCCGTCCATGTACCCGGCGGTGATCGTGCGGGCCAGCGCCTGGCGCGCGTACTCGGCCAGCGATCGACGGGTCGCGCGTGAACGCCGCGCGGTCGCCGATCGCCTCGAGGATCGTGCCCAGGTCGCGGATCGAGACGCCCTCGCGGAGCAGCGTCTGCAGCACGCGCTGCACCTCGCCGACGCCGAGCTTGTCCGGAACGACCTCCTCGACCGCGGCCGGGTTCGCCTCCTTCAGCGTCGTCCAGCAGCTGGCGGGTCTCCTGGCGGGTCAGCAGCTCGTCGGCGTGGCGGCGGATGGTCTCGGTCAGGTGCGTGACGATCACGGACTCGGCGTCGACGACCGTGTACCCGAGCGCCTCGGCCTCGGCCTGCGCGCCCTCCTCGATCCACACCGCGGGCAGGCCGAACGCCGGCTCGATGGTGGGGATGCCGGAGATGCCGGGCGGTCGCGTCGCCGGGGTCCATCGCCAGCCGGTGGCCGGGGACGATGCGATCGCGGGCGACCTCGCCGCCGCGCGCCTTGATCGCGTACTCGTGGGAGTCCAGCGTGACGTCGTCGTGGATGCGGACGGGCGAGATCACCATGCCCAGGTCGGCGGCGATCTGGCGGCGAATGACGCCGATGCGGGCCAGCAGGTAGCCGCCGGCGCTGCTCGTCGACCAGCGGCACCAGGCCGAAGCCGATCGTCAGCTCGAGCGGGTCGATCGCCAGCGCGCCGCTCCGCCGCGTCGCCGGCTGGGCGCGGCCGGCCGCTCGACCAGCGCCGCCTGGGCGTCGGCGAGCTTCGCGGCGCGGTGGTGCGCGGCCATCGAGCGGCCGAGCATGAAGAAGCCGCCGCCGATGATCAGGAACGGCAGCTTGGGCAGGCCCGGGACGAGCGCCATGCCCAGGATCACGCCGCCGGCGATCATCAGCGAGCGCGGCTGCTTGAGCATCTGGCCGGAGATCTCGCTGCCGAGGTCGGTGTCGCTGGCGCGAGCGGGTGACGAGGATGCCGGTCGCGGTCGAGATCAGCAGGGCGGGGATCTGCGCCGCCAGTCCGTCGCCGATGGTCAGGAGCGAGTAGGTCTGCACCGCCTCGCTGAAGCGTCATGCCGTGCTGCAGCATGCCCATCGCGATGCCGCCGAGCAGGTTGATGCCGACGATCAGGATGCCGGCGACCGCGTCGCCCTTGACGAACTTCGAGGCGCCGTCCATCGCGCCGTAGAAGTCGGCCTCGCGGGCGATCTCGTCGCGGCGGTGGCGCGCCTCGTCGTCGGTGATCTGGCCGGCGTTCAGGTCGGCGTCGATCGCCATCTGCTTGCCCGGCATCGCGTCGAGGGTGAAGCGCGCGGCGACCTCGGCCACGCGGCCGGCGCCGTTCGTGATCACCACGAACTGGATGACGACCAGGATCAGGAAGACGACGAGGCCGACCACGACGTTGCCGCCGACGACGAACGAGCCGAAGGCGTGGATGACGTCGCCGGCGTCGCCGTGCAGCAGGATCAGCCGCGTGACGCTGACGTTGATCGCCAGCCGGAACAGGGTGGTCAGCAGCAGCAGCGAGGGGAACGCGGCGAAGTCCAGCGCCCGCGGCACGTACATGGTCGTGATCAGGATGACCAGCGGCCGACCCGATGTTGACGGTGATCAGGAGGTCGAGCAGCGGCGCCGGCAGCGGCACGAGCATCATCACGACCACGAGCACGACGGCGACGGCCGCCAGCAGGTCGGTGTGCTTGAGCAGCGTCTTCAGACCGCCGGACATGGACTAGCGCGCCCGGCGGGAGGGAGGGGGACGACAGCATTGCACTGCGGCCACGTAATCGGCCGCCGCGCGGCGTGGTTGAGCCGCGATCAGGCGGCCGCCCGGATCGCCCGGCGGCCGAGCTGCGAGCGGCGCGACGTGCGGTAGACGAAGGCCAGCACCTCGGCGACGGCGGCGAAGAACGCCTCGGGGATCGTCTGCCCGAGCTCGACCTCCTTGTACAGCGCGCGGGCCAGCGGCGGGTTCGACAGCACCGGCACACCGTGGTCCTCGGCGGCCTCGCGGATCGCCGGGGCGACCAGATCCTGGCCCTTGGCGACCAGCTCCGGCGCGGGCTTGGTGCCGTCGTAGCGGAGGGCGACGGCGAAGTGGGTGGGGTTCGTGATGACGACGTCCGCGGTCGCCACCTCGGCCAGCATCCGGCGGCGCGCCTGCTGGAACTGGCGGCGGCGGATCGCGCCTCGCACCTCCGGCGCGACGTCCTGCTGGCGCGCCTCCTGCTTGACCTCCTCCTTGGTCATCCGCAGCTACTTCTCGAACCGCCGGCGCTGCCACGCATAATCCACCAGCGCCAGCAGCGCGAACGCGATCGACACGGCGAACGCCATCCGCAGGACGATGGCGCCGAGCTCGGTGAGCAGCGTCGCCGGCGGCGCGCCGGTCAGCGAGGCCAGCGAGGTCAGCCGAGGCCAGATCACCATCCACGCCGCAATCGCGACCACGGCCGTCTTGGCGATCGCCTTGCCCGCTTCGAACACCGAGGACATGCTGAACAGCCGCTTGAACCCGGCCCGCGGGTCGATCCGCGAGAACTGCGGCTTGATCGTCTCGAACGTCAGCTTGGGCCGCACCTGAAGGACGCTGGCGGTGACGCCGGCGAACACGGCCGCGGCGGCCACCGGCGCGACCAGCGGCACCATCGCCCGCAGCGCCCACGACGTCAGGTCGGCCATGCCGCCCTCCGACACGACCGACGGATCCGCCGTGCGCGCCAGGCCCTCGCGCACGATCGTGCTCGTACCCGCCCACATCGCCGGCGCGGTGATCGCCAGCGTGGCGAAGCCGACCAGCAGGACGGCGGCGGAGTTGATGTCGGTCGACCGGGCGACCTGGCCCTTCTTGCGCGCTTCGCTGCGGCGCTTGGGAGTGGCCTTCTCGGTTCTGTTGTCGCCGCTCATGCCGCGTTCAGCGCCCGCAGCGCCGTGTAGACGGACGCCTCGAGCTGGTCGGAGACGCGCGCCGCGACGAACGGCAGCGAGGCGCCGATCACCGCGAAGCCGAGCAGGATCTTGGCCGGCAGGCCGACGAAGAAGACGTTCATCTGCGGCACGGCGCGGGCGACCAGGCCGAAGGCCGCGTCGGTGACGATCAGCGCGATCACCACGGGAGCCGCGATCTCCAGCCCGATCACGAACACCTGGCCGGCCAGCGGCACGATCTGCTGCGCCAGCTCCGTCATGTCGGGAAAGCTGTCGATCGGCACCACGCGGTAGCTGGCGGCCAGGCCCTCCAGCATCACGGTGTCGCCGCCGGTCAGCATGAACACCATGACGGCGAACAGCGAGTAGAGCTGGGCCAGCACGGCGCTCTGCGAGTTGTTGATCGGGTCGATGGTCGCGGCGAACGAGAAGCCGATGATCGTGTCCAGCAGCGTCGCGCCGGCCTGGACGCCGGCCGCGACGATCGCGAGCGGCAGCGCGAAGGCCAGCCCGACCATCAGCTCCTTGACGATCAGCATCGCCAGGTCGCCGGCGTCCTGCCCGACCGGGTGGCCGTGCATCGCCATCGGGGTCAGCGCCAGCGAGATCGCGACCGCCATCACGAACTTGACGCGGGCCGGGATCATCCGCGACGAGAAGCCCGGGGCCAGCACGAACAGGCCGCCGACCCGCGACAGCACCAGCAGGAAGCCGATCAGGCTCGAGCCCGCGAGCCCGGTCAGCTGGATGGCGTCGCCGTGCACCATGGCGCCGCCTCTACGGTCCGACCATCGACGGGATCGAGGTGTAGAGAGCGACGGTGTAGCTCACCATCTGATCCATCATCCAGGGGCCGGCGAGCAGGATGACGACGCCGGTGACGAGCATCTTGGGGATGAACGTCAGCGTCTGCTCCTGGATCTGCGTCACCGCCTGGAAGACGGAGATCAGCAGGCCGACGACCAGGCCGGCGATCAGGAACGGGCCCGACACCTTGATGGTGACGATCAGGGCCTGCGTTGCGAGGTGGATGACGGTGCTCTCGGTCACGGTCGTCAGGTGTGGAACGACTGCACGAGACCGGCGACGACGAGGCTCCACCCGTCGACCAGCACGAACAGCAGGATCTTGAACGGCAGTGAGATCAGGACAGGCGGCAGCATCATCATCCCCATGGACATCAGGGTCGACGAGATCACCATGTCGATGATCAGGAACGGCAGGTAGATCAGGAAGCCGATCTGGAACGCCGTTTTCAGCTCGGAGATCAGGAACGCGGGGATCAGGACGTAGGTCGGGATGTCGGCCCGGGTCTTGGGCTGCGGCAGGTCGGCCATCTTCACGAACAGCGCCAGGTCGGAGTCCCGGGTCTGCTTGAACATGAACTCGCGGAACGGCTCCTGGCCGCGCTCGATCGCCTGCTTCAGCGAGATGTCCTTGTGCATGTACGGCTGCACCGCGATCTCGTTGGTCGCCTTCAGCGTCGGCGCCATCACGAACAGGGCGAGGAACAGCGAGATGCCGACCAGCACCTGGTTCGGCGGCGTGGTCGGCGTGCCCAGAGCGTTGCGGAGGAAGCCGAGCACGATCAGGATCCGGGTGAAGCCGGTCAGCATCAGCAGCGCGCCCGGCAGGATCGACATCAGCGTCAGCAGCAGCAGGATCTGCACCGACGTGGAGGCGCCCTTGCCGCCCAGGTCGATGGTCGGGCCGGACTGGGTGACCAGCAGGGCGATGTTGCTCACGTGCGCACCGTCCAGGACTTGATCCTGGGCACCACGCCGCGCGCCGGCGAGGCCGCCTCGACGGCCGGGGCGGGAAGCTCGATCACCGGCGGCGGGGCGCCGGACTCGAGCGCCGCGGTCAGCGGCTCGCCGGCCGCGTAGACGCGGAGCGGCGTCACGCCGGACTCGGCGGCGCCGACCAGGAGCAGCTCGTCGCCGGCGCGCACCAGGTGGATCGAGCGGTTCTGGGCGAGCGGCGTGGTCGCGATCACCTCGACCAGGTCGCTGCGGTCGGACTTGCGTCCGCCCTTCGAGTTCTTGAGCAGCCAGTGCAGGCCGTAGATCACGCCGAGCACGATTGCCAGGCCGACGATGCCGCGGACGATCGTGCCCATCCCGGTTGCGGCGCCGCCGGCCGAGGCGCCGTCGCTCGACCCGCCGGCGCCGGTCACGTCGGAGGGGAGGGGCGTCGAGTCGGCGTGGAACGAGTCATCCGCCCACGCCGCCGGAGCGCAGAACAGCGCCACGGCGAGCCCGGCCGCGAACACGGTCAGGGTCGATCGCGCCTTGATGAGAGGGGGACGACAACGTCGCAAGGCGACCTCGTTATCGGCCTCCACCTCGCGCGGTTGAGGCATCGACACGCCGCAGGGAGGGCACGCACACGGTTTGTGCGGGGGATGGTTCACCCGAACGGGTGACAAAGACCGTGTCTTCAAGGCCGATACGTGCTGCAGCCCGCGAGCGTCCCTCACATTTGCACGCGGGATGGAGACCGTTTTCAAACCAGGCTCCAAGCCGTCAAATGACCGAGCACCCCCGTCCCGAGCACGCCGGAGGTCCCCCAGTGGAAGCTGCTTTCGCGACCACCAGTCGCCCAACCGCCGAGAGCGCAGAGGCGTTGTGGCGCCGGTGGATTGAGAGTGGAGACGTCGCCTCGCGCGATCGCCTCGTCCTGTCCTACGCGCCGATGGTCAAGTACCTCGCCTGCCGCAAGGTGCGCGAGCTGCCGGCTCACTGCGAGCTGGACGACCTCGTCTCGTGCGGGCTGCTGGCGCTGATCGCCGCGGTCGACCGTTTCGACCCGGCCAAGGGCGCGACCTTTGAGCAGTACGCCTGGACGCGCGTGTCCGGCGCGATCATGGACGAGCTGCGGCGCCAGGACTGGGCACCGCGCTCGCTGCGCCGCTCCGGCCGCGCCATCGAGCGGGCCCGCGAGGAGTGGCAGTCGCGGCACGGCCGCACGCCGACCGACGAGGAGCTGTCGAGCGAGCTCGAGATCTCCGTCTCCGACCTGCACGATCAGCTGGAGGGCCTGTCGCGCGCCGACCTGCTCTCGCTGAACACGCCGGCCCGGGGCAACGAGGAGGCCATGCCGGTCGAGGTCGGGGACACGATCGAGGCGCCGTCGGGCGAGTTCGATCCGGAGCTGGCCGCGCTGGCCGGCGAGCGCGCCTCCGTCCTCAAGGCTGCCATCTCGTCACTCTCCGAGCGCGAGCAGCAGATCCTGGTGCTGCTCTACGTGCATCACCTGCAGGGCGCGGAGATCGGCCGCATTCTCGGTGTCAGCGAGTCGCGGGTGTCCCAGCTCCTGTCCGGCGTCCGCCGGACGCTGAAGGAGCGGATGGACGCCTACGACCACGGCACCGGCGGCCTGCGCAAGGCCGCCTGAGCGGCATCGCCTCCGGCGAGTCCGCCTCCGCGTGCGATCCTCGTGACGCTTCCTGCGCACGTTGGTGCCGGTTCGGCACCGGGGTCAGAGCGGGGTCAGAGCGGGGTCAGAGCGGTGCCAGAGCACCGGCAACGAACCGGCGACGACACGTCACGAAGCTCGCGCTGATCCCGCGCACGAGCGCGGATCGGGTCTGACCCCAACCCCCTCACGCAACAACGGGGTCAGACCCCGTCGTTGCGCGGAGGCTATGCGGCGGCGTCGAGGCGCTGGTCGGGCGACACGATCTGCGTCACCCGGAGGCCGAACTCCTCGTCGATGGCAACCACCTCGCCGCGGGCGATGCGGCGGCCGTTGACGAGCAGGTCGACCGGCTCGCCGGTCATCTTGTCCAGCGTGATGATCGCGCCGGGCCCGATCTCCAGCGTCTCGCGGATCGTCATCGTCGTGCGGCCGATCTCGACGGTCAGCTCGACGGGAACGTCAAGCACCATGTCGAGGTCGGCTGCGCCCGCCGGCGCCACCGCGGCGTCGGGGAGCGGCTCGTAGCTGACCTCGCCCGTGCCGGGCACGGCCAGCTCGGAGCTGTCTGTGGGCTGGATGTCGTCGCTCATTGCACTACCACGTCCGTGAAGAGGACGCCCGTAACCTCAATATCGGTCGCCTTCTCGAGGTCTTTGAGGATCTGCTTGCGCAGCGCATCGCGGCGCCCGTGGTCGATCAGCTCCGCGGTGGCGATGCCGGTCAGGTCGTCGGTGATGGTGGAGCGCACGACCGGGTCCTGCACCAGCTTCTCGGCGCCCTCGGAGGTCGCCACCAGCTGGGCCGGCTTCGGCTCCTCCTTGAGCAGCAGCGCGATGGTCACCTTGCCGTAGTGGTTGTCGGTCAGGTTGACGACGAACTCCGGAGACAACGCGAACAGCGACCCCTCGACATGCGGCGGGGGCGGCTTCTTGGTGTGGCCGGAGGGCTTGAACTTGAACCAGTACGCGCCGCCTGCGCCCACCAGGACGAGCAGCACGACGGGGAGGAGGACGAGCTTGTTCTTCATCACGATGGGGTGGCTCCTGCGGGGACGGGGAACTTGCGGGTCACGACCACCTCGACGCGCCGGTTGAGCGCGCGGCCGTCGGCGGTGGTGTTGGGGGCGATCGGGTGCTGGTCGGCGTAGCCGGCCATGGAAAGCTGCCGGGGCGGGATGCCATCGGCCAGGAACTGCTCGAGCACCGCGGTGGCGCGGGCCGCCGACAGCTCCCAGTTGTTGTGGAACTCGCCGCCGGAGATCGGCACGTTGTCGGTGTGCCCCTCGACGCGCAGCGGGTTGGTGATGCCGGTGTTCACGATCAGCCGGGCGACCTCGTTGAGCAGCGGCTGCGAGCCGGGCTTGACGACGGCCTGCCCACTGTCGAACAGCACCTTGTCGGTCAGCAGCCGGATCACCAGGCCGCGCTGGTCGATGGTCGTGCGGATGCTGGACGACAGCCCGTGCGCTCGGGCGTAGGCCTCGACCTGCTGCTGCACGTGGCGCAGCCGGTCCTGCTCGTGCTGCGCGGCGGCGTTCTCGGCCGCGCGCTCGGCCTGCGCGATGGGATGCGAGACGTTGTTCGGGACGATGCTCGTGCTGATGTCCGACGGGGCGCTCGGGTTCGCGGTCTGGACGCCGGAGATGCGCGACGGCTCACCCTCCATGACGGCCTTGCCGCCGTCCAGCACCTTGCCGATGAACGCCTCCTGCAGCGAGCGCTGCAGCTCCTGGAGCTTGGAGATGTTCACGGAAGAGATCGACCAGAGCACCATGAACAGGCACATCAGGAGCGTGATCATGTCGGCGTACGTGAGCAGCCAGCGCTCGTCAGCGCCGTGGTGGTCGCCGCCGCCCCTCTTGCGCCGGCTCATGCCGCCTCCTTCAGCGGCTCGGGCTCACCGGCCGCCGGGGCGGCGCCGCCGCCCGAGGACTGCTTGCCGCGCTTCTTCGGCGGGACGAAGCTCTCCAGCTTCTCGGCCAGCACGCGCGGGTTGTCGCCGGCCTGGATCGAGAGGATCGCCTCCAGCACCATCGTGCGGTGGTTGACCTCCTCCGCCGACATCTCCTTGAGCTTGTTGGCGATCGGCAGGAAGATGATGTTGGCGCTGCCCACGCCGTACAGCGTGGCCAGGAACGCGCCGGCGATGTGCGGCCCGAGCTTGGACGGCTCGTCCAGATGCGAGAGCACGACCACCAGGCCCATGACGGTGCCGAGGATGCCGATCGTCGGCGCGAAGCCGGACGCGGACTGGTAGTTCAGGGCGCCGTGGTGGTGGCGCTCGGCCATCGCGTCGATCTCGGACTCGAGGATCGTCCGCACCAGGTCGGAGTCGGTGCCGTCGACGACCAGCTGCAGCCCCTTGCGGGTGTAGGCGTCGTCGATCTTGTTGACGTCCTCCTCGAGGGCCAGCAGGCCGTTGCGGCGCGCCTTCTCGGCCAGCTCCACCATCGACTCGATGGTGTGCGAGGGATCGTGGTCCTCACCCTTGAACGCCTTGATGGCGAGCGTCGGCATCGTCTTGAAGCCGTCGAAGCTGGTCGAGGCCATGGTCACGCCGAGCGTGCCGCCGGTGATGATCAACAGGGCGGGGATGTTGATCAGCGAGACAGGGTTGGTGCCCTCCATGAGGGCTCCCAACATGATGCCGCCGATGCCGACAGCAATGCCGATTGCCGTGATCGCCTTCATCAGAATCCATTCCGGGGTCGTCGCGGGCACGGCCGTCCTTGGCCGCGCAACTTCCCTTCGGTAATCGACAGCGACTGCACGTTATTCACTGTGCTAGTGCTGGACGCGCCGCTCACGGCGACGGCCGGGGGCCGGGGAACTGGAGCAGCTGTCCCACGGCTTCGCGGGTGCGCGGATGGTTGGCGACGACGGGCGTCACCAGCGCGCCGGCGAGGATGCCCGACCGCCATTCCTGGACGAGCCGTGCCACCTCCCCGGGTGCCTCCGCCACCACGTACTTGGAGCCGTTGGTGAGCGTGATGACCGTGTCCGGGTTCGCCTCGATGGCGAGGAACAGGTCGGGGCTGAGGAAGAATTCGTGGTCGGGGTGGTTGATCCGGTGCAACGCGATCATGGGGTGCCTCTCAGGGGGGTCAATGCGACCGGGGGCGGCGGCGGGCGGTCCCCCTCAGAAGCGCCCGCCGCCGACACCTACCGGTGCTAGATGGACAGAGCCATCTATCGCTTCAGGTTCACGAGCTCCTGAAGCATGTCGTCGGCCGTGGAGATGATCCGGCTGTTGGCCTGGAAGCCACGCTGCGCCGTGATCATGTTGGTGAACTCCTGGGCCAGGTCGACGTTCGACATCTCGAGCGCGCCCGGCGTCACGAAGCCCAGGCCGTTCGTGTTGGCGGTCGCCGCGGTCTCCGGGCCGGAGTTGTTCGAGGCCCGGAACTTGTTGCCGCTGACCCGCTCGAGGCCCCCGTCGTTCGGGAACTTGGCGAGCGAGATGGCCGCCACCTGGGTGACGACCCCGGCCGAGTCGACGGTGGTGACGATGCCGTCCTGGCCGATGGTCACCGACTTGGTGGTGGCCGGGATGTTGATCACCGACTGGGTGGTCGTCGGGGCGCCCGTGGAGTCGAGCGTGTAGCCGACCACGTAGTAGCCCTCGGGCGTCACCAGGTCGCCGTTGGAGTCGCGGTTGAAGTTGCCCGCGCGGGTGTACAGGATGTTGCCGAAGCCGGTCGGATCGTCCGTCAGGCGGAAGAAGCCGTCGCCCTGGATGGCGCAGTCGAGGGCGTTGCCGGTCGACTGGATGGCGCCGGACTGCATCAGGTTGTCGATGCCGTTCAGCTGGACGCCGAGGCCGACCTGGGCGGCGTTGGTGCCGCCGAGGGTGGCCGACGGGCCGCTGGCGCCGCGCTGCAGCTGGGACAGCGCATCCTTGAAGGAGGTGCGCTCGGCCTTGTAGCCGACCGTGTTGACGTTGGCGATGTCGTTCGCGGTCACGTCCAGCATCATCTGGTGGACCTTCAGGCCGCTGATGGCGGCGAACATTCCTCGCATCATCTGGGGTTCCTCGTTTCGTTCGTGCGCCGCTGCTTCCCCGAACGAGGTCCGGCCGCGGCGTGGGGTGTCGGTGTCGGTGGTGCGCCTACGAGATGACGGCGCTGTCGATGTTGGTGAAGACCCGCTCCTTCATGGAGGCGGGGTCGACCGCTGTGATGACGGTGCGGTTGGCGACGGAGACGACGAACGCCGTCCCGTCCACCAGCACCAGCGCGTCGCGGGAGCCCTTGGCGGCCGCCCGGTCGACGCCGGCGTTGAGCCGGTCGGTCATGGCCTGGTCGACCTCGATCCCCCGCCGCTGCAGCCGCTGGAGCGCGTGCCCGCTGAAGCGGACGCCGTCGGCCCGCTCGATCTCGGTGCGCAGCACCTGATCGAACGCCGGGCCGGCGAGCGGCTTCGGGGAGTGCCGCACCGGCCGGGCCGGAGCGGTTCCGCCGATGCCGGGCGGCTCGAGTGCGGGATTGCGGTTGATCGGGTCGGTGGCCATCTGCCTACGACACGCTCGTGATGTTGCCGGGGCTGATCTGCTCGGAGCCCACGGTGATCAGGATCTTGCCGTCCTCGATGGCAACGCTGGTCGCGGTGCCCTGGCCGGTCGTGCCGTCCGCGCGGGTGAACCCGACCTCGTGACCGATCAGGCTGACGCTCTGCGTCACCTGGCTCGAGAAGCCCATCGTCTCGGTCGCGGTGACCAGGTTCGTGATCTGCTCGAGCGACGAGAACTGCGCCATCTGGCCCATGAAGTCCTTGTCGTCCATCGGATTCATCGGGTCCTGATGCTGCAGCTGCGTCACCAGCAGCTTCAGGAAGTCGTCCTTGCCGAGCGTCGTGCCCGACGTCAGCTGCTGCGTCGCACCTGCGAGCGGCGTGCTCGAGGACGTCTGCGGAACGCTGTTCGTCACACCCTCCTCCTCATGCCAGCACGTCGACCTGCGACCCGGGGTCGGGCAGCCGCGACGGCTCGATCGTGGTCTCCGGGTCCTCGCCGGCATCCGTGCCGCCCTGGCCCCCCATCAGCTCCGACTCGGCTGCGCGCCGGCCCTCGTGGCCGTGCGCCTCCGTGCCGTCTCCTGCCGTCCTCACGTCGAGGCCGAGCAGGTTCACGCCCTGCGCCTCGAGTGCCCTGCGCAGGTCGCCCCCCGCGGTGGCCAGCGCCTGCGCCGCGTGGGCGCTGTCGGCGACCAGCTCCGCGGACACGCCGTCCCGGCCTGCGCGCAGCTTCACCTGGACGCCCCCCAGCGTCTCCGGCCGGAGTGTGATCCGCGCGGTGGCGCTGCCCCGCCCCTTGGCGACGCTCACCACCGCCCGCATCGACTCGGCCAGCTCCAGGATCCGCACGCGTGCCTGCGCGGGCGCGGCTGCGTGGGTCGTTTCCCCCGTCTCCGACGCCGGCGCGGCCCCCTCAGCCTGCGCCGTCGTCGGAGACACGGTCTGCTGCGTCCGCGTGGACGCGATCGGCTCGGGCCGGTGCTGCCCGCCACGGACGCGAACGCGCCGGCCGGCGGCGGCCGCCGGCTCGCCGGTCGGGGCCGTCTGCGGGCGGTGCCGCTCCTGGCCCTGATCCTCGTGGTGCTGTGCGTGGGCGCCGGCGGCCTTCGGGGCTGCGGTCGCCGCCTGGCCGGCCGAGGCGGCCGTCGGCGGCTGCTTCGAGGCCGCGGGCTGGTCGGCCGGCGCGGGCGCCGGCGGTGTCGCCGCGGTCTCGGCGACCGTCGCCGGGGCGGCCTCGGCGACCTGCCTCGCCTGCGCGACGACCGTGGGCTGGACGGCCGCGGCGGTCTGCTGCTGCTGCGGCGGCGGCGGCTGCTCGGCCGGCTCCGCGACGGCATGGTCCACGCTCTCGGTCGCCACAGGCGCCGTGGTCGCCGGAAGGGCGCCGGGCACGACCGGCGGTGTCGCCTGTACAGGCGCCGCCTGCGGTTCCGCCTGGCCGGCGGCCGGCGTGCTCGCTGGGGCAGCCGGAGCGGCCACCGGCGCCTGCACCGCATCCGCCGTGGCAGGGGGCTGTCGCCGGCGCCGACGGCGCCGCCGTCTGGCTTTCGGTCTGGCCGGTTGAGTCGCAACCGGCCCGATCGCCCTCCGCATGTGCGGTCCGGGCCTTGGTGTCTGCCGTCTTCGCCTGGTGTGGCGGCCCCGCTGTCGAGGCCAGCACCGCGGCGAAGAGGTCTGGCGGCCCGTCCGCGGGGTGATCCCGCCGGCCGGACGGCCGTGGCCTCTCCGGCGGTGAGTGCACCGCCGGTGTCGCTTCTCTCATGCTCCCGCCCCCTTGAGCTGCTGCACCCGGTTCATCATCCAGCTGACGAACTGCGTGGTTTCGGCGTACGGCGGGACCCCGCCGTACTTGTCGACCGCGCTCGCCCCGGCGCTGTACGCGGCCAGGGCCAGACGGAGATCGCCGTGGAACCGCTGCAGCTGCGTGCTCAGCACGTGGGCGCCGCCCCAGATGTTCTGGGCCGGGTCGTACGGGTTCTGGACGCCGAGTCCTTTGGCCGTCGCCGGCATCAGCTGCATCAGGCCCATCGCGCCGGACGTGGGGTTCGTCGCGTTCGGGTTGAAGCGGGACTCGTGCTCGATCACGGCCGTGATCACGTCCGGGTCGACGCCCCAGTAGCGGGCGGCCCGGTCGATCATCGGCTTGAACTTGGCTGCCTCGGCCGGCAGGGCGGCGTTCGCCGGTGCCGACGCCTGGCTGAGCGTGTCCTGGAAGGACGCGCCGTCCGTGCCGTCGGCGGCCGTGGCCGGCACCGTCGCGGTGGCGGTCGATGCGGCCGCCTGGTCGGCGGGCGTCATCCCCAGCTGCACCATCAGCTCGTCCACCCGGGCAACGGCGGTCTGGAGGCTCATGCCGCCTCCCGGCCGATCTCGCGGGTGAACCGGGCGATTGCGATCTCGTCCAGCGCGGCGACCTCCTGGAGGGCCTGCGTCTTCTTGTGCGCCGCCAGCCGGTCGCGCTTCAGCCGCTCCAGCACCTCGCGCTCCTGCGACGCCTGCTGCAGCTGCGCGCGGCTGTCGGCGACCTGCTGCTCCTGCGCTGCCAGCCCGGCGTGGGCGGCGTGGCGGACGCTCTCGGCCCGCTCGACGAACGCCTGGCGCTGCACCAGCTCCTGCGCGGTGGCCGTCACCCCGGGGGCCGGCTTGCCGCCGGCGCGGGCGCGCTCGACGTTGCGGGTGGCGGCGTCCAGCGCGCGAAGCTGCTCGTCGCGCGCGGCCAGCTCGCGGGCCAGCTCGTGCTGGGCCTGCTGCTGGGTCTGCTCGCGAAGCGCTCGGACGGCTTCCAGCCTGAAGCGGAAGCGCGCCACTACGGGCGGTCCTTGGGGGTCGACATCGTATGGAGTAATCGTCAGGTTCGTTTGCGGATTGAGCAGATTGCTCTAGAAGATCACACCAGCGCCTTGCCGATCGCGTCGATCACCCGATCGGGCTGGAACGGCTTGACCACGAAGTCCTTGGCGCCGGCCTTGATCGCCTCGAGCACCTTGGACTCCTGGCCGAGCGCGGAGCACATGACGACCTTCGCGGCGGGCTCGAGCGTGAGGATCTCGCGCAGCGCGGTGAGGCCGTCCTTCTCCGGCATGGTGATGTCCAGGGTCATGATGTCGGGGTGCAGCTCCTGGAACCGCTCCACGGCGTCGTTGCCGTTGGCTCCCTCGCCGATCACCTCGTGTCCTGCTTTGCTGAGGACGTCGCCAAGCATCTTGCGCATGAAGGCGGCGTCGTCGACGACGAGCACGCGTGCCATTCAGTCGATCCCTCCTCGGGTTGTGGTCGGAGCGGTGGAGGGCAGTACCTCGTCCACCCTCACGGCCCACTCGTTGTCGATCAGGAGCAGCCGGCCGCTGCCGAACCGCCTCCCGTTCACGTACAGCTGCACCGGGTCGTCCGGCGCCGCGTCCAGGTCGACGACCGCGCCGGGCTGCAGCGAGACCGCGCGGCCGACGGGCATGTGGCTGCGGCCGAGCTCGGCCCAAACGCGCACCGGCACTCGCCGCAGCGAGTCGCCGGGCACGCCGCCGCCGGTGCGGATGCCGCCCGCGGCTGCCTCGGCCTCGAGGTCGGACAGTGCGCGGGTCATCTTGACGATGAACGCGTTGGGCACGAGCAGCACCAGGCGGCACGGCTCGTCGAGCACGGTGAACGGCACGCTGACGACGTGCGGCGTCAGCTCGTACGCCTCGGCGGCCTGGTCGGGGGACTCGAAGAACCGGGTCTCTGGCGGGCCGATCTCGACCTGGTCGCCGAGCAGTGCCGAGGTGGCGCCGGCGGCCGCAGCCATCATCTGGTTCATCGCCTCGCCGGCGGCGGACAGCTCGAGCTCGGACAGCTCGTCGCCGTCGCCAGCCTCCTCGCGCCCCAGCCCCATCATCGCCGCGGCCAGGCGCTGCACGCCGTGCCGGGTCATTGCGAAGATGTTGCCGCCGGTGACGCCGTCCACGTACGACACGGACGCGGCGACGGCGGGCACCGGGATCTCGGCCAGCGGCGGGTGCCCTGCGGGATGATCACGGGCGCGCCGTGTTCGACGGCGTCGCCGCAGAACGTGCGCAGCGTGTCGAGCAGCGCGTCGCCGGTCGACTCGCCCAGCCGGGTGAGTGCCTCCTCCGGGGTCATCGGTCACCTCCCAGTCGCTCCACGATCTGGACGGCGCGCCGGTTGCCGTTGCGGCCGGGCCGCGCGCGGTGGCCGGCACGTGGCCGGCGAACAGCCGGACGCCTTCGTCGGCGGGCACACCGAGCTTGAGCACGTCACCGGGCTTCAGGTCGAGCACCTCGTCGATCGGGATCCAGCGCGATGCCACCTCGGCGCGTACCTCGACCTCGACTCCTGCGACGCCGCGCGCACCGCGTCGGTGGAGCCGGGATCGGCCACGGCCGCGCCGTACTGGCTGCCGGACAGCCGGGCAGCACCGCCTCGATCGACCGGTACGGGCAGATCAGGGAGATCGTCGAGGAGCTGCTCTCGATCTTCACCTCCATGGTCAGCACCAGCGTCGGCTCGCTGGGCGGGGCCAGGTGGATGGTGTTGATCTGCGACTCCAGCTCGAGCAGGTCGAAGCGCACGTCGACCAGCTCGTCCCAGACGATCGACAGCTGCTCGAGCAGCGTGCCGTAACGCGGCGGACGATCGCCATCTCGATCTCGGTCAGCTCGCGCGGGCGCACCTTGCCCGAGCCCGGCCCGCCGAGCAGCCGCTCGACCAGGCGCAGCACCAGCGACAGTTCGGTGCTCATCAGGAATTGCGTGCCCAGCGGGTTGGCCTGCACGATCGCGCTGATCGACGGCTGCGGCGTCTGGCCGATCGCCGTCGACCAGGTCAGCTGGTCGACGCCCAGCACCTCCATCTCGACGTCGGTCAGCAGCTCGGCCGAGAGCTGCGTCGCCGCCGTACGGCAGAACGCTTCGTGGGCGCGCTCCAGCCGTCGCTGCTGATCCTGGGCGAACTTGCTGGGGCGCGAGAAGTCGATCTCGCGCACGCGCCGCGTGCGCCGGGCGCGCCCGCCTCCTTGGGCGCGGCCTGGCCCTGCTTCGCGGCCTCGACCAGCGCCTCGACCTGTTCGTTGGAGAGGATGTCGCCGCTGCTCATGCTGCCTCCGCAAGTTGGCTGCTGGTGATCGTGGAACGTCAAGCTCGGCGCCGCCGGCCTCCTTGCAGGTGACCAGGCCGGTGCCGATGTAGACGCGGACGTGCGGCCGACCCGCCGCCTGTGACGGCCGTGCGCACCGGCACGCCGGCGCAGCTCGAGCGCCGGCGCACGCCGGCCTCGTTCCGCCGGCCGATGTCCAGGCTGCCGCCGCCCAGGGAGAACATCTGCGCGCCGCCGACCAGCACCGCGTACAGCCCGGTGCGCCGCGCGCCCTTGCGCAGCATCTCCTCGAGCAGCGTGGGCACGGCGGTGTCGGCGAACTTCGCCGGCTTGCGGCCGCGCGTCGTCGCCTCCGCGAATCCGGGAGCATACGTGGGCCAGCGCCGCGACCGCACCCGACGCCGTCGAGCAGCGCGACGCCGACGCACGAGCCCAGCCCGAGCGCCGTCAGCACGTCGCCGGCGTCCTGCGACGCCGCCAGCTCCGCCATGCTCACCATCCTCGCTCACGCCGCCGCGCCCTCCTCGCCGGCCAGGCCGAGCCGGCCGAGCAGCTCGCTCGACGCCGCCGGGCTGGGGGACGAACAGGAAGCCGAACTCGCATTCGGTGCCGTCGACGTGCAGCTCAGAGTCGAGCAGCAGCGCCAGGTCGCCGGTCCCCGCGGCGACCGCCAGCACGCTGGACGACGACCGCGCCGAGCATGTCGTCGCCGCCTGCGGCGGCCGCGGCTCGAGGTCCAGGCCGCAATGATGCCGAGCGCGCCGGTGTACGCCGAGCCCAGGATGTTGCCGATCTCGGACAGCGCCGACAGCGCCATCTCCGGGTCCCCCGGGCCGACGCCGAGGAACCCGACCAGCGTCTCGGCCTGCGTCCGGCTGGAAGATCAGCAGCACGACGGCCTCGATGTCGCCGTCCACCGGCAGCGCGACGGCGGTCACCGCCTCGTCGGCCCGCCGACGGCGTCGACCGCGTCGGCCAGGGGCAGGGCGCGCGCCGCGGCACCGCCAGGTCGACCGGCCGGCCGAGCATCGCCGGCAGCGCCGTCGCGGCGTTGCCGGAGCCGATGTTCGCGATCTCCCTGAGGGCGTCGAGCTGGAGGTCGGTGAGGTTCATGAGGCTCCTAGGCGGCGTTGGGGAGTTGGGATGCGCCGCGCGCCCGGTCGCCCGGCCAGCGCGTCGCAGTCGACGATCAGGGCGATCGAGCCGTCCGGCAGCACGGCGCCGCCGAAGGCGCGACGCTCCGCGCCGACCTGCTGCGGCAGCGGCCGCGTGACCAGCTCGCGCTGGCCGACCAGCTGGTCGACCGCGAGTGCGACACGCTGCCCGTTGCCGCGGACGACGACGACGTAGCGTGTCGTCGCCGGGCGGCCGGGTAGCCGAGCGTCCTCGCGACAGCGGCATCAGCGGCAGCACGCCGTCGGCGAGCACCAGCATCGGGCTGCCGGTCGACCGAGCGGACGACCTGTTCGCCGAGGTTCAGCGTCCGCTCGACGCGGTCGAGCGGCATCGCGAACGGCGCGTTGCCCGAGCGGACGAGCAGCGACGGCAGGATCGCCAGGGTCAGCGGCAGGCGCACCTGGACGCGCGTCCCGCGGCCCTGCTCGGACGTCACGGCGACCGCGCCGCCGAGCTCGCGGATCGCGCTGCGCACGGCGTCCATGCCGACGCCACGGCCGGAGATGTCGCTCGTCTGATCGGCGGTCGAGAAGCCGGGTTCGAACAGCAGCTCCACGGCCTCGGCCATGTCCACGGCCGCGCGGCGAGCGCTCGATCAGACCGCGCTCCGCCGCGCGCGGGCGACCCGGGCGGGTCGATCCCGCGTCCGTCGTCGGACACCGTGATGACGACGTTGCCGCCGGCGTGGCGGGCGGCGATCTCCAGCCGGCCGGCCGCGGGCTTGCCCGCAGCGCGCCGCTCGTCAGGCGTCTTCAGCGCATGGTCGAGCGCGTTTCGCACCAGGTGCACCAGCGGGTCGCCGAGCATGTCGACGACCGTCCGGTCGAGCTCCGTCTCGCGGCCGGTGAGCACCAGGTCGACGTGCTTGTCGAGCTTCGCGGCGAGATCGCGGACGAGCCGCGGCAGCCGCATGAACACGGCATCCACGGGGATCATCCGCACCTGCATGATCAGGGCCTGCAGTGCCTGCGAGCTGCGGGTCAGATCCTGCACGCCTCGGCCAGGCCGGGCACCTGCGCCTGTGCTGCGAGCCCCTCGACGGCGGTGCGGCCGACGACCAGCTCGCCCATCAGGTGCATCAGCTGGTCGAGCCGCTCGGCGTCGACGCGTACCGGTGCGCGCCGTCATGCGGGCCGGCCCGCTGGGCCCCGGTGCGGCGCGCCGGGGCCGTGCTGCTCGGCGACCGCGACCGCCGCGACCTCGGGGACGCCGGCGATCGCGGCGCGGACGTCGGCGGCATCGTGGCTCGGTGGACAGCCACGCCTCGATGACGGTGCGCCGGCGAACCCGTCAAGCGCGTCCTCGGCCGGGCTGCTGGAGGTGACGTCCGCCGAAGTCGCCGGCCGCCGCCAGCACCATGTACGCGCGCACCGACGGCATCAGCGCTTCGGCGGACAGCTCGGCCCGGACGTGCAGCGCCCGGCCGGCGATGGCCTGCGGAGCCGCGGCCTGCGTTTCCGGTGCGGCGCGTCGCCGCGGGGGCCGCCGATCGAGGCGACTCCAGGCGGGCGACCAGGCCGCCGGGTCGAGCGCCTCCGCCGCCTTCGCCGCGATCGAATCGACGGCGCCGAGCAGCGCGTCCAGGCACTCCAGCAGCACGTCGATCGCTTCGCGTCCCACGCCGCCCGCGCGGCTGCGCAGCACCTCGAAGACGTCCTCCATCTTGTGGGTCAGCGCGGCGATCTGCTCGAAGCCCATCGTCGCGCTCATCCCCTTCAGCGAGTGCGCGGCGCGGAAGATCTCGTCCAGCGTCTGCGCGGTCGTCCGGCGCCTGCTCGATGCGGACGACGGCGAGGTTCAGGGTGTCCAGGTGCTCCCGGCTCTCGGCCAGGAACATGCCCATGTACTCGGAGCGGTCCATCAGCCCGCCTCCGGTAGATGAACGGCGCAGCGGCTCGGGGCCGGCGGCCGCCGGTCTCGGGATTAGTTGTCGCGGTCCGGGCGGATGTCGGGCGAGCGCGTTCATCCGGCCTCCTCCGCGATCGCCGCGGCGAGCTCGCCCAGCGGCAGCTCGGCGTCGGCCAGCCGCGCCTCGGAGACCGCGCGGGGCATGCCGTAGACGGTGCAGGTCGACTCCGCCTCGACCAGCACGCGGCCGCCGGCGTTGCGCACGGCGATCGCCCCCTCCAGGCCGTCGCGTCCCATTCCGGTGAGCACCACCAGCAGCAGGCGGTCGCCGTGAACGCGCGCGGCGTCGGCGATCGTCAGGTCGGCGCGCGGCCGCAGGCCGCCGACCTCGGGGTCCTCGGTCAGCCGCACCCGGCCGGTCGGGTCGAGCCGCAGGTGCCGGCCGCCCGGTGCAACCAGCGCGCTGCCGGCCGCGGGCACGTCGCCGTCGGCGGCCTCCCGCACGCGAAGCGCGCATGAGCGATCGAGCCGCTGGGCCAGCGAGCCGGTGAACCCGGGAGGCATGTGCTGCACGATCAGCGTGCCGTTGCCCAGCTCGGCGGGCAGCATCGGCAGCAGCTCGGCGAGGGCGCGCGGGCCGCCGGTCGAGCAGGCGACGACCACTGCCCGGCGGGTGCCCGTCGCCGGAGCCTTGACGGCGAGCGGCGGCGCGGCATCGACCGGCCGCAGGTGCCGGGGCGCCGCGCCGGCGGCCGCCGTCACCTTCGCGATCAGCTCGCCGGCGAAGCGGTCAGCCGGATCGCCGGATACCGGCTTCACCACCAGCTCGACGGCGCCCTCGGCCAGCGCGTCGACCGCGCGTGCGCCGTGCGCCGGCGAGAAGGACGAGACGACGATCACGGGGATCGGCGAGGCGGCGTCGCGCAGCGTCCGCAGCACGCCGATGCCGTCCAGGCCGGGCATCTCGAGGTCGAGCGTCAGCACGTCCGGTCGCAGCCGCAGGCAGACGCCGAGCGCCTCGTCGCCGTTCGCCGCCGTCCCGACGACGTCGACGCCGCCTCCGGCAAGGGTGTCGGAGAGCAGCTTGCGCATGAACGGGGAGTCGTCGGCGACGACTGCGCGGATCGGATGTGTGGTGAGCGGAGTGGGATGTGACACTGCGATGAGGGGAAGGGGTTGCCCGCGCGCGGCGGGCGCGGCCGCTAGGCGGTCGCCGTCTGGACGCCTGCGAACAGGCCGTCGATGTTGAGGAGCACGGCCAGGCGGTCGCCGATCTTGGCGATCGCCTCGACATGGTCGGATGCCGCCCCGGGCGCGGGCTCGAGCTGCGCGTCCTCGACCGTCAGCACCTCCTGGACGTCGTCGACGATCACGCCGGCGGTGCCGGAGTCCGTCTCGACGATCACGATCTTGGCGGTGTCGGGCCGGTCGAGCACCAGGCCCAGACGCTCGGCCAGATCGCACACCGGCACGATCCGCCCGCGCAGGTTGATCACGCCGCGGATCCACGGGGTCGGCGAGGCGACGCTCCGTGGTTCGCTGTAGCGGATGATCTCCTGGACACGGGTGATCGGCAGCGCGTACTCCTCGGCGCCGAGCGAGAAGATGACCAGCTGGCGGGACGGTCCGCTGGTTGGCATCAAACCTCCTGGTGGGTCAGATCTCCGTGGGTAATCGGCCCACCGGGCACCGAATGAAGCGGCTCCAGGCGGTCCGCCATCAGCTCCACCAGCAGCTCGTCGGCGACCTCCGCCGACGCCACGCCGGGCTCGTCGCCGCCCCTGCCCTGGCGCAGGAAGGCGTCGATCGCCGGCAGCTTGCCGATCGCGTAGTCGACCTGGCGGTCGGCGCCCTGTGTGTAGGCGCCGATGGTGATCAGATCCTCCTTGGCGCGGTAGGCGGCGACCGTCTCGCGCAGCGCGCCGGCCGCATTGCGCACCTCGTCGGAGGTGATCTCGTCGGCCAGGCGGGAGATCGACTGGAGGACGTCGATCGCGGGATAGTGGTTGCGATGGGCGAGCTCGCGGGTCAGCACGCAGTGGCCGTCCAGGATCGAGCGGGCGGCGTCGGCCACCGGCTCGTTCATGTCGTCGCCCTCGACCAGCACCGTGTAGAGGCCGGTGATCGAGCCGCGGTCGCTGGTGCCCGCGCGCTCCAGCAGGCGCGGCAGCAGCGCGAACACGCTGGGGGTGTACCCGCGCGTGGCGGGCGGCTCGCCGATGGCCAGGCCGATCTCCCGCTGGGCCATCGCCAGCCGGGTCAGCGAATCCATCATCAGCAGCACGTCCTGGCCCTGGTCACGGAAGTACTCGGCGATGGTGGTGGCCACGTTGGCGGCGGTGATCCGCACCAGCGCGGGCTGGTCGGAGGTGGCGACGACCACCACGGAGCGCTCGATGGCCGCGCCCAGGTCGCGCTCGATGAACTCCAGCAGCTCGCGGCCGCGCTCGCCGACCAGGCAGATGACGTTGACCGAGGCGCGCGTCGAGCGGGCGATCATGCCCAGCAGGCTGGACTTGCCGACGCCCGAGCCGGCGAAGATGCCCAGGCGCTGGCCGCGGCCGCACGGCACCAGTGTGTCCAGCGCACGGACGCCGAGCGGCAGCCGGCGGTCGATCCGCTGGCGGGCCATCGGCGAGGGGGGCACGCCGGCCGCCGGCCGCAGGTCGCTCGATCGCAGCTCGCCGGCATCGTCGATCGGCCGGCCGAGGCCGTCCAGGACGCGGCCCAGCAGGGCGTCGCCGACCGGCACGCGGAAGCGGCCGCCTGTGGCGGTCACCGGGGTGCCCGGGCCGATGCCGGTCATCTCGCCCAGCGGCATCAGCAGCGTCCGGCCGTCGCGGAAGCCGACCACCTCGGCCGGCACCGGCGGGCGGTTGCGGCCGGCGGTGATCGTGCACAGCTCGCCGACCTCGGCGCGCAGGCCGGTGCACTCGATGACCAGCCCGATCAGGTTCGTGACACGGCCGCGGGCGCGGTGCAGGTCGGCGTTCAGCAGGGCGGCCGAGTGGCGGGCCAGAGTCGCGTCAGCCATTCGCGCGCACCCGCAGCAGGTCGGCTGCGATCTCTCCGGCGCGCGCCAGCTGCTCCTCGATCTGCGCGTCGATCTCGCCCTCCTGGGTGCGCACGACGCAGCCGCCGCGGGCGATCCGGCGCTCGGCGACGACGTCCATCCGGCGGATGCCGCCGATCTGCGCGGCGACGCCCTCCGCGGCGTCGCGCACCAGCTCGAAGTCCTCCGGGTTGACCTCCAGCACGAGGTGATCGCGGACGGTCGTCCGCCGCAGCGCTCCGGTCACCGCCTCCAGCACCAGCTCGGGCTGCACCTCGAACGCGGCGCCGACCATCTTGCGGGCCAGCGCCAGCGCGAGCTCGACGGCGCTGCGCTCCGCGTCCTCCAGGAAGCGGTCGGCGTTCTCGCCGGCGCCCTGCAGCGCGTCGGCGAGGCTCTGCATCGCGGGCTGGATCGCGGCCAGCGCCTCCTGGCGGCCGGCCTCGAAGCCCTCGGCGTGCGCCCTGGCGCGCAGCTCGTCCAGCATCTCCTCGAGCGTGCGGTCGCCGCCGCCCCCGGCCAGCGTGGCCAGCGGCTCGAGCGTGCCGAACTCGAACGGCTCAGCCGATGAGCTCATCGTCCTCGTCGCCTCCGGCGCGGGCGATCACGATCTCGCCGGCGTCCTCCAGCTTGCGGACGATGGCGACGATCTTGGTCTGCGCCTCCTCGACGACGCGGCGCCGCTGCGGCGGCATGAACTCCATCTCCTCGCGCAGCATCTCGGAGCCGCGGCTGGACATGTTGGACAGGATCTTCTCCTGCACGTCCGGCGTGGAGCCGCGCATTGCCAGCGCCAGATCCTTGGAGTCGACCTCGCGCAGCACCATCTGGATCGCGCGGTCGTCGAGCTTGAGGATGTCCTCGAACACGAACAGCAGCCGGCGCACCTCCTCCGCCAGGTCCGCGTCCTCGGTCTGCAGGTGGTCGAGGATGTTGCGCTCGGTCGCCCGGTTCGAGGAGTTGAGGATCGATGCCAGCGAGCGCACGCCGCCGGCCGCCGCGTACTCCCGCTGCAGCACCGTCTCCAGCTTGTGCTCCATCACCACGGCGACCTCCTTGACCACGTCCGGGGAGGTCTGGCCCATCTGCGCGATGCGGGTGGCGACGTCGGCCTGCAGCTCCGGCGTCAGCAGCTCCATCACCTTCGCGCCGAGCGCCGTGGTGGGCAGCTGCGCGACGACCAGCGCGATCGTCTGCGGGTGCTCGTTGCGCAGGAAGGCCGCGATCTGATCCGGCGGCGTCGAGCGCAGGTAGTCGAACGGGCTGGTCTCGATCACCGCGGAGAGGCGGCTGAGGATGTCCCCCGCGCGCTGCGAGCCGACGGCCCGCTCCAGCACCTCGCGGGCGTAGCCGAGGCCGCCCTCCGCCATGTACCCGCGGGCGGTGGTGCTCTCGATGAACTCCTCGAGCACGTACTCCGACGTGGCCGGCTCGACCGACGAGGTCTTGGCCATCTCCACCGTCAGCTGCTCGATCATGTCGTTGGAGAGGTGCTTGAAGACCTCGGCCGCACCCTCCTTGCCCAGTGCCACGAGCAGCACGGCTGCCTTCTTGCGCCCGGTGATGCGCGCCGCCTCGGGCGCCATCGTCGCTACTCGCTCATCCACTGGGCCACCTGCATCGCGACCTGGTCGGGGTTCCGCTTGACGAGCTCCTCTGCCTGGCGCTGCCTGTCCTGGCGACGCGCCGAGGTCAGCTCATTGCCGGTGGAATGGCTGGGGCCGAGCTCCGCAATCGGCGTGCTCCGCTGGATCTCGCGCAGCCACTTGGGCTCGGGCGCCACCGGGTCGCCCTCGCGGCGGCGCAGGTTCTTGCGCACGAGGAACAGGAAGATCAACGCGCCGACGACCGCCAGCGCCTGCTTGGCCATCGAGAACGGGTCGCCCAGCAGGCCGGCTGCGCCGGAGCTGGCGGCCTGCGGCTTGGCGAAGGCCATGCTGGCGACGTTCAGGGTGTCGCCGCGGCTGGGATCGAGCCCGACCATGCCCTCGACCGCGGTCTTGGCGGCGGCCAGATCCTCGGCGCTGACGGACTTGTCGACCAGCAGGGCGACGTCCATCTTGTTGATCGCGCCGGGGGCGACGACCGTGTGCTGCTTGGTGTAGTCGACGCCGTTCTGGACGTCGTCCTTCGTGTTCTTGTAGGTCGACTGCCCGTTGTTCGCCGTGCCGCCGGTGTAGCCGGGAGGCAGGTTGGACGGCGTGCCGGCCGGGCCGTTGGGCGAGGCGCCGCCGTTGTTCAGGGTCTCGGTCGACTTCGACTGGTTCAGCGGCACCGGCTTGTCGCCGTAGGTGATCGAGTCCTTGGTGGTCTCGTCGACGTTCAGGTCGACGGCCACCCGGGCCTCCGCCTTGCCCGGCCCCAGCGTGCGGGTGAGCATCGCGTCGATCTGGCTCGACAGCTGTGCGCCGTAGGCCTGCTGGGCCTGCAGCTTGCTGGGCGCTCCACCGCCGCCGCCGTCCGAGCCGGGCCAGAGGAGCGCGCCGGTCTGGTCGGTGATCGTGACGTTGTTGGGGTCGAGTCCCTGGACGCTGGAGGCGACCATGTGTGCGACGCCGCGCACGGTCGACGAGTCGAGGCCCATCGACGCGGTGACCATCACCGAGGCCGTGGCCTGCGACTGCTCGTTCTGGAACAGCTGGTCCTTGGGCACCACGACCTGCACCTGTGCGGCGTCGACGCCGTCGATGCTTTCGATGGTCGACGCGATCGTGCCCTCCAGAGCGCGCTGGTAGTTGACCTGCTGCTGGAAGTCGGTGTCGGAGAGGCTCGACTTGTCGAAGATGCTGAAGTCGGTGTGTCCGCCCGGCGTGACGCCGGCCTTCCCGAGGGCGATCCGCGCCTCGTCCTGCTGGCCGTCCTGGACGGCGATCGACGTGCCGCCGTCGGTGAGCTTGTACGAGATGCCCGCCGACGACAGCGCGTCGGTGACCCGGCCGGTCGAGGAGGGGGAGAGGCCGGTCTCGATCGTCGTGTAGCTGGGCTGGGACGCGAAGTGGTAGATCCCGTACATCGTCGCCACGACGGCCAACAGCGAGACGACCAGCGTGATCTGCGAGCGGGACTCCAGCGAGCGCCAGAAATCGCGAAGGGATGAGAGAGAGGGCATCGGTGAGGGGGTGGGGTGGTTGGGACGAGGTCAGTGCAGCGTTGTCAGATCTGCATCCGCATGATCTCCTGGTAGGCGTCGACCGCCTTGTTACGCACCTGCACGGCGAGCTGCATGGCCAGGGCGGCCTGCTCGACGGAGGTGACGACGGAGGAGACATCCGTCGCCTGGCCGGTGGCCAGCGCCGTGGACTGATCCTGCGCGTTCAGCTGCAGGTCGTTGAGGTTGACCAGCTGCTGCGTCAGCATGTCGCCGAACGACGCGCCGCCGGGCGCCGCCGTGGCGTCGCCGGGCGCCGGAGGTGCGGGCGTCGGAGACACGGCGAGCGGCGCCGTGGTGTTGATCGCGGGGATCTGCATCAGCGCAGCACGTCGAAGGTCTTGGTGAACATCTGCTTGGCCGCGTTCATCGCCGTGACGTTGGCCTCGTAGCCGCGGCTCGACGTGATCAGGTCGACCATCTCGGTCACCGGGTTGACGTTCGGCATCGTCACGTAGCCGTTCTTGTCGGCGTCAGGGTGGCCCGGGTCGTAGACCCGTCGCGGCGGCGTCGGATCGTCGACGATGCCGGCGACCATCACGCCGCCGAGCACCTCGCCGAAGCTTGCCGACCGCTCCTGGAGGACGACCTCCTGGCGGCGGTACGGCTGCCCGTTGATGCCGCGTGTGGTGTTCGCGTTCGCCAGGTTGGCGGCGATCACGTCCATCCGCAGGCGCTCGGCGCTCATGCCGGACGCGGAGACGTTGAGTGCGTCGAAGAGGCCCATCAGCGGTTCCCGATCGCCGTCTCGAGGATCTTCACGCGGGTCGACAGCACCGAGGTCATCGCCTGGTAGTCGAGCGTGTTCTCGGAGAGCGACGCCATCTCGCCGTCGACGTCGACGTTGTTCCCGTCGGCGCGCATGGTCGTGGACGTGTCGGTCTCGACCGAGAAGCCGGTGTCGAGCACGCTCTGCGGCGAGGTGGCTCCGCCGATGGCGGCCGCCAGCGCGGAGTGGAAGTCGACGTCCGAGCGCTTGAATCCCGGCGTGTTGGCGTTGGAAAGGTTGTTCGCAAGCACCTGCTGACGCAGCAGCGCGCCGGACATTCCGCGCTGCAGCCCCACCATGGAGATATCGAAGAGATCCATGCTGCCGTCCAATCGGTGTCGGCAACTTCCCCATCCGTGGGTGCGTGCTCATGGGCCCGAGATCCATTCGGGCATCCCCGGTTATCGTCAGCGGCCCGGTCGTGTTGAGCCGCGCCGGTTTCTCTGGCACACCTGGCGCCGGTCGCGCCCGGTCGCCAACCACGGCCGCGTGCCTGGCTCCGTGCCTGGCACGTCGATGGGGCGATGAGGACGAGTGGCAGATCGTGCCGGTGCCTGGCTCGGAGCCTGGCTCGCCGAGTACGACGGCCACGAGCGTCAGTGGCGCCTGGTCGCGTGGTCGGTGCGACAGGGGGTCAGACCCCGTGGCGCAGGCGTGGTTTCGCCCGGGGAGGGGCGTGGCGCGTGGTGCGACGCGGGGTCTGACCCCCTGTCGCGCTACGGAGCCAGGCACGCGGCTCGGTGGTCTACTGCAGGCTGTCGACGTAGCGCGGTGTGCGCGGCGCCGTCGCGCCGTAGGAGCTCATCGCGCGGCGGCCGCGGGAGAGATGCACCAGCTCGTCGCGGGTGCCCTCGATGGCCGAGGCGATCGCCTCGGCGTTGGCGATGACCAGCCGCTGCGCCTCCTCGAGCATCGCCCGGGCCTGACCGGTCGGCCGCACGGGCAGCGACTCCATGATGCGATGGCGGCTCTGCTCGATCTCCGCGAAGCCCTCCCATCGCCCCTCGGCGATCAGGGCGCTCTCACGCTTGGCGAGCTCGACGAGCTCCGCGTATCCCTCGAGCCCCTCCATCGCCTACTGCGCAGCGGCCGCGTCGCCGGCGGCCGGCATGCCCTGGTCGGCGATCTGGGCCCACGCCTCGCGCAGGTCGGCGAGCAGCCGGGCGACCGCCTCGAGCTTCTCGGGATCCTGCTCGATCAGCGCCTCGGTCATGTGCCTCCGCGCGAACAGGTAGATCGACCGCAGGTTCGAGGCGACCTCGCCCTGGTTCATGTCGAGCGAGATGTTCAGCTCGTCGATGATCGCGGCCGCGCGGTTCAGGCGGTTGACGGTCACCTCGCGGTTACCGGTGCGCATCGCGGTCGCGCTCTGGCGGAGAAACCGGATCGCGCCGTCGTACAGCATCACGACCAGCTTCTGCGGCGGCGCCGTCATCACGCTGGACGAGGTGTAAGCCTGCTTCGCGCTCGCGTAGTCGGTCATCGGGGGCTCGACGCTCCTGCTCGGGGGTACCGCTTCAGTCGCGCCAAGTGATCGGCATCCGGCCGGTTGTCTTGACGCGCGGACGGGGGAGTTCGGCAAGACGGTTGGTTGCACGGGATCCGTGGCGTCCACGCAGTTCGTGCAATCAGCCGTCTATCCCAGCTGAGCGATCTGCGACGTCAGCCAGGCGCTCTGCGACTGCGCCTGCGAGAGCGCCGTCTCCATCGCCGTGAACTGCGCCTTCAGCGCTTGCTCGCGGGTCGCCAGCCGGACGTCCATGTCGGCCGACCGCTGGGTCAGCGCGTCGATGGTCGACTGCTCGGAGCTGATCCGGCTGCTGATGATGCCCGTCGACGAATCCGTCCACGCGTTGACGATCGAGTCCAGCCGCTGGGAGAGGCCCATCGTCGAGTAGTCGCCGGTGGCGTTGTTGAGCAGCGCCTTGGTGTCGGCGAACCTGTTCGTCAGCGCGTCGGTCAGCTTGGCCGAGTCGAGCGTCAGCTTGCCCGCGATCGCGTCCTGGTTGAGCGCGCCGTCGCCTGTGGAGGCACCGGTGGAGACGCCGATCTGCGACAGCAGGCTGCCGGCGGTGGGCCGGCCGCTCACCGGGTCGGCGATCGCCGAGCGCAGGCTCGCCAGCAGGCCGGACAGCGCCGAGTCGTTCTGCAGCACGCCCTTGACCCGGTCGGCGTCCGTCTGCGGATTGGGGACGACCTTCTCGTTGAGCTTGCCGCGGATGAAGTCGATGGTCGAGTTGTACTGGTCGATGAACGCCTGCACCTTGGCCTGGACGGCGGAGGTGTCCGGGCCGGGGGCGCCGATCGACACGCTGACGTCAGAGGCGGTCGTCGCCTTCAATGTCAACGTGACGCCGGCCAGCGCGTCGGTGACCGTGTTCGAGGAGCTCGTCTTGGCCACGCCGTCGACCGTGTACTCGGCGTCCAGCGCCGCCTGGCTCTGCGCGAAGCCGAAGTCCGCCGCGGCGGAGCCCGTCACCGAGATGGTGTTCGCGGCACCCGTCGTCCGGCCGGACAGCACCAGCTTGGAGTTGACGACCGAGGCGTAGACGCCCATGCCGCTCGAGCCGTTGATCTTGTCCGCCACGGTCTGCAGCGAGTCGCCCGCGGTCAGCGAGACGTCGACCGCGGTGCCGGAGCCGACCTGGATGGTCAGGTTGGAATCAGCCGTGGTGGCCGAGGCCGCCGTTCCCTGCAGCATCTGCTGCGCGCGGGCGAGCCGGGTGACGCCGATCGAGTAGCCGCCGGCGGCCGCGCCGCCGGTGCGCACGGCGGAGACGCGCGTCGAGTCGCTCGAGTCGATGGACTGGACGTCGCCCCACGTGCCGACGTCGCGGAGGCCCGCGATGGCGCTGTCGAGATTGACGAGTCGCGTGTTGATGTCGCGCAGAGCCTGCTGGCGCGCGGTCTCGATCGTCTTCTGCTGGGCGATGCGCACCTGCGGCTGACGCTCGATCGACATCAGCTGGTCGACGATCGTGTTCGTGTCCAGCCCTGAGGCGAGCCCCCCGACGCTGAAGATCGAGCCGTTCGTGCTCATGCGATGCCGTCCCTTTCGATCACGCGTGGTCGTCGATCAAGAGGCCGCCGCCCGACAGCATGTCGAGCATGCTTCGCGCCGGGATCTCGCGGATCACCCTGCCGTCCGCGTCCATCACCTGAACGTGAACGCGGTTCGCCTCGTCGACCTCGAAGTGCAGGTTGACGTGCTGCGATGCAAGGCTCTCGATCACTTTCGCCGCAGCCTGATACTCGGCCTGCAGCGCCGCGGGCGGCTGCTCGCCGGCCTGCGGTGTCTGCGCGATGCGGCGCACCGGGGTGAACCGGTTGGGAGCCGCGCTGCCGCCAATGGGCGTTGGTCCGTGTTCCATCACGAGAGATGCCTCCGATCCGTCCTTGGATCGACGTGTTGCTGCCCTCGTAATCGGCGTTCTTACCGGACACTTTAGGACGCTTGCGGATATTTCTCTTTGATAGCGGCCGCCAATGCAGCCGCCTCCGGGTGCCGCGGATCGAGCGCCGCAGCCTCGGCTGCGAACACCGCTGCGTCCTGGTGCATCCCGCGCGCGAGCGCCACCTGGGAGAGGCCCATCAGCGAGGGAACATCCGGCTGCGTGCTGGCCACGGCGATCCACTCCTCGGCGGCGGAGTCCAGGAAGCCCCGGCGGAAGTAGATCCAGGCGAGGCTCTCCGATCGGTCGCGCGGGTTCTGGTCGAGCCGCTGCCACAGCGGCAGCACCTGAGCGAATGCCTCGATGGCCTGCACGCGGAGCAGCGCCTCCAGCACGGTCGCCGCGGTCTGCCCGGCCGCGGCGGGAAGGATCGCGGGCAGGGGGCGGCCGTTCAGCGCCGCTGCCCAGCCCCGGTAGAACTCGGCGTCGTGGGGTGCGAGCGACGGCTCGGCCTCCACCAGTGCGGCATCCATCGCCGCGCCGTCGCCGGAGGCGGCGAGCGCGAACAGCCGGGCCGCGGCGGCCTGACCCGCGACCGGGGAGTCTGCAGGCTCCAGCGCGGCCTCCGCCGCGGCCTCGGCGAACCGGCTCGCGGAGAGCAGTGTCTCGACGAGGCCGATGCGAGCGACGCCGTTGCCGGGTTGGACATCGAGCACGTCGCGGAACCACAGCTCGGCGAGCTCGTTGCGGCCCGACTCGTAGCAGGAGGTGGCCGCCAGCAGCCGGGCGCTCGGCCGCGCCGGCACCACCCGCTGCAGCTCGGCGGCTCCCGCACCGCGCTCGAGCATCAGCGTGATCAGCGGCAGCACAGGAGCGGCGTACTCGGGGTGATCGGCAAGCGATCGGCGGTACAGCTTCTCGGCGACGTCCGGCCGGCCCTGGCTGCGCTCGACCTCGGCCAGCACGGTCATTGCGAGGAAGGTGCCGGAGCCGACGGTGGCGGCGTAGCGAGTGGGCGCATCGCCCATCTCCATGCAGCGCCGGGCGAGCTCGGCGGCCCCGCGGAGGTCGCCCTCGGCCTGGGCGCACAGCGCCTGCTCGAGCACCAGGTCGGTGTGGTCGGGATAGATCTCCAGGCCCTCGGCGATCGCCGCCCGGGCGGCGTCGAAGTCACCGGCGCCGCGGCGGGCGGTGACGACGCGCGCCATCAGCATCGGCGCGTACCCGGCGCCCTGCCAGCGCCGATCCTGGCGCAGCGACTCCCACGCCTTGTCGAAGTGCTCGCGCGCGCGGGCGGGCTCGTTCAGGGCGAGGAACTCGGAGCCGAGGTTGTAGTCGTTGAAGGGGCTCGGGTTCTCGCGCGCCTCGATCTCCAGCAGCTGGATGTTGCGGCGGGACTTGTCCTTGGAGGCAATGCGGCTCCGCAGGTAGCCGTAGTGGCGGATCCGCACGTTGCTGGTCTCGAACCGCTCGGCCAGGTACGTCGGCATGGCGTGCGACTTCTGCTCGTGGATGCGGCCCTCGAAGCGGTAGGCCGGCCGGTTGCGCCACACGCGCAGGGCGTGGTGGGTGACGGCGTTGCCGGACTCATCGCCGCCCGTGTAGTTGGTCTCGACCAGGTAGAACGCCTCGCGCCACGTCCGCGACAGCAGCCCGCGGAGCGCAGCAGCATCCTCCGGGATCATGTGCTCGTCGGCATCCAGGTACATCACCCAGTCGCTGGTCGCGGCCTCCAGGGAGACGTTGCGGGCGTCGGCGAAGGAGCCGTTCCAGGGGAAGTCGATCACCCTGGCGCCGAACGATCGCGCGATCTCCGCGGTGCGGTCGCTCGAGCCGGTGTCGACCACGATCATCTCGTCGACGGCGTCGCGGACGGCCTCCAGGCAGCCGGGCAGCATCTCCTCCTCGTCCTTGACGATCATGCACAGCGAGAGCGTCATCCCCGTCCGCGGCCGGGCGCGCCCGGCGACGGCCCTGGCCCGCTTGCCCAGCGCGCGCAGCATCGCGCCGGCGGCGCCGCGCGGCCGGGCCTGGGTGCCGCGCTTGCGGACGAGCACATGTTCGAGGTTCTGGGCGGCGTGGGGAAGGTCGGGGTCGAGCCGGATGGCGGCGCGGAACAGCGCCTCGGCACCGCCCAGCTCGGTCAGCTCGTAGAGCAGGACGCCGGTCAGGTTGAGCAGCACCGGCTCGGCCGGCGTGCGGGCGAGTGCGTCGAGCATGCACTTGGATGTGGTCGCGAACGCCGACACCCATGCGTCGGCCTGCTGCGGACGGTAGGCCAGCACCAGCTCGGCCAGCCGGCACCGCGTCTGGTGGGCGCGCTGCGCGTCGTCCCAGCCCTCGAGCTCGTCGAACAGCCGTTCCAGCTCGCGCATGTCACCGGCGGCGAGCGCCGCCGCGGCGCGGGTCGTCGTACTCTCGACGCGCATGCGCCAGCCGGCCTGGGCGGCTGCGATGTCGGTCGCCGACGACGGGGCGGGGGACGGCTGCATCGCCTGCGTAGTCGGCCATGTTGAGCTGGGGTTTAGATGACACCCCACGCCCGGCGCCCGGGGTATGCTGCGCTTCGTTGTGTCTGGCCTGCCTTTGTTGCCAGGAGAAGACTCAGGTGACCGGCCGCTCTGGCCGATAAGGCGCGCATGACACGGCCCCATTGCCGTCCCCGCCCTGAACCGAGGAGCCTGCTGGCTGTCCTATGAGCACTCCCGCGCGCAAGATCTCAGCTGTCCCCGAGCCAACCCCCCGACCAGCACTGTCAGACGAGCTCGCGCTCGATCTCTTCTACTGGATGACCTTGACCCGAGCGGTCGAGGAGCGCGCTCTCAACCTCTACCGCCAGGGCAAGCTGCCCGGCTCGTACTACACGGGCCGCGGGCAGGAGGCGATCGCCGTGGGCATGGCGCTGCCGCTGCGGCGCGGCCCCGAGGGCGACTGGCTGTCGCCCTGGATCCGCGATCTCGGCAGCTACCTCGTGCACGGCGTGCCCGTGTGGAGGTTGTTCGCCCAGTTCATGGGCAAGGCCGGGTCGACCACCCGTGGCAAGGACGGCAACCTGCACATCGGCGGCAAGGAGTGGAACATCCCCTGCCAGGTCTCCCACATGGCGGACATGATCCCGATGACCGTGGGTGCCGCGCTGGCCTACCAGCAGCGGGGCGAGGATCGCGTGGCCGTGACGTCGTTCGGCGACGGCGCCACCTCGCGCGGAGACTTCCACGAGGGCCTGAACATGGCGGCGGTGCTCAACGCCCCGGCCGTGTTCGTGGCCGAGAACAACCGCTGGGCCTACACCACGCCGATCACGAAGCAGACACGGGTCACCGACCTGCACGTCAAGGCGGCGTCGTACGGCATCCCTGCCGTCGAGGTCGACGGCAACGACGTCTACGCGGTCTACGCCGCCGTCAGCGAGGCCGTCGATGCCTGTCGCCACGGCCGCGGTCCCCGCTTCGTCGAGTGCAAGACCTACCGGATGGCCGGTCACGCCGCCCACGACAAGTTCGAGAGCTACATGCCGATGGAGCTGCTCGCCGAGTGGACCGACAAGGATCCGCTGAAGCGGCTCGAGCAGGATCTGCGCGAGCAGCGCGGCATGGACGAGCCGCGGCTGGAGGCGATCCGGGAGCGGATTCGCGACGAGGTGCGCGAGGCGGTGGAGCGCGCGGGCGACGACGAGTACGCGCCTGCCGAGGAAGCCCACTGGGGCGTTTTTGCGGGAGACGACACCCGTGCCTGAGCTGACGTACCTCGAGGCGATCCGCCAGGCGCTGCACGACGAGATGGAGATCGACGACCGCGTGTTCTGCATGGGCGAGGATGTCGGCCGGCAGGGCGGCGCGTTCGGCGCCACCAAGGAGCTGCAGCAGCGGTTCGGCGAAGCCCGGTCGATCGATACGCCGGTCGCCGAGTCCGGCATCGTCGGCGTTGCGGTCGGGGCGGCCATGGCGGGCCAGCGTCCGGTGGCCGAGATGCAGTTCGCGGACTTCGTGTCCTGCGCGTTCGACCAGCTGGTCACCTGCGCCGCCAAGATGCACTACCGGATCGGGTGGGAGGTGCCGCTGGTGGTGCGCTGCCCCAACGGCGGTGGGGTAGGCGGCGGCCCGTACCACTCGGAGAACGTCGAGGCCTGGTTTCACCACCACGCGGGGCTGAAGATCGTCTGCCCGGCGACGGCGACCGACGCCTACGGCCTGCTCCGCGCGGCGATCCGCGACCCCAACCCGGTCGTGTTCTGCGAGCACAAGTTCCTGTACCGGCGGGTCAAGGAGGAGGTCGCCACGGGCGGCTCCGAGGGCGAGCTGGTGCCGCTCGGCAAGGCCCGGGTCACCCGGCCGGGCGACGATCTGACGATCGTCACCTACGCCGCGACCGTCCAGCTCGCGCTGGCGGCGGCCGACCGGATGGCCGAGGAGGACGTATCGGTCGAGGTGATCGACCTGCGGACGCTGATCCCGTTCGACCGCGAGACGGTGCTCGAGTCGGTCAAGCGCACCGGCAAGGTGCTGATCGTCCATGAGGACAACCTGACCGGCGGCTTCGGCGCCGAGGTGGCGGCGATCGTCGCCGAGGACGCCTTCGAGTACCTCGACGCGCCCGTCCGCCGGGTTGCCGCGATTGACACGCCGATCCCGTTCGCCCCGCCGCTGGAGCGCGAGTACATGCCGCTCGAGGACGACATCGTGGCGGCGGTGCGCGCGCTCGCCGACTACTAGAAACCGGCCGAAATATCCCCCTTTAGGCGTGCGGCTGTTTGCAGACCGGGCGGTATGATCGGGTGGTGAGGTCGCTGGGTCGCGGCCTGCGCAACGACGCTTGGGGTCAGATCGTTTGCGTTTTCGTCACAAGCTGTCCATTGTCCTGATCGCCTTGGTCGTGTTCCCTCTGGTCGCGACCGGCTTGCTCGTGCAAGAGCTCGTCGGCCGGAACCAGACGGACTCGGTCGACGGCAGCCTCTCGGCCACCGTTTCCGGTGCCGCCGTTTCCTACCGGTCCGAGCTGGAGGCGGCGGCCGCGAAGGCGACGCTGATCGCCCAGGATCCCGACGTCCAGCAGGCGATGCTCGACGGCAACCTGGCCGACCTCAACCTGCAGTCGATCGACGGCGCCGACCATGCGGTGATCGAGAGCGGCGACGTCCGGGTGGGAGTTCCGCCGGAAGGCCCGGCCTGGCAGACGTCCGTGAACGTCGGCAACAAGGGCACGGTCACCGTCTACGTGCCGCTGGACGAGGAGCTGGTGGTGCGGCTGGCGGTCGACGCGCCGCGCTCCGACCAGGTCGATCTGGCGATGACCGTGGACGGCGAGATCACCGGCTCGACGGGCGGGCGGACAGGCACCGCGCCGGCATTGGGCGACGGCAAGCCGACGACCACGGACGTCGGCGGGTCGGAGGTGCGGGTGCAGGGCGCCCGGGTCGAGGGGCCGTCCAAGGAGGTGCCCGCCGAGATCCTCGCCACCTATCCGCAGTCGGTGCTGGACGATCGCATCGAGCACTCCCGGCTTCGCCTGCTGCTCGCCCTGGGGCTGCTCGGCCTCGTCCTGATCGCCCTCTGCCTGCTCACCGCCGACCGCATCTCGAAGGCGCTGACCGACCTCGCCGGCCGCGCCAAGGCGATCGTCCGCGCCAGCGGCGAACCGGTGCCCGAGGGCGGGGATGAGCTGGTCGAGCTGGGCGCCGCGCTGGACACGATGTCGAGCGAGCTGTCGATCCGGATGACCGAGCTGGCCGGTGAGCGGCAGCGGCTCAAGGAGACGTTGGCCCGCTACGGCGAGACGCTGGCGGCGACCCACGACCAGCAGGCGCTGATCGGCGCCGTGCTGGACACCGCCGTGCAGGCGACCCGTTCGCGCGGCGGCCGGCTGCTGCTGTACGACCCCGACCGCGGCGAGGCGACAGAGCAGGCGCGGATCGGCACCGCCCGCGGGTCGCGCACCGACCTGCCGATGGTCGTGCCCGCCGGGCGCGGCCTGGAGGGCGAGGCGGTGATGGCGGTCGAGCCGCGCACGGCGAACTCGCCGCGGCCGATGCTGACCGTGCCGATCCTGCGCGAGAAGCAGCTGCTCGGCATGGTCACCGTGGTCGATCCCGAGGACGGGAGGTTCGCCCCCGACGACATCGAGACGCTGTCCGGCCTGGCCGTGCAGGCCGGCATCGCCATCGAGAACGCGCGCCTGCACCGCCGGGTCAAGGAGCAGGCGGTGACCGACGAGCTGACCGGGATCGCGAACCGGCGCCGGTTCTTCGACGTGCTCGGGCGCGAGTTCGAGCGCGCCCAGCGGTTCGACCAGCCGCTGTCGCTGATCATGCTCGACATCGACGACTTCAAGCGGATCAACGACAGGCCCGAGCTCGGGCACCTGGCCGGCGACGCGGTGCTGCGCGCGGTGGCGGCGACGATCCAGGGGATGATCCGCGAGATCGACCTGGCCGCGCGCTACGGCGGCGAGGAGTTTGCCGTGCTGCTGCCGCAGACCGATCTCGAGGGCGCCCTCAACCTGGCCGAGCGCCTGCGGATGGCGATCGAGGAGCGGCCGATCGAGTTCGGCGGCGAGCTGATCGGCGAGGTGACCGCCAGCTTCGGCGTCGCCTCCGGCCCGTCGCTGGACATGGCCCAGCTTGACCTGATCGCAGCGGCGGACACCGCGCTCTACCAGAGCAAGCGCGGCGGCAAGAACCAGGTCAGCTCGTCTGTTGATTGAGGGCCCGAGGGGTGCTTGCTATGATCTTTCGGCGTTTTCCTGGCTCCCGAAACCGACCGGAGGATGTGGATGTCGACCAGTGGTAGCTCGCAGTTCGCATCGGTGATCGAAGAGCACCTCGAGCTGAAGCGCCGGAATGCCCGGTTGGATGGAGACCTCCCTCTTGACGAGTTCGTCGGCGACGATCCGTTCGACAACCATCCGCTGTTCAAGACCGAGGCGGCCGCGCGGCGCGAGGAGGAGGAGACCGGGGAGCACCCCGCCGTCGCCCTCGAGATTCCCGCGGAGACGCTCGAGCTGCCGGTGGTCGAGGTGCCCGACGAAGAGGAGCGCGAGCGCCCTCAGGGCTGGATGGAGACCACGGCCAGCCAGGAGTTCACCTGGGAGTAGCCCCTCCCAGGACGGAAACCGCATCTCCACTGTCCGGCCGTCGGCCGCCGCTGTACGATTGGGTGTCGTATGGCCTCCAAGCGCGCTGAAATCGAGCGGATCGAGCTCGCCGCCCCCGAGCGGCTGATCAACCGAGAGCTCTCCTGGCTCGACTTCAACGCACGCGTCCTCGACCTGGCCGCCGATCAGGAGCTGCCGCTGCTGGAGCGCGTCCGTTTCTGCTCGATCTTCTCGTCGAACCTCGATGAGTTCTTCATGGTCCGGGTGGCCGGCCTGCTGCGGCAGGCGGCGGCCGGCATCGGCGTGCGCTCGGCCGACGGCCGCACGGCGCAGGTGGTGCTGTCCGACATCCGCGAACGGGTGATCGAGCTCTCGCTGCGCCAGTCGCAGATCTGGATGGTCGACCTGCGCAAGGCGCTGGACGCCGCGGAGGTCTGCATCGTCCCCGTCGCCGAGCTGGACGAGGACGAGCTCTCCGAGCTGTCGGCGACGTTCGAGCGCGAGGTGTTCCCGGTTCTGACTCCGCTGGGCGTCGGGCCGGGCCAGCCGTTCCCGTACATCTCCGGGCTGTCGCTCAGCCTGGGCGTGCTCGTCCGCAACCCGGACAGCGGCGAGGAGCGGTTTGCGCGGGTCAAGGTGCCGGAGGTGCTGCCGCGCTTCATGCACGTCCGCCAGGGCGGGCGGATGGTCGCCCTGGAGGACCTGATCGCGCACTTCCTGCCGTGGCTGTTCCCGGGGATGGAGATCGTCGAGCACGCCGCATTCCGCGTCACTCGCGATGCCGACTTCGAGGTGTCGGACGAGGCGGACGACCTGCTGGAGGCCGTCGAGCTCGAGCTCCGCCGCCGCCGGTTCGGCGATGTCGTCCGCGTCGAGGTGGCCGACGAGATGACCGAGGACATGCTGCAGCGGCTGAAGGACGGGCTCGGCGTGAGCGCCGCGCAGATGTTCCCGATCGACGGCACGCTCGACCTGGCCGACGTCAAGCAGCTGGCCGACCTCGATCGCCCCGACCTGCGGTTCGAGCCGTGGTCGCCGGTCACGCGGTCGCGGCTTCGCCCCTCCGAGGATCACGACATCTTCGCGGAGGTCGATCGCGGGGACGTGATCGTGCATCTGCCCTACGACTCCTTCGCGACGTCCGTCGAGGCGTTCGTGCGGGAGGGCGCGAAGGACCGCTCCGTGGTCGGGCTGAAGACCACCGTCTACCGGACGAGTGACGACTCGGCGCTGCTACCGGCGCTGATCGAGGCGGCCGAGGAGGGCAAGCAGACGGTGTGCCTGGTCGAGCTGAAGGCGCGCTTCGACGAGCGCCGCAACATCGCGTGGTCGCGGTCGATGGAGCGTGCCGGGGTGCACGTCGTCTACGGCTTCGCCAACCTCAAGATCCACGCCAAGACCACGCTGATCGTCCGCCGCGAGGGCGACTCGCTGCGCCGCTACGTGCACATCGGCACCGGCAACTACAACGCGTCGACGGCCCGCCTCTACGAGGACTTCGGCCTGTTCACGTCGGACGAGGCGATCACCGCGGACATCGCCGACCTGTTCAACCATCTGACGGGCTTCGGTCGGCCGCAGCGCTTCCGCAAGATCCTGGCGGCGCCGTTCAACCTGCGCAGCTCGCTGGTCGAGCACATCCGCGCGGTCGCCCGCTCCGCGGGGCGTGGGGAGCGGGCGCGCATCCGGATCAAGGTGAACGCGCTCAGCGATCCGGCCATCATCGACGAGCTGTACAAGGCGTCGCAGGCCGGCGCGGCGATCGACATCGTCGCGCGTGCGATCTGCATGCTGCGGCCGGGCGTGCCCGGGCTGTCCGAGAACATCGCCGTGCGCAGCGTGGTCGGCCGGTTCCTCGAGCACTCTCGCGTCTACCACTTCGAGGCCGGCGACCAGGAGACGTACCTGTTCGGCAGCGCCGATCTGATGCCGCGCAACCTCGACCACCGGATCGAGGTGGTTGTGCCGGTCGAGGATCCCCGCGCCCGGGACGAGCTGAACGCCGCGCTGGAGGCGTTGCTGGCGGACAACGCGCACGCCTGGGTGCTGGACGCCAGCGGGAACTGGATGCGCCTGGAGCCGGGCGCTGGCGAGCGCAACCGGGGCACGCATACCGTGCTGACCCGCCGCGCCAAGCTCCGTGCGCGGCGTCGCTCCGGCGCGCGTCCGACGGCTCGCTGATCCGTTCCTGGATTCGCACCGGATCTTCACCAAACGCTCACCGAGATCCGGGTGATGACGGCCGAGCCGGTGGGCACACTACGGGTGATGAGGATCGGCATCGTCGACGTCGGATCGAACACGATGCGCATGCTCGTGGCTGAGACCGCGGCGGGTGCGGTCGCGCCGATCCACCAGGACCGGCTGCAGGTCGGCCTCGGTGCGGCGATCGAGCACCACGGCTGGATCCCCGACGCCAAGCTGGCCGAGGCCGCCGACTGCGCGCGCCAGTTCGCGTCCCAGGCCCGCGCGCTGCGCTGCGGCGACCTCCGCGTCGTGGTCACCGCGCCGGGGCGGCAGAGCGTGAACGCCGACGATCTGGTGATCGCGCTGCAGCGGGCGACCGGCGCGGTGCCGCGCGTGCTGTCTGCCGAGGATGAGGGTCGGTATGCGTATCTGGGCGCCGCCGCGACGCTGCCCGGTGCGCCGGTGACGCTGGCCGTGTGCGACGTCGGCGGCGGATCGACGGAGGTCGCCGTCGGGCCATCCGACGGGTCGCCCGAGTGGCTGGCGTCGGTCGACATCGGCTCGCTGCGGCTGACCAGCCGCATGCTCGAGGGTGACGCGCCCGGCAAGGGCCATGTCAAGGCTGCCCGGGCCGAGGTGGCGGAGCTGTTCGCCGGGCTCGACGCGCCGCCCGCCGACATCGCCCTGGCGGTGGGTGGCAGCGCCCGCGCCCTGCGGCGGATCATCGAGGGTCCGCTCAGCGGGAAGGCGCTCGACGAGGTGGCCGACCATCTGGCCAAGCGCTCCGCCGTCAAGCTGGCCGCCGCCCACGGCATCGGCGAGCGGCGAGCCGCGACCCTGCTTGCCGGCGCCGTGATCCTGGCGCAGGCGGCCCGCGTCGTCGGACGGCCGTTCGAGGTCGCACGCGCGGGGCTGCGCGAGGGGCTCGCCGCCGAGGCGATCGCCGAGCGACTCGCCGCGTGAGCGTTGTGCCAGGGGGTCAGGATCCTTGGCACATGTGCCAAGGATCCTGACCCCCTGGCACACACCCGTGGCCTACGCCGGCGGCGGCAGGTACTCGAGCGGCTCGAGGGTGTCGCCGTCGAGCAGCCAGGTGCTGCCCTTGCGAGCCTCGGCGTCGGGGCCGACCAGCGCGAGTATGACGTCGCCGTGCGTGCAGATCGCGACGCGCGCGCCATCGAGCTCGCCCAGCAGCTCACGGACGCCTCGATCCGCTGCGCCCTCGGCCAGCCGGTCGTCCGGCGTCGCGGCGGTGCGCGCCGCGACCGCCAGCGGCACCACCGTCTGGATGCAGCGCAGGTAGGGGCTGGAGACGACCCGCTCGATGCGGTAGGGCGCGAGCTGGTCGATCAGCGCCATCGCCTGGCGCTGGCCCTTGCCGTCCAGCGGGCGCAGGCGGTCGTCGCGCTCCCACGATTGGCGGTCGCCCGCCCGTCCGTGGCGGACGACGGCGACCGGCGATGCGCTCACAGCCAGGCCCGCTTGCCGCTTCGCTTGAGGGCGCGCCAGGCGTCGGGGAACGCTTCGCGGGCGGCCTTCCGCCGCTCCGCCTGGCGGGCCACCACCAGCCCGGCGGCGAGGGCAGCGCGCGGGTCTCCGGTGGCGACGGCGAGCTCGCGCAGCCGCTCGGCGGCGACGACGGAGTCCTGGTGGTCGCCGAGCACGTCCTGCAGCCGCTTCGCATCCTTGACGAAGCGCCGCGCCTTCGGCCCCCGGCTGGGCATCGCCAGCTCGGCGGCGTACCGTGCGTGCTTGACCTTGATGCGCAGCTCGTGGAGCTCGTGGTCCTCCGGGTCGGAGCCCAGCCGGCGCCGCGCCTTGCGCAGACTCCGGAACTCGGCGGCGGCGATCGCCTTGCGGCTTCACCGCCTCGCCCGCCTCTGGCGGGTATGCCAGATCGCGCTCAAGCCGCTCGAGGAGATGGATGTAGCGCGGGTCTCGGAGCTCGGCCAGCATCAGGGCGCGCGCGGCCTCGCGTCGGTTGGCCAGCACCGCGAGCACCGGCGCGAACGCCTGGGCGTCGTCCGGCTCGAGCTCCGCCGCCTCGTCCTGGAGATGCTCGAGCAGCACGTCCAGATCCCGCACCTCGCCAAGCGCCGAGCCCACCCAGCGCAGCTCGTCGCGCACCTCGTCGGCCCACTTCCGGTCGATCATCGGCCGCGCGGCGCGCAGCAGGGCGCGCAGCCGGCGCACGGCCACACGGTGCTGGTGCAGCTCCTCGGGGTCTGCGCCCAGCCGCGTTCCGGGATCATGCGCCAGGATGGCGTGGTACTGGATCTGCAGCATCGCGGCCAGCTGGCGGCGCGGCGGCGCCTCGGGGTCCACCCGCGGCGGGTCGGACTGGGCGAGCCCCAGCGCCCGCAGCAGCTTCGGCTGCTGGTCGCCGTCCACCGCCCCGGCCTCGTGCAGCATCCGCCCGATCCGCCGGAGGTCGCGTTCGCCCCCGTCGATCAGATCGACCTCGACCTCGTCGAACGCGCGCACCGATTCCTCGCCTGCGCGGACGACGACCTGGTCGACCGTGACCTCGGCGACCACCCGGCCGCTTCGCTCCACCCGAACTCCCCGCCGCATGGTGTCCAGCGTAGCCACCTCGGACGTCATCCGGTCGCGCAGCGTGGCGATCACCAGATCACGGAACCGCCGTGGGACGCGGGCGGGCGAGCCCGGCAGCTCGAGCTCGAGCCACGAGCTGTTCGCGGGCAGCCGCAGCTGCCAGGCGCCGAAGCCGTTTTCGCTGCGGTAGCGCAGCGCGACGCCGGCGGAGGCGAGCCGGTGGTCGACCGTGTCGTGGTAGGTCGACGAGTAGTGACGGGGCTCCAGGGGCGTGCCGGGGAGCGCCGGCAGGCGAAATCCCGCGGCGGCCCGGAGCTTCAGCCGACCTCTTTGCGCGTCCGTCATCGTGATTCCAGTCTACGGGCGTTGCTCGCGTTCGATCTGCAGAGCGAGCTCGACCAGGCGGTGCTCTTCGGCGACGCCGAGCTCGGCGAGCCGGAGCGTGTAGACGGTGCGATCATCGTCCTGGGGGTGAGCGGACTCGACCTCGGCGAGCACCGCAAACGGTGGTACATCATCGGCCAGGTGCAGCTCCACCTGGAGGGCGGTGCCCACCAGGACGACGCGCTCCGAGATGATCCGGACGACGTCGGTCGAGACGTCGACCGACGGCGCGGTGAACTCCTCTACGGCCTCGCCGTCCGCGAGCCTGCGGCAGACGACCCTGATCCGGATCGGGATCCGCACGTTCGCGTGGCGGTCGAACAGCCGCCGGTCCTGGGCGTAGACCCATCGCACGACGCGCTGCTCGACGTACTCGTCCAGCCCGTCGAACCGGACGGCGAAGGCGCCGGATGCCTCGGTGCGGACGACCTCGGCCTCGACGAACACCAGGAACCGCGGACGGGCGAAGGTCAGCTCGACCCAGAAACGGTCTCCGACGCGCGGCGTCTCGGCCGCGCGCAGCTTGGCGCCGCCGGCGGACACGTCGTCGGTGCGCATCCGCACCGGTGTCCCGCGTTCGCCGGACTGGTCGATGGGCGAGCAGACCGCGAGCAGGTCAGCCTCCACCCGCAGGAACCTTCGCCTGTCAGGCTCATGCCGGTGCACGCCCGTCAGTCTAGGTCGCATTCACGAGCCAGGCACCGAGCCAGGCACCGGCGCGACCGTCAGCCCCACTCTGGCCTCAACCGACGTGCCAGGCACGGAGCCAGGCTCGGGTGGGAGTTCCTAGCGGGAGGGGAACCAGCCGCGCGTGTCGCGGGTATCGGTGCTCCTGGAATCGGCTCCCGCCACCAATGCCAACGGGCCGACCACCAGGAGAAAGATGATGATCAGGAGTTCCATGGTCATATTGTCGACCGCCTTGTCCATAAGCTCAAATCGAGATACTCTTCGTATGCATTATGGAACCTGATCGTTGGCACGGAGTTGAGATCCGCCATCTGGCCGCCCTTCGGGCCGTTGCCGAGACCGGCAGCTTCGGCCGCGCCGCGGAGCGGCTCGGCTACACGCAGTCGGCCGTCAGCCAGCAGATCGCCACGCTCGAGAAGGCTGTGGGGACGAGGCTGGTCGAGCGCCCGGGCGGCCCCCGTCCGATCTCCATCACCGAGGCGGGCAACGTGCTGCTGCGCCACGCGGACGGGATCGTCGCCCGCCTGCGGGCCGCCCAGGCCGATCTCGCGGCGCTCGCCGACGGCGAGGCGGGCACCCTGCGCGTCGGCACGTTCCAGAGCGTGGGCACCCGGGTGCTGCCCGAGGTGATCCGCCGGTTCTCCTCGTCTCACCCGGGCGTGTCCGTGCAGCTCAAGGAGGCAGAGGACGAGACGCTGCTCGCGGCAGTCGAGGCAGGTGAGCTCGACCTGACGTTCATCCAGCTGCCGATTCCCGACGGCCCGTTCGAATTCGCCGACCTGATGCACGATCCGTGGGTGCTTGTCGTCTCGGCGGAGTCGCCGTTGGCTCGAAACGCAACGGCGCCGAGTCTGCGCGAGATCTCCGGGCTGCCGCTGATCGGCTACCGCACCTGTACGAGCATCCAGCACATCGAGACACATCTGTCGCTGCGCGGTCTGACCGCCGACATCGTGTTTCGCTCGGACGACAACGGCACGATGCAGGCGATGGTCGCCGCCGGCGTCGGCGTCGCGCTGATGCCGCTGCTGGCCGTGGACGCCAGCGACCCGCGCACCGACCTGCTGCCGCTCAACGGCAAGCTGCCTCCTCGCGTGGTCGGCGTCGCATGGCATCGTGACCGGATCAGGTCGGCCGCGGCCGAATCGTTCGTCAAGCTCGCCGCCGAGGTGTGCGACGAGCTGCACGAGGCCGTTCCCGCGGCCGTCGCCGGCTGACCGGCCCGGCTCCGAATCCTGCTGTGGTAACTTCGCGCCATGCGCAGGATGGTGATCGCCCCGCTCCTGGTCGCGCTGCTCGCGGTTGCATCCGCCTGCGGCTCGTCGACCGCCAACGACACGTCGGGCGGCTCGGCCCCCTCCGCGTCGGCCGCCACGTGCACGCCGGAGAAGCTGCAGACGCTGAGCCCGAGCAAGCTGACCATCGGGACGAGCAACCCGGCGTTCAGCCCGTACTTCACCGGAGGGCCGGGGCACGAGTGGAAGGGCCAGTTCAACAACGACCCGTACGCCAACAAGGGGTTCGAGAACACCGTTGCCTACGGAGTCGCCGAGAAGCTGGGCTATACGCCCGACCAGGTGACATGGCAGGCGACCCCGTTCGGCAAGTCGTTCGCGCCGGGGCCGAAGGACTTCGACTTCTACCTGGCGCAGGTCACCGACAAGTCGCCGCGTGACCAGAGGGTCGACTTCAGCGTGCCGTACTACCAGGCCAACCAGGCGGTGGTCGTCAAGAAGGACTCGCAGTACGCGCACGCCAGCAGCCTGGCGGATCTGAAGGGCGCGACGTTGGGCGCCGAGGTGTCGACCACCAGCTATCAGGCGATTCAGGACGTGATCCAGCCCGACAACGAGGCCAAGGTCTATAACTCGACCTCCCAGGCAACGCAGGCGCTGGAGAACGGCCAGATCGACGGCCTCGTCGTCGACTTCCCGACCGCCTATTACATCGCCTATGTCGAGCCGGGCGGCCTGGCCATCGCCGGGCAGTTCTCGGGTTCCGGCGGCGAGGATCAGTGGGGCCTCGTGATGGAGAAGGGCAGCCCGCTCAAAACCTGCGTCGACCGCGCGCTGAACGAGATGAAGAGCAGCGGGGAGCTCGCGGAGCTGGAGCAGAAGTGGCTCTCCGACCTGGCAGACGCCCCGACGCTGCAGTAGCAAGCCGCAGCTCCCGCATCCTCGGCCGCGGCGCCGGCCGCAGCGCCGCGATCGCCCTGATCAGCACGGTCGTCGTGTTCACCGTGATCACCCTCGTCGTGGTCAACTCGCCGGGCTGGCCCGAGTTCAAGGCGTCGTTCCTCAACTGGGACGAGGTCAAGGCCTGGTTCCCGGACATCGCGCGCCACTTCTGGGTCAACGTGAAGCTGTTCATGGTCTGCGAGGCGGTGATCCTGGTTTTCGCGCTGGGGATCGCGATTCTTCGCAGCCTCCCGGGGCCGGTGCTCTTCCCGTTCCGGCTGATGGCGATCGTCTACACGGATCTGTTCCGCGGCGTCCCGACGATCCTGGTCGTCGTCATGCTCGGTCTCGGCGTGCCGTCGCTCCAGCTGTCCGGCGTCCCCACGTCGGAGCTGTTCTGGGGCGGCGTCGCGCTGATCCTCGTCTACTCGGCCTACGTCGCCGAGGTCTATCGCGCAGGCATCGAGTCGGTGCACCCCAGCCAGGAGGCTGCCGCTCGCTCGCTTGGCCTTTCGCGGCTCCAGGCGCTGCGGTTCGTGATCGTGCCGCAGGCGGTGCGGCGGGTGATCCCGCCGCTGCTGAACGACTTCATCGGGCTGCAGAAGGACACGGCGCTGGTGGCGATCATCGGCCCGGTCGAGGCGTTCCGCCAGGCCGACATCGCGCAGGCGGCCGACTTCAACTTCACGCCGTACCTGTGCGCCGCGGTGCTGTTCGTGCTGATCACGATCCCGCTTGCCCGGTTCACGGACTGGCTGGTCGCCCGCGACCGCCGGCGCCAGTTCGCGGGGCAAGGGTGAGCGACCCGGCCCTGCTGATCGAGGGCGTGCGCAAGAGCTTCGGGAAGGCCGAGGTGCTGCGCGGCATCGACCTCGCGGTATCGGAGCACGAGGTGATCTGCCTGATCGGGGCCTCCGGCTCGGGCAAGTCGACGCTGCTGCGCTGCATCAACCTGATCGAGCCGGTGACGGCCGGGACGATCGTCGTCGGCGGCGTCGAGGTGACCGCCCCCGATGTGGACGAGAACAGGATTCGCACGAGCATCGGGATCGTGTTCCAGTCGTTCAACCTGTTCCCGCACATGACGGTGCTCGCCAACATCACGCTGGGGCCGCGCAAGGTGCTCGGGCAGTCGCGGCGGGAGGCGGAGGAGCAGGGGATGGCGCTGCTCGAGCGGTTCGGCCTGGCCGACCGCCGCGGCGAGTACCCCGACCGGCTGTCCGGCGGCCAGCAGCAGCGGGTTGCGATCATGCGGGCGCTGGCGATGCAGCCGCGGCTGCTGCTGCTCGACGAGGTGACCAGCGCGCTCGACCCGGAGCTGGTGGCGGCGGTGCTGGACGTGATCCGTGAGCTTGCCGATGAGGGGATGACGATGCTGATCGCCACGCACGAGATGGGCTTCGCACGGGACATCGCCAGCCGGGTGTGCTTCCTCGACGCCGGTGTGATCCTCGAGCAGGGGCCGCCTGAGCAGATCTTCAGCCACCCGCGCGAGGAGCGCACGCGGCAGTTCCTGCAGCGGATCATCGCCGCCGGGAGGATGTGAGAGCTGCGCTCCTCGCCGTGCTCGCCGCGCTGTTGCTGGCGGGCGGGTTCCTGGGCGGCCGGGCGGTGTCGTCCGGCGGCGAGCCCGCCGCCGTGACGCGGACGGCGCCCGTCACCTCCACCGTCACCGAGACGCCCACCGTCACCGCGACGCAGACCGAGACGGAGACCGAAACCGCAACGCAGGCTCCGCCACCGCCCGTTGCCCGTCCGGCGATCACCCAGGATCCGATTCCCTACACGGCGGCTCGCCGGGCCGAGATGGCGGCCTACGCGCAGCGGCACTACGGCATCGACACGTCACGGCTCAGCCATCCGCGGCTGGTCGTCCTGCACTTCACGGCGTCGTCGAGCTACCCCGGCGTCCACGCCACCTTCGCCAACGACACGCCCAACAACGGCGAGCTGCCGGGCACCTGCGCGCACTTCGTCGTCGACAAGGACGGCACGATCTACCAGCAGGCCCCGCTCGACGTGATGTGCCGCCATGCGATCGGCGTCAACGACCGGTCGGTCGGAATCGAGATGGTTCAGGAGACCGGGCCGTCCAGCAGCTGGGCCGATCAGCAGATCCTGGCCCGCGCTCCGCAGATCCACAGCGTGCTGGCCCTGGTCGCGTGGTTGTGCACCCGGTACGGCATCCCGGTGCGCGACGTGATCGGGCACTCCATGGTCAACGACAGCCGATTCTTCCGGGACAACGAGGGCTGGCGAAACGACCACACCGACTGGCAGCCGGCCGACGTCGCCCGCGTACGCGCGATGCTGCGCGCGCGCTACCCGTCGCTCACGGGGTGACGGCGGTGTAGATCAGGATCTGCTGGTAGCTCGACCCGGGGGTGTTGGCCTTGTCGGCGAACCGCAGGGTGAGGGCATAGTTGATCGGCACCGCCACCCCCGCGGTGCCGGTCGGGGCGCCGTTGGCGATCCGCTTGTCGTTCACACCCAGGTTCACGCCGCGCGTGCCGGTCACACGCAGGCGGTTCAGCGGGATCGTGTTCGCGCCGGTCGGGGACTCCGTGAACGCTGGGCCGGCGGCGCGGACGAACAGCCGCCAGTTTGCGTTCGACCAGACGGTTGCGGTGTTCTCGTTGCCCGCTGGATCGCGCGCCGAGAGCGGATCCACGGGGCCGAAGTCGTACGGCGCGGTCGTCGCCAGCTGCATGCGCACCGTCGTCCGGTTGGCAAACCGGACGATCTGGCTCGCTGAGCTGGACGTCGCGGCGCCGGCAGAACCGGCGAGCGCGGCGAATGCCAGCAAGGCAACGGTCAGCGCGCAGGCGGCGCGCAGGGGTGTGGTCAGACGAGAGATCATGCGCAGAGGAGGGGGATGCGCGGACAGCAGACATCGGCGTTCGCGGCTCCCGGCCGCTCCCCCGATCGCGGGATTCGGCCGCTACTCGTAGACGACGACGTCGGGCGGCGGCAGCAGATTGAGCACCGAGTGCGGCCGCATCAGGCCGACGTCCTCGTGGTAGAACAGCTTGAAGCCGTTGAACCAGTGCGCGCCGTTGGTGGCGAACAGGTCGTACTTCGAGACCTTGTTGTCCCTGGTGCCAAAGCCGTCAACGTTGACTGTGAGGGCGACGCCGGGCGGCTTCTTCAGCCACCGCTTGTGCTCGATCATCCCCGGCGTGAACTGATGGATGATCAGCACCTTCTGCGGGAGGTTGCCGTCCTCCACGATCTTGGAGACGTACGCCGACACCTTGTTCACGATGGTCGAGGTGGTGTGCCCGATCACCTGGCCGGGCACCTCACCGGGCCCCATGCTCCACTCGGGGTCGATGGCGAGGCCGACGTCCGGCTGCTCCAGCCAGTGCCGGTACGCCTTGACCTCGGACATGAACGACGCCCGGCCGGGCTGGATGTCCAGGATCAACAGGGCCTTGGCCTTGCGGGCGGCGGTCAGGTACCGGTCGATCGTCGACGAGGTCTGGCGCATCCGGTACTTGCCGTCGTCGCCCGGCGCCGCCGTCACCAGCGTCGCGATCAGCTCCATCGCCGGCATCACCGGACGTCCCGGCTCGGCGTAGGGCCGAGACTGGACGAGCAGCTTTTGCGCAGCTCTGTCCGGCGTGCCGATGCCCAGCTCGCCCAGCCCGGGATCCTGCGGCGCGCCGTACAGCGCCACGACGCGGTAGTGGGGCAGCACCTGCCTGCCGCCGCGGGGCAGCTCCGCCTGCGGCTTCTGCGTGGTCGACGAGAGCTGCTCGCCGGCGTCGGCGGCCTTCGGGCTGCCGCCGCCGTGGCCCAGCGTGAGCCACCCGGCGCCCACCAGCACCACGATGCCGCCGACCACCAGCACGCCCAGCCGGCGCTGGCGCCGGGTGCGCTCGCGGGCCCGCTCGCGGGCGACCAGGCGCCGCTCCTCGGCCGATCGCGGCGGCCGGCGTTCGAGCTCGTTCATGCCACCGCCCGTTCCGCCCGGTGCCGCTCATACCAGGTGCTGTAGCCGCCCTCGTACGCGATCGCCCGGCCGCGCGCCACCTCGACCACTCGGTCGCAGGTGCGGTCGAGGAAGTAGCGGTCGTGGGAGACGGCAATGACGGTGCCGTCGAAGCGCTCGATCGCGCCCTCCAGCACTTCGACCGAGTCGATGTCCAGGTGATTGGTCGGCTCGTCCAGCACCAGGCAGTTGGCGCCGGCCCGCATCAGCAGCAGGAGCTGCAAGCGCGTCCGCTCGCCGCCCGACATCCGCCCGATCGGCTGGCGAACCTGCTCGTAGGAGAACAGGAAGCGGGTCAGCAGCTGCACCGCCTCGCCCTCCGTGCAGGGGCTCACCCGGCGTACCGCTTCCAGCGCGGTCGTGCTCGACGGCAGCGTGTCGTGATCCTGTGCCAGCAGTCCCATCTCGATTGACGGGCCGATCCATCGCGTGCCCGAGGTGGGCTCGAGCTCGCCCGTCAGCAGCTTCACGAGAACGCTCTTACCCTCGCCGTTGCCGCCGATCACACCGATCCGCTCGCCGCGCATCACGGTCAGGTCGACGCCGGTCAGGATCCGCCGCCCGCCGAGGTCGGTGTCGACGCCGTGCAGCTCGACCACGCGCTGGCCGCCGCGCTGCGCACTGCGCAGCCGGAGGGCCATCTTGCGTCGCTCCAGCACCGGCCGCTCGACCTTCTCCATCCGGTCGATCTGGCGCTGCTTGTTGCGCGCCTGGCGAATGTTGCGCTCGTCGGGGACCCAGCTGGCCCACAGCTTGAACCGGCGGATCGCCTCCTCGAGCCGGGCGATCTCCTTCTGCTGCGTCACGTACTGCTGCTGCTGGCGCTCCAGCTCGAGCTCCCGCTCCGCGGCGTACGTGGAGTAGTTGCCCGGCCAGGTCCGGATCCGTCCGCCCTCCAGCTCGGCGATCTCGGTCACCGTCTCGTCGAGCAGATAGCGATCGTGCGAGACCATGACGACCGCGCCGTCGAATCCGCGGATCAGACCCTCCAGCCGGCTGCGCGCCTCGGCGTCCAGGTGCGTCTCCGGCTCGTCGAGCAGCAGCAGGTCGGGCTCCGCGGCCAGGCATGCCGCGAGCGCGATCAGCTTGCGCTGGCCGCCGCTGCGCACGTCGGATGGCCGGTCGATCGCCCCCTCGTCCAGGCCCAGCTGCAGCAGCAGCGACCGCCCGCTGCCCTCGAACGCGTGGCCGCCCGCCTGCTCGAACTCTTCCAGCAGCACCGCCTGGCGCCGCAGCACCCGGTCCATCCGGTCGAGGTCGCCGGCCAGGGCCGGATCCGCCAGGCGCCGCCCGACCTCGTCCAGCTCCTGCTCGATCCGCTCCAGGTCGGGACGCGCCGCGAGCACGATCTGGTGCGGCGTGCGCTCGTCAGGCGCGACCTGCTGCGGCAGCACCGCCGTGACCATGCCCCGGCGGCGCGCGATCGTGCCGCCGTCCGGCTGGTCGTCGCCGTGCAGCAGGCGCAGCAGGGTCGACTTGCCGCTGCCGTTCGCGCCGATCACGCCGATCCGGGCGTCCTCCGAGACCTCGAGGTCGAGGCCGTCCAGGACCGTGCGGGCGCCGAAGGTTTTGGACACGCCTGACAGACCCAGCAGGTGGATGACAACCCCTCCGAGATTCTCCTCGGGACGGCCGAACGCCGTCCGTGTGGGACATACTGTAAGGAAGATGAGCGTTCCAAGTGAATGGCGGCTCGATTTCCGGGACGTCGTCGGCTCGTTCGCGACCGGCGTGACCGTCGTCACCACGCAGGCTCACGGCCGGCCGCAGGGCATGACGCTCAACTCGTTCACGTCGGTCTCGCTCGATCCGCTGCTGGTGCTCGTCTCGCTCGCGCACAACACCCGGACGCTGGACGCGATCCGGATCAGCCGCCGCTACGCGGTCAACGTCCTGCACCGCCGCCAGCGCGATGTGGCGCTGGCGTTCGCGAAGCCCGGATCGGAGTTTCCCGAGGGCCACACGGTGATCGACCCCCACGGCTACGTGGTGGTCGTCCACTCGCTGGCCATCCTCCGCTGCGAGGTGCACGACATCGTCACCCAGGGCGACCACGAGCTGGTGGTCGGCGAGGTCGTCGACTTCGAGGGATCGGGCGGCGAGCCGCTGATCTTCCACCGCGGCGCCTTCGGCGGGCTCGACGAGGACGCCCTGGTGCCTCGCGGCCGCGTGATCGGCATCCACACCGCGTCCGGCTGGTAGTGACGCAGCCGCTGGTCGTCTGCAAGTTCCGGCCGCAGCCGGAGGAGGCCTTCCGCCCTGTCGCGGAATCCTTTCGCGTGCACGTCGTCGACGGCAACGTTCGGCCGTGGGTGCTGAACGGCGGCGACCCGGACGCGATCTGGTCGGTGGGCGAGGTGATCGACCGGGAGCTGCTGGACGCCGCCCCGCGGCTGCGGGTGGTCGTCAACCACGGCGTCGGCTACGACACGATCGACGCGGAGGAGCTGGAGCGCCGCGACATCGCGCTGGTGCGCCCGCTGGGCGCGAACGCCGGGAGCGTCGCCGACCACGCATTCGCGCTGCTGCTGGCCGTCCGCCACCGGCTGGTCGAGGCCGACCGGGCCGCCCGCGACGGCCGCTACGCCGAGTACCACTGGGAGCTGCCGCTGGGCGAGGATCTGGAGGGCACCACGCTCGGCATCGTCGGCATGGGCGCGATCGGCAGAGCGATCGCCCGCCGCGCCGAGGGCTTCGGCATGCGGGTGCTCGTCCACTCTCGCCGCGAGGGGATCGGGCTGGACGACCTGCTCCGCCAGAGCGACGCGGTGTCGCTGCACTGCCCGCTGACGGACGCGACGCGCGGCATGATCGGCCGCCGCGAGCTGGCGCTGATGCGGCCCACCGCGGTGCTGATCAATACCGCCCGCGGGGCGATCTGCGACGAGGACGCGCTGGTCGAGGCGCTGGCGGACGGCACCATCCTGGGAGCGGGACTGGACGTGCTGGCGGACGAGCCGCATGTGCCGCAGGGGCTGATCGACCATCCGCGCGTCGTACTCTCGCCGCACGTCGCCGACGGCACGGTGCAGACACAGGCTGCGATGACCGTCGCCTGCGCGGAGGGGCTGCTCAGCGAGTGGTCTCTGCGAGCCGCCCGCTGAGGAACGCGCGCTCGGCGTCGTTCGTGGCCAGCCCGACGGCGACCCGGTAGGCATCCGCCGCCTCGTCGGCACGGCCGCTGCGGCGAAGCAGGTCGGCGCGGGCCGCGTGCAGCAGGTGGCTCGACGCCAGCTCGGGGCTGTCCTCGAGCCGGTCGAGCATCGCCAGGCCCGCCGCCGGCCCGTCGGCCATGGCCACGGCGACCGCGCGGTTCAGCTCGACCACGGGCGAGGGCGAGACGGCGTGCAGCTCGCGGTAGAGCGCAGCCAGCTGGCGCCAGTCGGTGTCGTCCCAGGCTGGTGCCTCGGCGTGCACGGCGGCGATCGCCGCCTCGATCGCGTACGGCCCGGGCGGCCGGCGCAGGCGCAGCGCCCGCTCGGTCAGCGCGATGCCCTCGGCGATGGCGGCGGCGTCCCACAGCCCCCGGTCCTGCTGCTCGAGCAGCACCAGGCTGCCGTCGGCGGCCGTCCGGGCGCGCCGCCGGGCGTGCTGCATCAGCATCAGCCCGAGCAGCCCGGCGGCCTCGCTCTCGTCCGGCATCAGCTCGACCAGCACCTTGCCCAGGCGCACGGCCTCGCCGGCGACGTCGTCGCGCAGCAGGTCGGGCCCGGAGGTCGCCGCGTAGCCCTCGTTGAACACCAGGTAGACCACGGCCAGCACGGCGGCCAGCCGCGCCGGCAGCTCGTCGCCGGCCGGCACGCGCAGCGGGACGGCGGCCACGCGCAGCTTGCGCTTGGCGCGGACGAGCCGCTGGGCGACGGCGTCCTCGCTGGAGAGCAGCGCCCGGGCGATCTCGCGCACCTCCAGGCCGCCGACCAGGCGCAGCGTCAGCGCGACCTGGGCCTCGCGGTTGAGCGCCGGATGGCAGCAGGTGAAGATCAGCCGCAGCCGCTCGTCGGGGATCTCGTCGGTACTGTCGAACACGGGGTCTGTCATCAGCCGCTCGGTTGCGCGTCGTGTCAGCTCGGCGCGGCGCTCGTCGAGCGCCCGCTCGCGGCGCAGGCGGTCGATCGCCCGGTTGCGGGCGACCGTGACGATCCAGCCTGCCGGGTTGTCGGGGACGCCGGTCTCCGGCCACCTGCGCAGGGCCTGGGCGTAAGCGTCCTGCACCGCGTCCTCGGCGTCCGAGACGTCGCCGAGGACGCGGGCGAGGATCGCCACCGCGCGGCCGAACTCCGACCGGAAGACGACCGCGATCGCGTCGGCGGCCGGCCCGCCGGTCACTGCCGGGCGGGCACCTGCACGACCGGGCGCACCTCGACCGACCCGTGGCGCGCGCCGGGGATCCGCGCCGCGTGGTCGAGCGCCTCGTCGAGCGTGTCGACCTCGATCACGTAGTACCCGCCGAGCACCTCCCGGGTCTCCGCGAACGGGCCGTCCGTGGTCAGCCGCTCGCCGTCGCGGACGCGGACGGTGGTCGCGGTGTCGACGCTCTCCAGCGGTGCGCCCGCCCGCAGGATGCCGGCGTTCTCGAGCGAGTCGGTGTAGTCGTAGTACTCGCTCATCGTCGAGTTCCGTTCCTCCTCCGACATGCCCTCCCAGGTGCCCGGAGCGGTGTAGATCATCAGCATGTACCGCATCATCCTGCTCCCTTCGTCGCGGCGACCGATGTGCGATCGCCTGGTCGATCCTATGACGAACGGCGCGGCGGCGAATCGACACTCTGTGCCATCCTCCGGGCATGGACCCCGAGCTCGAGCGCCGGATCGCCCAGCGCGCCGCACAGCTGGCGGGGATCTACGAGACGGGCGACGCCGCGGCCGCGGAGCCGCTGTGCGACCCGGCCTTCTGGGAGCGGGCGGGGCGGGAGGAGCTCCCCGAGCTGCTCGCCGACGTGGCGACGGCGCGGGTGCTCGGCGTGCTCGGCCGGCGCAGCCTGATCCGGCTGCTGCCCACCTCGGTGGTCGAGAGCCAGTGGATCGACCGCGGCGGGGAGCTGCTGCTGGAGGACCAGCGAGAGTTCACGCTGCTCGACCGGGTCGGCCTCGATGGCGACCCCGAGCGGCTGAAGCGCATGCGGACGAAGCGCCGGTCGGAGGACGCCGCGACGCGCTATGTGTCGGCGCTCCAGGAGCGCGACGAGGTCGCGGCCGGCGCGTTCTTCGAGCCCGCGTTCGCGCGCGCGGGCGACATCGACCTGCTCGAGCGGCTGCCCTTCCTGACGGTCGCTGAGCTGATCGGCAGCGTCGGCCCGCGGACGCTCATCCGCGTCGAGCTGGAGGGCGGCGAGCAGACCATCGAGTACCTGTGGCGCGACCACGACGGCGTCCTGGCCATCGTCGGGGCCCGGGTCTTCCGTCCGGTCGAGTAGCATCTCCGAACGGGATGGAGACGAGTCCCGCTCTGCGACTTGACGCGCCGCGCGAGGCGGTGCTTGCCCGCACCGCCGAGTTGATCGCCGAGGCGTGGCGCGGCTTCGACCACGCCCGGCCGGGCCAGCCGCCGGTCGACGCGCAGGTCGAGCAGCTGCTGCGCTCACCGCTGCCCGAGGGGCCGACGCCGGCCGAGGAGGTGATGGCCGACGCGGCGCGGATCCTGGACGAGACGATCGCGCAGCCGCGGCCGCGCTACTTCGCATTCGTCGGCTCGTCCGGCCTCGAGATCGGCGTCCTCGGAGATGCGCTGGCGTCGTGCTTCGACGCCAACCTGGCCGTGTGGGCCGGGGCGGCCACCGAGATCGAGGATCAGGCGGTGCGCTGGGTGGGTGAGCTGATCGACTACCCGGCCGGCGGCGGGGCGTTCACCAGCGGGGGCACGATCTCGAACCTGACCGCGCTGGCGGCGGCGCGCGAGCGTGCCATGCCCGGCGTGCGCCGCGACGGCCTGGTCGGCAGGCGGGGCGCCGTGTACTGCTCGGACGAGGCGCACTACTCGGTCGACCGGGCGGCGGAGGTGTTGGGCCTCGGCGCGGCCGGCGTCCGCTCGCTGCCCGTGGACGAGCACCGGCGGATGCGCGCCGCCGAGACGGCCGAGGCCATCGACCGCGACCGGGCGGCGGGGATCGAGCCGGTCGCCGTGATCGCGACCGCGGGCACCACGCTGACCGGGGCGATCGACCCGATCGACGAGCTGGCCGACGTCTGCGCCGAGCGCGGCGTGTGGCTGCACGTCGACGGCGCGTACGGGCTGCCCGCCGCGGCCGCATCCTCGACCCGCGACAGCTTCCACGGGCTCGACCGGGCGGACTCCGTGTCGCTCGACGCGCACAAGTGGCTGTACCTGCCGAAGGCCTGTGGCGTCGTGCTCGTCCGCGACCGCAACCATCTGCTGGCGGCGTTCTCCCACAACGAGGGCTACCTGCCGCACGAGCACACCGAGGATCACGCCGCGGACGTGACGCTCGAGTACTCCCGGCCGTTCCGCGCGCTCAAGCTGTGGCTGGCGTTCCGGGCGCACGGCGCTGCGGCGTTCCGCGCGGCGATCGAGCGCAACCTCGGCCAGGCGCGGCTGCTGGTTACGGAGATCGGGCGGCACGACGACCTGGAGCTGCTGACGGACCAGCCGCAGCTCTCGATCGTACCCTTCCGCCACGTCCCGTCGGCCGGCGCCGACCTGAACGCGCACAATGCCGCGCTGGCCCGGGAGCTGCAGGTCGACGGACGCGTGTACGTCGCGCCGGCGGAGGTGGACGGCCGCGTCTATCTGCGCCCGTGCTTCGTCAACTACCGCACCACGGACGACGACGTCCGCGCGCTGGTGTCGGTCGCGCGCGAGGTGGGGGAGGCGCTATACCGGGAAGCTGCCGGCCGGAGCGCGTAGCGGCGAGCCGACGGCGCCGTCGGCCACCAGCGCGTCGATCTCGTCCGGCGCGTAGCCCAGCTCCTCCAGCACCTGCTCGGTGCATGCGCCCGGGGGCAGACCGGCGTGGCGGATCTCGCCGGGAGTCTCCGACAGCCGCGGGTGCACCTGGGCCTGCAGCAGAGGCGAGCCGTCCGCGGGGCTCTCCACCTCGACGAACACGCCGCGCTCCTGAACGTGCGGGTCGTTGACCAGCTGCTCGGCGTCGTAGACCGGGCCGACGGCAGCGCCTGCGGCGGTGAAGGCGTCGATCGCCTCGGCGACCGTCCGCACCGACGTCCACGCGGCGATGATCTCGTCCAGCGCGTCGACGTTGGCGATCCGGCCGGCGCCGGTCGTGAACCGCGCGTCGTCGCGAAGCTCGGGGCGGCCGATGGCGTCGAACACCCGTAGCGCCACCTGGTTCGCCGAGCCGGAGAGCACGACGTACCCGTCGCTGCAGGCGTAGATGTTGCGGGGCGCGGAGAACGCCAGCCGGGAGCCGATGCGGCCGTCCGACTCGCCGGTGCGGTGCTGGATCGACGGGCCCGGCCCGACGATGTCGACCAGCGACTCCAGCAGGCTGATGTCGATCACCTGCCCGTACCCGGTGAGGTCGCGGTGACGTAGCGCGGCCAGCACGGCGAACGCGCCGCGCAGGCCGGTCACCTCGTCGGCCAGCGCGATCGGCGGCAGGGTCGGCGGCCCGTCCGGCTGGCCGGTGGTGTGGGCCAGCGTGGACATCGCCTCGGCCATCGTTCCGAAGCCCGCGCGGCAGGCGTACGGGCCGGTCTGCCCGTAGCCGGTGACCCGCAGCACCACGAGACCGGGGTTGACCTCGAGCAGGACGGTCTCGGGATCGAGGCCCAGCCGCTCCAGCGCGCCCGGGCGGAAGTTCTCGACCAGCACGTCCGCTCGCGCCACCAGGCGCAGCAGCACCTCGCGGCCCGCGTCGGACTTGAGGTCGAGCTCGATCGGCCGCTTGTTGCGGCCGGCGATCCGCCAGTAGAAGCTGTCGTCGCCGTCGCACTCACCCAGGTGCCGGGCGCCGTCGCCGCCGTCAGGGCGCTCGACCTTGATCACGTCGGCGCCGAAGTCGCCCAGGTGCCGGCAGGCGCTGGGCCCGGCGAAGATCGTCGCCATGTCGATCACGGTGAGGCCGCTGAGCGGGCCTGTGGGGAGCGTCGTCGTCATCGGGCGATGGTAGCGGCAATCGATTACCTGTCCATGCAGAATGACGTGCGAAGACATAATCTAATAGTTAGGTGTTCAGTCTGCCGTAGAGTCGCCCGGTGCGCATCGCCAGCCCCTACCCCGACGTCGTGCTGCCCGCCGCGCCGCTCGGCGACGTCGTCTTCCGCCGCGCCGCGGAGCTCGGCTCGCGCCCCGCGCTGATCGACGGCGGCGACGGGCGCGCCGTCGCCTTCGGCGAGCTGCCCGGCCTGGTCGACCGGGTCGCGGGCGGCCTGGCCGATCGCGGGTTCGGCCCCGGCGACGTGCTCGCCCTGATGCTGCCGAACGTCCCGGAGTTCGTGCTGGCGTTCCATGCGGCGGCCCGGCTGGGCGGTGTCGTGACGCCGGTCAACCCGATGTACCGCGCAGAGAATCTCGCGGAGCAGCTGCGCGACAGCGGAGCCCGCCGCGTGGTCACCGTAGCGCCGCTGGTGCCGGTCGCGCTCGAGGCCGGAGCCGATACCGTCCACGTCGTCGGCGAGGCGCCGGGCGCGGAGCCGTTCGCCGAGCTGTTGGCGGACAGCGCCCCGCCGGATGTGGCCATCGATCCCGACCAGCCGCTGGCGCTGCCGTACTCGAGCGGCACCGTCGGCCTGCCCAAGGGCGTGATGCTGACGCACCGCAATCTGACCGCAAACCTGCTGCAGATCGAAGGCGCGTTCCCGATCGACGAGCGCGACACGCTGCTCGCGCTGCTGCCGTTCTTCCACATGTACGGGCTGACGGTCAACGTCAACCTGGCGATCGCGACGGGCGCGACCTCGGTGACCATGGCCGGCTTCGACCTGGGGGAGATGCTGCGGCTGATCGAGCGTCACCGCGTGACGCTGGCGTTCCTGGTGCCGCCGATCGTGCTCGCCCTCGCCCGGCACCCGGCCGTCGACGGCGCCGACCTCTCGTCGCTGCGCACGATCGTCTCCGGTGCGGCGCCGCTGGACGCCGCCGTGGCGGCGGCGTGCGCGGAGCGGATCGGCTGCGAGGTGATCCAGGGCTACGGGCTGACGGAGGCCAGCCCTGTCACCCACATCACGCCGCGCGGCGCCGGCGACGACGCGAACCCGGGCTCCGTCGGGCCGTCGATCGGATCGACCGAGGTGCGGGTGGTGGACGTGGAGACCGGAGATGACCTGCCGCCCGGCGCCGACGGCGAGGTGCTGGTTCGCGGCCCGCAGGTGATGCGCGGCTACCTGGGCAACCCGGAGGCGACGGCCGACGCGGTGGACGCGGCCGGGTGGCTGCACACCGGCGATATCGGGCACCTGGACGACCGCGGGTGGCTTCACGTCGTCGACCGGCTCAAGGAGCTGATCAAGGTGCGCGGACTGCAGGTCGCCCCCGCGGAGCTCGAGGCGCTGCTGCTCGCCCACCCGGCTGTCGCCGATGCCGCGGTGGTCGGCCGTCCGGACGGGCGGCAGGGCGAGATCCCTTGGGCGTACGTCGTCCTGGTCGGCGACGCGTCGGAGCGCGAGCTGGTCGACCACGTCGCGGCCCGCGTGCCACCGCACAAACGGATCCGGCGGGTCACCGTGGTCGACGAGATCCCGCGCACGCCGTCCGGCAAGATCCTGCGCCGGGTGCTCCGCGACGGGGCGTAGACGCGCGGGGTCCCTTCCGGAAGCCGGCCCCGGCCAGGTATCCTCGCGTTCGGCGAAGCAGCAGCGATCTGACCGATCGACGAAGGAGCAGACATGGCGACAGTGGTCGGTACGCGGGTCATCCGCTCCGATGGCAAGGACAAGGTCACCGGCGTCGGCCGCTATGCGGCCGATCTCACGCTGACGGGCATGGCGCACGCGAAGTTCCGGTACTCGGATCATCCGCATGCGCGGATCCTGAGCATCGACACGTCGAAGGCGCGCGCGCTGGACGGGGTGTTCGCCGTGATCACGCAGGACGACGTGCCCGACGTCCGCCACGGCGCGTTCATCCAGGACCGCACGCTGTTCGCCCGTGACGTCGTCCGCTACGAGGGCGACGTGATCGCCGCGGTCGCGGCGCTCACGCCCGAGATCGCGGAGCGCGCCGCCACGCTGATCGACATCGAGTACGAGGTGCTGCCGGCGGTCGCCCACCAGGACGCGGCGCTCGAGCCCGGTGCGCCGCAGATCCATCCCGACTGGCAGTCCTACGAGGGCTCCGAGGACGTCGTGCGCGAGGGCAACATCTGCTCGCGCTCGACCATCGTCAAGGGCGACGCGGACGCCGCCATGGAGAAGGCCGACATCGTGGTCAGCGAGCGGTACGAGGCAGACATGTCGCATGCCGTGCCGATCGAGCCCCACGCGGTGGTTGCGCAGTGGCAGGGCGACAAGGTGACGATCTGGTCGTCCACGCAGGTGCCCTTCATCGCCCGGAGCGGGGTGGCGACCACGCTCGAGATCCCCGAGTCGCACGTCCGCGTGATCGTGCCCTACCTGGGCGGCGGGTTCGGTGGGAAGTGCGAGTTCCATTTCGAGGCGCACATCGCGGCGCTGTCCCGGGCCGCCAACCGGCCCGTGCGACTGGTGTTCAGCCGCGAGGAGGAGTTCCTGGCGCCCGATCATCGCCGCGAGGGCCAGTCGATCGACCTCGAGACCGGCGTGATGCAGGACGGCACGATCGTCGCCCGCCGCGCCCGCCTGGTGCTGGACAGCGGCGGTTACACGACCGACAACCCGTTCTTCCCGCAGCTGGCCGCGATGATGGCCGTCGGCCCGTACAAGGTCGAGAACGTGTTCGTCGACTCGATCCTGGCCTACTCGAACACGACGCCGTCCGGCTCGGTTCGCGCCCCCACGGCGCCGCAGGCCTGCTGGGCGGTGGAGCAGCACATGGACACCGTGGCCGGCAAGCTGGGGATGGATCCCGTCGAGTTCCGGCGCAAGACGATCGTCCGCACCGGCGACGAGGGTCCCACACGCCAGGTGTTCGATCCGATCGGCGCCGCCGAGACGCTGGACCGGGCGGTCGAGATGATCGGCTACGACCAGGACCTGCCCGAGGACGAGGCGATCGGCGTCGCCTGCGGATGGTGGCCGTCGTTCGGCATCGCCTCCGGCGCGTACCTGAAGCTGAACGGCGACGGCTCCGGCACGATCATCACCGGCGCCCAGGAGTGCGGCACCGGCGCCGTGATGGCGCTGCCGATGCTGGCCGCCGAGGTGCTGGGCATGAAGCCGGACGACTTCTCGGTGCTCTATCAGGACACCGACGCTGGGCCGTTCGACTCCGGCGCCTCCGGCTCGCAGACCACGTTCAACAACGGCCGCGCCGTGCTGCGCGCCGCCGAGGACGTGCGGGAGCAGCTGCTCGACCTGGCCGAGGAGGAGCTGGAGGCGGCGCGCGCCGACCTCGAGCTGGTCGACGGGACGGTCCGCGTCAAGGGCTCGCCGACCAAGAGCGTGTCGATCCCGGCGCTGGCCGAGAAGGCCCACGGCAACAAGCTGCTGCTGGGCCGGGGCGCCGACGCCGTGCCGGCGATGCCCGAGTCCGACGCCTCCGGCTGCACCGGCCGGCTGGGCATGGAGTCCTTCCTCGCCCCGACGTTCATCACCCACGCGGTGCGCTGCAAGATCGACCGTGACACAGGCGTCGTCCGCGTCCTGGACGTCGCGGCGTCGCACGACTGCGGCCGCATCCTCAACCCGATCGGCGCGAACGGCCAGGTCGAGGGCGGGGTTGTGATGGGCATCGGCATGGCGCTGACCGAGGGCACGCTGCTCGACGAAGACGGGCGCCAGCGCAACCCGCACCTGCTCGACTACAAGCTGCAGACCATGTCGGACTCGCCGCCGATCAAGATCCACTTCGTCGAGATCGACACGCCGAACGCCGGGCCGATGGGCTCGAAGGGCATCGGCGAGCCGCCCTGCGTGCCAACGCCCGGCGCGGTCGCCAACGCGATCCGCAAGATCACCGGCCGGCGGATCGACCGGCTGCCGATGACACCCGAGCGCGTATGGGAGGCGATGCAGCCGTGACCTCGCTCTACTCCGCACCGCAGACGCTGGAGGAGGCGCTGGCGGCGCTCGCCGAGGGCGCCCGCCCGGTGGCCGGCGGCACCGACCTGGTCGTCGGCGCCCGCCAGGGCAAGGCGCCGCTGCCCGACGCAGTGGTCGCCATCCACCGGATCGACGCCCTGCGGGGCATCGCCGAGTCCGGCGGCGGCCTGCGCCTGGGCGCGCTCGTCACCCACGAGCAGCTGGTCGCCGACCCGGTCGTGCGTGAGCGCTACACGGCCATCGCCGACGCCTCGGCGATCGTCGGCAGCCACGCCACCCGGCACATCGGCACGATCGGCGGCAACGTCATGAACGCGTCGCCCGCGATGGAGACCGGCGGCCCGCTGATCTGCCTGGGCGCGGTGGCCCGGCTGCGGTCGCAGTCAGGCGAGCGCGAGGTCAGCGTCGAGGAGCTGTTCGCCGGTCCCGGCAAGACCAGCGCCGAGCCCGACGAGCTGCTGACCTCGATCGACCTGCCGGCGACCGCCCCGGGAACGGGCAGTTGCTACGTGCGGCTGGAGTACCGAAAGCAGATGGAGATCGCGATCGTCGGTGCGACCTGCCTGGTGGTCGCCGACGGCGACTCGATCACCGACGCGCGGGTCGCCATCACCGCGCTCGCCCCGACCATCCGCCGCGTGCCGGAGGCGGAGCGGGCGCTGACCGACGGCGACGGCAGCCCGGACGCCGCGCGAGCGGCGGCCGACCTGGTGGCGGCCGCATCCCAGCCGATCTCGGACGTTCGCGGCTCCGACCGCTACCGGCGGGCGATGGCCGCTGTGATGGCGCGGCGCGCGATCAACGCCGCCGTCGCCCGTGCCCGCGGCCAGGACGTGCCGATTCCCGCGAGTTCCGCCCTCCACGGCGCGGTCGAGTAGAGAGGACGAGAGCGTGCGATACACGGCGAACCTGAAGGTCAACGGCGATACGTACCCGGTGGAGATCGACCCCGGCCGCAGCCTGCTGTCGGTGCTCCGCACCGAGATCGGGCTGACCGGCAGCAAGGAGGGGTGCGACGACTCCGAATGCGGAGCGTGCATGGTGCTGCTGGACGGCAAACCGGTCAACTCGTGCTCGTACCTGGCGCTGCAGGCCGAGGGCAGCGAGGTGACGACCGTCGAGGGGCTGGCGCACGGCGGCGAGCTGCACCCGCTGCAGCGTGCGTTCCTCGAAGAGGGCGGCGTCCAGTGCGGCTTCTGCACACCGGGGATGCTGATCTCGGCGACGGCGCTGCTCGAGCGCAATCCGGAACCGACCGAGGAGGAGGTGCGCATCGCGCTCTCCGGGAACCTCTGCCGGTGCACGGGCTACCAGGGCATCGCCAACGCGGTGCTGAAGGTGGCAGGTAACTCGGGCTAGAGCTCGGCCATCCGGGCGCGGCTCGTCCGCTCGATCGTGCGGCCGACCTCGGGCGCCGCGCCCATCAGCCAGTTCAGCAGCTGCCAGTCGAGCACCAGCAGCCGGCCGGGGGCGGTGGCGACGACGTTCGCCAGCCGCGGCCTCCCGTAGCTCGCGCCCCAGTCGACCGCCGCCAGCTCGCCGAAGTGCTGGCCGGGGCCGAGGGACGCGACGGTGCGGCCGTTCGCGTCGATCCGCACCGTGCCGGCCAGGATCACGTAGAAGTCGCGGGTGGCCTGCCACTGCTCGACCACGTTGTCGCCGACGTGGACGAACCGTTCGCGGGCAGCCAGCAGCACGCGGCCCGCCTGTTCGTCGGTCAGCGACGCGAACAGCGGCAGCGCCCGCAGGGTGTCCGCGTCGAGCCGCGGCCGCCCCAGCCAGCCGGCCTCGATGCTGGGGTTGCGGTCGCGGTCGGCATCCACCGGGCGCTCGGCTCCGGCAAGGGCCGGCGCCGACGCGAAGAACTCGAGCGCGTCGTCGACCTCGCGGCGTGAGGTGGAGTGGTTGAGGATGCAGAGCCGCACCGCATAGCGCCCGAGCAGGCGAGTCGATGAGACGAAGCCGTGGCCCTCTGTCTCGCAGCGCGCGATCAGATCGGCGTTGATCCGCTCGATGTCGTCCTCGTCCTCGACGCCGGCGGGCCGGCGGCGGAAGGTCAGCACCCCCAGCGACGGCTCCGTGACCAGCTCCAGCTCGGGTTCCGCCTCGACCCGCGCCCGGGCGTGGTCGACCAGGTCGAGGCAGCCGTCGATCGCCTGCCGGAACGCCGCCAGCCCGAAGTAGCGGATCGACATCCACAGTTTCAGGGCGCGACAGGTGCGCGTGAGCTGGATCCCGTAGTCCGAGAAGTTGACCTCGCGGGCGACGGCCTCGACGTCCTTGAGGTAGTCCGGCGTGATCTCGAACGCCTGGCGCAACGCCTCGCCGTCGCGGACCAGCAGCGCGCCGGCCTCGATCGGCTGGTACAGCCACTTGTGCGGGTCGAGCGTGATCGAATCGGCCAGCTCGATGCCGCTCAGCGCCTCGGCGCCGCGCTCGGTCAGGCAGGCGAACCCGCCGTACGCTGCATCGACGTGCAGCCACACGCCCTGCTCGCGGCAGATCCGCGCGAGGTCGGCCAGCGGATCGACGGCCCCCGAGTTCGTGGTGCCTGCGTTGGCGACGACGACGGCGGGCCGCCTGCCGGCCGCCCGGTCGGCCTCCATCGCGCCGCGCAGCGCCGACGGGCGGACGCGCATGCGCTCGTCGGTTGGCAGCACGCGCACCTGGTCGGGGCGGAAACCGAGGACGCGCGCCCCTCGGGCCAGGGAGGAGTGGGTCTGATCGGACAGGTACAGCACCGCGTCGTCGGTCATCGGGCCGATCAGCGTCTCGCGGGCGCAGGCCAGCGCGGTCAGGTTGGCCGCCGAGCCGCCCGACACCAGGACGCCGCTGGCCGTCTGCGGGTAGCCGATCCAGTCCCGGAACCAGCCGACCACCGTCAGCTCGAGTGCGGTCGGGCCCGCGGCGCCCAGCCACCAGCAGGTGTCCAGGTTGAGCGCGCTGGCGATCAGGTCGCCCAGCGCGCCGGGCCAGGTCGGCTCGCCGGGGATGAACGCCATGTACGCCGGATGGCCGAGGCGGGCGACGTGGGGGAGAATGTCCCGCTCGACACCCTCCAGGATCTCGTCGAAGCCGGCCGGCTCCTCGGGCGGCGGCATTGCCACCCGTGCCAGCATGTCCTGAGGCGCGATCCGGCCGACCACCGGGCCGGGATCGGCGGTCAAGCGCTCGACCAGCATGTCCACGGTGCGGTAGCCGAGGCGGCGCATCGTCTCGGCGTCCAGCGCCAGCGGTGACCCCTCGTGCGTGGACACGTCGGCGAGCCTACCGGGATCGGTATGGTGGCGCCATGACGCTCGTGCTCTCCGCCGCGGACGTCGAGCGGCTGCTCACGCCCGACATCGCGATCGAGTCGGCCGACCGGGCGTTCCGGGCGCTGGCGATGGGCGATGCCGAGCTTGCCGAGAAGGTGCTGTTCGAGGGCGGCGACGGCTATGCGACCTCGCTGGTGTACGCGGCGCGGGCCTCCGCCGGTGCCCCGGTCGCGACCAAACTGGTCAGCGTCTCGCCGGACAACCCGGCGCGCGGGTTGCCGCTGATCTCGGCGACGGTGCTGCTCACCGACCCGGTGACCGGGCTGGTGCAGGCGATGCTCGACGGCACCAGCCTGACGACGCTGCGCACCGCTGCCGCCAGCGCGCTGTCCGTCCGGCTGCTCGCCCGGCCGGAGTCAGCGGTGCTCGGCATCATCGGCAGCGGTGTGCAGGCGCGTGCCCATGTGCACGCGATCCGCCACGGGCGGGAGCTCATGGACACGCGGATCTGGAGCCCGGACGCCGACCATCGCGAGGCGTGCGCCGCCGACCTGGGCAGCGAGGCGCGAGCCGTCGCGTCGGCCGCCGAGGCGATCGCCGGCGCCGACGTGATCGCGTGCTGCACGCACAGTGCGGAGCCGGTGCTGCACGGCGCCGACGTGCCGGCCGGCTGCCATGTGATCAGCGTCGGCTCGTACCTGCCGGACCGCACCGAGGTGGACGACGAGCTGATCTCGCGATCATCCGTCGTCTGCGTGGACGACAGGATCGCGGCGTTCCACCACGCGGGGTCGATCATGGGCGCGGTCGCGCGGGGCGTCGTCGAGGAGCAGGACGTGGTCTCGATCGGCGAGGTGCTGGTCGGCGCTGTGCCCGGCCGCGGCGCCGCGGACGAGGTCACGTTCTTCAACTCGATCGGCCTGGGGATCCAGGATGCGACGGCCGGCGAGGCCGTTGTCGAACAGGCCCGCAGGAGCGGCGTGGGCCTTGTGCTACCGTCGGGCTGATGGACGTCGGGGTGCTCGGATCGGGGGTGGTCGCCCAGCGGCTGGCGGCGGGATTCGCCTCGCGCGGCCACCGCGTGACGATCGGCACTCGCGACCCGGCCAAGCTCGCCGAGTGGCTCGACGGCGAGGGCAGGGGCGTCACGGCGGGCAGCTTCCGGGAAGCCGCCGCGGCCGGCGATGTCGTCTGCCTGGCGGTGCTGGGCGAGGCGGCCGAGGAGCTGGTGCGCTCGCTGGTCGGCGAGCTCGGCGACTGCGTGCTGATCGATTCCACGAACCCGCTGGAGTACCACCCCGGCGGGCCGCCCACGCTGTTCGTCGGCCACGACGACTCGCTGGGCGAGCGCGTGCAGCGCGCGGCGCCCTCGGCCCGGGTGGTCAAGTGCTTCAACAGCGTCGGCAACACCAGCTTCATCGATCCCGAGTTTCCGGGCGGCCCGCCGACGATGTTCTACTGCGGGGACGACGATGCGGCGAAGACGACCGTGCGCGAGGTGCTCGACTCGTTCGGCTGGGAGAGCGACGACCTCGGCGGCATCGAGGTCTCGCGCTACCTGGAGCCGCTGTGCATGCTGTGGGTCGTGCACGGCTTCCGCGCCGGCTCGTGGAACCACGCATTCAAGCTGCTCGAGGCTACGTAGTGGCACGGGCCTTCACCCCAACGAGGTAGGCAGGATGGCGGCCGCCGGGCGATTACCCGGTGGGTGCGCCGACCCCGACTCCTCGCCACCCATCTGATCGCCGCCTGCGCGATCCTGCTCGGCCTGCGCTACCTCCACTGGCGCCTGACCGGCACGATGGACGGCACGCCGCCGGCGCTGACGATCGCGCTGTTCGCCGGCGAGCTGTACGCGTTGCTCAGCCTGGCCGGATTCGCGTTCACGACGTGGACGCTGCGCCCGGTCTATCGGCCGGCGCCGGCCCGCCTGCCGCCGGTCGACGTCTTCGTGGCCACCTACGACGAGTCGGAGGAGGTGCTGCGCTCGACGCTCACCGGCTGTGCGGCGCTCGACTACCCGGCGACCACCATCTGGCTGCTCGACGACGGCCGCCGCGAGTGGGTCGCCCGGCTGGCCGCCGAGTTCGGCGCGGGCTACCTGACCCGTGAGGGCAACGCGTCCGCAAAGGCGGGCAACATCAACGCCGCGCTGCCGCGCACGTCGGGCGAGCTGATTCTGATCCTGGACGCCGACCACGTCCCCCGGCCCGACCTGCTGCAGGCGGTCGTCGGCCACTTCCGGGACGGGCAACTGGCGTACGTCCAGGTGCCGCACGTCTTCTACAACCGCGACTCGATCCAGCACGTCAGCCGCGACGACCACGACCAGGCGCTGTTCTTTCATGTGGTCCAGCCCGGCCGCGACCATCACGGCGCGGCGTTCTGGTGCGGGTCGGGCGCGGTCATCCGGCGCACCGCGCTGGAGGGCGTGGGCGGCCTGGCCACCGAGACGATCACCGAGGACTTCCACACGTCGCTGCGTCTGCACGAGCAGGGCTGGGGCAGCCGGTTCCATGACGAGCCGCTGGTGCACGGCATCGCCCCGCACAACCTCGGCCAGTTCCTGCTCCAGCGACACCGCTGGGCGGCCGGCAACCTGGCGGCGCTGCGCACCCCCGAGAGTCCGCTCACCGCCCATGGGCTGACGCTCCGCCAGCGCCTCTGCTACCTGATCGGGCTGTTCGAGGTGTTCACGTCGCTGCAGCGGGTGGTGCTGATCGCGGTGCTCGCGGCCACCGTCGCCTGGGGCCGCCTGCCGATCAACGCCCCGGTCGGCCAGTTCCTGGCGGAGTTCGTGCCGTGGGCCGTGCTGTCCACCGTGGCCGCGATGCTGCTGTCGCGCGGGCGGCTGAAGCTGCTGAACGCGGTGCGCTTCGAGTACTTCACGCTACCCGCACATCTGCGGGCGGTGCTGTCGCTGGTGCGGCCGGACACCCGGTTCAAGGTGACGCCGAAGGACGGCATCGACGACGGCGGCCTCGGCTGGATGCGCAGCAACGTGCCGCTGGCCGCCCTGATCGGCATTCTCGGCGGATCGCTCACCTGGCGCGCCGGAGTGCAGCTCGGCATCGCGCCCGGCCACCGGCTGGGCACCGCGGTGCTGGCGGTCGTCTCGCTGGCGGCGCTGTTCGAGCTCTCCCGGCTGCTGCTGGCCGCCGCCGCCCTGACCAGGCACCGCCAGCTTCGTCAGGCCTACCGCTTCCCCGCCCGGCTGCCGGCCCGGATCGGCCCCACGCACCAGCCCGCGGAGCTGATCGACATGAGCACGGGCGGCTGCGCCGTGCTGACGTCGGCCGGCGCCGTGGCGGCTGACCACCTGGAGCTCGAGGTGGACTTCGGCGCGCTCGGGCTCCGGCGGTTCCAGCTCGAGGGCGTGTCCGCGGCGGCGACCGAAGGCCGGATGCGCGTCAGCGGGCGCTGGGAGCCGTGCGACGCCGCCGCGCGAAGCGCGCTGTACGCCTCGCTGTTCGTGCTCGCCCCGGCGGTCGAGGTGCTCGATCCGGCTGCGATGGGCAATGCCACGGCGACGGGCGTGGCCGAGCGGCTGGGCCTTTCCGAGGGTCGTCGGCTGGCGGCCTGACGCGCGTCTTTGACTCGTTTGTCAACGAGCGCTCAAGCGCGACCCGCGTTCGGCCGATCCTAAGACCAGAATGGACGGGCTCCACCCCTCCGGCGTGCCCCGTGGCGCGAGTCCCAGCGCTTCCCGCGAGCGTTGGGTGGACCGCTGGCTGGAAACGTGCGCTGACCTCGCATCACTGAAGGATTCGCATCCGATGCTGGACGCCGTGATCGACGAGATCGACGGCCGGATGATCCGCGTCGGCAACCGCTGGCTGGCGGATTTCGCGTCCTGCAACTACCTCGGGTTCGATCTCGACCGTGAGATCATCGAGGCTGTCCCGGCGTACCTCGACGCGTGGGGGACGCACCCCAGCTGGTCGCGCCTACTGGGCAGCCCGGTGCTGTACGAGCAGATCGAGGCCCAGCTGACCGAGCTGCTCGGCGCCCCGGACTCGTTGGTGCTGCCGACGATCACCCACATCCACACCTCGGTGATCCCGATCCTCGCGGGCTCGGGCACGATCCTGCTCGACGGCCGCGCCCACAAGACGATCTACGATGGCTGCCAGATCGCGCGCTCGCACGGCGCGACCATCCGCCGCTTCGCGTTCGAGGATCCCGACGACCTCGAGCGCCTGCTCCGCGACGGCTGCGCCGAGCCGCGGATCATCTGCATGGACGGCGTCAACAGCATGACCGGCAACGCGCCCGACCTGCCTGCGTTCGCCCGCGTCGCCCGCGAGTACGACGCCCTGCTGTACGTCGACGACGCCCACGGGTTCGGGGTGATCGGGGAGCGGGGCGACGACGAGCTGTGCCCGTACGGAAAGCGCGGCAACAGTCTGGTGCGGCACGCCGGGGAGACCTACGAGAACCTGATCCTGGTCGGCGGCTTCTCGAAGGCCTACTCGTCGCTGCTGGCGTTCATCGCGTGTCCGACCCAGGTCAAGAACATGCTCAAGGTGGCCGCGCCGCCGTATCTCTACTCCGGTCCCTCGCCGGTCGCCTCGCTCGCCACCGTTCTGTCGGGCCTCGACGTCAACGCCCGCCGCGGCGACGAGCTGCGCCACCAGATCCACCGCAAGACGGCCCGCGTGCTCGAGCTGCTGTGGGGCCGTGACGTGGCGACGCCCAACCACTCGGGGCTGCCGGTGATCGAGATCCCGCTGGCCCGCCACGACGACATCGGCGAGGTTGGCAGGCTGCTGTTCGACAGCGGCATCTACGTGACGCTGGCCGCCTACCCGCTGGTGCCGCGCAACGAGGTCGGGTTCCGGATCCAGGTCACGGCCGCGAACAGCGACGCCGAGATCGACCGCCTGCTCGAGGTGCTGGACGCGCTGATCACCCTCGGCAAGCTACGGACGAACGACCAGGGTGAGGTGCGGGCGGCCTGATGCTGAGCAGCGACGGCACGCTGCGGCTCGCCGGCCGCGGGATCCCGATCTGGTACGTCTACCTGGCGTTCGGCGGCATCGTCACGCTGCTCTACACCAAGGTGCCGCCGTTCGCCGGCAACGGCTGGATGATGCCGGTACTGAGCATGTCCTCGGCGATCGCGATCGTCGCCGGCGTGCGCATCTACCGGCCTCAGGCATCCACCGCCTGGCTGCTGATGGCGCTCGGGCAGTTCCTGTTCGCCTGCGGCGACATCTACACCTACAGCGTGCCGAACGTCGGCTTCCCGTCGATCGGCGACGCGATCTACCTGGCCGTCTACCCGGCGCAGTTCGCCGGCGTTGTGATGCTGATCCGGCGCCGCAACCCGCACATGGAGCGGGCGACGCTGATCGACGCCCTGATCCTGACCGTCGGCCTGGGCGTGATCCAATGGATCTTCCTGATCTCGCCCTACATCCAGGACAACACGCTGTCGGCGCTGCCCAAGCTGGTGTCGATCGCCTACCCGACGATGGACACCCTGCTGCTGGCCGGCGCGCTGCTGCTGGCGGTCGACAACGGCAAGCGCCAGCCATCGTTCTACATGCTGACCGGCAGCATCCTGTGCCTGCTGTTCACCGACTTCGTCTACGGCCTGGCGATCCTCGACGGCACCTATGCCGGCCAGGTCTGGCTGGACTGGGGCTGGATCGGCTACTACCTGCTGTGGGGTGCCGCGGCGCTGCATCCGTCGATGCGAACACTCGAGGAGTCAGCGCCGGAGAAGGAATCGAGGCTCTCCAGCACGCGGCTGATCGTGCTGACTGCCGCGTCGCTGATCGCCCCGATCGCCGAGACCGTGCTGCAAGCCCGGACCGCCGATATCGACAGCTTCGTCATGATCGGCGCGTCGGCTGCACTGTTCCTGCTGGTCGTTGCCCGGATGGCCGGCATGGTCCGCCAGGAGGAGCGGTCGGTGCAGCGCGAACGCGCGCTGCGCGAGGCGGGCCTGGCGCTGGTGGCCGCGGCCGGCCGCGACGAGATCGGCACGGCCACGCTGCAGGCGGCGCAACAGCTGACCGGCCCGGCATACGACGCGCGGCTGTTCTCGTCGTCCAACGAGGCCGCCCGTGCGATCGCCGATGAGCCGGGGACGCGGTACTCCGAAGAGCTGCCGCTGATGGTGCGCGGCGAGGCGCGCGGCGAGCTGGTCGTCGACGGCCCGGTGCCGCTGACCGCCAGCCAGCGCAGCGCCCTGGAGTCCCTCGCCACCAGCGTGTCGCTGGCGCTGGAGAGCGCCGCGCTGACCGAGGACCTGCACCGGCGTGAGTCAGAGGCCCGCTTCAGCTCGCTGGTCGCGCGATCGAGCGACCTGATCACGGTCGTCTCGGCCGACGGCACGGTGCTGTACCAAAGCCCGTCGATCGAGCGCGTGCTCGGCTACCGCGCCGACGACGTCATCGGCTCGCGATTCGACGAGCTGCTGCCCGACCGCGAGCGCGGCGCGCTGCTGACCGTGCTGTCGCGCGGCGTCGCCGGCGGACAGTCCGGGCCCGAGGCGATCGAGTGCTCGCTGCGGCACCGCGACGGTCGGTGGCTGCAGTTCGAGGTGCTCCACACCAACCTGCTCGACGACGAGCACGTGCGCGGCATCGTCCTCAACAGCCGCGACGTTTCCGAGCGCCGCGCCTTCGAGGAGCAGCTCGCGCACCAGGCGTTCCACGACTCGTTGACCAAGCTCGCGAACCGCGCCCTGTTCGCCGACCGCGTCGAGCACGGGCTGGCCCGCGCCGGCTCCGACGGCAACCGGCTGGCCGTGGTGTTCGTCGACCTGGACGACTTCAAGACGATCAACGACAGCCTCGGCCACGGCGCCGGGGACGAGGTGCTGATCGAGGTGGCGCGCAGGCTGGGCGCAACGGTGCGGCCGACCGACACGGCCGCCCGGTTCGGCGGCGACGAGTTCGCCGTGCTGCTCGAGGCCATCGAGTCGCCGTTCGAGGCGACCGAGGTCGCCGACCGCATACTCGACGGCTTCCGCACGCCGATCCAGATCGGCGATACGGAGGTGTTCGTGCGTTGCAGTATCGGCATCGCCATCACAGACGGCGAGCTGGCCACGCCGGACGAGCTACTGCGCAACGCCGACGTCGCGATGTACATCGCCAAGCGTGACGGCAAGGGCGGCTACCGGCTGTTCCAGGATTCGATGCACGCCGAGGCGCTGGAACGCCTGGAGATGCGCGCCGACCTGCAGCGCGCCGTCGATTCCGACCAGTTCGAGCTGCACTTCCAGCCGGTCGTGCGGCTCGAGGACATGAGCGTGTCCGGCGTCGAGGCGCTGATCCGCTGGAACCACCCGACGCGCGGGATGGTCGGGCCGACCGACTTCATCGGCATCGCTGAGGACATGGGGCTGATCGTGCCGATCGGGCAGCGCGTGCTCCGCGAGGCCTGCCACCGCGCCGTCGACCTGCAGCGCGTGTTCCCCCACGATCCGCCGTTGACGATGAGCGTCAACCTGTCGCCGCGCCAGCTCAACCAGGGCGACATCGTCGGCGACGTCCGCCGGGCGATCGAGGACAGCGGCATCGATCCGCGGACGCTGATCATCGAGATCACCGAGAGCCTGATGATGCGCGACACCGAGATGGCGATCCGCTGCCTCGAGGAGATGAAGGCGCTGGGCGTGCGGCTGGCGATGGACGACTTCGGCACCGGTTACTCGTCGCTCAGCTACCTCAGCCGCTTCCCGGTCGACATCCTGAAGATGGACCGCTCGTTCCTCGACCCCGAGTCCGGGCCCGACAACGGGCTGGCGGCCGCGGTGATCGCGCTGGGCGGGACGCTGAGCCTCCAGGTGGTGGCCGAGGGGATCGAGCTCGACGGGCAGATGGTGTCGCTCCGCGACCTGGGCTGCGAGCTGGGTCAGGGCTTCCTGTTCGCGCGGCCGATGGACGTCCGCTCGATCACGAGCTACCTCGAAGACGCGCATCTGCGGACGTCGACCGGCCTGCCGCCGTTCGAGGAGCCGCAGGCCGATGCAGCATAGTCACGAGGCGCTCGACCGCGAAGGCGGTTTCTCCCGTGCAAACCTGCTGATTCCGCTGCGCCGCCGCGACTTCCGCGTGCTGTGGGCGGGGATGACGATCTCGCTGATCGGGGACGGGGCGTTCCTGGTCGCGATGACGTGGCAGGTCTATGCGATCTCGAACGCACCGAAGGCGCTGGCGATGGCGGGCATCGCGATGACCGTGCCCACCATCCTGCTGCTGCTGTTCGGCGGGGTGGTGACCGACCGCTTCGACCGGCGCAGGGTGCTGATCATGGCCGACGTGATCCGCGGTGTCGCCGTGGCGGTGATGGCCGTGCTCTCGCTGACGGGGGCGCTGGAGCTGTGGCATGTGATGGTGCTGGTGGCCTTCTACGGCGCCGGCCAGGCGTTCTTCGGCCCGGCGTTCGACGCCATAGTGCCCAACCTGCTGCCCGAGAGCGAGCTCGCCCAGGCAAACTCGCTCGACCAGCTGGTGCGCCCCATCGCCTTCCGGCTGGTCGGCCCGGCGCTGGGCGGCTGGATGATCGCCGGCCTCGGCGTGGGCACCGCGTTCGCTCTGGACGCCGTGTCGTTCGTCGCCTCGGTCGCCGCCGTGCTGGCGATGCGCGCCCCGGCGATCGGCGGTGCGGTGGCCTCGTCGTCGGTGATCCACGACATCCGCCAGGGGCTGGGCTTCGTGCGTGCAAACGTGTGGCTGTGGGGCACCCTGGTTTCTGCCGCGATCGCCTACCTGGCGTTTCTCGGCCCGACCGAGGTGCTGCTCCCGTACGTGGTCAAGAACGACCTGGGCGGCGACGCCGGCCAGCTCGGCATGGTGTTCGCTGTCGGCGGCCTGGGATCGGTGATCGCGGCGTTTGTGATGGGCGGCGTCGGCTACCCGCGCCGCAGCATCACCGTGATCTACGCGACCTGGACGCTGGCGACGCTCGCGGTCTGCGGGTACGGGCTGGCCACCGCGTGGTGGCAGCTGATGGTTGTCAGCTTCGCCTTCAACGCGCTGGAAACGGCCGGCACGATCGTCTGGGCGACGATGAAGCAGCGGCACGTCCCGGCATCGCTCCTCGGACGCGTGTCCAGCCTCGACTGGCTGATCTCGATCGGCCTGCTGCCCGTCTCCTTCGCCCTGACCGGGCCGATCGCCGGGCAGATCGGCGCCCAGGCCACCCTGGTCGCCGCCGGGTTGGTCGGCACCGCCGCGACGGCTGCGGCACTGCTGCTGCCCGGCATGCGCGATGTCGAGCGGGCGGCGCCGGTGACCACGCTCGAGCCGGCCTCCGCCGGCGATGCGCTGCGTCACGCGGCGTAGCGCCGGAATCGTGGTACCGTCGTCCGATGGGGGTGATCTCGCGGACAGGTGTTGTCACAGCGTGTGCCGCGGCCATCCTGGCCGTCGTGCCTGCGGCGGCGTGGGCTGACCCGTTCTTCCCGCACGCCGGGAACGACGGCTACGACGTCGCCACCTACGACCTGCACCTGAAGTACGACCCGGACACCCGCGAGCTCGCAGGGAAGGCGACCATCACGGCGACCGCCACCAAGCGCCTGGCCGTGTTCGACCTCGACCTGCGCGGGCTGACGGTCACCCGCGTCAAGGTCGCCGGGGCGACGGCGACGTTCACGCGCAAGGGCCAGGAGCTGATCGTCACGCCGCACGCGCCGGTGACCTCCGGCAGCTCGTTCACCACCGTCGTCTCGTACCACGGCGTGCCCGGCCCGGTGACCGATCCCGACGGCTCGCCCGACGGCTGGATCCCCACCGACGACGGCGCGTTCGTCGCCGGGGAGCCGCAGGGCGCGCCGACCTGGTTCCCGGCCAACGACACCCCGGCCGACAAGGCCACCTACACGGTCTCGATGACGGTCCCCAAGAAGCTCGCCGCGATCGGCAACGGCACGCTCGTCAGCACGACCACGGCGAACGGGCAGAAGACATTCGTCTGGTCGGAAACGCGGCCGATGGCGTCCTACCTGGCGACGATCACCCTGGGCCGGTTCGACATCACCGAGGAGCCGGGAACGGTGCCGATCTACCTGGCGGTCGACCCGCGCGAGGCCGCCGCCGCTGCACCTGCGATGGCCAAGCTGCCCGAGATCCTGGCGTACGAGCAGAGCTTGCTCGGCCGCTATCCGTTCGAGGTCGCGGGCGCGATCGTCGACCACAACGCGGGCGCCGGGTACGCGCTGGAGACCCAGACCAAGCCGATCTACGACGGCGCCCCGGACACCGAGACGGTCGCGCACGAGCTGGCGCACCAGTGGTTCGGCGACTCGGTGTCGCCGACGACGTGGCCGGACATCTGGCTCAACGAGGGCTTCGCGACCTACGTCCAGTGGATGTGGGTCGACCACAGCGGTGGCCACGAGATCGCCGACCGCTTCGACGACGAGCTTCCAGTCCCGGCGTCCAGCACGTTCTGGTGCACGGCCGCCGACGTGCTGTCCGGGCCCCGCCAGATGTTCTCCTCACCCGTGTACTCTGCGCGGGGCGATGGCGCTGGAGGCGCCCTCCAGCGGAGATCGGCGACCCCCTGTTCGCCCAGCCTGCTGAAGAAGTGGGCGCCAAGAACCGGTATGGCAACGTGTCCACCGCCGAGTTCGAGGCGCTGGCCGAGCGCGTCTCCGGCCACGATCTGAGCGACACTTTCACGACTGGCTGTTCGACGCCGCGCAAGCCCGGGTCGAACGTCGATCCCTGCTCGTGACCGCACCGCCGCTCGCGGTTCGGCATCGTCTCCACGGCCGGCATCAACGGCTCGCTGCTGGACGCCGCCGGTGCGACCGGCGTCGGCCGAGGTAGTCGCCGTGTCCAGCCGCGACGCGGGCCGAGCTGCGGCCTACGCGCGCGACCAGGGCATCCCTGCGTTCCACGCCGGGCACGCCGGCCTGATCGCCGACCCGGCGGTCGAGGCGGTGTACGTCTCGGCGCCGAATGCGCTGCACGTCGAGTGGACGATGGCGGCGATCGACGCCGGCAAGCACGTGCTGTGCGAGAAGCCGTTCACCCGCCGCGCCGCGGAGGCCGCGACGGCCGTGGCTGCCGCGGCGCCGCCGGCGTTGCGCTGGCCGAGGCGTTCATGTTCCGCCACCATCCGCAGATCCGGCGGCCTGGCGGAGCGGGTGCACGCGGGGAGTTGGGCGCGCTGCGGTCGATGCGCTCGGCGTTCGGCTTCACCGCCGACCGGCCGGACGACATCCTGCTGCAGCCCGGCGCTGGACGGCGGTGGCCTGCTCGACGTCGGCTGCTACTGCGTCAGCGCGTTTCGGCTGCTGGCAGGCGAGCCGGAGACGGTGCGGGCGGACGCCGAGGTCGGGCCGACGGGCGTCGACCTGCGCTTCCACGGCCGGATGGATTCGCCGGTGGCGTCGCCGGCGAGTTCGAATGCGGCATCGCGATGCCCGAGACGCACCTGCTGGAGGTCACCGGCGACGCCGGGACGTCCGGCTGGACGATCCGTGGGTGGCGTGAGCGACGGGCGTCGACGCCTACGCGCTGCAGCTCGAGGACTTCGTCGCGGCGGTCCGCGAGGACCGCGCGCCGCTGGTTTCGGGCGACGAGATCGTGCGCCCAGGCCGCGGCCCTGGAGGCGCTGATGGCCTCCGCGGGAATTTGACAAACGACTGTATAACGATATATCGTGATGAATCATGATTGATCGACAGGAGGAAACCAGATGACAGCCATCTGCCATCCCGACGACCTGCACGGCAGGCTCGTCTTCTTCGGCGGCCGCGGCCATGGGCGGCGCCGCCGGGGCAACTACGCGTACGGCGGGCCGTTCTTCCGCGGCGCGCGCCGCGGGCGGGGCGACATCCGCGCCGCGATCCTCGCGCTGCTCGCGGAGGAGCCGATGCACGGCTACCAGATCATCCGCGAGCTGACCGAGCGCAGCGGCGGTGTGTGGCGGCCCAGCCCGGGCTCCGTCTACCCGACGCTCCAGCAGCTGGAGGACGAGGACCTCGTCCGCGAGCAGCGGCCGGAGGGCGGGCGGCGGACGTACGAGCTGACCGACGCCGGCCGCGAGGCCGCCGCCGCGCTGCCCGAGGCGAAGCCCTGGGAGCAGGCGGGCGAGGATGTGGGCGACGACGCCGTCGCGCTGCACGACCTCGTCCACCAGGTGCTCGGCGCGACGCGCCAGGTGCTGCACGCCGGCACGCCCGAGCAGGTGAAGGCAGCACAGGAGGTGCTGCGCGAGACGCGCAAGCGCCTCTACGAGATCCTCGCCGACGACGGCTGCAACAACGGGGTCAGACCCCTTTGTTGCACCGACGATAGAATCGCGCGGCCGTGCCCGAGCCGCCGCCCCCCGACCGGTCGTCCGACGCGCTCGGCATGACCCCGGAGGAGATGCGGCGGCTCGGACACTGGGTCGTCGACCGGGTCGTCGACCACTTCGAGCGCGGCGCGGAGGGCCCGGCGATCCGCACCGGCACGCCGGAGGCGCTGCGCGAGGTGCTGGGCGGCCCGCCGCCCGAGCAGCCGGGCGACCCGCTGGCGGCGATGGAGCTCCTGACCGACGTCGCGCTGCTGCACATGCAGCACGGCGACCACCCTCGCTACTTCGCCCGCGTTCCCGGCCCGTCGTCGTTCGCCGGCGTGCTGGGCGACTGGCTGGGCACCGGCTTCAACGCCATCGCGGCCTCGTGGAAGGGCGGCTCCGGCCCGGCGACGGTGGAGCTGGTCGTGCTCGACTGGCTGCGCGAGCTGCTCGGTATGCCGGAGGGCACCGAGGGCGTGCTGGCCAGCGGTGGCTCGCTGGCTAACGTGACGGCGCTGGCGCGGCCCGCGCGGTGGACGGCCCGGGCGTCGCCTACCTCTCCGACCAGACGCACTCGTCGATCGGCCGCGGGCTGGTCGCGCTGGGCTTTCCGCCGGCCGACGTGCGGATGATCGCGACCGACGACGCGATGCGGCTGCCGGCCGAGGCCGTGGCCGCGGCGATCGCCGAGGACCGCGCGCTGCGGGCCGGCGGCCCGGGTTCATCGTCGCCAGCGCGGGCACCACCAACACCGGCTCCGTCGATCCGCTGCACGAGCTCGCCGACCTGTGCGCGGAGCAGGGGCATGTGGTTCCACGTCGACGGCGCGTACGGCGCGCCCGCCGCGCTGTGCGAGCCCGGCCGCCGGGTGCTGGCCGGCATCGAACGGGCCGACTCGCTGGTGCTCGACCCGCACAAGTGGCTGTTCCAGCCGTACGACGTCGGCTGCCTGCTGGTGCGCCGGCCGGGCGCGCTCGACCGGGCGTTCCACATGACGCCCGAGTACCTGCTGGACGTCGCGGCGATCATCGCCGAGGTCGACTTCCGCAACCGCAGCCTGGAGCTGTCGCGCCGCTCGCGGGCGCTGAAGATCTGGCTGACGTTCCACACCTACGGGCTGGAGCGGATCCGCGGCGCGATCGAGCGCGGCATCCGGCTGGCCGAGCACGCCGAGGCGACTGCTCCGCGCCGACGGCAGGTTCGAGATCGTCACGCCCGCGCAGCTCGGCATCGTCACCTTCGCGCTGCGCGGCGCGACCGCACGCCGACCATGTCGCCCGGGCGACGGCGATCGGCGTCGACGGCTATGCGGCGCTGACCACCACGCCGCTGCACGGGCGGTCGGTGCTGCGGCTGTGCACGATCAACCCGCTGACGACCGAGGCCGACCTGGCCGGGCACGATCGAGCGGATCTGTTCAGTCGCCGGCGACGGCGGCGCCGTCGAGGATCTCCGTGAACTCGGCTGCCCTTCATCGGCTTCGAGAACATCGGGTAGTCCTTGGTCACGGCCGCCTCCTGCTCCTCGCCGCTGGTCGCGGCGGTGCAGTCGGTCAGCGTGATCATCGCCCATTTTCCACGCCTTCCTGTGCGCGCCCATCCGTGTGCTCAGTCCCAGCGCATAGGCGTCCATCCGGGTCACCCCTCCCGGTTGAGCACCTATGGCCGCTGGCACCCGAACGCACCGAAGGAGACCGAGATGACGGACAAGCTTGTCCGAGCGCTAGACCGGCGCCACGCCGACACCGAGCTGGAGCGCGAGATGGTGCGCCTGGCCACCGAGACCGGCCAGGGCGACCCCCGAGCTGCCAAGCGCCGCGAGAAGGCCTTGGCCGACGAGCAGACCCGACGCGGTAGCCCGTTGGTCGGGGCGATGGGCGGCGCGGTCACGGACAGCCGGCCGGACGCCATCGTTATCGAAATGGTGGAGGATCAGATGCAGCGCTCCCCCCGCACGGTGGAAGAGCGGCTGGGGTGGGGCGAGACCAATGGCGGCATCCCCATCGCTGGCAGCCAACTTCAGCGGTCGGGTGCCACCATCCGAAAACACGACACCCGGCCCGCGGGAATGCGACGGCTCACGCGGTTCTCAGACGCCCGCGAGCGAAAGGGCGAACCTAGGCCCGGCGAGTTGGTTGTGAAGGCACGCTCCGGCAAGGTGAGAATCGAGCAGCTGCGCGCCCTCGTCCACGACCGGGATGCTGTCACCCGCACCACGGCTTGCGACCTGCTGATCGAGTTGGACGGAGGCGGCCACTGGGATGAGCGCCGCATCCTTGCAATCCAGCGCAACGAGCGCCGCCTGTACGGCAAACAGGCGGACGAGCAGGGCCGCGATGCCCCCTGGAGCCCGGAGATTGTCCAGCTGGGGCACGAAGTAGCGGACGTGATCGAACCGACCGACCGCGGCGCTCGCGCCAAGCGGGACGGCCTGTTCGGCACCACCATCCGCCGCAAGGAGGCCGAGCGCCAGCGCAACACCGGCAGGCCCGTAGGCCGACCGCGCGGAGCGCAGGCTGACTCGGAGCTGTTCCAGTCCTACGCCGACGGCATCGGCTGGTCGTGTCCGCTGATCGCACCGACCCCCCGCGGCAGGCTGACCGTCAAGGAGGCTGCTGGCCATCACGACGAGCCGGAGCATCAGCACTGGGCGGGACGATCGCGCCCTCGGTATGCCTACGCGTTCGGCTTCATCGATCAGGCGTCCCGACTCGCGTCCTTGTTGCCTGGAGTCGTCAATGCGGTCACGCAGACGCCGCCGTTCTCCCGTCTGGCGAAGCACCTCGCCGGCATGAGCGCCGAGCGCGACGTCCCGACATTCGCCCCGATCACGCTCCAGCGATGGTTCTCGCGAAGGCCCATCGTCAACTCCGACGGCCGTCGCGTGGTGCTCTGGCCCGACACGTTCAACAACCACATGCATACCGACGTCGGCGTCGCCTGTGTCGAGGTGATCGAGGCCGCAGGGTGGAGAGTGACGATGCCGAAGGGGCACGTCTGCTGCGGTCGGCCGCTCTATGACTACGGCTTTCTCGACCAGGCGAAGCGATACCTGCGCAGAGTGCTTGATGTGCTGCGCGACGATATCCGCGCCGGCACGCCTGTGGTCGGTATGGAGCCCAGCTGTCTCGAGGTTAGAGGACTCGTGTGAGCCGGACGTGTTCGGACTGCGTGCACTTGCTCATGGAGGCCTGGGCGTCCTAGTCTCGATCCGCGAGCGAGTTCGCCGTCTCATTGGAGCGCCGTAGATCCGTAGCGCCGGCGCGTCCTCGGGCTGACCGCCGAGCGTCTAGGCTGTTGAACGGCGTTCACCTACCGGACGCGTCGTCAGCCGGAACCAGTCTGGTGCCTCAACTCGCTGGGAAGCTGCGCGACCGGGAGCGCGCGGTGCTCCCGCGGGTGCGACCTTCGGTGCGCAAGCCGCGGCGGTCTCGGATCCGCCAGTCGTCCAACAGACCGAGCACCGCGTACACGGCGACCCCGCCGATAAACGCGATCCATGGCGCGAGAGCCAGGAGGTATTCGAAGTCCTTCTCCACAGATAGACCGTGTCACGGTATACTTTGCCTGGCATGCGTGCGATGACCCAAGTCGAGTCGAACAGATCGAATGAAGATCTTCGCCATGTCGCGCGATTCCGGATCGCGCTCCGCCATTTCGAACGGCGGACAGACACTGTGCTGGCCGACTGCGGTCTGACTCCTCAGCGGTACCTGCTGCTTCTCACGATCGAGGCTCAGTCGATCGAGGGCGAGGCGACAGTGTCGAGCCTCGCGGACGATCTCGAGATGCCGCAGAGTACGGTTTCCGACCTCGTTGCCCGCGCGCACGGCGCCGGACTCCTGGTCCGTCGCCGATCTGACGGCGACGCACGCGTTTCCCATCTGTCCCTGACAGCCGAAGGCCACCATCGCCTCTATACCGCGGTTGACGCGTTGCGGGCCGAGCGCGGTGTGCTGCGGGCGACACTCGTCGGCCTGTCCCAGCTGATCTGATGGCCGAGATCTTTCCGATCGATTTCACCGCTCCGCCCACGCTCGCCGAAGGGCGGCTGGCTGACTGGCTGGTGACGCTGATCATCGTCTGCGTGGCCGTGACAGCCGGCGTTTGGCTGTGGCGTAACGGCTGAGACCAAGGTGGGATCTCCCATACGGGTCGCTGCTGGCGGCCTGCCGCTAGATACACCGTAGTACGATGTATCGCAGTGCCCAGCATCGGGGATCCGCTGAACGACCGCTCGTCAGGCACCGCCATCGTCGTGGCCCGCTACCGCGTCGCCGAGTACGGGAACTGGTTGGAGCGCTTCTCATCGCAGAATCCGCAGCGCGCGCTGGCCGGAGCCGCCGGCCATTCCATCTCAGTGTCGCTCGACGATCCGCGACGAGTCGAGGCGGTCGTCGAGTTCGTGTCCCTCGAATCGGCACGCAGATACGAGGAGTTTCTGTTACTGCCATCGACTCGGGATGGAGACCGACACGACGGCGTCGTCGAGCACGGGGCCGTATGGGTCGCGATCCGTTCGGAGCATCGAGCCTACGCCGACCACACGGCGACGGACGATGCGTGACGACGCTCGCAGGGTGATCCTCGGCCCAAGGCTTGCCCGTGGGGGCGGGGGTCTGCTGGCCGTTGGTGTGCTGGTCGGTATCTGCGCCGGCCTTGGGGCGGTCGCGTTTCGCGATCTGGTCTACGCCATCACGTGGCTCGTCACGGGCCAGACCGAGTACGGTCAGGACGGGAGGATCGCCAGCAGTCATTTGCCCTGGCTCGGCGTGGGATTCCTGCTGATCACTCCAGTCGTCGGCGGCCTGCTCTACGGACCGTTGATCTCGCAGTTCGCGGAGGAGGCGCGGGGCCACGGTATCCCCGAAGTCATGTTCGCCGTGCGCCGGCGAGGCGGACGGATCAGACCCGCGTGTCGCGGCGGTGAAGGCGACGGCCTCGGCGCTGTGTATCGGCACGGGCGGATCAGTGGGCCGCGAAGGGCCGATCGTGCAGATCGGCGCGGCGCTCGGCTCGACGCTGGGCCAGCTGCTCGAGTTCCCGGAGGCGCGGCGTCGGTTACTCGTCGCATGCGGCGCGGCGGCAGGCATCTCGGCGACGTTCAACGCGCCGATCGCCGGTGTGTTCTTCGCCATCGAGCTGATACTGGCGGATGTCGATGTCGATGCGCTGGGCGCGCTGCTCCTGGCATCGGTCACGGCGGACATCATCGGACGCGGTGTGTTCGGCTCGACACCGTTCCTGACGCTCCCGGGGTTCGACGTCCGAACGCCGTGGGAGTACGGGCTGTGCGCCGGCCTGGGCATTGTTGCGGCCGTTGTCGGAGTGGGCTTCTCCCGCTCGTTGTACGCCCTCGAGGACGCCGCGGACCGGCTTTGGCACGGGCCCGAGGCACTCCGGCCTGCCGTTGGCGGCGTCGCGCTCGGAGCTCTTCTGCTGGCGGTGCCCCAGTTGTATGGAGTCGGATATCCGGTGATGCGTCAAGCCGTCGAGGGCCGCTACGTGGTCTGGATGTTGGTCGCGCTGGTTGCGGCCAAGATCCTCGCAACGAGCCTGACAATGGCGATCGGAGGCTCGGGAGGAGTGTTCGCTCCGTCATTGTTTCTGGGTGCCGCACTGGGGAGCGCCTACGGCGCGGTCGCCAGCGGGCTGGCGCCGGACATCGCGGGACCGGCGGGCGCATATGGCGTCGTCGGGATGGCGGCGGTGTTCGCGGCTGCAAGCAGGGCACCGGTGACGGCGGTGGTCATCATCTTCGAACTGACCGGCGACTACCGCATGGTGCTGCCTCTGATGACAGCGGTCGCGATGGCGATCCTCCTCGCGGGCATTCTCGATCGCGAAAGCATCTACACACTGAAGCTGCGGCGACGGGGGATCGATCTGGGATTCGCATCGCACAACCCTGCCCTTCAAGTCCCGGTCGGAGACGCGATGCACGCGCCGCCGCTACCGGTGAAACAGTCCGCAGGCGTGGCGACGGCGGCTGCGCAGCTCGCCGCGAGCGGGCGCGGAGTGCTCCCGGTCACGGACGGCTCCGGCCGGCTGCTCGGCGTCGTGAGTGCACGCGGATTGGAGGACACGCTTGAGACGCCCAGTCCGGGCGGCGACGCGACCGCGGTTCAACCCGTTGATGCCCTGCGTGCCGACTCGACGCTTGAGGATGCTGTCCGCGCATTCGCATTCGACGATCTGGAGGAACTGCCAGTGGTCGACTCGGATGGCCGGCTCATCGGTTGGCTGACCCATGCCGACGTTGTGCGGGCGTACGGAAGCCGGCTCTCCGGCTCCCACGTGAACCAAAGACAGCAGGGGGCGGTGAGAAGGGCGAGCCGCATCGGGAGTGTGCGTGGATAGGACGAAAGGGCAGGATTGCCGCCGTCGAGGCGCCTTCGGTCTTCTGACGGCAGCCGTGGTGTCGGTGATGTTCGGCGTCTTGCTGGCGTTCGCGGTCGTCGCGCGACTCGACCGGAACGGATCGCGTGCAGCCCAGCGTTCGGGTCTCGACGTCGCTATCCCGGCTCGGCCGCTGCGGACGGAGACCGGTGCGACAACCAGCCTTGCCCGGTACCGCGGCCGGATTGTCGTCGTCACGCCATTCCTCACACTCTGCGCAGAACTGTGTCCGCTGACGATCGGCGTGCTCGACCAGGTCGACCGCCGGCTGCGAGCCGCCGGCCTGCGACCAAAGGTGGCGTTGCTCGAGGTCTCCGTCGATCCCTGGCGCGACTCGCCGTTGCGACTGCGTGCGTATCGGCGCATGGTGGGCGCTAGGTGGCAGCTGCTCACCGGAACGCAGTCTCAGCTGCGTGCATTCTGGAGACCGTTCCACGTCTGGTTCAAGCGGACAACAGCGGACCATCGCCCACCTACGGACTGGCTCACGGGTCGACCGCAGACCATGGACGTGGAGCATACGAACGGCTTCTTCGTGCTCGACGCCCGCGGCCATCTGCGGTCGCTCGGGCTGGGAATGGCCGACGTGGGCGGACGGCTGCCCGCTCGAGTCCGTTCCCTTTTTGGGCCAGAGGGCCAGAAGAATCTGATGAATCCACACGAGCCGTGGAGCGCGAAAACTGTGCTGAACGCCGTTGCCCGCCTGCTAGGACGGCCAATCGACGCCCGATGACGATCCTCGCAGAAAGCATCTGGGTGTGGTCGTGGGATCCTCTGCAAACCGCCCCCTGGCTGGTCGTACTGGCGCTCTACGCGATCCGCGTCCACCGGCTCATGCGTAGGGGGACTCGGACTACGCGGTGGCGGCAGTTGTCGTTCTGCGCGGGCGTTCTCGTTGCGCTGATGGCGCTCGTCTCGCCGATCGACGCGCTCGGGGAGGAACGGTCGCAAATGTTTCACATGACCCAACATGTACTGCTGGGCGACATCGCGCCGTTGCTTATGGTTGTCGGTCTGACCGGGCCGATTCTCCGGCCTCTTCTTGCGCTGCCGGTGGTGGGCAGGGCGAGAGTGCTCGCCCATCCGGCTCCGGCGCTTGTGATCTGGGCGGTGAACCTCTACGCGTGGCACCTTCCGATGCCCTACGAGGCGGCGCTACACCACGACCTTATCCATGCGCTCGAGCACGGCCTGTTTTTCGCGGCGGGATTCCTGATCTGGACTGCCCTACTGGAGCCCGTGCCCGGCCCTCCCGGGTTCACGCCGCTCGCGAAGGTCTTCTACCTGCTCGTGGTCCGGCTGATCGGGGGACTCCTCGCCAACGTTTTCATCTGGTCGTCGACTCCGTTCTACCCGTATTACAACGGCGCCGAGCCCCTATGGGGTATCTCGCCGATTGAGAGCCAGAATCTGGCAGGCGTCGTACTGCTCGGCGAGGGTTCGGTGGTCACGTTGCTGATGCTCGGCGTCCTGTTCAACCGGGCGGTGAACGCGGACGAAGCGCGTCAACGGCTGGTCGAGCTCGGAGTCAGCGAGCGCCGAGCCAGCCGCGCTGCCCGCTATGGCCATGCCGACCTACTGCTGCACGACGTTCAACAGCGGGGCGGCCGCAGAGGGCGGTCGTCCTAATCTGGTGGCTCTTCGCCCGCTCGGCTCAGACCTCACCCAGGGTGGTGTCGACCGCGCCGGTCTCGATCGAGGCCCGGGCGGACCCAGAGTTACGACAGGCGCGGCGTCCCCGGGTTCGGACGAGACTCCGCACGGCGGACGGTCTGTCTCGTTGGTGCCCGATGTTCGGTGGTCGACTGCTGGCCTTGACCGCTCCGGCCGCGATCGGATGGCTGCGATGTCGGCGGTACGATGCCGTGCGAGGCGTCCGCCCACCCAGCCGCGCTGGAAGCGCTCCGATCACGGAGTCCGAGGAGGCGGATGGACGCGTACTTGCTCAAGAGAGGCGCGTCCTGAAGCCACCCCACTGGCCGTATCAGCAAGCCGGTTTCGCGTCGGAACTTAGATCACGGGCCGTTCGGGATGCCATGCTGGTGAGCGCCGCCACGTGCTTTGGAACCCCACGGCCGATGGGGCAGCGGTGGTCACGGGCATCCGTGTGGGCAGCCTCGCTCTCATCGCGTTCGGACTGGAAGCCGCGATCGACGCTGCGGCATCCGCAGTGCTTGTCTGGAGGTTTCGCCTGGAGAGCGAGTCACCCGCCCGCGCCGAGCGGGTGGAGTCTTGGCGGAACGTGGGATCGGCATCGCCTTCGTTGTCGCCGGCATCTACATCGGTACGAGGAGCCTGCTTGCGCTCGTCAATGTCAGCCACTCCAGCAGCTCGAGCTTCGCGATCGGTCAGATGATCACGCGCCGCGTCGTGTTGACGGTTCTTGCATGGAAGAAGCGGAGCATTGCTCGTCGCGTCGGCAGTCGCGCGCCGCATGCGGACAGCCTTCTCACCGCCACCGCCGCTCTACTCTCAGCGATCACATTGGCCGGGCTACTGCTCAACGCCAAGCTCGGCTGGTGGTGGGCCGACCCGATCGCGGCACTCGCGATCGCCTGTTTCCTGCTCCGGGAAGGTCACGGAATATCAACCCGCTGAGTTGTTGGCGCCGCCGCTCTCCGGTATCTGTGCGAGACCAGGGTTCGCTGGGGCCGCGTCCGCGTCGCGCTGTTCCGCCAGGGATTCCTCGGGCCAGCTGTGTCGGGCCGGCAGGACTCCGGGGCTGCCTGGTCGGCCCGTATGCCCCACTGTGTGGCGAGATCTTCATCGAACGCTCAAGCGGCGTTCAAGGGACGCCGCGAGGATTAGTCCGCATCAGATGCGGGCGAACAGTGACGTCGCCGGTCGGGCGCCAGAGAAACGCCTACCGATTTGACCGGCTCGCTTTTCCATCTCAGAAGGCAGTTGATGCGATGACGGATCTGCAGCAGAACATGCTTGCGATCGCCGAGGCGATCGCGCCAGGGTGGGAGCGTCGACGAGCGTTCATCGAGAGCACCGCCGCGCCGGTGTCCAGGTGGATGATCGATGCGGTCGCGTTGAGTCCAGGCGACACCGTGCTCGAGCTTGCGGCTGGCGCCGGCGACGTCGGGTTCGCGGCGGCCCTCGGGCTTGGGGAAAACGGCCGGTTGATCTCCACAGATTTCTCGCCGGCTATGGTTGACATTGCCCGGCGCAGAGGCGTCGAGCTTGGCATCGCGAATGTTGAGCACGCTGTGATGGACGCGGAGCGGATCGAGCTCGAGAATGACAGCGTCGACGGGGTGCTGTGCCGCTTCGGCTACATGCTGATGCTCGATCCTGAGAAAGCGCTCGGCGAGTCGAAACGGGTGCTCCGACCCGGAGGTCGCCTCGCGCTCGCAGTGTGGGGAGCACCCGATCGCAACCCATACTTCACGTTGGTGGGCACGGCGATGGTTCAACACGGACATGTTCCGGCTCCCGACCCGGCCGCCCCCGGGATCTTCAGACTCGCGGATCCCAGCCACATCCGGGTCCTGCTGGAGGAAGCCGGCTTCGCAGATATACGCCTCGACGAGGTGCCCGTGCAGTTCTCCGTAACGGGGATCGAGGAATACCTCGCCATCATCGCCGACACAGCCGGACCACTCGGGATCGCGCTCCGCAGCATCGGCGAGGACGAGCGATCGACCATCCGGGACGAGCTCCGCGAGCCATTCTCCGAGTTTGCGGCCGAACCCGGCTATCGACTCCCGGGCATCGTACTGACGGCCTGCGCGTGTTGAGTGCGCCCGGCGTCCCCGAGACAGGGTCACGGCCTCGACGGGAAGTCGTGATTCAGCTTGAGCAGCTGTGGAGTCGGGAGTGAACTGGTCCCGGCCCGCTGCTCGAGCACGACGTGGCGCGCCGTGGCGTCACCGCTGATCGGGTCGGCGCCGATCAGATCGACGGCCGTCGGCCATCCGGTTCCGTCAAGCGACACGCGGGCGAATCCCGCGGGTTGCGTGCCCACCCCAAAGACTCCGCCTGCGCCCAGGGTGCCGCCGTCGACAACCACGATGTTGCTCGTCCGGTCGACGTGCTGACGATGATCGTGCCCGGTCAGGATCAACAGCGGCTCGCTGCTGGAGGCCGCGGCGTGGGCACGCAGAGCGGCCGCGACGCGGAAGTCATGCACCAAGACGATCTGAGGTCGCGGTTGGAGGGTGTCGAACCACTCGTCGACCCGTTCCTCATATGCAGCGAGTTCCGTATCGGTGAAGTCCAGCCGGTGTCCGAACACGCCGGCGCGGCGCTCGAGCGGATCCTCATAGCCGGCCACCAAGAGCCCGGCGACGGACACGACCACGGGCCCGCGGATACGCCCGTTTGCGTCGAGCGTCCCTCGGTGAGTGAGTACTAGAGCACCTGCCTGGGCGAAGGTTCGCATCACCAGCGGGGTGTCGTGGTTCCCTGAGACCACCACGAGCGGATCGCCCACCGCAGCTACGCGCTCTGCGATTGCAGCCTCGACGGGAGTCCCCTGCTGTGTGTAGTCGCCGACCAGGAAGACCGGTCGGCGGTCGGCGAACCGGGAGAACGTCGGCAGGGTCAGCCAGTTCGAGTGGATGTCCGATCCCACGAAGACCGATCGGGTGCCACCGGCAGGCGGCGGAGTCCCTGCGGCCGCCCCGATCAGCGTGTCCAGGCCGGCGACGGCCTGCTGATAGCTGGAGGCGTATGCCGCGCTAGCCGAGGCAAATCGCGCCGAAACCGCCAGTAGCCTCGGCAGCTCCCCGCCATGCGCATAGAAGGTCGGGGTGCGGAATGCGGAGAAGTCCGGCGATCGCAGCAGCGCCGCACACACGAGGATACTCGCACCTGCGACTCCAAGCCCTGTCCCGGCCCCGATCGCGATCATCGCACGCCGTCGGCCGGCCGCGGCCAGTGCCAGCCCACCGAGGAATCCTCCCGCCGCTCCACCAATCAGCGCGACCACCGCAGCACGGCGCAGCGCAGAACGTGCCACACGCGGCGCGTCCGCTGTGACCGAATCGAGACGGGCACGGGCTCCGCCGGGTGTGCTCAGTGATCCCGCAACAGCCGTACGGTCGATTGACACCAGCGTCGCCCGGAGCTCGATTGGGGCCGGGAACGGGTGTGCGCGCACGCCCCAGTCGACCAGCGGGACGTAGGCATCCACGGTCCCCCGGCCCGACAGTTGCGTCTCGACGCGTACGCGAGCCGCACCCAGTCGGTAGTCGTCACCGCTGAAGGCATGGAGCGCTAGCACTGAGCCCAGCACCGAACACCCGAGAAGCCACGCTCCGCACGCCGCCGCAGCCGCACTGCGCCGAATGAGCCGTCGGCGCCTTCCGGGCACCTCCGGCGCGGTCACGGCGGCGCCCAGTTTGAAGATTTGCTCATCATCGGCCCCGGTAATCGGCTGTATTGGGCTCGCGTCCGGCGTTTCACGCCGGTTGGTCAGCCACGAGCGGATGCTCATGAACCGGCGAAGCATTGCGCACCCGTTTCCATCGGCCGTAGACTCACGGTCGATACAACGTAGTACGATCTAAAGCGGGAGTCGTGATGGAGCGAGAACGTGGAAGAGGCACATGGGCAGTCGCGGTGACGGTCGCGATCGGCGCAGTCACGCTGGCGGGCTCGGCCTACGCGGCCGCGTCCGGCGTCTCCAAGCCGGATCTTGTCCCGATGTTGCCGACGTCGCGTCCCTCGGGTACGGCCATCCCCTCGGTCTACGTTGACTCCCACACGCAGCCGGGGCATGTGCTGTATCGCTTCGACGCCGTCATCAAGAACGAGGGCGGCGCGATGGACATCTTCATGAAGGACGGCATTGCCTACCAGGCGGAGTGGCCCGGCGGCGTACCGCAGGATCCCGATCCCAACAAGCCCCCAGCCTCCACTGCCACGGTGCTCGACCGGTCGTCCTCTGGCGCGACGTTCATCTACTCGTCGGCACCCGGACACAACCACTGGCACTTTCAGAACGCGGCTCGGTACGACCTGCTGCTCCACGGCCATGGCAAACGCACCTCCGCCAAAATCGGCTTCTGCATGTTCGACACTTGGAAGACCGACGTCCCCGGGTCGCCGCGGTACTTCCCGACCTACTTCAAGGGTTCCGGGCCGTTCTCGTGGTGCGCACATGGGCATCCCGAGGTCACGTTCACCCGGGAAGGGATCTCGCCGCACTGGGGGGATCTGTACGGCGCCCAAACGTCGTGGCAGTGGGTCGATGTCAGTGGTCTGCGTCCGGGCACCTACAGCCTTCGGGCAACGGTCAATCCGGCCGGATACCTTGACGAATCGGATCCGTCGAACAACACGGTCACCGTTGACCGTGTGATCCCAGGGGTGGTCGCGCCTTCCCGCTCCAAGACGGTCCCAGCGGGTGGGTCGGTTCGTTTCGGCGTGGGTGCGCGGATCATCAGCCCGGGCATCCCGGCGGTGCGCGACCCCCAGACGTGTAATCCGAAGACAGACACGTCGTGCTACGTCACGACCACGGCGGATGGCCCGCTGCGATTCGCGGTCGTCAATGGGCCTTCCCACGGCACCCTGACGATGCTGTCGCACACTGATCGGCATGCTCGGTTCAAGTACGTTCCCGTCGCCGGATATCACGGCACGGACTCCTTCACATATTCCGCGACCGATGCGCGTGAGTTGGTTTCGCGGCCGGCGAGTTTCAGTCTGGTGGTGGGGTAGTGATTGCGGCGATGAGCGAACCCTCATGGCACTTTCAAGCACCGCTCACGCCGGGTCGTCACACTGGGGACGACTCGCCGAAGGAGGTGACATCGAGTGCTTTCCATGCTGCTCAATCTGACGAGCGGTGGCTCCCGGGCGGTCGGTCCGCCTGAGTCGCGGATCCCAGCCGTCCCGGACGCCAGGCCCCGGTCACTGTTCCGGGCGCTTGCCGCCGGCCCGATCGACCTGGGATCGTGCGATGGGTTCGTGGTGATGCGGGATGGGGCCGCAGTCGGCACGGTTGTCGAGCCCGCGGCCAGTCCCGCGGCGGACGGCCGGCCCGAGCTCTTCATTCGCGGGCCAGGCCGCCTCTTCGCCTCCCGGGTGCGGATCGACCCCGACGAGGTAGTCGCGGTGGACGCTGTGCTCCGGAAGCTCACGCTTCGGTCCATAGGACACAGGATGGGCTGACGATGGCTTGGCGGAGGTGGTTGCGCCGCTGAGCGGGACGCCCCCATTGAGGCGCCGGGGCTTCGGCATGCGCTGGTGGCTGGCGCTGACATTCGCGATGATCGCCGGGCTCACGGCCGTTGTTGTCGCTGAAGTGCTTCGATCGCAATCGTCTGATGCGTTCAAGGGGCGAGCTCAGGACGTGAGCGTCGGACGCAGCGTTGCTGCGGCTGTGGCGATCGCAGAATCCGGCAAACCCGCCTCCGAGACGAGGGACGCCGCTGCGGCACAAGGGTTGTCGCTCTTCCTGTTCGATGCCCAGGGGCGTCTGCTGACACCGGCGGTGTCGGGCAACACCATGCTTCAGTCTGTGCCCGGCAACAGAAACGCTCTCACCGCCGCACTGCACGGGCGGAGGTACGTCAGTTCCTCGCCGACGGGTGACACGACCGTCGTGGCGCTGCCCTTGGACAACCCCCCGGGTGGTGCGCTGCTTGCCTACAACCAGCGAAACGACGTATCGGCCGAAGTCGGGATCGTTGGCCGAAGCGTTGCGGAGGCGGGACTCTGGGCGCTGCTGGTCGGCGCGACCTGCGGCCTGTTGGTCTCCGTGTTGATTACGCGGCGCACCAGGAGCATCGCCGATGCAGCCGCTCGGATCGAGCACGGCCAGTTCGACCGGCCACTGACCGCCGGGTTTCACGATGAGCTGGGGGAGCTCGCCGAGACCGTCGAGGCGATGCGCGTCCAGCTCGACCGCTCGTTCTCGAGGCTTGAGTCTGAGCGCGACCGTCTCCAGCGGTTGCTCGAGCGCCTGCATGAGGGTGTCCTCACGGTCGATCCCGACGGCCACGTCGGCGTGGCCAATCCCGCCGCGGCTGTCATGCTCGGAGCCTCGGTGCTGAATCCTGGCTCCGAGCTGCCCAATCCCTGGGCGGAGCTCGACCTCAGAGCGCTCGCCCGGATGCTGTGCGCGGATTGTGCGATGCCCGTCGAGACACGCGTCTCGCAGAGCAATGGTGCCGTTTATTCAATCGTCGGTATTCCCGCCGGAGAACCCGGTGCGCATTGCGTCCTTGTGTTCGCTGACATTACGGAGCGCGAGCGTCGCGAGGCCGCGGAGCGGGAGTTCGTGGCCAACGCTGCCCACGAGTTGCGGACACCGATCACCGCAATCACTGGTGCGGTCGAAGTACTGCGGTCGGGCGCCGCCGAGGATCCCGTCGCACTCGACCGCTTCCTGCAGCACATTGAGCGTGAGTCGACTCGACTGGGGCGCCTTACGCGCTCGCTGCTCGCTCTGGCCCGGGCGCAGACAGGTGAGGAGCCCCTCGCGCTGTGCGCGGTTGATCTCCCGATGCTGCTGGACGAGGTGACCCGCGGTCTGGGCTACGACGACAGCGGCACGATTTGTCGCGACGGCACAGACGTTCACTTCCTGGGTCATCCGGATTTGGCTTACCAGCTGATGTCAAATGGTAATTGGCAATGCCGTTTGTCACGGCGGAGGTCTGCCGGTGACAGTGGCGGCGAATCGACTGAGTCCGGGGCTGGTTACCATTGAGGTACATGACCAGGGGCAGGGGATTCCCGAAGAGCACCGGGCGCGAGTCTTCGACCGGTTCTATCGCGCGAACGCGCGTGACGATTCAGGATTTGGGCTTGGACTGGCGATCGTCCGCGAAGTGGCACGCGAGCTCGGCGGGTCGGTCGAGATTGAGTCTTCGGAAGGTGGTGGAACGACGGTGCGCATGAAGCTGATCGAGGCGACATGAGCGCGCGGCTGCTGGCCGTCGACGACGAGGTCGCCATCCTTGACGCGGTCGCCTACACGATGGAACAGGCCGGCTTCGCGTCGACCGGGCTGTGCGGGGTGTCCCAGCATTGCAGTTGGCGACGGCGAACGCCTACGATTTGGTCCTCCTCGACATCGTCCTACCGGATCTGTCCGGTGTCGACGTGTGCCGTGAGCTGCGTTCACAAAGCGACGTGCCCATCATCATGCTGACCGCCCGGGACTGGAGGTCGACCGCGTGCTCGGGCTCGAGATCGGCGCCGACGACTATCTCTGCAAGCCGTTCTCGATGGCGGAGTTGACTAGCCGAGTGCGTGCGCTCCTGCGGCGACGCGAACTCGACCGCGCGGCGACGCAAGAGTTGATTCGTATCGGCGGAATCGCACTCGACCTCGTCCGGCACACCGTCGACGTGGATGGCATCGGGGTGCATCTCACGCCCTCCGAGTTTCGTCTTTTGACCTTCCTCGCGCTCGAACCGCAGCGCGTGTTCACCCGTCGCCAAATCATGGAGCATCTCTGGCAGAGCACCTACATTGGCGACGAACGAGCCTGCGACGTCCACGTCTCCGCGCTCCGTCGCAAGATCGAATCCGACCCTGCGGCGCCTCAGCGCCTGCTCACGATCCGAGGGGTCGGCTACAAGCTGGTCGCCGCATGACGCCCGATCCGGGCAGTGCCGGGACCGCGACATCGAACAAGTCCATGCAAAGGGAGTGACTCGTATGTCCGGCCGGTAGGGCGCCGACTGGGGTAGAGATCACGTCCACGGCATGTCGGCCAGGAGAGCCGTTGCATACCCCGTAGCAGATTCTGTCCGTGCCGGCGGTCGCCGCGCTGTCGTTCGGGGTGGTCCGCGTTCGGCGTGAAGGCGGTGGTCGTGTGCGCGGAGCGCGTCACTGTTTGTGACCATCCGATGGCCGGGCCTTCGAATTTGACGATCCACGCCGTTTGGGCATATGATTTAGGCAAATGATTAAGGCCATCGATGTTGAGACTGCAGGGGTCGACCGCTCTACCCGCGACCGGATCGTGGCCGCGACCGTCGAGCTGATGGCGGAGGTTGGGATCGACCGCGTCCGGACCAGGTCGATCGCCAGTCGGGCGGGCGTGAACTCCGCGCTCGTGCACTACTACTTCGGGTCGGTGTCGGCTCTCGTAATGGAGGCGGCCGAGCATGCTCTACTCAATGAGCTCGGGCCGTCGATCGATGTGCTGATGGCCGCACCCAGCGCCGGCGCGGGGATCTCGGCCATGCTCGAGTGGATCGAGCAAGAAGGCGGGCACAGTCCGGGGTCGACGATTCTGGCCGAGTCGATGGTCAAGGCCACGAGGGATCCGGCGTTCCGCCGCTGGGCGCAGCGCGCGTCACGGCGGTTCCGGAACTTGATCCGCGAGCGACTGGAGATCGCCCGAGATGACGGTGAGCTGAACTCTCACCTCGATCTCGACGCCACCGCGACGCTGCTCGCCGCGGCGCTTGACGGGCTGCTCTTCCATCATCTGGTCGACCCGAAGTTGGATGTCGCCGCGACTGCGGGGCCGCTCGCGGTGCTGCTGGCCCCGCACGGTGGACGTGCGGAGCGCCCGCGATGACGGGCAGGGGCGCACGAGAGGAGGAGGTCGTGATGGAAACGCCAGTGATTACCGCACGGGGTGTCACCAAGGCATACGGGCACCATCGGGTGCTGGCGAACGTCGATCTGAGCGTTCCTGCCGGGGCGCTGGTCGCCGTGGTCGGGGAGAACGGCGCCGGCAAGTCGACGCTCCTTCAGATATTGGCGGGTACGCTCGCAGCCGACTCGGGCACGATCGACCTGCGCGGTTCGCTGGGCTACTGCCCGCAACTTCCGGTGCTGAACGCTGCGCTCAGTGTCGACCAGCACCTGCGCTACTTCGCAGCGGCGTACCGCCTGGCGAACCTCGGCCGTGCCAATGAACTGGTCGATCTGCTCGCGTACGGCGACTATCGGCGCCGGGTCGTCGCGGAGCTCTCGGGGGGCACCCGCCAGAAGCTGAACCTCACCCTCGCGCTCATGCACGATCCCGATGTGCTCCTCTTGGACGAGCCGTACCAGGGGTTCGACTGGGAGACATACCTGCGCTTCTGGGACATCGTCGATGACTTGCGCATGCGTGGGCGGGCCGTGGTGGTGATCACCCACCTGGTGTTCGAAGAGGACCGATTCGACCGCCTGTACCGCCTCGCTGGGGGCAGAACGGAGCCGACCGCTCCGTCACACGACACGACGCTTCGAGGCGGCCATGTCCAGCGTTGATCGTCCAGCCGTGCGGCAGTTCCCGACCGCGCTTCGGCTCGCCCTACGAAACCAGACACGCAACCGTCTGGCCGGGATGCTGCTGGTCGTGTTCGTGCCCGTCTGGTACTTGATGATGGCCGCGATCGTGAGTCACAAACCGCTGACCTTCAAGCTGTTCTCGACCGGTGCCCACCTACGTGTCGACGGACGCGAGTTCACGCTCGTTACAGCGGGCATGAACGCGCTCACCATCATCACCGGGTTCGCGGTCTTCACCGCCATCCGCCGCGCCCTGCCGCTCGACCGCCGACTCGTGTTCGCCGGCTACCGCCAATCACTGCTCATCGCGGCCAAGAGCCTCGCCACACTCACCGTGGCACTCGGCGTGGCCCTGTACGCAGCGCTTGTGATGCTCGCGTTCTGGCGCCCCACCCCCGGCGGATGGCTCGCGGTGCTCGTCGGGTTTGCCGTCATGGCCACGGAGTACGGCGCGCTCGGGCTCCTGCTGGGCGTGCTGGTCAAGGGCGACCTGGAAGGGTTCTTCCTGATCATCATGGGCAGCCTCATGGATACATTCCTGCAAAACCCCGTCGGAAACCCGGTCGCGAACCGGCCCGTGCTCCAGTACTTCCCCTCATTCGGCCCGATGCAGTTTGCCGCTGGGGGCAGCTTCGCTCATACCGCGCTGTGGGCCGATCTGGCGCTCGGCCTCGGGTGGTCCGCCGCGCTGGTCGCCGCGGCGCTGGTGGTATTCCGCCTGCGCACCCGTGTTCGCCGACACCAGTCGGCGACGTCAATCGGCGGGTGATCCCTGCCGAACGAATGGGCTAGCCTGAGGGTAGGTGGGGGCACTGGTGGTACTTGGACCCTCTCGGGCATTGGTTCGCGTTCCGCAGCAGCGGGGCGAGTTCCGCTCACCTGCAGGCCGATGCGCGCCTCATCGCAGGCCATCACGTACACCCCCCTCGATGCCGGCGAAGATCGACCGATCCACAGCCGTCCGGAACTGGATCTCGACCTGCTGGGGCGTGGCTTGACGTACGTGCTTTCGACCCTCAACGTCAGGTCAGCCACGGCTCGAACAGCCCCGTAGCTCTTCGTCAGGCAACCCGTATCGATCGCAACGTGCACAGTTGAAACGGGTGCGGGCGGGCGGGCGTCGCCGCCGAGGATGGGCTGGACGCGTGGGAGTCAGCCTAGTCGTGGCCCGGGCTGCGGATCAGCCGCTGACCCAGTCTCGTGCTTGGTCGATCTCGTCGGTGGTAAACAGCTTGACGTCGCCTGGGATCATCCAACTCAGTGTCCTGATCAGTCCTCGGACGCCCGTGGCGTTGGTCGCGACAGCGATCTTGGCGAATGACAGTGGGTGGCGGTCGAAGAGTTTCTCGTCCTCCCATAGGGCGCCGGTCGTGAAGTCGTGCTGGTCATCGAGGATATAGAGCAATCGCACCTTCCCGTGCGCCTGCCTGTGCCGCTCGAGCGCGGGTAGGAGCGTCTGCGTGTAGTCGTCCTGCGTGATTTCTCCGGATGCCTCGACGCCGAGGACGTCGTCGGGAAGATCCTCGAGCAGTGTGATCATGGCCGCGTCTCCTTTGGGATCCAGGCTACCGTTTAGACTTATACAGATGTTTTATACGGACGTCCAATGTGGTTCGGGTTTCGACTCGACTGTGTGCCGTTGATGACGGTGGACGCCCGGGGACAGCGGACACGTGAGCGCATCCTCGCCGCAACGACGGAGCTGATCGGACGCGAGGGCTGGGACGGTGTAACCGTGCGAAAGATCGCCTCGACAGCGGGCGTCAATGCCGCGCTTGTCAACTACCACTTCGGGTCGAAGGCGAATCTGATGCTCGGTGCGCTCGAGTCCGCACTCGAAACCGAGGTCGCAGCGCCTCTGCATGACACGGCCACTGAAGCAGAGCCCGAGCCGGCCAGTGCCGTCGCAGACCTCGTCCGCCTCACCCTCGGACCGCAGATCCCGGGAGACACACGCCGCCTGTTCGAGTCCGCGCTTGCAGCCGTCGTACGAGATCCCGATCTCGCGGAATCGCTTCGGCCGGCTCTCCGCCGGTTCCGCCGACTTCTGACCGACGTCTTCGACCGCGCAATCACGGCCGGGGTTATGCCCCCGACGGACACCGACGCCCTCGCAATGGTCTGCACAGCCGTCCTCGACGGCCTCTGGCTCCACAGCCTGATCGATCCCGATATGCCCGCCGAGCGCATCGCCAGTGCCGTAACAGAGTTGCTGTCCGACGCTCCCGGTTACCGAGCACCCTCGTAGCCGGCAATCAGAAACGTCAGATCGTCCGCGCGCTCGCCGCCCGGGCGACCACGGTGCTGGTCACAACCCCCAATACATGGAGGAGGCCGACCGGCTTGTTGACCCATCGCCGTGGTCGACCGCGGCAATGTGATTGCGGACGGCACTCCGGCTGAGCTGAAGGACTCAGTCGGCTCCGGCGTGCTCCAGTTTCGCCCCCGCGGCGCTCGCTCGCGCCCGCAGGCGGCACAGGTGCTCGCACGAACGGTCGACGCTGCCTCCCGCGACGGGGCCGAGCCAACCTCGGCCCCAATTCCGGCTGTAGACCCTGCGCCAGGTCGCGCACGTACTCGAGGACATCGCTCAGGAATCGAACTCGCCTCCTCCCTCAGCGAGCCCAGCCTAGACGAGTTTCCCTCGCGCTCACCGGACGCCTGATCGAGAAGCTCCACCTGCGATACCGGTCAGGGGGGCATGGTGCGGCGTGTGTGTGGGAGGACGAACGTGCTCTGGAGGCGTTCCGAGCGAGCGAGTTGGCTCTCAGCATCGGCGCTTATTACCACGTGCGGGCCGTGCTGTCGATCGACTGGCAGACGTCGTTGCCCTGGGTGTGGTTACTGGCGGATGTCGATCTCGAACCAGACGACCCACCCGTCTTCGTGTGTGGCGTGGGATGGGCACCCCAGCGATCGGACAGCGCCTCGACCAGGTACAGCCCCCGGCCGGAGTTTCCTGCTTGGTGGTGCGTCGAATGAGGTGCGTTGGAAGCCTGCGCCTGGATCCGTTACCTCGACGCGCACCAGTCTCTCATCCACTTGGAGATTCAGCGTGATCCGCCCCGCGGACGAGGAACTACCGTGGCGGACACCGTTTGTGACCAGCTCGGTGATGAGCAGGCGCAGGTTGAAGGTTGCCTCGGCGTCTGGGTTAAGTGCGAGCGCATCGACGGCACGTCGAGCCCGGTCGGGCGATTCGATCGCGGCCGGTAGTCGCATGGAAACCTGGCCCGGGATCAAATCGAGTACACGCACGCCGGACGAGGCATCAGCGGACCGACCCGCGGCGTGGGCGAGGGCCTCGTCGATGTCCGTCACGATCGTCGCGTACTGCGGCAGTCCGACGGTCTCGAGCACTTGGCGAACGCGGCCACCCGGAGTCGCCACGATCACGAAGCGTGCCGGGCCTCTTGGTCGCTCCGGACGGCGGCATACGAGAGGACGCCGATGACCGATGAGTCGACGAATGTCGTGTCGGAGAGGTCGCAGATGAGCGTGGCGCCCATCGAGTAGACGCGGTCGATCTCAGTGCGCAACGCGATGACGCCGGCCAGATCACGCTCGCCTGGCGCGCTCAGGATCGAGACGTGCTCTGCTGTCTGCACCGTGCGGATTTCCGCAGCACTCCCCACCTACACGCTTTCCCGAGCTTGAGAGAACAACCAGTCAAAGGGGCCACGACTCTGAAGCCGATATCGGATTCTAGGATACTGCCGCGACGGCGAACCTGCTGGCTGGCAACGAGGCGCTGATGCGAGCAGGAATCGTGGCGACACCCTGTCGGCAGCGCCGGCCGGGACAGGGCTTGGAGGCGCGGGTGCGAGTGTCCTCGTGGGTCGGGCGCTGCTGTGTTCCGAGGTTCCTCGAGCGGGCCGCCACCATTCTCAGAGGAGACCGCGTCGCTCCTCGTCCGATCGAGAGCAGAGTCGTGGCAGTTCGGCACACCGAACTTGTGGCCTCAGTGGTGACACCATATGGATGCGCTCACAGAGGCTGGCATTGGGGTGAAAACCCCAAGCGCCGAGTCGGCGTGTTGGGTACCGTCGATGACGAGCGGCCGATGTGCCCACGAAAGCCGCTCCGTGAGGTTGGGGCGGGTACAACGATATATCCCCTCCTTCCCCCTTCCTCCTTCCCCCATGGCGGGGGCGGGCAGCGCTAGTCCGCACTTGGGCCGCCGCCCCCGCCCGGGGGACCCGCATGGGCGCACGCCGAGCGCTACGACGAGAAAGGCGCCGATGTCGCCCTGGGATGCCGAACCAGCAAGCAAAGAGCGAGTCCCTAAATCCGAATGAGGTGCGTGATGCAAGGCGAACTCGAAATCGACGTTCACCCCGACGGCGACCGGACAGTCTTGAACCTTGCCGGGGACGTCTGTACGACCACTGTCGGGCACTTTGAGGAGATCATCACCCATTCGCTCCGTCGCAGGCCGTTGGTGATTCAGCTCGACCTGCGAGCCGCATTCCTGGATTCGGCCGGCGTTGTTGCGCTACTCAATGTGTGTCGGCAGTGCCAGCGTCACGAGGCGACCGTCGAGCTTCTCTCGCCGCCCGCCCTCCGTGACGTCCTCACTCGCCTCGGATTGCCGACCCGGTTCCGTGTTGAACACCACACGACCATCCGCGTGATTACTGCGAACAGCTGCACAGTGCCAATGACCCCTCGACTTTCCCTCGGCACCAGAAAGGTCGCCGCCCGCGACCGCGGCAGCAGCGGGAGGTCCCCGTCGCCCGCTCTTGGACGAATCAATCTGGTCCTGCGGGCCACCATCGAGCTCGCAATCGTCGCCGGGCTGATCTTCTGGGGGGTTCAGACCGGCGGCACAATCGGCGCGAAGCTCCTATTGGGCCTCGGGGCGCCGCTGATTGGGTTCGGGATCTGGAGCCTTGTCGATTTCAGCTGGGCAGGACACCTCTCTGAACTCTTGCGACGGGTCGAGGAGTTGATCATCTCGGGCGTCGCCGCAGGCGCCTGGTACTCGGCGGGACAACAAAAAATCGGATGGGCGCTTGTGCTCCTCGCGATCACCTACCATGCCCTCCTGTACGCCTCCGGCGCGAGGCTGGTGGCGCCCAAGCGGACATGATGGCGGGGCGGTGGCACAGTGTTCCGCCTCGCCCGCCAGCTGCGGTGCTCCCCGGACCGCGGCGTGGATCGTCGGTTCGACCAGCAGCGGGTATCCGCGTCGACGCTGTTACGAACGAATGCTCGAGCCGCGGGTAATGCCGGAGACCATCGAGACTACCGCACTCGAGCGCCAGGTGAGTGCGCTCACTGATTCCCCTCCTAATGCGCCAGCGTCGCGGCCGCTGCCCTCTAAACGAGACAATACCTCCCCGAGGGTAATATGGAGGATCTTTTCCTCCCGAGTGAGGGCCCGCGAGCGTTCCGCTCTCACCGCACAAGCGGGCTGCTATCACGAGTGGGACAGCCGGATCCGTGGGCACGACGCCCCTGGCCCTTCGACGCCGAGGAAGGCGTCTGATATGACGAAACGGCTTGAGCCGACCGCGCTTGCCCAAGTAAGCTGCCGGAGCGCAGTCGCTAGTCGGTCACGAACTTCAGCGCCGATCATGTTGGTTTAGGCCATTCTACGCGGAGATGGCGAGCGTTACGCCTGCGCCGATCAGGACTCCAAGGAGTCCAACAACGAACACATGACAAGTTCATTGGTGTCTAGTCGCCTGGTCTCGAACACGCGTAACACCTCCAGCATCACGGGAGATGGATTATCGAAGAGATCCGTTTTGGCAGCTGTTACCGGGTCAATGATGTACGGCTCATCCTCAGCCTCGTATGTGTCACGAAACGTGCCGTCAATCTGGTGAGCAATCTCGACAGATGCACGTTCCCAGTTCGACGCTCCAATGAATGCCTCGTTCAGTAACGCCCCGGCCTCTCGGAACCGTGCGCCGAGCGCTGGGAGCTGCTGGCCGACACCTCCTACGGCGACGCGTGCGAGATCGTGGACGACCTACCGAGGCCATGCCGAACGGCTGGACGGGGCAAGACGCGCCGCTCAGGTAGATCAGGCGCGTCCAACCCCGCGTTCTCACCGAACTTCCGCCGTCACCCAGAATTAGCGTTTGTTGCGTCCCCAGTAGATCGCAATCCACGCGACGATGAGGATCGGGATGGCCGAGATGATCCAATCCGAGCTGTCCATTGCAGTAGGCCTTGCCCAATAGCGCTGCCGGCGAATCGCGGCCCGGCCAAGGCGCGAGGCACCACTGGCTGCCGGGACACTCTCAGATAGCTGGATGTCTACACCGTGCCCAGCACCCCCGGTCGTCCCGGTCCGTGCAATCCGGAGCCGAGCGCCGACGGCAACGTCGGGCAGGCGGGCGCCCTAACACGGCGATGCTCACGAACTCAGCGGCGATCACTGGACACCTAGCGCGCAGCTCGAAACGAAACCCTCTTTGAAGGAACTCTGTCCGTCGAGAGACTTTCGCCCAACCTGTCGGACGTGGCCATCGCAGAACTGGTCGCCCTGGCTGACGGCGATCTAGCGGATGCCGAGCGCGACCTGGCCGACGCTCGAGCCGTGCAGTGCGAGCATGCCGGATCGGCCGACGTGGACGCAGCTCAGATCGAACGACTCGTCGGCATCCGCGATGCCATCGCCAGCCGTGTGGCCGAAGCGTCCGACCTGGAGGAAGTCCGGACCGCGCTGCACCAGACCTACGACCACTTCACCCTACGGGTTTACGACATGTTCGATGAAACCGGCCTAGTCGCCAGCAACGCCGAGTTCTACCTGGAGCCGACTCTGCGGTCGGAAGTCCTGTCCGAGCTGGCGCGAGTGTGGGCTGAAGAGCTGACCGAACTGGACGACAAGCGAACCGCTTCGGCCGAAGTGACTAAGCTGCGACTGCGGCCGGATATTGGGCACTCGTCGTGATCACGTCGTAGCCCTTCTCGTACGCCGTGCGCATCGTCGAATCGACGCAGCAGTTGGTCAGGAACCCGCCCAGCGCGACCGTCTCGATCCCACGGCTGCGCAGGATGAAGTCGATGTTGGTGGTCGCGAAGGTGTCCAGGCCGCGCTTGCCCTCGACGATGATGTCGCCCTCCTGGGGCGCCATCTGGTCGCAGATCTCGGTGCCTCAGGTGCCCTTGACGAACGAGTTCGAGTCGATCACGCCTTTGAGGATGCCGTACACCTTGTCGGGGTGGCCCAGCTCGCCGTAGCCCGGCGCGAAGGTGATCGGCGCGTGGAGGATGGTCGCGCCGGCGCGGCGGGCCGACTCGACGACGCGCTGCGAGTTCTCCAGCATGTCGTTCTGCTTCATCACGCCCTCGACGGCGCCGTGGAGCGTGCCGCCCTCGGTCGTGAAGTCGTTCTGGTACTCGACCAGGACGACGGCGGTGGTGCGGGGATCGACCTGCATGGTGCACGCCTTCGCTGCGGTTGCTGGCCAGGTCATTGTAGGGGGTGTAGATTCGCGGGGATGGGCGCGTACCAGGAGACGTACGACCGCTGGAGGCGCGATCCCGAGGCGTTCTGGCGCGAGCTGGCCGGTCGCATCGAGTGGGAGCGAGAGCCCGACGCGGTGCTCGACTCGAGCCGGGCGCCGCTCCACCGCTGGTTCACCGGCGGGCGGATGAACACGTGCTTCAACGCCGTCGACCGGCACGTCCGCGACGGCCGTGGTGACCAGCCGGCGCTGATCTACGACAGCCCGGTGACGGGGACGGTGCGCAGCATCACCTACCGGGAGCTGCAGGAGCTGACCGCGCGGGCCGCCGGCGCGCTGGCGGCCGAGGGGGTCGGTCGCGGTGACCGGGTGATCATCTACATGCCGATGGTGCCGGAGGCGATCGTCACCATGCTCGCCTGCGCTCGGCTGGGCGCCGTGCACTCCGTGGTGTTCGGCGGCTTCGCGGCGGCCGAGCTGGCCGCCCGCATCGACGACTGCCGGCCGAAGCTGGTCGTCTCGGCGTCGTGCGGTATCGAGCCCGGCCGCATGGTCGAGTACAAGCCGCTGCTCGACCGGGCGCTGGAGCTGGCGGATCACCCGCCGGAGCGGTGCATCGTGCTCCAGCGCCCGCAGCTCGAGGCCGAGCTCGTTTCCGGTCGCGATGTCTCGTGGGACGATGCGATGGCCGGCGCGGAGCCGGCGCCCTGCGTGACGGTCGACGCGACCGATCCGCTGTACATCCTCTACACATCCGGCACGACGGGGATGCCGAAGGGCATCGTGCGCGACAACGGCGGCCACGCCGTCGCCCTGGCCTGGACGATGGACGCGGTGTACGACGTGCGGCCCGGCGAGGTCTACTGGGCGGCGTCGGACATCGGCTGGGTGGTCGGCCACTCCTACATCGTCTACGCGCCGCTGCTGCACGGCTGTACGTCGGTGCTGTACGAGGGCAAGCCGGTCGGCACGCCGGATGCCGGCGCCTTCTGGCGGGTCTGCGCCGAGCACGGGGTGCGCGCGCTGTTCACCGCGCCCACGGCGATCCGGGCGATCAAGCGGGTCGACCCGCGCGCAGAGCTCGCCGCCGGCCACGACCTGTCGGCGCTGCGCACGCTGTTCCTGGCCGGTGAGCGGTGCGACCCGGACACGCTGCACTGGGCCGAGCGGGTGCTGGGCACGCCGGTGATCGACCACTGGTGGCAGACCGAGACCGGCTGGGCGATCGCCGCCAACTGCATGGGCATCGAGCCGTTGCCCGTGAAGGCGGGTTCACCGACCCGGGCGGTGCCGGGCTACGACGTGTGCGTGCTCGACGAGACCGGGGAGGACGCGGGGCCGGGGGAGATCGGCGCGATCTGCGTCCGGCTGCCGTTGCCTCCTGGGTGTACGCCGACTCTGTGGGGCAGCGACGAGCGCTGGATCGAGGCGTACCTGTCCCAGCATCCGGGTCACTACCTGACGGGCGACGCCGGCTACCTCGACGAGGACGGCTACCTGTTCGTGATGAGCCGGATCGACGACGTGATCAACACCGCCGGGCACCGGCTGTCGACCGGCGCGATGGAGGAGGTGCTGGCCGAGCATCCGGACGTGGCGGAGTGCGCGGTGGTCGGCGTGGCGGACAGCCTCAAGGGCCAGGTGCCGATCGGGTTCGTCGTGCTCAAGGCGGGCGTCGACCGCGACGAGGACGAGATCGCCGGCGAACTGGTGGCCGCCGTCCGCGACCGGATCGGGCCCGTCGCCTCGTTCAAGCAGGCGCGCGTGGTGCGTGCGCTGCCCAAGACCCGGTCGGGCAAGGTGCTGCGCGGCACCATCCGCAAGATCGCCGACGGCGAGGAGTGGAAGATGCCCGCCACCATCGAGGACCCGGCCGTGCTCGACGACTTCCAGGCGCTGCTCGGGCGGCCGCGCGTGTAACAACGGGGTCTGACCCCGTTGTTACATCGCTCCGACCGCGGCCAGGTTCTCGCGGTGCACCGCCTCGTAGGCGGGGAGGTAGGTGATCCAGCCCGCGTCCAGCTCCGGCCGCACGAACTCGCGCAGGTCGAGCTCGGCCGCCGCGGCGTCGCCGCGCGCGGCGAGCAGCCGCCGGGTGTAGCGGGAGGTGGCGTCGATCAGGGTGGGTTCGTAGCCGCCTGCCGCGATCCGGCCCGGGTCGCCGTGGCACGGCAGGAACCGCGTCGCACCCCAGGAGCGCATCCGATCCAGCTCGGCCAGGTGGAGCTCGAGCTCGGGCGGCTCGCTGACGTACGTGATCGTGTCCTCCAGCGTGTCCCCGGCCAGCAGGAGGTCGCCGCCGTCCAGCAGGACGACTGCCGCGTCACGGCTGTGGATCTGCACGTGGCGCACCGTCAGTCGGGTTCGTCCCACGGTCAGCTCGAGCTCGTCCTCGAACGTTGTCTGCGGGAGCACCAGTGGGTTGATCGCCGGCGGGCCCTCGAGCGTGCCATCCTCGATCTTCGCGCGGCGGGACACGAGCTCCTCCAGCGTCCACGCGTGCGCGATGATCTCGCAGTCGGCGAACGCCGCGTTGCCGGCCACGTGGTCGAGGTGCCAGTGGCTGAGCAGCACCCGCAGTCTGGTTGCTCCGCGGGCCTCGAGCTCCGCCCGGATCCTGCGCGCATGGGCGACCGTGAGATGCGTGTCGTAGACCAGCGCCTCATCGCCGTCGACGATGGCGAAGCTGGCGATGCCCAGCGTGAAGCCGCCGCCGTCGAGCCAGTTGGACCCGGCGGAGTGGAGCCGAGCGCCGTCGACACGGCCGTCGTAGAACGCGAGCACGCCGCTCGCCGGCTCCAGCACCCGCATGCCGGGCAGCGTACCTGGTTAGATCCGTGCCATGAACTCCGACCTGACGGTGCGCCCCGTGGAGGACAGCGAGCGCGAATGGCTCGCGGAGGTGCTGCGCGAGGCGTGGGGGCCGACCGTGGTCAGCCGCGGCCGCGTGATCGACCCGACGGTGCTGCCGGCGGTCGTCTGTCTGCGGCATGACCGTCCGGTCGGCGTCGCGACCTACGACCCGGGCGCGACCGACTGCGAGCTGGTCACCATCGACGCGTTCCGCGAGCACACCGGCGTCGGGTCGGCGCTGCTCACCGCCGTCGAGGACGCGGCGAGGTCGCACGGCTGTTCGCGGCTGTGGCTGATCACCACCAACGACAACCTTGACGCGCTGCGCTTCTACCAGCGCCGGGGAATGCGGATCGCGGCCGTGCACGTGGGGGCGATCGAGGTGTCGCGCGCCCTCAAGCCGTCGATCTCGATGACCGGCTGCTACGGCATCGAGATCCGCGATGAGCTCGAACTGGAAAAGGCCCTGTAAATTCTCCGGTTCAGCCGGTTGACAAGTTCTCCTGGCGATGGCAAGATCACGCCCGTTGGGGCTCCGTTTCGGTAAAACGAAAGGAGTCCCGTATGGCACTACGACACAGCGAGTCGGCCCGGCAGTCACTACCACGCGATGCGCGTGGCAGGTTCGTGGCGGTGCCACGCCCCGCGCCCCGGCGAGGGCGGCCCGGCGTCTCGGTCGATCCCCTGTGGATCGTCGCCACGGCACTGCTCGTCTCGATCGCCTGTCTGGACTACGGCGCGATCGTCAAGTCCTCCGGCCTGATCGTGGCCGGCGTCGTGGCCGGGCTGATCGGCCTCGCGGTGATGGGGGAGGCCGACCGCGACTGACGATGCGGCTTACCCTCGCTGCTTGGAGTAGGGCAGGTTCGCGAGCGATGAGGGCGCGCGCACCCGCAGCTTGCGCATGATCTCGATCGCCGCGCGGTCGCCGCTCTCGACGCCGCCGTTGAGGAATCCCTGGCTGTACGTCGACGTCGCCTCGCCGGCGAAGTGGACGTTGCCCTCGGCCCGGCCGGTGCCCTCCCAGAACCGCGTGTACTGCGCCCGGCCGAACGCCGCATACGAGCCCTTCGTCCACTGATCGTGCGGCCACAGGTCGGCCCACGCGTGGCCGTTGAAGTGCTTGCGGGTGCCCGGCACGGCCTGGTCGATGCGGTGCAGCACCTGATCGCGGAGCGCCGCCGGCGCCGGGCCGTGCGGATCGGGCGCACTCCACGCGCGGGCCGTGCGGCCGCCGCCGTAGGCCGTGATCAGCCCGGACGTGCCGGGCTGCGCCGCGGAGCTCTCCCAGGTGTCGAAGTCCGGGTCGACCGACTCCAGCGACGCGCTCCAGTCGCTCATCCGCCACGGCCGCCGGTCGTACTGGATCAGCACCTTCGAGTCGTCGCCCATCGCCAGCTGCTCGATGGCCGCCCGCTTGTGCGCCGAGAACCCGGCGCCGGCGTAGTCCACGTCACGCAGCGTGGTGAACGGCAGGCTCAGGATCACGAAGTCGGCGACCACCGAGCGGTGCCCGTCGAAGGTCAGCTCGTAGCGGCCGTCGCGGCGGCGGATCGCCCGCAGCACCGTCTCGCGGTGGATCGAGCCGGCGGGCAGCGTCGCGGCGGCGCGCGTCGTCACCAGGTCGTTGCCTCCATGGACGTGCCAACGTTCGTCGCCGCCCGGATAGGGGATGACGAAGAAGTCGATCCAGTTGATCGCCGACAGGCGGTCGAGGTTGGCGCCGTACCAGCTGCCCATCAGCTCGTCGATGATCTTGCCGACCGCGGTGCCGAGAATGCCGGGAACGTGCGCCTCCAGCCACTCGGCCATCGTCAGCTGGTCGAGTTGCACGGCGGCCGGGCTGGCGGTTCCGTACGAGAGCGGCGCCGTGGTCACCGAGCCGTTCGCCCTCAGCACACCGAGCCGCTTCGCCTCGGCCGCAGCGGCGTCGCTGACGATGTCCATCGCGGCTTTCAGGTCGCGGTGCCGCACGCGGCCACCGTCCGCCCACAACGGGTAGAACGAGCCGTAGCGCGCCGACCACAGGTCGTCGAGCTCGAGGCCCAGCTGCCGCACGAGCTGGCGGATGTGCACATGCCGGGAGTCGATGAACTCGCCGCCGTGCTCGGCGACCTGCCCGTCGGCGAAGCCCCGTGCCGTCCAGCAGCGGCCGCCGATGCGCCCGCGCGCCTCGAAGACCTGCGAGCGGATGCCGACGCGGTGCAGCTGATAGGCGGCGGCGATCCCCGCCAGGCCGGCGCCGACGATCGCCACCGACGCGTCGGGCGAGGCGCTGCCGGCCGCCGCCCGTGCGCGGGTGGTGCCCAGGCCGCCCGCCGCGAGCAGCGCAGCCCCGCTGAGCACGGCGCCCGCCTGGAGCACGCCCCGCCGGGTGTAACCGCCCGACGGCCCGGCGTCCTCACGGATGGCAACGTGGCGTGCGACCGACTCGGCCTTGCACTCCATCGCCAGCCCTGAACGCCTCCCACCCCGCATCGCACCCAGTAGACCAGACGACCGCCGCCCGGTCAACGCCTTCCGTCCGGCCCGTGTAGGAAGCTTGCGGGGAACTGCGATGGCTCCCGCAATGTTCTCCAAACCTCCTTCGGCGATAGTCCTCCGCGACCGCCGACCTAGGCGCCACAGGCGCCGACTCCCCTCCGGCGGCAGGACGACGATGCCCTACACCTCAGCCGACAGGGCCCGGCTCCACCGCGGCCTGCGAACTGCGCTTGTCATCTCGGCGCTCATGTGGTCCTTGACGATCGCAGCCGGAGTCGCCGCCGCCACCGTTTCGCTGTGGCTCGTGCCGGCTGCCGTCGCCGCGGTGGCCGTCAGCTTCGCCGTCTGGCTGACCGAGCTCGCCGACCGCCAGACCGCCGCCGGGCGCTAGGTATCCTCGGCGAGCCATCTGCTCGCCTCGACGTGCTCCTCGATCGTGCCGGAGTCCGTGATCGCCCACGCCAGCGTCTGGGCGATCGTCCACCGCCGCGCCCGATCGCGGTCGAGGCCGAGCGCGTCGCACAGCCGGTCGAGCCGCCTCAACACCGCCTCGCGGCTGTGGCCGAGCTCCGTGCCGCGCACGATGGGCGCCAGCGAGAACTCGCGCTCGGCCAGGAGCGGCTTCGGGTCGATCGCCAGCCACGGCTGACGCCGGGCGCGGAGCACGTTGCCCGCGTGGAGATCCTGGTGGACGAGCACCAGCTCGCCCTGCGTGCCGGGGAGCTCGTGCAGCGCCTCCAGCGCCACGTCGAGCAGCTCGCGGTCGATCGGCCGCCCGGCGCTCTCCCAGTCGCGCTCGATGTCACCCGCCCACCATGCGGCCTCATCTGCGAGTGTCCGAAAGGGCGCCCCGGCCGGCTGCCACAGGCGCGGAAGCAGGTCGGCGTAGACCTCGAGCGCGGCCTCCGGCGGCTCCGACGCCAGCGGCGTCCCCGGCTCGGCCTGCTCGAGCAGCAGCGCGTTGCAGTCGGGGTCGTAGTCGAGCAAGGCAACTGCGCCGTCCCCCGACCAGTGCGCGAGCGCGGCGGCCTCGTGCTCGTTCTCGCGACCGCGAAACGCCAGCTTGAGCACGACGTGCGAGCCGTCCGCTCGCTCGCCGGGCACGGCCAGCGACTCGAACGCCTCGGCGTAAGGCTCGCCCAGGTCGAGCGACCAGCGGTCGCCGCAATCGCTCAGCATGCCGGGAAGCCGCTCCAGCCACTCGGCGCCCTCCGGCGACGCGGCGAGCCAGGCGAGGCCGTCGTGCATGCCGATAGGCTAGCGACGTGCGCCCGGAACGGCTGTCCCCGACCCGCGTCTACCGCTTCTACCAGGGCGGATTGCTGATCGACCGGCTGCGCGGCGAGCCGGAGCGCGACACCGATCATCCCGAGGATTGGGTCGGATCGGTGACCGCCGCGAACAACCCGGGCAGGGACGAGCCCGAGGCCGGGCTCTCGCGGCTCGCCGACGGCGGGCTGCTGCGGGACGCGATCGCCGCCGACCCGGAGCGCTGGCTGGGCCCGGCCGCCGCAGCCGGCACGACGGGTGTGCTGGTCAAGCTGCTCGACGCCGCCCAGCGGCTACCGGTGCACGCTCATCCCAGCCGCGCGTTCGCGGCGGAGCACCTGGGGTCGCCGTTCGGCAAGACCGAGGCGTGGATCGTGCTGGCGACCCGCGAGGAGCACGCCGACGTGTGGATCGGGCTGCGTGAGCCGGTCGACGCGGCCACCTATCGGGGGTGGATCGAGTCCCAGGACGTCGACGCCCTGCTCGGGTCGCTGCACCAGGTGCCGGTGCGGGCCGGCGACGTGATCTACGTGCCCGCGGGGATTCCCCACTCGATCGGCGCCGGCGTGTTGATCGCCGAGCTGCAGGAGCCGACCGACTTCTCGATCGTTGGCGAGTGGCGCGGCTACCCGATCGACCCGGACGACACCCACCTGGGCATGGGCTGGGACGTCGCCCTGGGCGCGTTCGACCTGCGCGCGCATGAGCCGGTCACCGCGTTGCCTGACGAGGCGCGCGAGTTCTTCTGGGCGGACGCCGACCCGTCGCCTGCGGGCCGGTTCGCGATCTGGATCGTGACCGGCGGGCGAGGGCGAGATCGACGGCCGGCCGGCGCGGGCCGGTGACACGCTGGCGGTGCCGGCGGCGGTGACCGACGTGCAGATCAGCGGCGACCTCGAGATCCTGCGCTGCCTGGGCCCCGCCTGACGCGGGCCCGGCGTTCGTGCTCGCCGGCCCGCGCCGGCCGGCCGTCGCGATGCTGGCGCTGCGGTGCGGCATCACACAGCCAGCCGTGGCCGACGCCACGGCTGCATGACACGAAAGGACGGACAGCCACTACTACTAGGTGTGCCAGGGGGTCAGGATCCTTGGCACATGTGCCAAGGATCCTGACCCCCTGGCACACTCACGGCGGCGGTGGGTCGAACGGGCTGCGAAGTGCCGGCCGGGTGTCCGCGGCGCCGACCGCCTCGGCGATGTCGCGCAGCAATGAGAGCAGCCCTGCGCCGACCATGAACGCGAGCGCGGCCAGGATGCCGGCGGCGGCCCAGGTGGCTGAGTGGTGCGGCTCCGACGCGACGTAGAGGCCGCCAAACACGCACACGACGGCGGCAAGCCAGCAGATGATCAGCATGGCTGTGACCCATCCATACGGATCGAGGCGGGGACCTGCGGTGGCGGGGACGTGCGGATCGTCCACAGGGGCGCCGACGCTATCAGACGCTGATACCGGTGGCGCGCGCGGTTCGTGATCGAACGCTCTTGACATCGGCTAGTCCGAATTGAGACAGTCAGCAGCGACTAGAACCCTGCGGAGATGGGGGTCTCCCGGTGGCGCTCGGAATTGCATGGACCTGTCGAGTCGTGTTGGCGACCGTCCTGGTCTTATCCGCTGGCTGGAAGCTCGGACATCGCACCGAGTTCGCCCGCGCCTACCGCGGGTTGGCGCCGAAGGCCATCGCCGGCGCCGCCGGCCCGGCGCTGTGGGTGGTTGCCGGCCTCGAGCTGCTGACCGCCGGCCTGGTCATGGCTGGCACCTGGATCGGCCCGGCGCTCGCGCTGCTGGTCGTCGGCGCATTCACGCTGCGGATCGCGGCGGCGCCGGGGTTGGCCGAGTGCGGCTGCTGGACGATGAGCTTCGTGCCCGAGCCGGCCGTGGCGAGGCGGCTCACGCTGACCCGCAACGCCGTCGTCCTGGTCGTGGCCGCGGTGGCGCTGCTGGGGCCGTCCGAGATCGCCGCCCGCGACCTGCTGGCGCCGGTGACCGCGGGCGTGCTGCTCGGTCTGGTCGTTGTCGAGCTCCCGCTGATCGTCTCCATCGCGACCATCCACCGGCGGCTGGTGCAACGGGCATGAGCGACGCATTCTGGGTGTCGTACGTCCTGCTCTGGATCCTGGTCGCCGGGTTGCTTGGACTGGTGCTGCTGCTCTACCGCCAGTTCGGGATGAGCTACCTGGCGCCGCACACCCAGGTCTCGATGCAGGGCCTGGACGTCGGTAGCCGCGCGCCGGCCGTCGCCCTCGAGGGGCTGGACGGCGCCGAGCACGGCCTGACGTGGGGCGGCGCGCCGAACGGCCTGCGCGCGCGGCTGATGGTGTTCGCGCTGCCCAGTTGCTCGATCTGCGTCGACCTCGCCGGGGAGCTGCAGACGCTGCCCGAGCAGTGGCAGGGCGTCGAGTTCGCCTGGGTGGACGGCAGCGCCAAGCCGCGGCGCGACCGGCCCGTGGACGACGCGCCCGGGTGGACGGTCGGCACCGTGCCCGACGACGCGGCACACGAGCAGTGGGACGTGTCCGCGGTGCCATTCGCGTTCCTCGTGGCCGCCGACGGCGTGATCGTGTCCAAGCGATTGATCAACTCCCGTCGAGATGTCGAAGACCAGCTCGCCGAGGCGCTGCCCGCGCCTCGTGTCATCACCGTCGAAAGGGGCGCAGCGCCGTGACCGATCAGGTTCGTGGACTCAGCACCAGGCTCGCCGTGGCCGTCAACCGCCGCCACTTCCTCCGCCGAGCCGCCAACGCGACCTTCGCCGGCGTTGCCTTCGCCGCCGCCGGCAAGCTGGTTTCGCCGACCGAGGCGTTCGGCTACGCCAGCCACTGCGAGAGCCCGACCGGCCTCGGCTGCCCGCGCGGATGCGGGAACGGCCAGTGCTGCAACGTCAGCAGCCGGCCGGCCGCCTGCCGCTGCGGCACCGGCGCGACCTGCAAGAACGACGGCAAGCACTGCCTGGGCCGGGCCGCGACGTGGAGCGGCACCGGCTGCTGGACGTGCACGACCAAGAAGTGCACGTCCAACGGCCTCGTGCGGGTCCAGACCACCTGCTGCGATTGCAAGACGTCGGGTTGCGAGAAGTCGGGTCACATCTGCATCAGCTACAAGACGACGCAGACCGTGATCGGTGGCTGCCGGCTCGCGCCGGATGCCGTCGCCACCGGGGTGATGGCTCTCGACACCGGAGATCCTGAGACCTCATGGAGCCGGCTGGCCGGAGCCGCCCGGTGATCGAGCTGGTCGCGGCGGCGGGCTTCGGCATCGTCGTCGGGCTGCTGGACAGCCGCTCTGGCTGAGCGGCAAACGCGTACCTGATCGCGTCGGGAGGGCGTGACCCTCTCACCCGAGTACGAGCCGCAGGCGCCTTCACAACCGGCGCCTGCGCGGGTGGGGCGACGATCGCGCTGATCGCCGCGGGGATCGGCGGGCTGCTCGACGGCTGGTGGTGGGCGGTCGCGGCGGCGGTGCTGGCGGCCCTGGCGCTGGTCTGGCATCTGAGCGGGCGCACCGGGTTTCCGTTCGATCGCTCGGGCGTCCAGGCGAACCGGGAGTGGGCGATGTCGACCCGCGTCGGGCGCGTGTACTTCGGCTACCTGCTCGGCGTCGGCGTGATCACCCACCTGACCACGCCGCTGGTCTACGCGTTGCTCGCGCTCAGCGCCGCCGCCGGCTGGCGGGCCGCGCTCGCCCTGGGGATCGGCTTCGGGCTGGGCCGCTCGCTGCTCGCCGTTGCCGGTGCCGTGCTGGTCGACCGGGGCGGCGACCCCGGCGAGATCTCGACCCGGATCATCACGCCGGGAGCGGTGGACCGATGGGTGGGCGCCGTAAGCGCGCTCGCCGTTGTCGCGATCGCCCTCACCGTGGTCTGAGCGGACCCGGGGGTTACCGCCCAGCCGAGGGATGCGCGTACCCCTCGTTGAGGGCACGGTGTGGGTGTGCTCCACCGATTCGCGCTGCTCGCGTTGATTGCCCCTGCCGACGTCGCCTGTCCCGGCTGAGCGGTCGTCAGCTCGCCGGCCGTAGCTGGTCGTGGCGAAGCACGGCACGCACCGGCTCGAGCCGTCGGCGGGCGGTGGGTCGGAGCTGGTCGACGATGATGCTGGCGCCGGCGTAGTGCGCGCCCGTCCGCTCGATCAGCGAGACGGCGGTCAGAGCCTGGCTGCCGGTCTCGAACCAGTCGTCGACCAGCAGAACGGTGTCGGCCGGCGACAGCGCATCCTGCTGGAGGCGCAGGCGGGTCGCGTTGCCGCGGTAGTCCGGCGGCGTCGTGCCCGCGTGCTTGGGGCCGGGGAGCAGGCCGCCGTCCTTGCGAATCGCGACGAAGCCGATGCCGAGGTCGGCGGCGACGGCCGCGCCGAGGATGAAACCGCGTGCCTCGATGCCGGCGACGTGGGTGATCCCAGTGTCGCGGAAGGGGTCCGCGAGCGCCGCGATCAGGTGCCGGAAGAGCGCCGGGTCAGAGAACGCCCGCCAGACGTTGGCGTGACCGTCGATCCAGTCGATCCGTGCGACGAGCTGATCGGCGAGGTTCATGGCGAGGTTGCGCGGCGCGCCGGGCGCCCGCTGATGCTAGCCCGCGACGGCCGATCCTCAGGATTCGTGACGCGACGTCGGCCGACCGCAGCCGTAGCACGGCGCGGGCGCACGATGGCGTCGGAGAAGCTGGTCGTGAACTGCCACCTGTAGCGGCGCCACGAGGCGGGGTAGCTGAATGACAGCCCGCGATCGGCGAACGTGACCAGCCGCGCGGGCACGGCGTCGCTCGATGAGGTCGAGGGCGTCGTCGATCCGCCCAGACATCCGGGGCAGACGAGCAGGACACCCGCAAGCGCCATCGACAGCGACCGCACGGTCATCTCACCCGCTATGACGCCGAACCGAGGCGTCTGGTTCGAAATTCAAGAACGGTTTGGCCGCCGTCACCGGTGGGTACAGCGAGCCGCCAGACCATGATTCGTCGCCCAACGATCACCTCAGCCGTCGCTCTCGCGACCACCGCCGTGGCCGCAACCGTCCGGCGTCCGCCGGATCCGCCTCCGATGGCGCAGCCCTCTCCGCCGGTTCCGGAGATGCGTGACGGCGATCCGGCGACCGATGCCGGGCGATGGCTGGGTGAGGATCTGGAGGGTCTTCCCCGCCAGCCGCTCTATACGATGGCCGCCACGCGGGGCGTCCCGGAGCGGCGGCTCGCGCAGATGAGCCGCGAGGAGATCCTCGCCCTGCTCCAGCCCGCGCGCACGGCGCGCGCCTCCTGACCGCGGACCTCGCGCAAGCGGGAGGGTTCGCGGCGCGTACAATGGGGCACTGAGACTCCGTGACCGACGCACCCTCGCCCGATGACCCGCTCGACGCGACCGCCGATCGGCCGCCTGATCTCGAGGCGCCGGCCGATCACTCGCCTGACCTCGACGCACCGGCCGTGCCGTTCCTCAACAGGCGGCACCGGCCGCGGCGTGGGGCCGAGTCGGCCGCCGTACGTCTCGTCGCGACCTGCGGCATCGTCGGCATCTCCGTGGCGATCGCCGCCATTCTCGGCACCCAGGACGTGGCGGCGTGGATCATCGGCCTGGTGGTGTCCGTGACCAGCGTGGTGCTGGCGGCGCTGCTCTGGTCGTCCCGCACGCTCTGAGGCCGCCGGCGAGCCCGGTGCCAGGGTACGATCGCGCCATGCGTTCGCGGGAGGAGCGGCTTGCGATGAACGAGGTGCTGTTCCGCAAAGCCAATGATCGCATCGATGACACGGCCGAGCGGCAGGGTCGCGGCTCCGGGCCGATCGAGTTCTACTGCGAGTGCTCCGATCGCGACTGCGCCGAGCGGGTCCCGATCTCGGCGCACGAGTTCGAAACCGTGCGCGCGAAGCAGACCCAGTTCATCGTGAAGCCCGGGCACCAGGTCGCCGAGATCGAGATCGTGGTCTTGCGGACTCGGCTGTACCTCGTCGTCGAGAAGACCGGCGAGGCCGCGGAGTACGTCACCGAGAAGCTCGACGACGGCTAGCCGCCCCGGCGCACCAACGACGCCGTGCATCTGGCGGGGAAGGAAGACCCGGTCGCCACCTCTAGACGGAGCGGCGACAGGTCGCGACCTCGCGCCTTCGTGCGCGGGGTCGCGGCGGGCCCGCGTGTTTCGCTCGCGCGGTGCGCCGGGCATGTGAATCCAATCGTGTCGATCTCGACGGAGGCAGAACTGATGAGTGCAGCTGATATCGCCAACCTGGTGGTCAAGCCCGCCGTGACGGGCACGATGCGTGCGCGCAAGACCAAGTCCGATCGCAACGTCGTGACCAAGAAGCAGTGGGCCGCCTACATCGGCGTTGCCGTGCTGACAACGCTCCTCGCTCGCCAGCTGAACCAGCTGATCGAGCGCCGGCTCGGCGACTGACCGAAACCGTAGGGGGAACGTTGGGGGGTCGATAGACTCTTCGCGTGCCTCGACCACTGCCGGACCCTGCACGAGGTGCAGAAGCGGCCAGGAAGCTCAGGGCCTGGGCGTCAAGGGCATACTGATCACGGCCGCAGAGCTCGGGTATATCACGCAGGTGGCGTGCAAGATGCCCGAGTGCTTCTGTCCCGAAGAGCTGGGTGGTGCCTGTCATTTCGAGCGGGCCGAAAACAACACCGACTGGTCGCCGACTCACGAACATTTCCCGCGCGCGAAACGAGAGGGTGGCCAGAGAACCGTCGACAACGCCGTGCTTGCCCACCGCCTCTGCAACCGGATCGACTATTCAATCGCCGTTGGCCGGTCATACACCCTGGCCACGCACTCGGAGTTGCACTAGTCAAGGCCATCAGCCGCTCTTCCCTCGGTCATTCGTGAGAGCATTTCGGTTCCGTGGCGGAGACTGTCCGTATCGACAAGTGGCTCTGGGCGGCACGGTTCTTCAAGACCCGGTCCGCGGCAACGGCGGCCGTCCTCGGCGGCCGGGTGCGGATGAACGGCGAGCGAGTGAAGCCCGCCAAGGACGTCCGCACAGCCGACATCGTCGAGGTACGACTCAGCGACACGCGCCGGACTGTCATCGTTCGCGGAGTCGCGGACAAGCGGGGTTCGGCCCGAGTAGCCACGGCGCTGTATCGGGAGACGGCCGAGTCGGTCGACGAGCGGGAGCGAGCTGCCGACGAGCGGCGGCTGTCACACCCTCGTGGCGCCGATGCCAACGGCCGGCGACCGACAAAGCGGGACCGGCGGCAGATCGAGGCGTTGCGCCGAGAGCATCAGGCGGGTTGACGACTCCTTCTACGCTGAGGAAGGTCACTGATGAGTCGCTCGCGGGCCCGGCCGGCGGAGTTCCCCGTCCCCACGACCAGCGCACTCACCTACACGTCCTGACGCCGCATCTGGCCGCGCTTCACCGTTGAGGCTGTGCGTCACGCTAGCTGGCGACGTGGCTGCGAGCCGACTCGCACGGCGCGCACTGCGTTTCTCCGACGTTCCGGTAGATCGAGAGATGCGTACCGCAGCGTGTGCAGCGTCCCGGCATCGCCGGTTCGATGCGACGTGACTTTGCGGCCCAGGCATCCGAGTAGCCACCCATCGTCCAGCTGCGGTTGCCTGATCGTGTCTTCACAACTGCACCCACTCTACACGGTCGATCTCTGGAGACGGGACCGGCTCGACCCTTCGCGCTCCCCGTGTCGCCGTTTTCGGGCGCCAATTGCCTGAGGGGAAAGCACCAGCCACGCTACTATCCAGCTAAGCGCGACCCAGAAGCCTTCCGCGCCCCGCCTGACCAACGACACCGGTCGTTACACCGTCCCGGCTGGAGGCCTACATGCTCTGGATCCTTCTTATCGTCGTCGTCGCGATCGTTCTCTACACCCAGCGAGAGCGCCTGTCCAACATCCGACGCTAACGCCAAGGCACCCGGGTTCCCGTCTCCCGCTTGACGGGGGCGCGTGGTTGTCCCTGCTGAAAGTGGCCAAAGGTGGCCACGCGGCTGATTTCCCGTCTCCGAGCGATTGGCCCGGAGACGCGGAAGCCCGCTGCTGGAGCGGGCTCCCGAGTATGGGTGGTTTCGGCTGGGTTTGGGCACTGGGAGGTGGTTAGTGCCCAACGTTCCGATGCTGGTTTGGCTATGACCCGCGCTGGGATAGCCCCAGCAGAGTGGGTTGAGTTCTCTGTGCGCGCCCCGCTTGTTGCCGCCTCGGTCCCGCTTAGTGCTTTGAGCGGTCGAACTGACAAGGGAACCGTCCGGTGACGGTTACACCGGCTTGGGCGCCTGAGAAACTCCTCACTCCACGTTCAGAACTGGCTCATGTGCTGACGGGATACTAGGGTCGACGCGGAAGGAGCAGCCTCCCCTAGTCCCCCCGGGTGCTCTTGATAGCGCCGATTTCCGACCGACTCGGGATCTGTCGATACGGTCGGCCGGCCGCGCGCCGGAGTGGACTGGAGCCTCCACTCCGGCGCGCACGCCGACGACGTGGCAGCGCCCGGCCAGCGGCAGCCCACGGCCCCCCGGATCGGTGCCGGCCGGCGGACGCCAGGAAGCTTGGCCCAACCACGTCCCCGGCAGCCAGCCGGACAAGCAAGGAGGGCGGCTCGTCGGAGCAGCGCCTCGGCCTCGTCGCCGAGGGGCGGCTGCCGCTGAAGCGCCGCGCGTCTTAGGCGGGAGTCGATCTGTCGCGACGCGCAACAACGATGCCTGCGTGCCATCCGGGAGCTCGTCCACCGGCCGGCGGTCGGATCGACTCAACCTGGAGACCGCTCCGCGTGATCAACCACGAGATGATCGAGTTCGAGTTCCACATCTCGCCGGTGCGGAGCTCGTCGCGGCCCCAGACGGGCGTCGGAAGCTTCGGCAGGTCGTCCCAGATCGTTTGTGCGACAACGGGATCGGTGGTGAGCCTCTGCGGACTGTCTACGGCCTCCGCTATGTCGGGGATCACGCCCTCGTGCCAGCGGCGAACTTCGTACCGGAACAGGCGCAGTCGTCCAGCCCATCGAGCCCCGACGGGGCCTTCAACTACGACTCCGCGTCGCTCGCCGTGCGCGTCCGGGATGGGCGCCTGCTCGACCACGAACCGCCCACGAGATGGAAGCCTCAACTCGAGAGCCGCGTGGTACAGATCCCGTGCGGAGCGGTGCTGAACACGGGCCGCAACAGCCTCGAAGACCCGGCCGTTGAGCCGGACTGAGTATCCGCCCGCGCCGAGCGGCAACCAGAACAGATCTACCGCCGCCGGGGCGTGATCGGGTTCAGTGCTCTCACTCATCTCCATCCAGGTAGACCTCGACCTACTTGCCAGGAGCACAGGCGGCGTGAGCGTTGATGTCAGCGCCCGATCAGAAGATCCGCGGCCCTCACTGGACGGGAGGCTGGCCTGTTGCTTCCGCCTCGGCCGCCGCCTCCATCGCGTTCAGGCGCGTGTAGTAGTCGGCGATCTCCTTCAGGTGTGCCCAGGCGATCTTGCCGGTCGCAACCTCGTCATCGCCGGTCACGTTCGTTTCGGGATCGCGGCTGCCGTGCTCCAGTTCGACAGCCAGGCCGAGCCGGAACTGCTCCGGATCGAAGGGCGAGGTCGTCCAATCGATGCCGATCTGCTCACCGATCCGGCGGGCATCATCGACCGTGAACTTCCTGGGGGTGTCCGACATCGCGTCTCCTTGCTCGAGTGCTTGCCCGCGGGTGCGCTGGGTGCCGTCGACACCAAGCACTATCACGGTTCGCGTACTGCCGGCATCGAGAATCGCTGGTCGTCCCCGACGATGAGACGCCCGAACACGCGGCATACCACCTCCCGCGAGAGGAGAGCGCACCCCTCGCTGCAGCCCGGCTTGCCGATCCGCAATATCGGAGCGGACGGCCTGAGTCCGCCCCGCGACCCAGTCGTTGAAGAGCGGCTTGCCCGGCCAGGCGCGCCTGCATCTTCTTGGCGGGCGCGACCCGGGTGTTCGAGCGGCCGGCGGCGCTAGCCGCCGCCAAGGGGTGGCGAGGCGGCCAGGGTGCGGGTCATGCCTGCGATAAGCCGCTGCTGTTCGCTGTTTGAGAGCTTCGCGGCCGGGTGTAGCGGCGTGTAGAACCAGGGCGGCATGCTGCCGTCTCGGATGGTCTCGGCGATGTCCTGGGCGCTGACGTCCTGTGGCTGGTCCCAGTTGGAGACGTTGAAGGCGGCGCGTCCACCGTCGACGTCTCGTTGGGTGAGCCACGAGACGGGCGCGATGTTCGTGTACCACGGCCATGACGTCCGGTTTGAGTGGCAATCGCCGCAGGACGCCATGAAGAGCGACCGCGTCTGCGGCGAGTCCCATGCCGGTTCCTTCGTCGTGGCTGGGTTCGTGTGGCTGTGCCCGTAGGGGATCAGCTGGATCAGCACGAGACCAGCCGCCAGAGCGACGCCGATCCTCACCAGCCAGCGGCGGAGCGGCGACCGGTCAGACCCCGACATCGATGGACACCTCGCTCAGCTCCGTGCTTGTTGGCGTGGGAGCATCAGCCAGGCGACCGTCGAGCATGCTGATGGTGCGGTCGGCTCGTCCGGCCACCGAGAGGTCGTGGGTCACCATCACGACGGTGAGTTCTCGCTGTTGGCGGAGTCGTGCGATCAGCTCGAGGATCCGCTTCCCGGCGCTGGAGTCGAGGCTGCCGGTCGGCTCGTCGGCGAGCAGCACTCGCGGATCGTTGGCCAGCGCGCGCGCGATCGCGACCCGTTGGCGCTCGCCGCCGGAGAGCTCCGCGGGGCGGTTGCCGGCGCGGTCGGGAAGGCCGACCTGCTCCAGCAGTGCCAACGAACGCTCGCGCCGCTCGCGTCGATGCCGGCCGGTTCCGAACATCGGTACCTCCACGTTCTCGACTGCTGAGAGCGACGGGAGCAGGTTGTGGAGCTGGAAGACCAGCCCCATCGTGCGACGCCGGTACGTCCCGGCGTCGTCTAGCTGGTCGAGGTCGTTGCCGAGCACGTGGATGTGGCCTGCGTCGACACGGTCGAGCGCGGCGATGAGATGTAGCAGGGTCGACTTCCCACAGCCCGATGGCCCGATGATCGACACCCACTCGCCCGTCTCGACGGTCATGTCCATCCCGGTCAGAGCGCGGATCCGCCCGTCTTCGTAGGACTTCTCAACGCCCTTCACCAGAATCGCTGGGGCCGCCGCATGGTCACTCATGACGCAGTGCCTCCATGGGAGTCAGCTTGATGGCGCGAACGGCCGGGTATGCGGCGCCGAGAACGCCGACCACGATCCCGATCGCCGCCGCCCGGGCAAACAGGGCGGGCGTGTACACGGGGGACAGAAAGTTCGAGATGGACGGGACCAGCATGATCGCCTGAGCGGCGGCCGCGCCCAACGCCATGCCCACAACCGCGGCCACCAGGCACAGCGCGATGCCCTCGCCTAGCACGGTGACCAGGATCCGTCGCCGGCTCCAACCAACCGCGCGCAGAATGCCGATCTCTCGCGTGCGCTCGAAGACCGACATGATCATCGTGTTGGTGACTCCGATCGCGCCGATCCCAACCGCCAGCAACGAGATCGCCAGCTCAACCGCGTTCAACAGCGTGATCCCCTGGTCGACCTTGCCGTACTCCGACACCGACGAGACGGTCGCCAGCGTGGGCTCGTCCCGCTCGATCGATGCCGCGACGACCGCCGGTTCGGCACCCGCAGACACGCCGACATAGACCGCCGAGACGACACCCGGCTTGGAGGCGATCCGCTGCACCGTCGCCAGCGGCAGATACGCCCCACTGTTCTCGAACGTACCCTCGGCCCTGAACACCCCGACCACACGCAGGTGCTCTCGGCCAATCAAGACCACATCACCAACCCCAACCTGGAGATCGCGAGCCGCCGTCACACCCAGCACAACCTCATCAGGCTTCGACGAGAGCAGTCGTCCCTCAACCGGCCGGCCCACCACGGCAGGCAGCTGATCGGGACGCACCCCCATCTCAGGGAACAACGGATTGCCCGGCACCGACGTGAAGTTGAACAGCACACCGATCGCCTCGCCGACTCCCGGATACGCGGCAACCCGATCCCACTCCGCTTGCTGCACCGTGCTGAAACTGAAATCACTCGCCCCGTTCTGGGCGACCATGAAATCCGCCCCACCCGTATGGATGATCTCACCCGACGTTTGCTTCATCCCCTCCGTCACCGCACCCAGAGCGACAACGGTCGTGATCCCGACGGCGATCCCCACAACCGTCAACACGGTGCGAGTCCGCTGCCGAAACAGATTCCTCAGGATCAACACGAAAAACGACACGTTCTCGCAATCTTCCCCACGCGCGACCGGTTACGCATCCGGGAACACCCCGACGGGTGACCGTACCCTTACGCACCGACGGTCAGGGCACAAGAGACCGGCGCGAGCATCCGGCGACTGCTCGGTATGTATGCGGCTGGTTCCTTGGTGCGCAAGGGTCGACGCAAACCGGCCCGCCGGGGATGGACACGACGGGCCGGCGGGCGCGGAGTGGGGAGTTCGGTGCTGGTATCAGCGGTCGTTCGTGGACTGATCGTCGAAGCTGTGCTGGTCGGGGGAGCTGTCGCCCTTCTGGTGGGCGTCCTCGCCGCTGGTCGACTTGTCGCTGGCCGAGTTGGAGCCGGACGTGTCGTTCGACGAGGATTCGCTCGAGTTGGAGCCGGACGTGTCCTTCGACGAGGATTCGCTCGAGTTGGAGCCCGCGGAATTGTCGTTCGACGAGGAGTCGTTCGGGTTAGAACCGGACTTGTCCTTCGAGGAGGAGTCGCTCGGGTTGGAGCCGACGGATTTGTCCCTCGAGGACGACTCGCTTCGGTTGTTCGCGGTTTTGTCGTTTGAAGACCGCTCGCTGCGGCTGCCGTTGTGATCGCGGGAGGACTGTGAGTCGCGCTGCTCGGTCTTGCTGTGCTTGTCGGGGCTGCTCTTATCCGCCGAGTGGGATGAGCCTGCGGCGAGGGCGCCGGCGGGGGCGGCGAGGGCGAGAGTGGCGATGCCGGCGATGATCATGTTGCGGTTCATGATGGCCTCCTGGTGGTGGTTGTTGGGTGTGGAGGCACCGTACCGAGGCGCGGGTTAGGGACTGTCGAGGGAATCCCCAGGCTTTGGGCAGGAGTCCGCTTCGGCGCCGCTGGCTCAGCCGTTGGGGACCGGTGCGGGGCCGGCTGGTGGGAGCCGTATCACGGCGTCGATGCCGCCGCCGGTTGCCGGTTGCAGCTCGACGGTGCCGTTGTCGCGTTCGACGAGGCTGCGGACGATGGCGAGTCCGAGCCCGGATCCCTCACCGGGCCGCGCGGCGCTGCCGCGCCAGAAGCGGTCGAAGGCGCGGGCACGCTCGTCCATGGTCAGGCCCCGCCCCTCGTCGATCACATGGAGCTCGATGCGGTCGCCGTCGATGGCGGCCGAGATCGTGATGGACGAGTGGGCGGGGGAGACCTCGAACGCGTTTGCCAACAGGTTGTCGAGCGCCTGCTCGACCGTGCCCTCACGGGTGGCCGCGAACGGACGGCCCTCGACCTCGGACCTGAGAGTGATGCTCTCCTCCGCGGCGAGCGGCATCCAGAGCGCGATCCGGTCGGCAACGACCTGCTCGACGTCGACGGTTATCGGCGCACTGGTCGCGGAGTCGAGGCGGCTGAGCGCGAGCAGGTCGTCGGTGAGTCGGGTCAGGCGGTCGACGTCCGCCAGCGCTGCGGCGATGTCGTCGTCGCTGGTGGGTCCGCTGTGCGCGTTCTCGAGCCGCAGGCGCATGGCCGCTAGTGGTGTTCGCAGTTCGTGGGACGCGTCGGATACCCATGTGGCCTGCGCGTCGAGGAGGCGGTTCAGCCGCCTGGTCGCCTCGTTGAAGCTCCGGGCAAGCGAGCGCACCTCCGGTGGCCCGGTCTCCGGCACCGCGCTGAGGTGTCCTTCCCCGGCCGCCACCGTCGCGCGCTCGAGCGTGCGCAGCGGCCGTGACACGCTGCGCGCGAGCAGCAGCCCGACCGCTGTGGCCACGACCAGTGCTCCGCCGGCAAACAGGCCGATCAGCAGCCAGTAGTGACGCACGGCGCCGTCGATGCCGACCTCGGGGTAGATCGCCAGCACGTGGCCGCCACCGACCGTGTGGGCGATCACGTAGAGCCGACCGGCGACGCTGCCGGTGGTGATCTGTCCTGGCTTCGCATTGCGGACGGCGGGCATGAACTGCGAGATCGGGCCACCGCCAGAATCGGCGAGGACACCCGCCTCGGGGTCCAACACGATCATCCGCGCCTGCAGCTGCTGGGCGTACTTGGCAGCGAGGACGGGGGCTGTGACGCTGACCGAGCCCTCGGCCGCATCATCCACGAGGGTTGCCAGTGCCGCGGTGCCGGCCTGCACCTCGAGCGTTCGGTCGTGCTGGACGTCGTGCTGGTAGGCGAGTGCGAGCGGCACGCCCAGCGCCGCGATCACGATTGCGGTGATGCCGATGTAGGTCGCGAGCAGCCGGCGGGTCATTCCGGTGGGTGGAGGCGAAAGCCGATGCCGCGGACGGTCTCGATCCACCCTGGATCACCGAGCTTGCGCCGAAGCGAGGCCACGTGCACGTCAAGTGCCTTGGTCGACCCAAACCAGGTCGTGTTCCAGACCTCGGCCATCACACGCTGTCGGGTCACCGCCACGTCAGGCTCGGACGCCAGCAGGACGAGCAGGTCAAACTCCTTGGGAGTCAGCTCGAGCGGCTCGCCATCGAGCACCACCCGGTGACCACTGACGTCGACGACCAGCGGGCCGATCACGATCCCACCTCGCCCGTCCGGTCGCCCCCGGCCGCGCCGGGCAACCGCTCGGATCCGCGCCACCACCTCGCGCAGGCCAAACGGCTTCACCACGTAGTCGTCAGCGCCGAGCTCGAGGCCGACCACTCGGTCGGCCTCCTCACCGCGCGCGCTGACGATGATGATCGGCACATCCGAGCGCGCGCGGAGCTGCCTGCACACGTCGAGGCCGTCGATGTCGGGAAGTCGCAGATCGAGCAGCACGATGTCCACCTGCGCGGCATCGAGTGCGGCCTGGCCGGTCGCCGCTCGTTCCACCTCAAAGCCCTCCCGCTCCAACCCCTCCTGCAGCGGCACGGCGATGGCGTCCTCATCCTCGACAACCAGCACTCTCATACCCAGATCGTGCCACACACACTGCCCGACGACGCGATCCGACACCAATCCTCGACGAATCCGGGAGATCTCCTCGCCAGTCGCTGGAAGTCACGGTCCTAGGATGGCGGAAAACGCGACTTCGACCCGGGAGGGCCGTCATGAAACGCAAGATCTCACTCGCAACACCTATCCTCGCCGCGGTGATGCTCCTCGCAATCGCGGCACCCGCACTGGCAGCCGTGAACTGGCAGATCACCCTCCACCACTCCGCCAGCTACCCCACGGCTACCGGCCAGGCCCAGTACCAGTCACAGCCAGGCCAGCGCGAGCTCCAGATCGAGGCAGAACACCTGAAAGCCCTCGCCGGCAAGCAGGTCGTGTTCTACGCCAACGGGGCGAAGTACGGCACCGCCACAGTCACCAGCCTCGGCAAGGCGCAGATCACCCACAACACCGAACTGGGCCAGAAGGTCCCCAAGATCGTCCGCGGCTCCACCGTCACCGTCCGCACGGCGGGCGGCAGCCTGATCCTCAGGGGCACCTTCTAACCACAGCCAGCTCACCGCGTCCGCCGACCGCCTCCTCTCTCCCCCAAGCGGTCGGCGGACGCTTGTCCGCTTTCGTCTTCACGACGAAGCAGCACCCAGCAGACGCGGCAGAACGTGAACCGGCGCACGTTGAAGTCCGCGGTGAGGGTGGCGAACGTGGAGCTCGCGAGGCAGAACCGCCCGCCGATCAACCCGCGGCCGCGTGAGCGATGACAACCGAGACTGGGTTCATGTATGGCGATCACATGGATGGCATCGACTGGGCGCTGATGGGTGCCTGGATGCTGGTGCTCGTCGTGGTCGTGGGGGTCGCTGTGTGGGCAGTTGCGCGGTGGTCGCTTCGATCGGATACACCTCACACGCCGCCGCCGGCAAGGAGTGCGCGCGAGCTGCTCGATGACCGGTTGGCGTGCGGCGAGATCGACGTCGATGAGTACCAGCAGCGACGAGACGCTCTCGAGCGGCCATCGGGAGGTAACCCTCCACCGAACGCTGTCGGCGGGTGACTGGTTCACCGCACCGTCGTCAGATCTTGCGGGTCTGCCGAAGGCGACTTTGAGTCTTTGCCCCGACGTCCGCACCCGGCGTCTGGGCATACGCTGGAGTCCTAGATTGGAGGATGCATGAACCCCACCACAGATCAGAACCTCGAGTCCGCCATGCGCGACGAGGCATTCGCCTTCGGCCGCTACACACTCCTCGCGCGGAAGGCACGCGCTGGCGGGCAGGCCGAGCTGGCCGAGCTGTTCGAGTCGCTCGCGGACGCGGAGGCACTCGACGATCTCGTCTCAGGCGGGGAGACCTCAGTGTCCGAAGCGGACGTACGCGCCGTGCTCCAGTCCGAAGCCCGAGGAGCGACGGAGACCTACCACCTGTTCGAGCAGCAGGCGCGGGACGCAGGGGAACGCGACACGGCTGAACGGTTCGCACGAATCCGCACCTGCAAGGAGCAACGCTGGGCGCAGCTCGCCGCCGCTCTCGACACGCTCGAGGCTTCCACGCCCCAGCCCCACCGGATCCTCGTGGTCGCAAACGAGTCATGCCAAGGCAGTGGACTGTGCAACGAGGTCGGCTACCGGGCGGGTCGCATCCCGTCCGAGGTGCTGATCGTGGCCCCCGCGCTGACCAAGAGCCGCCTCCACTACCTCGCCTCCGACCTGGACCAGGAGCGGGAGCAGGCCACAGAGCGGGTAGACACGCTTCGCACCGAACTGGAACAGCATCAGGTTCACGCCTTAGGCCGGGTTGGCGACACGAACCCACTTGTGGCGATCGAGGACGCGCTGCGTGAGTTCCCCGCGGATGAGATCGTCATCGCCACCCACCCGCCGGAACAGTCAACATGGCTCGAACGAAACGTCGTCCACAAGGCGCGCGAGCGTTTCGATCCGCTCTTGATCACGCACGTCGTCGTCGACCCCGCCCACCAGCGCGGAGCTATCCCGCCCGGAGACTGAGCCTCGCGCAGCGGACTGTTGAGCGGCATGCGTGCGCACCATTCAGGGGACCGCCACGCTAACCATGACCCGCTGCGGATCAGGCCGCGTGAACCGCGGGCGTCGTCCACGATCCCTGGCAGCTGAGGAACACACTACGCGACGGGATCCCGGGGAACGAGCCGAACGTCGCCGCCCTACACGCGCGGATCGCTGCGCTCCAGCACTGCCAGGGCAAGACCTGCCCGTCCTAGCGCAGCGAACCGCCTCCAGGCAACTGCGCAACTCCACCTGGTACCACCACAACCAGGGCTGGATGGACGACCACACCGGGATACACAACCTGAACGAATCCGGATACCAACCGGCGCTTCCACGAGGGCGCGACGTACCCGGCGGTTGATGGCGGCGACCGGGCATTCCAGGGCGACGACCACCGCCCGCTACACCGATCTGTACGAAGGAGGCGCAGCTTGCACCGCGCACGCCGATGGACCACGCAATCTGGGCGGCGCGGCACGACCTAGAGGAGCAGGGGTTGCACCCATGTTGCACTCGGGAGGCTCCGCGCCGTCTCCGACAAGCCGCTCCAGGTCACTGATCTCGGTCTGGAAGCGGCGTTGCGGCGAGTGGAGCGTACCGGGATCGAACCGGTGACCCCCAGCTTGCAAAGCTGGTGCTCTCCCAGCTGAGCTAACGCCCCGCGCGGCCGATTCTAGCGGCCTGGGAGGCGGGACATGCCCGACGGCGAAGCTGGGTATGGTTCGTCCAACCCGTGTCCCTGACGGCTCGCATCCGCCTGCGCCGAATGGCGCTCCCCTTGACCTGCGCCGCAATCGCGACGTCGATCACCCTTGCCATGGGCCTGGGGATGACGCCCAGCGGCGACGCGCCGTCGCATCTGTTCCAGACCTGGCTCTACCGCCACGCCGGCTTCGAGCTGTGGAACAACTACTGGTACGCCGGCCGCTACGAGTTCGTCACCTACAGCGTCTTCTACTACCCGTTGGCCGCCTGGTTCGGCCAGGTCGCGGTGCTGGTGGTCTCGGCCGCGCTGCTCTGCGGCAGCTTCGCGCTGATCAGCCAGCGCGCCTTCGGCCGCCCGGCCGCGCGTGGGCCCAGCGTGGCGTTCGCCGCGACGGCGCCGGTGATCGCCATGGTGTCGGGGATCTACCCGTTCCTGACCGGCGCCGCCTGCGCCGCGGTGGCATTGGGGCTGCTCCAGTACGGCCGCGGCCGCCGGATCCCGTTCGCGCTGGCCGTGTTCGCGACGCTGGGCTTCTCGCCGCTGGCCTTCGCCCTGCTGGTCGCCGTCCTGGCGGGCATCCTGCTCGGCCAGGCCCGGCCGCTCGCCGTGCTGCGCGCCAACCCGGTCGCCTTCGGGGCGGTGGTCGGTGTGTTCCTGACGGGCGTGTTCATGCAGCGCGCGTTCTCGACGAACGCCTGGTATCCGTACGACCTGCAGGACGCGGCGATGATGCTCGGCTTCGGGCTGGCCGGCCTGTTCGTCTGCGGCGCCAGCCGCCGCGCGCACTCGCTGCGCATGCTGTTCGCCGCCTACCTCGGTCTCAACCTGGTCGCGTTCCTGCTGAAGAGCCCGATCGGGTCGAATGCCAACCGGCTGTTCCTGCTGGCCGGCATGCCGCTGCTGTGGCTGGCGGCGAACGTCGGTGAGCGCCGCCGAAAGCTGGTGCTGGTGCCGCTGCTGGCCGTGGTGATGGCGGTGCAGGTCGGCCCGACCGTCCGCAACGCCTACTCGGCGTGGAACAGCGAGGCCGGCGAGCCGTCCTACTGGCACCCGGCCGTCCACTTCCTGGACCGGCACCCGGTCGAGGGCTACCGGGTCGAGGCGGTCTCCACCTGGGGCCACTGGGACGCCTACTACCTGGCCCGGATCGCGCCGCTGGCCCGCGGCTGGTACCGCCAGGACGACTTTCCGCAGAACACGGTGCTGTACAACGACGCGAAGTTGAACGCCGCCACCTACCAGGCGTGGCTGCGCCAGCTCGGCGTCCGCTTCGTGCTGCTGCCGGACACCGCACTCGACTACAGCTCGCTCGCCGAGGCCAAGCTACTGCGATCGGGCCGCTCGGGCCTGCGCCTGGTCGGCCAGACCCGCCACTGGCGCTTCTACGAGCTGCCGGCGGCGACGCCGATCGTCAGCGGCCCGTCCGACGAACAGGCGCAGCTGATCACGCTGACCGGCGAGAAGGTGCTGTTCGAGGTCTCCGGGCCCGGCAGCTACACCGTGCGCGTCCGTTACAGCCCGTACTGGCGGATGACCTTCGGCACCGCCTGCGTGACCAGCACGCCTGACGGCATGGTGCAGGTGACCACGGCCGGCGCAGGCGTCTACCGGCTCGAGGTTCAGGCGGGCGTCGACCGCGTCGCGGACGCGATGCAGAGCACGACGCCCAGCTGCTGAACACCCCCCGTTCGACATCCGCCAGCGGCGCCCTCCCCGGTCCGGGTAGAATCCGCGGTCCGCGCTTCGAGAGGACGGAGTGTCTAAGACGGTCGAAAACACCGCGAGCTGCGCCTTATGCCGCCGCCACCTGCTGGTGGGGGAGCCGGCGCGGCTATACCAGGACCCGGCGTCCAAGCGCTTCCAGAAGGTCTGCCCGCTCTGCTACGACCGCGCCGAGCGGCGCGGCTGGCGGGCCGACGGCACGCCGATCGTCGCCGTCCACGCGAACCCGCCCAAGGATCACCTGCTGCGGGAGCGCGAGAACCTGATCGACCGCCTGCGCGGCCAGCTGCAGAGCGTCGAATTCGACCTCGACCAGGTGAGGACCGCGCTGGCAAAGGCCGAGCAGCAGGCCGGCGAGCTGCGCACGGTCAAGCGGGAGATGAAGGAGCTGACCGGCGAGCTGCGCAAGCGCGAGCGCGAGCTGCGCCAGCTGGCCGAGGCCAAGAAGCGCAGCGACGAGGCTGCCGCGCAGGCCGATGCGACCGGCCGTGAGGCGATCCACCGCCACCACCAGGCGGCCGCCGAGCTCGACCAGCGCACCTCGCAGATCGGTCAGCTGGAGAGCCGGCTCGACCTGCTCGAGCAGGAGCTCGACCACGAGCGCAAGCGCTACGCCGACCTGGCCGAGGCGCGCCGCCGCGAGGGCGACCCGCGCACCGTCCGCCGGATCGCGCTCGACGCCTTCAACCGCAGCGAGCACATCGAGCGCGTCGTCGCCATTTCGCGCAGCCTGGGTGAGCCGATCGTGCACGTCGGCGACGCCGGCTGCGACCTGCCCAGACCGGTGCGGATCACCGTCGTCTGGGACATCTCCTGGTACGAGTACCTCGTCCGCCTCGACCTCCACGAGCAGACCGTCACGGTGGAGGAGGAGCGGCGCGGCGACGACCCGCGCCTGCTGCCCAGCCACCGCCTGAACCCGAACGGCGTCCTGCGATCCGACCGGATCGTCCTCACCATGCAGGCGTACGGCGTCGGGGCAGCTTCCGCCTGAGGCCGTGCCGGCACCGGCGGCGCTCGAGCTGCGGCACCTGGCCGCCACCCGGTACGTGACGCCTCTGCGCGAGGGCGGCTCGCTGCCCGGCCTGGTCGAGGCCGAGGACGACGGCCTCTACGTGCTCAAGTTCCGCGGGGCGGGGCAGGGCAGCAAGGCGCTGGCCGCCGAGCTGATCGCCGGCGAGCTGGCCCGCGCGCTGGGGCTGCCGGTGCCCGACCTGGTGCTGCTGGAGCTCGACCCGGCGATCGGCCGCGCCGAACCTGACGCCGAGATCCAGGACCTGCTGGCCGCCAGCGCCGGCACCAACCTGGGCATGGACTTCCTGCCCGGCGCCCTGACCTACAGCCCGGTCGCCGACGGTGGCATCGACCCCGGCCTGGCGGCCGACATCGTCTGGTTCGACGGGCTGGTGACCAACGTCGACCGCTCGCCGCGCAACCCCAACCTGCTGATGTGGCACGGCCGGCTGTGGCTGATCGACCACGGCGCCGCGCTGTACGTCCAGCACAGCTGGGACGATCCGGACGCCCACGCCCGCGGCGCGTTCCCGGCGATCGCCGAGCACGTGCTGCTGCCGGTCGCCGGCCCGATCGGCGAGGCCGACGAGCGGCTGGCGCCGCGGGTGACGCCTGAGCTGCTGCGCGAGGTGCTGGCCACCGTGCCGGCCGACTGGCTGGGCGGCGAGCCTGCCGAGACCTACGTCCGCTACCTGCTGCGCCGGCTCGAGCCGCCGCGGCCATTCGTCGAGGAGGCCGAGCGTGCCCGGCTCGCTCCCGCCTGAGGCCCGGCCGTTCCAGTATGTGGTCGTGCGCGTCGTGCCGCGGGTCGACCGCGGCGAGCAGCTGAACGCCGGCGTGGTGCTCTACAGCGCGCCGCTCGAGTACCTGGCCGCGCGCGTGCAGCTCGACGAGGCGCGGCTGGCGGCGCTCGCCCCGTCCGCCGATCCCGCCGCCATCCGGCCCCACCTCGACGCGATCTGTGCGATCGCCGCCGGCGACCCGGCCGGGGGCCCGATCGCGCAGTTCGATCGCAGCCGCCGCTTCCACTGGCTGGCTGCGCCGGCGAGCACGGTGATCCAGCCCTCGCCGATCCACACGGGCATGTGTGACGACCCGCCGGCGATGCTCGAGCACCTGTTCTGCGAGCTGGTGCTACCGGTTCGCTGATGCGCTGCGGGCGGCGTCGATCCGCTCGCGGGCCATCGCCAGCGCGGCGGTGTGCGTGGAGACGCCGGTCTCCCGCGCCCGCTCGAACACGGCGGCCAGCGTGTCGCCGATCCGCTCGACGCTGCGCCGCGCGCGGTCCGGGTCGTAGGGGCCCCGCAGCTCCTCGCCGATGTTGATCACGCCGCCGGCGTTGATCGCGAAGTCCGGCGCGTAGAGGATGCCGCGGGCCTGCAACTCGTCGCCCATCGTCTCGTCGGCCAGCTGGTTGTTGGCCGCGCCGGCGATGATCCGGCAGCGCAGCTCGGGCAGCGTGGTGCCGTTGATCCCGGCGCCCAGCGCGCACGGCGAGAGGACGTCGCACTCGACCGCGTGCACGGCATCCGGCGGCGCCTCCGCGGCGCCCAGCTCGGCCAGCGGCGCGACCCGGTCGGCGTAGATGTCGGCGACCGTCACCCGGGCACCGGCGTCCAGCAGGTGGCGGGCGACGTCCGCTCCGACGTGGCCCAGGCCCTGCACCGCCACGTGCACGCCCTCGAGGCTGCCGTCGCCCTCGCGGGCCTCGGCCAGTGCGGCGTGGATGCCGCAGACGACGCCCCAGGCGGTCATCGGCGAGGGGTCGCCGGAGCCGCCGCGGGCCACCGGCAGGCCGGTGATGTGCTGCGTGCGGGTGGCGACCAGCTCGGCGTCGTCCGTTGTCGTGCCGACGTCCTCGGCCGCCAGGTACGAGCCGTTCAGGCGTTCGATGAACCCGCCCAGCGCGACGAACTTGGCCGGTGTCTTGTCGGTGCGCGGATCGCCGACGACGACCGTCTTGCCTCCGCCCAGCGGCAGGCCCGCCAGCGAGTTCTTGTAGCGTCATCCCCTCGGACAGCCGCAGCACGTCGAGCATCGCCGCGTCGTCGCTCGGGTACGTCCACATGCGGATGCCGCCGAGGCCCGGCCCCAGGGTGGTGTCGTGGACGGCGATGATGGCCCGAAGGCCCGAGTCGCGGTCATGGCAGATCGCGACCTGCTCGTGCTCGTGGAACAAACGCACGACGGGGGAGGGTAGCAGTCAGGCCGCTCGGGAACCGGCACGCGACGGCGTGCGTCTGACCGGGCATGAAGACAATCACCAGCCTCCTCCTGCTCGCCCTGATCGCCGCAGGCTGCGGCCAGGCCGCCTCGACCACCGGCACGTCGCGGCCGGCCACCGGGTCGTCATCGCACTCCGTCGCCCCCGACGTCCCCATCAGCGGGCCTGCCGACTCGGACGGCCGGGTGATGCGGCCGTTCACGCCGACCTGGGTCGTGCCCCATCCCGGTGGCGGGCCGCTCAGCCCCGTCTCGCCGTCCGGCCTGCGGGTCGGTACGCGTGACGGCGCCGTGTACGCCGTCGTCCGCTGGTGGAGCGGCATCGCGCCGTGCTCCGTCCTCCGGTCGGTGACCGTGGGCGTCGGCGACGGCACTGTTCGCCTGCGGTTGGTGGAGGGAAGCGACGATCCCGGCGCCGCGTGCCCGGAGCTCGCGATGCTGAAGGCGACCCGCGTCGACCTCGGCGGCCTCGCGCCGGGAACCTATACCGTGATCGCCGGCGGCGAGCGCCGCACGCTGACCGTCTGACGGCAGACCGATGAGCCGGACGCGCCCGGCCGGTCTATCTGGCAACGACGGATCGGAGGACGCATGTCACGGCTCAGGATGAACATCTCCATGTCGCTCGACGGCTACTCGGCCGGGCCCGATCCGAGCCTGGACGACCCGCTGGGCAAGGGCGGGGAGCAGCTGCACGAGTGGGCCCTCGGGCTCGCCGCGTGGCGGGAGCCGCACGGGCTCGAGGGCGGCGAGGTGAACGAATCGACCCAGGTGATGGAGGCGATGCAGGCGAACGTCGGGGCGACGATCATGGGGCGCAACATGTTCGGCGGCCAGGGGCGGTGGGAGGACCAGCCGTGGGACGGCTGGTGGGGCGAGAATCCGCCGTTCCATCACCCGGTGTTCGTGCTGACGCACCATCCCCGGGGGCCGGTGGAGATGCAGGGCGGCACGACGTTCCACTTCGTCACCGACGGCATCGAATCGGCGCTGCACCAGGCGCGGGACGCCGCGGGCGACCAGGATGTCGCCATCGGCGGCGGCGCGCAGACCGGTCAGCAGTACCTGAACGCCGGGTTGCTGGACGAGCTGCAGATCACCGTCGTGCCGGTGATCATCGGCGGCGGCACGCGGTTGCTCGCCAACGTCGATCCGGGCGTCAAGCTGGAGCCGGCCGGCGTGGTGGAGGCGCCGGGCGTCACGCACCTGAGGTACAGGAGGCGCTAGCGGCGCCGGGTGCGGTCGTTAGACGAGGTGTGCCTCGGCGGACTGCGCCTGCGAGACCATCCGCCGTTCGACGGCGGCCTCGCGCCTCGCCTTGCGGTTCTGGTAGGCGAGGTTCAGGAACATGCCGCCGACGGCGATGCCGAAGATCGCCGAGCCGATCACGTTGACCTGCACCGGCACGCCGTTGCGCGACGCGCCGTAGATGAACAGCGGGAACGTCACCTCGTTGCCGCTGTTGAACTGGGTGACCACGAAGTCGTCGATGGAGAGCGCGAAGCTGAGCGCGGCCGCCGCGGCCACGCCGGGCATGATCAGCGGCAGCGTGACCCGCCGGAAGGTACGCCACGAGTTGGCGTACAGGTCCATCGCCGCCTCCTCGAGCCGCAGGTCGAAGCCCGTCAGCCGGGCCTTGACCGTGACCACGACGTAGCTGATGCAGAACATGATGTGGGCGATCAGGATCGTCCAGACGCCGAGGGAGATGACGCTCGCCTGCGCGATGAACAGGGTCAGCAGCGACGAGCCCATCACGATCTCCGGCGTCGCCATCGGCGTGAACACCAGGAAGTTCGTGGTCGAGCGGCCGCGGAAGCTGTAGCGGACGAGCGCCAGCGCCATCAGGGTGCCGAGCACCGTCGCGATCAAGGTGGCGCCCAGCGCGATCCCGATCGAGAGCTCGACCGCGTGCTGCAGGCCGGGCACCCCGAACGGGTGCTTCCACGCGTCCAGCGAGAACTTGTTCCAGGTCAGGTTGAAGCGACCGGCCGGGTCGTTGAACGAGAAGATGATGATGACGGTGATCGGCAGGAACAGGTACAGCAGCACCGCCCCTGCGAACACGTTCAGCGCCTGCCAGCGCACCTTCCGCCAGAACGCCGACGGCGGCTTTGCCGGCGCGGCGGAGACCGGCGCGTCGTAACCGCCGGACTCGGTGGAGGTGGTGGCGGCCTCGGCCATCAGACCGTTGACACGTCCTCGGTGCCCAGCACGCGGGCGTAGATGATGATCAGCACCAGCACCACGGCCATCAGCGAGAACGACAGCGCCGAGGCGGTGGCGTAGTTGTTGAACACCAGGAACTGGCCCTGGATCACGTTGCCGATCATCTTGGTCTGAGTGCTGCCCAGCAGCTCGGCGTTGATGTAGTCACCGGTCGCCGGGATGAACGTCAGCAGCGTGCCGGCGAACACGCCCGGCAGCGCCAGCGGCAGCGTCACCCGCATGAACGCCTTCACCCTGTTCGCGTACAGATCGAGCGAGGCCTCGAGCAGCCGCCCGTCGATCTTCTCCAGGCTCACGTACAGCGGCAGGATCATGAACGCGAGGTAGTTGTAGGTGATGGCGCTGACCACCGCGAGCGGGGTGGCCAGCAGGTGGCCGCCGGTCGTCCACCCGAGGGCGTCGGTCAGCGAGATGAACCCGATCCAGTCGAGGAAGCGGGTCACCCAGGAGTCGTCGGCCAGGATCGTCTGCCAGGCCAGCGTGCGGATCAGGTAGTTGGTGAAGAACGGCGCGATCACCAGGAGCAGCAGCAGGTTCTTCCAGCGGCCGCCCCGGAATGCGATCACGTACGCCAGCGGGAACGCGATCACGAACGCCAGGATGGTCGCGATCGCCGCGTACTCGAACGCCCGGACGAACTGCTCGTGGTACTTGTCGAGGGCGTCCGAGTAGTTGCTCCAGTTCCAGTCGAACGTGTACGTCTGGCTGTAGTCCGGGTTGACGTGAAGCGTCTCCAGCGACTTCTTGAACATCGCCGCCATCGGGATGAAGAAGAAGATCAGCAGCCATCCGACGCCCGGTGTGAGCAGCGGATAGGCGGCAAAGGAGCGCTTCGAGCCCATCTACGCGCCCTGCAGCGCCTGGAACGACTGGTTGAACTGGAGCTCTTCCTCGGGCGTCAGGGCCTTGAACACGAACGCGTTGTCCAGGCTGTCCTGCGTCGGGAAGATCAGCGGGTTGTTCGCGACGCTGGGATCGTTCTTGACCAGCACCTCCTTGGCGCCGTTCACCGGACACACGTAGTTCACGTAGTCCTCGACCATCGCCGCGATCTCGGGCTGGTAGTAGAAGTTCATCCACAGGTGCGCGTTGTACGGATGCGACGCGTTCTTGGGGATCATCATGTTGTCAGTCCAGAGCATCGAGCCCTGCTGCGGGAACACGAACTTCAGCTTCGGGTTGTCGAGCTGGAGCTGGACGATGTCGCCCGACCACGCCATGCAGGCATACACGTTGCCCTTGGCCAGGTCGGCGGCGTAGTCGTTGCCCGTGAAGCGGCGGATCTGGCCGCTGTCGACGTAGGGCTGCATGTAGTCGCACGCCTTCTGCGCGTCGTCCGACGGTGCACTTGGTCGGGTCGATGCCCATCTGCAGCATCACCAGGCCGAGCGTGTCGCGCATCTCGGTCAGCACCGTGACCTTGCCCTTGAGCTCGGGCTTCCACAGGTCGGATACCTGCGTCACCTCGAACCCGGTCAGGTCGGGGTTGTAGGCGAGGCCGGTGAAGCCCGACTGCCACGGCACCAGGTGGTCGTTGGTCGGGTCGATCGAGCGGCCCTTGAGCGCGTCGACCAGGTTCTTCTCGACGTTGGGCAGGAGGCTCAGGTCGAGCTTCTCGCAGTAGTCGAGGGCCACCCACTTGGCGGCCATCCAGTCGGTCAGCGTGACGATGTCGCGGCCGATGTCCTGGCCGGCCTTGAGCTGCGCCTGCACCTTCCCGAAGAAGGACTCGTTGTCCTCGATGTCCTCCTGGTACGTGGTCTTGGTCTTGAACTGCTTGTCGAACTTGTCGAGCGACGGATGATCGGTCTTGTTCTTGACGTCGATGTAAAGAGGCCAGTTCGAGAACACCCAGTTGGGGGCGACCGTCTTGTCGATGGAGACCGGGCCGCTGGACGAGCTGGGTCCGCCACCGCCGGTCGACCCGCTGCTCCCGCCGCACGCTGCCAGCAGTGAGCCGGCGGCGAGGACGCCGCCCGCCGCGCCGAACGCGGCGCAGCACGTCACGTCGGGTCATGCCGCCGCGCATCAGCGCAAGGGCCTCCAGCTCGTTCATCCGCTTGCCACTCATAAAAGTTCCTCCACGCTGGGGACTTCGCCGGAATCCGTGATGACGAACGTGTTCTCGGGCTCCCACAGGATCCGCACGCCGTCACCGTTCCGGAGCTGATCGATGGTGCGGCCGGCGTTCTGTGCGAACACGACGATCTCGTCGCCGGCCGTGGTGTCAACGATGTACTGGCTGCTGACGCCAATGTAGCTGACGTCGCGAACCGTGCCCGTGAGCTGGTTCGCCCCGTTGGCCGAGGCCGATCCGGCCGCCGGCTCGAGCCGCACCTTCTCGGGCCTGACCCCGATCCGCACGTCCTGCGGCGCGCCGCTCAGCGCGCCCGTCTCGACCCGGGCGACGGTGCCGTCGGGCAGCGTCACCGCGTCGCTGCCGGAGACCTTCGCGTTGAGCAGGTTGCTGACGCCCAGGAAGCCCGCGACGAAGGCCGTCTTCGGCCGCTCGTACAGCTCGGCCGGAGGGCCGATCTGCTCGATCCGGCCCTGGTTCATCACGGCGATCCGATCGGCCATCGTCATCGCCTCTTCCTGGTCGTGCGTGACGTGGATGAAGGTGATGTTGACCTCGGTCTGGATCCGCTTCAGCTCCAGCTGCATCTGCTTGCGCAGCTTCAGGTCGAGCGCGCCCAGCGGCTCGTCCAGCAGCAGCACGCGGGGGTGGTTGATCAGGGCGCGGGCGAGCGCGACCCGCTGCGCCTGGCCACCCGACAGCTGCGTCGGCTTGCGCTTCTCGAAGCCCTTCAGCTCGACCAGCTCCAGCATCTCGGGAACGCGTTTGGCGATCTCGGCCTTCGGCACCTTGCGCTCCCGCAGCCCGAACGCCACGTTGTCCTGGATCGACATGTGCGGGAACAGGGCGTAGTTCTGGAAGACCGTGTTGACCTCGCGCTTGTACGGCGGGAGGCCGGTCACGTTCTGCTCGCCCAGGTACACGGTGCCGCTGGTCGGCTCCTCGAACCCGCCGATCATGCGCAACGTCGTGGTCTTGCCGCACCCGGAGGGGCCGAGCAACGCGACGAAGCCGCCCCGCTCGAAGGAGAGCGAGAGATCGTCGACGGCTTTGACCTCTCCGAACGCTTTGGTTACCCGCTCGAGGCGGACGTCAGGCTGATCCATTCGGTCTCCCCGTGGGAGCTGGCACGTGAACGGTGGGCGCAGAGTGTACAACGGTACAGGAGGCCTCGTTCACCGCTCGGTCACGGGTGGGACGCGTGCGGGCGCCGGATGGTTAGTCGAGCAGCATGGCCAGCAGCGCCTTCTGCGCGTGCAGCCGGTTCTCGGCCTCGTCCCAGGCGGCGCTGTGGGGGCCGTGCAGGATCTCCTCCGTGATCTCCTCACCGCAGTGCGCCGGGAGGCAGTGGAGGACGACGTGCGCGGGGTCGGCGTGGGCCAGCAGCTCCGCGTTGACCTGGTACGGCGCGAGGTCGGTCAGCCGCTGATCCCGCTCCGCCTCCTGCCCCATGCTCGTCCAGACGTCGGTGACGACCGCCTCCGCGCCGGCGACCGCCTCGAGCGGATCCTCGACCACCCTGACCGCGCCGGCGCCCGCCACCACGTCCGGGTCGGGCTCGTAGCCCGCCGGTGTGGCCACCGTGATCTGCATGCCCATCCGGCCGGCCGCCGTGAGCAGCGAGTGGCACACGTTGTCGTGGCCGTCGCCGACCCATGCCAGCCGCCTGCCCTCGAGGTCGCCCAGCCGCTCGCGCAGCGTCTGCACGTCGGCCAGCGCCTGGCACGGATGGTGCAGGTCGGTCAGGCCGTTGATCACCGGCGCGGCGGACGCGGTCGCCAGCTCCTCCACATCGGCGTGCGAGTTGGCGCGGATCATGATCGCGTCCAGGTAGCGGCCGAGCACGATGCCTGTGTCGCGGATCGGCTCGCCCCGGCCCAGCTGCATCTCGGCGGCGGACAGGTGGACGGCGCTCCCGCCCAGCTGGTACATGCCGACCTCGAACGACACGCGCGTGCGCGTCGACGCCTTCTGGAAGATCAGCCCCAGCGTCCGCCCGGGCAGCAGGGCGTGGGGGATCCGCGCGCCCTGCATGGCCTTCAGCTCGTCGGCCAGATCGAGCACGGCGACCATCTCCTCGGTCGAGAGATCCTCGACGCGCAGGAAGTCGCGCCCGGTGAGCGGAGGGAGGGTGTCGACCAGCATGTGCATGAGTATACCATCGGACTGGAAATATATGCATATGGAAGGATGCGCCGGATGGATCGCATCGAGATCCGCACCAGCGGCCGCGAGCAGCTGGTCGACGTCACCGATCTTGTTGCGGAGGTGGTGGCGCGGCTCGACCCGGCGCCGGCCGCGGTGCTGCTCCACGTTCCGCACACGACCGCCGGGGTGACCATCAACGAGGGCTACGACCCCGCGGTGGCGGAGGACGTTCTCGACGTGCTGCGCCGGCTGGTGCCCCGGGACGCGGGATACCGGCATCTGGAGGGCAACTCGGACAGCCACGTCAAGGCGATCGCCATGGGATCGTCCCAGCTCGTCCCGGTCGACCAGGGCACGCCGATGCTCGGCCGCTGGCAGCGCATCTTCTTCTGCGAGTTCGACGGCCCGCGCACCCGGCAGCTCTGGGTCTCAGCGGTCGGCTGAACCGGGTGGTCTAGTCCGCATCGGGTGAATCCCCCGATCGGGGGCGGCGCGGATCCCCGCAGGCGGTGAGTATTCGAATCAGCGTTCAACGACGACCCCCCGAGGTTGCCTGTGCTCACCGACGACCGTTCCCCCCGGCGTCGTGCCTTCTCCCCGCGTGCCCTGCTGCCTGCGCTTGCTGCGCTGACGGCTGCGGCCGCGATCCAGTCCGGCGTCGCCGACGCCGCGACCGCGACCAACGTCGCGATCACCGCCAAGCCCGCCGCGGTCACGCGTGCGACGGCCGCGGCGTTCGCGTGGAAGCGGACGGGGAAGATCACGAGCACCCGGTGCAAGCTCGACCGCAACCGCTGGCGGGCCTGCCGCACCTCGATCTCGTACCGCTCGGTGAAGCCGGGCGTCCACACGTTCACCGTCCAGGTCCGCGGCACCCGCACCGTCACCCGCACGGCGACCTGGCGGGTCGACGTCACCGCACCGACGGCGCCCTCCGTCAGCGGCGGCTCGGACGCGTGGTTCGCCGCGGGCGTTCGCACCATCGCCGCGACCGGCTCGACGGATGCCGGCGGCGCCGGCATGGCGGGCTACCAGTACCACGTGTCCACCGACGGCGGCACGACCTGGTCGGCTCCGGCCGTGCAGAACCCGGTGATGGTCTCCGCGCCGGGCATCCGCCTGGTGCAGTTCCGCGCTGTCGACAAGGCAGGCAACGTCTCTGCGTGGGCGCCTGTGTCCCTGGACGCGTCCGGTACCGTGAAGATCGATCAGACCGCTCCCGGCACGCCCGTGCTGACAGGCGGCTCCCTGCTGTGGCAGAACGTCGCGTCCGTCGACGTCACCGTCGGACCGCTGTCCGACGCCGGCGGCTCCGGACTGGTCGCCGATCCGCTGACCGTCGAGACCTCGACCGACGGCGGGTCGACCTGGTCGGCCGAGACCCCCGCTGCATCCGCCACCGTCTCCGACGAGGGCGGCACGCTGGTGCGGTTCCGGTCGCACGACGCCGCCGGCAACGTCTCGCAGTGGGCCCAGGCCGAGGTGCGGATCGATCGCACCGCGCCGTCCGACCCGTCCCTGGCGGGCGGCTCGACGTCGTGGTTCGACTCGGCGTCGATGCTCGTCAGCGCCTCGGGCTCGACCGACGGCGCCGGCAGCGGTATCGCCGGCTACCAGTACGAGACCTCAACCGATGGCGGCTCCACCTGGTCGCCGCCCGCCGACGGCGCGGCGCTGGGCGTATCCGACGAAGGCGAGACGCTCGTCCGCTTCCGCGCAGTCGACAACGCCGGGCTGACGTCCGGCTGGGTGCAGGGGACGGTGCGCCTCGATCGCAGCGCGCCCTCGGCGCCGTCGCTCAGCGGCACCAGCTCAACATGGTGGGCGCTGGCGCAGGTCACCGTGTCCGCCTCTGGCTCGGTCGACGCCGGCGACGCCGGGCTCGACCACTACGAGTACGAGACTTCGAATGACGGCGGCTCCGGCTGGACGGCCGCGGCGCCCGGCGACACCCTCGACGTCACCGGCGAGGGCGAGACGCTCGTCCGCTTCCGCGCCGTCGACGCCGCGGGCAACGCCTCCGGCTGGACGGACGGCCCTGTGCGGATCGATCGCACCGTGCCGACCGACCCAACAGTGGCCGGCGGCTCGGCGTCCTGGCTGAACGCGGCGTCCGCCTCGCTGACGGCCTCCGGCGCGACCGACACCCCGGGCAGCGGCATCGACCACTACGAGTATGAGACGTCGACGGACGGTGGCTCGACCTGGTCGCCGGCGACCTCCGGCGCGGCAGCGGCGATCAGCGACGAGGGCGAGACCGTGGTGCGGTTCCGGGCCGTCGACGGTGCCGGCCTGACCTCCGGGTGGGTGCAGGAGACGGTGCGGCTCGACCGCACGGCGCCGTCGGCCCCGTCGGTGTCCGGCCTGACCCCTGGCTGGCAGTCCGTCGCCTCGGTGACCGCCACCGCGAGCGGTTCGACCGACGTGCTTTCCGGCCTCGACCACTACGAGTACGAGATCTCGGCGGACGGCGGGACCACGTGGGGCGTCACGACCGCCGGCGACACGACCGACGTGACCGATGAGGGCCGCACCAGCCTGCGCTTCCGCGCCGTCGATGCTGCGGGCAACGCCTCCGCCTGGACGTCCGGTGACGCCTGGCTCGATCGCACGCCGCCGACCGACCCGTCGCTCGCCGGTGGCTCGCCGGCGTGGCTCTCGCAGGCGAACGAGTCGGTCACCGCGAGCGGCTCGGCCGACGGCGGCTCTGGACTCGACAGCTACGAGTCCGAGACATCCACCGACGGCGGCTCGACCTGGTCGGCGCCTGCGCCCGGTCCCTCGCTCGCCGTCTCGGCCGAGGGTGAGACGCTCGTCCGGTTCCGCGCGGTCGACGTAGCGGGCCTCGCATCGGCCTGGGTGGGCGCCACCGTTCGCCTCGACCGGACGGCGCCGACAGCCCCCAGCATCAGCGGCAGCTCGGGCTCGTGGCAGAACGTGGCGTCCGTCGCCCTTTCGGCGTCCGGCTCGACCGACGCCGGCGGCTCGGGGCTGGATCACCTCGAGTACGAGTCGTCGACCGACGGCGGCGCCACCTGGTCGTCGCCGACCACCGGCGCCTCGGCGCTGGTGTCCGCGGAAGGCGACACGCTCCTCCGCTTCCGCGCGGTTGATGCAGCAGGCAACACGTCCGGCTGGGCGCAGGGCACCGCCCGCATCGATCGCAGCGCCCCGTCCGACCCGACGCTTGCCGGCGGCTCGCTGTCCTGGAGCTCCGCGGCGTCGTCCCCGGTCACAGCGAGCGGCTCGGCCGACGCCGGGTCGGGGATCGCGGGCTACGAGTACCAGACCTCGACGGACGGCGGCTCGACCTGGTCGGGCTCCACCGCCGGCGCCGGTGCAACCGTCTCGGCCCAGGGCCAGACGCTGGTGCGGTTCCGCGCGATCGACAACGCCGGGCTGACCTCGAACTGGGTGCAGGCGACGGTGCGGCTCGACCGCACGGCGCCGACCGCCCCGACCGTGTCCGGCGGATCGTCGGCATGGCAGAGCGTCGCATCGCTGTCGCTGTCGGCCTCCGGCTCGACCGATGCCGGGGGAGCCTCACTCAGCGGCTACGAGTACGAGACGTCGACCGACGGCGGAACGACCTGGTCGGCTCCGCAGTCTGGCAGCTCCACCTCGGTCTCGGCCGAAGGCCAGACGCTGGTGCGCTTCCGCGCGGTCGACGGCGCGGGCAACAGCTCCTCCTGGGTGCAGGGCACCGCCAAGCTCGACCGCAGCGCCCCCAGCGACCCGACCGTCTCCGGCGGATCGTCTGCATGGCAGAGCGTCGCCTCGCTGACCGCCACCGCGTCGGCCTCGACCGACGCCGGCTCCGGCGTCGCCGGGTACGAGTACCGCACGTCCACGGACGGCGGCACGACCTGGTCGGCCGCGACCGCCGGCGCGATCCAAGTCGGCGACGGCCGAGGGCCAGACCCTGGTGCAGTTCCGGGCGATCGACAGCCTCGGCCTCCGCTCGAACTGGGTGCAGGCGACCCTGCGGATCGACCGCACGCTGCCGACCGCCCCGACCGTGACCGGCGGCTCGACGTCCTGGCAGGCTCTGGCGTCGGTGTCGATCTCCGCCAGCGGCAGCACGGACGCCGGCGGCTCCGCCCTGGCCGGCTATCAGTACCGGACGTCGGCCAACGGCGGCACGACCTGGTCGGCCGCGACGGCGGGCACCTCGGCCGCCGTCAGCGCCGAGGGCACCACCATCGTCCAGCTGCGGTCGATCGACGGCGCCGGCAACGTGTCGGCGTGGGTGCCGGCGAGCGCGGGCGCGTCGAACACCGTGAAGCTCGACCGCACCGGCCCGACGGCGCCGGCGGTGACCGGCAACAACCTGTCGTGGCTGACCTCGACCTCGGTCACCGTCACCCCGTCCGGCTCGACCGACACGGGCGGCTCCGGCCTCAACCATTACGAGGTGCGGACGTCGACCAACGGCGGCACGACCTGGTCGTCCACCGCAACCGCAACGTCGAAGGCAATCACGGCGCAGGGCGAGACCTTGGTGCAGTTCCGCGCCGTCGACAATGTCGGCAACGCTTCCGGCTGGACGCAGGCGACCGTGCGGCTCGACCGCACCGCCCCGACGGCCCCGACGATCGCCGGCGGCTCCCTGTCCTGGCAGAACCTTGCCTCGGTGACGGTCTCCGCGACCGGCGGCTCGGACACGATGTCCGGCCTGGCTGGGTACCAGTACCGCACGAACGCCGGCTCTGGCTGGTCGGCGACGGTGACCGGCGCGAGCGTCGTGGTCACCGCCCAGGGCACGACCCAGGTGCAGTTCCGCACCGTTGATGCCGTGGGCAACGCTTCGGCATGGACGCCCAGCTCGAGCGGCGCGACCAACACCGTCAAGCTCGACCGAACCGCGCCGACGGCCCCCACGGTGAGCGGCGGCTCGCTCACCTGCTCGAAGACCAAGCGCACGATCACCGGCAAGAGCTCGACCGACTCGGGCTCCGGGGTGAACCACTACGAGTACCGCGTCTCGACCAACGGCGGCACCACGTGGGGCGCCACCGTCTCCGCGAGCAGCGTCACGCTGTCGGCCACCGGCAGCTACGTCGTGCAGTTCCGCGCAGCCGATAACGTCGGCCTCATTTCGGCCTGGGCGCCGACCGTCAACGGCGCCGCGAACTCCGCCTGCCTGACCTGATCCTGGGTACCTACCCGGGGTAGATGGTCCTCCCCGAACGGGGGGAGAAATACAGCGGACGGTTGAGCACGATGAGACTGACCCCTGTTCGTTCGCTCTCTTCCAAGGATGCTCCCATGTCAATTCGAATGCTCCGCGCACCGCTGATCGTGGTGATCGCCCTGCTGGTAGGTGGGGCATCCGCCTTCGGCATGCCGTACGTTCCGCATACAGCTCCGAGCGTGACGATCACCTCGAAGCCGACTGCGTGGTCGAACGTGGCCGGACCGACCTTCAAGTGGTCGAAGTCCGGCACCATCTCGTCCACCACGTGCCAGATCGACGGTGGCTCGTTCACCGCGTGCACGACGTCCAAGACCTACAGCGGCCTGGCCGCCGGGTCGCACACCTTTGCAGTCAAGGTCTCGGGCTCCGGTGGCTCGACGACCAAGACGTACACCTGGCAGATCGATCTCACCGACCCGACCGACCCGACCGCCGTCGCCGGCGGTTCGCTGTCGTGGCGCAACACCACCGCATCGCTCACCCCGTCCGGCTCGACCGACGGTGAGAGCGGCCTGAAGGGCTACCAGTACCGCAAGTCCACCGACGGCGGCTCCACCTGGGGCACCGTCACCAGCGGCAACAGCGCCTCGGTGAGCGGCGCGGGCACGACGATCACGCAGTTCCGCGCGATCGACCTGGCCGCCAACACCTCGGCCTGGTTCCCGACGGTCGCCGACGCGACCAACACGGTGAAGATCGACAAGACCCTGCCGACCGCTCCGACGGTGACCGGCGGCGGCAACGCCACCGCGTGGCAGAACGTCGCCTCGGTGACACTCGACGCCGCGGGTTCGACCGACGCCGGCGGCTCCGGCTTCGCCAAGTACCAGGTGCGCTGGTCGAGCAACGGCGGCCTCACCTACGGCGCCGTCTCGGACGCCTCCACATGGCCCGTCAGCAACGAGGGCAACAACTGGGTGCAGTTCCACTCCGTCGACAACGCCGGCAACGTGTCGGCGTGGGTGACCGCATACGCGCGGATCGACCGCACCGTCCCGACCGCCCCGAACGTCGTGGGCGGCGGCAGCCTGTGGAAGTCGCGGCACGTCGGTCAGCCGTCTCCGCGACCGGCTCGAGCGACGCCGGCTCCGGCCTGGCCAACTACGAATACCAGACCTCGACCGACGGCACGACCTGGTCGGCCGACGACGCCGGCAGCCGGGCGGCGATCACGACGCCGGGCCACTCGTACGTGCGCTTCCGCGCCGTCGACAAGGCGGGGTTCGTGTCCGCGTGGAGCCAGGCCGACGTCTGGTTCGACGGCAGCGATCCGACCGCTGCCGACCGTCTCCGGCGGCTCGAACACGTGGACGAACGCGTCCAGCGTGAACATCTCCGCGGCCGGCGCCACCGACGCGGTGAGCGGCATCTTCAACTACCAGTACCGCAAGTCCACGGACGGCGGGAACACCTGGTCGCTGCCGGTCAACGGCTCGTCCGTGAACATCACCGCGGTCGGCGAGACCGTGGTGCAGTTCCGCTCGACCGACAACGCCGGCCGCCACTCGGCGTACGCCCCGGCGACGCCGACGGCGGGCAGCACGGTGCGGATCGACCGCATCGCGCCGTCCAACCCGTCCGTGACCAACGACTCGCAGACGTGGAAGGACGTCGCCTCGGTGGCGGTCGCCGCGTCCGGTTCGACGGACACCGGCGGTGCCGCGATGAACCACTACGAGCGGCAGACGTCGACCGACGGTGGCACCACCTGGTCGGCGCTGACCTCCGGCTCCTCGATCTCGGTGACTGCCGAGGGCGAGACGCTGGTGCGGTTCCAGGCCGTCGACGGCGCGGGCAACCGCTCCGCCCTCGTCCAGGCCACCGTGCGCATCGACCGCAGCGCCCCCACGGCCGCGACGGTCAGCGGCGGCTCGCTGAGCTGGGCTGTGCCGGGCACCTACCCGATCACCGGGTCGGGCTCGACCGACTCGCCGGGCAGCGGCGTCACCGGCTACCAGTACCGCACGTCCACGGACGGCGGCTCCAGCTGGTCGACCGCGACCGACGGCTCGGCGGTGAACATCTCCGCCGAGGGCGAGACGCTCGTCCAGTTCCGCGCGAAGGACACTCTGGGGCACTTCTCGTCCTGGGCCCCGTCCTCGCCGGTCGCCGGCAGCACGGTGCGGATCGACGGCACCCCGCCGGCCGTCCCGACGGTGAGCGGCGGCAGCGCGAGCTGGCGCACCACGTCGCCGTGGACGGTGTCGGCGAGCTCGACCGACCCGAACGGCTCGGGCGTCGCCGGGTACGAGTACCAGACGTCACCCGACAACAGCACCTGGTCGAGCGCGACCGCGGGCAACTCGGTCGACATCTCGACCCAGGGCACGACCTACGTGCAGTTCCGCGCCATCGACAACAGCGGCAACGTCAGCGCCTGGTCGTCCTCGGCCACGGTCAAGCTGGACTCGGTGGCACCGTCCGTGCCGACCCTGACCGGCGGTGGCGCCTCGTGGTTCACCACGAGCCCGCAGTCGGTGACCGGGAGCGGCTCGACCGATGCGACGTCGGGTGGCGTGACCTATCGCTACCAGACCTCGCCGGACAACACCACGTGGTCGGCGTTCACCGCGGGTAGCTCGGCGAGCGTGTCGACTCAGGGCACCACGTACGTCCGCTTCGCGGCGGTCGACGCGGCCGGCAACGTCAGCGCCTACAGCGCCGGCGTGACGGTCAAGATCGACAACGTGGCCCCGTCCGTGCCGACCCTGACCGGCGGTGGCGCCTCGTGGTTCACCACGAGCCCGCAGTCGGTGACCGGGAGCGGCTCGACCGATGCGACGTCGGGTGGCGTGACCTATCGCTACCAGACCTCGCCGGACAACACCACGTGGTCGGCGTTCACCGCGGGTAGCTCGGCGAGCGTGTCGACTCAGGGCACCACGTACGTCCGCTTCGCGGCGGTCGACGCGGCCGGCAACGTCAGCGCCTACAGCGCCGGCGTGACGGTCAAGATCGACAACGTGGCCCCGACCGCGCCGTCGGTCAGCGGTGGCTCCGCCACCTGCTCGACCACGGCCCGGACGATCACGGCCAGCGGCTCGACGGATGCCACCTCCGGGTTCCTCCGCTACGAGTACCGGATCTCGACCAACGCCGGCTCGACGTGGGGTACCACCACGACTGGATCGACCAAGACGTTCAACACCTCCGGTGTCACGTCCTACATCCAGTACCGCTCGGTGGACAACGCCGGCAACGTGTCGGCGTGGGCTCCGGCCTCCATCGGCGCATCGAACGAGGCCTGCATCACCTAGGCACCATCGCAGGTCACGAGTGCACCATCAACGGGTGCGGCAGGGGGAAGCCTGCCGCACCCGTCGCGCTTAACGCAGCTCGTACCAGCCGGTGATCGCCACGGCGGCGGCCACCAGTGCCACCGCGCAGCCGAACAAGGCGGCGGCCGAGGCGATGCCGATGTGCACGGTGGCGACGCCGGCGCCGATCGCGGGGATCGAGATCGCGGTGTACGCCACCACGAAGAACGCAGACATGACGCCGGCGCGGTGCGCCGGGGGAAGCTGTGCGGCGAGCGAGCGCAGCGCGCCCATGAACGCGGCGCCGAAGCCAAGGCCGACCAGCACGCTTCCGGCCAGGAAGCCGGCCAGCGAGTCGACCGCGATCGTCCCGGCCGTGATCAGGCTGCCGACCACCAGCAGGCTCGCCCCGCCGACCACGGTCGGCCGCGTCGCGACGTCGCGGAGCAGGAACTGGGCGAGCGCGGCGAACGCGCAGACCGAGAACACGAAGAGGCCGCCGATCGCGTGGTTCTGGTCGTCCAGGATCTCGGAGATGATGCCCGGGCCGAGCGAGAGGTACAGCCCGCCGACGGCCCACGAGGCGGTCACGCCCAGCGCTGACAGGGCGAACGTGCGCCACAAGGCCCTGGGGACGCGGGGCATTCGGGGCGTCAGCGTGATCCGGCCGGTGCGGGCGACGGTCTCGGGCAGCATCCACGCGGTTGCCGCTGCGCCGGCGGCCAGCACGGCGACCACGGCGTACGGGGTGACCTCGGGGTCGGGAGCGAACTGCACGAGCAGACCGGACAGACCGGCGCCGATCCCGATGCCCGCGGCGCTGGCGATGCCGTTGACCAGGCCCGCCTGCGCTCCGTCGCGGCGCGGGTGCAGGTCGACCAGCGCGGCGCCGGTCGCTCCGAGCAGCAGCCCGGTCGAGAGGCCCTGGACGGAGCGGGCGGCGTAGAGCCACTCCAGCCCGCCGGCGAACATGAAGACGAGCTCGGCGGCAATCAGGCCGAGCAGGGCGGAGATCATCACCGGCCGGCGGCCGACCAGGTCGGACAGGCCGCCGGTCAGCAGCAGCGCGACCAGGACGCCGATCGCGTAGACGGCGTAGACCTCCGTCACGGCGAGCGGTGAGAATCCCCACTCGGCGGCGTAGATCGAGTAGAGCGGGGTCGGGGTGGAGGAGGCGACCAGCGCGAGCAGCACGAACCCGGCCACCGCTGCGAACGGCCCGTAGCCGCCCAGCACGCGTGCGTCCGCCCCCTCCCGGGTGTACACTTTGTTCGGTATCTCCAGAGTCATGGAGATACCGTAGCATAGGATGGAGAGGCCTTCGAGATGCCACGAGCGATCCACCACCCAAACGCCGATGACATCGATCTGGCGACCGTTCTCCGGGCGCTGGGCGACCCCGCACGGCTGACGATCGTGCGGCTGCTGGCCGAGCAGGGCGAGCAGAACTGCGCGGCGCTGCAGAGCAAGCTCGGCATGCCCGTGTCGACCTGCTCGTACCACCTGCGCCTGCTGCGCGAGGCGGGCGTCACGCGGACGCGCGCGGCCGGCACCGAGCGCTGGATGTCGGTGCGGCAGGAGGATCTCGACGCCCGCTTCCCCGGGCTGCTGGACGCACTGGACGCAGATGCAGACAGAGAGCCTGGCTCCGTGCCTGGCTCGTCGATAGTGCGCTGAGCGCGTCAGACGGTTCGAGCCGGTGCCTGGCACGGTGCCTGGCTCGTCGCCGGCGAGGGCCACGGGCGACTGCAGCCCCGTAGCGGTTGCCCCTGGCACTACCAGGAGCGGCGGCGGGGGTGGGGTCAGACCCCCGCCGCGCTCGTGGCTCAGCTCGCGGCGCCGACCAGCGCGGCCAGGACGCAGGCGATTGCCAGTCCGGCGACGAACAGGTCGAGGGCGAAGAGCTCGCTGCGCTCGGCGGCTGCGGTACGCGTACGGTTGCGGAGCATCAGTGGTAGAGGCGCGAGCGGCCGTAATCCTTGCGGCCGGTTGCGCGGGTCTCACGGACCGGCCGAACCGGGGCGACGGCAACCGGCGCAGCGGCGACGGACTCGTCGCTCACGTGCGGGCGGCGGCGGAACTCGCCGCGCGAGCGCGCGATTTCCGTAGCGGTTGCGTCACGTCCGGGGGTCTGTCGAAGCACGATCTCGTTGGGGTGCGGCATCGGTAGCCTCCTTGGCATCCGAATGGGGTCGCCCCGGATATCGGCCGCACCTGCCCGACACTTTATGGCCAGTCGGGTTATTCCTCGATTCGGGTGCGCGGACGCACCGCTTCGGCGCCGTAGCGCACCAGCCGCAATCCCAGGATCAGCGCGCCGACGAGGGCCGTCGCGGCCCCTACGGCAAAGAACGCGACGCCCAACGCGAACGCCTCCGACGTGGTCGTCGAATCGCGCAGCAGGTAGACGAATACCGCCTCGCGCACGCCGATGCCGTTGAGCGACACGGGGAGGATCAGCGCGGCGAACAGCACCGGCCCCACGGCGAACACCTCGGACAGCTGCACGCCGCCCGGCCCGTCCAGCCCCAGCGCCTTGACCAGCATCCAGATCGTGCCCATCCGGGCGAACTGCACGACCAGCGCCAGTACGAACACGGCGGCCAGCACGGAGCGGTGCTCGCGGTAGCTGTGCAGCGCGTCGTAGAAGCGCTGCCCGGCCGCCAGCTGGCGGCCCTCGACGCGCGGCTCCAGGGAGCGCGCGGCCAGGCCGCGCAGGCCGGGGGAGAACAGAAGCCCGAGGATCGCCACCGCCGCCAGGCCGAAGGCGGCCTCGGCGAGCACGACCTCGACGCCGCCGGCGGCGTGGCCGCCCAGCGTGAACGCGATCAGCGCCAGCGCGACCAGCGAGACGACGCCGACCAGCCGGTCGATCAGCACGGACGCGACGGCCTCCGGCGCGTCCTCGGTGCGGCGGCCCAGCTCGACCGCTCGGACGGCGTCGCCGCCGATCGCCGCCGGCAGGAACTGGCCTGCGAACAGCGACACGAAGTACGTGCGGGTCAGCCATCCGATCGGCATGTGGATCCGCTTCGCGCGAAGCAGGATCTGCCAGCGCCAGGCCATCACCGGCACCGTCGCCAGGTTGACCGCGATCGCCGCCAGCACCCACCAGCCGTCCGCCTCGGTCAGCGTGCCCCAGATGCTCGCCGGGTCGCTCACCCAGAGCAGCACGACCAGCAGGATCAGCGAGAGCAGGCCCTCCAGCCCGACGCGTGTCCGCCGGCTCATCTGGTGAACGCTGCGTGGAGCTTCGCGAGCGCTCCCAGCGCGTCGTCGATGTCGCTCTCGTCGTGCGCCGCCGACAGCGGGAGCGACAGCACCTCGCCCCCCGCGCGTTCGGTCTCGGGCAGATCCTGCACGGGCAGGTGCTCGCGGTACCACGTCAGCTGGTGCACAGGAAGGAAGTGCAGGCCGGTGGAGATGTTCTCGGCCATCAGCGCCTCGGCGTAGCGGTCGCGGTCGCCTCCCGCCATGGCCGGGTCGACGCGCACGATGTACAGGTGATGCGCGTGGATGCCGATCGGCGGCCGGGCGATCGGCTCGATGCCGGCCAGTCCGGCGATGCCCGCGTCGTAGCGCTCCACCAGCGCAGTCCGGCGGGCATGCAGCTCGCCGATCCGGTCGAGCTTGGGCAGCGCCATCGCCGCCTGCAGGTCGGCCAGGTTCGCCTTGTAGCCCGGGCGGACGACGTCGTAGTGGCCGAGGCTGCGGTTCTGCAGTCGCTGCCATGGATCGCGGGTGATCCCCTGTGCGCGGAGCAGCCGCATGGTCGCCGCGGCTGCGTCGTCGGACATGGTCGCGATGCCGCCCTCGCCGCCGGCCAGGCTCTTGGTGGCGTACAGCGAGAAGCAGGTGAAGTCGCCGATCGATCCGACCTTGCGGTCGCCGACCGTCGTCTCGACGGCGTGCGCCGCGTCCTCGACGATCACGATGCCGTGGTCGCGGGCGATCGCCTCGATCGCGTCCATGTCGCACGGCGCCCCGGCGATGTGCACAGGGATGACCGCCTTCGTCCGCCCGGTGACCGCGGCGGCGAACGCGCCGGGGTCGAGGTTGAGCGAGCCGGCGTCGATATCGGCGAACACGGGCACGGCGCCGGCGTGGATGATCGCGTTGGCCGTCGCCGGCCAGGTGAACGAGCTGGTGACCACCTCGTCGCCCTCGCCGACGCCTGCCGCGACCAGCGAGAGGTGCAGCGCCTCCGTGCAGGACGACGTGGCGATCGCGTGAGGCGATCCGGCGTAGACGGCGAACCGCTCCTCGAGCTCGCGGACGCGCGGGCCGGACGTCAGCCAACCGGAGCGCAGCGTCTCGGTGACGGCCTGCACCTCCTCGTCGCCGATCACGCCGGGTGAGAACTCGAGCAGCGTCGAGCGGGCGGGTTCTCCGCCGTCGATCGCAAGCCGTGTGGAGACCCTGCTCATGTCACCTCGAAGCTGACCGCTTCCGCTGCCGTTCGAGCTTGCGCGAGGGCTTCCTCCCGTGTCGGCGCCGTGCGGATCACGTAGCCGGCCCGGTCGGTCGCCACGCGCAGCGGCCCGTAGACATGCCCGGGAGGATGATAGAACGTGGCCTCCGGCGGCCCCGACACCCCGGCCAGCACACCCGCCGGCGCGCGCAGGAACTCGATCACGCATGCGGGGCCGGCCGAGGGCTCGAGATCCCGCTCCTGGACGGGGATCCCGAGGGCTGCACGGACGGCGGCCGTGGCCAGGTCGACACCTGTGGCGATCCGCACGAGCTCCGAGTCGTGGCCGCCGCCCAGACGCGCCGCGACCTCCATCACCCGCGGCCCGTCCGGAGACAGCACGATCTGGGTGTAGGTCGGGCCCAAGCGGATCCCCAGCGCCGCGATCGCGGCGACTGCCGTCCGCGCCGCCGAGGCATCGTCCAGGCCGGACGGGAACACGTGGCGCTGGGCGACGCCGGGGGCGCCGTCGAAGTGATCGCGGGCGGTGATTGCGACGACGTGGTGCCGGCCGTCCACCGCGAACCCGTTCACCGTCACCTCCCGGCCGGGCACGAACTCCTCGTACAGGACGACGCCCGAGCGCGAGCCGCGCCGCGCCCTGGCGGCAGCCTCGGCGAGCTCGTCGCCGTGCGAGACGATACTCATCGCCCGCTGGCCCTGACGGTCGGCCGCCTTGACGACGGCCGGAAACGAGGGCGGGCCGGCCAGCGACCAGGCGGGCTGGGGGACACCGGCTGCGGCCAGCCGCTCGCGCTGCGCGAGCTTGTCGGTCGCGATCTGCGCCGTCGCCAGGTCGAGCGGGTGCGGCAGGTCGAGCTCCTCGGCCACCTCGGCGGCCACCCGCACCGGCCAGTCGGTGCCGGGAGCGATCAGGCCGCGCGCCGCCGCCTCGCGCGCCGTCCGCAGCACGCCCTCGGCGTCCTCCGACGAGACGGCGACGTCGCCGCGCGCAGGGTTGGCGTCGCAGACGACCGTGCGCACGCCCAGCGCATGCGCCGCGTCGATCGCGTGGCGCTGCGCGGGACCGCCGCCGAGGACGACGAGCGTCAGACCGTCTGCGCGGTCTTCTCGCCGGCCAGGACCGCTGTCCACCATGCCGGATTGTCCCGATACCACGCGATCGTCCGGTCGAGGCCGTCCTCGAACGAGATGCTCGAGCGCCAGTCGAGCAGCTTCGCCGCACGGTCGGTCGAGCCGATGTGCGTGTCGACCTGCCCCGGCCGGTCGGCGATGTGGTGCTTGAGGCTGTCGGGCTTGCCCAGCGAGGCGAGGATCATGTCCGCGATCTGCTCGACCGACTCGTCGATCCCGGTCGCGACGTTGATCGTCTCGCCGACGATGTTCTCGAGAGGCACCTCGCACGCCCGGGTGATCGCCTCGGCCGTGTCGAACACGTGCAGCCAGTCGCGGCTCGCGGTTCCGCCGCCGTGGATCGTCAGCGGCTGGTCGGTCAAGGCCTGGATGATGAACCGCGGGATCACCTTCTCGGGGTGCTGGTACGGCCCGTAGTTGTTGAACGGGCGGATGATCGTGACCGGTAGGTCGTACGTGCACCAGTACGAGTAGGCCAGCCGGTCGCCTCCCGCCTTGGTGCCGGCATACGGCGAGCGCGGGTTGAGCGGGTGGTCCTCCGTCATCGGCTCCGACTCGGCGGTGCCGTACACCTCGGACGACGAGATCAGAATGAAGCGCTCGACCGGGTGCTCGCGCATCGCATCCAGCAGCACCTGCGTGCCGACGACGTTGGTGGTGACGAACTCCGAGCCGCCCTCCTCGATCGACTTGGAGACGTGCGACTCGGCCGCCGCGTTGACGATCACGTCGACGCCGTCCAGCGCCTCGCTGACGTCGCGGACGTCACGGATGTCGCCCTTGATGAACCGCAGCCGGTCGTGATCGATGACGTCGTCGAGGTTGGCCAGGTTGCCCGCGTAGGTGAGGGCGTCCATCGTGACAACCTCGTGCTCGGTGTCGCCGAGCAGGTACCGGATCATGTTCGAGGAGATGAACCCGGCGCCGCCGGTGACGAGAATCCGCTTGCGCTCCACTGTGCCGCTACCCCAGCTCCCTGTCGATGTAGTAGATCGGTCTGCCTTCGACATCGCGTTGGATGCGCTGCAGGTACTCGCCCAGCACGGCCATCAGGAAGCCCTGCAAACCGAGCACGAACAACACGAGCCCTCCCAGGAACAGCGGTCCCGGGAAGTTGCCGTGGCGGATCCAGAAGCCGAGGCCCCAGAGACCGACCACCGCGGCAGTCAGGATACCCAGAATCGCCAGCGCAGCTCCCACCCACTGCACCATCTGCGGCCAGAATCCGGTGAGCACGGATAGCCCGAGGCGGATCAGGCCGGTGATGCTGTAGCGGCTGGCGTCGGCACGGGCCTCGTGCTGGAGCTCGACCTCGACGACCTTCGCGCCGGTCGTGCAGACCAGCGCCTTGGTGAACTTCTGGCGCCCGATTCGGTCGAGCACCGGCTCGATCGCGTCGTGCCGGTAGGCGTTGTAGGAGCAGCCGAAGTCGGAGATGTCGGCGTGGGTGAGGCGCGCCAGCATCCCGTTGATCATCCGCGAGGGCACCCGCCGCAGGAAGAAGGCGTCGCGCCGTTCCAGCCGGCGGCCGCTGGCGACGTCCGCGCCGGCGTCGATCGCCGCGACCAGCTTGGGCAGGTCGGATGGCTGGTTCTGGAGGTCGCCGTCCATCGTGACGACGATCTGGCCGCGGGCCCGGGCGATGCCGGCGTGCATCGCGGGGTGCTGGCCGAAGTTGCGCTTGAAGGAGACCACCCGGACGCGGTCGTCCCGGTCGTGGAGCCGGGAGAGGATGTCGAACGTCCCGTCCGTCGAGCCGTCGTCGACGAAGATCACCTCGGCGGCCATGCCGGCGCCGTCCACCGCCTCGACGATGCCGTCGTAGAGCGGCTCGATCGTCCGCTCCTCGTTGAGCACAGGGATGACGATGCTCACGCGGGGCGCGCCCACGGGCGTCGCACTGGATGTGGCGGCAGTCTCGATCTCCACCGAGGGTGAAGCGTACAGGGTGGCGCCGCCGCGATAATCCGCCGTCATGCGCCGGTTCCTGACCGCTTACTGGCCCGAGGTGCTGGCCGGCATCGCCACGCTTGGCTACGGCGCGTGCGTCTTCGGGTTCGGTCTCGTGTTCCGGCCGCTCGAGAGCGACGAGTCGGTGACGCTTCAGGTGGCTTCGCTGGACTCCGTTCGTGGCGTGCTGGATGCCGCGGTCAACTACCGGCACGGGCCGCCGCTGCACTACCTGCTGGTGCACGCCTCGCTGGCGGTGCGCGACGACGTCTTCGGGCTGCGTCTGCCATCGGCGCTGCTGGGCATGGCCGCGGTCGGCCTGGCGTACGGCTTCGGCCGCGAGCTTCTGGGGCGCGTCGAGGGCGCCGTGATGGCGGTGATCGTCGCGACCTCCCCGATGGTCGTGCACCTCGGGCAGTTCGCGCGCGGCTACACGGCGATGCTCTCGGCCAGCTTCCTGAGCCTGTGGCTGATGCTGATCCTGCTTCGCACCCGGCAGTTCCGGTGGGCGGTGGCCTGGGGCGTCTCCGTCCTGCTGCTCGCCGGCTCCCACCCGTTCGGCCTGTTCGCGCTGTTCTCGGAGCTGATCCTGCTGGCGGTGCTGGGGCTGTGGCCGCTGCTGCGCGACCGCAGCGGGCCGCGGCGGCCGCTGATCGCGACCGGCGTCGCGCTGGTCCTGGGGGCGGCCGCGCTGCTGGCGCTGCGTCACGTGTACAGCCCGCTGCAGGACAAGTACGACGTGGGCCAGGGCGGCAGGGTGATCGACCCGTTCTCGAGCAGCCTCTGGCGGGCGCTCGGGGAGACGTGGTTCGGCACGACCGTCGCGCTGTTCTGGTTCGTGCCGGCCGTGGTCGCCCTGGCGGGAGTGGTGATGCTCGCCCGCCGCGACCGGCCTGCCGCGCTGGTGATCGCCGTCTGGCTGCTGCAGCCGCTGATCACCCTCTCGCTGCTGACGGCCGCATCGTCCGACTTCGCGCCGCAGCGCCACCTCTCGTTCATTCTGCCCGGCTTCGCGGCGGCGCTGGCGTACGCGATCGTCGAGGCGGCGAGGAGGTTGCCGTACGGTCCGATCGTGGCCACGGCGGGGGCCGTGCTGCTCCTGCTGCCAGGCACCGTCGCGATCGCCCGCGATGTCGACGGCTTCAACCCGGATCTGCGTGACGCGAGCATCTCCCTGGCCGACAAGTTCGGCCCGGACGACGTGCTGCTGACGTCGGCCGGGCTGGCCGAGCCGACCGTCCCAGCCCGTCTGTACGGGGCGTACGCGACGCTGGAGGCGCCGGACGGCACGCCGCTCTCCGAGTGGCCGCACCTCGGTGACGCCGTCGGCTGCACGCTGGTCAACCGCCTCCACGAGCAGCGGCCCGAGCCGAACGCAGCCTGGGTGCTGGTGCGGACGCCGGCGCCGGACGAGTCGGTCGTCGCCCTTCGCCGGGCCGGCGCCGACCTGGTCGAGACGCACGGCCAGTACGTGGTCGCGCGGTTCGCCGACCCCACCCGCGACGTGGCGGGCGCGCTGCGCGACGGCCGGCGCGCGTACCGCGCGGTGCGCGGCGTCAGCCAGCCGCGTCGGCGACTTCGGCCGCGTCCTGGCCGACTACCGGCTCGCCGGCGCGCTGGAGCGGGCCGGGATCTGCACCTCGTGAAAAACGGGGTCAGACCCCGTTTTTTCGCTCTGCCAACCGTCAGGCCAACCGCTCGCGCGTCCGCTCGAGCAGCGGTTCGAAGGACAGCGTCTCGCCGGTCAGCTCGTGCAGCAGGCGGTCGGCGTCCAGCGACTGGCCGAGCTCCCACAGCTCGCGCAGCAGCAGGCCCGCCGCCCGGCGGCGGAACCACTCGCGGCCCCAGCGCTCCTCCAGGTACCGGGAGACCTGTGCCGCGAACGCCCACGCCCGCAGGTAGGAGGTGCAGTAGAGCAGTGGATCGACGTCCACCAGCCGGTTTGCCGCGGGCGGCGGCACGAGCGTCGCCCGGCCCAGGTGGTGGACGTAGCGCTCGCCCAGCACATCCGGCGAGGCGCCGCCGTGCAGCTCCAGCTCGTACGCCAGCTTGCCGCAGTAGCGGCGCAGCATGTGCAGGTCGTACAGCGCGTTGAAGTGGGCGTAGTCCTGGGGCGGCGCCTCCACCCGCCAGCCGAGCCACGCCGGCGTCGTCACCAGGTGGTCGAACAGGAACGCCCAGCCCTCGGTGACGCCGTTGTCGCCGCGGACGCGATCCTCGGCCGGCAGCATCCTGGACATGTGCCCGAAGTGCTGCGCGTGGCCTGCCTCGTGGAACAACGCCAGCCAGTCGTCATGGCCGCCCTGCGGCAGGATCACCAGCATCACGCGGTCGGGCACGAGGATCGGCGCGCAGAAGGCGCGCGGGATCTTTCCCGGCCGGCTGTCGATGTCGAGCTCGATGTTCGGCTGGCGATCGAGATGGATGCCCATCCCCTCCAGTGTGCCCCGCAACGCCGGCAGCGCCCGGTCGGCGGCGAACGCGGTGTCGAACTCGGGCGCTCGCCACAGGCGCGACACGTCCTGCGGTCCCGCCGAGTCGAGCGGCACGCCGACCCGTGAGCGCAGCGCACGGTCGAGCTCGCGCTCGTGCAGCCGCTCGGTCTGCTCGATCACGTCCTCGGTCATCGCCAGCAGGCCGTCCAGATCCCAGCCGAAGCCTTCGTAGAGCGCACGCAGCGTCGGCGAGCCGAGCTCCGCCACGCGCTCCCGTTCCACGGCCAGCGCCTCGTCGAGCATCGGGTTGATCGCGTCCTCGACGACCGCGGTGCGGGCGTCGTACAGCGCCCGTCGGCGCATCGCATCCGGCTCGTTGACGAGCACCGGGGCGACCTCCCGGTAAGGGATCGTCCGCCGCTCGGCGGTTACCTCGAGGGTGGCCTCCCGGGTGGCGATGCGGTCGGTGATCGGGCGCGTCGCCGCCGTCAGGTGGCCCTCGACCGCCGCCCGCCGCAGCTCGGCCGGTGCCTCGGCGTCGGCCAGTTCTTGGCACGCCTCCAGCGTGAACAGCTCCTCGAACTCCTCGTCGACGGCCGCCAGCTCGAGGGTCGGCTTGAGACCGGCGAAGTGCCGGTACCACTCCTCGCCGGAGTCGGCGTTCATCGCCTCCAGGCGTGCTCGGTAGGCATCCACGGAGATCGCCACGGGCCGGAAATCTACACTTCCGCCCGATGCCTGCCGTGACCCGCGGGGACGAGCTCGAGCTCACCGTCGACAGCCTCGCGTACGGCGGGCGCGGCGTCGCACGGCACGACGAGCTGGTCGTGTTCGTCGCGCGGGCCCTGCCCGGCGACCGCGTCCGGGCGCGGGTCACGAAGTACAAGCGCCGCTACGCCGAGGCGCGCGCCGTCGAGCTGCTGGAGGCGGGGCCGGGGCGCGTCGAGGCGCCGTGTCCGCACTTCGGCGTCTGCGGTGGCTGCGCCTGGCAGGACCTGGACTACGCCCGTCAGCTCGAGCACAAGCAGGCCCAGGTGGTCGACGCACTGGAGCGTCTGGGGCGGCTGGAGGGCTACGAGCTGCTGCCGATCGAGCCGGCCACGGAGCAGTTCGGCTATCGCAACAAGCTCGAGTACTCCGTGGTCGTCGGGGCCGGACGGCCCCTCCCTCGGCTTCCATGTCGCCGGCCGCTGGGACCAGCTGCTGCCGATCGAGCGCTGCCTGATCGCCGGCGATCGCGAGCAACCGCGCCCGCGAGGCGGCCGAGCGCTGGGCGCGGGAGACCGGCGCTCGAGCCGTACGACCAGCGCTCGGGCTCCGGCTACCTGCGCCACCTGGTGACCCGCGAGGGCCGCCGCACGGGCGACCTGCTGGCGGTGCTCGTCACCGCCGCCGGGCGGGCTGCCCGCCGGGGAACGGCTGGCGGAGCTGCTGGGCGAGGCGGGTGCGTCCGGCGTGCTGCACGCCGTGAACGACGGCGTGGCGGAGGTGACGGGCGGCCTGCCGGCGACGACGCTGGCCGGCGAGCCGGCCTTTCGGGAGCGGATCCTCGACTCGAGCTCGAGCTCTCCGCGGGCGCCTTCATGCAGACCAACACAGAGATGTGCGACGTGCTGTACGGCCACGCCCTGGCGTACGCCGACCTGCGTCCCGACGACGTCGTCTGGGATCTCTACTGCGGCGCCGGCGCGATCGGCCTGCTGGCCGCCCGCCACGCCGGCCGGCTGGTCGGCGTCGAGATCTCGCGCGAGTCGGTGGCGAGCGCCCGCCGCAACGCCGTCCGCAACGGCGTCGAGAACGCGGAGTTCATCGAGGGCGACGTCTCCAAGGAGCTGCGCCGGCTGCTGGAGCTGGCCGAGCGGCCGAGCGTGGTCTTCGTCGACCCGCCGCGGGCCGGCCTGTCGCCCAAGGCCGTGCGGCGTCTGATCGAGCTCGCGCCGGAGCGGCTGGTCTACGTCTGCTGCAACCCGACCACGCTCGCGCCGAACGCCGCCCAGCTGGCCGAGGGCGGCTACCGGCTGGAACGCGTCCAGCCCGTCGACATGTTCCCGCACACGCACCACATCGAGTGCGTCGCGCGGTTCACTCGAGCCTGATCGCCGGCATCCCCGGGTCTGGAGCGGCCTCTGGGTGCAGCAGGTGCGCCAGCTGTGCGACGCCGGCGGCGATCCGCGGGGCCGGCCGGGAGTAGTAGGCGTTCGCGTCGACGCAGACCCTTGGGCGATCGCCGCGCGGGGGTGTCTCGCGGGCGGCCCGCGCCGCGTCGAAGCCGCAGGGCGCCACGATCACGATCTCGGGGTCGGCGGCGTCCACGTCGTCCCAGGTCACGGGCCGCGACGGCGCGCCCGCCTCGCCCAGCACGTCGGCGCCGCCGGCCAGCGCGACCATCTCGGGGAGCCAGTGGCCGCTCGCGAAGGGCGGGTCGTGCCACTCGGCGAGGAACACCCGGCGCCGGGGCAGTCCGTCGACCGCGGCCGCCGCCGAGCCGATCGTGTCGCGCATGCCGGCGACCACCGGTGCAGCCAGCTCCGGCCGGCCGAGCCGCCCGGCGACCGTGTGAACCGAGTCCTCGACCTCGGCGATCGTGTGCGGGTCGAGCGCCAGCACGTCGCAGTCCAGCGCCCCGATCCGGCGCACCTCGTCCGTGCTGACGGCGCACACCCGGCACAGGTCCTGCGTGATCACCAGATCCGGGTCGAGCTCGCGGATCAGCGCGGCGTCCACGGCGTACAGAGAGCTGCCGTCGAGCACGGCGTCGCGGACGGCCTGGTCGATCTGGGCGCCGCTCAGCGCGTCGCTGTCGATGCGGGCGCTGGTCACCACGGGGAGCGCGGACACGTCCACCGGGTAGTCGCACTCGGCCGATCGCCCGACCAGCAGGTGTGTCAGGCCCAGCGCGCCGACGATCTCCGTCGCGCTGGGCAGCAGCGAGACGATCCGCATGGGGCGGACGCTACCTGAGCGCGAACAACAGCCGGAACGCGTCGGGCGAGCCCAGCCCGGTGACGTCGTCCCATCCCCGGGCCGTCGAGAGTGAGCTGTCGTGGTCGAGTGACCGCAGCCGGGTGACGACCTTGCCGTTGGCGTTGAGGCCGTTGCGCAGCACCGCCAGCCGGCCGTCCGACGGTACGATGTCGTGGAAGACGCCGGTGCCCGCGTTGCGGTAGAGCGCCGGGTTGAGCGGCCCGCGCGAGCCATGCCAGGCCTGGTTGGCCAGCGCCGTCATCCCCGCCAGCAGCGGCGCGCCGAGGCTGGTGCCGCCGATCCACGAGTCGACCTGCCGGACGCCGCCGTTGGGCTTGGCCCAGCTCTGCGTGAAGATCACGCCGGTCTGCGGATCAGCGTCCAGCGCGATGTCCGGCTCCGCCCGCCGCGGCTGGCCCTTCCACGTGGACAGCCCAGCCGGTACGACCCCGGCCTGGTAGGCCGGCTGGTCGTAGAGGTGGCTGACCCCGCCACCGCCGCCGTAGATAAAGTCGCCGAACGGCATGCTCCCGACCCAGTCCTCGTTCTTGAGGCGCAGCTCGCCCGTGCCCCAGCCGGTCTCCCACATCCGCCGGCCCCAGCGGTCGATCGCCAGGCTGGTGCCGCCGACCGACGTGACCAGCGGGCTGGAGTCCGGGAAGCCGACCGAGATGTGGCCCCACGCGGCCTGGTTGTCGCCGTCGTCACCCGAGGCGACGACCACGCTGATGCCCTGCGCCGCCGCCTGCTGGAACACCGCGTTCAGCGCCCGCACCTCGCCGGAGGACACCCACCGCTCGGGCATGCCCCAGCTGTTGGACACGACGTCGCCCAGCCGGTTGTCGACCGCGTGGTTCAGCGCCTGGTCGAGCCCGCGGGCATCGTTGGCGGCCGCCACGTAGGTGATGTCGGCGTCGGGCGCCATCGCGTGCGACCACTCGACGTCGAGCGCCTGCTCGATATACCAGCTCTGTGTCTCGGCCGCATCGCGTGGGTACCGCTCGGTGCCGGGCGCGACGACCTCGGCGTAGCGATGGTCCAGCTTCGGCAGGTGGTAGTGCCGCGAGAACGTGTCGACGTCCTGGCGGATCGTCGGCGAGCGGAACGCCCCGACGATCGCGATCCGCTGGTGCTTGCCGGTGAGGTGCATCCGGTGCAGCAGGTCGACGTTGTACGCGCTCGCGATCTGCGACGGCGTGTACCCGCAGACGATCCACGGCAGCGGACGCCCGGGGTCGACCGGGTTCGAGTACTTGTCCGACTGCTTCTCTGCCCACCAGCGCGAGCACGGGCCGACCGACCTGCCGATCGGCGGCGGACCGGGCGGATCGGAGCGGGGGCGGGCGAGGCTCATCGCGCCGTCCAGCCCGGTGATGGCGGTCACCGAGCCGGCCAGCGCCCTGGGGATGTGCGGATCGTTGGACGGCGCCGCCACGAGCTTGCCGTCCAGCCGGTAGATCCCTCTCGTTGACGCCGAACGCGCGCTCCACCTGAGTCACCGTGCCGCCGGCCGTCACGAACAGCCGGTTGCGCGGGACGCTGAGGACGTCGAACCCCTGCGACTGCAGCCACCGCTCGATCGCGTCGACCTCGCCCCGGTCGGGTGCGAACCGCGAACGGAAGTCGGACGGCGACAGCCAATGCCGGTAGCTGCGGCTCGCCGGGTTCTGCTGGTCGGCGAGCAGCTGTGCCAGCGAGTCCTGGTCGCGCCAGCCGAGCCACACCGAGAACGCCATCCGGGTGGCGCCGGGCTGGTCGCCCTCGTCGTTGCCTGGCGTGGCCCAGTCGGGCTGAGTGCCGGTGACGGTGGCGGTGGTGTCGGCGGCCGCCGGGCCTCCCCAGCCCAGCGCGAGCAGGCACGCCGCCGCGACGACGAGAAGGCCGCGAAGCACGCCGAAGGAGCCGCCGTGGGAGCGCATCACAAGATGCATCGGCTCCCACGAGGAGTGCGCTCACTCCCGTTCGGGTGAACCCGCCCTCCCCCCGAAGCGGGCCAGCAGCAGGTCGCCGTTGGCTGCCAGGAATCCGAGGGAGAGCATCGGCAGCGCGGGAAGCGCGGCGTCGAACACGTACGACAACACCAACGTCAGCCCGAAGGACAACGTCATCGCCGACCAGGTCAACGCGATGCGCAGGTCCAGCCGTGCGGCGGCGGCCAGGAACAGCGCGAAGAACACGAAGTCGCTCGAGCCGATCTGGGCAACGCCGTCGGAGCCGAGCGGGTGGAATGCCAGGGTGAAAGCGTTCAGCACCTGTTCGTGCTGCTCGACGATCACCTTGGTCGGCCCGGCGGCGACGCTGTAGACGTCGACGGCGGCGATCAGCAGCGCGATCGCCACGATCTCGATCGTGGACTCGAGCAGCGACGCCAGCGCCATGCCGACCAGCGCTGCGGCCACCAGCTTGGCGATCGTCGCCGGCAGGCCGTCGAACCCGACCACGACAAAAAGCGCCGCGACCGCGACGGCTGCGCCGGACAGCCCGGCCAGCGCCCGAGCGGGCAACACCGTCAGCGGCAGCAGCTCGCGCACGCAGACGGTCGCCAGCGGGATCGAGACCAGCGCGAGGCTTGCCACCTCCACCCAGACCGGCGCGGAGGGCATCCGGGGGAAGACGACGTCGACGGCGGTCAGCGCGGCCGCCGCCAGCCCTGCGCGCCTCAGTACGGCGGCAGGTTCTCGTACCACTCGCCCAGCACCTTGAACGCCGTCCAGAACTGCTGCTTGGCGTCCGCTTCGTTCAGGGAGCTGTCGATGTCGGGCACGGGCAGCACCTCGATGGAGGGCGTCCACCGCTGGATCTCGCCGAGCCGGTAGGCGACGGGCCGGGACAGCGGGAACTCGAGGCCGTTCAGGAAGTCGAGGGCCGGCTCGCCCATCGCCACGATCATCGCGGGCTGGACGATGTGCATCTCACGGGTCAGCCACTGGCGGGCGTGCTCGATGTCCTCGTCGGTGGGCTCGGCGTCCGCCTTGACGCAGAGCGTCCCGTAGAGCTTCATCGGGTCGACGCGCAGCCGGTCGATGCTCTTCAGCACCGCCTGGCCGGCGCGGCCGAAGAACGCGACGCCCTCCTGCACCTCCGCCGGCTGGGGCGCGTACTTGAGCAGCATGATGTCGGCGAGGGGGTGCCCGGTGCCGATCACCGGGGCGTGCGAGGGGTGGCGTTCGCTGACCCACTGCGAGATCTCGTGGCCAAGCGCGTTCGTCTCCTCGATCGCCTTCGCCTGGTACTTCTCGTAGATCTGGTCGTCGGCCACGCTCACCCCGTCAGTATTCAGCGGGTGGTCGGTGTTTTCCTACTCCTCGGCCACGGCGCGGGCGCCGAGCAGTGCTCCGAACACCAGCAGCCCGGCACCGGCGACGACGTCCACGGCCCTCAGGAAGCGCTCTCCGACGTGCCTGCGGGAGAGGCCGACGCCGCACGCCAGGATCGTGAACCAGGAGATGCTGCCGATGCCGATCCCTGCCACCAGCGCCGCGGTGCCGGCCGGCGTCGCCGCGGCTTGCGCGGTCGAGGCGGCGGCGAAGATCGCCGCCCACGAGGCGATGGTGAACGGATTCGAGGCGGTCGCGGCGAGCGACGTCATGAAGGCCCGGCGCGGCGTTGCCACCTCGTCCTCGGTCTCGCCGCCGAGGCGGACGCGGAACGCGCTCCACAGCGTGCGGACGCCCAACGCGACCAGCACCGCCGCGCCGACCAGGCCGAGGACGAGCTGGATCGCGCCGATCGAGACCAGCGGCGCAGCGCCCAGCACACCCAGGCACGCGTATCCGGTGTCGACCACGGCCGCACCGGCGCCGATGGCGAGCCCGGTGATCACGGCTCCGCGCATCACGGAGCGGATCAGGAGCAGCGAGATCGGCCCCAGCTGTGCGGCGACGAAGAAGCCCAGGCCGAAGCCGATGGCGAACGACGTGTGCATCGCGGCAGTTTCGCAGACGGCTATCGGATCGGCACAATCGCCTCGCGTGCGACACGGGGGTCTGACCCCCTGTCGCGGAAGCCTAGGCGCCGGCCTTGCCGACCTGCTGCACCCACTTCAGCCCCTGCAGGTAGAGCAGGTTCTTGGGGCGCCGGATGATCTCGTTGTACCGCATCGAGACCAGGAATTCCTCGGGCCCGTCGAAGGCCGGGATGCGGTTGATCGCCGTGCCCAGGCCCTGCAGAACGTGGGAGTCGGAGCCCGCCGACTGCACCAGGTTGTACTTGGTCGCGAACCTCAGCGCATCGTCGTTGAACGTGTCGAACATCAGCCGCGAGTTGTAGACCTCGAAGATGTCGATCTCGTCCAGCAGGCGGTGCAGCGTCGCCGCGCTGGGGATCGTGTGCAGCCGGTCGAACGGGTGGGGCATCAGCACCAGGCCGCCCTGCCGCTGGATCTCGGCGATCGTCTCGTCGATCGGCATGCCTCGCTCGATCTTCTCGGTCAGGAACAGGCCGATCACCTCGCCCTCGGCGGTCTTGACCTCCTCGGCGGCGATGACGATCAGCGGCTTGTCCTGCTCGCGCACGATCCGCTGGGCCTCGAAGGCCCCGTCGATCTCGTTGTGGTCGGTGATGGCGATCGCTCCCAGCCCGATCGAGATGGCGTGGTCGATCAGCGCCTCCGGGTCGGTGGCGCAGTCGTGGGAGTGGTTCGTGTGCATGTGCAGGTCGACATCGATCGTCTCCTTGCTCCGCGGCCGCGGCCGGGCCGCGCGGCGGCGGCCCAGCGCCCCGCGGTAGATCTCCTCGAGCCGTTCGGCCACGTGCTCGGGGCGGCGCTCCGCGACCGCGTCCGCGCCCTCGCGGATCAGCCGCTCGCGCAGCCCCTCGTCGTCCAGCAGGCGCGCCGCCGCGGCGGCCGCCAGCGGCGGCTGGTCGGGTGCGTATGCGAGCCCGAGCAGCCCGTCCTGCGAGACCACCGCGCAGCCGGCTGCGCGCGCCTCCCACGCGAAGCGGCTGTCGCCCGTGGTGCAGACGGCGACGTCGGCGGCGCCCATCAGCGCGGCCAGCTCCTTGGGATCGCGCGGGCCGACGGCGCTGACGCGGCCCCGCGCTGCGGCCGGCACGTGCGGCCGCAGCGGCCGTCGGCTGTCGCGGTCCCAGACCAGCGTCAGCGTCAGTCCGGGCGTGCGGGCGACCAGCCGGATCAGCGCTCGCGCCAGCGGCCGGCTCTCGGTCGACCAGGTGGCGACGATCGCGCGCCCGCTCGTCCGCCGGGGGGCGAACGCCGGGTCGATCACCTCGGGCACGATCGCGTACTCGCCCCGGTACAGCGTCGCGGCCCGCTCGGCGGCCCGCGAGCTGGTCGCGATCAGCGCGTCGATCCGCGCCCGGTAGCGCTCGCGCCGCGAGCCGCGGATCGGCGCGACAAGCGTCCGGTCGACGGCCGTGTGGAACGTGCCGACGGTGATTCCGCGGGCGTGCTTGACGGCGGCCGCGGAGATCCCGGGGACGTGCGGCTCGTGGGCGTCGACGATGTCGAATCCACCACGGGTGACGGCCAGGGCGACGTTGGCATTGGACGCAACGGGGATGCCTGCGCCACGTGACCGGTGCCGCTGCACCAGCGGCACCGCCGGCCCGACGGCGACGGCCAGCGGCTCGCCGGTCAGCGCCAGCAGCGCGTCACCGTCGCCCGACGCGAGGCTGCGAAACCGCCGCCGGCCGCTGCGCAGCGCCTGCGTCGACGCGCTGGGCGCGAGCACCGTCACCCGGTGCCCGCGCCCAGCCAGAGCCGTTGCCACGTCGCGGACATGTCCGGCGACGGGATGCGCCCCGTTCAGCGCGTAGGGGCAGACGAGGCAGATCGAGAGGGGGTCTGTCACCCCTTGGCGGGAGCCGCGGCCTTCTCCTTCTTCGACCGTTTCGACGGCCGGTTCGCGGCGATGAACGCCTCGACCTCGTCGCGGCAGCGGTCATCCGGGTGCTGCACTGGCGGCGACTTCATGAAGTACGCCGACGGCCACTCCAGGGCGCCCGAGACGCCGTTGTCGATGGCCAGCTTCGCGCAGCGGACGGCGTCGATCACGATGCCCGCCGAGTTCGGCGAGTCGATCACCTCGAGCTTCAGCTCGATGTTCAGCGGCACATCGCCGAAGGAGCGGCCCTCCATGCGGATGTACGCCCACTTGCGGTCGTCCAGCCACTGCACGTAGTCGGACGGGCCGATGTGCACGTTGCGCGCGCCGATGTCGTAGTCGAGCTGCGACGTGACGGCGTTCGTCTTGGAGATCTTCTTCGACTCCAGCCGCTCCCGTTCCAGCATGTTCATGAAGTCGGTGTTGCCGCCGACGTTCAGCTGGTGGGTGCGCTCGAGCTTGACACCGCGGTCGCGGAACAGGCGGGTCAGCTGGCGGTGGACGATGGTCGCGCCGACCTGGGACTTGATGTCGTCACCGACGATCGGCAGGCCCTTCTCCTCGAACCGGCGCTGCCAGTAGGACTCGCGGGCGATGAACACCGGCACGCAGTTGACGAAGCCGCAGCCGGCCGCCAGCACCTGCTCGACGTACCACTTGGTCGCCTCCTCGGAGCCGACCGGCAGGTAGCTGACAACGACGTCGGTCTGCGTCTCCTGGAGGATGCGGACGACGTCGGAGGTCTCGCCCGGCGCCTTGGTGATCACCTGGGACAGGTACTTGCCGAGGCCGTCGTGGGTCATGCCGCGGTTGACGGTGACGCCCAGCTCGGGCACGTCCGAGAACTTGACGGTGTTGTTCTGGCCGCGGAAGACCGCCTCGCCGAGGTCGCGGCCGACCTTGTCGGCATCGACGTCGAACGCCGCCGAGAACTCGATGTCGGAGATGTGGTAGCCCCCGAGGTCCACGTGCATCAGCCCGGGGACGGAGTCCTCGGGGTTGGCGTCCCTGTAGTACTGGACCCCCTGCACCAGCGACGAGGCGCAGTTCCCCACGCCGACGATCGCGACGCGCACCTTGCCGCTGCTGGGCCGGTGCCCGTTCTGCGTGGCCGAATCGGCCATACCTATCCCTCCTGGATGGATTCGAGTTGCTTCTTGACGGAGTACATGCGCTGGAGCACGGTGAACGCGGTGGTCGCCGCCAGCAGGTAGATGACCGCCTCCAGCGGCCAGCCGAGACCTGCGAACGGCATCGCGATCGCCAGCACGACGATCCGCTCCAGCCGTGCCATCAGCCCGACGTCGCCCTTGAGGCCGAGCGCCTCGGCCTTGGCGCGTGTGTACGAGATCAGGAACGACCCCACCAGCGCCACGAACACGCAGGCCAGCGCGACCATCTCGTCGCGATCGGCGAAGACCAGCGCGATCGCGCCGAGGACGACGCCCTCGGACATGCGGTCGAGGGTGGAGTCGAGGAAGCCGCCGAACGGCGTCATCTTGCCGTGGGCGCGGGCGACGGCGCCGTCCAGCGCGTCGATCACGCTGCCGGCGATGAACGCCACGGTGGCCCAGACGAAGTGCTGCTCGACCAGCAGGACGGCCGCCACCACGTTCAGCAGGAAGCCGGTGACCGTCATCTGGTTGGGGGTGAACGGCACCGAGCGGAAGCGGGACATCATGCCCTGCGCGACGCTGCGGCCGCCGTTGGTGTACCCCGATTTGAGTCGTTCCAGTGAAGTTGCCATCGAACTCACTATACCATGCACGCTATCGCGTGTACGGCCCGTGCGCAAGTGGTGACGACGCGGTTACGCCGCGGGGGCGGAGGCCGACCGGTCGATCCGCAGGCGCCGCCGGGCCGAAGCCGGCAACGTCGGGTGCACCCGCTCGATCGCTCGGGCGATCAGGAACGCGATCACCGCGACGCCGGCGCCGAGGATCGCATCCAGCCAGAAGTGGTTGCCCGTGGCGACGATCGAGAAGATGATCAGCGCCGGGTAGAACAGCCAGGCGATGCCCAGCGGTCGCCACTTCACCAGGAAGAAGCAGGACAGCCCGATGATCAGCGAGAAGCAGGTGTGCACGCTGGGGACGGCGGCGAACGGGTTCGACAGCGACAGCACCGCGCCCGAGTCGTGGTTGATGCTCGCGAACTTCTCCAGCGTGTCGGTGAAGCCCAGGTCGGTCAGCATCCGCGGCGGCGCGGTCGGGTAGAGCATGTAGCCGGCCAGCGCGATCGCCATTGAGGCGAACACGATGTTGCGGATGAAGTAGTAGTAGTCGTTGCGCCGCAGGTAGAGCCAGAACATGAAGACCGTGGTCACGCCGAAGTGGGCGTGGAAGTAGGTCAGGTTCGCGACGTCCAGGATGTGCGGGTGGCCGAGCGCGAACCGCTGCACCGAGATCTCGTTGAAGAAGCCGAACGTCTGCTCGACCGAGACGACGTCACGGGCGTGGACGAAGGCGGTGGCGACGTCGCCCGTCGCCAGCATCCGGCTCGACTCGTACGCCAGGTCGACGAGCGCGAACAGGAAGAGCTGGAGCAGGAAGTCCGGCCAGCCCTTCGGCAGGACGCGCCCGCGGGCGCGGGTCCGCGCGGATGCAGCCATGGTCGTCATGTCCCCGAATGGTACCGAATGGTGACAACGCCGCCATCGCAGCGGCCGGGATCAGCCGCCGATGTGTGACATCTCGACCTTGGGGCGGCCCACCGTCTCGGCCGTGCGGAGCTCGGAGTAGCGGTCGGCGCGGCGGCCCCAGACGCCGCCGATCAGCGCGCCCAGCGCCTCGGCGTCGGCGCCCTCGCGCAGCGGGGTGCGCAGGTCGGTGCCGCGCGCCGCGAACAGGCAGGTGAAGAGCTCGCCCTCGGCCGACAGCCGGGCCCGCGTGCAGCCGCCGCAGAAGGGCTGGCTGACCGACGCGATCACGCCGATCTCGCCCTCGCCGTCGGCGTAGCGGTAGCGCGATGCGACCTCGCCCGGGTAGTTCGGATCGGCCGGCTCCACCGGCCACCGCTCGGCGACCCGGGCGACGATGTCGGCCGCCGGGACGACGTCCTCGAGCTGCCAGCCGTTGCTGGTGCCGACGTCCATGTATTCGATGAAGCGCAGGATCGTGCCGGTGCCGCGGAACCGCTCGGCCATGCCGGCGATCGAGTCGTCGTTGACGCCGCGCTGGACGACCATGTTCACCTTGACGGGCAGGCCTGCGGCGGCCGCGGCGTCGATGCCGTCCAGCACGCGCTGCACCGGGAAGCGGACGTCGTTCATCCGCTGAAACACCTCGTCGTCGAGCGAGTCCAGGCTGACGGTGATCCGGTCGAGGCCGGCGGCGCGCAGCGCGTCCGCCTTGCGCGTCAGCATCGAGCCGTTGGTGGTCAGCGTCAGGTCGCGGAGGCCGTCCTCTCGGAGCGCCGTCGAGCATGCCGATCAGCGCCTCGATGTCGCGCCGCAGGAGCGGCTCGCCGCCGGTCAGGCGGAGCTTCTCGACGCCGGCGCGGACGAAGACCCGCGCGACCCGCGTCACCTCCTCGAACGTCAGCAGCTCGGAGCGGTCGAGGAACTGGTAGCCGTGACCGAACACCTCGCGCGGCATGCAGTAGGTGCAGCGGAAGTTGCAGCGATCGGTGACCGATATCCGCAGATCCCGGAGCGGCCGTGCGAGAGTGTCGCGGACGGTGTCCATCTCTCCTCGAAGGGTACAGGCGATCGTTTCGGCTCTGCGCGAGGCGTACGGCGAACCGCGCCATCCGCGGCACCTGCCGCCGGTCGACGAGTTGGTGATGACGATCCTGTCGCAGAACACGAGCGACACGAACACGGAGCGGTCGTTTGCCGCGCTGCGGGCGGCGTACCCGGCGTGGGAGGAGGTGATGGGCGCGGCCGAGGGCGACCTGGTCGACGTGCTGCGCTCCGGCGGGCTGGCGAACCAGAAGGCGCCGCGCATCCAGGCGGTGCTGCGGACGCTTCACGCCGAGCCGCACGGCTTCGACCTGCGGTGGCTGGGCGATGTGCCGCCTGAGGAGGCGCAGGAGTGGCTGACCGCGCTGCCCGGCGTCGGCCCGAAGACCGCGGCATGTGTGCTGCTCTTCTCCCTGGACGTGCCGGTGATGCCGGTGGACACACACGTCCACCGCGTCTCACGCCGCCTGGGGCTGATCGGCGACCGGGTCTCCGCCGACGCCGCCCACGCGATCCTCACGGAGGTGACCCCGGATTGCGAGATGCTCTCCGCCCACCTGCTGCTGATCGAGCACGGCCGCCGCACGTGCCGCGCCCGCAACCCCCGCTGCGGCGAGTGCGTGCTCGCCCGCGACTGCCCCTCGGCGGTGGTGCCGGGCGCCGTGCCGGGCGCCGTGCCGGGCTCGGTGCCGGGCACAGTGCCAGGGTAAACGCCCGCCGCATGCGGATCGTTGCGCTCTTGCGCGTCGCTCGACGATTTCGTGACGGGCGCCGGCTTGCGACCCCGCGCCGGACTCCGGCGCGGACACCGGTACCGACTCCGGGTCGGTGCCGGAGTCGGTACCGGAGTAAACGTGCCGACGTTGGTGATCCGCGCGCGTTTCGTGACGGGTCGCGCGCGTCGACCGCGCATCCCGGCCGAGCTGGCGGTCTGGCTCGGTCGCCGCGGCCGAGCTCGAGCCGCCGCCGGAGGAGCTCGCCCAGAGCTGCGCCCGCGCTACGAGGAGGTCATGTCTGGCTGATGCCGTCGACCAGCTCGGCGATCGTCCGCACGATCCGGTAGCCGGCCTCCGCGCCGTCCGCCGGCAGGTCGGCCGGGTTCACCCACACACCGGCGATGCCTGCCTCCATCGGCGCCAGGACGTCCCAGTCCAGCCGGTCGCCGGCCATCCAGGCGTCCTCCGGCCGGCAGCCGAGCGCGTCGAGCGCCGCCCGGTAGGCGCGCGGGTCGGGCTTGCCGAAGCCGCGTTCCCCCTCGATCCCGATGTAGTCGAAGTGCCGCGCCAGGTCGAAGCGCTCGATCTTGGCCCGCTGGACGTCGGCCGCGCCGTTGGTGATCAGACCCAGCCGGAACCCGGCCGCCCGCAGCTCGTCGAGCGTTTCCAGCGCGCCGGGGAGCGCGGTGATCGACTCGTCGCGCAGCGCGCGGTAGCGGCCGGCCAGCCGGTCGGCGAGCCCGTCCTGCGCATCGACGCCCGAGCGCTGCAGCGCCTCCTCGATGATCGACCGGCTGGCGCCGTGCAGGTCGGCGCGGCCGGTGCGATGGCGCTCCGCATCGCCCCAGAACCAGGTGCGCACCTCGTCGACGGCCGCGAACAGGACGTCCGGGTCGGCGTCGCCGACCTCCTCCGCGGCCTCTGCGCACACGGCCCGCCAGGCGGGCTCAGCACCGCCGCTGTCGTCCAGGATCGTGTCGTCCAGGTCGAGCAGGATGACCTGCGGCCGTCTCAAGTGGTACTCCAATAGAAAATCTGATATAACTCGACTGAGATTTTATGCACGTGATCTGCACCTATGAGGAGGAACCCCTTCGATGAGCAAGGTACTCGGAATCGACCTCGGCACGACGAACTCGTGCATGGCGGTCATGGAGGGCGGCGAGCCCACCGTCATCCCGAACGCCGAGGGCGGCCGCACGACCCCGTCCGTCGTCGCGTTCACCAAGGACGGCCAGCGGCTGGTCGGCACCCCGGCCAAGCGCCAGGCGGTCACCAACCCCAAGAACACCGTCTTCTCGATCAAGCGCTTCATGGGCCGCAAGCTGGCCGAGGTCGCCGAGGAGCATGACGATGGTGCCCTACGACGTCGCGGCCGGCCCCAACGCCGACGCGCGCGTCAAGGCCGAGGGCAAGACGTATCCGCCGCAGGAGATCTCCGCGATGATCCTGCAGAAGCTGAAGGCGGACGCCGAGGCCTACCTCGGCGAGCCGGTGACGGAGGCCGTCATCACCGTGCCCGCGTACTTCAACGACGCCCAGCGCCAGGCCACCAAGGACGCCGGCAAGATCGCCGGCCTCGAGGTCCTGCGCATCATCAACGAGCCGACCGCGGCCGCGCTGGCCTACGGCCTGGACAAGGAGCAGGACCAGACGATCCTGGTCTTCGACCTGGGCGGCGGCACGTTCGACGTGTCGATCCTCGAGCTGGGCGACGGCGTCTTCGAGGTGAAGTCGACCTCCGGCGACAACCACCTGGGCGGCGACAACTTCGACAAGGCGATCGTCGACTGGATGGTGGCCGAGTTCAAGCAGCGACACGGGCATCGACCTGTCCAAGGACCCGATGGCCCTGCAGCGGCTGTACGAGGCCGCCGAGAAGGCCAAGATCGAGCTCTCCTCCACGCAGTCGACCAACATCAACCTGCCGTTCGTGACGGCGGTGGACGGCGAGGGCCCGCAAGCACCTCGACACCACGCTCTCCCGGGCCAAGCTGACCGAGCTGACGCACGACCTGGTCGAGCGCACCGTCGGCGCCGACCAAGCAGGCGCTCTAGGACGCCGGCCTGTCCGCGTCGCAGATCGACCAGGTGATCCTGGTCGGCGGCATGACCCGCATGCCGGCCGTGCAGGAGAAGGTCAAGGAGCTGATCGGCAAGGAGCCGCACCGCGGCGTCAACCCGGACGAGGTCGTCGCCATCGGCGCCGCCATCCAGGGCGGCGTGCTGAAGGGCGAGGTCAAGGACGTGCTGCTGCTCGACGTCACCCCGCTGTCCCTGGGCATCGAGACCAAGGGCGGCGTGATGACCAAGCTGATCGAGCGCAACACCACCATCCCCACGCGCAAGTCGGAGATCTTCTCCACCGCAGAGGACGGGCAGACGTCGGTCGAGATCCACGTGCTGCAGGGCGAGCGCGAGATGGCCGCCTACAACAAGACGCTCGGCAAGTTCCAGCTGGTGGGCATCCCGCCGGCCCCGCGCGGCGTGCCGCAGATCGAGGTCGCGTTCGACATCGACGCCAACGGCATCATCCACGTGTCGGCCAAGGACCTGGGCACCGGCAACGAGCAGAAGATCCAGATCCAGGGCGGCTCGGGCCTGTCCGACGACGAGATCAAGCAGATGGTCCGCGACGCGGAGTCGCACGCCGACGACGACAAGCGGATGAAGGACCTGGCGGAGGCGCGCAACACCGCCGAGCAGGTCGTCTACTCGACCGAGAAGTCGCTGACGGAGCACGAGTCGAAAGCTGGACGAGGAGACCCGCTCGGACATCCGCGCCAAGATCGACGCGGCCAAGCAGGCGCTGGAGGGCGACGACGCGGACGACATCCGCTCGAAGCTCGAGGCGCTGCGCGAGGCCTCGTTCAAGCTCGGCGAGCTGGTCTACCAGCAGGCTCAGGCCCAGGCGCAGCCGCAGGGTGGCGACGCGCCGGCGGACGAGGAGCCCGCCGAGGAGGAGATCGTCGACGCCGAGGTTGTCGACGAGGAGGCCGGTGACCGGGCGTGAGCGACGCGGAACGGCCCGATGTGGCGACGGAGGCGGATCTCCGCGCTGACGACGTCGAGACTGAGCTCGCCGAGGCGCGGCGCAAGGCGGAGGAGTACCTCTCCGACCTGCGCCGCGTCGCGGCCGACTTCGACAACTACCGCAAGCGCGTCGCCCGCGACGCCCAGCGGCAGGCGGCCCACGCCACCGAGTCGGTGGTCCAGGAGCTCCTGCCGGTGCTCGACAACCTCGAGCGCGCGCTGGACGCGTCGGAGCATCACGAGGAGGCCAAGGTGGCGGAGGGCGTCCAGCTCGTCCGCCAGCAGCTGACCGACGTGCTCGAGCGGCGCGGCCTCGCCGAGATCGAGGCGGCGCCGGGCGACGTGTTCGACCCGCACGTGCACGAGGCGCTGTCGCACGAGCCATCGGAGCATCCCGACGGCGTCATCGCCGCGGTCTGGCAGCGCGGTTACCGGCTGGGCGACCACGTCGTCCGGCCGGCCCGTGTGGTCGTGTCGAGCGGCCGGCCGGACGAGGCGGAGACCCAGAGCGATGGCTGATCACTACGCGGTGCTCGGCGTGCCCAAGGGCGCGTCGGACGACGAGATCAAGAAGGCGTACCGCAAGCTCGCCCGCCAGTACCACCCCGACCACAACGCGGGGGACGCGGCGGCGGAGGAGCGGTTCAAGCAGGTCCAGGAGGCGTACGACACCCTCTCCGACAAGGAGAAGCGGCAGCAGTACGACACGTTCGGCCAGACGTTCCGGCCGGGCCAGGGCCCGACGCCCGGCGGCTTTGAGGGCTTCGACATGGGCAACGGCCAGGGCTTCGACCTCGGAGACCTGTTCGGCGGGCTGTTCAACCGCGGCGGCGGCCGCCGCGGGGGCGGCGCCACGCCGCCCCCGCCTCCGCGGGGCGCGGACATCGAGGTGGCGGTGCGTGTGTCCTTCGAGGACGCGCTGCGCGGCGTCACGCTGAAGGTTCCGGTGGTCAAGGCCGTCGGCTGCACCGCGTGCCATGGCACCGGCGCGGCGCCCGGCACCTCGCCGAAGATCTGCCCGGACTGCAAGGGCCGCGGCGTGACGTCCGAGAGCCAGGGCTTCTTCTCGATCTCCAACACCTGCCGCACGTGCGGCGGCGCCGGCACGATCATCGAGACGCCCTGCGGCGTCTGCGGCGGCAGCGGCCGCGTGCGGTCGACCAAGACCTACCGCGTGCGGATTCCGGCGGGGGTGCGCAACGGCACCCGGATCAAGGTCAAGGGCAAGGGCGAGGCTGCACCGCGCGGCGGCGAGCCGGGCGATCTGTACGTCGTCACCCAGGTAACCGAGAGCCCGACGTTCAAGTGGCGCGGGGAGGACCTGGTCGTCGAGGTGCCCGTGACGTTCGCCGAGGCGGCGATGGGCGCGAGCATCGAGATCCCGACGCCGGACGGCGAGCGGGTGACGGTCAAGGTGCCCGCCGGCACGACCGACGGCAAGCTGCTGCGCGTCAAGGGACGGGGAGCGCCGAAGCTGAAGGGCGAGGGCAGCGGCGACATGCTCGTCCGCGTGCGGATCGCCGTGCCGTCCAAGGTGTCCAAGCAGGAGCGGGAGACGCTGGAGAAGCTCGACGAGCTGCAGCGCGCCAGCCACGGCGACCCGCGCGACAAGCTGTTCACCGGAGGCGGGGCGTGACCGACAACCACCCCCGCTACACGATCTCGGTCGCCGCGGAGCTGGCCGGCATGCACCCCCAGACGCTGCGCGTCTACGAGGCGCGCGGCCTGGTGCGGCCGCGCCGGACTCCGGGCGGCACTCGCCGCTACTCGGACGCCGATCTGGCGAAACTCCGCCAGATCGCGGCGCTGACGGCGGAGCACGGCGTCAACCTGACCGGCGCCGAGCTGGTGCTCGGCCTGGAGAAGCAGGTGCGCGAGCTGAAGGCGACGGTCGCCAATCTGCAGGCGCAGCTGGTGCAGGCCGCGCTGGAGCAGAAGCGGGCCGTCGACACCGTCCACCGAAGCTACCGGCGCGACCTCGTGCCCTACATCCCACCGCACCACCCGACACTTCGAACGAAACAGGATCCATGGACTTCCAGAAGCTGACAGTCAAGTCTCAAGAGGCCTTCGCCTCCGCGCAGGGCACTGCGGTCTCGCTCGGCAATCCCGAGCTGACTCCGCAGCACCTGCTGCTCGCGCTGCTCGACCAGGATGGCAGCGTGGCGGCGCGCATCCTGGAGAAGGCCGGCGCCAACCCGTCCGAGCTCCGCGCCCGCATCTCCGCCGCCGTCGAGTCGCTGCCGCGCATCGAGGGTGCCCAGCAGCAGCCGGCCGCCAGCGCGCCGACGCGCAAGGTGCTCGAGCAGGCGTTCTCCGAGGCGGAGGCGCTGAAGGACGAGTACGTCGCCGTCGAGCACCTGCTGCTCGCGCTGGCGCCCAGCGCCGACCTCGACCGGGCCGCGTTGCTCAAGGCCGTGTCCGAGATCCGCGGCGGCCGCACCGTCACCTCGGCGGACGCCGAGGGCACCTACGAGGCGCTGGCCAAGTTCGGCCGCGACCTGACCGACATGGCCGAGCGGGGCAAGCTCGACCCCGTGATCGGCCGCGACGAGGAGGTGCGCCGCGTGATCCAGGTGCTCTCCCGGCGCACCAAGAACAACCCGGTGCTGATCGGCGAGCCCGGCGTCGGCAAGACCGCCATCGTCGAGGGGCTGGCCCAGCGGATCACCTCCGGCGACGTGCCGGAGAGCCTGCTCGACCGCCGCGTGTGGGCGCTCGACGTCGGCTCGCTGCTGGCCGGCTCCAAGTACCGCGGCGAGTTCGAGGAGCGGCTGAAGGCCGTGCTGGCCGAGATCAGCGCCGCCGAGGGCCGGATCATCCTGTTCATCGACGAGCTGCACACGATCGTCGGCGCCGGCGCGGCCGAGGGCGCGGTGGACGCCGCCAACCTGCTGAAGCCGATGCTGGCCCGCGGTGAGCTGCGGGCGGTCGGCGCGACGACGCTGGACGAGTACCGCAAGCACATCGAGAAGGACGCGGCGCTGGAGCGCCGGTTCCAGCCGGTGCTGGTGGGCGAGCCGAGCGTCGCCGACACGATCGCAATCCTCCGCGGCCTCAAGGAGCGCTACGAGGTGCATCACGGCGTGCGCATCTCGGACGATGCGATCGTCGCCGCCGGCATGCTCTCCGACCGCTACATCGCCGACCGGTTCCTGCCGGACAAGGCGATCGACCTGGTGGACGAGGCGGCCTCCCGGCTGAAGATCGAGATCGACTCCATGCCGAACGAGATCGACGTCGTCCAGCGGCGGATCGTCCAGCTCGAGATCGAGCAGGCGGCCCTGGAAAAGGAGACCGCGGACAGCGCCGTGGAGCGGCGCGATGCGATCGCCGCCGAGATCGCCAACCTGCGCGAGCAGCTGGACGGCATGATGGCCGAGTGGCAGTCCGAGAAGGACGCCATCGAGCGGGTGCGCAACATGAAGGCCGCGATCGAGGAGACGCGGGCCGAGGCCGAGCGCGCACAGCGCATGGGCGACCTCCAGCGGGCCGCGGAGCTGACCTACGGCGACCTGCCGAAGCTCGAGGACGAGCTGAAGAAGGCCATGGCGCGGCTCGAGGAGGTGCAGACAGGCACGCCGATGCTCAAGGAGGAGGTCGGCGCCGAGGACATCGCCGAGGTGGTGGGCGCCTGGACCGGGATTCCGGTCAGCCGCCTGCTCGAGGGCGAGACCGAGAAGCTGATCCACATGGAGGAGCGGCTGCACCAGCGCGTTGTCGGGCAGGACGAGGCCGTCCGCGCCGTCTCCGACGCGATCCGCCGCTCGCGTGCCGGCCTGGGCGACCCCGACCAGCCGATCGGCTCGTTCATCTTCCTGGGGCCGACCGGTGTCGGCAAGACCGAGCTGGCCAAGGCGCTCGCCGAGTTCCTGTTCGACACCGAGAAGGCGATGGTGCGCATCGACATGTCGGAGTACATGGAGAAGCACGCCGTCTCCCGGCTGGTCGGCGCGCCGCCGGGCTACGTCGGCTACGAGGAGGGTGGCCAGCTGACCGAGGCGGTTCGCCGCCGGCCCTACTCGGTGCTGCTGCTCGACGAGATCGAGAAGGCACACCACGACGTGTTCAACATCCTGCTGCAGCTGCTCGACGACGGGCGGCTGACCGATGGCCAGGGGCGCACCGTCGACTTCCGCAATACGATCGTGATCATGACCTCCAACGCCGACGACCTGCAGGCGACGTTCCGGCCCGAGTTCCTGAACCGGATCGACGAGATGGTCACCTTCCACCGGCTCAGCGAGGAGCAGCTCGAGGAGATCGTCGAGCTCCAGCTGGGCAGCCTGCGCAAGCGCCTGGCCGAGCGGCGAATCGCCCTCGACCTGACCGATGAGGCGCGGCGGCTGCTGGTGACGCACGGCTACGACCCGGCGTTCGGCGCGCGTCCGCTGAAGCGCACCCTGCAGCGCGAGGTGGAGAACCCGCTGGCGCTGAAGGTGCTCTCGGGCGAGGTCGGCGAGGGCGACACCGTGCTGGTCGGCGCCGCCGACGGGGCGATCACGCTGGCCGTCGGCGAGCCGGTCGCCGGGGCCGCCGGGTGAGCGAGCAGGTCGAAGAGCAGGGGCGCGCCCAGGCGCCCCTGCTCGACCTCTTCGCCACCGCCGTCCACCGGTTCGGGTCGGCCTGGGCCGACCTGGTCGCCGCATCGCTGGTGATGCTGGTGCTCGGCACGCTGCCGATCGCAGTCGCCGACGCCTCGGGCGCCTCCACCGCCGGGGCCTTCGCCGTCGCGCTGGTCTCCTACACGGCCGCGTTCTACCTGTTGCTGGGCTTCGTCGTGCTGCGCGGCCTGCCGTCGCCGGCCGGCCGTTCCCGGTGGCTGGCGACGTCCTGCTCGGGGCTGCTCACCGGTCTGCTCGCGGGTGTCCTGGCCGTCGTCCTCTTCCCGTTCCTCGGGCTGATCGCGATGCCGCTGCTGCTGCTCGCCGTGCCGTCGGTCGCCGCCGGAGACCGCGGCGTGCTGGGCGCGATCCCCCACGGTGTGGCGTTGGCGGTGCGCAACTTCAGCCGCGTGTGGGGCGTGTGGCTGCTGGCGATCGTGTTCTCGCTGCCGGTCTGGATCTCGGTCGCCCTGGTGACGCTCTCGTTCTCGTCCGGCAAGACGCAGACGTTCATCACCCTGGCCGTGGCCGCGCCGGTGATCTGGCCGTTCTGCGCGCTCTTCGTGCGCGCGCTCTACGGCGATCTCACGGGGCGCCTGGTCGTCGCGCCGCAGGACCGCTCGCGCTGAGCTCGACGCCCGGCCCGGCGGGCGCCCGCACGCCGCGGCCGGTGCTCAGCAGGATCAGCAGCGGCAACACGGCCAGCGCGAGCGACGTGCCGTAGGCGACCGGGGCCGACGTCGCCTGGGCCAGCGCCCCGGCGATCACCGGGACGACGGTGAAGCCGCCGGCCCAGACCGCGCCCATCAGCCCGGTCGCGGTGACGTGCGAGACGCCGGCGTTGTCCGCGCCGATCGAGGACAGGGGGTAAATCGACGCGCCGACGGTGGCGAACAGCGGGCCGCCGATCACCAGCACGGCCAGCTGCAGCGGCGTCGGCGGCGAGAAGGCGAGCAGCAGCGGGATCGGGATGATCAGAGCGGACGCGGCGACGCCCACCGGCCCCGGGCCGTACCGGTCGACCATGCGCCCGCCGACCGGGCCGAAGACGGCGCCCAGCGCCGCCCCGACGGCCAGCGCCGCGGCGATCGCCGCCACCGCCGTGCCGCGGTCGCCCAGGTTGAGCGGCACCAGCAGGTCGACGGTGCCGAACACCAGCACATCGACCAGCGTCAGCGACAGAGCGGCTCTGGTCGCCCGCTCGCGGGACACCCGCCGCAGCGCCGCGCCGATGGCCGACTGGTGGGCGACCGTGTGTCCGGCCGGTGCCGCCGCGGCCAACGCCAGCCCGAACAGGCTGACGATCGCGACGCTGCCGAACGCCACGCCCTGCCCGGCCCAGCTGGCGAGTGCGCCGACGGCCGGGCCGGCGACCGAACCGGCCGAGAGCATGCCCATCACGATCCCGGACTCGCGGCCGCGCCGGCCCTGCGGGGCGTTGTCCGTGACCCAGGCCATCGAGGCCGTCCAGATCGAGCCGGACGCGATGCCCTGCACGAACCGGGCGAGCACCAGCACCAGCGCGCTCGGCGCCCACGCGAAGATCAGCGTCGAGACGGCCATCAGCGAGGCCGAGAAGACGGTGATCCGCTTCGCGCCGATTCGCGGCACGAGGGCGATGCAGCCGATCGACACGATCGGCACCGAGACCGGGTACGCGGCGACCACGGCCCCGGCCTGCAGGCTGCTCAGACCGAAGCGGTCGACGTAGTGCGGGAGCAGCGGAATGACGGCCAGGTAGAGGGCCGCGTCGACGAACATCGAGAGGCCGACGGCCAGCGTGATGCGCCGCGATGGATCCACGGCGCCACGGTACTCGACCGACAGCGTCCGCCAATCCCCTCTCGCTACCATCACGCCCCATGTCCCGACGCCGACGCCTGCTGATCATCGGCGCCGCAGCGTGCGCGCTCCTGGTCGTCGCGGGTGCCGGCGTGGCCTGGTGGATCGTCCACGAGCCGGTTGGCGACGTGCACGCCGGCGCCACCCTGCCGTTCACTGCATCGGATCCGACGCTGCCCAGCACCGACCAGCCGCCGGAGCCCAAGAAGGATCGGTTCGGGCCGGCCTGGCCGCTCTACGGACGGGTCGACTCCCGTACCCGGAACGCGACCGATCTGAACGCGGTCAAGCCGCCATATCGGGTGGCCTGGAAGGTCAACCAGCATGCGCTGATCGAGTTCCCGCCGTCCTACAACCGGGGCGTCCTCTACCTGGGCCGCGACGACGGCTGGCTGGTGGCGTCCAACGTGTTCACCGGCAAGGTGCTGTGGAAGCGCCGGTTCGGCTCGATCCCCGACCAGCCCGCGATCTGGGAGGGCAAGCTCTACTTCGGCACCTTCGACCGGCCCGGGTCGGTGTACGCCGTCGACGCGAAGACCGGCCACGTGATCTGGCGCCGTCAGCTGACCGACCAGGTGGAGTCCTCGATGGTGGTCGTCGACGGGCGTGTCTTCACCGGATGCAACGACGGCACTGTGCGCGCCCTGAACGCGCTGACCGGCAAGGTCATGTGGCAGTTCCGCGCGGCCGGTGCGGTCAAGGACAGCCTGGCCGTCGACGGCGGACGCGTATTCTTCGGCGCCTACGGCGGCACGATGTACAGCCTTCGGGCCAGCGACGGCAAGGTGCTCTGGGACACGCATACCAGCGGCCTCTCGGGCGGGTTCCGCTCGGGCAACTTCTACTCCTCGCCGGCAGTTGCCTACGGCCGTGTCTACATCGGCAACACCGACGGCAAGGTCTACTCGTTCGTCGCCAGCACCGGGCAGGTCGCATGGACGTCGACGTTCCCCGACTGGGCGTACGGCTCGCCTGGCGTCGCTTCCGGCGTCGTGTACTCGACCAGCTACGACGGCACCGTCGGCGCGATGAACGCGCGCACCGGCGCGCGCCTGTGGACGCGCAAGCTGCCGTACCGGTCGCTGTCCTCGGCGACGATCATCGGGAACCTGGTGTACGTCGCGGACATGGGCGAGAAGGCCAGGCCGGGCAACATGTACGCGCTCGATCCGCGGACCGGTGCCGTCCGCTGGCACTTCAACGACGGCGAGTACCACGGCCCGATCGTCGCCGCCGGCCGGCTGATCATCTCCGGGTTCACCACGCTGTACGCGCTCCGCCCGGAGGGCGGCGCGCCGGTCAGCGGTCAGTCCGAGTAGTACGCCGCGGCGATCTCGCCGGCCAGTCCGGCGTTGTCCTCGACGAGCCGCCGGTTGGCGATCAGCGTGCGGCCGTTCGTCCGCTCGTGCAGCACGCTCAGCACGTAGGGCGTCAGATCCATCCCGGCGATGCCCTCGACGGCCGCCTCCTCGAGCGCGTCCGAGATCAGCGGCTCCAGCTCCTCCTCGGTCATCGCCACCTGCTCGGCCGGCGCCTGGGCGACCAGCACGCCGGTCGTCCGCGCGAACCCCCAGTGCGTCGAGGCCACCGTGGCCACCGTCTCGACGTCGTCGGCGCGGTCGGTCACCGGCAGCGAGCTGTCGCGCTGATAGAAGAGCGGGAACGTGTCGGTGCCGTAGCCGAGCAGTGGGACGCCGTAGGACTCGAGCGCCTCGATCGTGGCCGGAACGTCGAGCAGCGACTTTGCGCCCGAACAGACAACGCAGACGGCGGCGACTGCCAGCTCGTAGAGGTCGGCCGACACGTCGAGCGAGTCGGCGAAGCCGCGGTGGACGCCGCCGATCCCGCCTGTCGCCATGAAGTGGATGCCGGCGATCCGGCAGACGGCCAGCGTGCCGCCGACCGTCGTCGCGCCCAGCCCGCGGGAGACCACGGCAGGCGCCAGATCGCGAGGGCCGACCTTGCGCACCTCCGGCCCGGCCTCGGCCAGCGCGTGCAGCTCGTCCTCGGTGATACCGACCCTGACGGCGCCGTCGATCATCGCCACGGTCGCGGGCACGGACCCCGCTTCGCGCACGCGCTGTTCGCTGCGCAGCGCGGTCTCGACGCCGTGCGGCTGGGGGAGCCCGTGGGCGACCAGCGAGGTCTCCAGCGCGACCACGCCCTGGCCGCGGATCAGTGCCTGCTCGACTTCCGGCGCCAGCCTCAGCAGGCCCGAGAAGCCGCGGGTCATGGGCGACCGGGACGCGACGGGACGGCCATCCGCCGATGCTACACTCGGCCGCGTGTCGGGGGCCGCAGGCACCGAGATCTCCAGCGGGCCCGTTCCGTGCGCGAACCACCCCAGGGTCGAGACCGCGGTGCGGTGCTCGGACTGCGGGAAGCCGATCTGCCCGGACTGCATGGTGCAGTCGGCGGTCGGCATCAAGTGCCGGGACTGCGCTCGCCTGCCGCGCTCCGCGCGCGCCACGCTGCGGCCCGACCGCGCCGTCCGGTCGGTGCTCGTGTCGTTCGGCGTGGGCACGCTGTTCGGGCTGCTGCTGGCCGCGGGCGGGACGACCGGGCTGGGGTTCTTCAGCTTCATCATCGCCTTCGTCGTCGGGCTGCTGGTCGGGCGCGCCGTACTCTGGGCCAGCGGGCGGTACCGCTCGCAGACCGTGGCCTGGATCGCCGTCGGCGGAGCGGTGTGGGCGTACGTCGTCCCGGGGGTCGTCATCTCGATCGACAGCGGACTCGGGCTGCGGGCCGGGGTGCAGGTGCTGGGCGTGCTGATCGCCGGCTTCGCCGCCTACCGCGAGGTCACGTGAACGAGCGGCCGAGCAGACGGCGCGCGCTGCGCTCGTTCGTGGTCGGCAGCGTGGTCGGCGGTGCGCTGGCGGTGGGTGCTCAGCGGCTGCGGCGCGGCGGCCGGCACGCGCACGACGAGCGCGGCCCCGAGCCGATCGCCGGCCTCGAGGCGTTCGAGGGCGCGCCGTGCTGGGAGCACGACCGGCGGCGGTCCGACTCCGCGCCTGTCTAGACTCCGCCGTCGTGGCACGCGTGCTCGTCACCGGCGGGGCCGGCTTCATCGGCTCCACGCTCACCCGGCTCCTGCTGGAGCGGGGCGACGAGGTGCGGATCTACGACGATCTGTCGTCCGGGAGCCGCGAGCACCTGGAAGGGCTCGACGTCGAGGTGGTCGAGGGCGATGTCCGTGACGTCGAGCTGCTGACCGGTGCTGCACGAGGCAACGACATCCTGTTCCACCTCGCGGCCGGCGCCGGTGTGGTCGACTCGATCGAGAATCCGCTCGCCAACTTCGACGTGAACGCACGGGGGACGCTGGTCGCCCTGTGGGCCGCCAAGCAGGCGGACGTGCCGCGGCTCGTCTTCTCGTCGAGCAACGCTCCGCTCGGCGACAACGCGTATCCAGCGAGCGAGGACAAGCCGATGGCGCCGCTCTCGCCCTACGGGGCCGGCAAGGCGACGGGCGAGGCCTATTGCTCGGCGTTCCACGGCGCCTACGGGATGGACGCCGTCGCGGTACGGTTCTCGAATGCGTACGGCCCGCGCTCGGCTCGCAAGACCAATGTGATCCCGCTGTTCATCCGCAAGGCGATGGCCGGCGAGCCGCTGACGATCTACGGCGACGGCACCCAGACCCGCGACTTCGTGTTCGTCACCGACCTGGCCAACGGGCTGATCCGCGCGGCGACCACGCCCGGCGCCGGCGGCGAGGTGTTCCAGCTGGCGAGCGGCGTCGAGACCAGCCTCAACGAGCTGGTCGGCATGATCCGCGAGGTCAGCGGCCGCGACCTCGAGGTGCGGCACGAGCCCCCGCGGGCCGGAGAGATCCAGCGCAACTACTCGCTGATCGGCAAGGCGGAGGAGCGTCTCGGCTACCGGCCGGAGGTCGTGTTGGCCGACGGCGTGCAGCGGACGTGGCAGTGGTTCGCCGCCACGGGCGCAACAAAGGGGTCTGACCCCGTTGTTGCGTAGCGCTGTGTAACAACGGGGTCAGACCCCTTTGTTACACGGGCGGGTCCCCGTCGCAGCCGCCGGCCTGCAGCGAGCGGTCGCACCAGGCGGTGAGGGTCGCGATGTCCACCCCGAGGTGCGCCGGCGCGTAGGGTGAGAGCCGGCGCCGCGCCTTGCCCAGCTGGCTGCGCATCCCGGTCAGGCTGCCGCGCCGCTCCAGGTGCAGCGAGACGGCCACGTGGACGAGCCCCTGGTAGAAGTCGCGTTCGCCGGGATCGGCCTCTCGCCAGAGGTCCTCGAACAGCTCGTGCGCCTCGAAGCCGCGCCCCTCGCGGAGCAGCGCGAGCCCCTCGGCGAGCCGCGGGTCGTCGGCTACGCGGGCACTCCCATCCGCTCGACGCGCGCGACCAGGTTCTCGGCCATCTTGATCGACGCCGCGTCGATCAGCTTGCCGTCCAGCGAGACGGCGCCCTTACCCTCCGCCGCGGCCTGCTCCATCGCCTCAAGGATCCGCCGGGCGTGCTCCACCTCGGCGTCGCTCGGCGAGAACACCTCGTTTGCGAGCGCGATTTGCGAGGGGTGGATCGCCCACTTGCCCTCGCATCCCAGCTGCGCGGCCCGCCGCGCAGCGGCCGTGTAGCCCTCAGCGTCCGAGAAGTCGCCGAACGGCCCGTCGATCGGCCGGAGTCCGTATGCGCGACAGGCAACGACCATCCGCGAGAGGGCGAAGTGCCACTGATCGCCCCAGTGGCGCTGCCGCGTGCCGTCGTCGCCGGGGTCGGTGAGCACGCTGTAGTCCTCGTTGGCACCGCCGATGTTGGTCGTCCGCGCCTGAGTCGATGCGGCGTAGTCGGCGACGCCGAACACCATCGCCTCCAGCCGCTCGGGGCAGGTCTGGGCGATCGCCTCGACGTTCGCCATCCCCAGCGCCGTCTCGATCAGGATGTGCAGGTTGATCCGCTGGAGGCCGTGCGCCGCTTCGATCTGGTCGAGCAGGGTGGCGACGAACAGGACGTCGGCCGGCGTCCCCACCTTGGGGATCAGGATCGTGTCGAGGTGGGCGCCCGCCCGTTCGACGACCTCGACGATGTCTCGATAGCACCAGTGCGTGTCCAGCCCGTTGATCCGCACCGAGACGGAGCACGACGACCAGTCGCCCTCGTTCAGCGCGGCGATCACGTTCTCCCGCGCCTGCTCCTTGTCGTCCGGGGCGACGGCGTCCTCGAGATCCAGGAACACGACGTCGGCGCCGAGCGTCGGCGCCTTTGCGAGGGCGCGGAGGTTCGACCCCGGCACCGCCAGCTCGCTGCGGTGCGGGCGGTCGCGCACCGCCATCAGGTACTGCTCCCCAGCGCCACGCTGGTGTGGTCGGGCGAGAGCACGGCGTCGAACGCCTCGAGCAGCCGGTCGGCGGTCTCGACGTGCGCGTTCACGCCCATCAGCCCGACGCGCCAGATCGGTGGGGCGTCGGGGCCGAGCCCGCCGCCGACCTCGATCCCATGCTCCTCCAGCATCCGGCTTTGCACCTCCTTGCCGTCGATGCCCTCGGGCACCCGAACGGCCGACAGGGCCGCGAGCTGCAGCTCCGGCTCGGCCAGCATCTCGAAGCCGCGGTCGCGCATGCCCTGCTGGAAGTGGCCGCCGGCCTCGGTGTGGCGCGCCCAGCGCGCCTCGAGGCCCTCCTCCAGCGCCAGCCGGACGCCTTCGTACAGCGCGTAGTACTGCACGTTCGGCGTGGTGTGGTGGTAGACGGGTGGCCGGTCGACCCAGTACTTCGCGAGCAGCTCGAAATCGAACGAGTACGGCGCCGGATGGGTGCGGCGGCCGATCCGCTCCATCGCCCGCGGGGAGAGCGAGACCGGCGAGATGCCGGGGGGCGCGCCCAGGCACTTCTGTGAGCACGAGTAGCAGTAGTCGACGCCCCAGAGCTTGGGCTCGAGCTCGGTCGAGCCCAGCGAGGTCACGCAGTCGGCCATCAGCAGCGCGTCCGACCCGCGCATGCCCTCGGCGAGCTCCTGCAGCGGGTGGCAGACGCCGGTCGACGTCTCGGCGTGCACAACCGCGACCAACCTGGTGTGGGGATGCTTCGCGAGCTCGTCCAGGATCCGCTCGTTGGCGACCGCCTGGCCGTACGGGGCGCGCAGGTCGATCACGTTCGCGCCGTGGCGCCGTGCGATCTCGACGATCCGGTTTCCGAAGAAGCCGGCCGCCGCGACGATCGCCGTCTCGCCCGGTTCCAGCAGCGAGGCGATGCCCGCCTCCATGCCCGATGTGCCGCTCGCCGACAGCGCGATGGTCAGGCCGTCGTCGCGGCGGTAGACCTCCGCCAGCAGGTCGACCAGCTGGTCGAGGATTCGGTGGAACTCGGGGTCGAGGTGCCCGAGCATCGGCTGCTGCATCGCCTCGAGCACCTGCGGATGGATGTTGGAGGGACCGGGGCCGCAGAGCAGCCGGACCGGCGGATTGAGCCGCGGGTAGTCAGTCATCACGGGATTCTCCCCCACAAACCGATCGAACGCCAGTTAACAAATCGCCTCAAGGGTTAACGCGTCGCTTAGGCGCGTCGGTTGCTCCTGGCGCCCGTGGCCCTCGCGCTCGGCGAGCCAGGCACGGTGCCAGGCACCGGCGCGGATCGGTGAACGCGCTCGACGCTCGGACGACGAGCCAGGCACCGAGCCAGGCTCGGGTGCGTCGTCAGCGAAGCCAGGCGCGGACGAGCGCGTTGGCGAAGCCGAGCCCGTAGCGGAAGTGGGCCGGCTTCTTGCTCGTCCCGGAGATGCGCTGCGTGATGGTGACCGGCACCTCGATCGAGCGGAGGTGCTTCTTCGAGGCCTCGACGATGAACTCGGAGTTGTGGAACTGATCCTGTCGGAACTCCAGGTGCCGCAGCGCCTCGGTGCGCACGGCGCGGTAGCCGCACGCCGGGTCGGTGACGCGGCTCCACGTGAGCACCGATAGCAGCTGGGCGAATACCTTGATCCCCAGCTCGCGCGCGGCCGCGTTCTTGTCCGCCTGGCCCAGCACCCGCGAGCCGCCGACCACATCCGCTTCACCGTCCACGATCGGCTTCACCAGCCGCGACAGCTCCGACGGCTGGTGCTGCCCGTCGGCGTCCATCGTCACGACCACCTCCGCGCCGGTCGCCAGCGCCAGCCGGTAGCCGGTGCGCAGCGCAGCGCCCTGGCCACGGTTGAGCGGCAGTGAGACCGCCGACGCGCCGGCCCGCCGGGCCTGCGCGGTCGTGTCGTCCGCGGATCCGTCGTCGACCACGATGGCGTGCAGCTCGAGCCCGCAGATCCGCTCAGGCAGGGCGCCGATCACCGGCGCGATGTTGCTCGACTCGTTGTACGCCGGGATGACGATGGCGATGCCCCCGGCGAACTGCTCGGGGTGCCCGGTCTCGAGGAAGTCCCGGAGCGCCAGGTTCTCGATCAGCCGCGTCAGGTCGCGCCGCGTCCGATCCTGTCGGCCGGACAGCAGGTACGCGAAGATGAACAGCACGCCGACCGCGATCACCGTCGCGCCGACCACCTGGCGGCCGCCGCCGCGCTTGAACGACAGCTCGTCGAGTCCGGTCGTCAGGATGCCGGGCGCCGCCGACAGCACCAGCAGCGGCAGCACGAACACGCCCAGCCGGAGCAGCAGGTCGCCGTTGCCGATCTTGCCCTGCCGGTACGCGCGGATCGCCAGCACCGCGAACACGAGGGCGAACGCGAGGCCTGCGGCGCGGAGGGGAGTGAGCGGCATCAGACGGGGTTCGAGAGTGATTCCGGATCGGGGTCGGCGTGGGACTCGCGCCCTGCGCGAAGCACGCCGAGGGCGAGTGTAGCGCCCACCGCCGCCAGCACCGCGATACCCGGGGCAACGTGCAGGTACAGGCGATGCGCCGTCGCCTCGACGCTGTCCGCCTCGCCTGCGCGGTAGTGAGTCATGTAGGCGCCCAGGGTGAGCACGAGGTTGGGGAGCGTCACGGCTGCCAGCAGCCGGTAGCGGGTCGGCCACCAGAAGGGTGCGGTCAGCGCCACCAGGCCCAGCGTGAGCGGCCAGAACACGCCCCAGTGCGCCGTCTCGGCGAGCGTCTGCGAGACGTGGCGGACGATCCACGGCAGATCCAGGTAGAGCGTGGCGAAGTGCGAGCGGTTGAGCGGGATGCCATGGATCCGCTGGTAGAGCTGCCAGGGCAAGGTGAACACGGCCAGCCACGCCAGCCACACGCCGAGCCCGGGCGTCCGCAGCGAGCGGCGGACGAGCAGCACCGCCGCCAGGATGACCAGGCAGGACAACGCCCCCTCGAGCTTCGTCCAGGCGGCGGCGCCCGCGGCGAACCCGGAGAGCGACGCCCACCCGTCGCCGCCGTCCTCGAGCCACCGGTAGGCCGCCAGCGCGCAGACGGTCACGTAGGCGGCCAGCACCAGGTCGGCCAGCCCGTCCGTCATCAGGACGGTGAACTGCGGCGTGGCAACGGCCAGCGCGACGGCCAGCGCCGCTCCCGCGGGCGGCAGCACCTCGCGCACCAGCCACCACAGCACCAGCGCCAGCGACACGCCGAACAGCGCAGCCGGCAGCCGCACCACCGAGTCGTCCACCCGCCCCAGCAGGACGTAGAACGCCCCGGTCAGGTTCGACACCTGCAGCGGGTAGAACAGGTTTGGCCCGGACAGGCCGTCGAACTGCAGGTTGCCCGCGTGGAACATGGCCGTCCCCTTCAGCCCCCAGGCCTTGAGGAAGTCGACCGCCTGGATCGGCCCCAACCGCAGCGCCTGCAGCAGTCCGAAGGCCAGCGTCGCCGTAGTCAGCGCGAGCAACGGCAGCGCTGGCGCGATCGCCCCGGGCACCGGCGCCGCGGGCGGCGGCGTGCGGTCGGCGAACCGGCGGCCCGTGAGCCGCACGCAGATCCAGACCAGGGCCAGCGTCAGCCGGCCGATCGGCAGGCCGGCCAGCGAGACCAGCAGCAGCCCCAGCGTGACCAGCGCCGTGCCGGTCAGGTAGCCGAGGCCGTACAGCGGCCAGCGTGCCGGGCGGGATCCGGCGAGCGCGCGCGCCCACGGCAGCCCGCTCCAGACGAGCGCCGCGCAGCCGCCGGCCGTGACCGCCCAGGCGATCACCGGTTGACCTCGATCAGCCGTCCCGCGCCTGTCGCCGCGACCACCCGGTACCAGCCGGCGTCCCCGCGCAGGCTGACGGGTACGGCGTCGCTCGTCACGATCACCCAGCGCACGCCCGAGCGCTGCAGCGACGAGCGGTCGAAGCCGGTCGCCACCCGCGGCCGCGGGTACAGGTAGTAGCGGGCGTTGTCCGACCGCACCGCGCTGGTGGCCGCGTAGGGCGCGCCGGCGGGGATCACTCGGTCCGCGCGCAGCAGCAGGGAGCGGAGCGCGCCGCGATGTTCGGCCGACAGCGCCCGGTCGGCGTCACGCAGCATGAAGCCGGCCTGCGCGAGCAGGCCGGCTCCACAGAGCAGAAGTGCGAGTCCGGCTAGGAGGCGGGCTGGGCGACCGGCGCGCCGCGCCATTGCGTGCTCGGATCGATGCCCTCGGCGATCACGCGGTGCTTGTAGCGGTCGATCGTCGTCAGCACCGACTCGATCAGCGTCTCGGACAGCAGGGTCGGCTGGAGGCCCAGCGACGGCAGCTTGGTGTGCACCGGGTTGTAGTAGTGATCCTCGAGCTCGACGCGGGGATTCGGGATCGTGTCGACGGTGACCTCGACGCCGACCTCGCCGGCCGCATGCTTGACCTTGGCGGCCAGCTCGGCGACCGAGAAGGACTCCGTGAGTTGGTTGTAGACCCGCATCTCGCCCGCGTCCGCAGGGTTGGCGACGGTCAGCTCGACGCACTGCAGCGTGTCGACGATGTTCAGGAATCCGCGCGTCTGGCCGCCGGATCCGTAGACGGTCAGCGGGTGCCCGATCATCGCCTGGACGCAGAAGCGATTGAGCGCCGTGCCGAACGCCTGGTCGTAGTCGAAGCGGGTGGCCAGCCGGTCGTCGAGCTTGGTCTCCGGCGTCTCGATGCCGTAGACCACGCCCTGGTTGAGGTCGGTCGCGCGGATGCCCCAGATCCGGCAGGCGAAGTGGATGTTGTGGCTGTCGTGCACCTTGGACAGGTGGTAGAACGAGCCCGGGAGCTTCGGGAACGGCAGCGTGTCCTTGCGGCCGTTGTGCTCGATCTCGATGTAGCCCTCTTCGATGTCGATGTTCGGAGTGCCGTACTCGCCCATCGTGCCCAGCTTGACCAGATGGGCGTCCGGCGTGAGATCGCGCATCGCCCACAGCAGCTTGAGCGTGCCGACCACGTTGCGCTGCTGGGTGACGACGCAGTTGTCGACGTTCTTCATCGACCACGGCGCGCTCGGCTGCTCGCCGTAGTGGATGATCGTCTCGGGCCGGAACTCGCGCACCACGTCGGCGATGAACGTGTTCTCCGCGATGTCGCCCACGTACTGCTCGATGGTCTTGCCGGAGGCGTCTTTCCAGACGTCGATCCGCTCGTCCAGCGAGGCGATCGGAGTCAGCGAGTCCGTCCCCGCCTCCTCATGCCAGCGCCGGCGGGAGAAGTCGTCGACCACGGCGACGTCGTTGCCCTTGCCGGAAAATCGCATCGCCGTCGGCCACCCAAGGTAACCGTCGCCGCCGAGAATCAGAATTCGCATCCGCCTTGCTCCCTCGTCGTATGAGCAGATCGAGATGGCCGTGCGGGCGGCCGGGGCGGGATTCTCCCACACGGCCCCGTCGGATCGCGCCGGTTGGGACGGCCGGTACACTGGCGCCCCGATGAGCACCCGAGCCGAAGTGGCCGTCCTGGGGCTGCTCCCGCTGGGGCTTGTCGCCGCGCGGGCGCTCGCCCTCGACGGACCCGCAGTGTGGTGTGCGGCGGCGATCGTCGTGCTGGTGCCCGGCTGGGCGGCCGTCCGGCTGCTCCGCCTGGAGCGCCACGTCGGCATGTCCGGCGCCATCCCGGTGGCGTTCGGGCTGGGCCTCGCGGTGTGGACGGTGCCCCTGGCCGTGGCGTTCCTGTTCACCCTGCCGTTCGGCTACCCGCTGGCGGCCGTGCTGATCCTGGGCTGGGGCGGGATGGCGTACGCGCTCCGCCGTCCACTCGCCCTGGAGGCGGTGCCGCTGGTCGAGATCGCCGCCGGGGCGGCCTCGTCGATGGCGTTCGCGTTCCTCACCTGGCGGCTGTCCACCGGCGTGGTCGGCGACGCGCTGTTCCACGTCGGACGGATGCGCAAGATCGAGCGCGTCGACGGGCTCTCGCTGACGTCGATCTCGTCGTTCGAGGACGGCGCGCCGCACGCCGGCTACGCCTTCCCGCTGCTGCATGCGGCCTGGGCCGGCGTCGCCCGGGTCGCCGACGTCGACGCCGGGACGGCGTTCGTCCAGATGGCGCCGCTCTGCGGCCTGGCGGCGATCCTCGGCATCTACGCGATGACCCAGCGGCTGACCGGCTGGCGGCTGGCCGGCTACCTCGCCGCCGCCGTCGCCGCCTGGGACATGTGCACGCTGATCAACGGGCTGATCATGCAGATCAATCAGCCGCCACCGTTCGCGTTCTTCGTCCTGGCTCCGGCGGTCGTCATCCTGTTCCTGGCCTCGCTGCGGGGCGTGCTGCTGGGGGCGTACGCGAGCGCGGCTGTGATCGGCGTGATCGCGCTCGTGCACCCGACCTACGCGATCCCCTGCCTCGCGCTGATGGCCGGCATCCTGGCCGGTTCGTGGCGCGCCCACCTGGCCGCCGCCCGTTCCGCCGGGCTCGCGATCGCCGTGTCCGGGGTGGCGACGGCGGCCATCGCCGGCTGGATCTGGTGGGTGGCGATCCGCGGCGGCGAGCGGCGCGAGATCATCACCCACTCCGACGAGTTCGTGCACCATGGCGCGCGGGCGCTGCTGATGTACCCCTGGGCGCCGGTGTTCGGGCGCGGCTACGTGCTGATCGCGATCGTGGCCTGCATCCTGCTCGTCCGCTACCGGCGGACGCTGCCGGCGGCTGGCGCGATGCTGGGCATGCTCGGGCTGCTGCTCGTGCCCGGGGTGAACACTGCCGTGATGGCCGTTGTCGGGATGGGGCAGTTCCACCGCTTCTGGCAGTTGCTGCCCTGGCCGGTGGCGCTGGCGGCGGCGGCCTGCGTCGTCGCCCGGCTGCTCGGCCGGTGGTCGATCGCGGCCGCCGTCGCCCTGGCGGCGCTGCTGCTCGCCCTGCGCGCCGAGCCGGATTTCTGGCGGGAGCCGGCCAGCTGGGTGGTCGTCGTCGCCATCGCGGCGACCGTCGCCGCGCTGATCCGCGAGCCGCGCCGGGACATCGACCACGGCCCCTGGTGGGCGGCGTCCCTGCTGATTGCAGCGACGCTGGTCGCACCGATCCAGCACAGCGGCGGCACCGTCCTCGACGAGGCGCGCGCGGGGCCACACCGGCCGCCGCGCGCCGACCTTGCGGTCGGCCTGACGCAGGGAGTCGCCGGTCTGGTTCCGCAACCACGACCAGCCGCTCCCGGTGGTGATGGGGGAGGAGCACCGGCTGTTCGAGCTGGTCGGCGAGGCACCCGTGTACGCCGTCGGCCTGCCGGAGGCGCGCACGCGCGCGGAGCCGAAGATCGACACCGCCGGGCGGCGCCAGGACTCGCAGCGGTTCTTCGACCCGGCGACGTCCCAGCAGGAGCGGCTCGACCTGCTCAGCCGGTGGGACGTGACGCACGTGCTGGTCGACGTCGAGGATCAGTCAGACGTCGCCGGCGCGATCATGGCGCTGCCCGGGCTGGCCGAGGTCTATCGCGACGACCGGTTCGTGATCCTGCGCGCCGCACCCTGCATCGCCGAGCGCTCCTGCCCGGTCAGCGCGACCGGTGCGACGACAACGTAGGCGGCGACGCCGGCTGCGCCGACCACCAGCAGTGAGAACCACCAGCGCGCGTCACCGGTCAGCGCCTGCGCCGCCAGCGCCGCCGCGGCGCAGGCTGCGGCCGGGATCAGCAACAGCAGGTAGTCGGCCGAGTAGGGCTGGATGTGCACGATCCGGTGCACCTGGACGAGCCGGATCAGGTTGACGCTGCCGATCGCGACGGCCGCCGCGATCGCGGCCCCCTCCATTCCGTGGCCGGAGGCGAGCGGCGCCGCGAGCCCGACCAGGACGGCGACCGCCAGCGCGTTGTCGAGCAGGTCGAGCCCGGTCCTGCCGACCATGATCAGGATGAACCCGACACTGCCGGTGGCCGCGTTGACGAGCTGGCCGACCAGTAGGATGCGCAGCGTGGTCTCGCCGCTCTCGTAGCCGGGGCCGAACGCGCGCAGAGCGTCGGGCGCGGCCACGCACAGCACGATCACCACGGGAATGGTCGCGGCCAGCGCCCAGCGGGTCGCGCTCTTGAACAGCGCGTCCAGCTGCTCGCGGTGTCCGCGGGCGTGGAGGTCGGCGGCGAACGGCGAGAACAGCAGGTTGAGCGACGTCAGGAACAGCAGCACAACCTGGGCGAGCCGGCTGGCGGCCGAGTACGTGTCGACCTCGCCCGGCGGTGCATATGCCGCGAGCACCCACAGGTCGGCCCAGAAGAGGGCCTGCGCGAGCAGCGCCGACGGGGCGCGGGGCGCGCCGAACCGCAGCGCGGCTCGGATGCGGTCGCGGCCGGCCGGCTCGTCGCCCATGCCGGCGGCGGCCCGCCGCCACATCCGCCATGCGGCCAGCGCGGCCAGCAGCCAGGAGGCGTCGTACGACCAGACCGCCGCGTCGGTCCCGCCGCCCAGCGCGATGGCGGCGACGGCGATCACGATCCACGCCAGGGGCTGGCCGATCCAGTAGACCCAGAGCGTCTGGGACATCTGTTTGAGCCCGCGGGTGGCGCCCAGGTAGGTGTTCGCGACCGCGGCGAAGGGCACCGAAGCCGCCGCGATGGCGATCGTGTCGCGGTGGCCGCCGGTGAGCGGCGCGAGCGCCACCAGCAGCAGGCCGACCACCACGCTGGCCGCCCCGGCGATCAGCGCGCAGCGCTCGACCAGGCTCCGCAGGTGCGCGCGGTCGGCGGCGCCGACGCCGATCGCCACCTCGCGGACGGTGGCCAGGTCCATCCCGAAGCGGCTGCCGGCCGCCGCCACGAAGGCGACCTGGACGGCCACCGTGACCAGGCCCAGCCCGCCGGTCGGCAGCTGGCGGGCGAAGACGAGCTGAACGCCGTATGCGGCGACGACACCGGCGGCGAGCCCGGCAACGTTCAGCGCCGTGCCCGACAGGAGCGTGCGATGGTCACTGACCGGCGCCATGGGCCGGGAATGTAACGAACGGCCCACCCGGCGGGACTACCCTATGACCATCTCACCGATTCGAGAAAGGACGCATTTCGTGTCGCTGTTCTCACGTAAGCCCGATCGCGTTCCCGAGCCCGCGGAGGCGCTGCCCGGCCGCGATCACCCATCTTTCGACATCCCCGCCGAGCACGACGTGCTCGCCGGCAAGCCGCTGGTGCCGCCGTTTCCCGACGGCATCGACTGGCTGCTGGTCGGCATGGGCTGCTTCTGGGGCGCCGAGCGCGTGTTCTGGCAGACCCCGGGCATCTGGACGACATCCGTCGGCTACGCCGGAGGGACGACCCCGAACCCGACCTACCGCGAGGTCTGCAGCGGCCAGACCGGCCATGCAGAGGTCGTGCTGGTCGCCTACGACCCGTCCGTGATCTCGACGACCGAGGTGCTCCGCAGGTTCTGGGAGGGCCACGACCCGACCCAGGGCATGCGGCAGGGCAACGACGCCGGCACGCAGTACCGATCCGCGATCTACTGGCGGACGCCGGAGCAGCGTGACGCCGCCATCGCCACCCGCGACGCGTACGCGGCGGCGCTGGCCGAGCGGGGCATGGGGCCGATTACCACCGAGATCGCCGAGGCCGGCACCTACTTCCCGGCCGAGGACTACCACCAGCAGTACCTGCACAAGAACCCGGCGGGCTACTGCGGGATCGGCGGAACCGGGGTGTCCTGCCCCATCGGCACCGGCGCCACCGCCGCCTGATCTGCAATGCTATGCGGGTGGAGACAGTGTCCTTCACCCGCATGGCCGACGGCACCAAGGCGGACTACGACCTCCTCGACAGGTACGAGGAGGTCTACGTCGCCTCGCTGCCCGACCGGCTGCTGGCGGCGCTGGACGCGCTGAAGGACTCGTACACCGGGTACCAGGTGACCCGCTACGAGCACTCACTGCAGTCCGCGACCCGCGCGCACAGGGACGGCCGCAGCGAGGAGTACGTCGTCGCGGCGCTGCTGCACGACATCGGCGACGAGCTGGCGCCGTACACGCACGGCGAGATGACCGGGGCGATCCTGCGCCCGTACGTGAGCGACGAGATCCGCTGGGTCGTCACCTACCACGGGCTCTTCCAGATGTACTACTACGCGCACCACTCGGGCGGCGACCGCAACGCCCGCGACCGGTACAAGGATCACCCGCACTACGACGCCTGCGTCGAGTTCTGCGAGCTCTACGACCAGAACTGCTTCGACCCGGAGTTCGAGTCGCTGCCGGTCGAGTTCTTCGAGCCGATGGTGCGACGGGTGTTCGCCGAGCCGCGCTACCTGGACTGACGCAACAACGGGGTCAGACCCCTTTGTTGCATCACCCGTCGCCGTAGCCGAGGTCGGCCAGCCGCTGCGCGACCTCGCGCTCCTCCGCCTCGCTGTAGACGGAGACGGGCTCGGCGGCCGGCGCGCGGTTCCACTCGGCGTCCGGCTCCAGCCCCACGCCCTCGGCGATGCGGGCGGCGAAGTCGGTCAGCGAGATCTCGGGCCCCGGGCCGGGCGTGACGCCGGCGCCGGCGGCGACGTAGATGCCCTCCGGCCGGTGGTCGCCGGACAGCCAGTCCGCCTGCTCGACCATCTGCCGCGCATGGGTCAGGCTGTACAGCGGCGCCGCCTCCAGCAACAGGTCGGGGGCACGGTCGAGGTAGGGCCCGGACAGCACCTCCTCCTTGCGCCGAACCTTGCCGATCGGCCGCTGCCCGGTGTCCGGATCGGTGAACTCGAGCAGCGCCTGCGCGACCTCGTCGAGCACCCGGCCGGCGTCCGCCTTGTCCACGATGCCCTGGGGCTCGCGACCGCGCAGGGCGAGCGACACGCCCTCGCCGGTGGACGTCACGCTGGTGTAGGCGCGGGTGTGCGCCCAGTCGATCGGCGTGGTCGGCACGCCGACCTTGCCGTGCAGGCCGAGCCGGTCGTAGGTCTTGCGGGCCATCGAGCGGATGCGGCCCCAGGCCAGCAGCGAGACCAGCGTCGAACCCCGCCCCATCTTCAGCAGGCCGAGGTGCTCGAGCACCCGGTTCATGTTGAGCGCCCTGGTGCACGGCTGGTGGCCGTGGTCGGACATCAGCACCACCAGGTCATCCGAGCCCCGTGCGCTCGAGCAGCGTCCCCAGCTCACGGTCGAGCAGCTGGTAGACGCCGCGGACGCTGGCGGCGACGGGTGTGGTGGACGCCTGCGGGAACGCCGGGTGGCCGGGGTGGACGTACTCGAGCAGGCAGTGCTGGATTCGGTCGGGCGACACGAACACCATGCAGGCGGCGTCCCACTGGTTCTCGTCCATCAGCGTGCGCATGGCGGCCGCGCGGCGGCGGCTGACATCCTCGACGTCGGCGATCAGGTCGAGCGGCCGGTGGCGGAACGTCGTCCACGATCCGCCGTTGATCGGCCAGCCGACGCGCGGGCCGGCCTCCGGCGGGTGGCTGTAGGTCGCGCCCTGCGGCACGACGCCGCCGGCGATCGAGATGCCCTTGATGTCCGGCGGGGGATAGGTCAGCGGCACGTTGACGAGCAGCGTCGTCCGCCCGGCCTCCGACAGCCGCTGAGGCCAGGTCGGGGCGAGGATCGACCGGTACGAGACCGGCAGCCGGCGGCTGACGCCGGGGCGGTACTCGAGGATGTCGAAGACGCCGTGCCCGGCCGGGTCGCGGCCGGTCAGGAAGGTCGGCCAGGCCGCCCACGAGTGCGAGGGCAGGCACGACCGGGAGACGCCCTTCTGGCCGGCGGCGATCAGCGCCGCCAGGTGCGGCAGCTCGCCCCGTTCCAGCATCGGGTCGAGGATGTCCCAGTCGGCTCCGTCCCAGCCGACGATCAGCACGCGTCCAGCCACGGGCCGCAGGATACCGGCGGCCGCGCGAGGCCCGCGCCGGGCGGAGTGGTGCACAAATATGCATCAACGATGTATACTCATGCAGATGGCCGTTCTCACCGCACCCACCGCCACGGCGACCGTCGGCGTCGCAGGCTCGACCGGCTACGCCGGGCGCGAGCTCCTGCGGCTGCTGGCGGGCCATCCGCGGCTGCGCGGCGTTGCGTGCACGGCCGACACACGCGCACTGGCCGAGTGCGATCTCGCGATGCTGGCGTTACCCCATGGCGCCACCTCCGAGCTCGGTCGGGAGCTGGCCGGTGCGCGTGTGCCGGTTGTGGACCTGGCCGCCGACAATCGAGGCGAATGGGTGTACGGCCTGCCGGAGCTGCACCGCGAGCGGATCGCGGGCGCGGCCCAGGTCGCCAATCCCGGGTGCTTCGCCACGGCCGCGCTGCTCGCCCTGGCCCCGCTCGTCGAGCGGCAGCTGGTCGAGCCGCACCTGGTCGTCGACGGCAAGTCGGGTGTGTCCGGCGCCGGCAAGAAGGCGACGGAGCGGACGCACTTCTGCTCCGCCGCCGAGGGCATCGAGCCGTACTCGCCGGTCGGTCACCACCACCAGCTGGAGATCGAGGCACAGCTGCAGTCGCTCGCCGCGGCTCCGTTGAGCGTGACGTTCACGCCACATCTGGCGCCGTTCTCGCGGGGCCTGCTGGTCACCGCCTACGGGCGGCTGACCGGGCCGGCGACCCAGGACGAGCTGCGGGAGCTGTACGCCGAGCGATACGACGGCGAGCCCTTCGTCCAGCTGGTCGACGCGCCCCGGACGCAGGTCGTCCGGGGAGCAAACGTCTGCGACGTCAGCGTGTGGGTGGACGAGGAGCGCTCGGTGGTGATCGCCGCCGCCGCACTCGACAACCTGGTCAAGGGCGCCGCCGGCCAGGCGATCCAGAACGCGAACCTGATGCTCGGCCTCGACGAGGGACTGGGGCTTCCGCTCGAGGGGCTGTGGCCATGATCAGCGTTGTCAAGGTTGGTGGCGGGGCGCCGGGGCTGGTCTCCGCACTGGGGTCGGTTCGGGCCCGTGGCGCCGGGGCGGTCGTCGTCCACGGCGCCGGGCCGCGGATCAGCGACCGGTGCCTCGCCGCCGGCATCGAACCCCGGTTCGTCGACGGCCAGCGGGTGACCGGCCCGGGTGTGCTCGAGATCGTCGCCGCCGCGCTCGCCGAGGAGCGCGAGGCGCTCGTGCGGCGGCTGGCCGAGGCCGGCATCGAGGCGCGCGGCATGGCCGATGCGCTCGACGGCGTGCCGGTCGACGATACGCGGCTGGGACTGGTCGGCCGGGTGGTCGGCGTGGACGGGATCGGCATCCGGGCAGTGCTGGCCGCGGGCGTCGTCCCGGTCATCTCCCCGCTGGCGGGCGGGCTCAACGTCAACGCCGACCTGGCCGCGTCCGCGGTGGCCGCGTCGCTGGGCGCCGCCGAGCTGCTGTTCCTGTCCGACGTGCCGGGCGTTCTCGACCCGGAGGGCCGGGTGATCCCGCGGATCGCCGCGTCCGACCTGCCCCGCCTGATCGGCGACGGGCACGTGACCGGCGGGATGATCCCCAAGCTGCTGGCCGGCGCGGAGGCGCTCGCGCAGGGCGTGTGGCACGTGCGGATCGGAGCTGACACGATGGTGACCGCGTGAACGACCGCCAGCGGATGATCTCCGAACTGCTCGACGAGCACGAGGTGTCCACCCAGCAGCAGCTGCAGCAGCTCCTGGCCGGGCTGGGTGTCGACGTTACGCAGGCGACGGTGTCACGCGACCTCGATCGGCTGGGCGTGATGCGGGTGCGGCGGCACGGCCGGCTCGTCTACGCACTCCCCGAGGACGGCACGCCGACCGATCCGATCGCGCAGGTCGTGATCGCGCTCGGGCTCGTCCGTACCATGGAGGCGTCGGGGAACCTCGCGGTGCTCCGCACCGGCCCCGCGAACGCGCATCCGGTCGCGATCGCCTTCGACAACGCCTCCCTCCCCGAGATCATCGGCACCATCGCCGGCGACGACACGATCGCGCTGATCGCACGGGAGCCGAGCACCGGGAACGACCTGATCCAGCTGATCGAGCGATTGAAGAAGGAGCATCACACGTGAAGGACACCATCGTTCTGGCGTATTCCGGCGGGCTCGATACGTCCGTCGCCCTGCGCTGGCTTGCGGACGAGTACTCGGCCGACGTGATCGCGCTGCTGGTCGACGTCGGCCAGCCGATCGACGTCGAGCACGTCACCGAGCGGGCGCACAAGGCGGGCGCGGCAGAGGTCGTGGTCGTCGACGCCAAGCAGGAGTTCTCGGAGGGCTACGTGCTGCCGATCCTCCAGGCCGGCGCGCTGTACGAGGGCCGCTACCCGCTGGTCTCGGCGCTCTCCCGGCCGCTGATCGCGAAGCACCTGGTGGCGGTGGCGCGCGAGCATGGCGCCACGGCCGTCGCCCACGGCTGCACGGGCAAGGGCAACGACCAGGTGCGGTTCGAGACGGCGGTCGCGGCGCTCGCGCCCGACCTGGCCGTGCTGGCACCCGTGCGCGACTGGGGCATGACCCGGGAGCAGGAGATCGCCTACGCCCACGAGCACGCCATCGAGGTGCCGGTCAAGTCGGGCGCCGCGTACTCCATCGACCAGAACCTGTGGGGGCGGTCGATCGAGGCCGGTCCGCTCGAGGATCCCTGGGCGGCGCCGCCGGAGGAGGCGTTCGGCCTGACGATCGCGGCCGAGAAGGCGCTGGCCGCGCCGCAGGTCGTCGAGATCGCGTTCCACCACGGCGTGCCGGTGGCGATCGACGGCGAGGAGCTGCCGCTGCCCGCGCTGATCCAGCGGGCCGGCGCGCTCGCCGGTGCGCACGGCGTCGGCCGGCTGGACATGATCGAGAACCGGCTGGTGGGCATCAAGAGCCGCGAGATCTACGAGGTGCCGGCTGCCGCGCTGCTGCTGACCGCGTACGCGGGCGTCGAGGAGCTGGTCTGCGAGCGCGACCTGGCGCACACCAAGCAGCAACTCGCGCTGCAGTACGCGACGCTGGTCTACAACGGCCTCTGGTTCTCGCCGCTGCGCTCCGCGCTGCAGGCGTTCATGGACGAGACGACGGCGCCGGTCACGGGCACTGCGAAGGTCAAGCTCTACCGCGGGTCGTGCGCGGTCGTCGGCCGCAAGGCGGCTTCGTCGCTGTACGACCACGCGCTGGCGACCTACGAGGAGGGCGACGCCTTCCAGCACGGCGCCGCGGCCGGGTTCATCCACGTCTGGTCGCTTCCGACCAAGACGTGGGCGGCGGCCTCGAGCGCAGCCGATACAGTCGGCGTGTGACCGATCCGCTGTGGGCAGGCCGCCTCCAGGGCGGCCTGCACCCCGCCATCCTGGACTTCACCGCGTCGCTGGCCGTGGATCGGCGGCTGCTGCCGTACGACCTGCGGGCGAGCGCCGTGCACGTGCGGATGCTCGCCCGCCAGGGACTGATCGAGGAGGATCTGGCGGGGCGGATCTGCGAGGCGCTGGAGCGGGTCGAGGTCGAGCCCGAGGCCACCGACGAGGACGTGCACTCGGCGATCGAGCGGCTGCTCGGCGATCTCGGCCCGCGCGTCCACGCCGGCCGCAGCCGCAACGACCAGGTGCAGACCGCGATGCGGCTGTGGGCCAAGGACGCCTGTGACGAGGCCGTCGCGGGGATCCGCGGGCTGGCCGGCGCGCTGCTCGACCGGGGGGAGGCGGACGGCGGCCTGGTGCTCCCCGGGTACACCCATGGGCAGCGCGCGCAGCCGGTGTGGCTGGGGCACCACCTGGCCGCCCACGCGTGGGCGCTGGCGCGGGACGTGCGGCGGTTCGTGGCGGTTCGCGAGGCGTCGGACGTATGCCCGCTGGGCGCCGGAGCATTGGCGGGCTCGAGCCTCCCGCTCGACCCTGCGTGGGTGGCGTCGGAGCTGGGCTTCGCGCGGACGTTCGACAACTCCCTGGATGCCGTTGCCGATCGGGACTACGTGTCCGGCATCTGCTACGCGTCAGCGCTGTGCTTCGTCCACCTGTCGCGGCTCGGCGAGGAGCTGGTGCTGTGGACGTCCGCCGAGTACGGCTTCGCGGAGCTCGACGACAGCGCCGCCACCGGCAGCTCGATGATGCCGCAGAAGAAGAACCCGGATGCCGCCGAGCTGGCGCGCGGCAAGGCGGGGACGGCGATCGGGCGGCTGGCGGGCCTGCTGGCGACGCTCAAGGGGCTGCCGCTCGCGTACAACCGCGACCTGCAGGAGGACAAGCGCGCCGCGTTCGACCAGGTCGACGACCTGCTGGGCGCCCTGGCCGCGCTGCGGGTATGCGTGGAGGGCCTGCGGTTCGATGGCGAGCGGATGGCGGCGGCCGCCGGCGACGGCACGACCGTCGCCACTGACGTGGCCGAGCAGCTGGTGCGCGAGGGCGTGCCGTTCCGCCGTGCGCACGAGCAGGTGGCGTCGAAGGTGGCGGCCGGCGAGCGGTTCGACCGGCCGGCCGCGGCCGAGGCGGCCGAGTCCCGGCTGTCGCGCGATGCGCTCGCCGACCAGCTCAGGCGCTGCCGGGCCGAGGTCGGCTCGTGAGCGTGCTGCCCGACTCCGCGCGGGTGGACGGCGGACGTCTGGTCATCGGCGGCGTGGCGGCCGCAGAGCTGGCCGAGGAATACGGAACGCCGCTCTACGTGTACTGCGCCGAGACGCTGCGCGGCCGGGCGGCCGCCTACCTGCGGGGCCTCGACTGGTACCCCGGCGCGGCACGGGCAGTGCTCGCGTGCAAGGCGAACGCCACGGTCGCGGTGCTGCGGGAGGTGTTCGGCGAAGGGCTGGGCGCCGATGCCGCATCGGAGGGGGAGCTCGCCGCCGCGCTGCGGGCGGGCGCCGATCCCGCCTCCATTGTCGTGCACGGCAACAACCCGTCGGAGCATGAGTTGCGGGCGGCGATCGAGGCACACGCCGGGCTGATCGTCGTCGATCACGCCGGCGAGCTCGAGCTGATCGACCGCCTGGCCGGCGAGGCCGGGCGCGTGCAGCGGGTGCTGGTGCGGGTGACGCCGGGCATCCAGCCCGATACGCACGCGAAGATCGTCACCGGCCATGCCTCGTCCAAGTTCGGCTTCGCGCCGGTCGACGTGCTGGACGCGCTGGACGAGGCGGCCGGTCTGCTGCACGTCCAGCCGTGCGGCATGCACGTGCATCTGGGCTCGCAGCTCGGCGACACGGGGCCGTACCTGCAGGTGGTCGACTGGCTGGTCGCGTTCATCGAGGAGCACGGCCTGGGAGACCTGCCGGTGCTGGACATCGGCGGCGGCTTCGCGATCGCGTACGTGGAGGGCGAGGTGGAGCTGGCGATCGAGCCGGCGCTGGAGCAGATCTGCGCCCATCTCGCGGAGCGGCTGATCGCCCACGGGCTGGAGATGCCGGAGCTGATCGTGGAGCCGGGCCGTTCGATCGTCGGCCCGGCCGGCGTCACGCTGTACCGGGTGGGTTCGGTCAAGGAGACGGCCGGCGGGGTGACGTACGCCGCGGTGGACGGCGGGATGTCCGACAACCCGCGCCCCGCGCTCTACGGCGCGGTCTACGAGGCGATCGCCTGCGACCGCGCCGACGCCGATCCAGACCGCCTCTATGCGATCGCCGGCAAGCACTGCGAGTCCGGCGATGTGCTGATCGAGCGCGCCCGCCTCCCGGAACTGCACCCCGGCGATCTGCTGGCGGTGCCCGCAACGGGCGCCTACGCGGCGAGCATGGCGTCGAACTACAACCTGCTGCCGCGGCCCGCCGCCGTGCTCGTCGAGGGCGGCCAGCCGCGGCTCATACAGCGCCGCGAGACCCTCGCCGACCTGCTCGGCCGCGAGCTCTGACGCACTCTGGGGTCTGACCCGGGTCTGACCCCGCTTGAGCAACAACTTCGCGTCGGCCCGTCACGATCGCGTGACCATCCGGGGTTTTCCCCTCGCCCGGCGTGACGCCTGTGCGCGGGTTGTGACGAAGCGCCGCTACCCCGCCCCGGGGCGCGCGTGGCGTGGCGAGATCGGCACGCATCGTCGCAGCCATTTCACTCAAGCGGGGTCAGGGCGGGGTCAGACCCCGAAGCGACACCACCCGGGGAGGATTCGTGCCGACGTGCGCGAACTCGTTCCGTCCCGTACCCTGTGAGGACCATGCCACCAGCAGGAAGACCACGAGCAATCTGGACAGGCAGCATCAGCTTCGGGCTGGTGAACGCTCCGGTGCGGATGTACGCCGCTGTCAGCGAGCAGAACCTGAAGTTCAACCTGATCCACGAGACGGACGGCGGGCGGATCGGCTACCAGAAGATCTGCAAGCTGGAGGAGAAGACCGTCTCCAACGACGAGATCGTCAAGGCCTACCAGGTCGAGGAGGACGAGTTCGTCTACCTGACCGACGAGGATTTCGAGGCCGCGTCGCCCGAGTCGTACAAGACGATCACCGTGCACGACTTCGTGCCGACGTCGGAGATCGACCCGATCTACTTCGAGCGCACCTACTACCTGGGCGCCGCCGACAAGACCGGCGAACCGGTCTACGCGCTGCTGGTCGAGGCGATGGAGCAGGCCGGCCTGGCGGCGATCGCGACCTACGTGTTCCACGAGCGCGAGAACCTCGGCTGCCTGCGCGTCCGTGACGGCGTGCTGACGCTGGAGAAGATGTTCTTCCATGACGAGGTGCGCCCCTCGGAGGGGATCGCGCCGGACGGCGTCGCCGTCGACAAGAAGCAGCTGGAGATGGCGATCGAGCTGATCAAGAACTACACGGGCAGCTTCGACCCGACGCAGTACGAGGACAACTACCGCGCCCGGCTGCTCGAGGTGATCGAGCAGAAGCGCGACGGCAAGGAGGTCAAGCGCGTCGTCGAGGCCGAGACCACGGCCGCGCCCGACCTGCTGGCCGCTCTCCAGGCGTCGTTGTCCCAGACCAAGGGAACCCGCAAGACGCCGGCCGAGAAGCCGGCTAAGAAGGCAGCCGCTGCCGCAGGGTCCGGAGGCTCTCGGCGAGGTCGCCGAAGCGGCTGATCCGCCGCTCGACCGCCTCCATCGTGAACGCCCGGGGGTCGAGCTTGTCGTCCAGCTCCTCCCAGCGCAGCGGCGTCGACACCGGGGCTCCCGGCTTCGGCCGCACCGAGTAGACGCCGGCCGTCGTCCGGCCCAGCCCGTTCTGGTTGGCGTCGATCAGCACGCCGTGTCGCTCCGACTTGCGCCACCGGGTCGTCACCAGGTCGGGATGCGTGGCCGCGATCGCCCGCGCCACGGCGGCGACGAACCCCCGCGCATCCGCGTGCTCGTAGCGCCGCTCGACCGGCACCAGCACGTGCATCCCCTTGCCGCCGCTGGTCTTCGGCACGCCGACCAGGTCGAGCGCCGACAGCGCGTCGCGCAGGATCAACGCCACCTTGACCACGGTCGCATACGGCACGCCTTCCGCCGGATCGAGGTCGAACATCACCAGGTCGGGCCGGTCGGGCCGGTCGCGGCGGGCCAGCCAGGGGTGCAGGTCGATGCAGCCCATGTTCGCCATCCACAGCAGCGAATCGGCGTCGTTGACCAGCGCGTAGGAGATGCCCTCGTGCTCGAACCGCTTGACGAACGGCGGCATGTGCGACGGGGCGTCCTTCTGGAAGAAGTGCTTGCCGGCGATGCCGTCGGGATAGCGCAGCATCGTGAACGGCCGGTCGCGCAGGTGCGGCACGAGGACAGGCGCGATGCGCTCGTAGAAGCCGAACACGTCGCCCTTGGTGATCCCGTCCTCGGGGAAGAACACCTTGTCGGCGTTGGTCACCTCGACCCGCCGGCTCGACCGCTCAGCCTTCGCCGCCAGCCCCTTGTAGACCGGCGCCCGCAGCCGCCCGTCGCGCGTCCGCTCGGTGAACTGCACGCGGGCTCGCAGCTCCGGTTCGACCCATCGCAGATCGCGCGCCTTGACGCGCGGCATCCGCGGTGCCGGCGAGATCGTGGCCGACGTCCGGCGCAGCGGCTCCATCAGCCGCAGCAGGCGCGTCACCTCGCCGCCGTCCAGGCCGCTGCCGACGTTGCCCACCCAGCGAAGCGTGCCCTCGTCGTCAGGCTCGGCCAGCACCAGCGCACCCAGCTCCTCCCGCGAGCCCTCGCCGCGCGTGAACCCCGCCACCGTGAACTCCGCCGTCTGCCGGGCCTTCAGCTTGAGCCACTCGCGGCTGCGCCGGCCGGGGCGGTAGGTCGACCCGCGCTTCTTGGCCATCACGCCCTCCAGCCCGTGATCGAGGGCGGCCTGGTAGAGCGCCTGGCCGTCGTCGAACGTGGCCGAGACGCGCACGATCGGGTTGTCGGGCAGGATCAGCGCCTCCAGCTGCTCGCGCCGCCGCTCGAGCGGCTCGTCGAGCAGCGGCCGCCGCTCCAGCTCGAGCAGGTCGAAGACGTAGTAGACCAGCGGGCCGCCGTCGCGCTGGAGCAGGCCGAAGCTGGGCCGGCCCTGCTCGTCCAGCGCGCACACCTCTCCGTCGACCACGCAGTCGGGCGTGCGCACCGCATGGGGCAGCGCGCGCGCCACGGCCGCGAAGCGCGAGCTGAGGTCGACGCCGGTGCGGCTGCGAAGCGTCGCCTCGTTGCCGCGCACCGCGCCCAGCGCGCGGAACCCGTCCCACTTGACCTCGAACAGCCAGCCGTCGCCCGCGGGCAGCCGCTCCGTCTGCCCGGCCAGCATCGGCAGCAGATCGGTGCTCGCCGCGACGCCCTCGCGCGGCTCGTCGTCGTGCTTCTTGATGATCAGCCAGTTGCGCTCGTCGCCGTCCAGGTGGGCCGGGACGAGCGTCCACCGGCCGTGCAGCCGCTCGCCGCGCAGGTGCACCGTCAGGCCGCCGTCGCGCTTTCGCTCCTCGAGCACGTAGGTGCCACGGTCCCAGATCTCCATCAGTCCGGCGCCGTACTGGCCCTTGGGGATGACGCCCGAGAAGTCGGCGTATTCCATCGGGTGATCCTCGGTGTGGACGGCCAGGTAGCGCTCGCCGGTCTCCAGCGGCAGCCCCTTGGGCAGCGCCCAGCTGGCGAGCGTGCCGGACATCTCGAGCCGCAGGTCGTAATGCAGGCGGCGAGCGTCGTGGCGCTGGACGACGAACACCGGCTCGCCGTCCCCCGGCGCGCCGCCGGACTCCATGGGCTCCGGCGTCGCGTCGCGGCGGCGCTTGCGCCGGTACTCGTCCAGGCGCGTCACGTCGTCGGCCATCAGCCCTTGCGGTAGCGGGCGACGCCGACGTGCGTCGCCTTGGCGATCGCGTCCGCGTCGGCGAACCGGTAGAGCAGCAGCCCGCCGACCTGCTTGCGGGGAAGGTAGAAGCGGACCTTGCCGTCGCGCGTCTTGCCGGCCGGCACCTGCTTGCCGATGACGCCGCCCGGGTTGGCGACGAAGGTGCTCGATCCGGAGAGCAGCCAGATCTGGGTGGCACCGACGGTCTGAGAGTCGGTGGTCGTGTTGCCGATGGTGACGTCGGCAGTGGCCACGTACTTGGCCCCGGGCGGCACGTCGGTGGCGTCCGGCGCGGGCGACCATGTCAGCCCGTCGATGTGCAGCGTCACGTCATCCAGCCGCAGCACCTGCCCGGGGGCGGCCACGGTGTAGACACGGCCGTCGGGCAGCTTCGCCGTTCCCTGCGCGGGCAAGGTCTGCGCGGTGCGCACCGTCTCCTTGCTGGACACGGCGGAGGCACTCGACGATCCCGAGGACGAGCCGCTGCAGCCCGCAGCCAGCGCGGAGGCCAGGATCAGCGGGATGAGGACGCGCCGGATCACGGCGCACATGCTACTTCCGGCGGCTTCGCAGCTCGGCCAGCGGCGCCAGCGGGTCGATCCCGTCGCGCGCCAGCAGCACCATCGAGTGGAACCACAGGTCGGCGACCTCGGCGACCAGCTCGCCGCTGCCCGCCGGCGCGAGCAGCACCTCGACGGCCTCCTCGCCGACCTTGCGCTGGGCGACCTCGCGGTCTGCGGCCAGCACGCCAGCGACGTAGCTCTGGTCACCGCCCTCCCGCCGCCGCTGCTCGAACACCCGGGCGAGCTCGGGCAGCACGGCGGTGGCGTCGCCGCGGCGCGGCCCGAAGCAGGTCTCCTCACCGGTGTGGCAGGCGGGCCCGGCCGGCCGCACGCGCAGCAGGATCGTGTCGCCGTCGCAGTCGAACGCGAGGTCGCGCACCTCCATCGTGTTGCCCGAGGTCGCGCCCTTCTGCCACAGCTCGTCGCGCGACCGCGAGTGGAAGTGCGCGAGCCCGGTGGCGCGCGTCGCCTCCAGCGCCTCGGCGTCCATGTAGGCCAGCATCAGCACGTCGCCGGTCGCCTCGTCCTGCACGATCGCGGGGATCAGCACGCCCGGGTCGAGGGTTACATCCGCATCGGCAGGCCGCATCGGGCCACCTCCCGCTTGACCTCGGCAATGGTGTGCACGCCGTCGTGGAAGATGGACGCCGCGAGCGCCGCCTGGGCGCCCGCCTTGAGCGCCGACGCCAGGTCGCACGGCCCCCCGGCCCCGCCCGAGGCGATCACCGGCACGCCGACCGCGTCGCAGATCCGGCGCAGCAGCTCGATGTCGTAGCCGCCCAGTGTGCCGTCAGTGTCGATGCTGGTGACCAGCAGCTCGCCGGCGCCGCGCTCCGCCGCCTCGGCCGCCCAGGCCACGGCGTCGCGGCCGGTCGGCCGCCGGCCGGCGCTGGCGAACGCGCTCCACGAGCCGTGACCATCGGCTGCGGCGTCGATCGCGATCACGACGCACTGGCTGCCGAACCGGTCGGCCAGCTCGCCGATCAGCTCCGGGCGGTCGAGCGGCGCGCTGTTCGAGCTGACCTTGTCTGCGCCGGCGTTCAGCAGGTCGCGGGCCTGGTCGACGGACGAGACGCCGCCGCCGATGCACAGCGGCACGTCGACCCGCACGGCCGCCCGCTCGACCGCCTCCAGCAGTCCGCGCCAGTCCTCGTCGCCGGCCGAGATGTTCAGCCACACGATCTCGTCGGCACCCTGCGCGGCGTAGCGCTCGGCCGCATCCACCGGGTCGCCGCAGTCGCGCAGCGACTCGAAGTTGATGCCCTTGACCAGGCGGCCGCCGCGGACGTCGAGGCAGGGGATGATCCGTCTACGCAGCAAGCCATGCCTCCAGCATCCGCCGGCCGGCGGGGCCGCTCTTCTCCGGATGGAACTGCACGCCCGCCACCCGGCCGGAGGCCACCACGCTGGGCACCGCTCGGCCGCCGATGTCGGTCTCGGCGGCGACGACGGCGGGGTCGCCGGGGGCCACGGCGTAGGAGTGCGCGAAGTAGCAGACCGCCGGCAGCGCGGGACTGAGCGGGCTGTCGCCTGCCGCGACGACGTCGTTCCAGCCCATGTGCGGCAGCCGCTCGGCCCAGCCGATCCGCTCCACCGTGCCGGGCAGCAGGCCGAGGCAGGCGACGTCGCCCTCGGCACTTCGCTCGAACAGCAGTTGCATGCCCAGGCAGACGCCGAGCAGCGAGGGCGCCTCGCGCAGCGCGTCCGCCATCCCGGTGCGTGCGAGCGTTCGCATCGCCGGCGCTGCGGCGCCGACCCCGGGCAGCACGACCCGCTCTGCACCGGCCACCCGGGCGGCGTCTGCCGTCACCTCGACGTCCGCCCCCAGCCGCTCGAACGCGGCCCGCAGCGAGCGCAGGTTGCCGGCGCCGTGGTCGATCAGCGTGACCCGGGGCATCACACCGAACCCTTCGTGCTGGGCAGCGCCCCGGCCCGGCGCGCGTCTGTCGCACACGCCTCGCGCAGCGCCAGGGCGAGCGCCTTGAACGCTGCCTCGACGACGTGGTGGTCGTCGTCGCCGGAGCCCTCGAGGTGGATCGCCATCCGGCCGCTGCGGGACAGTGAGTCGGCGAAGTGGGGGATCAGCGTGGCCGGCAGCTCGCCCAGCGACGGCCCGCGCAGGCCGAGGTCGACCCGTGAGAACCCGCGGCCGCCCAGATCGACAGTGGCGTGCACCAGGGCCTCGTCCAGCGGCGCGCGGGCGTCGCCGTAGCGAGCGATCCCCTTGCGATCGCCGAGCGCGGTGTCCAGCGCCCCGCCGAGCACGATGGCGACGTCCTCGACGGTGTGGTGGGCGTCCACCCACAGGTCGCCGGTGCAGCTGAGGTCGATGTCGATCATCGAGTGCAGCGCCAGCGCTGTCAGCATGTGATCGAGGAAGCCGATCCCCGTCGTCACGCGGCTCGCCCCGGTGCCGTCGAGATCGACCGAGCAGGCGATCTGCGTCTCGCGCGTCCGCCGCTCGACGGTCGCAGTGCGCCCGCTGCGGCCGGTCGCGGCCCGCGGCGCCGAGGCGCCGAGTGCCTCCAGAACGCGGTCGTTGTCGGCCGGGGTGCCCAGCGTCAGCCGGATGTGGTTGGGCAACGCATCGAAGGTGCGGACGACGATCGCCGCACCCAGCAGCCGGTCGACGGTGGCGGTGTTCGGCTCGCCCAGATCGCAGAACAGGAAGTTCGTGCGGGAGTCGGGGATCCGCCAGCCCAGCCTGCCCAGCGCCTCGGTCATCCGCGAGCGCTCGCCGACCGTCTCGGCGACGTTGCGCAGCATCTCGTCCGGGTCGGCGAGCGCCAGCTGGGCGAGCGCCGCCGAGTGCGAGGAGATGCTTCCCGGCGGCCGGATCGCCTCCAGCTTGGCCGCCAGCGCGGGCGGCGCGAGGATGTAGCCGACGCGCGCGGCGGCGACGGCGAACGCCTTGCTCAGCGTCCGCACGACCACGGTGTTCTCCCGCTCCAGCGCCAGGCGGGAGAGGTCGGTGCCGCCGAACTCGACGTACGCCTGGTCGATCACCACCAGCCCCTCGCGGCGCTCCGCCGCCTCCTCGGGCGTGTCGGCGCCGGTCGGATTGTGCGGCGTGCAGATCCAGGTCAGCCGTGCGCCGGCGGGGTCGTCGGAGAGGACGCCGCCGGCCAGCCGGGTCGCGTTCTCGAACATCGCGTAGTGGGGTCGGCGGGCGTACGCCCGGTCGCCCGGCGAGAGCGCGAGCAGGGCGCACAGGATCAACGCCTCGTCGGCGCCGTCGGTGGGGATCACCTGCTCCGGCGGGAAGCCGGCATACTCGGCGATCGCCTCGCGCAGCGGCCCGTAGCGGGAGTCCGGGTACGAGTGGACGGGCACCGCGGCCAGGCGGGCGGCGGCGCCGGCGTACCAGCGCGGCGATCGCGGCTGGGTGTTCTGGTCGAGCCGGAGCACGGGCACGCCGTCCGGCACGGCGCCCTCCCAGCCCTCCTGCCAGCGGTACGGCTCGATGTCTGCGAGGTCGGGGCGGATCACGGCACCAGGTTCTCGATCGGGAGCACCAGGATGGAGCTCGCGCCGGCGCTGCGCAGCGGGCCCAGCAGCTCGACCACCTGGCGGCGGTCGACGACCGCGTGCACGGCGTGCATCCCTGTGCGGGCGAGCGGCAGCACGGTCGGCGAGTCGAGGCCGGGCAACAGCCCGATCACCTCGTCCAGCGAGCCGTCCGGTGCGTTCAGCATCAGGTAGCGCTTGTCGCGGGCCGCGATCACGCTCTCCATCACCACCCGCAGGTCGTCGGCGACGGCCTCCTGATCCGGCGACAGGTCGGGCCGCACGAGCAGCACCGCCTCGGACTCCATCAGCTCGGCAACCGGGCGCAGGCCGTTCGAGCGCATCGTCTCACCGGTGGAGACCAGGTCGACGATCGCCTCGGCGGCGTCCAGTCGCGGCGCCAGCTCGACCGACCCGTGGATCGGCACGATCTGCACCTCGACACCCTGGCGCGGCGAAGAACGCCTCGGTGGCGACCGGGTACGCCGTGGCGATCCGGGTTCCGTCGAGGTCGGCGGGGCGCTGCACCGGCGACGTCGCGGCGACGGCCAGCGTCAGCGTGCAGCGCCCGAAGCCGAGAGGCAGGAGCTCCCGGGCCTGGGAACGCGCCTCGATCAGCTGGTTGCGCCCGGCGATCGCCGCCTCGACTGCGCCGTCCTGGGCCCAGACGGGGATGTCGTCACTGCGTGCGAACAGCACCTCGATGTCCCACTGCGGGCAGTGGGTGTGGAGCGCGCGGCCGGTCGTGTCGACCTCGATGCCGCACTCGCGGGCCAGTCGCACGGCGGGCTCGTACATGCGCCCCTTCGACGGGAGGGCGAGGCGGAACGGCCGGCTCACGGCTTGCGCCGCCTCGCCAGCCGGTCGAGCACGATCCGGTAGCCGCCCTCGCCGTGCCGCAGCCAGTGGGCGACCCGGGTCACGGTGGTGGTCGACGCTCCTACCTCGGCCGCCACGCGCGCGTACGGCGTGCCGGCGTCGAGCAGGCGCGCGCACTGCAGGCGGTGGGTGAGCGTCACCAGCTCGTGGAGGCTGCAGATGTCGCGCAGGAACCGGGCCGCCTCGTCGCGTGTGCGGCAGGCCAGGAAGGCGTCCGCGAGCTCGTCGACATCCGGTGTGTGCCACTGCTCAGCCATTGCGCTACCATTTTAGCATGGTAGAACGCTCCGCTATCGCCATTCCGGCCATCGATCTGCTCGACGGGCGGGTCGTCCGCCTCCGTCAGGGCAGCTACGACGCGGTCACCGCCTACGACGTCGACCCGCTGGAGCTGGCCGAGTCGTACGCGCAGGAGGGGGCGACGCTGCTCCACGTGATCGACCTGTCCGCGGCGCGGGACGGCCACCGGCCGGCCGCGCACGCCGATCTGATCCGCCGGCTCGTCCGCGAGTCCGGGCTCGCCGTCCAGGTCGGCGGCGGCGTGCGGAGTGAGGCGGACGTCGCCGAGGCGCTCGAGCTGGGCGTCGCCCGAGTGCTGATCGGGACGCTGGCCGCCGAGGAGCCGAACCTGGTCGGCCGGCTCGCGGTGCAGTCGGCCCGCATCGCCGTCGCCGCCGACGTCCGCGACGGCACCGTCCGCGCGGCGGGCTGGCTGAAGGACACCGGCCGCGGCCCGGTTGCGTTCGTCGAGCGCCTCGCCCAGTCCGGCGTCCGCGACTTCCTGGTCACCTCGATCGACCGCGACGGCACCGGCCTCGGACCCGACCTCGAGCTGCTGGAGTCGGTGCGCCACGCGGTGCCCGGGCTGCTGATGGCGGCCGGCGGCATCGGGTCGGCATCCGACGTGGCGGCGGCGGCGCGGGCCGGCGCCGACGGCATCGTCATCGGCCGGGCGCTCTACGACGGCGCGCTCGCCTTGTCCGACGCCTCGGCCTCCGTGCGCAGCTCGCCCAGCGACAGGCCCTCGTAGGAGAGGAAGAAGAACCCGAGGCCGACCGACAGCAGCGCCTCGATCAGCTGCAGGCCGATCGAGAACGTGAAGGCCTTCTCGGCCCCGACGTTGGTGGCGAAGGTCAGAGCGGCCACCGTGGCGCCCTGGAAGACGACCACGTTGCCGGGCAGGATCGGGAACAGGCCAACCAGGGTCGAGGTGAGGAAGACCAGCCCGGCCACGCCGATCCCGGTGTCGATGCCGTACGCGTGCAGCGCCCAGTGGATGCCGACGATCTGCGCCACCCATGACAACGCGGCCGTGAACAGCCCCCAGGCGAGCAGCCGGGGGTTGCGGAAGATCGCCTGACCATGGCGCAACGCTGCCAGGATCGCCGTGGTGGAAAGGCCGAGCAGCGTCCACCAGCGCTCGACCGGGTCGTCCTCCTCGTTGCCCACCTGGCGACGGCGGTAGCGTGCCCAGACCTCGATCGCGCCGCCGACGATGGCGATCGTGAAGACGACCGCCGCGAGCACCCACAGCAGATCGCCCGCCCAGCCGGGGACCGAGACCAGCGTGGTGATGCCGAGCAGCACGGCCAGCAGCGTCACCGCCAGCAGCAGCTGTTCGGTCACCAGCGTGCCGACGGCAGTCGGCACCGGCATGTCGACGCCGCGCGCGATCAGCTTGCGGCGCAGCGCGGAGACCCGGGCAACCTCGCCCAGCCGGGCGACCAGCACCGTGTTCAGCAGGAAGCCGATGAAGATCGCCGGGATCACCTCCTCCAGCAGCTTGACGTGGATCCGCTCCCCGCCCTCCTCGTCGGCCGGTACCGCGTCCAGGGCCGCCTGCCAGGTCAGCGCCTTCGCGCCGACCGACGCCAGGTTCGCGACCAGTGCGGCGGAGACCAGCGCCGGATCGGCGGTCGTGATCACCGCGCCGATCGATTTCAGCCCGAACCGGCTGCTGACGAAGTAGACGATCGCCGCCACCACCGCGCCCAGGAAGGCGGCGCGCAGGAGCATCCGCCGCCGCGGCCGCAGCTCCGCCGCCAGCTCGGACACGGTGACGAACTCCAGGCCGAGCTCGTGGCCCTGGTCGATGATCTGCGGCAGCGCCTCGACGGTCTGTGTGCGGTCGCCGCCGTTGCCCGATCCGTCGGCGTCGTGCAGCAACAGGATCGCGCCCGGCTTCAGCCGCGAGACGCTGCGGCCGACGATCCGCTCGACGCCCGGCAGTGCGGTGTCCCAGACGCCGGCCGTCCAGCCGACCACCCGGTACCCGAGCTGCTTCGCCACGGTCGTCAGGAACGGACTGCGGAATCCGTGCGGCGTGCGGAACAGCGGAGCGGGCGGCTGCCCGACCGCCTCGATCACCGCCTCCTCGGCCGAGCGCAGCTGGTAGGCGATCGCCTCCGGGCCGCCGAAGGTCATGATCGAGTGATCCTGCCCGTGGCTGGCCAGCTCGTGGCCCTCCTCGACGATCCGGCGGGCGATCTCCGGGTGCGCACGGACGTTGCGGCCGAGCACGAAAAACGTGGCCTTCGCTCCGCGGTCGCGCAGCGCGTCGAGGATCGGCGGCGTGTAGAGGTCGCTCGGCCCGTCGTCGAACGTGATCGCCGCCTTCGGGCTGCGGAGCTTCCCGCGGGCGATCACGGGGCCGAAGAGCGGTGAGTTGGGCGTGAACGCGCCCCAGGCGACGGCGAACAGCGCGATCAGCGCGATGGCGAAGATCGCGTCGCCCAGCTCGTCACCGACCTTGATCGCCACGGTGCCCCAGATCAGGCACCAGACGATCGAGAGGGCTACGAAGCGAGTGATGACCTGGCGCTTGCCCATGCCGGTCGTCGTCCCGCGATCAGGTCGGTGTAGTAGGCCTGGAGGTGGCGCGTCACCGTCGGCCACGAGTAGTTCTCGAGCGCGGTACGGCGGCCCTCGGCGGCCATTCGCCTGCGCAGGTCGTCGTCGTCGAGCAGGGTGCGCAGCGCGTCGGCGAAGCGCTCCGGCGACCTCGCCGGGTTGACCAGGAAGCCCTGGCGCCCGTCCTCCATCAGCAGCTGGAACCCGCTGATGCGGCTGGCGGCGACGGCCCGGCCGCAGCTCATGGCCTCCAGCAGCACCATCCCGAACGAGGCCCGGTCGCACGGCGTGCAGAAGATGTCGCCGGTGACCAGGTAGTTCGGGCGGCTGCGGTTCAGCCGTCCCGCGAAGTGGACGTAGGGGCGGGCCTCGTCGCTGACCATCCGCTCGTAGACGCGGCGCAGCGGTCCGTCGCCGACGACGATCAGCCGCACTGCTGGGCCGCGCTCGGCGTACAGCAGCTGGTGGGCGCGGATCATCGTGTCGACGCCGTTCCGGGGGTCGAAGCGGCCGATGAAGACGATGTTGCGGTGGTCGCCGAGCAGCTCCTCGACCGGCTCGGCGTCGGGCGAGAAGTGGTCGGCGTCGATGCCGTTTGGGATCACGTCGTAGGCGTAGGGAAAGTACGGCGTGAGCGAGCCGATGCAGGCCTCGCTGACGCAGATCCGGCCGTCCAGGCGCTCGATCGCCGGGCGGATCAGCTCGGCCTGGATGTCCATTCCGGTGGTCTGCGGGAAGACGCTGTGGAAGGTGGCGACCGAGAGGGCGTCGTCCGGCGTGTTGTCGATCGCCCAGGCGGTCATCTGCGGGTTGTACGGGGCGTGGACGTGGACGACGTCGAAGCCGCGCTCGCGGAAGAACGAGCCCAGGCGGCGCCCCAGCCGGGGGCCGATCGTGTGCGTCGTCTCGGCGCCGTTCCCCCAGCCGGGCACGTACAGCCGGATCGCCGTGCCCATGTGCACGACCTCGAACGTGGGGTCGGGCACGGCCATCGCGTCGTCGACCACCGGCGGCGCCTGGATCGCCCTGCCGGTGACGACGGTCACCTCGTGGCCGAGCTCGGTCAGCCCACGGGCCTGGCCGTCCACGTGCTCCGTGATGCCGCCCAGGGTGGGGTAGTAGAAGTCGGTGACGATGGCGATGCGCACCGGATGGGATGCTAACGGCGCATGCGGCCTCCGCGGCTCGCGTGCGGCCTCCGCGGCTCCGCGTCAAGCCCACACCCGTGCCGAACCGGCCACGCCCCGTCACGAGCCCGTGCCGAAACCGTCGCCCCCGCCGTCGGCCCTGGCACTGTGCCCGGCACCGACCCCGGCACGGCGCCCGGCACCGTGCCCGGCACCGACCCCGGCACCGTGCCGGGCACAGCGCCCGGCACGCCCCGGCCGGCGGCGGCGAGCACTGGCGCCGCCCGGCATTGGCACTCTCGGCGGGACAGTGCCAATCCACCCGGCTGCGCCGCTATACTGAGGGTCGATGCCGATCTACGAGTACCGGTGCGAGAACGGGCACACCTTCGATGTGCTGCAGAAGTTCACGGACGACTCGCTCGACGAGTGCGAAGTCTGCGGCGCGCCGGCGCGCCGCGTGCTGCACCCGGTGGCGATCCACTTCAAGGGATCCGGCTTCTACACGACCGACTACGGACGCGGGAAGAAGAAGGCGTCGGAGGGCGGCGGCGACTCGTCCTCCAAGAGCGACTCCTCGTCCAAGAGCGACTCCTCGTCGTCCTCGAAGGACTCGAAGTCCTCGGGCGACTCCGGCTCGTCGGCGAAGAAGGCCGCGGAGGCCTGACCGTCAGCTGACGGTGCAGCCGGGGGCGTAGATCTGGCCCTTCGGCGGCGGCAACGGCGCCACGGTGCCGAGGTACATCCCGACGACCTGCTTGTTCTGCGGGTCGGACGTGATCACGTCCTGGCCGCCGACCACCTGGGGCGATCCGCCCAGGTGGCATTGCACGGTCTTCTGGGCGCGCCACTTGACCCAGCCCATCTCGAGCAGCTCGTTTGCCGACAGGTCGGTCGCCAGCGGCTTCGCGACGGCGCGGCCGATGGTCGGCAGCCGGAAGACGTTGGTCGGCTTGACCAGCGTGTGTGCGATCGCGTTCATCACCTGCTGCTGGCGCTCCGTCCGCGAGACGTCCGAATCCTGCGGGTTCGTCGTATGCCGGATGCGCGCGTAGCCCAGCGCCCAGCGGCCGCCCAGGTGGATATTGCCCTTGGGAAAGACCCAGTGGATGCCGTCGAACGTGCCGGTTCCGACGATCTTGCGCGGGTTGTTGATCGTCACGCCGCCCATCGCGTCGATCAGATCCTCGAAGCCCGAGAAGTCGACCAGCACGACGTGGTTGACCGGGATCCCGGTGAACGAGCGGATCGTCCGGATCAGCAGCGGCGTGCCGCCGTACGCGTACGCGGCGTTGATCTTGGACAGGCCGTGGCCGGGGATCTGCACGTACATGTCGCGCGGGATGGAGAGCATCGACACCGTGTGCTTGCCCGGGTTGGTGCGCATCAGCAGGATCGAGTCGGCCCGGGCGCTGGTGCCCTTGCCGCGGCTGTCCGAGCCGAGCACGAGCGTCACGTTGGGGTCGGAGAGCATGCTGCCGCCGGGGACGAGCGCTGCTTCGGTGCGCTTGTCGAGCCGCTTGTTGGCCTTCTCGACCTCGCCGGCGAACGCCCGGTAGCCCATATAGACCCACGCCACCAGCACGACCAGGATCACGCCGAGGGCGATCAGGATGCCGCGCTTCCAGCCGATCCGGAAGCGCCGCGGCGGCTGTGCGGTGGCCACGTCGCGGCCCGGCAGCTGCGGCGGCTGCGGGGGTGGGGCGACGGTGGCCGGGCCCGGCTCGCCGAACCGGAACCTCGCGGCGTCCGGGTCGTCGTTCCTGGCACTGCCCCCGCGATAGACCTTGTAGCGCTTCGGCTTCGTTTGCTCCGACACGACGTTGCTATGTTAGCCACCGCCATGCCCGATCCCTCCCCGCTGCCCGTCGTCGGCGTCGACCTTGGCGGCACCACCGTCAAGGCCGCGCTCGTCGCTCCGGGCTTCGAGTTGGGTGCCCGCGGGCAGGAACCGACCGACCTGCGCAGCCAGCGTGGGCTGCTCGACGGGATCGAGCGTCTGGTCGAGAAGGTGCGCGACGGCACGGATATCGGCGGCGTCGGCTTCGGTCTGCCGTCGCAGATCGATCAGCGCCACGGCCGCGTGCTCGACTCGACCAACATCCCGCTCGAGAACCTGGACTTCGCCGAGGAGATGCGCCGCCGGCTGGGTACTGATGTCATGATCGACAACGACGCCAATGTGGCGTGCCTGGCGGAGTGGCGGATCGGCGCCGCCAAGGGCGTGGACAACGTCGTCATGCTGACGCTGGGCACCGGCGTCGGCGGCGGCCTGATCCTGGACGGGCGGCCCTACCGCGGCTCCACCGGCGCGGGGGCCGAGCTCGGTCACATGACGATCGACGCGGACGGGCCGCCGTGCCAGGGCCACTGCCCCAACCGCGGCTGCCTGGAGGTGCTGGCGTCGGCGACCGGGATCATGCGTGAGGCCAACGCGCTGGCGGACGCCCGCCCGGCGGGCACGCTGCGCGGGGCCCGGGGCGGCGGGGCGCTGCTCGATGCGCGCTTCGTGATCGAGCATGCCCGGTCCGGCGACGCCGAATCGCTGCAGGTGCTGGAGACGGTCGGCCGCAACCTGGGGATCGGCATCGCCAATCTGGTCAACATCTTCAACCCCGAGGTCGTGGTGATCGGCGGTGGGGTGAGCGCGGCGGGCGAGCTGCTGCTCGGCCCGGCCCGCGAGGAGTACCACCGCCGCGCCCTGCCGTCGCTCGCGCACGACACTCGGGTCGTCGCCGCCAGCCTGGGCAACGACGCCGGCGTGCTCGGCGCGGCCGCGCTGGTGCTGTGAGCGGCGCGCTGATCGTCTGCCCGACGCCGATCGGGAACCTGGCCGACGTCACGCTGCGCGTCCTTGATGCGCTCAACGCCGCGGACGCGGCCGCCTGCGAGGACACCCGCCACTCCCAGACGCTGCTTCGCCGCCACGGCATCTCCCTGCCGCTGATCTCGCTGACCGAGCACAACGAGGCGGCGCGGATCCCCGGCCTGGTCGAGCGGGTCGGCGCGGGGAAGCGCATCTGCCTGCTCTCCGATGCCGGGATGCCGGCCGTCTCCGACCCCGGCTCGCGGCTGATCGCCGCGGTGCTGGAGGCGGGGCTCCCGGTCGAGGTGCTGCCCGGCCCGTCCGCGGTGACGGCCGCGCTGGTCGCGTCCGGCATGGCCGGCGGCGGGTTCGTGTTCGCCGGGTTCCTGCCGAAGAGCCCGGCGGCGATCGGCCGCCTGCTCGACCGGCTCGACGTGCCGGGTCTGCCGGTGGTCGCGTTCGAGTCGCCGCGCCGGCTGCCGGCCACGCTGGCCGCGCTGGCCGAGCGCGGCCCGACCCGGCCGCTCGCCGTGTGCCGCGAGCTGACCAAGCTGCACGAGGAAGTTGTACGAGGCGAGGCGGCCGAGGTCGCGGCCCGCTTCCCCGAGCCGCCGCGGGGTGAGATCACGCTCGTCCTGGGCGGCGTGGAGGCCCAGCCGGCGCCGATCGACGACGCCGTGCTGCGCGAGCTGGCCGATGCGGTGGGGGCGCGCCGGGCGGCGAGCATCGCGTCGTCGCTGAGCGGCCACCCCCGGAATGCCATCTACCGGCGGCTCACGGACGGCCAGTAGGATGCCCCACTGCGATGGCGTTCTCGATCACGACACCGATCTACTACGTCAACTCCGACCCGCACCTCGGGCACGCGTACACGACCGTGGCCGCCGACGTGCTGGCCCGCCACCGCCGCCGATGCGGTGAGGAGGTCTTCTTCCTGACCGGCACGGACGAGCACGGCGGCAACGTCGCCCGTGCCGCCGAGGCCGCCGGGATGCCGCCCAAGGAGTTCTGCGACATGGTGTCGGCGCGGTTCCGCGCGCTGGCCTCGGCGATGGAGTCGAGCCACGACTTCTTCATCCGCACCACCGATCCTGAGCACGAGCGCCGGGTGCAGGACTTCGTGCAGCTACTGAAGGACAAGGGCGAGCTGTACGAGGGCACCTACGGCGGCCTCTATTGCAGCTCGTGTGAGGTGTTCTACGACGAGAGCGAGCTGATCCAGCCGGGCAACTACTGCCCGCTGCATCCCAACCGCCAGGCGGAGTGGGTCGAGGAGCGCAACTGGTTCTTCCCGCTCAAGACCTGGGCGCCCAAGCTGCTCGAGCTGTACGACGCGAACCCCGAGTTCGTGCGCCCGCGGGCCCGCTACAACGAGGCCCGGTCGCTGATCGCGGGTGGCCTGGAGGATGTCTCGTTCAGCAGGGCGACCGTCACCTGGGGCGTCCCGCTGCCGTGGGAGCCGGAGCAGACGATCTATGTCTGGGTCGACGCGCTGCTCAACTACCGCACGGCGCTCGAGTACGGCCTCGGCCGCGACGTCACCGAGACGTTCTGGCCGACCTCGCTGCACGTGATGGCCAAGGACATCCTGCGCCTCCACGGCATCGTCTGGCCGGCGATGCTGATGGCGGCCGGGTACGACCCGCCGCAGGGCCTGTACGTGCACGGCTACTTCACCAGCGGCGGCCAGAAGATGTCGAAGACGCTGGGCAACGTCATCGACCCGTTCGAGGTGATCGACCTGCTGGGCGCCGACGCGCTGCGCTTCTACCTGCTGCGCGAGGTGCAGTGGGGCCAGGACGGCGACGTCACCTGGGAGGGCCTGCACCGCCGATACGAGGGCGAGCTTGCGAACGACCTCGGCAACCTGGTGTCGCGGACGACAGCCATGGTCGGCCGCTACCGCGACGGTGTCGTCCCTGAGGGCACCAACCAGCTCGAGCCGGTGCACGAGCGGGTGGCGGAGCGCCTGGCCGCCGTCGACCTGACCGGCGCGCTCGAGGAGATCTGGACGCTGGTGCGGGCGGCCAACCGGTTCGTCGAGGAGCGGCAGCCCTGGGCGCTGGCAAAGAGCGACGACCCCGCCGCCGCCGTGCAGCTTGACGAGACGTTGTACACGCTGGCGGACACCGTGCGCGTGCTCGGCGTGCTCCTGCACCCGTACATCCCGAACGCGGCCGCCACCATCCTGGAGTCGGTCGGCGATCCGGGCGCCGTGTCGTGGGAGCGGGCGGCCCTCGGCGGCCTGGCCGCGGGCGCGGCGACGACCCAGCCGGCGCCGATCTTCCCGCGCGTCGCCGCCGACGGATGATCGACACCCACGCGCACCTCGACGGCTGCGAGGGGCCGTTCGAGGACGTCGTGGAGCGCGCCGCCGAGGCCGGTGTGACGCGGATCCTGACGATCGGGCGCGAGCAGGCGATCGAGCTGGCCGGCTGCTTCGACGGCGTCCGTGCAGTCGTCGGCTGGCACCCGCACGAGGCGGCGGAGGCCGACGTCGAGGCGCTGCGGCCGCTGCTCTCGCATCCGCAGGTGGTCGGGCTGGGAGAGTGCGGCCTCGACTACTACCGTGACAACGCGCCGCGGGACGACCAGCGGCGGGTGTTCGCCGAGCAGATCGCTCTGGCCAACGAGGCCCGGCTGCCGCTGGTCATCCACACCCGCGAGGCGGCCGACGACACGTTCGCGATGCTGGCCGACGCCGAGGTGGACGTTGTGCTGCACTGCTTCTCGACGCCCGACCGGGTCGACGAGGCGATCGACCGCGGCTGGTACTGCTCCTTTGCAGGCAACGTCACCTATCCCAGCGCCGAGGAGCTGCGCGAGGCGGCGCGGCGGGTGCCCGACGACCGCATCCTGGCCGAGACCGACGCGCCGTACCTGGCGCCGGTGCCGATGCGCGGCCGCCGCAACGAGCCGGCCAACGTGATGCACACGCTGCGGCTGCTGGCGTCCCAGCGCGGGGTGGAGCCCGGCGTCCTCGAGTCGCAGGTCGAGCGCAACGCCGACCGCGTGTTCCGCCTGCGGTGAGTGGCGAGGCGCTGATCCTGGCGCTGGCGGCGGCCGTCATCCACGCCGGCTGGAACATCATCCTCGGCGGATCGCGCGACCCTGTGGCCGCCACGGGCGTGCTGCTCCCCGCCGCGCTCGCCGTGGGAGCGCCGTTCGCCGTGGCGTCGTGGCATCTGGAGTCTGCGGCGGTGCCGTTCATCGTCGCGTCGTCGCTCTTCGAGCTGGTCTACATCGTGCTGCTGGCGGCCGCCTACGCGCGCGCCGACGTCAGCGTCGTCTATCCGATCGCGCGCGGCTCGGCGCCGCTGTTCGTGCTGCTGGCCGCCGGCGTGCCCGGCCCGGCCGCGGCCGTGGGCGTGGTGCTGGTCGCCTGCGGCGTGATGGCCGTCCGCGGACTCCACCGGCCGCAGCATGCGCTGGACGTCGGCCTGGCGCTCGCCGTCGGGATCACGATCGCCGGCTACACGCTGATCGACAAGCACGGCATCGTCCACGCGTCCGCCCCGGTCTACTTCGAGCTGGCGCTGCTGCCGTCAGCCGTCGCCTGCCTGGCATGGGCGTGGCACACCGGCCGGCTGCGCGGGGAGCTGCGGCCCCAGGCGGTGGTCGCCGGCGCCGGGATGTTCGCAGCCTATGCGCTGGTGCTGGTCGCACTGAGGCTGGCATCGGCCGCCGCCGTCGCAGCCGTCCGCGAGACCAGCGTCGTGTTCGCAGCCGGCCTGGCGGCGGTGCGCCTCCACGAGCCGGTGGGCCGGGCGAGGGCCGCCGGCGCGGCCGCGGTCGCCGCCGGCGTCGCCCTGATCGCCCTCGGGTAGATACTGACGGCGTGGCGCCCCAGGTCTCAATCGCGCGGCTCAAGGAGTTCGGCATCACGCCCGACCGCGAGCTCGGCCAGAACTTCCTGGTCGACGACAACGTGCTCGAGCTGGTCGGCACCCTGTTGCCGCTGGAGGCGACCGACGTGGTGCTCGAGGTCGGGCCGGGACTGGGCGTCCTCACCAGCTGGCTCGCCGGCCGCGTGCGGCTGGTGCACGCGATCGAGATCGACCGGCGTCTCGAACCGGCGCTGGCCGAGACCCTTGCCGGGGTGGACAACGTGGTCCTGCGGTTCGCCGACGCGCTGGACGTCGACCCGCGCTCGCTCGACCCTCCGCCCACCGTGCTGTGCGCGAACCTGCCGTACAACGTGGCGACGCCGGTGGTCATGGAGGCCTTACCCGCCTGCGAGCGGTTCTGCGTGATGGTGCAGCGCGAGATCGCCGACCGGCTGTTCGCCGGTCCGGGGACGAAGAGCTACGGCGCCGTCTCGGTGCTGGTGCAGCTGTGCTGCCGCCGGCTCGGCCGCAAGCCGGTGTCACGGCGGGTGTTCTCGCCGGTGCCCAACGTGGACTCCGCGCTGGTGGCGTTCGAGCGCCGGCCGGACGCGCCGATCGGGCCCGGCTGGCCGCAGCTGGTGACGGTCGTCCGCGGGGCGTTCTCCCACCGCCGCAAGACGCTCGCCAACTCGCTGGAGCTGGCCGGCCTGCCCGCCCCGCCGGAGCGGTACGCCCGGCTGCGGGCCGAACAGCTGGCGCCCGAGCAGTTCCTGGAGCTGGTGTGACGACCGTCCGCGCGCCGGCCAAGATCAATCTGGTGCTGCGGGTCGGCCCGGTGCGGCCCGACGGCTTCCACCGGCTGGCGACGCTGTTCCAGGCGCTCGACCTGCACGACGAGCTGGAGATCGAGCCGGCCGCGGTGACGACGGTCGAGGGATTCGAGGGCGACACGCTGGTCACCCGTGCACTGGAGCTGCTCGGCGAGACGGCCCGCGTCCGGCTGACCAAGCGGATCCCGGTGGCGGGAGGGCTTGGCGGCGGGTCGTCGGACGCGGCCGCCGTGCTGCGCCACTACGCCCGCCGGCGCAAGGTCGACGACCTGTACGCGATGGCGCGGACGCTCGGCTCGGACGTCCCGTTCTTCCTGTCCGGCCTGGAGACCGCGCTGGGCACCGGGCGCGGCGACCGGCTGCAGCACGTCACCGATCTCCCGCGGGACTACGGCGTGGTGCTGGTGCCATCCGACCGCGGGCTCTCGACGGCCGACGTGTACGCCGAGTGCGAGCCGAACGAGCTGTTCGACGCGGTGCGCGGCGACCTGATCCGGGGCGTCCACACGGCCCGCGGCGCGGCCGGTGTCGCAGGGCTGGTGGCCAACGACCTGCAGGCGCCCGCCCTACGGCTCCGCCCCGAGCTCGCGGACGTGCTCGCCGAGCTGCGGAGCCGGGGCGCGCTGGCCGCCGCCGTGTCGGGCAGCGGGCCGACGGTGTTCGGCATCGTCGAGGACCGGGGGGCCGCGGAGCGCCTGGCTGCGGCCATCCCAACCGCGATCCCATCCGCTCCGCTGTAAGATTCGGGCATGTCCGAGTGGAACATCTCCGGCGACGGGATGACGATCGAGCAGAGCAAGCGACGGTCGCCGATGCGCTGGCTGCGCGACAACAGCCTGAAGCTGGCGATCGTGATCGGCCTCAGCGAGGCCGCGGTCGCCTACTTCAAGGGCTTCCACTTCCTGTGGGCCATCGGCCTGCTCGCCGTGTTCGGCTACTGGTGGATCAGGAACCGCGTCCCGCAGTCCGTCCGCCGGCCGCTGTGGGTGGTGGCGACGTCGCAGGCGATCGCCGGCCTCGTCGTCCCCGCGGTCTTCGCCGGGATGTTCATCGCCATCATCGTCGGCGCGATCCTGCTGCTGATCATGCTCCTGGTGCTGCTCGGCGACCTCAGACGGACCTGACCTGACGTGACCTATACTCGTGCGGCCTCTGCCGGGTCGATGGGGCGTGGCCAAGCGGTAAGGCAACGGGTTTTGGTCCCGTGACCCCTGGTTCGAATCCAGGCGCCCCAGTCAACGTCGACGAGACCGCACCGATGAGCCACGCATCCCTCGCCTGTCTGATCCTCGCCGCCGGGAAGGGCACCCGCATGAAGTCGTCCCTGCCCAAGGTGCTCCACGAGGCCTGCGGCCGGACGCTGATCGAGTGGTCGACCGGCGCCGCACAGGGCGTCGGCGCCGAGCGCACCGTGGTGGTCGTCGCGCCGGACTCGGACGCGGTCGCCGAGCGCCTGCCTGACTGGGTGGCGACCGCGGTGCAGCATCAGCAACGAGGGACGGGCGACGCCGTCATGGCCGGCCGCGGCGCGCTGGACGGCCACGAGGGCGATGTCCTGGTGCTCTACGGCGACACCCCGCTGATCGATGCGGGCACGCTGCAGGCGCTGGTCGAGGAGCATCGGGCGAGCGGCGCCGACGCAACGGTACTGACCATCGAGCGCACGGCGACGACCGGCGTCGACTTCGGCCGGGTGGTGCGCAACGCCGCCGGCGACGTCGAGGCGATCGTCGAGGTGCGCGACACGACGCCGGAGCAGCGCGCGATCACGGAGGTCAACTCGGGCATCTACGTGTTCCGCTCGTCGATGCTCTGGCCCGGCCTCGAGGAGCTGACACCGGACAACGACCAGGGTGAGCTGTACCTGACCGACGTGGTCGGCCACCTGGCCTCCGCCGGCCGGCGTGTCCGCGCGCACCGGCACCCGGATCCATGGGTCGCCCACGGCATCAACACCCGGGCCGATCTGGCCGTCGCCGCCGCGCGGCTGCGCGAGCGGATCAACCACGAGCACATGATTGCCGGCGCCGGCATCGTCGATCCGGCGACGACATACATCGACGCCGGGGTCACGGTCGAGGCGGACGCGACCATCCACCCGTTCACCGTGCTGCGCGGCGCGACGTCGGTCGCCGCCGGCGCCAGCGTCGGCCCTCACGTCGTCGCCGTGGACGCCGCGATCGGCCCGGACGCGGACGTCGGACCGTTCTGCTACCTGCGGCCGGGAACGGTGCTGGAGCGCGGCGCCAAGGCCGGCGCCTACGTCGAGCTGAAGAACGCGACGGTCGGAGAGCGCGCGAAGGTGCCTCATCTCTCGTATATTGGGGATGCGCAGATTGGCGCGGGGAGCAACATCGGCGCGGGGAGCATCACGGCCAACTACGACGGGTTCGACAAGCATCCGACCGTGTTCGGCGAGAACGTCCGCACCGGCAGCCACAATGTCTTCGTCGCACCGGTGACCATCGGAGACGGAGCATGGACAGCGGCCGGATCGGCCATTACGGACGACGTCCCGCCCGACGCGCTGGGTGTGGCGAGAGCAAAGCAGACCAACATCGAGGACTATGTACGACGACGCCGGCGTTAGTGTCGAGACCCCGATTCCGCTGTTCCCGACGATCCCTGCCGCCAACACGCCCGTGAGCCAGCCCTCGGCTCCGACGTGGGTGGAGCGCGCGCCGCACAAGCGGCTGATGCTGTTCGCCGGCCGGTCGAACCCCGCCCTGGGCGAGCGGATCGCCGAGCACCTGGGTGTCGAGCTGGGGCACACCGAGCTGAAGACGTTCACCAACGGCGAGGTCTACGTCCGCTACGAGGAGTCGATCCGCGGTGCGGACGTGTTCATCGTCCAGTCCTGCTCGTCGCCGACCAACGACTCGCTGATGGAGCTGCTGATCATGGCCAACGCGGCCCGCCTGGCGTCCGCCAAGCGGGTGACCGCCGTCATGCCGTGGTACCCGTACTCGCGGCAGGACAAGAAGAGCGCCCCGCGCGAGCCGATCAGCGCCAAGCTGGTCGCGGACATGCTCGAGGCGGCGGGCGTCGACCGCGTACTGACGATGGACCTGCACGCCGGCCAGCTGCAGGGCTTCTTCAAGGTGCCGGTCGACCACATGACGGCAGTGCCGATGCTGGCGGAGCACTTCAAGCTGCTGCTGGGCGACGTCGACCCGGCGGACATCGCCGTCGTCTCGGCGGACGCCGGCCGGACGAAGCTGGCCAAGAAGTTCTCCGAGATGCTGGGCACCGAGTTCGCCCTGATCACCAAGGAGCGGCCGGAGCAGCAGGTCGCCGAGGTGACCAACGTGATCGGCCGCGTCCGCGGCAAGGTCTGCGTCGTCATCGACGACATGATCGATACCGCCGGCACCCTGTGCGCGGGCGGCGTCTCGCTCGTCGAGCACGGCGCGACGCGGGTGTTCGCCTGCGCGACGCATCCGGTGTTCGGCGGGCGGGCGCTCGAGAACATCGCCGGCAGCGTCTTCGAGCAGGTCGTGGTCACGGACACCATTCCGGTGAACCCCGTCGACCAGCCCGACCGGATCAGGGTGCTGTCCGTCGCGCCGATCCTGGCTGATACCATCAGCAACGTTTTCAACGACGATTCGGTCTCCGGGCTGTTCCACGGCGGGAATCAGCTCTTCTAGCGAGGCCGCAAGGAGCTTTCGATGGACCGGGTGAAACTCGAGGTGCGTTCTCGCGAGGGGCGCGGTGGCAAGGACGCGCGCGCGATGCGGCTGGCCGGGCAGATCCCCGGCGTCGTCTACGGCGGCGGCTCGGACGGCACGCAGGCGATCGCGGTCGACGTCCGGGCGCTGCGCCACGCGGTGTCCGGCACCGGCGGGATCCACGCGATCCTCGACCTGACGGTCGAGGGTGAGAAGTCCGCCCGGCCGGTCATGATCAAGGACCTGCAGCTCGACCCGGTGCGCGACCGGGCGATTCACGTCGACTTCCAGCAGGTGCGGCTCGACCGCGTCATCCAGACGATGGTCGCCGTGCACCTCGAGGGCACGCCCGAGGGCGTGAACATGGGCGGCGTGCTCAGCCAGCCGATCCACGAGCTGAACATCGAGGTGCTGCCGACCGCAGTGCCTGAGCAGCTGCTGGTCGACATCAGCGGCCTCGACATCGGTGATGCGCTGCGCCTCGCCGACATCCCCGCCCCTGACGGCGTCACGTTCCTGGACGACCTGGAGAGCACCGTGATCGCCTCGGTCACCGCGCCCAGCGTCGAAGAGGAGCCGGAGCCCGAGGAAGGCGAGGAGGGCGAAGAGGGCGAGGAGGGTGCCGAGGGCGAGGAGGGCGCTGCCGCAGAGGGCGAGGGCGGCGAGTCCGAGGAGCCCGCGGCCGACGAGTAGGTGCGGATCCCGGGCCGCGGCGCGCCGTCGATCGACTACCTGGTGGTCGGGCTCGGGAATCCCGGCAAGCGCTACGCCGGCACCCGCCACAATATCGGCCTGCGCGCGGTCGAGGAGGCCGCCGGCCGGCTCGGTGGTTCGTGGCGCAGCCGCTGGCACGGCCGCGTGTGCGAGACCCGCGTGGGGGATGAGCGGGTCGCGCTGCTCGCGCCCGAGACGTTCATGAACGAGTCGGGACGCAGCGTCTCCCCGGCGCTGCGCTTCTACAAGCTGCCCCCGGAGCGGCTCGTGGTCGTCCACGACGAGCTCGACCTGCCGCTGGGCGACATCCGCGCCAAGTCCGGCGGCGGCCTGGCGGGCCACAACGGCCTGCGGTCAGTCGTCCAGGCGATCGGCACCCAGGACTTCCTGCGCGTGCGGATCGGCATCGGCCGGCCGGAGCGGGGCGACCCGCGGCCCGTCGCCGACTGGGTGCTGCAGCCCTTCCCGCCGGAGACGGACGACGACGACCTGGTGCAGCGGGGCGCTGACTGCACGCTGGCGATCGTCCGCGACGGGATCGACGCGGCCATGCGCCAGTTCAACTAGCGACCGGCTCACGCGCCTCCGCGTGCTCCTCTACGCTACCCGCATCATGATCGATCGACTGAACATTCGATCTTCGGTGGCCGGGCTGGCACTCGCGATGATCGTGCTGGCGGTCGCCGCGTGCGGCGGCTCCAGCGGTAGCGCGTCGTCCGCACCGCCGTCGACGTCGACCCCGACCAGCACGCCGGCTTCCAGCGGCGGGAGTGACGTGTCGGCGGCGGCCGGAAAGGTCGTGTTCACCAGCAACTGCGCGAGCTGCCACACGCTGGCCGATGCCGGCGCCACCGGCTCGGTCGGCCCCAATCTCGACGACCTCCAGCCGGACGAGGAGACCGTCAAGGATCAGGTGACGAACGGCGGCGGTGGGATGCCGGCGTTCGGTGGCCAGCTGTCGGAGACGCAGATCGAGTCCGTCGCGACGTACGTGTCGTCCGTCGCCGGCAACACCAGCTAGCCGGGCGAGCCCACCGACGGCTCGGGCGGCGCTGCCACGCCGAACGCGCAGATGTCGAGCCTCTCGACCTGGAAGCCACGGACCCCGTGGAATCAACCATCTAGGCGATCAGGCGGATGCGCGGGCCGGCCTCGTCCTGCTTGGCCGGGGCCTCGACGACGTCAGGTGTGCGGTTGTCGAGCCGCTCCTCGAACGCCCGGCGCACGTCCTCGCCGCGCATCCGCGGCTGCGACGCGATCCGCCAGCAGGCGAGCTTGGACTCCAGCCTGCGCACGGCCTCGGGCGGGTCGTACAGCCGCGTCCGCACCTGGGCCTCGGTCATTCCGCGTGCTCTCGTCCGCATTCGAGGGGCAACCTTAGTCACTTCGGCGGACGGCGTCCAGTCCCTACCGCCCAGCGTGTGCGGCCAGCTCACGGTAGATCTCGCGCGCCGATGCATATGCCCACTCCAGGTTGCGCAGGGCCATGCTCTCGTTCGGCGAGTGGATGTTGTCCTCGCTGGTGCCGAACCCCGACAGCACCGTCGGCGTGCCGCGGCCGACCAGGGCGGCCATCACCGGGATCGATCCGCCGCTGCGCACCATCACCGGCGCGGTTCCGGTCGCCCGCTCGATCGCCGCGGCGCACGCCAGCACGGTGGGGTCGTCGGCCGGCATGTACGCCGGCTCGCCGGGCGGCCACGGCTCGAGCTCCAGCTCAGCGTGGGCCGGGCAGGCGTCGCGCAGCATCCGCTCGAGCACGGCGCCCATCGCCGCCGCGTCCTGTCCGGGTGCGAGGCGCACGGAGAGCGACGCCCGCGCCTCGGGCGCGATGCTGGTCTTGTGGAGCGACGGGTCGCCGGCGGCGACGGAGTGCACCGTCACGCTGGGGCGCGTCCAGGTGCGCTCGTAGAACTCCGCCGCGGCCGAGTCGTCGACCGCCCGCCCGCCGCCGGCCGCGAGCTCCTCGGCCCCCGTGGGGAGCGTCGCCCATCCGGCGCGCTCGGCCTCGGACACGGGCGCGATGCCCGCTGCCAGGCTGTCCTCGGCCCCGACCACCGCGTTCAGCACCGCGAGCAGGTCGTGGACGGCGTTCGCCGCCGCGCCGCCGAACATCCCCGAGTGCAGCTCCTTGTCGCCCGACACCAGCCGCACCTGGAACCCGGCCAGCCCCCGCAGCGCCGTCGTGATCGCCGGCTGGTCGGTGCCGATCATCCCGCTGTCGAAGATCACCGCGGCGTCGAACGTGTCGTCGACGGTCGCCAGGTAGTCGATCACCGAATGACCGCCGACCTCCTCCTCGCCGTCGGCCAGCACGCGCACGTTGACGCCCAGCTCGCCTTCCCCGGCGAGGTCGAGCGCGGCGCGCAGCAGCGCGTGGAAGTTGCCCTTGTCGTCGGTCACGCCGCGCCCGTAGACGCGGCCGTCCCGCACGGTGGGCTCGAACGGCGGGCTCGACCACAGCTCGGCGGGTCCGGGCGACTGCACATCGAAGTGCCCGTAGGCGACCACGGTCGGCGCCCCGTCCCGCGACGCGGGGATCAGCCCGTCGACGATCGGGTTGCCGGCGCCCTCGACGACCCGCGCGTCGCCGACCAGCTTCGCCACCCAGTCGGCCGCCTCGCGCAGCTCCTTCTGGTGCTTGCCGTCACTCGAGACCGACTCGATGCGCAGGAGCTCGCAGAGCTCCGCGAACCGTGCCTCCTCAGTGCTGATCGTTCTTGCCCCGGCCGACCGCGATGTCGATCAGCGTCAGGATCGCCAGCAGCAGCGGCAGCCCGAGCGCGATGATGAAGATCGTCGTCAGCGTGTGGTCGGTGCCGGTCGGCTTGTCGATCGTCTCGCTGGTGGCGTCTGCGGCGAGGCTCACGGCGGGCCACACCAGGGTCGCCATGATCGTGACCGCGATGGCTGCAAAGCGTCTTCGCATGACGGGCGCCAGACTACCATGCGAGCCAGGATGGACGCCCCTCAGACCGACTCCCTGGCTGCGGCGGGCGCGGAGCTGGCGCTGCCCTATCTGGAGGGCACCGAGGAGTTCGCAGCCTTCGCCGCGCGCGCCCGCGACGGCATCGCCCGAGCGCGAGTGTCGCCGCCGATCCTGCCGCTCGTGGTGGCAGCGCTGTGGCGCTCGCGCGAGGGTGCGACGCCGCGCGGGCTGGCGATCGTGGTCGAGGACGACGACGCGGCGCGCTCACTGATCGACGAGGCGTCGACGTTCCTGCCCGGCGCCCCGGCCGCGTACCTGCCCTCGCGCGGCGCGCTGTACGGCAGCGGCATCGACCCCGCGCCGCACCTGGTGGGCGAGCGCCACCGTGCCCTGGATGCGCTGGCCGCGGGCGGTCTGGTGGCCGTCTCCGCGGATGCGCTGCTCGAGCGAGTGCCCGGCCCGCCGACCCGGCCGCGGCCGGTGACGCTGGATCTGGGCAGCGACCCCGGGCTGGAGGCCGTCGTCGAGCAGCTGGCGGCCGCCGGGTACACCCGGGTGGACACGGTCGAGGAGCGGGGCGAGGTGTCCGTGCGCGGCGGCCTGGTCGACGTCTTCCCGACCACCGGCCGTGAGCCGCTGCGCATCGAGTTCTTCGGCGACGAGATCGAGCGGCTGTCGGCGTTCTCGGTGTTCACCCAACGGTCGATCCGCGACCTGGGCGAGGCGATCGTGTACCCGGCCGGCGAGCCCGACGATGTCGAGCACGCCTGGGGTGCGGACGAAGACGAGGCGCCGCCCATGCCGGCGGGGATGGTGTCGCTGCTACCCGAGCTGACCGGCGCCGCGTCCGTGCTCGCGTGGAACCCGGAGCAGGTGGCCGACGCGGTGCGCGAGGGCTCGGTCGAGCTGGCCGAGCAGATCCGCGACCCAGCGCGGCGGGCCGGCGGCTACCTGCGGCCGGACGACGTCGAGCAGCTGCTGGAGGGCGCCGGCGCGCTCGAGGAGATGCCGCTCGGCCAGCCGTACTCGTTCGAGGCGCAGCCGCCGGCGCTGGCGGCGTTCGGGATCGCCGAGGCGGAGAACGAGCTGCGCGCATTGCTCCGCGCGGGATACCGGGTGCTGGTGTGCTTCCCGCACCTGGGCGAGGCCGAGCGCACCCGGTTGGCGCTGAACCGGGTCGAGGCCGAGCTGGTGCGCCCCGGCGAGGCGGGGCCGCAGGAGCCGGGGATCGGCTTCGCCGTCGGTGCGCTGCGCCACGGCATGGTTGCGCCTGCGCTACAGCTCGCCGTGCTGCCCGGCGGGCACCTGTTCCGCCGCCGATCGGCGCGCCGCGCACCGGGGCTGGGCCGGGCGCTGGCCGCCTTCGGCGATCTACGGCCGGGCGACTTCGTCGTCCACGAGGATCACGGCGTCGGCCGATTCCTCCAGTTCGACACCAAGGAGGTGGGGGGCGTAGTCCGCGACTACCTGTACCTCGAGTTCCGCGGCGACGACCGCCTGTACGTCCCGCACGAGCAGCTGGGCAAGGTCAGTCGCTACATCGGCGCCGACGGCTCGACGCCGGCGCTGTCGAAGCTCGGCGGCAAGTCGTGGCTGAACCTGCGCACCCGGGCCCGCACCGCCGTCCGCGAGCTGGCCGGTGAGCTGCTGGCCCTCTACGCGCGCCGGCAGAACCAGGTGCGGCCGGCGTTTCCGCCGGACGACGAGTGGGCGGCCCAGCTCGAGGCGACCTTCCCCTACGAGGAGACGAACGACCAGCTGCGGGTGATCGACGCGGTGACCGAGGACATGGAGAGCGACCGGCCGATGGACCGGCTGGTGTGCGGTGACGTCGGCTTCGGCAAGACCGAGGTCGCCGTGCGGGCCACGCTGAAGGCGGTCACCGGCGGCCGCCAGGTGCTGGTGCTGGTGCCGACGACGGTGCTCGCCCAGCAGCACGCGGCGACGTTCAAGGAGCGGTTCCGCGATCTCCCGATCGCGGTCGAGATGGTCTCCCGGTTCCGGCCGCCCTCCGAGGTGAAGACGGCGCTGGCCGGCTTCCAGGCGGGCACGGTCGACGTGCTCGTCGGCACCCACCGCGTGCTCTCGCGCGACGTGATCCCCGCCAATCTGGGGATGGTCGTGGTCGACGAGGAGCAGCGGTTCGGCGTTGCCCAGAAGGAGCTGCTGCGGCAGATGCGCCTGGAGGTCGACGTGTTGGCTATGTCGGCAACGCCGATTCCGCGGACGCTCCACATGTCGCTCTCCGGTCTGCGCGACATCTCGGTGATCACCACGCCGCCGCGCGGCCGCCGGCCGATCAAGACGCACGTCGGCGAGTTCGACGAGGAGCTGATCGCCACCGCGCTGCGCCGTGAGTTCGCCCGCGAGGGCCAGTCGTTCTACCTGCACAACCGGGTCGAGACGATCGACGAGGCGGCCGAGCGGGTCCGCTCGTGGGTGCCGGAGCTGCGCGTCGGAGTGGCGCACGGTCAGATGCCGGAGCGGCGGCTGGAGGACGTGATGATGAAGTTCCTGCGCGGGGACTTCGACGTGCTGATCTCGACCACCATCATCGAGTCCGGCCTCGACATCCCGCAGGCCAACACCCTGATCGTCGAGCGCGCCGACACGCTGGGCCTGGCCCAGCTCTACCAGATCCGCGGCCGGGTGGGCCGGAGCGACGTGACGGCGCACGCCTACCTGTTCTACCCCGACCGCCGCGAGCTGTCGGAGGACGCCCGGCACCGGCTCTCGACGCTGGCCGACTACACGGAGCTCGGCTCCGGCTACCGGATCGCGATGCGCGACCTGGAGCTGCGCGGCGCGGGCAACCTGCTGGGCGACGAGCAGTCGGGTCACGTGGCGGCGATCGGCTTCGAGCTGTACTGCGAGCTGCTCGCGGAGGCCGTCGCCGAGCTCCAGGGCGAGGCGCTGCCGCGGCCGCGGCCGGTGCGCGTGGACGCCCAGGTAGACGCCTACGTGCCCGCCGACTACGTCAGCCTGGAGGCGGTCAAGATCGACATCCACCGCCGCCTGGCGCTGGCCGGCTCAGTGACCGAGCTGCGCGAGCTGCAGGCCGAGGTCGCCGACCGCTTCGGGCCGCCGCCGGTGCCGGTCGAGAACCTGCTGGCGATCGCCGAGGCCAGGCTGCTGGCGGCCGAGCTCGGCGCGCAATCGGTCGCCCTGCGCGGCGGCCGGCTGTCCATCTCCCCGGTGCAGCTGGGCGGAGCCGAGGTGCGTGAGCTCAAGTCGACGTTTCCGGGCGCGCTCTACACCGTCGCGAAGCGTGAGGTCAGCTGCCGGGTCGACCCGCCGGCGCCAGGTGAGAAGCCCCACATGCGGGGGGCTGTCGACATCCTCGCTGCTATACTCGACACGCGCCGCGTCCTCGCGGCGTAACGTCTGTTATGCGCCGTTTTCTCATCGTTCTCACACTTACGTGCCTGGTCGCGGTCGCAGCCGCGTGCGGCTCCGGCAGCAGTGATTCCACCTCGGTCGCCAAGGACGACGTCGCAGTCGTCGGCGACACGACGATCACCGTCGACCAGCTGAACCGGCAGATCGAACTGGCCAAGAAGACCGCCCAGGTCAACGGCCAGAAGATCCCTGACGTCGGCACCAAGGACTACCACGACACGCTGGTCGCGCCGATCGTCGACCGGCTGGTGCTGAACGCGCAGATCGAGAACATCGCGTCCGAGCTGGGCGTGAAGGTGACGGACGACGACATCCAGAAGGCTCTCGACGACGCGATCAAGCAGAGCTTCAACGGCAGCCAGGAGAAGTACCAGGCGTACATCACGAAGTACGGATTGACCGACGAAGAGGTACGTGAGTTCCTGGTGCGCCCCTCGGTCGTGCAGAAGAAGGTCCAGGACAAGCTGACGGGCGATCAGAAGATCACCGACGCGGACGTCCAGAAGTACTACGACGAGCACAAGGCTCAGTACTCGACGCCGGACACGCGCGACGTGCAGTTCATCCTCACCGGCAGCCGCGCAGACGCGCTGGCCGCCGAGAAGGCACTGAGCGACGGCCAGGACTGGGACAAGGTTGCGAAGCAGTACGCGATCCCGCCGGGTCCGCCGTCCACCGGCGGTGACTTCACCGCCACCAAGGGCCAGGTCGAGACGAACTTCGGCAATGCCGTATTCGGCGACCTGACGACCGGCGACGTGTCCGGGCTGATCCCGGTATCGAAGACGTACGAGTCCAGCAACCTCTCCGGCAAGTGCAAGCCGGACTGCTTCTTCATCGTCAAGCCCAAGACCGACGTCAAGCCGGGCGGCCAGCAGTCGTTCGACGACGTCAAGGCGCAGATCCGGCAGCAGCTCGAGCAGACGCAGGTGCTCGACAAGGCCCGCGCGAAGTTCAACTCGCTGCTCACCGCACAGAAGAAGCTGACGCACTACAACCCGGCGTACAAGCCCGCGGCGACCACCGCGGCGTCGGGCGGAGCCGCGCCGACGACGTGAGGACGCTGGTCGCGCTCGGCCCCGGCGATCCCGCCCTGGTGCCGCTCGCGTCCTGGCGTGTGCTCGAGACCGCAGGGCCGGTCGCCGTGCCGGATGGCGAGCCGCTGGCGGCCTGGTTGGGCGAGCACGGCATCGAGCTGGCCGTCGCCTCACCCGTGGTCGCCGCCTCGGGCGAGCGCCTGCTCGCGCTGCTCCATGAGGAGCGCTGGGACGCGACGGTGCCCGCCGGCGACGCGCTGCGCGCCCTGGTCGTCTCCGACGCCCTCACCCGGCTGTGGCACCTGACGGCGCGGCTGCGCCGCGACTGTCCCTGGGACCGCGAGCAGACCGCGCGCACGATCGTGCCGCACACGCTGGAGGAGGCGTACGAGGTGGCCGACGCCGCCGGCCGTGACGACCCCGCGAAGCTGCTCGACGAGCTGGGCGACCTGCTGTTCCAGACGTACTTCCTCGCGTTGCTGTTGTCGGAGCAGAGCCAGGGCGACCTGGCCGATGTCGCAGAGGGCATCACCGTCAAGCTGATCCGCCGCCACCCGCACGTGTTCGGCGGCACCGACGCTCGGACGGCTGGGGACGTGCGGCAGAAGTGGGAGCAGATCAAGGCCGACCAGGAGGGTCGCGAGGGCATCTTCCATGACATCCCGGCGGTGCTGCCGGGCACGCTCTACGCACGCAAGGTGCAGCGCCGGGCGTCCGCGGTGGGGTTCGACTGGCACGCCTGGGACGGCGCATGGGGCGATCTCGAGGATGAGCTCCGGGAGCTGCGGGAGGCGCTCGACGAGGCGCCGGAGCGGGCGGCAGAGCACGAGCCGGATGCGCACGTGGTGCACGAGCTGGGCGACCTGCTGTTCGCTGCGATCAACGTCGCCCGGCTGGCCGGCGTCGACCCTGAGCTCGCCGTGCGCGCGGCGGCCGACCGGTTCCGCGGGCGGGTCGACGGCGCGGCCGACCTGGCGGCCGAGGCCGGAGTAGAGTTTGCGGCACTGTCGCTCGAGGAGCAGGATGCCTGGTACCGCAGAGCCAAGGCGAGGTCCGGAGACTGAGCGCGACGAGCCCGGGCTGCTCGACGTCCTGCTGGAGTACGTCCGCGAGACGTTGCGCGCCGATCACGCCTGCCTGTCGGAGTCGACCAGCATCAGCGGCCCGATCGCGGTGATCGCCGCCGCCGGGCGGCTGGAGCACCCCGAGCTGTGGCCCGGGCTGGGGGTGATGGACGAGGTGGAGTACGGCTACGACGGGTCCGACGAGCAGGCGGCCAACGACGTCGTCGGCGTGTACCGCCGCGGCGATCCCGCGACGCCCGGGGTGAGCGCGTTCCTCGAGCGGGTCGGCGCCGCGTTCGATATCACCATTCGCGTCTTCGAGGCGGACAACCGGCTGTTCATGCTCGAGCTGTACTTCTGCGACCCCGAGCAGCCGTTCGGGCCCGAGCAGGTGGAGGAGGCGACGCGGCTGGCGCCGATGCTGGCGGCGGTGTTCACACGCGACCGGCTGACCCGCGAGCTGTCGGCGGCCGAGCAGCGGTACCGGGCGCTGGTCGAGCAGATCCCGGCGTTTCCGTACGTAATCGATGAGCACGAGCAGGTCACCTTCCACGTCGGCCGGCTGAGCGTGATGATGGGCGTGCCCGACGACCAGCCGTTCGGCTGGGACGACTGGGCGGCGTCGATCCACCCTGACGACCGCGACCAGGTGGTCGCGGCCGCCCGGCGCCATGTCTCCACCGGCGAGCCGTTCGATGTCGAGTACCGCGTCGTCCTGCCGGACGACAGCGTGATGTGGTTTCACGATCGGGCGACCCTGGTGTCGGATCGCGAGGGCACGCGCTCGCTGGGCGTGATGTTCGACATCACCGAGCGGCGGCAGGCAGAGGAGGCACTGCGCGAGTCCGAGCGCCAGCGCTTCCTGGTGCTGGAGGAGATGCTGCGCGCCGAGTCGGACGCGCGATCGCAGATCGCCGCCGACCTGCACGACGACACGATCCAGGTGATGACGGCGTCGATGCTGGGGATCGAGCGGGTGCTGAAGGCGCTCGACCGGGGCGATCCGGAGCACATGCGCGAGGTCCTCGAGTCGGCGCGGGGGACGATGGGCGCGGCGATCGAGCGCGCGCGCCGGATGACGTTCGACCTTCGGCCGCCGCTGCTGGCGACGCAGGGGCTGGCGGCCGCGGTCACCGAGCTCGCCCAGGTCGCCGCCGCCGAGGCGGGCTTCGAGGTGCACCTCGACCTGCATGTCATCCGCCACTCGCTGGGCATCGAGGACCTCGCCTACCGGACGGTCAAGGAGGCGCTGGCGAACACCCGCAAGCACGCCGGCGCATCGCACGTCGGGATCCGCCTGTGGGACTCCGACGGTGCGTTGTCCGGCGAGATCTCGGACGACGGCATCGGGTTCGACGTCGGCCGGGCGCTCGATCGCCGGGCGATGCGCTTGCACATGGGACTGGACACGATGCGCGAGCGGCTGGCGCTGGTCGGTGGCTCGCTGGACATCGCCTCGGCGCCGAGCAGCGGGTCGACCATCCGCTTCACGATCCCGTCGGCCGCCTGACCCCGGGCCGACCCTCCCTCGATATCATCCGGCCGCGATGAGCGAGATCATCTCCGTCCACGCACGCCAGATCCTCGACTCGCGCGGCAACCCCACCGTGGAGGCCGAGGTGATCCTCGACTCCGGAGCCACCGGCCGCGCGGCGGTGCCGTCCGGCGCATCGACCGGTGCGTTCGAGGCGGTCGAGCTGCGCGACGGCGACGGCTCGCGCTACGGCGGCAAGGGCGTCGACCAGGCGGTCGAGCACGTCCGGATCACCCTGGCGGGAGCTCTGATGGGCGTCGACGCGCTCGACCAGCGCGAGATCGACGCAGCGATGATCGAGCTCGACGGCACGCCGAACAAGTCGTCGCTGGGCGCGAACGCGATCCTCGGCGTCTCCCTGGCCGTCGCCCGCGCGGCGGCCGACGAGAGCGGGCTGTCGCTGTATCGCTACGTGGGAGGCACGGACGCCCACGTCCTGCCGGTGCCCATGATGAATGTCATCAACGGTGGTGTCCATGCGGACAACAACATCGATCTGCAGGAGTTCATGCTCGTCCCGCTGGGCGCGGAGTCGTTCGCCGAGGGGCTGCGGATCGGCGCCGAGACCTTCCACGCTCTGAAGGGGCTACTCAAGGAGCGCGGGCTGGTCACCGCCGTCGGCGACGAGGGCGGGTTCGCGCCCGATCTGGCGTCGAACGAAGAGGCGATCACCGCGATCCTCGACGCCGCCGACCGCGCCGGCCACCGCGACGACATCGCGATCGCGATCGACGCCGCGTCGACCGAGGTCTATGCCGGCGGCCGCTACCGGCTGGCCGGTGAGGGCCGCGAGCTGTCGACCTCCGAGATGGTGGACTACCTGGCCGAGCTGTGCGACCGCCACCCGATCGTCTCGATCGAGGACGGGCTGGCCGAGGACGACTGGGAAGGCTGGCAGCTGCTGACCGAGCGGCTGGGCGGCCGCGTGCAGCTGGTCGGCGACGACCTGTTCGTGACCAACGTCGAGCGGCTGCAGCGGGGCATCGACTCCGGCGCGCGCCAACTCGATCCTGGTCAAGGTGAACCAGATCGGCACGCTGTCCGAGACGCTCGACGCAGTCAGGCTGGCGCACCGCTCGGGCTACACGGCGGTGATGTCGCACCGCTCCGGCGAGACCGAGGACACGACGATCGCCGACCTGGCCGTCGCGACCAACTGCGGCCAGATCAAGACCGGCGCGCCGTCACGGTCGGACCGGGTCGCCAAGTACAACCAGCTCCTGCGGATCGAGGAGGAGCTGGGCGCCGCCGCGCGCTATCCGGGCCGGCGGGCGTTCGCCCGGCTGGCTCCGGCGAGCGCCGACCGGTGAGCCCGACCTCAGCCCGGCGAACGAAGATCGTGTGCACCATCGGGCCGGCCTCGTCCGACCCGCGCTTCGTCGAGGGGCTGGCGTTCGCGGGCATGGACGCGGCGCGCCTGAACTTCTCGCACGGCGGACACGACGACCACCTGCAGCGCCTGCAGGCGGTACGCCGCGCCCAGGACGTGGTCGGCCGGCCGCTGGCCGTGATCGCCGATCTGCAGGGGCCGAAGATCCGGGTCGGCGTGCTTGCCGACCCGCGCTCCGTCAATCCCGGCGACGTGGTCGTGCTGGCCGCGGCCGGCGAGGGCGCCCCGGGCGACCTCGAGCTGACGTTTCCCGGTCTGGCATCGATCGTGCGCGAGGGTTCCGAGATCCTGATCGACGACGGCCTCGTCCGGCTGCGCGTGATCGAGACGGGCAACGGCCGGGTGACGTGCCGCACCGAGGTGGGCGGCGTGATCTCGTCGAGCAAGGGCGTCAACCTGCCCGGGACGCCGCTGCCGATCCCGTCGCTGACGGCCAAGGACGTCGAGGACCTCGCGTTCGCGCTGGCCAACGGCGCGGACTACGTGGCGCTCTCGTTCGTCCGCAAGCCCGACGACCTGCACGACCTGCGCGAGCGGATCGCCGCCGCCGGCTCGGACGCGCGGATCATCGCCAAGATCGAGAAGGCGGAGGCGCTCGAGCACCTCGACGAGGTGGTGGAGGCCAGCGACGCGCTGATGGTGGCGCGCGGCGACCTGGGCGTCGAGATCGGCTCCGCCGACGTACCGCTCGTTCAGAAGCTGGTGATCCGCACGGCGCGGGACGCTGGCCGCACGGTGATCACCGCGACACAGATGCTCGAGTCGATGATCCGCCAGCCCGAGCCGACCCGTGCCGAGGCGTCCGACGTGGCGAATGCGGTGCTCGACGGGACGTCGGCGCTCATGTTGTCCGGAGAGACGGCGGTCGGCCGCTATCCGATGGAGGCGGTGGCGATGATGAACCGGATCGCTCGCGCGGTCGAACCGTCGCTCAGCTACCACGATCCCGGGCGGCGGCGCGAAGGCGAGATGTCGGCGATCATCGCCCACGCCGCCTGCGACATCGCCGAGGAGCTGGACGCGCCGGTGATCGCGGTACCGACGCAGTCCGGGTCGACAGCGCGGCAGGTGTCCCGGTTCCGGCCGCGGCGGCCGATCGTCGCGGCATCGCCGCGGCAGCACGTGCTGCAGCAGCTGGCGCTGGAGTGGGGCGTGGTGCCGGTCGTTCGCGACGACGCCGACTCGATCGAGGATCTGTGGCGGCGGGTGGCCGAGGCGGTGCGCGACAGCGGTCTGGCCGACCCCGGCGACCGCATCGTGCTGACCGGCGGCACGATCATCAACGAGCCCGGCACCACCAACCACATCATGGTGCACACGCTGGAGTAGGAGATCGGACGCATCCGGCGAACGTGGCCGGAATGGCCGTGGCCCGAGTCGCTCCCGACGCCCGCCGCACCCTGCCGGTGCGGCGCCTGGTCATGCTCGTTGTGCTGGCCGTGGTGGCCGCGCTCTACGTGGCGCCGGTGCAGAAGTATCTGCGGGTACAGCGCGAGCTCAGCCATCAGCGGCAGGCGCTGGCGGACGCCCAGCGCACGCACGCCGGCCTGCTGCGCCAGCGCGAGGCGCTGGAGACGGATACGAGGATCATCACGCTGGCCCGCGAGTGCGGCTGGATCTTCCCCGGCGAGAAGCCGCTGGTGATCCAGGGGCTGCCCCCGGGCACCGCCTCGCACTGTCGCTAACCTGCCGGGATCGACGACCTCGCGGTGATCGAGCGGCAGCTCGGCCGGACGCCCAGGGGCGTCACAGGCGTCGCCGCGCGCTGCCCGTTCGGCCGCCCGGCGGTGACGGCACAGGCGGCCTATCTGGAGGGCGGCGAGCCCTTTCCCACGACGTATTACCTGACCTGCCCGCACGCGGTGGCGCGGGTGTCGGCGCTGGAGAGCGACGGCGGCGTCGAGCGATGGGAGGCGCGGGCGGGGGCCGATCCTGCGCTGCGGCGATCGCTGCAGGCGGCCGGCCGCCGGCAGGCGAGCCTGCGGCAGCCGGCCGGGCGGATGCTGGACGGCGGTGCGAGCCTCGGGTTGGGCGTGGGCGGCACGGCCCACGAGGGCGCACTCAAGTGCCTGCATGCGCACGTGGCGTTCGCGCTGGCGGAGCCGGGCTACCTGCTGGGGGAGCGGATCGCGGACGAGGCGGCGCCGCTGTTCCCGGACGGAGCGTGCTGCACGCCGTGAGCGCCGCGCGGGTCGAGGTGGCGATGATCGAGTGGGAGGAGGGCCAGCGCCGCTTCCAGGAGCTCGCTGATTCGCTGATCGCATCGCGGGAGTGGGTGCTGCGCCGCGTGGTCGAGGAGATCACCGACGAGGTGCAACGCCGCATGGGCGCGACCTTCACGCTGGCGCAGCTGACCGACCTGTACGACACCAGCGAATCCTGGTGCCGGGAGGTCGCGCAGCGCACGACCGACCAGGTCTGGGCGCACGACCTCTCGGTCGTGCAGGCCGCCGCGTTCGCCCGCTACGCCCGCAACGCGACCGACTACCGCTAGCTCCGGGGTCTGACCCCGCTCTGACCCCGCTTGAGCCACAATCCCGTGCCGACCGGCGCCAATTCTCCCCACGAGCCCACCGAATCGCCGGCCGAACTCCCCCGGGCGTCACGAACCTGCCCCAAAGCCCACGCCCGCCGGCACGAACCCCGGGAGCTGTCACGGGCCCTCACGTGGATTGCTGCGAAGTCGGTACCGGCCGGGGTCAGAGCGGGGTCAGACCCCAGGCGTCACGTCGCTGGTGATCGACGCTCGATTGACACGCGTCGCGGTGGGGCGTCAGTCGCGGTCGTCGGCGCGGATGACGATCTGGTCGGCCTCGATGCGGACGACCACGCCCCGGCGGCCCGCCCAGTGCTCGGCGAACAGCGTGTCGTCGCGGACGGCGCCGTCCATCCAGAAGCCGTAGCCCTCGTCCTCGCCGTGGTCGAGCACCGCCTCGAAGGTGTGCGCCGCGCCCGCGCCGCGCTTGCTCCGCCCGCGACCGCCGCGCCTGCGCCGGCGGCGTGGCTCGCCGTCGCCGTCCTCCGACTCGGCTGCCGGCTCGGGCGCCGCCTCCGGCTCAGGCTTGCGCGTCCGGCGCCGCCGCTTCGGCTTCTCGGGCACCGGCTCCTCGGCGTCCGCCGGGAGCACCGGCGGCGGCACGTTGTCGCCCGTCGTCTCGCCCGCCACGTCGCGTCGCAGGATGCCGTTCTCGGAGCGGAACGACGCGATGCTCGACGGCGTCGAGTTCAGCGTGTGAGCGATCCAGACGTCCGTATAGCCCTGGGCGACCCACTCACGGATCTCCGACAGGTACGGCTTCAGGGTCGCGCGTTGGGCGGGCATCGCGGCGGGAGTCTACCCGGGCCGCGCGTGGTCACGCCCGGGAGCCGCGCAGCGCCAGCACCGCCCCGGCCACCATTGCGACGGCGGCCGCCAGGCTGACCCAGATGCCCCACGACGTGTTCACCGTCACGGAGATGAAGTTCTGCAGCACGGTGAAGCCGAGCACCCCGCTGACCTTCGCGTCCGGCGCGCTGGCGATCCGGTACACGATGAACAGCACCGCCAGGATCCCGCAGACGCCGGACACGATCGACGCGGGCACCGGCAGCTCGGAGTCGCGTGAGAACAGCTCGATGGCAAGCGCGCCGAGCCCGATCAGCGCGAACACGAACACCACGCGGGCGACGTTCGTCGCGTCCCAGCCGTTCACGGACTCGGAGTGGCCCGTGCCTGCGATCCGCCACTCGACCGTGTACCAGGTGAGGAACACGCTGATCGCCAGCACCGCCGATGCGATCGCCCCGAGCAGCACGCCGGCGGCCGGTTCCGAGCTCCGCCGGACGGGCTGCGAGTGGTCGGTCTGCGTCGGCTCGAGCGCCATCGGGATCCTCCTCGTGCGCTGCGCCCATCTCATCCGCAATCCGTGACAAACCGGTCACCGCATGGGCGGCAAATATCAGTTGTTCGGCGGTCCGGCAACGGCTAGCCTACAGCGTGTCCGGCTGACCGGGGAAGACCGGGAGCGAGGTCAACAGATGGGTCCGACGGCGAGCAAGCTCGAACAGACCGGTGAATCCGGCTGGGTGGCAGGTGCGCGGGCCAAGGGTGAGTTCCGATGCCTGGACTGTGGCTATGGGGTCACGGTCTACCGGGTGCTCCCCAGCTGCCCGATGTGCAGGGGGTCATCATGGGAGCGCGTGCCGTGGCGTCCGTACTCGCGGACGTACGCGGTCGGCGGCTCTCGCGGGTGATCCCGGCCGGGGTCTGATCGGCCCCGGCGCGTCTACACTCGGCCCGTGACCGCGTCGAGACGCCTGCTCGCGCCGCTGGTGTTCGTGGCCGGCGCGACCACCATGTCGACGGAGATGTCGGCATCCCGGTTGCTCGCGCCGTTCTTCGGTGCGTCCATCCTGATCTGGGCGAACATCATCGGCCTGATCCTGATCTACCTGGCCGCGGGGTACTTCCTCGGCGGTCGGCTGGCCGATCGCCACCCGCAGCTCCCGTACCTCGCCCGGCTGATGCTGCTGGCCGCAGCGGCGATCGCCATCACGCCGTTCCTCGCGGAGCCGCTTCTCAGCGTCGCCGTCGACGCGTTCGCGAACGCATCGGTGGGCGCGTTCCTCGGGTCGTTCTTCGCGGCGATGGCGATCTTCTCGGTGCCCATCACCCTGCTCGGGATGGCGTCGCCGTTCGCCGTCCGGCTGGGTGTGGAGAGCGTCGAGAAGGCGGGCGAGGTGGCCGGCAAGATGTACGCGCTGTCCACGGCGGGCAGCATCCTCGGCACGTTCATCCCTGTCGCCCTGCTGATCCCGCTGATCGGCACGCGGCGCACGATGCTCGCGACCGCCGCGCTGCTGGCGCTGGTCGCCGCGCCGGCGCTCGGCCGCCGCTACGTGCTCGTGCCCGCGGCCATCGCGGCGCTGGCGCTGCTTCCGCCCGGCCTGGTCAAGCCCGGCAGCGGCGTGATCTACGAGACCGAGTCGCCGTACCAGTTCATCCAGGTCGTCCAGCGCAGCGACGGCTCGCGGATCCTCCACCTGAACGAGGGTTGGGCCGAGCACTCGGTGTGGCGGCCGAACACGGTGATGACCGGCGGCTACTGGGACCAGTTCCTGTTGGCGCCGGTGATCCATGGCAGCCCGATCCGCAACCTGGCCATGGTCGGGTACGCAGGCGGCACCGTCGGCCGCGCGTACGGCCAGGTCTGGCCCGACGTGAACGTGCTCGGCATCGAACTGGACGGCGACGTCACCGCCGCCGGCCGCCGCTACCTCGGCCTGGGCGACAACCCGCGCGTGCAGGTCGCCACCGACGACGGCCGCGTCTACCTGGAGTCGCACCGATCCGACTACGACGCGATCTTCCTGGACGCGTTCCGGCAGCCGTACATCCCCTTCTACCTGACGACCCAGGAGTTCTGGTCACTCGCCCACGACCGCCTCAGCACCGGCGGCGTGGTGATGGCCAACGTCGGCCGCGTCCCCGGTGACAACCGGCTCCCGGACGCCATCGCCGGCACCATGGCCACCGAGTTCGCGAGCGTCTACATGTGGCCGGTCGGCGGCTTCAACATGATCGTCGCCGGCTTCCGCGAGCACGTCTCGCCGGATGAGCTCCGCCTTCGCCTGGAAGGCGCACCGCCGCAGCTGACCGGCGTCGCGGCCTCCGCGCTGGACCACGCCAGGCCGGTGGCGCCGAGCAGCGACCCGCTGACCGACGACCGCGCGCCGGTCGAGTGGATGACCGACCAGATGATCGTCCGCTACGCCTCCGACGGAGGGACCGGACGCTGAGCCGCACGACGCGAACGGTGCTCCAGGTCGTGGTCGTCGCCCTGCTCGCGCTGCTCGTCGGCGTGTTCCTGAAGGGCGTGCTGGCCGGCTCCTCGACGGTGTCGGCCCAGCTGCGCGACGGCAAGCGGCCGCCGGCGCCGGACTTCACGCTGGACACGCTGGACGGCGGCACCTTCACGCTCTCGTCCACCCGCGGCAAGCCGGTGGTGCTGAACTTCTGGGCGTCGTGGTGCGGTCCGTGCAAGGACGAGGCTCCGGTGCTCGCGGAGCTCGCGCACCGCTACGGCAACAAGCTCGACATCGTCGGCGTCAACAGCCAGGACGACATCGGCGACGCCCGCTCGTTCGCGCAGCGATACGGGCTGGATTTCACCGTCGTCCACGACACCGGCCCGGTGTATCGCAAGTGGGGCCTCGGCGGGCTGCCGGAGACGTTCGTGATCGCCCCCGACGGCAAGGTGGTCAAGCACTTCCCGGGCCAGATCACCGGCTCCGACCTGGAGCAGGCGCTCCAGCCCTACGTGGAGGGGGCGTGACCCGCCGCGTCGCCGTCCTGGCGCTGACCGTCGCGGTGCTCGCCGCCGCCGGCTGCGGTGGGTCGGGCGGCACGTGGTCGCCCGCGGGGCTCGAGCAGGATCTGATGTGCGTGCCGTGCAACCAGCGGCTCGACCAGTCGCAGTCGGCCGTGGCGATCCGGATGCGCACCCAGCTGGCCGAGTTCCACCGCAAGGGCTGGTCCGAGCAGCGCGTGAAGGACTACTTCGTCGCCCAGTACGGGCCTGAGGTGCTGGCGGCGCCGCCGAAGCACGGGTTCGATCTGCTGGCCTGGGTGATCCCGGCCGTGGTGCTGATCGGCGGCGGCGCCATCGCCGTGACGCTGGCGATGGCCTGGTCGCGGTCGCGCAGCGGCCGCGCCGCCGAGCAGGTGGACGCCTCCGAGGTCGACGACGCGATGGCCGCGCGGATCGACCGTGAGCTGCGGGAGCTGGAGTGAGCGTCGTCCAGCTGGCCGGGGTCGACCTGTTCTTCCGGGCGAAGATCGAGGCGATGCTGACCGCCTCCGGCCACCAGGTGATCGCGAAGGCCGGCGGCCCGCCGCCCGACCTCGTGATCGCCGACGTCAACCGCACCGAGCCCGAGGAGGTGCTCGCCCGGTTCCCCGGGATCCCGGTGCTGGGGTTCGGCCAGCACACCGACCCGCAGCGGCTGAGGGACGCACGCGCGGCCGGCTTCGCGACGGTCGTGCCCCGGTCGGTGTTGTCCGACCGGTTGCCGAAGCTCGTGAACGACCTGGTTGGGTAGAGTCCCCGCTCAGGAGAGGGAGACGAGGAGGCCCATGTGACGTACATCATCGCCGAGCCCTGCATCGACGTGAAGGACAAGTCGTGCATCGACGTCTGCCCCGTGGACTGCATCCACGAGATGGCTCGGATGCTGGTGATCGATCCCGAGGAGTGCATCGACTGCGGCGCCTGCGAGCCGGAGTGCCCCGTCGAGGCGATCTTCCCGGAGGACGCCCTCCCCGACAAGTGGGAGCCGTTCGTCAAGATCAACTACGCCTACCCCGATTCCGGTGCGACCGACGCGCTGGTCGACGCCTACGCGACCGAGCACAACGTGCAGAACGAGCCGCCCGCCTGAAAAATCGGGGTCAGACCCCGATTTTTCAGATGTAGCCGAGGTTCTTGAGGGACTGCTCGATGGCGGCCTCCTCGTCCTCGGTGTAGACCACTTCCTCCTCGGCGTCGCGGTCGCGCCCGGCCTCGGTGCGCACCTCGCGGCCGTCGGAGAACAGCTCGGTCAGCACCCTGCCGTCCATGTCGTCCGGCACCGCCAGGCCCATGGCGTGCAGTGCCGTGGGCGCGACGTCGATGATCCGCGCGTCGGTCAGCTCGCCGGCCTCGATGCCCGGGCCGAGCGCCAGGATGATCCCGGTGCGCCGGTGGCGCCCGCCGCCGGCCGCGGCGGGTATCCGCTCGACGATGCCGCCCGCGGCCAGCCTGTCGGACGCGGTGTACGGCCGCTCGCCGAAGTCGATCAGCACATCCGGGATGCGATGCAGCTCGCTGCCGTCGTAGACGTCCTCGCGCAGGTAGGCGTGCTCGATGATCCGCTCGCCGGTCTCGGGATCCCGTGCGGCCTCGAGCACGTCGATCACGCACCGGCCGACCTCGCGCCGCTCCTCCTCGGGCACCCAGTCGGCGATGAACACGCTCTCGGCCGACGCCGCGGCCGCGTAGGCGATCGTCTGCTCGGCGTCGATCGGCTGCGACAGGGCGCTGTCGATGCCGCGCGCGAGCCGCTCGCGCACGCTGGTCGGCACGCGCTTCTCGAGGCCGAGCACGTCGAGCCGGCGGATGGCGTCGATCACCGTCCGCGTCGACAGGCCGCTGCGTGAGATGCCGGGCGTCCCGCCCGACCGCGTCAGCAGCCCGTACTCCTCGAGCGCGCGGTTGATGAAGAACAGCTTCTCGAACCTGCCGAAGCCGTGGTCGGACACGATCAGCACGGTCGCACCGCGCTCGGCCATCGCCAGCCGGTCGCCGATCACCTGGTCGCACCGCCGGTAGGACTCCTCCAGCGGCTCCAGCTCGTCGGCCGCCCGCGCGGCGTCGAACCGCGGATCCGTTGGGTCGAGCACGTTCCAGAACTTGTGCTGCAGCGGATCGGGCGCCTGGATCACGGTGAACAGCAGGTCCCAGTCGCCCTTGTCGAGCAGCCGGCGCACGGCGATCTCCTGCTGGCGGATCCAGAACTGCGTCTGCTCGATGAACTCGAGGCCCTCCAGGCCGAGGGCGAAGGGGTCTGCCTCGTAGCCGCCGGGCATCGCCTTGAGCTCAGCCTTCAGCTCCTGCGGCCAGGTGTAGTCGACGTCCTCGCCGGGCGTGAACATTCCACACACGAACCGGCCGTGCTCGAGCCGGGCCGGCGGGAAGGACACCGGGACGGCGACGACGTTCGCCACCTTGCCCGCGGCGTCGACCAGATCCCACAGCTTGGCGCCGCGCGCCGACCGCGACGACACCAGCCGTTTCTCACCGGGCGCTCCCGCCTCCCAGAAGTCGAAGATGCCGTGTGTCCCCGGGCTCTTCCCGGTCGCAATCGACACCCATGCCGGGGAGCTGTACGGCGGCAGGCACGACTCGAGGCCGCCCTGGCGGCCCCGCTCCAGCGCCCGCGCCAGATTCGGCATCACGCCCCGCTCGGCGAGCGGGCGGAGCAGATCCCACGTCGCGCCGTCCAGACCGAGGACGACGACCTTTCCGGACAGGTCTGCAGCCATCGGGGGCGCAGTGTACCCCTGGCCGTCGCCGCCCATGGCACCCCGTATTGCGACATCCGTTGCAAATATGGGCGACAGGTGGGAAGATCGTCGGCGTCGCAGGCGTCACTTGACTGGTGGACCGCGTTCGGCGGCCCGAACGAAAGGAGTCCCTGTGGAACAGGCGACACTCAGCCTGGCGCGCGAAGGCGCGTCGGACCGCATGCTCGCGGTCGACCTCCGCCGCGCGGACATCGAGTCGGCTCTCGAGTCGGCGGACGACGGCAGGGTCGAGCTGCTGCTCGACATCGCCGCCAGGGAGGCCGACGGCGGATCCGTCGAGCGTCACACCCTGACGGTCGACTGCACGATCGCCGACCTCGAGCGGATGCTCGAGAGCTCGTCTGACACCGTCCGTGTCGGGTTCGACGCCGAGGCGCTGGCCCGGGCGATTCGCGAGCCCGACATCGAGGCGCACGGGCTGCGCGAGAAGCTGGCCGTGCTCGCCGTGGTCGTCGCGACGACCGGTACGGTCGTCGGGTCGGCGCAGGCGATGCCGGCGCACGTCCAGGGTGGCGGCACCGGCACCGTGATCACCGACGTCCGTGACATGCCGGGCGATTCCATGATCGCGTCGCAGTCGCTGGGCGAGCATGCGGGCCAGATGGCGTCCCCGGCGATCATCTCTGCCGCACAGGCCGCTCAGCCGAGCGGTGGAACCGCCGTTCACGATTCGGCTGCCGATACTTTGGCAGCTTCGGCCGCCGCTTCGCAGTCGGGTGCTCCGGTGCACGACATGGCGGCGGACACGTTGTCGGCTTCGGCTGCGGCTTCGCAGTCGGGTGCTCCGGTGCACGACATGGCGGCGGACACGTTGTCGGCTTCGGCTGCGGCTTCGCAGTCGGGTGCTCCGGTGCACGACATGGCGGCGGACACGTTGTCGGCTTCGGCTGCGGCTTCGCAGTCGGGTGCTCCGGTGCACGACATGGCGGCGGACTCGCTGGCGGCGTCCAGCGGACCTGCGGCCGCTCCGGTCCGCGATCTTCCTGGCGAGGCCGCCAGGTCGGTGGCGGCAGACGAGCCGGTGGTCGTGGCGCGGGACTTCCCCGCTGAGGCCGCGACTGGTCAGCCGGTGCTTGCGGATTCCTCGAAGGCTCCTCCTGCCAGCAGCCAGGGAAGCAGCGGCATCGATCTGCCGGCGATCGACGCGACGCAGTTCGTCGTCGTCGGCGCCATCGCACTCGCGCTGATCGGCGCAGCGTTCGCGGCGACGGGGGTCAACCGCCGGACGCCGAAGCCGAGCTAAGGCGCGTGACACCGGCGGCGGCCGCACGGGCGGCCGCCGCCGGGCTTCGCGGTATCGCCGCCCTCTAGAATCCAGGCGGTGCCGCTGACCATCGTGTGTGGCCCCGCCAACTGCGGGAAGGTGGCGCTCCTCGTGCAGCGCTTCCTCGACGCGGTCGACGGTGGCCAGAACCCGTTCCTGGTTGTCCCGAACCGCTCGGACGCAGAGCTGGTGGAGCGTGAGCTGCTGCGCCGCCGGGGAGCCGTCCTGGGCGGGTCGGTGGGGACGTTCGACGACCTCTTCGGCCTCGTGCTGGAACGATGCGGCGAGGCGCCGCTGGTGCTCTCGCCGGCGCAGCGGCGGCTGGTGCTGGCCGAGGTGATCGGCGCCGCCGAGCTGGAGGCGCTGCGGGCCCCCGCGCGGTCGCCGGGCTTCGCCGACGGGCTGGCGCGGATGTTCGACGAGCTGACGGTGAGCGACGAGCCCACCGCCGCGGTGCGGCGGCTGGCGGGGCTGGAAGGCGGTCAGCGCTTCGACGAGATCAGGGCGCTGCGCACGGCGTACCTCGACCGGCTGGCGGCGCTGGGTGCGCTCGACCGCGCGGGGATGCGGGCGCGCGGCGCCGAGCTGGTGGCGTCGCGGTTGGACGCCTGGGACGGCGCACCGGTGCTGGCCCACGGGTTCGAGGACGTGACCGGCGTCCAGCTGGCGGCGCTGCGTGCCCTGGCCGGCCGCGGGCCGGTGACGGTGTCGCTGCCCTACGAGACGGGGCGGGAGGCCTTCGCCGCGGTGCGCCCCGCGATGGATGCGCTGACGACGGGCCCCCACGAGCTAGTCGAGCTGCCGCCGGGCGACCACGCCGACTCGCCGGTGCTGCTGCACCTGGAGCGCTCGCTGTTCGCCCTGCGCGACGCCGGCCGGGCGCCGGAGCCGGACGGCTCGGTCGTGCTGCTCGAGGCCTGCGGCATGCGCGGCGTCGCCGACCAGGTCGCGGCGGAGGCGCTGCGGCTGGTGCGGGAAGACGGCATCCCGCCCGAGCAGATCTGCGTGATCGTCACCGACACCGCGCCCTGGCGACAGGTGCTTGAGTCGGCGTTCGCCGCTCACGAGCTGCCGGCCGAGGTGGACGCCACGGTCGAGCTCCCGACCACCGCGTTCGGAGGCGCGCTGCTCGCGCTGCTCCGGTTCGCGTGGTTCGACGGCGACCGCGCCGACCTGTTCCGCTTCCTGCGCAGCCCCTTCTCGGGAGTGCTGCGGCGGACGGTCGACCACGCCGAGGGCCGCCTGCGCGGCCGTGGAATGATCACCGGCGAGCACGTGCGCGCGACGCTGCGCGAGCTGGAGTACGACCGGCTGCTCGCCGCCGTCGATGAGCTCGGGGACGACGGCGTCCCGCTCGATCAGGTGGAGCGACGGGTGCGGCGGATGAGCGCCGCGGCGGCGGGGCTGACCGCCAGGGTGCTGCCCGATCCCGAGCGCCGGCACATGGCCGCCGTGCGCACCGTCGAGCGGTCGGTGCTCGAGCTGCGCGAGCTGGCCCGCCGCGGGCTGGCGCCGCTCGACCGCGCCGCCCTGTCCGATCACCTCCAGCGGCTGGTCGTCCGCACCGGCGGCGACATGGCCGCGGGACGCCTCGCCGTGCTCGACCTGCGGCGCGTGCGCACCCGCCGGTTCCAGGCGGCGTTCGTGCTCGGCCTCGAGGAGGGACGCCTCCCCCGGGGCGGTCGCGAGGACGCCTTCCTGCGGCCGGATCAGGCGGTCGAACTGGGGCTCCGCCGGCTCGATCCGGGGGAGCGCGACCGGCACCTGTTCTACACGGCCGTCACCCGGCCGTGGCGGCGCCTGTTCCTTTCCCGCCAGGCGGCCGACGAGGAGGGGCGGCTGCGGGAGCCCTCGCCGTTCGTCGACGAGGTGCGGACGGCGCTCGGCGGCCCCGACGCCCTGCCCAGGCGGCGCCGTGCGCTGGGCGATCTGACATGGGATCTCGAGTCGGCGCCAACCGAGCGCGAGCGGCTGCGCGTGCTGGCCTGCGACCTGCGCGACCGGGGTGAGTGGGCGCTGGCGACGGCGCAGCAGCGAGACGGCTGGGTGCGCAAGCTGGAGCGGGCACGCGACGCGTACCCACGGCGAACCCGCCTGACCAGCCCCGCCGTCCTGGCCTCGCTGGCCGAGCGCACGAGCTTCTCCGTGACCGAGCTGGAGAAGTTCGCGGACTGCTCGTCCGCCTGGTTCGTCGAGCGGCTGCTCTCGCCGGGCGAGATCGACTACGAGTTCGGCGCCAAGGAGCGCGGCTCGGTGGCGCACGCCACGCTCAACCGCTTCCACAGCCGGCTGCCGCGCGAGCTCGGGGTCGAGCGGGTCGCCGAGGCCGATCTCGCGGCCGCCGCGGCGCTGATGCGCTCGTGCCTGGCCGAGGCGCTGCGCAGCGTGCGACTGCCCGACAGCCCGGCCGGACTGGAGGCGGTGCGCGCGCTGGAGCGCGACCTCGAGGGATACCTGCGGGTCGAGTCGGCGCTCGACATGCCGCTGGCCCCGCGCGACTTCGAGGTGCGGTTCGGGACGTCCGGCTCGGCCCCGGGTCTGAAGGAGGGCCTGAAGCTGGACGGCTTCGCCGTGTCCGGGACGATCGACCGCATCGATCGCGACCCGGCGATGTCCGCGCGCGGCGTGATCTGGGACTACAAGAGCGGCCGCGAGGTGCACTCGGCCGCCGACATCGAGAACGACTGGCGGCTGCAGATCCCGCTGTACATCCTGGCCGTCCGCGAGCTGGTCGGCGTCGAGCCCGTCGCCGGCCTCTACCGGGCGCTGGCCGGCGAGCGCTCCGCCCGCGGCATGGCCGTCTCGGGCGAAGTCGAGACGCGGTACCGGAACGACCAGCTGGACGAAGCGGTGTTCTGGGGCAGGGTCGAGCTGGCCGTCGAGCGGGCCAACCAGATCGTCCGGCGGATGCGCGCCGGCGACGTCCGCCACGATCCGCGCCAGGGAACGTGCCCGGAGTGGTGCCGGCGGCGCAACGCCGGGATCTGCCGGGTGGCGTCGTGAGCGAGCCCGCCTGGAACGAGGGCCAGCGTCAGGCGATCGAGCGGCGGGGCCACGTGTTCGTGTCGGCGGGCGCGGGCACCGGCAAGACGGCGGTGCTGGTCGAGCGCGTCGTGCGCCGGGTGCAGGCCGGGACGCCGCTCGACCACCTGCTGGTGATCACGTTCACCGAGCGGGCCGCGGCCGAGCTGAAGGGCCGCGTCCGCACGCGGCTGCGCGAGGTCGGACACGAGGACGCCGCAGCGTCCGTCGACTCGGCCTGGATCTCGACGATCCACGGCTTCTGCGGCCGTGTGCTCCGCGCCCATGCGCTGGACGCCGGCATCGATCCGACCTTCCGCGTGTCGTCCGAGACGGAGGCGCTGATCCTGCAGGGCGACGCGTTCGCGCGGGCCCTCGAGCGATTCGTTGCTGCCGAGGACGACGCGCGGCTCGACCTGCTGGCGGTCTACCGAAGCCCGCGGCTCCGCCGGCTGGTGGGGGAGCTGTACGAGCGGCTGCGGGGAATCGGCTCGTCGCTCGAGCTGCTGCCGTTCCGCAGCCCCGACCTCCCTGCGGCGCTCGCCGACCTGGAGCGCGCGGCGATGGAGCTGGGCGGCGACAGGGGTGCAGCGGTGACGGCCGCTGTGGCGGCGGCCGGCGGCGATCCCGAACGGCTGCTCGACCTGCGATCCGTGCGGCCGGCGAAGAGCGGCGTGAACACCGAGCTCGCCGAGGGGATCGACCGCGTGCAGCAGGCCGCGCTCGATGTCCATGCGGACGCCGACCGCGTCCTGATCGAGGAGCTGCTGCGGCTGTTCGGTGAGGAGTACGCGGCGCTCAAGGACGCCCGCGGCCTGCTCGACTTCAACGACCTCGAGCTGCGCGCCCGCGATCTGCTGCGCGCGCGGCCGGACGTCGCCGGTGAGTATCGCGAGCGGTTCGTCGAGGTGATGGTCGACGAGTTCCAGGACACCAACCGGCTGCAGGTCGAGCTGGTCGAGTTGGTGCGCGGCGACGATCTGTTCCTGGTCGGCGACGAGTTCCAGAGCATCTACCGCTTCCGTCGGGCGGAGGTCGAGATCTTCCGCCGCCTGCGCGCCGAGGCGGGGGACGAGGTCGTCGTCCTCCCCGAGAACTACCGGTCGCGGCCGCATGTGATCGACCTCGTCAACGAGGTCTACGGCCGCGAGTTCGGCATCGGCTACCAGGAGCTGGTCTCCAGCGGCGCGTTCGCCGAAGGCCCGCCCGGGCCGGGCGTCGTCGAGCTGCTGCTGGCGGATCGCGACGCCTTCGAGGGCGGCGCGGCGGGGTGGCGCGAGGGGGAGGCGGACGCGCTCGCCGACCGCATCGCCGAGCTGGTGGAGGGCGGCGGCATCCGTCCGGGCCAGATCGTCCTGCTGCTCGAGGCCGGCACCGACGCCGGACTGTACGAGGACGCCCTCCGCCGCCGCGGGCTGCCGACCGTGCGTGCGACAGGGCGTGGGTACTACGGCCAGCAGGAGGTCGGCGACCTGCTGACATACCTGCGGCTGCTGCGCACGCGCACCGACGATGCGGCGCTGCTCGGGGTGCTGGCCTCGCCGCTGGTCGGCGTCTCGAACGACGGTCTGGCGCTGATCCGGCTGGCGACACGGCGGCGCGCGGCGATCGGGGTGTTCGAGGGCGGCGAGCTGCCGGAGGCGCTGAGCGCCGAGGACACGCGGCTGGCCCGCGCGTTCTGGATGCGCTACTCGCGGCTGGCGGCGGCGATGGCCGGTCTGACGCTCGAGCAGCTCCTGGAGCGGATCGCCACCGACCACGACTACGACCTCGCGCTGCTTGCCCAGCCCGACGGAGACCGCCGCCAGGCGAACGTCCGCAAGCTGATCCGGCTGGCCCGCGAGTTCGAGGGCGTGCGTGGGCCGGATCTCGAGGGGTTCGTGCAGTTCTGCGAGGAGCAGGCCGATCTGGCCGCCAGGGAGGGCGAGGCGGCGATCGCCGACGAGGGCGGCGAGGCCGTGCTGCTGATGACGGTGCATTCGGCCAAGGGTCTCGAGTTCGACGTCGTCGTCGTTGCCGACACCGGGCGCGTGGCCGGCGGCACCCGCACGCCCGACGTGCTGGTCGCAGCCGACGGGCGGGTGGCTTTCAAGGCGGTGCATCCGCTGGACGGCAGGCTCAGCCCGGCGCTCGGGCACGCGGAGCTGGGGGAGGCGGAGGACGCAGCCGCGGCCGAGGAGGGCCGGCGGCTGCAGTACGTCGCGATGACGCGCGCGCGCCACCACCTGATCATCAGCGGCGCCCTGGGCGGCAACGGTGGCGCCGCCGAGGCGCCGATCGCGCGCCTGTGCCACACGCTCGACGTCGACCTGGAGGACGAGGGCCGGGTGGCCGTCGGCCGCACGTCGCTCGACGTGCGGGTCGTGCGGCCGCGCGCCGACGAGCCGCCGCAGCCCGGGGAGGGGCAGCTGCCGCTGTTCCAGGATCCGCTGGAACCGCCGGCCGACCTGCCCGAGCTGGAGGTGCCACCGGCGCCTCCCGCCAACGCCGTGCGCCGCCTGTCCTACAGCGGGCTGCAGCAGCACGCGCGGTGTGGATACAGGTTCTACGCCCAGCGGCTGCTCGGGCTGCCCGAGCGGGTCGAGCCCCGCGCCGATGACTCGGGCATGGCCGGCGTCGAGATCGGCGACGCGGTGCACCTGCTGCTGGAGCGCGAGGACGAGCGGTGGCGGCTGCGCTATCCGGCTGCGACCGCCGAGGACGAGGCGGTGGTGTCGCGCATGCTGGAGAGCTGGCGCGGCTCGGACCTCGCCGCCCGAGTCGACGCGCTGGGCGCGGATGTGCGGCGTGAGCTGACGTTCGCCTTCGAGCTGGACGGCGTGCTGTTCCGCGGCCGGTTCGACCTGTTCCACCGCGGCGCTGACGGCGCCGCGCTGATCGTCGACTACAAGACGAACCTGCTGGGCGAGCGTGACCCGGCGGAGCTGGTCGAGGCGTCGTACGGACGGCAGGTCGCGATCTACGCGCTGGCGGTGCTCCGCGCGGGCGCCCCGTCGGTCGAGATCGTCTACGCCTTCCTCGACCGGCCCGGCGCGGTGTGGTCGCGGACGTTCGACGCGGCGGAGGCGGCCGGGCTGGAGGAGGAGCTGCGCGGCTGGGTGTCGCCGGTGGCCGGCGGCGAGTTCTCGCCGGTGCCGGGGCCGTGGTGCGCCGACTGCCCGGCGCTCGATGTGCTGTGCGCCGGACCGGAGCTGGGCGCCGAATGAGCCGGATGACCAGGGCGCGGGCGGCCGAGCTGCTCGACCGACTTCACGCGCAGCACCCGGACGCGCACATCGAGCTGGACTGGACGACGCCGCTGGAACTGCTGGTGGCCACGATCCTCTCCGCGCAGTGCACCGACAAGCGCGTGAACGAGGTGACTCCGGCGCTCTTCGCGCGGTTCCCGATGGCCGCCGACTACCTCTCGGTCGAGCCGGCGGAGCTGGAGGAGATGATCCGCCCGACCGGGTTCTTCCGCAACAAGACGCGGGCGATCCGGCAGGCCAGCGCGGAGATCGTCGAGCGCCACGGCGGCGAGGTGCCAGCGTCGTTCGACGACCTGGTCGCCCTCCACGGAGTGGGGCGGAAGACGGCGGCCGTCGTCGCGTCGAACGCGTTCGGGCTGCGCGACGGGATCGCCGTGGACACGCACGTCCTGCGCGTCTCCGGCCGGCTGCGACTGACCCGGCACCGCGATCCGATCAAGGTCGAGCGCGACCTGATGCGACTCTATCCCCGCGAGCGCTGGCTGGAGGTGAGCGACGTGCTGATCTTCCACGGCCGGCGGATCTGCAACGCACGGCGGCCGCGGTGCGAGGATTGCGCCGTCGAGGACGTCTGCCCGTCGTCACTGCTCCGCCCGGCTCGCAAGCGTGCGCAGCCGGGAAAGCAGCGCGCGGTCTGAGACCGGCGCCGGCCGCAGGCGCTCCCGCCCGGCCGGCGTGACTGTCAAGTCACCATTTCGGCACCGCCTGCGTCTTGTGCTGTGACGGGCCGTGGGACGACACTCGGCGCATGGGACGGATCGAGCTGGAGCTCTACGCGGACAGGCTTGCGCGCCACGCAGAACGTCTGCGTGATGACGTGGAGGGCGGCCGGATGCGGATCGAGTGGGCGCGTCTCGAACGCCGTGCGCGCGACGAGCTGGGCCAGCGCGACAGCGCCGTGCTCGAGGCGCTGGGCGTGCTGGGGGCTGACGACGAGCAGGCCGAGCGGCGGCTGATCGATCGCCGGCTGCGCCAGCTGCGCGCGGTCGAACGCCTGCAGGCGCTGGTCGAGCGCGAGATCGAGTCGACGATCTAGGTGTAGTTCCCGGACACGTTGTTGACGGTCTGAAGTCGTAACGTCCACGAGCCCTCCTAGGGTCGCGGCTGTCGAAGGCAGCGATCCGGGAGGGCTCGATGGATTTGCATGGTAGTGCCGTGTTGAGTCGGCGTCAGCGTCGGCGGTTGGTTGGCTTGGTGGCTGGTGGGGTGACGATCACGGCGGCCGCCGTGATCGTTGGGTGTTCTCGTCAGACGGCGTCGAAGTGGGTCGGTCGGGCGCGTCGCGGTGAAGGGCTGGAGGATCGCTCGTCGCGGCCCCACTGCTCGCCGCGTCGGATGTCTGACGCGGTCGAGCAGGCGGTGCTGCGGGCGCGGGCTGAGCTTCGGGAGGGGCCGCACATGGTCGGTTGGGCGACCGGCGTGCCGGCCTCGACCGTGCACGCCATCCTGCGCCGTCATGGCTGCTCCCGGCTGGTGGCGCGGCCCAGGCCGGAGGAGATTGTCCGCTACCAGCGTGACCGGCCTGGCGAGCTGGTGCACATCGACGCAAAGAAGCTTGGCCGGATCATCCGGCCCGGGCATCGGGTGACCGGAGACCGTCGCCAACGCGCGCAGGGCAAAGCCGGCTGGCAGTACCTGTTCGTTGCCGTCGACGACGCCACTCGGCTGGCCTACGCCGAGCTTCATCCGGACGAGACCAACGCCTCGGCGATCAGCTTCTTGGAGGCATGCCAGCGGTTCTACCAGGAGCACGGCATCAGCATCGAGCGCGTCCTCACCGACAACGGCACCTGCTTCAAACGACGCTGGCAAGACGCCTGCCAGCAGCACCAGATCACGGCCAAACGGACACGACCCTACCGGCCCCAGACAAACGGCAAGGCCGAACGTTTCATCCGCACCATGCTTGAACGCTGGGCATACGCCAGGCCCTACCCGACAGAGCACGACCGCGCACACGCCCTACCAGACGCAATCGACACCTACAATCGCAACCGACCACACCGCGCCCTCGGCGGGCGGACGCCACTTCAGCGCGTCAACGACCTATCTGGGACAAACATCTAGGCTAGTCGCCCGAGCGGCGAGGAGCCAGCGATGCCAGCAGGCCGCCGTCCTCGTCGTACCCGGGGAACAGGTCGACGCGCACCTGCTTGACGATCCCCGAGCGGTGGCGGATCGACAGGGTCTGGTCGAGCTTGCGGACGCCCCACTCGAGCACCGTGTCCACCGGGTTCTGGCCGTCGTACCCGGACAGGTTGAGCGCCTCGGTGAGGTGCTCCCCGAGCAGCTCCTTCTCGCCGTACCCGGTCAGCTCGAACACGCCCTTGCCGGCCGACAGGATCCGTGCGTCCCGGTCACAGGCGATGAAGCCGGCATTCGCCGGGGGATAGAAGTCCTCGAGCAGCTCGAAAAGGAACCCGAACCCGCAGCGGGTGCAGCCGACGGCCTGGTGCGAGAGGCCGTCCAGGCCGTCCTGATCGATGGCGCGGTTACCGCAGTTCGGGCAGATCCAGTAGCGGGGCACGACGAGGCACTGTAGCCACGGCCCGGTCAGGCCGCAGCGGTCTCGGCTGCATGCGAGCTGTGCGCCAGCCAGCGCTCGGCGTCGAGCGCCGCCATGCAACCCATGCCGGCCGCCGTGACGGCCTGGCGGTACGTGTGGTCGACCACGTCGCCGGCGGCGAAGACGCCCTCGACATTGGTCGCGGTCGACCCGTCCTGGGTGATCAGATAGCCGGCGTCGTCCATGTCGAGGATGCCCGTGAACAGGCCCGTGGTGGGATCGTGCCCGATCGCCACGAACAGGCCGTCCGCCGGGATCTCGCGACGTTCGCCGGTCACGGTGTCACGCAGGGCGACACCGGTCAGCTTGCCGTTACCGACGCCCAGTGCCTCCTCGACGGTCGCGTTGGTGACGAACTCGATGTTGTCCTTGGCACGGGCGTAGTCGATCATGATCTTCGATGCGCGGAACTCGTCCCGCCGGTGCACGACGGTGACCTTGCTCGCGAACTTGGCCAGGAAGCTGGCCTCCTCCATCGCCGAGTCGCCGCCGCCGACCACCACGACCTGCTTGTCGCGGAAGAAGGCCGCGTCACAGACCGCGCAGTAGCTGACGCCGCGCCCCTGCAACGTGCGCTCGCTCTCCAGCCCGAGCTGGCGGGCAGTCGCGCCGGTGGCCACGATCACGCTGTTGGCCAGATGCACCTGGTCGCCGACCTCCACGCGGAAGGGCCGCTGGGAGAAGTCGACGCGGGTGGCGTCATCGGCCACCAGCTCGGCGCCGAAGCGCTCGGCCTGCGAGCGCATCGTCGCCATCAGCTCCGGGCCCATGATGCCGTCGACGAAGCCGGGGTAGTTCTCGACGTCGCTGGTGATCATCAGCTGGCCGCCGAAGGCGAAGCCCTCGAAGACGAGGGGGCGCAGGTTCCCGCGCGCCGCGTACAGCGCTGCGGTGTAGCCGGCCGGCCCTCCGCCGATGATGATCACGTCGCGAATCTCGGATGTCATTGTGCTCCTGTCGGTTCCTCGGGGCTGTCACAGCCCTCATCTAATTCAACGTTCTCGACCCGGAAATATTCCCCGCAGCGGTCGCACCCGACCGCCCCGTCGGCCAGCCGGGCTCCGAAGAAGGATCCAATCGGCTGCCCGCAGAATGGACAGAAACGCACCGCTGGAGGCGGTGAGATGGGATCCGCCATGCCAGTCGCAGTCTATAGTCAGCCCTCGTGAGCCAGCGTCAGAAACAGGTGACCAACCAGAAGCGCGCCCGCCGTCTCGGCACGGGCGAAGGCATCCGCACGGAGAAGCCGAAGCGGAGCGGCGGCGGCACCCCGATGTGGGTGTGGCTGGTGGTCGGAGCCGTCGTTCTGGTGGCCGTCGGCGTGGGCGCCGTGGTCGTCACGCGATCAGACGGATCGAGCAGCGGCGCCGACTCGGCGGTGGTGCAGGATCGCCTCCAGACGACCAAGCCGGACTTCCAGTCGGTGGGCACGTGGGATCCGAACTACACAAACCTGGCGGGGGCGTTGACGGCGCTCAAGCTGCCGGGTCTGAGCGAGTCCGTCGAGCACTACCACGTGCACCTCAAGATCTACGCGGACGGCCACAACGTGGTCGTGCCGCAGAACATGGGGCTCGACGCGACCGACCAGGTGTACTCGCCGATCCACACCCACGACGAGCGCGGCGTGATCCACATCGAGGCCGATACGAAGGACTTCGTGGCGACGCTGGGCGAGGTGTTCGACGTCTGGGGCGTCAAGTTCGACAAGGACTGTCTGGGCGGCTTCTGCGACGGCGTCAAGGTCTACGTCAACGGCAAGCAGGTCGACCAGTACGCCGACCTCCCGCTGCACTCGCACGACGCGGTGACCATCGTCGCCGGCGCTCCGCCCAAGGACTTCACGCCGGCCAGCACGTTCAAGTTCGCCCCCGGCGAGTAGCCCGGCACGCGCGGCTCGCCGCGTGGAACAATGTCCGTCCTCCAGCGAAAGGACGCACATGAGCCATGACGAGCTGACGACCAAGCTCTATTTCGGTCCCTGGTACCGGCGGTCGCCGTACTTCGACTCGACGCGCCGCGCCGGCTGCAAGGCGTACGACATTTACAATAAAATGTACTTGCCTGCCGAGTACGATGATCCAAACGTCGAGTACCAAGCTCTAAATGATGGTGTGACGCTTTGGGACGTAGGCGTGGAGCGCACTGTGCAGGTCGCGGGCCCGGACGCTGATCGGCTGATCGACATGCTCACCTGCCGCGACCTGACGAAGTGCGCGGTCAAGCAGTGCAAGTACATGCTCGTCACCGCTCCGCACGGCGGCATCGTCAATGACCCGGTGCTCGTTCACCCCGAGGAGAACGTCTGGTGGATGCAGCTTGCCGACAGTGATGCCGGGCTGTACGCGCTTGGTGTTGCTTCGCAGGCGGGGCTGGATGCCGAGGTCACCTACCCCGACGTTCACCCCTGTCAGGTGCAGGGGCCGCTGTCCGGCAAGACGCTGGAGAAGCTGGTCGGTGAGGGCATCTACGACATCGGCTACTACTGGTGCGAGAACTTCGAGATCAATGACATCCCCGTTGTCATCACGCGCACCGGCTGGTCGGCCGTGCCGGGCTTCGAGGTGAATCTGCTCGACGGCACCCGAGGCAGCGAGATTTGGGACGCCATCATGGGTGCCGGCGAGGAGTTCGACATTCGGCCGATCGCCCCAAACGAGGCGCGCCGGGTCGAGGCCGGCATCTTCAACTGGGGCTCCGACATCACGCTCGCCGACACGCCGTTCCACGTCATGGGGCTGGAGCGGCTTGTCGAGGAGCAGTCGCAGGACTACATCGGCAAGGCCGCGCTGGAGCGCATCCGGCAGGAGGGCGTCGACCGCAAGCTAGTCGGCATCGAGTTCGACGACTCGGAGCCGCTTCCGGGCATCAGCCGCAAGTGGGACGCGAGCCACGACGGGCAGCCCGTTGGCCCGGTCACGGATGCCGTCTGGTCACCCGGACTGGAGAAGAACATCGGCTACGTCTGGGTACCCATCGAGCTCGCCGAGCCCGGCAATCGGATCGAGGTCGATTCCGAGCACGGGCCGATGACCGGGCGCACGGCCGGCATCCCGTTCGTCGACCCGCGCAAGGAGCGGCCGGCGAAGCCGCTCGAACAGGTCGGCTAGCGCCGCTGCCACCAGCGCTTGCGCTTCGGCTGCTGCGCCTGCCATTCCGATCGCAGAGGCAGCCTGCCCTGCCGGCGGGCTGCCTCGACGCACTCGCTGTGCGCGTGGCGCCGCCGGTTCGTGTCGCCCTCGGGCGCGATCAGCACATGCGGCGTCATCGCGTGCAGCCGCAGCCCGCAGAGCGGACAGCGGTAGTGCGCCGGGGTGCGGTTCTGCGCGGGTCGCATCGTCCACCAGTCGGCCGGATCGAGCCTGGGCATGGTCCGGATGATGGCAGGTGCCGGGCCGGACGGGATGTCTCCCCGCCCGGCCCGGCAACGCGAATGCTGGGGCTCAGCCTCGCGTTAGCCGTCGGAAGGCGAACAGGGAGCTCTTGCACGCTCCCGACTTGACGAACGTCGTGTTGCCGACCGCACTGCCGTTGGCGTAGGCGTACACGTCGTTGCGGATGCTCACGGTCGTCCGTGCGTGGTTCGGGCAGAACCGTGTGCTGGTGAAGGTGGTGATCTGCCACCCATGCACGCGGTGGTGGTTCTGCTCGTACAGGCAGTTCGTGGTGCGGCCGCTGAGCGACCAGAAGTTGAGCTTGCTCCACGTCCACTGGCAGCGACCGTTGGACACGGTGCCGCTGTTGTAGCTCCACGAGACTCGGACGCGGTTGTTGACCTCGATGATCCGGTTCTGGTTCTGGAACCAGGCGTTCTGCGTGACGGCCGTGCTGGCCGCGAAGGCGGGTGTCGCGCCGAAGGCCGCGAGCCCCCCGATCGCCAGAACGCACAAGAGCAGGATCCGTTTCGTCACCGCTCGATCTCCTTTCCTCCGCCGGGTTGCGGGAAGGCCGTCCGGTGACCGGGATGGTTCGGGACCACGCTGCTGCGCGGCCCGAGCCCCCCGATCGAACCCGGCGCTGGAGCGTTCAACTGCGCCGGACTTCCCATTTCTGAATCGGACATCAGTCCGATGTGGCACGACCTTACTCCTTTGTGACACGTCGTGCTTGGGCGGCCCTGCACGGTTCGCCACATGCTTCCCTGGGCCGGGTGTGGCGCGCACGTGCACGGATGATCCGGATCTCGGGAATCATCGCGGCCGCGCTCTTGCCGGCCACCGGCGGCGAAGCTTCGCAAGACGCTGATCGTGCGCGGTCGGCGTGACCTTGAGCCCTGAGCCTGCGGCCCGCCCCGTACGTCTGCGCGACGGGGCGGGCCCGTCCGTGGGGGGACGTGACAGGGGAGCCCGTTCCCGCCCTCGGAGACTGTGGAGCCTGGTCAATCATCCGGCGGCGGGCCGCCGCTCGCATCGGGAGTTTTCCCAGTCTCGCGGCGAACCGGTGCGCACCGCTGGCACGCAGGTGAGGATCTACCTGGCGATGGCCGACGACGGCTCCGGCTGACGCGGCCCGGGCGGCGCTCGCACGGGGCAGCCGCGGTGGAGAATGGGGATCCGCCGACGGGTGCGGCTCGCGCGGCTCCCGCCCGAGCCGCGATCACAGCCTACGCCTTTCGCGGGCCGCTAGGTGAGCGTCGCGTTGAAGCTCTCGGGCTTCGCCTGGTCGACCGGCGACCCCGCGCATGACCACTGGGTGCCCGCGGTGAAGCAGTTGGTGTAGCGGCCGCTGCCGTTGACCAGGATGACCAGCACGCTGCTGGTCGTGCCGTGGCCGAACGCGACGCGTACCGAGCCGTTGCCCTTCGAGTTGAGCGCGATCCGGTGCAGCACCACCTTGCCGCTGGTGAAGCGAACGATCACCCGCGCCGCCGAGCCGATCGACGGGGGCGGCAGGTCGAAGCGGATGGTCACGTGGCCGCCCCGGGGCTGGCGCGTGCCGGGGACGAGCGCGGCCGGCAGGTTGGTCAGATGGTTCAGCCTGGCCGTCAGCCACTGGGTGGTCGTCCGGGTCGGCCCGAGGTGGAACTGCTGGGCCGACGGCGCCGCAGGGAAGGAGGTGCCCTCCTGGTACAGCGGCTTGTCCCGGTTCCACATCGCGAAGTCGGCGAAGGCCCAGGCCAGCGGGTGATGCTGGCCTGCGACCGCGAGCTCGCTCTTGATCGCCTGCATGGAGTAGTTGTCCGGCCCGCTCGGCGAGCCGTCGGCGAACTGCCAGATCCCCTTGATCACATTCACGGCCGGCGCCTGCCGGCTGCCGATCCACTCGGTCAGGAACTCGTACCAGAGCCATGATCCGTACCAGAACGCCCCGGCTGCCGAGTCGAGCGACGTCGTCGGGTGGGTCAGCAGGCTGTTGCCCAGGTAGTCGCGGCTCTGGTTGACCGAGTCGTAGACGACGTCCTCCATCCACGTCGCCGTACCCTCCATCAGCCAGTGATCGTCCCACCAGTCGTACGCGCCCTGGATGGTGTGGAAGAACTCGTGCGCGACCGTCACCTGCAGGCTGTCGAGCGGCGGCAGCCCGCCGAACTGCGAGCTGGCCATGTTGTTATCGAGCACCATGTAGGTGCTCTCGTCGAAGAAGTCGTACCCTGCGGACGGGTCGTTGTGCGGGTCGTCGGAGTTGACGTATCCGAACACGCCGTCGCTGCCGACGTCGGCGAGATAGACGTCAAGCTTGCCGCTGCCGCCGTTGTCCGTGCTGGTCGTGTCGTCCTTCGGCGCGCGGTAGCCCATCGCGCCGACCTCGACCGTCCACGCGTGCTGCAGGGTCGACAACGTGAGGTCGATCCAGTCGGGCACGCCGTCAGCGTTGTCGTCGGCCGCTGGCGGCGCGTCCACGCCCGTCGCCGTCCAGTGCACGCAGAGGTTGGCGTCGCAGACCGGGCTCGCCGGTGCCTCGGGCGTCGTCCATCCGTCGCCCAGCGGATCGCCGCCGCCCTCGTCAGGTCGCGCGAGCAGCCGCTCTGCGGCGGCGCGGTCGGCGCCCCGAAGCCGCCACGCGTAGTGGGAGAGGTCTGCCATGATCGGCGTCGCCTCGCGCCCGCCGGGGCGGATGGTCAGCCCGGTGCTCCGCTCGACGACGTTCGGGTGGAACAGCGCCTGGGCGCGCAGCAGAGCTGCCTTGGCCGGGCTGATCGCGCCGCGCTCGACGGCAGCGGACAGCGCGTCGCCCGCCTGCACCAGCTGCGGCGTGTGCGCAGCCAGCCGCTGCGCGGCGTTCGTATCTGCTGACGCCTGGCCGCCGGATGCAGCCAGCACAAGCATCAGTCCGAGAAGAGCCGTACCTACCCGTCGCATTCCGCCTCCCACGGTAAACGTACCATCGGATCTGACGTGTGGCTTCACAGCTTCGTTAGCTATCGAGGTGTCGCGGGCCCGCTGGTTGCGATGGATCAGGCGGCCTGCGAGTCGCGTCGCTTGCCGGTGCTGCTGCGTGTTCCGGCGCGTATCGGCGTGTTTGTGCACTCGCCGTGCACTCAGCCGGGTAGGACGCCGGCGGCCTGGCGCCGGCGATGCTCGCGGAGCGCGGCCAGCGTCGTCGCGTCGAGCGTGATCGTCCGGTAGCCGCGCTTGGTCTTCGGCGTCGACTCGACCGTCCGTCCCTTCATCCCGACTAGCGTCCGCTCGATCCTGAGCCGTCCGGCGTCCAGGTCGATGTCCGGCCGGCACAGTCCGAGCGGTTCGCCGCGGCGGCGTCCGGTGACGGCGTAGGAGGACCAGAGCGCGCCGAGCCGGTCATCGTGCACATGGCTCAGGAACGCTCGGAGCTCCTCGACCGTCCCCACATCGCGGCGTGGGGAGGCTCGGCATCCGGCTTCATCGCTGAGTCGGCCGGTTGCCGGTGAGCCGGTTGAGCATCACCCGTCGCTTCGTGAGTTGACGAATCGGCAAGTCTAGGAGTATGTTGCTCAGGTGACCGGGGGGTCTGGCTCCATCCGAGGTCGCGCAAGGCGACGCGTGCGGTGCATCCGCGAAGGACACGGGTGGTATCAGTACGCGCGGAGAGAGGGTGACCTGATCGTCACCAAGCAGCGCTGCATCCGCTGCGGCAGTGACCGCGATGTCGGGACGCGGCCCTTCAACTCCCAGGCCGCGGAGCCGAGTACGGCCGCTCGCAGCGATTTGCTCGAGCGGTCGGCCCCCCTATAAGAACACATGCTGACCGCCCGTCACATCCGCCACCGCGTCCGCTGCTTATGGAAGGGTCACCGTTGGACGCGGCATACCACCGGCACCGACGGCGTGCTGCTTGTCGGCGAGCGCTGCGAGCGATGCGGGACGCGCCGCGGCCGGAGAGTCCGACCGCTCCCACCAGCGGCCTAGCGGATGAACGGGCGCGGTTACGCACCAGGGCCTGCTCGGCGTGGCGGCGGTCCCGCAGGCGGTGATCTTCGTCGCCTCCGGCTCGGTCGCGTTGCTGGCCGAACTGATCCACAACGTCGGTGATGCGCTGTCCGCCATCCCACTCGGCATCGCGTTCGTGCTCCCATTCGCACCACGTATCGTCTCGATGACCGGCGAGCCGCTATGGACCTGGGGGCGGCGGCATGGGCATGGGTAGTGCGCGATCTGCGGACACGCCGCGACATAGGTCAGGGAATCACCACCCCCGAGTGCTATGGCCGTTGCCGCACGCTCGTCTTTGGCTATCTTTGGCTCAACCATGGGATGCCCGGAGCAGGAATCGAACCTGCACGGCCTTTCGGCCGGAGGATTTTAAGTCCCCCGCGTCTACCAGTTCCGCCATCCGGGCGTACGGTGATTATCGCGGGAGCTCGGCCGCTTCGAGTGCGGCGCCGTGGAGGATGTCCCGCTCCGACACGGTCAGCTCGGATCTCTGGGCCGCGCGCATCAGCTCGGCGAGGATGGCCGCCCCCGCCACGATCGTCGGCGCGCGCTCCGGCATCAGCCCGCGCACCCGACGCCGCTCGGCGAGCGGTAGGGAGGCCAGCCGGGCTAGCTCCCGCTCGACGGTGTCGGCCCGAAGCACGTGGTCGTCGACCAGCTCCGGCACCTCCTCGTCCAGGCCGAGGTCAATCGTCGCCAGCGTGGTGATGGTGCCTGCGACGCCGATCAGCCGCGCGTCGCCGGCCAGGCTTGGGAAGTGGGACGCCGCCTGCTCGCGCAGGGCCGCGAGCGACTCGGGCGTCGGCGGATCGTCCGTCAGGAACCGCTCGGACAGCCGCACGCAGCCGATGTCGAGGCTGGTCGCCCAGCGTACGCCCTCCGGCCCGCCCGCGATCAGCTCGGTGCTGCCGCCGCCGATGTCGGACACCAGAACGGTTCCGTCGGGCGGATGCGCCGAGGTGACGCCCCGGAAGGTCATCCGGGCCTCATCCTCACCGGTCAGCACCCGCGTCGCGAACCCGTACCGCCGCTCCACGTCGGCGAGGAACTCGGCCCCGTTGCTTGCGTCGCGGACGGCGCTGGTGGCGGTCAGCAGCACGACCTCGGCGCCGTCCTGGTTCGCGGCGTCGGCATAGCCGTCCAGCGTGCTCATCACGCGGCCGATCGACTCGTCGGACAGCCGGCCGGTGCGGTCGACGCCGTCGCCGAGGCGGGTGATCGTCAGCAGGCGCTGCACCTCCGCCACGCCTTCGGCGGAGACGTCCGCCACCAGCAGCCTCGTCGAGTTCGTCCCCTGGTCGACCGCGGCGACGCGGCGGCTCACGCCCGCAGCACCATGCGGGCGAGCTTCAGGGCGGTGCTCGCCTTCGACAGGTGGCTGCGGACGATCTGCACCTGCGCCGTCGCCCGGTTGAGGCTGTCGATCGCCGCCTGCAGCTCCACCTGCTTCAGCTGCAGCGCCTGCGCCCGCGCCTGCACCTCGGCGATCTTCTCGGGCGGCAGCTGGCGCTCGACCTCCGCCCGCAGGAACTTCACGCGCTTCATCACCCGCCACGCGCGGAATCCCGCGACGGCGGATCCCACGACCAGAATCACGACCCAGGCGATGATCAGGGCGAGGAGCATGGGCTGGCACTCTACCGGCCCTGCGTGCGCGACAATCCGAGCATGCCCGACGGTCATCGCGTCGAGATCGAGTACTGCACCGGGTGCCGGTTCCTGTCGCGCGCATCGTGGATCGCTCAGGAGCTGCTGACGACGTTCGAGGACGAGCTGGCGGCCGTCGCGCTGGTGCCCGGCAGCGGCGGCATCCTGGAGGTGCGCGTCAACGGCTGCGCCATCTGGTCGCGGAGCGAGGACGGCGCCGCGATCGACCCCAAGGTGATCAAGCGCCGCGTGCGCGACCTGGTTGCGCCCGATCGGGGCCTGGGGCACACCGATATACGGTGAGTGCTAAAATCCGGTGACCGGCGCGGGGTGGAGCAGTCCGGTAGCTCGTCGGGCTCATAACCCGAAGGTCGCAGGTTCGAATCCTGCCCCCGCTACTCGTCAAACGCCCGGGTTTCCCACAGAGATCCGGGCGTTTTCGTTGCTCTGTTAGCGTCCGCCCATGCCTGCATCCGTCGTCCGCATCTCGATCGCGCCGGTCAAGGCGCTCGGCCTCGTCCACCCGGAGGACGTCGAGCTCGGCCCCAGCGGCGTCCAGGGCGATCGCCGGTTCTGGCTTCTCGACGCGGCCGGCCGGCTCGTCAACGGCAAGGCGTTCCCCAGGCTGATGCAGGTGCGGCCGGACTGGGACGAGTCGAGCCGGCGGCTGGCGCTGCGGTTCCCGGACGGTGAGCTGGCCGAGGGCGTCGTCGACCCGGGCGACCCGGTCGAGGCCACGATGTACGGCGAGGCGCATCCTTCACGCGCGGTGGACGGACCCTGGGCTGCGGCGCTGTCGGAGTTCGTCGGCGCGCCGCTGACGCTGCTCTGGTCGGAGAGCGGCGCTGCCGACCGCGGCAGTAACGCCGGATGGATGTCGCTGGTCTCGCGGGCGTCGCTCGCGCGGCTCGGCCAGGAGGCCGGCGAACACCACCCCGTCGACGGCCGCCGCTTCCGCATGCTGTTCGAGATCGACGGCGTGGGGGCGCACCAGGAAGACCTATGGATCGGGGAGCGTGTGCGGATCGGTGGCGCGACCGTCTTGCCGGTCGGCGACGTCGGGCGCTGCGCGGTCACCAAGTGCGACCCGGACACCGGCGTCTCCGACCTCGACACCCTGGGCGCGCTCGCACGGTACCGGCGGGAGGGGCGCACCGAGCCGCTGCCGCTCGGCGTCTACGGTGACGTGCTGGTGCCCGGCCGCGTGCGCCTCGGCGACCTGGTCGCACCCGAGCTCGCCGGCGCGACCCTCACGGCATAGCCCGTTAGTAGATGTGCAGCCGGCGAACGAGGACGGACGCCCACGAGCGTCGCCCGACCTCCTGCCACCGATCCCTCACGGCCAGCACCGCCCTGCCGGCGGCGGTCGACCCGAGCAGCGCGGCTCCGGCGGCGACCGACAGCGCCAGCAGCTCGGGGTCGAGCAGGAACATCACAGCGGCCGGATCGAGGAGCGCCGTCGGACCGCCGATCAACAGCACCACTCCGATCGCCCAGAGTACCCAGACGCGCACGCCGTGCCGCTTCGCGAGTCGACGGATCACGTCGCCGACCGTATCGCCCTCGGGTTGGGAGAGCCTTGCCGCCGCAGGATGCGCGGTTTGGCGATCTGCCGTCGGGGTAATCCCGGTGGAATGAGCCTTGGCTTTTCGATCTTCCTGATCGCTGCGGGGGCGATCCTGCGCTTCGCCGTCACCGTGAACGCCAGCGTCGGCAGCGTGACCGTGAACTGGGACATCATCGGCGACATCCTGATGGCCGCCGGCGTGCTCGGCCTGATCCTCAGCATCTGGATGATGAACCAGGCTCGGCGGCGCACGACGACCGATCCGCAGTACACGCAGGATCCGCCGCCGTCCACGCCGCCGTACTGACCTGACCTAGTACATCAGGGCTGCTGCGATCAGCGAGGCCGCGGTCGCGACGAACACGCCCCCGGCTGCGACCGAGCCGACCAGGCGGGAGCCACCCTGGTCGTCCACCGCCACGGCCGTGCTCGAAACCGCAGCCAGGTAGACCAGCCAGATGGCCGCCACCACGAGTGTGAGGGTGATGATGTTCATGCGTTGGACTCTACCATGCACTATTGCAAGTTGCAATATATGTACACTCAGCGGAACGTGCCGCCCCGCCCGCTGAACACGGATCTGACGGCGATCACGGCGCTCGGCCTGCTCGCCGAGAGGCCGCGGCATCCCTACGAGATGCAGCGGCTGATCCGCTATCGCGACAAGGCGTACGTCAAGGGGCTTCCGCGCAGCCTCTACCACGCGATCGACCGGTTGGCGGCCGCTGGCCTGGTCGAGGCGGGGGAGCCGACGCGCGAGGGACGGCGTCCCGAGCGCACCGTGTACTCGATCACTGTGGCCGGGCGCGAGGAGCTCGAGAGCTGGCTCGCCGACCTGTTGGCGACCCCGGACGCCAACGATCCGTCGGCGTACTCGGCGGCGCTGTCCCTGGTCCCGTACCTGACGCCGGAGCAGGCGCTCGCCGCCCTCCGGGCCCGCCGCAGCTCGCTGGAGCTCGAGCTGGCGGGCGGGCGGGCACGCATGGAGGGCCTCCGGTCGATGCTTCCGCGGCTGTTGATGCTCGAGGAGGAGCAGCGGCTGGCCGCCGTGGAGGCCGAGCACGCGTTCACCGCGGGGCTGATCGGCGAGCTGGAGCGCGGCGAGCTGACATGGGACGTCGACGAGCTGCGCCGGCTCGCCGAGTCGACGCAGGACGGAGACCTGGTGAACCTTCGCGCCGCCCTGGGCGACGCGGAGGGCTAGCCGAACAGGAGCTCCTCGGCCGACTCCTGGAGCGTGGCGGCGACCTCGCGCTCGGGCAGGCGACCCGTGCGCCGCAGCTCGACGAAGGTCTCGAAGCTGGTCAGCATCAGCAGCAGCGCCATCGCCCGGCGGGTGGTCAGCCCTGCCCGCAGCAGCCCGGCCCGCTCGAGGCCCTGGACGACGCGCTGAAACTCCCCACGCCGGTCCTCGCGCTGCCGGTCGACCAGCTCCTGCGCCGCCGGGTCGATCGCCCCCGCCCCGTAGAGCTGGGCCAGCACCGCCTCCTCGGATGCCCAGAAGTGCACGGTGTGGCCGATCGACGTTCGCAGCGCCCGCTCGGGATCCGCGTCCTGGGTCGCCTCCCGGATGGCGATCAGCGCCGGGTTGGCATCGAACGTGTCGCACATCGCGTCGACCAGGCCGACCCGCGATCCGAAGTGCTGGTACAGGGTTGCTCGCGAGACACCGGCGCGGACGGCGACCTCCTCGACCGTCGCCTCGTGGAAGGTGCCGTCCTCGAGCATCTCGTGGACGGCGGCCATGACCCGTTCGCGGGTGCGGGCGCGGGCGGCGGGTCGTGGACGTGAGGCGTGTCGCGTCGCCATGGACAGAAAGTCTAGACACCATGTCGGATACTGTGCTACTGTCGGACGATAAGTCTGGACACGGTGTCCATTTTCGAGAGAGGAGCGACGCGATGCCAAAGACGTCCAAGCAGACCGCCGACAGGGTTGAGGACATGGGAGTGATGGAGGGCCGGTACTCGGAGCTCGGTGACTACACGGTCGGGTTCGAGACATTCCGGCAGGACGCGGACGCGGCCCCGGTCTTCCGCGGCCTGCCCGACGATCGCTGCCAGTGCCTGCACTGGGGGTACGTCATCGCAGGCCGCCTGACCCTGCGCTACGCCGACCACGACGAGGTGTACGAGGCGGGCGATGCCTACGTCGCGCCGCCGGGGCACCTGCCGCTGGTCACCGCCGGCACCGAGGTGGTCGAGTTCAGCCCGACCGAGGAGCTGGCGGCAACCATGGAGGTCGTCGCGCGGAACATGGCGACGGCGCCGTGAGCGCGCCGGCCGCGGCAGCCATGGACACGCGCCCGGTCGACGATGCGACCGCCGCGGCGATCGAGTCCGCCGAGGCTCGGGCATGGGCCGATCTGATCGCCGCGGCGCCGGCGGACTTCGCGGCGAGGGTCGGACTGCGCGCCGAGCGCGTGGGGCGGGCGCTGGCGATCGGCTGCGTCGGCGGTGGATTCGACCGCGGGCTGTTCAACCGGCCGATCGGCCTGGGCGTGGTCGAGCCGGCGACGCGGGAGGCCGTGCACGGCCTGGTGGCGGCCTACCGCCGGTCGGGCGCACGCCGGTTCATGCTTGTCTCCCAGCCTCACTGCCGCCCCGCCGAGTTCGACGGCTGGCTGCGGGAGGAGGGACTGGTGCCCGGCGGGTCCTGGGACCGGGTGGTGCGCGGGAATGCGCCGCCGCAGCGCCCGCTCCTCGGGGATGCCGCGCGCGAGATCTCGGTCGAGCAGGTGGGTGCGGAGCAGGTCGCCCTGTGGAGCGGCTTTCTGGCGGACGTCTACGGCGTGGAGGCCGGCCCGTGGCTGCGCGGCGTCCACGGACGCGCCGCCTGGCGCCACTACCTGGCATATGAGAACGGCCGTCTGGTCGGCGCCCGCAGCGTGTACCTGCAGGGGCCGGGAGAGCTCGCCTTCCTCGCAATCGACGGCCCTGTGCCGGGCGTGATGACGGCCGACCACGAGCCGGATGCGCGGATCTGCGCGCGCATCGTCTCGGATGGGCTGGGGCTGGGGGCGCGCGGGTTCGTGGCCGACATCGAAGCGCCGTCCTCCACGATGGACACGCCGGCCTACCCGATCTTCGCCGCGCTCGGGTTCCGCCGCCCATACACGAGGACGCACATGATGGCGCCCTGAGCATCCGCGGTAGGCTGAGGCCGTGGCGACGGTCGGGGTGATCAGCCCGGGAGCGATGGGCAGCGCGATCGGACGATCGCTGGCCGCGGGCGGTCATCGCGTGCTGGTGTCCGTCGAAGGGCGCAGCGACCGCACGCGGGCGCTGGCCGCCGGCGCGGGCCTGGAGCCCGTGGCGAGCGTCGACGAGGTGGCGGCTGGTGCCGAGGTCGTGCTCTCGGTGGTGCCGCCGGGCAGCGCACGCGACGCCCTGAGCGGTGTCGTCGCCAGCGGCGCGCGTCCGCTGTTCGCAGACCTCAACGCGGTCTCGCCGGAGACGGTGCGCGAGCTGGAGCGCACTGCCGCGGCCGCCGGGATCGATCTGGTCGACGGCTCGATCTCGGGACCGCCTCCGCGCCCGGACGGATCGACCCGGCTCTACCTCTCGGGACCGCGCGCGGGCGAGGTGGCCGCGCTGAAGCCCCAGGGCATGCAGCCCGTCGTACTGGGTGACCGGATCGGCGCCGCCTCGGGGCTGAAGATGTGCACGGCGTCCGTCTACAAGGGGACGGCGCTGCTGCTGACCCACGCCTGCCGCACGGCGCTCGACGAGGGCGTGCTCGACGACGCGCTGGCCGACCTGCGGCTGTCCGCGCCCTGTCTGGTCGAGGATCCTGAACGCTGGATCGCGACCGCCGCGGCCAAGGCGGAGCGCTACGTCGCCGAGATGCGTGAGATCGCGGCCACCCAGTCCGCGGCGGGCCTTCCGGCGGAGCTGTTCGAGGCGATCGCCGTCTGCTATGCGTCGGTTGCCGAGACGCCGCTGGCCGCCGCGACACCTGAGCAGGCGGACGCGGCCGACGACCTGGTCGCCGTGCTCGAGGGGCTGCGGCGGTGACCGGCGCCCGCCTCGCGATCGGCGGCGCCGTGGCGGCGGCCGCGCTGGCCGTGCTGGCCGCCGGCGCGGCGAGCCCCACCACCCACGCGCTGACGCTCCCCAACTGCCCTGCGCGGTCGAGCGGAACCGCGGGCGGGCCGCCGTCCTCGGCGGCCCTGGCCTTCATCGCCGCGTGGACGCAGCGCGACCGCTCGCTCGTCGAGCACCTCACGGATCCGGTGTACCGGCGCGAGGCCGCGCGGCTGGTCGCCGACGGGCCGCCCGCGCCCGGCCAGTTCGAGCTGCTGCGGGTCGGCGGCCTGGCCAACGGTGTGCTGGCGGGAACGGTCCAGTCGAGGTGCGGCGCAGCGGCGCTCGGCGAGATGCGCAAGGTGGACGTCAGCTTCCCGGGCAACAGGCCGGTGCGGATGTTCCTGGTGCGACGTTCCACCGGCTACCGGGTCTGGGGCGTCCGCGACGCCTGAGCTAGGCTGTCGCCGATGAGCGTCTTCGCCGGTCATGGCGACATCACCCCGCTGCAGATCTGGGACGGGGTGGTCGGTCACGCGATCGAGGGTGATCGCACGACGCTGGCGATCGTCGAGCTCGCGCCCAACTGCGCGATCCCCGAGCACCGCCACGAGAACGAGCAGCTCGGCGTCTGCATCACCGGATCGCTGCGGTTCCGCGTCGCCGACGAGCTCCGCGAGGTCGGGCCCGGCGACAGCTGGCGGATCCCCGGCGACGTGCCGCACGCGATCGAGCGCGTCGGCCCCGAGGGAGCGCTCGTCGTCGAGTGCTTCACGCCCGCCCGCAGCGACTGGGCGGGGCTGGACCGGCTCGAGGGCCGTCCGGCGCTTCGCTGGCCGCAGTAGCCGCGACCGATGAGTTCGCTGCGCGGGGCCGGTCTGACCCTGCGTACCGTGATCCAAGATGCTTTGACAGGTATATAACCAATGATGTATATTACAGTGGATGACGAGCACATTCGAGATCGTGGCGGAGCCGACGCGGCGCCGGATTCTGGACGACATGCGGGACTCCGAGCGCTCCGTGGGCGAGCTCGTGGAACGGCTCCAGCTGAGCCAGCCCGGGGTGTCCAAGCACCTGCGCGTGCTGCGCGAGGCGGGGCTGGTCGAGGTGCGACGCGACGCGCAGCGGCGGCTGTACCGCGTCCGCACCGAGCCGCTCGAGGAGATCGACGCCTGGCTGGCGCCCTACCGGCGGCTGTGGAACGCGAAGCTCGACGCGCTCGGCCGGCATCTCGACGAAGGGGGCACATGAACGAGGGAACGATCCAGCCGCTGGAAGGGCGGTCGCTGGTCCGGTTCGAGCGGCGCTACCCGCACTCCGTGGAGCGCGTGTGGGCGGCGCTGACCGAGCCCGATCAGCTGCGCCAGTGGTTCGGCGAGGGCGACATCGAGCTCGAGCTGGTCGCCGGCGGTCGCTTCGACGTGGTCACCACCGGGCCGGCCGAGCTGGTCGGCGCGATGATCGAGTTCGGCGGCGGCGAGGAGGCGCTGGAGCGCCACGACACCGTGCTGCAGGTCGATCCGCCGCGGCTGCTCGAGCACACGTTCTACGGCGGCGAGTCGGTCGTCCGGTGGGAGCTCCAGCCCGACGGCGACGGCTGCCTGCTGCGGCTGACGCATACGATGGGCGCCCCGGTGGGCCCAGACTCCCCGAACGCTCTGGCGGGCTGGCACACCCTGCTCGACCTGCTCGGGCCGGTGCTCGACGGCGCCCCCGAGCCGTGGACGCGGGCCGGCTGGGATCGCAACCACGAGATCTACGCCGAGCGGGCGGGACGATGAGCATGGACGGCCGCAGGCGCTGGCTGGCGCTGATCGTCCTCTGCCTGGGCGATCTGATGATCGTGCTCGACACCACGGTCGTGAATGTCGCGCTGCCGTCGATCCGGGAGGATCTGGGGTTCTCCGAGGAGTCCCTTGCCTGGGTGGTCAACGCGTATCTGCTGACGTTCGGTGGCTTCCTGCTGCTGGGCGGCCGCCTGGGCGACCTCTACGGGCGCCGCCGCCTGTTCCTGATCGGCATCACACTGTTCACGGCGGCGTCGCTGACCTGTGGCGTCGCCACCTCGCAGGCCATGCTGGTCGGCGCGCGGGCGGTCCAGGGGCTGGGTGGCGCCGTGCTGTCCGCCGTCGCCCTGTCGCTGATCATGACCCTGTTCACCGAGCCCGGCGAGCGGGCCAAGGCGATGGGCGTGTTCGGATTCGTCGCCGCCGGCGGCGGATCGATTGGCGTGTTGCTGGGCGGCGTCCTCACCGACACGCTCGACTGGCACTGGATCTTTCTGGTCAACCTGCCGGTCGGGATCGCCGTCGCCGCGCTGACCGTCGTGCTGCTGCCCAACGATCAGGGCGAGGCATCGGATGCCCGGCTCGACGTGGCGGGCGCAGTCACGGTCACGGCGGCGCTGATGCTGGCGGTCTACGCGATCGTCAACGGCAACGATCAGGGGTGGACGTCGGGCCAGACTCTCGGGCTGCTGGCCGGAGCCGCCGCGCTGATGGTCGCCTTCCTGGTGATCGAGTCGCGAGTGCGGGCGCCGCTGGTGCCGCTGCGCCTGTTCCGGATCCGCACCCTGGCCGCATCGAACGTGATCGGCATCCTGTGGTCGGCCGCGATGTTCGCGTGGTTCTTCCTGTCGGCGCTGTACATGCAGCTGGTGCTGGGCTACACGCCGCTCGAGGTCGGGCTGGCGTTCCTGCCGGCGAACCTGATCATGGCCGTGTTCTCGCTCGGCCTGTCGGCGAAGATCGTGATGCGCTTCGGCATCCGCGGGCCGCTCGCCACCGGCATGGGGCTGGTCACCGTCGGGCTGGCGCTGTTCGCGCGGGCCCCGGTGGACGGGTCGTTCGCCACCGACGTGCTCCCGAGCATGCTGTTCCTCGGCCTCGGCGCCGGGCTGGCGTTCAACCCGGTGCTGCTGGCGGCGATGAGCGAGGTCGACCCTGCGGAGTCGGGGCTGGCGTCCGGCGTCGTGAACACGGCGTTCATGATGGGGGGTGCGCTCGGACTCGCCGTGCTGGCCAGCCTGGCGGCGTCGCGCACGAGCAGCCTGCTGGACGGCGGCGAGGGTCAGCTGGCGGCGCTCGACGGCGGCTACCAGCTCGCCTTCCTGGTGGGTGCGGTGTTCGCGGCCACGGCGGCGGGCCTGGCCGCGGCGCTGCTGCCGGCATCGGCGCAGCAGCCCGAGGCGGAGATGGAACCGGCACCCGAGTGGTAGCGTCCGATCCGACGATGCCGACCAGGGGGCGCCGATGAACCGAGAGCTTGCGACACATGGCCTATGGCTTGCCAGCCGCCATCCCACGCGCGCCGCGCGGATGGGCATGCTGGCCGGGCGGCAGCCGCGCCGCACCGTCCAGATCATGGCGATCACGCGGCAGGCGAACCGTATGAAGGAGCCCGTCAAGCGGGCGGCGACCGATCGCCGCGTGCGCAAGGAGGCCCGACGCGCGAGCGAGAACGCGACACGGGCGGCGCGCCGCGTCCAGCAGGTCGGGTTCACCAATGCGCTGAACGACCGCAAGGTGGCGCGCTATTCGAAGCGGGCGACCGAGCACGCGACCAAGGCCGCGAACCTCGCCACCAACCCGCCGACGAACCGCCTGCGCAAGGTGACCGTCGTCGTGCTGGGCACAGGAGCGCTGGCCGGTGTCGCCTACGGCGGCTGGCGACGCACCGCTGCGTCGCGGGAGGCGCAGATCGCGTCCTCCAACGGCTCGGCGTAGTCAGCCGAGCGGCGCGGCAGAGAGTCAGTCGTAGCCCTCACGGTCGCGGGTCAGACGCTCCGGGGTGTGCGACGATCCCGGCATGGGTGCCGAATCCGGTGATGTCCAGCGTGAGCTCGAGGCGCTGCGTGCCCGCGTGCGCGAGCTGGAGGCGACCGAGCAGCGGCTGCGCGACGTCTTCGAGACGCTCGAGCTGATCGTCATCGCGCTCGACCTCGACGCCGACATCACCTACGCGAACCCGTTCACAGAGCGGCTGTCCGGGTGGACGAACGAGGAGCTGCAGGGGAAGAACTGGTTCGAACAGTTCCGCAGCGGGCGCGGATCGTTCGTGTCGCGCGTCCGCGACGGCGAGTTCCCCTCGCACGACCAGAGCACGATCATCGTCCGCAACGGCGACCGCCACCAGGTCGACTGGTACAACGTGCCGCTGCGCGACGGCAGCGGCGCCGTCACCGGCATCCTCGGCATCGGCCGGGACATGACCGCCGAGCGGGCCGCCCAGCGGTCGCTGGAGGTCGCCGAGCGGCGGATGATGGACGTGCTGGAGACGGTCGACCTGATCGCGGGCCAGGTCGATCTGGACGGCCGCCTGACATACGTCAACGAGTACCTGATCCGGCTCAGCGGCTGGACGCGCGACGAGCTGATCGGCCGGCCGTACATCGAGGCGTTCGGCAGCGGCGACGACGAGTTCATGAAGCTGGTGCGCCAGGGAACGTTCCCGCCGCACGACCGCGGCTCGATCGTCCTGCGCACCGGCGAGCGGCGCGAGATCGAGTGGGCGAACGTCGGCCTGTACAACGACCAGGGCGTGCTCACCGGCGTGGTCGGGATCGGCCGTGACGTCACCGACCAGCTGAGGGCCGAGCGCGAGGCGCACGAGCTCGCGGCGGAGCACGAGGCGCTGGAACGGGTGGCGACGGCCGTCGCCCGCGGTCTGGACAGCGATGTCGTATTCCGGATGGTCGCCGAGGAGGCCGGACGGCTGGTGGGAGCCGACGGCTGCACGCTGCTCCGGTTCGAGCCGGGGGAGCAGGCGATGATCGTCGCCAACTGGGGGGACGTCGCCGCCGCCGAGGTGCGCCCGCAGGGCGCGCTGGTGCCGATCGACGCGGGGCCCGCGATGGCGGCCGCGCTGACCAGCGGCCGTCCCGAGCGCTCGGACGAGCGGGGGATCGGCGGCCCGATCCAGGAGGCCGTCGCGGCGCCGATCGTCGTCACGGGCAACATCTGGGGCACGCTGGTCGCCTGGCGGCTGGGCGAGGACCGGCTGACGGCTGACACCGAGCGGCGGCTGGGCGCGTTCGCTTCGCTGGCCGGCACGGCGGTCTCGAACGCCGACGCACGCACGGCGCTGGCGGCGTCGCGCAAGCGGATCATGGCCGCCGGGGACGAGGCCCGGCGGCGGCTCGAGCGGAACCTGCACGACGGCGCGCAGCAGCGGTTCGTCTCGCTGTCACTGGCGCTGCGGATGACGCTCGCCCAGCTCCACCGCGACCCGGACGGCGCCGAGGTGCAGCTCCGGGCCGCCCTCGAGGAGCTGTCGATGGGCCTGGAAGAGCTGCGCGAGCTGGCGCGAGGCATCCATCCTGCGGTCCTCACCGAGCGCGGGCTGCAGGCGGCGGTGGACAGCCTGGCCGCGCGGTCGCCGCTCCCGGTCGAGGTCGACCTGAGCATCCCGGAACGGCTGTCGCCGGACGTCGAGGCGGCCGCCTACTACGTCGTCGCGGAATCGCTGACCAACGTCGTGCGCTACGCCGAGGCGCGGAGCGCGGCCGTCACGGCCCACGTGGACGGCGGCGTGGTGCTGGTCGAGGTGACGGACGACGGCCGCGGCGGCGCGCTGCCCAGCGAGGGCTCCGGCCTCCACGGCCTGGCCGACCGCGTGGACGCCGTCGGCGGACGGCTGGAGCTGACCAGCCCGCCGGGGGGCGGCACGCGCGTGATCGCCCGGCTGCCCTACCTGACCTAAACCATCAGGGCTCGATCAGCCCGACGCGGATCGCGTAGCGTGTCAGCTCGACCCGGTTCCGCAGCTCGAGCTTGTCCAGCAGGTTCTCGCGATGCCGTTCGACGGTGCGTGGGCTGATCACCAGCTGCTCGGCGATCTCGCGGGCCGTGTGCCCCTCGGCGATCAGCCGCAGGATCTGGGCCTCGCGACGAGTCAGCCTGCCGACATCGGCGGCGTCCTCGGCGCTGACGGCGTGGCTGAGCAGCAGATGCTCCGTCTGGGGGTACACGAACGACTCGCCGCGCATGGTCGAGCGACACGCCCGGATCAGGTCGTTGTCCGCCTGGGACTTGAGCACGTAGCCGCCGGCACCCAGGCGCAGCGCCTCCAGGAAGTACTGCTCGTTGTCGTGCATCGAGAGCATCAGGATCCTCATGTCCGGCTGCGCCTCGCGGAGCACCCGGGCCGCCTCCAGGCCGCCCATCCGGGGCATCGAGATATCCAGGATCGCGAGATCGACATCGCCCTTCCCGGCGCGGGCGACGGCCTCGACCCCATCGCCGACCTCGGCGACGACCGCCAGGTCGGGTGCCGACTCGAGCACCAGGCGCAGGCCGCGGCGGACGACCGCATGGTCGTCCGCCAGCAGCACCCGGATCGTGCCCGCGGGCTCGCCCGTCACCGCGCGGCTCCGTCGATGGGCGGAAGGCGGAGCGTGACGACTCCGCCGCCGTTCTGCGCGCTGTCCAGCGTCAGTCGGCCGCCGATCGCCAGCGCGCGCTCGCGCATCCCGCGGATGCCGCCGCCGCCCATCGGCTGCTCGAAGCCGCAGCCGTCGTCCGCGACGCGCAGCACCAGCCCCGACGGCTCGGCCGTCAACGTGACGTTGACGTGGGTGCCGCCGGAGTGGCGCACAGCGTTGGTGATCGATTCCTGGGCGACCCGGTAGATCGCCAGCTCGGTGTCGCGGTCGATCTGGGGCAGCGTCCCGGCGACGCCGTCGAACTCGATGTCGAACTCCGTGCGCCGCGTGATGTCGGCGCACAGGGCGGCGATCGCGCTGGACAGCCCGAGGTCGTCGAGCGCCACCGGGCGCAGCTGGTGGCTGATCCGCCGCAGGTCCTCGAGGCTCTCGCGCGCCAGCTCCTGGGCGTCGGCCAGCGTCTCGGCCTCCTCCGGCGTGACCCGGGTCTGCACCCGCTTCAGCTCGAGCACGACCGCGGTCAGATCCTGCCCGATCTGGTCGTGCAGCTCCTGCGCGATCCGCCGGCGCTCGGCCTCCTGTGCAAACAGCACGCGGCGCGTGCTCGACCGCCGCTCCGCCTCGAGCCGGTCGAGCGCCGCGTTGAATGCTTCGATCACGGTGGCGACCTCGGCGGTGCCGCTGCGTTCCAGCCGCTCGCCGGGGTCAAGCACGTCAACCGTCCCCATCTGATCGGCGAGGCGGCGGAGCGGCGTCAGGCTGAACCGCAGCAGCGCGGCGTTGGCGACCAGCATCACGGCCAACCCGGCCGACAGCACCAGCAGCTGGTCGGTCGTCGTCGGGCTGCTCACCGTGATCGGAGTCAGCACGAGCAGGGCGAAGGCGATCAGCAGGATCACGCCGTTCACCGCGAAGACTCGCCAGAACAGGCCGAACTGATGCGATTTGGCAGTCACGGGGCGGCGAGCCAGTCTACCGGCGGCGGTGCGCAGGTTGGTCTGAAACACCCATCCGCGGGGGCTGTCGGCCGTGCCATGCTGCCGGGTGGACGTGGTCATGCGTACTCGGGAAGACGATCAGGAGCCGACGCTGGGACATGCCGCCGCGGTGGTCGCGGTGTCCGTGCTCGCGACGGTGGCGATCCTCGCGATCGCACTGCTCGCGACACGGTAGTTGCGCCCTGTCGCGGGCACGTGGGTGTCGTCACCCAACTTTGCGACACGGGACTTCCGGCCCCTCCAGCCGTGGGTATTCTCGGCTCGAGATCCCGGCAGGGAGGGCTGATGGACACGGTCACCGAGGGCATCGAGGAAGCACGTCGGCTGCTGAGCGAAGGCCAGGACAAGAAGGCTGCCGACCAGCTTGTGCAAGCCGCCGCCGTCTGCCGCGATCCGGCGCAGGCCGCCATCATCAAGTCACTCGCTCTTCAGGGGCGCGAGCGGGCGGGCCGGTTCCGGAAAGCGCAGTGGGACGAGGCCATCCGCGTCGCCGAGCTTCGGTCGGAGTCGGTGACCACCTAGCGCGAGCACCTTCGGATTCGGGGCACCCGGGTGCCCCGAAGAGCGACATGGGCTCCTGACCCCCATCGTCGCGCCAATCCCCGGCCGCCGGCCCAGGCCGCGCGGCCGGGGATCTCGCGCTTGCTTCGCATCCGGCCGGTCTGTGAAACTCCGCCTCCACACCCCGTACCCCATGGAGCGGCCTGATGCGTGAGTCACGATTCGATGTCCTGTTCGAACCGGTTCAACTGGGACCGGTCACGGCGCGGAACCGGTTCTTCCAGGTGCCGCACTGCAACGGGATGGGGCATCACCACCCGACCGCGCACGCCGAGATGCGGGGGGTCAAGGCGGAGGGCGGCTGGGCCGTCGTCTGCACGGAGGAGGTGGAGTTCCACCACACCAGCGAGGTCGCGCCATACGTCGAGGGCCGCATCTGGGACGACGCCGACATCCCGATGCACGCCCGCCTGGTCGAGCGGGTGCACGAGCACGGGTCGCTGGCCGGGATCGAGCTGGCGTACTCGGGGATGATCGCGTCCAACCTGTACAGCCGTGAGTCGCCGATGGGCCCCGCGCACCTCGCCGTGCAGGGCACCGATCCCGTGCAGGCCCGGCGCATGGACCGCCGCGACATCGACGACCTGCGGCGCTGGCACCGGCAGGGCGTCGACCGCTCGCTGCGAGCCGGCTACGACCTGGTGTACGTGTACGCCGGGCACGGGCTGACCGTGATCCAGCACTTCCTCTCGCGCCGCTACAACGACCGCACCGACGAGTACGGCGGCAGTATCGCGAACCGGGCGCGGCTGCTGCGCGAGATCCTCGAGGACACGCTGGAGGAGGTGGACGGCCGCGCGGCGGTCGCCTGCCGGATCTGCGTCGACGAGCTGGTCGGATCGGCGGGTCTCGAGCGCGGCGAGATCGAGGAGGTGCTCGGCATCGTCGGCGAGCTGCCCGATGTGTGGGACTTCATGGTTGGCGACTGGGACTTCGACTCGATCACCTCGCGGTTCGCAGAGGAGGGTGCCCAGGAGCGCTACGTCCGCGACCTCAAGCGGCTGACCACGAAGCCGGTGGTCGGCGTCGGGCGTTTCACCTCGGCCGACACGATGGTGCGGATGATCCGCGACGGCGTGCTCGACATGATCGGCTCCGCCCGGCCGTCGATCGCCGACCCGTTCCTCCCGAAGAAGATCGAGGAGGGGCGGTGGGAGGACATCCGCGAGTGCATCGGCTGCAACATCTGCGTCACCGGCGACTTCACGATCACCCCGCTGCGCTGCACCCAGAACCCGAGCATGGGCGAGGAGTGGCGGCGCGGCTGGCATCCGGAGCGGATCCGCGCCAAGGGCAGCGAGTCGCGGGTGCTGGTGGTCGGCGCCGGGCCGTCCGGCCTGGAGGCGGCGCACTGGCTCGGCAAGCGCGGCTACGACGTTGTGCTGGCCGAGGCAACGCGTGCGCTGGGCGGCCGGGTGGCGCTCGAGTCGCGGCTGCCCGGACTGTCGGCGTGGATCCGCGTGCTCGACTATCGCAAGTCGCAGCTGGAGCGGCTGAGCAACGTCGAGCCGGCGTTCGACAGCGAGCTGACCGCCGACGAGATTGCGTCGTATGAGTTCGACCATGTTGCCCTGGCCACCGGCGCGCGCTGGCGGGCCGACGGTGTCGCGCGCTGGCATACAAGCCCGATCGACATCGGCGCGGGCATGCCGGTGCTCACCCCCGACGACCTCATGGCCGGCCGCATGCCGGACGGTGAGCGCGTTGTCCTGTTCGACGACGATCATTACTACATGGGCGGTGTGCTGGCCGAGCTGCTCGCCGCGGCCGGCCATGCCGTCACGCTGGTCACGCCTGAGGCCCGGGTCTCCGACTGGACGCAGGCGACGATGGAGCAGCACAGGATCCAGAAGCGGCTGCTCGAGGCCGGGGTCACGGCGATGACGACGCACACGCTGGTGTCGGCCGCGCCGGGCTCGGCGACGGTCGCCTGTGCCTACACCGAGGAGGAGCAGCAGCTGCCCTGCGACGCCCTTGTGCTGGTCACGTCGCGGCTGCCGAATGACGCCCTGCTGGAGCCGTTGCGCGATGCGGGCGTCGCGGTGCGGCCGATCGGCGATGCCCTCAGCCCGGGCACGATCGCCGCGGCGGTCTGGGACGGCCGGCGGTTCGCGGAGGAGCTTGACGACCCGGCCGCGGACGACCGCGACCGCCCGCCCTTCCTGCGCGAGGTCGTCGAACTGGCCCCGGACGAGGCCGCCGTCGCGTCCGGATGATCGCCGTGGAGCCGTGGCAGCTGTCGGCGGAGAGGCTCGTGGCGGCGATCCGCGGCGGCGAGGTGTCGGCCGCCGAGGCGCTCGAGTCCGTACTCGCCAGGGCCGACACGGTCGCGCCGGCGCTGAACCCGTTCGCCGTCCGACTGGACGACCGAGCGCGCGAGGCCGCGGCCGGCGTGGACGCGGCGATCCGGCGGGGCGGCGATGCCGGCCCGCTCGCCGGTTTACCGGTGACAATCAAGGACTCGCAATGGCTGGCCGGGGTGCCGAGCCCGGCGGGCTCGCTGCGGCGCGAGGACTTCGTGCCGACCGAGACCTGCGGGACGGTGCAGCGGCTGATCGACGCCGGCGCCGTGGTCTACGCGACCACGACGACGCCGGAGTTCTGCCTGACCGGCGTCACCGAGTCGAAGCTGCACGGGCTGACGCGCAACCCCTGGGACCTTGGCCGGACGCCCGGCGGGTCGTCGGGCGGCGCGGCAGCTGCGCTTGCAGCGGGCGCCGGGCCGCTCGCGCTGGGTGGCGACGGCGGCGGGTCGATCCGCATCCCCGCCGCCTTCTGCGGACTGGTCGGGTTCAAGCCGAGCTTCGGCGGCGTCCCCCGGGAGCCCTGTACGCGCGCCTGGCGCTCGCTGGTCTCACTGGGTCCGCTGGCGCACTCCGTCGCCGACGCGCGGCTGATGCTGCGGGCGATCGCGGGCCACGACCCCCGCGACCGCAACTCGATCCACCTGCCGGAGCTCGACGCGCCGGTGCCCGACCTGACGGGCGTGCGGCTGGTCGCCTCCGAGACGCTCGGGTTCGCGCCGGTCGACGACGACGTGCTGGCCGCGTTCCGGGAGGCCGTTGCAGCGATCGAGGCGGCCGGGGCGACGATCGTTCACGATGACCCCGGTCTGCCGTCGTCGGTGCAGATCTGGGCGACCATCGCTGCGGCCGACGCCTGGTCCGAGGAGGGCGAGGAGGATGAGGAGTGGGCCGAGCTGCTGACGGCCGCGGCCGCGGACTTCCTGGCGTTCGGCCGGACGATCGAGGCCGGCCACTACGTCCACGCGACGTTCGCGCGCGATCCGGTCAACCGCGCGTACGCCGACCTGCTCGCTCGCCACGACGCCGCCGCGCTGCTCACGCCGACCCTGGGCTGCGAGGCGTTCGAGCACGGGCTCCGCCATCCGGAGCGGATCGGCGGCGTCGAGATCGAGGCGCCCTGGATCGACTGGGCGGGGTTTCTCTACGACGCGAATCTGGCCGGTCTGCCGGCGCTCGCGCTGCCGGCCGGGCTCGGCGACGACGGCCTGCCGGTGTCGATCCAGCTGATCGGCGGGCGGACGTCCGACGGGCCGCTGCTGGCGCTCGGCCAGGCGGTCGAGTCGGTGATCGGGACATGCGGCCCGCCACCTGACACAATCCTGGCGTAAGCGACGAGGAGGTCTCGATGGCGGCTCGGCCGGCGCTGCATGGGATGGCGGACATCCGTGCGTTCTTCCGCACGAACGGGACGCCGATCTACTTCGTGTCGCCGACCGCGTTCAACCTGCTGGGGCTCGACCGGTGGGTGCGGGACTTCTTCTACGTCACCTACTTCGACTCGTTCCAGGGCCACCACCCGCGGGTGTTCGTGCCCCACGAGCGGCCGCCGCGCGAGTTCACGTCGATCGAGGACGTCTGCAACTACCTGCTCGGCCACAAGGAGGTGGTCGACTTCGTGGACGCCCGCGGCCCGGGAGGCAAGGCGACGTTCGTGATGTTCGACGAGGATACGGAGCGGGCCGCGGCGGCGATCGGCCTCGAGATCATCCACCCGCCCGCGGCGCTGCGGAAGCGGCTCGACTCGAAGATCGTGACCACCCAGATCGGCAACGACGCCGGTGTGCCCAGTGTGCCCAACGTGCTCGGCCGTGCAACGACCTACGACGAGCTCGTTGCCCTCGCGGACGACAGCGAGCTGGGTCGCGATCTGGTCGTGCAGACGCCGTACGGCGACTCGGGTAAGACCACGTTCTTCATCCGCTCCCAGGCGGACTGGGACAGCAACGCCTCGGACCTGCACGATCAGGAGCTCAAGGTGATGCGCCGGATCACGCCGCTGGAGGTGTGCGTCGAGGCCGTGATCACGCGCAACGGCACGCTGGTCGGGCCGTACGTGGCCTCGTTGATCGGGTATCCCGAGCTGACGCCGTACAAGGGTGGGTGGTGTGGGAACGACATCTTCCCGGAGGTGCTGACCGACAGCCAGCGGACGGTCGCCGGTGCGATGACCCAGCGGCTCGGCGCCCGCCTTGCCAAGGAGGGCTACCGGGGATTCTTCGAGGTCGACTACCTGCTCGATGCCGACTCCGGTGAGATCTATCTGGGTGAGATCAACCCGCGCGTGTCCGGCCTGTCGCCGATCACGCACGTCACCCTGGGGGCCTACTCGGACATGCCGCTGTTCCTGTTCCACCTGCTCGAGTACCTCGACGTCGACTATGAGATCGACGTGGCCGAGATCAATGCCCGCTGGGAGCGACTGGCCGCGGAGGACGTGTGGAGCCAGCTGATCATCAAGGAGACCAGCCCGGAGATCGAGCTGCTGACGGACACGCCGCGTACTGGGATCTGGAGACTCGGGCACGACGGACGGTTGACGTTCAAGCGGCCGGCGAACGACTGGCATGCGCTGCTCAGCGAGGACGAGGCGTTCTACCTGCGCGTCGCGTCGCCCGGCGAGTACCGCTACAAGGGGGCCGACCTGGGCGTGCTGGTGACGCGTGGGCGGATGCAGACCGACGATCAGCAGCTCACCGACCGTTGTCTGCGCTGGCTCTCCGCCGTGCGCGCGGGGTTCGCCGGGACGCCCGCGCCTCCGCTCGACCACTACGAGACGGCGATGGCGTTCAAGGGCACGTGAGCTCGCTGCGGGACACGCTGGCGCGCGCGATGCGCGGCCGGCACGGGCGCACGCGGGAGCCGGGCGACCCGCCGCGGGCGATCCCGTTCACGTTCGTCGCGATCGCCGAGGATCAGCCGGCGGACGCCTTCCAGGCGCGGTTCGACGAGTCGTGGGACGCCTACCGCGGGTGGTACCTGCAGGCCGGCGACGCGGCCCGTCCAAGCTACGTCGAGTGCCGGGCGGCGATCCGCACGCACATGCCGGAGCTGCTGGCGACCTACGAGCGTGTGGTGGAGCTGGGCGGCGGGGGCGACCTGGCGGCGCGCATGCTCTCGCTGTGGTGCCCGCCGTCGTACCTGTCGGGCTGCACGCAGGCGGTGCTGTTCCGGCCCGCTCCGGTGCTCGTCCGCAACTACGACTACGACCTCCACCGCATCGAAGGCACAATTGTCCGCACGGGCTACACCGGTCGCGGGGTGATCGGGATGAGCGACTGCCTGTGGGGTCTGCTCGACGGCGTCAACGATCAGGGCCTGGCCGTCTCGATCACGTTCGGCGGCCGTCGCGAGATCGGCGAGGGGTTCGGCATCCCGCTGGTCGTCCGCTACCTGCTGGAGGCATGCGGCGATGTGGATGAGGCGGCCGCGACGATCCGCCGGCTGCCGGTGCACATGGCGTACAACGTGACGATGGTCGATGCCGCGGGGCGGACGGCGACCGCGTTCGTCGGGCCGGGTCGGGAGGCCGAGGTGCGGCCGCTGGAGGTGATCACCAATCATCAGGATCCGGTGATGTGGGAGGAGTACGCGCGGGCGACGCGGACGCTCGAACGGGAGCGGCACCTGTCGGCGCTGGTCGCCGACTCGGGGATGGCGGAGCACCGCCTGGTCGGCGCCTTCCTGGAGCCGCCCCTCTACGCGCGCGGGTTCGACCGCGGCTACGGGACGCTCTACACCGCCGTCTACCGACCCGGCGACGGCGTCGTCGACTACCGCTGGCCGGGCTCCACGTGGCGCCAGGCATTTGCAGCGTTCGTCGAGGGAGAGCACACAGTTCCCCTCATCCCCGACGCCTGATCGCCACACACTTCTGACTCAAGCGGGGTCAGACCCAAATCGTTTCGGCGCCACGCTTCCGCGACCACGCCGTGACACGTCGCCGCTCAACCACCCCGAAGCCCGCGACCGCCGGCGCGATCGCATGACCCCGTCGCGAGAGCGGGGTCTGACCCGGGTCTGACCCCGCTCTGACCCCGGGGCGAGGGGAAATGTCGCGCAGGTGCGGAGGGTGTGGCGGAGGTGTCGCGGAAGGTGCGGGCTAGCTGCGACGCTCGCCGACCCGCGCCACAGCCTCCATCTCGACAAGCATGCCGTCGAAGAGGAAGCCCGCGAGCACCGCGGTGCTGGCCGGGAAGGGCGGCGAGAACAGCTCGTGGCGGACGCGCTTGAACGTGTCGTAATCCTCGGCACGCGCCATGAAGACCGTCATCTTGACGACGGTGTCCAGCGACGCGCCCACCGCCTCCAGCGTCTTCGAGAGGTTCGCGTACGCCTGGCGCAGCTGCGCCTCGAAGTCGTCCGGGTCGACCACCGAGCCGTCCTCGCCGAAGCCTCCCTGCCCGGCGGTGAACACCAACTCGCCGTCGCAGACCACCGACTGGGAGAACTCCCACGTCTCGGCGAACGGGAACGGATTCGGCCCGGTGCGGTTCACGGCGGCGATTCTACCGGCACTGCGGCACGCGGTGCGCGCCGATGGCACCATGCATCCCATGACCGATCGCGCCCGCGGAACCCGCGGATATCGCGACCTGCTGACCGTGCCGAGCTACGGCTGGCTGCTCGGAGCCGTCTTCCTTTCCCGGTTAGGCAACGCGATGAGCCAGGTCGCCGTCGTCATCTACCTGCTCGAGCGCACCGGCTCGACGGCGGTCGCGGGAATGGGCGCTGCCGCGCAGCTGATCCCGGCCGTCGCCACCGGCCCGCTGATCGGCGCCTGGCTCGACCGGGTCGAGGCACGGCGGCCGCTGATCGTCTGGACGCAGCTCATCCGCGCCGCGCTGCTGGTGGCCGTGGTCGCGGTCGGCGAGCTCGGCGATCCCCCGGCGGCCGTCTACATCGTGCTGCTGGCCGGCCTCGGGCTCACCTTCCCGCTGCCCAATCCCGGCTTCCGGGCGCTGGTGCCGGTGATCGTGCCCCGCCGGCTGTGGGACCCGGCGAACGCGCTCGACAGCATCTCCTACGACACGGCGTTCGTCATCGGCCCGGCCCTGGCCGCCGCCATCGTCACCGCCGCCGGGGCGCCGCTCGCGATCGTCGCCCAGGCCGGGCTGACCGTGCTGGCCGCGCTCGCGGCCTGGCGCGTCCGCGAGCCGCGGGGCCGGCCGATCGCCCAGGAGCCGGTGCTTGCAGCCGCGGCGGACGGCCTGCGCGCGGTCACCGGTCACCCCGAGCTGCGCGCCACGATGGCGTTGATGATGGTCTCGGGCATCGGCTTCGGCGCGCTGACGATCGCCCTGCCCGTCTGGGCGGAGGAGCAGCTCGGCCGTTCACCGGGCGCCTCGGGCTGGATGTGGGCGGCGCTCTCGGCCGGGTCGATCGCCGGGGCGCTGCTCTACGGCGCGCTCCGCCCGAAGGGATCGGATGCGCGGCATGCCGTCGCATTCGCCGCGCTCGGCGGCCTGCCGCTGCTGGTGCTGCCGTTCGCTCCCGACCTGCTGGTCGGGATGATCTGCATGGGCATCGCCGGCCTGGCCACCGCGCCCTTCGTGATCTCGATGTTCGCGATCCGCCAGCGCGCGCTGCCGCCCGAGCTGCACGGCCGGGCATTCGCCATCACTGTCAGCATCAACGTCGCCGGCACGCCGATCGGCGCCCTGCTGGCCGGCTTCCTGATCGGGCCGATCGGCGTCCACAGCGTCCTGTTTCTGGCCGGCGCCGGCCAGCTGGCCGCAGCGTTGGTCGCCGAGATGGTGCTGCGCACGAGCGACATCCCCGAGCCGGCGACCGCGTAGCGCGCGCTAGCTGGGGCGCTTGGCGATGCGCACGACGCCGCCGCGGGCGACCCGGCCGGAGCCGGTCTCGCGGACGACCGCCACCAGCGCTGCCGCACACGACGGGTCGAACTGGGTGCCGGAGCACCGCTCGATCTCGGCCACAGCGCCTTCCACCGACAGCGCCTTGCGGTACACGCGGTCCTCGATCATCGCGTGGAACGCATCGCACACGGCGATCACCCGGGAGCCGAGCGGGATCGCCGGGCCGCCGAGGCCGTCCGGGTAGCCGCCGCCGTCCCATCGCTCGTGGCTCGAGCGGACGAGCGGCACCAGGTCGGCGAAGTAGGGGACCGGCTCGAGGATGCGCGCGCCGATGTCCGGGTGCTCCTGCATGCGCGCCATCTCCTCAGCGCTCAGCGGGCCGGGCTTGCGGAGGATCGCCTCGGGGATGCCGATCTTGCCGATGTCGTGCAGCAGCGCACCCAGCCGGATGATCCGCGCCTCACCGGCCGGGATGCCCAGCCGCTCGCAGACGGCGCCTGCGAGCTCGGCGATCTGGCTGGCGTGGTCGTTGGTGTACGCATCCTTCGCCTCGAGCGCGGCGGCAAGCGCGCCGAGCGTGGCGAAGTACGCCTCCTCCAGCCGCTCGGACATCCGCGTCCGGGCGATCATCGCGCCCGCCTCGCCGGCGAGGGCCGAGCACAGGCGGATCTCGCCCGGCTCGAACCGGCGCCGCCGCTCGTCGTAGATCTCGATCAGCCCGAACGGTTCGCCGTCGACGTCCAGCCGCAGCATCAGCAGTGAGCGGTAGCCGAGCTCGACCAGCAGCCGCATCTCGGTCGGCTCCGCGTCGCTGGCGGTGCACGTGTAGGGCGCGCCGGTTTCGACGACGCCGGCGGTGCATGGGAAGTCGCTCAGCGGATGCTCTTCGGCGGTCCGCTCCCAGCGGTGGGGCGGCCGCGCGTAGCCCGCGCAGTCGTTGACCGTGCCGCGCTCCATGTCGATTCGCGAGATCAGGCAGGCGCTGGCATCGATGAACTCGGTCAGCTGCCGGGCGAGGCCCGCGAGCGTGTCGTTGAGATCCCCGCCGGTGGCCGCCAGGTGCTGGGCGGCCTCGATCACGCGGAGCGCGGGCTCGAGCTGGTCGGCTCGCAGTGGGCGTACGGTTGCGGCGTCGTCTTCGGGCATGGCGTTGTCGGCTGCGGCGCGGATGGGGAGCTCCTGCGTCTGTGAGATCGGGAAACCGGGAACACTGATTCTGCCCACGACCGGGTATCCCTCTTTTGGGGGATGCCGGGTGCGTTGCGGTGCGCCCCAACCCGCATCCCTTCGCCGCCCGGAGCGGTACCCTCCGACCCGACATGCTGTTCGAGATCCCCAGCCCGGGCGACCCGTTCCTGGTCGATGCCGGGCCGTTCCATGTCCGGTGGTACGGACTGCTGCTCGCCCTCGGCGTCCTGATCGCCGGCTGGATCGCCCGCCGCGAGTTCCGCCGTCGCAACCTCGATCCCGAGCTGGTCTACTCGATCGCCGTCTGGGCCGTGCCGCTGGGGCTGGTCGGCGCGCGGCTCTACCACGTGATCACCGACTGGGATGTGTTCCGCAATGACTTCTCGCAGGTGCCCGCGATCTGGAACGGCGGCCTGTCGATCTTCGGTGCGATCCTCGGTGGCGCCCTGGGCGTGTGGATCGGTTGCCGGCGCACGAAGGTGCCGTTCTGGGTGGTCGCCGACTGCCTCGCACCCGGACTGATCCTCGCCCAGGCGCTTGGCCGCTGGGGCAACTACTTCAACCAGGAGCTGTACGGCAAGCCCAGCGACCTGCCGTGGGCGGTCAAGATCGACAACCCGCAGGCGCCCTACCCGCCCGGGACGACGTTCCACCCGACCTTCCTGTACGAGTCGCTCTGGGACCTGGTCGTGTTCGGCATCCTGATCTGGTTCATCCGCCGCTACTTCAACCGTGTCCCCGCGGGCACCGTGTTCGCCCTGTATGTCTTCCTGTGGTGTCTTGGGCGGACTCCGATCGAGACGCTGCGCATCGACACCGCGGACATCTTCCTCGGCCAGCGGGTGAACTTCTGGGTCGCCGGCACGATCTGCGTGGTCGGGCTGATCGCGTTCGTGATCCTCTTCCGCCGGCGCACCGCCACGCCCGCCCGGCCGATGGCGCCTCAGCCGACCCCGTCGGCCGCTGCCGCCGCAGCCACCGGTCACGTGCCGACCGAGCGGCCGACGGCCGCGATCGAGGCACGCCGCAAGTCGCAGCGCCGCCGTCGCGAGCGCTAGGCCGCGTCGGCGGCCAGCAGCCGCTCGAGCGCGCGCAGGCAGTCGGCGTCGATCTCGCCGCCGGCCTCGAACATCCCCGCCAGCGCCCGGCCTGCGCCGGCCTGGGAGGTGTGCCCGCCGGCCCGCACGAACGCGTCGGCCGTGTGCAGGATCCGCGTCTCCAGCGGGCGCTCGTCCAGCGTCCGCGACCGGGCGAGGATCCACTCGGCGGACTCGCCGTCCAGCGCTCCGGCGGTGACCCGGGCCTGCACCCCGGCAGCGTCGGCCGTGCCGTACACGTAGGCGGCGAGGCGCAGCCGCTCGATGCGGTCGGCGTCGAGCCCGAGCTCGCCGGCCAGCAGGCCGGCGTACTCGCTGGTCGCGCGGGCATCAGCGCTGACGGCGCGCGGCGCGCATGGCTCCGGAGCGTCCGGCGGCGGTGCGTGGTGGCCGTCCGGCTCGTGGGCGCTGATGCGGCCGCCGCCGGCGGCGCGCGCGTCGAGCAGCGCAGCCCGCGCCAGCTGGACGAGCTCGTCCTGGCTGCCGGCGTTCTGGGGGAAGGAGGCGACGCCGCCCGACACGGTCATCGTCGTGCCCGAGGCGGCCTGGCCGGCGAAGGTGGCCGCCAGGCGGCTGACCAGCGTCGTCGCGGACTCGGCGCTCATCCCCGGCAGCACCAGCGCGAACGAGTCGCCGCCGATCCGGCAGACGCAGTCGTAGGAGCGCACGCCGCGGGAGAAGCATTCGGCGGCCAGTCGCAGCACCCGGTCGCCCTCGGCATGGCTCTGCACGTTGTGTCGTGCCAGCCCGTCGATGTCGACCACCGACACGGCGAGGCTGGCCCCCGTGCGCTTCGCACGCGCCAGCTCGCGGGCGAGCACGCCCGCGAACCCGTGGCGGTTGGGCAGGCCGGTGAGCGCGTCCAGCGTGCCCGCGGCCGCGATCCCCTGGGAATCCCAGAGCCGCGCGGCCTGCACGGCCTGCGCCGCCACCGCGGCGACCAGGCGGGCTCGCTCGACTCGATCCTCGTCGCCCGCCGCGTCGATCACCAGGCACCCCAGGACACGCCTCGCACTGACCATCGGGATCACGGTGCGCCCGTCGTGGATGGTCACCTCGGCATCGGCCGGCGGCAGCGACGGCGGACCGTCTCCGTACGCCAGCTCCATCGACGAGCTGTCGTCCGACAGCACGTAGGCCGCGGCGCCCTCCGCGTCGAACGCACCGGCGGCGGCGACGCTCGCCGCGGCCAGCACCGCCCGCAGCTCGAGGCCCGAGCGCAGCGCCTCGGCCAGCTCCGCCAGATCGCGGTCGGGTCCGGTCATCGGCCACCCCTCGTCCGCCCGGGCCCGATCAGCACCCGCACCGTGGTGCCCTCGCCGGGGACGGCGTCGACGTCCAGCCGCCCGCCGAGGATCGCGGCCCGCTCGTGCATCGAGGCCATGCCGTGGTGGGGCAGCCCGTCGTCCGGTTCGCGGATCACGCCGCTGCCGTCGTCGGCGATCGTGGCCACCAGTCCATCCTCGGCCGACCCGGCGATGGACACGCGGATCGTGCTGCAGCCGGCGTGCTTGAGGGCGTTCTGCATGGCCTCGCGGACGATCTGGAACAGATGTACCTGATCCTCCTCGCCGAGCAGCTCGACGCCGGGCACGTCCATCTCGACGGCGATCCCGTGCGCCGAGGCGAAGCCATCGGCCAGCGCACCCAGCGCCGTGTCGAACCCCTGGTCGCGGAGCGTCCACGGCTCGAGCACGAACGAGAGCTCGCGCACCGAGCGGATGACGTCCCGCTGGCGGCTGCGGGCTGTCGCCAGCACGCGGACGGCGTCATCGGGCTGTCCCTCGGCGATCGCCTCCTCGACGGCGTCCAGCATCATGCCCACGCCGGACAGGGTCTGCACCGGCCCGTCGTGGAGGAAGGCCGACAGGCGCCGCCGTTCCTCCTGCTCGGCGTTGATCACCCTGCGGGAGAGCTCGGCCCGCTCGGCCTCGCGCATGCGGGCCTGTGAGAGCAGCGCATCGACCCGGTCGAACAGCGCCGCGTTGGCCGCGGCCTGGCCGGCGAAGTCGGCGAACAGCACGGCCCGGGAGACGTCGGCGGCGTCGAACCCGCGGCCCGACCCCAGGTCGAGCAGCACCAGCACGGCGTGCAGGCGGCCGGCCACCGACAGCGGCGCCGCCAGCACGGCGGTGGGGCGGAGGTGACAGAGCAGCCCGTCGGCCTCGCTCCCGGCAACCTGTGCCGAGGCCGGCGCCAGGTCGCGGGCGGCGATGGCGATCGGCGAGCCGGGCGCGCCGGCCTCGATCGTCACGTCCGCGAGCGGGCCGAGCGCGACGCCTGCGGCCGCCACTGGCCGCAGCGTGTCCTCGCCCAGCGGAGGCGCCACCATCACGGTGGCGTCCGGCTCGAACATCGCGTGCGCCTGCTGCGTCGCCCGCTCCAGCACGCCGCGGCCGTCGAGGCCGGACGCGACGGCCCGGAGGCTCCCGACGAGGGCCTCCAGGAAGCGGTCCTGCGCCACCAGCCGGCGGCGCAGGTCGACCTCTCCGGCCGATCCGCTAGTCGATGATGCTGGTTCTGAGGGCGATGGCGACGGCATGCGTGCGGGTGTCCGCCTCGAGTTTCGAGAGGATGTGGCGCACGTGGCTCTTGACCGTCTCCTGGCTGATGTACAGCTTGCCTGCGACGTCGGCGTTCGACATCCCGTCGGCGAGCAGCTGGAGGATCTCCCGCTCGCGCGCCGTCAGCATGTTCTCCCGCTCCTTGCTCAGCAGGGCGGGCATCAGCGCGGGATCGACATACCCGTCACCGTCGGCCACCTTCTGGATCGCCCGCACCAGCGTCTGGTGGGGGGCCTCCTTCAGGATGTAGCCCTTGGCGCCGGCCTCGAGGCCGCGCGTCAGCAGGCTCCGCTCGGCGAATGCCGTGAACATCAGCACCGACGTTTCCGGCACCTCGGACGCGATCGCCTTTGCGGCGGCGAGCCCGTCCATGACCGGCATGCGGACGTCGAGGATGACGACGTTCGGACGCCGGCGCTTGGCCAGCGTGACTGCAGCGTTGCCGTCGGCTGCCTCGCCAACGACCCTGATGTTCTCGGACCGCGACAGCGAGAGCCGAAGGCCTTCGCGCACCACCTCGTGGTCGTCGCAGATGAGACAGGTGATCGGTTCGCTCACACGTACTCCACTCGTCGCAGCTTTATGCCACCGTAGGGGGATATCGGCAGCAGGACGCCCATCCGTTAGCCCCAACCGTTCGCACTGCCGCGACGGGTTACCGGCTTCGCCGGTGGTTGCCCGTTTCCTGCCCGATCCGGGCCGCGCCGAACCCGCTGATAGACTGAGGTTCGCTTGAGCGACGAGCTTCCGAGTACCAGTCTGGCATGACGACCGCACTCGAGCTGCTAGCGGTCGTGTTGATCGTCCTGGGCAACGCGTTCTTCGTGTCCGCGGAGTACGGGTTGGTCACGGCGCGACGGACGCGCATGCAGGAGCTGGCGGAGGACGGCAGCAAATCCGCCCGCCGGGTGCTGGGCCTGCAGGCGAACCCGGCGCGGTTCATCTCCGCGATCCAGCTCGGCATCACCCTGTCCAGCCTGGCGCTGGGCGCCATCGGCGAGCCGGTCATCTCCAGCCTGCTCGAGTCACCGCTCGGTCTGCTGCCGGAGAGCTGGCATCAGGGCGTCTCGCTGACCATCTCGGCGATCCTCGCGTTCACGATCCTGTCCTTCTTCCACGTGGTGGTGGGCGAGATCGTGCCGAAGTCGTTCACGCTGGTGCACAGCGAGCGGGTCGCGCTGGCCGTGGCGCTGCCGATCGACGTGTTCTATGCCGTGTTCAAGCCGTTCATCTGGGTGCTGATCAAGGCCAGCGAGGTCGCCCTGCGGTGGCTCGGCCTCCCGCCCGGCGCCCGTGGCCGGATCGCGCACTCGGAGGAGGAGCTGAAGATGCTCGTCCGCGCCAGCCGGGAGGAGGGCGTGCTCGAGGAGGAGGAGCAGGAGATGCTCCACAACGTCTTCGAGTTCGCCGACAAGGATGCGGCGGACGTGCTGGTACCGCGCCCCGACGTGGTCGCGCTGGACGTCGAGATGCCGGTGCCCGAGATGCTCCAGACGATGCTGGACAACCCCTACACGCGCTATCCCGTGTTCGAGGGCGACCTGGACGACATACTCGGCATCCTCCACGTGCGCGACCTGTTCGTCGCGTTGCACGACAACGGCATCGACCGCACCGACGTCCGCGGGCTGATCCGCCCGGCGATCGTCGCTCCCGAGACGAAGAGGCTGGACGAGCTGCTGGCGGAGTTCCGGTCGACCTCCAACCACATGGCGATCGTGGTCGACGAGTACGGCTCGGTGGCCGGCCTGGTCACCCTCGAAGACGTGCTGGAGGAGATCGTGGGGGAGATCGGCGACGAGTTCGACCGGCCCGAGTCCGGCGTCCTGCGGATCGGCAAGGGGCGCGTGCGGATCGGCGGGTCGTTCCCGATCGACGAGTTCAACGAGCGCTTCGGCACAACGCTGTCCGGCGACGACTACCACAGCATCGGGGGATTCGTGTTCGGCGAGCTGGGCCGCGCGCCGCGAGTCGGCGACTCGGTCACCGCGCGCGGCGCCCGCTTCGAGGTCAGCGCCGTCGACGGCAAGCGGATCACGCAGGTCGACGTCACGCTGCTGCCGGTCGAGCAGCAGTCGCAGCAGCCGGCCGACTAGAGCAGGCCGTCGCTGCGCCGGGCCATCGCCGAGTCGCGGTCGGTGATCCCGCCCTCGCTGTGCGTGACCCAGGCCAGCTCGACCACGCCCCACGTGACGAAGATGTCCGGGTGGTGGTCCTCGGCCTCGGCCAGGTCGGCGACGCGGCTGGCGAACGCCCATGCCTGCGTGAAGTCGGGGAACTCGTAGCGGCGCCGCAGCGCCCCCTCGCGGTTCTCCCAGCCCTCGGGTACGTCGATGCTCATGGGCGAAGTGTAAGGTTGCAAGCTCCGGTATGCCCAAGGAGCTCAACGCAACCGATCTGCGGATCATCGAGCTGCTCCAGAACGAGGGGCGCGCCACTTACGCGCAGATCGCCGCCGACGTTGGTCTGTCGCCGGCCGCCGTCCACGAGCGCGTGAAGAAGCTGGAGGCGCGCGGAGTGATCACCGGGTACCACGCGCGCGTCTCGCCGGAGGCGATGTGCGCCGGCGTCACCGCCTTCATCTTCGTGTCGCAGGCGGCCGGCCCGCGCGGTGAGCTGGAGGAGCTGTTCTCCACCATGCCGTGGATCGAGGAGTGCCATCACATCGCCGGCGAGGAGAGCCTGCTGCTCAAGGTGCGGGCCGAGTCCACAAGGGCGCTGGAGTCGATCATCTGGGACATCCGGGCGCTCGACTCGGTCGAGCGGACGAAGACCGTGATCGCGCTGGCAACGGAGTTCGAGGGCCGGCCGATCGTGCCCGTGACGCCTGCAGAGGACGTCGACGCGGCCGCATCGTGACCGAGCTGCGGCGCAAGAGCTTCCTCGATCCCGACGACGCGGTGCGGCTGCCGCTGATCGAGGAGGACATCGTCGAGCTCGGCGGCTACACGGTCGCCCGCGTCGTGCAGGCGCCCGGCTGGGTCTGGTCACGTGACATGGCGCCGCTCGTTGGGGGCGGGGACTGGTGCGAGGCCCATCACATCGGCCTGGTTGTCTCCGGCCGCTGGGGCGCGGAGCTTCGCGACGGCACGAAGATGGAGTTCGCCGCCCACGACGTGTTCGACGTTCCGCCGGGCCACGACGGGTACACGATCGGCGACGAGCCCTGCGTGATGTACGAGTGGAGCGGGGTGCGGTCGTTCGTCGGCCCCCGCGCGCTGTTCCGCGACCGGGTGCTCGCCAGCCTGCTGTTCACCGACCTGGTCGACTCGACCTCCACCGCACGGGCGATGGGCGATGCGGTCTGGCGGGAGGCGCTGGCGGTGCACCTGCATGCGACGCGCGCCCAGCTGGAGGTGTTCCACGGCCGCGAGGTAGCCGTCACCGGCGACGGCATGCTGGCCCTGTTCGACGGGCCGGCGCTGGCGGTGCGCTGCGGAGCGGCCATCTGCGAGGCGGCGAGGGCGCAGGGCCTGGGACTGCGCGCCGGGGTCCACGTCGGCGAGGTGGAGATGGCCGGCGCGAACGTCCACGGCGTCGCCGTCCATGAGGCGGCACGCGTGATGGCGGCGGCCGGCGCCGGCGAGCTGCTGGTCTCCGAGGTCGTGCGGACGCTCGCCGAGGGCGCGGGGCTGCGCTTCGAGGACCGCGGCGAGTTCGAGCTGAAGGGCCTTGACGGCCCGCGCCGGCTCTACGCCTACGCCGGTTGAGCGAACTCGAGCGGCTCCTCGTCGATCGCGAAGTCGACGATCCGGTAGCCCTTGAGCTCGGGTACGTCGCCGGCCAGCGAGACGATCACGTAGACCGCTTCGGGCCAGAACGCCTGCTCGGCGTCGGTCCGCGACGGGTACGCGGGCGATGCGACGTGCGAGTGGTAGATGCCGATCAGATCGAGGCCGGCGTCGTCGATCTCGTTCATGATCCGGATCTGGTCCTCGGACGAGATCCGGTAGTAGTACGGGCTGGGCGCGTCCGGCTCCGCGGGGAAGAAGCGCTGCGCCGTGCCGTCCAGGCCGGCGATGATGCCGCAGGCCTCGTTGGGCAGCCCCGCCTTGGCGTGCGCGACGATCTCGTCGCGCATCGCCGCCGGGATCACCACCAGACGCGCTCCTCCATCTGCCGCTCGAGCTCCTCGATCGGCCGGGTGAAGAGCCCTGCGCTCATGTACTTGCTGCCGCCGTCCGCGAACAGCGTGACGACGTTGGAGCCCTCCTCGAGCTCGGCGCCGATGCGGCGGGCAACCGCCAGCGCCGCGCCTGCGGAGACGCCCGCGAAGATGCCCTCGAGCTCGAGCAGCTTGCGCAGCGCGAGCACCGCCTCGACGTTCGACACGAGCACCTTGCGGTCGAGCTCACGGATGTCGAGGATGGGCGGCGTGTAGCCGTCCTCCAGCGATCGCAGGCCCATCACCGGGTCGCCCTGCAGCGGCTCCGCCGCGACGATCTGCACGTCAGGGTTGGCCTCGCGCAGCCGGCGGCCGTTGCCCATCAGGGTGCCACCCGTGCCGAGTCCGGCGACGAACGCGTCGACCTGGCCGTCCGGAACCTGTTCCAGGATCTCGAGCGCGGTGCCGCAATAGTGCGCAGACGGGTTCGCCTCGTTCGCGTACTGGAAGGGCATGTAGACGCTGGGATCGCGCTCCGCGATGCCGCGGGCCATTGCAACCGCGCCGTTCGACCCCAGCTCGCCGGGCGAGAACAGGATCTCGGCGCCGTACATCCGCAGCAGTTCGACGCGCTCCGGCGTTGCCGACTCCGGCATCACGACCGACACCGGATAGCCCTTGACCTTGCCGATCATGGCCAGCGCGATGCCCGTGTTGCCGCTGGTCGGCTCCAGCAGCCGGCGGCCGGGCTCGAGCTCGCCCGACGCCTCGGCGGCCTCGACCATCGAGAGCGCGACGCGGTCCTTGACCGAGCCGGTCGGGTTCTGGTCCTCGAGCTTGGCGAAGATCCGAACCCCGTCCTTGGGCGACATCTGCGGCAGCTCGACGAGCGGTGTGTTGCCCACCGCGGAGAGCGCCGCAACCCGTCGCAGCTCGAGGCAGCCCATGGCTAGCGCGAGCCCCCTGCCATGGCCGGCAACACGATCACCGTGGCATCGTCCGCGACGCCGGTGTCGAGGCCGTTTCCGAGCCGCACATCCTCGTTGTTGACGTAGACGTTCACGAAGCGGTTCAGCTCACCGTTGTCGTCCAGCAGGTGCCCCTTGATGGCAGGGTAGCGGCCGGTCAGATCGTCCAGCAAGTCGCGGACGGTCGCGCCACTGGCCTCGACCTCGCGGGCTCCGCCGACGGCCTGGCGGAGGATTGGGGGCATGCGTACGGTGCTCAAACAACGGCCTCCTTGGCGGGCTGCGCCGCACGCGACGGCATGGCGCAGAACTGCTCGTAGTCGATGAACTCGATCTCGCTCGGATCCTTGCTGCAGACGGGGCAGTTCGCGTCCCGGTGCATCTTCAGCTCGACGAACTCCATTTCCAGCGCGTCATAGCGGAGCTGCCGGCCGATCAGCGGCGTGCCGATGCCGAGCAGCAGCTTCACCGCCTCGGTCGCCTGTAGCAGGCCGACCACGCCGGGCAGCACACCGAGCACGCCGCCCTCGGCGCACGACGGCGCGAGCTCCGGCGGCGGGGGCTCCGGGTACTGGCAGCGGTAGCACGGCCCCTCGAACGGCTTGTACACGGTGACCGACCCCTCGAACTGGTAGATCGAGCCGTGCACCACCGGGATGCCGGCGACCAGGCTGGCGTCGTTCAGCAGGTAGCGGGTGGGGAAGTTGTCAGTGCCGTCAACGATCACGTCATAGCCGGTGATCACGTCGAGCACATTGGACGAATCCATCCGCTCCGAGTACTTGACGACGTTGACCTCCGGGTTGAGCGCCTTCAGCGCGACCTCGGCCGAGTCGACCTTGGCCATGCCGATCCGGTCCTCGGTGTGGAGGATCTGGCGCTGCAGGTTCGAGCGGTCGACGACGTCGGCGTCGATGATGCCCAGGGTGCCAACGCCTGCGGCAGCCAGGTACAGGGCGGCCGGCGAGCCGAGCCCGCCCGCGCCGATCAGGAGAACCTTCGAGTCGAGTAGCTTGAGCTGGCCCTCCTCACCGACCTCGGGGATCAGCGTGTGCCGGCTGTAGCGCTCGGCCTGCTCATGGGACAGCGTCCGCGGCACGCGCCACGGATGGCCGTTCTGCTTCCAGCGCGAGAAGCCGCCGGCCATCGAGACCACGTCGGTGTAGCCGAGCTCGGCGAGCGTCTTGGCCGAATACGCGGAGCGGTTGCCGCTCGCGCAGTACATGACGATCGGCGTGTCGTGGTCGGGCACGGCGCGCTCGATGCGGGACTCCAGGTTGCCGCGCGGGATGTGCACGGCTCCCGGGATGAAGCCCTGCTCGTACTCGTCGCGTTCGCGGACGTCGACGAACACCGGAGCGGACGACGCGTCGCGCAGCGCCACGGCGTCCTCCGTGGACAGTTCGCGGATTTGCTCCTTGACCGCCGCCAAATGATCGCGGTGCGAGACCACGCTCATCACCTACCCTTCACACAGCAAACCGGCTCTCGAACCCGCCGGTGAGATCGTTTTCGTTCTTCCTCAGTCTACCGCGAATGGATCCAAACTCCGATTCCGGTATCTCTCCAAACGAGGTACCCCAGGCGCGTATTCCCGGCCCCGGCCGCCGCGTGCTGGCGATCGTTGGAATCGCGTTGATCGCGGCCGTGGCGGCGGGCGCGTGGGTGGCGTTCGACAGCTCGTCGGGGTCGGCGTCCGGTGCGGAGACGGACAGCAAGCCGCTCGACGGCAGGCCGCCGCTGGTGCTCGACCTGCCGGGAACGCCGACCGACGGCTCGACCGACGCCCAGCTCAAGGCCGCCAAGCAGCGGCTGCCGGCCGACGACGTGCGGATCGCCGTCGCCAGGGCGATCGCCGGCTATACGCCGGGAGACGGCCAGGCGACGATCGATGCCCTGCGCGAGCTGCCCCAGGACGATGCCGTGGTGGCGTTCCATCTCGGCGTGGCGGAGCTGTGGGCGGGCGACCCGAAGGACGCCCAGGCCGACCTGCGCCACGCGAAGCAGCTCGACCCCTACGGCTTCTACGGCGAGCGCGCCGACAACGCGCTGCACTACAACATGCCGCGCGGCTACCCGTGGTACTTCCCGCCGAGCACGCCGGCCGAGCGGCCGTCGCTGGCCAATCTGCGCGCCACCGTCACGGCCAACCCCGGCGACTCCGCCGCCTGGCTCCAGCTGGCCGTCGCGCTCGAGCAGCGAGCACCGCGTGCAGGCGATCGAGGCGGCGCGCAAGGCGGTCGAAGCGTCACCGACGGCCGTTTCGCCCAGGGTCGCGCTGGCGGTGCTGAGCTTCGACAAGGACCGCCCGGCGGCGTCGATGGGCCAGCTCGGGCCGATGCTCCAGCAGGACGAGGGCAACACCGAGATCCGGTTCCACGTCGGCCTGCTCTCACTGTGGGTCGGGCTGACAACGCAGGCGCTGGGCGAGTTCCGGCAGGTGCTGCGTGAGGATCCGCACGGCCCGTACGCCAGGCTGTCGCGATCGTTCATCGACAAGCTCGACACGTCCTCGTCCAGCGGATGAGCCGGATGGCCGCAGGCGTTGCGATCGCGTTCTGCCTGCTGATCGTGCCCGTGCTGTCGGGCGGTCGGGACGCGGCGCCCCGTCCCGTGCAGGCGGCGAACTGCACCGGACCCGTCCCGCCGGGCGCGGAGATCAACCGCTGCAACGCGTTGCGCGCGCGGAGCGAGCTCAGCCGACCCTGACGGCGCCGTCGAACTCGCTCGAGTACCAGCCGCTGAGCGAATCGATGCGCACCGAGGTGCCGGTGTGCGGTGCGTGGATGAAGCGCCCGCCGCCGATGTAGATGCCGACGTGGTTCTGGCCGTAGAAGAAGACGAGGTCGCCGGGCGCGAGCTCGCTTCGGAGGACGTGGCGGCCGGCGTTCCACTGGCTGTAGGTGACGCGGGGCAGGCTGACCCCGAGCCTGCCGTAGACGAAGTAGACCAGGCCCGAGCAGTCGAAGCCGGAGGGCGAGCTGCCGCCCCACCGGTAGGGCACGCCCAGGTAGTCGCGCGCCAGCATCGCCGCGCGGGCGCCGACGCCGGACGGCGCCGACGTGGTGTGGTGATGCGACGGCGTGGACGAAGCACCGCGGCTGTGCGGGTACTGCGTCACCGGGCCGCTCAGCCGGACGTGCAGCGCGGCGGCGGTGTGTGGCCCGACCTGGCCGTCGACCCGCAGGCCGTGGCGGCCCTGGAATGCGCGCACGACGCGCACCGTGACCGGGCCGTAGTCGCCGTCGGCCGAGATGCCGAGAGCGCGCTGGACGACGGACACCGCGGGGCCGCGGTCGTACAGCCGCAGGATGATCGAGCTCGGCGCGACGTGGTGCGTCGCGCGGCGATGGTGCGTCCGGCCGTGGGACGAGCCGCCGTGCGGGTACTGCGTGATCGAGCCGCTCAGCCGGACGTGCAGCGCGGCGGCGGTGTGTGGCCCGACCTGGCCGTCGACCCGCAGGCCGTGGCGGCCCTGGAATGCGCGCACGGCGCGCACCGTGACCGGGCCGTAGTCGCCGTCGGCCGAGATGCCCAGCGCGCGCTGGACGGCTGCGACGGCCGGCCCGCGGTCATACAGGCGCAGAACGATCGCGCCTGTATGACCGCGGGATCCGGCGCCAATCGTGCCCCAGGTCTGCGGACCCACCTCGCCGTCGACGAGGATCCCGTGCGAACGCTGGAAGGCGAGCACCGCGCGCTCGGTGTTGCGGCCGAAGATCCCGTCCGCAGTGATCCCGAGCGCTCGCTGCAGCCTGACCACGTCGGGGCCCGTGGCACCACGCCGCAGGATGCGCTCGTGATGCGTCCGTGTGCTTGCCCGCGCGGTTCTCTCGTGTTTGGAACCCGCCGCGTACGCGGGCGCGCCCACGCTGGTCGCGGCCGCCGCCATCACCAGCGGCACGCTCATGCGTGTCATCCGCTGCCGACGCCGGAGCGACTCACGACCGCGTAACGCCCGCCGTCGCGACGCTTCCCAGAGTTCGGGTGACCCCAGGTCCCGAGCCATCGGCCGAGGCTACAGACCGTTCGTCAAGACCTCGTGACGAGAGTGTTAGGAGATGGGTGATGGGGTGCAGTCCGGCATGGAGTATTTCCGTTGTGTCGGAGCTCACGTACCCTTTGGGCAGCTCCTGCGGACGATCTCTTATCCGCAGAATTCGGCGCCCCGGGGGGACGGATTGCCGTGACGCGGCAACGCCGTCCCCCCAGCGGCCGTCCGCCCTGCACGGCGGGCCGCACCGCGTGCTCGTCGACAAGATCGGCCTGCTCGACGGCGTCACCTTCCCGCTGCTGTAAGAACGGGGTCAGACCCCGTTTTTCACCAGGGCGGCGCGCCGTGCACCCAACGTCCGTCGACCATCGTCGCGACCACCTCGGCGTCGGCGATCCGCTCCGGGTGGGCGACGATGTCGGTGTCGAGGACGACCAGGTCGGCGGCCTGGCCCGGCAGCAGACAGCCGCGGCGGCGCTCGTCGCCGGCGGCGTACGCGGCGGCCGCCGTCGTGCACATCACCGCGTCCGCGACGGAGATCCGCTGATCGGCATGCCACGCCTCGCGCGCATCCAGCGTCCGGTGGACGGCGGCGGCGATTCCGCGCAGCGGGTCGAGCGGCTCGATCGGCGCGTCGTCGCCGAAGATCACATGTGCGCCGGAGTCGAGCAGGTCGCGCACGCGGTAGGCGCCCCGGGCGCGCTCGGCCCACCGCTCGTCTGCGACGTCACGGTCGGAGTGGATCATCGCCGGCTGCATCGACGCGATCACCCCGATTCCCGCGAACCGCGGCAGATCGGCATCGTCGACGCACTGCGCGTGCTCGATCCGCGGGCGCAGCGCCGCCGCCTCCCAGACATCCCGGGTGCGCTCGAACGCGTCCAGCGCCGCACGGTTCGCGCCGTCACCGATCGCGTGCACCGCGACCGGGACGCCCAGCGTCGCCGCCTCCCGCACGCCCTCGGCCAGCTCGTCCGACGACAGCAGCCGGTCGCCCGACCCGTCGAGCATCCACGCCGTGCGCGAGCCGAGCGTGCCGTCCATGAACGCCTTGCACGGGCCGACGGCCAGCATCCGCGACCCGAAGCCGGCCCGCAGCTCGAGGTCGCGGGCGGCCGGGAGCATGTCCAGCGGGAACGACATGACGACGCGCAGCCGAAGCCGCCGATCGGCGTCCAGCCGCTGCCACACGTCCCGCCCGCCGCTCCGCTGGAAGTCGTGCACGCAGACGACCCCGTGGGCGTTGGCCGCGGCCATGCCGTCGACCACGGCGCGGCTGCGCTCGGCCGCCGTCGGCTCTGGCAGCGGGAACCGCCAGGAGTCCCACTCGGCGAACACGCCGTCGTCGCTTCGAACGCCGGTCGCCCGCATCGCGGCGCTGTTCACCCAGAGCGTGTGGTGGTCGTGCGCCCACAGCGCCGTCGGCCGCTCGCCCGTCACCTCGTCCAGCGCCGCGGCGGTCGGCTCGCCGTCCGGCCACTTCGCTGACAGCCAGCCGTGGCCGAGCAGCCAGCCGTCTCCCGGCTCCGCCGCCCCGATCGCCGCCAGCGCCTCGGCGCGGCTGGCGCAGTGCGTCAGCTCCAGCCGGCCGCGCTCGAGCGCCCACTCCAGGAAGTGGGCGTGGCTGTCGGTGAAGCCGGGCAGCACGCAGCGCCCGTCGAGGTCGAGCCGCTCGTGTCCGACGGTGTCGACCTCGCCCTCGCGGACGTCGACGCCCCCGGCGATCAGGTCGTCCGCCACCGCCAGCGCGGACACCTGTGGCAGGCGCGGATCCATCGTGTAGATCGGGCCGTTGTGCAGGATCACGGCCGACTACGATAACCGCCGTGATCCCGGCTGAGGAGATCGACCGGCGCATCGGGCGCCTGCAGGAGGCGCTCGGCGCGGACGGCCTGGACGGCGCGGTGATCGTCCAGCACACGGATCTCGCCTACTTCACCGGGACGAACCAGCAGGCGCACCTCGTGGTGCCGGCCGCCGGCGAGCCCGTGCTGCTCGTCCGCCGTGTGCTCGAGCGGGCGCGCGCCGAGTCGCCGCTCCGGGCGATCGAGCCGATCGCATCGCTGTCCGAGTTGGACGGCCGGCTGGCCGAGCGCGGGCTGGGCGCGGGGACGCGGATCGGCTTCGAACTGGACGTCCTGCCGGCCGCGCGCTTTCGGACATACCAGGTGCGCATGGCCGATCGCACCCTGGACGACTGCGCGCCTCAGGTGCGCGCCGTGCGCTCCGTCAAGTCGCCGTGGGAGCTGGAGCGGATGCGGGTCGCCGCCGGCCAGGTGCGCGACGCGGCCCACGCGATCCCCGGCCTGCTGTCCGAGGGCACGGCAGAGTCTAAGGTTCAACTTGAGGTCGAGAGACTGCTGCGGCTGGGCGGACACCAGGGGCAGCTGCGGTTCCGCGGCTTCAACCAGGAGATGCACTACGGCCAGGTGCTGGGCGGACCCAGCGGCGCGGTGGCCGGCTACTCCGACTCGCCGCTGTGCGGCCCCGGCCCCAACCCGGTGCTCGGCAAGGGGCCGGACGGCCACCTGCTGCGGTCGGGCGATCCGGTGATCGCCGACCTGGTCGGTGGCCACGAGGGCTACCTGGCCGACCAGACCAGGACGTTCGCCGTCGGCAGCCTGGCCGGCGACCTGCGCCGCGCCTACGACGTGTGCGTCGAGATCCTGCGTGCCACCGAGGCCGAGCTGCGGCCGGGAGCCGTGCCTGCCCGGCTCTACGAGCGGTCGGCCGAGATGGCCGCCGACGCCGGCCTGGAGGAGCACTTCATGGGCTTCGGGCCGCAGCGCATCCGATTCCTCGGCCATGGCGTCGGCCTGGAGATCGACGAGCTGCCGATCCTGGCGCCCGGCTTCGACGAGCCGATCGCCGAGGGGCACGTGATCGCCGTCGAGCCGAAGATGGTGTTCCCGGGCCGCGGCGCGGTCGGCATCGAGAACATGTACGCCGTCACCGCCGACGGGTTCGAGACGATCACCACCGCCAACGAGGAGCTGATCGAGACGTGAGCATCCGCCATCGCCAGTCCGAGGAGCAGGAGATGCTGGTCGACACCGTGCGCACGCTGGCGCGCGGCCGAATCGCGCCGGACGCCGCGCGGGTCGACAAGCAGGCGGAGTTCCCGTGGGGCGCCGTCGAGCTGCTTCGCGAGAACGGCGTCTTCGCACTCTGCTTCGGCGAGGAGCACGGCGGCACCGGCACCGGCACGCTGACCTTCCTGCGCGCCGTCGAGGAGCTGTCGTACGCCGACGCCACCGTCGGGCTGGTGCTGGCGGTGCAGTCGCTGGGCGCGGCGGCGATCCAGCTGGCCGGCAGCGAGGAGCAGCGGGAGCGCTACCTGCCGCGCTGGGCGAGCGGCGAGTGGATCTCGGCCTACGCGCTGACCGAGGCCGGGTCGGGCTCCGACGCCAAGGCGATGCGCACGACCGCCCGCCGGGACGGCGACGACTGGGTGATCGACGGCTCCAAGCGGTTCATCACCAACGCCGGCGTCGCCCACACGTACGTGGTGTTCGCCCGCACGGGCGACGAGATCTCGGCGTTCATGGTCGAGCAGGACGCCCCCGGGTTCTCGGTCGCCCGGATCGAGCCCAAGATGGGGATCAAGGGCTCGACCACGGGCGAGCTGGTGTTCGACGGCTGCCGTGTTCCGGCCGGTGCCCTCGTGGGGGACGAGGGCAGCGGGTTCCGGTTGGCGATGCGCGTGCTCGACCGGTCGCGGCCGGGGATCGGCGCGCAGGCGCTGGGAATCGCCCAGGCGGCGCTGGACTACGCGGTCGGCTACGCCAGGGAGCGCGAGACGTTCGGCCGGCCGATCGCCCAGCATCAGGGCATCCAGTTCATGCTGGCCGACATGGCGGTCAAGGTCGAGGCCGCCCGCGGGCTGCTGTACGACGTCGGCACGATGCTCGACGAGGGCGTCGACGGCCCGGACCTGACGCGGGCGGCGGCGATGGCCAAGCTGGCCTGCTCGGACTGCGCGATGGACGTGACCACCGACGCCGTGCAGATCCTCGGCGGCTACGGCTACATCGAGGAGTACCCGGTGGAACGGATGATGCGGGACGCCAAGATCACGCAGATCTACGAGGGCACGAACCAGATCCAGCGGCTGGTGATCGCCCGGGAGCTGCTGCGGGCGCAGTAGTGGACGGCGACGACCCGCTCCGCCAGGCAGAGGCGCACCGTTATGGTCGGGAGCGGCGGCTGCTGGGCGCCGCGGACGGAGTCGTCTCGCTGGTCGTGCTGGCCGCGATCACCGCCGCCGCCGGCAGCCTGGGCGGCTGGGGCAGCCTTACCGCGCTGGTCGTCGTCCCGGTGCTGGCGTCGCTGCCGTTCGCGTACGCCGGCTGGCGGCTCTCACGCGCCCACGGCCTGTCCCGGCAGACTGCCGGCGGCTGGCTCGCGGACCGGGCCAAGGGGCTCGCGGTCGGGCTCGTCCTCGGCGGCCTGGCCGCCGCCGGCGTGCTGGTGCTCCAGCGGGCCTCCGACGACTGGTGGCCGGTGTGGGTGTGGGCCGGCGGCCTGCTGCTGTCGGCCGCCCTGTCGCTGCTCTTCCCGGTGCTGTTGCTGCCGCTGTTCCTGAAGAGCGAGCCACTGCCGGACGGGCCGCTGGCGGACGCTCTCTGGCAGACGGTGCGCACGGCGGGGATCGCCGTCCGCGAGCTGCGCGTGCTGCACCTGGGGGAGAAGACCAGCGCCGGCAACGCGATGGTCGCCGGAATCGGCCCGACGCGGCGCATCTACGTCGGCGACACCCTGTCGGAGGACGCGGACGAGGACGAGCGGATCGACGAGACGTGCGTCGTGCTGGCCCACGAGCTGGGCCACCACGTGCACGGCGATCCGTGGCGGCTGCTCGCCTTCTCGGCGATCGGCCTGGGCGTCGGGGTGGCCGGCGCGGCGCTGGCGGTGGCCGCCTGGGCGCCGGACGGCGCCGGGCACCTGAACTCGCTGCCGGCTCTGGTGCTCGGCTTCTCCGTCGCGTCGGCGCTGGCCTCGCCGCTCGGCGGCTGGTACTCCCGCCGCCGCGAGCGCGCGGCCGACGCGTACGCGGTGAGGGTCACCGGCCGCGGCGAGGTGTTCGCGCGTGCGCTCGAGCGGCTGTGCGCGCAGAATCTGTCAGAGCTGCGGCCGCCGCGGCTGTGGCACGCCCTCACGGCGTCGCACCCGATGCCGTGCGAGCGGATCGCCGCGGCGCGCGCAACCCGTCAAGCCGCCGTGCAGGATTAGACTGGCGCTGGGCGAATGCCATCGCGATGAGCTCGATGGAGAATGCTCTGGGGATCGCGGTCGGCGAACGGCCACGGCCCTACATGACGGTCGTCGAAGGAGGTCCCGTGGGGCAGGTCATCGCCCTGGCAAACCAGAAGGGCGGCGTGGCGAAGACCACGACCACGCTCAACCTGGGGGTCGCGCTCGCAGAACGCGGCAAGCGGGTGCTCGCCGTCGATCTCGACCCGCAGTCGAATCTGACCATGAGCCAGGGGATCGATCCCGAGGATCTCGACCGGACGATGTTCGACGTGCTGGTGCACAAGACACCGCTCGAGGAGGTCATCCAGCACCGCGAGATCGACGTCGCCGCGTCGAGCATCGACCTTGCCGGCGCCGAGCTGGCGCTGTCCTCGATGATCGGGCGCGAGCGCGCGCTGCAGAAGGCGATCCTGCCGCTGCGCGGCTCCTACGACTTCGTGCTGGTCGACACGCCGCCGTCCCTCGGCCTGCTGACGATCAACGCGCTGACCGCCGCCGACGGCGTGATCGTTCCCGTGCAGTGCGAATACCTGGCGCTGCGCGGCCTGATCCAGCTGGAGAACACGCTGACCATGATCCGTGACAACCTCAACCCCGATGTCCGGATCAAGGGGATCCTGCCGACGATGTTCGACGGCCGCACGCTGCACGCGCGCGAGGCGATCGAGATCCTCCAGGAGAACTTCGGCGACCTGGTGTTCGAGACCCGTATCCGCAAGACGATCCGCTACGCCGAGGCGCCCGTGAAGGGCACCTCGATCCTCAAGTACGATTCCAAGGGCTCGGCGGCTCGTGCGTACCGGGATCTGGCGGGGGAGGTGCTCCGCAATGGCAAAACGGCATAGCATGCGAGACGGGCCGCTGGCCCAGCTCTTCAAGTCGACGGCGGAGTCGGCCGCGGGCCGCGCCGAGCCCGAGGAGGAGCCGGCCGAGGCGCCCGCGCGCAAGCGCCCCGCCAAGGCCGAGCCCGCACCGCAGCGCCCGAAGCTGATCGACCTGCCCGACTCCGACAGCTATCCCGAGAAGCGGATCCCGCGCGCGGACGACCAGCCGTACATGGCGGTGATCCGCGTCGTCGGCGTGGGCGGCGGCGGCTGCAATGCGATCAACCGGATGATCGAGGCGGACCTCACCGGCGTCGAGTTCATTGCCGTCAACACGGACATCCAGCAGCTGCAGATGTCGGACGCCACGACGAAGATCCACATCGGCCGCGAGCAGACGCAGGGCCTCGGGTCGGGTGCCGACCCGGAGGTCGGCCGCGTCGCCGCAGAGGATTCCTACGACCGCATCAAGACCGTGCTGCGCGGCTCGGACATGGTGTTCGTAACCGCCGGCGAGGGCGGCGGCACCGGCTCGGGCGCCGCGCCTGTGGTCGCCCGGATCGCCCGCGAGGTGGGCGCGCTGACGGTCGGCATCGTCACGTCACCGTTCGGGTTCGAGGGCACGCGCCGCGCCACCCAGGCCCGCGAGGGCGTCGGCGCGCTGCGCGCGGCATCGGACACCGTGATCGTGATCCCCAACGACCGCCTGCTCGACGTGCTGGACAAACAGACGCCGCTGGTGGACGCGTTCAAGGTCGCCGACGACGTGCTGCGCCAGGGCGTGCAGGGGATCTGCGACCTGATCACGCTGCCCGGCCTGATCAACCTGGACTTCGCCGACGTCCGCGCCGTGATGTCGGATGCCGGCACCGCGATGATGGGCATCGGCATGGCCAGCGGCCCCAACCGGGCGAGCGAGGCGGCGACCCGAGCGATCCACAGCCCGCTGATCGACCACGAGGTGCATGGTGCGCGCGGCATCCTGCTCTCGATCTCCGGCGGCTCGGACATCTCGCTGCACGAGGTGAACGAGGCGGCGGAGGTGGTGCGCGCCGCCGCGGACGACCAGACGAACATCATCTTCGGCGCGTCGGTCGACGAGCAGTTGGCCGGGCAGATGTGGGTGACGGTGGTTGCCACCGGCTTCGCCTCGCCAGGGCTTGCCCCGGCGAGGCGTCCCGGAGCGGCTCCCGCCGATCGGACGCCGGCGCCGCCGGACGATCTGCTCGAGCCGCCCAGCTTCGTGCGGTAGGGCCGTCCCGGTGAACGGAGCGATCGCCGCCGGCCACGAGCTGACCGCCCGCGCCGGCGCGGAGGCGCTGTCGAGCGGCGGCAACGCGGTCGACGCCGCGGTGGCGGCGGCGGCCATGTCGTGGGCCGCCGAGCCGCCCCTGACCGGGCCCTGCGGCGGCGGGTTCTTCCTCGTCCGCCCGGCGCGCGGCCGCGCTCCGGCGCTGCTCGACGCGTTCACCTCCATCCCCGGCCGCGACCTGCCGCCGGGGCGGCGCCTGACCGCGGTCGACGAGGTGCTGGTGCCGTTCGACCAGCAGACCACGCAGGTCTTCCACGCCGGCCCCGCGGCCTGCGCCGTGCCAGGCGTGGTCGCCGGGATGGCGGCCGTGCACGGGCGATACGGCTCGCTGCCCTGGCGTTCGCTGCTGCTGCCGGCGGCCGAGGCCGCCGACCGGGGCGTCCCGACCAACGCCGGCCAGCAGCGCGTGTTTGCGGCGATCGAGGCGATCCTGACGCGCTTGCCGGAGAGCCGGGAGCTGTTCTCGCCGAGCGGCCGGTTCGTCGAGGTCGGCACGGTGATCCGCCAGCCCGAGCTTGCACGCAGCATCGAGCTGCTGGCAGAGCGCGGCCCAGGCGAGCTGTACACGGGCTCCCTCGCGCGGGCGATGGTTGCCGACCAGGAACGGCTTGGCGGCAAGCTGACGATGGCCGATCTGGCGGCCTACCGCCCGGTGTGGCGGCGACCGCTGGCCGGGTCGTTCGAGAGCCATGCGCTGCGCACCAACTGCCCGCCGTCCTCGGGCGGCGTGCTGATCGCCTACATGCTGGCGGTGCTGGCCGCCGCGCGCCCGGCGGGCGAGCCGGGGTCGGCGCCGGCCCTGCGCGCGCTGGCCGAGACGATGCGCGCCGCCGCGCGGCTGCGGGGGCCGGAGTTCGCCCGCCGGCTGCACCGCGGCGGTCTGGCCGGCCACGCGCTGGCTCCGGAGGCGGTCGAGGCGGGGCGGCGGAGCGTCGACCGGGCGCTCGAGGGGCGGCCCGTCGCGGCCGCCGCGATCCCGTCCGACCACGGGACGACGCATATCTCGGTCGTTGATGATCAAGGCAACGCCGTCGGCTTCACCGCATCCAATGGCAGTCATTCGGGTGTGATCGTGCCGGGGACCGGGCTGCACCTCAACAACATGCTGGGCGAGGAGGATCTCGTCGCCGGTCGCCACCTGGCGCCGGGCAACCGCCTGACCAGCATGCAGGCGCCGACGATGGTCGAGCGCGGCGGCCGGCTCGAGCTGGTCGTCGGGTCGAGCGGCTCGAACCGACTGCGCTCGGCGATCACGCAGGTGATCGTGAACGTCATCCGGCACGGGATGTCACTCAGGGACGCGGTGTCGTTCCCCCGCGTTCACGTCGAGGGCGACAGGCTCGACTGCGAGGGCGGTATCGACGCGGCGGTGGTGGACGAGCTCGAGCGATGGGGCGAGCGGCCGGTCACGTTCGGCGGGCTGAACCTCTACTTCGGCGGCGCGAACGCCGTGTCGGTCGGAGCGGACGGCTCGCTGGACGCGGCCGGCGATCCGCGCCGCGACTGCTACGGCATCGTTCTCTGAGCGCCCGCCGGGCGGGTTGCGATCCAGACGCCGAGCAGCACCAGCGCAGCGCCCGGCAGGAACGTGGGCGGCAGTGGGTCGCGCAGCAGCGCCCACGAGAGCCCCGCGCCGAGCACCGGCTGGGCGTACAGCGACGCGCCGACGGCGGCCGCGGGCAGCCCGGCCAGGGCTCGGTTCCAGAGGATGTAGCCGATCACGCTGTTGCCGGCGCCCAGGTAGATGACGGTCGCCCAGGTCAGCGCGCCGGGGTCGCGCCAGCCGTCCAGCACGGTCACGTCGACGATCATCGGCACGACCGAGACGACGGCGCCGAGCAGGCTGATCAGGGCGGTCAGCTCGAGCGCGCCGTGACGGGGAAGGTGGCGCTTGCTGGCCACCGTGTACCAGGAGAACGACAGCCCGGTGCCGAGCAGCAGGGCGACGCCGCCCGGCCCGGCGCCGCCCTGCAGGCCGACGCCGGCGACCAGCAGCGAGCCGGCCAGGCCGACCGTCAGCCCGGCGGCACGCCGGCCGCCGAACCGCTCGTGCAGGAGAAGCGCCGCCCAGAGCGCGATCATCACCGGCTCGAGACCGACGATGATGGCCGCGATGGCACCGTTCGCCTGGTCGATGCCGTAGTAGATCAGCACCATCTGCAGCCACAGCCCGAGCGCGGCGATGGACAGCAGGCGGAGCGTTTGCGCCATCGTGATGCGCCGCAGGGCGGGCAGGGCGACCGGCGCCAGCAGCAGCGCTGCGACCAGGAACCGGAGACCGGCCAGCGTCATCGGCCCGAGCTCGCGGAGCGCGACCTCGCTGGCGGGAAACGCGCCGGCGTACACCAGGTTGGCGACGACCAGCGCCGCCATCGGATGCCGATGGGCGCCGCGCACGGCGGCCGCCCCGCCGGTCGTCACCCGTGCGGGACCTTGCCGTTGGTCTGCGCGCGCTTGCGGATCTGCTCGATCTGCTGGATCGACTGGAGACCGCGGCCGAGCAGCTCGACCAGCGCCATCAGCCGGTCGCGCTCGCTGCGCATCTCGAGGATCTTCTGCTTGTCAGCGGCCGGGAAGTCGACGCGGGACATGATCACGTAGGAGAGCGGCCGCTCGTGGCTCTCCAGATCGTCGTCCTCGGTCTCCAGGCCGGAGGCGGTGGCGAACGTGCGGTAGAGCTGCAGCGCGGCGTCGCGCTCGTCGCCGGCGGCGGTGTCGTCGGCGACGTCCTCGACAATCCCGGTGGCGTACGCCTTGCCGCGGGTCATCTCGACCACCCGCAGCAGGTCGCCGCCCTCGACCACGATGTTCATGCGGCCGTCGTCGTAGCGCTGCAGCACCTCGATCACCGCCGCGGCGCAGCCGAGCTCGCGCGTGCCGTCGTCGTCGGAGTACAGCAGCAGGAAGGGGTCACCCGTCTCCAGCGAGTCTCCGATCAGCTGCTTGTAGCGCTCCTCGAAGATGTGGAGCGGGAGCAGCTCGCCCGGCGCGAGGACCGTGCCGAGCGCGAAGATGCCGATCTCGCGAGTGCCCATCGGGTGGCTGGTACTCTATCCAGCCCATGGGGGCACCGAGGGAACGTGACGCCATCGCCGGGCTGGTTCCCTACGAGCCGGGAAGGCCTGCGGCCGATGTGCGGCGGGAGCTGGGCGACCGGCCGGTGGTCAAGCTGGCCTCCAACGAGGGGCAGCTGGGGCCGTTCCCCGCGGCGCTGGAGGCGATCGCCGCGCACGCCGCCGGTCTCAACCGGTACCCCGAGCTGGGCTACGAGCTGCGCGAGGCGGTGGCCGCCCGTCACGCCGTCCCCGTCGAGCGTGTGGCGCTTGGCAACGGGGCGGACGCGCTCGTCGGCTACCTGTCGACCGCGTTCCTCGACGCCGGCGACGAGGTCGCGCTGTGCTGGCCGTCCTTCGTGTCGTACCGGGTGGCCGCGGGCAAGATGGGCGCGACCGTCGCGGTGGCGCCGCTCCGCGGTTCCAGCTACGACCTCGACGCGCTGCTGGGCGTGATCGGCCCGCGGACGCGGATCGCCTACGTCTGCAACCCCAACAACCCGACCGGCGGCATCGTCGGCCGCCAGCAGTTGGCGGCGTTCATGGCGGCCGTGCCTGAGCGCGTCCTGGTGGTCGTCGACGAGGCGTATCACGAGTACGTCGAGGATCCGAGCTACCCGGACGCGGTCGCCGAGCACGGCGGGCGCGACAACGTGTGCGTGCTGCGCACCTTCTCGAAGATGTACGGCCTCGCCGGCCTGCGGGTCGGATACGCGATCGCCGCGCCGTCGGTGGCAACCGCGATCGCCAAGGTGCGGCCGGCGTTCGACGTCAACGAGCTCGCCCAGATCGCGGCGCTTGCCAGCATCGGCGACACGGCCGAGATCGAACGCCGCCGCCGCGCGAACACCGAGGGCCGTGAGCAGCTCGCCCGCGATCTTCGCAAGCTCGGACTGGAGCCGCTCGTCTCCCATGGCAACTTCCTGACCGCCGAGGTGGGCGATGCGCCGGCGGTCGCGGGACGGCTCGAGGCTGAGGGTGTGATCGTCCGGCCCCTGGGCGGCTTCGGCGACCCGCGGTCGATCAGGATCACCGTCGGGACGCCCGAGCAGAACGCGATGTGCGTGGCGGCGCTCGGTCGCGTGCTGCAGGCGGTGGGATGAGCCGCCGGGAGGCCGACGCCGAGACCCTGGCGGAGGGAGTGCTGGCCGGCGAGAAGCGGGCGATCGCGCGTGCGATCAGCCTGGTGGAGGACCGCGACCCGGTTGCATCGGACCTCGTGCGCCGGCTGTTCCCGCATACGGGCGGCGCCGTGCTGGCCGGCCTGACCGGTCCTCCCGGCGTCGGCAAGTCGAGCCTGATCGCGTCGCTGGTCGGGCACCTGCGCTCGACCGATCTGACGGTCGGGGTCGTGTCCGTCGATCCTTCGAGCCCGTTCACGCAGGGCGCGGTGCTGGGCGACCGCATCCGGCTGACCGACCACTTCCTCGATCCCGGCGTGTTCATCCGGTCGATGAGCACGCGCGGCTACCTGGGCGGCGTCAGCGAGGCGACGCTGCAGGCGCTGCTGGTGCTGGACGCGGCGGGCAAGGATGTGCTGCTGCTGGAGACCGTCGGCGTCGGTCAGAGCGAGGTCGAGGTCGCGTCCGTCGCCGACACCGTGGTGCTCGTGCTGCAGCCCGGGTCGGGCGACTCGATCCAGGCGCTGAAGGCGGGCGTGATGGAGATCCCCGACGTGATCGTCATCAACAAGGCCGACCATCCGGCGACGCGGACGATGAGGTCGGAGATCCGCTCGATCCTGTCGCTCGGCGAGCGGCGCGCATGGAAGCCGCCGATCGTCGAGACCGAGGCGATCAACGGCGAGGGCGTCGGCGACCTGTGGGACGCCGTGACCCGCCACCGCGAGCACCTGGCAGCAGGCGGGCTGGCCGAGCGGCGGCGGCGGAGCGTCGAGCACGAGGTGGTCGCGGTCGCCGTGTCGCAGGTGCGGCGGCGGCTGCTCCAGGCGATCGAGCGCGACGACGAGGTCAAGCGGCTGCTGGACGACGTCAACGAGCGGCGGGTCGATCCGCTGACGGCGACCCGAGAGATCGCCGAGCGGGTGCTGCGGATGCATCCCGACGCCTGACGGCGCCTACGACGCGTCCGCTTCCGCGCGCTCCAGGAACACCCGCCGCCCTTCGGCGACGACCTCGTCCGCGTAGGCGCGGTCGTGCCAGCCGCCGACGACGGTGTCGGCGCCATGCTCCAGATCCTTGTAGACGTCGAAGAAGTGGCCGATCTCGTCCAGCAGCGAGTCCCGGATGTCGCCGATGTCGTGCATGTGGCTCCACTTGGGGTCCTTGAACGGCACGCACAGCACCTTGTCGTCCTCGCCCTTCTCGTCCGTCATCTCGAACACCCCGATCGGCTCGACCGGGATCACGCAGCCCGGGAACGTCGGCTCGGCGACCAGCACCAGGGCGTCGACCGGATCGCCGTCGCGTCCGATCGTGTCGATGATGAAGCCGTAGTCCGCGGGGTAGACGACGCTCGTCCAGAGCGTGCGGTCGAGCACGACGTGGCCGACCTCGGGGTCGTACTCGTACTTGTTGCGGCTGCCCTTGGGAATCTCGACGAAGACGTAGAGCGGTTCGGGCGTGGCCACCGGCGGAGCGTATCGGAAGCCGCCGACGATTCGCGGAGCGGGTACTGTTCGCCCTCATCATGGTGGCACTCGACCGGATCAAGGCGGCGGCGGACGGACTCCGCGGCGTCGCCCACCGCACGCCGGTGCACCGCTCCGACACGTTCTCGGAGTGGGCGGGCTGCGATGTGTTCCTGAAGTTCGAGAACCAGCAGAAGACCGGCGCGTTCAAGATCCGCGGGGCGTACACCAAGATCCAGTCGCTGTCGGACGCCGAGCGCGCTGCGGGTGTGATCGCCCCGTCGGCCGGCAACCACGCGCAGGCCGTTGCCTGGGCGGCCCGCTCCGCCGGCGTTCCCGCCGTTGTCTACATGCCGCACTCGGCGTCGCTGGCCAAGATCGGCGCGACCGAGGGCTACGGCGCCCGGGTCGAACTGTCCGGCGACAGCGTCGACGACGCGGTCGAGGCGGCCCGCGCCGAGGCCGGCCGCAACGGCAAGACCCTGGTGCACCCGTTCGACGACGAGGCGGTGATCGCCGGACAGGGCACGGTCGGCCTCGAGATCCTCGACGACGTGCCGGACGCCGACGTCGTGGTCGTCCCGCTGGGCGGGGGCGGCCTCCTGTCCGGCATCGCGTCGGCCGTCAAGGCCTTGCGGCCGGAGATCCGCGTGATCGGCGTCGAGGCTGCCGGCTGTGCGCCGTACGTCGCATCGCTCGAGCACGGCGAGATCCACCCGGTGCGGCAGACGGAGACGATCGCTGACGGCATCGCCGTCAAGCGACCGGGGGAGATCACGTTCCCGATCATCCGCGACCTGGTCGACGACGTGATCACGGTGACCGACGCTGAGATCGGTCAGACCATCGTCCATCTGCTGGAGCGGACGAAGTCGGTCGTCGAGGGCGCGGGGGCCGTTGGCCTGGCGGCACTGTTGTCAGGCAAGATCACCGCGCGCCGCGCCGTCGCCGTCCTCTCCGGAGGCAACATCGATACGCCGCTGCTGATGCAGGTGATCCGCTTCGGCCTGTCCAATCAGGGCCGGTACCTGGTGATCCGCACGCGGCTGATCGACCGGCCCGGAGCGCTGATGAAGCTGCTCGGGGTGATCGCCGACGCGCACACCAACGTGCTGGCGGTGTCACATCACAGGGAGAGCGTCGACGTCGCCGTTGCCGAGACAGGCATCGAGGTGATCATGGAGACGCGCGACGAGGCGCATGCCGAGCACATGGTCGGACTGATTCGGGAACAGGGCTACCCGGTCACCCGGATGCGATAGCCGACGACTGCACGACGATCTCGAAGCGCTCGACGCTGCTCACCGACGCCTCCATCTGCGAGGCCGACTGTGCCCGCAGCGCGTCCGCGCCCTGCTCGCTCTGGCGCATTGCATCCTCGGTGTCCCACATGGTGATGGCGAGCCCGTCCCCGTGCTCGCGGTCGATCATCAACACGGCGTCGCGGAACCCGGGCATGCGCTCGAGCTGCTCGAGCAGCGTGTCGCGGAAGTGGGCGATGCCCGCCTCCATCGTCTCGGAGTTCCCGCGCACCCGTGTGACGCGTGCATGCATCGCTCGACCCTCCCGTGGTAGTGACGCCCGATACTAACATGGGCGGGCCAGACCGCGGGTCCGATTCCTCAGTGGCCGATCGCGCGCACCTTGGCGGCCAGCGACCGCCGGTAGGTGCCGCTGACGGTCGTCTGCGCTGCGCCCAGAAGCAGGGCGATGACGGCGATCTCGAAGCGGTCGAGCGCGATGCCGGCGACGATCGCCGCGGCCGCGCCGGCCGCCAGCACGAGGCGCCCGGTCGTGGTCAGCGGCTGCGGCTCGATCCGCTCGGCGGTGCTCAGCGCCTCGCCGTAGCTGGCGTTCTTCTCAAGCCCCAGCAGACGGCGCACCCCGTCGCGGTCGGCGCGACGCAGCTGGCGTGTGCGGATCAGGAAGAAGCCGCCGTAGCCGGCCGCGATGATCGCCGCGCCGGGCCAGATCCGACCCTGCAGGTAGGGGCCGAGCAGCGCCAGCACCGGCGACGCGCAGCCGAGCACGATCGCCAGATCCCACGCGTTCCGGCGCCACGCCCCGGGCGGAAGCAGCCGCGATGCGATCGTCCCCAGCAGCACCGCGACCGCCAGCACCGTTCCGGCGACCTGCACCGATTGGAATGCCGTCACAGGCCCAGGCCGCGCGCGATCACGAGCCGCTGGATCTCGTTCGTCCCCTCGCCGATCTCGAGCACCTTGGCGTCGCGGTAGAACCGGCTGACCGGGTACTCGTCCATGAAGCCGTAGCCGCCGTGGATCTGCACCGCCTCGTTGCATGCCCGCCGGGCCAGCTCACCGGTGTAGAGCTTGGCGATGGCCGCTGCCTGCGCGAACTCCCGGCCCTCGTCCTTGAGCCACGCCGCCTTCAGCACCAGGTTGCGGCCCGCCTCGACCTCGGTGGCCATGTCCGCGAGTTTGAACTGCACCGCCTGGAAGCGGCCGATCGGCCGCCCGAACTGCTCGCGCTCGCGGGCGTAGCGCAGCGCCATCTCGAACGCGCCCTGCGCCATCCCCAGCCCCAGCGCGGCGACGCTGATGCGGCCGCCGTCCAGGATCTCCAGGAACTGCCGGAACCCCGCCCCGCGCGGCCCGAGCAGGTTGCCTCCGGGGACACGGCATCCGCTGAACGTCAGCTCGCGCGTGTCGGACGAGCGCCAGCCCATCTTCTTGAGCGGCGCCGACTGGTCGTACCCGAGCGTCCCGTTCTCGACCACGATGTTCGAGATCTCGTCGTCGCCCGTTCGGGCGGTGATCGTGACCAACCGCGAGAGCTCCGTGCCGGCGTTGGTGATGAACATCTTGGACCCGTCGATCACCCAGTCGCCGTCCTCAAGCCGCCCCGCCGTCCGGGTGGCGCCGGCGTCCGATCCGGCACCCGGCTCGGTCAGCCCGAACGCGCCCAGGCCCCTGCCGGCGGCGAGATCGGGCAGCCACCGGCCGCGCTGCTCGTCGCTGCCGAACAGGTAGATCGGCATCGTGCCCAGCGACGTGTGGGCCGCGACCGTGATCGCGAACGAGCTGTCGACACGGGCCAGCTCCTCGACGGCGATCGCATACGAGACGGTGCCGGCGCCCGCACCGCCCCACTGCTCGGGTAGCGGGATGCCCATCAGCCCGAGGTCGGCGGCGCGGCGAACGAGCTCAACCGGAAACCGCCCCTCGCGATCCAGCTCCTCGGCGACCGGGCCGATCTCGCCCTCGGCGAACTCGCGGACGGTGTCGCGGAACAGCCGCTGCTCGTCCGACAGGTCGTAGCTCAGCACAGCGACTCCGCCAGCTCGACGAGCAGCCGCACGCCGAACCCGGTGCCTCCCTTGGCGTAGTAGTCGCGCGGCCGGGTCAGGTCGGCCGTGCCGGCGATGTCGAGGTGGGCCCACGGCCCGTCCCCGGCGAACTCCGAGAGGAAGTGCGCGGCGTAGCAGGGCTGCGCGGCACCGGACGTCCCCGAGTTGGCCATGTCGGCGATGTCCGACCGGTAGAGTCGGCGGAAGGTGTCGTGGAGCGGCATCGGCCACAGGTGGTCGCCGCTGCGCTCGCCGGCGGCCATCAGCCGGTCGACCCACTCCTGGTCGCGCCCGAACAGCCCGGCGTGGAAGTCGCCCAGCCCGGTGACGATGCCGCCGGTCAGCGTCGCCAGGTCGACCACGTGGGTCGCGCCCTCGCCGCGCGCGTAGTGGAGGCAGTCGGCCAGCACCAGCCGCCCTTCGGCGTCGGTGTTGGTGATCTCGATCGTCTTGCCGTTGGCTGCGGTGACGACGTCGTCGACCTTCATCGCGTCCCGGGCGACCATGTTCTCGCAAGCGCCGACCACGGTGACGACGCGAAGCTGCAGGCCGAGCTCCGCGATCGCGGAGGTCGCCTCGATCGCCGCGGCCGCGCCCGACATGTCGTACTTCATGCCGACCAGCGAGTTCCGGGGTTTCAGGCTGTAGCCGCCGCTGTCGTACGTCAGCCCCTTGCCGACGATGCCCAGCACAACCTCCCCGCGGCGCCGCGTCGCCCGCTGGGGCGTGTGCTCGAGGGCGATCAGCAGGGGCGGACGGCTGCTCGCCTGCGCCGTTGCCAGGAAGGCGCCCATCCGCCGCCGCTCCAGGCCGCGGCGGTCGAGCACGCGGACGCGCAGCGCCGGATGCTCACGGGCCAGCTCGCGGGCGCGGTCGGCCAGCTCCTGCGGACCGAGGACGTTCGGCGGCGCGTTCTGCAGGTCGCGGGCGCGGTTCGTGGCGGCGGCGACGAGCCCCGCCCGCCGCGCTGCGGCGCCGACGGCACGCTCCGGCGTCAGCAGGCTCAGCGACGCCGGCACCGGCGGGAGGTCGCGCCGCGTGCGGAAGCGGTCGTAGCGGTAGGTGCCGATTGCGACGCCGTCGACCACGCAGCGCGCCGCCTCCGCAGCGTCGAACCCGGGGATGTCCGCCACCATCGCCATCCGGGTGCCGCGGGCGCGCTGCAGGGCGCGGGCCGCGGCCGCCGCGGCGTTGCGCAGCTCGTCGTCGCCCGCCCTTCCACCGGACCCCATGCCCGCCAGGGCAACACGCCTGGCCCGGATTCCGCGGCCCTCCGTGTGCAGCACCGTCAGCGAGCCGGCTCCCGGCCTCACCTCGCCGGCGCGGACCAGGCGGGAGATCTCGCCGCCCAGCGCCTCGTCCAGCTCGGCGACGGCGCCGGACAGCTCCAGCGGCTTGGTCACGGCGACCGCCAGCAGATCGGCCTGGACGGAGGTGGGCTTCGCGGCGGAGGTCGTGATCCTCATGCGGGTCTGAGTATCCTAGGGCTCCCCCACGACGGCGAGAGGACGATCATGAGCGACACCAAGATCCAGCTGCCGGAAAGCGAGATCCCGCGGCACTGGTACAACATCGCGGCCGACATGCCGAACCGGCCCCAGCCGCCGCTCCATCCGGGCACCGGCGAGCCCGTGGGGCCAGACGATCTGGCGCCGCTGTTCCCGATGGACATCATCCTCCAGGAGGTCTCGACCGATCCCGAGGTCGCCGTGCCGGACGAGGTGCTGGACGTCTACCGGATGTGGCGGCCGACGCCGCTCTACCGCGCCCGCCGGCTCGAGCAGGCGCTGGGCACCGGCTCCCGCATCTACTACAAGTACGAGGGCGTCTCGCCCGCCGGGTCGCACAAGCCGAACACCGCCGTGCCGCAGGCCTTCTACAGCGCGAAGGCCGGCCGCAAGCGCCTGGCGACCGAGACCGGGGCCGGCCAGTGGGGGTCGTCGCTCGCGCTCGCCTGCCAGATGTTCGGGCTGGAGTGCAAGGTCTACATGGTGCGGGTCAGCTACGAGCAGAAGCCGTACCGCCGGATCATGATGGAGACGTGGGGCGCCGACGTCGTCCCCAGCCCGTCGCCCGACACCAACGCCGGCCGGCAGATCCGCGACGCCCACCCTGACTCGCCGGGGAGTCTCGGAATCGCGATCTCCGAGGCGGTCGAGGACGCCGCGACCCGCGAGGACACCAGCTACTCGCTGGGCTCCGTCCTCAACCACGTGCTGATGCACCAGACGGTGATCGGCCAGGAGGCGCAGAAGCAGCTCGCCGTAGCGGGGGAGGACGGGATCGACGTCGTCATCGGCTGCGTCGGCGGCGGCAGCAACTTCGGCGGCCTCGCGCTGCCCTTTGTCCGCGACAAGATCGCCGGCGCCGACATCGAGATCATCGCCTGCGAGCCCGCTGCCTGCCCGACGCTGACCCGTGGCCCCTTCGCATACGACTTCGGCGACACCGGCCGGCTGACGCCGCTCGTGCCGATGCACACGCTGGGACACGACTTCATCCCGCCGGGGATCCATGCCGGCGGCCTGCGCTATCACGGTGCCGCGCCGATCGTGTCCCAGCTGCTGCTGGACGACCTGATCCGGGCGCAGGCCTTCACGCAGACCGAGGTGTTCGAGGCCGCGATGACGTTCGCCCGTACCGAGGCGATCATCCCGGCGCCCGAGAGCTCCCACGCCATCAAGGGGGCCATCGACGCCGCCCGCCGCGCCGACGAGGCCGGCACCTCGCAGGCGATCCTGTTCAACCTCTCCGGCCACGGGCACTTCGATATGGCCGCCTACGACGCCTACCTCCACGGTGAGCTCGAGGACTACGAGCTGCCTGAGGCCGAGATCCAGCGGGCTCTGCGGGCGATCGAGTCGCTGCCCAAGCCGGCGGGGGTGACCGCCTAGCACATGCCGATCATCACGTGCCCGGCGTGCGGTGGGGCGATCCCCGACGGCGCACGTTTCTGCCCGAGCTGCGGCCGGCCGGTGTCGGTGGCCGGTGGCGAGGAGCGGAAGCTGGCGACGATCGTCTTCGCCGACCTGACTGACTCGACCCAGCTCGCGACCAGAATGGACGCCGAGGCCCTGCGGGCGCTGCTGGCGGACGTCTACGACCAGCTGTCCCAGGTGGTGGCGTCGTTCGGCGGCACCGTCGAGAAGTTCATCGGCGACGCGATCATGGCGGTGTTCGGCGTGCCGACGGCGCATGAGGACGACCCTGAGCGCGCCGTCCGCGCCGCGCTCGGCATGCGGTCGCGGCTGACCGGCATCGCCCGGCGCCATGGGCAGGATCTGATCCTGCGCGTCGGCGTCAACACCGGCGTCGTCGCCACCGGCTCCGACATCGGCCGCGACTTCCTGGTCACCGGCGACGCGGTCAACGTCGCGGCCCGCCTGCAGCAGGCGGCCGAGCCCGGCGAGGTGCTGGTCGGCGACCGCACCTTCCGTGCGCTCCAGCCACTGGTCCAGACCGTCCAGCCGCGCACGGTGATCTTCAAGGGTCGCGAGGGCGGCATCCCGGCTCACGCCGTCGAGCGCATCGCGCCCTCCACCGTGTACCGGCAGCGCCGGTCGTCGGGGCCGTTCGTCGGCCGGTCGGGTGAGCTGTCGCTGATCACGACGCTGTGCGATCGCGCGGTCGAGCACCGCCGTCCGCACATGGTCACCGTCGTCGGCGAGCCGGGGATCGGCAAGAGCCGGCTGGCCGAGGAGGTCGTGATCGAGCTGCAGTCCCACGACGAGCCGCCCTCAGCTCTGGGTCTGCCGCTGCCGTCCCTACGGCGAGGGGGGCGCCTTCCAGCCGCTGGCCGACCTGCTCCGGCGGAGCGCCGCGGTCGACCCGTCGGCGAGCGTCGAGGAGGCGCGGGCCGCGGTGCGCGGGCTGCTCCAGGCGCTGGTCGGCGAGGACTGCGACGACGACGTCACGGTGGTGTTGCGCACCGCCGGCCTGGCCGAGCGGGAGGTGCCCGACGATGACGAGCCTGCCTCCGTCGCCCAGCGGGCGCGCGACGCCTGGCGCTCGGTGCTGGTGGCGCTGGCCGAGCGGGCGCCGGTGATGCTGGTGATCGAGGATGCGCAATGGGCCGAGCCGGGGCTGCTCGATCTGGTCGAGGACGTCACCTCCGGCGACCTGCGGGTGCCGCTGGTCGCGCTGGTGCTGGCCCGCGACGAGCTGCTCGCGTCGCGTCCGGGCTGGGGCGCCCGCTCTCGCAACGCCACCGTCGTCACGCTGGACGCGATCGACGACGGCGAGATGCTGCGGCTGGCCGCCGCCATCTCGGGCAACGGCTCCGGTGACGACGCGATCGAGCTGGCCGGCGGCAACCCGTTCTTCCTCGAGGAGATCCTGCACATGCGGGGGGAGGGCGGCGGTGCCGTCGTCCCCGAGACCGTCCACGGCGTGATCGCCGCGCGCCTCGACCTGCTGTCGCCTGACGAGAAGCGGCTGCTGCAGCGCGCGGCGGTGGTCGGACGCACGTTCTCCAAGGATCACCTGGCCGCGGTCGACGTGGACACGCCGGAGCGGCTGCTGGGCGGGCTGGCCGCGCGCGACATGGTGCAGCCGCTGGGATCGGAGTGGGCGTTCAAACACATGCTGATCCGCGACGTCGCCTACGAGTCGCTGGTGCGCACCGACAAGGCCCGGCTGCACCTCGCCCTGGCGCGGTGGCTCGAGCAGGGAGGCCACGGCGACCGCCAGGTGGTCGCGACGCACTACGCCGTGGCCGCCGGGCTGGGGCTGTCGGAGGCGCGCAGCGATGCCGTGCGCCTGCTGCTGGATGCCGCATTCGACGCCCGCCGGGCGGGCGCGCACGGCCTCGGGCTGCGGCAGGCCGAGCGGGCCCTGGCGCTGGCCGTCGACGACCGCGAGCGCTGCGCGTCGTACGAGGCGGTGGGCGACGCCTACTGGATGGCCGAGCAGATCGAGAAGGCGTTCGAGGCGTACGACCGTGCGCTGGAGCACGGCGTCACTGCAGGGCTGCCGTCGGCGGACATGGCCCGACTGCGCTGGAAGTGGGCCGACGCGCCGACGCGCTGGAGCGCGAGCAGGGCGATGGCGGCCACCAGGCAGCGGATCGAGGACGAGATCGCCCGCGGCCTGGACGACGCGGCCGCGGCTGGCGACGAGGCGATGGAGGCCCGCCTGTTGACCGCCGGCGCGCTGTTCACGTGGCGGGTCGAAACGGCCGCTGAGCCGCAGGAGCTCGCGCTGACGGTGGCCGACCGGGCGCTGGAGATCGCCGAGCGGCTGGGCCGTCCCGGCACGACCTCGGCCGCCCGCGACGCGCGGACGGTGCTGCTCCACGCCCTGAACCGCTATGACGAGGCGGCCGAGAACGACGAGGCGCGGTTCGCGCTGCTGCCCAAGATCCGCTGGCGCGAGGAGCAGATGGACGTCTGCGCCGCCTCGGCCCGTACGCGGCAGGCATTGGGGGACTTCGCCGGATCGGTCGAGGCCGTCCGCAAGGCCGAGCAGCTGACGCAGCGCGACGATCCCCGCTGGCTGTCGCTGCCGGCGCGGATCCTGGTCGAGACCTACTTCCTGTGGGACCGCTGGGACGACGCGCTCGACTCCTACGAGCGGTTCCTGGATGTCTTCCGGCGGACGGCCGCCGCCAGGCGTCAGGCGATGATCGGCGGAGTCGCCTCCGGCGCCGTGGCCGGCGTGCACATCCTGCGCGGCGAGCAGGAGCGGGCCGAGCGGATCGAGCAGCGGATGGGCCCTGAGGCGCACCAGGGGTTTGGCCTGACGTTCGGGCACGCGCTGCTCGGGATCGGCGAGCCGGCCCTGGCGCTCGACCGTGTGCGGGGGCTCAAGGGCAACCGCTGGCGCGCATGGGCGATCGAGGCGGAGGCGCACGCCATGCTTGGCGACCTGGACGGGCTCGACCGGGTGCTGACGCGGGTGCGCGACGAGCCGCAGCTCGAGCGCGTGCCGCGCGTCGCCGCGCAGTTCGACCGGGCCCGCGGGATCGCCGGCGACGAGTTCGCGCTGCGCAGCGCGGCGGCGACTTTCGAGCAGCTGGGCTGCCGGTTCGAGCGGGCCCGCTGCCTTGAGCTGCTGGGGCAGGACGAGGAGGCGCGCCTGGTCTACGAGCAGTTCGGCGCCGAGCCGGCGCTCTGCCGCGTCAAGTGAGGAGCGGCTCGGCCAGGTAGCCGCCGGCGGTGCCCGGAGGCACGGCCCACAGGCCGCTGGACGTGTGCTGGATGTACTCGTTCAGGCGGTCTGACGACGCCAGCCGGCGCTGGATCGGGACGAACTGGACGCGCGGGTCGCGTTGGAACGCCAGGAAGAACAGCCCGGCGTCGGACTGCGTCAGCCCCGGGGCCATGCCGTCGTCGAAGTTGTAGCCCCGGCGGAGGATCCGCTGCCGCTCGCTGGCCGCCCCCGTGCGCGGATTGGCCAGGCGGATGTGCGCATCGGCCGGCAGCGTCGAGTCGACCACCCGGTCGTGCTCGGACGAACCGCCGAACGGCGCGCCGTTGCCCTTCCGCCGCCCGAAGATGGACTCCTGCTCGCCGATCGGTGTGCGATCCCAGGCCTCGATTCGGATCCGCACGCGGCGGCTGACCAGGTAGCTGCCGCCGGCGATCCACGCCTGGCCGTCGGATGCAGCGGCCCAGACGCTCGAGCGCATCAGGCCGGCGTCGGACGCGTCGAGGTTCGCGGTGCCGTCCTTGAAGCCCATCAGATTGCGCGGCGTCCTGCCCTCGCCGGGCAGGCCGAGGAACCCGCTCTGCGTCCAGCGAAGCGCGACGGTGCCGAGGCCGATCCGGGTGAGGTTGCGCTGGGCGTGGTAGGCGATCTGCGGATCGTCTGCACACACCTGCAGGCAGAGGTCGCCGTTGGAATGGTCGGGGACGAGCGCGTCGCCGGCGAAGTGGGGGAGCGGCGCCAGCTGCTCGGGCCGCTGCGACTCGAGGCCAAGCCGGTCGAAGAACGTCGGCCCCAGCCCGAGCGTCACCGTCAGCCGCGCGGCGGGCAGGCCGTCGGCCTCGCCGGTGTCGATCGGCGGTGCCCACTGGTTGCTCTCGATCCTGCCCAGCGAGCGGCCGCCCGCCATCAGCGCGGCAGCGGCCGTCCACTGGCGCATCAGGCGGGTCACGTCCTCGCGCGACGCCGTGGTCAGGTCGAACGCCGCGAAGCGCAGGTGCGCCTGCTGCGGCGTCGTGATTCCCGCCTGATGGTCGCCGTGAAACTCGACGGTGTCGGTAACGGCCGTGCGGCCGTCGATGGTCGCGATCGCCCCGCCCGCGGCGGCAGCACCGACCGCGCCGCCGGCGAGCGCCAGCAGCCGGCGGCGCGACATCCCGCCGGCGCTCGCGGTCACCGCAGGACCGCCGGGGCGACCTCGCTGATCGGCTGTGCCAGGGCGTCGATCGACTCGGACAGTTTCTTCGTGTCCGAGTCGCTCAGCTTGGTGTAGAGGGCGTAGCCCGATCCCTCGCGGTGCGGATCGAGGGACTGGTCGACCTCGGTGAAGCGCTGCCGGATCTCGGACAGCAGCGCCGGATCGCCCTTGGCGAGGATGGGAGTGACGGCGACGATGGCGGCCTTCGCCCCGTCGACGTTCGCCTGAAAGTCCCACAGGTCGGTGTGCGAGTACCGATCCTCCTCGCCCGTGATCTTCGACGCGGCGACCTCGTCCAGCAGACTCTTGGCGCCGTTCGCGATCTGCGCCGTCTGCAGCGGCACGCTCTGCACCAGCCCCTGCAGCCGCAGCGTGTTGGCCAGCAGCCGGTCGGCGATCGGCGTCGCGCCCTTGGTCGTGTTGCCCACCCAGAGCAGCTTCTCGAGCTTGTGGAAGCCCTCCCACTTGGACCCAGGCACGTCGCCCGCGCGGGCGTCCATCAGCGGGTCGAGGTCGCCGAAGCTCTCGGCCACCGGCTCGACGCGCTCGTACGGCTCGCGGGTCGTGGGGTAGAGCTGCTTGGCCTTCTCGATGTCGCCAGCGGCGATCGCGTTGCGGAAGGCCTGCGTGCGCTTGACCAGCAGCGCGGTCTGGGCGATCAGGTACTCGCGGTACTGGGCGACCGCCTGCTTGTCGGCCGCGGACGCGGTGACCTGCGCGGTGCCGCCGACCTCGAGCGTGCCCTTCTCGGCGTCGGCGCCCGGGCAGAAGGTGGTGAAGGTGCCCGGGTCGAGGGTCAGCGAGAACGACTTGGTCAGCCCGTCGGGCAGGTTCTCGACCTCGCCCAGGATGTGATCGCCGTCCAGGATCTCGTACTCGGTCACCTGGTCGGCGCCGTCGTTCGTCACCTTGAAGGTGACGTCGCCGGCCGGCACCTTGACCGTCGCCGGTTGGCAGCCCTGGTTGGTGATCGAGACCTCGGTCACCTTGCCGTCGCCGCTGCCCCCTCCGCTGCCCGAGCCGGAGCCGCAGCCCGCGGCCACGAGCAGGATGAGCGCCAGCGTCGCCGCAGTCGCCGCGGCCGCCCGCGTCCTCACGCGGCGGCCGCTCGGCCACAGCACGTAGGCCATCATCGGGATCGCATACAGCATCCATGCCAGCACCTCGCCGACAGTCGGCTGCGTCTGGATGCCGAACATGCCGGTGACCAGCGCCTGAAGCACGCTGCCGGGCTCGATCGCGGCCGTCAGGTCGGCCGCCTGGCCCTGCAGGGAGTCGAACCAGCCGGCCTCGTGCGCCGTGTGCACGGCCGACGAAAACAGGCCGGCGGCGACCAGCACCAGCACCGCGCCGGTGATCCGGAAGAAGCGCGCCAGGTTGATGCGCACGCCGCCGCGGTAGATCGCGTAGCCGAGCACGGCCGCCACGGCGATGCCGAGGACGGCGCCGCCGCCCGAGGCGACCGGACGGGCCGACTGCTGGAACACCGCGACCAGGAAGACCGCGGTCTCCAGGCCCTCGCGGAGCACGGCGAAGAACGCCATGCCGACCAGGGCGATGGTCGACCCGTTGGCCAGGGCGTCCGCGGCGTCCGTCTCGATCATCGACCTCATCCGCGGCCCGTGTCGCCGGCACCAGACGATCATCCAGGTGACGGCGCCCGCCGCGACCAGCGCGATGATGGTCTCGAGGCCCTCCTGCTGGCGCTGCGGCAGCGCCTCGTCGGCCGCCTGCAGGCCGATCCCCGCCGCCAGGCAGATACCGACGGCGGCGAGCACGCCCAGCCACATCGGGCGGAGCGCATCGCGGCGGCCCGAGCGCGCCAGGAACGCCGCGATGATGCCGACGATCAGCGCCGCCTCGAGCCCCTCACGGAGCCCGATCACGAACGCCGGAATCACGACCGGACTCCGCGGGTTCCGGCCCCGTCGCTCTCGGCCGCCGCCGAGGCGAGCGGGCCACGGCGGCGGGCGGCAACGACGTGGTCGGATGGAGCAGCAGCTCTGAGCGCCAACGCAGGGACCTCCGGTTCGACGGTGTATGTCTCGCGGCCGCCCCCGCACGCTGCTTAGGTAACCCTAAGACTTAGGGAACCCTAAGGTGCCGTCGCCGTGCTGTCAAGCGGCAAGCGTCAGCTGATGCAGGCGGTGGCGGCGGGGCCCGGCGAGGCCGGTGCCCAGGCCGATGCGTTCCCGGCGCCGTCGACGGCGCGGAACTGGATCACGTAGGTGCCGGCCGTGGTCAGCGTCAGCGAGGGGCCCGTTACCGCCACGTCCCAGGAGACGCCGTTGTCCGCCGAGATCCGGTGCTGGTAGTACGAGAGGCCGGAGCCGCCGGCGTCGGTCGCCCCCGAGCCGGTCAGCGTCCTGCTCGCAGCGCATGTCAGCGAGCCGCCGGACACCGTGGGATCCGTGGGCGCGGTGCGGTCGACCCGCACGGTGTTGGCTGCGGTCACCGCTGCCGAGCTCCAAGCCGAGACGTTGCCCGCGCCGTCCACGCTGCGGAACTCGACGACCGTCTGCCCCTCGTCGGCGATCGTCGCCGTCGCGCCGGCCTGCGCCCCGCTCCAGGTCGAGCCACCGTCCACCGAGGTGCGGTACTGGTAGCCCGCGATGCCGGCGCCGCCCGTGTCGCTACCGCCCGCGGCGGTCACGTTGGCCGAGGCGAGGCTGCGCCAGGTCAGCGATCCACCCGCCACCGAAGGTATGCCGGGTGCGGTGCGGTCGATCTTCACCGTCGATCCCGCGGTCGGCGAGGCGGGCGTCCAGGCGGTGGTCAGGCCCGAGGCGTCGGTCGCGCGGAACTGGACGATCGTCGTGCCCGTGGCGGTCACCGAGACCACGGTGCCGGTCTTCACGGCCGACCAGGTCGCGCCGTTGTTGGTCGATGTCCGGTACTGGTAGAAGCCGACGCCGCTGCCCGGCGTGTCGGTCGAGCCGGTGCCGGTGACTGTCACCGTTGCCGCGTTCGTCCAGGACAGCGAGCCGCCCGAGGCGGTCGGCAGAGTCGGCGCTGTGCGGTCGATCTTGGCGGTGTTGGCAGGGCCGGCGGTGCCCGGCACCCACGCGCTGGTGTTGCCGGCGCCGTCCACGGAGCGGAACTGGGTGATGGTGGCGCCCTCGCCGGTCACGGCGTTCGCCGGGCCAGAGGACGGCGACGACCATGCCGCTCCGCCGTTGGTGGACGTGCGGTATTCGTAGTGGTCGAAGCCCGACAGGGCGTCGCCGGCGCCGCCCGCGGTGATCGTCACGCGCGAGACGTTCTGCCATGCCGACGAGCCGCCGGTGACGGTCGGTGCGGTGGGGTCGGCGCGGTCGATGCGCACGGTGCTGGCCCCGGTCTGCGCGCCCGGCGTCCAGGCCGAAGCGAGGCCGGAGTTGTCCGTCGCGCGGAACTGCACCAGCGTCTGGCCGGGCGACGCGATGGTCACGCCGGTGCCGGCCTGCGGAGCCGTCCAGGTCGTGCCGCCGTCGGTCGACGTGCGGTACTGGTAGCCGGCGACACCGCTGCCCGGCGAGTCGGCGGAGCCGCCGCCGGTGACCGTGACGTTCGCCGCATTCGTCCAGGACAGCGAGCCGCCGCTGACGGACGGCGCCGCCGGTGCGCTGCGGTCGATGCGCGCCGTGCTGCCGGGCAGCGGGGACGCGGGCGCCCACGGCGAGGCGTTCTCGGCGCCGTCGACAGTGCGGAACTGGACGACCGTCTCGCCCTCGCCGGTGATCGGCGCGATCGCCCCGGACTGGGCCGATCCCCAGGTGCTGCCGCCGTCGGTCGACGTCCGGTACTCGTAACGGGCCACGCCGGACAGGCCGTCGCTCGAACCCGACCCGGTCAGCGAGACGGAGGCGACGTTCTGCCAGTCGGTGCTTCCGCCGGTCACGGTGGGTGCGCCGGGCGCGGTGCGGTCGATGCGCACTGTGTTGGTGGGACCGGGGCTCGCCGGAGCCCAGGACGAGCCGTTGCCCAGAGAGTCGACGGCGCGGAACTGCACGAGCGTCTGGCCTTCGGAGGAGACGGTGAGCGATCCGCCGGGCGTCGCGGCCGACCACGTCGCTCCGCCGTCGGTCGACGTCCGATACTCGTATCCGGCGAACCCGGCCATGGCGTCCGTCGACCCGGAGGCCGAGGCGGTCGCCGATGCGATGTTCTGCCATGCCAGCGATCCGCCGGTCACCGTCGGTGCCGCCGGCCCGCTGCGATCGATCCGCACCGTGCTGGTCGCATCGGGCGCGGCCGGCGCCCATGAGGACACGTTGCCCGCGCCATCCACGCTGCGCAGCTGCACCAGGGTCTCACCCTCGGCCGTGACCACAGCGGACGCGCCGGCGATCGGCGACAGCCACGTGACGCCGCCGTTGGTCGACGTGCGGTACTGGTAGCCGGCGAGGCCGGAGCCGCCGTCCGAGGCGCCGGACGCGGTGACGGAGACCGAGGCGGCGCTCTGCCAGGCGAGCGATCCCCCGCTGACGGAGGGCACCGTGGGCGAGGTGCGGTCGATGCGAACAGTGCTGGCGGCGATCGCGGCACCCGGCGCCCACGCCGACGTGTTCCCTGCGCCGTCGATCGACCGGAACTGCACCAGGGTCTCTCCCTCGGCGGTGACCGCCGCGGAGGCTCCGGCGGCCGCCGACGACCAGGTCGTACCGCCGTCGGTCGACGTGCGGTGCTCGTAGCCGGACACGCCGGACAGCAGGTCGGTCGCGCCACCACCGGTGACGCCCACGGATGCGACGCTCTGCCAGGCGAGGGACCCGCCGGTCACGGTCGGGTCTGCAGGCGCCGTGCGGTCGATGCGGACGGTGTTGCCGCCGACGGCCCCGGCCGGCGACCAGCCGGACGCGTTGCCGAGCGAGTCGACCGCGCGGAACTGGACGAGGGTCTGGCCCTCGGCCGAGACCGTGACCGATGCGCCTGCCTGGGCGGCGCTCCAGGATGCACCGGCGTCGGCGGACGTGCGCGACTCGTAGTGGTCGATGCCGGCCTGCGGATCGCTCGAACCCGATGCGGACACGGTCACGGATGCGACGCTCTGCCAGACCGAGGAGCCGCCTGCCACGGCCGGCAGCGACGGACCGGTGCGGTCGATCCTGACGGTGCTGCCGGCGTCGGGGATCACAGGCGCCCACGCGGAGGCGTTGCCCGCCGCGTCGATTGCTCGGAACTGCACCGACGTCTCGCCCTCGGCCGTGATCGGCGCCGGGTTCCCTGCGACCGCGGTGCCCCAGTTGACGCCGGCGTCCGAGGACGTCCGGTACTCGTAGCCGACCAGGCCGGAACCGCCGGAGTCGGTCGAACCCGATGCGGCGACGGTCAGCTGCAGGGCGGCCTGCCAGGCCGGCGACCCACCGCTCACCGACGGTGCGGTCGGCGGGCTGCGGTCGATCCGCGCGGTGCCGCCGGGATTGGGCACGAGCGGGGCCCACGAGGAGGTGTTGCCCGCCTGGTCAGACGCCGCGAACTGGATCAGCGTCTCGCCCTCCGCCGTCACGTCGACCGTCGCGCCGGGGTTGCCGGCGGTCCAGCTCGCACCGCCGTCGGTGGACGTGCGGTACGAGTACGAGGCGACCCCCGAGCCTCCGACGTCCGTCGCGCCGCTGCCTGTGATCGTGAGCTGGGCGACGCTTCGCCACGTGTAGCCGCCGCCCGATGCGCCCGCCGGCGTCGGTGCGGTGCGGTCGATCCGCACGGTGTTCGCGGCGACGGCCGGGCCGGGCGCCCACGAGGAAACGTTCCCCAGCGCGTCGGCGGCGCGGAACTGCACCAGGGTCTCGCCCTCGGCGGACACGGTGAGCGACGAGCCGGGCGACGCCGCCGTCCAGGTCGCGCCGCCGTTGGTCGAGGTCCGGTAGCTGTAGCCGGAGACGCCCGAGCCGGTGTCTGCCGAGCCGCTGCCGCTGACCGTCACCGACGCGACGCTCTGCCACGCCAACGAGCCGCCGGCCGGCGAGGGCACGGACGGGCCGGTGCGATCCAGGGCGACGGTGCTGCCCGCGGTCTGCGAGCCCGGCGCCCAGGCGGACGTGTTGCCCGAGATGTCGGTGCTGCGGAACTGGACGAGCGTGGTGCCCTCGGCCGAGACGACGACCGACGCGCCGTTGGCCGGCGCCGTCCACGTCGTCCCGCCGTCCGGCGAGGTGCGGTACTGAAACGCGCCGAGACCGGAGCCACCGGTATCGACGGCGCCCGAGCCGGTGACCGATACCGACGCGACGCTCTGCCACGCCGCCGATCCGCCGGCCACGTTCGGTGCCGAAGGCGCGGTGTGGTCGAGCTTGACGGTGCTGGCGGCGCTCGGGCTGGCTGGAGCCCAGCTCGAGGTGAAGCCCATGCCGTCGATGCTGCGGAACTGCACCAGGGTCACGCCCTCGGCGCTGACGACGACGCTGCCGCCGTTGGTCGGCGAGCTCCACGTCGCCCCGTTGTCGGTCGAGGTGCGGTACTCGTGCCCGGTGACGCCGCTGCCGGCGTCGCTGCCACCGCTGCCGGTGACCGTGATGGAGGCGACGCTCTGCCAGACGGTCGACCCGCCGGCGACGGTCGGGATGCCGGGCGCGCTGCGGTCGATGCGCACGGTGCTAGCCGCGGTCGCCGTCGCGGGCGTCCATGCCGATGCGTTGCCCGCGGCGTCGATGCTGCGCATCTGTACCAGCGTCTCGCCCTCGCCCGTGACCGTGGCCGTCGCCCCGTTCACGGCACTGCCCCAGGTGGAACCGCCGTTGGTCGAGAGCCGGTACTGGTAGCCGGTCAGCGTCGAGCCGCCGCCGTCCGTGGACGCCGACGCCGTCACCGCGACGGATGCGACGTTCTGCCAGGTCAGCGATCCACCGGAGATGGTCGGCGCGGTCGGCAGCGTGCGGTCGAGCCGCACCGTGCCGCCGGGAACGCTGCTCGAGGGATACCAGGCCGAGAGGTTGCCCGCCCCGTCCACCGCGCGGAACTGGAGCAGCGTCTCGCCCTCCGCGGTGATCGCGGCCGGGTTGCCCGCCGAGGGCGAACCCCAGGTCGTCCCGCCATCCGTCGAGCTGCGGTACTGGTAGCCGGTGACGCCGCTGCCCGAGGTGTCGGTCGCTCCGGCCGCGGTGACGCTGACCGAGGTGGAGGTCAGCCAGGTGACCGACCCACCGGTCAGCGTGGTCGGGGCCTGCGGCGCGGTGCGGTCGATCTTCGCGGTGTTCGAGGCGCCCGCCGTGGCCGGCACCCAGGCCGAGAAGTTGCCGGCCCCGTCGACGCTGCGCAGCTGCACCAGCGTCGAGCCCTCCGAGGTGACCGCGAACGACGAGCCGGTCGACGACCCGCTCCAGCTGCCGCCGGTGTTGGTCGACGTCCGGTACTCGTAATGGTTCAGGCCGGAGCCGCCGCCGTCACTGGAGCCGGCGCCGCCGATGGTGATCTGCGCGACGTTCTGCCAGCTGGTCGAGCCGCCGCTGACCGCAGGCGCGGACGGCAGCGTGCGGTCGAGGCGCACCGTGCTCCCGGCGGTCGGGGACGCGGGCACCCAGCTGGACACCAGGCCGGCGGCGTCGAGCGCCCGGAACTGGACGAGCGTCTCGCCCTGGGCGGTGATCTTGGGCGCGGAGCCGGCCACGGGGGAGCCCCAGATCGTCCCGCCGTCGGTGGACAGGCGGTACTGGTAGCCGGAGATGCCGCTGCCGGGCGAGTCGGTCGAGCCGCTCACGGTGACCGTTGTCGACGCCAGCGTCAGCCACGACAACGACCCGCCGGTGATCGTGGACGGGTCGGTCGGCGCCGTGCGGTCGATCTTGGCCGTGCTTGCTGCGCTCGCGGTCGTCGGCGTCCATGCCGAGGTGTTGCCGGCGTTGTCGATGCTGCGGAACTGGAGCAGCGTCGTGCCCTCGTCGGTGACCGTCGCCGACGCGCCCGAGGACGGCGTCGTCCAGATCGTCCCGTTGGTCGTCGAGCTGCGGTACTGGTAGCCGGCAAGCCCCGAGTTGGCATCCGATGACGACGACGCAGTGATCGTGATCTGTGCGACGTTCTGCCAGCTCAGCGAGCCGCCGGTCAGGGTCGGCGCGGTGGGGGCCGTGCGATCGAGGCGGACGGTGCTGCTCGCCGTCGGGGCGGCGGGGAACCACGCCGAGAAGAACCCCGCGGCGTCCACGGCGCGGAACTGGACGATCGTCTCGCCCTGCGTACTGATGGCGACGGTGCTTCCGGTGCCGGGAGCGCCCCAGGTCGTGCCGCCGTCGACGGACGTGTGGTACTGGTAGCTGGCGATGCCGCTGCCCGGGCTGTCGGTGGCGCCGGATGCCGTCACGCTGACGGAGGCTGCGGTCGCCCAGCTCAGCGACCCGCCGTTGACGGCCGCGGGGTCGGTGGGCACGGTGCGGTCGATCTTGACGGTGTTGGCCGCGGCGGCGCTGGCCGGCGTCCAGGCGGAGGCGTTGCCGGCGGCGTCGGTGCCGCGGAACTGCACCAGGGTCTGGCCCTCGTTGACGATCAGCGCCGACGAGCCGGCGACCGGGCTCGACCAGGTTCCCCCGTTGTCGGTCGAGGTGCGGTACTGGTAGCCCGAGAATCCGGCACCGCCGGCGTCGGTCGATCCGGTCGCCGTGATGGTCACGCCGGAGACGTTCTGCCAGGTGCTCGAGCCGCCCGACACCGCCGGTGCGGTCGGAGCGGTGCGATCGATCTTGACAGTGCTGTCGGCGTCGGGGACTGCCGGCGACCAGCTGGACGTGAACCCGGCGCGGTCGATGGCGCGCATCTGGACGACGGTGGTGCCCGCCGCGGTCACGATCGCCGGGTTGCCGGTCTGCACCGCCGACCACGTGATGCCGCCGTCCGTCGACGTGCGCCACTGGTAGGAGCCGATGCCGCTGCCCGGCGAGTCCGTGGCGCCGGACGCGGTCAGCGGCACGGAGGCGCTGTTCTGCCAGCTCGCCGAGCCGCCGGTGACGACCGGGTCGCTGGGCGGCCCGCGGTCGATCCGGATGGCGCCGCCGGCGGTCCCTGCAGACGGTGTCCAGACCGAGACGTTGCCCGCGCCGTCGATCGAGTGGAACTGGACGAGCGTCTCGCCCTGGCCGCTCTCCGTGTAGCTGGACCCCGGCTGGGCCGAGCCCCAGGTCGTGCCGCCGTCGGACGACAGCCGGTACTCGTAGCCCGCGAAGCCGGAGCCGCCGGCGTCGGTCGATCCGGCTGCGCCGACGGTCACCGACGCCACGTTCTGCCAGGCGGTCGACCCGCCGGTGACGGTGGGCGCGGTGGGCAGGGTGCGGTCGATGCGAACGGTGCTGCCGGAGTCGGGCACGCTGGGCACCCACGGGGAGGTGAAGCCGGCGACGTCCGTCGAGCGGAACTGGACGAGCGTCTCGCCCTGCGCGGTGATCGTGGCTGCGGCCCCCGGCTGTGCGCTGCTCCACGTGGTGCCGCCGTCGGCCGACGTCCGGTACTGGTAGCCGGCGACGCCGCTCCCCGGGAAGTCGGTGGCGCCGCCCGCGGACAGGGTCTCCGAGGCGACGGGGAGCCATGACAGCGACCCGCCGCTGACCGTCGGAGCCGTCGGCGCCGTCCGGTCGATGCGCGCGGTGGCGCTGGCCGTGCCCGGCGCCGGCCCCCACGCCGACGTGTTGCCGGCGGCGTCGGTGGCGCGGAACTGGATGATTGTCTCGCCCTCGGCCGACGGCGAAGCGGTGGTGCCGGCGCCGGAGACGCCCCACGACGCGCCGCCGTCCGTCGACAGGCGAAACTCGTACGACACGACCCCGGACAGCGGGTCGACCGCCGTGTTGCCGTTGAGGACGATGCTGGGCAGGTTCTGCCAGGCCAGCGCCCCGCCGGAGGCGGCGGGCGAGGACGGGGGCGTGCGGTCGATGCGGACGGTGCTCGCAGCGTCGGGAACCGACGGCGCCCAGGCCGATGCGTTGCCCGCCTGGTCGACAGTGCGGAACTGGACTGCGCTCTGACCCTCGGCGGTGATCAGCCCGGTGGTTCCGGGCGACGGCGCGCTCCAGCTGGTGCCTCCGTCGGTGGTCGTGCGGAACTCGTAGCCGGCGACGCCCGACAGGCCGTCCGTGCCTCCCGAGCCGTCGAGGGCGACGCTGCCGACGCTCTGCCACGTCAGGCTGCCACCGGTCACCGTCGGCACGGTCGGGGTGGTGCGATCGAGGCGAACGATGCTGCCGGAGGTGGCGCTGGAGGGCGCCCAGCCCGACGTGTTGCCGGCGGCGTCCGTCGCGCGGAACTGGACGAGCGTCTCGTCCTCGGCCGAGATGGCGATCGTCGCGCCGCTCTGGGGCGCCGACCACGTCGTGCCGCCGTCGCGCGAGGTGCGGTGCTCGTAGGTCGCGATGCCGGCCAGCGGATCGAAGGCGCCCGAGCCGGTGACGGTCACCGACGCGAGGTTCTGCCAGGACGTCGACCCGCCGCTGACGACCGGGTCGCCGGGGGCCGAGCGGTCGAGCCGGACGGTCGCCGCCGCCGTGCCGGCCGCCGGCGTCCAGGCCGACGGGTTGTCGGCGGCGTCCACGCTGCGGAACTGCACGAGCGTCTCGCCCTCGGCGGTCACGTTGACCGTGGGGCCCGGCTGGGCGGCCGACCACGTGGCGCCGCCGTCGGTGGACGTGCGGCTCTCGTAGTGGTCGATCCCGGCCTGCCCGTCGCTGCCGCCGGACGCGCTGACCGCGACCGATGCGGCGCTCTGCCAGCCGGCCTGGCCGCCGGTCACGGTCGGCAGGGTCGGCGCGGTGCGGTCGATGCGGACGATGTTCGAAGGGCTGGCGGTGGCCGGCGCCCACGCCGAGAGGTTGCCGGCACCGTCGACGGCGCGGAACTGGACGACCGTCTGGCCCTCGCCGGTGACCACGCCCGTGTCGCCGTTGACCGGCGTCGTCCAGGTGACGCCGTTGTCGGCGGACGAGCGGAACTGGTAGTGGTCGACGCCGCCCAGCACGTCCGTCGAGCCGCCCGCGAATACGGTGATGGCGGCGGCGTTGTGCCAGCCCGGCGGTGTGATGCCGACCGTGGGATCCACCGGCGCGGTGCGGTCGATGCGGATCGTGCTCGCCGGGGTCGAGCTGGCGGGCGTCCAGGCGGATGCGTTGCCGGCGGTGTCGACGGCGCGGAACTGGACCAGCGTCTGGCCCTCGGCGGCGACCGTGATCGAGCTCCCGTTGACCGGCGGCGACCAGGTCGAGCCGCCGTCGGAGGACGTCCGCCGCTCGTAGTGGTCGAGCCCGAAGCCGATGTCCACCGAGCCGCCGGCGGTGACCGTGGTCTGGGCGACGCTGCGCCAGGACAGCGAGCCGCCGGCAAGCGTCGGGTCGGTCGGTCCGGAGCGGTCGATCCGCGCGGTGCTCGCCGGGGTCGCGCTGGAGGGCACCCAGGCGGTCGCGTTGCCGGCCATGTCGAGCACGCGGAACTGCACCAGGGTCTGCCCCTCGGTGGCGACCACGTCGCTCGGCCCGGCGATCGGCGCCGACCAGGTCCCCCCGTTGTTGTGCGACTCGCGGTACTGGTAGGCGTCGACGCCCGAGCGGCTGTCGCCCGAGCCTGAGCCGGAGATCGTGATCGAGGGGACGCCCTGCCACGTCAGTGAGCCGCCGGACAGCGTCGGCAGGGTGGGCGCGGTGCGGTCGATGCGAACGGTGTTGCCGGGGGTGGCGGCGCTGGGCGACCAGGCGGAGACGTTGCCGGCGCGATCCTTGGTGCGGAACTCGACCAGCGTCTGTCCCTCGGACTTGACCAGCACGGAGGGCCCGGCGGCAGGGGTCGACCAGAGGCCGCCGTTGGTCGACGCCCGATGCTGGTATCCGCTGACGCCGCTCGAGGCGTCGGTGCCGCCGCCCCCGGTCACGGTGACGCCGGTGCCGGTGCGCCAGGACAGCGAGCCACCGGTGACGTTGGGCGGGGTGGGCGCCGCGGTGTCGACCGTCCACGTCCAGCTCGCCTTGGCGACGACCTTGTAGCCGTTGCGGACGCGCACGGTGAAGGTGTGGCGGCCGTCGGGCAGGAAGTAGCGCGCCGGGCGCCCCTGGCAGTACGTGTACGGGCCGGAGTCGATCTTGCAGCGCGTCTCACCGAGGATGCCGACCGTCGCCCAGTTGAACGTCGCGGTGTGGTCATTCGTGAACTCCGGCGGATGCGCCGTCAGCTTGACGGTCAGCGAGCCGACGGGGCCGGCGGCGGCCGGCGCGGGTGAGGTAGCGAGCAGGGCGGCGGCGGCGAACGCAGCGGCAGCAGCGGCCAGTGCGCTGCGGACAAGCGCCGCTCGTCCTGGCGGCGCGCCTGCTGTCCTGTTGGTCGACATCCGTTTCAACCAGATCTATTGGCGCTTGGGCGCCTTTGATCTGGTCGTCGGCGCACGACCGGCCGAATTGAGCCGCGAGAGCGGCTTCGGCTACCCTCCGACCTCGTTCCGGCCACCCATCTCCGCGAGGTCCCAGATGCCTTCCAGCGCCACCATCGAGACGAACCACGGCACCATCCAGCTCGAGCTGTTCGACGAGGAGGCGCCGGAGACGGTCGCCAGCTTCCGCAAGCTCGCGTCCGAGGGCTTCTACGACGGTCTGGTGTTCCACCGGGTGATCGGCAACTTCATGATCCAGGGCGGCTGCCCGAACGGCACCGGCACCGGCGGCCCGGGCTACACGTTCGACGACGAGTTCAACGAGCACCCGATCGTCCGCGGCACGCTGGCGATGGCGAACGCCGGCCCGAACACGAACGGCAGCCAGTTCTTCATCGTCACCGCCGAGGCGACGCCCTGGCTGGACGGCAAGCACACCGCGTTCGGCCGTGTGCTCGACGGCATGGACGTGATCGATGCGATCGAGGCGCAGCCGACGGACGCCCGGGACAAGCCGATCGACGATGTCCGCATGGAGCGGGTCGTCGTCGACGGTGGCGACGGCTAGACGCAGCGCGCGCCCGACCCGGGTCTGACCCCGCTCTGACCCCGCTTGAGTCAAAACTACGTGACGACGTGTGCCGACTTCGCGAACGCACGCATGGCCTTCCTGTGCGCCTCCAGATCATCCAGACTCTCGTCCACGAACCGTCGGTAGAGCACGCGGGCGCGGTCGAGATCGTCGTCGAACATCTGCAGGAGCCAGGACGTCGTCAAGAACGGCGGCGGCTCTGCGGTGCCGGTCATCGCTCGATAGCTCGACCATGGCCAGTCAGCCGGATGCGAGCACATGCCACCGCGCACGGGGTTCATCGGGAAGTACCTCGAGACCTCGAAGACGTGCGCGTCTGTCTCGACCGGTGCTGACCAGTAACGCGCTCGCTGCGTGGGTCCCGCCCGTCGGTGCCGGCGGTTGAACCGCTGCGCGTAGACACCGTTCAGGTACTGCATGCCTCGGCTCAGATTGGCGTGTTCGGTCTCGAGCAGCAGGTGGTTGTGCGTGCCCATCAGGACGTAGGCGTGGCACCGCCACTCGAACCGCTTGACCACCTTGGCGAAGACGTCGCAGAACTCGAGGCAGTCCTCGTCCTCCGGGTAGAGCAGCTGGTCGTCGGTGGAATGGGTGGAGACATGAAAGAACGCCTCCGCGGCTTGGATTCTCGGATCGCGTGACATTCGACGAAGGTACGCCGCCTCGAGTGGCGATTCACCGAGCGTTAAGTCGCGAATTCGTCGCGACATCGTGACGGCCAGGGTCAGAGCGGGGTCAGAGCGGGGTCAGACCCCGAGCAGCGAGCGCAGCCCGGCGCCGGTGGCGGTGAGGCGGTCGAGATCGACGCCGTGGGCGATGCCGTGGCGGTCGAGCAGCGCGACCAACTGTTCGGTTGCGAGGTTGCCGGGAGCGCCAGGGGCGAAGGGGCAGCCGCCCGCGCCGCCGGCCGAGCCGTCGAAGACGGCGATGCCCAGCTCGAGGCCGGCCTCGACGTTCTCCAGCGCCCGGCCGCCGGTGTCGTGCAGGTGCAGCGCCAGGCGCTCGGCGGGGATCCGCTCGAGGAGCGCACCGACCACCCGATCGATGTCGTCGGGATTGGCAATGCCGATCGTGTCGCCGATCGAGACCTCCTCGCATCCCAGGTCGATCAGCGCATCGGCCACTCGCACCACGTCCTCCTCGTCGACCGGCCCCTGGTAGGGACAACCGAAGGCCGTCGACACGTACCCACGACGCCACCAGCCGAGCTCGGCCGCGCGGTCGAGCACCTCCTCGGCCGCATCCAGCGAGTCGCCGATCGTCATGTTCAAGTTCGCCGACGTGAATGCCTCCGACGCCGCCGTGAACACCGCGACCGCCTCCGCCCCGGCCGCCTCGGCGCGCTGCATGCCGCGCATGTTCGGCACGAGCACGGGATAGCGGACGCCCTCGCGCCGGTCGAGCGCCCGCATGACGTCCTCGGCATCCGCGAGCTGTGGCACTGCCTGCGGGCTGACGAAGGACGTCGCCTCGACGACCGGCAGCCCGCATCGCGCCAGCTCCTCGATCAGCAGCACCTTGGCCGCCGTCGGCACCAGCGCGTCCTCGTTCTGCAGGCCGTCGCGCGGCCCGACTTCGACGACGGTCACGCGATCGGGAACCGCCACTCAGTCCTCCAGCTCGATCAGGGCCTGTCCGGCCGACACCACGTCGCCCGGCCGCACGTGCACCGCGCGCACGACGCCGGCGGCCGGCGCCTGCACCGCCAGCTCCATCTTCATCGCCTCGAGCACGACCACCGCGTCCCCCGCGGCAACGGTGTCGCCCGGCGCAGCATCGACCCGGAGCACCGAGCCCGGCATCGGCGCGGACAGCGAGCCACCGGCCGGCGCGACGTCCGGCGCCACGTCCTCGTCCGGCGCCAGCTCGAAGTGCCAGCCATGGAACTGGGCGAATCGCCCGGCCACGGTCACCCCGGGAGGCGCGGCGCGCACGCTGCCGTACTCCGCCCAGACATCGCCGCGCCCACGAGCCGCCTCCGGCTGGACGCCGTCCGGGAGCACAGGCGCCAGCTCCGGCCGCCACTCCTCCGCGACGAAGTCCGTACCCGCCTCGCCTGCGCGAAACCGCGGGTGCTCCAGCGCCCAGCCCAGCCAGCCCAGGTTCGTCGTCACGCCCAGCACGCGCGTCTCGGCGAGCGCCGCCCGCAACCGCTCCACGCACGCGTCGCGATCCTCGGCGTGGGCGATCACCTTCGCCAGCAGCGGGTCGTACCGCAGCCCCACCTCGTCACCCTGCCGGGCCGCGGTGTCGATGCGCACCCCGGGCCACGCCGGAAGCTCGAACCGGAGGAGCGTCCCGGCTGCCGGGAGGAAGCCCGCCGCCGGATCCTCGGCGTACAGCCGGGCCTCGATCGCATGTCCGGTGATCCGCACGTCCTCCTGGTCGAGCTCCAGCGGCCTGCCGCCCGCGATCTCGATCTGCGCTCGCACCAGGTCGAGCCCTGTCACCGCCTCGGTCACCGGGTGCTCGACCTGCAGCCGCGCATTCAGCTCCAGGAACCACCAATCGCCCGACTCCGGGTCGAGCAGGAACTCGACCGTGCCCGCCCCCGCGTACCCGGCGGCCGCGCCGACGGCCAGCGCCGCCTCGCCCAGCCGCGCACGCAGCTCGGGGTCGACGGCGGGGGACGGCGACTCCTCGAGGATCTTCTGGTGCCGCCGCTGCAGCGAGCAGTCGCGTTCGCCCAGGTGGACGCCGTTGCCCACGGAGTCGACGAGCAGCTGCACTTCGACGTGGCGGCAGCCCTCCAGCCGGCGCTCCAGGAAGACGCGGTCGTCGCCGAATGCGGCAACGGCCTCGCGCCGGGCGGCGGCGACCGCGTCGCCGATGGCGGTCAGATCGTCCACGGCGCGCATCCCCCGGCCGCCGCCGCCGGCCGCGGCCTTGACCAGCAGCGGGGTTCCCAGCCGCGCCGCCTCGGATGCCAGCGTCGCGTCGTCCAGCTCGATCCCCGCATAGCCGGGAACGACCGGCACGCCCGCAGCCTCCGCCAGCCGGCGGGCCTCGATCTTGTCCCCGAGCAGTTTCATCGCGCGCGGTGGCGGGCCGATCCACGTCATCCCGGCCCGCAGCACCTGCTCGGCGAACGCCGGGTTCTCCGCCAGGTAGCCGTAGCCGGGGTGCACCGCGTCGGCGCCGGCATCCGCGCCGGCTGCGGCGACGGCCTCGCCGTCGAGGTGCGACGCGACCGTGACCACGTCGTCGGCCAGCTCGGCGTGCAGCGCGCCGTCCTCGTCCGGGGTGACGACGGCGACCGCCTCGATGCCGAGCTCACGGCACGCGCGGATCACGCGGACGGCGATCTCGCCGCGGTTCGCGATCAGGATCCGGCGGAGCTCGTCCATCTCGGCTTTCGCTTCTCGAGGAACGCGGTCACGCCCTCCTGGCCCTCGTCGCTGGTCCGTGCGCGGGCGATCCGCTCGGCCAGGTCGGGCAGGGCGAGCGGGGCGGAGGCGTCGCGCACCAGGCGCTTGCACTCGGCGATCGCCTGCGGGCCGGCGGCCAGCAGCCGGTCGACCCAGCCGGCTGTGGCGGCGTCCAGCCCCTCGGCCGTAACCACCTCGTGGACGAGCCCCAGTCGCAGCGCCTCGGCCGCGTCGAACGCCCGGGCGGTCGTGAACAGGGCCCGCGTCGGGCCGGGCCCGAGCGCACGCAGGACGTAGGGCGAGATCATCGCCGGGATCAGGCCAAGCCGTGCCTCGCTGAACGCGAACCGGGCGTCCTCGGCCGCGACGGCGACGTCGGCGCACGCCACGAGCCCTGCGCCACCACCCATCGCGTGCCCGTTGACCCGAGCGACAACGGCCTTGGGGCAGCCGTCGACGGTCTCCAGCATGACCTGGGCACGGCCGGCGTCGGCGACGTTCTCGGCCTCGGTCAGCTCTCGGCTGGCGCGCATCCAGGCGAGGTCGGCACCGGCGCAGAAGGTTGTGCCGGCGCCTGTCAGGACGACGACGCGGCACGTGGCATCCGTCGCCAGATCGGCGAACGCGTCGGTCACGCCGGCGATCAGGTCCGGGCCCAGGGCGTTGCGGACGTCCGGGGTGTTCAGGGTAACGGTCGCAACCGCGCCCTCTCGTGTGGTCAGGACCGCGCTCACATCCGGAACACCCCGTAGGACGTGTGCGATCGCGGTCGCCGTCGTGCTGCTTCGAGTGACAACGCCAGCACCTTGCGCGTGTCCAGCGGATCGATCACCCCGTCGTCCCACAACCGCGCCGTGGAGTAGTAGGGACTGCCCTCGCGGTCGTATGCCTCGACGATCGGACGCTCGAACACCTCGCGCTCCTCGTCGGTCATCTCGCCGCGCACGGTCGAGAGCACGCGCGCCGCCTGCCGCCCGCCCATCACCGAGATCCGGGCGTTCGGCCACATCCACAGCCCGCGCGGTGAGTAGGCGCGACCGCACATCGCGTAGTTGCCCGCGCCGTACGAGCCGCCGATCACCACGGTCAGCTTGGGCACCTCCGCGCAGGCGACCGCGGTCACCAGCTTGGCGCCGTCCTTCGCGATCCCGCCCGCCTCGTACTCGCGCCCGACCATGAACCCGGTGATGTTCTGGAGGAAGACCAGCGGGATGCCGCGGGCCGCGGCCAGCTGCACGAAGTGCGCGCCCTTCAGCGCCGACTCCGAGAACAGGATCCCGTTGTTGGCGAGGATGCCGACCGGATGCCCGTGGATGTGCGCGAATCCACAGACCAGCGTGTCGCCGTAGAGCGCCTTGAACTCGTGCAGCCGCGACCCATCGACGATCCGGGCGATCACCTCGCGAACGTCGTACGCGTGGCGCGGATCCATGGGCACGACGCCGTACAGCTCGGCCGGGTCGGATGCGGGCGCCGCCGCCTCGACGACGTCCCACGCCAGATCGCCCGGTGGGTTCAGGTTGGCGACCACCTCGCGGACGATCCGCAAGGCGTGGTCGTCGTCCACCGCGTAGTGATCGGCGACGCCGGACTGCCGCGCGTGCACGTCGGCGCCGCCCAGCTCCTCGGGCGTGACGTCCTCACCGGTCGCCGCCTTCACCAGCGGCGGGCCGCCGAGGAAGATCGTGCCGGTGCCCTTGACGATCACGGTCTCGTCGGACATCGCCGGCACGTACGCGCCGCCGGCCGTGCACGAGCCCATCACCGCAGCGATCTGCGGGATGCCGGCGGCGGACATCCGGGCCTGGTTGTAGAAGATCCGGCCGAAGTGGTCGCGGTCGGGGAAGACCTCCGCCTGCAGCGGCAGGTACGCGCCGCCGGAGTCGACCAGGTAGATGCACGGCAGGCCGTCCGCCGCGGCGATCTCCTGCGCGCGGAGATGCTTCTTGACGGTCATCGGGTAGTACGTGCCGCCCTTGACGGTGGCGTCGTTGGCGACCACCATGCAGGGTCGCCCGTGCACGGGGCCGACCCCGGTGACGATCCCTGCGCCCGGCGCGTCGCCGTCGTACAGGCCCTCGGCCGCGAGCGCGGAGAGCTCGAGGAACGCCGCGCCGTGGTCGATCAGCCGCTCGATCCGCTCGCGGGCGAGCAGCTTGCCGCGCGTGCGGTGCCGCTCCACCGACTCGGGGCCGCCGCCGGCCTCGGCGCGGGCCAACCGCTCGCGCAACCCACCGACGAGCTCGCCCATGTGGGCTGCGTTGTCGAGGTAGGCATCGGAACGGGTGTCGAGGTGCGAGACGAGCCGCGGCATCCGCGACCGAACGCTAGCGCTCGACGCGGTCGAGAGCGGCCTTGGCGAGCGGCAGCCGCACGATGAACGTGGTGCCGACGCCCTTGGCGCTCTCGACGTTGATCTTGCCGCCGTGCTGGCTGACCAGCTCGCGGGCGATCGCCAGGCCGAGGCCGGAGCCGCCAGACTCGCGGTTGCGCGCGTCGTCGGCTCGGTAGAACCGCTCGAAGACGTGCGGCAGCGACTCCTCGCGGATGCCGATGCCGGTGTCGTGCACGGTGATCAGCGCGTTGTTGCCGTCGGCGGCGGTCTGGACGTGCACCCTCCCGTCCTCACTGGTGTAGCGAAGCGCGTTGTCCAGCAGGATGACGATCAGCTGGCGGATCGCGTCCGGGTCGCCCCGCACGAAGAGCGGGATCGTCGACACGGTCAGCTCGATGCCCCGTTCCCCGGCCAGCGGCTCCATGGTGCCGACGGCGTCGTCGACCTCCTTGCCGATGTCGAACACGATGCGCTGGTCGGCGCCGGTGTCCTTGTCGCCGCGCGCCAGCGCGAGCAGCGAGTCGACGAGGTTGGCCAGCCGGTCGGACTCGCGAACGATCTCGTGCAGCTCGGCGTTGTCCGGTTGGTCGGCCTGCAGATACTCGGCGTTGGCCCGGATCACCGCCAGCGGCGTGCGCAGCTCATGTGACGCGTCGGCCACGAACGTGCGCTGGTGCTCGAACGCCTCCTGCACCGGCGCCAGTGACTTGCCCGCCAGGAACCAGCCGCCGATCGCCGCCAGCACCAGGCCCGCCAGGCCGCCGACGAACAGCGCCCCCAGCAGGTTCGACAGGGCGTCGCGCTCCGGCTTGGTGGAGCGGGCGACCTGGATGATGCCCAGGAATTGGCCGTGCGCGCTGACCGTCGTCGTGTACACGCGCCACTCGTTCGAGCCGAAATGCGACGTGCGGATGTCCGTACCGCCGGTGCCGGCGACGGATCGCAGTGCGGCCAGCACGGGCAGTCCGAGCTGGGCCTCCTGGGTGGTCTGGGCCACGTCCTCGGTGGTCTGCCAGCGCACGTAGTACGGCACCTGGTTCAGCTTGTCCAGGTCGTCGGTGTTGCCGCTGGCCACGTCGGCCTGCGCCCGTGCGGCGGTCAGCTTCAGCCCGCTGTCGATGCGCGACCACGTCTGCTCGCGGACGAGCACGTAGAGCGACGACCCGAGCACCACCAGCACCCCCGCCAGCACCGCCACGTACCAGACGGTCAACCGCACCCGCGCACGGGTGAACAGCGGGTTGTCAGTCCGGCCGGCGGAACGCATACCCGAGCCCGCGAACGGTGCGGATGGGATCCTTTTCCAGGCCGGCGGCCTTCAGCTTGCGGCGCACGTAGTGCACGTAGATGTCGACGACGTTCGACGCCGGCTCGAACCCGGCGCCCCAGACCTCCTCGCGCAGCTGGTCGCGCGACAGCACCTGGCCGGCGTTGCGCATCAGGTACTCGAGCAGGGCGAACTCCGTGCCGGTCAGCTCGACCGGCGTCTCGCCGACCCGCACCTCGCGCGCACCGGTGTCGAGGACGAGGCCCTCGGCCTCCAGCACCTCCGGCTCGTCCGAGCGGCCGCGCCGGCCGAGGGCGCGCAGGCGCGCCGCGAGCTCGCCCAGCGAGAACGGCTTGGGCAGGTAGTCGTCCGCGCCCGCGTCGAGCCCGGCAATCCGGTCGGAGACGCCGCTGCGTGCGGTCAGCATCAGGATCGGGACGTCGTTGCGCTCGTCGCGGAGCGTCTTGCACACCTCGACCCCGGACATCTTGGGCAGCTGGAGGTCGAGCACGACCGAGTCGTAGCCACCGCTGCGCGCCTTGTGCAGGCCATCTTCGCCGTCCGTCGCGACGTCCACGTCGAAACCGCTCTGGTCGAGCGATTTCGTGATGATCCGGACCAGCGGCTGGTCGTCCTCGACGAGCAGGATGCGCACGGCGGAAAGCCTACCGGGTTGCGATTGAGGCTATGTTTGCTTTGGCGCGCTACACCGACCGGGAGGAGCAGCATGCTGGCGGAGTTCAAGGCGTTTCTGATGCGGGGAAACGTGGTCGACCTGGCCGTTGCCGTGGTCATCGGTGCGGCGTTCGGCCTGGTCGTCCAGGCCTTCGTCGCCGACATCATCACGCCGATCATCGCGGCCATCTTCGGAAAGCCGGACTTCAGCAGCCTGACGTTCACGATCAACGGCAGCGTGTTCCGGTACGGCGATTTCCTGAACGCGCTGATCGCGTTCGTGACGGTGGCAGCCGCGATCTTCTTCTTCGTCGTCAAGCCGATGAACATGCTGGCCGCGCGGCGGGCTGCCGGGCAGGAGCCCGAGGCGGAGCCGGCTCCGACCGTCGATCAGCAGCTGCTGACGGAGATCCGCGACCTGCTCAAGGCGCGGTAGGCGCGCTGGCGAGCGCGCCGGCGATCTCGCGCACGAACTCCTCGAGCGCCGGCGCGCCACCCGCTTCGGACACCTCGAGGGCGCGCGAGCCGATGATCACGCCGTCCGCGCCCGCGGCCATGGCGGCCTGGGCGGAGGCGGGCGAGGAGATGCCGAACCCGATCAGCAGCGGCAGGTCGGTGTGCGGCCGCACCCGCTCGATCAGCCCGGCCACGCGGCCGGACAGTGCGTCGCGGGCGCCGGTCACCCCGGCCACCGAGACCAGGTAGACGAACCCGCCGGCGTTGTGGCAGGCCAGCTCGATCCGCGCATCGAGGCTGGTCGGCGCCAGCAGCGGGATCAGGTCGAGGCCGGCCGACCGGCAGTGCTCGAACAGCGGCCCCGACTCGTCGGGCGGGACGTCCGGCACGATCACGCCGTCGGCTCCGGCCGCGGCCGCGTCGGTGCAGAACGCCTGCTCGCCGTAGGCCATCACCGGCGCGGCGTACGTCATCGGCACCAGCGGCACCTCCACGCGGGAGCGCACCTCGCCCAGCACCTCGAGTGCGCGTCGCGTCGTCATTCCCGCGGCGAGCGCGCGCTGTCCCGCACGCTGCACCGTGGGTCCGTCCGCCAGCGGGTCGGAGTAGGGGATGCCGATCTCGAACGCGGTGGCGCCGCCGCGGACGGCTGCCTCCGCCAGGTCGGCGGTGTCGTCACCTGCCATCAGGTAGATCGACAGCGCGGGCGTCGTGAGCTTCACCCGCCGCCCTCGATCTCGTCGACCGTGTCGACGTCCTTGTCGCCGCGGCCGGACAGGCCGACCAGCACGATCTCGCCCGCCTGCGCCCGGTCGAGCGCCAGCCACAGCGCGTGCGACGACTCCAGCGCCGGGATGATCCCCTCGCGGTGGCACAGCAGGTGGAAGGCCTCGAGGGCCTGGGCGTCGGTGACCGGCGCGTACTCGGCGCGGCCGATGTCCTTGAGGTAGGAGTGCTCCGGCCCGACGCCCGGGTAGTCAAGACCCGCCGAGATCGAGTGGGTCTCCAGCACCTGACCGTCGGCATCCGCCAGCACGTAGCTGCGCGAGCCGTGCAGCACCGAGACCCGGCCCTCGCTGAGCGTGGCCGCCGTCCCGTGCTCGTCGCCGCCCGCCTCGGCGCCCAGCAGCCGCACGTTCTCGTCGTCGACGAACGGGTGGAACAGCCCGATCGCGTTCGACCCACCGCCGACGCAGGCCACGACCAGGTCGGGCAGGCGGCCCTCCCGCTCGAGCATCTGCTCCCGTGCCTCGCGGCCGATCACGCTCTGCAGGTCGCGGACGAGCGCCGGATAGGGATGCGGGCCCGCGGCCGAGCCGATCAGGTAGTGCGTGGTCTCGACGTTGGTGATCCAGTCGCGGATCGCCTCGTTCATCGCGTCCTTCAGCGTCCCCGCGCCGGCGCTGACCGGGATCACCTCGGCGCCCAGCATCCGCATCCGCACGACGTTGGGACGCTGCCGGCGGATGTCCTCCTCGCCCATGTAGACATGGCACTCGAGGCCGAACCGGGCGCACACCGTGGCCGTGGCGACGCCGTGCTGGCCGGCGCCGGTCTCGGCGATGATCCGGCGCTTGCCCAGCCGCCGGGCCAGCAGCGCCTGGCCGACCGCGTTGTTGATCTTGTGGGCGCCGGTGTGGTTCAGATCCTCGCGCTTCAGCCAGATCCGCACGCCCGGCGCCAGCTCCATCACGCGCTCGGCCAGGTAGAGCGGCGTCGGCCTGCCGACGAAGTCGCGGCCAAAGCTCTCGACGTCGGCCAGGTAGGCGGGATCGGCCTTTGCTTCCTCCCAGCCCGCGACCAGCTCGTCCAGCGCGCCCATCACCGTCTCCGGCACGAACCGGCCGCCGAAGTCGCCGAACCGGCCCCGTGCATCGGGCATCTGGGGAGTCGTCATGCCGCCTCCTTCGCGTTGCTGACGAACCGCGTGACCAGCGCGTGATCCTTGACGCCCGGCGACGCCTCGACGCCCCGCGCCGTGTCAACGCCCCAGGGGTGCGCGGCGGCGACCGCCTCGGCGACGTTGCCGGGGTCGAGTGACCCGGCGAGCAGCACGGGGGCCCGCACCGCGGCCGCGCGGGTCCAGTGGCCGTGCAGCGTTTCGGGGCCCGGCCGCGACTCGCGCTCCAGGTCGAGCAGCACCGGCACGCCGTCCGGCAGCTCGTCCGGCGGCGGGCCGCGGAAGCCGAGGATGACGCCGTCCGTCCGCGGCGACGTCCCGTAGACCTGCACAAGATCGAAGGCGTCGGTGGGGCCGTCCGGCTCGGGCCCGGCGAACACGGCGACCGTCCGCACGCCGGCAGGCGCCCGCCGGGCCAGGTCGGCCGCGCGGTCCAGTGTGATGCCGCGCGGGCTGTCGGCGACGCACACGAAGCCGACCAGGTCGGCGCCGGCCTCGATGGCCTGGTCGACGTCCTGCTCGCGGGTCAGCCCGCAGATCTTGACCAGCGTCATCGCGGCACCCCCACCAGCTCGCCCAGCAGCTCGGGCGAGCGCATCAGTGACGTTCCGACCAGCACGGCGTGGGCGCCGGCGTCCCGCGCGGCCTCGACGTCGGCGCGCGAGGCGACGCCGGACTCGGCGATTCGCAGCGAACCCTCGGGCAGGCTCGCCAGCAGCTCCAGCTGGCCGTCGCGGTCGACCTCCAGCGTCTCCAGGTTGCGGGCGTTGACGCCGATCATCCGCGGCCCCAGGGCCACCGCGCGCTCGACCTCGGCGGCGTCGTTGGCCTCGACCAGCACGTCCATGCCCAGCAGGCGGGCAGTCTCGGACAGCCGCTTCGCCTCGTCGTCGCTGACCATGCCGAGGATCACCAGCACGGCGTCGGCGCCGGCGATCCGCTGCCGCGCCACCTGTTCGGGGAAGACGGTGAAGTCCTTCGCCAGCGCCGGGATCGAGATCGCACTGCGGGCTGCCGACAGGTCGTCGGGCGAGCCGCCGAAGTCGCGCTCGGCGCACAGCACCGAGACGCAGGCCGCGCCGCCGTCCTCGTAGCGAACGGCTGTCTCGACGACGTCGGCGTCGGCCCGGATCGCGCCCTGCGACGGTGACGCTCGCTTGACCTCCGCGATCACGGCGACCGACGGGCCGGCGGCCAGGGCATCCGCGAACCCGCGGGGCTGGTCGGGCGCATCCCGGCGGATGTCACCGGAGAGTTTGGTCAGGTACCCGCTCACCGCGCGGCCGCCGGTGCGCGCCGCTGGGTGAACTCGACCAGCCGGTCGAGGGTGGCCGTCGCGGCGCCGCTGTCGATCGCCTCGACCGCGCGGTCGATCCCCGCCTCCAGGTCGGGTACCGACCCCGCGACCAGCAGGGCGGCGCCGGCGTTCAGCACGACCGCGTCCCTGCGTGGCCCGCGCTCGCCGTCGAACACGGTGCGGATGATCGAGGCGTTCTGCGCCGGGTCGCCGCCCACCCGCAGGTCGTCCGGCGACGCGGGCACCGCGCCGGTCGACAGGTCTCGCGGGTCGACCGTGTATTCGCGCACCTCGCCGTCGCGCACCTCGGCGACCAGGTTCTCGCCGACCGGCGTCAGCTCGTCCAGGCCGCCGGCGCCGTGCACGACCAGCGCGTGGTCGACTCCCAGCCGCACCAGCACCTGGGCGATCGGCGCCACCAGCGCCGCGTCGTAGACGCCCATCACTTGTCGCCGAGCGCCCGCGGGATTGGTCAGCGGGCCGAGCAGGTTGAACACGGTGCGGATACCGAGCTCGCGCCGCACGGGGGCGACATGGCGCATCGCCGGGTGGTGGGCCTGGGCGAACATGAACCCGAAGCCGACCTCGTCGATGCAGTCGGCGATGTCCGCCGGCGTCAGGTCGATGCGCACGCCCAGCGCCTCGAGCACGTCGGCCGAGCCACACCGCGAGGACATCGCCCGGTTGCCGTGCTTGGCAATGGGCACGCCGGCAGCGGCGGCGACCAGCGCCGCCGACGTCGAGATGTTGAAGGTGTCGGAGCCGTCGCCGCCCGTGCCGCAAGTGTCGACCAGCCCCTCGCGGGACGGCGTCGCCGGCGTGGCGTGAGCGCGCATGGCCCGTGCGCAGCCGGCGATCTCGTCCGGCGTCTCGCCCTTCATGCGCAGCGCCACGGCGAAGGCGGAGATCTGGGCGGGGCCGGCCTCGCCCGCCATCACCTGCATCATCGCGGCGTGCGCCGCCTCCGACGTGAGGTCACGGCCGTCGACCAGCGTCTTGATCGCCTCGGTGATCACGCGCCGCCCCGCATCGCCAGGAAGTTCTCGATCAGCCGCCGGCCCTCGGGCGTCAGCACCGACTCCGGGTGGAACTGCACGCCGTGCACCGACCGCTCGCGGTGGCGCACGCCCATCACCTCGCCGTCGGTGGTGCGTGCGGTGACCTCCAGCGCGGCGGGCACCTCGAGCGCCGCCAGCGAGTGGTATCGCCCTGCCTCGAAGGGGGTGGGGATGCCGTCGTACAGCGGCGAGCCGTCGTGCGTGACCATGTCGGACTTGCCATGCATCAGCCGGCTGGCCCGCCCGACCTCGCCTCCGAACATGTCGACGATCACCTGATGGCCCAGGCAGACGCCGAGCACGGGGACGCGTCCGGCCAGCCGCTCGATGACGGCCTCCGACACGCCGGCCTCCGCCGGGGTGCCCGGGCCGGGCGAGACGACCACGTGGGTCGGCGACCAGCCCTCGGCCTCGTCGGGAGAGATCGCGTCGTTGCGCTCGACCCGCACCTCCGCGCCGGCGGACGCGATGTAGTCCACCAGGTTGTAGGTGAACGAGTCGTAGTTGTCGATCACAAGCACTCTCACGGCCCGTAGATCCCCGTCTCCGCCTGGTCGATCGCCGTCTGCAGCGCCGCCATCTTGTTGGTGCACTCGTCGTGCTCCGCCGCAGGGTCGGAGTCTGCCACGATCCCGGCGCCCGCCTGCAGATACGCCGTCCCGTCGCGCATGACGATGGTGCGGATCGCGATGCAGGTGTCCATGTCCCCGCCGAAGCCCAGGTAGCCGACCGCGCCGGCGTAGGCACCGCGGCGTCGTCCCTCCAGCTCGCCGATGATCTGCATCGCCCGCACCTTGGGCGCGCCGGACATCGTCCCGGCGGGGAAGGTCGCGCGCAGCAGTGCGGCGGCGTCGCGGTCCGGGCGGATCTGCCCAAAGACCCGCGACACGATGTGCATCACGTGCGAGTAGCGCTCGACCTCCATGTAGCGCTCGACCCGCACGGAGCCCGGCTCGCACACCCGTGACAGGTCGTTTCGCCCGAGGTCGACCAGCATCACGTGCTCGGCGCGCTCCTTGGGGGAGGCCATCAGCTCCTCGGCCAGCCGGTCGTCCTGCTCGCGGTCGGCGCCGCGCGGGCGGGTGCCGGCGATCGGCCGCAGCTCGCAGGTGCCGTCCAGGTCGAGGCGCACATGCGTCTCTGGCGACGACCCGACCAGCTGATGGCCGCCCAGGTCGAGCAGGAACATGTAGGGCGACGGGTTGACGGCTCGCAGCGCCCGGTAGATGGCGAAGGGCGACACCTCGGTGCTGCGGCGAACCCGCTGCGACATCAGGATCTGGAAAGCATCGCCCGCCGCGATGTGCTCCTTCGCCTCGGCCACCGCCTCCATGTAGCGCTCGCGGCTGGTCTCCTCCACGCGGTCGCCGGCCTCGCGCGGCTCGTCCGGCCTGGTGGCGATCGGCGCCGCCAGCGCCGCCAGCACCCGCTCCGCCTCGTCGGCGGGCCCGATCACCGACATCGTCCGCCGGACGTGGTCGAACGCGACCACGCACGAGGCGAGCATGAACTGCATCTCCGGGATGCCTGCGTCGTCCTCGTGGGCGGGCGGCAGCGGCACCGGCTCGAGCCGCGTCACCCAGTCGTAGCTGAGGTAGCCGACGGCGCCGCCCGCGAACGGCGGCTCACCGGGCCGCGGGCCGGGCTGCGACCGCGAGAACTCGACCGCCTCCTCCAGGCTGGACGTGATCGGAGCTCCGGCGCCGAGAAACGAGTAGCGCCCGACCTGCTCGCCCCGCTCGACGGACTCCAGCAGGAACGCCGGCGGGCCCAGCGCCTCGCGCAGCTGCAGGTAGGCGCCGACAGGCGTCGTCATGTCGGCGGGAAGGGTTGTGAGTGTTCGCTGAGTGCTCATCAGGGCAACAAAAAAGCCCCCCGCCTGGTGAGGCGAAAGGCCTGGGCGAGGGGCGGATGCCGCGGCGCAGCTAGCGGGCCGTACCTCGCTCGCTGGTCCACCACCAGTGCGGCATCGTGCGCATCGTCCCAGCACTATGCTGGATGCCGGTCGCTTCGTCAAGTTGCAAACGAGGAGCTGCATGCCCACCACCGTGATCCTCGGGGCCGCCCGGACCCCGTTCGGCCGCCTCGGCGGCGCCCTGTCGTCCCTCTCCGCACCCGAGCTCGGCGCCGTCGCCGGCCGCGGGGCGCTCGAGCGCGCCGGTGTCTCGGCAGACGACATCGGATACGTGGTGATGGGAGAGGTGCTGCAGGCGGGCGTCGGGATGATCCCCTCGCGGCAGGTCTCGGCCGCGGTCGGCGCGCCGCGCACCGTCGGCTCCGACACGATCAACAAGGTCTGCGCGTCCGGGCTGCGGGCGGTCGCCTACGGCGACCTGCAGATCCGCGCCGGCGTCCACGACGTCGTGCTCGCCGGGGGCATGGAGAGCATGTCGAATGCGCCGTACCTGCTCACCAAGGGCCGCTTCGGATACAAGATGGGCAACGGCGAGCTGATCGACCACATGACGTACGACGGCCTGACCAGCACGTTCACGCACCGGATCATGGCCGAGGAGAACTCCGTCGTCTCCGCAGAGATCGCATGCTCACGTGAGGATCAGGACGCCTGGGCGCTGCGCTCGCACCAGCGCGCGGTTGCCGCGATTGACGACGGCAGCCTCGCGGACGAGATCGTGCCGGTGACGATCGAGGGCCGCAAGGGCGATCTCGTTGTCGACACGGACGAGGGACCGCGGCGGGACACGTCGGCCGAGCGGCTGGCATCGCTGAAGCCGGTGTTCACGAAGGACGGCGCCACCACGGCCGGCAACGCGCCGGGCGTCAACGACGGGGCGGCGTTGCTGGTGCTGGCGTCCGAGGACTGGGCCGCCGAGCGCGGCCTGCAGCCGCTGGCGAAGGTGATCTCCGAGGGCCACGTTGGCGACGACTGGCCGTACCTGGTGCGCACGCCCGCGGCGGCCGCCCGCCAGGCGCTCGAGCGCGTCGGCATGACGCCGGCGGACGTCGACATCTACGAGGTCAACGAGGCCTTCTGCTCGGTCGTGCTGAACACCATCGAGCTGCTCGGCGTCGACCCCGACCGGGTCAACCCGCAGGGCGGCGCGGTCGCCTACGGGCATCCGATCGGCGCGTCCGGCGGCCGGCTGCTGGGGACGCTGGTCGCCCAGCTGCGGCGGCGGGGCGGCGGCATCGGCGTCGCCGCCATCTGCTCGGGCGCGGCCCAGGGCGACGCGATGGTGCTCGAGGTGCTGCCGGGATGACCGAGATCCGCAAGATCACGATCGTCGGCGCGGGGCAGATGGGCTCCGGCATCGCCCAGGTCGCCGCAGTGGCGGGATACGACGTGTTGCTGGTCGACGTCGCTCCGGGCCAGCTGGAGCGGGCGACCGTGACGATCCAGGAGTCGCTGACGAAGCTGGTGTCCAAGGAGCGGCTGGCACAGGAGGACGCGGACGCCGCCGTGACGCGGATCCGCACGCACTCGCATGCCGAGGATGCCGACCTGCTGATCGAGGCCGCGACCGAGGACGTCGACCTCAAGCTGAAGATCTTCAAGCAGCTGGACGACGTCGCCCACGAGGGCGCCATCCTGGCGTCGAACACCAGCTCCATCCCGATCACGCGGCTGGCGGCCAGCACGTCGCGGCCTGCGGCGGTGGTGGGCATGCACTTCTTCAATCCCGTGCCGCTGATGCCCCTGGTCGAGGTGATCCGCGGGCTGGACACCGCCGACGCGACCGCCGCCGCGGTGCGCGAGGCCGCGGAGCGGATGGGCAAGACGGTGGCCGAGGCGCGGGACGTGCCGGGCTTCATCTCGAACCGGATCCTCGTGCCGATGATCAACGAGGCCGCCTACTGCCTGATGGAGGGCGTGGGCGATGCCGAGGCGATCGACACGGTGATGAAGCTGGGCATGAACCACCCGATGGGGCCGCTGACGCTGGCCGACCTGATCGGGCTCGACACCTGCCTGTCGATCATGGAGGTGCTGCACGATGGACTGGGCGAGAAGTACCGCCCGTGCCCGCTGCTGCGCACCTACGTCGAGGCGGGGCGGCTGGGCCGAAAGTCAGGCCGCGGCTTCTATCAGTACTGAGCGGCGGGTGCCCACGGCCCGCGTCAGCAGTGTGGCCGCGATCGCGGCACCGGTGGCCGACGAGGCCGCGCCCAGCAGCCACATCGTGTCGTAGCCGAAGGTCTCGGCGACCAGTCCGGCGACCGGTGTCAGGGCCGAGGTGCAGGCGAACACGACCGTCGACGCGACGCCGACGGCGCGCCCCGCGCGCTCGGCGCCGGCGATCTCACCGGCCGTGACGTAGAGGACGCCGTTGAACCCGAAGGCGCCGAACGACAGCGCGCAGGCGACGATCACCGCCGGCACGACGCCGGCCCGCAGCGCCAGCGGCATCAGCAACGCCGCACCGGCGGCCAGCGCGCCGGTCTCGGCCAGCGTCCGCGCGCGGCGGGTGCCGCCGTGGCGATCCGCGAGCCGGCCCCACACCAGCCGCGCCGCGGCGGCGGAGACGTTGACGACGGCGAACAGCACTCCCGCCTGGGCGGCCGTGATGTCCAGCTCGCGGGCGGCCGGCACGATGTACGTCAGCGTTGCCGACAATGCAAACGCGTAGAGCAGTCCCAGTGCCATCACCGGCCGCATGCCCGGCGCGGAGAGCACGCCGTCCAGCCGCAGGCTGGCGGTCTCGCCACCGCCGCCCGGGGAGCGCAGCGCGAACAGCGCTGCGGTCGACGCCGTCAGGGCGGCGGCCACCAGCATCGCCAGCCGCACGCCGCCGGCGTGGGCGAGCAGGGGCAGCATCGCCGCGCCGATCGTGCCGCCCAACGGCACCGCCAGCTGCCGCCAACCCAGCGCGATGCCGCGCTTCTCGGGCGGGAACTCGCGGAGCAGAGCGCTCATCCCGGCGACCGGCACCGACGCCGATCCGATACCGGCGACGAACAACGCGCATGCGAACACCGTTGCGTCCGAAGATGACGACGCGATCACGTAGCCGGTCGCGTTCAGCGCGGCCCCCGCCAGCAGCACCGGGCGTGCGCCGAAGCGGTCGACCAGCATGCCCGTCGGCAGCAGGACGGCCGCCGATCCCAGCCCGACCGCGGCGAACACGACGCCGAACCCGGCCGGCCCGATGTCGAGGGCGTCGCGCACCTCGAGACCGATCGCCGGGAGCCCGAACTGGACGATCGAGACCGCCGCCTGCGCCGCAACCGAGAGGATCAGCAGGGTGCGGGCGCGGGGTGTCATCGGCCACTCAGCCTAGCCGCCGGCCGCTGATTGCGAAAACGTGTTGTTGGGATACGATCATTGCCAGATGGCTATGTATCCGACCGCCCAGCTGCGCGCCTTCGTCGAGGTCGCCGCCGAGGCCAGCTTCACCCGCGCGGCGGAGCGCCTCGACATCTCGCAGCCCACGGCCAGCCAGCTCGTGCGGTCGCTGGAGAAGCGGGTCGGGGCGCCGCTGTTCGTCCGCGGGTCGCGCCGCGTGGAGCTGACGGCGGCGGGTCGGGCGCTGCTGCCGCACGCGGAGCGCGCCCTGGCGCTGGACGCCGAGGCCGAGGCGGCGGTCGACCGCGCGGCGTCGGTCGAGCGGGCGCGGCTGTGGGTCGCCGCCGGCGAGGCGCTCGCCACCTACGTGCTGCCGCCTGCGCTGGCCGATCTCAAGCACCGGCTGCCGCGGCTTGAGGCCGGCGTGATCGTCGGGGACGTCGCCCGCATCCTGTCGGCGCTGCGCTCCGGCGAGGCGGACGCGGTGCTGCTGACGGAGCACACGGCGCCGGCCGACCTGGAGTCGACCGTCTACGCCCGCGGCCGTACGGTGCTGCTCGCCGCTGCCTCGGAACCACTGCCCGACCGGCCCCTGGAGGTGGCCGACCTGGCGGAGCGGACGCTGATCGTGCGCGACCCGGGCACCGTCAACCGGCGCGAGATCGACGGCCTGCTGGAGCGGGCGAAGGTACGGCCAGCCGGGCTGCTTGAGGCATCGAGCCTGGAGGCCGTCAAGCGCTGCGTCGAGGTCGGCCTGGGCGTGGCGATCGTCCCGGCGATCGCCGTCGAGCGGGAGCTCGAGCTGGGCGTGCTGCGCGAGCTGCCGATGGCGAAGCCGGCGATGGAGTTCGGCTTCTGCCTGGCGTGGCGCAAGGGCGAGGAGCCTCCGCCGCCGGTGCTGATGCTGCTCGAGCGGCTGCGCGCCGCGCCGGGGTACATGGCGGTGGCCGTGCCAGGGGCGTGACGCCCCTGGCACGCCGGTGGGGGTACCTGAATGCCTAGGCGGCGACGCGCTCGCGCAGGCCGCCGTTCAGCCAGACGCGGCTGGTGACGCCCAGCGCGCGGGCGGCGATCCGCCGCAAGTCGGACGGGCCGACCGGCTGAGACGGGTCGATGGTCACGATCGGCAGGTGGTCGCAGCCCAGCGTCGCCAGCCCGCGGGCCAGCACGTCGAGCTCCTCCGCACCGAGTCCGGCGTCGGCGAGCACGGCCTCGGGCCGGGCCCACTCGATCTGGCTGAGCGCCTCACCCGCGTCGCGAGCGACGACGATGTGACAGGAGCCCTCGAGCGAGCTGCGCACCATGGCGAGCATTGCCGGGTCGCGGTCGACGACCATGATCGTGCCGCGCGGCGCCAGCTCGACGACCGGCGTCGGGTGATTCTGGTGGATCGCCGAGCGAGCGATCCGATCGGCAAGTCCGTACATCGGAGCAAGTCCTCCTGGGGAACGCGTGGGGCGGGGTGTTGCCGCCTGATCAAACCGGTAATCGCCGCTGCTTACAATTTCTTTACGTGGCCGGATCCGTCCTGGTGGAACCGCTACGCTGCCCGCGGATGGTGCGGCTCGACCGGATCTACACGCGTGCCGGAGACGGCGGCGAGACGTCGCTCGGCGACGGCCGTCGTGTCTCCAAGGACGACGCCCGGATCTGGGCGTACGGCACCGTCGACGAGACGGGCGCCGCGGTCGGCGTGGCGGTGGCCACCGGTCTCGAACCGGCGGCGACGGAGCTGCTGCGGCGTGTGATGAACGACCTCTTCGACGTCGGCGCCGACCTGGCCGTGCCGGTCGACTCGACGCGCGGCCGGCAACGCGAGCGACTGCGCATCGATCAACGCCATGTCGAGGCTCTCGAGCGTGCGTGCGACGAGTGGTCGCCGCGCCTCGCGCCGCTCACCAGCTTTGTGTTGTCGGGTGGGACGCCGCAGGCGGCGGCGCTGCATCAGGCCCGGACGACGTGCCGCCGGGCGGAGCGGCTGGCCGTGCGACTGGCCGCCGAGGAGCCGGTCAACGAGCACGCCATCGCCTATCTCAACCGACTCTCCGACCTGCTGTTCATTCTCGCCCGGGTGCACAACGACGACGGTCGCGCCGACATCCTGTGGGAGCCCGGCGCGTCGCTCGCCGAGGAGCAGTAGGTGTCGGACAACGGCGATCGTGATCGCGTCGAGCGCTCGACCATCTCCGGCATCCCCTACCAGCCGGTGTACACGCCCGAGACGACGCCGATCGACTACGAGGCCGATCTCGGCGACCCAGGGAGCTATCCGTTCACCCGCGGCGTGTACGAGACGATGTACCGAGGCAAGCCGTGGACGATGCGCCAGTTCGCGGGCTTCGGCACGGCGGAGGAGACGAACCGGCGGTTCCGCTACCTGTTGTCACACGGGCAGACGGGCCTGTCGACCGCCTTCGACATGCCCACGCTGATGGGCTACGACTCCGACCACCCGCGTTCGCTGGGCGAGGTCGGCCGGGAGGGCGTGGCGGTCGACACGCTGGCCGACATGGAGGATCTGTTCGCCGGCATCCCGCTCGACCAGGTGACCACCTCGATGACCGTCAACGCACCGGCCGCGGTCGTGCTCGCACAGTACGTGTGCGTGGCCGAGCGCCAGGGCGTGCCGCCCGAGAAGCTGGGCGGGACGATCCAGGCGGACATCCTCAAGGAGTACATCGCCCAGAAGGAGTGGATCTTCCCGGCCGAGCCCTCGATGCGGCTGATGATCGACATGATCGAGTGGTGCACGGAGCACATGCCGCGCTGGCATCCGGTGTCGATCTCCGGGTACCACATCCGCGAGGCGGGCGCGACGGCCGCCCAGGAGCTGGCGTTCACGCTCGCCGACGGCTTCGCGTACGTCGAACGGTGCGTGGAGCGCGGCATGGACGTCGACGAGTTCGCGCCGCGGCTGTCGTTCTTCTTCAACGCCCACATCGACTTCTTCGAGGAGATCGGGAAGTACCGGGCAGCACGACGGATCTGGGCGCGCGAGCTGCGGAACCGGTTCGGCGCGAAGCAGGAGCGCTCGCTGCTGATGCGCTTCCACACGCAGACCGCGGGCGTATCGCTGACCGCGCAGCAGCCGCTGATCAACATCGCCCGCACCGCGATCGAGGCGATGGCCGCGGTGCTCGGCGGCACCAACTCGCTGCACACCAACTCGTTCGACGAGGCGCTGGCGTTGCCCACCGAGGAGGCGGCACGGCTGGCGCTGCGTACGCAGCAGGTGATCCTGCACGAGACCGGCGTTGTCCACTCGGCCGACCCGCTGGGCGGGTCGTGGCTGGTCGAGTCGATGACCGACGAGCTGGAGCGCCAGGCGTACGAGTACTTCGACCGGATCGACCGGCTGGGCGGCGTCGTCGCTGCGCTGGAGCAGAACTTCTTCCAGCGCGAGATCGCCGAGGCCAGCTATCGCTTCCAGCAGGAGATGGAGGCCGGCGTGCGGCGCATCGTCGGCGTCAATGCCCATACCGAGGGCGACGAGCCGATCGAGATCCTCAAGATCCCCGTCGAGGTGGAGGAGCGCCAGGTGACGCGCCTGCGCGAGGTGCGCGGCGGGCGCAGCGGCGCCGAGGTCGAGCGTGCGCTGGCCGGCCTGCGCGGCGCCGCGGAGGGGGACGAGAACGTGATGGGCCATCTGGTCGAGTGCGCGCGCGCGTATGCCAGCGAGGGCGAGATCTGCGACGCCCTGCGTGAGGTGTGGGGCGTGTACCGCGAGACGCCCGTCTTCTAGGATTGCGCGGATGGACGCCTTCGAGACCTCTCAGCTGGAGGCCGAGCGGGCCGCCTCGGGCGGCCTCTACTTCGAGTTCCTGCGCCGCGACTCGATGAGCCTCGGCCTCTACACGCTGGACGCCGGCGCCGAGGATCCACAGACGCCCCACGAGGAGGACGAGGCGTACGTGGTCGTTGCCGGCCGCGGCGTGATCATGGTGGACGGGCGAGAACCAGGATGTCGGCCCGGGGTCGGTCGTGTTCGTCGGCCGCGGCGTCGAGCACCGGTTCCACTCGATCACCGAGCAGCTGCAGATCCTGGTGGTCTTCGCGCCGCCCGAGTCCGCGTAGCACAACCCGGCGTCGCCCGCTGTCACGATTCGGCCCGTTCCCGCGCAGATGTGCGCCGATTCGCGCACGCTCGGCGTTGGCCCTGGCACTGTGCCCGGCACCGTGCCCGGCACCGCGCCCGGCACCGTGCCCGGCACGCCCGCGTCGCCTGGCTGCTGGCGCCCCCGGGATCGGCCGATCGGTACACTCGCCCCTCAGATGAGCCGCAGGATTCGAGTGGTGGTGGCCAAGCCTGGCCTCGACGGGCACGATCGCGGCGCCAAGATCATCGCGCGCACGCTCCGCGACGCCGGCATGGAGGTCATCTACACGGGACTCCACCAGACACCCGAGCAGATCGTCGAGACCGTGATCCAGGAGGACGCCGACGCGGTCGGCATCTCGATCCTGTCCGGCGCGCACATGACGCTGGTGCCGCGGATCCTCGACCTGCTGAAGGAGAACGGCGCGGACGACGTGCTCGTCGTCGTGGGAGGCACCATCCCCACCGACGACATCGTCGAGCTGAAGGCGCAGGGCGTCGCCGAGGTGTACACCCCGGGCGCGCCCACCGCGCAGATCGTGGACTTCCTGCGCTCGAAGCTGGACGCCGCCTGATGCCCGGCCTGCGGATCACCGCCGACGGCCGCGTGCACACGGTCATGGTCAACCGGCCCGAGGTGCTGAACGCGATGAACACGGCGCTCCTCGAGGAGCTGCTGGCGACGCTCAAGGATCTCGGCGCCGACGATCAGTGCGGCGTGATCGTGCTGACCGGTGCCGGCGATCGCTCGTTCATCGCGGGCGCAGACATCAAGGAGATGGACGGCAAGACGCCGCTCGAGGCGCGCGCCTACTCCGAGCTCGGGCAGGAGATCGCGCACATGCTCGAGGTGATGCGCAAGCCGACGATCGCCGCGGTCAACGGCTACGCCCTCGGCGGCGGCTGCGAGCTGGCGCTGGCCTGCGACATCCGCCTCTGCTCGGAGAACGCGCAGTTCGGCCAGCCCGAGATCAACCTGGGGATCATCCCCGGCTGGGGCGGCACGCAGCGGCTCGCCCGCGCGACCAACATCGGCTACGCCAAGGAGCTGATCCTGAGCGGCCGGATGGTGGATTCCGACGAGGCGTTCGAGCGCGGCCTCGTCCAGCACGTGTACCCGCTGGAGGAGCTGATGCCGCGGACGATGGAGCTGGCCCAGCAGATGGCGACCAAGAGCCCGGTCGCGCTGTACTACGCCAAGGAATCCACGAACCGGGCTCTGCACGGCGACATCGGCGGCAACCTCGTCCACGAGGCCGACCTGTACTCGCTCATGTTCTCGACGGACGACGCCAAGGAGGGCCTCCGGGCGTTCGTCGAGAAGCGCAAGCCGACGTTCGTCGGCAAGTAGTCCACGACACGTCACGGAGGGGTAGCTAGGTGAACATCGCAGTGTGCGTCAAGGAGGTGCCGAGCGCGACCAGCGCGAAGCGGCTCGACGCGTCCACCCACAGGCTCGACCGCTCCGGCGACAGCGAGCTCAACCCGTTCGACCTGCACGGGCTCGAGGAGGCGATCCGCATCCGCGAGGGCGGGCAGGACGTCGGCGAGATCGTGGCGGTGTGCATGGGGCCGGAGTCGGCCCAGCGCCCGCTGCAGAAGGCGCTGGCGCTGGGGGCCGACCGGGCGGTGCTGGTCACCGACCCGGCGCTGGCCGGCTCCGACATCTCGGGGACGGCGTACGCGCTGGCCACGGTGCTGGAGAAGCAGAACGCCGACCTCGTGATCCTCGGCCAGCAGGCCGCGGATGCCGACTGCTACGTGATGGCCGCGGCCGTCGCCGACCACCTGAAGCGGCCGCTGATCACGCAGGTCGCCGAGCTCTCGCTGGAGGGCGGCGGCGTCCGCGCGAAGCGCCAGACGGAGCACGGCTACGACGTGATCGATGCGCCGCTGCCGGCGGTGATCTCGGTCTCCGACGCGATCAACGAAGCCCGGTTGCCCAACATCAAGGCGATCATGGGCGCCAAGAAGAAGCCGACCGAGAAGCTGTCAGCCGCCGACGCCGGCCTCGACACCTCGCGGGTCGGCGAGGCGGGCGCGCGCAGCGTCGTCAAGTCCGTCACGCCGCCGCCGCAGAAGGAGTCGGGTCGCCGGATCGAGGACCAGGGCGGTGACTCGGTCGCGGAGATCGTGGCCTTCCTGGCCGAGAAGGGGGTGGTCTAGGTGGCCGGTCTGCTGGTGTTCGTGCACCACGACGAGGGCGAGTTCGCGCCGAACAGCCTGGGGATGCTCGCCAAGGCGGCATCGCTGGGCGAGGCAACGGCGTTCGTGGCAGGTTCGGGCGTTGACGACTCCTGGGCCGCCGGACTGGGCGCGCACGGCGCGTCGAAGGTCGTCGTCGCCGACGATGGGGCGCTCGCAGGCGGGCTGTCGCAGCCGATCGTCGACGCTATGGAGCCGCTGGCCCGCGATGCGACGGCGGTGCTGTTCGGCGCGGGCGTCGTCTCGGCGGACGTCGCCGCCGGGCTGGCTGCCCGTCTGGGCGCCGGGATCCACTGCGAGACCACGGAGATCGAGCTGGCCGACGGCGGCGTGGTCGCCACGCGGCCGGCGCTGGGCGACACGGTGATGGTCGAGTCGACCTTCACGGATGGGCCGGCCGTGGTGCTGGGCCGGGCGAACGCGTTCGCCTCGGAGGGCACCGGCGGCGGCGACGCCGCGGTCGAGCGCGTGTCGCCGACGATCCAGGAGTGGTCGACGAAGGCGACGATGGCCGGCCGCGAGCAGCCGGAGGCGACCGGCGTCGACATCACCGAGGCGGACGTGCTGGTCGCGTTCGGCCGCGGCCTCGGCGGCCCCGAGAACATCCCGCTGGTCGAGGCGCTGGCGAAGGCGCTGGGCGGCGAGGTGGCCGCGACGCGCGCCGTGGTCGACGCCGGCTGGGTGCCGTATTCGATGCAGGTCGGCCAGACCGGCAAGACCGTCTCGCCGAAGCTGTACCTGGCGTGCGGCATCTCGGGCGCGATCCAGCACAAGGTGGGAATGGCCAACTCGGGCACGATCATCGCGATCAACAAGGACGCGAACGCGCCGATCCACGAGTTCGCCGACCTGTCGGTGATCGGCGACGCGCTGACCGTCGTGCCGAAGCTGACCGAGGCGCTGGCCAAGTAGGGATGTGCCATCGGGGTCAGGAACCTCTGGCACCAATGCCAGAGGTTCCTGACCCCAGTCGCACCAAGGCGCTAGGCTCTCCACCTATGAGCCGCAAGGTGCTGGTCATCGCGAACGAGACCCTCGCCGGGCGTGAGCTGATGGACGCCGTCAAGGAGCGCGCGGCAGGCGGGGAGGTGCTGGTCGTGGCACCGGCCCTGAACTCCCGGCTGCGCCACCTGTTCGCCGACGTGGACAAGGCGCGCGAGGCCGCCGAGGGGCGGCTGCACGAGTCGCTCAAGCACCTCGACGAGGTCGGCATCCACGCCCGCGGGGCGGTTGGCGACACCGACCCGGTGCGGGCGATGGGCGACGCGCTGTTCGAGTTCGACGCGGACGAGATCGTCATCTCGACGCACCCGCCCGGCCGGTCGAACTGGATGGAGAAGGGCGTCGTCGAGCGCGCGCGGGCGGAGACCGACGTGCCGATCACGCACGTCGTCGTCGATCTCGAGCGCGTCGAGGCGTAACCCTAGGTCAGCGTGTACTCGGGGCCGCTGCCGCCCTCGGGCGGAGTCAGCCGACCGCCGCGCGCCGTGATGGCGCCGCACTGCACGCAGTTCGACGGGCTGAGCTTGAGCCGCACCGCCGGCCCACCGTCGTCGCCGTCGATCTCGTAGACCGCGGCCGGGCACATCGCGACCCACGCCTCGGCGACCTCGCGCGGCACCGACTCGGCGACGCGGATGTGGTTCGGCTGGTCGTCCCGGCTTCTGTTGCCTGATAGGAAGACGCTGGACAGCTTGTCGAAGGTCAGCGCGCCGTCGGGGGCCGGGTACTCGCGGGTGCCCGGCTCCACGGGCTCCTCGGCGTCGCGGTGGAACTTCCACGAGCCGCCGGGCAGGGCACCCCGCGTGATGTCCATGATCCCGCCGATCGGCGCCCCGACGAACATCCCCTTGCCGAGCGCCTGGCGCATATTGCGCACCTTCCGCAGGTCGCTCCAGATGTGGCTGCGGCGCACCCGCTCGTCGTAGCCGGTGAGCGCGGCGGTGTTCAGCTCGGCGCCGCCCTTGAGCGCCTCGTAGATCGTCTCCGCCGCCAGCATCCCCGAGCGCATCGCGTAGTGGATGCCCTTCAGCTTCGGCACGTTGACGAAGCCGGCGCTATCGCCCGTGACGATCGCGCCGGGCACGCTCAGGCGGTGGGGGATGGAGAGGAATCCGCCCTCGGGGATGGTCTTCGCGCCCCAGCCGATTCGCTCGCCACCCTCCAGCATCCGCCGGATCAGCGGGTGCGTCTTGAACAGCTGCAGCGAGTCGTGGACGGACAGCGATGCGTCGAGCGTGTCCAGGCCGCAGACCAGGCCGATGGTCAGCATGTCCTCGCCCATCGGATAGATGAAGCTGCCGCCCAGCTCCTTCCACTTGCCGCCCAGCCGGAACGGCCAGCCCAGCGTGTGGACGACGCGGTCGAGCGGATGGTCGACGCGCCAGACCTCCTTGACGCCGAGGCTCCACACCTGCGGCATGTCGCCGTGCACCCGGAACCGCTCGAACAGCGCGCCGGCCAGGTGGCCCTGGGTGCCCTCGGACAGCACCGTCGTCTGCGCGTGCACCTCGACGCCGGGCTCGAACGAGCCGAGCGGCTGGCCGTCGCGGTCGAGGCCCTTGTCGCCGGTGCGCACGCCGACCACCGACTGGCCGCGCACCAGCAGCTTCTGCGCGTCGGTCTCGGGCAGCACCATCACGCCCATCTCCTCGGCCCGCTCCGCGAGGTGGCGGCCCAGCTGGCTCAGCGAGAAGACGAAGTTGCCCTTGTTGTGGAAGGGCGGCGGCGTGGGGATCCGCACCTCCCAACCCTTGCGCATGATGTAGACGGACTCCTTGCGCACCTCGCCGTAGCAGCCGGGGAGCGACCCGATCTCCTCGCCCGGCAACAGGTCGCGCAGCGCGGACGGGTTGACCACTGCGCCGGACAGCAGGTGCGCGCCGACGACGCGGCCCTTGTCGAGCACGGCGATCGGCGTGTCGCCCAGCTTCTCGGCGGTCGCCGGGTCGGCCTCCAGCAGCTGTGCCAGCCGCAGCGCGCCGGCCAGGCCGGCGGGGCCGCCGCCGACGAAGCAGACGCCGACGTCGATCCGCTCGTCCTCCTCGGCCTCGGGGGCCTGGACGAACTCGCCGACCCGCACGGGCGGCCGGTAATCGGATGGTCGGCGGCGGGCCATGACGGACGATCCTAGCCGCCGACCCGGGAGCCGCGTCGCGAGAGGCGCGGTGCCGGTTTGCTCGCCCTGCTACGCTGAAATCACCATGAAGCCAGACATTCATCCCGCATACGTGGTCTCCCACGTCCACTGTTCTTGCGGCAACGATTTCATCACCCGGTCGACCAAGCCCGAGATGCACGTCGAGCTCTGCTCGGACTGCCATCCGTTCTACACCGGCAAGCAGAAGCTGGTCGACACGGGCGGCCGTGTCGAGCGGTTCCGGCGGCGCCAGGCGCGTGCCGGCTCCGGCTCCTAGCGGCGACCGGATTCTCACGCGGCGCTCATTGCGCCGGGCGATCCTGCCGACCATGATTCCGATGGTGGTGATCCAATGAACGTCGGCGGCCAGGCCGTCCTGGAAGGCGTGATGATGCGCACCCCGTCCTCGTGGTCGGTGTCGGTGCGCCGCGCCGACGGCGAGGTCGAGACGGTGTCGCAGCCGGTGACCAGCGTCGCCGCCCGCCGGCGGTGGCTTCGCCTGCCCGTGATCCGCGGCATCGTCGCGCTCGGCGAGTCGCTGGTGATCGGGTTCCGCGCGCTGGCCATCTCCGCCCATTACGCCGCGGTGGACGACGGCGACGCCACCGGCGAGGCGCCGACCGCGGAACTGACCCGCGGCCAGCTGATCTTTGCGTTCGCGGTCGCCATCGGATTCACGGTGATCGTGTTCAAGGTGTCGCCGGCGCTGATCACCGACTTCATCGGGATCGACTCGACGGGCTGGTTCGTGATCGTCGAAGGCGCGATCCGGGTCGGGCTGCTGATCGGCTACCTGGCGCTGATCTCGCTGATCCCCGATCTGCGCCGCGTGTTCCAGTACCACGCCGCCGAGCACAAGGCGATCAACGCCTACGAGGACGGCGCCGACGCTGACGCCGGAGACCGTGCAGGGCTACTCGAAGATCCACCTGCGCTGCGGCACCGCGTTCCTGCTGTGGGTGATGGTGATCGCCGTGTTCGTGTTCGCCGCCGTCGGTCGGCCCGACTGGCCTGTGCTGATCGCCTCGCGCGTGCTGCTGCTGCCGGTGATCGCCGGCCTCGCCTACGAGCTGATCCGGTTCGGCGGCAAGCACCCAACAACTCGATCGTGCGCACGGCGCTGGCGCCCGGCCTGTGGCTGCAGCGGCTGACGACCCGCGAGCCGACGCTCGACCAGCTCGAGGTCTCGATCAACGCGCTGAAGGACGTGCTCGCCGCCGAGCAGCGCGCCGAGCACGAGCGCGGCCGCGCGCGCGTCGAAGTCATGGCGTAGCCGTCTGGCACACTGCGTGCGGCATGGAACCGCTGATCGCAGAGATCGAGCGCACGTTCGAGGAGCTCGAACGGCAGCTCGGCGACCCTGAGCTGATCGCCGACCAGCGCAGCTATGCGCAGGTCGCGCGCCGGCACAAGGCGCTGTCCAAGGCGCATGCCCTCGCCCGCGCTGGCGGCAGCTGACCGCCCAGCAGACGGAGGCCGAGGAGCTGGCCGCGGATCCCGACGAGGAGATGCGCGCGCTTCGCGCAGGAGCAGCTGGCCGAGGCACGGGCGGAGCTGCCCGACCTCGAGGAGGAGATCCGCCTGGAGATGCTGGAGCGCGATCCGGCCGACGACAAGGACGTGATCGTCGAGGTGCGCGCCGGCACCGGTGGCGACGAGGCCGCGCTGTTCGCCGGCGACCTGGCGACGATGTTCGCCCGCTACGCCGAGTCGCGCGGCTTCAAGACCGAGATGCTGGAGGCGTCGGCCGGCGAGGCGGGCGGCTTCAAGGAGGCCGTGCTCGAGATCCGCGGCGACGGCGCGTACTCGGTGTTCAAGTACGAGAGCGGCGTCCACCGCGTGCAACGCGTACCCGCCACCGAGTCGCAGGGGCGGATCCACACGTCGACCGCGACCGTGACGGTGCTGCCGGAGGCCGAGGACGTCGAGGTCGAGATCAACCAGAACGACCTGCGGATCGACGTCTTCCGCTCCGGCGGCCACGGCGGCCAGTCGGTGAACACGACGGACTCGGCCGTGCGGATCACGCATCTGCCGACCGGCGTCGTCGTCACCTGCCAGGACGAGCGCAGCCAGCTCCAGAACAAGGAGCGGGCGATGAAGATCCTGCGCGCGCGGCTGTACGAGGCCGAGCGCCAGCGGGCGATGGCTGAGGCATCGGCCGCACGGCTGGCACAGATCGGCACCGGTGAGCGGTCGGAGAAGATCCGCACCTACAACTTCCCCCAGAACCGCGTGACCGACCACCGGATCGGGCTGACGGTGCACAACCTGGAGGCCATCCTGGCCGGCGACCTGTCGGAGTTCACCGACGCGCTGGCGGCCGAGGACAGGCGCCGCCAGCTGGCGGCCGCCGCCGCGTGATCGCGCTGGCCGAGGTGCTGCGGCGGTCGACGCAGTACCTCGAGGACAGGGGCAGCCCGACCGCTCGCCTGGACGCCGAGCTGCTGCTCGCCCACGGGCTGGGCGTGTCCCGGATCGAGCTGTACACGGGTCACGACCGGCCGATGACGGAGGCGGAGCTGGACGTCTGCCGGGAGCTCGTCCGCCGCCGCGGCGACCGCGAGCCGGTCGCCTACATCGTCGGCACGCGCGGGTTCCGCCATCTCGACCTGAAGGTGGACAGCTGCGTGCTGGTGCCGCGCCCGGAGACCGAGCTGGTCGTTGACCGCTGCCTCGAGCTGCTCGCGCGACGTGGCGGAGCCGGCGGTGCTGGACGTGGGCACGGGGTCGGGCGCGATCGCGCTGGCGATCGCCTCGGAGCTTCCGGCGGCCCGGGTCACGGCGACCGACGTCTCGCCGGCGGCGCTCGACGTCGCCTGGGCGAACGCGGTCGCGCTCGGCCTCGCGGTCGAGATGCTCCAGGGTGACCTGCTGGACGGCCTGGGCGACCGCCGGTTCAACCTGATCGCCTCCAACCCGCCCTACGTGTCGGAGCTGGAGATCGAGGGCCTGGAGCCGGAGGTCGCCATGCACGAGCCTCGCCTGGCAACGGTCGCCGGGGACGGCCTCGATGCCTACCGGCGGCTGCTGCCCGATGCGCGCGAGCACCTGGTCGAGGGCGGATGGCTGGTGCTGGAGTGCGGCGCGGGACAGGCGGCATGGTTGGTCGCCGAGCTCGACCGTCTCGGCTATGGCGCGGCGGACGTCGCCCGCGACCTGGCCGGGATCGAGCGCGTGGTGTCGGCGCGGTGGGGCTGAGCTCGGACGCCGCCGAGCGGCTGCGGAGCGGCGCGCTCGCCGTGCTGCCCACGGACACGGTGTACGGCATCGCCTGCGCGGCCGGGCTGCCGGATGCGTGCGCGGAGCTCTACGCGCTGAAGGAACGGCCGGCCGGCCAGCCGACGGCGATCATGGCCGGCTCGGTCGACGGGCTGCTTGGCCTGCTGCCCGAGCTGTCGGCCCGCACGGCGGGACTCTGCCGCGTCGTGTTGCCTGGACCGGTGACGCTGGTGGTCGAGAACCCCGGCGGTCGCTTCCCGCACCTCTGCGGCGATGCGCCGGATCGGATCGGCGTACGGGTGCCGCTGCTGGCGCCCGGTGTTGCCCGCTGGCGGACGCCGTCGGCGGCCTGCTGATCACCAGCGCGAACCTGCGCGGCGGGCCGGCGCCGGGGCGACTGGAGGACGTGCCCGGCGAGCTGACCACCCGGGCGGCCGTGGTCGTCGACGGCGGCGACCTGCCGGGCGCGGCATCGTCCGTGATCGACGTGACCGGCGCGGAGCCCGTCGTGCTGCGGGACGGGCCCGGCGTCGATCGCGTGCTCCAGTCCGTCATACGATTGCAGTCATGACGCCGCCGCTCGACGATCTGCTGGCCGACGCCCGGTCGCGCTACCGCCAGCTCCAGCCGGCGGAGGCACAGCGGGCGATGCAGCTCGGCGCGGTGCTGATCGACACGCGCAGCCACGAGCAGCGCGTCGCAGGCGGGCTCGTCCCGGGCGCGATCCGCATCCACCGAAACGTGCTGGAGTGGCGGGTCGATCCGGCCTCCGGCTACCAGGATCCGCGGATCGCCGCCGCCACCGGCGAGGTGATCGTCATGTGCCAGCAGGGGTACTCGTCGACGCTTGCGGCCGAGACGCTCCTGCGGCTGGGCGTCGAGCGCGCCACCGACCTGGCCGGTGGGTTCGAGGCCTGGGCGGCGGCCGGGCTGCCGGTCGAGCCGTACCGCCCGGGCGGGCTGCTGGGCGCTTGCGAGCTGGTCGCGTTCGTGGCGACGATCGACGCGGAGCGGTCGCGCGGGTTCTACGAGGAGACGCTCGCGCTGCCGCTGGTCGAGCAGACGCCGTTCGCGACCGTGTTCGACGCCGGCGGGACGCAGCTGCGGGTGACAACCGCGCGCGAGGTCGTCGCGGCGCCGTACACCGTGCTCGGCTGGCGCGTGCCCGACATCGGCGCCGCCGTGGAGGAGCTGATGGGCCGCGGGGTCGAGTTCGCGCGCTTCGACGGAATGGAGCAGGACTCGCTGGGCGTGTGGACGGCGCCGGGCGGCGTCCGGGTGGCCTGGTTCCGCGACCCCGACGGCAACGTGCTCGCGGTGTCGCAGCACCCGTGATCGCCAGGTAGCATCGAAGATCCCTCCAGCGACCGACGAGGAGCAGCACCGTGGCCGTAGCCGAGCAGACGTGGCAGTCCTACCAGGCAGCCGGCCTGGCCGAAATCGACCCGGCGGTCGCGGGCCTGGTCGACAAGGAGCTGGGCCGCCAACGCGACCAGCTGGAGCTGATCGCCTCCGAGAACTTCACCTGGCCCGCCGTGCTGCAGGCGGTCGGCTCGGTGCTCACCAACAAGTACGCCGAGGGCTACCCGGGCCGCCGCTACTACGGCGGCTGCGAGTGGGTGGACGAGGTCGAGCAGCTCGCGATCGACCGCGCGAAGGAGCTGTTCGGCGCCGATCACGCCAACGTCCAGCCCCACGCCGGCGCGCCCGGCCAACCAGGCCGCCTACTTCGCCCTGCTCGAGCACGGCGACCCGGTGCTCGGCCTGCGCCTCGACCACGGCGGGCACCTGACGCACGGGCTGAAGGTCAACTTCTCCGGCCGCAACTACGCCGTCCACATGTACGGCGTGCGCCGCGAGGACCAGCGGATCGACTTCGACGAGGTGCGGAGGCTGGCGCATGAGGTGCGGCCCAAGCTGATCGTCGCGGGTGCGTCGGCGTACCCGCGGGTGATCGACGCCGCCCAGTTCCGCGCGATCGCCGACGAGGTCGGCGCGTTGCTGATGGTCGATATGGCGCACTTCGCCGGGCTGGTCGCCGCCGGGCTTCACCCGAATCCGGTCGAGCATGCCGACGTCGTCACCTCGACCACGCACAAGACGCTCGCCGGCCCCCGGTCGGGGATGGTGCTCTGCCGGGCCGATCACGCGACGGCGATCGACAAGGCGGTGTTCCCGGGCCTCCAGGGCGGCCCGCTCTGCCACGTGGTCGCGGCCAAGGCCGTGTGCTTCAAGCTGGCCGCGAGCGACGCCTTCCGCGCCTATCAGCAGCAGATCGTGGACAACGCCGCGGCGCTGGCCCGCACGCTGATGGACGGCGGCATCGACCTGGTCACCGGCGGCACCGACATCCATCTGCTGCAGATGGACCTGCGGAGCACGCAGTGGTCGGGCAAGGATGCCGAGGAGCGCCTGCACGAGGTGGCGATCACCGTCAACCGCAACACGGTGCCGTTCGACGAGCGGCCGCCGACGATCGCCTCCGGCGTGCGCGTCGGCACGCCGGCCGCGACGATGCGCGGCTTCGACGAGGACGACATGCGCGAGGTCGGGTCGATCATCCTGGAGACGCTCGACCCGGCGGCAGACCTCCCGGCGCTTCGCCGCCGCACCGGCGAGCTGCTGGCCGGCCGGCCGCTCTACGCCCACCTGGTCAACGGCTACCCCGCCGTGCCCGGTGCCTGAGCTTCACCTGGTCGACCACCCGCTCGTCCAGCACAAGCTCACCCTGTTGCGCGACCGGACGACGACCACCCGCGACTTCCGGCTGCTGATGGGCGAGATCGCCGCGTTCCTCTGCTACGAGGCGACGCGCGACCTGGAGCTCGAGCCGGTCGAGGTGGAGACACCGCTGGAGCGCACGACACGGCGCGCAGGTATCGGGCAAGAAGCTGGGCGTGGTCGCCGTGATGCGGGCGGGGGTGGGGATGCTGGACGCGGTGCTCGACCTGATCCCCGTTGCCCGCGTGGGATTCGTCGGCCTCTACCGGGACGAGCAGACGCTGGAGCCTGTCGAGTACTACCGCAAGCTGCCCGGCGACCTCGGGCAGCGCGACGTGTTGCTGCTCGACCCGATGCTGGCGACGGGCGGCACCGCCTCCGCCGCGGGGCGGCTCTGCGCTGACGCCGGCGCTCGCCGGATCCGGCTGCTCTCGATCGTCGCCGCGCCGGAAGGTGTTGCCCGGTTCGGAGCGGAGGTGCCCGAGGCCGAGGTCTACACCGCGGCCCTCGACCGCGCCATCAACGAGCGCGGATTCATCATGCCCGGGCTGGGCGACGCGGGCGACCGGCTCTACGGCACCAGGTGACCCGGACGCCACGCAACAAAGGGGTCTGACCCCGTTGTTGCGTGGCGGTGAAACAAAGGGGTCTGACCCCGTTGTTTCACGCAGCCGGCTTGCGCCGGCGGGAAAGGATGCGCCGCTGCGACTTGCGCGCCTCGCGCGCCATCCGCTCGAAGTGCTGGCGCTCGGTCTCTCGCTCGTGTGGACGCGGCGGCTTCGTTGCCTGGAGGATCAGGTGGTACATGTGGCCAACTCCCTATTGTCAACTGATTCAGTGGAGATCAGAGTACCGAGCCTGCACAGGCAGCGCCACTCTGTTAACCCGCGCTGAACGACCTTGTGGGAATCCGCACCTCCGCGGCGAAGTAGGCTGTACCGATGGACGGCTCGCTGCTTGACCAACAGGCCGCTGCCGTCGGCTTCCTGGTCGCGTTCCTGCTGGCCGTGCTGCTGACGCCGGTCGTTTCCCAGGCCGCCTGGAGGGCGGGGATCGTCGACACGCCCACCGAGGAGCGCCGGCTCCACGCCCGGCCGACGCCGCTGCTCGGCGGGCTTGCCATCTTCGCCGCCATCGCCATCCCCGCTGCCGCTCTGGGCAACGACCACGGCTTCTGGGGAATCATCGCCGGCGCCGCGCTGATGGCGATGCTCGGCGCGCTGGACGACATCCACCCGCTGCACCCGGGTGTGAAGCTCGGCGGGATGATGGCGATCGCGTCGATCCCCGCGTTCCTGGGCATCACCATCGACCACGTCACGCTGCCGGTGCTCGGCGTGTTCGACCTCGGATGGTGGCAGTACCCGGTGACGATCGTCTGGATCGTCGCCATTGCCAACATCGTCAACTTCATCGACGGCATGGACGGACTGGCCGCCGGCTTCTGCGGTATCGCCGCGCTGACGTTTGCCGTGCTGGCAGCGTCGCTGGGCCGCGAGGACGCCGCCGCCATCTGCGCCATCGTCGCCGGGGCGACCCTGGGCTTCCTCCGGTACAACTTCCACCCGGCCACCATCTTCATGGGCGACGCCGGTGCGTTGATGCTCGGCTACCTGCTGGCCGCGATGGCGATCCAGGGCGTGCTGAAGACCGCGGCTGCCGTCTCGCTGGTGCTGCCGCTGGTGATCCTGGCGCTGCCGATCCTCGATACGTCGTTCGTGATCGCCAAGCGCCTGAAGTACGGCCGGCCGATCTACGAGGCCGACCGCTCGCACTTCCACCACCGCTTCGCGAACATCGGGTTCAGCCAGCGGCGGGCCGCGCTGTACGTCTACGCGTGGTGCGTATCGCTGTCCGCGTTCGCGCTGGCCGTCCGCTTCGTGCCCAGCCACGAGGACGGCTGGGACCCGGTGTCGGTGCTCGTGCTCGGCGGGTTCGGCGTCATGGCCCTGATCTCGTCCGTCTACGTGGTGCTGCTGCTGGAGATCATCAAGCTTCGCCGCATGCGCGCCCTGCGGCCGTTCCGCCGGGATACCGACGACATGCCACAAAGCGGGCGGGCCGCCTGACCGCTGGTTTCTCCCTTTTCGCCACGGAAAGCGGGTTTGAGGGACATCGGTCGCGACTTCGTGGTTGTCACATAGTCCCGAGTTCTGGCATACTACGGCGGCCCGGCCGGCGGCCGGCGACGAGTGTGAGACCCACATGACGGACAGGCGCCCGGCGGCGACGGCGGGGCTGGCGGGGATGTACCTGCTGGCTGCTCTGATCCTGTTCGTGGGCCTCGGGCTCGGCGCCGGATGGCTGTTCGGGAGTCTGGCGGCCGGGGCGATCGTCGGTGTCGTGATCGGCGTGCCCGTGAGCTTCTACCTCGTCTACCGCAAGTACCGGAACCTGTGAGCACCCCGACCTCAACCTCGCTTCTCAAGCTTCTCGCCCACAACCTCGACGCCGTCGTCGCGGTGGTGGCGCTGCCGGTGTTCGCGCTGGCGGGCTGGCCGCTGGCCGGCTGGTTCTGCGCCACGGCGCTGTGGGCGCTCAACCGCTACCTGCAGGCGCGCATCGAGCGCCGCGCGGCCGAGATGACCGCGCTTCGCGGCGTCGGCGTGATGGGCGCGAGCATGCTGCTGCGCCCATGGATCGGGATGCTGATCCTGTTCCTGGTCACCCGCCACGACACCACCCTGGCGGTCAGCTCGGTGCTGCTGTTCATGGTGCTCGTCACCCTGGACATCGGGACGCGGATCCTCACCCACAAGAACTTCAGCGCCTCGATCGGGGGCACCAACTCGTGATCGTCCCGTTCCTCGAGAGCTCGACCAACTTCGACCCGGTCGCGGAGTTCACCGACTTCATCAACCACCCGTACCTCGAGCTGCCGCTGGGGCTCGACATCAACAAGGGCGTCGTCTACCTGTGGCTGTCGGCCGCGGTGGCGATCCTGGTGCCGCTGCTGATCATCCGCCGCGGGCTGCGGGCCAAGCCCAGCCGCTCGCAGACGTTCATCGAGCTGGTCTACGACACGGCCTACACGCAGATCGCGAAGGCGGGGCTGCCCGAGGAGGGCATGCGCATCTGGTTCCCGTACGTCGCCACCTGCTTCGTGTTCATCTGGGCGATGAACGTCGTCGGGTTCATCCCGCTGCCGTTCAGCGGCGAGAGCGTCGAGATCGCCGGCGTCGACTTCCCCAAGCTGCAGATCTACGCAGCCTCGGCGAACCTCTCGGTGGCGCTGACGCTGACCCTGGTCACGTTCGTCGCAACCCACGTCGAGGGCATCCGCTACAACGGCGTCGTCCGCTACTTCAAGAGCTGGGTGCCGTCGGGGACGCCGAAGCCGATCCTGCCGCTGCTGATCGTCGTCGAGGTGCTGTCGCAGTTCGTGCGCCTGGTCTCGCTCAGCTTCCGGCTCTTCTTCAACATGCTGGCCGGGCACCTGGTGATCGCCGTGTTCCTCGGCGTGGGCGCCCTGATGGCGGCCTCGCTCGGTAACGCCGCCTTCGCCGTGCACATCATCGGCTGGCCGATGGGCATCGCCCTCTACCTGCTCGAGGCGACGCTGATCGCAGCCCTGCAGGCGTACATCTTCGCCGCACTTTCAGCCCTCTACATCGGTGGAGCCATCCACCCCGACCACTAGGAGAACCATGGCCCTCGAAGGCAACGTCAACGACGCAGCAAAGACGATCGTGCTGGGTCTCGCGACCGGTTTCGGCGCGATCGGCCCGGGCATCGGCGTCGGCATCATCTTCGGCAAGACCATCGAGGCCGTCGGGCGCCAGCCCGAGCTGCGCGGCCAGCTGCAGGGCATGATGTGGCTGGGCTTCGCACTGACCGAGGCGATCGTGTTCTACGCCCTCGGCATGGCCTTCGTCGCGTTCGCCATCACCTAGGAGCGAGGAGCAGATGCCGCTTCTGGAAGCCGCCAAGCCCAGCCTGATCGACATCAACTTCGGGTTGATGTTCTGGACGATCGTGACGTTCCTGATCGTCCTCTACGTGCTGAAGCGATTCGCGTTCGGCCCGATCCAGGCCATGCTGGACGAGCGCCGCACCGCGATCGCGTCCGACATCGACGCCGCCGAGCAGGCGCGCGAGGAGGCCCAGACGGCGCTCGCCGAGTATCGCGCCGCGCTGGCCGAGTCGCGCAAGGAGGCGATGCAGATCGTCGAGAGCGCCCGCCGCACCTCCGAGGAGCAGCGGCGGGAGGCGCTCGCCGAGCTGGAGGCCGAGAAGACCCGCCAGGTCGAGCGCGCGCGCGCCGAGATCGACTCGGAGCGGCGCCGGTCGCTGCAGGAGATCAAGGCGACGCTGGCCGACCTCACGGTCGCGGCCACCGAGAAGGTGGTGCGCAAGCAGCTGGACGCGGCCGAGCAGAGGCGGTTGATCGACGAGGCCCTCGCCGACGTCGACCTGTCCGCGTTCTCGACCGCGCAGGCGGAGGGCGATGGCTGAGCGCATCGAGGCAGGAGCACGGGTCTACGCGACGGCGCTGTACGAGGCCGCGGTCGACGCCGGCAAGGTCGACGAGGTCGACCGCGACATGGCCGCGATCGCCGAGCTGTTCGACGGCAGCGTCGAGCTGCGGCGGACGATGCTCGACCCGCAGCTGCCGCATGAGTCGAAGAAGCGGGTGATCGAAGCGCTGATGACCGACGCAGACCCGCTGGCGCGCAATGCGCTGATGGTGCTGGTCGACAACGGCCGGCTGGGGTTCCTGCACGACGTCCAGGTGGCGTTCCACGAGATGTCGGCGGTCGAGGAGCGGATCCTCGACGTCGAGGTGACCTCGGCCGTGCCGCTCGATCAGGCGGAGGTCGACCGTATCCAGGAGCGCATCTCGTCCGCCACCGGCCTGACCGCGCGGCTGGCGCCGTCGGTCGATCCCTCCATCATCGGCGGCCTCGTGCTGCGGGCCCGCGGTGTCCTGCTCGATGCCTCCGTCAAGCGCGAGCTGGACGATCTCCGGCTCGCCCTGACCACCACACCACTGCCCACAGGGAGCGAAGCGTGAGCCTACGTCCAGACGAGATTGCCGCGATCCTGAAGACGGAGATCGAGCGGTACGAGGTCGACGTCGATGTCGAAGAGGTCGGCACCGTGATCCAGATCGGCGACGGCATCGCCCGCATCTACGGGCTGGAGCGCTGCGTCGCGCTGGAGAAGCTCCAGCTCGACCACGGGGTGACGGGCCTGGCCCTGAACCTCGAGGAGGACAACGTCGCCGCCGTGCTGTTCGGCGAGTGGGAGAAGATCAGCGAGGGCTCGACCGTGCGCCGCACCGGCGAGGTCATGTCCGTGCCGGTCGGCGAGGCGCTGATCGGCCGCGTGGTCGACCCGCTGGGCAACCCGCTCGACGGCGCCGGCCCGATCGAGACCAGCGAGACCCGCCCGCTGGAGTTCAAGGCCCCCGGCGTCGTCCAGCGCCAGCCGGTGAAGGAGCCGCTCCAGACCGGCATCAAGGCGATCGACTCGATGATCCCGATCGGCCGCGGCCAGCGCGAGCTGATCATCGGCGACCGCGGCACCGGCAAGACCGCGATCGGCGTCGACACGATCATCAACCAGAAGGGCCAGGACGTGATCTGCGTCTACGTCGCCATCGGCCAGAAGGCATCGACCGTGCGCCAGGTGGAGGAGACGCTCCGCCGGGCGGGCGCGATGGACTACACGATCATCGTCACCGCGCCGGCCGCCGAGGCCGCGCCGATCAAGTACATGGCCCCGTACGCGGGCGCCGCGATGGCGGAGCACTTCCTCTACAACGGCGGCCACGCGCTCTGCATCTACGACGACCTGACCAAGCACGCGGACGCCTACCGGCAGATGTCGCTGCTGGTGCGCCGGCCTCCGGGCCGCGAGGCGTACCCGGGCGACGTCTTCTACCTGCACTCGCGGCTCCTGGAGCGCGCGGTCAAGCTGAGCGACGAGCTCGGCGGCGGGTCGCTGACGGCGCTGCCGGTGATCGAGACCCAGGCCGACGACGTGTCGGCGTACATCCCGACCAACGTCATCTCGATCACGGACGGCCAGATCTTCCTCAAGTCGAACCTGTTCTACTCGGGCGTCCGCCCGGCCATCGACGCCGGCATCTCGGTCTCCCGCGTGGGCGGCAACGCCCAGATCCGCGCGATGCGCAAGGTCGCCGGCCGCCTCCGTCTGGAGCTGGCCTCGTACCGCTCGCTGGAGGCGTTCGCCCAGTTCGCGTCGGAGCTGGACGCGGCGACCCAGCAGCAGCTGCGCCGCGGCCAGCGGCTGGTGGCGACGCTCAACCAGCCGCAGTACGCACCGTGGCCGGTGGAGGAGCAGGTGGCGGCGATCTGGGCGGCGACCAACGGGTACCTGGACAAGCTCGAGGTCGAACGAGGTGCCGCGGTTCCACTCGGAGCTGGTCGAGTACCTGCGGGCGGAGGGCACCGTGCTGAAGACGATCCGCGAGTCGGGCGATCTGTCCGACGAGACGGCCGAGGCGCTCAAGTCCAACGTCGAGACGTTCGCCGAGGGCTTCCAGCCCGAGAGCGCGGACGCGGAGGAGCAGCCGGCGGCGGCCGCCGCCGCCTCGTAGCCGGATGGCCACTCTCCAGGACATCCGCCGGCGGATCCGATCCGTCAGCAATACGCAGAAGATCACCAAGGCGATGGAGCTGGTTGCCGGGTCGCGGCTGCGCCGCGCCCAGGCCAGGATCGAGGCGCTTCGGCCGTACGCCGACAGCATGCAGCAGCTGATGCTGGACGTTGCCGCGGCGACGCCCAACGCGCACGACCAGCCGTTGCTTGCCCGGCGCGACACGACCCGGGTCGCAGTGATCGCGATCGCCGGCGACCGTGGTCTGGCCGGCGCGCTTCAACGCCAGCGTGGTACGGCGGTCGCTGGAGCTCGCCCGGGAGTCGCGGGCGCAGGGCCACGAGGTGACCTGGCTGGCCGTCGGCCGTCGCGGCGCGTCGTCGCTGCGCTTCCGGCGACAGGACATCGCCCAGTCGTACACGGGGTTCACCGACCGGCCCACCTATGCGGACGCCCAGGCGATCGCGGAGCGGGTGGCCGCCCTCTACTCGGAGGGCGAGGTCGACCGCGTGGTGATGGTCTACAACCACTTCATCTCGCCGCTCCAGCAGCGGCTGGACGAGGTCGAGCTGCTGCCCGTGCCCGACACCGCGCTGGCCGGCGCCGAGGCGGTCAAGATCGAGGGCTCGTACGAGTACGAGCCGGACGTCACCGAGGTGCTCAACGAGCTGGTTCCCGCGTACCTCGAGATCCAGGTGTACCGCGCGCTGCTCGAGTCGACGGCGTCCGAGCACGGCGCCAGAATGACGGCGATGCGCAACGCGTCGGAGAACGCGGGCGTGCTGATCGACGACTACACGCTGAAGATGAACCGTGCCCGACAGGCAGCGATCACCCAGGAGATCCTCGAGGTCGTCGCGGGTGCGGACGCGCTGCAGTAGCGCCCCCGCAGCACTGGTCTGCGTCGTCCTTGCCACGGGCTGCGGCGGCGGCGCGACGGGCGGGCCGACGACCGGGCCGCCGCCCGCGGCGGGGCCGGCGATCTCCTACGTGCTGTCCGACGACCCGGTCTCGGTCACCCCGCTCGCGGCGTCGTCCCCGTCCGAGCTGACCGTCGAGCGCAGCGTGTTCGCCGGGCTGTTCGACACCGATCCTTCCGGGGCCGGTGTGGTGCCCGTGCTGGCCCGCTCGTGGAAGGCGTCCGACGACCTGAAGACGTTCACGTTCCGGCTGCGCAAGGACGTCACGTTCACCGACGGCGAGCCGGTCACGGCGGACACGTTCGTCCGCGACTGGGCGATCGTCTGCTCCACCGGCGCCCCCGCCGCACCGCTGCTGCGGCTGATCGACGGCGCCGAGCGCTGCGGGCTCGACCCCGGCGTGACGTCGCTGCCCGGCGTGCGGGCGCTGGCGCCCGACCGTCTGTCGGTGACTCTGTCCGCGCCGTTCGCCGACCTGCCGGCGGTGTTCTCGAACCCCGGCACGTTCGCCTTTCCGCCCGACCTGGCGGACACCCCGGAGGAGCGCGCGGCGTTCGAGCAGACCCCGGTCGGCTGCGGCTCGTTCCGGATCGAGAGCTGGGTGCGCGGCTCCAGCATCAGCCTGGTGCGCACCACGGGCGCGGTGAAGGTCGCCGGCGTCGACCTGACGATCCTGCGCGGCTCGGTCGGCGCCCGCGCGGCCGTCAGCGGGTTCCGGGACGGCCGGTTCGACGCGACCCCGCTTCCGGCCTCGCAGCTGAAGGTGACGATGTCCGATCCGCTGCTGTCCCGCCGGCTGGTGATCCGGCCGCTGGAGGCGCTGACGGCCCTGCTGGTCCCGCCCCAGGTCGTGACCAGCCTGTCGGAGCGGCAGGCGATCGCGCACGCCAACGACCCGGTCGGCGCCGCCGCGGCGTCCGGCGGCGGCACGCCCGCGGACGGCCTGATCCCGGTGACCACGCCGGGTTACGTCCCCGGGGCCACGATCTACCGCTACGACCCGGCTGCCGCGTCGTCGAACCTGGGCGGGAGCCCGGAGAAGCTGCGGGTGTACCCGGAGGACGACGAGCTGAGCGTGGTTGCGAGCCAGGTCGTGGCCGCCCTGCGAGCGGTCGGGCTCCCGGCGGCGCTGACCGAGCGGGCATCCGGCGCGCTGCGGGTGGTGCGGCTGTCCGCCGCGTATCCCACCGCCGACGCCATCGTCGGCCCGCTGGCCCTGGGCGGCGAGGCGCGCAAGCTGCTGGACGAGAGCCGCACGACGCGTGACATCGAGAAGCGGCAGGAGCTGCAACGCGCGACGGCCGTGGCCGAGCTACGATCGGCGATTGTGATCCCGCTCACATTTTCCGGCGCGCCGTTCGTCGTCCAACCTGGAGTCGACGGTGCCGTCTTCGACGCTGCCGGACTGCCGCATTTCAATCAATGGGGGTGGGTACAATCGTCACGGTGAACCGCGTTCTGTCGCTCTGGGACCGCACTGCTGTGCGCCGTGCCGGATACGTCATCGCGGCGGTCGTCTTCTTCGCGGGGACGGTCGCCTACCTGAATGTCCGCTCCGAGGACAGCGCTGCGCCGGTCAAGGTCGTGCCGGGCACGGACGTCCAGCAGTACGGCGCCAAGATCCCTCTGCCCAAGGACGCGGTCGACGTCGGCAAGAAGTTCATCGACGACGCGGTGCTGCGCAAGGACCTGGCCGACGGCTGGGCGATCAGCACGCCCACCGTGCACGCCGACCTGACACGCAGCCAGTGGGAGACCGGCTCGATCCCGGTGCAGCCGTTCGAGGCGTCCGCCTACGGCGGAACGACGTTCAAAGTCGTGCGATCCCGGGAAAAGAGCGTGTTATTGCTGCTTCTGATCGCATCCAGCAGCCCCGACGTCAAGTCCGGCGAGTTCTTCATGGAGCTCGTGCCGGCCGGGGACGCCTGGAAGGTCAACTACTTCGGCCCGAGGGGCACGAACCCGCCCGTCCCGGCGGCCCGCCCGTGACGGTCGTCCCACTGCTGTTGCCCAACGCCGGTCCGACCGGTATTCTGCGATCACGATGTCGGTAGACGTCCGAACCACCACCGTTGTCGAGCCGCTCGCCGGTGGGGGGTACGAGGCAGAGGGACTCAGCGGCGTCGAGGCCCGGAGTCCGTGGCAGCAGGCCTGGAGACGGCTGAAGCGGGACCGGCTGGCGATCGTCAGCGGCGTGATGATCATCTTCATGATCCTGCTGGCCTTCGTCGGAGCGCCGATCGCCGAGAGGATCGTCGGGCACGGCCCGAACGACATCATCTCGGGCGGCGTCGAGAACTACGAGCCGGTTGGCCCGTGGTCTGAGGTCTCGGATGGCAAGGGCGGGCAGACGATGCTGGTGCTCGGCGCATCCGACCTGGTCGGCCGCGACGAGTTCCTGCGCCTGCTCTACGGCGCACGCGTCTCCCTCGAGGTCGGCATCCTGGCGACCACCTTCGGGCTGATGCTGGGGGTGATCACGGGCATGCTCGCCGGCTACTACGGCGGGGCGACGGACACGCTGGTGTCCCGGTTGACCGAGATCATCATGGCGTTCCCGCTGCTGCTGTTCCTGATCGCGCTCTCGGCGACGCTCGGCGACCGGTTGAACGACATCACGTTCGGCGGGCTGTTATATCCAGGAGTGTTCAGCCTCGTGCTGGTGATCACCCTGTTCTCGTGGTTCTACCCGGCGCGCATCATCAGATCGCAGGTGCTCTCGCTGCGCGAGAAGGAGTTCGTCGAGGCCGCGCGCATGGTCGGCTCCTCGAACTTCCGGATCATGCGCTCGCACCTGCTGCCGCACCTGGTCGGGACGATCATCGTCTACGGCACGGTGACGATCGCGATCAACATCCTGCTCGAATCGACGCTGTCGTTCCTCGGCGTGGGCCTGCCGGAGCCGAACGCGAGCTGGGGCAAGCTGCTCGATCAGGCGGTGCAGTTCTACACGATCCAACCCTGGCTGATCGTCTGGCCGGGCCTGATGCTGCTGATCGTGACGCTGTCGTTCAACCTGCTCGGCGACGGCCTGCGCGACGCGCTCGACCCGCGCGCATCGCTCTAACTTTCCCGTCGGTGCTCCGTCCTAGACGGTGAGCGATTGGGGATCCCATGGTCCGGAGGGGCCCGGATCCGAAGTCCGACGGGAAGAAGGTTCGATGAAGAGACGACCAGGTTTGTGGCTGGCGCTCACGGCGCTCGTCGCGGGCGCGAGCATGCTCGGCCTAGCCGGCTGCGGCAGTAGCAGCAGCAGCAGTAGCGGTGGCGGTGGATCGGGCGGAAGCGAGGCGATCCCTCCTCACCAGGACGGCGGGACCGTCAAGATCGCGCTGGCGGGCAACATCGACTACCTCGATCCGGCCCTGGCGTACTACCAGTCGACCTGGCAGATCGAGTACTCGACCTGCGTCAAGCTCACCAACTACAAGGATGAGGCTGGCGACCAGGGTCGTGTGATCTACCCGGAGGCGGCGTCCTCGCTGCCGGAGATCTCCGCCGACGGCCTGACGTACACGTACACCGTGCCTGCCGGCAAGTTCAAGTTCAACACCGGCGAGCCGGTGACCGCCGAGTCGTTCCAGTACGCGCTGGAGCGCGACATCAACCCGAAGCAGCAGAGCTACTTCGGTGCGGTCTTCCTGGCACCGTTCATCGAGGGCGCCTCGGACTTCAAGGGCAAGCCCGGTGAGCACGTGTCCGGCATCCAGGTGGACGGGGACAAGCTGATCATCCACCTGACCAAGAAGGACGGCGGCCTGATCTCGAAGCTGACGACGCCGTTCGCGTGCGCCGTCACGAAGGACACGCCTGTCGACCCGAAGGGCGTCCACACGCCCGCAGGCGCTGGCCCGTACTACATCGCGGACTACACGCCGAACCGCTCGATCGTGCTGAAGAAGAACCCGAACTACACGGGCGATCGACCGGCGTACGCCGCTGAGATCGACTACACGCAGCTGACCATCGATCCGAACCAGGGCACCCTGGAGGCGAAGAACGGCCAGCTCGACTACATCAACGACGCGGTCGTCCCCGCGCAGAACTTCCAGCTCAACAAGGAGTTCGGCCCGGACGGCACCGCGGGTGGCCCGCAGCGGTTCTTCATCACGCCTGCAGCGGTCATCTCGTACCTCGCCCTGAACACGTCGCGCGACACGTTCTCGAACGAGAAGGTTCGCCAGGCGGTCAACTGGGCGATCAACCGCAAGGACATCCTGCAGCCGTCCGGCTATGGCGCCGGCATTCCGACGGACAAGTACCTGCCTCCGCAGTTCCCGTCCGCCGGCTTCGAGGAGTCGGTCTACCCGCTCGACTCGAGCGACGTCGACAAGGCGAAGCAGCTGATGCAGGAGTCCGGCGTGCAGACGCCGCTGACCGCGGTGCTGTACACCTGCAACCAGCAGCCCTGCCCCGACCGCGCCGCGGTCATCCAGCAGGAGCTGAAGGCCATCGGGATCGACGTTCAGATCAAGGAGTTCGACCGAGGCGTCCAGTTCACCAAGGAAGGGAACAAGGGCGAGCCGTTCGACATCGCTGATGAGGGTTGGATCGCGGACTACTACGACGCGTACGACTTCATCAACATCCTGCTGAACGGCGAGATCATCCCGGAGACGGGTGGCAACAACTTCTCGTTCTTCAACGATCCCTCGTTCAACAAGCGGATGGACGACGCCAACCAGCTGACCGGAGAGGAGCGCGACAAGACCTACGGGCAGATCGCGACCGACCTGGCCAAGGGGCCGGCGCCGTGGGCATCTCGCGCCACGGGAACGAATATCGATTTCTTCGGTCCCAAGATCGGGTGCCAGGTGAATCAGGGCTCCTACGGGTTCGCCCTGAACACTCTCTGCCTCCGCTCATAGTCGAATGCGTTTGGAGTCGGTAGACTCCAGGGAATACCAGTCGGGGCGCCGGTTTCTCGCCGGCGCCCCGGCAATCTCCCGACCATGATCCGTTACATCATCAGAAGGCTCTTGTGGGCGGTGGTGCTCTTCATCGCCGTCACTCTGGTCACTTTCGTCATCTTCTATATGATCCCCGTGGATCCGGCCCGGTTGGCCGCAGGCAAGGCGGCGACGCCGGCCGACGTCAAGCGGGTGGCGCACCAGCTGTACCTGGATCAACCGATCTGGAAGCAGTACCTGCACTTCCTCGATCAGCTGGTGCTGCACGGCAACCTCGGCTACTCGTACGCCAACCGGCAGAGCGTCAACGACGTGATCAAGTCGGCGGCTCCGATCACGGCGTCCCTGGTAATCGGCGCCGCGATCCTCTGGATGCTGATCGCCATTCCGATCGGCGTGCTCTCCGCGCTGCGGCCGCGCTCCGCGCTCGACCGCTTCTCGATGGTCTTCGTGCTGGCCGGCATCTCGGTGCACCCGGTGTGGCTGGCGCTGATCGGCTCCTACTTCCTGGGCTACATCCCGACCACCGGGCACTTCCTCTTCTTCAACTTCCCGGCATTCACGCTGCTCCCGATCCAGGGCTATTGCTCGTTCAGCGGTGCAGCCCCCGGCGAGACCTGCGGCGGGCCGGTCGACTGGTTCTACCACCTGCTGCTGCCCTGGTCCGTGTTCGCGTTCCTGTACGCCGCGTTCTACGTCCGGCTCGTCCGGTCGCAGGTGATGGAGGTGCAGAACGAGGACTACGTCCGAACGGCCCGCGCCAAGGGCGCGCCGGAGCGGCGCGTTCTGACGCAGCACGTGCTGCGCAACGCCATGCTGCCCGTGGTCACGGCATTCGGCATGGACGTGGCGCTGGCGCTCGGTGGCGCCGTGCTGCTGGAGTCGGTGTACAGCCTCCCCGGCCTCGGCTACGTGGCGATCAAGTCGCTCAGCCAGTTCGACTACCCGATCACGCTGGGGGTGGTGGTGTTCGCCTCTGTGGTTGTGATCATCTTCAACCTGATCGTCGACCTGCTGTACGCCTGGATCGATCCGCGCATCCGGCTCGGCTGACCATCACGTACCATCCCCCTCTATGGCCCTTCTCGACGTCAAGGATCTGAAGACCTCCTTCAAGACCGACGACGGCCTCGTCCAGGCCGTCGACGGCATCTCGTTCAGCGTCGAGAAGGGCGAGACGCTGGCGATCGTCGGTGAGTCCGGCTGCGGCAAGAGCGTCACCTGCCTGAGCATCATGGGCCTGCTCCCGCGGCAGAACACGATGCACTCCGGCCAGGCGCTGCTCAGCGGCCGCGACCTGCTGGCCATGAGCCCCGACGACCTGCGCAAGATCCGGGGTACCGACGCGGCCATGATCTTCCAGGACCCGATGACCTCGCTGAACCCGGTGCACACGATCGGACGCGCAGCTGCGCGAGGCGATCGAGGTGCACGAGAACGTCTCCAAGCGACGGGCGAACGCCCGCGCCCTGGAGATGCTGCGGGCGGTCGGCATCCCCCGCGCCGAGACGCGGCTGGATGACTACCCGCACCAGTTCTCGGGCGGCATGCGCCAGCGCGTGATGATCGCGATGTCGCTGATCAACAACCCCGACCTGCTGATAGCCGACGAGCCGACGACGGCGCTCGACGTCACCACCCAGGCTCAGATCCTGCGGCTGATCAAGAGCCTGCAGAACGACTTCGGCAGCGCGGTGATCATCGTCACCCACGACCTCGGCGTCGTCGCCGAGGTGGCCGACAAGGTGCTGGTCATGTATGCGGGCAAGGTCGCGGAGCAGGGTGACGTCGACGAGATCTTCTTCCACCCCAACCACCCGTACACCTGGGGCCTGCTCAACTCACTGCCGCGCCTGGTAGTGCACGGCGGGGAGCTGCGGCCGATCCCGGGGACGCCGCCGTCCCTGCTCAACCCGCCGCCCGGCTGCCGGTTCCACCTGCGGTGTCCGCACAGGATGGACGTCTGCTCGGTGGAGGTACCGCCGCTCGAGCCGCTTTCGACGAACCCCGGCCACCTGGTGGCCTGCCACCTCACCGAGGAGTTCCGCCGGCAGAAGGCCGACGAGCTCGCGGCGTCGATGCTGGCCCAGACCTCCTGACCTGAAGGGACCAAGACCTCCGTGGCCGAAGAACTGCTCGTCGTCGAGGATCTCGAGAAGCACTTCCCGATCAAGCGCGGCATCATCTTCCAGAAGGAGATCGGCAGGGTGCGGGCGGTCGACGGCGTGTCCTTCGTAGTCAACAAGGGCGAGACGCTGGGCGTGGTCGGCGAGTCCGGCTGCGGGAAGTCCACGATGGCCCGCTGCGTGATGCGGCTGCTCGACCCGACCGGCGGCAAGGTGGTCTTCGACGGGCAGGACATCACCCACGTCAACCGGCGGGACATGATGGACGTCCGCAAGAAGCTGATGATGGTGTTCCAGGACCCGTACGCCTCGCTGAACGCGCGCAAGCGGGTCGGCTCGATCATCGGCGAGGCGCTCGAGGTGCACAAGATCGCGACGCAGGCCGAGATCAAGCGGCGCGTGCAGGAGCTGCTCGACGTGGTCGGCCTCAACCCGGAGCACTACAACCGGTTCCCGCACGAGTTCTCGGGCGGCCAGCGCCAGCGCATCGGCATCGCCCGCGCGCTCGCCATCCGGCCCAAGCTGATCGTCTGCGACGAGCCGGTGTCGGCGCTCGACGTGTCCGTGCAGGCGCAGGTGCTGAACCTGCTGAAGCAGCTGCAGCGGGACTTCGACCTGACGTTCGTGTTCATCGCGCACGACCTCGACGTCGTCCAGCACATCTCCGACCGCGTGGCCGTCATGTACCTGGGCAAGATCGTCGAGGAAGCCCAGGGCGCCGCGCTCTACGAGCGGCCGTTGCACCCCTACACGGGCGCGCTGCTCTCGGCCGTGCCGGTGCCGAACCCGGTGGTCGCGCGCCAGCGGCGGGCCGTGGTGCTCGAGGGCGACGTGCCCAGCCCGATCAATCCTCCGGCCGCGTGCCGCTTCCACCCGCGCTGCCCGCGCTTCCAGCAGGGCACCTGCGACGTCAACGAGCCTCAGCTGGAGCCGAAGGACGGCGACCTGCAGCACCTGGCGGCCTGCCACTACCCGCTCGAGGGCTGGCCGCTGCCCGACCTGCGTCTGCCGAGCACGGCCGCATCGGCCTGAGCCGATGACCCGCTCGGAGCTCCTCGCCGGGCTGCGGCGGATGGGCCTGATCTTCAGCGTCGTCCTGGCCGTCACCGTGCTTGCCTCGATCGCCCTCGGCCTGCTCGCCGGCTCGTCCGTCCGGCGGTCGGTGTCGGTCGGCCTCTACGTGGTCGCCGTGATCTGCATCGTGCTTGGGCTGTTCCAGGGCATCAAGCCGCCGGTGCGACCGCTGCGGAGCGCGGCCGAGGAGGAGCCGCCGTCGCCGGTCGGGGGCATGCTGGGCACGCGCGGCGGCGGGCCGATCCGCTGGGCGACCGGCGAGGAGCGGGGCGAGTCGCTCGCGACCGCCGGCTTCCTGCTGGGAATGGGAGTCGTATTGATCGTGCTGGGCACGATCATCGACGGACGGCGCGCACTCGTCTAACGTGGTCGTATGCCGCTGATCTCCACCGTTTCCAACAGAGTCTGACGGCTCGACCACGACGCCCGTGTGGCGTCGGCGCTGTCCCGCGAGCAAGCGCTCAGGGACGAGGCCGGCGCTGCCGATGCTTCCCCGCGGCCGACGCTGCCACGCGTGGTGGCAAACTTCATCCGGGCCGCGACGTCTAGATGATGAGACCCCGATGATGCCCGAGTCCCTGAACAACCCGATCTCTTGCGCCCAGGCACGTGCCGCCGTTTCCGCCTGCGTGGACGGCGAGGCGGCCGAGCTGGAGCGCGCGACCGCTGCGCAAGCACCTGCAAACGTGTGCCCGGTGCCGGGAGTTCGAGGCGATCGTGCTGCAGACCCGGCGCAAGCTGCGCAGCGCACCGGTGCTCGAGCCGTCCCGTTCGCTGCGCCCGGCGCAGCGTCCTGTGCGCCGCCGGCTGCCGCGGCCGGTGGCCGTGGCCGGAGTGGCGGCGGCGCTGGCGCTGGCCGCCGTTGTCGGTGCAGGGGTCTCGGCCGTTCGCGAGCCCTCGCCGCCCGCGCCGGCACTCCCGGTGCGCATCGCCAGCGTCGACCCGCGTGACCAGCAATCCGTCGTGCACGACCGCCGCATGCGCGCCCTGCGCGGCGCTCCGGACACCACGACGCAGATCGAACTGCTGCGAGACCGGCTCGGCTGAGCGGTGTCACGAAGTCCGGCGCCAGACGATCCGCCGGCCTGATAGAATCCCGCCTGCTTACGCCGAAAACACGCATCCTCGCGCAACCACAGGGGAGTTACATGTCGAACGCTGACGGGCAGAATCTCGGGAAGATCGTCGCGATCAGGGGCGTCGTCATCGACGCGGTGTTCGAGGGCGAGCTGCCGGCGATCTACAACGCGCTCCAGATCCCGATGCCCAGTGACACCAAGCTGGTGGCGGAGGTGCAGCAGCATCTCGGCGACAACCAGGTGCGTGCGATCGCGATGGACGCGACCGACGGTCTGGCCCGCGGGCTCGAGGTCGTCGACACGGGCGCGCCGATCAGCGTGCCGGTCGGCGAGGAGACGCTCGGCCGGATCTTCAACGTGCTGGGCGAGCCGATCGACGAGGGCGAGCCGGTACAGGCCGAGCAGCGGTGGGAGATCCACCGCAAGGCGCCGGCGTTCGAGGACCTGTCGCCGACCGCCGAGATCTTCGAGACCGGCATCAAGGTGATCGACCTGCTCGCCCCGTACGTCAAGGGCGGCAAGATCGGCCTGTTCGGCGGTGCCGGCGTGGGCAAGACCGTGCTGATCCAGGAGCTGATCAACAACATCGCCCAGCAGCACGGCGGCCGATCGGTGTTCGCCGGCGTGGGCGAGCGGACGCGCGAGGGCAATGACCTCTGGCTGGAGATGACCGAGTCCGGGGTGATCAGCAAGACCGCGCTGGTCTACGGCCAGATGAACGAGCCGCCGGGTGCGCGCCTGCGAGTCGGCCTGACCGGGCCTGACGCTCGCCGAGTACTTCCGCGACGAGCAGGGCGCCGACGTGCTGTTCTTCATCGACAACATCTTCCGCTTCGTGCAGGCGGGCTCCGAGGTGTCCGCGCTGCTCGGCCGCATGCCCAGCGCCGTGGGCTACCAGCCGACGCTGGCCACCGAGATGGGCGAGCTGCAGGAGCGAATCACCTCGACCAACAAGGGCTCGATCACCTCGGTGCAGGCCATCTACGTGCCCGCCGACGACCTGACCGACCCGGCGCCGGCCGCATCGTTCGCCCACCTGGATGCGACGACGGTGCTCTCGCGCGACATCGCGTCGAAGGGCATCTACCCGGCAGTCGATCCGCTCGACTCGAGCTCGCGGATCCTGCAGCCCGGCCTGGTCTCCGACGATCATTACCGGACGGCGACCCGGGTGCAGGAGGTGCTGCAGCGCTACAAGGACCTGCAGGACATCATCGCCATCCTGGGCATGGACGAGCTGTCCGACGAGGACAAGCAGACCGTTGCCCGGGCGCGCAAGATCGAGCTGTTCCTGTCCCAGCCGTTCCACGTCGCCGAGGCGTTCACCGGCACGCCGGGCATCTACGTCCAGCTCGACACGACGATCCGGTCGTTCCAGGAGATCCTCGACGGCACGCACGACGACGTGCCGGAGCAGGCGTTCTACCTGGTCGGCGGCATCGACGACGTGGTCGCGCGGGCCGAAGAGATGAAGTCGTCCGCGGCGGCATAGCCCGATGGCGACGCCTTACAAGGTCGACGTGGTCACGCCCGAGGGCACGGCGTTCAGCGGGGAGGCCGAGATCGTGGTCGTCCCCGGGTCGGCCGGCGAGCTCGGCATCCTGGCTCACCACGCGCCGCTGATCTCCAGCCTCAAGCCGGGTCGCACCCACCTGACGGTCGGCGAGGGCGGCGAGCGGCTGGAGTGGGCGACGGCCGAGGGGTTCATCGCGGTGCGCAAGAACGAGGCGCTGGTGCTGGTGTCCGAGGCGGTGCGCCGCGAGGAGATCGACGCGGGCGAGGCGCGGGGCCGGCTGGAGCGGGCGCGTGCCGACCTGGAGCGCGCCGAGGCCGGCGACGGCGACGTGTTCCGCGCGAAGCGTGAGGCGACGTTCGCCGAGGCGCTGGTCGAGGTCGCAGAGGGTTGAGCCCGGGCACGCCGAACAACACGGCGTGGCATATCCGGTACGGCTCAGAGTTCAGCGCGCCGAGCGCTATTCGCGGCTGACGACATTCTTCCGCGGGATCATGATGATCCCGCACGTGATCTGGTGGATCGGCTACTCGATCGCCGCCGGGTTCGTGACGCTGTACGCGTGGTTTGCGATCCTGGCCAAGGGCCAGTACCCGCAGGGGTCGCTGGAGTGGCAGGAGCGCTACCTGCGCTACACCAGCCGGATCGGCGCGTTTTACTGGCTGCTGACCGACCGGTTCCCGCCGTTCCACGGGCGTGACGAGGAGGGCGCGTACCCGAACGTGGCGTACTCGATCGAGCGCGCCGACCACCTCTCGCGCCTGACCACCGCGCTGCGCGTGCCGGACGTGATCACCAACGTGCTGACGCGGATCAGTCCCGTGACGGCCCTCGTGGAGCTGTACCTGCTACCGGCGTACATCGTCGTGTTCTTCCTGTGGCTGTTCGGCTGGCTGGTGTCGATCGTGGCGTGGTTCGCGATCCTGATCACGGGCCGGTTCCCGGCGACGCTGTTCGAGCTGATCGAGCTGCCGTACCGGTACTCGATCCGGCTCCAGTCATTCGGGAACCTGGTGACCGACCGGTATCCATGGTTCCAGCCGGAGAGCGAGCAGGGCAACGTGCCGTCGCCCGAGTGGGATCAGCCGCTTCCGCCCCCGTCGGAGGCGTAGGGACAACGCGTGGCGTATCCCGTCCACACCCGGCTGGAGTACCACGAGCATGCGTCCCGGCTGACGACCTTCTTCCGGATCTTCATGGTGATCCCCCACCTGTTCGTGCTCATCTTCTACGCGATCGCGGCGACGGTTCTGTCGTTCATCGCCTGGTTCGCGATCCTTTTCACGGGTCGCTACCCCGAGGGAATGTTCGGGTTCCAGACGGGATACCTCCGGTACGCGACCCGCGTGCGCTGCTACGCCAGCCTGCTGACGGACAGGTTCCCGCCGTTCGGCGCCGGATCGCCCGACGACGGCTACCCGATCCAGGTGACCGCCGAGGTTCCCGAGCATCTTTCGCGGCTGACGACCTTCTTCCGATACATCCTCCAGTACCCGGCGTATTTCGTGCAGTTGGCGCTCGGTGTCCTGGAGAGCCTGATGGCGGTGGTCGCGTGGTTCGTGATCATCGTGACTGGGCGTCTCCCGCGGAGCATCTTCGAGATCATGGAGCTCCCGCAGCGTTACTACGTGCGCTACACCGCCTACGCGCAGCTGCTCACCACCGACCGCTACCCCTGGTTCCAACCCGAGGATGAGCCGGACGACGTCCCTTCCCCCGAATGGAACCAGCCGTTGCCACCGCCGCCGGCCGCGTAGCGAGCAGACTGCGACAGGGGGTCAGGAACCCTGGCGCACCGATGCGCCAGGGTTCCTGACCCCCTGTCGCGCTATGTACCGCGCCGAAGGATGCGGGCGATGGCCGAGTGGTGGAGCCCAACGGCTTCGCCGATCTGCCGAAGCGAGTAGCCGTGCTTGCGGGCGGCGTGGATGCCATCGGTGCGGGTCAGTAACACCTCGAGAGGCAGGCGGGGTCTCGCTCGCTCGAGGGCGTCAGGGATGCCGTGTTCGACGAACCGCCGGTACCCCTCTACACCCTCGTCGAACAGTTCTGCGACCGCATCGGCATCCAAGAAGTCGGGCGCGATCGCTGGCGTGATCGTCGCTCGGTAGCTTGACCAGCGCCAGCTCGCCGGATGGCCACACGCGCCGTGTGCGACCGGGTTCAGCGGGATGTACCGGAGGGTGGCGATGTGGTGCTCGTTTCGGGTGAGGAGCTTGGCCTTGTATCTGCCCTGGAACAACGGGCCGATGCGGCGGTGCCGGTCGTTGAACCGGCGCACGTATGTCTGCTGAAAGAGCTTCATCCCAACGGCAAGGTTCGGCTTCCGCGTTCGGATCAGCGCGTGGAGATGGTTGTCCATCAGGCAATACGCTGTCAGGCTCCAGCGGTGTTCGATCACGGTCCGCGCGAGTAGCCCGATCAGCGTCCGCCGGTCCTGGTCGTCGCGGACGATCAACTGCTTGTCGACTCCTCGCTGCATCACGTGGTACGCAGCGTCTTCGAACTGGATCCGCGGCTGACGTGGCATCGCGTGACGGTACGGTCCAGGCATGCCGCGTGTCAGTCACGAGCGGTCAAGGAATACGCGACAGGGGGTCAGGAACCGCGTCGCAGTGCTGCGACGCGGTTCCTGACCCCCTGTCGCACCCTCAGAGCAGTTCGCGGCTGGCGGCCTTCTCGAGCGGCTCGGGCGGCGGCCCGTCGCCGAAGCGCGCCGGGTCGAAGCGCGCAGCGTCGGTGTGGGCGCCGGTGGCGATCAGGTCGGCCACGAGCCGCCCGCAGCGCCAGCCGTTGACGTTGCCGACGCCACTGTAGCCGCCGCTGACGTACAGCCCCGGCCGGCCGGGCACCTCGCCGGCCAGCGGCACGAGGTCGGCCGAGAAGCCCATCACGCCCGCCCAGCGGTGCGTGACGGCGACGCCGGCGAGGCCGAGGTCGTCCGCCAGGAAGCGCTCGAGCGCCGCCTGCACCGCGGGCGTCGTCTCCTCGACATCCGTGTACTCCGCCTCGAGGTCGGCCAGCCTCCCGCCGCCCAGCGCGATCCGCCCGTCGCCCGTCGGCCGGTAGTACCAGAACCCGAACCCCGAATGGGTCGGGCACCACAGCACCCGCCGCTCGGGCGGCAGCGGCTCCGTCGCCAGCATCTGCCCGCGCACCGGGTAGATGTAGCCGTCGAGCCACGACGCCACCCGCGGGATCAGCCCATCGCAGGCCACGACCACCGCTTGGCAGGACACCGCCCCGCCGGGCGTCCGCACGGACCACCCGCCGGCGCGCGACTCCACCGCCGTCGCCGGCGAGTGCTCGTGCACCGCCGCGCCGCGGGCCGCCGCCCCATCGACCAGCGCCCGCACCCAGCGCGCCGGCTCCAGCTCGCCGTCGCCGGGAAAGAACGCCGCCGTGGCGAACCTGCCGCGCATCGGCGCGGGCACGCGGTCGAGCGCGTCCTCGACCGGCAGCCCGTCGGCGTGCGCGGCGTTCACCGCGTCCTGCAGCTCGTGCGCGTCGTTCTCACCGCCCAGCCATAGGCTTCCCCGCCTCTGCACAGCGTCGGCCACGCCCAGCTCGGCCGCCATCGCCGCCATCTCGGCGAGCGCCCGGTCGGCCGCTGCGTCGCTCGAGCCGACCGCGAACCCGCCGTTGCGGCCGCTCGCCGACGCCGCCGCCTCGCGCGCGTCGAGCACCACCGGCCGCAGTCCGTGCTCGAGCAGCCGCCACGCGCACGCACCCCCGGTGACACCGGCGCCGACGATGCAGACGTCGGCCGAGACGTCGCCCCGGAGCCGGTCATGGCCCCGCGACGGAGCCTGGATCTGCCACAGAGACGGCGTGGACACGGCCGCTCCTAGCCTACAATCGCCGCCGTGGCCGCCGCCGACGAAGTCGCCCTCCTCGAGCGCCTGATCTCGTACGACACCTCCCGCGACGAGGGCATCCATGAGGCGTTCGCGTTCCTCAAGGGCTGGCTGGAGGCGCGCTCCATCTCCCATGTCCAGTACGACCGCGGGCTGCCGTCGCTGGTCGCCGCCGTGGGAGACGGACCGCGCACCGTTGTCTGGAATGCACACGTCGACGTCGTTCCCGGCCGCGCCGAGCAGTTCTCGCCCTGGCGCGTCAACGGGCGGGTCTACGGCCGCGGCGCCTACGACATGAAGGGCGGTCTGGCCGGCATGCTCGCCGCCCTCGCCGACCTGGCCGACGCCCGCGACACGATCCCCGGGGTCAAGGTCAAGTTGCTGATCGTCCCCGACGAGGAGCGGGAGGACGAGCCGGCCGGCGGCAAGGCGTCCGCCTTCCTGGCCGAGGAGGGGCACGTCGGCGACTTCGTCATCTGCGGCGAGCCGACCGACCTCGAGATCGGCGTGCAGTCGAAGGGCGTGCTGGTGCTGCGGATCGACGTCGAGGGCCGCGGCGCGCACGGCTCGACGCCGTGGCTGGGCGAGAACGCGATCCTCCGAGCCCTCGATCTCTACCAGCGGATCCTCGAACTGCCGTTCTCGACCGCGCAGTCCGAGCTGTTCGCCCGGCCGTCGATCAACATCGGCCGCATCTCGGGCGGCGACGCGGTCAACAAAGTGCCCGACCACTGCCGGATGGACGTCGACATCCGCTACCTGCCCAACCAGGACCCGGACGAGGTTCTGCGCCAGGTGCGGGGCCTCGGCGCGATGACCATCACGCCGCTCTACGAGCTGCCGCCGGCGGCGCTCGATCCGGGCGAGGAACATGTCCGCGTGCTGCGCGAAGCCGTCCGCGACGCGGGCGGCGGCGAGGCGCCCGCGGTGGGCCGCGACGGCGCCTCCGATGCGGTGTTCTTCCTCGACCGCGGCATCCCCAGCATCGAGTTCGGCCCGGCCGGAGGCGGGCATCACGGGCCGGAGGAGTACGTCGAGGTCGAGTCGCTGGCCCGCTACCGGAGCGCGCTCGTGGCCTTCGCCCAACGATTGGCGACCGCTGAGAACCGGTGAGGAGACCGGCAATCCGTGACGAAGACCCGTTCTATACTGCGACGCGCCCGTGAGTCGGGCGCATTCCTGAGGACCAAGGACCGCGTGCCGACCGAAACGCCGCCTAAGCCCCCCAGATCCCGACCCGAGATGGTCGTGTACGACGCCCGCCGCGGCGGAGGTAAGCGACGCGTGCGCTGGAAGCGGGTGGCGCTGTGGACGTTCGGCAGCCTGCTGATCCTGCTGCTGGCGATCGGCGGCGTCGTCGGCTACTGGGCGCACGGTCTGGTCGGCCAGATCAGCCACCTGGACAAGAGCACGCAGGACGCGCAGGGCGATCTCGTCCAGATCCCGACGGCCAATCAGGCCGCCGTCGGGCTGGTGATCGGCTCCGACAAGCGGCAGGGCGACGGCGTCAACGACTCCCGCTCGGACACGCTGATGCTGGTGCGGATCGACCCGCAGACGCACTACATCTCGCTGCTGTCGCTGCCCCGCGACCTGTGGGTCGACATCCCCGGCTACGGCGAGAACAAGATCAACGCGGCGTACGAAACGGGCGGCGTGAAGCTCGCCCTGAAGACGGTCGAGTCGGTCACCGGCGTCGACGTCAACTACCTGATGGTGGTCGACTTCAGTGGCTTCACCCGGCTGGTCAACGCGTTCGGCGGCGTCTACGTGCCGGTCGACCAGTACTACCAGCACACGAACACGCCGGGCACGGAGCAGTACGCCCAGATCGACGTCAAGCCCGGCTACCAGCTGCTGCATGGCACCGACGCGCTGGGCTTCGCGCGCTACCGCCACACCGACTCCGACTTCTACCGCAACGCCCGACAGCAGACGTTCCTGCAGGCGTTCCAGGCGCGGGCGTCGGAGAAGCTGCACGGCATCGACCTGACCGAGATCGGCACCTACAAGGACATCGCCGAGACGATCGCCGACAGCGTCCAGGTGACCGGCCGCAACGGGCCGCCGAGCGTGCAGACGATGATCTCCTACGCGACGCTGGCGTACGAGAGCCGCGGGCACGTGGTGTCGTCGCGGCTGACGGCGGGGGCCGGGATGATCGGCGACGCCTCGGTGGTGACGACCACGCCAGAGGACATGCACACCGCCGTCTACCAGTTCACGCACCCGCAGTCGCTGGCCAAGCCGACCGTGCCGACCGGCAAGAAGCCGGCGAACACCCCGAAGTTCAGGCCGGCGGTCGAACCGGCCGGCGTCTCGCTGACGTCCGTCAACGGCAACGGCCGCACCGGCTCGGCGGCCGAGGCCGGCGCGGCGCTCGATCGCTTCGGATACCAGGTCGACGTCAGCCAGGTGCCGGCGCCGACGTTCGACTACTCGCAGAACTGGGTGTACTTCCATCCCGGCCAGCAGAAGGCCGCGACCGACGTCGCCAAGATCATGGGCAATGCGCAGACTGCGCCGGTGCCGGCCGCCTTCACTTACGGCACGGATCTGGTTGTCATCGTCGGCAAGCCGTTCACCGGCAAGACGGCGGTCGCGCCGCCCAAGCAGTCGACGCCGACCGGGCTGCCGGCCGACATCGTCCGCGACTCACAGGCGTATCTGAGCTACTTCGAGACCGCGAAGCGCAGCCTGCACTTCCCGGTGCTCTACCCGACGGTGCAGCAGACGGGCTCGCAGTTCGACGACTTCACGCCCGAGATGCCGATCCGCACGTACAACATCGCTGCCGCGGGCAAGGGCTGGAACTCGATGTACGCGGTGTTCGCCATGCCGAACCTTGCCGGTGCCTACTGGGGCATCGAGGAGACTCGTTTCGTCGACGCGCCGATCCTGGCCAGCCCCGACCTGATCCGCAAGCTGGACGGCCGCTCGTACAAGTTCTACTTCAACGGCTCGCACATCCACATGATCGCCATCGTCCAGGGAGGCGTGGCCTACTGGGTGCAGAACACGCTTCGCGATGACCTGTCGAACCCCGACATGATCGCGATCGCCCGGTCATTGCGCCCCGCCTGATGGCCGAGCAGGCAGACAGGAGCGCCATCGGCGTCGTCGGCGTGGGCTACGTGGGCCTGGTCACGGCGGTCTGCTTTGCCGATCTGGGCAACCACGTGATCTGCGTCGACGTCTCCGAGGAGCGGATCCGGGCGCTGCGCGACGGGCGGGTGCCGATCTACGAGCCGGGGATCGAGCGGCTGCTCGAGCGCAACCGCGACCGCCTCGAGTTCACCCTCGACATGGCCGAGGTGTTCGACCGCGCGCGGGTGGTGTTCGTGTGCGTCGACACGCCGCCCACACACTCCGGCGACGCCGACCTGTCACGCGTCCACCGCGTGATCGACGGCATCCCGCAGCTCGACGAGCGGGTGGTGCTGGTGATGAAGAGCACGGTGCCGGTGGGCACCGGCGAGCGGCTGCTGGCGGACATGGCCGCGCGCGGCCTGCAGGACGTCGGTTACGTCTCGAATCCGGAGTTCCTCCGCGAGGGCCGCGCCATCGCCGACTTCATGGAGCCCGACCGGATCGTGATCGGTAGCCTGGAGCGCGCCGACGGCGACGTCGTCGAAGCCCTTTACCATGACGTCGACTCGCCGGTCGTCCGCACCGACCCGGCCAGCGCCGAGATGATCAAGTACGCATCCAACGCCTTCCTCGCGACCAAGATCTCGTTCATCAACGAGATCGCCAACGTGTGCGAGGAGGTGGGGGCCGACGTCGGCGTGGTCGCCCACGCGATGGGGCTGGACGAGCGGATCGGCGGGCACTTCCTGCGCCCGGGCATCGGCTACGGAGGCAGCTGCCTGCCCGGCGACGAGTACGTCACGGTGCGTCACGAGGACGAGGCCGAGGAGGTCTCCCTCGAGGATCTGTTCGAGCGCGATCTGGACGACATCGAGGTGCTGGCGTGGCGGCAGGGCTCGGACGTCCCCGACTTCCTGCCCGCGTCGGTCGCGACCAGCCGGCCGTACGACGGCGAGCTGGTGGAGGTCGAGGTCGAGTCGGGCGCGCGCGTGCGCACCACCACCGACCATCCGTTCATCGCCCTGGTCGGCGACACGCCGGAGATCGTGCTGGCCGAGAACCTCGAGGTCGGCATGCCGCTGCCGGTGGTCGTCTCGCCGCCGGTGCCGACCGTCGACCCGTTGATGGGGGTGCTGCAGCCCCCGCAGCCGCAGGGCCCGCTCGAGATGCGCGTCGCCTGGTCGCGGATCCGCCGGCTGCGGCGCCACCAGTACGTCGACGAGGTCGTCTACTCGCTCGAGGTGCCCGACGCCCACACCTTCGTCACCGGCGACGGCATCGTGGTGCACAACTGCTTCCCCAAGGACGTGCAGGCGCTCAAGCAGCTGGCGGGCAACTCCGGGTACCACTTCCAGCTGCTGACCGCCGTGATCGAGGTCAACGAGCTGCAGAAGCGGCGGGTCGTCTCGAAGCTCGAGCGCCACCTCGGCCCGCTGCGCGGCCGGCGGATCGCGCTGCTCGGGCTGGCGTTCAAGTCGAACACCGACGATATGCGCGAGGCGTCCAGCCTGGTGCTGGCGTCGCGGCTGCTGGCCGAGGGCGCCGACGTGGTCGCCTACGACCCGGTGGCGATGGAGAACGCGCGAACCGTGCTCGGCGACCGGGTGGAGCTGGCGCCGTCGATGCTCGAGGCGGTCACCGGTGCGGACGCGATGGTGATCGTCACCGAATGGGGCGAGTTCCGGTCGGTGGCGTCGCCGGCCGTGCGCGACGTGATGGCGACCGCGTTCATCGTCGACGGTCGCAACCTGCTCGACCCGGCGCAGGCGCGCGGGGCCGGGTTCCTGTACGAGTCGGTCGGCCGCGCGGGGGCAGCCGAGGTCGCGGTGTGATCGCGGTGCTCCTGGTCGGCGGCCAGGGCACGAGGTTGCTCCCGCTGACCGAGTGGCTGCCGAAGCCGATGCTGCCGATCGCGAACCGCCCGTTCCTGGAGCACCAGGTCGCGCATCTGCGCCACCACGGAGCGACTCGCATCATCCTCGCCTGCGGGTACAAGCCCGACGCGATCCGCGACCACTTCGGCGACTCGCTGGAGTACGTCGTCGAGGACCAGCCGCTGGGCACCGGAGGCGCCATCGCGTTCGCGGCACGTGAGCTGGGGGAGACCTTCGTCGTCTGCAACGGCGACATCCTGACCGACCTCAACCTGACCGCGCTGGTCGCCTTCCACCGCTCGCGGCGGGCGACCGCGACGATCGCGCTGCAGCCCGTGGACGACCCGTCGCGGTACGGCCTGGTGCGCACCACCGCGCACGGCGAGGTGGAGGCGTTCATCGAGAAGCCCGAGCCGGGCGAGGTGGACGTCAACACGATCAACGCCGGCACCTACGTGATGGAGCCCGAGGTGCTCGACCTGGTGCCGCCCGACGTGGCCGTGTCGATCGAGCGCGAGGTCTTTCCCGAGCTGGTTGGCAACGGACTCTACGGCCGGTCGGAGCGCGTTTCCTGGATCGACATCGGGACGCCACAGAGCTACCTCGAGGCGAACCTCGCCGAGATGGGGCCGAACGGCACCATCGATCCCAGCGCAGCGATCGACCCGGCCGCCGAGGTGCGCGATTCCGTTGTCGGCCCTGGCGCCATCGTCGGCGCCGGCGCCAGGGTGACGCGCAGCGTGCTGCTGCCGGGCGCGCGGGTCGAGCCGGAGGTCGTGGTCACCGAGCAGGTGATCGGGATGGACGGCCCGGTGTGGTAGATCGCGACGCCATGCAGTCGGCGATCGCCGGCCTCGCCGGCAACCTGCGGGAGGGCGACGTCATCGGCCGTGCGGTCGGCGAGACGATGCCGATGCCCGAGGCGGTCGTGATCACGGGCATGGGCGGTTCGGCGATGGGCGGCGAGCTGCTGCGCGCCCTGATCGCGGGTCTGTGCCCCGTGCCGATCACCCGCGTCCGCGGCTTCGGCATCCCCCGGTGGGCTGGAGAGAAGACGCTCGTCGTGTGCGTAAGCTATTCAGGCAACACCGCCGAGACCCTGTCCTGCGCCCAGCGTGCCCACGCGCAGAATGCCGACCTGCTCGCCGTCGGAGCGGGAGGCAGGCTGGGCGAGCTGGCGTCCGAGTGGGGCGCCCCGTTCGCACGCGTGCCGGACGGCATGCAGCCGCGTGCGGCGCTCGGCTACCTGTTCGGCGCCACGGCCGGCGCGTTCGCGGCGTGCGGGCTGGCGCCGGATGACGTGGTCGCCGAGGCTGCGGCCGGCGTCGAGCAGGTCGACCTCGAGGCGGCCAGGTCGCTGGGCGAGCGGCTCGCGCCGACGGTGCCGCTGATCTACGGCAGCGGGCCGATGGCCGCTGTGGCCTACCGGTGGAAGACGCAGCTCAACGAGAACGCCAAGATGCACGCGTTCAGCCATGCGTTCCCGGAGCTCGACCACAACGAGATCGTCGGCTGGGCCGGCGCCCCACGCGACCTGTTCTCGGCCGTCGTTCTGCGCGACGAGTCCGAAGGCCCCGAGATGCGCAAGATGATCGATGCGACCTGCGATCTGATCGGCGTGGACGCCGTGCTGGTCGAGCAGGTGCGCGGCGCCGGCGGCTCGGCCAGCGCGCGGGCGTTCTCGATGGTCGCCCACGGCGACTGGGTCAGCTATCACGCCGCGCTGGCGCGGGGCGAGGATCCGATGCCGGTCGAGCGGATCGGCGAACTCAAGCGGCGGGTCGCGGGCGACTGACCGGCGTCGCCGGGCGGGCTATAGTCTCGCCGCAATGAGCGCCACTGCAGGACACGACGTCGCCGATCTCGGCCTGGCCGAGGCGGGCGCGCGCAGGATCGAGTGGGCCGACCGGCAGATGCCGGTGCTGGCGCAGATCCGCGAGCGCTTCGCGGCAGAGCGGCCGCTGCAGGGGATCCGCGTCTCGGCCTGTCTGCACGTGACCAGCGAGACCGCGAACCTGATGCGGACGCTGGCCGCCGGCGGCGCCGACGTGGCCCTGTGCGCCTCGAACCCGCTGTCGACGCAGGACGACGTGGCGGCCTCGCTGGTCGCCGACCACGGCATCTCCGTCTTCGCCGTCAACGGTGAGGACTCCGAGAGCTACTACCGGCACATCGAGGCGGCCGTCGACCACCGGCCGCAGGTGACGATGGACGACGGCGCCGACGTGATCGGCGTCCTTCACTCGACCCGCCAGGATCAGCTGGGCGAGATCATGGGCGGCACCGAGGAGACGACCACCGGCGTCATCCGGCTACGCGCCCTGGAGCGCGACGGCAAGCTCGGCTTCCCGATCGTCGCCGTCAACGAGGCCAACACCAAGCACCTGTTCGACAACCGCTACGGCACCGGCCAGTCGACGATCGACGGAATCCTGCGTGCGACCAACGTGCTGCTGGCCGGACGGACGTTCGTCGTCTGCGGCTACGGCTGGTGCGGCCGCGGCATCGCCGACCGAGCGCGCGGCCTGGGCTCGCATGTGATCGTGGTCGAGGTCGATCCGCTGCGCGCGCTGCAGGCCGTGATGGACGGCTTCCGCGTGATGCCGATCGCCGACGCCGCCCGCACGGGCGACGTGTTCGTCACGGCGACCGGCGACAAGCATGTGCTCCGCGGCGAGCACTTCGAGCTGATGAAGGATGGGGCGATCCTCGCCAACACCGGCCACTTCAACGTCGAGATCGACATCCCGGCGCTGCGCAACCTCGCCGGCAGCGTGAACGTCGCCCGGCCGATGGTCGAGCAGTTCGACCTGTCCGGCGGCCGCCGGATCTTCCTGCTGGCCGAGGGCCGGCTGGTGAACCTGGCCGCGGCCGAGGGACATCCCGCCGCGGTGATGGACATGAGCTTCGCCAACCAGGCGCTGGCGGCCGAGCACGTGGTCAAGCGTCACGCCGAGCTCGAGAAGCGGGTGTACGACATGCCACGCGACATCGACGACGAGGTCGCCCGGCTCAAGCTCGCCAGCATGGGCGTCGAGATCGACACGCTGACCGACGAGCAGCGCCTGTACCTGGACTCCTGGGACGAGGGCACCTGACCGTGTAACAAAGGGGTCTGACCCCGTTGTTACACCGAGCGCGTTGACCATCCAGCCGGAGCAGATCGCCCGCCTCGAGAACGGCGAGCTGGTGCTGCTCGACCAGCGGCTGCTGCCCGCCGAGCGGGTCGAGCAGCGCTACGCGCGGTGGCAGGACATCGCCGAGGCGATCCGCACCATGGTCGTCCGCGGAGCGCCCGCCATCGGCGTCGCGGCCGCCTACGGCGTCGCGGTCGCCGCCCGGTCGGGCCGCGCGGAGCTCGTCGTCGCCTGCCCGGGCCTGGTCGCCGCCCGGCCGACGGCCGTCAACCTGCCCTGGGCCGTGGGGCGGATGCGCGAGGTGGCCGACGCGGCGCCGGACGAGGAGCTGGTTGCGACGCTGGACGCCGCCGCGGCCGCGCTGCACGCCGAGGAGGTCGAGCGCTGCCACCTGATCGGCGACCACGGGGCGGCTCTGATCCCCGACGGCGGCGCCGTGCTCACCCACTGCAACGCGGGGGCGCTCGCCACCGGCGGCTACGGCACGGCGCTCGGCGTGATCCGCTCGGCGCACAGCCGCGACCCGTCGATCTCGGTCTGGGTGGACGAGACCCGGCCACTGCTGCAGGGCGCCCGGCTGACCGCCTGGGAGCTGGTCGAGGACGGCATCCCGGCGACGCTGGTCACCGACTCGATGGCCGGCTGGCTGATGGCCCAGGGACGTGTTCAGGCCGTGGTCACCGGGGCCGACCGGGTCGCGCGAAACGGCGACGCGGCGAACAAGATCGGCACGTATGCGCTGAGCGTGCTGGCCGGCGCCCATGGCGTGCCGTTCTACATCGCCGCACCGAGCTCCACCATCGACGCCACGCTCGCCTCCGGGGCCGAGATCCCGATCGAGCATCGCGACCCGTCCGAGGTGCGAGGCGACCAGGCTGCGGAGGGGATCGACGTCTACAATCCCGCCTTCGACGTGACCCCGGCCGAGAACATCACCGCCATCGTCACCGAGCACGGCATCCACCGACCGCCCTACGACCTTGGCTGATCTCGCCGCCGAGCTCGACGCGCTCGACCCGGACACGGCGGCGGCGCTGGCGCACTGGGGGTTCGACCGGAGCCGGCTGCTGGGCTGGGCCGAGCGTCTGCTGCCCGGCGACGGCGCCTCGAACCGGGTGCGCGGCGAGGTGACGCCGCCGCTGCCCGAGGACATCGACTCGCTCCCCGACCGGACGTCGGACGAGGGTCGGAGGCTCGAGCTGCTCGGCCTGGAGGCGATCCGCCGCGGCGAGCTGGCCGTGATCGTGCTGGCCGGCGGCATGGCGACCCGCATGGGCGGCGTGGTCAAGGCGCTGGTCGAGATCCGCCCTGGGCTGACATTCCTCGACGCCCGGCTGGCGGAGCGCGAGCACTGGTCGGCCGTGGCCGATGCCCCGCTGCCGCTGGTGCTGATGACCAGCTACGCCACGGACGACCCGATCCGCGAGACGCTTGGCGACACGCTCGACGGCCGGCGGGTCGACGCGTTCACTCAGGGCGTCTCGCTGCGCCTGACGCCCGACGGGCATCTGTTCCGGACGGCCGAAGACCGGCCCAGCCTGCACGCCACCGGCCACGGCGACCTGCCTGACAGCGTCCGCGACGCCGGCACCCTCGGCCGGCTGATGGACGAGGGCGTCCGCGTCGTGTGGATCGCCAACCTCGACAACCTGGGGGCGGCGATCGACCCGCTGGTGCTGGGCAAGCATCTCGACGGCGGCGCTCCGCTGACGGTCGAGGTGGTCGAGAAGGTGCCGGGCGATCGCGGCGGCAGCCCGTTCCGGGTCGATGGGCGGCCGGTGATCCTGGAGAGCTTCCGCGTGCCGGAGGACGTGGACGAGGACTCGGTCGCGGTGTTCAACACGAACACATTCCTGGTGGACGCCGCAGAGCTGCGCGATCTGGACATGGCGTGGACGTGGTTCCGGGTCGAGAAGTCTGTTGATGGGCGGCCGGCCATCCAGTTCGAGCGCCTGATCGGCGAGCTGACCTCCGCGCTCCGCTCATCGTTCCTCCTGGTACCGCGCGACGGCCCGGAATCGCGCTTCATCCCGGCCAAGGACCACGCCGAGCTGGACGCCAACCGGGCCGCGATCTCGGCGCGCGTCGCGCACTACCTGACCGCCGCGAAACACCAACGGCACGGTCCGTGACAGCGGCGTGACGCTGCGTCCGGCTAGCGTCGCGGGGTGCCGTCGCCGCTCGATCTGCTGACCCCGCCGCGCTGCGCGCTCTGCACGGAGGCAGGGCCACTGCTCTGCTCCCGCTGCCTGCTGAGGCTGCCGCTGATCGGCGGCCCGCTCTGTGAGCGCTGCGGCGCGCCCGCCGAGCGTGCGCTCGACGCCTGCGCGGAGTGCCGCGGCCGGCGGCTCGGCTTCGACACGGCCCGTGCGGCCGTGCTCCACGACGGCGCGGGGCGGGAACTCGTGCACGCGCTGAAGTCGGGCCGGCTCCGCGGGCTCGCAGAGCACGCGGCGGGGCTGGTCGCGCTGGTCGTGGAGCGGCCGGACGCCGACCTCGTCACCTGGGTACCGCCCGACCGCTGGCGAACGATCCGCCGCGGCTGCCACCCCGCGGAGCTTGTCGCCCGCGCGCTGGCCGGCCGCTGGGGCGTGGCGTGCGGGCCGCTGCTGGCCACCACCGGTCGCCGGCGGCCGCAGCGCGGGCTTCGCTCCGTCCAGCGGCGGGCCAACGTCCGCGACGCCTTCCGTGCCGCGGGAACCCCGCCGGCCCGCGTCATCCTGGTGGACGACGTTCACACCACGGGCGCGACGTTGTCCGAGTGCGGTGCGGTGCTACGGCGCGCCGGGGCCGTCCGGGTGAGCGCGGTCGCCCTCGCAAGGGCGCCCGGCCCGGGGGTCTTGTCGATACCGCAATTCGGTGACGTGAACGGTGGCCTGCCTATGTGATGCTTCGGCAGGTGGAGGCAGCCTCGTCGCAGGCTCATCCGCGCCCGCTGCTCGAGGCGCTGCTCGAGCATGCCCGCACGGTGCTCGCGGCCGACCACGTCTCCGTGCGCAGCAACGACGCGGCGGGCTGGGTGCTCGAGGCGCGGTTCCGCGATCTGCAGCGCTCGAGCGACGTGCTCGGCGAGGCGCGGCGCGCCCAGGCGCTGCATCGCTCGCTGATCGTCCACGGCCCGGCGGTCACCTACGTCCACCTGCGGGACGGCACGCCCCTGCACATGAGCCCCCAGATCGAGCGGCTGACCGGCATCCCGGTCGGGGACTGGTTGTCGGGAAAGCACACGTGGAGCGACATCCTGCACCCCGACGACCAGCCGGAGGCGTCGGCGAGCTACGGCGAGTTCATGGACCGGGGCGAGTCGTACCGCGGCTCGTACCGCATCGTCCACCGTGACGGCACCGTTCACTGGGTCGACGACCAGGCCGTCGTCCTGCAGGGCGCGAACGGCGAGCCCGACGTGATCCAGGGCGTCGCGATCGACGTGACGGCGTCGAAGGAGGCCGAGCTCGCGCTGCGCTGGTCGGAGCACCAGCTGCGGGAGATGGTCTCGGGGCTGCGGTTGATCGCGGTGTTCACCGACATGCACGGCCGGATCACCGACGTCAACCCGGAGTTCGAGCATGTCACCGGCTGGCGGTTGGGGGACGTTGCCGGGCGGATGTGGGCCGAGGTGTGCGTCCCGCCAGATGACGCCGGACAGCACACCCGCTTCCAGGCGGCGCTGGCCGCCGGCCGGCCGATCACCCACCTCGACGCGCCACTCCTACTGCGTGACGGGTCGCGGCGGCTGATCTCGTGGAACTGCAGCTCGCTGTTCGACGGCGCGGGCCGCCCGACCGGGACGGCCGGCATCGGCGAGGACATCACCGACCGCGCGGCGGCAGAGCGCGCGCTGCGCGAGAGCGAGGAGCGCTACCGCGGCCTGGCCGAGCACAACGTGGCCGGCGTCTGGCAGACCGACGCGGGCGATCGCCTGGTCTACGTCAACCCCGCGCTCTGCCGGATGCTCGGCGTCACCGGCTCCGCCGAGCTGCTGGGCCGGCCGCTGTCATCGTTCCTGGCCGTCGGCGCCGAGGGCCGGGCGAGTCACGAGACCGAGCTGGTGCGCCCGGACGGCCAGCGCCGGACGGCGCTGGTATCGACCGTCCCGTTGCGCGGCGCCGAGGGCGAGTCGGCGGGTGCGCTGGGCACGCTGGTCGACGTCAGCGACCTGCGCAACGCCGAGGCCGCGCTGCGGGAGAGCGAGTCGCGCCGCCAGTGGGTGCTGGGCGAGCTGCTGCGTGCCGAGCAGGCGGAGCGGGCCCGGATCGCGGCCGAGCTGCACGACGACACGGTGCAGGTGATGGCCGCGACGCTGTTCTCGCTCGACCGGCTCGAGCACGCCGAGGGCGCCGATGCCGCGGCGCACGTGCGCACCGCCCGCCAGCTGCTGGCCGCTGCGACGGAGCGCACTCGGCGGCTGATGTTCGAGCTGCGCCCGCCGCTGCTGGAGGCGCAGGGACTGGGCCCGGCGCTGAACGAGCTGGCCATCCAGTTCCGTCGCGAGACCGGGGTCGAGGTGCGGACGATGCTCAGCGTGCACCGCTACCCGGAGCCGATCGAGCTGCTGGTCTACCGGGTCGTCCAGGAGGCCATGTCCAACTGCCGCAAGCACGCCCGGGCGAGCCACCTGCTGATCGTGCTGCGCGAGGACGGGCCGACGATCGCCGGGGAGGTGCGCGACGACGGGCGGGGGTTCGACGCCCCGGCGGCGCTCGACCGCTCGCGCATGCGGCTGCACCTCGGCCTGGATGCGATGCGCGAACGCGTGCTGCTCGCGGGCGGCGAGTACCTGCTGGACACTGCGCCCGGCGCGGGCACGCGGATCGCGTTCACGATCCCCCTCGGCGCCGACATATGATGGGGCGGCACGCCGTCTCGACCGGAAGGAGCCTCGGATGCGACTGCAGGTGAAGGGCCGACACCTCGACGTGACGGACGCGCTTTTCCAGTACGCCGAGCGAAAGCTGGGCAAGCTGTCCAAGCACCTGTCCGACGAGAGCCGGCTCGAGCTCGAGCTGATCGTCGAACAGAACCCGAGCATCTCGGACGACCAGGTGGCCGAGGCGACGATCTGGACGAAGGGTCCCGTGCTCCGCGCCCGGGAGGCCTCGACCGACATGTACGCGTCGATCGACATGGTCGCGGAGAAGCTCGAGCGCCAGGTCAAGCGGTACCGCGAGCGGCGGTCCCGCAAGGGTGCCCAGCACATCGCGAGCCACGTCGCGCATCTGCCGGAGCCGGTCGCAACCCTGCCCGAGGAGGACGAAGCGGTGATCGTGAAGACGAAGCAGTTCAACATGAAGCCGATGACCGAGGAGGAGGCGATGCTCCAGCTCGAGCTGATCGGCCACGACTTCTTCGTGTTCGTCCACGCGGAGACCGACGAGGTCAACGTGATCTACCGCCGCCGCGACGGCAACTACGGACTGATCGAGCCAACTCGCTCAGCGTAGGACGCAACAACGGGGTCAGACCCCGTTGTTGCACCCAAACGCTCGAGGGATGCCAGACCACTGCTGTGCAACAAAGGGGTCTGACCCCGTTGTTGCATCTAGCCGGCGCTGATCAGCGCGGCGCCGCCCAGCGCCAGCGCAACGCCGATCCGCTGCGAGCCGGCCAGCCGCTCGCCCAGCCGGCGGTGCGCCAGGCCGACGGTGACCACCGGGTAGAGCGACGAGAGCACGGCGACAACGGACAGCAGCCCGGCGGTCGTCGCGGCCGCGTAGCTGACGTTGGCCGCGGTGTCGAGGATGCCGATGCCGGCCAGGCCCGGGAGCGCCGGCCGGCGGACGGGGGGCCGGACGACCAGCGCCACCGCGGCGAAGATCAGCACCGAGGTCACCCGCGACGCGGTCACGCCGAGCAGCGGGTCGGTCTGCGCCGCTGTCGAGAGCAGCACCAGCTGGAACCCGACCGCCACCGTCGCGACCAGGGCCAGCAGGAAGCTGCGCCGCTGCGCGGCCGGGTCGGGATGTCCGTGCTCCGGCTCGCGCGAGGCGAGCACCACGCCGACCAGCGCCAGGGCGATGCCCGCGGACTGCAGCGGAGAGGGCAGGTCGCCGCCGGCCAGGCTGACGATCACCGGGACGGCCGCGCTGGTCGACAGCACCGGCGCGGCGATGCTCATCGAGCCGATGGTCAGCGCCCGGTAGAAGGACGTGATCGCGATGGCGCTCAGCAGCCCGGCGCCGACACCGGCCAGCGCACCCCGTGCCGAGACGTCGATGCCGCGGACGGCCGCCACCACCACCAGCGACAGCAGGCCCGCCACCTGCCCGGCGAGGATCACCGTGACCAGGGCGTTGCGGCGGCTGGCCATACCGCCCAGGTAGTCGCCGACACCCCACATCAGGGATGCGGCGAGGGCGAGCGCGACGGCCATGGGCGGGGACGCTACAACCGTTCGCCAAACCCCGGTTGGTACCATCCGCATCGTCATGAGCGTTTTCCAGAAGATCCTGCGGGCGGGCGAGGGCCGCACGCTCAAGCGCATGGAACAGCGTGTGCGCGAGGTCAACGCGTTCGAAGAGGACATCGAGCGCCTCAGCGACGACGAGCTGGCCGCAAAGACGATCGAGTTCCGCGAGCGGTTCGAGGAGGGGGAGACCCTCGACGAGCTGCTGCCCGAGGCGTTCGCCTGCGTCCGTGAGGCCTCGAAGCGCACGCTCGGCCTGCGTCACTTCGACGTCCAGCTGGTCGGCGGCATGGTGCTGCACGAGGGCCGGATCGCCGAGATGAAGACCGGCGAGGGCAAGACGCTGGTCGCGACGCTTCCCCTGTACCTGAACGCGATCGCCGGCGTCAACGTGCAGCTGGTCACCGTCAACGACTACCTGGCCCGCCGCGACGCGGCCTGGATGGGCCCGATCTACCAGGCGCTCGGCGTCTCGGTCGGCGTGATCCAGAACATGATGCCGGACGACGAACGGCGCACCGCCTACGAGTGCGACATCACGTACGGCACCAACTCGGAGTTCGGCTTCGACTACCTGCGCGACAACATGGCGCCCGCAGCCGAGTACACGGTGCAGCGCGGCCACTGGTTCGCGATCGTGGACGAGGTCGACTCGATCCTGATCGACGAGGCGCGCACCCCGCTGATCATCTCCGGCGAGCCGGAGCAGGCGGCCGAGACCTACTACTCCTTCGCCCGCGCCGTCCGCGACCTCGTCCCCGGCGAGGACTACGAGGTCGACGAGAAGTTCCACACCGCGTCGCCCACCGAGTCCGGCGTCGACAAGGTCGAGCGGGCGATCGGCGTCGAGAACCTGTACGCGCCGGAGAACGGGCAGCTGGTCAACCACCTGATCCAGGCGATCAAGGCGAAGGAGCTCTACAAGCGCGACGACGAGTACGTCGTGATCGAGGGCGAGGTCAAGATCGTCGACGAGTTCACCGGCCGCATCATGGAGGGCCGGCGCTGGTCGGAGGGTCTGCACCAGGCCGTCGAGGCCAAGGAGAACGTGCGCATCCAGGAGGAGAACGTCACCGTCGCCACCGTGACGATCCAGAACTACTTCCGGATGTACGAGAAGCTCGCCGGCATGACCGGCACGGCGGCCACCGAGGCCGCCGAGTTCCACGAGATCTACGGCCTCGAGGTCGTGCCGATCCCGACCAACGTGGCGGTCGCCCGCGACGACAAGGACGATCTGATCTTCAAGACCAAAGAGGAGAAGTTCGCCGCCGTGGTCGACGACATCCACGACCGCCACGAGACCGGCCAGCCGGTGCTGGTCGGCACCGTCTCGGTCGAGGTGTCAGAGCACCTGAGCAAGCTGCTCGGGCGCCAGGGCGTCCCCCACGAGGTGCTGAACGCCAAGAACCACGAGCGCGAGGCCCACATCATCGAGGGCGCGGGGCAGCCGGGCGCCGTCACGATCGCGACCAACATGGCCGGTCGCGGCGTCGACATCAAGCTGGGCGAGGGCGTCAAGGAGATGGGCGGGCTCTACGTGCTGGGCACGGAGCGGCACGAGTCGCGGCGGATCGACAACCAGCTGCGCGGCCGCTCGGGCCGTCAGGGCGACCCCGGCGAGACCCGCTTCTACCTGTCCGCGCAGGACGAGGTGATCCGGTTGTTCGCCGGCGACCGCATCTTCACGATCCTCGACAAGCTCGGGCCCGCCGACGGTGAGCCGATCGAGCACGGGATGCTGACGAAGCGGATCGAGGGCGCCCAGAAGAAGGTCGAGGAGTTCCACTTCGTCAACCGCAAGAACGTCGTCAAGTACGACGACGTGCTCAACGAGCAGCGCAAGGAGGTCTACGCCCGGCGCCAGGAGATCCTCCGCGGAGACGACATCCGCGAGGGGATCATGCAGTGGATCTGGGACGTGATCGAGGCGGCGATCAACGCGCACGCCGACGGCGACTACTCCGAGAACTGGGAGTGGGACGAGATGTGGGTGGCGCTGCACTCGGTCTATCCGGTGCGGGTGCCGATCGGCGAGATGCGCGAGCAGGCGCCCTCGCAGGAGGAGCTGACCGAGATCATCTACCACGACGCCGTCGAGTACTACGAGCAGCGGGAGGCCGGCTGGGGCGAGGAGCTGACGCGCAACATCGAGCGGTGGATCACGCTGAACGTGACCGACACGCGGTGGCGCGAGCACCTCGACAACATGGACTACATGCGCCAGGGCATCGGGCTGCGCGGGTACGCCCAGAAGGATCCGCTGGTCGAGTACCGCCGCGAGGGCCAGGAGATGTTCGACGAGATGGAGTTCCTGATCGAGCAGGAGGTCGTCCGCGCTCTGATGCACGCCGAGGTGCAGGTCGAGGAAAACCAGCAGTTCCAGCCCTCGACCGAGCGTCCCCAGGGCAACCTCAGCTACGAGCACGCGGACGCGGCCGGCCTCGAGCTGCTGGCGGCCGCGGAGAGCAGCGGCGACGGCGAGACGCCGTCCGAGGATCCCTTCCCGGTGGTCGAGCAGCGCCGCGTCGACCCGGAGAAGAACCTGAACCGCAACGATCCGTGCTGGTGCGGCAGCGGCAAGAAGTACAAGCGCTGCCACGGGGCGTAGCGCCATGGCCACGGAGACGCAGGGGCCTCGGTCTCCCGAGGAGCTGAAGAGCGCGATCGAGGAGATCCGCAGCGGCCTCTCGTGGGCGCGCGACTACCTCGACCCGCCCGCGCAGGAAGCGCGGCTGGCCGACCTCGACCGGCAGATGGAGGCGCCGGGCTTCTGGGACGATCAGCAGAAGGCCGCGAAGATCTCCTCCGAGCGGGCGCGCGTCCAGCGCAAGCTGGAGACGATGAGCTCGCTCGAGTCCGAGGTGGCCGAGCTGGACAGCATGCTCGAGCTGGCGGACGAGGAGCCGGAGTGGCGGGACGAGCTGGAGCGGTCGGTCGACCGCCTGTCCGGCGACGTCGGCAGGCTGCAGGAGGACGCACTGTTCACCGGCGAGTACGACAGCGGCCCGGCCGTGGTCACCATCCACGCCGGCGCCGGCGGCACCGACAGCCAGGACTGGACGGAGATCCTGTTCCGCATGTACCAGCGCTGGGCTGACTCGCGGGGGTTCAAGGTCGAGGTGCTCGACCAGACCCCGGGGGAGGAGGCCGGCCTGAAGAGCGTCACGTTCACGCTGACCGGCGACAACGCCTACGGGATCATGCAGGCCGAGAAGGGCGTCCACCGGCTGGTGCGGCTGTCGCCGTTCGACTCCGCCCACCGCCGGCACACGAGCTTCACCCAGGTGGAGCTGGCGCCGCTGGTCGAGGATGACGTCGACGTGGAGATCGCCGACGACGATCTGCGGATCGACACCTACCGCTCGCAGGGTGCGGGTGGCCAGCACGTCAACAAGACCGACAGCGCCGTGCGGATCACGCACATCCCGACCGGGATCGTCGTCCAGTGCCAGAACGAGCGCTCCCAGCTGCAGAACAAGGCACAGGCGATGCGCATTCTGAAGAGTCGCCTGATCGAGCGAGAGCACGAGCTACGGGAGCAGGCACTTGCGAAGGAACGCGGCGAGGCGCAGGACATCTCGTTCGGAAGTCAAATCCGTTCGTACGTCCTTCATCCGTACACCATGGTCAACGATCACCGCACGAACGTGAAGATCGGGAACGCCCAGGGGGTGCTGGACGGCGACCTGGACGAGCTGATCCACGCCTATCTCCTGAGCCGCGCAGCGGGGCGGGGCTAACCCTTGTCCGTTGCGCCCGACCGCCCCGAGGGCTACCCTGACCGGAACGTTTCGGGCGTGGACGCCCCCGTTTTGCCTGCAATGACAGATTCAACAGACCTGCAGACCGCGCTCACGGAGCTGCCCGCCGATCCGGCGCCGGAGGCGGAGGGCACGCCCGCAGACGGCGCCCGCTCGTCGGCGGCGGCGATGATCGTGTTCGACAAGGTGACCAAGCTCTACGAGCCGAACATCGTCGGCCTGGAGGACGTCACGTTGCAGATCGACAAGGGCGAGTTCGTGTTCCTGGTGGGCGCGTCGGGCTCGGGCAAGTCGACGTTCATCAAGCTGCTGCTGAAGGAGCTCGAGGTGTCGTCGGGCAACCTGATCGTCGGCGGCCGTTCGCTGCCCAAGCTGAAGCGGTCGAAGGTGCCGATCCTGCGACGCAACATCGGCTGCGTGTTCCAGGACTTCAAACTGCTGCCCAACCGCAACGTGTACCAGAACGTGGCCTACGCGCTGCAGGTGCAGGGCAAATCCCGGGCCGAGATCCGCAAGAAGGTGCCGGACATCGTCGGCCTGGTCGGCCTGGCGGACAAGTCCGACCGCATGCCCAACGAGCTGTCGGGCGGTGAGCAGCAGCGCGTCTCCGTGGCGCGCGCGTTCGTCAACCACCCGCCGCTGCTGATCGCGGACGAGCCGACGGGCAACCTCGACCCGGACACGTCTGTCGGCATCATGCAGCTGCTGTACCGGATCAACCGGGCGGGCACGACCGTGGTGATGGCCACGCACGACCGCGAGATGGTGGACAAGATGCGCCGCCGCGTGATCCAGCTCGAGGACGGCAGGGTCGTCCGCGACGACCGTCGGGGGAGCTACCAGGCATGAGGTGGCGGTTCTTCGCCTCCGAGGCGATGCAGTCCGTGCGCAACAACGTGGCGACGACGATCGCCGCCAGCGTCACCGTGCTGATCGTCACGCTGCTGCTGGGGGCGTTCGCCTACGTCTCGCTGGTCGTCCAAGACCAGACCCAGTCGGTCAAGGACCAGGTGACGGTCAAGGCGTACCTCCCCAACGGGGCGCAGGACGAGCCCGCGCTGCTGGACAAGGTGCATAACGAGCTCGGTCAGATCTCCGGCGTTAAGTCGATCACCTACATCTCGCCGGACGCGGCCAAGAGCCAGCTCTCGTCCGAGGAGCAGAAGCAGATCGACGTGCTCGGATACAACCCGCTGCCGCCGGCGTTCGAGTTGAAGCTGACGGACGCCAACCAGTTCGAGCAGGTCAGCGCCGCGGCGCTCAAGGTCGACGAGGTGCGCGGGTGCGGCAACGACCCCTGCGTCACCAATGGCGCCGACAAGACGAAACGGGTGCTGCACTGGGTACGGGTGATCCAGCTCGTGCTGGCGGCGCTGATGCTGCTGCTGGGCATCGCCGCGATCGTGCTGATCGCGAACACCATCCGCCTGTCGATCTTCTCGCGGCGGCGCGAGATCGAGGTGATGAAGCTGGTCGGGGCCACCAACTGGTTCGTTCGCGTGCCGTTCATGCTGGAGGGGATGCTGACCGGCTTTGTCGGCTCGGTCGCCGGCGTGTTCCTGCTCGGGATCGCCTACACCACGCTGGGTGGGCTGAACCACGATCTGACCTCGCCGGCGTCGCTCTATCCGGGCGGCGTGTGGGCGCTGGGCCTGACGCTGGCCGCATTCGGGCTGCTGCTGGGAGCGTTCGGCTCCGGCATGACGCTGCGCCGCTTCCTGCGCGTCTGACCCCGGCGGTTATACAATGAGCGACGTCATCATGGGGCGCCGGATCGTGATATGGCTCGCGGTCGGGCTGGCGATGGCGGGTGCGTTCGCCACCGGCTTTGAGCTGCACTCACGCTCGGTCAAGAGCGCGACGCCAACCCCTCCCCGTCCATCGTCGACGGCGCTGCGGACGGCGGTGCTTGCCGGGCTGGAGCAGGGGTACTACAAGCCGATCCCGAAGACGGCCTACTCGGCCCATAGCGTCGACGGCGTGATCCGCACCCTCGACGACCCGTACACCGAGTACCTGACGCCTGCGGCCTACCAGGAGCTGCTCGAGTCCGAGCGCGGCACGTTCGCCGGCGTCGGCGTCGAGCTCGCGCGGGTGCACGGCGGCCTGCTGGTGCGCGGCCTGCTGCCGGGGCTGCCGGCGTCCAAGGCGGGCATCCACCGCGGCGACGTCGTGACCGCCGTCGGCGGCCATGACCTGCACGGCGTGCCGTATGTGGACGCCGTCGAGCTGATGCATGGGGCTCCGGGAACGCCGGTTCGGCTGCGGATCGTGCGGCCGGGCCGCGACCGGCCGCTGCTGCTCACGCTGGTGCGCCAGCCGGTGACGGTCTCGGCCGTCTCGTCGCGGATGCTCAAGGTCCACGGCCGGCGGGTGCTGCTGGTGCGCATCCCGACCTTCATCGACCACACGGCGTCGCAGGTGCGCCAGATCGTCGCCCGCGCGGCGGCCGGCAAGTCGCTGGGCGGGGTGGTCGTCGACCTCCGCGGCGACACGGGCGGCGTGCTGACCGAGGGCGTCGGCGTGGCCCGGGTGCTGATCGACCATGGCGTGATCGTCGCCACCGACGGCCAGCGCGAGCCGCGTGAGGTGTTCTCGGGCAACGGCACCGCCCTCAAGGTCGGCAAGGTCGCCGTGATGATCGACTTCGCCACGGCCAGCGCCGCCGAGATCGTGGCCGGTGCGCTCAAGGCGCACGGTGCGATCGTCGCCGGCTCGCCGTCGTACGGCAAGGGCACCGTGCAGGCAGTGCGACCGCTGCCCGGCGGCGGTGCACTGAAGCTGACCGTCGCCTCGTTCACGCTGGCCGGCGGCCGGATCGTCAACGGCCGCGGGGTGACGCCGACCGTCGACGCGCCGGATCTGTACTCGACTCCCAGGGACGAGACGCTGGACGCTGCGCTGACGGCGCTGCGCGGGTGACGCACGCCGAGGAGCCGCCGCGCGCGGCTCCCGTCGTCTGCGAGGTGGGCCGCCGGGGACGGCTGCTGGTCGCCGAGCCGTTCTTCGAGTTCGGCGTGCCGCTGACCCTTGGCCGGCGCGGGGCGGGGGACGTCGCGGAGGGCGACCTGGTTGTCGTCGAGCCGGACGGGGGCGGCCGCGGCCGCGTCGTCGACCGGCTGGGGCGACCCGACGACGTACGGGCCGTGCTGCGCGGCGTGGCGATCGAGCAGGGTGTGGCGGCGCCGTGGCCGGAGGCGGTCGAGCATGAGGTCGCCGAGCTCGGGGCGGATCCCGCTGAGGGCGTCCGGGTCGACCTGCGCGATCGGGTGTGCTTCACGGTCGATCCGCCCGATGCGCGGGACTTCGACGACTCGATCGGCGTCGAGCGCGAGGACGGGGGGTTCCGGCTGTTCGTCCACATCGCCGATGTGTCTGCGCGGGTGGCGGCCGGCTCGGCGCTCGACGCCGAGGCGGCGCTGCGCGGATGCTCGGTCTACCTTCCCGGGATGGTCGAGCCGATGCTCCCCGAGCGGCTGTCCGCCGACCTGTGCAGCCTGCGGCCCGACGTCGACCGGGGTGCGGTGACCGTCGAGATCGCGCCGGACGGCGCGATGACCGCATATCGCAGCCTGATCCGCAGCCGGGCCCGGCTCAGCTATCCGCAGGCGGAACGGATCCTGGCCGGCGACGAGCACGTCGCGGACGACGTCGAGCGGGCGTTGCAGGACGCGGCCGCAGCCGCCGAGCGGCTGCGGGCGGAGCGGTTCGCGCACGGTGCCGCGCACATCGAGTCGCGCGAGGTGGAGTTCGAGCTGCGCGACGGCCGGGTGGCCGCGGCGCACGAGGCGGAGGAGAGCGTGGCCCACCAGCTGGTCGAGGAGCTGATGCTGCTCGCCAACCGGCGGGTCGCCGAGCTGCTGTCCAGCGTGCGGGCGCCGGCGATCTACCGCGTCCATCCCTCGCCCGATCCGGTCGCCGTCGAGTCGCTGGTCGAGCGGCTGGCCGCCCTCGAGGTGCCGACGCCACCGCAGCCCGAGCTGCACACGCCGGCCCAGGCCGGCGCCTACGCGGCGGCCGTCGCGGAGGCGGTGGCGCGGTATGTCACCTCGTCGGGGCGGGGCAGGGCGGCCTTTCCGCCGCTCGTCCTGCGGTCGCTGGAGCGCGCCCGCTACGACACGCAGAACCTCGGACACTCCGGGCTGGCGTTCCCCGCGTACTGCCACTTCACGAGCCCGATCCGCCGCTACCCCGACCTGGTCTGCCACCGAGCGCTGGTCGCACATCTGGGTCAGGGGCCGCCCGCACCTGCCGACGAGGACGAGCTTGCGCGACTCGCCGAGGCGAGCTCGCACCGCGAGCGGGAGGCGGCGCTGGTCGAGCGGCGCGGCGACGACGTCTGCCTGGCGTTCCTGCTGGAGGACGTGCTGTTCGACCGTGGCTGGGACGAGCCGTTCACCGGCGAGGTGGTGGGCCTGATCGAGGGCGCGGTGTTCGTACGGTTCGGGGGTGTGTTCCAAGGCCTGCTGCCGGCGGGCCGGCTGGGCGGCGGGGAGCGGTGGGAGCTCGACCGGCTGGGCGTCTACCTGGCCGGAGGGACGACCGGTGCACGCCTGCGGCTCGGCGACGAGATCCGCGTCCGCGTCCGCTCGATCGACCGGCCGCGCGGTCGCGTCCTGCTGAACCGCGCCTGAGGGCGCCGAGTCTGAGGCAGAATGCACGAGTGATCCCGGCAGGTCGGAGGAAGCGTCGGCGTGGGCGCCGGCTGCTCGTGCTCGTGATGCTCGCACTGGCGGTCTCGGCCGTCGGCACCGGCGCGGTCCTGGCCGTCAACACGGTGGGCGACAAGCCGCCCGACCCGCGCCCGGTTGCACGCAGCTTCGCCCAGGCCTGGGCTGGGGGCGATCTGGACGCCATGTACCGCGAGCTGACGCCCCGCGCGCGCCGCGAGAACCCGCGCACGTCGTTCGACGACGCGTACGCGCGGTCGGCCGCCACGGCGAGCCTGCGCCGCGTGCGGGTCGCCGGGCCGGTGCACGTCCATGCCGGCGCCGCGACCGTGCCGATGGTGGCCGTCAGCAAGCTGTTCGGCGACGTGCCGGGGACGCTGACGGTGCCGCTGGCGGAGGTCGACGGCCAGTACCTGGTGGCATGGGAGCCGTTCATGACCTTCCCCGGGCTGACCGACGGCGAGACGCTGGAGCGGGTCTACAAGGTGCCCAAGAGCCGCGGCGCGATCCTCTCCAAGGACAGCGAGCCGCTCGCCATCGGCCCGCGCGACGCTCGCCGCTATCCCGCCGGCACGCCGTTCGCACTGATCACGGGCTTCGTCCGGACGCCCGAGAGCGCGGCCGACCTGGCACAGCGGCGGACGCTGGGATGGAGCGACGAGGAGTACGGCCAGGCCGGTCTGGAGCGGTCGCTCGACCCGACCCTGTCGGGACGGCCCGGCGTGCGGCTGGTCGCCCGGTCGGCCGACGGCCAGGGCCGCAGGCTGGCGGGCCACGCCGGCAGGCACCCGCACAACGTGAAGACGACGCTGTCCGTACCCGTCCAGGAGGCTGCGGCGACCGCGCTGGGGGACCGGAACGGCGGCATCGTCGTGCTCGACGCGCAGAGCGGGGCGCTGCGAGCCGCGGTCGGGAACGCGCTGACCGGCCTGCAGCCGCCGGGCTCGACGTTCAAGACGGTGACGGCGTCGGCGGCGCTGGAGTCGAACAAGGCGACGCTGTCCAGCGAGTACCCGTTCGAGAAGTTCCACGAGATCAACGGATTCAAGCTCAAGAACTTCCACAAGGAGCTGTGCGGCGGCACGCTGGAGAACGCCTTCGCGGAGAGCTGCAACTCGGTCTTCGCCCCGCTGGCGGTCGAGGTCGGCGCCAAGCGGATGAACGAGATGGCTGTCCGCTACGGGTTCAACCGGCAGCCTTCGATCCACTACGCCGTGCCGACCAGCGTGTACCCCAAGGCCGAATCGCTGACCAGCGACCTGCAGCTCGGCGTCACCGGCATCGGGCAGGGTGGCGTGGTGGCGACGCCGCTGCAGATGGCATCCGTGGCCCAGGTGATCGCCGGCGGCGGGCTGATGCATCCGCCGTACGTCGCGCAGCAGCCGATCTCGGGGAGCGACCGCGAGCCATCGCACCGGGTGATCCCGCGCACGGTCGCGGCCGGTGTGGCGCAGATGATGCAAGCGGTGGTCGCCTATGGCACCGGCCAGCCCGCGCAGAGCTCGCTGGCGACGGTCGCCGGCAAGACCGGCACGGCCGAACTGGGGCCGGGAATCAAGAGCGACGCGTGGTTCATCGGCTACGCGCCGGCCCAGGCGCCGCAGGTGGTCGTGGCCGTCCTGATCGTCCATGGTGGCGTCGGCGGGACGACCGCCGCGCCGATCGCCCGGCAGGTGATCGATGCCGCGTTGCAGAATCCCTGAGCAATGAAGGGAATCGTGCTCGACATGGAGGGCGTGCTGCACGTCGACTGGGAGCCGCTGCCCGGCGCCGACCGCGCCGTGGCCGAGCTGCGCTCGCACGGCCTCGAGCTCGCGATCCTGACGAACACGACCGGACGCACACGTGCCGACCTGGCCGAGCGCCTGGCTGGGCTGGGACTCGAGTTTCCCGCCGAGCGGATCGTCACCGCGGCGTCGGCGGCCGCCGATCATCTGCGCACCGAGCACGAGGGCCGGGCGGTCTACGCGCTGGTCGAGCGCGGCGTCGTCGGCGAGCTGGACGGCGTCCGGCTGGTCGAGGATCCCTTCTCCGCCGACGTGATCCTGCTCGGCGGCCCCGGCGACGATTGGACGTATCAGCGGCTGAACGGCGTGTTCCGGTCGGTGCTGGCCGGCGCCCAGCTGGTCGCGATGCAGCGCAACAGGTGGTGGCCGACTGCGACCGGCCCGTCGCTGGACGCCGGCATGTTCGTGACCGGGTTGGAGTTCTCGACGCGGGTGTCGGCGACCGTGGTCGGCAAGCCGTCGCCGGCGATCTACGAGCGGGCGTGCGCCCTGATGGGCGTGGCGCCCGGCGACGCGATGATGGTCAGCGACGATCTGGAGTCCGACCTGCCGCCCGCCCGTCAGATCGGCATGCGCACCTGCCTGCTGCGTACGGGCAAGGGCTCGACGTTCCCCGACCGAGCGGACGTCGATCTCGACCTGCCGTCGCTGGCCGCGCTGCCCGCGGCCATCTGACCGCCGGAACGCTTTGCTACAGTGCCGCGGCGATGGTTCGCAGCATTGACATCAGTCCCAGCTCCGCTGCTGTGCGACGGCTGCGCCACGCCATCTCGCGCGTCTCGCACTGACCGGGGCCGGTTCGTCCGCCCCTGGTCCCGTTTCCTCCCATTGAGGTCTTGCGATGAATGCGCGTGTTCTCACAACCTTCCGGTTCTACCAGCTGTTTCGAGGCGTCGACTTCGCCGGCGCCATCTGGGTGCCGTTCCTGCTGGAGCGGGGCTTCAGCCTGCCGCAGGTCGGCCTGATCGAGGCCGTGCTTCACGTCGGCATGCTCGGAGCCCAGATCCCGACCGGCGCCCTTGCCGACACGCTCGGCCGCCGGCGGATGCTGGTCGCCGCGGGGTTCTTCACCGCGGTCTCGCAGCTCGGGTGGGTGTATGCGCCGGGGCTGGTCGGCGTGTGCTGTGCGGCGCTCGTCGCCGGCGTGTCGTTCGCCCTGGTGATGGGCTCGGACGAGGCGTACCTGTTCGACGCGCTGGCACACGACGACGCCGAGGCGCACTTCCCGCGCATGCTGGGCGGCCTCTGGGCCGTGTTCCAGTTCGCCGCGGCGATCTCATTCGTCGTCGGCGGCTACGTCGCCGACTCGATCTCGCGCGAGCTCGCCTTCGGCATGACGGCCGTCTGCGCGCTGGTGGCCAGTGCGGTCGCGCTGCGCCTGCCGGACGACCGCCGCGGCCACTCGGCGGCGCACGGCCTGCGGATCGCCCGCCGGGCCGTGGTCGCGCTGCGGATCTGGCCCCGGCTGGGCGTCCTCACCATCGCCTGGAGCCTGCTGTGGGCGACGGTCACCGTGTGGTGGCTGTACATGCCGGCACTGCTCGAGCAGCGGGGCGCGTCGGACATCCAGCTGGGCGTGCTGATGGGCGGGATGATGTTCGTCGGGGCGGGATGCGGCTGGCTTGGCGGGCAGCTGCCCGGGCGCGTGCCGATCGCGACCGTGGTGGCCGTGTGCGGCGGCCTGCTGGTCGCCGGGATCGCGCTGACCCCGGTCAGCGGCGCGCTCGCCGTCACGGCGGTGGTCGCGGCGCTGGCGGGCGGGCTGCCGGACTTGATCTACGCACCGCTGTCCACCGAGCTGCAGTCCAACACCTCGTCCGAGTTCCGGGCGACCACGATGTCGATCGCCGAGAGCGGGTTTTCGATCCAGATGCTGTGGCTGTTCCCGGCCGCCGGCATCCTCGTCGACCGGGCGGGGTGGGGGCCGGCGCTGGCGATGGACGCCGCGCTGCTGGCACTGGCCGTCGGCCTGGTGCTGGTTGCCGGCAGGCTGCCCGGAAGGCTGACCGAACCCGAGCCGCAGGCTGTCGCCGCGTAGGATTCGTCAGATGAGCGATGGACGCAAGGTGATCGCCGAGAACCGCCGCGCCCGCCGCGACTATCACGTGCTGGAGCGCGTCGAGGCCGGGATGGCCCTGACCGGCACCGAGGTGAAGTCGCTGCGGGACGGCGGCGGCAACCTGCAGGAGGCCTACGCCGTCCTGCGCGGCGGCGAGGTGTTCCTGGTCGGCGCGAACATCGCTCCCTATCGGCAGGGCTCCGACGCGAACCACGAGCCGATGCGCGACCGCAAGCTGCTGCTGCACCGCCGCGAGATCGAGCAGCTGGGCGACAAGGTGGCGCAACGCGGGATGACGCTGGTGCCGCTCGTCCTCTATTTCAAGGGCGGGCGGGCGAAGCTCGAGCTGGGGCTGGCGAAGGGCAAGGAGGGCCGCGACAAGCGGCAGGCGATCTCCGACCGCGACGCCCGGCGGCAGCTGGAGCGCGAGGTCAAGGAGCGGTTCCGCCGCTGAGCTGGCGCACCGCGACCGCGACGGCCGCGGACGTCATGGCGAACACGATGCCCAGCAGCGTCTGGTCGGTGGCGACCAGCGCGAGGCCGCCGATCACGAACAGCGTCATCTCCAGCACCAGCCGCGCCGGGTCGGGCAGCCGCCTCCGCGCCCTGGGCGCGATGGCCAGCCCCCAGATCACCACGACGGCGGCCGCGGCGACGCTGGCGGCGAGCGCGCCGGCCGCTCCGCCGCCCGCGAGATCCCAGGCGCCCGCGCCGACCGCGGCGATCAGGGCGAGCTCGAGCAGGAAGCGGAGCAGCAGCAGGATCCCGGCCATCGCCGCAGGATGCCAGATCGGCAGGTCGGTATCCTCGGGTCGATGAGGCTCGAGGTGCGCTTCCAGGCGGTGCCGGTCGAGGCGCTGCGAGCGTTCCTCGAGCCGCTCGGCTACCGGTTCGACTGGGGGCCGGAGCTGGACGGCATCGGCTTCCACTGGCTGAAGCCGCCCCTGTCGGATACCGGTGTGCGCGCCACGTACTTCCCGGACGATGGGGAAGGGCTGCTGGTGCTCGAGACCGACGGCCGCGCGTCGGCCGCCGATGCGGCGATGCAGGACGTGACCGCGCGGCTGATGGCGGAGCGCTTCGCGGATGCGTCGGTGTGGTGCGAGACCACCGGCCGCGCGGAGTACGCGGGCGGGCAGAGCGCGGAGCCGCCGGCGCCGGGCGGCGATCCGCCCGCGTGGTATTCGTAGGCCGCGGGGGTGCGCCCACCAACCCAATGGGGTGAGCCGGGTATCACCCATATGGGTTGCCACCCGGGCGAAATGCACGGACGCTGGAGTGGTGACGTCGCGCTCCCGGCTGATCGCCCACTCGCAGCTGGTGCTGCTCCTGATCCCCGCGCTGACCGTGCTGGGCGGCGTGACGATGGCCGCGTGGCACGGCCCGAAGGGGATGATGGACTTCCACACCTACCTTGCAGGCGGCCACGACGTGCTGGCCGGCCGTTCGCCGTACCCGGCGGTGGACGCCCACCTGCTCGCAGGCCAGGAGCAGTTCGTCTACCCGGCCCCGGCGGCGCTGCTGTTCGCCGGCCTGGCGCTGTTGCCGGGGGCGATGGCGGGCGCGCTCTGGTACGCCGCGATGCTGGGCAGCGCCGCGCTCGCACTGTGGCTGGTCGGCGTCCGCGACTGGCGGGTCTACGCCCTGTGTGCCGCGACTGACGGGATCGTCCAGGCGCTGCACGTCGGCTCGATCACACCGCTGCTGATGCTGCTCGCCGCCGTCGCCTGGCGGTACCGCGACAAGGCGCTCGTCTGCGGCCTCGCGATCGCCATGGGCGTCGGGCTGAAGCTGCTGCTGCTGCCGCTGATCGGCTGGCTGCTGGTCTGCGGCCGGATCCGCGCCGCCGTTGCCGCCACCGCGGGCAGCATCGTCCTGATCGCCGGCTCGTGGGCCGCGATCGGTTTCGCCGGCATGTCCGACTACAACCGCACCGTCGACCTGCTGGGCGAGGTGCTCGCCTGGCGCGGCTTCTCGAGCCGCGAGCTGTTCCTCGCCGGCGGCGCCACCATGCACCACGCAACGATCGCCGCCTACGCCGTGGCTATCGGCGTCGCCGCCATCGCCGTGCAGGCCCGCTGGCTCCGCTTCGACGAACGCCTCGTGTTCTCGTGCTTCCTGCTCTCGGCGCTCGCGCTCTCGCCCGTCGTCTGGCTCAACTACTTCTCGCTGGCGATCCTCTGCCTGGCGCTGGCTCGCCCGCGGATGCATCCGGCCTGGCTGCTGCCGCTGGCCCTCTGGGTGATGCCCCACGCGCAGAGCGGCGGGATGCTGTGGCCGGTCGTCCTGTGGCACGGGCTGCTGGTCGCCGTCCTCGTCCAGGTCGCGCTGGCGGCGCGCCCCGCGGCCCTTCCGCGACCGGCGGTGCGCGTACGATCTGCCGGATGGCGACGCTTGGCCTGATCGTGCTCGCCCTGGCGGTGCTCGTCATCGTCTGGGCGGTGTTCGCCTACAACCGCATCGTCACCGCGCGCAACCGGGCCGACAGCTCGTGGTCGCAGGTCGATGTCGAGCTCCGCCGCCGCCGCGACCTCGTGCCCAAGCTCGTCGACGCCGTCGGCGGTTACGCGACCCACGAGCGGGAGACATTCGACCGGGTGGCGACAGCAAGGTCGGCGGCCGAGGGGGCGGCCGGGCCGGCGCAGGCGTCCCCGGCGGAGGGCTCGCTGGGCGCGGCCGTGGGGCGGCTGCTCGCTGTGGGGGAGGCGTATCCCGAGCTGCGCGCGCAGGAGCGATTCAGCGAGCTGGTGCGCGAGCTGCACGACACCGAGGGACGGATCGCGATCGCTCGCCAGGTCTACAACGACACGGCGCTCACCTACAACAACCGGATCCAGACGGCGCCGACCTCGTTTCTGGGGTGGGCGATGCGGCTTCGGCCGATGGCCTACTTCGAGCCCGAGGGCGCGGCATGAGCAAGATCCGAAACGCCTTCTGGGCGATCGTCGTGGTCGTCATCCTCGCAGCGTCGTTTGCGCCCGGCGCGATCGGGTCGCTGGTCAGCGGCTTCCACTTCCCCGGCTCCCGCTACTACGACCTGCCGTCGGCGAAGGTCGACGCGGTGGTCAAGCGCGACGGCTCGGTTCGCGTCACCGAGACGATCACGTTCTCGTTCCACGGCAGCTACAGCGGGGCCTTCCGCGACATCCCGCTGGCACCGGGACAGTCGATCAGCGACGTCAGCGTCGCCGAGAACGGCATCCCTTACCGGCCGGGCGCCAGCACCGTGCTCGGCAGCTTCGGCCCGGCCGGCAGCTTCGGAGACGTCCAGCTCTCCGACAGGGAACGGATCGTCTGGCACTACTCGGCGTTCGACGAACCACGAGCCTTCACGCTGTCCTACCTGCTGCACGGCGTGCTGATCGTCCACCCGGATGTGGTCGACATGAACATGAACGTGTGGGGCGACGGCTGGCCGTCGGAGCTGGGGACGCTCTTCGCGTCGGTGCGGCTGCCCGAAGGAACGACGCCGACGAAGGTGTGGGGCAACCCACCCTTCATCGAGCCGACCATTGTCACGCACGGCAACGTGGTGTCCATGACGGCGCGCAACATCCCCGAACACCAGCTGGTCGCGCTTCGGGTGTTGTTCCCGTCGAACGCGATCGTCGGCTCCGACGTGCAGTCCGACCCGCGGCCCGCGCTGGCCGGGATCACCGCGGCCGAGGAGCAGGCGGCCGGCGCGTACCACGACGAGAAGTCGCGGCTGGACACGGCCCGCCGCTGGTGGCCTGTGACCGCGCTGATCCTGCTGGCGCTGGCGACGGTGCCGGTGGGCGTCGTCATCCTCGTCCTCTACCTGCGCCGCGGCCGCGAGTACGACACCGGCTACCACGAGCAGTACGAGCGCGAGCCGCCGTCGGATGACCCGCCGGCGCTGGTCACGTCGCTGGTGGCCCAGCGCGAGCACGTCGGATCGAGGGAGTTCACTGCGACGTTGTTCGACCTGATCGTGCGCAAGCAGGTGCGGACACTCCCGGCGGACAACGCCTCGCTGGCAATTGCCTCGGCCGACGGCTCCGGCAACCTGAGCGAGTTCGAGCAGAAGGTGGCGGACATGGTCGACATGCTCCAGAAGGAGAACGGCGGCCCGGTCGACCTGGACAAGATGGGACGCGTCGCCCGCGAGGCCGACCGCTCGACGCGCAACCGGATCGCGCAGAAGTACAACGCGTTCGAGACGGCCACCCGCCGCGAGGTGCGCTCGCGCGGCTGGGTCGAGGAGTCAGGGTCCGCGGCGCGCATCGCGCTGGCGGTGCTGCTCGGGCTCGCCGCGATCGCTGTGTTGGTCCTGTGGCTGGCAACGCGGACTCCCGAAAAGCCGTTCCGCGACGCGCTCGAACTCGCGGCCGCCGGCTGCCTGGCGATCTCGTGCGTGATCACGATCGCGACCCCGCGCACGGTGCTCAACCGGCGAACGCGGGAGGCCGCGCTGCTCGGCGACCGCTGGGATGCCTTCCGCCGCTTCCTCGACGACTTCCCCCGGTTCGCCGACGCCGTGCCGGTGCAGATCGAGATCTGGGAGCGGCTGCTGGTGTACGGCATCGCATTCGGCCTCGCCGACAAGATCCTCGACGAGGCGAAGCTGCGGCTGCCCGAGGAGGTGCTGGCGTCCTCGCCGATGGGGCCGACGTTCTGGATCATCCCGTGGGGCGGCGACGACTGGGCGGGTGGCCTGTCGAGCTCGTTCGCGCCGCCGCCGTCGCCCTCGTCCAGCTCGGGCGGGGGAGGCGGGTTCTCCGGCGGAGGCGGCGGCAGCTTCGGCGGGGGTGGTGGCGGCGCGTGGTAGCCGAGCCGCTCTACCACCGGGTCGACGGCCGTGAGGGCGCTCCGGTGGTGGTGTTGTCGCACGCCTTGGGCTCCTCGACGGAGATGTGGCAGTGGGTGTTGGCTCCTCTGGCGACGCGCTACCGCGTACTGCGCTGCGACACGCGGGGCCACGGCCGCAGCCCGGCACCTCCAGGGCCGTATGCGATCGCCGACCTGGTGGCCGACCAGCTGGCACTGCTGGACGAGCTGGGGATCGACCGGGCCTCGTTCGTCGGCCTGTCCATGGGCGGCGCAGTCTGCATGCTGCTGGCGGCGACGGCGCCCGAGCGGGTGGATCGCCTGGTGCTGTGCTCGACCGCGGAGAAGTTCGGCGATCCGGCCGGCTGGCTGGAGCGTGCGGCGACGGTGCGCGACGAGGGCACGGAGGCGCTGGCTGATGTCACCATGGAACGCTGGTTCACGCCCGAGTTCGCGGTGCGCGAGCCGGATGCGGTGGAGCGGATCCGCGAGGTGTTCGCGGCCACCGATGCCGAGGGCTACGCGGCCTGCTGCGAGGCGATCGCGGCGTGGGACTTCGCCGATCGGCTGGGCGAGATCGCCGCGCCGACGATGGTCGTCGGCGGCCGGCGCGACCCCACAGTTGTGCCGGAGCGGTCGCAGGCACTGGCGGCCGCGATCCCCGGCGCGGCCTTGGCGATCATCCCTGACGCGGCGCACCTGATCGCGGTCAGCCACCCGCGGGAGCTGGCGACCGCGGTTCTGGCGCACCTCGGGTAGCGTAGGCCTCCCGACCGTCCGACAAAGGAGCACGCTCGATGCCCGAGACCCTGCCGCAGACCGAAGGCCGCATCCCCTTCAAGGGCCACAGCACGTGGTACACGATCGTCGGCGAAGGCGAGGAGCCGGGCAAGCTGCCGCTGCTCCTGCTGCACGGCGGGCCGGGCGGCGCGCACGACTATATGGAGTCGATGGGCGAGCTCGCCCGCGGCGGGCGGCGCGTGATCATGTACGACCAGCTGGGCTGCGGCCAGTCGCCGGTGCCCTCGAATCCGGACATGTGGACGGTCGAGCTGTTCGTCGAGGAGGTGGACGTCGTCCGCCGGGCGCTGGGGCTCGAGCGGCTGCACATCCTCGGCCAGTCGTGGGGCGGGATGCTCGCGATGGAGTACGCGCTGACTCAGCCTGAGGGTGTCGAGAGCATGGTGATCTGCGACTCGCCGGCCCGGATGGACCTGTGGGTCGAGGAGGCGAACCGGCTGCGCGCGGAGCTGCCGCCGGACGTGCAGGCGACACTGCTCAAGCACGAGCAGGCCGGAACCACTGACGACCCGGCGTACGAGGAGGCGTGCCTCGTGTTCTACAACCGCCACGTCTGCCGGGTGCCCTGGTCGGAGAGCGTCGCCCGGTCGTTCGCGCAGATGCCGAACGAGGTCTACATGACGATGAACGGGCCGAGCGAGTTTCACTGCATCGGCACGCTGCGGACATGGGATGTGACGCCGCGGCTGGGGGCGATCACCATCCCGACGCTGGTCATCTCCGGGCGTTACGACGAGGCGACGCCGCGCATCTCCCAGGAGGTCTCGGGCGGCATCCCCGGGTCGGAGTGGGTGCTGTTCGAGGAGAGCTCGCACATGCCCCACGAGGAGGAGCCGGAGCGGTTCCGGCAGGTGGTGGGCGACTTCCTCGCCCAGAGGGAGGCCGCTAGACTGTGAGGACATACCTCACCGGGGGCGATCTGGTCTCGACACGGTCGATTGTCGGTGAGGGCTGCAAGCCGAGGTTCCAGGTGGCCTCGTAAAATCCCTGGAAAACCGCAAGTGCGGAATCTGATCTCGCACTCGCCGCCTAATCACTAGGTAGCGCGTCGGCCCCTCCAGCCCGCGGGAGGGATCGCCGGCGACAGCAGCGGGCTCGCCGGAACGGGGAACGCCTCCGCCGCAGACCGGGACTCACAAAGAGGGGCTAGCTCGGGACGTGGCCCGTCCGGGGGCAGCGACCCGAGCGAAACTTAATCCCGGAACAAGCTTGTAGACGCTCTCATCGTGCGACGGTGGACGCGGGTTCGATTCCCGCCGCCTCCATCGGCTTGGTTAAGCCAAAAACAGTTCGTGCCGTATGTCACACCGCACGAGGAATCGAATCCGGTTCGATGGCCTCGGCGGTGTCTCCACACGTTCGGCTGGCGGATACTTCGCTCCCCCGACGACCCCATCGTGACATGACGCGCAACCGTTTTCAAACGAGTAGCCGGCTTGCCGGACTGGCCGCTGGGCGCGTTGGGTTTGGGCGGTCAGGTCTCGACCGTGCGGGGTCTTGCCGAGGGGGAACGGCCATCCCACAACGACGCGCCTCGCTCGAGCAGGGCCACCGATCCCCGCCGTCCGGCGGTTCCGAGGTTCGCATTGCGTTGCACATACATCCGAGCCCCCGGCGGTCTCCGGGCAGGCACAGCCGGGGCTCGGATGGACCTACCCGTTCACCGTTCACAGCCCCTGTAGGCACGTCATTCTAGGTAGCGACTGTGGTATCGGCGGCGTGGGCTTCCTCCAGCGCCTCGTCGGTGACCTCGTGGGACTCGGTGGTTCCGCCCAGTTCGGTGAGCTTGGCAGAGAGGCATAGGGCGCTACCCGGCGGGAGGAATCCAAACGCGGGTCCGATTCCCGCCGCCTCCATCGGCTTGGTTAAGCCAAAAAAAGTTTGTGCCTGATGTCACACCGCACGAGGAATCGAATCCCCGCCGCCACAGGTCACCGGTGGCGGCGATGGTCATGCCCCGGGTGCTCCTGCCGACCGGCATCATCTCTCCGGGTTGGACGTCCAGGCGATTCGGATGGTGATTACCTTGTCCCCGCGTCGCATTTCTTGTGAGGCGCCTCGTCCATATCGCGTTTCCTCGGGCCCGTGGCGCCTCCATCCGGACGCCTCGTGTTCGTTGATGCGGTGCTCGTAGGCGGCCCAGCCGTCCCTAGCGGCTTCGTACGTCCAGGTTCGCGTGGCGTCCTGGGTCGGGTCGAGTTGGGTGAGCGTCCAGTGCAAGGTGCCTACTGAACCAGTGCGGTTGGGATATGGCATCGGCGGACTCGCCGTTTAGCGTGTCCGTTGAAACCACTGATTTGAGCGTCGCCGCTCGGCGAACGCATCAGATCACTCGTTTTCTCGTTGGGCGTCTATGAGTGCGAGGAGTGCGTCGGCGATCGTGTCGGGGGTGGGCGGACAGCCTGGGATGCGGATGTCGATGGGCAGCGCGCTGGACAGGGGGCCGACCAGGGTCTCGGGGGTTCCCAGCAGGTTGCAGCCCAGAGCGCAGTCGCCGAGGGCGGCGACGAGGCGCGGTTCCGGCATGGCCGCGTAGGCGGTCAGCAGTGGTGTGTGCATGCGGGTGGTGACGGCGCCGGTGACGAGCAGGACGTCTGCGTGGCGGGGGGATGCGACGATTCCGAGGCCGTAGCGTTGGAGGTCGTAGTAGGGGCTTGAGGTGAGGGTGAGTTCGTGTTCGCAGCCGTTGCAGGAGCCGGCGTCGACGTGGCGGATCGCGAGGCTTCGGCCCCTGTCGGGCGCGGGTAGTGCGAGCTGTCGGCGGATCCGGCGGAGGTCTCGGAGGAGTGTCAGCATCAGCGGTCGGCGCAGGCGTAGCAGAGCTCGAAGCTCTTGTTGATGAGCGGGAAGTCGGGGAGCAGGTTGTCAACGGCGGCGTGGGCGACGACCGGCCAGTTGGCGTATGACCCGGTGCGGAGGCGAAGCCGGGCAACATGGTGTCGGTCGTGCTCGACGATGCAGGTGGTGGCGCCGCGCGGGCTCTCGACCTGGCCGACGCCGATCGACGCCGCCGTACCAGCCGGAAGCGCGACGGCCGGCTCGATGGCGCGGTCGAGCAGGCGGTCGAGGATGGCGTAGGTCTGCCAGAGCTCGACGGCGCGTTGTTCGAGCCGTGCCTGGACGTCGCCTGCGGCGCGCTTGGTTACGGCCGGTTCGAACCCGTCGTATGCGAGCCGGGGCGAAGCGGAGCGGATGTCCTGGGCGAGGCCGCTTGCCCGTGCGGCTGGGCCGACGGCGCCGAGCCTGAGTGCGTTTTCGGATGTGATGACGCCGACGTCGGGGAGCCTGTCCTGGAAGGAGCTGTTGAATGTGAGCTCGCGCCATGCCGTGGCGGCTCCGGTGTGCAGCGCCGAGAGTTCGGCGCGCGTCGATCGGATCTGATCCGTGGTGATGTTCAGGTTGCTGCCACCGAGGTGGATGGTCCCGAAGAGGAATCGGTGCCCGGTGAGCGCGGCGTTGAGGCGCCGTGCTCGCTCGGTGAGGGCGGCGAATCGGGTCGTCCCGGCGGCGAGTCCGACACCCGCACAGATCTGGGAGATGTCATTGAGGTGGTTCCAGGTGCGTTCCAGTTCGAGCAGGATGGTGCGTACTCGAGCGAGGTCGGCCGTTGGGGCAAGGCCGAGCGCGTGCTCGCATGCTTGTGCGTATGCGACGCTGTTTGTGACGGCGCACGCTGCGCAGGCGCGCGCTGCGGAAGCGAGGCCATCTTCGAGCCTGGCTCCTTCTGCGGCTTTCTCGAGTCCGCGGTGCTTGTAGAAGAGCCGCGCGTCGAGGTGCAGGATGCGGTCGCCGACGACGTGGAAGCGAAAGTGGCCAGACTCGATGATTCCAGCGTGGATCGGGCCGACCGCTATCTGGTAGGGATCGTGACCGCGCACTGGCACCGTCCACCGGTCGAGGTGGGGATCATGGTCGACCAGCGGTCGCAGCGGTTGGTGTCCGTCGAACCCGATCCCGTACTGGTCGTGCGCTTCTCGCTCGTCCCATCCGGCCGCCGGTACGAGGTCGACGATCGACTGCACCGACCCTTCGGCGTCGACGGCCACCGTCTCAAGGCGGTGCGCCCCGTCGCCATCGGTGAGCAGCACGCATACCTGGGATCCGCCACCGGTTGCGTGGAGGTCCGCGAACCGCCACCCCTCGCAGAGCGCCGCCTCGAGCCGTTGCCGGTATGTCTGCCCAGTGCCCGAGACGGTCATGCGACTCCCCTGGCGAGCGCTTCGATGAAGGCGCTGTGGGGGAGCCAGAGCGCTGTTGCGGTGAGGCCCAAGAGCAGGACGAGCGAGATGCCGGACGCGGCTGTGACGCCTCCCAGGCCTGGGGTGTTTGCGGGATCGCGTCGATGCGACTTGCCTGCGATCGTTTCCAGCATCGCGTGGGCGACGCCGAGGAAGCCGAGGGCGAGGAACAGTGCGGCGGCTGCGGCGGCCCAGCCCCGGCCTGCTTGAAATCCTCCGGCGATGATCAGCACCTCGCTCACGAACAGGGGGGATGGCGGCATGCCCGCGAGCGTTCCGAGCGAGAGGCCGAGCGTCGCTGCCAGCCGCGGCTTGGTGTGTCCGATCCCGGTGACCGCGTGTCCGGCCGAGCGGGGCTCGTGCCCGAGCAGTGGCGTGGCGGCGTAAAAGCCCAGAGCTTTGGCGATGGCGTGGCCAAGGATGTGAACCGTCACGCCGGCCAGCGCCAGCGGGGAACCGAAGCCGATCCCAAGCGCGATCACTCCAAGGTGCTCGAGGCTGGAATAGGCCAGCAGACGCTTCCATGCCAAGGGGCGGGAGAGAAATGGTGCTGCGACTGCGAGGGAAGTCAGGCCGAAGGCGATCAGGACGTCCTGGGCTGTGTCGGTGCCGATCACCGGCGCGAGTGAGTGCTCGCACCGCCAGGCGACCAGGAGCACGGTGGGAAGCAGGGCGGCCGACAGGAGCGCGGAAACGGCCGGCGGCGCCTCGGAGTGGGCGTCGGGCAGCCAGTTGTGGACGGGCGCCCACCCGATCTTGGCGGCCAGCCCGGCGAGCAGCAGCACGTAGGCGACGAGGGCCGTCTGGTCTCCCAGCGCGTAGGTGGAGAGCGAGCGCCAGCTGAGCGAGCCGAGGCCGTGGCCGGGGACGCCGGCGGCGAGCAGCACGATTCCAAGCAGCGCCACGCCCAGCCCGAGGGTGGTCAGGATCAGGTACTTCCAGCCGGCCTCAAGGGCGCGTGGCTTGCCGGTGAAACCCACGAGGATCGCGGATGTCGCTGTGGTCGCCTCGATCAGCAGCCATGCCGCCGCCACGTTGCCGGCCAGCGGCACGGCCAGCAGTGTCGCCCAGAATGCGAAGATGCAGACGTAGTAGAAACGGGACTGGTGGCCGGCGGCTGGGCCGTGCGGTGATGACAGGTAGGCCGGGGAGAGCAGCACGCTCGCGAAGCCGACCGTCGCGATCACGACCAGCATCAGCGCCGCGGCGGCGTCGAGGGCGAGCCAGTTCGTCACCATGCTTCGGGTCGGATCGATCAGCACCGGCACCGCGAGGGTCGCCGAGGTGGCGAGAGTGGCGACCGCGCCGAGGATCGCGACGCCGCCGACCAGCCGACGCGGAGCGACTGCCAGCACCGCCCCGGATGCGGCGGGGGTGGCGACCGCGGCGATTGCGAGCAGTTCGCGGTCAATCACGGAGCGTCCTTAGGGCGGCGGTGTCTCCGGCGCCGAACTCGGCGAAGATCCGCTCGTGGAACGCTGCGGCCACCAGTGCGACCAGGGTGAGGTCGATCGTTACGCCAAGCTCGATGGCCGGCGATGAGATGCCGGGGAGGGTCAGCGCCGCGAGGGCGAGGCCGTTTTCGACCAGGACGATGCCGATGACCTGGAAGAGTGTCGCCCGCCGGGTCGCGGCCGTGACGATCCCGAAGGCGATCAGGGCCAGCACTGCTCGCTCGGCGCTTCGCGACGTCAGTCCGATCTCGGGCACCAGCCACGTCAGTGTGAGCGCGAGCCCCAGTGCGAAGACCGCCCGAAGCAGCGGTGGCGAGCCGGCACGTACGCGCTGTGGCTCGCGGGTACGAGCGATCAACACTGCGAGCAGCACTGCAAACGCGACGGCGCGGACGCCAAGCGCGATCGCTGCGACCAGGTCACCGCCACCGGTCGCGTCGCTCGCCGCGACGGCTGCCAGCACCAGCGCCTGGAGGGTGACCAGGGCGACGGCGACCGATCGGCGGCGGACGACGACCACACCGATTCCGAGCGCAACCAGCAGCCAGTAGGCGCTGCCGCTCATGCCGTCCACACCAGCTGGGCGGCGATGCCGAGCAGCGCGATTCCGGCCGCGATGCTCATCATCTGCGGCACCAGCAGCAACCGCATCTTCGCAAACACGGTCTCCGTGGTCGCCAGCGCGGCACACAGCCCGATGATCACGAGCGGCAGCTGGGCAAGCTGCCAATACGGGTTTGCGGCGTGGGGCAGGAAGACCACGGCTGCCAGCGTGAGCACGACCCAGTGGCGTGCCGCAGCCGCCCATTGCAGAAGCGCGAGGTCACGCCCTGCGTACTCAAGCAGCGGACCCTCGTGGATCATCGTCAGCTCCAGGTGCGTGTCAGGGTTGTCGACCGGCTGGCGCCCTGTCTCCGCGACCAGCACGAATGCGAACGCAACCCCGCCCAACGCGAGCGCCGGGTTCGACCAGGCCCCGCTGCCGGCGGTGGCGGCGATCATGCCGCGCAGGTCAGTCGTGCCTGCAACCAGAGCGGCGACGGCGAGGGAGAGCACGAGGGTGATCTCGGTGAACACCGAGATCGAGAGCTCGCGGCTGGCGCCCATCAGCGAGAAGCCGTTGGCGACGTCCCACGAGGCGGCGGCCAGTGCGAAGCGGGCCAGGCCCAGCAACCCGAGCAGTGCCAGGGCGTCATGCCCGACCCCTAGATCGCGGGCGGCGGAGGTGGCCGGAACCAACAGCACCGCCGCCACCAGACTGGCGGCGACAGACGCGGGCGCCAGGCGATAGACGATGCTCGTCTCGGTCACCGTGACCGCGCTCTTTCGCCACAACCGGCGGAGCTCGCGGTAGGGCTGCAGCGGCGACGACCCACGGCGGCCCTGCAGCCGCGCCTTCCAATGCTGGACGAGGCCTGGCCACAGCGGCGCGAGCGCCACGCCTCCACCCAGAGCGGCGATCGGCGAGGCAAGGGCCAGGATGGTCACCCGATCAGCCCCGTGCGAACCGCCAAGAGCAGTGCGAGCACCAGCCCGATCAAGTAGCCGATGTAGGTACCCAGGCTGCCACTCTGGAGCTTGCGCGCGTGTCCCGCCGTCAGCAGGGATAACCGGGCCGCGGGTCGGTAGAGCCGCTCGTCGATCAGGTGAGGAACACGTCCGGCGTAGGCGACCTCCTGGAGCACACCGCCCTCGCTCCGTGTGGTGATCTCGCGTTCCGGTCGAAGGATCGATTCGAGCACGAGTCGGATCGGCTTGGTGAAGCCCGCGCTCGTCCAGGCAAGCGCTGGCTCGACCAGCTGGCCGCAAGCCCAGGTCGGCGCGGCTGCTGCAGCAACCCGACCCCGCAGCAACGCCAGGACTGCGGTACCGCCGACAAGCACGACCGCGATCCCCAGGGTCGGCAGCGAGCCGGTGCCCGGCAGGTGGAGCCCGACGGTGCTGGGAGCGGCGGCGGGCCATGGCGCGACGCCGACCAGGGCGGCGAACAGCAGGCCAGGGGCGACGCCGAGCACCACGCATGCCCCCGCCAGCACCGCGACCGCGCCTCGCATCTCGACCGGCGTCTCGACCGCTTCGGCCGGGGCGGCTCGCCGTGGAGGTCCAAGCAGCACGAGGCCTACCACCTTGACAAAGCAGAGCACCGCAAGCGCCGCGGTCGCAGCAAGCGCGGCCATCGCTACGGTTCCCGGCAGCCCGCCGCCGACGCCGCCCGACATCGGTACGTGGATCAGCGCCTGCAGGGTCAGCCACTCCGAGGCGAAGCCGTTGAGTGGCGGTAGCCCGGCGATTGCCATCGCCCCGACCAGGAACGCGGCGCCGGTCCAGGGCATCCGTCGCAAGAGACCGCCCAGGCGGTCGAGTTCGAGCGAACCGACTGACCGTTCGAAGGAGCCCGCCCCCAGGAACAACAGCGACTTGAAGACTGCGTGGTTCAGCGTGTGCAACAACGCCGCCGCCAGCGCGAAGGCGGCCCAGCTGTCGGCGCCTCTGGCTCGCAGCAACAGACACGCACCCAGACCGAGCACGATGATGCCGATGTTCTCGATCGAGTGCAACGCCAGCAACCGCTTCAGGTCGTGCTGGAACAGCGCGTACACCACGCCTCCCAGCGCGGAGAGCATCCCCACCGCCAGCACCAGCACCCCGAACCACACCGGCAGCACACCCACCCACTCCACCAGCACTCGAACAAGCCCGTAGATCGCGATCTTGATCATCACGCCGCTCATCAGCGCCGACACCGGAGCGGGGGCGATCGGGTGGGCACGAGGCAACCAGACGTGCAGCGGCATCACCCCGGCCTTGGTGCCCATGCCGATCAGCGCCGCCACCGCGATCACGGCCTGCAGGGTCGAGCCCGATGTGACCGCAGACGGTGCGCCGATCGCCCCAGCGTCAGCCAGCAAAAGGATCGCGACCCACGTCCCGATCCCGCCCAGATGGGTAACGGCAACGTAGGTGAACACCGCCCCTCGCGACTCGCGATCGGCTGACCTGGCGACCAGGATCATCACCGCGGGAACGAGCGTCATCAGCTCCCACCCGCCCAGGAAGGTGACCGGGTCGCGCGCGCACAACACCTCCACCATCACCAGCAAGAACACCGACATCGCCGCCGCGACGGTGCGACCTGCCGACGTTGGCTCCAGGTAGCGGATCGAATACACGAGCACGGGAGCCGCCACCAATCCCAGCACACCGAGGAAGAACCCGGTCAGACCGTCTACACCGAGCCGCGGTACGAAACTGCTGGTGAAGCCCGCTCCCAGTACATCCCCCGACCACAGCACAACGAACCCCGCCACCGCAAGCGCACCGGCGCCCGCCGCTTGAAGCCATAGCCCGACCCTGAACCCCGACCGGAAGGCAGACAGCACGCCGCCCAGCGAGATTACGAGCACCCCCGCGAGGAGTAACGCCGAGATCATGAGGTCTCGAGATCTCGCAGCAGCGAACCCTGGTGCGCAAGCTGACGCGCAATGATCGCCCGCCCCGCCTCCAACAGGTCGAACGCGCGCTCATCGGCGATTCGGTAATACACGTTCGTCCCGTCCCGCCGAGGCTCGACCAGCCCGATCCGGCGAAGCGCTGCGAGATGCTGCGACGTCCCACCCGAATCCAGGCCCAACTCGCTCTGCAACACGCCCACCGATCGCTCCCCATCCCGCAGCAACTCCAGGATCCTGATCCGGGCGGGATGCCCAAGCACCCGAAACAGGTTCGCCTTCAACTCATGGACAGGTCCAGCGGCACGTGACACCACCACATCATACCCACAAATCTTCGAAGATTTGAAAGTTATCCCTAATCGATAGATCGACCTGGCCATCCTGTGAGGCGACTCCACGTCGACCGTATGCAGCAGGGCGCGCCGCATCCCCTGGATCAGGCGAGCCATGCTCTGCGATCTTGGGACTTCTACACCCGACGTTCGCGGAGGGCCGGAGCCTGGGAGGTGTGGTTCGTCCGGCTAGGAGCGAGATTTAGCGCGGGCGGTGGGCGGTATCCGTCGGGGTCTCCTGCAACCCGTCCAGCAGCGACTGCGTGTCAGCCAGGCTAGAGCTCAGGATTTGCCGCGCCACTTCGAGCAGTTGGAACACGCGCGGATCGCGTGCCCGGTAGTAGACGCTCGTCCCCTGGCGTCGACTCTCCACCAGCCCCAGCCGGCGTAGTGCACCCAGATGCTGCGAGGTACCGCTCGAATCGAGCCCAAGCTCCGCTTGGAGGTCGCCCACCGACCGCTCTCCATCGCGGAGCAACTCGAGGATCCGGACGCGCGCCGGATGGCCCAGCACCCGGAAGAAGTCGCCCTTCAAAACATATATGGGATGGTCAAATGGCATCAGAGTCACCGCCGCATTCGCGCCGACAAGATAGGGTCGCTCCGCAGGTCGTCGAGCGCGCCGAGTCTCCGCTCCCTTACGGCCGTATAAGACAGTAAGAGTATCTAGGCGCCAAGGCGAAAGCCAGCAGCTCGGTTTGTTGTCAAGCCAGGCTCCCTGGGCGAGGCGCACCAACCGCGGCCGCCTTCCTTCCGCGGAACCGGGCGCTGCGGCTCCTTCCCGCGGCGGTTTGAGCACGACCGCCGCGCCGGCGAGGCGCCTTGCGACCGAGGCTGGTGCGCCCGTTCGCCTCGATGCTTCGCTCGGTTGAGAGTCGCACAGGTTCACCGGTCTGCAGGCTCGACCTCCGGGCCGCGGTCAGGTGGGAGGGGTCGCGCGTCCGATGCCGCGCCAGCGGAGCGCACAACGCTGCGGTTATGCTTATAATCTTCAGGATTTCTGAGATTCTATGAAATGGAATTCCCCGTGACGGCTGGACGAGGGCAATACGAGCAAGGGCCGGTATCGGTGGACGGAGCTTGGTTCGCGGTCGTCGATGGCGAATGGCGGCAGGTTCCCAGCCCCACCTCCGAGGCGCGCTCAGGAACCACGATTCCCGACGGGAACGTCTCGGTCGACGGCGCCGAGGTTCTCAGCGAGCAGCAGCACCCATGAACGAAAGCCGTCTTGTCGCATGGAAGACCTTCGATCCCGAAGGACGGTTCGCCGGTCTCGTCTTTGCAGACGACGCGCTCGAGGCGGCGCACAACGCACCTGCAGGGCAATTCGGTCTATATCGGCGGCCCATCGCCCGTACAGTCCGACCGCCCTTGGTGGATCGAGGCCTGGCGCGCCGGCGCGGTCGATCCGGACGAACTCCTCACCAACGACCCCCGCAGCGTCGCTGAGTAACACCTCGGCGCTGCCGTGCCCGCGCTGAACCCTGTACGAGTCGGCGGCAAGGCGCCTGTACGGGTGTCAGTCAGTCCGTCGCGCCGCCTCTGCTACGCCCGCCACCATCGCGTTGGCGGACGAAGCCGGATCTTCTTGGCGAGCGGGCAACCCGGAACCTCTCGCGCCCTCTGCGACCGGCACCGCGGATTGGAGATGTGGGGGACGCCCGTCGTACGTTTCGTGACTTCGGATCGGGCGGCCTTATGGTGGCGCGCGCCAACCCCGGCGAATCGAACCGTCGTGTTCACGAGGCGGCGCTCGCCTGCCTGCGAAATGCCGGGTTCTCAGTCGCGGAGGCGATCCATGCCTACTCCGTCCAAGACGCCTCCGTCTACGGCTACGCACTGCAGGAACCGACGCTGGGCCTCGATACCCGCGACGAGTGGCGAGACGTCGCCAACCGCCAACTAAGTCAGCGCGGCACCGGGCCCGACGCCCATCCGTCCACCACCGAGGTGCTCCACCACATCGCCGAGCACGGATTCAGCCACGATGAGGGTTCCTGTTCGGACTCGACCTCATCCTCGACGGACTCAAGCAGCGGCTTCCCACGGCAGCGCAGAAGCGAAGGCCGCGAGTAGGTCGAGCGGTCAAAGACAGCGCTACGGCGTAGTGATCACAAGTCCACTTGTAGCGGATCACATGGCGCGGTATCTTCGCGCCTCGACCACGGGCGGCGCTGGCGGCCGAGACGGATCAGCGGTCGTCGAACCACGCTTGAGGGAGGAGCTCATGGACTACCACCGTCCCCTGTCTGCGGCCGAGTCGCGCAGGATGTCGCTCACCACCGGGATCATGTGGTTGATCACCTTCGCCACCTCGATCCCAGCGCTGTGGCTGTACCAACCGGTGCTCGACGATCCTGCCGGCTACGTCGCCGGCGCCGGACACGACAATCGCATCTTCTTCGCGTGCTTCCTGGAGCTGCTGCTGATCATCTCCAACATCGCCACCGCAGTGATCCCCTTTCCGTTGCTGAAACGGCAGCACGAAGGATGCGCCCTCGGCTTCGTCGCGGCGCGGATCATGGAGTCCACGTTCATTCTCGTCGGCATCCTCAGCGTCCTCACTGTCGTCGGTCTGCGGACGGATCCGCCGACTGGCGTGAGTCAAGACACGATCGGGTCTCTGGCCTACACCTTCGCCGCGGTGAAGGACTGGACGTTCCTGCTAGGGCCTGGCTTCGTCGTCGGTATCGGCAACGGACTGCTGTTCGGCTACCTCATGTACACGTCCGGGCTGGTGCCGCGACGCATGACGTGGCTGGGGCTGATCGGCGGGCCGTTGCTGATCGCGTCTGGTGTTGCCGTGATGTTCGGTGTTGACCAACCAGGCGGCACCCTTCAAGGCCTCTGCACCATCCCCGAAGCGTTGTGGGAGTTGCTGGTCGGCCTCTACTTCACGTTCAAGGGATTCCGGCCGGAGGCGCCGATCCTTCGCGGTGAGCTGCCGGCGGATCGGGTAAACCCGAGGCCGGCTGCCGTGCCTGCCACCTAGCCTATCGCTGTTGCGGCCGGCCGGGAAGGCGCGACTCTGCCGCCTCCCGAGCGAAATCCTCCTCCAAGGAGTTCGTCCGTGAATGACCCGCACTCGACGTCAACCGGTTTCCCAGACGCTTCCACCTCGTGGCAGTCGGCGGGCGCCCTGTCTGGCCTTGCCTTCACGGTGTTCCTGGCTCTGGCCTGGTTCTTGAACGGCGCGGAGACGCCGCACTACCTCGCACCGGATCACGACTGGACGACCTGGGCGAACAACACGGAGATGAAGGGCCGCTTCGCGGCGTTCTTCGCACTGCTCGCAGGCCTCACGTTCCTGCCCTTTTCGGCGACGGTCCGGGCCCTGCTCGACGGTACGAAGGTAAATGACAAACGCTCGCCGCGCCTCTCCCAGATCGCCTATGCCGGCGGCCTCATCGGTATCGCCAGCTTCACCATCGCCACCGTCACCTTCTCTGGCGCGAGTGCCGAGGGTGCACACGCGGATCCCGTCGTCAGTAGAGCCATCGCCACCGGCGCAGTCGGGCCATTCCTGGTCGCGCCGATGGGCTTTGCCGCGTGGCTCGGCGCAGGCGCACTGGTAGCACTGCGCACCGGTGTCCTACCGCGCTGGACAGCAGCCGTCGCGCTGATCGGCGCGGCATCCTTCACGATCACATTTCTCACCACCCTGGACGGCACCGCCGACGGCAGTGTGTTTGGCTACGGCTTCTTCCCCGGCGTCGTAGCGCTCCTGACCTGGTCGATCGCCACCAGCATCGCCGCGAATCACGCGCTACGGGGCGCTGAGGCGTCCAGGCCAAAGGGGCCGAGGCGTGACCATACACCGGCCTATCGCTGCATGATCGACCTTTGCCCTGTCGGCCGCGGCGGCCCCCCAGACGAGGTCGGAGCCGTCGGCGCGCTTCTGATGGGTCCCGACGGAGCGTTCATCACCGGCAGCGACCTCCTCATGGACGGCGGGGCCGCGTCCTACTTCTACGGCGACCTCGCCCCGCACTGAATCGATTCGGGCACTGGGGCGACCACGGTGCCGCCTGCCCCCGGCCTGGTGACGCCGCTTACCCTACCGCCTGTCTTCCAAAGCGAGATAGCGGTGGATGAGCGACGCCGCCATGGCGCCCTCTCCGACGGCGGATGCGACACGCTTTATTGAGCCGTGGCGGAGGTCTCCGGCGACGAACACGCCTGGCTGGCTTGACTCAAGCGGGTAGGGATCCCGGTCGAGCTTCCACCAGGTGTCGCGGTCGTCGGCAACGACATCCTGGCCGGTGAGGAGGAATCCGTGCTCGTCGCGCCGGAGCCATCCCTCGACGCCGAGTGTGAATGGCCGCGCACCGATGAGCAAGAACATCGCATCTGCAGGCAACTCCTCTAGTCCATCGCGGTCCTCGCCGCGGAGGATGACACTCCGCAAGCGCGAGTCGCCTTGAGCTTCGACGACCCTGGTCGACGTTCGCACGGCGATTCGCGGATGATCGTGGATCCGCTCGACGAGGTAGTTCGACATCCCTCGGCCAAGGCTGGGTCCACGGACGACGACAGTCACTGCTTGTGCGTGGTCGGCCATGTGAAGGGCGGCTTGGCCCGCCGAGTTGCCGCCGCCGACGATCACGACGTCGCGGCCCTCCAGCCGAACCGCCTCTCCGGGGGCGGAGCCGTAGTGGATCCCGGCGCCAACGTACTTCTCGACTCCGGGAGATTCAAGCCGTCGGTAGTCGACGCCGGTGGCGGCAACACCGGTCCGGACTTCGATCTGAGAACCGCAGGTCAGTTCGATCGAGAACGTGCCGCGCTCGGTTGGGGCTGCGGTCACGAGCTCTGCTCCGATCAGGATCTCCGCGCCGAGTCGAGCCGCTTGAGTATGGATGCCGGCTGCCAGTTCCGCTCCGCTAATCCCTTGTGGGAAACCCGGGTAGTTTTCGATTCGAGCGCTTGTGCCGGCCTGGCCGCCGGCGGCGATCGCTTCGACGACGATCGTGCTCAGACCTTCTGATGCGCAATACACGGCGGTGGTCAGCCCGGCAGGGCCGGCACCGACCACAACGACGTCATAGCTCTCACTCGTCGGTCGGCACGGCAGGCCCACGCGTTCGGCCAGCTGCTGCTTGAATCGTGCCGTTTCCGCGTAGGCGCGTTCGTCTTCTGGAGGTACCGGAGGAGCGGTACCCGCCGGAGTTCCGCGGACGTAGCGGCTGAGCATGAACCGCTCCGGCCCGTCCAGGGTCGAACCGTCCGCGAACAGCGCCATCGGATATCGGCGGCCTTCCAGCTCCGCGCGACCGCCAAGCAGGCCGACCAAGGGATCGGCATCGACATCCACCCACTGAAAGGCCACACCATTCCGGCTCAGAAACTGGCGCGTCTCCGGCACGCCGGGCGTTGAGGCGCGGCCAAGCAGATAGGTGGTCGAGTCCCGCACGACAGTCATACGGCCCCAACAGAGCCATCGTGTGCCCCGCTGGGTGTCGGCGGGCGTGAGAACGTGTCGATGAGATCGCCGACGGTGTACGCGCCGAGGTGAGGGCGGCGCAAATGCAGCTCGCGGTTCACGGTGTAGCTGCTTCGCGCGCCGTGGTGATCGTGTTGGTGGCGGGTGACATAACCGGCGTCCACGAGCTGGTTGACAATGCGCTGGGCGCTGCGCTCCCGGATGCCGATCGTCTCGGCCAGCTCCCAGAGCCGCACGTCGGGCCGTTGGGCGATGCAGACCAGCGCGTGGCCGTGATTGGAAATCAGCGACCAGGCACGGCCATCCCCGAACTCGTTGATTGTCATGACTTCATTGTCGTGCTATCTTCGTCTGCCCCGAAAGTATCGCAGAGGTGAGCACACCATGAGGGTCGCGTTCTCGAGCGAGCCGCCCGGGCTCTCGGTCATGCGGCAGACGGCGACACGGGCACCACGGTGATCGCGGCCATTCGACGCCCGCTGCCCGCATCATTGCGAGCCCCGATCGCGTGGGGACTCGTCTTCGGCGTAGGGCAGGCGGCATCGCCGCTTTCCCTCTGGTGGCTCGATAAGGCGACGGTCTACGCCCTCGGCCTGGCCGCGATTGCCGCCATCTACATCGGGTTCGCTGTTGCCGATGGCCGTGCACGAGTCATCGCCGTGGAAAGTGGCGTAGCAACGATCTTCGTGGTGGTTGCTGCCGCCGCCGTGACGGGCTCGCCATGGCTGTTGGTGCTCGGCCTCGCCGGCCACGGGCTGAAGGACACGTGGCAGCACCGCCGTCAGTTCGTGGCCAACACGCGGTGGTGGCCGCCATTCTGCCTCGTGGTCGACTTCACGGTCGCCGCGATCATCGCCGTCGAGATCGTCGTCGGCACCGACTTTCACCACTAGAGGGGGAGACCTGGGATGACCAACCTCTTTCCGACCGACACAACGGGTCTCACCGACGCCGCCGCGAGTGAGACAGTCGAACTTCTGCAGGACGCCGAGTTTCGTCTCGAGATCGGCCCAGTACGCAAGCGGCTGGGTGATCATACGGTTCGGATGCTGGGTTACAACGGGTCGATCCCCGGCCCGACGCTCCGCGTGCCCGAGGGGTCGGAAATCCAGGTCGACGTGCACAACGAAGGTGACCTCGAGGCGACCGTTCACTGGCATGGGCTGCGGCTCGAAAACAGCTCCGACGGCACCCACGAGACCCAGCAGTCGATCCCCATTGGCGGTGACTTCTCCTGCAAGGTGCAGTTCCCCGATCCGGGCCTGTACTGGTACCACCCACACATTCGGGAGGACTACGGCCAGGAGATGGGTCTCTACGGGAATGTCGTTGTCGTGCCGCGCGACTCCGACTACTGGCCGCCAGTGCACCGCGAGCTCGTGCTGACGCTCGACGATGTCCTCATCGAGGATGGCAAGGTCGCGCCTTTCAGCCGAACGGAGACGACCTACGCCGCCATGGGCCGCTTCGGCAACCTGCTTCTCATCGCCGGCGAACCGCATCTCGACCTCTCGGTCAAGCAAGGCGAAGTCATTCGCCTGTACTTCACGAACACGGCCAACACCCGGGTCTTCAACGTCGCTCTCCCGGGCGCGCGTATGAAGCTGGTTGGCGGCGACAGTGGCCGCGTCGAGCATGAGCAGTTCGTCGACTCGGTGGTCCTCGCTCCCAGCGAGCGGGTGATCGTGGACGTCATGCTCGACCGGCCGGGCGACTTCGTCCTCGAGCACCAGACACCCGACCGCACCTATCCCCTCGCTGACATCCACGTCGGTGACCACCGTGCCGAGCCTCCCCTCCAAGAAGCGTTCGCACATCTTCGGACGAACCCCGAGTTCGCCGAGGAGCGCGCTCGACTGGACGCCGAAGTCAAAGCCGAGCCGGACAAGACGCTCGCCTTCGTCGCCGAGATGGACATGGAGGCGCCGAGCCTCGCCGCCGGCGAGCAGCTGGTTTACGCCTGTCCGATGCACCCCGAGGTGGTCAGCGACGCTCCGGACAAGTGCCCGAAGTGCGGCATGAAGCTCCTGCCCGTCGCCGCGCCCACCGGTTATGCCTGCCCAATGCATCCGGAGGTGACAAGCGACCAACCAGACCGGTGCCCGAAGTGCGGAATGAAACTGGTACCCGCGCGCCTTGTGGCAAGCGGGCCGAGCGAGTCACACGAGCATGGCGACCGCGAGCATGGCGGACACGCCGCGCATCACGACCATGCTGGCGCTCACGGGCACGACGACGGTGAGCATCAGCATGAGGCTGGCGGGATCGAGTGGGAGGACGACATGGTCGACGTCAACCGGCTCACCACCCCGGCCAATACCCGCTGGAAGCTCATCGACCGGTCAGACGGGGCCGAGAACCACGCCATCAGCTGGCGATTCCGCGTCGGCGACCGCGTCAAGATCCGGCTGGTCAACGAGATGGACTCCGACCACCCGATGCACCATCCGTTCCACATCCACGGCGCCGGGCGGTTCCTGATCCTCGCCAGAGACGGCCAGCCAGAGCAGAACCTGGTGTGGAAGGACACGGTGCTGATCCGCACCGGCGAGACCGTCGACATCCTGCTGCACGTCACGAATCCCGGCATCTGGATGGCGCACTGTCACATCGCCGAGCACCACGAGAGCGGCATGATGTTCAGCTTCCACGTCGACGCCTAGGCGCGGATCGTCGTGGACACCATTCCTGACCAAACGCCAAACGAAACAGCCACCGAGAGCCTGTGCGAGCAGTCAATGCGGGCACGCTGATCGCCGTGTAACCATGACCCTCGGCGATCATCAACCAGCTTCAAGTCGGGAGCCGGACGGAAAATCGGATGGCAGCTATGACGTGCTCGTGGTCGGCGCGGGCCAAGCCGGACTTACCGTCGGCTACTACCTGAAGCGGGCGGGACTGCGGTTCCTGATCGTCGACGCGGCTGATCATGTCGGCTCGGCGTGGAGGCAACGATGGGAGTCGCTCGTCCTGTTCACGCCGCGGCGATACAACGCCATGCCGGGCCTCTCGTTCGACGGCCACCCCGACCAGGAGCCGACACGTGACGAGGTGGTCGAGTATCTGGATCGCTATGCGACCGAACTGAACCTACCCGTCGAGCTCAGCAGCCGTGTGATCGCCCTCGACCGCCGCGAGGGGCGGTATGCCGCTGAGCTACCAGCAGGGACGATCCTCGCCGACCAGGTCGTTGTTGCCACCGGCCCGTTCCAGCAGCCGTGGATTCCCTCGTTTGCCGTCTCGGTCGGCTCCGACGTCTATCAGACTCACAGCACTGGGTACCGCCGACCGAGCGACGTACCGCCGGGACGAGTCGTCGTCGTCGGAGGTGGGAACACCGGCTATCAGATCGCTGAGGAACTTGCCGCCGACCACAAGGTCGTACTCGCAGTGGGGTCACGACAAACGCCGCTGCCACAACGTCTGCTCGGCCGGCAACTGTTCTGGTGGCTTACCAAGCTCGGCATGCAACGGATCTCCGTCGAATCGCGCCTGGGCAAACGGCTGAGCGGACGCGAAACTCTGATCGGGTCGAGTCCCACCAAGGCGAAGCGCAAGGGGGTCACCCTCAAACCACGGGTACTTGCCGCGTCGGGTCGCACCGTCCGCTTCGCCGACGGCACGGAGACCGAGGCCGACGCGATCATCTGGGCCACTGGGTATCAGCCGGACTACTCCTGGATCAAGCTACCGGTGTTTGACGAACGCGGCCGCCCGCAGCACCGTCGCGGCGTGACCGATCAACCCGGGCTGTACTTCCTCGGTCTGCAATGGCAATACACCCGCGGCTCTGCGCTGCTTGGCTTCGTCAGCGACGACGCCAGGTACGTCGCTCAACAGATCACCTCGGACAGCCGTTCGACGGATGAGGCGGTGCCCGACGTTGGGAGGCTCGCATGACCACATCCTCATCCCACGCCGGCCTGCACGCTGACGCCGCGACTGACCGCACATCGTGGTGGGTTCTAGGCTTCGTCGCGGTAGCTCAGTTCATGGTCATCCTCGACGTGACCGTCGTGAACATCGCGCTTCCCTCGATCAGCAACGCGCTCAGCTTCTCGGCGACTGACCTGCAGTGGGTCGTGACTGTCTACGTGCTCTTCACAGGCGGCCTGATGCTGCTCGGCGGCCGATCAGCCGATCTGCTCGGGCGTCGCCGTGTGTTTCTCGTTGGTCTGCTTGTCTTCACTGCCGCCTCTCTGGCCAGCGGGCTCGCCTGGTCGTCCCACGCGCTGATCGTCTCGCGGGCAACGCAGGGATTTGGTGCGGCGCTTCTCTTGCCCTCTGCCTTGGCGATCATCACGACGACGTACTCCGGCGCCCAACGAACTGCCGCGCTGGCGGTCTGGGGTGCGATTGGCAGTGCCGGTGTTGCCTTCGGGGTGCTGCTTGGAGGCATCATCACGACAGCGTTTGGCTGGGAATGGATCTTCTTCATCAACGTCCCGATCGGGATCGTGGTCGCCGTTGGGGCGGTGCGACTCGTCCCCGCTGAGGACTCGGTCTCCTTGACGGGGCTGAAGCTTGATCTGCTCGGTGCCATCACGCTCCTGGCCGGCCTGATGACGCTCGTGTATGGGGTGGTGGGGACGGCGCAGCATGGATGGGCATCAGCACGGACGTGGCTCCTGCTCGCCGTGGCTGCTGGCCTGTTGGCAGCCTTCGTCGCGATCGAACGCCGTGGCACAAAGCCGTTGGTTCCCCCGGCGACATGGCGCGTGAGGTCACTTGTCTCGAGCGCCGTCGTCATGCTGGGGACGACGGGCATCTTGGTCGGCTCGTTCTACCTGAACACCCTGTACCTCCAGAACGTGCTCGGCTACTCGGCGCTGAAGACCGGGCTTTCGTTCTTGCCGCTCGCGCTTGTCATCCTCGCCGCCGCCCACCTCGCCTCACACCTGCTGTCGCACGCCGGGGCTCGCGTCGTCGCGGTGGTCGGCCTGGTGCTGACAAGTGCCGCTGCACTGCTTCTCGCCCTCGCACCAGACCGGGCAAGCTACCTGACCAACCTGCTGCCGGGCTTCCTGTTGCTGGGTGCGGGCGTGGGACTTGTTTTCGTGGCGGTAACGGTCACTGCGATGGCCGATGTCAGGCATGATCAGGCCGGACTGGCCTCCGGGATCATGACGACAGCCCATGAGCTCGGAGCCGCCCTTGGTGTTGCCGTCCTGGCTGCCGTGGCCATATCGAATGGGAACCCGGTGAGCGGCTATGGGGACGCCTTCTTCGTCGCGGCGGCGATCGCCGGAGTGCTCGCCTTCGTGGCCGCGATTGTGCTACCGGCCCTTCGGCCAGCGCCGGGGACGCACGTTTCGATGCACTAGCGCCGATGTCGGGTTCAGCGCTACTAGGGCTCGTTGACGACGACGGCGAGCTTGCCCAGTGTGCGGCCGGATGTCAGGTGCCGGATCGCCTCAGCCGTTTGCTCGAGTGGATAGGCGGTGTCGAGGGTCGGCTTGACGACACCGTCTTCGACGAGGCCACGCAGCCGTTCGAGGTCGGCTTGGCGTTCGCGGTTGATGATGAACGTGAGGCGCTGGTGGAGGAACGGCGACAGGATCCGTGCGTGCAGCTGTCGCCCCATCCCCGTCACAGGGTCGCCGGCTTCGCCGCCCACAATCACGAGCGCCCCGCGCGCCGCCAGCATGGAGCGAAGGTCTGAGATGGCCGTGTCTCCGCCGGTGTCGACGATGGCGTCGTAGGGGCCGCCTTGTCGATCGTTGCCGTCGCGGTCATAGGCGATCACGCGCTCCGCACCGAGTGAACGAACGAAGTCGGCTTTCGCTGCCCGGCTGACGCCGGTGACGTGTGCTCCTAAGCCATGCGCGATCTGGACGGCATAGCTGCCCACCCCACCGGACGCGCCGATGACGAGTACGGAGGACTCGCGGCGCACCTGCGCGGCGTCGATCGCCTGCAGAGCGGTCATACCCGAGATGCCCAGAACGGCGGCCTCGACAGCGGAGAGCCCGTCTGGCGTCCCTGCAAGCTTCCGCTCCTTGGCCTTGGCGTACTCCGCGAACGAGCCGGTTGCGACTCCGAATACCGAGTCGCCGACGTTGAACTGCCGGGCGGCGGATCCCCTCGCCACGATTTCACCGGCAACGTCGCGTCCAAGAACCGGCACGCGTGGCCGGCGCAGCCCGATCGCCAGACGAGCGAGATAGGGCTGCCCCGTCAGCAGATGCCATGTGCCGCGATCGACCCCGGCCGCCGAGACTCGCAGCAACACCTCATCATCCGCGATCGACGGCACCGGAACCTGGCCGACTCGGATCACCTCTGGCTCGCCATAGCGATCGTGCACCGCCGCTCGCATCGTTGAGGGTACCGTCGGGATCATCGTGGCCTCCCGGGGCTAACCAACCGGCAGGTGGTCGAGGGAGCGGCGACGATCTTGGCGGCCGTCGATCTCGATCTCGCCGCGGGCGAACCGTTCGTCGAGGATGTCGCGCGCCAATCTGGCCGGTCGGATGTGCGCGTCCACTGAGTGATCGCCCAAATGGCGACCAAGAGGACGATGACCAGAAACACCGTCACGAAGCCATCCCTATCCAGTTGGTGCCGCTCATGTGGTCGTAGTTCTACATGGTCGCGGCCTCGGCGGCTGCATGGGTGCCGGCATCGGGACATCTCCGGACTGTCTGGGCGGCGTTACGGCGACAGACACGCGCGCGGAAATACCCACGAGGACTCGAAACGCGGGTTCGATTCCCGCCGCCTCCATCGGTTGGTCAAAGTGAAGTCTCGTGCCTGATGTCGCACCGCACGGCGCATCGAATCGGTTCAGTGCCGCGCCGACCGCCGAGGAGTCGTTGCAGCCGGTCGCGATTTCCGCGCTGCGGCAGTGACTTCCTTGTGGCCGGCGGAGTCACCGCGTCCTACGTCTACGGCGAGCTCGCCTCGCACTGAATCGCCCGGCGCGTCGTGGGCAGACTCGCCGACCATGGCTCAGCGGTTGTGGTTCACGACCTCGACGTTGTGGCCGTCCGGGTCGAGCACGAAGGCGCCGTAGTACCCCGGGTGGTACACGGCGCGCTCGCCGGGGGCGCCGTTGTCCTCGTAGCCTGCGGCGAGCGCGGCGGCGTGGAAGGCCCGCACCGTGGCGTCCGCGTCCGCCGGGAAGGCGAGGTGGACATGCTCGGCGAGCGGGCGTTCATCGCGCACGAGCGAGAAGGAGAAGTCGGGGCCGGAGAGCTGCACGCGATCCGGCGCGTCGTGCGAGAGGCGGAGCCCGGCGTGTGGAGCGATCGTCGTGTAGAAGCGCCGCGAGGCCTGCGGGTCGCGGACGCGGAGCCAAAGGTGGTCGATGCGGCCGTCGGGCACCGTGGGCTCGCGGGGGCCGTGGACCGCCTCGACGCTGTTGCCGTCCGGGTCGAGCAGGAAGCCGCCGTAGTCGTCGGGGCCGTAGACGGTGCGCGTCCCGGGCGCGCCGTCGTTCGGGTGGCCGGCGTCGATGCCCGCCTGCCAGAAGGCGTCGACGGCCGCGCGGTCGGGCGCGCGGAAGCCGATGTGCAGGCCGCGGGTCACAGGGTGCTCGCGGTCGATCGGGCCGATGGCCCAGTCCTCCCACTCGACCAGTTGGGCGTCCGCGTGGCTCGGCTCGACGCCGAGCGCGGAGAGCACCGTGCGGTAGAAGCGCTCGGACGCGGCGAGGTTAGACACGGCGATCCCCACGTGGTCGAACATCGCCCCGAGGCTACCATTGCAGGTACTGCGGGCACGGGGCGTCGGACGTGCGACGCCCTCGACCCAGACCGGTCGCAGACGCCAGATCCGCAAGGTTCACCCGCACGAGCCGCCGCGCGCTGTCAGCAGGCTCGATGCAGCGGAGAAGTCCAAACGCGGTTCGATTCCCCCGACTCAGCCGAGCGGCTGCTCACTCGTAGGCTCAGATGCACCCACGCTCTGCAGTCGCGAATAGAGACGCCACACGTCGCCCGCCTGAGCGACCTCCGAGCCGTCTTGTATGACGGCTGCCGCTCCGCCGGCGAGCCCGAGCCTGACGATCTGCCTGGTCGGCATCGAGCGTGACGCCGCCGTCACCATTGCCCCCACCATGCTGTCACCCGCTCCAACGCGGCTGCGGATTGGGACAACCGGTGAACGCAGGTACTCGCCCTCGAGGTCACGGGCCGCTGCGTATGCACCTGCCGGCCCGAGCGACAGCACAACGATCTCTGCTGAGCCGAGCTGAACGAGCGCGTCTGCAGCATCCACCAGTGACGCCTCGTGCGTGTCGACGATGCCGGTCAGCTCGGCCAGTTCGACCATGTTCGGCTTGATCATCCAGACCCCGACCTCGAGCGCCAGGCGCAGAGGCTCCCCGGATGCATCGAGGGCGAGCCGCCCGCCACCGCTCCGTACGCGCTCGGCCAGTTGTGCGTAGAAGTCCGCCGGCACGCCCGGTGGGAGGCTCCCGCTCGCAACGACGTAGCCGTTCTCCGCGGCAGCGGCGGCGTCGAGGCAGAGCTGCCACTCACCTTGCGACAGCTCTGGCCCCGGCATGACGAAATGGAAGTGGCGTTTCCCGGCCAGTTCAACCACCACGATGTTTTCGCGCGTCTCTCCGGCGACATCTACAGACCGCCCTGTGAGTCCCTCCTCGCGCAGCAGCGTCTGGAGCAGCCGGCCCGTCGGGCCGCCACAGGTATGGATTGCCGTCACGTCAGCACCCAGGCGGGCGATCACCCGAGCCACATTCAGCCCGCCACCGCCCGCCCGCCGCGTGGGACGCTCGCACCGCAGCTTGAGATCGGCCCGGACGTGCTCGACGCTCGAACTCATGTCCACCGCAGGGTTCATGGTCAACGTGATGATGGTGGGGCTCTCTGACATAGCTCGATCGTCGCACAGTCCGGTGGACGGCCGCCACCGCGCGTGTATCCGGGTTTCCGGATGGCGATTCTGTCTGGGCAGCGAACGGCGAGTGCGGCGATTGCGACCCGTGGCGTCTTGGTGGGGGAGTGGTCGCGGTGCGGACGAAGAATGCAGTGTTTGCCGTTGATCGCTCAGACAACAATCCACAAGAAGTTCGGCGCGGCCTCTTGAGATGACCGTTTATGGCGAAGATTGTAGCCTGAGCAGACGACGTAGAAGCGGTGCCTGCCAAGCAGTCTGCGTCACAAGCCGGCTTGACATTTTCTCGTTGCACCTGCATAACCGTCGCAGTCAATCGGCTCTTCTCCGAGTATGAGCCGCGGGTATCCGCGCGCACAACCCTCACGGCCGCTGTTGTACTAGGGTGGGTCTCAGTAGAGACCCGTCACCACGTAGGTGTTTTGCTCCCACCTCAATCCCGACGATCTCACTGTTCGCGCGAAGCCCGCGGCGATGATCGAAACGTTGGTCCCGAGGTCGGCATGCGCCGACATGTACTCAGACGTCCCGGAGTCGACGATGTTCCCGGCAGAGGCAGCAGCGGTCGTGCACGCGGTACCCGGGCGTCGCCTCGAGTTCGCCGCTGTGCGCTACTGCGCTCGGCAGGCGATGCGCCGGATCGGGCTGCCCCCGGTGCCGATCCTCCCCGACGCCGACGGAGTGCCGCGGTGGCCGGCCGGCGTGGTCGGCAGCATGACCCACTGTGCGGGGTACCGGGCCGCGGCCGTGGCGCGATCCGGCCGGCTGCTCGGCATCGGAATCGACGCCGAGCCGCACGCGGCGCTGCCTGACCCGGCGCGCGACCTTGTCGTGCGGTATGAGGAGCGGAAGCAGCTTCGCGCGCTGGAGGCAGCCGACCCCGATCTGCACTGGGACCGCATCCTCTTCTGCGCCAAGGAGGCGGTGTACAAGGCCTGCTTTCCGTCGACCCGGTGGTGGCTGGACTTCGCTGACATCTCGGTGACGGTGCACGCCGAGGGCACGTTCCGGGCACGCCTGCTCGCCTTGGAATCGCTCACGGCGAACGCCGAACGGAGCGACCTCGCGGGTCGCTGGGTGGTCGACCGCGAGATCGTCGTCGCCGCGACCTCGGTGACGGCATGACGATCGACCTCGGCACACCGTCTGCGGTTGAGGCCGAGGGAGCCGGCCCGGCGACGGGGCCCGAACTGGTCCTCGCGGAGACGCTGGCGGAGACAACGGGTGTCGGCTCGATCTCGATCGACAGCAACTTCTTCGACGATCTCGGCCTGGACTCGCTGACGATCGCGCACTTCTGCGCCCGGGTCAGAAAGCAGGCGAAGCTGCCGTCGATCTCGGTCAAGGACTGCTACCAGCACCCGACCATCAGGGGCCTGGCGGCGACGCTTCCCGAGGGGGCCGCGGTTCACGCCGACAGCGTGCCGGCGGCCGGGTTCGAGCCGGTGAAGCGGCGCGGAGCGAAGCCGGTCAGCACGACCGCGTACGTCCTCTGCGGAGCGATCCAGTTCCTCGTGTTCCTGGTCTACGCGTCGTTCGCGGGGATCGTGTTGGGCGTCGGCTACGACTGGATTTCGGCCGGCTCGGGCTCGATCGACGTCTACCTGCGGTTGGTCGTGATCGAGGGCGCGGCCTTCGCCGCGATGTGCGTCCTGCCGATCGTTGCGAAGTGGACGCTGATCGGGCGCTGGAAGCACGAGGAGATCCCGATCTGGAGTCTGCGGTACGTCCGCTTCTGGCTCGTCAGCACGCTGATCCGGCTGAACCCGATGATCCTGTTCACCGGCTCGCCGCTGTATCCGCTCTACCTTCAGGGCGCTGGGCGCGAAGATCGGCCGGGGCGTCGTGATCCTCTCCCGCAACGCCCCCGTGTGCACCGATCTGCTGACGATCGGCGACGGAGCGGTGATCCGCAGGGACGCCTTCTTCAGCGGCTATCGAGCCGAGGCGGGGGTGATCCGGACGGGTGCGGTCACCATCGGCAAGCACGCGTTCGTCGGCCAGGCGACGGTGCTCGACATCGACACCTCTCTGGGCGATGGTGCGCAGCTCGCCCATTCCTCATCGCTCTACGAGGGGCAGGCGATTCCCGCCGGCGAGCGGCGTCAGGGATCGCCGGCAGAGCAGCGGGCCGAGGTCGACCTGCAGCCCATCGAACCGCTGGGCCGCAGCGCCCTGAGAAGCGGCACCTACGCCGCACTCCAGCTGGTCGGCATGCTGGCGGTCTATCTGCCGCTGGCCGTTCGGCGGCATCTACCTGGTGGCCACCCAGTTCTCGCCGCTCGACGCGCTGCTCCAGGCGTCGCCTGCGGACATCACGACCTGGGCGTTCCTCCGCAACGCCCTGATCGCCTCGTTCGTCATCTTGATCGGCGCCATTGTCCTTGGCCTGCTGATCGTGGGCACGATCCCCCGCCTGCTCAACCTCGCGATCAAGCCCGACCGGCTGTATCCGCTGTACGGCGTCCACTACGCCGCCCATCGGTCGATCAGCGCACTCACCAACGTGCCCGCGTTCCTGCTGCTGTTCGGCGACAGCTCCTCCATCGTCCACTACCTGCGCTGGATCGGGTACGACCTCTCCCCGGTCGAGCAGACCGGGTCGAACTTCGGCACCGCCGTCGGTCACGACAACCCGTACCTGACGAAGATCGGCACGGGGACGATGGTCGCCGACGGCCTCTGGATCATGAACGCCGACTACTCGAGCACCTCGTTTCAGGCTCTCGCGGGTGGCGATCGGGCGCCACAACTTCATCGGCAACAACATCCCGTATCCCCCGCAGGCGCGGACCGGCGACAACACGCTGCTTGCGACCAAGGTGCTGGTTCCCGTCGACGGCGAGCTCCGCGAGAACGTCGGGCTGCTCGGCTCGCCGAGCTTCGAGATTCCGCGCACGGTCGAGCGCGACCGCCGCTTCGACGAGCTGGGTCAGGGGTCCGAGCGCCGCCGGCGCCTGCGGCGCCAAGAACCGGCACAACACCGTGACGATTGGCCTGTTCCTGCTGAGCGCGCTGGATCTACCTGTTGGCGATCACCGTGCTCGCTTCGCAGCGCGGTCGTGCTGCTCGGGGATCTCGGCGTGGTGGCGGCCGCAGGCGCGGTCGCGCTGGTGCTGCCGTTCACCATCGCGTACGGCGCGCTGGTCGAGCGAGCCGGCTCGAAGTTCCGGCCGGCTTCGCCCGCTCTACTGCTCGATCTACCAGCCCGACTTCTGGCGGCACGAGCGCTACTGGAAGCTGGCCGTCCAGCGGCCGCCACGGAGCCTCGACGGCACGCCGTTCAAGGGCCTGGCCTGGCGCGCATATGGCGTGCGGATCGGCCGCCGCGTGTTCGACGACGGCTGCACGATCGTCGACAAGAGCCTGGTGACGATCGGAAACGACTGCGTTCTCAATGCGGGCAGCGTCGTCCAGCCGCACTCGCAGGAGGACGCGCGCCTTCAAGTCCGATCGCATCACGATCGGCTCGGGTTGCACCTCGGGATCAGCGCCCACGTCCACTACGGAGTCACGATCGGCGACGGGGCGAGCCTCGGCCCGCACTCGTTCCTGATGAAGGGCGAGGAGGTGCCGCGCGAACGCGCACTGGAGCATGAACCCGGCCACCGAGCCGCGCGCGCCGGCCCCGGCGAGCGCGCCAGGCGAGGCGATCGGAGCCCCGAGCCCGCCGAGGCATTCGGCCGGATCCCCAGGTGGACACCGCAGCCGGTGCCGGGCGTCGCCGAGCACCGAGAGGCAGTGCCCGACGAGTTGGCGGCGCGCGCTCCGCCGCGTGGCTGACGAGCTCGAGGTGCCGCTGAGCACCGTGGTGCACGCGGCGCACGGCCGGGTGCTCGCTGCGCTCACCGGCGAGCGCGACGTGACGACCGGCTACGTCGCGTCGGAGGGCGGCGCACCGCTGCCGTGCCGGCTCGAGACCGAGGTCGACTCGTGGCGGGCCCTGGTCTCAGGGTCGGGCTGGCCGAGTCGGCGCCGGAGCCCACGGAGGGCTCGTTCGAGGCCGTCTTCGACCCGGCCGGCCGCCAGGCCGACCCGCCGGACGGGGCGGTGCTGCGACTCGGCGTCTCCGAGGGCGCCGCCGAACTCTCGCTTCGCCTCGCCTACCGGACCGACGTCCTCGACGAGGGCTCCGCTGCGAGGATCTCCGGCTACCACCTGACCGCCCTGCGACTGCTCGCCGACGACCCGGACGCCGATCCGGCGCGTCAGAGCCTGCTCTCCGAGGAGGAGCTCCGCCTCCAGTTCGACGGGTTCGCCGGGCGGCGCCGGGAGCTCCCTGACCGGCGCTTCCACGAGCTCTTCGAGGAGCGGGCGGCAGCACACCCGGACGCGGTCGCGGCCGTCTGCGGCGATCGGCGGTTGACCTACTGCGAGCTGAACGCCTGCGCCAACCGGCTGGGAGGAGCGCTGCTTGCGCACGGCCTTCGCGCCGAGGGAGTGGTGGCGGTGGTCAGCGAGCGCAACCTCGAATGGATGGCCGCCGTGCTCGCGATCTTCAAGGCCGGCGGCTGCTACCTGCCTGTCGAGCCCCACCTCCCGGCCGATCGCATCGCGGCGATGCTCTCGCGTGCCGAGTGCGAGCTCGTGCTGACCGAGCCGGGCTGCTCGACCACGCTCGAGCGAGCGCTCGAGTCGCTGCCGGGCGTCGAGGCGCTTGGCTTCGACGAGGCCCTCGAGGAGGGCCGCGGCGACGGCGACCTCGGGGTCGCAGTGGCGCCCGATCAGCTGGCCTACATCTACTTCACCTCCGGCTCCACCGGCGAGCCGAAGGGGGCGATGTGCGAGCACGCCGGCATGCTCAACCACCTCTACGCCAAGATCGACGACCTGGAGATGCACGATGGCGACGTGGTTGCGCAGGTCGCGCCGCAGAGCTTCGACATCTCGCTGTGGCAGCTGGTCTCCGCCCTGCTGGTCGGCGGCCGGACGCTGATCGTCGAGCAGGAGCTGATCCTCGACATGGAGGCGTTCGTCGAGACGATCGCCGGCAGCCGGGTGAACGTGCTCCAAGTGGTGCCGTCCTACCTCGAGGCGTTGCTCTCCTACATGGAGGAGTACCCCCGCGAGCTCCCGGACCTGCGCTGCGTCTCGGTCACCGGGGAGCCGGTGAAGAGGGAGCTTCTGCGGCGCTGGTTCGCGTTCGCTCCCGACATCAAGGTGATGAACGCGTACGGCCTCACCGAGACGTCGGACGACACCAACCACGAGGTCATGGCCGAGGCGCCGGACTCCGACCGCGTCCCGCTCGGGCCTCCGGTCAACAACGTCCGCGTCTACGTCGTCGACGAGCACCTGTCGCCGGTGCCGCTCGGCGCCCCCGGCGAGATCGTGTTCTCGGGAGTCTGTGTCGGCCGCGGGTACATCAACGATCCCGAGCGCACCCGGCTGGCGTTCGTGGCCGATCCTCACCTCGAGGGCGAGCGCCTGTATCGCAGCGGCGACTACGGCCGCTGGCGGCCCGATCGCAAGCTCGAGTTCCTCGGCCGCCGCGACCACCAGGTCAAGATCAGGGGGCATCGGATCGAGATCGGCGAGATCGAGAGCGCCCTCTCGCGGGTGGAGGGTGTCCGGGCGGCCGCCGCGGTCGTCGCCGAGGGAGCCGCGGGCGGCAAACGGCTGGTCGGGTTCTACGTCGGCTCGCCTCATGAGGCCGACGCACTGCGAAAGGCGCTGGGCGAGTCGCTGCCCTCCTACATGATCCCGTCGGCGTTTCACCGGCGCGAGGCCCTGCCGCTGACCGCCAACGGCAAGATCGACCAGAAGGCACTGATCAGACTCGCCGAGCAGGGGGACGCCAGATGACCGCAATCGGTCCGAACGACGTGACGCCCACCGCTCCGGAGTTCGCGGTAATCCCTGGTGTCGACGTCCAGCGCGCGCTGCGAGGGCGCGAGCGGGAAATCGTCGAGCTGGTCAAGGTTGCCTATCGGCTCCACGGTGCTGGCGACTCGGTCAACCCGCCCTCCTACTTCTTGCGTTTCCCGGATCGCCCCTCGGCGCGGATCATCGCCCTGCCCGCATCGCTCGGCGGGGAGGTGCGAGTCGACGGCATCAAGTGGATCTCCAGCTTCCCGGACAACCTCGCCGCCGGGATACCGCGCGCCTCGGCGGTGCTGATCCTCAACGATCCCGACACGGGCTTCCCGTTTGCGTGCCTGGAGGCCTCGGTGATCAGTGCCAGCAGGACGGCGGCAATGGCGGCGATTGCGGCGGACCAGCTGTCGCGCGGCCGACCGCGCCCGCAGCGGGTCGGGTTCGTCGGTACCGGACTGATCGGGCGCTACGTTCACACCTTCCTTGCCGCCACCGGCTGGTCGTTCGAGAGGATCGGCGTCCACGACCTGTCCCGCGACAGCGCGGAGGGCTTCCGCGCGTACCTGGAGCGCTCACAAGATCCCGGCCGGATCACCATTGACGACAGTGCCGAGCAGCTGATCCGCTCCAGCGACCTCGTGGTCTTCACCACGACGGCCGCGAAGCCGTACCTGAGCGACCCCTCGTGGTTCGATCACAACCCGCTGGTGCTGCACGTCTCGCTGCGCGACCTTGCGCCGGAGATCGTGCTCGCCTCGACCAACATCGTCGACGACGTCGAGCACTGTCTCAAGGCCGACACCTCGCCGCACCTGGCCGAGCAACTCACCGGCAACCGCGATTTCCTGACCGGCACCCTGAACGACGTGATAGCCGGGCGCGTGACGATTCCGGCCGGGCGGCCGGTGGTGTTCTCGCCGTTCGGGCTCGGAGTCCTCGATCTGGCGGTCGGGAGGCACGTCTACGACCGCCTGGCCCGCGACGGCGACCTGCACATCGTCGACGAGTTCTTCAACGAGCTTCGCCGACACGGCTGAGGAGGCAAGCCATGCCGATAGTCACCGATCCGCAGCAGTTCAACCAGGAGGACCTCTACGTCGACCTGCGCCCGGTCTTCGCGCATTCGTTGTTCCTGAAGCTGGAGGGCTTCAACTTCGCCAGCTCGATCAAACTGAAGGCCGCGGCCGAGATGGTGAAAACCGCCGAGCGCGACGGAACGCTGACGCCCGAATCGATCCTTGTCGAGTCCTCGTCCGGGAACCTGGGAGTGGCCCTGAGCATGCTCACGGCGAACAAGGGATACCGGTTCGTGTGCGTGACCGATTCCCGCTGCAACCCCGCGACCATGCGGTTGATGCGGGTGCTCGGCGCCGAGGTGCACGTGGTCACGGAGCCAGCGGCGAACGGCGGTGGCCTGCTCGGGGCCAGGCTCGAGCACGTCCGCGCGCTGTGCGCCTCCGACAAGCGGTACCTGTGGCTGAATCAGTACGCCAACCCGGCGAACCCGCGAGCGCACTACCGCACCACCGCGCCCGCGATTGCCGAGCGGTTCCCCGACCTCGACGTCCTCTTCATCGGCGCCGGCACGTGCGGGACGCTGATGGGCTGCGCACGGTACATGCGCGAGTGGCGCCGGTCGGTCAGGATCGTCGCGATCGACACCATCGGGTCGGTCATCTTCGGTGGTCCGCCCGGCCCGCGGCAGATTCCCGGCCTCGGCACCGCCGTCCGTCTGCCGCAGCTCGACGAGTCCTACGTCGACGACGTCGTGATGGTTCCCGAGGTGGACACGATTCGTACCTGCCGCCGGCTGGCGAAGCGCGGCTTTCTGTTTGGAGGGTCGACTGGCACAGTGGTCAGCGGCGCGCTGGACTGGCTGAGGCGAAACGACACCGGTGATCTGACCACCGTGGCGATCTCACCCGACCTCGGGGAGCACTACCTCGAGACGGTCTACACGGACGAGTGGGTGGAGGAGCACTACGGCGACGACGTGCTCGCCCAGGACGAGCCGCAGCCGGATCGCGATCGTGTCGGCGACCCGATCGCAATCGGCGAGGGGTAGGGGACACACGCTGGATCGACGGCAGGTGCTGCCTGCATCGTTCCCGCATCATCGAAACCGTCGGTTCGAGGTCGCCAGAGTATCCCGGCCCGGGTGTGGATGCGTTCCGTCCTGGCCGTTGCCTACGCGGCCTGCAGATCTTAGGCTGCGTCGAGCTCGATCTGGTCAGCCAGATCAAGCACAGTGAGCAGCGCTTCGACGACAGCGGGGTCGAAGTGGGACCCGGCGCACCGGCGGAGCTCGGCCGCGGCCTGCTGTGGGGTGCGTGCCCGTGAATAGGGCCGATCGGCGGTCATCGCGGCGTAGGCATCGGCGGCGGCGATAATGCGCGCCTCGATGGGGATGGCCTGGCCGGCGAGGTCGTCGGGGTAACCGTTGCCGCTGTAGCGCTCGTGATGATGGCGGACGGCAGGTGAGACCTGCCGGAGGGCAGGGATACGGGCCACGATGTCCGCGCCGACACCGGGATGCGTGCGCATCACCGCCCACTCGGCGTCGTCCAGCGGCCCGGGCTTGTTCAGGATGTGTTCGGGGACCGCGAGCTTGCCGACGTCGTGCAGCCATCCGGCGAGCCGGCAGCGGTGCGCGGTGCGCGCGGGCAGCGCCAGGTGTTCGGCCGTCAGCCCGGCGAGACGAGCGACTTCCGCGGCGTGCTCCTGTGGGATGCCTTCCCGCAGGCCGCAGGCGAACGCCAGGGCACGTGCCGACTCGACCGCGTTGGTCGCGGCCTTCGGTGCGTCGGCTGACCGTGCGTCGCCCGGGTCGAGCGAGACGCAGTTTCGCCCGCGGTGCTTGGCGTCGTACAGACAACTGTCGGCGCGTTCCAGGAGCGCGTCGAGGGTCTCGCCATGGTCGGGTGCGAGGGCACCGCCGACGGAGATCGTGAGGTCGAGATGGACGTCGCCGTTCGCGATCGGCGAGTCGCTGACGGCATGGCGGAAGCCCTCGGCTCGCCGGGCGAGCTCATCTGCGGAGCGGGCGCCGGGCAGGAGGATGGCGAACTCCTCGCCGCCCCAGCGCGCGAGGCAGTCTCCGGGTTCGAGGCCGGCGCTCAACCGGTGGGCGAGGTCGATCAGCACTGCGTCGCCCACGGCGTGGCCGTAGGCGTCGTTGATCTCCTTGAAATTGTCGGCGTCCAGCAGCAGGAGGCCGCATGTGGCGGCGGTCGTCGCGAGCGTCTCCGTGGCGATGTGGGCGAAGTGGCGCCGGTTGAAGGTGCCGGTCAGCTCGTCGGTGCCGGCCCGCACCTCGGCGTCCGCACGAGCGCGCTCCAGCTCGCGGTGTGCGACCTTCATCTCCCGCATGCTCCGCTTGAGCTCGTCCTCGAGCTGCCGCCGCTCGGTCACGTCGGACACGATCCCGCTGACCTCGAACGTGCCGTCCGGGCGCGGGCGGCATGCGGCCCGGTCGTACACCCAGCGGGTGATCCCGTCGGCTCCGATCAGACGATACGTGACCTCCGAGTCCTCGCCGCGCCCCAGCGCCTGGTTGAAGGCGTCGTACGCAGGCCGGTCGTCGGGGTGCACCGCGTTGTCCCAGTTGACCATCTCCGGGTCAGGTTCCGCGCCCCCCAGCAGCCGGTCGCCACCTGGGCCCTGGAACAGCTCCTCGACCTGGCCATCGGGGAGTGCGAGCGCGAGATAGACGTGGGCGCCGACCACGTCGAGCAGGCTGGCGAAGCGGCCGCTTGCCTCGTCGAGGCGCGCGGCGGCCTCCTCGCGCGCGGTGACGTCGGAGATCAGGCCTTCCACGAGGACGTTGCCGTTGGGCAGACGGCGCGGGCGCGCGCGGTCGCGCAGGATCCGTGTGACCCCATCGAGCCCGATCACGCGATACGTCACATCGGCGTCCTCTCCGCCCAGCAGGTCGCGGTTGAACGCTTCGTACTTGGCCCAGTCCGCGGGTGCGATGCGCGACTCCCAGAATCGTCCGTGCTCGACGTCCTGGGGCACCGCGCCGCCGATCAGATCCTCGGTGGGCACCGTCGAGGCGTGGTGGATGTAGTGCCCGTCCGCGGTGATCTCGCCGGCGTAGGCATGCTCTTCGAACAGATCGAGAATTCGGGCCAGCTCGACCTCCCGCCGGCGCCGGCTTCCCGCGTCGCGGCTCCAGAGCGCGCGTGCAGCGTCCCACAGGCCCCGAATGCGGCCAGGGCGCGCCGACGCGCCCGAAGCGGGCACGGGCGAACCATCGGCGCTGAGTGGCGAGCCGGTCATGGCCTCGACCTTGTCATCGGCGTGACGATCCGGTCGCTTAACCCAACGGATCGAACATCAGGCGTCGCGAGGCGGCGTGTCCACGTCACTCATGTCGTCGCTGGTTCCCACATTCTCACCGCTGGCCGCAGCGCCGTCCGTCGACGGCGAAGCCGCTGCCGAGGTGAAATATCGCTTCCACCCCCCGTATGCGGCCGCCGAAGCCGCGCCGCCGCCGACGACGACCAGTGTTGTGTTTCGCAAACGGTGACTCGGCCGGGGGTGGATGGCGAGGCTCGCTGCGCGTGCGGCGTGGCTCGCGGACTTTCGGAGGTTGCGGGCGACGCACTTGTCGCCGAGCGCCTTGGCGATCCCAACCCGCTGCGCACGGTGTGCCGCGCGGGAAGCGTGCGCCCTGGCCCGCCGGGTCTCCGTTCGCACCCTCCGGTCGGTGGCCAGTCGTCGCGCCGGCTCAACCATCTGGGATGCCCGTTCACGTGGCTTGAACCCGCCCGTCCTCGCCGCCAGCATCGAACCGGCGCGGACGCGATACGTCGTGGTGGAACGTTGCATAGGTGCCTCCTTGTCGTCATCTGCCGAACAATCGTGCGCCGTCATTCCTCGATGACGGCGGTCATCCCGACCGGCTCGAGCAGAGCCGGGCCGATCGGGTACGTGCCGAGAGGTCACTCGCCTTCAGAAGGCGCCTGCGCCGGAGTGCTCAGGCCGTGGCCGATTCGTTCGGACGCATGAAGGCGCCGAAGATCCAGAGAACTGGGAAGAAGATGCCCAGGAAGAACATCCATCCATGCCCGTTCCTCAGCGTCATCAGCCCGAGCGAAAATGCGACGAACAGGTAGAGGATGACGCCACCGATTCCGATTCCCCACCACATGATCGTCCTCCGTTCATTGTTTGGGACTGGTCTGAGTCGACCTCGCCTTTACGGCTTCATACTCGCCGCCCGCCGCGAGGAGAGCATCGGCGGTTTCGACCAACCTTCGAGCGGACAACTACTGACCCACCTACGCGGGGACGCCGGTATCTCGTCGGCCAGGAATCCAGGGTCGTTTCCGATCCGCATGGCGAAGTACCGGAGCAAGATCACCGGCGGGCATCTGGTCGCCAGGGGCACCGCCGCCCACCAGGTATCCCGTAGGCTGCCCGCGTGTCGTACGACGAGTTCGTCACCTATGGTGTCAAGGCTGTCGAGACGGTGGGTATAGCGATCATGGTGATCGGCGGTCTGGCCGCTCTCGTCGCATTTTTCCCCGCGGTGCTCGACCCTGGACGGCGGTCCGGGTCGTATCAGCAACTGCGCCGCACCCTCGGCCGCTGCATCCTGCTCGGCCTCGAGGTGCTTATCGTCGCCGATATCGTCCGCACCATCGTCGTCGACCAGACGTTCGAGAGTGTCGTGGTGCTCGGGGTGATCGTCATCATCCGCATCCTTCTGAGCTTCTCGCTGGAGGTCGAGATCGACGGCACCTGGCCGTGGAATCGACGACGGACTGATGTCTGAGTGCGTGCAACATCTCCGCGCCGCCCACTTGGCCATCGGACATGCGGATCGCTGCGGCACTCTGGTGGCTGTACTTCCGCGCCGTGGCCCAGCGCGTACGATCGCTCCTGGTGGGATCGGAGGGTAACCGGACATTGGTCGCTCGGGACGTCTACACCTACCTTCACGTCGTCCTGGTCGCCGGGATCGTCGTCTCGGCGGTGGGGGACGAGCTGGTCATCGCTCACCCGGCACACGAGCTCGCCACCGCCGAACTCGTCGCCCTGATCGCCGGACCCGTGCTCTACCTCGTCGCCCTGGGCCTGATGCGCCTGCGGGCGCGCGGCGATGTCAGCGCCACTCGTGCCGCCGGCGTCGTCGGCTGCCTGCTCGTCGGCGCGGTCGGGCTGCACGTCTCCGCCCTCGCCACCGCCGGGCTCCTGCTGCTCGTGCTCGTCGCGGTGATCCAGAGCGAGGAGCGGCGCACCGCCGACCGAGGCCGCCCGGCCGTGTGACGGGGAGACGCCTTGGCACGGATGCACGACGACGAGCTCGAGATCGACCACGGCCTCGTCCGGAGGCTGGTCGACGACCAGTTTCCGGCGTGGAGCATGCTCCCTCTGCGACGGGTCGAGCCGAGCGGCACCGTCAACGCGATATTCCGGCTGGGCGACGAGCTGGCGGTGCGGCTGCCGCGCCGCGACGGGCCGACCGAGCCGCGAAGCAAGGAGCTCGAGTGGTTGCCGAAGTTGGCACCGTTGCTTCCAGTGGCGATCCCGGTGCCGGTGGCGCAGGGTCTCCCGGGCGCCGCATATCCGTGGTTCTGGGAGATCCACACCTGGGTCGACGGAGCGACGGTGCCTGTCGGCGACATCGACGCGATGCAGGCGGCGCGGGACCTGGCGGCGCTCGTCTCGGCGCTCCAGCGGATCGACCCGCAGGACGGGCCGGCGGGTCGCGGGGTGCCGCTGGCCCAGCTCGAGGGTAGCTTCGGCCACTGGCTCGGCCGGTTCGACGGTGACCCGCGGGTCGCGCTCGCGTGGGAGCGAGCGCTGGCCGCCCCACCGTGGGATGGCCCTCCGGTGTGGCACCACGGCGACCTCGATGCCCGCAACTGGCTCGTCCGCGACGGCCGGATCGGCGGCGTCATCGACTGGGGCGCGATGGGCATCGGCGACCCCGCATGTGACGTGATGGTTGCGTGGAAGCTCCACTCGGCGGCCGCCCGCGACGCCTTCCGGGTGGCCCTACCGGTCGACGACGCGACGTGGGAGCGCGCCCGCGGCTGGGTCGTCTGGCAGGCGGTCGCTGCGCTCGCGTATTACACGCCGGAGAACAACCCAGCGCTCTACCACGAGGCTGAGTCGTGGCTCGGCCTGGTTCTCTCCGAGCCGGACCGGCGGCCGCACCACCAGTAGTATCGGAGTATGGCGACGGCTCGGCGGAGAACGCGCAAGGCGCCGGACGCGCGCCGGCAGGAGATCCTGGACGCCGCAGTGCGGCTGGCGACGACGACCTCGCTGGATGCCATCACCATCCGGGCCGTCGCAGACGAGGCGGGCATCGCTCCGGGGCTCGTGCATCACTACTTCGCAAGCCGCGAGGAGCTGATCGCCGACGCGTTCGACAACTGGTGCGACCGGATGCTGCTGGCGACGCTCGAGGAGACTACCGGCAAGCCGCCGCTCGAGCAGCTGGCCGTGTTCCCGGTGCTGAATCCGGTCGAGCAACGGCTGTGGTGGAGCGCGCTGCTGCCCCGGGTGCCCGCCGCCAACGAGCCCACGGGACGGCGTCTCGAACGCGCGCTGCGGCTGTCGACGGACTACCTCGCGGCGGTCGAGCGGATCATTCGCGAGGGTGTCGAGCGCGGCGACTTCACGTGCGCCGATCCCCGTGCCGCCGCCTGGCGGCTGATCCTGGTGCTCGACTCGCTGACGCTCGAGTTGAACACGCTGGCGCTCGGAGATCCCGAGCAGGCGATGCAGCTGGCGGGCGTGCTGATCGACCGCGAGCTGGGGATCGAGGAGGGCGCATTCGCCCGGGCCATCAGGGAACGGAAACGCTCCTTGACGGCTTGACACGCCGGCTCCGGCCGTGTTATTGGTTACGTGTCCAATAACTTTGAGCCGAGGAGAGAGGCGTGCGGCACGCAACCCGAGGATCCATTCTGCTCGTCCTGGCCCTGCTCGTCGCTGCCGGCTGCGGCGGCTCGGGGTCCGGGTCGTCCGGCGGTGGCCCGTCGGACGCTCCGGTGAAGGGCGGTGACCTGACGGTCGCACGCGGGATCGACGCCGCCACCCTCGACCCGATGATGGGATACACCCCGGACGACGCGCTGACGATCAACCAGATCTTCGAGCCGCTGTTCATCGCCTCGAAGGATGGACGCTCGGTCATCCCCTGGCTGGCCAAGTCATCGCAGCTGTCCGACGGCGGGAAGACCCTCACCGTGCAGCTTCGCGACGGCGTGCAGTTCTCGGACGGCAAGCCGCTGACCGCCGACGACGTGACCTACTCGCTGAACCGCGTGGTCACGTCCAAGACCTCGCCGTTCGGGTTCCTGCTGTCGCCCATCAAGAGCGTCGAGTCCGACGGCCCGTCGACCGTTGTGATTCACCTCAACCAGCCGTGGGCGCCGATCCTGGCCGATCTCTCCGCCTGGGTTGCGGCGATCGTCCCCAAGGATCTCAACGGCGAGTCGCCGAAGCAGTTCTTCGCCCACCCGGTGGGCACCGGGCCGTTCGTGCTCGACCACTGGGCGCAGGGACAGGAGGTTGCCCTCAGTCGCAACCCGGACTACTGGCGCGTCGGCCAGCCATACATCGACACGCTGACCTTCGCTGTGGTGCCCGACCAGAACATCCGCGTGTCGCAGGTGCAGGGCGGCCAGGCGGACATCGCGTACGACACGCCACCACAGCAGACGAGCGCGCTCGATGCCGGCCCCGGCGTCGACGCCAAGGCGTTTCCCGCGGACTTCACCGACTTCCTGATCTTCAACACCAAGGTCAAGCCGTTCCAGGACGTCCATGTCCGTCGCGCGATCGGGCTGGCGATCGACCGGGAGGCGCTGACCAACGCCGTCCTGTTCGGCACCGGCACGTCCGCGTGCTCACTGATCCCGCCGACGATGGTCTACTCCGACGCGAGCACACCCTGCCTCAAGTTCGACCTGGATGCGGCCAAGCAGGAGCTCTCCGAGTCCTCCGTCCCGGGCGGTTTCAAGGCCGAGTTCACCGTGGAGAGCGCGCCCACGTACCAGTCGGCGGCCCAGATCATCCAGCAGCAGCTGAAGCCGCTGGGGATCGACATCACGATTCGCGTGGTTCCGGCGAACCAGGTCTACACGTTGTATCCCAAGGGCGACTACCAGTTCGGCTGGGCCGGCTGGTCGTCCGACATCCCCGACCCCGACGAGCAGATGTCGTACATGCTTGATCCGGCGGCCGGCGGTGACGCGTACTACACCGGCTACGACAACAAGCAGCTGGCCACCCTGGTGCAGCAGGCGGCGGCGGAGCAGGATCCCGACAAGCGGGGCGAGCTGTACGCGCAGGTGCAGGAGATCTCGGCGAACGAGGTTCCGCAGACGACGACGTTCTACGAGTCGCACTCGTATGCCTGGAGCTCGAAGGTGCACGACTTCCAGGTGAACCCGCTGTACCAGACCCGCTACGACGACGTCTGGATCGGGCAGTAGGGGTGACGTCCGGGGTCAGGGTCGCCGTCGACATCGGCGGCACGTTCACCGATGTCGTCACGTGGGACAGCGCCGCCGGCGTCGTGGCCAGCCGCAAGGTGCTGACGACGCCCGACGATCACGCCGACGCGGTGCTCGACGGGCTCGTGCACAGCGTCGACGCAGGCGACGTCGAGTGGTTTGTGCACGGCACCACGGTGGCCCTGAACGCGGTGCTCTCACGCAGCGGCACCCGGGTGCTGCTGGTGGTCACCGAGGGCTTCCGCGACATGCTGCACCTCGGCCGCGCCGAACGCACGGACATCTGGAAGCTCCACTACCGGCGATCGCAGCCGTTGGTGGCGCCGGACGACGTGCGCGCGGTCCGCGAGCGGATCCGCTCCGACGGCAGCGTGCAGGTTGCGCTCGAGGAGGCGACCGTCGACGACGTCGTCGAGCGGATCGAGCAGGAGGGCATCGAGTCCGTGGCCGTCTGTCTGATCAATGCACACCGAAACGGCGTGCACGAGCGCCGTGTCCGGGAGCTGCTGGAGGAACGCGCGCCCGGCGTGCGCATCTCGCTCTCCCACGAGGTGGCACCGCAGATCCGGGAGTACGAGCGCGCGTCGACCACGGTGATGGACGCATACGTCGCCAAGCCGGTGGAGCGATATCTGGGCAGCCTCGACCGCCGCTCGCAGGAGGCGGGACTCGCCAGTGGGCTGCAGGTGATGCGTTCCAACGGTGGCACGGCGTCGGCATCGCTGGTCGTCGATCAGCCCGTCCTGACGCTGCTCAGCGGGCCCGCGGGGGGCGTCGTCGGTGCCGAGCGGCTGGCTGCCGTGCTCGGCCGGCCCCGGGTGATCGCGCTGGACATGGGCGGGACGTCGCTCGACGCCTGTCTCGTCTGCGACGGCGCGGCCCAGCGCTCGGGCGAGATGACGCTCGATCAGCTGCCTGTGCTGCTGCCGGTGATCAGCCTGACAACGATCGGCGCCGGCGGCGGCTCGCTCGCCCGCGTGACCGATGGCGGGCTGCGGGTCGGTCCGCAGAGCGCGGGGTCGTCGCCCGGCCCAGCCTGCTACGGCCTCGGTGGCACTGAGCCGACGGTGACGGATGCCAACGTCGTGCTCGGCCGGATCGACGCGGAGTCGTTTCTGGAAGGGCGGATGCCCCTGGATGCGGAGGCGGCTCGGGCCGCGATCGCCGCCATCGCCCGGCCACTCGGACTGAGCATCGATGCGATGGCAGAGGGTGTCGTCTCGGTCGCCAACGCCAGCATGGCCGACGCCGTGCGCACGCTGGCCGTGCGCCGGGGATTCGACCCACGGGAGTTCACGCTGCTGGCGTTCGGTGGGGCGGGGCCCGTGCATGCGGCGGAGGTCGCCGCGGAGCTGGGGATCCGGGAGGTCGTGATCCCGCAGTCGCCCGGCGGCTTTTCGGCGTGGGGGATGCTGCATGCGCCCGTGCGCCACGACGCCGTCGCGCCGTTCCAGGCCGACCTCGACACGCTGCGGCCCGCGGACGTCGCCGACGCCTTCCGGCGACTCGAGGCGACCAACCGTGTGTTGCTCGAGCACGACGGCGTGCCCGACGAACAGATCCGCACCATCGCCAGCGCCGACATGCGCTATCGCGGGCAGGAATTCGTCGTCAACGTGGTCGGCGACCCGGCGGCCGAACGCGGGGACTGGTCGGAGGCGTTCCACGCCGAGTATCTGCGGCTCTACGCGCACGCCCTGCACGGGATGCCGATCGAGTTCGTCAGCCTCCGGCTGTCGTCCTACGCCCCGCCGGCCGGCGTCCCCGTCGCCGTCGTGGACGCCCCCCAGCCCGCCGGCGCCCGGGTGCGCGAGGCGGTCTTCGCGGGCTGGCGCCGGCCGACGGCGGTGCTGTCGCGTGCGGCGCTCGACGGGCAGGCGATCGCCGGCCCGGCGGTCGTCGAGGAGCCGGGGACGAGCACACTCGTGCCCCCAGGCTGGAGCATCCGCGCCGGCACGGCGGGGGTGCTGTCGCTCGATCGCGAGGAGCCGGGCGATGGTTGATCCGATCACCCTCGAGATCGTGCGGAACCAGTTACTGTCGGCGGCCGACGACATGCGGGTCGGGATGGTGCGATCCGCATTCACGCCAATCATCTACGAGGCGGGGGACTGCGCGGTGGCGCTACTCGATGAACGAGCCGACGTGCTCGCGCAGTCGAGCGGGCTGCCGATGTTCCTGGGTAACCTCGAACAGGCAGTCAAGGCATCGGTCGAGCTCCGCGGCGGAGCCGGCACGCTCCGCGACGGCGACGCCATCTGCCTCAACGACTCCTACATCCAGGGCACCCACCTGGTCGACCTGACGGTGTTCACGCCCGTCTTCTGGGAGGGCCGGCTGGTCGGCTACACGGTGGCGCGGGCCGACGTGACCGACGTCGGCGGCGCCGACCCGGGCGGCGGGTTCGCCACCACCGAGATCTACCAGGAGGGCCTGCGGATGGGGCCCGTTCTGGTGGAGTCGGAGGGTGAGCCGGTGGCGGACGTCCTGGATATCATGCGCCGGAACAGCCGGAACGGGGGGCTGCTCGTCGGTGATGTGAACGCGATGGTCACGGCCTGCCGGATCGGCGAGCAGCGGCTTCGGGCGGTGCTCGACCGGGTCGGCGCCGACCAGCTCCGCGTGATTCGAGACGAGCTGTTCCGGCAGAGCGAGCGGCTCGACAGGGCTGCGGTTGCCGCCATCCCGGACGGCGTGTACCGGGCACGCGGCTGCCTTGACGACGACGGCGTCGTCCGAGACGAACGCGTATGGATCGAGGTCGCCGTGACGGTCACGGGGGACGAGATGTCGGTCGACTTCACCGGCACGAGCGGTCCCGTGGTCGGGCCGCTGAACACCGGTGTCGCCCAGACCGTCTCGTCGGTGCGTGTCGCCTATCGCTTGCTGTTCGGCGCGGAACGGTCGCCCGATGGCGGATCGTTCCGCAACCTCCAGGTCAGCGTGCCCGAGGACTCGTTCCTGAACGCCCGAGAGCCTGTCGCCTGCATGAACTACGCGTCGTCGTCGGTTCTGCTGATGGATCTGATCATGCGCGCGTTCGCCGATGTCGTCCCCGGCCGAGTTGCGGCCGGCCAGTTCGGCGACGCCATCAGCCAGATCGTCGGCACCGACCCTGTGACAGGCGGGCACTTCAACCTCAGCGAGGCACACGCAGGCGGCTGGGGTGCGGACACGGCGGGCGACGGAGCGGACGGGCTGATCGACTTGACGAACGGCAGCTTCCGCAACACGCCCGTTGAGGTGGTCGAATCGCGGTACCCCGTTCAGGTCCTCGAGTACGCATTCCGGCGCGGATCGGGCGGCGCGGGCCGCCACCGTGGCGGCGACGGCATCGTCCGCCGCTACCGGTTCGACATCGACACCGACTTCTACATCTGGCTCGACCGGATCGCCACCCCGGCCTGGGGCCTGTTCGGCGGATCGCCAGGCGCGGGGTCGGAGGCCTGGGTCGAGGGTGCCACCCGGCGGGTGCAGTTGACCAAGGCCAACCGCTTCAGGATCATGGCGGGCGAGGAGCTGGTGATCGCGACCGGCGGTGGCGGCGGATACGGCGATCCGGCCGAGCGGCTGGAGACGATGTCGCGGCCTGACGACAGATCGGCGACGATGGCGGGGGAGGAACGATGACCAGCAGATCCGCCGACCTGATCCTGTCCGCGCCGCGGGTGTTCACCGCAACCGGCGCGAGGGTGACGGACGGCGGTGCGATCGCGGTCGCGGACGGCGCGATCGCCGCGGTTGGACGACGCGCCGACGTTGCGGCCGAATGGTCGGGTGAGGAGATCCATCTCCCCGACTCCACGCTGCTGCCTGGGCTGGTCGATTCGCACGAGCACCTGATGGGGACGGGGAGGTTCGCCGAGGGCACAGGCACGCTTCGCGAACCGGAATCGATGTATGCGCTGGTGTTCGCCGATGCCTGCGCCCGCATGCTGCGTCGTGGCGTCACCACCGTGCGGGTGCCGGGCTCCTATGCGGGGGTCGACCTGGTCGTTCGGCAGGCGATCGCAGAGGGCCTTGCCCGCGGTCCCAGGCTGGTGTGCGCCGGGCTCGCAGTCACGATGACCGGCGGCCACGGCCACGGCGTCGGCATCGAGGCGGACGGCCCTGCCGCGTGTGCCCGTGCGGCGCGATCACAGCTGGCGCTGGGCATCGACTTCGTCAAGGTCATGGCGAGCGGCGGCGTTGGGGTAGTCCGTCCCGGCGAAGACCCGACCCATCCCGAGCTGACCGTTGAGGAGATGCGCGCAGTCGTGGACGTCGCGACGGCCGCCGGCCGGCCCGTCGCGGCGCACGCAGACGGAGTTCAGGGCATCACGAACTCCCTGGAGGCGGGCATCAGCTGCATCGAGCACGGCATCTACCTGACGCCCGACCACGCGCGCTACATGGCGGCGAACGGCGTCGTGCTGGTGCCGACGCTCTCGACGATGACGGCGATCGCACGGAAGACCGAGGAGCTGGGGCTCCCACCCGTCTGGAAGCCGATCGCCGAGGCGATCCTCCCCGTGCACCGGGCATCGTTTCAGGCGGCCCTCGACGCGGGCGTCACGTACGCGGCCGGGACCGACAGCTACGGCGACATCGTCGACGAGATCATGGAGTTCACGACGTACGGCATCTCGAGCGCCGATGCGATCCGGGCCGCCACCGCCGGCGGTGCCGCCATCGCGCGCAGCGACAGGTTCGGCACGATCGAGGTCGGAAAGGATGCGGACGTGATCGCCGTACCGGGCAACCCACTGGACGATCTCGAGGCATTGCGCGACGTGCAACTGGTCGTCGCGCGCGGTGTGGTCGAGCACCTTGATGTCGGCGCTCGCGCCTGACGACAACCTCCCATTGCCTCGCCCGCTGACACGCCTGGCCGCAAAGGCGTAGGATCGCTCCGGCATGCGCCATCCGATACGAGATGGCGCCAGGATTCGAGATCAGGAGGTCCGATGATCGGCACGTTCGTCACACTCCGCTATCCGGACGGCATCGACCGATCTCGCGTGCTCAAGGTGGCGGCGGAGGCGAAGGGCATGTTCGACGGGATGCCCGGCCTCCGCAGCAAGGCGTTCACGCTGGACGAGGAGCACGACCAGGCGGTCAACATGTACCTGTGGGACTCCGAGGAGGCCGCCCGCGGCTTCTTCACCGACGATGTGACCGCGCTGATCACCGACGTCTACGGCGTCCCTCCCACGATCCAGCACGTGGAGATCCTCGCCGTGGTGGACAACTCACCGGCCGCCGTCAGCTGAGTCGGCCAGCCCTCGCGGGCGGTCAGCCGTCGCCCGGCAGCCCTCCGGCGTACGGCCCGGTCGTCGTGCTCGGTGCGTCCGCGTACGCCTGCTCGAAGCTGGCCGTCTCCTCGGCGACCCCGGCGCCGTGGCGCAGCGCGGTCTCCGACGCCGGATAGACGATCCCGCCGCCCGCGTTGCGGGCGCCGATGGCAAGGAACGCGCACGGGCCGTGACCGGCCCCGACGAAGATGTGCTCGGTCCAGGGCGGGCAGTGGACGAAGTCCCAGGCGCGCAGTCGCCGCTCCTCGCCCTCGATCAGCAGCAGGCACTCGCCGCTCAGGATCAGGAAGTCCTCCTGGCCACCCTCGCCGTGGTAGTAGCCGTTCGGCTGTCCCGGCCACAGCACCTGGACGTTGACGCCGTAGTGCGCGAAGCCGGGCCTGCCCTCGAACGTGACGCCGGCGCCGAACCGCTCGTTGTGCACCCACTCGGCCTCGCGGGCGTTGACGATGAACCAGCCCTCGCCCGCCGGCTTGCTGCCGCCGGGCAGGTGCTGAATCGGGGCTTCCGGCACCATCGCGTCACGATAGCGAGTCCACGGCCCTGTGGCGGGCTGAGCGTTGCCTCCCCGAAAAGTGTCGGGATAACCCCACCGCGAACGCCGTGAGCCTCGGTTATGGTCGGTTCATGGCTTTGCCGTTCATCATCGCGGTCGACGAGGACCCCGCCAAGCTCGCCCTCGTCGGAGCGCAGCTCACCGAGCGCTACGCCCGCCGCTACCAGATCGAGTGTGTGGGCGGCGTCGGCGATGCCGCCGAGCTGCTGGCCCGGGTGGCCGCCGACGGCGCCGACGTGGCGCTCGTGCTCGGAGGCCAGGCGGCGCTCGGTTCGGGCGATGGCCTGTTCGACCAGGCCCGCCGGCTACATCCCCAGGCGAAGCGCGTGCTGTTCGTCTCGGCCAACGCGTGGACCGACCCGATTCTCGCGGACACGATCCGCGTGGCGATGGCCCTCGGGCGGATCGACCACTTCATGCTCGCGCCCGCCCCGCCGCCCGACGAGGTGTTTCACGAGGCGGTCGCCAGCTTCCTGCTGGAATGGGCCCGCGAGCAGCGGCGTGTTCCCCACACCGTGCAGATCGTCGGCGACGAGTGGTCATCCGGCCGCGCATACGAGCTGCGAGCCGTGTTCGAGGCCTGCGCCGTGCCGCACGCGTTCAGCGCCGCCGACTCCCAGAAGGGACGCGAGCTGATCGCCAAGGCCGGCCCCGGCGCGCGGCTGCCGCTGATGGTGCTGCCCGACGGCAGCGCGCTCAGCGATCCGACGAACGCCGAGATCGCGCTGGCCGCCGGCGCTCCGCAGGGCCTCGACGAGCGCACCTTCGACATGATGGTGGTCGGTGCCGGGCCGGCGGGCCTGTCGGCTGCCGTCTACGGCGCCTCCGAGGGACTCGATGTCGTCGTCGTGGATGCCGGCGGAATCGGCGGCCAGGCCCGGTCGAGCTCGCTGATCCGCAACTACCTGGGATTCGCACGGGGCGTCAGCGGCAGTCGGCTCGCCGAGCAAGCGTACGAGCAGGCGGCCATGTTCGGTGCCAGCTTCGTGTTCATGCACCGGGCGACGACCTTCGCCGAATCGGAGGACGGGTTCGCGCTGACCCTCGAGGACGGCCGGACGATCAACGCGCGGGCCGCGATCATGGCCACCGGCGCCAGCTACCAGCGCCTGGGGATCACGCAGCTCGAGGAGCTCACCGGCGCGGGCGTCTTCTACGGCGGGCCCGTGTCCGAGGCGCCGTCGCTGACCGGTAAGAACGTGTACGTTGTCGGCGGAGGAAACTCTGCTGGGCAGGCCGCGTTGCACCTGGCACGCTACGCGCGGCGGGTGACGCTGCTGGTCCGCGGCAGTACGCTCGACGCCGGGATGTCGCACTACCTGGTCGGCACGGTGGAGTCCGCTCCCAACATCGAGGTGCGAACCATGACCACGATCACCGACGGCGGCGGCGAGACACGGCTGGAGCGACTTGTGCTCCACGACGCCGTCACCGGCGACGAGGAGACCGTCTCGGCAGACGCGCTGTTTGTCCTGATCGGCGCGCGGCCCCTGACCGAGTGGCTGCCGCCCGAGCTGGAGCGTGACTCCCACGGCTTCCTGGCGACCGGCGACGACGTCGGGGCCGAGGACTGGCTGCTGGAGCGCAGGCCGTTCGCGCTCGAGACCAGCGTGCCTCGCGTGTTCGCCGTGGGCGACGTGCGGCGCGGGTCTGTGAAGCGGGTGGCAGCGGCCGTGGGCGAGGGCGCCAGCGCCGTCCAGCTGGTGCACCGGGCGCTTGCCGAAGACGGACTCCGCGTCTCCGCCTGACTGGCCGCGACGTTACGCGCTGACGGCGTTCACGGCCGTCTCACCGCCGCAATCGCCTGGCCCACAGTAGCGCCACTCTAGTAGGGCGCGGCGCCCAGCTCGGCCTCCACGGCGCGGTGGACGTTGCCGTGCACGCGATCGCCGCCGATCTGCCCGAGCAGGCCGTCCCGCTCCAGCTTCGCGCGGACCACCGGCTTGACCCGCGCCAGCCGGAGCGTCGCGTTCTGCGACTCGACGAACGCCAGGATCTGCCGCAGCTGCTCCGACCCCTGCGAGTCCATGTAGGGAACAGCCTCGAAGTCCAGCACGACCGCGCGCAGCGCGGCTCCATGGGCGTCGGCCAGGCCCCGCACCCGATCCTCCAGTGCCTGCGACGTGGCGAAGAACAGGCCGCTGTCCAGGCGGAGGATGACGATGCCGGCGAACGTCTCGTCACCCGGGTGCTCGTCGAGATCGCGGAATACCTGCGTCCCCTGCTCACGTCCCAGCTCCGGGATCGGCGGGTTGGTCGCGACCGAGATCAGCCACCCGAGCGACAGCACGATGCCGACCACGACGCCGGCCAGCACGCCGACCGAGAGCACGCCGATCACGGCTGCGGCGGAGATCCAGAAGTCGAACGGGGCGACGCGCCAGAGGCGGCGGAACTCCGCGACGTCGATCATCCCGAACACCACGGCGTCGATGATCACCGCCGCCAGCACCGCCTTTGGCAGGTCGGAGAACAACGGCGCCAGCACGATCAGGGTGAGGATGACCAGTGCGCCGGTGACCAGCGAGGCAATCGGGGTTCGGGCACCCGCCGTCTCGTTCAGCGAGCTCGCCGACAGGCTGGTCGAGACGGGCATGCCCTGGAAGACCCCCGCGCCGACGTTGGCGACGCCCTGGGCGACTGACTCCTGGTCGACGTCGATCCGGTAGCGGTGGCGCGTCGCGAACGCCCGCGCGTCGCCGGCCGTCTGCGAGAACCCGATCAGCAGCAGCGCCACGGCGGCGACGATGATCGTCGGGTACTCTGCCCGCACGGTGTCGGCGCTCGGCAGCGTCGGCGCGGGCAATCCGCTCGGCACGTGGCCGACCAGCGCCACATCGTGTGCACCGAGGTCGAACAGTCGAGCGGCGGCGATGCCGCCGACGACCAGCACCAGCGCGCCGGGAATCGCCGGTCTGAGGAAGCGCACGGCCAGGATCACCGCGAGCGAGACCGCGCCCACCAGCAGGGTGACGCCGTGGATGTCACCGAGCGACCGCACCCACGATCCGAGCTCGCGCCAGGCGTTGACGCCGTCGGCATCGGTGCCGGTCAGCTTGGGCAGCTCGCCGATCACCACGTCGATCGCGGCGCCGGCCAGGAAGCCCGTGATCACCGGTTTCGACAGGAACCGGGCGATCCAGCCCATCCGCAGCACAGCGAGCAGCAGGAACAGCACGCCGGTGGCCAGGGTGATCGCCGCCACCAGCTCCTCGGCGTGCTCGCCCTTCAGCCCGGTCAGCAGCACCGCCCCGCCGGCCACCGCCGCCAGCGATGAGCTGGGACCTGTCGAGATCTGCCGCGACGTGCAGAACAGTGCGTACAGGATCGCCCCGGCCGCGGCGGCGTACAGGCCGTTCTGCACCGGCAGCCCTGCGATCTCCGCGTAGCCGAGGTTCTTGGGCACGATCAGCGCCGTCACCGCGATGCCCGCGGCCACGTCGCCGCGCAGCCACGCTCGGTCGTAGCGCGGTAGCCAGCCGGCGATCGGCAGGTGGCGGGAGAGCGCGTTCCCTGCGCGGCCGGCGGTCATGAGTTCGATCCTTTCACGCGCCCAGCGCTCCTGGGCTGTCCGAGTTTGCTCGGCAGACGAGAGGAACGCGGTACCCTGGTGCTGTACGCGGTGGCGGCCGCTGTGATCGGCGGCACCAGCCTGTTCGGCGGCCGCGGCAAGGCGATCCACGGAGTGCTCGGCGGGATCGTGATCGCCGCGATCGACAAACGGCACGGGGCTCGTCGGTTTCACCGCCGCCTCTCAGTACATGGTGACGGCGCTGGTGCTGCTCGCTGCGGTGACCATCGACGCCGTCGTTCGCCGCGGTCGCCTCGCGACCTGAGCACACCACAGGAGGTCGACATGCAGGTCACGAGGAACGGCGTACCGACCACGCCCGGACCGGGCGAGTGGTTCACCGGCACGGTGTTCATCGACGCCGTCGCCGCGCCGTCCGGCGGCGCCCGGTTGAGCGTCAGCAGCGTGCACTTCACACCCGGTGCCAGGACGGCGTGGCACACGCATCCCAACGGCCAGACGATCTTCGTCACGGAGGGCGTGGGGTTCGCGCAGCGCCGCGGCGGCCCCGTCGAGGTGATCCGCCCCGGCGACCGCGTGTTCTTCGAGCCCGGCGAGGATCACTGGCACGGCGCGACGCCGGACAATTTCATGACGCACCTGGCGATGCTCGAGGTCGACGACCAGGGCATCAACGCCACGTGGGGCGACAAGGTGACGGACGAGGAGTACACCACCGGGGTCTGACCCCGCTCTGACCCCGATCGTCACGATTCCGCGTCGAGACCGCCCCCGCCTCACGCGTCTTCCGCGCCTGCCCTGGACGGCCTCGCGAGCTTCCGGAGGTTGCCGCGACCAACGCGGCACACCGACGCAACTCCGCGGCCGCGGCGTGTGCGAGTTGGCACGCTTCGTTTCGAACTTGTGGCTCAAGCGGGGTCAGAGCGGGGTCAGACCCCACGCGTCGCGTCGTGCGTGATCCGCGCGCGACGCGTTACGTGTCGTGACGAGTTAGTGGTACTTGTCGCGCGTCTTCCGCCGGCGCTTCTCCCAGTGGAATGCGCCGTGCCGGCCGCGCGCTACATCGCGGAGCCACAGCTTCGCCATGTAGATCCGGCGAGGGATGCGCGGCATGTTTCCCCATTTCGCGACATTCGAGACGTTCGATAATAGACCACGAACGCCGGCGTCGCCGTTCCTGAATACGACATCAGGAACGGCGACGCCATCTTGCGTCAGGGCAGCCGGACCTCCCACTGGCCGCGGCCGTGCGTGCCCGCGACCACGGTGGTGGCATCGTGCGTCACCGCGAGATCCCACACCGTCACGTTCGGCAGGTTCTGGCCGAGCCGCGACCAGCTGGTGGGCTGGCTGCGGTTGGCGATGAACGCGCCGACCTCGCTCCCGACGACCAGCTGGCCGCCGCGGATGACGAGCTTGTAGACGGGCGCGTCGGGGAGATTCCCCGTCACGTTCGTCCAGCTGGCACCGCCGTTGTGGGTCTCGAACACGTGGCCGACGCCAGCGTCCGGGATCCACCGCCGGCTGAACGAGCCGAACGTGATGTACACGTGGGCCGGGTCCGCCGGATCTGCGGCGATCGACGTGATGTATCGGTTCGGCAGGCCGTTCAGGCTCAGCTCATGCCACGAGCCGCCGTAGTTGGTGGCGAGCCCGCGGTCGAACGGCACGCCGGTGGCCGGGTTGCACGGCCCGCACCATCCGGCATACATCGTCGTGCCGTTGTCGGCTAGGGACGTCACCTGATGGCCGTCGCCGGTGTCGTAGACGATCTTCCAGTCGCAGGTCGCGCCCGCGCAGACGGTCTGCCAGCCCTTGTGGTCTTCCCACACGTACTGGCCGCCGGCCACCCAGTGGGTGGCGCTGTTCACATCCTGCTCGATGGGTGCGATGAACCGCGGGTTCGGATCGCACGGATCGGGCGGATCGCTTGCCGTCAGGCACGACGGAGAGATCTCCGTCAGCGTCTGCACGGCGCCATCCGTGGTCTTGAACATGTCGAGGAACACGTACTCCTCGACCGCCTTGTTGCCGTTCCCCGGCGAGACGATCGTGTCGCCGCCGTCACCGGTGAACGCCTGCTCGACGCGGGACATGCCCGTCGCCCAGTAGGTCTCGCCGTTGTCCTGCATGCCGCCCCAGTACGCGCGGCCGTTGGTGAGGTCGCCGACCGCTGCCGAGTAGTACTGCAGCGTGTCGAGGCCGGGGTTCCGGTTCGTCCAGTGGCCTCTCGTGTGCTGGGTCACCGGGCGGTTCCAGATGCCCCCATCGTTGCCCTCCCATAGCCGGCCGTTGTACAGGAAGCCGGCGTGCTGGTCGGGATGCGTCGTGCCCGGGCAGCTGTACGGCGTGTCGCCGTCCGGGTTGCAGGTGATGTCGAAGTTCCAGTACGGACCGACGGTGTTCCACTTCGTGCCCGCGTTGGTTGTCTCGTAGACCTCCTCAAGGCCGAGGTAGACGTGCTGCCGGTTGTTCGGGTCGGCGAGGATGTACTCGTTGTAATCCGCCTGGACCCCCGGGTAGTAGCTGGTCAGATCGGGAGGATTCGGCGGGTCGAGCGCCGAGTCCGAGTTGGCCAGTTTGGCCGAGTCCGCGATCAGCGTCCACGGCCCAGCAGGGCTGCCGCTCTTCGATACGTATGCACCCTGGCCGAACAGCGAGTCGGTCGAGGTGTCCTGCACGACTGCGTACAGCCAGCCCTGCGACGACGAGAACGTCGTCCGCCCGATGGTCTTCGGGTTGACGTCGCCCTGCGGCGTGATGCGGTGGAAGCTGCCCGTGCCGCCGGTGCCCACGTAGAACCCGTTGTACTGGATCGACGCCGGCGCGCCGGCGTAGCCGGCCCAGCCGTCGGCGGCCAGGATCTGCCGGCCGCTGGTCCCCGGCACCGGGATCACGTCCGTGATGAATGAGGTGCGGTACGGCGAGTTGTTCGGGTTCGGATCGGGCCGCAGCACCTGCTGCCAGGCGGTCGAGTCAGAGGCCGACTCGGCACGCCGCCACAGGCCGTGGCTGGTCGCCGCGTACAGATAGCCGTTGATCGACCTGATCCGGTAGAACCCGCCACCGTCCAGCTCGTGGCCGCCGATCCGCGTCCAGGTGCCGGATCCGCTGTTCAGCCGGAACGCGCCGATGCCGTACTGGTTCTCCGAGGCGTTGTTCGCCTCGCCGGTGCCGACGATCACCGAGCCGTTGCGTGGATCGGTGGCCAGCGCCCCAACGGGCAGCCGCGGCAGGCCGCGATTGATCTCGGTCCAGCTGCTGCCGCCGTTGGTGGTGCGCCACACGCCGCCGCTCGCGGAGCCCGCGTAGAGGGCGCCGCCGGCGGCCGTGAACGCCGTCATCCGGCCGGTGACGTATCCCCAGCCGACGCCGAAGTTCGCCCCGCGGTTGACCGGGTCATTGAGGAACGGCCGCTTCGTGATCTCGCTCCAGCTGCCGCTCGTCGCCGGGAGCGTCGTCGCCGCAGCGACTGCCGCGGACAGACCCTGCGACGGCACGACGGCCGCCGGCGAGGCTGCGATCGCCGCCTCGTACAGGCCGCGCTCCCTGATGTTCTCTCTCTCGTCCGCGCCCTCGTCTTCTTCCTTGGCGACGGCAGTCAGATGCGGCGTCATGAACGCCTTCATCCGAATGGCGCTCCGGTCGGACGTCGCGCCGCTTGCGGGCACGACGATCGCCAGCAGGACGAACAGCCCGATCACGCCAAGCGACGCCCCGGGCAGCACCTTTCTGGCACGCACTCTCCACCCCCATGTCCAGCTTGTCTCGAGGCCGAGCCTGGTGCTCGAAGGTCGACCTCCCGCTCGCGAGCAGCCCCCATTCAGCTGGTCACGTCGGGGATCATATTCCCCTTAACGGGGCCGTCAAACCCCCAAGTCGCCCGGAGCGTGCAGGCCGGCGTCCAGCCGGTCGAGGATCGTCCGGAGCTGGCTGATCTCGCCGTCGCTGAGCGTGGAGCGCAGGCGCTCATCGTGGCGCTGTGCGACCGCCCGCAGGCGCTCGAACATCTCCACCCCGTCGGGCGTCAGCGCGACCCGCTGTTCGCGCCCGTTGGCCGGCTCGCGCCAGCGGCGGACGAGCCCGTCCGCCTCGAGCCCCTTCAGGTGGTGGGTTAGCGTGGCGCCGGTCACGCCCATCGCCGTCGCCAGCTGCGACTGCGTGCTCCACGCGATCCGCGAGCTGTCCGGTGCGGCCCGCGCCGACGTGATCGGCGCGGTGCAGGCCGTGTTCGTCTGCGCCGCACCGCTGGCAGCGCTCGGGCTGGTCGTCACCCTGTTGCTGCGGGAGACCCGCTGCAGGGCTGGGCCGCCGAGCCGGCACCCACCGCACGGAGGAGACGGCATGACACCGCAGGCGACCATGCACGTCCGCGGCAGCGAGTCCGGCGATGCGATCTCGGTGATCACGCACATGGTCGGCCCGACGATCCGGGACTACCTCAGTTCGGGCGGCGCACCATCAGGCGCAGGGTGAGGCCGCTGGCCACCACCGCGATGCCGACGGCCGCGTACATCGCCAGATCGGATCCGGTGAACGGCAGCGATCCACCGCCGCCGGTCTGCTCGCCGGCCACCGCGCCGGGCGTGTTGTAGTCGCCACCTGCGAACGCCGTGCCGGCGGTCATGGCCATCGCAACGACGACGCTGCCGGCGCCGATCAGTGTTCGGACGATCTTGCTCATCGTGCACCCCTTTCGAAAGACCACCATCGCTGGACAGGACGCTTCGAGACGTTGGCGTCTTCCCGGCGCTCGATGATCAGCGTTTGCGCCTCAGCCCAGCGTGTCGCTGTGGCGGGGCACGAAGTGCTGCGACTCGCGGGGCGGCCGGACGTAGCCCTCGTTCGGCTGGCGCGGCGGCAGCTCGATGTGGTCGCGCTGCGTCCGGTCTTCGTAGGGGATCCGCGATAGCAGGTGAGCGATGCAGTTGATCCGGGCCGCCCGCTTGTCGTCCGCCTCGACGACGAACCACTCGAGGCCCGGCAGGTCGGTCTGGGCAAACATCTCGTCCTTCGCGCGCGAGTAGTCGACGTAGTGCCGGCGGGACTCGATGTCCATCCCGGACAGCTTCCAGCGCTTGGTGGGATCGTCGATCCGGTCCTGGAAGCGGCGCGCCTGCTCCTCGTCGGACACCGAGAACCAGTACTTGGTGAGCAGGATGCCGTCATCGATCAGCATCCGCTCGAACTGCGGGCACTGGCGCATGAACAGGTGGTACTGGTTGGCGGTCGAGAAGCCGAGCACGCGCTCGACGCCGGCCCGGTTGTACCAGCTGCGGTCGAACAGCACGATCTCGCCGGCGGCCGGCAGGTGTGCGATGTACCGTTGGAAGTACCACTGCGTCGTCTCGCGCTCCGTCGGCGCGGGGAGCGCGGCCACCCGCGCCGCGCGGGGGTTGAGCGGGTCGGTGATGCGCTTGATGGTGCCGCCCTTGCCGGCGGCGTCGCGGCCCTCGAACAGCACGATGACACGCGCACGCTCGTCGCGCACCCAGGACTGCATCCGGGCCAGCTCGACCTGCAGACGCCGAAGCTCACGCTCGTACGCTCGCTTCCCGAGTGGCTTGGGGTGCTTGTCCGCCATCCGGCGATGATACGGCCGCGGAGGGCGGCGCAACAACGGGGTCAGACCCCGTTGTTGCGCGGTGCCCTCAGAACTCGGTGTTGCTGCCGAGGCTCAGGCCGTAGATGACCATGCCGTTGATGACCAGCGCGATCAGCGCGCCGACCGGGGCAACGAACACGAAGAAGAACCAGATGAAGAGCGCGAACGCTGCGACGCAGATCCCGAGCATGTTGCCGCTCGGGTTGCCGGAGAACACCATGAAGCCGGCCACCAGCTGGACGATGCCGACGATCAGCAGCACCCAGCCCCAGAAGCTCGAGCTCGAGAACAGAAACAGCTCGTCCTGGATCAGGTTCGAGCGGTGGATGACGGTCAGCCCGTCGACCACGTTGAACGCCCCTGCGACGACTAGCCAGATGGCTGCGAACATCGTCCATCCAGACATGCCGCCGGAGACGGATCGACTCGTTGTTGTCATGTTGACACCTCCCTTCGTGCGGGTCTAGTCATTCGCCCACAGGCTTCGCCGCGACCGGGTCGTGTCCTGCCTGCGTCAGGCGGGGCGGCGCCGCGGGGTACGGTGCCCGCATGGACGATCGGGAGCGACGGTTCGTCGTCCAGCTGCACGACGCGACGACGCTGCACTACGACCTGCGGATCGAGGCCGGCGGCGTGCTGCGGTCGTGGGCCGTGCCCAAGGGGCCGACGCTGGATCCCGCGGTGCGCCGCCTCGCCGTGCCGGTCGCCGACCATTCGATGGCCGCGGGGGAGTTCGAGGGCGTGCACGCCGGTGCGGAGCGGGGGACGGGCGCCGTGATCATCTGGGACGAGGGCACCGCGGTGATCGACCGCGAGGAGGACGGCCACCTGTCGTTCGAGCTCCGCGGCTCCAAGCTCCGCGGGGGCTTCGCGCTGACCCGTACGGGCGAACGGCGGTGGATTCTGGTCAAGGCCCGCGATACCGAGGCGCGGCCCGGATCGGACGTCACCGCGGAGCGGCCGGAGAGCGCGCGCAGCGGGCGCACCTGGCAGGACGTCGCAGTCAAGTCCGGATTCCGGAACCCGATGGTTCCGTAAAACGGGATAGTATGATCCCGGAAACCGGGACGATCTGCTAGGCTGTGACCGATGCCCGCCCTCAACCCGTTCACCTGGACGGACGCCCTGTCCGACCCACGCCAGGTCGTCGGCCGCGACGAGTTCGCCGAGCGCGTCGCCCTGCGGTTGAAGGCCAAGACGAACATCGCGCTGTTCGGGCCGCGCGGCACTGGCAAGACGTCGTTCGCGGTGCGCCTGATCAGCGAGCTGGCGCGCCGTCACGGGCCGGACGCGCCGCCGTTCGACGCCGTGTACGTCAACCTCCAGCGGGCATCCAGCATCCCGGCGTTCATCTCCGCCGTCCGCCACGCCATCGACGCGCATCCGTCGCAGGATCTGCGCCGCATCGGCCGAGCCGAGATCAACGCCGTCGAGAAGGAGCTGCGCATCAACCTGGGCGTCGTCCAGGCGGGCATCCGGGGCAGGGGGAAGACGACGCCTGCCGAGGACGAGCAGCTGCTGTTCGCCCAGCTGCTCGTGCTGCGGCGGATGTCCGACCGCATCGTGATCATCTTCGACGAGTTCCAGCGGCTCAACCGCTGCCCCGGCCAGCCGTTGACGATCATCCGCGACGCCCTCACCGGCATCGACGCGGAGAATGTCTCGATGCTATTCACCGGCAGCATCCGGGAGGCGCTGGCGATGCTGCTGCGCAACAGCGAGGAGCCGCTCTACCAGCAGGCGGTGGAGATGGCGCTGCCGGACATCGACCGCACCGAGTTCTTCGACTTCCTGACGCTCAGCTTCGAGGCGACCGGCAAGCCGGCGTCGGACACGGCGGTCGACCTGATCCTCAACACGACCGGCGGCCATCCCAAGCGCACCCAGCAGCTGTCCTGGCAGGTGTGGGAGGAGACGGCGTTCGGCGGCTCGATCGATCTGGTGTCCGTCGAGGCGGCACTCGAGCCGGCGCTGCTGCTGGCGGGCATCCGCGACCAGTTCGACGCGCTGATCGCGGACGACGAGAACCTCGGCCGGATGCTGGACGCGATCGTCGCCAGCGGCGGCTCGGGGGCGACGTCCAAGGCCCTGCTCAAGCGACTGGGGATCAGCGGCGGCGGAGCCGCGTCGCGCGCGCTCGACAAGCTGCGCCGGCTGGGCTTCGTCGAGCCGGTGCCGGAGGGGCGTGGCCGCTATCGCATCGCCGACCCGTTCCTGGCGGAGTGGCTGCGCCGCACGTCGCCGTTCGGCGACAACCCGATCGGCCCGCTCTAGTGTTCGCCCGGTGAGCGCTCCTCAGACCGCCGTCATCCTGTCCGCGGTGCGAACGCCGATCGGCCGATACGGCGGCGCGCTGGCGGGGGTCCGCCCCGGACGACCTCGCCGCCGTCGCGGTGCGGGCAGCCGTCGAACGCTCGGGGTCGAGGCCGGCGACGTCGAGGACGTGTACCTCGGGTGCGCCAACCAGGCGGGGGAGGACAACCGCGACATCGCGCGGATGGCGGTGCTGCTGGCGGGCTTTCCGCAGTCGGTCGCCGGCGTCACCGTGAACCGCCTGTGCGCGTCCGGCCTGTCCGCCGTCGTCTCGGCCTGTCATGCTGTGATGGCCGGAGACGGCGACCTGTTCGTCGCCGGCGGGGTCGAGTCGATGACGCGGGCGCCGCTGTCCATGCCGAAGCCCGAGCACGCGTGGTCGCGCGGCCACAGGACGGTGTACGACACGACGCTCGGCTGGCGGTATCCGAACCCGCGGCTGGAGGCGATGATCCCGTTGGAGAGCATGGGGGAGACCGGCGAGAACGTCGCCGAGCGCTACGACGTGTCGCGGGAGGATCAGGATGCGTTCGCCCTGCGCTCCCAGCGGCGCTGGGCCGAGGCGCAGGAGGCGGGTCGGTTCGCCGACGAGCTGGTCGCTGCTCGACGAGCTCGCAGGCGACGAGCACCCGCGGCCTGAGACGACCGCGGAGAAGCTGGCGACGCTCCGCCCGGCGTTTCGCGAGGGCGGCAGCGTCACTGCGGGCAACTCGAGCGGGATGAACGACGGCGCCGCCGCGCTGGTCGTCGCCGGCGAGGAGCGGGCACGCGAACTCGGGCTTCGGCCGATCGCCAGCTTCCGGGGCAGCGCGGTCGCAGGCGTCGATCCCCGGGTGATGGGCATCGGGCCGGTCCCGGCCGTGCGCAAGCTGCTCGAGCGCACCGGCGTTGCGGTGGAGGACATCGACCTGATCGAGCTGAACGAGGCATTCGCGTCGCAGAGCGTCGAGGTGATCCGGCAGCTCGGGCTCGACCCCGACCGCGTGAACGTCAACGGCGGGGCGATCGCGCTCGGCCATCCGCTCGGGATGAGCGGCGCACGGTTGGTCGTCTCGCTGGTGCACGAGCTGCGCCGCCGGGGCGGCCGCTACGGCCTGGCGACGCTGTGCGTGGGCGTCGGACAGGGCCAGGCGGCGCTGTTCGAAGCCGCGCGCTGACGCGGCCACTCCTCGTGCCCGGCGAGCTCCTCCGACGAGATGCGCCGCCGCGGCGACGGCTGAGGACCGGCGCGCCCGGCGACCGCCCCGGCGATGATGACGGGCATGCCGGTATCTGCCGTCGTCGCAGGGATCCGGGGCTACCGCCAGCTGCTCTCGACGCACGACGTGCGTCGCCTCGTGGTGTGGGGCGTGCTCGGCCGGCTGCCGATGGGCATGATGGCGCTCGCCCTGGTGCTGCTCGTCCGGTCGCTGGGAGGTACGTACGGCGAGGCCGGCCTGGCGTCCGCCGCCAACTCCGTCGCCGCCGCGCTGACGGCGCCGATCGGCGGGCGGCTGATCGACCGCTACCCGCCGCGCCGCGTGCTGCTCGCCTACGGAGTCGCCCACCCGGCCTCGCTGGCCGTGTTGCTGGTGTGCGCGCTGGTCGATGCGCCGATCGGTGTGCTCGTGTTCGCCGCGTTCGTCTCCGGCGCCTGCTTCCCGCCGATCGGCTCCACCGTGCGGACGATCTGGCCGCGGGTCACCGACGGGCCGCGACAGCTCTCCACGGCGTTCGGCCTGGAGGCGACGGTGCAGGAGCTGATCTTCGTGTCCGGGCCGCTGATCGTCGGCGTCGTCGTCGCCGCGTTCTCGGCCGATGCGGCAATCGTCGCCGCCGCGGTGCTGTCGGGTCTCGGCGTGGTCGGCTTCGCGCTGCACCCGGCGCTGCGCGCGCCGCGAGTCCACGAGAACCAGCCGCCCCGGCATCCGCTGGCCGCGCTGCGCCCGGCCGGCGTCCGGCTGGTGCTGGCCTTCAGCATCGGCTTCGGCCTGGCGTTCGGCGCGGTCGAGGTCGCGCTGCCCGCCTTCGCCGAGGATCACGGGGGCCGGTCGCTGGGGGCCGTGGCGCTGTCCGCCTGGTCGGCCGGCAGCCTGTTCGGCGGGCTGCTCGCCGGCGGCCACGCGCCCGAGAACGGCGTTCGCCGGCTGCGCATCCTCTCCGGGCTGTTCGCCGTGGCCCTGCTCGTCCCGCTGGCCGCCGACTCGATGGTGACGATGTCCGTGCTGATGTTCCTGGCCGGCATGCCCATCGCACCCAGCTTCGCCATCACCTACGGCATCATCGAGCACACCGCGATCCCGGGCACCCAGGCCGAGGTGTTCGGCTGGGCGAGCACGGCGATCGTCACCGGCCTCGCATTCGGCGCCGCGGTCGGCGGCAACCTGATCACGCACGTGAGCGTCGACGCATCGTTCCTGCTGGCGGTCGCCGGCTCCATCGCGGCCGCCGCGGTGGCGCTCGGCATGCCCGCCGGCGCTGCGCCCGCAACCCGGTAGATTCCTCCCGTGCACGCGCCCACCGCAGCCCCCGACATGCAGGCGCTGCGGGCGTGCTGGCACCCCGTAGCGTTCGCGGACGCCGTCACCGACGCGCCGTACGGGACGATGCTGCTGGACGAGCCGCTGGCGCTGTGGCGGGGGACGGAGGGCCGGCTGCACGCCGTCTCGGACATCTGCATCCATCGCGGCACGGCGCTGTCACTCGGCTGGACGCGGGGCGATCAGATCGTCTGCCCGTACCACGGCTGGCGCTACCGGGCCGACGGCAGGTGTGCGGCGATTCCCCAGCTGGAGGATCCCGACCCGGGTGCCTGCCAAGGCGCGGATCCCGGCGTTTCGTGCGACCGAGCGGTTCGGGCTGATCTGGGTGGCGCTGGAGGAGCCGCGGTTCGAGCTGCCCGATGCGCCCGAGCTCGGCCGCGACGGCTGGGTCGTCGTCAACGCCGGCCCGTACCGCTGGTCGTCGGACGCCTCCCGCCAGCTCGAGAACTTCACTGACTTCGGCCACTTCCCCTGGGTGCATCCGGGCCTGCTGGGCGACCCCGAGCGTCCGGTCGTGCCGCAGCACAGCGTCGAGACCGAAGGCCACGTCCTGCACTACCGGGTGGTCCGCCCCGAGGCGGCCAACACCGACGAGTTCCCCGTCTTCGCCAACGAGGACGGAGCAGGCGCCGGAACGCCGCTCCGTGTACCAGCTGCACCTCCCGTACACGATCGTGCTGCGGCTCGGCTGGGGCGGCGAGAAGGGGATGCTGTACCTGTTCGCGTCGCAGCCGGTGAGCGCCAGCGAGTGCGTCGGCTACGTCGTGATGGGCCGAAACTACGACCTCGACCAGCCGCCCGATGTGCTGCAGTCGTTCGAGGACACGATCTTCAACCAGGACCAGCGCATCGTCGAGTCGCAGCGACCCGAACAGGTGCCGTTCGACCTCGCCGACGAGCTGCATCTGACGTTCGACGCGGTCGCTGTCGCCTACCGACGGGCGATGCGGGCGAATGGGCTGGCCCGCTGATGACGACGACAGAGAGGACCCCCTGATGTGCCGCTGGCTCGCCTACTCGGGATCGCCGATCCGCCTCGAAGAGTTCCTCGTCAAACCCGCCCGCTCGCTGGTCGACCAGAGCCTGCATTCGCGGATGGGCGCCGACCACGACGAACGGCGACGGCTTCGGCGTCGGCTGGTACACGGAGGACGGGGATGGCCGGCCGCGGACGTTCCACAGCATCCATCCAGCCTGGAACGACCGGAACCTGCGTGAGGTGGCGGCCAGCATCGACTCGCCGCTGTTCTTCGCGCACATCCGGGCGTCCACCGGCGGCGCGATCCAGGAGACGAACACGCACCCGTTCCGTCACGGCCGCTGGCTGTGGATGCACAACGGCGCGATCCGCGAGTTCGACAAGTCGATGCACGATCTGCGGATGGCGGTCGACCCCGACCTGTTCCCGTCGATCGAGGGAACGACCGACAGCGAGACGATGTTCTACCTGGCGCTGACGTTCGGGCTCGAGGACGACCCGCCCGCCGCGGTCGAGCGGATGGTCGGCCTCGTCGAGGCAGGCCGGCCGTGCCCGCGGCGTCGAGCATCCGATCCAGATGACCGTGGCCACCTCGGACGGCGAGCGGATCTGGGCCTTCCGCTACTCCAGCGAGGGCCAGTCGCGCTCATTGTTCTACAGCACCCGCATCGACCAGCTGCGGGAGCTGCACCCCGAGGTGCCGGCGCTGGCCGAGCTCTCGGACGAGTCCCGGCTGGTTGTCTCGGAGCCGCTCGGCGACCTGCCCGGCGCCTGGAACGAGGTGCCGGAGTCGCAGCTGGGGCTGCGTCGAGCCCGGTCAGGACGAGATGCACGCGTTCCAGCCGCGAATGCCCTAGCGCTGGCACACTGCTGAGGCAATGGCCGACATGAACAGCACCGGCCCGCTGTCCGGCAAGACCGCCTGGGCGCGCAACCTGGAGACGCCGCTGCGCGAGTTCCTGCGCACCGAGACGGGCAGCGCCGGCGTGCTGCTGCTGGCGACCGTCGCCGCGCTGCTCTGGATCAACGTCGACGCGTCGTCCTACGACGACGTCTGGACGACCGAGCTGGCGATCCGGCTGGGCGACCACACGATCGCGCTCGACCTCCGCGGCTGGCTGAACAGCGGCCTGATGACCCTGTTCTTCTTCGTCGTCGGCCTGGAGGCGCGCCGCGAGTTCGACATGGGCGAGCTGCGCCAGCGCCGGCGGGTCGCCCTGCCCGTGCTCGCCGGGCTGGGCGGGATGGCCGTGCCGGTGCTGATCTACCTCGACGATCAACGCCGGCGACTCGTCGGCGTCGGGATGGGGCACGGCGATGTCCACCGACACCGCGTTCGCGCTCGGCATGCTGGCCCTGGTCGGACCGCGCTTCCCGGAACGGCTGCGGGCGTTCCTGCTGACCGTCGTCATCGTCGACGATGTCGTCGCGCTGACGGTGATCGCCCTCTTCTACAGCGACAACGTGGTCGCCGGGCCGCTGATGGTCGCGCTCGGCGTGCTCGCCGTGATCCTGGCGATGCGGCTGTTCGGCCTCCACATCGGCCCGGTCTACGCGGTGCTCGGCGTGGCCGCCTGGCTGGCAGTCGAGCAGTCTGGGAGTCGACCCCGTCGTCGTCGGCCTGATGATGGGCCTGCTGGTGTACGCGTCGCCGGCCGCGCGAGGCGACCTCGAGCGTGCCACCGATCTGTTCCGCGCGTTCCGCGAGCAGCCGACTCCCGAGCTGGCGCGCTCGGCGCAGTCCGGCGTGCGCACCGCGATCTCCCCGAACGTTCGGCTGCAGGAGGTCTTCCACCCCTGGACGAGCTACGTGATCGTCCCGTTGTTCGCCCTGGCGAACGCTGGCATCGTGATCGACGGCAGCTTCCTCTCGCGGGCGTTCACCTCGCCGATCACCATCGGGATCCTGGTCGGCTACGTGGCGGGCAAGCCGATCGGCGTCGCCGGCACCGCGTGGCTGGTCACCGTCCTCAGCCGCGGCACCCTGCGCCCGCCGGTCGGCTGGGCGGCGGTCGTCGGCGGAGGAGCGATCGCCGGCATCGGCTTCACCGTGTCGATCCTGATCGCGACCCTGGCGTTCAATGGCGAGCAGCTCGAGGAGGCGAAGCTGGGGGTGCTCAGCGCTGCGCTGATCTCGTCCGCGTGCACGTGGCTGCTGTTTCGCGCGACTGCGCGGCTGCCGCTGCGCCTGCGCTTGCGGGCGCTGGTGGGAACCTCCGAGGCGATCGTCGACCTGGCGGTGCCGGTGGACGACGAGCGCGATCACATCCGCGGTCCGGCCGACGCGCCGGTCACCGTTGTCGAGTACGGCGACTTCGAGTGCCCGTACTGCGGGCAGGCCGAGTCGGTGATCCGTGAGCTGCTGGCCGACCACGGCGACGTGCGGTACGTGTGGAGGCACCTACCGCTGAACGACGTCCATCCGAACGCGCAGCTGGCGGCTGAGGCGGCCGAGGCCGCCGCCGACCAGGGTGCGTTCTGGGAGATGCACGATCTGCTGCTCGCCAACCAGGGGTCGCTGCGGATCCGCGACCTCCTGGGCTACGGCGATCAGCTGGGCCTCGACGTCGAGCGGATGCGGGACACCGTGCAGCGGCGGAGCGCTGCCAACCGGATCGCGGAGGACGTGGACTCCGCCGACCTGAGCGGCGTCTCCGGCACGCCGACCTTCTTCATCAACGGTCTGCGCCACAACGGGAGCTATGACCTGCCGACGTTGTCGGCGGAGGTCAAGGCTGCGCGGGCGCGCGCCCTCGTCGCCCCGGCGCGCTGAGTCATCCATCTCCGTCGGACTGGCCCTCGGGCATCATCCAGACGGCGCCCAGCAGGAAGCAGACGGCGCCCAGCAGCGTGCCCGAGTTGTCCAGCGCGGCGTTCAGCAGGTCGCCGGTCGACGGCTGCACCCATCCCGCGATCGCCGAGATGCCGAACAGCACGGAGCCCAGCAGGTTGATCGCGGCGATCCGCCAACCCAGGTCGCGTGGGCGCCACGAGATCCAGCGGTGCCCGACCTCGGCGTAGGCCAGCTGGCTCGACACCAGGAAGCAGATCGAGCCCAGCGCATCCGGCGTCCACACGACCAGGTCCTCGGCCTTGGCGGTCAGCCCCTGGGCGAACGCGTCGAACGTGGTGAAGTTGAAGAAGATCGTGCCGACCAGCTGGATCGCCGTCGCCCACCAGTCGATTCGGGTCGGCTGGACGGCGAACCAGCGGCGATGCCCGCCGCCGTCCGACGGGGCGCTGATGCACTCGACGAACTGCAGGTACGACGCCGAGGTGAAGAAGATCGAGCCGATGAAGTAGGTCATCGCGTCGGGATGGACGCCGACCAGCGACGCGTAGCCCGGCACGGAGCCGAGGATGAAGCAGAACGAGCCGACCGCGAACAGCGCGGCGATCCACCAGCCCAGGCGGCCGGGCGCCCAGTAGCCGCCGCCGGCAGGCCGGCGCTTTCGGTGGCGCCGCGAGCTCCATTCCAGGCGGCGGCCGTCGGCCAGTTCGTAGAGCACACGAGTGGTGAACGGCCCGGGGCCGTCCTCGCGGAGGATCCGCGCCCCCGCCGGCAGGTCAAACGGCAGGTGGAGCCCCTTCGTCGACCGCCGTCGCGTCGGCGTCTGCGTCGTCGCCGTCCTTCTTCTTGCGGACATGGACGAGCGCCCGGGTCTCCTTCCAGCCGATGGTGGCGGCCAGCAGCGTCAGGCCGAACGCCGCGTTCCATGCTGTGGTGATGATCGCCTGCCCGACGGCGTAGGCGCTGATCGTCGCCGAGGGGGCGACGCCCTTGAGCACGACGTTGGTCATCGCGGTCTGTGCGCCCACGGCGCCCGGCGCGATGGCGACCGTGGAGGAGATGGACGACGAGGCGACGATCAGGAAGACGTTCTCGACCGTGACGGGGATGTCGTAGGCGTACATGAACGTGGCGTTGACGCCCATCCGGGAGATGTAGGACAGGGCCTCGACGCCAACCACCTGGATCATGAACTTGCGCCGGTCGGCCAGGATGTTGCCGCCTTCCTTGGCGTTCTCCCACGTCGACCGCAGCCGGTTCCACGCCTTGCGGATGACGATCGTGAGCGCCACGGCCGCGACGACGACGATCGCCAGAGTCAGCAGCCAGTGGTCGGCGAACCATCCGAGCTCGACCTCGAAGGACCCGGCGACGCTGAGGAACAGCCAGGCGTAGACCAGCACCGCGATGATCACGAAGAAGATGTTCTGGACGACGGTGGCACCGACCACGCCCGCGACCGTCGCACCGGCGATGTTCGCCCGGAACAGGCCGAGCATGGCGACGGTGCCCGCGGACGCCGGGAGGATCGCGTTCAGGCCGTTGCCGCCCGCGTAGTAGCCGGCGATCGGCCGGTACGTGACGCCGGCGGCCGGATAGGCGGCGCGCAGGATGTTCCGCCAGGCGAGGGCGACGAGCAGCGTCTGCCCCGTCTGGAACGCCAGGCCAAGGATCAGCAGCGGCAGCGACACCGCCGTCATCGCATCCCAGAGCTGGCTCAGCCAGGCTTCCATCAACCGATCCTATTCGCTGGATCGGGCGGAAGTCTTCTCAGGAGACAGCGGAGCGCAGATCGACCTCGGCCGCCTCGCAGATGTGCCGGTAGCCGATCCTGCGGTAGATCCCGTTGGAGGTCGGGTTCGCAAGGTCGGTGTAGAGGAAGCACGGTGAGCGGCCGGCTCCGAGCAGGCGGCGGCTGAGCTCGGCCACCAGGGCGGTCGCGTAACCCCGGCCGCGCTGGGCGGGAGGCGTGTACACCGGACCGACGCGGGCGCACCCGGGCGGCGCGAACGACGACCCGGACATCGACACCACCGCACCGTCGTCTTCCCAGACGACAAGGTCGTCGCCGTTCCCGAGCTTCGCGTCGACCGACTCGGAGGCGTGGCCCTCGTCGCCCTGCAGCCCGGCCTCGCGGGTGAAATCGAGCATCCAGCCGACCAGCAGGTCGCGGTCGGCCGGCTCGGCGCGGCGGATGTGGCCGGACGGCACCGGCACGTTCTCGACGCGGTCGAGGCGGTGGACGCCCAGGCGCAGGTGCACGGACGACGTGCCGCCCGTCGCCGCCACCCACGCCGCGGCGAAACGGTGCACCTCTGGCTCGGCGCCGTTCACGCCCGGGACGTCGAGCCCGGTCGCGGCGAGCGGCTCGACCGAGCCCGCGATCAGCAGGTGGAACGGCGGCGTGCGCAGGGCGGCGCCGACGACTCCCGATGCGTCCTCGACCACCCACAGCCGCCGCTCCGGATACCGCCCCGGTGCGGTCACCAGCGTGTGGCTGATGCCCAGCATCAGGTTGTACCGGCCGACGTCCGACAGCAGCAGCGGTGCGGCTGCCTCGGCGAACTCGGCGGCGTCGGTGAACTCGCGCAACATTGCGTCGCCGACGCTAGCGGATGTCCGAGCTGCTGGAGGCCGAGTGCGGGGCGGTCGTGTCGATGCGCCGCTCGGGCGAGATCTCGGACGAGGTGATGCACGCCGTCATGCGCGACCTCGACCTCGAGCGAATCCGGCGCGATCGAGGCTAGCCACTGCGGGTGGTGCAACAACGGGGTCAGACCCCTTTGTTGCACGAGGCAACAAAGAGGGTCAGACCCCGTCCCCCACCTACGCGCTGCGCTCCTCCGTCGGCAACGAGATGGCCACCCGCGTGCCCTCTCCGGGCGCCGTCTCGATCTCGATGTCCCCGTTCGCCAGCCTCACCCGCTCCTTGAGCACCCCCAGCCCGAGATGGAAGTGCGCGATGGAGCGGGGGAGGGGCCGCTCCGCGCGGAACCCGCGCCCGTCGTCCCGCACGTCGATCGTCAGCCGGCCGCGCCGGTAGCCGATGCGCACGGTGACGGTGTCCGCCCGCGCGTGCTTGGCGGCGTTGGCCAGCGCCTCCGCGATGCACCGGTAACGCCAGCACCTCGGTCGCCGCGGGGAATCGCTTCGCCGTCGCCGTCACCCTGCAGTTGAAACCGGCCTCGGACGCGCGGTAGGCGGCCAGCGCGCGCACCGCTGCGGCGAGGCCCTGGGCCTCCAGCAGCGGCGGCCGCAGCTCGAATGCCAGCCCGCGCGCGCGTCCGATGGCGTCCTCGAGCGTCTCCCGCGCCGCGCGGATCCGTGCGACCGTGTCCTCCGGCAGCGCCGTCGCACCACGCTGCGCACGGTCGAGCGAGTAGAGCGTCGCCACCATCACCTGGATCGTGTCGTCGTGCAGGTCGGTCGCGATCCGCTCGCGCTCGTCCTCTTCGGCGCGCAGCAGCTGTGCGAGCGCGCGCTGCATCCGTTCCTCGCTCTCGCGCAGCCTGGTCTCGGCGCGCTTCCGCTCGGTGATGTCCACGACCACGACGCCGATGCCGAGCACGCCGTCCACCTCGTGCACCACCGGCGAGAACGATCCCAGCCAGGTGCCCTGCGGCCCTGTCAGCTCGACGTTGACCATCGCCTGCCGGCTGTCCAGCACGTCGGCCAGGAACGGCCTCAGTGCGCGGCGGTGGTCGGGCACCGCGTCCTCCAGCACGCGGTTGGTATGCAGGTACCGGAGCTGGCGGTCGACCAGCGCGATGCCGACGGGGGCGGCGGATACCAGCGTCTCCAGCTGCGCGTAGACCGCCTCGGCGCGCATCCGCGCCTCGTGCTCGCGGGCCAGTAGGCGGTCGCGCTCGCGCTCCGCCAGCTTGCGCCGGGTGACGTCGCGGACAGCGATCAGGAGCAGCGGCTGCCCGGAGATCTCGACCACCTGGCCCGACACCTCGGCGTCGCGCAGGTCGCCGTGGCGGGTCACGCCGCGCACCTCGATGCCGGTCACCGACCCGTGCTCGAGGATCGCGTCGGTCAGCCGGTCGCGGTCGGCCGGGTCGTGCCAGATTCCCAGCTCGATGCTGGTGCTGCCCAGCACCTCGTCGCGAGGATGGCCGGTGATCTCGCAGAACGCGTCGTTTGCCGCAACGATATGGCCGTCCTCGATGTGGGAGATGACGATCCCGTCGGACGTCGCGTTGAAGACCTGGTCGCACAGCCGGCCGGCGTCCCGCCGCAGGTCCCGCTCGGTCAGAAGGCGATGGGCCAGCACGCCGCTCAAGCGCCGCTCCCCGCCGTGTTGGACCAGCCCAACAGATCGGAGCCCGTATCGATCCACTGGTCGAACGGGTAGCGCATCGCCCCGCCTGTCGGTTTGCGCCTGCAGTCAGATGCTAGCGCATCTGTCACCAGGCGTGGTTGAGCAGAGCCTCCAGGTCTTTTTCCACAGGCGCCCCGCCCGGGGTTCCGCCCAGCTCCGGACGTCCGGCGGCCGCCGCCGCCACCTCCGCCAGCCGCTCCCGCTCGACCCCCAGCTCGCGAAGCCGGGTCTGTCCGGTTTGGGCTGCAAGGGCCCCCGGGTCGACGTCGAGCGCCTCCCCGAGCAGGCCCATCTCCCGCGGCGCGCGCGGCCCGAGGAACGCGATGGAGTGGGGCAGCACGATCGCGTTGGTGATGCCGTGCGGAGTGCCGGCCGTGCGCACGAGCGTCTGGCAGACGACGTGATGCACCGCGAAGCCGGTCATGCCCAGCACGTACCCGCCGAGCATCCCGCCCAGCGCCAGCGCGTCGCGGTCGACAACGGGCGCTCGCAGGCCGGACGAGATCAGCTGCGCGGCGCGCAGCGCAGCGACCTCTGAGACCGGGTTCGCGCGCGGCGTGATCAGACCCTCGGCGGCGTGGGCGAGCGCGTTCATCGCTGACGCGGCCAGCTCCGGGTCGGGCTGCGAGGCGGCCAGCGCCGGGTCGTAGACGACCAGTGCCGGGCGGGCGTGCGGGCCCTGCTCGTGACCGGGCAGCGTCCGGTGGTGCCCGTTCATGTCGGCGCCGGCGAGCGTCGTCGGCACGGCAGCGCAGCGGACGCCGGCCACCGCCGCGATCGCCTTGGCCGTGTCGACCACCCGCCCGCCGCCCAGTGCGACCGGCGGCAGGCCGCCCGCGTCCGCCGCGACCGCCGCCGCGGCGTCCGGCACCTGGCCCGGCGGCACGTGGACGACGACTGCGGCCGACCCCGCCAGCCCGGGCGCCTGGTGCTGCGCGCGGGGTGTTGTGAGCAGCGCGAACTCGCCGAATCCGAGATCTCCCAGCAGCGCCGTGACCTCGCCCGCCGAGCCCCGACCGAAGCGGATCAGCCGCTCGCCGTCGCGCCAGCGGAACGGACGCTCAGGCGGCCAGCCGCCGCTCGATCCAGCCACGCAGCTGCGGCACGAAGGCCGGGTCGATGGTGTGCGGGAAAGCGTCCTCGTGGTAGGTGACGTCGAGGCCGGCCGTGGTCAGCAGGTCGCGCGCCCGGCGGGAGAACTCGACGCTGATCACCGGGTCGAGCGAGCCGTGCCCGATCGCCACCGGGAGGCCCGGCCGCGAGTCGAGGTCGACCCGGAAGCCCTCGACGGTGGGGATGAACCCAGAGAGCCCGATGATCCCCAGAGGGCTGGGCCGGCCTGCGCCCAGGCCGAGCGCGTACGACATCACCGCTCCCTGCGAGAAGCCGCCGATGATCGTTCGCTCCCAGGGCACGCCGGTGATCTCGGGCAGGCGGTCGAGGAACGGCCCCATCTGGGCCATGGTCGAGGCGAAGGTATCGGGGTCGGGATACCCGACTCGCGGGACGACGTACCAGTGGGCACCGCCCGGCGGCAGCGAGAGCGGCCCTCGCGGGAACACGCCGACCATCCGGCTTCCCGGGTCGAGCACGTCGAGCAGGGGGCTCAGGTCGTGTTCGTCGGCGCCGCGGCCGTGCATCAGCACGATCGCCCCGGCGGGTGCGCCGTCGGCCGGCCGCGTCCAGTAGACCGGATCAGGCACGCACCGGCTCCGCACGCAGGCCGTCCAGCACGACCTTGACGTAGCCGCGCCAGTCGAAGCCCAGCTCCTGCCACCCGCGCAGCGACATGCCCGTGCGCTTGAGCATCAGCACGACGTCGGGCGCGGCAATATCGTCGCGCACCGACCCCTCCGCCTGCGCGCGCAGGACGAGTGCGACCAGCGTCTCGAACAGCCGCCCGCTGCACCGCGCGGCCTCGCCGCGCAGCTCGCCGGTGGCCGCCTCCGACGCGATCCGGTCGGTCGCCTGGCGCTCCGTCGCGTACCAGACGAACTCGGTCAGGCCGTTCCACGGATCGGGATCCTCGAGCGAGATCGTCGCCTTCGCCAGCAGCCCCGTCAGGCAGTCGGCTGCCAGCGCCGCGACCAGCGCATCCTTGCTGGGGAAGTGGCGGTACACGGTGCCGATGCCGACGCCGGCAGAGCGCGCGATGTCGACCATCTGGGTGTCCATTCCGTCCTCGGAGAAGCACGCGGCGGCGGCCGCGAGCACCCGCGCGCGGTTCGCGCGGGCGTCGGATCTCCGGGGTGAGGGTGTGGTGGGTGCCATTTGACAGACGGAACGACCGTTCCGTATTGTACCGGAATTGGTGTTCCGTTTCTTGCACAACATGGAGGTCAGGAATGAGCAACTCATCCGATGACCGCCGCTGGCTGGCTCTCGTACTGCTGTGTGCGACGCAGTTCATCGTGGTCCTGGACGTGTCCATCGTCAATGTGGCGTTGCCCTCGATCCAGGCGTCGCTGGACTTCGACGTCCGGCAGCTGCAGTGGGTGGCGAGCGCATACGCCCTGACATTCGGCGGCTTCCTGCTCCTGGGGGGTCGCGCTGCCGACCTGCTGGGCAGGCGCCGCGTGTTCATGGTCGGCCTGGTGCTGTTCGCCGTCGCCTCGCTGGCCTGCGGCCTTGCGCCGTCCAGCGGCTTCCTGATCGGCTCGCGGGCCGTCCAGGGCCTGGGCGCGGCGATCATCTCACCGGCCGCGCTGTCGATCCTCACCACCACCTTCGAGGAGGGTGCCGAGCGCAACAAGGCGCTGGGCATCTGGGGCGCCATCGCCGGCTTGGGCGGCGCCGCGGGCGTGCTCCTCGGCGGCATCCTCACGGACGCCGTGTCGTGGGAGTGGATCTTCTTCATCAACGTGCCGATCGCGCTGGGCTGCGCGGCCCTCTCGCCGGTGCTGCTCAAGGAGAGCCGCATCGACGGCATGACCCGCAACTTCGACGTCGCCGGCGCGGTGTCCGTGACCGGCGGGCTGTCGCTGTTCGTGTACGCCCTGGTCGGCACCGACCAGCACGGCTGGACGAGCGCCCGAACGCTGGGGCTGTTCGCCGTGGCGATCGGCCTGCTGATCGCGTTCGTGGCGATCGAGTCGCGGGCGTCGCAGCCGCTGCTGCCGCTCCGGCTGTTCCGCTCGGGGACGGTGACCGGCGCGAACGTGGTCGGGTTCCTGATCGGGGCGTCGATTTTCAGCATGTTCTTCTTCCTGTCGCTGTACATGCAGGAGGTGCTGGGGTACTCGCCGCTGCGAACCGGCTTCGCGTATCTGCTGGTCGCGGTCACGATCATCCTCTCGGCGGGCGCGTCGCAGGTGCTTGTCACCCGTTTCGGGCCGCGCAGCGTGCTGGCGACCGGCATGGCGCTGCTCACGCTGGGCCTGCTGTGGTTCACGCAGGTCTCGGTCGGCGGCAGCTATCTGGTCGACCTGGTGCCCGGCTTCCTGCTGACCGGCGTCGGGCTCGGATTCTCGTTCGTCCCGGACACGATCGCGGCTCTGGCAGGCGTGCGCGAGCGTGACGCGGGCGTCGCGTCCGGCCTGATCAACACGTCGCAGCAGATCGGCGGCGCCCTGGGAGTGGCGGCGCTGGTCACGGTGGCCACCACCACGACCAGTGACGACCTGGCGAATGCCGGCATCCACGCTCAGCAGCCGCTGGTGCAGCTGTCGGCGGCGACCGATGGCTTCCAGGCCGCGTTCCTGTGGTGCGCGGTGATGGCGGCGATCGGCATCGTCGCGACCCTGGTGCTGGTGCGCCCGCCCGCAGCAGCCGACGCGGTGCCGGTTGGCGAGCCCGCCCTGAGCGCCGAGTAGCGGATGTGCCAGGGGGTCAGGATCCTTGGCACATGTGCCAAGGATCCTGACCCCCTGGCACACTCCTCCGTCAGTTGCCGGCGCTGCCGCCGTTCGCCTTGGCGCGCTGGCGGGCCTCCCGCCAGCTGGTCAGGTCGAACGCCTCGTGGAACTGCTTGACCACCTGCTTGGCCACCAGCTCGCCGCCGGCCGGTGTGAAGTGGATGCCGTCGGACTGGCGCATCAGCTCGAGCTGGCCGTCGGCGTCGGGCAGGTAGTCGGCATACCCGCCGTTCGGCCCTGTGAACAGGTCGTAGGTGTTGACGAAGAACGCCTTGCCCGGCCGCTCGTTGACCTCGTAGGAAACGAGGCGGTTGATGAACTGGTAGCGCTCGTTCCGCCCGCCGTCGCTGGTGATCGGCAGCCCGATCCAGAAGACGATGCCGCCCTGCTGGATGATGGTGTCCATCACGCCGCCCACCCGCCGGCGGTATTCCTTGACCCAGTCCTTGCTCTGGAAGGATGCGCTCGCGTCGAAGCCCGGCGGGCCGCCGGTCATGTACGAGTGGTCATCGTTGCCTCCGAAGGCGAGAACGACCGCGTCGGGATGTGAGGAGCTCGCCATCTCCTGCCGGATCCTGGTGAACCAGTTGTAGACGTCGGGTCGCTCGAGGCCGGTGGCCACCTGCCCGTCGACGCCCATCGCCTTGATCTGCGGCGCGCTCGACACCAGTTGGTCGAGCGACAGGCCGGGGACGATCGCCAGCGAGTCGCCGGCCGTCCACACGCGCAGCTTGTGCTGCGGGCTGAACGCCGGCTTGGGCGGCGGCCCGGACGCGGGTTTGGTCGGTCCGTTGCCCTTGTTCGGCGCCGGCTGGGTGACGTGGGGCGGGGGGATCACGATCGCCGTGTCGATCGCGTCGTCGCCGGAGCGCCCCGCGGCGTCCTGGAGCCACTCGCGGGGACGGTCGAGCAACACCCATCCGGAGACCGTCTCCAGCCCGCCGGTGACGTCCAGCGCCACGTCGCGCTGCCACCCCGGAGCCTGGATCTGCGCGGTCTTGTGCAGCCCCCGCGCATTCAGCAGTGCGCCCAGGATCAGCGCCGCCAGCGTGATCAGCACCACATGGCCGGCGGCCAGCGGCCGGCGCGGCGGGTTGCCGAACCAGGTCGAGCGATCCGCGCGGCGGCGCGGGCGGGGCGGAGGCTCGGGGACGGCGAACCGCTCCGTGACATCGTCCGGCGGCAGCGTCGACACGGTCTTCGACGTCTGGTGGGGGCTGTCGTCCGTCATCGGGTCAGAACCGGAAGTAGATGAACGGTGGCACACCCTGCGGACCGAGCGTGTCGATCACGACAAGGGCGCCTGCAATCATCGCCGCCTGCCCGGCCATGCCGACGCGAGAGAAGCGCTCCATCAGCCAGGGCACCACGCTCCCGGAGACGTACTGTACGCCGATTCCGCCGGCGATGGCAGCCACCACGCCGAAGGTGACGAGCGGCGAGGCCTGGCCCCACTCGGTGAACAGCCGGCCCAGCATCTCCCAGGCCGTGTCCCACGTGTCGGCGCGGAAGAAGACCCACGCCAGGCACACCACCTGGAACGTGACGAAGCGGCGAATCCAGCGCCTGGTCGCGGTGTCCGGCCGCGGATTGGCCCGCCCGCGCTCGCGGAACAGCCGCTCCACCGACAGCGCCGTGCCGTGGATCGCACCCCAGATCACGAATCGCCAGGCGGCGCCGTGCCACAGGCCGCCGAGCAAGAACGTGAGCAGCAGGTTCCTGTAGGTCTTGAGCGAGCCGCCGCGGCTGCCACCGAGCGGGATGTAGACGTAATCGCGGAGCCACCTGGAGAGCGTCATGTGCCACCGCCGCCAGAAGTCCTGCACGGACGTGGCGGTATACGGCGAATCGAAGTTCTGCGGGAACTGGAACCCGAGCAGCAGCGCGACGCCGATCGCAATGTCCGTGTAACCGCTGAAGTCGGCCCAGATCTGCACGGCGTACGCATAGATGGCGATCAGGATCTCCAGCGATGAGTGCTGGTCGGGCGCGCCGAACACCTGGTCGACGATGTTCGAGCCCAGGTAGCTGGCGAGCACCACCTTCTTGAACAGCCCGCCCAGGATCAGGAAGTACGCGCGGCTGGCGTCGATCCGCCGGGGGTCGCGGGGACGGGTCAGCTGTGGGAGGAACTCGGAGGCGCGGACGATCGGGCCGGCGACCAGGTGCGGGAAGAACGACAGGTACACCGCGAAGCGCATCAACGACGTCGGTTTGACGATCCCGCGATACGTATCGATGACGTACGACAGCGCCTGGAAGGTGAAGAACGAGATGCCGACCGGCAGCGCGACCCCGATGATCGTCGGCGTGTAGTCGACCCCGAACTCGTTGAGCGTGTTCTGCGCTGAGCTGAGGAAGAAGTCGTAGTACTTGAAGTACCCGAGTGCAGCCAGGTTGCCCAGAATGGCAACCCAGAGCAGCAGCTTGCGCGGCTTGGGCGATTCCGTGGCGTGGATGGCGCGCGCGGCGAACTGGTTGCCGACCGTCGAGAGCGCCAGCAGCAGCGTGTAGTGCCAGTCCCACCAGCCGTAGAAGAGGTAGCTGGCCGCCAGGATGAAGATCCGCCACCGCGGCTGATTCGGCATCAAGAGCCAGTTCAGCGGCAACACGATCAGGAAAAAGATCGCGAACGTGGCGGTGGGGAAGAGCATCCGGCCTCATAGGCTACTTGCTGGTTGCGCTGCGGGAGCCCGGGCCTCCGGCCGCTGCCGGAGGCCCGGGGAGCGAGGCCGTTACGCCGACGCCGGCTCGGCCTGCGCGGCGCCGCGCGGGCTGGGAATCGCCAGCGCAGCGAGGGCTCCGAGGCCGACCACGACCGACCCGACCGTCAGTGCCGGGACGATGCCGTCGGTGAAGGTCGCGGCCGAGCCGTACCCGCCCTGCGCGCTGAACACCGACGCCAGCACGGCGACGCCGAACACGCCGCCGACCTCGCGGATGGCGTTCGAGGCGCCCGACGCCTTACCCTCCTCCTCGCGGCGCACCGCGGAGAGGACGACGTTGGCCGCCGGGGCGAAGAACAGGCCCATGCCCACGCCGGCCAGCAGGAACGGCGGCACGATGTCGGCGTACGGCACGGCCGGTGAGAGCACTGCGGCGAGCCACCCGATGGCGATCGCCTGCAGCGCCAGGCCGGCGGTCATCAGCACGCCGCCGCCGATCCGGTCGGAGAGGCTGCCCGCGATCGGCGCGACCAGCATCGGCATCGCCGTCCACGGCAGCGTCTTCAGCCCTGCCTCCAGCGGCGAGGCGCCCTGCACGTTCTGCAGGTACTGGGTCAGCAGGAAGATCGATCCGAACATCCCGAAGTACATGAACAGCGATGCGATGTTCGCGGCCGAGAACGACCGGCTGGCGAAGAACCGCATCGGCAGCATCGGCCGGGCCGTGCGCAGCTCCCACGCGACGAAGGCGGCGAGGACGACAGCGCCGGCCGCCAGCGAGCCGGCGATCTGGGGATCGGCCCAGCCCAGGCTGTTGCCACGGACGAGCCCCCAGACGATGCCGAACAGGCCGGCGCTGGCCAGGGCCAGGCCGGGCAGGTCGAGCGTGCGGTCGGGCCCGAAGCTCTCCCGCAGCCGCACGCGGATCAGCGGGATGGTGGCCAGGCCGATCGGGACGTTCAGCCAGAACACCCACTGCCAGTTGATGCCCTCCACGACGGCGCCGCCGACCAGCGGGCCGAACGCAACGCCCAGGCCGCTGATCGCCGACCACCCGCCCAGCGCCAGGCCGCGCCGCTCGGGCGGGACTGCGTCGGACAGGATCGTCAGGGTCAGCGGCATCACCATCGCCGCCCCTGCGCCCTGGATGGCCCGGGCGGCGATCAACTCGCCGACGCCCGGTGCGAGCGCCGCCGCGGCGGACGCCAGCGTGAACACGCCGAGGCCGATGCCGAACATGCGCCGGCGGCCGAAGCGGTCGCCCAGCGCTGCCCCGGTCAAGAGCAGCACGGCGAACGTCAGGGTGTAGGCGTTCACCGTCCACTCGAGATCCTCGATCGACGCGCCCAGGTCACGCTGGATCGTGGGCAGGGCGGTGGTGACGACGAGGTTGTCGAGCACCACCATGAACAGCACGACGCTGGTCAGGACGAACGTCCAGATGGTTGCGCGCCTTCCGGTCATGTGTCAGCTCCTCTCGGGGTTGAGTAGTGAGTGCTTACTCACAAATGAGGTGAAAAAAAGGGGGTCGGAATCACCACTTCTCGAGCATGTCGCCGAGCAGCCGCTTCGGCCAGTCCTCGCCCAGCGAGGACAGGTCCATGGCCGCCGCGACGTTGAGCAGCATGCCGGTCGCGAACCAGGCACGGACCTGCTCGGCGTCCGCGCCCGAGATGTCCTCGACGAACCGCATCAGTGCGCCGTAGTGGCGCTGAACGAGGGCGCGGACCTCGGGGTCATGGCACGCCGCGTAGGACTGCATCTGCATCATCAGCCGGGTGCGGTCGCGCAGCAGTTCGCAGTAGGCCATGCCCATCGCCTCCAGCCGCTGCTCCTGCGGGACATCAGCGGCCGCCTCCCGGAACACCTGGGTGGTGCGGTCGAAGCAGTCCTCGATGGCCGCCAGGAACAGGTCCTTCTTCGTACGGAACAGGCGGAACAGGTACGGCTGCGAGATGCCGGCGCGGCGGGCGATGTCGTCGGTCGAGGTGCCGGCCAGCCCGGCCAGTGCGAACTCCGCGGCCGCGGCCTCGATCACCGCGGCGCGGCGCTCCTCGGCTGTCTTGCGTGTGCCCGTCGTCGCCATGGGCGGAAGTTAGCAGTCACTCACAACAAAGTCAAGGCATGCCGGTCAGCGGCCGGTGACGATCCGCCGGGCGCGCCGCAGGAATGCCAGGGCGGCGGAGTGCGGGTCGTCCGCGGCGACCAGCTCCGCATGGGTCAGCGACGCGCCCGCGAACGATGGGTCGCCGAAGAACGCGTCGATCCGTCCCCCCCACGGCGAGGCGTAGAGGTAGGGCTGCGCGTGGTGTCCGTCGGCCGGCGAGCCGCCGTACGTCGCCCGCCGCCCGTCGGCGTCGGCGCCCAGGTCGATCGCCGCATCGAAGTGCTCGGGCCAGATCCGCACGGGGCTGGCGTCGTCGGCCTGGGCCGCCTCCGCGCGCAGCGTCTCCAGCACCTTGGTGACGAAGGCGTACCAGCGGGCGAGGTCGGCCGACGCCGTTTCGCCGACGTGCAACGGCTCGTCGAGGTCGCCGGGCGGCGGCACGTCGAACTGGTCGGCCTGGCCGACGTCCGGCTCGATCCCGGCCAGCTCGGCCGCCGCGCGCAGCGTCGTGATCGGCGCCCGCCGGGGCCGGTCGCCGTCGATCACCAGCTCGCGCCCCTCGATCCGGACGACCGTGCCGCCGCCGAACTCGTAGGTGCCGAATCCGCCCGGCAGGGAGCGGAGGATGATCTCGCCGTTGACCAGCCGCTGGGCGGGCGAGACGACGTAGACGGTCAGCCGATGCAGGGCGTCGACCGTCTCCAGGTAGTCGTCGGGAAGCTCGTGCATGTCACCTCTCCAGTCGGGGCCGTCCGGCGATGTGTTACAGAATCCCCCCATGATTCCTGGTTTTCAGGCCGCGCTGCCCGTCCGTGTCAGCTTCGGCGACGGAGTGGTGTCCGAACTGGGGGACGTCGTCGCCGGCCGCCGGGTGCTGGTCGTCGTCGAGGAACCGGTGGCCGGCATCCCCGCCGTCGCGCGATCGATCGCAGGCATGGACGTGCACGCCAAGCCGCCGGGCGAGCCGACGTTCGACGTGATCGCCGACGCCGCCCGCGCGGTGGAGGCGGCGCGGCCGGAGGTGATCGTCGGCGTCGGTGGCGGCTCGGCGCTGGACGTCGCGAAAGCCGCTCGGCTCGTCGCCGGTCAGGGCGAGAGCTTCGAGCGGTTCTGCGACGGGGTGGTGCAGGTGGAGGCGCCGCGCGTCGACCTGGTGGCCGTCCCGACGACCAGCGGCACCGGCTCGGAGGTGTCGGGCGGGGCCGTCGTGGTCGATCCCGTGGAGCGGCGCAAGCGCGGCGTCGCGCATCCGCTGATGCGCGCGCAGCACGCGCTGGTCGACCCGTTGCTGACGGTCGGCCTGCCGCCCGAGGCAACGGCCTACACCGGCGTCGATGCGCTGGCGCAGGCGATCGGCGGCGTGATCGCCTCCAACGCCAGCGTGCTGTCGGCGGCCATCGGCCTGGAGGCGTGCCGTCACGTCGCCGCCGGGCTGGAGCCGGCTGTCCGCGACGGCGGCGACCTCGACGCGCGGCGCGAGCTGGCGCTGGGCAGCCTGATGGCCGGCCTGGCGATGAACCTCTCCGACTGCTGCGCCGACCACGCGCTGGGGCACTCGATCGGCTCAACCTACGGGCTGCCGCACGGGCTGACCGTCGGCCTCGTCCTGGCCGAGACGCTGGAGGTCAACCGGCCGGCCTGCGCCCCGCAGCTTGAGCGGGTGGCCGACGCGCTGGGCGATCGCGGAGACCGCAGCGACGGGAGCCGCGCGATCGCCGCCGTCCGCCGGCTGCTGGCCCGGGCCGGGCTGCCGACCATGCGCGGCGCCGGGGTCGGCGAGGAGCGGCTCGACCGGCTGGTCGAGCTGTCCCTGGCCGACTACTGCCTGACCGTCAACCCGCGCGAGTGGACCGAGGCCGACGTCCGCCGCGCCTACGCCGATGCGCTCAGTCTGGAGGCCCGTTGATGAGATACGTGGTGCTGGACGTCTTCGCCGAGCGGCCGCTGGAGGGCAATCCGCTGGCCGTGTTCACCTCGGGCGAGGAGGTGCCGCCGGAGCTGATGCAGCCGCTGGCCCGTGAGCTGAACCTGTCCGAGAGCGTCTTCGTGCTGCCGCCGGAGGCTGGGGGCGATGCCCGGATCCGCATCTTCACGCCGAGCAGCGAGCTGCGGTTCGCGGGCCACCCGGTGCTGGGCACCGCCGTCCTGCTCGGCCAGGAGCGCGGGCTGGAGCGCGTGCGGCTGGAGACGGGCGCCGGGATCGTGCCGATCGAGCTGCGGCCGGGCGGGGGCACGATGCAGCAGCCGCTGCCGACGGCCGAGCCGTTCGTCCATGCCGGCGCGTTGCAGGAGGCGCTGGGGTTCTCCTCGGCGCTGCCGGTGGACATCTACGACAACGGTCTCGCGCAGATCTACGCGGCGCTTCCCGACCAGGCCGCCGTCGCCTCCTACCAGCCGGACATGGGATCGATCGCCCGGTTCATCCGCGAGTACGACCTGATCGGCACCAACGTCAGCGTGTTCGCCGGGTCGGGCACCAGCTTCAAGACGCGGATGTTTGCGCCGGCCGAGGGAATCCCCGAGGATCCGGCGACCGGCTCGGCGGCGGGGCCGCTGGCATGGCACGCGGTGCGGTACGGCCTGGCCGCGTCCGGGGACGAGTTGACCATCTCGCAGGGCGCCGAGATCGGGCGCCCGAGCACGCTGCTCGCCCGGGCGGTGGGCGACCGTGACACGGTGGAGCTGATCGAGGTCGGCGGGTCCGCCTCGATCGTCGCAGAAGGCCGGTTCTCGCTCTAGATGACGGCCGCGGCCGGATCCCTACTTGTAGCGGTAGGTGATCCGGCCGCGGTTCAGGTCATAAGGTGAGAGCTCGATCTTGATGCGGTCTCCCGGAAAGATGCGGATCCGGTACCGGCGCATCTTGCCGGAGGTGTATCCGATCGTCTCGTGGCCGTTGTCCAGCGTGATCCGGAACATGCCGTTCCGGAGCGCCTCGGTGACCTCGCCCTCGAGCTCGATCTTCTCCTCTTTTTCGGCGATCGCGAACTCCCTTCCTAACCGATCGGCGTCACGTTGATCGCCTCGGGGCCTTTCTGGCCCTCGCGGGCCTCATATTCGACCTTGGCTCCTTCGACGAGCGTCTTGAAGCCGGTGCCGGCAATGCCCGTGTGGTGGACGAACAGGTCCTTCGAGCCCTCATCGGGGGCGATGAAGCCATAGCCCTTGGTCTCGTTGAACCACTTCACTGTTCCGGTTGCCATCTGGAGAAACACCTCCCTTCACTTGTACGAACGTGCTGGGGAAGTGCAGGAGTGCGCAAACCAAACAGTCGTTCCGTGTACGCGCGGAGCATAGCGGAGATTCGGGCGGTCACAATTCCACCTGAATCTCGCCGTCCTGCTCCCGCACCGGGAAGGTCTGCAGAGAGCTGAGGGCGGGGCCTACCAGCGCCTCGCCGGTGCGCAGGTCGAAGATCGCGCCGTGGCAGTAGCACTCGAGCTCGCGGTCGGTGAGGATCCCCTCGGCGAGCGGGCATTCCTCGTGTGTGCAGTAGCCCTCGAATGCGAACAGGCCGGCCTCGGTGCGGGCGACCACCACCGGTTCACCGCGATCGTCGAACTCCTTCATCTCGCCCATCCCCAGCTCGCCGGCGGGAAACGCCGGCGTCCACGCGGGCATCAGGCCCACCTCACATGCAGGGCGGTCGGGGCGCGGAACTCCCATCCCCGCAGCTCGACCTCGTGCTCCGGGTCGAGCCGCAGCCCGGGCAGCCGGTCGAGCAGCAGCTCCAGCGGCAGACGCACCTCATGGCGCGCCAACGGCGCGCCGGCGCAGTGGTGCGCGCCGAGGCCGAAGCCGGCGTGCGCGCCGCGGCGGCTGATGTCGAACTCGCCCGCACGCTCCCAGTGGCGGTCGTCGCGATTGGCCGAGGACAACACCGCCGCCAGCGTGGCCCCGCGCTGCAGGGTGACCCCGCCCACCTCGGCGTCCTCGGTCACCTGCCGCGTCTGCGTGCCGACCGGCGAGTGCCAGCGAAGCGCCTCCTCGACCGCGCCGCGCGCCAGCGCCCGGTCGTCGCGGACCGCCGCCAGCGCGTCGGGATGGCTGAGCAGCGCCCAGAGGGTGATCCCCAGCGCGTGGCCGGGCTCCTGCATGCCGCCGAGCAGGATCAGCTTCAGATTCGCCAGCACCTCGGCCCGGGTCAGACGGCCGCCCGGTGGCTGCTCGTGCAGCATCTGGGAGAGCACGCTGCCGTCGGGCTCGGCCTCCAGCCGGTCGAGGATCGGGCCGACCACCTCGTCCACCTCGGCGCTGGCGGCGTCGCCCAGCCGTTGCTTCTCCGGGTCGCCCTCGAAGTTCGAGCCGCCGGCCGCCAGATCGCCGAACCACCGTCGCAGCGTTTCCGCGTCCAGGTCGCCGAGCCCCATCACGCGGCCCAGGGCGAGCACCGAGACCGGCTCGCAGTACTCGCTCATCAGCTCCGCATGGCCGCGCCCCTCGAACGCCGCCAGATACCGCTCGGCGAGCGGCAGGATGATGTCCGGCGCCGTCGCCTCGACGGCCCGCGGCCGCATCGACGGGTCGATCGTCGCCCGGATCCGTCGCTGGGCATCGCCGTCCAGCGTCAGCACGTTGACGCCCAGCGTGCGCGCCAGCGGCGACGAGTCGACCTCGGCGGTGAACAGCTCGGGATGCGTCGCAATGTGCTGGACGTCGTCCCAGCGCGTGACCAGCCACAGTCCGACCGACGGCACGTACGCCACGGGATCTTCGGCCCGCAGCCGCTCGTAGACCGGGTACGGGTCGCGCTCCAGATCTTCGACGGTGATCGACTCCGCGAAGGCGGCCATCACAGGTGATGCGTGTACTCGCGCCACTCCCAGTCGGTCACGTACCGGTGGGAGCGGTCGAGCTCGAAGTTCTTGATCTCGAGGAAGGTGTTGACGAGCTCCTCGCCCATCGACTCCTTGATCAGGTCGTCGGCGTCGAGCGCCTCCAGCGCAGCCTCGAACGAGCGCGGCAGCGGGGTCATCCTCTCGGCCTCGGGCAGCTCGTAGATCAGGCCGGCCACCGGCGCCGGAGGGCGCAGCTTGCGCTTGATGCCGTCCAGGCCGGCGAACAGCGCGGCGGCGGTTGCCAGGTAGGGGTTCGCGGCGCCGTCGCCCAGCCGCAGCTCGACGCGGGTGGCCTTGCCCCGCTCGCGCGGCACCCTGGCAAGGCACAGCCGGTTGTCATGGCCCCAGGAGACCAGCGTCGGCACCAGGGCCTCCTCGTGGATCCGCCGGTACGCATTGGTCGTCGGGTTGAAGAACGCCATCATGGCCGGGGCGTGGTCGAGCAGGCCGGCGATGAACTGCATCGCCACCTGGGACAGTCCGTCCTTGCCGCGGCCGACCAGCGCGTTGTTGCCGCGCTCGTCGGCGAGCGACAGGTGCAGGTGGAACCCGGAGCCCTCGTCGTCGTTCCACGGCTTGCCGATGAACGTGGCCAGCAGGCCACGGCGGGCCGATATCTCCTTGACCGCGTCCTTGAACCGGAAGGCGCGGTCGGCGGCGTCCAGCGCGGGCGAGTGGCGGAGGTTGATCTCGTACTGTGAGCGGCCGAACTCGTGGTTGGCGGCGAACGCGCCCAGCTCCAGGTCGGCGCACGCGTGGAGCATCTCGCGCAGCACGCCCTGCGGATCGGCCACGTTGCCCACGGTGTACACATGGCTGTCGTTGTCGACGTACCTCCGGTATCCGTTCGGCGCGTTCTCGTCCGGCAACGCCAGATAGAACTCGAGCTCCGGGCCCATGACCGGCGTCAGGCCCAGGTCGAGCGCCTCGAACGCCGCCACCGCACGCCGCAGCACACCTCGTGAGTCGACCCCGTAGGGCGTCCCGTCCATCCGCTCCAGGTCGGCCAGGCACCACGCCACCGTCGGGTCCCAGGGGATGCGGACGAGTGTGTCCCGGTCGGGCCGCGCGGCGATGTCCTGGAACCCGTGCTCCGGCCCGGCTACCACGTTGTGGCGCAGGTCGACGGTCATGATCGCCTCGCAGTGCGCCGCGCCGTCCTCCACGAGGTGCTCGAAGTACGCCGCCGGGAACTCCTTGCCCCGGGCGATGCCATGCAGATCCGGGTAGCTGAGTCGGACGGTGTTCACGCCCTGCGTGATCAGGTCGGACAGCGTGGTCATCGAGTGCGGCCTCCGGGGTGGGGTGTCGGGAATCGTCTCACGCCGGGCGGGCGCGGACTGGCATCGCCTTGTAGGCGTTCGTGAAGTTGGACTCCATGCGCCGGGCCGGGCCGGTGGGCTCGATCGACTCGACCCGCGGCAGCAGCTCCTCGAACATCACCCGCGTCTCCAGCTTCGCCAGGTGGGCGCCCAGGCAGAAGTGAGGGCCGCCTCGGCCGAACGTCAGATGGTTGTTCGGCTTGCGGGTGATGTCGAAGGTGTATGGATCGGCGAACTGGCGCTCGTCGAAGTTGCCGGAGATCAGCCAGGTGACGACCTTGTCGCCCCCCGAGATGTGCACGCCGCCCAGCTCCGTGTCGCAGGTCGCGGTGCGCCGGAAATGCAGCACGGGCGAGGCCCAGCGCATGATCTCGTCGACCGCCGTGCCGATCACCGCCGGGTCGTCCCGCAGCTGCGACATGGCCTTCGGGTGCTCCATCAGGGCGAGCATGCCGTGGGCGATCGACTGGCGCGTGGTCTCGTTGCCGGCGACCACCAGCAGCAGGAACATGGTGTCGAACTCGCGCTCCGTCAGCCGCCTGCCGTCCTCGTCCTCCCAGGTGACGAGCTTCGAGACCAGGTCGTCTCGCGGCTCCTTGCGGCGCTCGGCGGCGATCGCGTGCCCGTAGCGGAAGACCTCCATCGCCGCCGGGCTGCGGAACGGATACAGGCGGTACTTGGCGCTCTCCGGGCTGGCCGGGTGCAGTCCTCCCAGCTCGGGGTCGGTGTTGCCGATCATCTTGTCGCCCCAGTCGATCAGCTGGCCGTCGTCCGAGAGCGGCACGCCGAGGATCCGGCACAGCACCTGGATCGGCAGCTGCTTGGCCACCTCCTCGACGAAGTCGAAGTCGCCTTTGGGCAGTGCGTCGTCCAGGATCTGCTGCGTCAGCTGGCGCAGGAGGTCCTCGTACGCCGCCACCGCCCGCGGCGTGAAGCCCTTGTTGACGATCGCGCGCAGGCTGGAGTGCTCCGGCGGATCGGTGTCCAGCATCGACTTGCGGGCCTCGATCTGGTCGGGGTCGAGATCCTCGAGCGCGGTGGCGCCGGTCTCCGACGAGAACGTCCTCCAATCCTTGAGCACGGTCACGATGTCGTCGTAGCGGGTGATGCACCAGAACCCCTTGCCGTGCTCCCAGTCGTACCAGTGCACCGGCGACTCGTTACGCAGCAGCTCGAACGTCTCGTGGGGGACGCGTTCGGCGAACGCGTCGTTGTCGAGGTGGACGTCGTCGAGTGTGCGGGTGCTCATCGGGTCGTGTCCTCCAGGATCTGGAGCGTCTTCAGGTCGGAGTAGAAGTCCAGCGCGTAGTTGCCGCCCTCGCGTCCGATCCCGCTGATCCCGACGCCACCGAACGGCGCGGTCAGGTCGCGGATCAGGAACGCGTTCACCCACACCGTGCCGGCGCGAACGGCGCGGCCGACGCGCTGGGCGCGCTCCTCCGACCCCGTGTAGACGATCGCCGACAGCCCGTAGCGGGTGGAGTTGGCGAGCTCGAGCGCCTGCTGCTCGTCGCCGAACGTCTGGAACGTCAGCACCGGGCCGAACACCTCGCGCTGCACGATCTCGGAGTCGTTGCTCGTCGGCAGAACCAGCGTCGGCTCGTAGAACAGGCCGCCGATGTCGGCCGGCTTGCCGCCGCGGACGATCTGGTCGCCGGCGGCCCGTGCCCGCTCGACGAACCCCTCGACGCGGGCCATATGGTCGGGATGGATCAGCGGCGACACCGTCGTCGCGTCGTCGCGCGGGTCGCCCAGCACGTGCTCGTCCGCGAACCGGTGGAACAGCTCCAGGAAGCGCTCGGCGATCGACTCCTGGACGAGCAGGCGCGTGCCGGCGAGGCACACCTGGCCGGCGTCGTCGTACTGGCCGGCGGCCTTGCGAGCAGCCGCCTCGAGGTCACAGTCGTCGAACACGATCAGCGGGCCCTTGCCGCCCAGCTCGCCGGTGAACGGCACGATGTTGCCGGCCGCGGCCTGGCCGATCAGGCGCGCCCGTCTCGGGCGAGCCGGTGAACGACACACGGCGCACGCCGGGATGCGCGACCAGCGCGGCGCCCACCTCCTCGCCGATCCCCTGGACGACGTTGAACACGCCAGGCGGGAGACCGGCCTCGTCGGCCAAGTCGGCGAGCAGCGAGCACGACAGCGGCGACCACTCGGCCGGCTTGAGGATCACGGTGCAGCCCGCGGCCAGCCCGGGGGCCGTCTTCCATGTCGACAACATGAACGGCGCGTTCCACGGCGTGACCACCGCGGCCGGCCCGGAGGGCATACGGATCACGCGGTTACGAGTGCCGTTGGACTCCCACGCGCGTTCCTCGTACGCGGCGGCGAGGTCGGCGTAGGCGCGGTAGTTGCGCGCGCCGCGGGCGATCACCCGGGCCTTCAGCGAGCGCTCGAGCATCGCCATGTCGAGACACTCGACCGTCGCCAGCCGTTCCACGTTCTGGTCGATCAGGTCGGCCAGGCGGCGCAGGTGGACGGCGCGGCCCTCGGCGCCCAGCGCGGCCCATGCCGGGAAGGCCGCCGTCGCCGCATCGACGGCCATGTCGACCTCGGCCTGACCGCCGCGCGCCACCTCGGCGAGCGGCGCCCAGTCGATCGGCGACCTGTCCTCGAAGCGGTCGGTGCTGGGCACGCGGCGCCCGCCGATGTAGTGGTCGGGGCTGACGGCGATGCCGGCGACGGTGCTCATGCTTGTCCCTCCGCAAACTCGATCAGGCCGAGGTCGAGGACGCTCACGCCGCCGTCCACCGGGATGGCGGCACCGTTGATGTACCCCGCCGCGGGCGAGAGCAGCCATGAGACGAGCCCGGCCACCTCGGACGTCTCCGCCGGGCGCGGAATCGGCATCGCCGCGTGCACGCGGCGGTAGGCCCCCTCGCGGTCGGTGCCGCGCATACCGGCCACCTCGTCCATCGCCTGGTCGGCCATGTCGGTGCGCACCCAGCCCGGGCACACGGCGTTCGCGCGGACACCCTTCGGCCCGTAGTCCACGGCGATCGACTGCATCAGCATGACCATGCCCGCCTTGGACACACAGTACGCAGCAGACGCGGGTGCCGCCCGCAGCGCTGCCAGCGACGACATCGCGACGATGCTCCCGCGGCTGCGTACGAGGTGGGGCAGCGCGGCGCGGCACAGCAGGAAGGCGCCCGTCAGGTTGGTCCCGAGTACGGCGTCCCAGCCCTCGGGCGTCTGCTCCTCGACCGTGCCTGAGCGGCTGATGCCGGCGTTGCACACCAGCCCGTCCAGCGCGCCCAGCTCCTCGACTGTGCGCTCGACCGTGGCCGCCACGTCCTCCGGGTCGGAGGTGTCGGCTGCCGTCCAACCACACCCCAGCTCACCGGCCACGGCGCGCAGCGGCTCCTCGCGGCGACCGCTGATCATCACCCGATAGCCGTCGGCGACCAGCTGCCGGGCAACGGCGGCGCCGATGCCCGGTGCCCCCGCCTGTGACGAGCACCACGCCGCTCACAGCTCGGCGACGGTCTCGAGGTCGTCCACCGTGTAGGCGAACTGGAAGCGGAAGCCGCCTCCCATCCGCACCGGCGCCAGCGCGGTCGTGCTCCTCGTTCGGCGCGCCGAACAGCTCGAGCGTCGCCGTCCCCTGGTGGATCGGGGAGATCGAGCGGTTCGAGGCTCTTGGCCCGCACCAGCTCGTCCACTGCCGGATCGTCGTGCCGGCCCGCAGCCAGCCGCGGGAAGTGGCGGTGGTTGATCAGCGGCGGGTCGTTGTGGGTCGGCCCGTCCTCGGCGATCTGCTCGGGCGTGACCGTGCCCTGGGCCAGCCGCCGGTCGTTGGCGGCCAGCGTCCCGGCGAAGGCGTCGGCCCTCCGCCCGGCAGTCGAGGCCGAACGAGCGGGTCATGTCGATCTGGCCCGAGCTTCTTGGGGAACCCCTGGATCCACCCGCGGATCAGCGCGAAGTCCTTGTCCACCCAGATGTACGGGCAGCTGGTCACGTGCTCGCCGCCCATCATCGCGTTGACGACGATGAAGAACTCCTTGTACTGGCCGCGCACCGGATCGAGCAGCTCGCTCGCCGGAGTCCGAGCACGACTGCCAGTCGACGAACAGCGGCGGCGCAGCGGCCGGGATCGTCGGCGAACGGCTCGAGTCCGGGCGGCAGCACGGCGGCCACCGCGTCCGGCTCGGCCCAGTACTCGATCACGAGGAAGTCGCCGACGTAGTGCCAGGGCGGCGCCGGGACGACGATCGCGCGTCCCTCCGGCGACAGCGGCAGCGAGTAGCCGTGCAGGGTCATCAGTCCTCCAGGAACTGCTCGACGAGCGACTCCGGGAACGCCTTGTCGGCGATCTTGTAGGCCAGCGCGGTCATCCGGTAGGAGTCCGACAGGTAGAAGCGCTCGTAGAGCTCGCCGCGGCCGCCGAGGTCGGAGCCGATGTAGTCCCAGGCCAGCCGGAACAGCCGGATCCGCCGCTCGGCGTCGGCCCCCGCCGCCTGGTAGTACTTGGCGATGTCGTCCGCCAGCGGGCCGTTGATGTCGGCCTCGCGACGGCGTGCACATGAAGCCGCCGCCGCCGATCAGCTGCAGCAGCTCGTTGACGTACGGGCAGCCACTTCGGCATCTCGCCGCGCAGCGCCAGGAACGGCCGGTCGTCCGGATACCAGACGCCGCCCTCGTCGAGGATACGAGCCGGCCTCGGCGGCGACGAGCGCCGACGCGGGTCAGCTCGACCATGTTCCAGATCTGGCCGAGCTTCTCCTGGATGTGGTCGAAGCGGACGACGCCGGTCGTGTTCGCCGATCATGTGGCCGAGGCCGAACGCGAACGAGAGCTTGACGTAGGCGCGCGTGAACGCCTGGTGCATGATGTGGCCGCGCCAGCCGGTGTCGGTGATCACCTCGGAGTAGCCCTCCGGTGTCGCCGACCAGGAATACGCGCTCGCTGCGGGATCTCGACGTCGTCGAAGATGGCGACGGCGTCCATCTCGTCGAAGCGCGAGGAGAGCGGGTAGTCGAACGCGGCGCGCTGCTTGGAGTAGCTGTCGCGGCAGATGAACTTCAGCCCCGGCGTGCCCATCGGGATCGCGAACGCGAGTGCGTAGTTGCCGTCCTGCGGCCGGATGTCCGAGCCCGGGTAGACGCGTCAGCTCGTCGGCGAACGGCGCCAGCGTCGCCAGCATCCGCGCGCCGCGGACGACGATGCCCTTCGCCGTCTCGCCGACCTTGTGCAGCGCGACCTCGCCCATCGCCTGCTCGGCCTCCGGCTTCGACCGGTCGACCTGCGGGTTCATGATCGAGTGCGTCGTCGACAGGTCGCGGTCGCGCATCAGCTTCTGGTAGGCGACGAGGTTGTCGGCGCCCTGCTCGTTGCCGCGCCGGGCCCAGACGTCGGCGCGCGCCCGGCGAAGCAGGCGAACGTGACGTTCAGGTAGTCCGGCGTGCGGCCCATCATCCCGGCGGTCACCGATGCGGTCAGCTCGATGGCCCGCCGGCGCCGCTCCAGGTCGTCCTTGGTGCGCGGGATCAGGTGGCGTGACGTTGACCAGCCGGCCGTCGTCGGGCGACGGCGCCAGCATCTCGCCGGCATGCTCGTGCTGGAGGTCGAAGACCCGGGCCATCGACTCGCGCGGCCGCGGCGCAGCTCCGGGTGCTCCAGCGGGTGCGTGATCTTCTCGCCGTTCAGCCAGATCTCGCGCGCGTCGCCGCGCAGGCCGTCGAGGAACTGCTTGCCGGTGCGGCGCCGCGGTGGTCGCAGCCGTCGGCCATCAGATGGGTACCTCCGAGGGGTGGCAGCTTCTCGCCGAGCATCTCGAGGCTCTCGCGCTCGTAGCGGACCGCCTCCTCGTCGAAGCGGAAGTAGGAGCGCGGCGGCAGCGGCCCCCAGGTGTTCGAGGAGTGGCGGTCGTCCGGCCACTCGCGCGGCTCGTGGTCGGCGCTCCAGCTGCTCCATGTCGCAGTAGCAGCTCGACGAACAGCGGCTCCTCGGTGATCCGGACGTAGCCGCACAGGTTCTGGGCAATACCGTGCGCGCACGGGCCCCCAGCCGAGCCAGCGTCCGTGCTGGGCGAGGTGGTCGAACGCGACCCGCAGGTTGCCCCAGTCGACCATGTCGAACGCGAGGTGGTGGAAGTGCGCGGTAGCCCTTTCCGACGAGCGCCATCACGTGGTGGTCGGAGTTGATGTGGAACCAGATGCCGCCGTCGCCCAGCCGATCGGACAGCCGCATGCCCAGCACGTCCGTGTAGAACGCGGTCTGCTCGGCCATCCGGCCGGTCAGCAGGTTGACGTGGCCGAGCTTTCGCGGCCGGAAGCCGGGCAGCGTGAGACCGGTGCGGGCGATGTCGGGTCGCCGGTCGCCGTCGTCGCGGTGGGGCATCAGCTGGATACCGTTGCCGTCCGGGTCGTCGAGGAACAGCCCGCCTTCGCGGGCCTCGTGCTCGATGCCGTGGTGGTCGAGATGGCGGGCTGCGTCGTCCAGCGAGACATCGCGGCGCAGCTCGAAGGCTGTGTGGTCGTGGCCAGGCTCGCCCTGCCCGATCAGCTCGAGCGAGTAGGGCTCGTACCCGCAGCGCAGGAACGCATGGTGGCCGGCGCGCTCGACCTCGGTCAGCCCGAACTGGATGCTCCACCGCCCGATCGCCTCGTCCAGGTCGGCGACCCGCAGGCCGACGTGGTCGATGCGCCGCAGCGAGATCACGGCAGCGCGCCCTCGGCGACCGCTCGCTCGGCCTCGTCCTCCGGCATCGCGAGCGCGACGTGCAGCGTGTTGGCCGACACCTGCATCTGATCGCCCGGCCCGGACAGGTCGACGTCCCAGTCGATCGACCGTGTTCGACAGCCGGCCCAGGTTGGTCGCCTCGACCTCGACCACGTCCCCCGGCTCCATCGGCCGCGAGTTGGCCGGCGTGCCCGAGAGGACGACGTCGCCCGGCTCCAGGGTGATCAGCCGGCTGAGATCGGCGAGCAGGTAGCTGATCGGCCAGATCAGGTCTGAGGCCGACCCCTGCTGGACGACCTCGCCGTTCAGGTACGTGCGGATCTCGAAGCTGGTCGGGTCGAACTCGGAGGCGGGCACCAGCTCGGGGCCGATCGGGCAGAACCCGTCCTGGCCCTTGACCCGCAGCATCGAGCCGCGATCGGCGTGGCGGAAGTCGTGGAGGCCGACGTCGTTGGCCACCGCGTAGCCGGCGACGTGGTCGAGGACGGTGTCCTGGGAGACGCCGTGCATCCGGGTGCCGATGACCACCGCGACCTCGCCCTCGTAGTTCAGGAAGCGGGCGCCCTTCGGCCGCCGCAGCGCGCCGCGATGCCCGTTCAGCGTCGTCGGCGGCTTCATGAAGTACGACGGTTCGGGCGGTGTCCGCGCCGCATACTCCTCGACCCGGCTACGGTAGGTCAGATGGGTGGCGATGATCTTGCTCGGCTGGACGGGAGCCAGGTAGGTGGCCGTGGCCTCCTCGATGCGCTCGCCGGACTCCGAGCTCGATCGCGTTCCCATCGAGACGGCCCCACTGGGCCGTACCGTTTACCGTGACGCGAACACGCCGTCCCTGCACGATTGGATACAGTATTCGATCCTGGGGTCGTGGTCAAGGAGGTCGAGTGGTGGTGGAAGGGACGAGGCGCGAGCGCGGACTTGCGCGGCTTGCCGAACTGGGTGACGAGCCCGGCGGCGATGCCTTCATCGAGCGGATGGGCAACCCGATGGGCGAGTGGCTCGTCGATTGGGTGTTTGGCGACGTGCACGCCCGGCCCGGGCTCAGCGCCCGTGAGCGCGAGCTGATCATCGTCGCCGTGCTGACCGCGATCGGCGTCGAGCGATCCGCAGGTGGCGGCGCACATCCGCGCTCTGCGCGCGATCGACGTGCCCTGGGAGGAGATCGAGGAGACCATCCTCCAGACCGCCCCGTACGCGGGGATCCCGCGGGCGATCAATGCGCTCAAGGTGCTGCGGACGGAGCAGGGACGATGAGGGCGCTGCGCTACACGACCGGCGGCGAGGCCCGGCTCGGCCGGCTGGACGACCTGACCGTGGTGGACGCCGGCCCGGCGGGGGCTCTCGGGATCGTGCCGTCCCCCGAGACGTGGCGGGCGCTCGAGGCCGCCGACGGCGACCGGCTCCCGCTGGGCGACGTGACGGTGCTCTACCCGACGGAGCCGCGCAAGATCATGGCGATCGGCCTCAACTACCGCGACCACGCGGAAGAGTCGGAGCTGGAGATCCCGCCCATGCCGGTGGTGTTCGCCAAGTGGCCGAGCTCGCTGATCTCGCCGGAGGAACCGATCGTCGTTCCCCGCGAGGAGAACCGCCCCGACTACGAGGGGGAGGTGGCGGTGATCCTGGGCCGCGACGTCTACCGGGCGGACCCCGATCAGGCCCGCGCCGCGGTCGGCGGCATCACGATCGTCAACGACGTCTCCGGCCGCCGCGCGCAGCTGGAGACGCCGCTTCGCCAGTTCACGCTGGGCAAGAGCTTCGACACGTTCACGCCGATGGGGCCGTTCGTGCAGAACGCCGACGGCGTCGACCTCGAGCGGATCGCGATCGAGACGCGGGTGTCCGGCGAGGTCATGCAGTCGTCCAGCACTGCCAATCTGATCTTCTCGGTCGTCGAGATCATCGAGTATCTGTCGAAGGGGATGACGCTCTACGCCGGCGACGTGATCGCGACCGGGACGCCGGGCGGGGTGGGCGACTCGCGCGACCCACGGCGCTACCTGCAGGAGGGCGACGAGGTCGAGATCAGCGTCTCCGGGGTGGGCACGCTTCGGAACCCGGTGAAGCTCGAGGCCTAGCTCCCGGGCAGGATCTTCTCGTAGCAGACGCTCTTCGGGTCATCGGCGAACGGGCCCCAGCAGGGGATCCGGCGATAGCCCTTGCGCTCGTACAAGGCGACCGCGGCGTGCTGCAGGTTGCCGGTCTCGAGCCGTATCCGCCCGTAGCCGGCGTCCGCGGCGAGCCGCTCCAGTTCGGCCAGCACCCTGCGGCCGAGCCCGTGTCCGCGCATCGCCGGGTCGACGAACATGCGACGCACCTCGGCGGTCTCGTCGTCGAAGCGGCAGTACCCGCCGCACGCCGCCGGCGTGTTGTCGAACTCAGCAACGATGAACACGCCGGACGGTGGTTGGAAGATCTCGGCCGCAGGCAGACCGCCTGACCCTGGCACCCCGTCGTAGATGTCGAGCAGCTCGGCCTCCAGCCGGTCGGTCATCGCGACGACCAGCGGGTCGTCGAACGGAACACGCCGGACGTCGGTCACTCGTGCTCGACGGGCGCCCACGAGCGCACGTGCTCGCGCGCCAGCCGCTCGGCCAGATCGGCGTCGCCCGCCTCGACGGCGTTGACGATCTGCTCGTGCTCGTCCGCCCAGGAGAGAACCTGCACCGGGTCGTCCGCCTGCATGGCGTAGATCAGCACGCCCAGCTGCGGCGCCCAGAGCATCTCGGCGAAGCGGGACAGGTATGCGTTGCCTGCTCCGGCGACGAGCGCGAGGTGGAACTCGCGGTTGACGTCGTAGCTCTCCGACGGGTCGCCCCCGGCTGCCCGCTGCGCCGCGATTGCGCCGCGCATCGCTGAGATCGCCTCCGGGTCGTGGCGCTCGGCCGCCAGCCGCGCGGCGCCCGGCTCGAGCGCTATCCGGGCGAGCCATGACTGGCGCTCGTCGGCGAAGTCGTGATCGGCCACGGTAGCGCCGCGGTTGGCCTCGAACTCGACCAGCCCCTCGGTCGCGAGGCGCCGCAGCGCCTCCCGCAGCGGCGTCCGCGAGACGCCCAGCTCGTCGGCCAGCGCCGCCTGCCGCAGCCGGCTGCCGCGCGGCAGGTCGCCGGACAGGATCCGCGCCCGGACGGCGTCGTAGACCTGGTCGACGACGCTCTGGATCTGGAGGGGGGCGGAGGCGCTCATTGTGCTTTGCATACATTACGCCGCCTCCCGCGCGGGTCAAGGATCCCTCCGGGGTCAGAGCGGGGTCTGACCCCGCTTGAGCCACAAGTTCGCAACGACCTGCGCCAATTCCGCGACGCGGAGCCCCGCCGGCACGACCGCCCACGGTCGATCTCGGCGGATCACGCCAGGTCGTCGCGGATCCGCCGGAGATGCCCCTGTAACTGGCCGGAGCGCGGCCGGGATTGACACGCAATTGCCACCGGCCGGGGTCAGAGCGGGGTCAGACCCCGAACGAGGCTCGGGTGCGAGGCTTGACGATCTCGCGACAGGGTGCGAATGTATCCAAGATTTCATCCGCTTCGTCGTTCTGAGGAGGCCGTTCATGGCTGATACCCCTGCTGCTACGAGCGGTGGCGAGCTCGGCGAACGCCGGCTCGGCACCATCCACGCGGTCGCGCAGGCCCTGGCGATCGGGCCGATGTTCTCGGTCGCGCTGGTGCTCGGTGGCATCTCCCGTCCGGACATCGGCGCCGGCTGGAACGCAGCTCTCGCCGTGCTGCTCGCCGGCCTGGGCGTGATGTCGATTGCCTACGCACTGTCGCTCTTCGCCCGCAAGTTCGCGGGTGCAGGCGCGGTCTACGAGTACGTGACGCATGGGTCGCATCCCAGCCTCGGCATCTTCACGGCCGGCATCTTCTTCATCGGCACGCTGTTTCTGGGCGGCGGCGGCATCTATCTGGGCGTCGGCATCCTGGCCAACGGCTTCTGGACGGCGCACATCTCCGCCGACAACGCGCCCGCGTGGTGGGTCCTCGGCCTGGTCGCTCTAGGCATCGTCCTCGTCCTCAACTACCTGGGCATCCGCATCGCGATCCGGGCGATGCTGACGTTCGCCGCGATCTCGTTCATCCCCATGCTGCTTCTCGCCCTGATCATCATCGCGAAGGGCGGCGAGAGCGGGAACACCCTGAGCATGTTCAACCCCAACGAGACGTCGCTATTCGGGATCAGCGGCGGCGGCGTGCTCGGCGGCGTGCTGCTCGGCATCCTGCTGTTCGTCGGCTTCGAGGCCGCAGCCTCGATCGGTGAGGAGAGCCACGATCCGCATCGCTCGATCCCGCGGGCGCTGTTGCTCACCGTCGGTGTCTCCGCGATCTTCTTCGTGATCATGTCGTACGCCTTCTCGATTGGCTACGGCAAGGCGGCGGTGTCGGAGGGCGCATGGGCTTTCTCCCCGTCGGCCATCGACGACATGGCGACCAAGTACGTGGGCTCCGGGTACGCGACGCTGCTCGACCTGGTGGTCATCCTCGACGCGATGGCGCTCGCGCTCGCAATCTGCGTGACGATCGGCCGCGGCTATTTCGCGCTGGCGCGCGACGGCCTGCTGCCCTCCGTGTTCGCCAAGACGTCGCGTCACGACACCCCGTGGGTCGGAAACCTGATGGTCATCGTCGGCGGCGTCGGCCTCATGCTGCTGGTCAAGACCGCGAACTACTTCGCGCAGTTCGTGATCCCGGGCCCGGACGGCAACCCGATCCCGCTGTTCCCGAACAACGAGTTCGCGACCTTCATCATGGCCGCGACCGTGGGGTCGTTCGCCGTGGAGCTGGTCTACCTGATCGTCGCGGTCGTGGCACTGGGGATGGTGTCGAAGTCCGGCGGGAAGTGGTGGCAGTACGCGATCGTCCTGATCGCGATCGCCACCCCGATCCTCGGGTTCTACGGCGCGCTCAAGCCCGAGCCGCACGACAGCTCGAACTACAACTACGTCGCGCTCTACTGGTCGATCGGCGTGATCGTGCTCTCGGCGGTCTGGTTCGTCATCGTGCGGGCGACCCGCCCCGACGCGGTTGCGAATGCCGCCCAGCACGCGGCGGAGCACCGCGGCGTGGCGCCGCTCGACGAGAGCGTCGATTACAAGCCGCTTCCCGAGTAGCAACGACCGGTGGCGGGAGGGGCGGGCCCGAGCTCGCCCCTCCCGTTTCCTTGCCTCAATCGGTACGAGCGTGGTACAACAAGGGGAAACCCGCTCGTAACAGGAGGCGCGAAGTGCGTGTGTCAGAGATCATGCAGATGGATCTGATCACCTGCGCTCCGACCGACACCGTGACGGCGGCGGCCCGCACCATGCATGCCCACTCGGTGGGCGCGGTGCTGGTGGTGGACGGCTCCCGGCTGACCGGGATCTTCACGGAGCGCGACCTGGTTGCGCTGATGGCCGAGGGCAACGACGCTCGCGACCGGCCACTGTCCGCCGTCATGTCCCGCGACGTCTGTATGGCGCCGCCGGATGCGGACCTGCTGTGGGCGGCGGACATGATGCGGCGCCGGCGAGTGCGCCACCTGCCCGTCGGGGACGACGGCATGGTGGTGGGAATCGTGTCGCTGCGCGACTTGTTCGTCTTTGCCGAGTCGGTGCTCCGGCTCGATCCCGGCGGAGCCGACACCGCGCGCGACGTGCTCGCCGCGGCGAGTGGTTGAGCGGAGTCGATCCAGGGAAAGGTGAAACCATGAACGATGGCGCAGGGTACGAGCGAGCGGTCGGTCTCGGGTTGCTGGGGGTTGTCGCCTGCATGGCGTGGCCCATCTGGGGCGTGATCGTGGCCGCGCAGCGCGACTTCACGTGGTCGGTGGCGGCGTCCGCCCTGATCCCGCTGGCGATCAACGTGCTCTGGCTGGCGCTCGCGCTCCGCGTTCCCGGGCACGTCGCGTCCTCGTGGCATCACCTCACCCACTCGGTGGGAGACCGGCTACACGGAGGCACGCACCGACACGCGTGACAGCGCGTCGGCGATGACGCTCGCGACGGTCGCGAGCTCGCCCTCGGTAATCACGAACGGCGGCGACAGCTGCAGCGAGTGGCCCGCCAGGCCGCGGGTCATCACGCCCAGCGTCCGGCACTCGGCCACGATGCGGTCGACCAGTCCCGGCTCGGCTGCGCGCGCGTCGGCGTCGATCTCGATGGCCGCGAGCAGCCCGATCCCGGCGCGGATGTCCGAGACCAGCGGCGCCGAGCGCAGCGGCTCGACGGCATCCGCCAGCACGGATTCCATGCGCGCGACCCGGTCGACCAGGCCCTCGCGCTCGATGATGTCGAGGTTGGCCAGGCCGGCGGCGCACACCGCGGGGTGGCCGGAGTACGTGTAGCCATGGCGGAAGACGGCCTCGCCGGGCGACGACCAGAACGGCTCCTGGATCCGGGTGACGCGAGCACGGCCCCCAGCGGCAGGTAGCCGGAGGTGATGCCCTTGGCGCACGTCACCAGGTCGGGGCGGATGCCGAAGCGGTGCGACCCGAACCACGTGCCCAGCCGCCCGAACCCGCAGATCACCTCGTCGGCGATCAGCAGCACGTCGTACTCGGTGCACAGCTCCTGCACGCGCTCCCAGTAGCCGGGCACGGGATGGAAGATGCCGCCGGCGCCGATCACCGGCTCGCCGATGAAGGCCGCGATCCGCTCGCCGCTCTCCCGGAACAGCTGCTCGAGCTCGTCGGTCGAGTCCTGGGCGACGGTGGCGACGTCGGCGATCAGGCTGCCGTAGCCCTCGGCGTTGGCGGGGATGCCGGCCAGGCTGGTGCCGTACGCGTTCATGCCGTGGTAGGAGCGCGCGCGGTGGACGATCACATGCTTCTCCGGGCGGTCGACGGCGCTCCAGTAGCGCAGCGCCAGCTTGCTCGCCGTGTCCACCGCGTCCGAGCCGCCGCTCGCGAAGAACACGGCCGCGCCCTCCATCGGCGCCAGCTCGGCGACGCGGTCGGCCAGCTCGAGCGCCGGCCGGTTGGCGGCCCGGTCGAAGGTTTCGTATCCGGCCAGCGTGCGCATCTGTTCGGCCGCCGCCTCGGCGATCTCGGTGCGGCCGTGGCCGACGTTGGCGTACCAGAGCGCGGCCTTGGCGTCGATGTACTCGCGGCCCTGGTCGTCCCAGACCCGGGCGCCCTCGCCGCGGACGATCACGACCTCGTCGTCCTTGATCACCGCCATGTCCGCGAACGGATGCCAGAGACGGGTGCTCACAAGGCTGACGATACCAGCGCTCGGAACAGCGGGGCGCCGTGTCCCTCCGGCTCGGCGTCGGGGTGCCAGAGCACGGCGATGCAGAAGCGGCGTCCGGGATGCTCGAGCCCCTCGATCACGTCGTCGTCGACTGCGCGTGCGCTGACCACCAGGCCCGCTCCCACGCGGTCGGCGCCCTGGTGGTGGTGCGAGTGCACCCGCAGCCGTTCGCCGGCGATCTCCCGCAGCCTCGAGTCCGGCTTGGTGGCCACGTCGTGCATGCCGTAGGTGCTGTCGTCCAGCCGGTGCGGGCTGACGTCGATGCGGTCGGCGAGGTGCTGCTCGAGCGTGCCGCCGCAGGCCACGTTGATCAGCTGGAAGCCGCGGCAGATGCCGAGCATCGGCAGGTCGCGCTCGACGGCCCTACGGGCGAGGCCCAGCTCGGCCGCGTCGCGCCGCTCGTGGCGGGTGCCGGTCGCCGGATGGCGGTCGGAGCCGTACACCTCGGGAGCGACGTCGTCGCCGCCCACGAACAGGATGCCGTCGAGTCCGTCGAGCACATCGTCCGGGTCGTCGGCCCAGTGCGGGTCGGCCGGCAGGATCAGCGGCTTGCCGCCCGCCAGGCGGACACCCTCGATGTAACCTTGACCGACGACGACTGCGTCCATCGCCCAGTGCGACATGCGCGCGTGCGTCCAGTAGCTGGTGATGCCGATGGCCGGCCTGCTCACGTCGAGAAGCCTGCCACACGCCCGATGGCGGAAGCTAGTCGAGCAGCAGCGAGCCGAGCGCGTGGCTGGCCTGGGCGACCGTGCCGGACTCGATCCGCGCGACGCGGGCGGCGATCTCGTCGCGCAGTGCGCCGGTCGCCTGCTCGGCGAGCTCCTGGCCGAGCGGCGTCAGCTCCGTGCGGCCGTGGCCGCCGCCGCGCTCGACGTAGCCGCGCGCAGCGAGGCGCAGCGCGATCTGCTTGGCCTGGCTGGGGCTGGAGGCGAGCACCTCGGACAGCCGCCGCGTGGTCATCGCCTTCTGATCGTGATCGTCGAGCAGCAGCAGCGCGTACAGCTCCATCGGCCTCAGGTTGACATCGCGGGCAACCTCGAGCACCGAGCGGTCGAGCGTGCGGAGCAGCCGCAGTCCCGCCGGCACATCGGAGGACGGATTCGCCGCAGCGGGTGCGGTATTCGTGACGAGTGCAAGCCTTGCGGCGCTGCGGCTGGTTGGGTGGGTGACGCCCATCGGCGGGCATCTTCGCCGGGGGCGACCGCTTTCGCCCTCCCCGGTTTGACGTATTTCGGGGGCGGAAACCGGTGAGACTGTCCAGGCGTACGCAACATCCGGCAACCGGGTCAGACTCCATTGTCGCCGGGTCCCGATGTATGCTCGATGCATGAGGCGAGCGGGCCTTCGAGGATTGATCGTGGTGGGTGTCATGGCGGCGTCGCTGGCGGTGTCGATCGGCGGCGCCGGGGCGGACGAGACGCCCGGGCTGATCCGGGTCACGCACCACATCACGCGGCTCGGGTCAGTGCCGGTGGGCATCGCCGTGCCCCGCACGTTCACCGTCAAGAACCTGAGCGGCTCCTCGATCAGCCTGAACACCTTCGAGGTGTTCGGGGACAACGGCGATTGGCGTCTGCAGCTCCCACCGGACTGCCACGCGGGGACGGTGCTGCCGCCCGGTGGCAGCTGCAGCTATGTCATCGTGATCACCCCCGTGGAGCCGGGGAAGGTGCGAGGCGTGTTCTGCGTGACGGGCGTCGTCGATCCCACCCTGTGGGAGCGCAAGTGCGGGCGCATCCGCGGCTACGCGCCGAAGCCCGCCTGAGGCCTTTTCACCGAGCAGACAACGGCGTATCGTGTGAGCATGGGTTCGCTGCTGGGCACGTTGCGCAATCCGAAGGTCGCCGCGCTCGTGGTCGGTGGACTCGTCGCGCTTGTGATCAGCTTCGTCGTCCCGACGTCGCCGGAGACCGTCACGCTCGTCCACGGCCGCCCGTACCACTCGTCCGAAACGCATCCCATCGACGTCGCGCTCACGTTCTGCCGGTTCCTGGGCTCGCTGAGCCTGGTGGTCGGGATCTGCGCGATGTTCGCGTACCGCCGGGGTGAGATGGACGTCCCGCACGAGGCCGTGCCGCCCGAGGCGCACACGATGGACGACGGCCTGCCGGCGGCACCGCCGGCGAGCCAGCTGTACGGCAAGATGCTGCCCTGAACGATCAGCGCCGCGGTGCGCGACGCGACTGCGATGCGGATGAGAGGACTTGAACCTCCACGACCTTACGGCCACACGGACCTGAACCGTGCGCGTCTACCAATTCCGCCACATCCGCGCGGGGAGATCCGATTCTACCCGCTGTCCGGAGCGCACGCCCCCGCGAGCAGCGCGTCGCGCTCGGCGTCGGTGTAGCCGAGCTCGGTCAGCACCTCGTCGGCGTGTTCGCCCAGCCGCGGCGGCGGGATCCGCGCCCCGGGCCTGCCGTCGGCCAGCCGCACCGGCGACCGCACCAGGCCGATCTGGCCGGCGGTCGGGTGCATCACCTGCTCGACCATGTGCGCCGCCGGCCCGGCGAACGTCTCCGGGATCGACAACACCGGCCCGCCCGGCACCCGCGCACGCTCGAGCAGCTCGACCCACTCGGCGACCGTGCGGGTCGAGATCAGCCGCCGCAGCTCGGGCACCAGCTCCTCCCGGTGCTCGACCCGGCCGCGGTTGGTGCGGTAGCGGGGATCGGCGGCCAGGTCGTCACGGCCCGCCTCGATGCAGAACCGGCGGAAGTGATCGTCGGTGCCCGACGCCAGGTTGATGTACCCGTCCGAAGCGTGGAAGGTCTCGTAGGGCACGATCGACGGGTGCGCGTTGCCGAGCCGCGCCGGCTCGATGCCGGCGATCAGCCAGTCTCCGGCGCGGTTGGCGAGCCACGACACCTGCGCGTCGATCAGCGCGACCTCGAGCGTCCGCCCGGCGCCGGTGACCGCGCGTTCGACCAGCGCAGACAACACGCCGGTGGCCGCGTACAGGCCGGCGACCAGGTCGGCGATCGCCACGGCGACCTTGATCGGCTCGCCGTCGGGCTCGCCCTGGATGCTCATGATGCCGCCGATGCCCTGCATCAGAAAGTCGTAGCCGGGACTCGACGCGTTCTCGCCGTCCGTCGGATAGCCGCTGATCGTGCAGTGCACGGCCAGCGGGTTGACGGCGTGTACGGACGCGGCGTCGGCGCCGTAGCGCACGGACGCGTCGGGCAGGAAGTTGTGCAGCACGACGTCCGCCCGCTCGACCATCCGCCGCACCACCTCGCGGCCCTCGTCGGAGCGCAGGTCGACGGCGATCGACCGCTTGTTCCGGTTGACCTGCATGAAGTACGCGCTCTCGCCGCCCACGAACGGCGGCCCCCAGCGGCGCGAGCCGTCCCCATCTCCGGGGCGCTCGACCTTGACCACGTCGGCGCCGAGGTCGCCGAGGATCATCGTGCAGTAGGGGCCGGCCAGCACCTGGGTCAGGTCGAGTACGCGCAGGCCGGCGAGCGGCAGTGTGCCGGTGCTCACGCGGTGGCGTTCAGCTTGGCGACCTGCTCGAGCGCCCAGTCGGTCGTGTCCTCGGGCTTGATCCGCCGCTTGGCGGCGGCCAGGTTCCCGTCGGCGTCGATCACGAACGCGGATCGCTCGATGCCCATGTACGTCTTGCCGTAGTTCGTCTTCTCGACCCAGACCCCGTAGTCGTCCGCCATCGAGTGGTCGGGGTCGGCGAGCAGGGGGAAGGGGAGGCCGTACTTCTCGCGGAACTTGACGTGCGACTCGACCGTGTCGGGGCTGACCCCGAACAGCACCACGCCCGCCTCGCCGAACTCGCCCCACGAGTCGCGGATGCTGGACGCCTGCCGCGTGCAGCCCGGCGTGTCGTCCTTGGGATAGAAGTAGAGCACCACCGGGCGGCCCCGCAGGGAGTCGAGCGTGACGTGCTCGCCGCTGTCGGACTCGCGGTCGAAGCTGGGTGCTGGGCTGCCGACTTCTGGTGTGCTCATAGCGGCTCCTCGGGGACGTGTCAGGTGCATGGCCAGTCTAGATCGCGGCGCCTGGTAGCCTCACCGGCGGATGCCCGAGGTGCACATGATCCTCGGCGCGTCGGTGATCCTGGTGAACCTGGCCGTGGCAGTCTGGGGGTTCGTCGCCTATCGCCGCAACGCGCCGCCCGGCCGCGCGTTCATGCAGTGTTTGGCGCTGGCCCAGACGCTTGTCATCGGCCAGGCGTTCCTCGGCCTGCTGCTGCTCTCGGACGGCTACCGTCCGGCAGACAAGCTGCACTTCGCGTACGGCCTGCTCCCGCTTCTGGCCGTCGCCTACCCCTATGCTCTGCGCAGTGACGACGGCCGCCGCAACATCCTCTACTTCTCGATCGGATCAGCGCTCGTCGCGGCGCTCGGGGTGCGCGCGTACATGACGGGGCCGCACTGATGAGCCGGGACACCGTCCGCGCCCTGCTGATCGTGGTCGGCCTGGCGCTGATCGCGACGGTCTTCTCGGAGACGTCCGCCCGCATCGCCGCGGCGATCTCCGGCGCGATCGCGGTCATCTTCATCTGCCTGATGTGGTACTTCGGGTACCGCTGGTACCAGGAGAACCGGATGGCGATCTCGCTGATGCCCGATCGCGAGCGCTCGATCCTCTATCTGGGGATGGGTGCCGTGACGGTCACGCTGGCCCTGTTCTCGCTGGCCCAGTTCGGGCTGGTCGAGCTGGGCGCCTTCTGGCTGCCGGTGCTGGTGGTCTTCCTCGCCGGGGCGTTCGCGATCTTCTACGCCTGGCAGGAATCGAAGCGGTACACGCTGTAGGCGCCGGATCCTGCGGCGCCGACCGCACCGCTTCCTAGACTGGCCGGGTGGCCCAGCAGGGCAGCGCGCTCTTCCTGATGAACGCCGACGGCACGCTTCAGCGCGACGTCGACCGCGCCGCTGTCGAGCGAGCGCACGCCTCGGGCGAGTCCTTCTGGCTGGACGTGCGCACGCCGGGCGAGGACGAGTTCCAGATGCTCAGCGACGTGTTCGGCTTCCATCCGCTTGGCTCTCGAGGACTCCCGCATGTTCGGCCAGCGGCCCAAGCTCGACAGCTACGACGGCTTCGCCTTCATGGTGATCTACGGCGCCTCGCCGGACGAGGACGGGCTGGTCGAGTCGCACGTCTTCTACAACGGCACGTACCTGGTGTCGGTGCACCACGACGTCGCCCCGGCGTTCCAGCGGCTGCGCGAGGCGGCCGAACGGCATCACCGCCCGTTCGAGCGCAGCTCGGTCCTGCTCTACCGGATCGTCGACTCGATGACCGAGAGCTTCTACCCGCTGCTCAACGACTTCGACGAGCGGATCGACGCCCTCGAGGATCGCACCTTCGCCTCACCCGATGACTCGGTGCTGCAGGAGATCTTCCACCTCAAACGGCGGTTGGTGGGCGTCCGCAAGGTGGTGACGGCGCAGCGCGACCTGTTCGGGTCGGTCTCGGCCGGCAGCGAGGACCTGCCGGGCGTCACGGCGGAGGACGAGCGGTATTTCCGCGACGTGTACGACCACCTGATCCGGATCAGCGACCTGCTTGACACGTACCGCGACCTGCTGTCGAGCGCGATGGACGTCTACCTGTCGAGTGTCTCCAACCGGCTGAACGCGGTGATGAAGCAGCTGGCGATGATCGCGACCGTGTTCCTGCCGCTGAGCTTCATCGTCGGGTTCTTCGGCCAGAACTTCGCCTACATGGTCCGCAACGTGACGAGCGCCCGCGACTTCTGGCTGTACGGCATCGGCACGGAGGTTGTGGCGATCGTGGCGCTGCTCTACCTGTTCCGACGGCGGCGCTGGATCTAGCCGTCAGCGGTCGGGCTGCTGCTTGGGGTCGACCACGTTGATCGGCGCCGGAGCGGGCTCGCGGGGCGCTTGCGCGGCCGGGGCGTTCAGCCACGGCACCACGTACCGGTGGTAGATGTCGGCCGGCATGTACGGCTGCCAGGGGGTATCTGTCATTCCACCACGGTACCCGCGCGTCCGGCCGGAGCCAACCGCTCCTAAATGCCGGACGTCACGATCTCGCCGGTCAGGCCGAGCGAGTCGAGCGCCTCGCGGACGCCCATCGCGCTGCACGTGAAGATCGGCGTATCGCGCTCCGTGTAGCGGCTCGCCTCGGTCTCGCGCAGGGTCATCATCAGGTCGAGGAAGTCGCCGACGTAGTCGGTCTCGAATGCCACGACGAACTCCTGGTCGTCGATGCCGAACGAGTACGTCGTGTTGATCTTGACCGTCGGGAACTGGTGCCCGGTGGCGATGTGCTCGTTCATGATCCCCTGCCGCGCCGGCTTCGACAGCTGATACCAGTCGCGGGTCTTGACCATCGGGTAGATCAGCAGGTATCGCGACTCGGGGTCCCACAGGATCCGGCCGCGCTTGTGCATCGAGCGGCCCTCGCCCTTGACGTACTGCGACCGCCGCGTCATCGACAGGTACGCGTACGGGGTCTCCAGGTAACGGCCGAGCGTCGTCTGGTGGAGCGCCGTCGCCAGCTCCTGGAAGTCCTCGAGCCGCTCCGACACCTTCCACAGCATCAGGTCGGCGTCGGGCCGCAGGCCGAACATCGAATAGGCGCGGATCGCGAACTGTTCGGAGAACCGCTCGACGACCGCCGCGAACTCGTCCCGTGCCGCCTCCCGCTCGGCGGCCGGCAGTCCGCGGAACGCCCGATCGAGCTTGTAGAAGCTGAAGTGGACGAACTGGCGGTCCTCGCCGGCGCTGTTGTTCGGTGCGGCGCCGTTGTCGCTCTCGCTCATGGTTCGATCGTAGCAGCGCACTTCGGCACAGACTCGGCACCGCGTGCGCGTTGTTCCGTGACAGGCGGCGGACCGAGGATGTGCTTCGTGGACGCTCAGCGAGGACAGGCTGCCGTGGAGACGATGATCCTGCTGCCGGTGGTCGTGGTGCTGGCCGTCGCCGCGTGGCAGGGCGTCCTGATCGGCTGGACGGCCGTGGAGGCTCACGATGCCGCCCGCCAGGCGGCGCGCGCCGCGCTGGGCCGCGAGCCTGTGCGGGATGCCGCGCGCTCGGCGCTGCCCGCCTCCATGCGCGATGGGCTCGACGTGCGTACGGCCGACGGCGAGGTGTCGGTCCGTGTCCGCGTGCCGTCGATCGTGCCCGGATTCGCGCCGTTCGTCTCGGCCAGCGCGGCAGAGGTGGACGGGTGAGCCAGCGCGGCCAGGCCAGTGTGGAGACCGTCGCCGCCGCGATGCTGCTGGCGCTGTGCGCGCTCGGGGTTGTGCAGCTCGTGCTCGTCTTCTCGGCGGCGCAGCAGGCCGGGCGGATCGCCGACCAGGCGTCGGTGCTGGCCGCGGAAGGCCGTCCCCTGCCGGCGCGTCTGACCGAGCAGGCCGACGTTGTCGTCCGCGACGACGCGGTGTCGGTCACGGTCGAGGTGCCGGCGCTGCCCGGGCTGCCGGCCATCGAGCTGACGCGCACGGCCCGGCTGCCGTGAGCCGGGAGCGCGGGCAGGTCGCGCCGCTGGCGGTGGCGCTCGCCCTGGTGCTGGTCGTCGGCGGCGCCGTGCTGATGCATCTGGCACGCGTGGGCGATGCGGGCGGCCGTGGGCAGACCGCAGCGGACATGGCGGCGATCTCCGCCGCCCGCATCCTGGCGTCAGATCCGTTTGCCGACCAGGCATCGCTGCGGGCCGCGGCGGAGCGGACGGCGGCCGCGAACGGTGCTCGGGTGACCGCCGTGACGCCGCTGGCCGACGGCGGGCTACCGACCGGCGTGGAGGTGACGGTCGCTGCAGTCGCGACCGGCGACGTTCCCGGCGCGGGCCGGAGATCCGACGCCGTCAGCTCGACGTCCCGGGCCGGCGTCACGTTCAGCGCGGTGCTGCCCGGCGCGGGGTTCCGGCCAGTCGATCTGCACGGGCTGACGGGACGGGCAGCGATCGTGGCCGCCGCGGCCGCCCAGATCGGCTGGCCGTACGTGTGGGGCGGCGAGAGCCGTGCGGAGGGCGGCTTCGACTGCTCGGGACTGGTGGGCTATGCCTACCGGGCCGCCGGCATCCCGTTGCCCGGCAGGCCGACGGCCGCCACACTGTGGTCGATGGCGCGGCCTGCGCCGTCAGTCGCACTGGCCCCCGGCGATCTCGTGTTCAAGGGCACCGGCTCCGGTGCGCCGTACCACGTCGGCATCTACGCCGGCGCCGGGGCGGTGATCGTGGCGCCCCACACCGGCGCGCGCGTCCGCTTCGAACCGCTGGCGGCGGGCGGGTGGGACGGCTTCGGCAGCCTGGCGGCCGCCGGACCGGCGCCGACGGCCGCGGTTCCTGATGCCGCGCTGGACGCGGCCCGCGAGTTCGACGTGCCCGCGCACGTGGTCGCCTCGGAGGTGCGCCTCGGGTTGATGCCGGACGCGCGGGCAGCTGCCCGCACTCTGGCCGATGCCATGACCGCTCACCCGGAGAGCCTCGAAGCGGCCGTGGCCGCGCAGCTCGGCGGCGCCTCTGCGGCCGCGTTGGTGCTGCGGGACGGGTCAGGCTCGGCGCTGGGGGACGGTTTCGCGGCCGAGGTGCGGCTGCTGCCGCGCACGACTGCGGATGCGACCGGCGATGGCGCGCTGTTCCGCTCGCCGGTGCCGGGCGCCCCGCCGGCCCAGGTGCGGGTGGGCGCCTCCCTGGGTTCGCGTCTCGGAGACACCGGCGGTGCGATCTCCGAGGGGGCCGAGCGGGCGCTCGCCCAGGTGGCCGAACGGGGTAGCCACGTCGCGCCGCAGGCCTTCGCCGCCGTGCGCAACGCCGGCCGGTTGGGGCTGACCGCGGCATCGCTGCTCCCGGGCGACACGGGCGATCTGGCCGGCATGGCCGGCTCCGGCTGGGATGCGGCCGAGGCGGCGGTCGACGCGGTGCAGCTGTGGGGCACCGACGGCCTGGCGCTGAGCGGCTTCGGGCTGCTGGCGGCGAGGGCCAGCCTGCTGGGCAACGCCTTCGCCGCCGTCACGTTCGGCTGGCAGGCGTACACCGCCCGCCGCAGGCGCGACCGCATCGGCTACGGGCTGCAGTCCGCGGGTTCGGGGCTGATGGCGGCCGGCATGGTCGTCGGCGTGGTGGTGGGCACCGCGATCCCGCCGGTCGGGCTGGCGCTGATCGCCGTGGGGGCGGGCATCGTGGTCGCCGGGTACCTGTACCGCCATCCGGGCTGGGTGGCGACGGCAGCCGGAATGGGCGGCCGGGCGCTCGACCTCGCCTGGCAGGTCGAGACCGCGCCCATTCGGGCGGCCGTGTCCGCCGGCGGCTCGGTGGCGGACACGGCCAGGTCGGTGATCTCGTCGATCCCTACGCCGTGGTGAGCGGTGCGACGACCTCGGTCAGCGCGCCCGTGTCGACGTCGTAGACATACCCGGACACGGTGATCGTCGGGTCGAGGTGCGGGTTCGCGCGGATCCGCTCCACATCTTCCCGCAGGGTCGCGTGCAGGTCGGGAAACGGCAGGAAGTCGATGTCCGACGCGTCCGTGCCCCGCTCCTCGGCAAGCTTCCGGTGGAGCTGGTCGTTCGTGAGTGAGAGCATGCCGCAGTCGGTGTGCTGGATGACGACCACCTCGCGCGTGCCCAGCACCGTGGTCGAGATGATCAGCGAGCGGATCGCATCGTCCGACACGCGGCCGCCGGCATTGCGAATGACGTGGGCGTCGCCGATCTCCAGACCGAGCATCTTCGCCGGGTCGATGCGTGCGTCCATGCACGTCACAACCACGGCCCGGCGGGCGGGCTGCGCGGGCTTGCCGCCCTCGCCGAACCCCCGCGCGTAGATGCGGTTGGCCTCGAGAAACTGGTCGACGACTGCCATGGGCTCCCTCCGTGGTCGGGATGCCGAGCATAGCTCCGCGGGATCCGCAGAACGGGCGAAGTGCCTCGCTACGATCAGGCTGTGGCGACGACATCGAGCGAGGAGCGCAAGGAGCGGCTGGAGGCTCGGCTCGCCAGCCTGCCGGACAGCCCGGGCGTGTACCTGTTCCGGGACGGGAACGGCGACGTGCTGTACGTCGGCAAGGCGAAGTCGCTGCGCAAGCGGGTGCAGTCGTACTTCCGCCGCGAGCTGTACGCGATCGCGAAGACGGCGGAGCTGGTCGGGCGGATCGACGACATCGAGCTGCTCGCCGCCAGCACGGAGAACGAGGCGCTGCTGCTCGAGCAGAACATGATCAAGCGGCACCGCCCGCCGTTCAACATCCGCCTGCGCGACGACAAGTCGTACCCGTACATCGCGGTGACGATCGGCGACGAGTTCCCGCGCGTGATGTTCACGCGCGAGCGGCACCGCAAGGGCGTGCGCTACTTCGGGCCGTACTCGAGCGCGAAGAAGGTGCGGGAGACGCTCGACGTGCTGAACCGGGTCTTCCCGTACCGGCCGTGCGAGGGCCCGACGCCCGGCCGGCGCTCCGGCGTGCCGTGCCTCGACTACCACATCGGCCGCTGCGCGGCGCCCTGCGTCGGGCTGATCTCTCGCGAGGACTACGCGCGAGGTGATCGACGGCATCATCGAGTTCCTGTCCGGCCGCGTGCGGCCGCTGGAGCGGCGAGCTCGAGCAGCGGATGAAGGAGGCCGCGGAGTCGCCAGGAGTTCGAGGAGGCGGCCCGCTACCGCAACCGCCTGAACGCCGTCCGCCACCTGGCCGAGCGCCAGGTGGCCGACCATGTGGCGGGCGGCAGCGCTGACGTGCTCGCCGTTGCCGTCGACGGCGACACCGCCAACGTTCAGCTGTTCCATCTGCGCGACGGGCGGATGTCCGATCGCCGCAGCCTGTACCTCGAGAACGCCGGCGCGCGGCACCGAGTCCGACGTGCTGTGGGGGTTCGCGCTCGAGTACTACGCCGGACAGGTCGGCGATCCCGCCGCAGGTGATCGTGCCGTCCTCGTTCGAGGACCGGGAGCTGCTGGCGAGCTTCCTCGGCGAGCAGCGCGGGAGCCTGGTCGAGGTGCGCGTCGCCCAGCGCGGCGAGAAGCGGCGGATGGCGGAGCTGGCCGCCAAGAACGCGCAGCTGGCGCTGGCGCACGACAAGCTGATGTCGCAGCGGACTCGGGCGCGGCGGATCGAGGCGCTGGAGGAGCTGCGCGAGTCGCTCAACCTGGAATCGCTGCCGGTTCGCATCGAGTGCTTCGACATCTCCAACCTCGGCGACGCGAATCCCGTCGCGTCGATGGTGGTGTTCGAGGACGCCGTCGCCAAGCGCTCCGACTACCGCAAGTTCGGCATGCGCCACACGGGCGGGCAGGACGACTTCGCGATGATGCACGAGGCGGTCGGCCGGCGGTTCGCGCGGATGACAACGGTCGACGCGGACGCCTACGACGCGCAGCTTCGCGGCCGCCCCGAACCTGGTGGTGATCGACGGCGGCAAGGGCCAGCTGGGCGCCGCGCTGGAGGCGATGGCCGAGCACGACCTGCCGCGCGTGGCCGTGGTCTCGCTGGCCAAGCGGGAGGAGGAGGTGTTCGTGCCGGGCCGGTCCGATCCGATCCGCCTGCCGCGCGACTCGGCCGGGCCTGCAGCTGCTGCAGCGGATCCGCGACGAGGCCCACCGGTTCGCGCTCGGGTTCCACCGTCAGCGGCGAGGAAAGCAGCAGGTCGACTCGATCTTCAACACGCTGCCCGGCGTCGGACCTGCCAGCAAACGCCTGCTGATGCAGCACTTCCAGACCGCCGACGCGCTGCTCGCTGCGTCCCGGCAGGAGCTCGAGGCCGTGCCCGGCCTGCCGCCCAAGGTCGGCCGCGGCATCCACGACAGGCTGCACAAGACTGGGTAGCCTGCGCCGATGCCGTTGATCCCCGAGGACCCGCCTCAGGTCGAGCTGTCGGCGGCGCGCCGCCGCCGCACCAGCCCGCGTGTCGTCTGCCTGGGCGGCGGCACCGGGCTGTCGATGATCCTGCGGGGGCTCAAGCGGGCCGCCGCCGTGACGGCGGTTGTCACCACCACGGACGACGGCGGCAGCTCCGGCCGGCTGCGCCGCGATTTCGGGATGCCGGCGCCGGGGGACGTGCGCCACTGCCTCTCGGCGCTGGCCGAGGACGAGTCGCTGGTCGGCACGCTGTTCGAGCACCGCTTCGCGACCGGAGAGCTGTCCGGGCACACGTTCGGCAACCTGTTCCTGGCCGGGCTGACCGACCTGCTGGGATCGTTCGACCAGGCCGTGTCCGAGTCCGCGCGGGTGCTGGCGGTGGCCGGCCGGGTGGTGCCCAGCACCACCGACATCGTCGAGCTGGTGGCCGAGGTCGAGGACGGCCGGACGGTGCGCGGCGAGACCGCGATCGCGGCCGACGGCTCGCCGGTCAAGACCGTCCGGCTCGACCCTCCCGACCCGCGCGCTCACCCGCGCTCGCTGGCCGCCATCGAGCGAGCGGATCTGATCGTGATGGGCCCGGGCAGCCTGTTCACCAGCACGCTGCCCCCGCTGCTCGTCCCAGGCATCCGGGAGGCGGTGCGGGCGGCCCGCGTGCCGCGCATCTACGTCTGCAACCTGCTGCAGCAGCCGGGCGAGACCGAGGGCTACCGGGCATCCGATCACATCGCCCGGATCTACGAGCACGTCGGCTCCGACCTGATCGACGGTGTGCTGGTCAGCCGCAACCGGGCGGAGCACGGCGAGCCGGTGCCGGTCGACCGGGGTGGACTCCGCCGGCTGGGCGTCCGCGTGTTCGGCGCCCGGCTGGCCGGCGAGTGGCAGCACGACTCCGACCGGCTCGCGCGGACGCTCGTCCGCCTGTCCCGCTGGAGGCCCGAGGATGACGTTCAGTGAGGACGTCCGGCGAGAGCTGGTCGGACGCCAGCCGTCGCGCGCATGCTGCCGCGACGCGCTGCTGTCGGGCCTGATTCGAGGCGCGGGTTCGATCCAGGTGCGCGGACACGGCGAGCTGGCCGTTGTGCTGGAGCTGGCCGACCCGGCTGCCGCGCGGCTGGCGTTCTCGATCGTCCGCCGTCGCGGAGCGGATGCCGAGATCGTCTCGTTCCGGGAGCGGCGGCTGCATCGCCGCAACCTCGTGCGGCTGAGGCTGGCGGGCGACCGCTCGCTGCAGCTGCTCCACGAGGTCGGAGTGCTGTCGTCGACGCTGGCACCGCTGCGCACGCCGCCCCGCAGGGTGGTTGGGAAGGCCTGCTGCCGCGGCTCGTTCCTGCGCGGCTGGTTCGTCGCGGCGGGTTCGGTATCCGCCCCGCGGCGGCCGGCGCACCTCGAGCTGCGTGCGCCGGATGTGGAGGTGGCGGGGATGCTGTGCGCGATCGCCGCCGAGGACGGCTTCCGTCTGCGACCCGCGGCTCGGCGGGCGCACGCCATCGCCTACACCAAGCGACGGGAGACGATCCGCGACCTGCTCGTCCACATCGGGGCGCAGGACGCCGCCCTCTCGGCCGACGAGGCGGAGGTGATGGCGCGGACGCTGGAGCGCGCGAATCGGCTCACGAACTGCGATCGCGCCAACCTCGAGCGCACCAGCACGGCCGCCCACCGGCAGCGCGAGGCGATCGCGACACTCGACCTTGACCGGCTCTCGCCGTCGCTGCGGGAGGTCGCCGAGCTGCGGCTCAAGCATCCGTCGAGCTCGCTGTCCGAGCTGGCGCGGGCCGCCCAGCCGCCGCTCACCAAGTCGACCGTCGCCCGCCGGATGCGGGCGATTCTGGCGCTGGCGCCGTGAGGTATCGCTAACAAGTGCTTACAAAAACCTCAAAATCACCCTTTTAGGGGGTGCCCAGCTTTCGGCTTCCGGGCCATCATCAGATCACTGTCCTGTGGGTGGCAGCGCATCCCTCGCGCGACTGACCTGACCCCATCGGTTGCTGCCCGATCTTGCCGCCACCCACAGGACCCCGGGACTTCCCGGGACGCTCCTCCGGTAGACTCCTCTCCCGCCTTATGGCAACCACGAGGGGAGACTTCGGATGAGCGTTCGCGTTGCGATCAACGGGTTCGGCCGCATCGGCCGGAACGTGTTTCGGGCCGCCAGAGGCCGGGATACGGGCTTCGAGATCGTGGCGGTGAACGACCTCACCAGCGCCGCGACGCTTGCGCACCTGCTGCGTTACGACTCAGTCCACGGGCGCTATCCGGGCACGGTTGAGGCCGGCGACGGCAAGCTCGTGGTCGACGGCAAGGACGTGGCGGTGCTCTCCGAGCGAGATCCGGCGGCGTTGCCGTGGAGGGACATGGGCGTCGAGTTGGTCGTCGAGTCGACCGGGTTCTTCACCAAGCGCGAAGGTGCGGCAAAGCACCTCGAGGCAGGTGCCCGCAAGGTCGTCATCTCGGCCCCAGCGACCGGCCCCGACATCACCGTCTGCATCGGCGTGAACGACGATCAGTACGACGCCGACCAGCACCACGTGATCTCCAACGCGTCGTGCACGACCAACTGCCTGGCCCCGCTGGCCAAGGTGCTGGTCGACTCGTTCGGGATCAAGCAGGGGTACATGACGACCACGCACGCCTACACCAACGACCAGCAGATCCTCGATGCGCCGCACTCCGACCTGCGCCGCGCCCGGTCGGCCGCCGCCAACATCATCCCGACGTCGACCGGGGCCGCCAAGGCCATCGGCCTGGTCCTGCCCGATCTGCTGGGCAAGCTCGACGGCATCTCGATGCGGGTTCCGGTGCAGGACGGCTCGGTCACCGACCTGGTCGCCGTACTCGACCGCGAGGTCACCCGGGACGAGGTCAACGGCGCGTTCGAAGCCGCGGCGGACACTGGCCGGCTGGAGGGCATCCTCCAGTACACGTCCGACCCGAATCGTCTCCACCGACATCGTCGGCTCCTCGTACAGCTCCATCTTCGACTCCAGCCTGACCATGGCGAGCGGCAACCTCATCAAGGTCGTTTCCTGGTACGACAATGAGTGGGGCTACTCGAACCGGGTCGTCGACCTGGTCTCGAAGATCGCGTGATGCGCACCGTCCGCGACCTGGACGCGGCCGGCAAGCGGGTGCTGGTGCGTGCCGACCTGAACGTGCCGCTGGAGGCCGGCGCTGTCGTCGACGACACGCGCATCCGCAAGGCGATGCCGACCGTCGAGCTGTTGCTCGACCGCGGGGCGAAGGTCACCATGTGCTCGCACCTGGGCAGGCCCAAGGGCCGGCCCGATCCCGCGCTGTCCCTGCGGCCGGTGGCCGACCGGATCGCCGAGCTACTCGGCCGGCCGGTCGCCTTCGGCGGCGAGGACGGCGACCTGCGGCTGCTCGAGAACCTGCGGTTCGACCCGCGGGAGGAGGCCAACGATCCCGGGTTCGCCCGGGAGCTGGCCGACGACAACGACGAGTACGTCGACGACGCGTTCGGCGCCGCCCACCGTGCGCATGCCTCGACCGAGGGTGTCGCACACCTGCTCCCGGCGTGGGCCGGACTGCTGCTGGCGGCCGAGCTGGACGCCTTCCACCGCATCCTCGACGAGCCCGAGCACCCGTTCGTGGTGGTGATCGGCGGCGTCAAGGTGGCCGACAAGATCGGCGTCATCGACCGCTTCACCGAGCTGGCGGACACCATTCTGATCGGTGGCGCCATGGCGTTCACGTTCTTCGCCGCCAGGGGGCTGGGCGTCGGTGCGTCCCGGCACGAGGACGCGGACGGCCAGGAGATCGCCCGCCGGGCGATGGCCGACGCAGCGGAGCGCGGCTGTGAGCTGGTGCTGCCGGTGGACGTGATCGTCGCCGACCGGTTCGCTGTCGATGCTGACTACCGCACGGTCGACGCCGATGCGATCCCCGACGACTGGATGGGGCTGGACGTCGGGCCGCGCACGGTGCAGCTGTACGCGCAGCGGCTGGGCGCCGCCAAGACGATCTTCTGGAACGGTCCGATGGGCGTGTTCGAGCTGGAGCCGTTCGCCGGCGGCACGATCGGCATCGCCGACGCGGTCGCCGACTCCGGCGCCGTCTCGGTGGTCGGCGGCGGCGACTCGGTCGCGGCGGTCAACCGGGCCGGGGTCGCAGAGCGGATCACGCACGTCTCGACCGGCGGCGGTGCGGCTCTGGAGCTGGTCGAGGGCCACGAGCTGCCGGGTGTCGCTGCGCTGGAGAAGGCCACCGCATGAGCCGGCGCCCGTTCGTCGCCGGCAACTGGAAGATGCACAAGACGGCGTCGGAGGCCGGCGCATTCGTCCCCGCGCTGGCCGTCCGGGTGCCTGCCGGCGTCGACGTCGCGGTCTGCGCGCCGTTCACCGCGCTGGCGACGAGCGTCGACGCGGCTGCGGGCACGCCGCTGCGGGTGTTCGCGCAGAACATGCATCAGCTCCCGCAGGGCGCGTTCACCGGCGAGATCTCCGCGCCGATGCTGCTCGACCTCGGCGTCGACGGCGTGCTGCTCGGCCACTCCGAGCGGCGGCAGCACTACGCGGAGACCGACTCGGCGCTGGCCGAGAAGCTGTCCGCGGCGCTGGACGCCGGCCTCGAGGTGATCCTTGCCGTCGGCGAGTCCGAGGCCGAGCGGGAGGCGGGCCGGACGGAGTCGGTGCTGGAGCGTCAGGTGACCACCGGGCTCGGGCCTGCGGGCGACCGGGTCGTGACGATTGCCTACGAGCCGATCTGGGCGATCGGCACGGGCCGGACGGCGACGCCGGAGATGGCCGAGGAGGCGCACGCCTTCATCCGCGGCCTGCTCCCGGACGCCGTCCGCGAGGCCACACGGATCCAGTACGGCGGCAGCATGAAGCCGGAGAACGCGGGGGAGTTGCTCGCGCAGCCGGACATCGACGGCGGCCTGATCGGCGGAGCCAGCCTCGACGCCGAGCCGTTTCTGGCGATCGTCGCCGCGGCGGGATGATCTCGCCGGTCGCGCTGGTCGTGCTCGACGGGTGGGGGCTCGCCCCTCCCGGCCCGGGCAACGCCGTCGACCTTGCCGACACGCCCGTGTTCGACCGGATCTGGGCCGGCTGGCCGCACTCGACGCTGGAGGCGTCCGGCCGCGCCGTCGGGCTGCCCGACGGCCAGCAGGGGAACTCCGAGGTCGGCCATCTCAACCTCGGCGCCGGCCGGGTCGTCCGCCAGGACCTCGTCCGGATCTCCGACGACGTCGCGTCCGGTGGGTTCTTCGAGAACGACGTGCTCGTCGACGCCTGCCGCCGCGGGCGCGGGTCGGCGCTGCATCTGATGGGTCTGGTCTCGGACGGCGGGGTGCACAGCCACATCGACCACCTGCTGGCGCTGATCGCGCTGGCACGACGAGAAGGCGTCGAGCACGTCCACGTGCATGCGTTCACCGATGGCCGGGACGTCTCGCCGACCAGCGGTGCGGGGTTCCTGGAGCGGGTGCCTAACGTGGGAACGGTGTGCGGCCGCTACTACGCGATGGACCGGGACAGGCGGTGGGATCGCACCAAGCGAGCGTATGACGCGATCGTCCACGGTGCCGGCGCGCGCGCCGACGATCCGGCGGCGGCCGTCCGCGCCAGCTACGAGGCGGGCGTCACGGACGAGTTCGTCGAGCCGGTGGTGATCGGCGATCCGTCCGCCGGCCGCGTCCGCGACGGAGACTCGGTGGTCTACTTCAACTTCCGGCCCGACCGCGCACGGCAGCTGGTGCGCGCCCTGATCGAGCCCGGGTTCGCCGAGTTCGACCGCGGGACCGATCCGCCGCGGCCGCACCTGGTGCAGATGACGGAGTACGCCGAGGAGTTCGACGCGCCGGTCGCCTACCCATCGGAGTCGCTCGACGCCGTGCTGGCGGCGACGCTCGCCGCCGCCGGGATCGAGCAGCTGCATGTCGCCGAGACCGAGAAGTACCCCCACGTCACGTACTTCTTCGACGGCGGCAGTGAGCACCGCAGCCGGGGTGAAGAGTGGGAGCTGGTGCAGTCGCCGCGGGATGTGCCGACGTACGACCTGAAGCCCGCGATGAGCGGGCCGGAGGTGGCCCGCGTCTTCTCTGAAGGCATCGGGTCGGGCGGCTACGGGTTCGGCCTGGTCAACTTTGCCAACGCAGACATGGTCGGGCACTCCGGGGTGATCCCGGCCGTGGTCGAGGCCGTCGAGACCGTCGACCGCTGCCTGGGCCAGGTGCTGGAGGCGGTGGAGGCGGCCGGCGGCGTGTGCCTGGTCACAGCCGACCACGGCAACGCCGAGCAGATGCTGGATTCCGACGGATCGCCGCACACCGCGCACACCACCAATCCGGTGCCGGTGGTGCTGGTGGGCGGCCAGGATCTGGCTCTGCGAGACGGGGGACGCCTCTCCGATGTGGCGCCGACCCTGCTCCAGCTGCTGGGCGTCGACCAGCCTGCGGTGATGGCCGGGATGTCGCTCCTGGTGTCACCACCTGTACACGGTGTATAGTCATGCGCGGTTCCCGTAGACCCCGACGCACTTGGCACTCGACCAACCCGATCCTGATGTACTCCGGCGTGCCCGGCATGGTGACGAGCGCGCGTTCGCGCTGATCGTCCGCCAGTACCAGACGCCGCTGTACAACTACGTGGCCCGCGTCCTGGGCGCCGACCGGTCGCTCGCCGAGGACCTGTGCCAGGAGGTCTTCCTACGCGTCTATCAGGCGCTGCCAGGGTTCGACAGCCGCTGCCAGTTCACGACCTGGCTGTTCCAGGTCGCCAAGCACCGGGTGGTGGATGAGCTCCGCGCACGGGAGCGCCGCGGCCGCCCGCCGGTCGACATCGAGTCCGTCCCGCATCTGTCGCTGGCCATGGTGCCGGCCGATTCGGTCGAGGAGATGGACGTCGTCTGGCGCGCGATCGGCTCGCTCAACGTCGACCTCAAGATGGCGCTGCTGCTGCGCGATGTGGTCGGCCTGTCGTACGCCGAGATCGCCGACGCGCTGGAGACCACGCTGGCCACCGTCAAATGGCGGATCTACAAGGCCCGCGAGATCGTCGCGGCCGAGCTGGCGCGTGAGGGCTTTGGCCGCGCCGGCCGGCACCCGCGCCGCACCGCCTGAACCGCCGCTACCGCCCGTCCGCCAGCCGCGTGGCCAGCGATGCGGGCAGCCCCGCGGCGAGGATCGCCTGCTGCGTGCGCTCGACGTCGTACTCCACGCGCCGCCAGGTCGCCGTCCACTCGGTCGTATCGAGCAGGAGGTACGCGGCGCGGCGGTCGCCGTCCCGGGGCTGGCCGACCGAGCCGGGGTTGAGCAGGTGCTTTCGCTCGTCGAGCTCGATCGTGCCCTCCTCGGCATAGCCGCCGGTCGCCCGCCGGTCGCTGTCGATGTAGGCCAGCGGCACGTGGCTGTGGCCGATCATCGCCAGCCGGCCGCCCTGCATGGACAGGCAAGCCGCCGCCGTGACGTCGTCGATCACGTACTCCCAGATCGGGTCGCGGATGCTGGCGTGGTAGAGCTCGATGCCGTTGCGCGCGCCGAAGGGTGTCAGCGCCCGCAGCTGCTCGAGGGCGCCCTCGCTCATCACCTCGCGTGTCCAGCGGGCCGCGGCACCGGCGTCGTGTGCGAACACCCGCATGCTGATCGATCCGGCGACCACCAGATCGTGGTTGCCGGCCAGGCAGATGGCCGAGCGGTCGAGCACGCGCGCGACGCACAGCTCGGGATCAGGGCCGTAGCCGACCAGATCGCCCAGGCACCAGACCTCGTCGACGCCAGGCTGCTCGGCGTCGATCGCCGCGAACACGCTCTCGAGGGCGGCAAGGTTGCCGTGGACGTCGGAGATGATGGCGGCCCTCACGGGATCGCTACTCTACTTGCGCCGTGCGCCGCGCCGTCCTGCTCGTCCTGGTGGCGGCGGTCGGAGCGGTGCTGCTGTGGCCGCGAGACCTGCCCGCCACGCCTCCGCCGGTGGCGGCGTCCGAGGTGTTCACCGCCGCCCAGATCGACCGCGCGCGTGATTACCGGGAGTGGCTGTACCCGCTGCTGATCGCGCAGTGGCTGGCGCCCGTCGTGACCGTCGGCGCGATCGCCCTGTTCGGCCGCCGACGGCTCGCCCGGCTGCGCCGCCCGTTCACAGCGGCGGTGATCACCTCAGGAGCCGGTCTGGCCGCGCAGTTGCCGTTCGCCTACGCAATCCACCGCCGAGCGGCGGACGCCGGGCTGGATCTGCAGAGCGACGGGCGGTGGGCGCTGTTCGCGCTGCTGTCCGTGGCGGTCGGGTCGTTGATCATCGCCGTCGGCTACGTGCTGCTGGTCGCGGTCGCCCGCCGGCTGGGGCCGCTGGCCGCCGGGGCCGCGGTCGCGCTGGTCGCGGTCGCGGTGACCGCCGCGCTTCCCCTGTTCTCGTCGACGCATCCGGTGCGCGACCCTGAGTTGCGACGCACGATCGCCGGCCTCGAGCAGACGATGGGGGTGCATCCGAAGGTCGTCGTCTCCGACAACGCCGACACGACCAGGGTTGCGAACGCCGAGACAGCGGGCCTCGGCCCGACCGAGCGTGTGACGCTCGATCAGACGCTGCTGCGCGTCTCGACGCCGGCCGAGGTGCGCAGCGTGCTCGCGCACGAGTTCGGGCATGTTCAGCACCACGACGTCCTGCGCGGCCTCGGCTGGTTCGCGCTGGCGGCGATCCCGCTGGTCGCCGGAATCCTGTGGCTTGTTGTCATACGCTGGGGGATGTCCCTGCGCGACCCGTCGACCGTGCCCGTGGTGTTGGGCGTCGCCCTGCTTGCGGCGACGCTGCTGGCCCCCGTGGGGCTGCTGATCTCGCGACGCATCGAGGCGGATGCCGACTGGGCCGCGCTCCGGGCGACGGGCGACGGTCAGTCGATGGTCGATCTCCAGCAGCGGCTCGCGGTGGCCAACCTCAGCGACCCCGATCCGCCGGTCTGGGCGGTGTGGCTCCTGTTCGACCACCCGCCGGTCATGGACCGGATCGGCGTGGCACGCGACTACTCGTCGTCGTAGTCGCGTTCCTCGCCCGTCTCGGGCAGGTTCTTGATGCCCTCGCGGGTGCGCCACTTGGAGTAGTTGTCCTCCATGGCGTCAAGCAGCTCTTTCATGAACTGAGGCGAGATGTTTACTCGAGAGACGACAACGCCCGGCACCTCGTCGTCTTCGACTTCGTGGTCGACGCGGGCGAAGGTGATGGTGAACTCGTAGTCGGAGTGGCTGACGTTTGCGAAGTTCGCATAGACGCCCGCCATGATCTCCGGCGTGAAGTGGATGTTCAGATGACGTTCCTTGGGCTGTTCGTCCATGCCTGCCACCGTAGCACCATCCCGGGCTCTACCATCCGCCCATGAGTGGATCCGTGATCGCCGAGCTGGCCGAGCCGCTGTCCGAGGCGGTCGCGGCGCTCGGTGCGGACGGCGGCGCCGTGCGGCTCGAGCGGCCCGCCGACCCGACGCACGGCGACTACGCCAGCGCCGTCGCGATGTCGCTGGCCAAGCCGCTGCGGTCGGCTCCCAGGGAGATCGCCGGCCGGATCCTCGAGCGGCTCGACTCGCCGTGGGTCGAGGGTGCCGAGATCGCCGGACCCGGGTTCATCAACCTGCGGCTGACGCCGTCCTGGTACGGGCACGTGGTCTCGCGGATCCTGGCCGAGGGCGGAGCGTACGGTGCAGGCGCGACGCCGAAGCCGCAGCGGATCCAGGTCGAGTTCGTGTCAGGCAATCCGACCGGCCCAGTCACTGTTGGCGCCGCACGCAACGCGGCCTACGGGGACTCGTTGTCCAGGCTGTTCGCATTCGCCGGCAACGACGTGTCGCGCGAGTACTACTTCAACGACGCCGGCCGTCAGGTCGACCTGTTCGGTGCGTCGCTGATGGCGCGCGCACGCGGCGAGGAAGTGCCCGAGGACGGCTACCGCGGCGAGTACGTGGCCGAGATCGCCGCCGGCCTGGGGCTGCCCGCGGACGCGCCGGTGGAGGAATGGACGCGCGCGGGTACCGACGCGATGATCGCCCAGATCCGGGTGACCCTGGATCGATTCCGGATCGAGTTCGACAGCTGGTTCCTCGAGCGGTCGCTCTACGAGGACGGCTCGGTCGACCGGGCGATCGAGCGGCTGAAGGCCGCCGGCCACACGTACGAGCTGGACGGAGCCCTGTGGTTTCGGGCAACCGAGTTCGGCGACGACAAGGACCGCGTCATCGTCCGCTCGAACGGCGAGCCCGGCTACTTCGCGGGCGATCTCGCGTACATCATCTCCAAGCTGGAACGCGGGTTCGACGTCGCGGTGTACGTGCTCGGCGCCGACCACCATGGCTACGTCGGCAGGCTGAAGGGCGGCGCCGTGGCGCTGGGCTACGAGCCCGACCGGGTCGACGTCCAGATCTACCAGCTGGTGCACCTCACGGGCGGCCGGATGTCGAAGCGGGCCGGGCTGGTCGTCACCCTCGACGAGCTGATCGACCTGATCGGCGTCGATGCCGCACGGCTGGCCCTGGTCCAGCGCTCGCACGACCAGACCATCGACCTCGATCTCGACCTGCTGGTCGCGCAGAACGCCGAGAACCCGGTCTACTACTCGCAGTATGCGCACGCCCGGATCGCCGGTATCCTGGCCAAGGCCGACGGCGGCCCGTACACACCCTCGGCCTCGTGGCAGCCCGGGGAGTACGAGATGGCGCTGGTCAAGCAGCTGGCGGACTTCCCCGACCTGGTGGCCGAGGCGGCCGATCGCCGGGGGCCGCACCGGATCGTCGCCTACGTGCAGGACACTGCGCGGGCGTTCCACCGGTTCTACACGGAGTGTCCGGTGCTGCGGGCGGAGCCGGAGCTGCGCGAGACGCGGCTCGCGCTCTGCGCCGCGACGAAGCAGGTGGTCGCCACGGCGCTCGACCTGATCGGGGTCGAGGCGCCGGACGAGATGTAGACGTGCCATCGGGGTCAGGAACCTCTGGCACATGTGCCGGAGGTTCCTGACCCCAGTGGCACTACATCGCGGCCTTGATCGCGTCGACCACTCGGAACGAGGCGTCGTCGTTGAGGGGCGTCGGCCACGTCGAGAGCTTGACGGCAACCACCTCGCGTGGCCGGTCGACGTAGATCATCTGGCCGTGGATACCCAGCGCCATCATCACGCCCGCCGGATCGAAGACCCACCACTTGTTGCGGTAGTGGCCGTCCGGCGCACGCTCCTCGCGTTCGCCGGCCAGCCACGCCCGGCGGCACTCCTCGTCGCCCCGGAATGTGTCGTCGATCCAGTCGGACGGGATGATCCCGCCGCCGCCGGTGCGAACGAGTTCGCCGAAGCGGGCCAGGTCGCGCAGGCTGGCGCACATGCCGCCGTCGCCGAGCGCGTTGCCCAGACGGTCGACGGTGATATCGGCGTCCTGTTCGGCCCCCATCGGCTGCCAGATCTCGCGTGAGATCAGCTGGGCCAGGCTCGCGCCGCCGACCCGCTCGACCACCCAGCCCAGCGTGTCCGTGAGGATCGAGCGGTAGTCGAAGTGGTCGCCGTGGGGGAACGCGAGGCCGAGCGTCGTGATGTAGGTGTACAGATCCGGTGCGGCCAGCTCGCCGTCCGGCGGGCTCCAGCCGATGATCGGCTCGAACAGCCGCACGTCCGAGGTCGGATCCTCGTACTCCTCGCCGAACTTCGTGCCCGCGCTCATATCCAGCAGGTGGCGCACCGTACAGCCGTCGAACGACGTCCCCTCGAGCTCCGGGATGTACTCGGAGACCTCATGCTCGGGGTCGAGCTCGCCGCGCCCGACCTGGATCCCGGCCACGGTCGAGACGACCGACTTGGTGACCGACTGCATCAGGTGGGTCGACGCCGCGGTCATGCCGGTCTCGTAGTGCTCGTGGATCACCGTGCCCCGGTGCATGAGCAGGAACGCGTCGGTCCAGGTCTCGGCGAGCGCCGCGGCCAGGTCGTCGGGGATCGGCCGAACGTCCACCGGCAGTGACGAGGGCGGCCCCTCGCCGCGCCAGATCCGCTCGGTCGGGATCAGCTCGCGGACGTGCTGGTACGCCCAGCGGTGATGCGGGGGTTGTTGCCAGGTGCTCAGAGTCGGTCTGTCCATGGCAGCCGATGCTAGCCTGACGGGCCATGAGCGTGCCCACCGCACCGGCAGTGTACGAGGTCGAGGAGCTCTCCGAACGCCTCGCCGAGGACGGCGTCGACACCAACGACGGCGAGTGGTACGCCATCCGCACCGACCCCTGGCCGTGCCCCGCCTGCGGGGAGGTGTTCGACTACGTCACCGCCTGCCACCACGTCGTCGTGGCGGAGCAGCGGGATGACCTGATCGACCACGCCGTCCGTTGCTCGCAGGTCGGCCGCAACCCCAAGATCGTGCGCTACGACGACCAGCTGCCGACCATCACGCTGTGGCAGTGGCGGGCGCTGGGCCGGCCGGTGCACGGGATCAAGAAGTCCTGAGCGGGCCGGCGCTCGTCTGGTTTCGCCAGGACCTGCGCCTCGCGGACAACCCGGCTCTGCGCTCGGCCGCCGCCCGCGGCGCCCCCGTCATCCCGGTCTACGTCTGGTCGCCCCAGGAGGAGGGCGGCTGGGAGCCGGGCGGCGCCTCGCGGTGGTGGCTGCATCGCTCGCTGCACGCCCTCGACGCGGAGCTTCGGCGGCACCGCTCCCGGCTGATCGTGCGCCGCGGCCCTGCGCTCGGGGCGCTACGGGAGCTGATCGCCGAGACCGGCGCCGGCGCGGTGCGCTGGAACCGCCGGTACGAGCCGCACGCGGTCGAGCGCGATCGCGCCGTGAAGCGCGAGCTGGCGGACGACGGGGTGGAGGTGGAGAGCGCGAACGCGGCGCTGCTGTTCGAGCCGTGGACGGTCGCGACCGGCGGCGGCGACCCCTACAGGGTCTTCACGCCGTTCTGGAAGGCGTGCCTGGCCGCCGGACAGCCGGCCGAGCCCCAGCCGGCGCCGTCGCTGAGCCCGCCATCGTCATGGCCCGAGAGCCTGGCGATCGACGATCTCGGCCTCGACCCGGCGGGCGACTGGGCGGGCGGCCTGGAGGAGGCGTGGACTCCCGGGGAGCGGTCCGCCGGCGAGCGGCTGGACGCGTTCCTTGAGGACAGCGTGGCGAGCTACACGCACGACCGCGACCGCCCTGACCGGCCGGGCACCTCGCGCCTGTCGCCGCATCTGCATCATGGGGAGATCGGCCCCCGCCAGATCTGGCACGAGATCCAGGGGCGCGGGCTCGACCCGCGGCGCTTCCTGGCCGAGGTGGGCTGGCGGGAGTTCGCCCACCACCTGCTCTACCACTTCCCACACACGCCCGAGCGGCCGCTCCGCGACGAGTACGAACGGTTCCCGTGGCGCACCGACCGCGCCGCGCTGCGCGCGTGGCAGCGCGGCCAGACGGGCTACCCGCTGGTCGACGCCGGCATGCGCCAGCTGTGGACGACCGGCTGGATGCACAACCGTGTGCGGATGGTCGTCGCGTCCTTCCTGGTCAAGCACCTGCTGCTGCCCTGGCAGGAGGGCGCCCGGTGGTTCTGGGACACGCTGGTCGACGCCGACCTGGCGAACAACACGCTGGGCTGGCAATGGACGGCCGGCTGCGGCGCGGACGCCGCGCCGTTCTTCCGCATCTTCAACCCGGCGCTCCAGGCCGAGCGCTACGACCCTGCCGGCGAATACGTCAAGGCGTGGGCGCCGGATCCGCCGGCGCCGATCGTCGATCACCGGGAGGCCCGGGAGCGGGCGCTGGAGGCGTTCGCCGGGATCCGGCAAGGATCGCCACAGCGCCGATGACGAGCGCCAGTGCGGCGAGTGCCATTCCGGCGCGCATGCCGGTCGTGAACGCGTCCGCGGCGATCTCGCCCAGACGGGCGCCGAGCTTCGCCGTGATCTCGGCGACCTGCCCGCCGGCGACGGTCTGACCGAGATCGTCCGCCGAGGCGCCGGCCCGGCTGTTCCACGACCGCTCGGCGACGGTGACGGCCGCCGAGCCGATCGCGGCGACGCCGAGCACCGCGCCCATCTGGCGGGCGGCGTTGACGATCCCCGCGGCCAGGCCCGAGCGCCCCGGCTCGACGGCGGCCATCGCCATCGTTGCCAGGCTCGGGGTGATCGCGGCGAAGCCGGCGCCGAACAGCAGGTAGGGCACCACGAAGGCGGCATACGGCGTGTCCGGCCCCGTGAGCGCGATCGCAGCAACAGAGACGGCGGCGGCGATGCAGCCGGCGGCCGTCACCCGCGGCGTGCCCCACCGCTTGCCGGCTCTGCCTGCGAACGGCGCCAGCACCATGAACGAGACGCTGATCGGGATGATGCTCAGCCCGGCCTCGAACGGGCTGTATCCGCGGACGTTCTGAAAGAACAGCGTCAGCAGGTAGAGGACGACACCCAGCGAGGCGTACGCGCAGACGGTCGCCACGACCACCGTCACCAGCCGCCGGTCGTGGAACAGGTCGAGCGGCACCATCGGCTCGGGCGAGCGCGCCTCCCACCAGATGAACGCGGCCGCCAGCATCGCCGCCACGGCCAGCGTCGCCAGCGTCCTCGGCGACAGCCAGGCGTGGGTCGCCGTCCCGATCAATGCGAGCGTGACGACGAGCAGCGCGGCCGCCGCCAGCGCGGCGCCCAGCGGGTCGAGCCGCCGGGCCTTGGGGTCGTGCGACTCCTTCACGGCCAGCAGAGTGAGCACGCCGCAGAGCACGCCCAGCGGGACGTTCACCCAGAACACGGCGGACCAGTCGAACGTGTCGACCAGCAGCCCGCCGATCACCGGCCCGGCGCCGAAGCCGAGGCTGCCCACGGCCGCCCAGAGGCCGATCGCGCCGGGTGCCCGCGGCCCGGGGAACGCGGCGACCAGGATCGACAGCGTCAGCGGGCTCATCGCCGCTGCACCGACTCCCTGCAGACCGCGGAGCGCGATCAGCTCCGGGTCGTCGGGCGACAGAGCGCAGCCGAGGGAGCCGAGCGTGAACACCACGAGCCCGGCGAGGAAGATCCGGCGGCGGCCGTAGCGGTCGCCCAGCGCGCCGCCGACCAGGATCAGCGATGCCAGCGCCAGCGTGTACGCGTTGATGATCCACTCGAGGTTGGACGGCGGGACGTCGAGCTCGCTCTGGATCGACGGCAGAGCGACGTTCACGATCGTCATGTCGAGCATGATCATCACCTGGGCGACGCACATCGCCACAAGGGTGAGGCGCTCGGTGCCCCTTCCGGATCTTGTGCTTCGTCCAGGTGCGTGCATCATGGGAGTAATGCGGCGGACCCCAGCCATAGCCGGAGCGGTGCTCGTATCCGTGCTGACCGTCGGTGGTGTCGCGTGGGCGAATGGCTCGAACGAGACCGGCTCGGGTGCGCAGAAACGCGACTGCCCGAAGACGCGTCCCCACTCCGGCTGGATGCATCATGGCAGCGCCGGCAAGGTGACGTCAGTGTCCGCGTCGGCGATCACGCTGGTCGGTCGGGACGGCAAGTCCCAGACGGTCAAGGTCGATGCCAAGACGAAGGTCTACGCCGGGCGGGCCGAGGCCAAGCTGGGCGACGTCAAGTCGGGCTGGCTGGCGTTCGTCGAGACCGGCTCGAACGGCGTTGCGACGGTGATCCGGGCCGTCGATCCGGCCGAGATACGCGAGCATGCAGGCCATCCGTCCTTCGACCCGGCACACGTCGCCGGCGGCAAGATCACAGCCGTGTCGGCCTCGTCGATCACGCTGGCCGGCCGTGACGGCAAGTCGCAGACGGTCAAGATCGATGCCAAGACGAAGGTCTACGCCGGGCGTGAGCAGGCGACGGTGTCGGCGCTCAAGACCGGCTGGCTGGCGTTCGTCCAGAAGAACGACGCCGGCGTCGCCGTGTCGATCCGCGCCGCCGACCCGGCCGCGATCCGGCGCCACTTCAACCACCACCGGTTCACGATGCCGCACAACGTGGCGGCGGGGAAGATCACGGCCGTCACCGGCTCGTCGGTCACTCTGCAGTCGCGCGACGGCAAGACGACGAGCGTGAAGGTGAACGGCTCGACCAAGGTGTTCACCCGGGACGGAGCGGTCAAGCTGTCGGCGCTGAAGGCCGGCTGGTTCGCCTTCGCGATCCGCGGCAAGGACGGCGTCGCCGTCGTCATCCGGGCAGCCGACCCCTCGCAGTTCGGCGACCGCGGCGACCACGCGCCCGCCGCCTCGAACAGCTCCCTCTAGCTCCGGTAGTGGAGGTGGACGACGCCGCCGGCGAAGCGGCGCTCGTCCTGGAGCTCGAGCTGCAGGCGCACACCAGGCGGTAGCGCCGGCGTTCCGCCGCCCACGATCACCGGGCAGAGGAACAGGTGGATGTCGTCCACCAGGCCGGCGACGAACGCCTGGCGCCGCCAACTCCGGGCCGCCGATGCCCAGGTCATGCTGTGCCTTCAGGCTACGCACCTCCTCGGCGTCGAACTCCCGCGCCAGCCGGGTGCGGGCGGTGGCCACGGACTCCAGCGTGCGCGAGTAGACGATCTTGTCCGACCCGCGCCAGATCTCCGCGAAGTCCCGCATGACCTCCGGCTCGCCGTCGACGTCCATCGTCTCCCACACGCTCAGCACCTCGTACATGCGGCGGCCGAGCAGCTGCGTGCCGACGGGGCGCTCGAGGTCGTTGACGAACGCATGCACCTCCTCGTCGGGCGCCGACCAGTCGAACCGGCCGTCCGCGTCGGCGACGTAGCCGTCCAGCGACGCGATGGCGGTGTAGATCAGGCGCCCCACGGCCGCAGACTAGACCGGCGGCACGAGGCAGATGTTCGCGCCCGCCTGGGTGCCGTCCGACCAGGGGCCGACGTTCCCTGCGGCGTCGACGCCGGCGAACCGGATGCGGACCCCGAGCATGACATCGGCGTAGGTGAGGTGGGCGACCGACCCCGTGCCGTGCAACGCCAGCGGGTTCTCGTTGAACCGGTTCAGCTTCCACACGTAGTGGTCGACGCCGGAGCCCGCGTCGGTCGCCGCCAGCGCGGTGAACGTCACCTGCTGTGTCTCCTGATAGAGGCAGCTCGGATCGCCGCCGTCGCCTCCCGTGACGCCCGCCGGAGCGCTCGGCGCCGTGCGGTCGATCCGCACGGCCGTGGGCTGCGACCACGCCGAGCAGTTGCCGGCGACGTCGCACGCGCGGCCGCGGATGAGCGTGTCGCCCTCGGCCGTCACCTCGACGGCAGCGCCCTGCTGCGGTGCCGACCACGTGCCGCCGCCGTCGATGCTCTCCTGGTGCTCGACGCCGTCGGTGCCGGCGATCACCAGCGACACGGCGGCGCCGTTCGTCCAGCCGCCGGGGGCGCCGGACACGTCCGGCACGCCTGGCGCCGTGCGGTCGATCCGCACGACGGTGGGCGCCGACCATGCCGAGCAGTTGCCGGCCTGGTCACACGCGCGGGCGCGCACGAGGGTCTCGCCCTCATCCGTCACGTCGACCTGGATGCCAGGTCCGGACGCGTCCCAGCTGGCGCCGCCATCCGTGCTGAGCTGGTGCTCGACGGCCTCGCTACCGGCGATCGTCAGTTGCACGGCCGTGGCGTCCGTCCATCCGTCCGGCGCGCCCGATACCACCGGCACGGCCGGCGCCGTTCTGTCGAGCCGGACGACTGCGCTGCTCGACCACGGCGAGGCGTTGCCTGCCCGGTCGACGGCGGCGAACTGCACCAGGGTCTCACCCTCGGCGATCACGGCGACGTCATCCGGCGCGCCGGCCGCCCAGGTCGCGCCGCCGTCGGTCGAGATCCGCGAGCGGTATGACGCCACTCCGGACGCCGGGGCGGGGTCGACCGCGGTGCCGTGCGTCACGGTGAGCGTGGGGAGGGCCGTCCACTCGTCGCCACCGCCCAGCGCCGGCGGCGCCGAGGGCGCGGCGGTGTCCACCCGCCAGGCCGCCGTCGCCGTCGCCATCAGCCCGCCTCGCAGCACGAGCCGCACCTGCGCCGTATGCGGGCCGTCCGCCAGATCGCGCACGGCGAAGGTCCGCGTGCACGGCTTCCACGGTGTGCGATCGACCCGGCAGGTCTGCGCTCGCACCCGCCCGTGCGGCACGCTGCGTGTGATAGCCAGGGTCGCCGAGCGGGCGGCCGTCACCGCCGCCGGTGTGGACGTGAACCGCACCGTCGGCCGGGTGGCGCCGTGCGCCGTGTGGACGACGAGGAACAGGATGACCGGCGCGAGCAGCGTCGCCAGCGCAAGGAGCCGTGGGGAGGAGATCATTGAGGTGCCTTCCGGGTCTGGAGCGAGTCGCTCGCATGCTGGGCGACGACCCGGCGGCGCGCCTGACGCATTTCGAGGATGCGAGCGTCACACGCGCGGGGGACGCGAGGCTCAGGTGCGCACGCGTTGGGCGCGCAGCGTCCCGCCGCCGGCGCCGCCGCCGACGTGCTCCGGCGTCGAGCGCTCGATCGCGTCCCAGCCGCACTCCGCGTAGCGGATCTGCTCCTCGCGGGCGTATCCGCCGCGGATGCCGAACAGCCGCTTGGCCCACAGCAGGTAGGCGAGCACCGCCAGGTTGATCGTGATCGCCACGACCTTGAATGGCGAGACCCGCTGGATCAGCTCCGAGATCTCGTACGGCAAGAACGCGGCCGTGGCGACGAACGTCAGGTACTCCGCCCAGCGCTTCATCAGCCACAGACCGACCGCCTCGACGCCCTCGATCAGGGCATAGATGCCCAGGCCGCCGGCGATCAGGTAGAGCGTGCGCGGGCTGGCGTTGAGGGCGCTGTCGATCTCGCCCAGCAGGCCGTGATGCTCGGGCAGGGGGCCGCGGCTCACCCCCTCGATGCCGCGCATCGCAGTCTCGTAGATGTCCCGGAGATGCTTCTGATCGTTGGCGAAGAAGACGACAGCGGCGGCGAGCAGCGTCAGCACGACGAAGTGCACGGCGCGGTCGATCGCGATCAGCCGCAGCACGATCAGGTCGCGCATCGCACGTCCGCGCAGCGGCAGGGTGATGTCCTCGCGCGCGGGCATCCGCTGGTGCGTCGGTGCGACCGGGGGAGGCAGTGGGATCCAGGCGTCGCAGCGCAGGCAGCGGTGCCAGCGCACGCCGTCGTCCTCACGGACGATCGCAACGTCCTCGTCGCCCACCTGGGCGACATCCGTGCCGACCAGCAGGTGGCCGCGGAAGCCGCAGGCCAGCAGCTCCCAGTGGAACCGCGGGAGGTAGCGGGAGGGGTGGTAGATCGGGGACGCCATCTGAGTCGGGAGTATGCCGCGGCGGCCCCAAGGTATGGTGGCGCCGTTGTCGTCGAACGACGTCCTCCTCGGCCTCGGCCTGGTGCTGGCGCTGGCGGTCGGCTCCCAGCTGGTCGGCCGGTGGCTGTCGCTGCCGGCAATCGTGGTGCTGCTGCCCGCCGGCTTCCTGGCCGGCGCCGCGACGAACGACGTCCACCCGCAGGAGCTGCTTGGCGGTCTCTACCAGCCGTTCGTGTCGCTGGCCGTCGGGATCGTGCTGTTCGAGGCGGGGCTGCGCCTGTCGTTCGACGAGATCGCGCCTCGCGTGCGCGGCCTGGTCGTCCGCCTGATCGCGGTGGGCGTCATCGTCACGCTGGTGATCGTCGCACTGACGGCGGACCTCCTGTTCGACGGCATGGACACCGGTGTGGCCGTGCTGATCGGCGCGATCCTGGTCGTCTCCGGGCCGACGGTTGTGCTGCCGCTGCTCGGGTTCATCCGCCCGGCGCGCGAGGTGCGCACGCTGCTCAAGTGGGAAGGCGTGCTGGTCGACCCGGTGGGCGCGGTGATCGGCGTGCTGGTGTTCCAGGGCGTCCAGTCGGGCGAGGCCGGCGGCGACCGCTGGCGCCCCGGCGAGTTCGTGGTGAGCATCGGCGTCGGAGCGGCGGTCGGCGTGGTGGGCGCGGCGCTGCTGCTGGTGCTGCTGCGCGAGGTGCAGCGGGAGGCGCCGGGGATGGTGGTGTCGGTGACGCTGGCGACGGTCGTCGGCGCGGTGGTCGCGGCCGACCTGCTGCGCGACGATTCCGGGTTCGTCGCGGCCACGCTGATGGGCGTCGCGCTTGGCAACCAGCGGTTCCTGCGCGAGGCCCGGAGGATCGACGTGTCGGCCGCGCTGGGCTTCCACGAGGCGCTGGTCCAGCTGCTGATCGGTGTGCTGTTCGTGCTGATCGCGGCGTCCGTGTCGCCCGACGACGTCCGCCACGTGCTGGCCCGGACGCTGGTGCTCGTCGCCGTGATGGTGCTGGTGATCCGCCCGCTGGTCGTCGCCGTAGCGATGTGGCGGTCGCACTTCGCGCTGCGAGAGCGTGCGTTCGTCGCCTGGATGGCGCCGCGGGGCATCGTCGCCGGCGCCACGGCGTCCGCGTTCAGCCTCCAGCTCGAACAGCAGCACATCCCCGGCGCTGCGCAGGTGTTGCCGATCGTGTTCGTGGTGATCTTTGCGACCGTCGTGCTGTACGGGCTGACGGCGCCGCTGCTCGCGCGGGCGCTCGGCGTCGCCGGGCAGGACCGGGGGCTGGTGCTGGTCGTCGGCGGCGATGCGTGGGCGCGGCAGCTGGCCACCGCCATCCGGGACGCCGGCGTCGACGTACGGATGTGGATCGGACCGGCTGCCGACCGTGACGCTGCGCGAGCCGCGGGGCTCGAGGCCGACCGAGGGAGCATGCTGCTCGACGCAGTCAGCCGCGAGGCCGAGTTGGAGGAGGTGACCGACGCGCTGCTGGTCACCCGCAGCGACGACTTCAACGCGCTCGCCGCGGCCGAGCTGCGCAAGGTGCTGGGGCACGGCCACGTACTGCGGGTGGCGCCGGATCCCGAGGCCGCCGACCTGTTTCTTCCGCAGACCGACGCGGCGCTGATCGGCACCGCCGGGACGACGTCCGAGGTGCTGCGCGGACGCGTCGCCGCGGGCGGTGCGATCGTGCTCGCCGGCGAGGCGCAGAGCGCCGACGTGCCTTTGGTCAGCGTGTCGGCTGACGGCCGCGTGTTCCCGGGCGCGTCGCCCGGGGCGACGCCGGTCGTCCTTCGCGGCTGAGCTGCAGGCCGTCCACGTGTCCATCTGGTAACACGCGTTGCCTGGACGGTCCGGCCGGGCTAGTGTCGGGACACGCGTCTCTTTGCCCGGACGCGTACGCCGACACCCAGGAGGGGGACATGAGCATCTCGCCACACGAGTCCGACCTTGCAGCCGGTGCGGACGCGGCGGTACGGCCGTTCCACATCGAGTTCCCACAGGACGCCATCGACGACCTCAGGCGCCGGATCGCGGCCACCAGGTGGCCCGAGCGCGAGACCGTCGCCGACGACTCGCAGGGTGTGCCGCTGCAGACCATGCAGGACCTGCTGCGCTACTGGGGGGCGGAGTACGACTGGAGGGCATGCGAGGCCAGGCTGAACGCGCTGCCGAACTTCGTGACCGAGGTCGACGGGCTGGACGTCCATTTCCTCCACATCCGCTCCGACCACGAGGACGCGCTGCCGCTGATCGTGACGCACGGGTGGCCGGGCTCGATCGTCGAGCAGCTGAAGATCATCGAGCCGCTGACGAATCCGACGGCGCACGGCGGGAGTGCGTCGGACGCGTTCCATCTGGTGATCCCGTCGCTGCCGGGCCATGGGTTCTCGGCCAAGCCGACGGCAACCGGCTGGGATCCCGATCGCACCGCGCGTGCCTGGGTGACCCTGATGAAGCGGCTGGGATACACGCGATTCGTGGCGCAGGGCGGCGACTGGGGCGCGGCGGTCACGCAGATGATGGGGATCCAGGGCGCTCCCGAGCTGGCCGGCATCCACTCCAACATGCCGGGCACCGCTCCTGCCGACATCCACGCGGCGATCCTGCGCGGCGACCCACCGCCCGCCGATCTCGCCGGTGACGAGCGGCGCGCCTACGACCAGCTGATCGGGTTCTACGCGAAGCACGTGGCGTACGCGCAGATCATGTCGACCCGCCCGCAGACGCTGTACGGGATGGCGGACTCGCCGGTCGATCTGGCGGCGTTCGCGATCGACCACGGCGACGGCACTGGCCAGCCCGGCCTGATTGCGAAGGTCGTTCGAGGCGAGCTGCCGGGCGATCTGACGCGCGACGACGTGCTCGACAACATCACCCTCTACTGGCTGACGAACACCGGAGTCTCGGCGGCTCGGTACTACTGGGAGAACAAGGCGGCGTTCTTCGATGCGAAGCCGATCACCATCCCGTACGCGATCAGCGTCTTCCCAGACGAGCTGTATCAGGCGCCGCGGAGCTGGGCGGAGCAGGCCTATCCAGACAACCTCCTCTACTTCAACGAGCTCGACCGGGGCGGCCACTTCGCCGCCTGGGAACAGCCGCAGCTGTTTTCCGAGGAGATGCGGGCCGCCTTCCGGTCGCTGCGGTGAGCACGTCCGGGCAGGACGCTGCAGCCCTGGCAGTGGAAAGCCGCCTGCCCGGCTTCGACGGCGCGACGGGGTGGTTGAACTCGGATCCGCTGACCGATGCCGATCTGCGTGGGCGAGTCGTCCTGGTGGACTTCTGGACGCTCACGTGCATCAACTGGCTGCGGACGCTCGGCTACGTCCGCGCGTGGGCGGAGCGGTACCGAGATCACGGCCTCGTCGTCGTCGGCGTGCACACGCCTGAGTTCCCGTTCGAGGGCGACGTCGAGAACGTCCGTCGCGCCGTGACCTCGCTGGGGGTTCCGTACCCGGTGGCGATCGATAGCGAATACGCGGTGTGGCGGGCGTTCGCCAACCACTACTGGCCGGCGGTCTACATCGCCGACGTCGAGGGGCGGATCCGGTTCCACCACTTCGGCGAGGGTGCGTACGGCGAATGCGAGCGGGTGATCCAGCGGCTGCTGGAGGAGGGCGGCCAAAGCGCGCCCACCGGCGACCTCGTCTCGATCTCGCCGGGCGGCGTCGAGGCGCAGGCGGACTGGAACAACCTGGAGTCGCCGGAGACCTATCTGGGGTCCGAGCAGGGCCGAAACCTCGCCGATTCCAGCGATGCGCTGCCTCGGAATCACTGGGCGCTCGTCGGGGACTGGACGATCGAGCCGCGTGCGAGCTTGCTGAACCAACCGGACGGCCGGATCGCGTTCCGATTCCACGCGCGCGATGTCAATCTGGTGATGCGCTCGCGCGAGGGGACGCGGGTGCCGTTCCGCGTCCTGCTCAATGGGAAGGGGCCGGGCGCCGCGGCCGGCGTGGATGTCGACAGTGAAGGCAACGGCGTGCTCGCCGAACCACGGCTCTACCAGCTGACGCGGGAGCCGGGCGAGATCGTCGACCGCACGTTCGAGGTCGTCTTCGATGCCCCTGGGGTCGAGGCGTACGTGTTCACGTTCGGGTAATCTCCGGCTTCCAGACAGGCGAAAGTCTGTGACCAGCGGACGTAGCTCAGTTGGTAGAGCGTCGGCTTCCCAAGCCGAAGGTCGCGGGTTCGAGACCCGTCGTCCGCTTCCTCTCGCTCCTGCATGTGACGTTCGGCGCGCGCTGATGAGCGCCCGGTTGGTTCGCTCAATCCGCCGCCCGATTCGGGGTCGTACCCGGGGTATGAGCGACTACCCGAAGCGACACACAACCCGCAGCCAGTTCCTCTCACTGGCGACGATCGGAATGGGCGGCACGATCGCTACCGTGATCGGCGTCCCGGCCGTGGCGTACCTGGCTGCGCCGGTGCTCGACAAGGCGACCTTCCGCCCGGTCCCGCTGGGCGACGTCTCGGAGTTCACCGCCCACCACGGCTTCCCGCCGAAGGCGGCTCCCTACGTGGAGGATCCGGCGGAGCCGCAGACCAGCGCCGGTCTCGCCTACGTCCTGTCGACCGGCGGCAAGAGCCACCACTGGCTGGACGACGACGCCATGTTCGTGGTGTTCTCGAACCGCTGCATGCATGTCGGCTGCCCGGTGGCGCCGACGGCAGTCGGCTTCTCCTGCCCGTGCCACGGTGGACAGTACGACGAGGTGGGCCGCCGCATCGCCGGCCCACCCATCCGCCCACTGGATCGGTTCCAGTGGGAGCTGCGCCCAGGCGACAACGGCCGGAAGCTCTGGATCACGCAGCGGTGGAGCGTCGAGATCGACAAGACCAAGGTCAACTACTTCCCGGTGCGCGCGCCGGGCCAGCCGATCGACCTCCCCGGCCCGGAGTTCATCTCGGAGATCGCCTACCCGGCAGTCACCTACAACCAGCCGTCGAAGCCCACCAAGTAGCCCCCGAGCGGGGGCTGGACGCGTCGGGCTGATCTGCCGATGAGCAGGGTGATGGTACTTCTGCTCCTGCTCGGACTCGGCGTTCTGTGCATGACGATCGTTGCCGCCCTGCGGTTGCGGCGTGCCGCGCGCCGCCGGTTCGCCGTCTACGGCGCGGCCGACGGCCGGCTGTACGAGGAGGCCGCCACGATCGAGCAGGCGCGTGAGGTCGTGGTCGCACTGCGCCAGGCCGACCACGACAGCGGCTGGCGGACGTGGGGACAGGACTACCGGATCGTCCAACCGCCGCAGGATCGCGCCGCCTGACCGGCGGCCGCACCTCGGGTACCGTGTGGCGGTGCGAATCGCCACCTGGAACGTCAACTCGCTGAAGCAGCGGATGCCCCGGTTCCTCCCGTGGCTGGACGAGCGGCGGCCGGACGTCGTCTGCCTGCAAGAGACGAAGCTGACGGACGACGCTCTGGCCGAGCTGCTGGGCGACGAGACGTCCGACCGCGGCTACGAGCTGGCGGCGCACGGCGAGTCGGCCTGGAACGGCGTCGCGATCCTCTCCAAGGCCGGACTCGACGACGTCGTCACCGGGCTGGCGGCCGGGCCGGGGTTCCCGCACCCGGAGGCGCGGGCGGTGGCTGCGACGTGCGGCGGTGTCCGCGTGCACTCCGTCTACGTGCCCAACGGCCGCGAGCCGGACTCCGACCACTATCGCTACAAACTGGAATGGCTGGCCGCACTCAAGGACGTCGTGGCCGCCGGACCGGACGCCGCCGTTGTCTGCGGCGACATGAACATCGCGCCCACCGACGCCGACGTGTTCGACCCCGACGCGTACATCGGGCAGACCCACGTCACGCCGCCCGAGCGCGAGGCGCTCGCGGCGCTGCAGTCGCTCGGTCTGCACGACGTCGTCCGCGACCGCTGGCCGAACGAGCGCGTCTTCAGCTACTGGGACTACCGCGCCGGCATGTTCCACCAGGACCTGGGGATGCGGATCGACCTGATCCTGGCGAGCGGGCCGGTTGCCGATCGCGTGCAGGCGGCGTGGATCGACCGCCAGGCACGCAAGGGCAAGGGGCCGAGCGACCATGCGCCGGTGATCGTCGACCTCGACGAGGCGCTCGACGGCGACATCGGCCCGGTCGTCCCGCCGCCGTCGAACCCGGTCACCAAGCGCGGCGCGAAGAAGCTGCCGCAGGCCTAGTCAGATCGTGGTCGGCGGGTCGGGCGCGGTCGGCGTTGTGGGCGGTGTCGTGCCGGGCGGCTCGGTGGAAGGCGGCTCGGGCGTCGGCACCTCGTCCGGATCGGGTGCGTCCGGTGTCGGCCGTGGCTGTTCGCGGTTCATGCGCACTTGCCTACCCGGGCCTGGCGTGCGGCAACCGCTGATCGTGGCACCGCGGCGCTTCCAGCTTCGAGATTCCGCCTGCGGTGAACAATGGCACGGCACAGCGAAGCGCCCCGCCCGAGGCATGCTCGGAAGGGGCGCTCCTGAGGTCAGAGCCCATCACCAGAGTCGAACTGGTCTTCCACGGTACGAAGGTGGCGTGCGGCCGGTACACCAGACGGGCGGGAAGCGGCCGGAGGGACTCGAACCCTCTCTATGTCAGCTTGGAAGGCTGCTGCTCTACCGGTCGAGCATCGGCCGCAGGGTGGGTGGGGCGTGGTGGCTCCACGCCCCACCCGGGCTACAGCTCGCCGCGGGCGAACCCGGCGATCACCTCCGGGGTGGAGGTGTCGAACCCGGCGACGTCGAGCATGCCCGCGTCGCGCGGATCGGCGATGGTGAACCGGTTCGCGACCATTCCGACCACGACCAGGCGTGCCGCGATGCCGGTTGCCAGGCGGTAGCGGCGGAGCGCCTCGGCCGGGTGGATGTCACCCGCCCAGGTCTCCGAGTCGGTGTAGATCACGAACGTGTCGATCGCCCGGCCGCGCTCCGTTGCGTAGAGCATCGGCAGGGCGCAGTCCGTCCCGCCGAACGGCAGGTCGGCGACGCGGCGCACCGCGTCGTCGAGGCGCTGACGCGCCGACAGCGGGAGCGGCGTCAGCCCGTCCGCGCGGCCGGCGAAGCGGCCCCGCGTGCGGGCGGTCCACCCACCCCGCCCGGCGTGGAAACCGACCACCTCGGCATCCGAATCGGATGCCAGGGTGACCAGCGCCATCGCGGCCGAGGCCTCCCGTGCCGACAGGCCCGGGATCCCGCCGATCGTCGCCACCATCGATCCGGACACGTCGAGCGCCAGCAGCAGTCGCCTGCGGGTCGGCTCGACGTTGCCGAACGCCAGGTAGAACGCCTCGTCGAGCGCGTCGACGATGCGCGGCACCGGCGTCCACGACCGCGTGCCGCGTAGACCGCGCCCGAGGGCGTAGGTGCGCTGTGCGACCAGCAGCGTGATCGGGTGGATGCGGGCTGCGCGGATGCGCTCCGCGTCGCCCAGCTCGCGGCAGACCGCCGCCACGGCATCCGACCCCGGGGCGATCAGCCCGATGCGGGTCATGGTCGCCAGGTTTCGGATCATCGCCGTCATCGGCATGCGCTCGAGCAGCGCATCCCAGACCGCCGCCTCGGTCAGGTGCTCCGGGCGGACGGCCTCGCGCGGCAGGCCGTACTCGCGGACGAGCCCGGCCGACTCGCGAGCTGACGTTGCGGCCTGGGCGCGGGCGAAGCCCTCGACCAGTCGCGGCATACCGTCGGTGTTGCCTCCGCGGACGATCCACTCGAACAGGCGCGCCTGCTCGGCCGAGACGTCCAGCGTCGGGTTGCCGGCGGTCACCGCTGCGGCCGGGTGGGCCAGCCGCAGCACGTCGCGGTGCGTGACGCCGTCGCGCTGGCGGTACTTGACCGCCTGGTACGCCAGCCGGTCGGCCGGCTGTGCGGCGTACCACGCGCCGACGGCACGGCGCAGCGAGCGGCCCCAGCCGCGCCACGCTCGCGTGAACGTGACGAACTGGAACAGGTGTGTCGACGTGCGGCACACCTTCGGCAGCGCGTCCACCGCAGCACGGCGGGTCGCCAGGTCCGGCGCTGCCGCGCAGCGGGCCAGGGCGAACACGGCCGGATCGTTCTTGGCCGCGCGGCCCGCCGTCGAGACCGCGAGGATCTCGGCCACGGTGCGGACACCGTCCTCGGCGATGCACTCGTCCAGCGCCGCCGTGTTCTCGCGGGTCAGCTCGCGCTCGCCGGCGTAGAACGATCCGCCCTCCGATCCGAGGATCAGAAAACGGCGCAGGCGCGTCCAGCGGTCGATCTCCCAGACGAATGCGCCCTCCGAGTTGGCCGTCTGGTCGGCGCGCAGCTGCTCGCGCTGCGGCACCGGACGGGTGATGAAACGGGTCAGGTACGACATGACGATCCTCCTTTCGGACGTCGGGTGGGGAAGTGGGTGCGCGGTCATGGGTGTGCGGACTGGGGCTTTTCGCTTGACAGGCGGTAACCAGCTCGCGGCGGCCCGCGCACAGGCGGTGTCAGATCTCGCGGTCATGGGGTGCCTGCCGGACCCCGAGCTTGGCGTTGCTGCCCGGGTCGAGGGGTCGAACCTCGTGTGTGCCAGATAACCGGCGCGCGTCGGCCCGCGAGATCAGTCGGGCCGGAAGGACTCGAACCTCCGCCTCCTGCTCCCGAAGCAGGGGTGCTGCCGTTGAACACCACGGCCCGAATGTGTGCAGTAGCTCCACGGGGACTCGAACCCCGGTTTCCGCCTTGAGAGGGCGGCGGCCTGACCAGCTAGCCGATGGAGCCAGGATGAGTACGCGGCCGTGGAATCGAACCACGAACCTTCGGCATATCAGACCGACGGGCAGGCCACCTACCCCAGCCGCGCATGAGCAGCTCCCAGCGAGAGATTCGAACTCCCATGACCGCCTTAACAGGGCGGCGTCCTGCCGTTGGACGAGCTGGGAAAGGAACGATCGAGCGCCCCGACGGAGAATCGAACTCCGATCTCCTCTTCGACAGAGAGGTGTCTGTGCCAGTAGACGACCGGGGCGGGATAGAGCCGGTAGGAATCGAACCCACTCAGGCGAGGTAAGAGCTCGCTATGCGGCCTGTACATCACGGCTCCAAAGCGGAAGGAGGGAGGGTCGAACTCCCACGGCGCGATGTGCGCCCGACGGTTTTCGAGACCGCGGCCGGCGCCGGCTGTCGGCTGGTCCTTCCCGATCCGCGCGGCACGAGTCGAACGTGCGGCCTCCCCGGTAGGAGCGGGGCGCTCTGATCCAGCTGAGCTACGCGCGGTGAATGGCCAAGGCAGGGTTCGAACCTGCGACCTCCCCGATGTGGACAGGGCGCTCATCCCGACTGAGCTACTCGGCCTCGATGGACGCACCTGGGATCGAACCAGGGGCCTCTCGCATGTCACGCGAGCGCTCATCCCGCTGAGCTATGCGTCCGTGAGCAGGGGCGTCAGGAGTCGAACCCGAACGCTCAGGCGTTGGAAACCCGGCGGCCTGCCGGAGGCTCGCCCCCTCGGTGTTGGGGTGACCGGCGGGACTCGAACCCGCGCCGCGGGGCTCACAACCCCGAATGCTGCGCGCTACACCACGGTCACAGTGGCGAGCGCCGGAGTCGAACCAGCTTGGCGCAGGCGTATGAAACCTGCCGAGCCCCAGGCTCCGCTCGCCGTCGATCGGATACGCCCGGCTGGATTCGAACCAGCGTCCCTCCGCCGTCGCAGGGCGGTGCTCCTCCGTGCTGAGCTACGGGCGTGTGTCAGTGGGAAGGGACGGAGTCGAACCGCCACAGCCGAGAGGCGGCCGGGTTACAGCCGGTTGGGCTCGCCAGTGCCCGGTGCCTTCCCATGGTTGTCTGTGTGGATAAGTGGTACCCCCGGCAGGGCTCGAACCTGCGACCTCCGCGTTCGAAGCGCGGCACTCTGCTCCGTCTGAGCTACGGGGGTAGGTGATGGAACCGGAGGGAGTCGAACCCTCGCGGCGCGGCGTGCAAGGCCGGCCGGTTGCCCACAACACGATCCCGGGGTGGTGCGTCGTTGAGTGCGGACGGGGAGAGTCGAACTCCCACGGGATTGCTCCCACACGGGTCTGAGCCGCGCCTGTCTACCTGTTCCAAGCACGTCCGCAAGCTGTCGAGAGTGGGGCGGCCAGGGATCGAACCTGGGTCTCCGGGGCTTCAACCCGGCGCTTGAACCGTGCTCAGCTACCGCTCCATGGAGAGGCCAGGGCGGGACTCGAACCCGCGTCTCCGAGGTTGCAGCCCGGCAGATGCGCCGCTCTCCTACCTGGCCTAGGCGATTCCGGGAGAGGGATTCGAACCCGAACCATCTCTGGGGTCAGAGCCCAGCGTCCTACCGGTTAGACGATCCCGGAGCGTCGAAAAACCAATGTCTTCACGCTCTCGCACACAGCTCCAGTTCCCTCTCAGTCGTCGGCGCCGAGCCTCGCGGGCTGTCTCTCCCGCTCGGTCTCCGACTGCCGACCGGGCTCGCTCGAGCCCGGCCCCCGCACGCCTTGCGGCACTGTGCGAGTCCTCCCCAGCAGCGCCAGGGTTCACCCGGATAGCCCATCGAGGACTCGAACCTCGAACGTCTCCCACCTGGGAGGGCTTGCAGAACAACGAAGGCGACCCTTCGGGTCGCCCTCATCGCAGCACCGGGTGTACGCGACCGGTGTTAGGTCACGAACCGTCCCGTCTGCGACGAGGTGTAGTGCAACGACCGCTGCATAAGAGCATGCGGCGGCCTCGGTGTATACGCATCATCCATGCTATAGACCGATTCGTTGCCGATATGTGGTTGCTGTTTTCTCATGGCTCAAAAAGAAAGGGCGGCCTCTTGCGGGGCCGCCCTCAACCAGGTGCGTCGTCTGAGCTTGGTAGCTCGACTCCTAGCTGAGGGCCTCCTTCGGCCGAAGCGTCGCCTGATCGCGATGCGACCCGGCGGCTTCGAGCGGTGTAGGGATACAAAACCTCATTGGTTACACAACATACACTACCGCACACGGAAGTGCAACACGTCGTCGCAAATTCATTTGGGGTCTGACCCCGCTCTGACCCCGCTTGACGAAGACTTCACGCACAACGCGTCATCGATCCGTGCCGATCCACGCGTCCAACATACCGAACGGCACCGCTTCGCCCCGTATTCCCGGCGGACGTCACCGCGGCCGCCGCAGAGCCGGCGGAAACGCGCAACTCGCCGGCAAGTTGGCACGCAATCGTGGCCCAAGCGGGGTCAGACCCGGGTCAGACCCGGGTCAGAGCGTGGGGCGAGGCAGACCAGTCGCTCGCCGGGGACGAAGAGCGCCGCGTGGGTGCCGACGACGACCGACAGGCGGGGCATCGTCGGCCGGGCGGTGCTCGGGTCTCCGAGGGCGCGTCCGCGACCGGCCGGCCGGTCGCCGCGTCCATCACCCGAAGCACGCCGTCGGCGCAGCTCGCGCGTTCGACCGGGCCGAACACACGGTTGCGGACGCAAGCGGTTTGGCTAGGATCTCGCCGCGAACGTCACCGCCATCCGCGACCGAAAGGCCCATATGTCCGCCTATTCGAAGGTGAACCTGCTCGAGCTCGACAACTCGGCCCAGGCCAAGGCCGCCGGCGTCGACGCGCGGTTCGCGCGCAGCCACATCGATTCCGAGCACCTCGGCGTCAGCCACTTCCGCTACCCGCCCAACTTCCAGCCCACCGACGGCCACAGCCACCGGGAGCAGGAGGAGGTCTACGTCGTGCTCGGCGGGTCGGGCAAGGTGCGTCTGAACGACGACGTGATGGAGGTTAAGCAATGGGACGTCGTCCGCGTCGCGCCCAGCACGATCCGCGGCTTCGCCGCCGGCGCGGACGGCCTGGAACTGCTTGCGGTCGCCAGCGACCGGCCCGAGGGCGGCGACGGCCAGTCCGCCAAGGATTGGTGGACCTGAGCTAGGCAGAGTGGCCGAGCGCTGCCACCTCGGCCTCGAAGCCGGCAGGCACCCATGAGATGCCCTCGGCGACCGCCGTGAAGCCGACGGACTCGTAGAGCGGCCGGCCCGCCGGCGTCGACCACAGCAGCGCCGCGCGGGTCGTGCCGCTCCAGAGGTCGTCCAGAGCGGCGGTCAGGACGGCGCGGCCGGCGCCGCGCCGGCGGTGGCCGACGGGCGTCATCATGCTCCACACGCCGATGTCGTCGCCGGCCGCCGTCAGCCAGACGACGCTCGCCGCCTGATCGCCGTCCCAGGCAATCCACGTCCCGACGTCCTCGCCCTCGTGCACGTCCCGCGCCAGCGTCCGCTCCGCCGACGCAACGTCGACGACGTGCGCCTCGGCGGCGACCGCGATGGCGACGTCCAGCTCGCCGCGGTTGCGGACGCGGGCGACGCGGAACGCGCCCTCCACCCGGTCCGGCCGGGTCGTGCAGCGCATCAGCGCCTCGGGCAGCGGGGCCGCGACGTAACCGCCGGCGCGCAGCGCCTCGGCCGCTCCGGCGTCGGCGAGATCGGACAGCGAGATCAGCCCGGGCACGTCCGCTGCGGCGAGCGCGGCCAGCAGGCCCGCGGCGTCGTCCGCCGTTGCCCCGGGCAGCAACACGGCGGGGTTCAGGTCGGGATGGTCGCCGCCGGACACCACGGCGCGCCACCTGGGGCCTGACGGCGTGTGCTCGGGACCGACGCGGTACAGCCGGGCGGCGTGCTCGGCGAACGTCGTCCAGACACCCTCCACGTCCACGCGCCTATCGTATGCTGCGGCCATGGATCCGCGACCGCCGGTGCCGCCGTTCACCGAGGAGACAGCCCGCCAGAAGGTGCAGGCTGCCGAGGACGCGTGGAACACCTGCGACCCCGAGCGGGTCGCAGGTGCCTACACGCCCGACTCGCACTGGCGGAACCGCGACGAGTTCTTCGAGGGTCGCGATGCGATCGTCGACTTCCTCCGCCGCAAGTGGTCGAAGGAGCTGCGTTACCGGCTCAAGAAGGAGCTGTGGTGCTTCACCGACAACCGGATCTCGGTGCGGTTCGAGTACGAGAGCCACGACCCCAGCGGCCAGTGGTGGCGAAGCCACGGCAATGAGCACTGGGAGTTCGACGAGCTCGGCTACATGCGCCGGCGGGACGCCAGCATCAACGACTACCGGATCGACGAGGCCGACCGCCGGATCCACGTCGACCGCGACTGACCGCGGTCAGCCGGCCGGATCGCGGACGAGCTCCATGGTCGAGCAGTGGATGCCGCCGCCTGCCTTCTGGATCTCGTCGTAGGGGATGGTGACCACCTCGACGCCGCGCCGCTCGAGCGCCTCGCGCGCCCGCGGGTAGCCGTCGCACATCAGCACGCGGCCCGGCCGCAGGCAGAGCGAGTTGATCGCCCACTCCTCGTCCGGCGGGCAGTGGATGGTCTCGATGCCCTCCGCGCGCAGGCGGTCGAGGAACCAGTACGGGAGCCCGACCGCGTCGATCAGCGCCTTGTCCGTGTCGACCATCCCCAGGTGCCCGTCGAGGTGGATCGAGAAGCCGCCCATCGGCATCACCAGCAGCTCGATTCCGAGCACGTCCAGCACCTCGCGGAGCTGCCGCGCGCCCTCCTGGTTGCAGCGGATCGACGTGCCGTAGGCGGCCAGCTTCGGCGTCAGCTTGACGAAGCTGCCTCCCTCGAGCAGTCCCGTGCCGTGGATCGTGCGCAGGATCGGCATGCCGTCGGCCGCAACCGCCTGGGTGACCAAACGCTCCTCGCCGCGCCGCATCGCCGGCGCCATCCGGCCGATGATCGCGCCGCCCGGCACCGTGCACAGCGGATCGCGCGTGTAGATCGGCCGCGATAGGTGGGGCGCGGCCTCGCCCGTGACCTGGACGACCTCGATGCCCTCCGCCTCGAGCGCGGCCACCAGTCCGGCGTGCTGCGAGCGGATCAGCTCGAGGTCGGGCGGATCCCGGGACTCCCAGTACCAGCCACCGTCCGGATCGACCAGAGCCTGGGCGCGCTCGTCCCAGCAGCCGCCCCGCACCCGCTCGAACTCGGTGCCGGGGCTGCGCACGAGCACGCGCCGGAGGATGCCGACCTCGTCGTGCGCGCCCCATTCGCGGCCCCAGCCGAGCTCCTGCTGTTCGGCCGACTCGAACGCCGGCTCGGCCTCGGCCGGGCACAGCGACACGCCGTAGCCGATCGGGTAGGGGTACTCATCCATCGCTGCGGGACGCTACCGCGTCCGGCAGCCGTCCGGCGAGCGCACCAGGTGCGTCCCTCCGCCGCCCCAGTAGGCGACGGTCAAAGTCGTCCCGGTGCTGCCCGGCGGGCTCGGCCTGCGTGACGGCACGCTGATCGCGTTTCTGGCGACGACCATGGCGTCGGCCGCCACCGCGATTGCCATCGCGCTTGCGCTGGGCGTCCGGTCGAGTACGGATCCCCGTCCGATCGTTACCAAGGACGCTTCCTGACCGCCGAAGGTCCTCATTGACAACGTGTGCGGGGCGCGTATCGTGGCGTTGTCAGGCTCATTCTCGGGGAGGATCGCGTACATGGGGACGAGAAAGCTGCGCCGCGGCGCGCTGGTCGCGGCCGTGGTTGCTGGGGCGCTCGGTGTGACGGCGGTGGCGTATGCCGACCTCACGCAGACGCCGGTGAAGAACAACCCGTACGTCGGCGAGGTCTACGGCTACGGCAACGACACATACCTGACCTTCACGCGCAACTCGACCGCGCACCCGAAGGACTACGCGCTCTACATGCAGGCGGTCGCAGGCGGCCCCGTTACCCGGGTGAACCCCGAGAAGACGCGCGGCTATCCGGGAGGCATCGACGGCACCACGCTGATCTACCAGCAGGTGACCAACGGCCAGTCCGATCTGAAGATGTACGACCTCGGCACGCATGTGCGGACAAACCCGCCGGCCGGCATCAACACTTCCGAGTGGGAGTACACCGTTTCGATGACGCCGGACTGGATTCTGTTCCTCCGTGACGGGCACGGCACCTCGCGTGTCGAGCTGTACAACCGGCACACCTCCACGCTGCAGCAGCTCGACAGCGTCAACTGGAATACCGCCGGCACCGCGTATATGGAAAGCGCCCAGGTGAACGGTAACTTCGCGGTCTGGAACCGCTGCACGAAGCGGTTCGTATGCCATGTCAAGATCCGGAACCTGAGCACGCTCGCCACCGCGACCGTGTCCACCCCCACCGGCAAGGTCGATTATGCCGCGTCGGTTGGCTCCGACGGCACGGTGTACCTCGCCAGAAGTGGTCAAGGGTGCGGCCTGGGCGTTCGACTGCGCGCCATCTCGCCGCTGGGGGTTGATACGCCGCTCGTCCAGTTCAGCTCGGGCGTGGACATCTGGTCGACCTCCGCGTACTCGACGGGCACGAGCGACGACGTGTTGTACAGCAAGTACCGCTGCAAGTCCGGGTCGGCGAGCGCCGACCTGTACAAGGTCACGAACCCGATCTGATCGCGGTTCGCGAGGATGCGCCGGCGGGCTCCCTGTGGCCCGCCGGCGCTATCTTGTTCCCGTGGACGACGACGGAATGCTGATCGAGGTGTGGTCGGACGTCGTGTGCTCCTGGTGCTACCAGGGCAAGCGGCACCTGGAACGCGCGCTGGCCGGGTTTCCCGAGCGCGACCGCGTCGCGATCAGATGGCGCAGCTTCGAGCTCGACCCCACGATCGCGCCCGACGTCGGTCTCGCGGACGAGGAGCTGGCCCGCCGCCGCAACATCAGCCTCGAGGAAGCACGGGCGATGCACGAGGTGACCGAGCAGCAGGGCCTCGAGCTCGGCATCCGGTTCGACTTCAGCCGCGCCCGCCGGGGCAACACCCTATCGGCGCATCGCGCGCTGCAGATGGCGCACCGGCACGGAGTGCAGGACGCCGTCAACGAGCGGCTGATGGCGACCTACTTCTGTGACGGAGGAGCGATCGGCGATCCGGCCACCGTCGCGGCCGCCGCCGGCCAGGCGGGCCTCGACGAGCAGGCCGTCGCCGAGATGCTCAGGGGCGACGGCTTCGTCGCCGACGTCCGCGCCGACGAGCAGGAGGCCCAGGCGATCGGCATCAGCGCCGTCCCGTTCTTCGTGATCGACCGCCGCTACGGCATCGCCGGCGCTCATCCCGCGCCGGTGCTGCTGCAGGCGATCGAGCAGGCCTGGGCGGAGCGGCAGCCGGCGTAGCCGAGCGGACCCTCGCACCTGCCGAGCTGAACCGCGCGCTGCTGCAGCGACAGGGGCTGATCGAGCCGATCGACGCGTCGCCGGCCCGTGTGCTGGAGCGCGTCGGCGGGCTGCAGACCCAGAACGCGCCTTCCGGCTACGTCGGGCTCTGGTCGCGATCGACAGTCTCCGACCGGGCCGCGTTGACCGATGCCCTCGAGCGGCGGTCAGTCATCCACGCGTGGGTGATGCGCGTCACCATCCACATGGTGTCCCGGCGCGACTACTGGCCGCTGACCGAGGCCGTGCGCGAGGCACGCCGGAGCTGGTGGATGCGAGCGTTCCGGCGGCCGTACACCGCGGATGAGATCACCGCGATCGCGGGGCGGGTGCGCGAGCTGCTGAAGGACGGGCCGATGCGGCGCGCCGAGATCGTCCGCCGCCTGGGCATCGACGCCGAGACCTGGACCGGCGTCGGCCTCTGGCTCGACCTCGTCCGCGTGCCGCCGCAGGGCACGTGGGACCGGCCGCGGGCCGACAACTACGGGCTGGCCGACCGATGGATCGGGCTGTCGACGTCGACGCGCGAGCAGGGTGTTGAGCTGGCCGTCCGGCGCTACCTCGGAGGCTTCGGCCCGGCTCCGGGGCGGGACATCGCCTCCTGGGCCGGGCTGCCTGTGAGCGAGATCACAGCCGCGGCCGAGGGGATGCGGCTTCGCCGGTTCCGCGACACCGACGGTGCCGAGCTGCTCGACCTGCCGCGGCTGCGGATCCCGGACGCCGAGACCCCGGTTCCCGTGCGGTTCCTGCCCACGTTCGACGCCGTGCTGCTGGCGAACTGCCGCCGCGCGCGGATCCTCCCCGAGCAGTACCGCGCGCGGATCTTCGGCACGAAGACGCCGCACTCGGTGGGCACCGTCCTGGTGGACGGTGCGGTTGCGGCGGCTCTGGCGTCCCCAGGGCGGGCGGGTGGCCGTCGAGCCGTTCCGCCGTCTCGACGCCGCGACCCGCCGTGAGGTGGCTGCCGAAGCCGAAAAACTGGCCGTGTTCATCTCCTGAAGAAAACGGGAATGTTTCCGTCATAGGATCGTTAGAACAGATGAGGGGTTCGTGCCGGTGGCGTCGAATAGGACGTTCCGGCGCCGATGCCCTTCGGCCTACTGAACGACGTCTAACCGACGCCCGAAGCGGGGTTGCTGAACGGGTGTCCAAGGTGTGGAGAGAGAAGAACGAGGGATGCAGATGCTGATGGAAGAGCCGCGGATGCGGCAGGTGGTCGAGCGCGCACAGGAGAAGGGACAGATCGAGAACGTCGAGCTGTCCGGAATCGTCGCGGACCTCGACCTGTCGGATGAGGACGTTGCCCAGCTGCGCGCGGAGCTCGACGAGCTCGGCGTGGAGATCGTGTCGGTTCGGGAGATCGACCAGCCCGAGCCTGAGCAGGACGTGGCGACCGAGGCGCAGTGGTACGCGCCGAGCACCGTTGACGGGCTCGACCTGTACCTGGCGCAGATCGGCCGCACACCGCTTCTGACCAAGCACGAGGAGCAGCAGCTGGCCCAGCGGATCGAGCAGGGCGATGAGGCGGCGAAGCGGCGGATGGTTGAGGCCAACCTGCGGCTGGTCGTGTCGATCGCCAAGAAGTACCGCGGCAACGGCGTCGCGTTCCTGGACCTGATCCAGGAGGGGACGATCGGGCTCGTGCGCGCGGTCGAGAAGTTCGACTGGCGGCGAGACCTGAAGTTCTCGACGTACGCGACCTGGTGGATCCGCCAGGCGGTGCAGCGGGCGGTCGCCAACCAGAGCCGGACGATCCGGGTTCCCGTGCACGTGCACGACCGGATCCGCAAGGTCGATCGCGCCCGTCGGACGCTCGAGGCCAAGCTCGGCCGTGAGCCGAACGCCGAGGAGATCGCCAAGGAGTCCAAGCTGAGCGTCGCCGAGGTCAACGAGGCGGACGAGCTGCGGCCGAAGACGATCTCCCTGCAGCGGCCGGCCGGCGAGGACGGCGACAGCGAGCTCGGCGACCTGATCGCGGACACGTCCAGCGAGGACGTGACGGAGTCGGTGGCCGGCACGATGCGCAACGAGGCGCTGAGCCGGGCGCTCGACCGGCTGACGCCGCGGATGCGAAAGATCATCGAGCTGCGGTTCGGTCTCGCCGGCGGCGAGCCGATGCTGCTCGAGGCCGTCGGCCGCGAGGTCGGGCTGACCCGCGAGCGGGTCCGCCAGCTCGAGGCCGAGGCGATCGCGCAGCTGGGTGCCATGGAAGGCATCGACCAGCTGCACGACGCAGCCTGACCTGACTCGGTAGCACTCTCCAGGGGGCCGGATCACGACCAGCGATCCGGCCCCCTGAAGCGATTCCGGGGGATGCCAACGTCCGAACCGCGCCGGTAGAGTGGGTTTGTGAGCGACGTCGCGCTGGAACCGCCGCTGGTCGTGGGCCATCCCAGGGATCTCGACCTGTTCACCTCCGACCAGGCCGTCGGCGAGTGCCTGACTCCCGAGTATCTCGGGCTCGAGCATGCCGCCTACGACAGCACCGGCCGCCGGCTGGAGCTGTACCTCGCGCCCGGGAAGCGCCATCGCAGGCTGCTGCCCGATCGCACGGAGGAGATGGTTCACGTGCGCCCGTCAGCTGACACCTCCGACGGGCGCGACGATCTGATCGAGCTGCTCCGTGCGTTCCTCGACGAGATCGGGGATCCGCCGCTGACGGAGGCGACGCTGGAGCAGCTGCTCCAGCGCGCCGTTCACACCGTCGGCTACACGGGCTGAGTGACGAGCCGGCGGTGTAGCCGGCTGCCTCTAGGCCAGCTCGAGTTCCAGCGCGGACAACGTGATCGAGCGCGCGCGGTCGCGGTCGACGCCGCCCATGATGCAGCGCGATCCCAGGCCGTCCATCAGCGAGCAAAGCCGTTCGGCGGCGCGCGTCGGGTCGGCGCCGGGACCGATCGTCCCGTCGGCCTGGCCGATCGCGATCAGCTCGGAGACGCGCCCGATCCACGCCTCGTACGCCTCGTTGATCGGCTCCCGCAGGCTGAGATCGAAGACGGCCGCGGCCATCATCTCGCTCCACAGCGACCAGTTCTCGGCCGTCGCCGCGTCGTCGTCCAGCTCGGCCAGCAGGTGGCGCGTCAGCCGCTCGCGCCCGGTGCCGGACGAATCGTCGCGGACGTCGACCAGCTGCGAGTTGGCGTGGCGGAAGGCCGCCGTCAGCAGCGCCGTTCGGTCGTCGAAGTAGTAGTAGAGCAGCGAGGTCGCCACCCCGGCTTCGGCGGCGACGTCCTCGACGCGCAGCGAGCGGGTGCCGACGCGGCCGATCACCCGGCAGGCGGCATCGAGGATCTCGTCGCGGCGCGCGCGACGGCGGGTCGAGGGCGTGGCGCTGATCCGCTCACGCTACCCGACCCGCCGACACGTCGCATCTGTGCGGTTCGGCTCAGGTGCCGTCGTCGAACAGCCGGGATGTGCCGGCCGCGATGTCCGCCGAGATCCGGACGAAAACGCCGGCCAGGTCGGTCGCCGACGGGTGGTCGTAGAACGACCCGGGGTCGGCGATCTGCTGCATCGCTTCCTGCGACGTGATTGACGGTGACTCAGGGTTGCCGGTGTTCGAGTTCTCGCAGATGTTGGCGCCAACGGCGCCGGCGTTCAGGTCGTAGCCGATCGAGTAGACCAGGAACTTCTCGTTCTTGGCGACCTGCGCCGACGTGATGCCCTGGTGGCACGGCTGCGTCTTGTACGGCGAGCTGTTCGCGTAGTAGCTGGGCGCCGTGTTCGCCGCGCCGTCCGACAGGAAGATGATCACCTTCCACGCGTTCACGCGGCCGTTGGTCTCGAGGTCGGTTCGCGCCTTGTCGATGGCGGTCGCGTATGCGGTGCCGCCGCCCGCCTGCACGCAGTTGATGGTCGACACCAGGTTGGAGGCGTTGTTGATCGCCCCGGTCGGGCCCGGCGCCTTGTAGTCGCTGGACAGCGGCACGATCACGTACGGCGCCGATGCCGTGTTGTACGCGTAGTTGTTGGAGCTGGTCGGCGTGCTGCACTTACTGCCCATCGTCCTCGCCGGCGGGAACACCGTCAGGCCGACGCGGTCGATGGACGAATCCATCTCGCCGAGGAACGCCATCATTCCCGACTTGGCGTTCGCCATATCGGGGCACGATGGATGCTGATCATTGCCGTTTGAGTCGTCGCACATCGATCCCGTGCGGTCGAGCACGAACATCACGTCCAGCGGTACTGCGTTGCACGGCGAGCAGGCGGTCGCATGGACCTTGATCGGGATCGTCTTGATACCGATCAGCCGCAGGAACGTCGTGGACACGCTGGCCGTCTCGTCGACCACCACGGTGTTCGCGCCGACGCAGTTGGGCAGCGACTTCGAGCACTTGGTCTGGACGGCCACGGCGACATTGGGGACGCCGGGGATGGAGTTCTTCGAGCCGTTCCGCGCGCTGTACGCATACGCGGTCGAGTTCGCGGTACTCGCGTCCGGGAAGCGTGCGGCGCCTGCGAGCGACGCGGCGTCGGCCGACGCCTGCAGCTGGATGCGGGTGCGGTACGCCTGTCCGAGGTCGATGACCAGGCCCGCGAACAGCAGGATGCAGACCATGAAAACGATGACCAGAGGAAGGGTCTGGCCGTCTTCGCTATGCGGGGTGCGCTGTGCCAAAGGGGAGCTGCTCCTGCCGTCGGGTCAGGCGCGCGGGCAGGCGCCACCTGACTCAGGATTCAGAAACTCGTCCACCACACCATCGCGGCTGGGGTTTGAATGCAGAATCACCCTGCAGGGTGATCTTGTTTTTCACCGCATGGTCAGGTGCGGTTCGCTACCATCGGACGCCACATGAGCGAGCGCTATGACCTGGTCGTCCTGGGGTCGGGACCAGCGGGGCAGAAGGCGGCAATCCAGGCGGCCAAGCTCGGCGCGTCGGCGGTCGTCGTCGAGCGCCGTGAATCGGTCGGCGGCGTGTGTGCGAACACCGGCACGATCCCCTCCAAGACCCTGCGTGAGGCCGCGATCTACCTGACCGGGCTGTCCGAACGCGGGCTCTATGGCCAGAGCTACCGGGTCAAGGAGGACTTGACGATCGACGACCTGATCTGGCGCACCCAGCAGGTCATGGCCCGGGAGGTCGACGTCATCGCCAACCAGCTCGCACGCAACCACGTGCACGTGCTCTCCGGCCAGGGCAGGTTCGCCGATCCGCACCACATCGAGGTCGCCGACCAGCATGGCAGCACCCGCGTGCTGGAGACCGATCGGGTCGTGATCGCTACCGGGACGGCGCCGGCGCATCCGCCGGATGTGGCCTTCGACGAGGCGACGATCCTGGACTCCGACGGCATCCTCAACATGGCGCGGATCCCGGGCACGCTGCTCGTTGTCGGCGCAGGCGTGATCGGCATCGAGTACGCGTCGATCTTCGCGGCGCTGGGGACGCGCGTGACGGTTGTCGAGCGCAACCCGCGGCTGCTGGAGTTCTGCGACTCCCAGATCATCGAGGCGCTCCAGTACCACCTCCGCGACCTCGGCCTGGTGCTGCGGCTGGGCGAGACGGTGACGTCCGTCGAGAAGCACGACGGCCAGACGCTGACGACGCTGAACAGCGGCAAGAAGGTGGTGGCCGACGCCGTGATGTACTCCGCCGGGCGCCAGGGAGCGACGGCGGATCTCGGCCTCGAGAACGTCGGGCTGGAGGCGGACAAGCGCGGCAGGGTTGTCGTCGACGACCACTACCGGACGGCGGTCGAACACATCTACGCCGTCGGCGATGTGATCGGCTTCCCCAGCCTGGCGTCGGCCTCGTTCGAGCAGGGCCGGTTGGCGGCGGCGCACGCGTTCGGGATGGACACCCGGCCGATGCGGGAGCTGCTGCCGATCGGCATCTACACGATCCCCGAGATCAGCTTCGCGGGCAAGACCGAGGAGGAGCTGACCGCCAAGGAGATCCCGTACGAGATCGGCATCTCGCGATACCGCGAGCTCGCGCGCGGGCAGATCCTGGGGGACTCCACCGGCGTCCTCAAGCTGCTGGTCTCGGCCGAGGACCGGACGCTGCTCGGCGTCCACGTGTTCGGCACATCGGCCACCGAGCTTCTGCACATCGGCCAGACGGTGATGGGGCTGGGCGGCACCGTCGACTACCTGATCGACCAGGTCTTCAACTACCCGACGCTGGCCGAGTCGTACAAGGTGGCGGCCCTCGACGCGACCAACAAGCTCCAGGCGCTGGGCCGGGTGGCCGGAGCGCCGGCCGTCACCGCAGCCGACGCTTGAGCGCCAGGATCCGGTCGTAGCTCAGCTGCAGGCCGGCCCGCGGCAGCGCTCCGCTGCGAGCGGCGGCGAACAACTGGACGTAGGTGCCTTGGGAGGTCTCCGTGCTGCCGGTGATCAGCAGCAGGTCGGCGCCGGCCGCGGCCGACCGCAGCGCCGCCTCCGGCGTTGCCCATCCGCGCAATCCGGCCGCGCTGTCGAGCGAGTCGGTGATCACGACGCCGCCGTACCCGAGCTGCGACCGCAGCAGCTCGCCGATGATTCGGGACGACCAGGCGCCGGGCAGCCGGCCGAGAGCGGGGTAGGTCGCGCTCGAGAGCATCACCATCGGTGCGCCGGCGTCGATCCCGCTGCGAAACGGCGCGAGCCCGCCGTCCAGCGCGCCGACCGAGGCTCCGATCGTCACCAGATGCGTGTCCGTCGTCTGGCGCGCGTAGCCCAGCCCCGGGAAGTGCTTGAGCGTCGCCGCGACGCCGGCCTGATCCAGTCCCTGGGCGAATGCCGCGACCCTGGGAGCGGCGGCCGCCGGGTCGGATGAGAACTCGCGCCCCTGGGCGGCGATGAACGAGCCGGGCACCGCCGGCACGTCGGCGACCGGCGCCAGATCACAGTTGATGCCCAGCGCCCGCAGCTCACGGCCGGTGAGCAGCCCCTGGCGGTGCGACTCGGCGACCGGCAGGTCACCGAGCTGCGGCGGTGCGATGTCCGGGGGCGCCCATGCCAGTCGCTTGACCGCGCCGCCCTCCTGGTCGATGCAGACCAGCGGCGCCGGGGCACGGCCGGCACGTGCCGCGACGCGCATCCTGGCCGTCAGCGCCCGCACCTGGTCGGGCGTCGCGATGTTCCGTGAGAACAGCACGACGCCGCCGGCCGATCCGGTTCGCAGCTGCGCGAGCAACGAGGCAGGTGCGGTCGTGCCCCGGAAGGCGACGATCAGCCGTTGCCCGACGAGGCGAGCGAGTGGCACCGGCGGTGGAGGCGGCGGTGCGGGCACGCTGCTGGAGGGTGGCGGGGACGTGGCCGGGGGAGGAGGTGCGGTGGCCGAGCCGTGCGACGAGCTCCCGCTGCACGCCGTCGCGGCCAGGCAGAGCGCAGCGATCGGGAGCGCCCGGTACACCGGGCCAGCATACGACGGCTACCAGGTGTTCCAGCAGCGATCGCTGGATCCCACCAACGCGCGCTGCTCGCCGGCCATGGTGGCCGCATAGCCCGAGTCGAACGGCATCCTCGCGGAGCCGAGGATGCTGAAGATGCCGAGGCCGTTGCGGGTCTGGCTCTCCGAGATCGAGTAGTTGCCGGGAGGCGGGCCCTCCCAGTAGACCATCGGCGTCACGCCCGGCCCGTCGGCGAAAGCGCGATAGCGCTGGCCGAAGCCCGGCGAGTCGTGGCGGCCAAAGCGGTTCGGCCACAGCTGGTCGCAGAACGAGCCGTCGGAGACGTTGTGTGTCAGGAAGCTGTTGATCCTCCGCCAGCCCCGGCCCCAGGAGGAGTTGAGCGTGTCGACGTACACGAGCTCCCCGAAGCTGTCCGTCGGCGCCCCGGCGCTGTTGGACGAGAAGCCGTACGCGCCGCGGCCCTTGTAGCTGAGGCGGCCGAACAGCGAGTCCAGGTGCTTGCCCTGCCAGGTGATCCGGCGCGTCCACGTCCACTTCAACCAGAGCTTGGCGATCGGCCCCTTGAAGTGGCTCAGATGCAGCTCGACGCGCCCCTGCTCCCAGCTGCGGCAGCACGGGAACCCGCTGTTGGGCATCAGTCGCTTCCAGCTCTGCAGCACCCAGTGCGAGCCGTCCGGCATGGTGCACGCCTTGACCACCGAGTGCAGCGCAGGCCCGGTGTAGGGCCCGCAGACGTTCACCATCGTCTTCCAGTATGGGCGGTGGAAGACGCCGCCGCCGCCCGAGTAGTCGGTTCGGAACTTGACCTGCGACTTGGGGTGCGCCCGGTCGGGGTACTTCGCATTGATCCCGCCCCACATCAGCGTGTGGTGCCACACCCCGCCGGTCTTGTAGGTGACCAGTGCGCGGTTGAACCGGTCGACCTTGAGCGACACGTACTTCGCATCGCGCGTCACCAGCTGGCTGGCCCCCGCGGTGGCGGGCACGGTGGCGCCCAGCGCACAGGCGAGCAGGGCCAGGGTCAGGAGCCGGCGGGTCATCTCTCTCTGTGATCGCCATACGGGGCCGTGCGGGTGATCCCCCGGAGGGATGAACCGGGCGCCGAAGAGTCCGTCCGCACCCCTACCTACCATGGTCCCATGGGAGATTCCCGAGACAGGCTTGCGACCACGATCGACCTGCGTCTGACCGATATCTGGGCGGATGTGTTCGAGGCGATGCCCGAGGGCGTGGACGCCGAGCTGCTGGGCTGGCTGCTGCGGGCAGCTTACGGCCAGGGCTACACGGACGCCCTGCGCGAGACGACCCGCGGCCAGCTCTGCCTCGACCTCGGCTACGCCGTTCCCGACACCTCCTGAGCAGCCGTCGGCTGGCTCAGCGAGCGGCGGGGACGCGCGGTGCCTGGTGGTAGTCTGGCGGCCATGATCGCTCGTCCACGACTGGTGATCGCGCTGGCGGTGGCTTCGCTGCTGGCCGTGTTTCTCGTCTACACGGCGGTGGCCGGATCGAGCACCCTCCTGGTGTCCGTCGCGCAGCTGCATGACGGCAAGGACGGTGCGAAGACGCGCACCGTGCAGCTGACCGGCCTTGCCATGTCGTGTCAGGGCGGGCCGTGCGCCGAGGCACAGGCGCCGTTCACGTTCACGCTCCGGGACGAGGGCTCGAATCTGACCGTGCCGGTGCGGTACACCGGCGGCGGCGTCCCGGACGCGTTCCGCGAGAACCGCCGCGTGATCGTCACCGGCAAGCTCGAGGGCGGCACCTTCGTGGCGGAGCGCGACTCGCTCGTCACCAAGTGCCCGAGCAAGTACTCGAGCGGCGGCTCGGGGTCCTAGCGTTTGGCCACGGTCGGCAGCGCCTCGCTGCTCGTCGCCTTCGCGCTGGCGGTCTACGCGACGCTGGCGGCGCCGTTCGGCGGCCTGCGCCGTGACCGGCGGCTGACGGCCAGCGCATCGAACGCGGTGATCGCGTCGTTCGGCGCGACCCTGGTCGCCGCGGCGGCGCTGCTGTTGGCGCTTGCGCGCCACGACTTCTCGATCGGGATCGTCGCCGACACGACCAGCCGGTCGCTGCCCACCGGATACGTGCTGAGCGCGTTCTGGGCGAGCCAGCCTGGCTCCCTGCTGCTGTGGCTGACGGTGCTGGGCGGCGCTGCGACCGTGGTGATGCTGACCAACCGGCACCGCAACCGCGAGCTGATGCCATGGGTCACGGCCGTTCTGGGCGGGATCATGGTGTTCTTCTCGGCGATGGCTGCGTTCGTGTCGCCGCCGTTCGCCGCGACCGCAGGTGGGACACCGGCCAACGGGTTTGGCCTCGACCCGTCCTTGCAGAACCCGTACATGGTCGCCCACCCGCCGGCCCTGTACCTGGGCTACGTCTCGCTGGCTGTGCCGTTCGCGTTCGCGATGGCCGCACTGGTCACGGGCCGGACGGACGCACGGTGGCTGGTGGCCGTCCGCCGCTGGACGCTGTTCTCGTGGACGTGCCTTGGCGTCGGCATGCTGCTGGGCGCGCACTGGGCGTACGTCGAGATCGGCTGGGGCGGCTACTGGGCGTGGGATCCGGTCGAGAACGCCGCGCTGATGCCGTGGCTGGCGGCCACCGCGTTCCTGCACTCCGTGATGGTGCAGGAGAAGAAGGGCATGCTCAAGGTCTGGAACATGGTGCTGGTGTCGATCGCGTTCTCGCTGTCGCTGCTCGGCACGTTCCTCACCCGCAGCGGCGTCGTCAACTCGATCCACGCGTTCGTCCAGTCCGACGTCGGCATCTACCTGCTGGGCTTCATCGCCGTCGTCATCGTGTTCGCGACGGTGCTGATCATCTGGCGCCTGCCGCTGTTGCGCAGCGAGCACCGGCTGGAGTCGATCGTCTCGCGTGAGGCCACGTTCCTGTTCAACAATCTGCTGCTTCTGGCGCTGGCGTTCACCATCCTCTGGGGCGTGCTGTTCCCCGTACTCTCCGAGACCGTGCGCGACGTTCGCTCGACGGTGTCGACGCCGTACTACAACTTCTTCCTGGTCGCGTTCGGACTGCCGCTGCTGTTGCTGATCGGGGTCGGCCCGCTGATCGCCTGGCGGCGGGCGTCGCTCGGGAGCCTGGCCAAAACGTTCCGCTGGCCGGCGATGTCGGCGCTCGCGGCCGCCGCGCTGCTGGCGCTGCTCGGACTCGGGTCGAGCCCGGCCGGCCTGGCCGCGATCTCGCTGTGCGTGTTCGTCACGATCACGATCGGCCTCGAGTTTGCCCGCGGCACGGCCGCCCGGCGAGCGATCGCCGGCGGCTCCTGGCCAGGCGCACTGGTCGCGCTGATCGGCCGCAACCGGCGTCGCTACGGCGGGTACATCGTGCACCTGGCGATCGTCCTCTTGGTGCTCGGCGTCACTGCATCGGGGGCGTACTCCACGGTCCGCGAGGCGACGCTGTCGCAGGGCGACTCGATGCGGGTCGACGGCTACACGCTGACGTTCCTCGGCTTCGGCAAGGAGAAGGGGCCGAACTCGACGACCACGCTGGCCCGGCTGGACGTCTCGAAGGGTGGATCCCACGTGACCACGCTCTCGCCCGGCCGCCGGTTCTACCCGGTCGAGGGCCGCGTCACGAACGAGGTCGCGATCCGCACCAGCGTGACCGGCACCGACCTCTACACCATCCTCCAGGCGATCTCCCCGGACGGCCGCTCGGTCCAGATCAAGACCCTGGTCAACCCGATGGTGGGGCTGATCTGGCTGGCCGGCGCCGTGTTCCTACTCGGTGCGCTGATCACGATCTGGCCCGACCCGCGGGAGGCCCGACAGATCGCCCGGCGGTACGCGGCCGCCCTCGCCCGCGAAGCATGAGCTCGGCAGCCGCGGCGATCGCCGTCGCCCTGCTCGTCGGCGTCGCCGTCGTTGCGGTGGCCTGGCCCTTCCTCTCGCCCGAGCGGGGACGGCCCGAGGATCGGCTGTCCGAGGAGGATCGCACCCGAATCGAGCTGCTCGAGCGGCGGGATGCGGCCTACGCGGCCCTCCGCGACCTCGAGCAGGATCACCGCACCGGCAAGGTCACCGGCGACGACTACGTGGCGGAGCGGGAGGAGCTGCGGCGCGAGGCCGCGGCGGCGCTGCGGATGCTCGATGCGCTGGAGCAATCATCTAGACTCGACTGACGACACCGCGCAAAGGGAGGCGCCACCGTGGGGCTCTGGGCCCGCTTCAAGATGTTGTTCCAGGCGAAGGCGAGCAAGGCGCTCGACCGCGCTGAGAATCCGGCTGACACGCTCGACTACAGCTATCAGCGCCAGCTGGAGATGCTGCAGAAGGTCAAGCGCGGCGTCGCCGAGGTGGTGACCGCGAAGAAGCGGCTGCAGATGCAGACCGACAAGCTCGAGGCCAGCGTGGTCAAGCTCGACGGTCAGGCCCGCCAGGCGATGGCCGGCGGCCGCGAGGACCTCGCGCGCACGGCGCTCGAGCGCAAGATCCTGATCCAGGGGCAGCTCCAGGATCTCGACCAGCAGGTCGCGGCGCTGGAGGCCCAGCAGCAGCAGTTGGTCGATCAGGAGCGCGCAATGTCGGCGAAGGTCGAGGCCTTCCGCACGCAGAAGGAGGTCATCAAGGCCCAGTACTCGGCCGCCGAGGCCCAGGTGCGGATCGGCGAGGCGACGACCGGGCTGTCCGGCGAGATGTCCGACGTCGGTGCTGCGATCGCACGCGCCCAGGACAAGACCGAGGCGCTCAAGGCCCGGGCGTCCGCGGTCGAGGAGCTGGTCGCCACCGGTGCGCTCGACGACCTGAGCGCGCCTGGGTCGAGCGATCTCGACCGGCAGATCGCGGCGCTGACGGCCGACACCCAGGTGGAGAGCGAGATGGCGCGGCTGAAGGCCGAGGTGGATGCACCGGCGGGCCCCGCGGGCGAGCTCTCATCCGGCGAGGCGCAGGCCGATGGGGCGGCGCCGGAGTCGGCTCCGGCATCCGAACAGCCCGAGCAGCGCTGATTTCGCCGCCCGCGTTGCACGGGCGAACACATGTTCGCTAGGATGCCCGTGTGGGTGCCGAGCCGATCAGGTGGGACGTGGGAGGCGAACGCCAGGGCCAGCTGCCGCTGTTCGGGCCCGAGCACCGCGAGCTGGCGAGCGTCGAGTACCTTCCCGTGGTTGCCCGGCGGATCGTCAACCGCGTTCCCGAGCGGTCGCGAATGCCGTTCCGGTTCACGATCAACGCCTACCGTGGCTGCCGCCATGCGTGCACGTACTGCTTCGCCCGGCCGACCCACGAGTACCTGGGGATGGGCATCGGCGAGGACTTCGAGCGGCGAATCGTGGTCAAGGTCAACGCCGTCGAGCGGCTCCGCCTGGAGCTCGCCGACCCGTCCTGGCCGGGCGAGGAGATCGCGATGGGCACCAACACCGATCCGTACCAGCCGGCGGAGGGCCGCTACCGGCTGACCCGCGGCCTGGTCGAGGTGCTGGCCGAGCGGTCGAACCCGTTCTCCATCCTGACGAAGTCCAGCATGATCATCCGGGACCTGGAGCTGCTGGTGGAGGCCGCCAAGGTGACCGAGGTGGGCGTCGCGCTGTCGATCGGCAGCGTCGACGACGAGCTCGCCGCGCGCACGGAGCCGGGCGCTGCCCCGCCGTCGCAACGCCTGGAGGCGCTGGCGAAGCTGGCCGATGCGGGCCTGCGGCCGAGCGTGCTGGTGGCTCCGGTGTTGCCCGGGCTGTCCGATTCGGAGCAGAGCCTGCGCGCCGTAGCGCGGGCGTGCGCCGAGGCGGGCGCGCGGAATGTCGTGCCCATCGTGCTGCACCTCCGGCCGGGTGTCCGCGAGCACTACCTGCAGTGGCTCGCGGGGGAGCACCCGGAGCTGCTCGGCGAGCATCTCCGCCGGTACGACGGCCGGGCGTACCTTCCGCGGACGGACGGTCAGCGGGTCGCGCTGGTCGTCAGGGAGGAGTTCGACAGAGCCAGGACGCGGTCGGGCTCCAGGCGCTCCAGGAAGCGCCGGTCGTGGGTGACCACCAGCAGCGTCCCCGCGTAGGAGGCCAGCGCCTCCTCCAGCGGCTCGATCGCCGCCAGGTCGAGGTGGTTGGTGGGTTCGTCGAGCACGATCAGGTTCGTGTTGCGCGCCGAGAGCAGCGCCAGCTCGGCGCGGCTGCGCTCGCCGGGTGACAGCGATCCGGGCGCCCTGGCGACGTGCTCGGCGTACAGGCCGTACTTGGCGAGCAGCGTGCGTGCCGGCTCCTCCAGCAGCCCGCTGGCCCGCCGGAAGGCTGCGACCAGCGGCTCGTCGCGGTCGAGCGCGGTGCGCGCCTGGTCGATCGAGCCGGTGACGACGGACGGCCCGATCCGGCGCTCCCCGGCGACCAGCGGCAGCTCGCCCAGCAGCGCTGCGATCAGCGTCGACTTGCCCGAGCCGTTGCGGCCGGTCAGGGCAACGCGCTCGCCCCACGCCAGGTCGAGGTCGACCGGCCCCAATCGGAAGCTGCCGCGCTCGATGACGGCGTCCTCCAGGCGGGCGACGATCTGGCCGGCCCGGGGCGCGCCCGACAGGTCGATGTGCAGCCGCCAGGGCTCGCGCGGCTTGTCGACCCGGTCGAGGCGGTCGAGGCGGCGCTCGATCGCGCCCGCTCCGGAGCCGAAGTTCTCGGCGGCCTGGGCCTCCGCATCCCAGCGCGTCTTCGCGTTGTCGGTACGCCGCGTCTTCGCCCGCTGGGCGCCCTGGCGCGCCCATTCGCGGCGGCGCGTGACCGCGGCCTCAAGCCGCGACCGCTCCTCGTCGTAGGCGCGGAACGCGTCCCAGGCGCCGCGTCGGGCGGTCTCCCGCTCGCGCTGGTACTCGGCCCAGCCGCCGGCGTAGATCGTCGCCCGGCGGGTGAACTCGTCCAGCTCGACCACGGTCTCGACATGCCGTTCGAGCAGAGCCCGGTCGTGGGTCACGATCACGGCGCCGGCCGGAGTCTGGGCAAGGAACCGCTCCAGCCGCTCGAGCCCCTCCAGGTCGAGGTCGTTCGTGGGCTCGTCCAGCAGCAGCACGTCGAACCGCGACAGCAGCAGGGCGGCCAGCCGTGCGCGTGCACCCTCGCCTCCCGAGAGCGAGTGCAGCGCCTGGTCGAGCCGACGCCGGCCCAGGCCGAGCTCGTCGCAGACCGCCGCCGCCCGCGCCTCGAGATCGTCGCCGCCGCGCGCGAGGAACGCCTCCAGCGCGTCGCTGTATTCCTGGCTGCGCTCGGGGTGCTCGACCAGGTCCGCCGCCAGCCTGTCCATCAGCCGGGCAGCGACGGCGACGCCGGTGCGGCGCTCGAGGTACGCACGGAGCGTCTCGCCTCGGCGGACGTCCAGCTCCTGGGGGAGCATGCCCGCGGCCAGCCCCGGCGGTGCGCCCCAGATGCGTCCCGATTGCACGGGCTCGATCCCGGCCAGCAGCCGCAGCAGCGTCGACTTGCCGACGCCGTTGGGGCCGACCAGCCCGATCCGGTCGCCGGACGACACGGTCAGCGAGACGTGGTCGAGGACGACCGTGGCGCCGTGGCTATGGGTGATGTCGACTGCGTGCAACTGCATGACTGGCCTCGGGAGGGGGAGACGGAGGGACGGGCGCGGGCGGGCCGCGCGGCGCGTGTGATCGCCTCTTAGAAAGTCATGCTGCGCGTGATGCTAGCGCACGAGCAGATGGATGTCCGGGAGATTCCGGAAGCGCTGCCGGTGATCGAAGCCGTAGCCGACGACGAAGTCGTCGGGCGCTGTGAACCCGGTGTACCGGGGGGTGATCACGGCCAACCGGCGGTACGGGCGGTCGAGCAGCGTGCACACTTCGACCGACGCGGCGCCCCGGAAGCGGAGCATCTTCAGCAACGAGTTGAGCGTCAGGCCGGTGTCGACCACGTCCTCGACGATCAGCACGTCGCAGTCGCGGACCGGGCGGTCGATGTCCTTGAGCAGGCGCAGTCGGCCGCTGGAGCCGTGCTGCGCGCCGCGGTATGCGGAGATCGCCATGAACTCCAGGCGGTGTGGCACCCCTAGCTCGCGAGAGAGGTCGGCCAGGAAGATGACGGCGCCCTTGAGCACGGTCAGCAGCACCAGCTCGCGACCCGTATCGCGGTGGTCGCGGGCGATCGCGGCGCCCAGCTCGGCGACGCGGCCCGCGATCACGTCACGCGACAGAAAGATCTCGCCGGGCTCGGGGACGCTGACGTCTTGCGGCTGTGCGTTCACGAGGCGGCGTCGAGCTCGTACTTCTCGGCGAGCGCCTCGACGTCGCGCTTGTAGAACAGCTTGATCCGGATCTCCGGATACAGCTCGCGGAGCCTGCGCATCTTGCGGTTCTTCTTCGTCACCAGCGACTGCTTCATCGTGGTGATCTCGAGGTACAGATCCTGCTCGGGTAGATAGAAGTCGGGCGTGAACGCCTCGACCACGTTGCCCCGTTCGTCCTCCTCGAGCACGAACGTGCGCGGCTCGTAGTCCCAGGGGATGCCGTGAAAGTCGAAGATCTGGGCGCACTCGAGCTCCGCGTCATTCGCAAACGCGGGTGATCCTGTGCCCTGAAAGGCCTGAAACGTGGGCTGATCGCCCTTCACGCCTCAGAATTGTACTTCCCGATGCGGACGGCCCGGTCTATGATCGCGCCCATCGCGCGGCCGTTCACAATCGCCCACCTGTCCGACCTGCACTGCGGCTCGCCGTACTTCGTGGCGAACCTGCTCGACCGGGCGATCATGGAGATCAACAGCATCGAGCCCGACGTCGTCGTCTGCTCGGGCGATCTGACGACGTTTGGCTACAAGCAGGAGTACGCCCAGGCGCGGTCGTACCTCGACCGTCTGGACTGTCCCGATGTGATCACGATTCCCGGCAATCACGACTCGCGGAACGTTGGCTACGTCCACTTCGAGCAGATGATCGGGCCGCGCTCGACCGTGCTGCGCAAGGACGGGATCACGTTCGTGGCCGTCGACTCGTCCGAGCCCGACCTCGACCACGGCGTGGTCGGCCGCGGCCGCTATACCTGGATCGAGCAGCAGTTCCTGGAGCCGGCCGACTTCCGGGTGTTCGTGCTGCACCACCACCTGCTGCCGATCCCCGGCACCGGCCGTGAGCGGAACGTCGTGCACGATGCCGGCGACACGCTGGAGATCCTGCAGCACGCCGGCGTCGACCTGGTGCTGTCCGGCCACAAGCACGTGCCCTACGCGTGGCGGATCGAGGATCTGTTCGTCGTCAACGCGGGCACCGTGTCGTCGATGCGCCTGCGCGGGCACACGCGACCCTGTTACAACGTGGTCGAGATCTGGCCGCACGAGGTCGACATCTACCGCCGCTACCCGTTCCACGGGCGCGAGCGGATCATCCGCTTCTCGCCGGAGACGCTGGCCTACGAGAAGAACCTGCCCAAAGCCGGGGGCGGCCCGTGACCGATCGCCTGCTGGCGCTGGTCGACGGCGAGCACTATCCGCCGGTGGTGCGCGCGGCCCTGCGCCAGGCAGGTGAGGACGCGGAGGTGGTGGGGGCGCTGCTGCTCGGCGGATCCGAGAAGCTCGACGGAACGCCCGACTACGGCGTGCCGCTGGAGCTGCTTGGCGAGTCCACGGTCGGGGACGCCCTGGTCGCGGCCGCCGCCACGCACGGCGCGACCGCGGTGCTCGACCTCTCCGACGAACCGGTGCTGGGCGAGCGCGACCGGATCGGGCTGGCCTGCCGGGCGGTCGCCGCCGGCCTCGGCTACCGCGGCCCCGACTTCGTCTTCGCGGCGCCGCACCGGGAGGTCGTCGACGCGCCGACCCTGGCCGTGATCGGCACCGGCAAGCGGATCGGCAAGACGGCCGTGTCGGGGCACATCGCCCGGGTGCTGGACGCGGGCGGATCGGATGTGGTGGTCGTCGCGATGGGCCGCGGCGGCCCGCCCGAGCCCGAGCTGGTCGACCCGGGCGAGCATCCGGTGGAGCTGGCCGACCTGCTCGCCCGCGCCCGTGCCGGACAGCATGCCGCGTCGGACTTCCTGGAGGACGCCGCGCTGGCCCGGGTGACGACCGTCGGGGCGCGCCGCTGCGGCGGGGGCCTGCTGGGCGCGCCGTACCTGTCCAACGTGATCGAGGCCGTACGGATCGCGGCGGAGCGGCGCCCGGACATCGTCGTGCTCGAAGGCTCGGGCGCAGCGGTGCCGCCGGTGGCCGCCGATCGCACGATCCTCGTCCATCCCGCCACCGATCCGGGGCTGGGAGCCGGGTTCGGCGCTTACCGGCTGCTGCTGGCCGACCTCGTCGTGCTGACGATGTGCGATGCGCCCGCGGCGGCGTCGTTCAGCCTCGGCACCCCCGTGATCCGCACCGCGCTTCGGCCGCACCCGGTGGGGCCGGTCGCCGGCGAGCGCGTCGCGTTCTTCACCACGGCCCGCGACCCGGCTACGCTGGCCGCCCACCTGGCGGCAGCCCACGGCGCGGAGATCGTCGCCGCGTCGGGCAACCTTTCCGACCGCGCGCGGCTGCGGGTCGACCTCGACTCGCCGGAGGTGGCCGACGCCAGCGTCTACCTGATCGAGATCAAGGCCGCCGCGATCGACGTCGTGGCCGAGGCCGCTGCGGCGCGGGGCGTGCGGATCGTCTTCTGCGACAACAGACCGGTGGCGCTTCCCGACGAGCCCGACCTGGACGCGGCGATCGCCGAGCTGGCGGCGGCGGCGGTGAGCGCCCATGCCTGACGGGCGCGAGCCCCGAATCCGCGGCCGCGGCCACCCGCTGCCCTTCTCCAAGGGGCGGATGGCCACGACGCTGTTCCTGGCCGGTTTCGAGCCGGAGCGCAGCTACGCCATCGCCCGGGCCGTCGAGCGCGCGATCTCGGAGCTGCCGACCGAGGAGATGACGCTGGAGGAGCTCTACATGGTGCTGGAGGAGGTGCTGGAGCGCGAGGAGGGCGAGCGGATGGTGGCCCGGTTCCGCGCGTGGCAGCGCGTCCTCAACCTCGACCGGCCGCTGATCATCCTGATCGGCGGCGGCACCGGCACCGGCAAGAGCTCACTGGCGACCGAGGTCGCCTACCGGCTGGGCATCAGCCGGATCACGTCGACGGACGTTGTCCGCCAGGTCATGCGGGCGTTCTTCGCGCCGGCGCTGATGCCCGCGCTGCACTACTCGTCGTTCGAGGCGGGGGAGGGGCTGCGCATTCCGATGCCCGACCCCGACGAGGGCGACCGCGCCCTGTTCGGGTTCATCCAGCAGGCCGAGCAGGTCGCCGTGGGCGCGGCCGCGGTGGTCGACCGGGCGATCGTCGAGGGGCTGTCGACCGTCGTCGAGGGCGTGCACCTGGTGCCCGGCCTGATCGCGCCCGAGCAGCAGCCGGACGCGACGATCGTGCAGGTGATGCTGGCGATCGAGGACGAGGAGGCGCATCAGTCGCATTTCGTGGCGCGCGACCGGGTCGCCGGAGGCGCGCGGGCGCTCGACCGCTACCTCAAGCGGTTCGGTGAAATCCGGCGGATCCAGGACTACCTGGTGGCGCGCGCGGAGCGCGTCGGCGTGCCCGTGATCGACGCATCGGACGGCGACGCGGCGCTGCGCGTGCTGCTCGATCTGATCCTCGAGCGCGCGTCCGTCCAGCCCGACGCGGTACCCTGACGCCGTGGCCACGCGGCAGCAGACCGAGCACGCGGACGCCGGCTCGGATCAGCAGGACGGCCTTTGTCCGTGCACCGACCTGGCGTCGGTGACTGAGAAATCGGCGCTGGCAGCGGGCCGCTACCTCGGCCGCGGCGACGGCCGTGCCGCCGACGAGGCGGCCAGTGTGGCCATGGCCGAGGCGCTCCAGGAGATGCCGCTGTCCTGCCGGATCGTGATCGGCCGCACCGATGAGGGCCACCCGCTCGCCGACGGTGTCGAGTTGGGCGGTGGCGGCCGGCGGCTCGATCTGGCGCTCGATCCGGTGGAAGGCCCGGCGGTGGTCGCCCGCGGTGGCGTCGGTGCGCTCTCGATCATCGCCGCCGGCAGCCCGGAGAGCATGATGCCCGTGCCGCGCATGTACATGAAGAAGATGGTGGTCGGCCCGGTGGCGAAGGGCGTGATCGACCTCAACCTGAGCGTCTCCGAGAACCTGAACGCGATCGCCGAGGCGTTCGGCCGGAGCATCGCCGACATCACCGCCGTCGTGCTCGATCGCCCGCGGCACGATGATCTGATCGCCGAGATCCGCGAGGCCGGCGCCCGCATCAAGGTGATTGCCGACGGCGACATCACGGCCACCGTCGATGTCGCCATCCGCGGCACCAACGACCACCTGGCGGTCGGCATCGGCGGCTCGTCCCAGGGCGTCATCTCGGCCGCGGCGCTGCAGTGCCTGGGCGGCCAGATCCAGGCCCAGCTCTGGCCGCTGTCGCGCAACGAGATCCGGCGTGCGCAGGAGGTCGGCATCGAGGACGTGTCGCGCATCTTTGGGATCGAGGACCTCGTGCGCGGCGACATGATGGTCGTCGGCACCGGCATCTCGAACGGCGATCTGCTGCGCGGCGTTCGGTACTTCGCCGGCGGCGCCAGGACGCAGTCGATCGTCCTCTGCCAGCGCTGCGGCCGCGTGCGGTTCGTCGATTCCATCCACCTGTTCTCGCGCGACCGACATATGGAGATCCGCCTGTGACCCTGCTCTACGAACTGCACGACCAGGCCCGCGAGCGGGGGGTCGAGGGCTACCGCAAGATGTCGAAGGCAGAGCTCGAGGTGGCGCTGGGTCTCGCCGAGCCGCCCGGGCCGACCGCGGTCGAGTCGGAGGTGCGCGGCGCGCTCGGCGTGCTCGTGCTGGCTGGTGCCAACGACGAGAACGCGTTGTCGCTGGAGACGCTCGAAGCGCTGGCCGACGCGGCGGAGCGGCTGGCTGCCGACGACGGCGTGCGGATGATCGCGATCACCGGATCAGGCCCGCGGATCTTCTCGTCGGGCGCCGACCTGAACGCGGTGCGCGGCCTGCCCGGGTCGGAGGTCACGGGACGCGGCACGGCGGCCTGCGAGCGGATCGCGACGCTGCCGGTGCCGACGATCGCGCTGCTCAACGGACATGCTGTGGGCGGCGCGATCGACCTGGCGATGGCCTGCGACTGGAGGATCGCCGCGCAGGGCGCCAAGCTGCGGTTCATTCACAACGAGCTTGGCTACTGCCCGCCGTGGGGCGGCGCACAGCGGCTCGGCCGCGTCATCGCTCCCGGCACTGCGCTGCGACTGTTTGCGACGTGCGAGCTGATCTCGGTCGACGAGGCTCGGCAGCTGGGCGTCGTCGACGCGGTGGTCGCGCGCGAGAAGCTGGAGGGGCGGGCCGAGGCGCTCGCCGTCAAGGTCGCCCGCGCGGGGCGGGAGGCGGTGGCGCAGACCAAGGCGCTGCTGGTGCCCGGAGCCGGGATCCACGACCACGAGGGATCGTTCGCTGCGCTGTGGGACGCTAAGCTTTCGGCATGAGCATTACCGCCGATGACGTCTTCGAGGCACTGCGCGAGGTCGAGGATCCCGAGCTGGGGATGGACGTGGTCGATCTCGGCCTGGTCTACGACGTCGCGGTCGAGGGCGAGCGCGTCAAGGTGCTGTACTCGCTGACCTCGATGGGCTGCCCGGCAGGGCAGATGATCGAGGAGGGCATCCGCGACTCGGTGATGCGGATCAAGGGCATCGAGCAGGTCGACGCCGAGCTCACCTTCACGCCCCCGTGGACGCCCGACATGATGTCGGACGACGCGAAGTTCGTGCTCGGCTTCTAGTACGCGGCTATCAGCCAGGCACCGTGCCAGGCACCGGCCCGGCCGCCAATCTCAGTCATTGGTGAATCGACGTGCCAGACACGGAGCCAGGCTGCGCCCGTGGCTGTCGAACCTGACCCCCCCAGCACAGCAACGCCGTGATGCGACACGGGGTCTGACCCCCTGTCGCACCAATGTTCGTCTTGGGCTTCTAGTACGCGGCTGTAGCCAGGCACCGTGCCAGGCACCGGCCCGGGCGCCGGTCTCACTCATTGGTGAATCGACGTGCCCGGCACGCGGCCAGGCTGCGCCCTTGGGCTGTCGAGCTGACCCGCCCAGCACAACAACGCCGTGATGCGACACGGGTCTGACCCCCTGTCGCAGCGCGAAGCTACCCGCGCGAGCGAATCGCGCCGCCGGCGACCTGGTCGATGCGGCCGAGGAACGACGACTCGTCCTCGCCGCTTCGCAGCGTCGTGTGCGCGATGTGCAGCTCCGGCGTGACCGTCTCGCCCGACGGCAGCGTCACCTGGGGCGCCGCCAGCGGGCTGCGGCACAGCGCCGCCAGCTCGCCGTCGTCCCAGCCCTCGGTGAGCAGGGCGAACTCCGTGCCGCCGATCCGGTAGGCGCCGACCAGGCTCGCCCTGCGGGAGAGGTCGCTGAGATGGCCGCCGACCTCGACCAGCACCTTGTCGGCCGCGGCGGTGCCCGAGCGGGCCGCCAGCGGCTTCACGTTGGCGACGTCGACCTGCACGAGGCCCAGCGGACGGCTCCCGGCGATCATCGCGTGGAGGTCGTCGAAGAACCCGCGGCGGCTGACCAGCCCGGTCAGGGGATCGGTGTCGGTGCGCTCGTTCATCTCTCCCTCACCTTAGCGCCCTGTCATGCCGGGGGAAGAGGTCGGTGCGAGATACTCCGCCGATGACTCCCGCCGACCGCAGGCTGCTGCGCGCCAGGCTCGATGTCGCGCTATGGCCGATCCCGGCCGTGCTGACGGTGCTCGCCGCCGTGCTGGCCGAGCTGGTCTCGCGGATACCGTCGGACACCGCCCAGACGCTGCTGGTGCTCCCGGACTTCGGCCCGAGCACGGCGCTGGCGGTGCTCTCGGCCATCGCCACCGGCATGCTCACCTTCACCGGTCTGGTCGCCGCCGTGATCCTGCTCGCGCTGCAGTTCGGCGCGAGCCAGCTCAGCCCGCGGCTGCTGCGCACGCTGGTCGGTCGCTCGCCGGCCAAGTGGGCACTCGGCGTGTCGATCGCCGCGTTCGTCTACTCGCTGCTGGTGATCGGCGAGGTCTCTCCCCAGGGGGCGAGCGCCAGCGTGCCCGCTCTGGCCGTCGAGGTCGCGATCGTCCTGGTGATCGCCGCCATCGGCGCGTCCCTGTACCTGCTGCACGCGACGACGCAGGCGTTGCGCGTCGCCCGTGTCGCCACCGAGGTCGCCGAGAAGGGCATGACGGCGATCGAGCAGGCGTACCCCTATGCCGCCCGAGACATGCGGGCTGCGCCGCCGGCGCTGCCGGACGGTGCCCCTGCCGTGGTGGCGTGGCACGGTCGCCCGGGCGTGATCGTAGGTGTCGAGCTGCGCCCGCTGCTCGCGCTCGTGTCGCGCGAGGATCTGGTTGTCGAGCTGATCCCGGCGGTCGGCGACAGCCTCGAGACCGGATCGGACGTGATGCGGGTCTGGGGATCGGGTGCCACCGCCGGGCTGGCCGGGATGATCGTCGTCAGCGACGAGCGGACGTTCGAGCAGGATCCGATGTTCGCGTTCCGGATCCTGGTCGACGTCGCCATCCGGGCGCTGTCGCCGGCGATCAACGACCCGACCACCGCGACACAGTGCCTGCACCGGATCCAGGCCCTGCTCACGGCGGTCGGCTGCCGCCGGCTGGAGGCCGACGTCCAGACCGACGACTCGGGTGTGACACGCGTCGTCGTGCCCTCCCCGTCCTGGGACGACTACCTCGACCTTGGGCTCTCCGAGATCCGGCATGCCGGCGCAGGGCAGTTCCAGGTCGCCCGCCGTATGCGCGCACTGCTCGATCACCTGGAGGCGGTCTGTCCGGAGTCGCGCCACGCCGCGATCGCCCGCCATCGCGCCGCGCTCGACGAGTCCGTCCAGGCGACATTCCCGCTGGAGGCTGACCGCCGGTTCGCCTCCGTCGCCGACGCGCAGGGCGTCGGCGGCGCCCGGCGCTTGGTCTGACCTCCCCCGGACGGGGGATGCCGCGAATCGGTCGACCCGGGGAACCACCGGCGTGACCTGCCGACGATCACAGGTCGGTACCGATTGTCCGCCGTGAAGGAGGAAGCGCTCGTGGGCGCCATTCGAGACCTGTCCGTCGGCCGCAAGCTCTACGGGAGCTTCGGCATCATTGTCCTGCTGCTGATCTGCGTCGCCGCCGCCGGCTTGTGGTCGGCCTCGGCGATGCGTTCCGACGCCGACGCCGTGTCGCATGCTGCCGACCTGGCGTCCGACGGCTCGCGGCTGGAGACCCTCGCGGCCGGGCTGGCCGTCAATGGCTCGGACGATGACGCCACGGCTCTGCGCTCCCGGCTGACCAGGCTCGACCGTGGGCAGCTGTCCGTCGCGCAGCGGGCGGACGTCGAGGAGGCAGCGTCGTCGCTTGGCGACTGGTCGCGCACCGGCTCCCCCGAGGCGCTGGCCGGCGTTCGCCGTTCACTCCAGCGGCTGGCCGTCTCGGTGCACGACGATCGCCGGGAGGCTGTCGAGGCCGCGGCGTCGACCGCATCGCGCGCGCGGATCGCGATCCTGGCGGTCGGCCTGGTCGCGCTGCTGCTGGCCGGGGCGGTCGCCTTCGCCATGACCCGCTACCTCACCGGCGCCATCGCACCGCTGTCCGACCGCCTGTCGCGGCTGTCCGCCAACTGCCTGACCCAGCTCGACCAGGGCCTGAGCGCGATGGCCGCCGGCGATCTGACCTACGCGGTCGAGCCGACGACGACGCCGATCCCCGATCCCGGCGCCGATGAGCTCGGCAGGCTCGCGGCGACGTTCAACGACATGCTCGAGCGCGCTCAGCGGGGGCTCGACGCCTACAACGAGACAAGGGAGTGGCTGGCCGAGATGGTGCGCGAGATCTCGAGCGGCTCGGCGGGCGTCTCGGCGGCGTCGCAGGAGATGGCCGCGACCAGCGAGGAGACCGGCCGTGCGGTGCTCGAGATTGCGACCGCGATCAACGAGGTGGCGAGCGGCGCCACGCGCCAGGTGCAGACCGTCGATCGCGCGAGGACGGCCGCCGAGCAGACCGCCAGCGCAGCGACCGAGGCCCAGTCGGTCGCCGGCGAAGGCGTCGCGGCCGCGGAGCAGGCGTCCGACGCGATGAACCTCGTCCGCGAGTCGAGTGGCCAGGTTAGCGACGCGATCGGCGCGCTGGCCGCCAAGTCGGAGCAGATCGGCGGCATCGTCGAGACGATCACCGGGATCTCCGATCAGACGAACCTGCTGGCGCTGAACGCCGCCATCGAGGCCGCCAGGGCGGGCGAGCAGGGGCGCGGGTTCGCCGTGGTCGCCGAGGAGGTGCGCAAGCTGGCCGAGGAGAGCCAGCAGGCCGCCGCCACCATCAGCAGGCTGATCGCCGAGATCCAGGCCGAGACGGCCCGGACGGTGGACGTGGTCGCCGACGGTGCCCGCCGCAGCCAGGACAGCGCCGCCGTCGTCGACCAGGCGCGCGACGCGTTCCTGCAGATCGGCCAGACCGTCTCCGACATCGCCGGTCGCGTGCAGCAGATCGCGGACGCCTCGGGCGACATCGCCGCGGTCGCTGAGCACTCCTCGGCCACGACGGAAGAGGTGTCGGCGTCGACCGAGCAGACGAGCGCATCCACGGAGCAGATCGCCGCGTCCGCGCAGGAGCTCGCGGGCACAGCCGAGGCGCTGCAGCAGCTGGTCGCCCGGTTCAAGGTGGCGGCATGATGCGCCTGGTCGTGGTCGCGCTGGACGCCGAGGAGTACGGCCTGCCGATCGATCACGTGCAGGAGATCATCCGCCACGCGCAGCCGCGCGAAATTCCCAGCACGGCTGGCGCCGTACGCGGCGTGATCACCCTGCGCAGCCGGATCATCCCGGTCTGCGATCTGGCGGCCCATCTCGGCGTGCGCGGCGGCACCGGCGGCGACCGGCGGATCGTGATCGTCGAGTCGTGCGGCCAGCGCGTCGGCCTGATAGTGGACGCCGTGACCGAGGTGATGACCGTCGACGAGACGTCGATCGACCCGGCCACGGCGTCCCGGGACGAGCGGCTGAGCGGCATCGCGAAGGTCGGTGAGCGGTTGATCGTGCTGATCGACACCGCGGCGCTGGTGGGAGAGCTGGGCATCGTCGAGGAGGCGGCATGAGCGACTGCACGATCGCCACAGGGACGGCTGCCACACTGCAGGGGATGACCGGTTCTCGCGTTCGCTGCATCCTCGTCGACGACCACCCGGCGATCCGCGCCGGCGTGCGGTCGATGCTGACCGCCGGCCACATCGCCGTGGTCGGCGAGGCGCAGAGCGGCGAGGCGGCCGTCGAGCTTGCCGCTCGCCGGCTGCCGGATGCCGTGGTGATGGACGTCAACCTCGGTCGCGGAATGGACGGGTTTGCGGCGTGCCGCGAGATCACCGCCAACGATCCGCGGATGGGCGTCGTCCTGCTGACCGGCTTCGGCGAGCGCGGGTTCGCACCCAGGGCGCTCGAGCACGGCGCCCGCGGCTACGTGCTCAAGAACGCGCCCGCAGACGACCTCGTCCGGGCCGTGCGCGCCGTCGCCACAGGCGGCGTCTACGTCGACCCGGTGGCTGCGATCGACCTTGTCGCCCCCGCCGCCGGCGAGGATCTCAGCCCGCGCGAGCTCGAGGTGCTGACGTTGCTGCAGGACGGTCACCGGTCGTCCGACATCGCCCGCCGGCTGTTCATCTCCAAGGCGACCGTGCGCTCGCACGTCCGCAACGCGATGACCAAGCTCAACGCCCGCACGTTCACGCAGGCGGTCGCCGAGGCGATCCGCCGCAGGCTGATCTCGGCCTAGCCTGCCGGCGCGGTCGTCTCGTCGAGCCAGCACGCCCGGGCGTGGCCCGGGTCGGCGGCGACCGGGATCAGCTCGTGCGGGTCGTCGACCGGGCAGCGGTCGAACGCCTGCGGGCAGCGCGGGTGGAACCGGCAGCCGGAGGGCACCTGCGACGCGTCGGGGAGCTCGCCCTCGAGGATCTCGCGCTTGAGCCCGGCCCGCGGGTAGGGCGTCGGCACGACCGAGAGCAGCGACCGCGTGTAGGGGTGCTGCGGATTGGCGAGCACCTGCTCGGTGGTTCCCTGCTCGACCACTCGGCCGAGGTACATGACGGCCACCCGGTCGCACATCGCCCACGCCAGGCCGACGTCGTGGGTGATGAAGATCAGCGAGAGGCCCTGCTCGCGCTTCAACTGCATCAGCAGGTGGATCACCTGGGCGCGCACAGAGACGTCGAGGCCGGACACCGGCTCGTCGCAGACCAGGCCCTCCGTGCCCAGCACCAGCGCCGCGGCGATCACCACGCGCTGGCGCTGGCCGCCCGACAGCTCATGGGGATACCGTTCCCAGTAGCGCGCCGCGGGGCGCAGCCCGGCGTTCTCGAGCGCGGCGGCCGCCATCGCCGTGCGCTCCTCGCCACGCTTGCCGATGCCGTGGATCTGGAGCGGCTCCTGGACGAGCGCACCGACGGTCATCCGCGGGTTGAGGGACTGGTACGGATCCTGGAAGACCATCTGGATCCGCCGCCGCAGCTTGCGCAGGCCGGTCGAGCGCATGGGTGCGCCCTCGAACTGCACGTCTCCGCCGGTCGGCGGCTCCAGCCCCAGCAGCACGCGGCCCAGCGTCGACTTGCCGCAGCCGGACTCACCGACGATCCCCAGCACCTCCCCGCGGTTCCAGGTCAGGTCGACGCCGTCCAGCGCGCGGACGACCCGCTTCGGCCGGGTGCCGCGGATCGGGAAGTGCACCTCGAGGCCGCTGATCTCGAACAGCGGCGCCTGCGTCGCCGTCTCGACGCTCACGGCGCCTCCGCCGTGTCCGGCCAGGGCGCGAACAGGCAGCGCACGGTGCGGTCCTCGCCGAGCGGCCGTTCCTCCACGGTCTCGACCTGGCACCGGTCCTGCGCCCGGTGGCAGCGCGGCCAGAAGCGGCACCCGGCGGGCACGTCGGCCGGGTCGGGCGGCACGCCGGGGATCGCCGGCGCCAGCTCGCGCGGGCCGCCGATCGTCGGGAACGCGCCCAGCAGCCGCTGCGTGTACGGATGCTGTGGGCTGGCGTAGAGCTGCTCGACCGGGCCCGACTCGGCGATCTGGCCGCCGTACATGATCGCCACCCGGTCGCACGTCTCGGCCAGCACCGACAGGTCGTGGGTGATCAGGATCATCGACAGCCCGAAGTCGCGGCGCAGGTTCTCGAGCAGCTCCAGGATCTGCGCCTGCATCATCACGTCGAGCGCCGTGGTCGGCTCGTCGCCGATGATCAGCTCGGGGTTGCAGGCCAGCGCCAGGGCGATCATCACGCGCTGGCGCATGCCGCCCGAGAACTCGTGCGGGTACTGCTTCGCCCGGTTCGGGTTGATGCCCACGTACCCGAACAGCTCGGCGATGCGGGCCTTGACGTCCGCCTTGGTCATCCCCGGGTCGTGGAGCTCGATCGCCTCGGCGATCTGGTCGGAGACTCGGACCACCGGGTCGAGCGCGTTCATCGCGCCCTGGAAGACGATCGACACGGTGTTCCAGCGCATGTCCCGCAGGCCGCGCTCGGTGCGGCGGTGGACGTGCATCACGCCGCGGGTCGAGTTGACGTCGATCGTGCCCTCGGCCCGGTACAGGTTCTGGGGCAGCAGGCCGAGCAGCGAGAGGGCGGTCGTCGTCTTGCCGCACCCCGACTCGCCGGCCAGGCCCAGCGCCTCGCCGCGGCGGAGCTGGAAGGTGACGCCGTCGATCAGCCTGACCTCGCGTCCCTCCTTGTCCTTGTAGGCGACGGCCAGGTCGCGGACGTCCAGCAGCACCTGGGTGTCGACCGCGCTCAGCGCCGCTCCCGGAGTCGCGGGTTGATGAGCTCCTCGATCGCGTAGCCGATCATGGTGAACGCCATCACCAGCAGGCAGATGCAGAGCCCGGGCGGCACGAAGTACCACCACGAGCCCTGGGCGACGGCGCCAGACTCGTTCGCCGTGTCCAGCATGGTGCCCCAGGACGGCTTGCTGAGATCGCCCAGGCCGAGGAACGACAGCGTCGACTCGGACAGGATCGAGATGGCGATGATCAGCACCGTGTTGGCGAAGATCAGCGGCAGCACGTTCGGCAGGATCTGCTTGCGCAGCACCCATGGCGTCCCGGCGCCCAGCGCCCGTGACCGTTCGACGAACGTCCGCTCCTTGGTCGACAGCACCTGGCTGCGGATGATCCGCGACGTGCCTGCCCAGCCGGTGATCCCGATGACGATGATGATGATCCCCAGCTTGCCGCCCGGCCAGTCCGCCGCTCGCTGCTCGAGCAGCGACACCAGCACGATCGCCAGCGGCAGGAAGGGGATCACGAGGAACCAGTCGTCGACCGCCGTCAGGACGTTGTCCAGCATGCCGCCGGAGAAGCCGGCGATGATGCCGACGAAACCGCCGATCACCGCCGAGACGAGGGCCGCGGCCACGCCCACGGTCAGCGAGATCCGGGTGCCGTAGACCAGCAGTGAGAAGATGTCCCGTCCGGTCTCGTCGGTGCCCAGCGGGTGCAGCGGGTGCAGCGACGGCGGCGCCATCACGTCCCTCGAGAAGGACGTCGCCGAGCTCGGGTCCTGCAGCGCGATCCACGGTGCGAAGATTGCGACCAGCACGAAGAAGACGAGCAAGATCAGCCCGGCCATGCCGCTGCGGGTGGTGCGGAGCAGCGCCAGCGAGCGCGCCGTGCCCGACCACAACCGGCCGAAGGCGCCCTTCGTCCCGGGCAGTGCGACCTGGGTCTCGACGGGCGGGTCGGCGGCCATCGTTAGCGACGCACCCGTGGGTCGAGGTAGGTGTACGCCAGGTCGGCGGCAAGGTTCGCCAGGATCACCGCAGCCGATGCGACCAGGAAGACGCCCTGCAGCAGCGGATAGTCCTTGTTGAGGATCGCGTTGTAGGTGAGCAGGCCCATCCCCGGCCAGGAGAAGAGCGTCTCGACCACCGTGGCACCGGACACGATGAAGCCGAGGTTGATCGCGGTCAGGGCGACCACCGGCAGGATCGCGTTGCGGGTGGCGTGCTGGAGGACCCGGTGGTGGGGCAGGCCGACCGCTCTGCTGGTCGTGACGAAGTCCTCACGGAGGGTGTCGGACAGCGCCGAGCGCATGATCACGACCCACTGGCCGACGATCCCGATCGTCAGCGTGAGGATGGGCAGCACGGCGTGCTGCGTCACGTTCCAGGTGTAGCCGAGCGTCGAGAAGTCGGCGCCCGGCTCGGATTTCTGGCCGGTGGGGAAGAGGCCGAGGAGGACGGCGAAGAACCAGATCAGCAGCATCCCCGCCCAGAAGTCCGGCATCGCGTAGAAGAACAGCGACGACTGGACGACCCCGGTGTCACCTGGTGAGCCGCGATTGGCCGCGGCGTAGATGCCCAGCCACGTGCCGATGATCACCGCCAGGATGGTCGACGTGCCGACCAGGATCAGCGTGTTCGGCATCGCCTTGCGGATCATTGTGGACACCGGCTGGTTGGTCTGGAAGCTGACGCCCAGGTTGCCGTGGAGGGTCTGGGAGACGTAGATCCGGAACTGCGTCAGGTAGCTCTCACGCAGTCCGCGCTCCTTGATCAGCCGCTCCCGGCCGGCCTCGGAGAGCCGCGGGTTGCCACGGATCAGATCCTTGATCGGATCGCCGGCGATCCGGAACAGGAAGAAGTTGAAGACCAGCACGAACAGCAGGGTGCCGACGGCGAACAGCACCTTGGAGAGAACCACCCTCACGGAAGCGCGGGCTCCCCGGTGTTCGGCTGCGGCGGCTCCGGCAGCTCGAACGGCTGTCGCTCCTCGCGCCGGTGGCGAATCATCGCGGCGCCGACGACCAGCGCCGTGACGCCGATCATGAAGACGATCACCCACAACGTCCCGGCGTAGTTGCTGCTCGCTTTCTGGCCGGGTTGCAGCAGTTGGAGCTGGAGCCAGCTCCAGCCGAACGGCTGGCCGTCGGCGCCGGGCTGCGGCCGCCAGCCGGTCCAGGTGTCCATCCGCGTCACGGAGAGGCTGGGCGTGAACGAGTAGACGATGTACGGCGACGCCTCGAGCTCGAGCCGTTCGGCCTCCTGGAGCATCGCGACGCGCTTCTTGAAGTTGGGCTCGGCGAGCGCACGAGAGGCCAGGTCGGTGAAGCGCTGGTTGCACCACTGGGCATCGGCCGACCAGTTGTCGCACTTCATGACGTCGAAGTTGTAGTCGGGCGTGGCAATGTCGCCGCCCCAGCCCCACATGAAGGCGTCGTAGGAGGGCTGGTACTTGCCCTTGTCCTCCGGCTTCTTCGAGTTGGTGGTGGCGTAGATCTCGGCGTTGACCGCGTCCTCGGTCTTCACCGAGAGGTCGATCTTGATGCCGACGGCGGCCGCCCACGCCTTGATCCGCAGCGCCGTCTGCTGATCCTCGCTCGAGCTGGAGAGCACGTCCAGCGTGAACTCCGCCTTGGTGCCGTCCTTCGTGCACGTCCCGCCGTTTGCCGGACAGTCCCAGCCACCCTCGGCGAGCACCTGCTTGGCCTTCTCCGGGTCATAGTTGTAGCCGAGCTCCGGATCCTTCGACCAGTCCTTGAAGTAGCCCTTCGTCTTGTAGATCGGCGAGATGATGCCGTCACCGGGCTCGGGCCCGGAGAGGTCGTGCCAGACGACCGTGTCGATCTCGGTGCGGTTGATCGCGTACTGCATTGCGTGGCGGATTGCCGGATCCTGGACGACCTTCGTGTGGACGCTGGGCGCAGGGCCGGAGCAGATCGGTGAGCCCTGCGGCGGGCAGCTGTTGAAGGCCAGCTCGTTGAACCCCGGCGACGGCGAGGCCCACAGCTTCACGTTGGGATTCCCGGCGAGCACGGTCGCCCAGCTCGACACCCCGGAGTTGATCGCGTCGATCTGGCCCAGCTTGATGTCCCGCAGCTGGCTCTCCTCGTCCTGGTACTTGATCAGAAGGATCCGCTTGACGTGGCCCTTGTGGCCGTAGAAGTACTTGTTGGGCATCAGCACGGACGTGCCGTCCGGGTTCAGCGACTTGACGTAGAAGGGGCCGCTGCCGACCATCGGGCAGCACGGGTCGAACTTGGTGATCTTGTCGGGCGGCACCTTGTCCCAGATGTGTTTGGGCACGATCGGCACGAAGGCGCTGAGGATGCGTGCGTCGTACTTCTTCAGCTTCAGCTGGACGACGGTGGGGCTGAGCGCCTTGACGCTGGCGATGTTGGTCGTGTAGTCGCCGTTCACGTTCGAGTACGGCGCCATGTCGAACGAGAAGACCACGTCGGCCGAGGTGAGGGGCTTGCCGTCGCTCCAGCGCAGCCCCTTCCGCAGGTAGTAGGTGATGGTCTTGCCGTCCTTGGACTGCGTGTACTTGCGGGCCGGCGAGTTCTTGGTGTCGGGACCGCCGTCCGAGATGCGGTAGTTCAGGAGGAGGTCGTAGACCTCGGTGAAGATGAAGTACGGCGTCGAGTTGAACGAGGCGAAGACGTTCGCCTGGTAGTCGATCGTGTCGTTGTAGGAGAGGCGGAAGTCCGTCGACAGGTCGCTCGTCGAGTCGGCCGATGCCCCCGTCAGGGGGGACGATGCGCCTGCGCAGAGGAGGAACAGCAGGCAGGCCGTGAGTCGGAGCATTGCGAGAGTGTACGAACTTTTGAAACCGATTCAAAGCGTGATCCACCACAGCCGCCCGCCGCGCCGCCGAACGCCCAGCGCGGGGTGCCGGGCACGGTGCCGGGCGCCGTGCCGGGCTCGGTGCCGGGCACAGTGCCAGGGCCAACGCCCGGCGCGCGCGAATCGTTGCGCCTTCGCGCGCCGGTCGACGGGATCGGCACACGCCGCGCGTGCGCGACACCGCACGGCCGGACTCCGGTACCGGAGTAAACGTGCCGCCGTTGGTGATCCGCGCGGGCTTCGTGACGCGGTCGACGGTTGCGTGACGGGTCGGTCGCCCCGTCCGGGTTCGCCGGTAGCGTGCGGCGGATGGCGGGCCGCACCCAGACCGCGCTCTACCGCGAGATCGACCTCGACCTGTCGTGGTCGGAGGATGCGCTGCCGCAGGCCGACCGCACCAAGCACGTCCACGGGCTGCACCCCTACCTCGGCAAGTTCGTCCCACAGCTGGCGGAGGCGTTCCTGCGCCGCTGCTTCGCGCCCGGCCAGCGCGTGCTCGACCCGTTCATGGGGTCGGGGACGACGCTGGTCGAGGCGAGCGTGCTCGGTATGGAGGCGACCGGCATCGACATCTCGGCGTTCAACTGCCTGCTCGTTCGGGTAAAGACCGCCGACGCCTCGCCTGCCGAGATCGAGCTGGCTCTGCGTGCGACTCTGGAGCGGGCTGCGCACATCGACCCCGCCGGCGAGCCGGCCACCCTGTGGCTCGAGCGCTGGTACGCGCCGGGCGCCCTGCGCGACCTGCTCGCCTACCGCGCCGCCGCCCGGGAGCTCGACGGACCGGCAGCGGATGCCGCCGCCATCGTGCTCTCCCGCGCGGCGCGCTCGGCGCGCGCCACGACCCACTTCGACCTCGACTTCCCCCGAGAGCCCGCGACCGGCGAGTACTGGTGCCACAAGCACCGGCGCACCTGCCGGCCGGTCGAGGAGGCGGCCAAGTTCCTGCGCCGTTACACGGCCGACACCGCCGCCCGCCTCCGCGCCTTCGCCGCCGAGCGAGGCGAGGGCACGGTGCGCATCCTCCACGGCGACGCACGCGCCGTCGGGCTCCCGGAGTCGGCGGACGGAATCCTCACCTCACCGCCCTACCCGGGACTGATCGACTACCACGAGCAGCACCGCTACGCCTACGAGTTGCTCGGCTTACACGACCGGCGCGGGGAGGAGATCGGTGCGGCCGCCGCCGGGCGGTCGCTGCGCGCGCAGGCTGCCTATGTCGACTCGATCGCAGCGACGCTCCGTCACACGACGGCCGCGATGGCGGCGAACGCCCCCGTTGTGATCGTCGTCAACGACTCGCACGACCTCTATCCGGACATCCTCGAGCGCGCCGGCCTGACGCTGGAGCAGCGCGTCACCCGGCACGTCAATCGGCGCACCGGCAGGCGCGCGGGCGAGTACTACGAGGACGTGCTGGTCTGCCGCACCGGCTAGCGGATGCGGTCGACCCAGCGGCCCCACGGGGCTGCCGGATCGGCGACGGCGGCCGCCGCGAACATCTTCGCCAGATCGCCGAGGACGAAGGGCCACAGGCCGTAGTGCAGGACGGTGGCGCCGGCGCCCGTCCAGGCAACGGGGATCGCCTGGTGCAGCCAGATCAAACCGCAGGCGTAAACCGCGACGCTCGCCAGCAGCATCGCCGGCACGGTGATGTAGAAGCTCCGGCCGAACCGGTCGCAGACGAGCCCGACGATCAGCGCACCAAGCACGAACCCGTACAGGTAGCCGCCGCTGGCGTGCAGCGGATCGGCGGTCGTCAAACGGTCGATGCCGCCCAGGCCATCGGCGAACACGGGCAGGCCGATCGCGCCGGCGGCGAGGTAGAGGAGCTGGCCGGCGACGGCCAGGCGGGCGCCGAGCACGGCCGCCGTGGAGAACACGGCGAACGTCTGCAGTGTTGTCGGCACGGGATAACCGAACGAGATCTGCGCCGCGATGGCGGTGATGCCTGCGGTGGCGACAACCAGCAAGGCGTCCCGCGCCAGGCTGTGCTCGCGGGTGGCGGTGACGCCTGTGCCTCTCATCTGCTGTCTCCCTGACGGTTGCGGTGCACGGGGGTAGGACGATATCGGCACGGGGACGGTTGCGGCTCCACGTCTAGAGTGACCGGATGGAGCCCCGCGAGCTGACCGCCGCCGTCCTGGCCGAGGCCGAACGCCTGGAGCTCGCCGCCTGCGGCGTCTGCCGGGCCGAGCCGTACCGGCGGGCCGAGCAGACGATCGTCGAACGCCGTGAGCGCGGCTTGTTCGCCGACATGGGATTCACGATGCGCCGCCCCGACCGCTCGTGCCATCCCGAGCTGCTGTTGCGCGATGCCCGCTCCGTGGTGGCCGTGGCGCACAGCTACGCGCGCCCCGAGCCGGCCAAGCCCGGCGACGAGCCGCGCGGACGGCTGCCGCGGTACACCCGCCGCGACGAGTACGCCGTGCTGCGAGACCGGCTGCGGGCGCTGGGCGAGCACCTGCGTGGGCTCAGCGGTGCGCGGTTCGTCGTCCACGTCGACGCCAACTGGCACGTCGACCGCGAGGCCGCCGTCCGGTCGGGCATCGCTGTCCCCGGGAAGAACACGATGGCGATCACCCGCCGCCACGGCTCGTGGGTCGTGCTCGGGGTGCTGGTCACCGACGCCGAGCTCGCCGCGACCCACGCCGACGCCGAGACCGCGGCCTGGGACGCCTGCGGCGAGTGCCGGGCCTGCATCGACGCCTGCCCGACCGGGGCGATCCTCGAGGAAGGAGCCCTCGACGCACGGCTCTGCCTCTCCTACCTGTCGCAGTCGCGGCTGGAGGAGCTGCCGTTCGCCGAGGCGTTCGAGGACCGGGTCTACGGCTGCGACATCTGCCAGGACGTGTGTCCGTGGAATCGCGGCGCCGAGCGCCGGGCCGGCGAGCTCGAGCCGGACGACGTCGACGACGTCTTCCCGCGGCTCGCCGACTGGCTGGAGTCGCCGCCGGATCGGCTCGCTGAGCGCTACCGCAGGCTCTACGTGCCCGACCTCGACGGCCGCCATCTCCAGCGAAACGCCCGCGTCGCGCTGGCGAACGTCAGCCGCGAGCGGGCTCGGGCTCGGCCGTCGTGAGCAGCGACTCGGCCTGATCGCGGACGGCCTCGCGTAGCCAGTCAGGGCCGAGCACCTCGGCCTGACCGCGGTGCGACAGCACCTTGGAGAGCAGCCAGCGCACCGAGCCGTACGGCACCGTCGCGACGGCGCCGCCCTCGGCCGCCGGCTCGATCGACGTCGGCCGCTCCAGCTCGAGCTCCGCCGTGTGCCCGGTGTAGAGGATGCGGGCCGTGCCGGCCTCGCTGTCCAGGCCGTTGGTCAGATCCTGCATCTCCAGCCGCGGCTCGAAGCGCTGGCCGATGATCTCGGCGCGCTCGACGTACTGCACCTTGAACGTGCGCCGCGCCTCCTTGGAGAGATCCCACGCCTCGACGTACCAGCCGGTCTCGTCGCGGTGCAGCAGGTGCGGCTCGATCGCCCGCTCGGAGTACTCGCCGCTCGAGCGGGAGAGGTAGCGGATCCGCGTCACCAGCTTGTCGCGCACCGCCTGGTTGAGCACGGTGACGGTCGACTCCTCGTCGAGCGACGGGGCCGGTGACGGCGTGTCGCGCATCGAGTAGTCGCCGAACGACGCCTGCACCTTGTCGCGCACGGAGGCGAGCGTCGTGTGCGCCTCGGCGGCGATCAGCGGCGCGACGACGTCCAGCGCGCGGATCAGCGCCTTTGCCTCGAGCGGCGACAGCCGCGCCGGGCGGCGGAAGGTGTCGCCGTACAGCTCCTTGTCGACGTGCACCGAGCCGTTGTCCGTCGCGCAGTAGACCGCGTAGCAGCCGCCGCCGAAGTTGACCAGGTTGAGCAGGTCGAGGTGCTCCTCGAGCTCGCCCTGGGTGAGCCGGAAGCGCTCGCGGATGTCCGCCGAGGAAACGGTGGCGGATGTCTCGTCGCCGCACCGCTCGAGCAGGAATGCGAGCAGCGCCTGGAGCAGCGCGAACCGCTCCGGTGCGACCGGCCCCTGAGCGCGGGCGGAGCTCTGCGGCGCCGAGTGCTCGGCTCGCGGTTCGGGCGTCGCGTGCGACGGCCGGCCCTTGTGCAGGCGGACGATCCGCTTGAGATCCTTCTCGACCATCCGCGCCAGCTCAGGCGGCTCGACCGGCCGCACCTGTCCGAGGTGCTGGAGCACCAGCTGGGACAGCGGTTCCAGGTCGGTGTACTCGGTGACCAGCGTCGCCGAGCCGTCATCGTGCTCGGTGATCTCGCTGCGCCGGCCGTACAGCCGGCGGGCGACGAACGTGCTGTCGGGGGCGATCCAGAGCACCGCCTCGCCCTCGGTCTCGTCGCCCAGCTGCCAGGACAGCCGGTCGCGGTAGGCGTTGACGTCGAAGTCGGCGGGGATCCGGAAGTCCCGCTCGCGGCGGGTGGCGAACTTGATCTCGCTGCCCATCCGCGATACGCGGTACGTCTTGCGCCGCGGCTCCTCCTCCGGCACCTCGAGATCGTCGCCGATCACGTACCAGACGCTGTTCAGCTCGAACAGGCCGTAAGGATTGATCTGGCGCTCGCGGCGCTCGCCGCCGCCCAGCGAGCGGTAACTGAACCGCACCGTTCGCTGCTTCGAGATCGCGAGCTCGAGCTTCGCCAGACGCTGCGCGATCTCCGGCGTGTACACGCTGCCCAGCAGGTTGACGCGCACGGAGTCCGACCCCGGGTCTGCGGAGACGTGGCGGCCGAGCGCGAGGTTCTGCAGCGCGAGCCGCAGGGGCTCGGCGTACGCGAACTGGCCGTCCAGCATGCCCAGACAGTTGAGCAGTGCGGCCAGCTCCTGGTCGTTGAGGTCGATCGGCGGCAGGAAGTACTGCTCCTCGCGCAGCGTGTAGAGCTCCTCGCCGGTGAACTCGTCACGGCCCGAGGTGATGGGCACGCCAAGGCCCTGGAGCTCTGCCCGGTCCGCGTAGTAGCGGCGCGCGAACGCTTCGTCGCCCATGTTCGCGTAGCCCTCGACGTTGTTCTTGACGTCTCGTGCGGTGACCGGACGCTGCTCCGCCATCAGGTACGCCACCAGCGAGAGCTGGCGGATGAGCTTGTCGGCGTCGTGCGTCAAGGCTAAGGGTGCAGTCTACCGGGGCGGGGAAGGCGGGTGGCTCACAGCCGTGTGCCGAAATATGCTCAGGGGTCGTGATCGCCCATCTCGATCTCGATGCGTTCTACGCCGCGGTCGAGCTGCATCGTCGGCCGGAGCTCCGCGGCAAGCCCCTGGTCGTCGGCGGCGATCCGCACGGCCGGGGCGTGGTTGCCACCGCCAGCTACGAGGCGCGCAAGCACGGGATCCGCAGCGCCATGTCGAGCGCCGAGGCGCTGCGCCGCTGCCCCGATGTCGTCTTCGTGAGGCCCGACCACCGCGAATACCGCGACTGGTCGCGGCGCGTCTGGGGGCTGGTCGGCGAGCTGGCGCCGGTGGTCGAGCAGATCGGCATCGACGAGGGGTATCTGGTGCTGCCCGACGGCGACCCGCCGGAGGAGGCGGGGCGCATCCAGCAGGCGATCCGCGCCCAGTTGCGGCTGTCGTCGTCGCTCGGCGTCGCCTCGTGCAAGGTGGTCGCCAAGATCGCGTCGGACATGCGCAAGCCGGGCGGCATCATGTACGTCCCGTCGGGCGAGGAGGCCGCGTTCCTGGCGCCGCTCGACGTGCGCAAGCTGCCGGGCGTCGGCCCCAAGAGCGAGCGCCGGCTCCGCGACGCCGGCATCCAGACGATCGGCGCGCTGGCGTCGCTGGACGACGGCCGGCTGCGCGAGCTGATGCCTGGAAAGGTGGGGGAGGAGCTGCGCGACCGCGCCCGGGGGATCGATCCGCGGATCGTCTCCGGCGAGCCGTCCGCGGCAGTCTCGATGTCGGTGGAGGAGACGTTCGAGCGTGATCTCCACGACCGCGGCGAGCTGCATGACCGGCTGCGGCCGATGGCCATCGAGCTGGCGGAGGCGCTGCGCCGCAAGGAGATGGTCGCGCGGACGGTCACCACGAAGCTCCGCTATCCCGACTTCTCGATCGTCACGCGGTCGCAGAGCGCGGCCGTCGGCTTCGACGACGCCGAGCGGATCGCGACGCTGGCATGCGCGCTGCTCGACCGCGCGCTGGACGACAGGCCCGACGCGCTGCGGCTGATCGGCGTCGGCGTCTCAGGTTTCGAGCGTCACGTGCAGCTGACGCTGCTCGACAGCTGAGCTACGCAGCGACGGCGGACGAGGAGCTGACCGGCCGCTCCTCGAGATGCTGGTGCGACGGGCAGTAGTCGCGGCTGGGCAGCGGCGTGCGCTGGCACGGCTTGCCCTTGCGCGTGGTCGCCTTGCAAACGGCGACGCCCTCGCCCGAGCGCTCGATCTCCTCGAGGATGTACGTGACCGCGTTGTGGATGTGGCGGTCGATCGACCCGTACACACGGGCCTGGTTCGAGATCGAGAACAGGTGACGGACTTCCTGGAACAGGCTCTGGCTGGGCCGCGCGAAGTAGTGCGGGTCGCGGGCCAGGCGCTCGATGGTCGCCTCGCACGACGTCAGCACGTGCCGCTTCGCTTCGGGAACGCTGATCGTGTCCGGGTGCGGGTCGACCAGATCCTTGATCTCAACGAAGATGGCGCGGCTGAATCGATACATGAACGGCTCCTCGGCTGTTACAAGCTGGGCACGGGCTCAGGCACTATTATGCCGAATTCGACCCGTCATTTTGGGCCCCGAATGTTAAGGTGCCGTTAACTTCGCCCATTTTTCCGGCGAATACCAGCGGATCTCCGGATCGGTACCCCAATCGGCGGCGTCACAAACTCGCCTCATGCGCTGTTACATGCACCCCCTGTTCGAGGGTCACGACCCGGGCTACGGCCACCCGGAGCGGCCCGCCCGCTACGCCGCCGTGGAACGGGCGGTGGCGGCCGCCGGAGCGCCCGTGGAACCGGCTCAGGAGGCGTCCAGGGGCGACCTCGAGCAGGTGCACGACGCCGCCTACCTGTCCGCCGTCGAGCGACTGGCGGCGTTCGGAGGCGGCCACCTCGACCCCGACACGGCCGTCAACGACGTCAGCTTCCGCGCCGCCGTGCTGGCGTCCGGAGCCGCTCTGGCGGCCGTTGACGCCGTGATCGACGGCGAGATCGAGCGGGCGTTCTGCGGCGGCCGCCCGCCGGGGCACCACGCCGAGCGCGCGAGGGCGATGGGGTTCTGCCTGATCAACCACGCGGCCGTCGCCGCCGCGCACGCCCGCCGCAGCTCGGCGGCCCGCGTGGCGGTCCTCGACTGGGACGCCCACCACGGCAACGGCACCCAGGCAATCTTCTACGACGACCCGTCGGTGCTCTACGTCAGCCTCCACCAATGGCCGTTCTTCCCCGGGACGGGGGCTGCCGATGAACGCGGCGCCGGAGCCGGCGAGGGCGCCACCGTCAACGTCCCGGTGCCGGCTGGCATCGGTGAGGCCGACTACCTGGAGCTGTTCGACCAGGTCGCGTTGCCTGCCGTGCGGTCGTTCGCACCCGACCTGCTGATCGTCTCCGCGGGCTTCGACGCCCACCGGGACGACCCGCTGTGCTCTCTCGGGCTGACCGCCGGCGCGTTCGCGCGGATGACCGAATCGGTCGCCGACATCGGCTCCGGCCAGGTGTTCGTCCTCGAGGGCGGCTACGACCTGGGCGCGCTCGAGGAGAGCGTGCTGGCCGTGCTGACCATCTAGGCTGGCTCGGCACCCAGGAACGTCTGCTCCAGGGTGCCGGACTCGTGCACCGAGAACAGCAGCAGGGGCGTCTCGCCGGTGTTGCGGAAGCCGTGCGGCGTGTTCGGCGGCACGACGAGGATCTCGTCGGGCCCCAGGTCGGCGACCTGATCCCCTGCCGTCCACCGGCCGCGGCCCTCGATCAGCACGAACGTTTCGGAGTACGGATGGACGTGCAGGTCGACGCCCCCGCCGGGCGGTGTGCGGACGACGAAGATCGAGATCCCGACACCGGCCGCCGGGCCGCCTTCGAACAGGGCGGCGGTTGGGCTGAAGGCGAGCTCGCCGAGGTCGTGTCTGATCAGCTCCGTCACGAGGGCGTGAGGTCGTACGGGTAGTCGGTCAGCGTCTCACTGCCGTCCTCGGTGACCAGCAGCAGATCCTCGAGCCGCACCTCGCCCAGCCCTGGCACCCACAGGCCGGGCTCCAGCGCGATCACGTCGCCGGCGATCAGCGGGCTGCGCCCGGCCAGGCCGAGCGGCGGGTCCTCGTGGACGGACAGCCCGACGCCGTGCCCGAGTGAGAACTGGAAGCCGGCGTCCTCGTCCTCTCCCGGCCCGGTGCGTTGCGTGCGGTGCCCGGCCGCCTCGAACACGTCGCACGCCAGGCCGTGCAGCTCGATGCCGGTGATGCCCGGGCGCACCGCCTCTCGCGCACGCTCCAGCGCCGTGCGCACCAGATCCTCCAGCGCCCGCACCTCGTCGGAGATCTCGCCGACGACGAACGTGCGCGTCATGTCGGCGTTGCATCCGGACTCGTCGTCCTGCGGCCAGAGGTCGATCACGATCGGCAGGTCGGCGGGCAGCGGGCCGGAGCCCGGCTCGTGGCCGTACCCCTGCCAGACCGAGGCGACGATCACGTCGGCAGGGGCGGGTGCGCCGTTGGCGCGGCAGGCGTCGCGGAGCGCGGCGCGCACCGCCTCGGCGGTCAGCGGCTCGCCGCCGGCCATCAGCCGGTCGCCGTCGCGCTCGGCGTCGCGGAGCACGGCGGCCGCGGCGGCCAGGCCAGCCTCGGCCGCGGTCTGTGCGCGGCGGATTCCCTGAAGCTCCGCGGGTGACTTCGCGCGCCGCCTGCCGGCCACCGCCTCGTAGTCGAGGTGCAGCGTGAGCCCGTCGGCGCGCAGGCGGTCGGCGATCGCGACCGGCATGTCCGGGTCGGCGATCGCCTCGCGGAGCCCCATCGCCGCCGCCGCGCGCGACGCCAGCTCGAGGTCGGCCTCGTGCATCGAGAGACCCTGCTCTCGCAGCTCCAGGAAGCCCAGGTCGACGAAGTCGTGCTGCACGGCGTCAGGCATCGCGGCCGCCACACGGCCGCTCTCCATGCTGCTGACGCTCAGGTGCAGCCGGCCGTCGACGATCGCCAGCAGGAACGCGTCGCCGATCGTGATCGGCAGCTCGTGGCGCATCGCCGGCGACCGCTCGGTGTCACCGTAGAACACAAAATCGGGCATGCCCGAACCGTAACGCGGTCAGGCCGCTTCGGGTAGGTGAACCGAGAACGAGGAGCCCTCGCCGGGGTACGAGCGCACCGATACCCGGCCGCCGAGCTGGCCGACGATCCGCTGGACGGTGGCCAGGCCGAGTCCGGTGCCGCGCTCACCCTTGGTCGTGAAGTAGGGATCGAAGATCCGGTCGCTGGTGCCGGCATCCATACCCAGGCCGGCGTCCGTCACGGTCAGCACGGCCTCGGGCTCGCCGGTGGTCGAGTCGATCGTGCTGCCGACGGCGATCTCCAGCGACCCACCGTCGGGCATCGCGTCGCCGCCGTTGACCGCGAGGTTGATGACGACCCGCTCGAGCTGGCTGCGATGGGCCTCGACGACGACCGGCTCGTCCGGCACGGTCGCGCGGATGGCGACGCGGTCGCCGACCAGCGGCGGCAGGATGCGGGTCGCGTCGCGCACGACGTCCGTCAGGTCGACGACGGAGGGCGGCTCGAGTGTCGGCCGTCCGAGCACCAGCAGGCCACGGGTCAGCTCCGCGGCGCGGTCGGTGACGTGCAGCAGCTCGTCGAGGTGCTCCTCGGCGCCGGCATCACCGCGCCGGATCCGGTCACGGGCCAGCTCCCCGTAGCCCCGCACCGCGAGCAGGAGGTTGGTGAAGTCATGCGCAGCGCCGCCGGCCAGCTGGCCGATCGCCTCGGCCTGCTGCGCGGCACTGAGCTGGTCGTGCAGGCGCCTGCTGCGTGCTTCGGCGAGCCGTCTGCCGGTTTCGACCGCCGACAGCACCAGGCCGGCCAGCGCGAAGGTTGCCAGGAATCCGTCGAGTGTCGCCAGGCTCTCGAGAACGTCACCCGTCGCCACCGGGCCGCGGCCGGCGAACGTCGCGGCCACGCCGATCGCGCTGACTGCGGCCGTGGCGGCGACGGCGGCATGGCGGCGGCCGAGCAGCGCCGCGCCGACGGCCAGCGGGAGCAGCAGGTAGAGCTCGGTAACGCGACCGGAATCGTCACCGAAGACGACCGCCGCCAGCGTTGCTGTCGCAGCGGCGAGCCCGGCGTACCCGAGCAGCGTGCGCCGGTTGCGGTGGGGAAGAGGTGTGCTCCAGACCATGACCAGCGGGGCGGCGATCAGGATGCCCACTCCGTCACCCAGCAACCAGTCCCCGATCACGCCCGGATCTCCGGCAAGCCGCCGTCCGGCCGTGGCGATGATCGCGCCCAGTAGCGGTGCTCCGATCACGGCCAGGCCGACGAACCACAGCACCTCGCGGATGCGGCCGAACGGGCGGGTACGGTCGATGACGAGGGCCAGCAGCGCGGCGCCCGCCGCCGCCTCGACCGCCGTGGCGACTCCGTCCAGCGCGGCGATCCAGGTCGGCGATCCGAGCACCAGCTCCGCCAGGCCGACGCCCACGGCAGCCGCCGGCCAGAGCCGAATCCCGCGCACCCAGAGCACGCCGATCGCGACGCCGGCGGCGGGCGTCAGCGGTGAGGCGAGCGGGTCGTCGGCGCGCAGGCCGAAGCCGAGCACGCCGGCGGCGCCGAGCGCCGTGGCCGCCGCGGCAAGCTCCGCCATGCGGTACCGTATGGTCACCGCCGTACGGTAGCGTACGGATCGTGGCCGACCGGACGCTTCACCGTGAGGACTGGGCGCGCGCCGCGCTCGAGGCCATGGCGGCGGGCGGCGTCTCGGCCGTCAAGGTGGAGACGCTGGCGCCGACCCTGGGCGCCACCAAGGGCAGCTTCTACTGGCATTTCACCGACCGCGCCGACCTGATCGAGGCCGCGGTCGCGGTCTGGGAGCAGTCCGAGACCGAGGCGATCATCGAGTCGCTGGCCGACGCGGACGATCCGCGCGATCGGCTGCGCCGGCTGTTCTCGATCATCTTCGTCCACCCTGAACTGGGAGCCGTGGATGCCGCTCTGATCGCCGCCCGCGACCAGCCGGCGATCGCGGAGCCGCTACGGCGCGTGACCAACCGCCGCGTCGGCTTCATCCGCGACGCGTTCGCCGGCCTCGGCTTCGACGCCGAGGACGCCGAGCGCCGGGCCCTCTACGCCTACGGGCTCTACCTCGGCCTGGTCGTCGTCCGGCGAACGAACGCCGACGCGGTGCCGGCACCCGACTCCGCGGAGGCGTTCACCGACCACCTGCTGGGTGTGCTGACGGCCCCTACGACAGGTTGATGACGACCATGCGCGGCTCGGTCATCTCCTGCACCGCGAACTTCGGGCCCTCGCGGGTGTTGCCGGAGTCCTTGACGCCGCCGTAGGGCATCTGGTCGGCGCGATAGGTCGGCGCCTCGTTGAGCGTGACGCCGCCGAAGTCCAGCGTCCGGGCGGCGCTCAGTGCCTTGGTGATGTCCTGCGTGTAGATGCCGGCCTGCAGCCCGTAGTTCGTGCCGTTGGCGAGTTCGACCGCCTGCTCGAGCCCGGAGACGCGGGAGACCGTGACCACCGGCCCGAACACCTCGTTGCACGAGACCTTCATCTCCAGCGAGACATCGTCCAGCAAGACCGGGTGGAGCACCCCGGCGTCGTCAACCTCGCCGCCCGTGACGAGCTTGGCGCCGCCGGCGACCGCGTCGTTGACCCACTCCGTGATCCGGTCGCGGTTCTCGTGGTCGATCACCGGGCCGACCTGCGTGTCGGCGTCGAGCGGGTCGCCCACCTTCAGCGCCTCGACCTTCGGCGTCAGCTTCTCCATCAGTGCGTCGTGCACCGAGTCCTCGACGTACACGCGCTGGATCGAGATGCAGCTCTGGCCGGCGAACGAGTAGCCGTGGGCCGCGATCGCCGCCGCCGCCTTGTCCAGGTCGGCGTCGGCCAGCACGATCAGCGGCGTCGAGTTGCCGAGCTCCAGCGACACCTTCTTCTTGTTCGCCCGGGCGCGGATGCCCCAGCCGACTTCGGACGAGCCGGTGAAGGTGATCATCCGGACGCGCTCGTCCTCGGTCAGCACGTCGCCGATGTCGCGCGACTTGCCGACGATCACGTTCAGCCAGCCGGCGGGCTGACCGGCGTCCTCGAACGCCTGGGCCAGCAGCAGCGCGGACAGCGGCGTCGCGCCTGCGGGCTTGAGCACCACCGCGCAGCCGGCGGCAAACCCGGGGCCGACCTTGTGGGCGACCAGGTTCAGCGGGAAGTTGAACGGCGATATAGCGGCCACGATGCCGATCGGCACGCGCAGGATCAGGCCGGCGTGGCCTTCGCCCGCCGGGTGGGCGTCCATCGGCACCGTCTCACCGGTCAGCCGCCGCGCCTCCAGCGCCGAGAAGGTCATGGTCTGGACGGCGCGGTCGACCTCCATGCCGGCGGTGGTCAGCGGCTTGCCGGCCTCCTCCGCGATCGTCTGCGCGAACTCGTCGCGGCGCTCGCGCAGCAGCTCGGCAACGCCGTCCAGGACGGCCGCCCGCTTGTGCGCCGGGATCGGCGTCTTCATTGCCTGCTCCGCAGCGTCGATCGCGCGCCGTGCGTCGTCCGCGCCGCCGTAGGCGACCCGGCCGACGACGCTGCCGTCGTAGGGCGAGGTGACGTCGATCGTCTCGCCGGTCTCGTACCACTCGCCGCCGATCAGGAGCTTGTGCACGGTCTCCGTTGTCGCCATCTCAGGTAACCCCCTCCTCGACCCGCGTCAGGTCGGCCAGGTTCATCGAGAACTTCACGTTCTCGCGGTAGTCAATCGGAATCTCGACCACGGACGGCACGTCCTGCTCGAACGCGGCCTTCAGCGTCGGCACCAGATCGGCCGCCGAGCCGACCCGCATGCCGGCGCAGCCGAACGACTCTGCGAGCTTGACGAAGTCCGGGTTGGTGAACTTGGTGCCGGCGAGGTGATCGAACTTGCGGCGCTGGTGCACTTCGATCACGCCGTAGGCGCCGTCCGACCAGATGATGTTGACGGTCGGCAGGCCGAGCCGCTTCGCCGTCTCCAGTTCCTGCATGTTCATCAGGAAGCCGCCGTCGCCGGAGATGGTGACCACGTGCCGGTCGCGCGGCAGCACCATCCGCGCGGCGATCCCGGCGGGGACGGCGAAGCCCATCGCGGCTGCGCCGTTCGAGATCAGCACGGTGTTCGGCAGGTGCGCCGGCCAGAGCCGGGAGATCCACAGCTTGTGCGCGCCGACATCGGAGATCAGCACGTCCTGGGCGCGCATCAGCTCGCGCAGGTCGCGCAGTGCGCGCTGCGGCTTGATCGGGAAGCTGTCGTCGGCGTGCGACTGCAGGGCCTCGCGGATCATGCGGCCGTAGTCGGGGGTGGAGACCTGCGCGGGCGGCTTGTGCGACACCAGGTTGCCCAGGTGCGTGAGCACGTGCGAGATGTCGCCGGTCAGCTCGATCTCCGGCACGTAGTGGGCGTCGATCTCGGAGGCGACGGTGTCGATGCAGATGATCCGCCGGTCGGAGCGCGGATTCCAGGCCTCCGGCGACCACTCGACCAGGTCGTAGCCGACGCAGATCACCAGGTCGGACTTCCCCATGAAGCCCTTCGGATAGTCCTGGGCACGCAGGCCGGCGGTGAACAGCGCGTACTCGTCGTCGGCGTCGATCACGCCCTTGCCCATGAACGTGGTGATCACGTTGAGCCCGGTCTGCTGGCAGAAGCGGCGCAGGGCGGCCGAAGCGTTCTGGCGGACGACGCCGTTGCCCGCCAGGATGACGGGGCGCTCGGCCTTCTGCAGGAGCTCGGCGGCGCGATGCAGCTCACCGGCCACCGGTTCGACCATGGCCGGGGGCTTGCGGGGCACCGGGCGCGCGTCCAGCGGGCCTTCCATGACGTCGGCGGGCAGCTCGAGGTGCGTCGCGCCTGGCTTCTCGCGCTCGGCGACGGCGAACGCCTTCCGCACCGCCTCGGGGATGATCTCCGCGTCGTGGACTCGGGCGTTCCACTTCGTCACGGGCTTCATCATCCGCACGACGTCGATGTACTGGTGGCTCTCCTTGTGCATCTCCGAGAGCTCGGTCTGACCGGTCAGCGCGACCATCGGGGCGCGGTCGAGGAAGGCGTCGGCCATGCCGGTGACGAGGTTCGTGGCGCCCGGCCCGAGCGTGCCCAGACAGACGCCGGCGTGGCCGGTGAGCCGGCCGTAGGCGTCGGCCATGAACGCCGCTCCCTGCTCGTGGCGGACCGGGATGAACTGGATCTGGCGGGAGTGGTCCATCGCCTCGTTGAGGTCGAGGGTCTCCTCGCCGGGAATGCCGAACACGTGGCGCACGCCCTCGTTCTCGAGGCAATCCACGAACACTTGTGCCGCGCTCTTCATCGTGCTTGCAGTGTAACGATGGGCACCTAACCGCCCGCCCGGTAGAGCGTCAGCTGCTCGCCCGAGGTGCGGCAGCTGGCAACGGGCTCGAGATACGGGCTGTCCAGCGGCTTCGAGGCCTCTGCGAGCACCCAACGGATGCCCTCTGGGGGCGGGGTGCCGCCGGCGATCGCTGCGAGCTGAGCGCGCCGCTCGTCCTGGCTTGCCACCCGTGTAAACGTGTTGCGGAAGCGGATCCGGGGTGCCTCGGAGTACACGGTGCGTGCTCCCGTCGCACCGAACACCGTGAGCTCCGCCGGATGGGGGACGCCCACGTTGGCAACGGTGTCGGCGGGCCCGATTGTGACGTGGGGCGAGCAGTCGAGGCGCGCCGTGTCCGGCCTACTCTCGTCGTGACGGCTCTGGGCGACGGCGACTGCGGCGGTGGACGCGGTGGCGGCCACCACCAGTCCGGCCGCCAGCGCCAGCCGCCCCCGGCCGCGCAGCGACGCGGTCACGGCGGCGGCCGCCAGCCCGGCGGGCAACGTCAGGGCGAGGGCGAGCATCGGCAGATAACGCAGGCCGCTCGAGAACGCGGGCACTCCGAGACCGTTGTCCTCGGGGACGAGCGCCGAGAGCGCCCACACCGCCGCGGGGACGCCGACGGTGCACCAGAGGGCGGCGCGGGCGAGCGGATCGAGCACCCGTCGGACGAGCCACAGGCCGCCCAGCCCGAGCGGCAGCGTCAGGCCGAAAGCGACGACCGCCTGCAGGAGCGACGGATCGGCCGGCTCGACCAGGCTGGTGCGGACGAAGCCGCCCCACTGGTGGTAGTGCCAGGCGAGCGGGCCCAGCCAGACGAGGCTGACCGCCAGCGCCGCGGCCGGCGGGACGATCGCGGTGCGGGCGCTGCGCAGGACGAGCCCGAGCGTCACAGCGACCGCGGCGGCCACGATCCCTGCGGGGGGTGAGCACAACACGGCCAGGCCGGCCACTGCGCCGCCGATGGCCAGCAGGCGCGCGTGCTCCGACCGGGAGCCGCGGACCACCAGCCAGAGCGCCATCGGGATCAGCGCCAGCCCCCAGTCGCGGGGCAGCGCCGGCGGCACGGCCGACAGCGACGGGATCGATGCCGGTGCCAGCAGGAAGTCGCCGTGATAGCGGTCGATCGTCTCCGGGTGGACGCCGATCACCGGCTCCGGCGTCAGCGTTTGCAGCCAGCCGAAGCCGCCGCCGGCCAGCGCCAGCAGCATGCTCCACGTGCTGCCTCCGCGGCCGATCCCCAGCTCGCGGGCGAGCAGCCAGACGCCGAGCCCGAGGGTCAGCACCATCGTCAGCTCGACGACCAGCAGGGTGGCGCCCATCCCGCCCGGCAGCAGCTCGAACACCCAGCTGCCGAACGCGTGGTACAGCCACGGATAGCCGTTCGGGACGCCCGAGTACACGCCCGTCGGCTCGGCCTGCCCATCGGCGAGCTGGCGGATCCAGCCCTCGTGCCACAGCATGTCGCCGCCGTAGTTGGCCACCGGCTGAACCACCTCGGGCAGGGCCGCGAGGAGGCCCGCGGCGACGCCGACTGCCAGCGGCAGCGGGTCAACGCCGCGCGGCGCGAGATCACGCCTGCGCCACCAGGCGGCGGCGCCGAGCGCGACCGCCAGCAGCGGACCGGCGACCAGCGGGTGGCTCACTACCGAGACATCGGCCAGCGGCTGGAGCATCGCCAGCCACGCCAGACCGAGCACCGCGAGCAGGCCGGCGGCCAGCCGTTGTCCGGGGGGAGAGCGCCGCGCGATGACCGCCCCGACCACCCACATCGCGGCCAGCAGCAGCGCGACGTCGAGTGCGGCGGTGATGTCGTTCTCGACGCGCCAGGGCACGGGCGCAGATCGTACTTCCGGAGGGTTGGGAAGGTGTCGCGCCGATGGTGACCGGTTCGGCACGCCGTCGTGCCCGATCCCGTCTTGTTTCGTTTCTGGCCCAGGGGACAGGCTTGGTGCGTTCCGTCGATCCCCGACCCTGGGAGCTCACATGATCCACCGTCTCGCCGCCGGCGCCGTCGCCGGCCTCACCTTCGGGATCAACCGCATGCGCCGCGAGGAGCGCGGCCAGGCGACCGTCGAGTACGCCGGCCTGGCGATGGCCGTCGGCGTGCTGCTGCTGGCCGTCGGCTCGTTCCTCGGCGGCAAGGACCACGGCATCGGCGCCATCGTGGTCGACGCGGTCAAGTCCGCTGTGGAGCGCGCCTCCGGAGGCGGCAAGTAGGGCCGGTCAGCGAGCCGGCCTTTGAGGGGCGGCGGCCCGTGCCCGGCCGCCGCCCCGTGGCCGCCCTGGTTACGACTCGAGCTCGTGGACGCCGGTGTACACGAGGAGGCGCATGCCGTCGTCTCCGATGACGCCCTCGGCGATGCAGACGACGTCGTTCAACCATCGGTAACGCTCGTCTTCGGCCTCGAACCACCCGACCAGGTTCTGGCGGCCCAGCCCGTCGTCTCCGAAGACGGTGCGCCCGCGCAGCTCGAACAGGATCGACGCTCCGTCGTCCGTGCGGATCAGCCCCCGGACGTCGGGCAGCATGCGCTCGTCGCTGCGGCGGTGCGGATAGTTCGACCACACGACGGTTCCGGTGACGCGACCGGTCGCGGTTCCCCGGCCCTCGCCGTACGCCCGGCCCTCGGCGGTGCCGAACGGAATGATCAGGTCGTAGCCAGGGGCCTCCAGCCGGACGTCTTCGTCGTAGCTCCAGTCGAACGTGCTGATCAGCTCAAGGCGCACCGCGCCAGGGTAGTTGATGGGCCAGGGCGGTGGGCAGCGCGCAACAACGGGGTCAGACCCCTTCGTTGCATCACTGGCCCGTATCATCGGTGCGTGCGGCTGGAACCGCTCTACCGCGTGGCATTCACCTACCCCGAGGGCTGGAGCGTCGAGCTGCGCGGCGAGCACGGCGTCGAGTGGCAGGACCTGTACATCGCCGAGGGCACCTGCAGCGGCCGGCTGGCCGGCCGGATGCGCGGCGCCAACCACCCGCGACGACGCGTCGACGGCACGTACTGCCCGGACTTCCAGGGCGTGATCGAGACCGACGACGGCGCGCAGGTGATGTTCGACTGGCGGGGCTACGGCCGCGCCTACCCGGCCGGCCGCCGACAGATCGTGGTCACGGGAACCCACCTGTCCGAGGACGAGCGCTACCGCTGGCTCAACGACTCGGTCAGCGTCGGCACGGGCGAGGTGCGCTCGCGCCCCGGCGACGACGGTGTCGACCTGATCATCGAGTTCGCCGAGCTCGTGTGGGAGCCGCTCGATGGATGAGCAACGCATGCGCCGGATGACCGCGAGCTGCTGATCCACCTTGGCCCGGACACCGCGTCCACGGTGGGTGGGGGTCGTGCTCTGCGGGATCGGCGCGTTCGTGCTCGACCGGATGCGCATCCTCCCGCACCGGCGGAACAGCTGGCCGTAGCGGCGTTGTGTGGAGGGTGGCACGGCGGTACGCTCCGTGCCATGGCAGCCACCTACGACGTCGTCGCGGCGAACCGGGCCGGCCACGAGCGCGTCCACCGCTACACGGCAGACGACCCGCTCGCTCCGGGCAGCACCGTCCGGCTTGAGGGCCGCGACTGGCTGATCGAGCGGATCGACGAGACCGCCGACCCGCCGCAGGCGATCGCCAAGCCCGGCCGCTACCGGATGCGGCTGCGCCATCCCGACGGCCGCGAAGAGATCGGCGCGTTCCGCCGGTTCAGGCCCGACCGGCCCGGCGAGGGCCACCAGTTCACCACCATCGAAGACGGCGGCCCGGTCAGCTGGGTCGTGTCCGGCGAACGGCTGGCCACCGACGAGGCCGGCGAGCCGTACCTCGACCTGCTGGCCGAGCGCGACTACGGCGAGTACGAGTCGCTGCCCGATCACCAGCTCGAGCACGCGATGGCGCGCGACGACGACGCGGGGAACGTCCCGGCCGCCCTGACACGCGCCGAGCAGGCGGGCCTGGCGGTCGAGCTGGTCGCGCTGGATGCCGGAGAGACGCCGGACTGGGACGAGGCGGTGCGATACGTCGACGCGCTCGAGCTCGAGGAGATCGAGGACGACCTGCTCGAGCTGTGCGGGGTGCGGCCCGGCACGGACTCGCGGTCGACCTGGCTGGCCACCGTCAAGACCCGGCTGTCCGAGGATCTGGCGCAGTTCCGCGAGGACGTCGAGAGCGCACACGACCAGATCGAGGAGTGGGAGTTCCGCGACGGGCGGATCTTCGCGTCGGTCGGCACCGAGGACGACGAGTCGGCGCCGGACAGGGGGCACGGCTGGATGTGCCGCCTCGCGGACAGCGGCGTCTTGGGCGCCGCCGGTTTTGCGCGGGTGCGCAAGGCCGAGCTGCAGAATCTCTGAATCCGTTGTCAGTTTCGACGGTTGTGAGGTACAGGGACTTGACGTGTTCCTTGCGTGCTGCAACGATTGCCCGCATGAAGGCTCTCCGGGGGTCCGTGGCCGTTCTGTCTCTGCTGGCGCTTGCCGCTGTGGCAGGCGCAGTGCCGGCGTCGGCAGACAGCCCGACAGAGGACGTGACAATTTCTCAGGCGCCGGAGCCGGTGACCGTCTCCAAGCCGGTGGCGTACACGACGACCTTCACCAGCACCCGGATCTTCAACACTCTCCAGGTGAAGGATCCGATCCCGAGCGGCATGAGCGTGATCTCGGCGACGCCGTCGGTGTACACGGCCAGCTGCAAGATCAAGCCGGCCGCCGTCGTCTGCAAGTTCGGTTTCACGCCCGCCGACACGACCGTCAGCGCCGTGATCGTGATGACCGCGCAGGGCACGCCGGGCACGGTGACCAACAAGGCGAAGTGGACGGGCACGTCGTGCGGCTACCACCCGTGCACCGTCACGGTGACGCGCAAGACGACCACCACGGCGATCGCGCCGTCGCCCAACCTGATCTCGCAGTACGTGCTGCCGGCCGGCGACACGGTGACCACCGACACCGGCGGCGGCGTCACGAAGACCAACCCGATGTCGACGTCCGCGGACATCCCGGAGACGCCGCTCGGCACCCCGGTGACCATCAACGAGGTCAACGCGACCGGCCCCGACGACGCCTGCGGCCCGGCCGCCGACTGCTTCGGCCAGATCTCCGAGGTGACCGTCGGCTCGACGTTCACACCGGGCACGCCGATGACGTTCGTGTTCACCGTCGACCAGTCGCAGATCCCGTACGGCTCGCTGCTGCCGATGTACCACGACGGCGTCCTCGTCCCCGACTGCACCGGCGGCCCCGGCGAGGCGTCGCCCGACCCGTGCGTTGCCGACCGGTCGTTCGTGACGGGCACCAGCGACGTGGTGTTCACGGTCAACTCGTCGACGAACGGCAGGTGGCGGCCCTAGGTGTTTGTCCCAGATAGGTCGTTGACGCGCTGAAGTGGCGTCCGCCCGCCGAGGGCGCGGTGTGGTCGGTTGCGATTGTAGGTGTCGATTGCGTCTGGTAGGGCGTGTGCGCGGTCGTGCTCTGTCGGGTAGGGCCTGGCGTATGCCCAGCGTTCAAGCATGGTGCGGATGAAACGTTCGGCCTTGCCGTTTGTCTGGGGCCGGTAGGGTCGTGTCCGTTTGGCCGTGATCTGGTGCTGCTGGCAGGCGTCTTGCCAGCGTCGTTTGAAGCAGGTGCCGTTGTCGGTGAGGACGCGCTCGATGCTGATGCCGTGCTCCTGGTAGAACCGCTGGCATGCCTCCAAGAAGCTGATCGCCGAGGCGTTGGTCTCGTCCGGATGAAGCTCGGCGTAGGCCAGCCGAGTGGCGTCGTCGACGGCAACGAACAGGTACTGCCAGCCGGCTTTGCCCTGCGCGCGTTGGCGACGGTCTCCGGTCACCCGATGCCCGGGCCGGATGATCCGGCCAAGCTTCTTTGCGTCGATGTGCACCAGCTCGCCAGGCCGGTCACGCTGGTAGCGGACAATCTCCTCCGGCCTGGGCCGCGCCACCAGCCGGGAGCAGCCATGACGGCGCAGGATGGCGTGCACGGTCGAGGCCGGCACGCCGGTCGCCCAACCGACCATGTGCGGCCCCTCCCGAAGCTCAGCCCGCGCCCGCAGCACCGCCTGCTCGACCGCGTCAGACATCCGACGCGGCGAGCAGTGGGGCCGCGACGAGCGATCCTCCAGCCCTTCACCGCGACGCGCCCGACCGACCCACTTCGACGCCGTCTGACGAGAACACCCAACGATCACGGCGGCCGCCGTGATCGTCACCCCACCAGCCACCAAGCCAACCAACCGCCGACGCTGACGCCGACTCAACACGGCACTACCATGCAAATCCATCGAGCCCTCCCGGATCGCTGCCTTCGACAGCCGCGACCCTAGGAGGGCTCGTGGACGTTACGACTTCAGACCGTCAACAACGTGTCCGGGAACTACACCTAGGCCACCGCTGAGGAGCTGCGAAGCTCCCGCGCCTTGCTGGCGTCGACCCAGTCGCCCTTCGCGTCGTAGGCCTCGATCGCCTCGTCCAGTGCCGCGCGCCCGGCCTGCTCGTCCCCGGCCGCGATCAGCGCCCGGGCGAGCGTCACCAGCGCATCGGCGAGCAGCACCGGCGCGTCCGCGGAGCGCAGCACGTCCCTGGCGTCCCGCGCCATCTCGACGGCGGTGGCACCCTCGCCGCGGGCGACGGCAATCTCGGCGCTGATCCGCCGCAGGTACGCCTGTGACTCGATGTCATCCTCCTCGGCCAGCTCGCGCGTCACGGCCAGCGATGCCTCGGCCTCATCGAGACGGCCCTGCTCGCACAGGGCCTGGGCGAGCAGCGCGCAGACGGTCGAGAGCAAGTAGTCGGCGCCCATCGCCTCGAGCATCGGCTGGTCGTCGCGCAGCCGTGCCTCGGCAGCCACCGGGTCGCCGGCCAGCAGCTCGACCTCCGCGGCGTCGATGGACGTCGACGCCGCGAGCACGCTGCCTCCCAGCTCAGTCAGCATGTCGCGGGCGCGCCCGACCCGCTTGCGGGCGAGATCGAAGTCCCCGCGCATCGCCTCCAGCTGTGCGAGCGCCGACAGCGCCAGCCCCTCGCTGCGGCGGTCGCCCGCCGACTCCTCGACGATCCGCTCGCAGCTGGCGATCGCCTCGGGCACCGGCGTCGGCCCGTACAGCGCTGCCAGCGCATAGGCGGCGGCGTTGCGCCGTTCCTGGCGCACGTCGCCGGCGGCCCGCGCGTGCTCGATCGCCCGCTGCACCGCAGGCGCCGCCTCGCCGTACCGGCAGGCGACGCCGTGGACGGCGCCGATCACCCGCCACGCCTTGGCCAGCCCGGCCTGGTCGTCGTGCTCCTCGAGCACCGGAATCGCGCGGTGGGCCTGGGCAAGCGCGCCTTCGCCCCAGTCGGCAGCGCCGCTGTACATGCGCACCAGCGTCAGCACGAGGCCGGCGTCGGCGGCCAGCCGGTGATCGCCCATCTCGTCGGCGGCCGACATCGCATCCCCCAGCACCCGCTCGGCCTCCGCGAACTCGCCGACGTCGAGCAGCGCCTCGCCGAGGTCGGTCAGCAGCCCGATCCGCAGATCGTCGAAGTCGGGGAGCAGGTCGGAAGCGCGACGCAACAAGTTTGCCGCTGCGGGCATGTCCCCGCGGGCGAACGCGCGACGTCCGGCGGATGCCAGCCGGGTCGCCGCGCGGATGCCCACGTCGTAGCCGTGCGCGTCGAGCGGCCCCAGCTCCGAGAGGTACCGGTACGCCTGCTCGAGGTGGTATCCCAGGATCTCCTCGTACTCGGCGCCGCGGTCGCGATTGACCCGGTCGGCCCAGGTCACGAACCGTTCGTGGAGGTCGGCACGGGCGCGCTTCAGCAGCCCCTGGTAGGCGGCATCCCGGATCAGGATGTGCTGGAACCGCGAGGAGCGCTCCTCGTCGCCGGTGGCCGGGATCGGCAGGACGAATCGTTTGCCTGCCAATGCAGACAGATGCAGCTCGACGTGCGCCGCCACCGGTTCCGGCGACAGCTCCTCGACCATCGAATGGGCGAACGCCTGCCCGGCCACCGAGGCCGGCTCGAGCACGGCGCGCTCCTCCCGGGAGATGCGGTCGAGCCGGGCCGACATCAGCGCCTGGATCGTCGGCGGCACCTCGATCGTGGCGCCCGGCGCGTCGCCGATCATCGCCACCATCTGCTCGGCGAACAGCGGGTTGCCGTCGGCCGCGTCGACCACCTTCGCCAGGGTCTCGGCTGGCACGCCGGCGTTGGCCAGCCGGCCGACGATCTCGCGCACGGCCTCCTCGCCCAGCGGCGTCAGCTGGATGGTGGTCGCGTTCGGATGGTCGCCCCAGCTCTGGCGCTCGTCCAGCAGCTCGGCGCGGGCGGGGCAGAGGATCATCACCGCCCCCTCGATCGTCTCCGCGAGGTGCTCGATCAGGTCGAGCAGCGTCGGTTCGCCCCAGTGCAGGTCATTGATCACCAGTACCAGCGGCTGGTCGGCGGCCAGCGTCTCCAGCAGCCGGCGGACGCCCCAGAACATCTCCTCGATCGGGAACGTGGCGTCGGACAGGCCGACCATCGCCTCCAGGCGGGCGGCGACGGCACGGCCTCCGGCCAGCGCCTCGACCTTGGCCCGCGCCTGATCCGGCGTGTCCGCCTCGTCGATGTCGGCGGCGATGCGGATCGCGTCGGCCATCGGCCAGAACGTGATGCCGTCGCCGTACGACAGGCAGCGGCCCGACATGACGCGGGCCGACGCCTCGACCGATGCGAGGAACTCGGCGGTCAGCCGCGACTTGCCGACTCCCGCCTCGCCGAGCACCGTGACCAGCCGCGGCCGGCGGTCGGCGACGGCCCCGTCGAACTGCACGAGCAGCGCGGCGTGCTCCTCGTCGCGGCCGACCATCGGCGTCAGCCGCCCGCCTCCGGCTCGCACGCCGGCGTCCTGCAGCACGGCGACCAGCCGGTAGGCGGCGACGCGCTCCGACTTGCCCTTGAGCTCCAGCGGCTCGACCTCCTCGACCGAGACCATGTCGGCCACCAGCCGGTAGGTCAGCTCGCCCAGCAGCACCTGCTGGGCCGGTGCCGCCTGCTCCAGCCGTGCGGCGACGTTGACTGCGTCGCCGGTGATCAGCCGCTGGTCGGCCGACGAGTCGCCGGCGACCACCTCGCCGGTGTTCACGCCCGTCCGGTTCTGGAGCGTGACGCCCCAGCGCGACTCGAGGTCGGCGTTCAGCGCCTCCAGCGCGGCCTGCATGTCGGCCGCCGCCCGCACCGCCCGCAGCGCGTCGTCCTCGTGCAGGCGGGGGAGGCCGAACACCGCCATCACCGCGTCGCCGATGAACTTCTCGATGCGCCCGCCGTGCCGTTCCAGCACCGTCCGCATCGCGTCGAAGTACTCGGTCATCACGGCGCGCAGGGCCTCGGAGTCCAGCTTCTCGCCGAGGCTGGTCGAACCCTTGAGGTCGGAGAACACGATGGTCACCGTCTTGCGTGTCTCCTGAGACGGCAACGCCTCCTCGAACGGCGTGCCGCAGAAACCGCACAGCCGGAACCGATCGGGGTTCTCTTCACCGCAGTTGGCGCAGATCCTCACTGGCGAGAGTGTACGGGTGACGCTCGACACAACGTGGGTGACCTCACAAACCGCCACCCCCTGGGCTGGGTACCCCGACGTGACAACCGACAGGGGGTTCAACTATGCGAACACTCGCACGCGGCAGGCGTCGGCTGATTTCAGCTGCACTGCTTGCCCTGACGGCCGCCGTCGCCGTCGCCGCAGCGCCGGCATCGGCGGCGACCAACGCCTACCACCAGCAGAACGTGGTGTCGGATCAGCCTGGGCATGCCCAGCTGACCGATCCGAACCTCGTCAACGCCTGGGGTCTGGCGTCCGGCCCGACCACGCCGATCTGGGCGGCCAACAACCACACGGGCACCGCAACGATCTACACCGGTGCCGTGCACGGCGCGCCTGCGGCCATCGCGCCGCTGGTCGTCGACGTCCAGGGCGGCGACCCGACGGGTCAGGTGTTCAACGGCTCCGATTCGTTCCAGATCAAGGTCAACGGATCGTGGACTCCGGCCGTGTTCCTGTTCGACTCGGAGTCCGGCCATGTCACCGCGTGGGCGCCGGGTAACCCGACGCCGACGGTGGCGCGGATCAAGGCGTCCGTGTCGGGCGCGGTCTACAAGGGCCTGACGATCACGAACGTCGCCGGCCGCGGTCCGCTGCTGCTGGCTGCGGACTTCCCGCGGAACCGGATCGACGTGTTCAACGGCAAGTTCCAGCGGACGTCCGTCAAGGGCGGCTTCCACGACTCAACCCTCCCCAAGGGCTGGGGGCCGTTCAACGTTCAGGCGATCGGCAGCATGGTGTACGTCTCGTACGCCAAGGTCGATCAGGCGACCGGTGACGAGGTTGCCGGCGCCGGCCTCGGGCGCGTCGACGTCTACACGGCGAACGGGTTCCTCGTCCGCCGGCTGGCGATGGGCGGCCCGCTGAACGCCCCGTGGGGTCTCGTCCGAGCGCCGATGAGCTTCGGCGCCTTCGGCGGCGACATCCTGGTGGGCAACTTCGGCGACGGCCGGATCACGGCCTTCGACTCGACGGGTCACATGGAGGGTCAGCTGCGGCGGCCCAACGGCATGCCGGTCGTGATCGACGGGCTGTGGGGCCTGCGGTTCGGCAACACCGCCTTCGGCGGCGGTAACGGGCTGGTCTTCAGCGCTGGCCCGGATGACGAGGAGCACGGGCTGCTCGGCATCCTGCGACCGGCCGCGGTCGCCTAGAGGAACGCACGTGGTGTAACAACGGGGTCAGACCCCGTTGTTACACCGCTGCGTCTCTCAGCGCGGCTCGACGGGGAAGTAGATCTTGACCAGCGCCTCCCAGCGGGCGATCGTGCCGTCCTCGACGGAGCAGGTCACCTCGCAGACCTCAACGGAGGTGATGCCGCGGATCGAGCGCTGCGCGGCGGCCAGCGCCTCGCGCACGGCGTCGTCGGAGCCCGACTCCGAGCTGCCGATCACCTCGATCACCTTGGTCACTGTCATGCCGCTTGCCTCCGAAGCTCAGGTACGGTTGCCCCCTTCGACTCTACACGGACGGGGGTTTCGCACATGCGGGTGCTGCTCATGCAGGACGTCTCGGCGGCGGGCGTGGCCGAGCTGGACGGCTTCGAGCTGGTGCGCGGGTCGGACCCGTCCGGGTTCGACGGTGTGGTCTGTTACCTGATCGACCCGATCGACGAGCGGGTCCTGGCGACGCCCGGCCTCCGCGGACTGGCCACCGTGTCCGTCGGCCTCGACCACATCGACCTGGCGGCCGCCGACCGCCTGAACATCCCTATCGCGTACACGCCGGACGTGCTGACCGAGGCGACGGCCGATCTGACGTTCGCGCTGATCCTGGCCGCGGCGCGGCGGCTGGGCGAGGCGGAGCGCTATCTGCGCGGCGGGCGGTGGCGGGAGTGGAGCTTCGACCTGCTGCTGGGCACGGACGTCCACGGCAAGACGCTGGCCGTGATCGGGTCTGGCCGCATCGGCCGGGCGGTCGCCCGGCGCGCGGAGGGCTTCTCGATGCGGGTGCTGGCGGTCGGCCGCGACCGCGCCCAGCTGGAGGCGACGCTGGCCGAAGCGGACTTCGTCGCCGTCACCGTGCCGCTGAGCGACGAGACCCGGCATCTGATCGGCCCCGCCGAGCTGGCGCTGATGAAGCCCGGCGCGATCCTGGTCAACACCAGCCGCGGGCCGGTGGTGGACGAGGCCGCGCTGGCCGATGCCCTCGCCTCGGGGCACCTGGGCGGCGCCGGACTGGACGTGTTCGAGCACGAGCCGGAGGTGCACCCCGCATTGCTCGGGCAGGAGCGGGCCGTGCTGGTGCCGCACATCGGATCGGCCACCCGCGAGACGCGCGACGGCATGGCGGCGCTCGCCTGCCGCGGCCTCGCCCAGATCCTCAGGAACGAGCGGCCCCCGAACCTGGCGAACCCGCAGGTGTGGGATCGTCGGTCGGGGTGAAGAGGTCGCGGACGCCGGCATGCTGTGGGCGTTCCACGGTGACCTGCAGCGGCAGGTCAAGCTTGTCCAGCACGGTGTCGACGCGGCCGCCGACACGCTCGACCAGGGCGGCCAGCGTGGCCGAGTCCCTGCGCATCTCCGCCATGCCGGTCGAGATCAGGTCGACCACCAGCTCCAGATCCTCGACCCGGCCCAGCCGCTCGGCCAGCAGATCGCGGTTGACCTGGTCGATCTGGTGGGAGATCGCGGTGAGGGCGTCGTGCAGCTCGTCGAAGTGGCGCTCGTCCCCGTGGGCCGCCATGGCTCGCTCGATGGCCCGCTCGACCTGAGCGGGGAGCCGTGATTCGAGTGCCGATGCCGTGGCGCGAAGCTCGTCGACATGGCTCTCGGTGCGGGCCAGCAGCGTCCGCAGATCGGGCACCTGCGGCCGGTCGGCGGCGACGGCGGTCGACGGCTCCTCCTGGGGCGACGGCTGCTCGCCGGTATCCAGCCCGCGGGCTCGCGCCCGCAGCTCCTGGATCCGCCGGTAAAGCTGGGTTTCCGCGTCCTCCATCGGGGTCTGCTCACCGTCCATGGATCCAGTGTAAAGCATCCTCGCCGGACCGCGAGCCCACCGTCCGAACCCGCTGCTAGCGTGGTTCCGTCCGCCAACGATCGGAGGACCCATGCGCGCATTCGACGACGAGGTCAGCTACACCAGAATCATCGATCCCGCCCCGCAGGCCGACGAGATGGCCCTGCCCGCACCCGGCGAGCAGCCGCAGCTGGTATGGCGCCCGCGGCTGGGCGATCAGCAGGCATATCCGCTGACCGGCCGCATCACCAAGGTCGGCCGGCACGAGACCAACGACGTGGTGCTGGCCGGGCCGACGGTGTCCGCGCGGCACGCCACGGTGCGCGTCGAAGCGGTCGGCGTGGTCGTCGAGGACGAGGGCAGCCTGAACGGCACGTTCGTCAACGGCGAGCGCGTGGAACAGCGGCTGCTGGAGGAGGGCGATCGCATCCAGATCGGACCACATCTGCTGCTGTTCGTGCCCGCGGCCGGGAAGTAGGGCTTACCCCTCGAACCGCATGGATGACCACGACGGCACCGGTGCCAGCTCCAGCAGCGGCGTCTGGTCGGTGGGCATGCGGTACCCGAAGGCGCCGGTTTCCTCGTCGAAGCTGACGTCGAGCAGCCCGGCCTTGACCCGATGATCGAGCCACGCTCCACGGAACACGAGCTTTCGCAGCCAGTAGACGAGCGGTTCCCCGTGGAGCCGCTGCAGTTCGTCCTCGGCCGCGGACAGGTACTCGCCGAGCGGGCTCCGCGGATCGGCCACCGATCCCTGGGACGCGAGCTCGACCAGGTCGGCCGACTCGGCGTCGGTCAGGTCGCGCTGGGGCACGAGCTCGAGCCGCACCGCCGCCGCGACCACGCGCTGCGTGAAGTCGTTGCGCGAGAAGCTGTAGCGGTAGTCGAGGAACTCGACCACGACATCGTCGCCCGAGCTGTACTGCTCGCTCATCACGCCGAAGGGTACGCCGCCTGATGCCGCGGTTCAGGCTGGAGCGGGGTCCGGTGGTGTGCGAGCGGGGCGAGCTGGCCGCCTCGATGTGGACGCGCACGAAGGGCCTGCTCGGCCGGTCCGGCCTCGAGCGCGGGGAGGGCCTGTGGATCCAGCCGACGGGCTCGATCCACATGTGGTTCATGCGGTTCCCGATCGATGTCGTCTGGGCGGGCCGCGACGGCAAGGTGCTGAAGCTGACGCGCAACATCAAGCCATGGCGGATCGCCTGGTGCCACAAGGCCAAGATCGCGCTGGAACTGCCGGTGGGGACGATCGACCGTGTCGGCGTGGAGGTCGGGGATCACCTGGTGATCGAACGCTAGGGGAGGGTTGTTGACGGGCCGCCCGACGCGCTCCAGCGGGCGGCCCGTCGCGACGCCAGTCCCTGCCGGGAAGCCTTGGGTGCCACGCCCCCCGTCGGCGTTCGGGACGTAACAGGCATCCCGCGGAACTGCCGTCCGGAGCCGAATACCCGGCTGCCGCGGGGCCGAAACGTCATCGAGGTAGGCTGTCGGGAGTGGGGGAACCGTCCTACACGGTCAGGCCACTCGAGGAGTCGACGTGGGCGGCGTTCGCGGCGCTGGTGGAGGCGAACAACGGCGTCTTCGGCGGTTGCTGGTGCATGGGCTTCCACCCCGAGGGCGTCGGCAAGGAGACGACGGCGGAGCAGAACTGCCGGCGCAAGCACGAGCGCGTCCGCGAGGGGACGGCCCACGCGGCGCTGGTCTTCGACGGCGAGGACTGCCTCGGCTGGTGCCAGTTCGGGGCGCCGGACGAGGTGCCGCGGATCAAGAGCCGTGCTGCCTACGAGAAGACGCAGACGGCGCCGCCGCCCGACTGGCGGATCACCTGCCACTTCGTCGGCAAGGGACACCGTCGCCAGGGCGTGGCGAGCGCCGCGCTGGAGGGCGCGCTGGAGCTGATCGCCGGCCTTGGCGGCGGCACCGTCGAGGGCTACCCGGAGGACGCCGCGGCGGTGCCCGCGGGGTTCCTGTTCAACGGCGCGCTGTCGACGTACGAGCGCCTCGGGTTCAGCCGCGACCGCAAGATCGGCAAGCACCGCTGGGTCGTGACCAGGACGGTCACAGCCCGCACGTCGCCGGGTCGCTGAGCACGCCGCTCAGGAACGCGCGGACGGCCCGGATCCGATCGTAGTTCTGGCCCTCGGCGTTGAGCGACGACACCAGGTCGTGCAGCCGGACGGTGACGGACAGCTCCCAGCCCGACGCCGCCTGGGCGCCGATCCGCGGCTGCGGGCTGATCCTGCCGTAGCAGGCGACCCCGTTCTCGCCCAGCGCGAGCGCGTCGCGGGTCATGGTGGTCAGCGTCATGTCGTTCGCCCGCTGGGTGATCGAGAGCGGCCCCGGCCTGTGCGCCGTGGGGTTGCGGACGCCGTTCAGCTGGGCCGCGTCGTCGTCGAGCGACAGCACCCAGACGACGACCGGTGTCGAGTGGGTCTCCTCCCACGTCGCGATGCCGCGCTGGATCGCCGGCAGCGCCTGGGCGATGGTCAGCAGGCCGGTGTTCTCGACGTACCCGCCGTCGCGCACAAAGACCGAGGGCAGCGTCTGTACCTGCTGGTCGAGGCATCCGTTCTGGCCGGCCGGCCGCGCCGGCACCGCCCGGTTGCTGTCGCCGACCCGCGCCACCGGGTCGACCACGGGGAACCGGCCGCTGAGCAGGCCGGCCGTGGTCACCGAGAAGTCCTGCGCGCCGGCGTACAGGTCGGCCGCGTCCAGCAGACCGGTGGCGCCGGCGTCGTCGGTGGCGTGCACCGGCCGGCACTGGTCATCGAGCACCGACATCGGCGCCAGGTCGAGCGGCGATTCGGCGACCCGGCCGATTCCGCCGCTGACCGCCATGTTGAACACCGTCGCCGGTATCGGGAACGCAGCGGGGTCGGCCAGCGTGGACTCCCACATGGCGGTCACGCCCTGTGACGCGTCCGGCGCCTGGTTCCAGTGCCGGCCGGCGATCGCGTTCTCCTGGACGGCGGCCCGGTCGAGGTTCCAGCGGCACGACCAGTCGTCGCCGCTTGCGCAGTCCTCGGGGTTCGATCCGACGAACGGTATGGCCGTCGCGATCAGGTCGTGGTAGAGGCCCCAGGCGACGGTCGGGGCGAGCACCTCGCGGCCGGCCGCGTCGTCCACCCAGCGTGACCCGTCCGCCACCTGGCCGCGGTGCCGGACGTAGTGGACGATGCCGATGGAGCCGCCGCTGACGCCGCTGGCCAGGAACAGCCCGCGTGCCCGGCGCGTCCGCGCAGCCAGCGACATGCCGGAGTCGCTGCACTCCTCGCGCTGCGCATCCTCGGGCGGATCGTCGCCGCCGGAGACGATGCAGTCGAGCACGAGGTCTGTCCAGTAGGCCGACTTCGATCCGCCGCCGCTGGCACCGACCAGCAGCATCGGCAGGTAGGCGGGCGGGTCGCCGCCGCTCGACCGGATCTGGGCCTCCTGCTGATCGAGCCATTCGCCGACCGCCGCCTCGACGTTCATCGGCGCGGCAGCCGAGGGCACCGTGCGCGCCTGGTGGCGGGACTGCGGCGCGCACTGCGTCCCGGCGACCAGCAGCACGATCAGGCAGGTGAGCACGGGGATGTGCACGGTGCGGCCCTGGATCTGCCATGAGTAATGGCTCGTCCAGGCGATCAGATAGTGCAGCGCGCCCAGCACGCCGGCCAGGAACAGCATCATCACGGCGACGGCGCCGGCGCGGCGGGGAGTCAGGATCGGGTCCCAGTAGACGAGCACGGCGAAACCGACGCTGACGCCGATCGCGAAGGGGATCGGCAGCGCGCCGGGGATCGGCTGGTCGATCGTCCCGGCCCGCAGCTGCCACTCCAGGTACAGCAGCAGGACGATGATCAGCGCGATCGCGGGCAGCTCGGGGCGGAGGCCGAGCAGCATCCCGGCGAGGGCGCCCGCTGCGGCCGCCGCCCAGAAGGTCACGCGCGAGTCGGTGAACGGCCACGCCACGGCGGCACCCCCGGGCGTCCGCCCGATCACCGTACGCACGAGCAGCGCCATCACCGCGCCGACGCCGACGGCGGTCAGGCACGAGCCGAGCACCCAGCGGTCGGCCCACGGTCGCACGAGCAGCACGGAGTCGGTCGCCGCGCTGACGGCGCCGATGAACAGCACCAGCGTCGGCATCACCGTGACGCCGCGGAAGATCCGCAGCGTGGTCGGGCCGTGGCCGGCCTCCCCGCCCAGCCGCAGCCCGCTCTCGCGCATCATCTCGCCGAGCAGCAGCGCCGCCGCCAGGGCGAACGCCGGGCGGCGGGCGCCCTCGTCTGCCCACGCCCGCATGATGTCGATCGCCTGGCCCGAGGTCATCGGGATCAGGAACGCCGCCGCGAACAGCAGGGCGAGGATCAGCAGGTTCAGCCGGATCGCCGGGACACCCCACGCGCGGTCGGCGCCGACGTCGAACCCGCGGGCGATGACAACCGCCGAGGCGACGATCAGCGCGGCCACGGCCAGCCCCAGGTAGCCGTGCCAGCTCCAGCCGCGAGGCGTCTCGAAGGTCACGATCAGCCCGCCCCAGACGGCCCAGCAGATGGCGGCGCCGGCCGCGGCCGCCGTGACGACCTGCACGACGAAGTCGGCCGTCGCCCGCACCAGCCACGCCCAGAGCAGGATCGTCAGCGCGGCGGCCAGCCCGATCACTGCCCACCAAGCGACCAGGCCGGCCGTCCCCGGCCCGTGCCAGTAGCCGGTGGCCGTCCTGATGTCGATGGCCCCGCCGAGCGCCGTGTTCAGCCTGAACAGGACGACCCACAGGGCGATGGTCGCGACGATCGCGATCGACCTCATCTGCTGCTCCAGTCCGCCTGCGCCAGCGAGTGTGTCAGACGCCACCTGGAGCCCGTGGCGCCGTGACCGCTAGCCAGGCAGGTTCGCGTCCCGGTAGCCGAAGGTGGGCGACCCGATCAGCAGCCCGGGATCGCCGTGGCGCGAGGCGAAGTGCAGGTGCGGCGAGCCGTTGGCCGATCCGCTCAGCCCGAGCTGCTGGCCGCGGCGCACCTGGTCGCCGGCGTGCACGTCCAGCCGGCTGAGGTGCGCGTAGTAGTACTCCATCCGCGGCGAGACGAGGTGGAGCCGCAGGCCCAGCAGATGCGGATCGGTGGAGTCGAGCGGGCCGATCTGCGAGCCGATCAGACCGTCCTCGACGGCCAGCACCGGCGTCCCGATCGTGCAGCTGATGTCCAGCGCGTTGCAGCTCTCCCAGTTGAAGAGCCCGCTCAGTTCGGCCTTGTGGGTGCCCTGGTTGGGCCGGCCGATCAGCGTGTGCGGCGGGTCCGCCACCGGCCAGATGACGCTCGGCACCGCGTGCGCCAGCAGCCATGCGGCGAACCCGTCCGCGTGGTGGACGAGCTGCTTGTAGGTCGACGGGCCGAGATCGCGCTCGTCTTCGAGGTCGACGTGGCGGCGCTTGAACGCGTCGAGTGCTTCGGCCATCGGGTCGTCGTATGTCCATCCGGCCTGCAGCCTCGGCCAGTGCGGGCCGCCCAGCTTCGGGCCGCGGGCCGTGTTCAGCGAGCGGCGGTACGCCAGGATGTCGCGCCCGCGGTTGGTCGGATGCACCCACCGCGGCTGGAATGCAGGTGCTGTCGGCATGATCGTTTCCTCCCGAGTCCCAAAGACGACCGATATGCCCACAGGACGGGGTGGCGGCGGCCGGTCTTCCGCGCGCGAGTCCGTGGTAGCGTCGGCACATGTTGGCCGACGAGTCGCTCGTACGGCGCTACTTCGAGCAGGTCTCAACGAGGCGCGGGCCGACGTCTGCGACGAGCTCGTCGCCACGCGGTACGTCGAGCACGCGATCGCGCCGTTCGCAGGCACCGAGCTGGGCGAAGTGGACGGCGGTGCGCGACGACCTGACGACGATGGTGCAGCTCGGGGTGGTCCCTCGGCCCGGCCCGCCGCCCGGATGAGCGACAGCCCCGTCTCGCTGCGCCCGATCACCGACGCGAACCGGCAGGTGGTCGAGGCGCTCCGCGTGGCTCCCGCGCAGCAACGGTTCGTCAGCGGCGTGGTCGAGTCGCTGCGCCAGGCCGCCGAGCACCCCGGCGCGCACGCGATCGCGTGGGCGATCTACGCCGGGGAGACGCCCGTCGGGTTCGTGATGATCGCCGACGAGGTCGACGGTCCGGACTACATCCCGCAGTTCCTGTGGAAGCTGCTGATCGACGAGCGCCACCAGGGCCAGGGGTACGGCACGGCGACGCTGGATCTGGTCGTCGAGTACTTCCGCGCCCGGCCCGGCGTCGACGAGGTGCGGACGAGCGCCGGTCAGGGCGAGGGCAGCCCGATCCCCTTCTACGAGCGCTACGGGTTCCTCCGCACGGGCGAGCTCCACGACGACGAGGTCATGCTCAGGTTCGTGCTCGCCTGAGCAGGCTGTCGAGCGCCGCCGTGAACGGCGCGGCGAGCAGGCATGTCGCCGATCGCTACGCGGAGGCCTTCAGTAGCGCCTCGGCGCGATGCCGATACGCGAGGGCTCCTGTGCGCTCGGCGAAGTCGATGACCGCTTCGGCGTGGAGCGGAACCTCGAGGCGTTGGCCCTTGTGATGTGCCTGGTCGGCGGCGAGTAGGTGCGCGTCGGCGGCGAGTGGTTCGCTGCCTATCTGTTCGTATCGTGTGGCGGCATCGGCATACCGCCCCTCGGCCAGCAGGAACAGCGCTTCGCGCCAGTGGCTGCCTTGCGGTAAGTGAAGCGCCGCGGCGTGAACATCGCCGAGCCGATCGGCTCTGGCGAGGGTCGGCGTGATTTCGCAGCACCCGCCGCTCACGGCGATCGACCGGCGACGCAGCGTCCAGCTGAGAGCCGCAGGCAAGACAGAACCGAGCACGCTCGGGGTTGTCTTCGCCGCAGTTGAAGCAGATGGGCACGGCCGTGAGTATCCGTGGCGCCTCGTGCCGAGTCAAAGCGCGCCGAGAGGCCGCCGCGGTTCCATCCCCGCCTCGCACGATGCGGCGCTGCCACATCCTCGTGACCTGCGCTCACCGAACTGCACGAACTTCGTGCCGGTATCCGTGACAGACCTTCACGTCGCACCATTGCGTCCCTAGCATGGGTCGCGTGGCCCCTCGGCGGCGGGGCGGCAGACCAGACATTCGATCGCCGGCTCACCCGCGACGCTCCCACTGCGCGGATCGCACGGGCCGGCCTCCCAAGGAGCCGATCTGTGGCAGAGCAGACCGTGCTCGTCGTCGACGACGAGCCTCGAATCGTGGAGTTCCTATCCGAGAACCTGACCGCCGACGACTACTCGGTGCTGTCCGCGGCCAACGGGGAGGAGGCGCTGGAGGTGCTCGGCCGCACCCGGCCCGACGTGCTCCTGCTCGACGTCGTCCTGCCAGGCATCAGCGGCTATGAGGTGTGCCGCCGCGTCCGTGATGCCGATCGGGTGAACGACCCATGGGATCCAGGCATCCCGATCATCATGCTCAGCGCGAAGGCCGAGAGCACGGATCGCGTGCGCGGTCTGCAGCGTGGGGCTGACGACTACGTGACGAAGCCGTTCCACTACCCCGAGCTGCTCGCCCGCATCTCGAGCCTGCTGAAGCGCGTGCAGCGGATCGACGAATCGCATCTGCTGCGCACCGGCGAGCTGGTCGTCAACACGTTGTCTCGTGAGGTGACGATGGGCGGCAACCTCATCCACCTCTCGGTGAAGGAGTTCCAGCTGCTGGCGACGCTGGCGACGGAACCGGCGCGCGTGTTCTCGAAGCGGGAGCTGCTGGAGACGGTGTGGGACTTCCGCAGCCCAGGCCGCACGCGCACGCTCGACTCGCATGCCAGCCGGCTTCGCCAGAAGCTCGGCGAGCACTCGGACGCCGCCTGGATCGTCAACGTCTGGGGCGTCGGCTATCGGCTCCACCGGCCGGAGTGATGACCTCCGCTCCCGAGCTCAGGCCCGCCGCGACGTCGGCTGCGATCGTCGCCGTCGCTGGCGCGTCCTCCGTGATCCTGCCGGCTGGCGCGCACTGGGCGGTGGCGGGCGGCGCTGCGATCGCGGCGGCGGTGCTCGCCGCGCTGCACACGAGGCGCGTCGCCCGGGTGGCGAACGACGTGGCGATCCTGACCGAGCGCGTCGCCGCCGGTGAGTACGGCGGCCGGGTGGAGGCCGAGTCGCCGGTCGAGCTGCGCTCGCTCGCCGACAGCGTCAACGGTCTGGCGGCGCGGCTCGCCCGCGAGGGTCATTCCCGCGCGAACTTCATCGGCAAGGTGTCGCATGAGCTCCGGACGCCGCTGACGGTGATCAAGGGCTACGTCTACGCGCTGCGCCGGGTCGAGGATGATCCGGCCCGCGCAGCCAAGCTCGACATCATCAACGGCGAGTGCGAACGGCTCGCATATCTGGTCGAGGATCTGCTCGAGTTGTCGCGCGCTCAAGCCGGCGAGCTGCGAGTATCGGCCGAGCTGTTCTCCCTCCGCGACTGCGTCGAGGAGATGACGCATCGGCTGCGGCCCTCGGCCGAGCAGCGCGATGTCGAGCTCCGATTGGAGTGGCAGGCCGGCGACGCGCCCGTGATGGGCGACGAGAACCGCGTGCGCCAGATCGTCGCGAACCTGGTCACCAACGGCATCAAGTACGCGCCTCCGCACACCGCCGTCACGATCCGCGGTTGCCTGGCCGGCGACGATCTCGAGGTGTCGGTGACCGATCAGGGGCGCGGCATCGCCGCGGCCGATCTCGACGGCATCTTCGACGAGTTCACCCAGGCGCCGGGGTCGGAGCCCGGCGCGGGGTTGGGGCTGGCCATCGCCCGCGAGCTCGCCGCTGCGCACGGCGGCGCGATCGACGTCGCGAGTGCGCCGGGCGCCGGCACGACCTTCAGGCTGCGGCTGCCGGCCTGGGTCGAGGAGCTGTCGTGAGCCGAACCGCGCTTCGCCTCGCCGAGCCCAGCCCGCCGCCGCGAGAGGCGCCGGGTGGGCAGGTTTCGGTCGCCGTCGCCGGCCGAGTGGCTGTCGACCGGCTGGTGCGGCTGGCCGTCGACCGGCGCGTGGTCGTGCTGGTGCCGGGTGCCCGTTGCATCGCCGGTGTCGACGTCCTGCATGCCGCCGCCCGGTCGCCCGAATCGGAGCTGGAGATCGTTCATCTGGCCGCGGTCGGCGTCGGCGCCCGCTACGTCGAGGCGATCGCCGGCCGCGCGGCCGGTGCCGGATGGGCACCGCACGAGATCTGCGTGCCTGGTCTCCGAGGTGGAGCGCCGGATGACGAGCTGGGTCTGCGGCCCTCGCCTACCCCTTGGGCGGCGCGTCCCGAGCTGCTCCGGCGCCGTTCCGCCATCGGTGCTCGCCGGCGTGGCCGCTGGCGTCCCGTCACCGGCCTCGCCGGCCGGCTCCCGACCGAGGTGCTCGACCGCGGACTGGCCCGGCGCAGCCACCTGCCTGGCAGCGCTGAGCAGGCCCCGCCCAGGCGGCGTGGGCGGCGAGCAGCTGGACGCGCTGGCGGCGGGCGGGAGCCGTCGCCGGCCGCCTCGAGGGCGGCCTCGCGCGGGAGCTGGACATCCGCTGGGCGCTGGAGCTCGCCGTGGCTCCCACCTTGACGGCCGCCGGGCTGTCGACGTTGCGGGAGCAGGTGGCAGCGGCGCCGACCGTTGTGGCTGGTGCCGGCTGCCCGTCATCGGGACGGCCTGCCCGCGCTGTGCGCTGGAGGACGTGCCAGGTGAGGCGCCGCCGCTGGATCAGCCTGCTGTTCGTGGTCGCTGGCGTCGTCGCCGCACTCGCCGGCTTGGGAAGCGGGGGCGGTGAGCACGGGGAACCGGCCGCGACCCCGTGCAGATCGTGGTCACCCGGCACCCGATCGCTGCCGGGCGCCGTCGTCCGTGCGCGGCGACCTGGCCACGGTCGCAGTGCCGCAATCGATCGCGGCGCGCGGCGCGGTCATCGACCCGGCCGGCGCCGTCGGCCGCGCGCGCCGCCGTTGCCGCTCCCGGCTGGGACACCGCTGATGGCGCCGAGATCGCCCAGCCTCGGTCGCCCGGGCGACCGTGACGTGGCGATCCGGCTGGACACCGCCGCAGGTATCCCCGCCGGGGCGCTGTCCGGCGCCCGCGCCGATCTGTACGCGACCGCGGCCAGGCACGCGGGCGGACGCGGCCGGTCCTTCGCGACGTCCTGGTCGTGTCAGGCCTCCGCCGGCGACGGCGAGGCGGTGGCCACCCTGCGGGTGCCGGACGCGCGCTGGTGCCGTGCTGGTCGCGGCCGAGGGCCGGTCGCTCGCTGCGGCTGGTCGTGCGCGCACCGGAGGGCGGATGACGGGTCGCGGCACCATCCGCTGCCCTCGTGATCGCGTCCGGGCCTGGCACCGCGCCGGCGCTGACGCGAGCGGTCGACCTGGCACCGGGCATCGAGCTAGCCGGCGAGGTCGACGCGATGCGCGCCCTGGCCGGGCTTCGGCCCGCCTGCGACGCCTTCCTCGTGGTCGGAGATCCAGCGCGTCGTCCGAGAGCTGTCGGCGGCCTCGCCCGGCATCCCCGCGGTCCTGGTTGGCGGCGATGCGGACGGTCCACCTGCGCCTGGCGATGTCGGCCGGCGCACGCGGTGTCGTCCCGGCCGAGCCGCGTCCCGAGGAGCTTGCCGCGGCACTGCTCGACGCCGTCGGTGCGAGTCCGCCGGCCCAGGAGCGGCGACGCGACGGACGGGTGGTCGCCGTATGTGGCGCCAAGGGCGGCGTGGGGGCGACGACCGTGGCGGTCGGGATCGCCGCGGCGGCGTCGGGCATGCTCGTCGACGCAGCCGCCGGGCACGGCACCCTGGCCGGGCATCTCGGCTGTCATCCGCAGCGGTCGCTCGCCGATCTCGCCCGGCTCGCCGGGTCGGTCGGCGCCGAGGCCGTCGCCGCCGTGCGCACCGAGCACCCGAGCGGCATCGGCGTGCTGGCGGGCCTGTCGGAGCCTGACCTGGTGGGGCTGCTGCCCTCCGGGCTGGGCGCGCGCTCGCCCGGGAATGCCGGTCGGTGGCCGGCACCACGGTCTTCGACCTCGGTCGGCCGGGATCTCCGTTTTCCATCGAGACCGCGCGCTGCACGGACACCGTCCTGCTCGGCGCCGACTCCCGACGCGCTTGCCGCGACGTGCCGCCGCGGCAACCGTCGGCACCCTGGTCCGCCGAGGCGTCGACCCGGATGCGGTCGCGCTGGTCGTCAACCGCTGGCGCGGTGGGGATGCGGTGCCGTTGCGGGCGATCGAAGCGACCGCCGGCGCTCGGGTGCTCGGCGTCGTCCGTGAGGACACCGAGGCGCCAGTCGCTTCAGCAACTCGGGGCCGTGCCGCCGGTCAAGCGCCGCGGACTCGGCCGGGATCTCAATAGCCTCGCGGAACGGCTCGCCGGATGAACGCCGACCTGGCACCGCTGGTTGCCCGCTACCGGGAGCTGGTGCGCGAGGAGCTGCTCCGACCGGCCCTGGCTCGACGGCGATCTGCGGGGAGCGGTGGAGGCCGTCGCGCTCGACCTGATCCGCCGCGACCGGCTGCCGCTGGCGCCCGGCGAGCTGGAGCGGCTGACCGCGGCCGTCGCCGACGAGGCCGCCGGGGTCGGTCCGCTCGAGGCGCTCGTCCGCGACCCGACGGTGACGGAGGTGATCGTGAACGGTCCCGATCCGTGTGTACGCGGAGCGCGAGGGGAGGCTGCGCGAGGAGGCGGTGCGATTCGAGGACGAGGCGCACCTGCGCCATGTCATCGACCGCATCGTGTCGGCGGTCGGCCGGCGTGTCGACGAGTCGAGCCCGATGGTCGACGCGCGCCTCCCAGATGGCAGCCGGTGAACGCGGGTTGCCGCCGTTGGCCGTAGACGGGCCGCTGCTGACGATCCGCAAGTTCTCGGCCGCCGTCCTGTCGATCGCCACGATGGTCGACACCGGCAGCGTGAGGGCGGCGCACGCCGAGCTGCTCGAGCGGGCGGTGCGCGGTCGGCTGAACGTCGTCATCAGCGGCGGCACCGGCACGGGCAAGACGACGCTCCTCAATGCGCTGGCGGCGTACATCGATCCCGCCGAGCGGATCGTCACGGTCGAGGACGCCGCCGAGCTCCGGCTCCCGCAGCGCATGTGGCGCGACTCGAGGCCCGGCCGTCCAACACGAGGGCAGGGGCGGATCACGTCCGCGCCCTCGTGCGCAACGCGCTGCGCATGCGGCCCGACAGGATCCTGGTCGGCGAGGTGCGCGGAGGCGAGGCGCTGGATATGCTGCAGGCGATGAACACCGGGCACGACGGCTCGCTGACCACCGTGCATGCGAACTCGCCGGAGGACGCGCTCCGGCGGATCGAGACGATGGCGCTGATGGGCGGCGTCGACCTGCCGCACGCCGCGATCCGCGAGCAGCTGCAGTCGGCGGTCGACCTCGTCGTCCATGTCGCCCGGCAGCGGGACGGGCATCGCGCCGTCCGCTATGTGGAGGGACGGCGCCGCGCGACACGCGAGCTGCGGCCGCTCGACGCCCGGCTGCTCGACGAGCTGATCGACGGGCGATGCGGGCCGATCGCCTGACCATCCTGCTGCTCGTGGTCGCCGCGGTCGCCATGTGGCCGGAGATCGTGCGCCTGCGGCCGCCCCGCAGGTTGACGGAAGCGGTCGAGGGCTGGCGCGAGCGCCGCACCGAGCGAGAGGCGGCGCGCGGGTTGCCGTCCGCGTGCGCCGAGCTGGCGGCGCACGTCCGCGCCGGCCGGTCGCTCGCTCAGGCGGTGGCGGATGCCGCCGACGGCGTACCCGAGCCGATCGCGTCGCGGCTCCGCGCCTGCGGTGCCGCCGTCGCGCTGGGGACGGGGCCTGCCGATGCCCTGCGTTCGCTGGGGGACAACGACGACGTCCGGCTGCTGACGGCCGCCGTCGGGCTGCAGGCGCGCCACGGCGGAGATCTCGCCGCGCTGCTCGACGGCCTGTCCGAGCTGCTGGTCGAGCGCGCCGACCTGCGGCGCGCCGCCGAGGTCGCAACCGCCCAGGCCCGGGCGACCGCTCGGATGGTGATCGGGCTGCCCGTGGCCGCGCTGGGAGCGCTCTGGCTGCTCGACCGGCCGGCGCTCGGCATGCTCGCGGCATCGCCGATCGGCTGGGCGGCGCTCGCCACCTCGGCCGGCCTCTGTGTCCTCGGCTCGCGGCTGATCGCACGGCTGGGCGCGGTCGTGCCGTGAGCCCCATCGTGCTTGGCGGCGTCGCGCTGGCCGCCGCGATCTGGTGGTGGCCACGGGCCGCGCTGGCGCTGCCGGCAGCCCGTCGTCAGCGGAAAACCGTCCCGCTGCTCGTACGGATCGGCGCGCCACTTCGGGGGCGGATCCCCGCGCCGCGGTTCGCGGGCCTTGGTCTGGATCCACGGGCGGAGGAGCTGCGGGCCGGATCGCTGCTCCTGTTCGGGAGCTCCGGCCTCGCCGCCCTGGCGCTGATGGGCGGCCTCGGCGGCGCGTGCGCGGCGCTCATGCTTGCGGGGTTCGGCTGGGTGTATCCGGATGTGCGGGTGCGGACGGCCGACCGGCGGCGTGCCGAGGCGATCGAGCGGCGTGCGCCCAGCGCGCTCGACCTGATCGCGTCGACGGTCGCGGCGGGCGTGGGGATCGACGTCGCGATCGCCGGCGCCGCCGACGCGACCGGAGGGGAGCTGGGCGATGAGCTGCGGCGGACGGTGGCCAACCTCGCGCTCGGCAGACGCCGAGGTGACGAGCTGCGCGATCTGGCGGAGCGCACGGGCTCGCCCTCGCTGGCCCGGCTGGCGGCGGCCCTGCGGATCTCCGACCGGCTCGGCGTGCCGCTCGCTGCGGCGCTGCGCCGTCAGGCTGAGCGGGCCAGGGCGGAGCAGGCGCGGCGGGTGCAGGAGCGCGCGGCGGTGGCCGCGCCGAAGATCCTGCTGGTGGTGGTGTTCGTGCTCGTCCCGGCCGCGCTGTTGCCGGTGATGACGGCCTTGGCGCTGACGGCACTCGACGCCGTGAACGGCATCGGGTGGTGACCCGGCGCAGTAGGAGCTCTACGGGAGACACGCACCCCCCGCGGCGCTGTTCGCATCGCTCACAGACTGGGATCTTTCCGGGCGCGAGCTGCCGAATCCTCCTCGTAGGGTCGTGTCATGGCTCCCGTTCTACGGCTGCAGGCCGGCCCTGCGAGTGGTTTTCGGCTGGATATTCAGGGTCTCCGGGCGATCGCCGTCATGCTCGTGGTGCTGTGTCACGCCGGCATGCCGTTCGCGGCGGATACGTCGGCGTCGATGTGTTCTTCGTGATCTCCGGGTTCCTGATCACCGGGTGGCTGGTGCTCGCGTCGGCGGGAGGGGCGGGTGCCGTTCGCGGCGTTCTACGCGGCTCGGGCGCGGCGGATCTTGCCGGCGCGGCGCTCACGCTCCGCGCTTCGCCTGATCACCCCACGCGTCGTCCTGATCGGCGATCCACCCAACCTGTCCCGCGAGCCGACTGACTGCCTCCTCGCCAACGGCGCGACCCTCGCAAGCTACACGTTCCCGATCTCCAACGCAGTCCAGGCCGACACGCAGAGCGCCTCCACCGCGGCCATTGCCGGTGCCGCCTACCTGCCGACGCTCCAATGGTTCTGCACATCCGATCGCTGTCCCACCGTCGTCGGCACCACCGTCGCCTACCGCGACTCCAACCACATCACCCGTACCTACGCCGCCCAACTCTCCCGTCCATTCGCAGCCGCCGTGAAGGCAGCGACGAGCGGCAGCACGCAGGATCCGTGATCCAGAAGCGGCTCACGATCGTCACACGTCGTCACCCATGTGCGACATCTCGCCGCGTACCGTCACGGCATGTCCCGCGGACAGGCAACGACCGAGTACGTCGCGCTGATGTTGTGCATCGTGCTCGGCGTCTGCCTGCTGGTGCGCACGATCACGCCGCTGGAGGGGATGGGCATGTCGCTGGTGCACGTGTTCGTGCCCAAGCGCCACCCGGCGCCGCCCAAACATCCGCGCAAGCCTTCCGCGGATCGCCGCGCGCCGGTGCGTACGCCGCGCTGCTACTGCCCGCTGGGGCCGTCGCCGCCGGCCTCGGCCAGCGCAGCCTCAGGCTCCTCGAACCGCAGCCGTGACACCAGGAAGGCCGCGAACGCGACCACCTCGCCGACCGCCAGGCCGATCGCGCCCCAGGCTGCCAGCGCGGGACCGATACCCGGCTCGACGTTCTGGAGCAGGCTCTGGCTGACCGCCCACTCGGCCTCGGTGAGGGTGTAGATGAACGCTGCGATTGCGGCCAGCAGGGCCGCGATGTGCCAGCGCAGGCGATGCGGCCGGTTGCAGCCGTACGCCAGGTACGTGCCGAACAGGGTGGAGGCGACCAGCACGACCAGCAGGCGGATCCAGCCGCTGTCGCGGATCGCGTGGCCGATCACGCTGTTGTGCAGATCGATGATCCGCGCGTCGTCGGCCACCCACCCGGCGACCAGCGAGAGCGCGAGCATGATGGTGCCGGCCGCGCAGAGCGCGGTGGCGAACTGTCCGGGCACGAGTGCCAGTCGTCGACGGACCTCCACGAGACTGGTATCGGAGCGGGATCGCGCGACCTTGAGGATCGTGCCACAAAGGGGTCAATTCCGACCGGGGGAGGACGATTGTCAGTTCCAAGCCACTCCCCGGGCATGACAGACACCAACGCGCCACTCCCCGGCCGCCCTGGCGGCACCTCGCGACCGCGGGACCGTGCCGGCATCTTCCGGCGCGCTCTCGACCGGATCGCCCCTGGCCGCGCGCGCCGCCGCTTCGAGACGCTCGTCCAGGAGCTGTCCGACGCCGTCTGGGAGATGGATCCCGCGCTCACCCGGATCGTGTTCGTCTCCGACCGGCTGACCGACCTGGTCGGGCGCTCGCCGGCGGAGATGCAGCGAGACCGCTCGATGTGGATGCGCGACGTCGTCCATCCCGCCGACCATCAGGCCTTCGCCAACTTCATGGCCCGCGTCCGCACGGACGGCTCGGCCGAGGTCGAGTACCGGGCGTTCCATGCCGACGGCCGCGAGCTCTGGCTGCGCACGCGCGCCCACCGCGTCTACGATCACCGGGGCAGGCCGCGGGCGGTCAACGGCGTCACCGCGGACATCACGCAGCAGCGGGCGATGCAGTCCGAGCTGGTCGCCTCGGAGCAGCAGTACCGGCTGCTGGTCGAGGGGCTGCCGGTGATTCCCTACCGCGACTCGCTGGACGGCACCAGGGCGCTGTACGTCGGGCCGCGGATCGAGGAGCTGCTGGGCTACGCCCCGCGCCAGTGGCTGGCCGGCGGCCTGGAGTGGTGGTTCCGGCTGGTGCACCCCGACGACCTGCTGCGCGTCGTCCGCGCCACCGAGGAGAGCATCGAGCGCCAGTCGCCGTTGTCCACCCGCTACCGGGTGCGCCACGCCGAGTCCGGCTGGCGCTGGTTCGAGGACGAGGCGATCGTCGTGCACGGCGACGACGGCGAGCCGCTCTACCGCCAGGGCGTGCTGCGCGACGTCACCGCCGAGGAGCTCGCCACGCGCGCCCAGGGCGAGGCCGAGCAGCGCTTCCGGACGATGGTCGAGCAGCTGCCGATGGCGGTCTACATCGACCAGCCCGACGATACGTTCACCAACGTCTACATCTCGCCCCAGATCGAGGGGATGCTCGGCTACCCGGTCGACCAGTGGATGGGCAACCCCGACATGTTCCCGGCGGTGCTGCATCCCAAGGACCGCGACCGCGTCCTGGCCGAGCAGCGGGAGTGGCTCGACCGGGGCGGGGAATACCGCGGCGAGTACCGGCTGGTCGCGCAGGACGGCGCCGAGGTGTGGATCCGCGAGGAGTCCAAGGTCGTCACCGGGGAGGACGGGCAGGCGCTCTACACCCAGGGATACCTGGAGGACGTGACCGAACGGCGGGCGGCAGAGCGCGACCTGGCGACGTCTGAGCGGCGGCTGCGGATGGTCACCGACAACATGAACGACGTGATCTTCCTGTACGGCATGGACCGGAAGCTGCGCTACGTTACGCCGTCGTTCGAGGAGCTGACCGGATTCACGGTCGCCGAGCTGTTCGAGCGCAACTTCCTGAACGACGTCCACCCGGACGACGAAACCCGGATGCTGCCGCTGTGGCGGGCGGTGTTCGCGGGCGAGTCGTACACCGGCGCGGAGTTCCGGATCATCAACCGCGACGGCCGCGAGAAGTGGTGCTGGAGCGCCGGCTCACCGGTGCGCGACGCCAGCGGGGAGCAGATCGGCGTCCAGATCCGCGATGCCGACATCACCGCCCGCAAGCGCGCCGAGCTGCGGCTGCGCGCCAGCGAGGAACGCTCGCGGCTGATCATCGACACCACCGAGGACGCGTTCCTGGCGCTCGACGCCGAGGCCCTCGCCATGGAGTGGAACCGGGCGGCGGCCGAGATGTTCGGCTTCGAGCGCGACGAGGTGATCGGCCGCGACATCGTCACCCTGGTGCTCGCTGAGCAGAGCCAGGAGGCGATGGCCGCCCTGCTCGACCGGGCGGTCGCCGCCGGCCCCGACGCCGACCACCCGCCGGCCGAGCTGGTCGGCCGCCGGCGCAGCGGCGAGGAGTTCCCGATCGAGGTCGCCCTGTGGCCGCTGCAGACCGGGGAGGAGCTGACCTTCAACGCCTTCATCCGGGACATCACCGAGCGAAAGCTGCGCGAGGAGCGGGTCACGTTCCTCGCCTACCACGACCAGCTGACCGGCCTGCCCAACCGGACGATGTTCGAGCACCACCTCGACCTGGTGCTCGCCCGGGCGGCGCACGATGGCACGGCGGCGGCCCTGCTCTACCTCGACGTCGACAAGTTCAAGCACGTCAACGACACGTTCGGCCACGACGCGGGCGACGAGCTGCTGAAGGAGGTCGCCCGCCGGCTGCGCGCGGCCGCCCGCGCGTCCGACCTGGTCGTCCGCCTGGGCGGCGACGAGTTCCTGATCGTGCTGGGCGACGTGCCGGCCGAGTCGGCCGCCGCCGTGGCCGAGGGCGTCGCCCGCCGCGTCTGCCAGGCGTTCGAGCGGCCGTTCGACGTCGGCGGCGGTTTCGCCACCTCGTCCAGCATCGGCATCGGCCTGTTCCCGGCCGACGCGCACGACGCGAAGAGCCTGCTCAGCTCCGCCGACCTGGGGATGTACGCCTCCAAGCGGGCAGGCCGCGGCGGCTGGACGTTCGCCTCCGGCGACACGCGCGCCGCCTGAGACGGTACACTCCCCCGCCGTGGGAAAGCCCTCGACATCCGCCTGGTGGACGCTGCTCACCCTGGCCCTGCTGTTGGGAGCGCTTGCCCTGGTCGTCTTCATGAGCAAGTAGCACCGCTTGGCCGCAGTCACCGCCGAGATCGTCAGCACGAATCCGGCGCGTCCCGACGACGTCGTCGGCCGCGTGCGGCCGTCGGGCGGGATCGACCTCGACCATGCCCTCCGCCGTGCCGCCGATGCGGCGCCGGGATGGGCGGGGGCGACCGCCGCTGCTCGCGGCGAGGCGTTGCGCTGGGCCGCCGACCGGCTCGAGGTCGAGGCCGGCGAGCTGGCGTCGCTGATCTGCCGCGAGGTCGGCAAGCCGATCGCCGAGGCCCGCGGTGAGGTCGCCCGGTCGGCCGCCATCCTCCGGTTTCACGCCGCCGCGGCGCTCGACCCCGAGGGCGCCAGCTTCCCACCGTCGGATGGGCGCTCGCTGCTGTTCACCCGCCAGGTGCCGCGCGGCGTCGTCGGCCTGATCACACCGTGGAACTTCCCACTCGCCATCCCGCTGTGGAAGCTCGCCCCGGCGCTGGCCTACGGCAACGTCTGCGTGATGAAGCCATCCGAGCACTCGCCCGTCTGCGCCGACCGGATCGCCGGCCTGTTCGACGGGCTGCTGCCCGAAGGCGTACTGCAGGTGCTCCACGGCGACGGCGAGCTGGGCTCCGCCCTGGTCGGCAACCAGCTGGTGCGGGCGCTTAGCTTCACCGGGTCGGAGCGCACCGGTCGCACCGTCGCCGAGCGCCTTGCCGGACGCGGCGCCGCAGCCCAGTGCGAGATGGGCGGCCAGAACGCCTCGATCGTGCTGGCCGACGCCGACCCCTCCGCGGCCGCGGCGATCATCGCCGGCGCCGCGATGGGCTACGCGGGGCAGAAGTGCACCGCCACCAGCCGTGTGATCTGCGAGGAGGCCGCCTACCCGGCCGTGCGCGAGGCGCTGGAGGCGGCCGTGGCGCGGATGGTGGTGGAGGACCCCGAGGACGAGGCGTGCCAGGTCGGGCCGCTGATCACCGAGGGGGCGCGCGAGAAGGCCCTGGCCGCGGTCGCCCGGGCCGTGGACGGCGGCGGCCGGCTGGTCACCGGGGGCGAGTCCGAAGGCGAGCACGGCTGGTACATGCGGCCGACCCTGGTCGAGCTCGACGACCCCGGCGCCGAGCTGGCGCAGGAGGAGGTCTTCGGCCCGGTCTGCGCGCTGCTCCGCGCCGCCGACGCGGACGACGCCGTGCGGATCGCCAACGGCGTCCGGTTCGGCCTCTCCACCGCGATCTTCACCCGCGACCTCGACCGCACGCTCGACCTCACCCGGCGGCTGGACACCGGACTCGTGCGCGTCAACCAGCCGACAGCTGGCGTCGACTTCCACACGCCGTTCGGCGGAGAGAAGGCGTCGGGCTACGGCCCGCGCGAGCAGGGCAGGGCGGCCCGCGAGTTCTACACGCAGACGCGCACGGTGCTCGTCTCGCCCAGCTGATAGAATAGTCACGAGGTCTAAAAGTGGTGAGATCGAGTGGCAGGCCCAATGTGGCGGCCGACGTCGCCGCCTTCGCATTCTTTGACGGCGCGATGCACGTCCTGCTCGTGCGCCGCCACTACCAGCCGTACGAGAGCTACTGGGCGCTGCCCGGCGGCCGGCTGCACCAGGACGAGACGCTGGAGGGGGCGGCGGAGCGCTGGCTGCTCGAGGAGACCGGCGTGTCCGGCGTGTTCATGGAGCAACTGGCGACGTTCTCCGACCTTGACCGCGATCCGCGGGGCCGCGCGATCTCGTGCGCCTATCTGGCGCTGGTCGACGCCGGCAGGGCGCAGCTGTCCGCCGGCTCGGATGCCCGGGAGGCGGTCTGGCGGCCGCTGGAGCCGCTGCTGGCCGAGATCGACGAGGGCACGGTGCTGGCCTTCGACCACGACGCGATTCTGCGCTACGCCCGCCAGCGCCTGGCCTACAAGCTCGAGTACCAGAACGTCGCCTGGAGCCTGCTGCCGGAGCGGTTCACCATGTCGGAGCTGCGGCGGGTCTACGAGGCGGGCATCGGCCGCGCGTTCGAGCCGAACAACTTCCGGCGGATCGCGCTGGGCTGGGGCGTGCTGGCCGAGGATGGCGAGCGCCCGACCGGGGGCCGGCCGGCATCGCTCTACCGGTTCGTCGAGCGGCGGCCGCTGATCCTGGCCGAGAGCGCCCGCTACCGGAGGGCGACGTGACGCTGGCAGCCGCGCCGGTTGAGCTGCTGGTTGACCGCTACGAGCTGACCATGGCCGCGTCGTACCTGGCCGAGGGCCGGGCCGACGACCGGGTCGCCTTCGAGCTGAGCGTCCGCGAGCTGCCGCGCGACCGCGGCTACCTGCTCGCCGCTGGCCTGGAGCAGGTCGTCGACTACCTGCGCGACCTGTCGTTCGGGCCGGAGGCGCTGGCCTACCTGGAGCGCAGCGGCACCTGCCCGTCGCGGCTGCTCGAGCGGCTCGCGTCGCAGCGCTTCGACGGCGACCTCGACGCGATGCCCGAGGGCACCGTCGTCCATGCCGGCGAGCCGCTGCTGCGCGTGGAGGGCGGCCGCCTGATCTGCCAGCTGGTCGAGACCTACCTGCTGAACGTCGTCAACTTCGAGACGCTGATCGCCACCAAGGCGGCGCGGATGGTCGAGGCTGCGGCCGGGCGGCCGGTCGTGGACTTCGGGTTCCGCCGCGCGCACGGCCCGGACGCCGGGCTGCTGGCCGCGCGGGCCGCCTACATCGGCGGCTGCGTCGCCACCGCCACGGTCGCCGCGGGCATGCTGTGGGACATCCCGACCTCGGGCACGATGGCGCACAGCTACGTGATGGGGTTCGCGTCGGAGGTCGACGCGTTCACCGAGTTCCTGCGCGAGCACGGCGATACGGCGGCGCTGCTGATCGACACCTACAACCCGGTGCGCGGCGCGCGCCGCGCCGCCGAGGCGTCCCGCGCTGCCGGCGTCGCCCCTCGCTTCGTGCGGCTCGACTCCGGCAACGTCGCCACGCTCGCCGACCAGGTGCGGGCGATTCTCGACGAGGCGGGGATGGGGGACACCGAGATCCTCGCCTCCGGCGACCTCGACGAGCACGTGATCGCGGGCTGGGTGTCGGCCGGCGTCCCGGTCGCCGGGTTCGGCGTCGGCACGCGGCTGGTGACCAGCTTCGATGTTCCGGCGCTGGGCGGGGTGTACAAGCTGGTGGAGAGCGACGGGCGGCCGGTGATGAAGCTGGCGAGGACAAGTCGACCCTGCCCGGGCGCCACCAGGTGTTCCGCGGCGATGACGGCGACGTGATCGGCCTCGTCGGCGAGGATCTGCCGGGGACGCCGCTGCTCGAGCCCGTGCTACGCGGCGGCGCGCCGGTCGCCGACACGCCGCCCGTCGCCGACGTCCGCGACCGCGCCGCGGCACAGCGGGCCGCGCTACCGTCGCCGATGCGAGCGCTGACCCATCCGACTCCCCTCCGGCCGCGGCTCTCCCCGCAGCTGACCGCCCTCAAGGAGCGCCTCTCATGACCGACTCGAAGACGACCGACCTCCTCCGCAGCCAGGACGAGCTGGCCGTGCTGCTCGAGCGCAAGGCGGAGCAGTTGCGGCGACGTATTCGCCGCGGCCGGCCGCATGCGCGCGGTGATCGGGCTGTCGGGCGGGATCGACTCGGCCGTGTCGCTCGGCCTGGCGGCGAGAGCGTTGGGGCCGGAGAACGTGATCGCCGCGCGGCTGCCGAGCCGCCACACCGAGCAGGTGCACCTGGACGACGCCGAACTGACCGCGCAGGCCGTGTCGTTGCCTTCTGAGAACATGCTGACGATCTCCATCGAGCCGGTGCTCGAGGGCATCGCCGGCGCCCGGGCCACCGTGCACGGGTCGCCGCTGCGGTTCGGCAACGCCAGCGCGCGCAGCCGGATGATCCTGATCTACGACATCGCCCAGGAGGCCGACGGGCTCGTCGTCGGCACCGAGAACCGCAGCGAGTACTACCTGGGCTACTTCACCCGGTTCGGCGACGCCGCCTCCGACGTGGAGCCGATCTCCGACCTCTACAAGACCGAGGTGCGGCACGCCGCCGGGATCCTCGGCCTGCCGGAGGGCGTGATCACCAAGCATCCGACGGCCGGGCTGTGGGGCGGGCAGACCGACGAGCAGGAGCTCGGCTTCACCTACCGCGACGCCGACCTGACGCTGGTCTGCACGCAGGACCTCGGGCTTGACGTCGCCGGCACGGTCGAGCGCTCCGGCGTCGAGGCGGACGTCGTCGAGCGCGTGGTGCAGCGCGTGGCCGCGGTGTCCTGGAAGCACCACGTGCCGCACGTCATCTGACGCGCGCGTGAAAAATCGGGGTCTGACCCCGATTTTTCAGGGAAGCGCCTTGGCGCATCCGCCGTCTGGTGTGGCGGAGGAGGGCCAGCGCGCAACAACGGGGTCAGACCCCGTTGTTGCGGGTTCGGTTTGCCGCACCTGCGGACACGAGGTCGCCCCCTGTCGGCCGCGGCCCGCGAGTGGGAGCCTGCTCGCATGAACCGCACACCCGCACACCAGGAGATCGAGATGGACCCCTATGACGCATTTGGCTTCGAGCCCGCCGAACCCGACCGCGAGCTGTGCGAGCGCACGGCGGACGGCGTCGAGGTGCGGCTGGTGTGGCGCCCCTCCAGCGAGTCGCTGGCCGTGGTCGTCTCCGACACCCGCACCGGCGAGCGCTTCGAGGTGCCGGTGGCCGCGGACGCCGACCCGATGGACGTCTACGAGCATCCGTACTACCACGCCGGCAGCCTCGGCATCGAGCAGCTTCTGGCGGCATAGAAAAGGGGTTCAGGCGCCTCGCGCCTGAACCCTTCTTCTCGTTCTCTGCTGCCTACGCGGCGCGGAGCGGCTGCATGTCGGCCGACGCCGCGAGCTCCCGCAGCGCCTCGGCCTCCAGCTGGCGCACCCGCTCGCGGGTGAGGCCGACGATCCGGCCGATCTCCTCGAGGTTCCGCGGATCGTTGCCGTCGAGGCCGAACCGCAGCTCCAGGATCAGCCGCTTGCGCTCGCCCAGCCGGGCCAGCCCTTCGCGCAGCTTCTCGTGCCGCAGCTGCGCCTCGGCCAGCTCCTCCGGGTTGCCGGCGTCCGGGTCGGCGATCATGTCGCCGAGCTCCGAGTCGCCGTCCTCGCCGACCGGCTCGTGCAGCGAGACGGTCTTCCGCGCGAGGCCGAGCGTCTCGGCGACGGCGTCCTCGGACAGCTCCGCGGCCTTGGCGATCTCCTCGTCGGTCGGCTCGCGGCCCAGGCTGGCCTCAAGCGAGCGGCGCGCCCGCTCGATCGCGCGCAGCCGGTCGGAGACGTGAACGGGCAGGCGGATCGTCCGCCCGCTGTTCGCGATCGACCGTTGCACCGCCTGCCGGATCCACCACGTGGCGTACGTGGAGAACTTCAGGTCGCGGCGCCAGTCGAACTTCTCGACCGCACGGTTCAGGCCGAGCACACCCTCCTGGATCAGATCCAGGAACGGCACGCCCTGCCCGCGGTACTGCTTGGCGATCGACACCACCAAGCGCAGGTTGGACTCGATCATCCGGCGCTTCGCCACCGGATCGCCGGCCTCGATGGCCTTGGCCAGCGAGACCTCTTCATCCTTGGTCAGCAGCGGATACCGGCCGGCCTGTCGCAGAAACAGGTCGAGGCTGTTGGTCGTGGCAATCTCGACCTCGACAACCACCTGCTCCTCCGCCGGCGCGGCGGCCTGCTCGACGATCTCGACCCCCAGGTTCACGAGCTCGTCCCGCAATGCCTGAACGTCGTTCTCGTCGAGATCGAGCTCGTGGGTCAGCCCCACGATCTCCTCCTCGTACACGACCCCGCGCTCCTGGCCAAGCTCCACCAGCAGCCGGGCTTCCGGCTCCACGATGAGCTGGTCAGACATTCGTATCAACTCCCTCGGTGCTCGGTTCGCACGACCGCCCAGCCGGTCGCATCCCTCTTAACGATCTTGCACGGAGACCTATTCCCCAACTCCGCACGTCTCTATCTACGGCCCGGTCGTTGGTAGTGGATTGGCGCCCGCAAATGTTCCGGGCGACCGACGAACGGGGACGGAGATCCTACCCTGTGACGCGGACGGCGCCGGAGAAGTTCGCGGCGTAGTAGCCGGACAGGCTCGAGATCTTGACGACGTCGCCGGTGTGCGGCGCGTGGATGAACAGTCCGCCGCCCATGTAGAGGCCGACGTGGTCGTGGGTCGGGTAGAAGAAGACCAGGTCGCCCGGCGCCAGCTGGCTCATCGAGACGTGCGGGCCGGCGTTGTACTGCGACCCGGTGTAGTGGCCGAGGCCGATGCCCAGCTGCGCATACACGTACATCGTCAGGCCCGAGCAGTCGAACCCGGACGGGCTGGCGCCGCCCCACACGTAGGGGACGCCGAGGTAGCGCTGGGCGATGGCGACGGCCTGCGACCCGATTGGGCCGGCCGGTGGCGGCGACCAGCTGCTGCCGCCGCCGCTGCTGCCTGACGAGCCGGACGACGACGAGCTGCTGGACGACGAGCTGCTGGACGACGAGGCTGCCTGCTCCTGCTGCTGCTGGGCGGCTGCCAGCGCGGCGGCCTTCTGCCGCGCGATCTCGTCGAGGCGGGCCTGCCGGTCCTTGATCGCCTGAGCCAGGTCGCTCCGCAAGCCGCCCAGCATCTGATTGCGCGCGTTCACCGCGGCCTGGATGTCGGCCTTGTGCTGCGTCGTCTCGGCGACCAGCTTCTCAGCTTTCTGCTCGTCCACCTTCAGCTTCGCCTGCCGCACCTGGATCTCGTGCTCGGCCTTCTGCACCTGCGCCAGCAGCTCACCCTCGGCGTCCGACATCCGCTGCACGTACTCGACGCGGTTCAGCAGGTCGGTGAACGAGCCCGATCCCAGCACCTCGAACACGTCGGTGCTGTCGCCCTTGTAGGACGAGACCAGGAACGCGGCCAGATGCTGCTTGGCGATCCGCAGGTTGGCCTTGGCCAGCTTCAGCCGGCGGGTGTTCTCGCGGATGTCCGACTTCACCTGGGTGAGCTGCGACTCAGCCCGGTTCCAGGCCTCGACGGCGGCGTCGAGCTGCTGGTTGAACGAGTTCAGCTCGTTTTCGACCCGGGTGATCTGGGCCTTCGTGTCGCTGACCCGGTCCGCGTTTGCAGGACCGGCAGCGGCAGCTGCGGCGAATGCGGCGACAAGCAAGAGGACGCCGGTGCGACGCGCGGCGGAAGCCATCGACACGCGCCGTTCAGGACCGGTCCGCAACGGCATGGGGCGGGACTCTATCAGCTTCGTCGGATAGCAAGAGAGGGCAGCGTTTGTGTTGTTTCTGTAAGGGTCCGACGGCTCTCGTTCGGCGCTTGACACGTTCGGTTGGGTCGGTCATCGTGCCCCGGCAGGAAACTTGACCGATGCCGCAGGCGGGCGACACATGGACGTGGCCGTGGTGATCGCCGGATGAGCATCGGCGATCTCAATGACCTGTTCCTGATCTCGATTGTCGCCGTGCTGGCGCCGATCCTGGTCGACATCCCGCGGCGGGTGCGGATCCCGGTGGTGGTGGGCGAGCTGGCCGGCGGCATGCTGATCGGACCGTACGGCCTGGACTGGGCGACCCAGAACTCGCTGGTCGTGTTCCTCGCCTCGTTCGGCCTGGCGATGCTGTTCTTCATGGCCGGCCTGGAGCTGGACTTCGTCCGCGTCCGCGGCCGGCCGCTGACCCTGGGAGTCGCCGGCTGGCTGCTGTCGCTGGGACTCGCGATCGGCGTTGCCGCCGTGCTCCAGGCGGCCGGGTTCATCGTCTCGGCGAGGTTCGTCGGGGTCGCCCTGAGCACCACCGCCATCGGCACGCTGCTCCCGGTGCTGCGCGACCGCGGCGAGCTGGCGACGCCGTTCGGCACGCTGGTGATGGGTGCCGGCGTGGCCGGTGAGTTCGGCCCCATCGTGATGATCTCGCTGCTCTTCGGCAACGCCGCCGACCGGGGCGTGACGACGGCGCTGCTCGCCGCGTTCACGCTGATCGCGCTCGCCTCCGCGCTGCTGGCGCTGCGTGCGCGGCCGCCGCGGCTGGTGCGGCTGGTGGAGGAGACGATGGAGGCCAGCGGCCAGCTGGCGGTGCGCGGCGCGATCCTGATCCTGATCGGGCTCGTCTACCTGGCCAGCGAGTTCGGCCTGGACGTGATCCTCGGTGCATTCGCGTCGGGCATCGTCGTCGGCGCCATGGCCCGCGGGCCGGAGGCGCGCGGGTTCCTGGCGAAGATGGACGCCGTCGCCTTCGGCCTGCTGATCCCGATCTTCTTCATCTCCAGCGGCATGGGCTTCGACATCGGGTCGGTGTTCACCGACGCCAAGGTCTACCTGCGGCTGCCCGTGTTCCTCGCGCTGTTCCTCGTCCTCCGCGGGATACCGGCGCTCTTCTACTCGGAGCTCGCGGCCCGGGACAAGCTCGGGCTCGCCTTCTACTCCGCGACCTGCCTGCCGCTGGTCGTCGCCATCACCGAGATCGGCACGCGCACCGGCAAAATGCACGAGTACACGGCGACGGCGCTGGTCGGTGCGGCGATGGTCTCGGTGCTGACCTTCCCGCTGCTGGCGAAGGCCGTCCGCCCGGCCGCCGGCTGAATCCCGCCCGGACAGGGTCGCGGTCGCGGCGTGGACCGTGGTGATTGCAATGTGGGGGATCGTGGGGTAGAGTGGGGCAAAATGGGAGAGAGACCCCGTGTTGCTCGGCGAGTACGTCCAGAAGCTTGATGCCAAGAACCGCCTCACCCTTCCCGCGAAGTTCCGTCCACACTTCGCGGACGGCGTGGTGGTCACCAAGGGCCTGGACGGCTGCCTCCTGGCGTTCAATCGCGACGGCTGGGAACAGTTCGCCGAGTCACGGCTGGGACGGCTCGACCCGTTCAGCCGGGAGGGCCGGGTCGTGAGCCGCCACCTCTACGGCGGAGCGACCGAGGCCGAGCTCGACGGCCAGGGACGCGTGATGATCCCGCAGCCGCTGCTCCGGCACGGGGGGCTCTCGAAGGAGATCGTTGTCGCCGGCCTGCGTGACTTTCTCGAGATCTGGGATCTCGGTGCATGGCGGCGTCAGGAGGCCGAGTCGGAGGGGAGCGTGGAGGATGTTGCCGAACGTCTCTCACAGCAATAGTTCAGCCATGGCGCATGTCCCGGTGCTTGCCGCGGAGGTCTCGCAGCTCCTCGAGCTGCGGCCCGGCCATACGGTGATCGACTGCACCTTCGGCGCGGGCGGCCACGCCGCCCTGCTGGAGCCGCAGCTCGGCGCCGAAGGAACCTATGTCGCGATCGACCGCGACCCCGACGCCAAGCACTATTTCGATGCGTTCGCCGCAAAGGCGACGGCACGGACGCGGTTCGTCCGCGGCAACTTCGCGCTGGCGTTGCGCAACCTGGCGGCGACGGGCACGCAGGCCGACGCGGTGCTGATGGATCTTGGCATCTCCTCGATGCAGGTCGACCAGCCGGAGCGCGGGTTCTCGTACGCCGCCGACGCGCCGCTCGACATGCGGATGGATCCCGCGTCCGAGTTGACCGCCGCCGAGGTGGTCAACGAGTGGGACGAGCGAGAGATCGCCCAGGTGCTGGCGCAGTACGGCGAGGAGCGGTTCGCGCGGCAGATCGCCAGGGCCCTCGTCCGCCGCAGGGCGACGGAGCCGTTCGAGCGCACGGGCGACCTCGTCGACGTGATCAAGTCGGCGATCCCGACGCCCAGCCGTTTCGGTCAGGGCCACCCGGCGAAGCGCTCGTTCCAGGCGCTGCGGATCGCGGTCAACGACGAGCTCGAGTCGCTCCGCGAGGGACTCGACAACGCGCTCGAAGCGCTCAGGCCCGGCGGCCGGATGGCCGTCATCTCCTTCCACTCGCTGGAGGACCGGATCGTCAAGCGGTTCATCCGCGACGGCGCCCGCGGCTGCACCTGCCCGCCGGAGTTCCCGATCTGCGTATGTGGCCACGAGCCGGTGCTGCGCTCGCTGACCGGCCGGGCGGTCGTGCCGACGGTCGACGAGCGCGGCGAGAACCCGCGTTCGGCATCGGCCAAGCTGCGGGCGGCCGAGAGGGCCGGCGGCGAGTGAGCGTCGCCGCCCCGGCGCCGCGTACCGCCCGTCCGCGGGGCGCAGCGTCCCGGCCGCAGCGTGCCCGCGAGTCCGGCAGGCGCACGCGGTCGCGGCTGAGCCCGGCGTTCCTCTGGATCATCGTGCTGGCGATTCTGTTCGCCGGCATCGTTGCACTCAACGTCGGCGCGCTGCGGGGCACCATCGCCGCCAGCAGGCTGGAGGCCGAGACCGCCGCCATCAAGCAGCAGAACGCCGATCTGGCGTCCCAGGTCGCCGGCATGTCCGGGTACTTCAGGATCGCGTCGGAGGCGAAGCGCCTGGGGATGGTGCCGTCGTCGCCGGGCCGCAAGGCGTTCATCCAGTTCACGCCGGGGACGGCGCCGCACCACCGCCATCACGCGCCGGTCGCCGATCAGCCTGAGAAGCCGCCGGCGGGCACGTCGGTGCACCACTCGCCCGCGCGTCCGTGAATCACCTGCCCAACAGCCGCCTGCGCCTGATCATGATCCTGTCGGTGATCGGCTTCGCGCTGGTCATCGGGCGGGCGATCAAGATCCAGACGATCGACGCCCGCGAGCTCGTCCGCAGGGCCGACGCGCAGCAGCGCCATGTGTACGACATCCCCGTGCCGCGGGGCACGATCACCGACCGGCATGGCAACCAGCTGGCGCAGCAGGTGACGTGGAAGACGCTGATGGCGTACCCGAAGCAAGTGGTCGACGCCAACGTCACCGCCGCCTACATCGCCGACCGGCTTGGCATCAAGGGCAGGAAGGATCGGCGCGCCGAGATCACCCGGCTGCGCGGGCTGCTGGAATCCGACGCCTACCAGGTGCAGCTGGTGCGCCAGCTCGACCCGGCGACCATCGAGGACATCCTGTCGGCCCACCCGCCCGGCCTGTTCGCCGTACCCGAGGCACACCGCGTCTACCCGTTCCGCAACCTCGCTGCACAGCTGCTCGGCTACACCGACATCGACCTCCACGGCCGGCCCAACGGTTCCGGGCTGGAATACAGCCTCAACCCGTGGCTGGCCGGCAAGCCGGGCCGTGAGCTGGAGGTCAACGCGCCGGACGGCCAGCCGTTGGAGAAGCTGCAGCTGGCCAAGCCGCAGGACGGCCGCAACGTGCAGCTGACGATCGACCAGGTCGTCCAGGCGAAGGTGCAGAGCGTCCTCGAGGACACCGTCAGGCAGTGGAAGGCGAAGTCGGCCACGGCAATCGTGCTCGACCCGCGCACCGGCGAGGTGCTCGCGATGGGCACGGCGCCGTCCTACGACGACAACAAGGTGCACGACCTGTCGCCGTGGCAGCTGCACCAGCTGACGCGCAACCGCGCGGTGCAGGACATGTACGAGCCGGGGTCGACGTTCAAGGTCGTCACCTTCGCGGCGGCGTTGTCCGCAGGGATCATCTACCCGCAGATGAAGTTCCATCTGCCGTACGAGATCCAGGTCGCCGACCGCAAGATCCACGACGACGCGTACCGCGGGCCGATCACGCTGACGGCGTCGAGGATCCTTCAGCAGTCGTCGAACGTCGGCACCGTCGAGATCGCCCGCCAGGTCGGGCCGCACCTGTTGTCGAAGTGGATCGCGAAGTTCGGGTTCGGCAAGCCGACCGCGCTGGGCCTGTATCAGGAGCAGGCCGGCTCGGTGCTGCCGGTCGACGACTGGTACGGCTCGTCGATCGGGAACATCCCGATCGGCCAGGGCATCAGCGTCACGCCGATGCAGATGGCAGCCCTGTACAGCACCATCGCCAACGACGGCGTGCTGGTCGAGCCGCACGTGATCAAGCAGATGCAGGGCCGCGCGCCGGTCGAGCCGACCGAGAAGCGGATCATCTCGACCAAGGTCGACCACCAGATGGTGAACATGCTGAAGGGCGTGCTCGACCCTGCGGCCGGCGGCACCGGCGTCCGCGCCCAGATCCCCGGCTACACGGTGGCCGGCAAGACGGGCACGGCGCAGAAGCCGATCCCCGGCGGCTACTCGACCACCGACTATGTGGCGTCGTTCGTCGGGTTCTTCCCGGCCGACGACCCGCAGGTCGAGGTGATGGTGGTCGTCGATTCCCCGCGGGGCAACATCTTCGGCGGCGTCGTCGCAGCGCCGGCGTTCCAGCAGATCGGCAGCTTCCTCACCCAGACGCTGTCGATCAAGCCCGACAAGCCCCGGTAGCCTTAAAGGATTCATGGAGCTGGCGACGCTGATCGATGCCGTGCGCCCGCTGCGGGTCGTCGGCCCACCCGAAGGCGACATCACCGCGGTGACCTACGATGCGCGATCCGCGGTGCCGGGCGCGCTCCACGTCTGCGTCTCCGGCCTGCGGGTCGACGGGCACGACTTCGCGCCGATGGCCGTCGAGCACGGCGCCGTTGCGCTGATCGTCGAGCACGTGCTCGATCTGCCGGTCACACAGCTCGTGGTCGAGTCGGCGCGGCAGTCGATGGCGACCGCGGCCGACGCCTTCTACGGCCGTCCCAGCGACGAGCTCCGAGTGGTCGGTGTCACCGGCACCAACGGCAAGACGACGACCGCCTATCTGATGTACTCGATCCTGTCAGCGGCCGGGCTGCGGCCGGGGCTGCTGGGCACCGTCGAGTCGCGCATCGGCGGCGTTGTCGAGCCGGTCACCCACACGACGCCGGAGAGCGTCGATCTGCAGGCGATCCTGCGGCGCATGGCCGATGCCGGCGACCGCAGCTGCGCGATGGAGGTGTCGTCGCACGCGCTCGAGCTGCGGCGGGCCGACAGCCTGCGCTTCGCCGCTGTCGCGTTCACCAACCTGACGCAGGATCACCTCGACTTCCACCCGGACATGGAGGCGTACTACCTGGCCAAGCGGCGGCTGTTCGAGGACCCGGCGCGCCCGGGCGCCGTCAACACCGGCACCGCCTACGGCCGGCGGCTCGCGGCAGAGGCGGCCGGGCCGGTGCTGACGTACGCCGCCTCGGGCGACGAGGCCGACGTGCGCCCCGCCGCCGTCGAGGTGGGCGAGGGAGGCGCGATCTCGCTGATCGCACAGACGCCGCGCGGGCCGCTGCCCCTCGACGTCAGGCTGCGCGGTCATTTCAACGTCGAGAACGTGCTCTGCGCGGTGGCCGTGGCCGAGCTGCTCGATCTCCCGCACCGTGCAGTTCGGGAGGGGATCGCGGCCATGCCGGGCGTCCCCGGCAGGTTCGAGGCGGTCGACGGCGGCCAGGCGTTCACGGTGCTGGTGGACTACGCGCACACGCCCGACTCGCTGGAGAACGTCCTGCGCGCGGCGCGGGCGATCACCGCCGGCCGGCTGATCTGCGTGTTCGGCTGCGGCGGTGACCGCGACCGCGGCAAGCGGCCGCTGATGGGCGCCGTCGCGCGCAAGCTTGCCGATCGCGCCATCGTCACCACGGACAACTCGCGCAGCGAGGATCCCCAGGCGATCGCTGACGAGATTACCGCCGGCATCGAGATGGAGGTGGAGCTCGATCGACGGCGGGCGATCGAGGATGCCGTCGCCGGCGCTGCGGCGGGCGACGTGGTCGTGATCGCGGGCAAGGGCCACGAGCAGGGCCAGCAGTTCGCCGACCGCACGATCCCGTTCGACGACCGCGAGGTTGCGCGCGAGGCGTTGGAGGCGCTGACCAGCCGGAAGCCATGATCCCCCTCTCGACGGTCGAGATCGCCGCCGCCACCGGCGGCACCACCGATGTTGCCATCCAGGTCACCGGCATCGCCACCGACTCCCGGCAGGTGTCGCCGGGTGATCTGTTCGTCGCGCTCTCCGGCACCCGAGCGGACGGCGGTGAGTTCGCCGACGCGGCGCTCGCCGCGGGCGCGGCCGCGGCGCTGGTGCCGCACGCCAACCCCGGCTCGCGCCGGGTGCGCGTGGACGACCCGCTGGTCGCGCTGGGCCGGATCGCCGCCCTGGTGCGCCAGCGCTCGGCCGCCCGCGTGGTCGGCATCACCGGCTCGACGGGGAAGACGTCGACCAAGGACGTGCTCCGCGCGCTGCTCGGGCCACACATCAGTGTCGTCGCCAGCCGCGAGAACCAGAACAACGAGCTGGGCGTCCCGCTGACGCTGTGCCGCACCGGCCCGGACACCGAGGTGGTGGTCGCAGAGATGGCGATGCGCGGCCTCGGGCAGATCGCCTACCTTGCCGAGATCGCGCTTCCCGACGTTGCCGTGATCACCTCCGTCGGCCCCGTCCATCTGGAACTGCTGGGCACCGTCGAGCGGGTCGCGGAGGCGAAGGCCGAGATCCTCCACCACCTGGCGCCGGGCGGCGTCGCGGTGGTGCCCGCGGGCGAGCCGTTGCTGCGTCCGCACCTCGCGGAGCACCCCGGCCGGGTGGTCGGTTTCGGCGACGGCGAGGACGCCGACGTGCGCCTCGTCGCGTTCCGCCGCACGGGGGGCGGGGGCGAGGCGGAGATCGCGCTCCACGGTCGAACGTTGAACGTGCCGGTGAACTTCACATCCCGTCACGACGCCCTCAACCTGACGGCGGCCGCGGCCGTCTACGACGTGCTCGGCCTGCCGGCGGACGAGCTGGCGCATGGGGCGGGGGACGTGAGGTTCTCTCGCTGGCGCGGCGAGGAGATCGAGCTGCCCGGCGGCGGCCTGCTGATCGCCGACTGTTACAACGCCAACCCGGCGTCGATGGCGGCGGCGCTGCGCCACCTGGCTGACGTGTCGGAGGGCCGCCGAACGGTCGCCGTGCTCGGCGACATGGCCGAGCTCGGCCCGGACGGGCCGGCGCACCACGCCGAGGTCGGGCAGCTGGCGGGCGAGCTGGGCATCGAGCTGGTGGTCGCCGTCGGCGAGCTCGCCCGCAGCTTCGGCGGCTACTGGTTCGCCACCCGCGACGAGGCGGTCGACGCGATCGGCGAGCTGCTGGTGCCGGGTGACGTGGTGCTGGTCAAGGGCAGCCGGTCGATGGGCCTGGAAGCGGTCGTCGAGGCGGTCGCCCCGTGAAGCTGGCTCTGGCCGCAGGCGTGATCGCGATCGTGCTGGCGATCGCGATCGGACCGCTGTTCATCGCGTTCTTCCGGCGCCGCGCGTTCGGGCAGCAGATCCGCGAGGAGGGGCCGGCCGGGCACATCATCAAGCAGGGCACTCCGACGATGGGCGGCATGTTCCTGCTGGCCTGTGCGCTGGTCGCCTTCCTGCCGCTCAGCAAGTACACGACGCCGGCGCTGACGGTGGCCGGCGTGATGCTGGCCTGCGCCGGGATCGGGTTCATCGACGACTACATGAAGCTGGTCCACAAGCGCTCGCTGGGCCTGTCGGGGCGGTGGAAGATGCTGCTGCTGCTCGGCGTGACGGCGGTGCTGGCGTACGTCGCCGACCGCCAGGGCCTGTCCACCGACGTGTACCTGCCGCTGATCGACGTGCGCTTCGAGCTCGGGCCGGTGTACTACGTGTTGCTGTTCTTCGTGGTTGCCGGAGCCGCCAACGCCGTCAACCTGACCGACGGGCTGGATGGCCTGGCGGCGGGCACGGTGACGATCGCGATGCTCACCTACACGGCGATGATGGTGGTGGCGTTCCTGTCGCCCGGCGGCCTCACGCCGGAGGGCGCGAACAGCCGTATCGATCTGGCGATCATCGGCGCCGCGCTGGTCGGCGGCTGCGTCGGTTTCCTCTGGTACAACGCCTACCCGGCGGACGTCTTCATGGGAGACACCGGCTCGTTCGGCCTGGGCGGGGCGCTCGCGGCGATGGCGGTGTTCACCAAGACCGAGGCGCTGCTGGTGCTGATCGGCGGCGTGTTCGTGCTGGAGGCGCTGTCGGTGGCGATCCAGGTGTTGTGGTTCAAGCTGACCGGCAAGCGCGTCTTCCTGATGGCGCCGATCCACCACCACTTCGAGATGCTGGAGTGGACCGAGAACAAGATCATCGTCCGCTTCTGGATCGCAGCGGCGATGTTCGGCGCCAGCGGGTTCGTCCTCTACTACCTCGCCTACTCGAAGTTCCGATGAGGGACGGTGACTATCTGGTCGTCGGCCTGCGCCGCTCCGGGCTGGCGTCGTGCGAGGCGATCCACCGGCTGTGGCCGGGGGCGAGCGTCCGCGGCTTCGACTCCGGCACCGGCCTGGACACTGCCAGGCTCGACGCGATCGGCGTCGAATACGTCACCGGACAGGATGAGGTGCCGGTGGCGGGACTGACAGCGCTGATCAAGAGCCCCGGGGTGCCCGGTGAGGCGCCGGTGGTGCGGGCCGCACGGGCCGCGGGCGTGCCCGTGTGGGGCGAGGTCGAGCTGGCGCAACGGATGCTGTCCAACCCGTTCGTCGGTGTCACCGGCACCAACGGCAAGACCACCACGACCGAGCTGATCGGCGCGATGCTGCGCGCCGGTGGCCTGTCCGTCGAGGTGGCGGGCAACGTCGGCCGCGCGCTGACCGAGCTGCCCGGGCGGATCGACCCCGACGCGTGGGTGGTGGCCGAGCTGTCCAGCTTCCAGCTCGAGGACATCGACACGTTCCACGCCGAGGTCGCCGTGGTGCTGAACATCACGCCCGATCACATCGACCGCCACGGCTCCCTGGACGCCTACCTTCGGGCCAAGCTGCGCCTGCTCGAGAACCAGCGCCCCGAGGACGTCGCGGTGCTCAACGCGGACGACCCCATCCTGCGCGCAGGCGACCTTCCCGGGCGCGGCCGCCGGGAGTGGTTCTCGCGCGACCAGTCCGACCGGATCGACTGGCAGCATGCGGGCATCCGTGGCCAGCACAACCTCGAGAACGCTCTCGCGGCCGCGCTGGCCGCTGAGGCGATCGGCGTCTCCCTGGCCGACCGCGACCGCGCCCTGCGCGAGTTCACCGCACCGCCGCACCGTCTGGAGGTGGTGGCGACCCGCGACGGGGTCTCGTTCGTCAACGATTCCAAGGCGACCAACCCCGAGGCCGCGATGATGGCGCTGACCGCGTTCGACGACGGCATCCGCCTGATCCTCGGCGGCTCCCTGAAAGGTGCCTCGTTCGCCGAGCTGGCCGAGGCCGTGGCCGACGGCCCCGTGGTCGGCGTCTACCTGATCGGCCAGGCGGTCGGCACGATCGCAGCGGAGCTCGACGAGCGCGGCGTCGCCCACACCGACTCCGGCGACCTGGCCACGGCGGTCGCCCAGGCGGCGGCCGACGCATCTCCGGGCGACACCGTGCTGCTGTCGCCCGCATGCGCGTCGTTCGACCAGTTCCGCGACTACGAGCACCGCGGCGACGAGTTCCGCCGGCTTGCCCAGGAGGTGCCGGTTGGCGTCTGAGACGGCGTCCGAGGCGGCGCCCGCGACGCCGCGGCGGCAGGGCCGCCGGCGCCGCGAGGCGGTCGCGCCGATCGAGTACCACCTGCTGATGCTGGTGACCCTCGGGCTGGTCGCGTTCGGCCTGATCATGGTCTACAGCGCGTCCAGCGGCACCGCGGTGCTGTTCGGCCGCGACCCCGTGTCGGTGCTGATGAAGCAGGGGATCTACGCCGGCCTGGGCATCGCCGTGATGGCCGGCCTGGCGCGGTTCCCGTACCGGCGCCTGCGCTACATGGCCGTGCCGGTGCTCGGGCTGGTCGTGCTGCTGCTGGTGCTCGTGCTGGTGCCGGGCATCGGCGCCGAGATCAACAACGCGCGCCGATGGCTGCTGCTCGGCCCGATCTCGATCCAGCCGTCGGAGTTCGCCAAGGCGGCGATGCTGCTATTCGCCGCCGCGGTGCTGGCCTCCCGCCGGCGACCGCCGCAGACGCTGATGGAGCTGATCAATCCGCTGGGCGCCGTGGTGCTGGTCGTGTGCGCGCTGGTCAAGATCGAGCCCGACCTGGGCACGACCATCGCGATCGTGCTGATGGTGTGCGGCGTGCTGGTCGTGGCGGGGACGCCGTTCCGGCTGTTCCTCTCGGTCACCATCCCGGCACTCGTGGTGGTCACATACACGGTGATCCGCGAGCCGTACCAGATGCAGCGCATCACCACGTTCCTCGATCCGCAGAAGGATCCGCAGGCGACTGGGTACCAGGTGATCCAGGCGATGTACGGCCTGGGCAGCGGCGGATGGACCGGTGTCGGACTGGGCAACGGAACGCAGAAGAGCTACACGCCGGAGGCGTCGACGGACATGATCGCGTCGGTGATCGGCGAGGAGCTGGGGCTGATCGGGATCCTCGTCACCGTACTCGCCTTCGCGGCGTTCGCCGTACTCGGGTTCAGGATCGCGATGCGCTGCAAGGATCCGTTCGGCAAGTACCTGGTCGCCGGCGCCACCTGCCTGGTCGCCGGCCAGGCGTTCGTCAACCTGGGCGCCGTGCTGGGCGTGCTGCCGCTGACCGGCGTTCCGCTGCCGCTGATAAGCTCGGGCGGCTCGAGCCTGGTCGTGATGCTCGCCCTGGTCGGCGTCATGCTGAACGTGGCCGACAGCGAGACGGCGGTGTCGTCCCGCGCACGCGGCCGCACGACAACCTCCGATGCCAAACCCAAAGCCTCTTCCAAGCGCGCGGCCGCGAGTGCTGATCGCAGCCGGCGGCACGGCGGGACACGTCGTCCCGGCACTGGCGGTGGCCGCCGAGCTGTCGGATAGGGGCGCCGAGGTCGAGTTCGCCGGCGGCGACCGGATCGAGGCGCGGCTGGTGCCCGAGGCCGGCTATCCGCTGCATACGTTCGAGGTTCGGGGATTCGAGCGCCGGCTGTCCCCGGCGCTGGCCTCGTCGGCCTGGAGGGCGGCGACCGCACCCGTTGCCTGCCGACGCATCATCTCCCAGGTGAAGCCGGATGTCGTGTTTGGCGCAGGCGGCTACGTGTCAGGCCCGATGCTGCTGGCGGCGCGGGCGTCGCGCGTGCCGGGTGCGCTGCTCGAGGTCGACGCGCACGTGGGGCTGGCGAACCGGCTGGCGGCGCCGCTGGTCGAGCGCGTCTATCTCTCGTTCCCGATCGAGGGCCGGACGGGCAGCAAGTACCTGGTCACAGGCAGGCCGGTTCCCGCGGAGCCGGTCGACGCCGGTGAGACGTGGACCGGCGACGTGTTCGCGTTCGGCGGCAGCCTGGGAGCTACCCGCCTGAATGCCGCCGTCGCGCCGTGGGCGGGGGGCGACCTGCGCGTGCTGCACGTCACGGGCGACCGTGAGTACGAGCCGTACCGGGACCTGGAGGGCGAGCGCTACCGCGTCCGCGCCTTCCTGCCGGGGCTGCATGCGGCGCTGCGCGGCGCCTCGCTGGTGGTTGCTCGCGCAGGCGGCTCGATCTTCGAGATCGCCGCTGCGGGCAAGCCGTCGATCCTGATCCCGTCGCCCAATGTGACCGCCGATCACCAGACCGCGAATGCGCGGCACCTGGAGCAGGCGGGGGCGGCGATCGTCATCCCTGATGCCGAGCTGACGCACGAGCGGCTGGACGTCGAGGTTCGGGCGCTGCTGGCCGACCCGGAGCGGATGCGGCGGATGGGGGAGGCGGCACTCGCCTGGGCGCGGCCGGACGCGGCGGCCGTGATCGCCGACGACCTCCTTACACTCCACAGGCGATGAGCTTCACCGACCGCCGCTTCCACATGATCGGCATCGGCGGGGCCGGAGTCTCGGCCCTGGCGACCGTCGCCTACGCCTGGGGCGCCGAGGTGACGGGATGTGACCGCGCCCGCACGCCGTACCTCGACCGGCTCGAGCGGTTCGGCATCCCGATCGCGATCGGCCACAGCCCCGATCACCTGTCGGAGGGCATGGAGGTGGTCGTGTCCGGCGCCGTCGGCGCCGACGAGCCGGAGCTGCTGGCCGCTCGGGACCGCGGCCTGCGGCGCCTGCATCGCGCCGAGCTGCTCGCCGAGATGGTGCTGTCGCGGAGGTCGATCTGCGTGGCAGGCGCGCACGGCAAGACGACGACGTCCGCGATGATCGCCTACGCCGCGGTGCAGCTCGGTCTCGATCCCACGTTCCTGATCGGCGGCGACGTGCCGCAGCTCGGCGGTAACGCCGGGCCCGGCGGGGGCACGCTGCTGGTCGCCGAGGCCGACGAGTCCGACGGCAGCCTCTCGCTGCTCCGGCCGCGCGTCGCGGTGGTGACCAACGTCGAGCTCGACCACCACTCGCGGTTCGCGTCGCTGGCCGAGGTCGAGGCGCTGTTCCGGTCGTGGACGTCGGAGCTCCCGGCCGGCGGCGCGCTGATCGCGCCGGAGTCGATCGTGCTGCCCTCGCCGGCGCCGCTCGAGCGGTTCGGGCTGGGCGACGTCGAGTGGCAGGTGAGCGGCGTCGAGGTCGCGGCCGAGGGCACCGGCTTCTGGCTGCGCACGCCCGACGCGACGCCGATCCACGTCACCCTCGCCGTGCCCGGCGAGCACAACGCGCTGAACGCCGCCGCCGCCGTCGCCGCCCTGCATGCGGCGGCCGGGGTCGAGCCGGCCGAGGCGGCCGGCGCGCTGGTCGGCTTCGCCGGCGTGGGGCGCAGGTTCGAGCGCCGCGGCACCGTGGCCGGTGCGACCGTGGTCGACGACTACGCGCACCACCCGACCGAGGTCGCCGCGACGATCAAGGCGGCCCGCTCGCACGCACCGGGCCGCGTGCTGGTCTGCTTCCAGCCGCATCTCTACTCGCGCACCGAGGCGTTGGCGCGTCACTTCGGGATGGCGCTGGCGACGGCAGACGAGGTCGTCGTCACCGACATCTACCCGGCGCGCGAGGCGCCGGTCGAGGGCGTGTCCGGCCTGCTGGTGGTGGACGCCGTCTCGGAGCTTCGCCCGGGGATGCCGCTGGCGTGGCAGCCGACGCTGGAGCAGGCGGCGGCGTACCTGTCCGGGCGCCTACGCGAGGGCGACCTGGTGCTGACCGTCGGCGCGGGCGACGTGCGCCGGGTCGGCGATCTGCTGCTCTCGTGACCGTTCCGCCGTCCGTCACACCCGACTACCCGATGTCGCGGCTGACGACGGTCGGCACCGGCGGCCCGGCCCGGTACTTCGCCCGGCCCGGGTCGGTCGACGAGCTGCGCGAGCTGCTCCGGTGGATCGAGGCCGAGCAACTGGCCACGGCGATCGTCGGCCTGGGCTCGAACATGCTCGCGGCCGACGCCGGGTTCGACGGCGTCGTCGTCCGCCTGGCCGGCGAGCTGGCGAAGGTGGAGCGCGTCGACAACACGACGGTCCGCGCCGGCGGCGGCGCCTCGCTGGCGGTGGTCGTCAAACGGGCAGAGGGGTGGGCCCTGGCGGGCATCGAGTTCGGCTGCGCGATCCCGGGCACGGTCGGTGGCGCCGTGCGGATGAACGCCGGTGCCTATGGCGGCGAGATGCAGCAGGTGCTCGGCCAGGCGCTGGTGCTGGCCCCCGGCCGCGAGCGTCGGGGCGGTGCCGGTGAGCTGGGGATGCGCTACCGCGGCTCGAACGTCGCGGCCGACGAGGTGGTGGCCGAGGCGACGCTCGTCCTGCGGCCCGGCGACCGCGACGAGATCCGCGAGATCGTCCGTGAGATGCAGGGGCGGCGGCGTGCGGCCCAGCCGCAGAAAGTGCGGACGTTCGGCAGCGTGTGGCAGAACCCGTCGCCCGAGATGACCGCCGGCCGGCTGCTCGAGCAGTGCGAGCTGAAGGGGTTCACGGCGGGCGGCGCGCGGATCTCTCCGGTGCACGCCAACTTCATCGAGAACATGGGCTCGGCGACCTCCGCCGACGTGATCGCGCTGATGGTCGAGGCGCGCCGGCGGGCGCGCGATCGCTTTGGCGTCGATCTGCACCACGAGGTGCAGATGGTCGGCCCGGTGTCGCTGCCCGACGACTGACGCAACAACGGGGTCAGACCCCTTTGTTGCGTCGCAGGACTCCGGCAGGCTGCGACGAACCTCGCACGCATGCAGGTCATGTCGAGCGTGGAGGACGCCTTCGTCGTCCGTCGCCGCGCGCTGCGCCAGGCGCAGGGCAAGCGGCGGCTGATGCTCATGCTGGCTGCGGTCGGCGTCATCGTTGCCGTCGCCGGCTACTGGGGTCTGCGGATGTCGTCGGCGTTCGACGTCACCCGCGTCCAGGTGGTCGGCGCGTCCGGCCCGCTGACCGCGCAGATCGAGCAGGCAGTCTCGTCGAACACCCACGGCAAGAGCCTGCTGGGCATGGACGCGGGCGCGATCCAGCGCCGCGTCGAGGCGATTCCCTTCGTGCGCTCCGCCCGGGTCGATCGCGCGTTCCCGCACACGCTGGCCGTCCACGTCGTGCCGTACACGCCGGCGGCCTACGCCATGATCGGCAAGCAGGTGTACCCGATCGCGGCCGACGGGCGCGTTCTGGCCGACCACGGTAAGGTGCCGCGGGCGGCGCCGGTCGTGATGCTGCCCGATGGCACGACGCTCGCGGTGGGGCAGCACACCGGCGACGAGAACATCGCGTCGGCACTCGAGGTGCTGAACAACGCGGGCGGCATCGGCGGCCATGTCACCCAGCTGATCCCGCGGTCGGGCACGATCACCGCCGTGCTCGGCAAGGGCGTCCAGCTGCGGTTCGGGACGCCGTCCGACCTGACCCTCAAGATGGAGGTCGTGCAGCGCGTCCTCAAGCGGATCACCGGGGCCCAGCGCCACGAGCTGGCGTACCTCGATGTGTCCGCGCCGTCGCGGCCGGCCCTCGGCTTCCACGGCACCTCACCCTCAACTACAACCTGAGAGTTGCAACCATCAGGTTCCGCTTGACACAGAGAGAACCGGAGAGTACGCTCTCTCCCGTGCCCCGTCCCGGCCGCGTGTTTTCGGCCTGGAATGAGGGCTCTTCGTGTTTTTGGGAACAGTCTCACCCTCTGGGTGAGAAACAGGGCGTCCGGCGCCCGGCAGCGGAGGTCAGTTCAGCATGAGGGATCAAAGCGGCAACTATCTGGCAGTGATCAAGGTCGTCGGCGTCGGCGGCGGTGGCACGAACGCCGTCAACCGGATGGTCGACGCAGGCCTGCGCGGCGTGGAGTTCATCGCCGTGAACACCGACGCCCAGGCGCTCCTCATGTGCGACGCGGACGTCAAGATCCACATCGGGTCGAAGATCACGCGCGGTCTCGGCGCCGGCGCCGACCCGAACATCGGCCGCGAGGCTGCGATGGAGAGCCGCGACGAGCTGAAGGAGGCGCTGAAGGGCGCCGACATGGTATTTGTCACCGCAGGCAAGGGCGGGGGCACCGGCACCGGCGCAGCGCCCGTGATCGCCGAGATCGCCCGCGAGCTCGGCGCGCTGACCGTCGGCGTCGTCACGCGCCCGTTCTCGTTCGAGGGACGCAAGCGCGCCGACCAGGCCGACCAGGGTGTGAAGATCCTGCGCGAGAAGGTCGACACCCTGATCATCATTCCCAACGACCGCCTGCTGCAGGTCGTCGAGAAGCGGACGTCGATCGTCGACGCCTTCCGGATCGCCGACGACGTGCTCCGCCAGGGCGTTCAGGGGATCACCGACCTGATCACGGTGCCCGGCCTTATCAACCTCGACTTCGCGGACGTCCGCACGATCATGCGCGACGCCGGGTCGGCGCTGATGGGCATCGGCATTGCCAGCGGTGAGAACCGCGCCGGCGAGGCCGCCCGCGCCGCCATCTCTTCGCCGCTGCTCGAGGCGTCCGTCGAGGGCGCCACCGGCATCCTCTTGAACATCACCGGCGGTCCGGACATGGGCCTGTTCGAGGTGAACGAGGCCGCCGAGATCATCGGGTCGGCCAGCGACCAGGACGCCAACATCATCTTCGGCGCGGTGATCGACGAGGCGATGGGCGACTCGGTGCGCGTGACCGTGATCGCCACCGGGTTCGACAAGCGCGGCGCGCGGCCGGCTGCGGCATTTGCCGGGTTCTCGACGGAGCGTGAGCGCGGCACGTCCGCCGCGGCCGCCCTGGAGACGACGATGCCCGAGCTGGACGTGCCGGGCGACGCGCTCGAGATCCCCTCGTTCCTGCGCGAAGAGTGACGAGACCGCTCTAGCGGCGTTCCCTAGAGAAGCGCTTGCTCGAAGCGCGGGTCGTCGCGGACGGCCGCGAAGTCGTCGTCCCTGCGTGCGTCCTCGCGGAACTGCGGGCGCAGTTCGACAGACCGTCGGAGGTGGGCAAAGGTGTCGTCGCCGGTGTCCCCCGCGAGCGTTGCGAAACATGCGTAGTTGTAGTTCAGGCCCGCGTGGTCAGGCATGTGCTCGAGGGCGCCGCGGACCGCGCTGAGCGCGTCGGCGTACCGGCCTTCGCCGTACGCGGTCATGGACTCGGCGTGGAACGGCCATGCCTCGCCCCAGTCGAGGCCTTGGTACACCTCGCCGGGTGTGGCGCCGAGAGCGAGGACCGTGCCGTCCCCGGTCGCCCTTCGCCGGGCATGCGGACCGACGTACACCAGTGTTCCCGGCAGCGCCTCGACCACCTCGTCGTCGACCTCGAACGTCGCCTTCCCGTCGAGCACGATGTACAGCTCCTCCTGGCCCGACCCGGCCTCGTCGTGCTCGCTGATCAACGTCCCATCCTCGCCTGGCGTGAACGCGTTGACCCCGAACGAGTGGATTCCGAGGTGCTCGCGGACGGGGATGTCTCTGCCGCGCCGCTCGATGTCGTCGAGGTGTGCGACTCGCCAGTTCGGCTTGTCGTTCATCCGGTTCCCTCCTCTCGCGGCCTCAGTGCGAAGCGTGGATCGTACCCGCGTCGCTGTAACGCGCGATCGGTTGTGCGCGATGTGGCTGTACATGCCGTCCACAGACTCCGACGCCCGCTCCGCGGAGGAGCACGCCACCGCGCCCACCGGCCGGTCGCCGTTCTCGCGGCGCGGCAGCGCACGGCGCGCCGAGCTGCTCGACGCCGCCGTCCGCGTAATCGGCAGGGTCGGCGCACGTTCGGTGCGGGTGGAGGACGTGGCCATGGAAGCCAACGTCTCGACGCCGCTGGTCTACTACTACTTCGAGAACCGCACCGAGCTGATGGCCGAGGCGTTCCGGCACGCGAACCTCAATCTACTCGCCTCCCACGGCGACGACGAGGGGCTGGACGGCCGGGAGTGCGTCCTGCGCCGGCTGCTGCGCGACATCGACGACGACCAGGCGACGACCCACGCGTGGGTCTTGTGGAGCGAGCTGGCCGGCGCCGCCGTGTTCGACGAGTCGCTGCGCGAGCCGATCAACGAGGGCTACCGGGCGTGGGTCGATCAGATCGCCTCGCTGATCCGGGTGGGGCAGCAGGATGGCTCGATCGCCGGATCCGTGGACGCCCACCGCGCCGCCGAGACGCTGACCTCGATGATGGACGGGCTGAGCACCCGGTCGATCCTCGGCGGTCTCACCGTGCAGCGGGCCGAGGAGCTCGCGGCTGAATGCGTCGAGCGAGTGCTCGGCCCGCGAACGTAATTGACATTTGGCCGTGGGACGTCGATACTCATACACCATGCGGCTCAAGGCTCTCGCTGCGCTGGTGTTTGCGACCTGTGTGCTGTTTCCGGCAGCCGCACTCGCCGACACCGATCACCCGGTTGACGGATCGGGCGTGACGAAATTCCGCACGGTGATCGAGCCCGGATACACGTGCAACCCGAGTGCGCCGACCCAGGATTCGGACCTTCACTGCAAGTACCAGCTGAGCGGGTTGTTCACGGAGACGACCGGGTACATCGGCGACGGGCACACCGGCGGCCGGATGTTCCTCGACTACAGCGCCGTCGACCCGGTCACCGGGTGCATCCCGACCTCCGGGATCATCAAGTTCCAGACTGCAACAGGGTTTCTCCGCACCAAGCTGGCCGTGGTCGCGAAGACCTGCCCCGACCCGAACGTGGCCGGAGGCCTCACCCAGGACTTCCTGCTCAAGGTGACGAGCGGCGCCGACGCGTTCTTCACCGCGCGCGGCGGCACGATCGACTGGACCGCCTCCTTCAAGCCGAGCAAGACGAAGCCCGGCACGCTGTCCGGCCCGTCGGCCTGGCAGGGTACGGTCGTCACAACGCCCTGAACGAGTTGTTCCTGAGTTGATATTCAACTCAGTTAATTGACGTGTACCAAGTTGAACGTCAATTAAACTACGCACCCATGGCTTTCGCCCCGGGAAACCCGTAGTATCGACTCGCATCACTCGGCTCTGACGACCCACAAGGGGGGACACGAAATGCGAGCACGACGCACCGTTGGCGCCGTCGCCGTTGCACTGGTGGCGGGCGCTCTGCTCGCCGCCACCGCGATGGCGGCCGGCGGCCAGACCAATGGCACCGGGAAGACGCACCTGGGCTACACGGTCGGCTACAACGCCAAGTCCGATCTGACCGGCAACTTCGAGTACCAGCCGACGATCGGCGGCGTGACCGTGAACATCCACTGCAACGACTACAACCGGTACCGCGAGACCACGACCGGGAACGGTCTCTACCCCAAGACGATCTTCAACTCGACGAACTGCTTCGACGATGCCGGTGTCCGGTACTTCGTCCACATCGAGGCGATTGATCGCGGCGAGGGCGCGAACGCGCCGCAGGACGGCATGTGCATCAAGGTCGCCAAGTACCCCGCGGCGAAGAACCCGAACCTCGTCACGGACTGCGGCGACATCCAGAACGGCAACGTCCAGATCCACCTCGACGCTGATAACAAGATGGTGACCGAGTTGGTGGCCACCTCCTAGACGCCCGAGGAGGAGCGGCCGGCCGCCGGAACCCCTGACCGGCGGTCGGCCGCATGCCTACAGGGGGGCGGTGCAGGTGCCGATGACACCTGTATGGCGCCCGAAAACCGCCTGCAGGCTCTGTTCGATCTGCTGACAGCGCTTTCCTCGACGCTCGAACTCGAGGAGGTGCTGTCGCTGTTCACCGCCCGCGCGGCCGAGCTGACCGGCTCGAGCTCGGCGGAGCTGTCGCTGGTCCACCCCGACGGTGAGACGGTGATCATGCTCACCGACTGGTCGGGCAACTGGGGCACCACCGTCGGCGACGCCTACAGCGAGGCCGGGGAGACGTACCCGATGCACCGCTTCCAGACGATCCGGCGGGTGATCGAGGAGCAGCGTCCCGAGCAGTGCCGGGTCTCGGACGCGTGGGCCGAGCAGGAGCTGCGTGAGTCGATCGAGCGGTACGGCATCAGGTCCACCCTGATGCTGCCGCTGATCGCCAGCGGCGACACGATCGGGCTGATGGAGGTCATCGACACGCGCGACCGCGCGTGGGAGGACTTCGACGTCGAGTTCTGCCAGGCGCTGTGCAACGTCGTGGCGCCGGCCGTCCGCAACGCGCTGATCTACCGCGAGATGCGGGAGATGGCGAGCCGTGACCCGCTGACCGGGCTGCTCAACCGGCGAGCCTTCGGCGACCGCATGCAGCAGGAGCTCGACCGCCACGGCGATCTCAGCCGGATCGCGCTGCTGGTGCTCGACCTCGACGGCCTGAAGCGGATCAACGACACGGAGGGCGGCCACGCCGCCGGCGACGCCGCGCTGCGGCTGTGCGCCGAGGTGATGTCGTCGAGCATCCGCACGACCGACGGCGCCTACCGGCTGGGCGGCGACGAGTTCGCCGTCATCCTCGGAGGCGCATCCGATGTCGACGCGGTGCGCGTCGCCGAGCGGATCTCCCGCGGGCTCCAGGAGCGCAGCGAGGGCCGGTTCTCGTTGTCCGGCGGGGTCGCGGCCGGCGCGGCCGGAGCGGGCTCGACCGACGTGCTGTACCGCCTCGCAGACCGCGCGGCGTACCGCGCGAAGGGCCAGGGCGGCGGCCGCACCGAAGTGTCCCCGGCCGCATAGCCGGATCCCGGTGTCCGCACTAAGATGGTGGAGCAACCGAGCGGCAGTCATCCGCCACCCGGTTGACCCTTGACGCGAGCGCCCCGGTAGTTCCCTAACTACCGGGGCGCGTCGTCGTTATGGGCCGCAGCTTTCAGTAGACTGCGCTTCCGGATGCCAGAGGAGACCGCGCTGCGCCGGACACCCCTCCACGACCGCCACCTTGCGGCCGGCGCGCGGATCGTTCCCTTCGCAGGCTGGGAGATGCCGGTGCAGTACGCGGGCATCATCCCGGAGCACCTGGCGGTGCGCAGCCACGCGGGCGTCTTCGACGTGTCGCACATGGGACAGCTCGAGCTCCGCGGCCCGGGAACGATGCGGTTCGCGCAGGCGGCGCTGTCCAACGACCTCGACCGGATCGGCCCAGGGCACGCCCAGTACACGCTGCTGCTCGAGGACACGGGCTGCCCCGTGGACGACCTGATCGTCTACCGGTTTGCGGACGACCACCTGCTGCTGGTCGTCAATGCCAGCCGCACCGACGCCGACCACGCCTGGCTCGCCGAGGGCCTGCCCGCCGACGTGACGATGGACGACCGGTCGACCGAGCTGGCGATGCTCGCGCTGCAGGGCCCGGCGTCGTTGACGCTGGTCGAGTTGCCGGAGCTGCCGCCGTTCGGCTTCACGCGAGCCGAGGTGTGCGGTGTGCCCGCGATCGTTGCCCGCACCGGATACACCGGCGAGCCCGGCGTCGAGCTGATCTGCGAGCCGGAGCACGCGGGGCCGCTCTGGGACGGCCTGCTGGCCGCCGGCGCGACGCCATGCGGCCTGGGCGCGAGGGACACGCTGCGGCTCGAGGTCTGCTACCCGCTGTACGGCAACGACCTGTCGCTGGAGCGAACGGCGCTGGAGGCGGGGCTCGGCTGGGTCTGCGCGCTGGACGCCAAGGACTTCGTCGGCGCGGCTGCGCTGCGCAGCCAGCGCGAGCGAGGCAATCACGACCGGCTGGTCGCCTTCCGCATGACCGACCGCAACATCCCCCGCCAGGGCATGCCGATCAGCCCGACCGGCGAGGTGACCAGTGGGACGAAATCGCCGTCGCTGGGAATCGGCATCGGGATGGGCTACGTGCCCGCCACGTCAGCGATGCCGGGCACGCAGATCGAGATCGACGTTCGCGGCAGGACGGCTGCCGCGGAGGTTGCCAAGAAGCCCCTGTATGTCAAGGAGAAAGCATGAGCGACGCCACCTACCCCACCGACCTGCGCTACAACGAGGCCCACGACTGGGCGAGGGTCGAGGGGGACGTCGCCACGTTCGGGATCACCTGGTACGCGCAGGACTCGCTCGGCGAGGTCGTGTACTTCAGCCCGACCGCGGCCGGTGAAGAGATCTCGAAGGACGGCGAGTACGGCGAGCTCGAGTCGACCAAGGCCGTGTCCACGCTGATCGCGCCGTTGTCCGGCGAGGTCGTTGAGACCAACGATGCCCTGGACGGCAACGAGAGCACGGTCAACGACGACCCGTACGGCGCGGGATGGCTGATCAAGGTGCGGCTCAGCGATCCCTCCGAGGTCGACACGCTGATGGATGCGGACGCCTACCAGGCGTTCGTGGACGCGCTGTGAGCTTCACCTCGCTGACCGAGCGCGACCTCCAGGTGATGCTGGAGCGGATCGGCGTCGGCTCGCTGGCCGAGCTGTTCGCCGACATCCCCGAGAGCCTGCGGCTGGGCCGGGCGCTGGACGTGGGGCCGGCGCTGACCGAGTCCGAGCTGGTCGCCCACATGACCGAGCTGGCGTCGCGCAACGTCGACACAGGCCGCGAGCTGTCCTTCCTGGGCGCCGGGATGTACGACCGCTACGTGCCCGCGGTGGTCGACATGATGATGCAACGCGGGGAGCTCCTCACCGCATACACGCCGTACCAGCCGGAGATGAGCCAGGGCGTGCTGCAGGCGATCTTCGAGTACCAGACGGCGATCTGCGAGCTGACCGGGATGCAGGTCTCGAACGCGTCGTGCTACGACGGCATGACCGCCGCGGCGGACGCGTGCTTCGTCGCCCGTCTGGCGACGAGGCGCGAGAAGGTGGTCGTCACCCAGACGCTGAACCCGCAGGCCCGTCAGGTCGTCCGCACGTTCGCGCCGGGATTCGGGCTGGAGGTCGTCGAGGTCCCGCATGTCGACGGGCGGACCGATCCCGAGCAGCTCCGGGAGGCGGCCGAGGGCGCCGCCTGCGTGATCTTCCCGCAGCCGAACTTCTTCGGCATCCTCGAGGATGCGCCGGCCCTCGCCGCCGCCGCCGCCGACGCCGGCGCACTGCCTGTCGCCCACGTCGACCTGATGACGCTGGGCGTGCTCGAGGCGCCGGGCGCGTACGGCTGCGCGATGGCCATCGGCGAGGGGCAGAGCGCGGGCAACTACCTGTCGTACGGTGGCCCGCACTACGGCTTCCTCGCGGCGCGCATGGACTACGCCCGCCAGTTGCCGGGCCGGATCGTGGGGGAGACGGTCGACCGCCACGGCGAGCGGGCGTTCGTGCTCACCCTGCAGACCCGCGAGCAGCACATCCGCCGGGAGAAGGCGACGTCGAACATCACGTCCAACCAGACGCTGCTGGCGCTGGGCGGGCTGGTCACGCTGTCGTGGCTGGGGCCGCAGGGACTCCGCGAAGTCGGGGAGCGGTCGATGGCGCTGGCCGAGCACGCCAAGCAGCAGCTGGGCCTGCCGCCGGCGTTCGAGCAGCCGACGTCGCACGAGTTCTGCGTGCGCACCGGCCGGCCGGCCGGCGAGGTGATCGCAGCCGCCAAGCGCCGCGGCGTGCATCCCGGCTATCGCATCGGCCGCGACTACGAGGGCCTGGACGACGCCATCATGGTCGCGCTGACCGAGAAGCGCACGGTCGCGGACATCGAGCGGCTGGCCGAGGTGCTGTCGGACGTGCTCGCGGAGGTGCCGGCATGAAGCTGATCTACGAGCGCTCGCAGGCGGGACGCAGGGCGGGCACCGTGCCCGACCCGGGGCTGCCCGTGCCCGAAGTGCCGGCCGGGCTGGGACGGTCGCAGCCGCCGCGCCTGCCCGAGCTCGCCGAGCCGGAGCTCGTGCGCCACTGGACGGGTCTCTCTCAGCGCAACTTCGGCATCGACACGGGCTTCTATCCGCTCGGCTCGTGCACGATGAAGTACAACCCGCGCGTCAACGAGCGGGTGGTCGGCCTGCCCGGCTTCCGCGACCTGCACCCCTACCAGGAGGAGGAGGACTGCCAGGGGGCGCTGGAGCTGATGTGGCGGCTCCAGGAGATCCTGGCGGAGATCGTCGGGCTGCACGCGGTGACGCTTCAGCCGGCGGCCGGCTCGCAGGGCGAGCTGACCGGGCTGACGCTGATGCGGGCGTACTTCGCCGATCGCGGCGAGCTGGAGCAGCGGCGCGAGATCGTCATCCCGGACACCGCGCACGGCACGAACCCTGCCAGCGTTGCCATGGCCGGCTACACACTGGTCAAGGTGCAGGTCGACGAGCGGGGCAACATCGACGTCGACGATCTTCGTGCGAAGGTCGGCCCGCAGACGGCCGGCCTGATGCTGACGAACCCGTCGACGCTGGGCCTGTTCGAGGAGCGGATCACCGAGATCGCGGCGATCTTCCACGACGCGGGCGCCCTGCTCTATTACGACGGCGCGAATCTGAACGCGGTGTGTGGGATCTCGCGGCCCGGCGACATGGGCTTCGACATCCTGCACTTCAACCTGCACAAGACGTTCTCGCAGCCCCACGGCGGGGGCGGGCCCGGCGCCGGCTCGGTCGCCGTCCGCGACATCATCGAGCCGTACCTGCCGACGCCCGTGGTCGTCCGTGACGGCGACACGTACCGGCTGGATCACGACCGGCCGAAGTCGATCGGCCGGGTGCGCGGATTCGGCGGGCCGTTCGGCGTGTTCGTTCGGGCCTACGCCTTCATCCGCATGTGGGGACCGGGACTGCGCGAGATGTCGGAGACGGCGGTGCTCAACGCCAACTACCTGCTGGCCCGGCTACGCGAGGCCTACGAGCTGCCGTACGACCGCCTGTGCATGCACGAGTTCGTGCTCTCGGCTCGGAACCTCAAGCGCGAGCACGGCGTCACCGCGCTCGACGTCGCCAAGCGCCTGATGGACCACAACTTCCACCCGCCGACGGTCTACTTCCCGCTGGTCGTCCCCGAGGCGATGATGATCGAGCCGACGGAGACCGAGGCCGTGGAGACCCTGGACGAGTTCTGCGAGGCGATGCTGGCGATCGCCGTCGAGGCGGCGGACGATCCGCAGCAGCTGAAGGACGCTCCGCACTCACGGCCGGTCAGCCGGCCGGACGAGGCACTGGCCGCCAAGCGGCTGGTCGTCCGCCACGAGTTCGACTGAGGTGCCGCTCGGCGCCGTCCTGTTCGACTACGGCGACACGCTGTTCGCGTTCCGCTACGAGGAGCGAACGCACGAGGAGGCGGTGCGGGCACTCCTTGACGCGCTGGCGGTGGACGCCGATCCCCAGCTGTTCGTCGACGGCTTCTGGCGGCACTTCGGGGCCATCCGCAGCCAGCTCCCGAAGAACGCGGAGGTGGTCTACCAGGAGCTGATGGCCGCCGTGCTGGCGGAGGGCGGCGTCGACACGGACGGCCCGGCGCTGTACGAGGCGCTGCGTGCGGAGCATCGTGCCTGGGCGCCGGCCCGCGAGCTGCACCCGCAGTCCGTCGAACTGCTGGAGACGCTGCGAGCCGACGGCCTGCGGATCGGCCTCGTCTCGAACGCGTTCGACCCCGGCGAGTTCATGCGTGAGGACCTCGCCCTCCACGGGATCGCCGGGCTGATCGACTCGGCCGTGTTCTCGTCGGAGCTGGGCGTTCGCAAGCCCGACCCGCGCATCTACCGCGCCGTGCTGGACGATCTCGACGTCGAGCCTGGGCGCGCGCTGTTCGTGGGAGACCGGGTGCTCGAGGACATCCAGGGCCCCGCGGCGCTGGGCATGCACACCTGCCTGGCCACGTATTACCGCTCCGACGAGGGCGATCAGACCCTCGCCGGAGCGATCGCGAAGGAGCCGCTTGACGTGGTCAGCGTCGCCCGGTCCCTCGGCTGACCTCCGGCGGTCGGGATCGGGGAGGATCGTGATCGACCGGGACGGCAAACCGAGCTCGCGTGTTGCCCACCAGACGGCCGTGACGGGGGTGTTCTTCCCGTAGGGGTGGGCGGTAGACTTGAGCCATGGGCGGAATCCGGCAACGACTCCCGATCGCGCCCGCCTCGTCCGAGGTGGAGTGCAGGAGGTGCGGTGTCGTCTGCCAGAAGGTCGTCCATCCCCAGCGGTGCCTCGAGCAGGGGTGTCCGTTCCTGTACGCCCATGAGCAGTTCGGGCGCCGCTATGTGGGGTGCATGCAGAAGGTCTTCGCGGCCGAGATCGATCTCGAGCTGCTGCAGCGGGCGCGCCGGCGGCGAAACGGCTTCGGCGCGATCCGTGCCGTGCGCGAACCGCTGGCGATCTGCGGCGGAGAGGTGGAGCGCGCCTACGAGCACCGCGAGGAGCCGATGGGCTGCGTGAACCCCGAGTTCCACGAGCTACCCGACGCCACGAGCTTCCGCATCCAGGTCAACGACCGCGCATGAATTTCAGGCTCCTGCTGCTCGCTGCGGCGCTGGTCGGCGCCGGATCAGCCGTCGTGCTGCAGTCACGCGGCGACGCTGACGCCCCGGCCACGCCGGCCGCCGCGGCGGCCACCGCCAGTCATCCGGCACCCGTCGCGTCCCACCGCAAGGCGGCGTGGTCGCTGCCCGCGGCGCCCCCCGGCCCGCACCATCTGATCGGCCGCGTCGAGCGGACCATCCGGACGACCGCCGGGAAGGTGCATCCGTGGACGGCGCTCGGATCGCAGACCTGGCTGCTGATCGTCCGCCACCGCGGGCACGTCGGCTGGGCGCTGGTGCCCGGCGATCCGCGCTCGCACCTGGCCCGGATCGACCTCCGGCGGCTCGAGCTGCGCTGGACGAGCGTCGAGGTGGAGGTCGACGTCAGCTCTCTGACCATATCCGTGAAGGACGGCGCGCGGACGCTGGGCACCTTCCCGGTCGCGGCCGGGCTGCCGACCAGCCCGACGCCGCGCGGCCGCTTCAGCGTCACCGATCGCGTGAACTTCCAATCCGGCGGCCCGTACGGGGACTTCGCGCTCGGCCTGTCCGCGCACCAGACCGCTGGGCTGCCCGACGGGTGGACGGGTGGCGACCAGGTGGCGATCCACGGCACCGACAACCCGTCGTCGATCGGCGCCTATGCCAGCCTCGGCTGCGTGCGCGTCGGCACGGCGGCGCTGCGCCTGCTGCAGAAGACCGTGCCGCTGGGCGCGCCGGTCGTCGTCCACGGATAGCGGGTCACTCGTCGGCCGAGGGCGGCCGCCGGCCGCGCTTCGTCTGGCTGTCGCGCCGCTTGCTGTGCAGCCGCCGCTCGCGCGCGGCGACGGACGGCCGGGTGGGCCGGCGGGGCGGAGGAGGCGGCGCCAGAGCGGCGCGCATGGCGTCGGTGAACCGCTCGATGGCGAGGCTGCGGTTGCGGGTCTGGCTGCGCTCGTCCTGGGCGACGATCCGCAGGTGGCCGTCGGCGTCCAGCCGGGTGCGCAGCCGGCGGCGGGCCAGCGCGCGCTCGCGGGAGGACAGCCACGGCGATCCCTCCAGGTCGAACACCAGCTCGACGCGCGTACTGGAGGTGTTGACGTGCTGGCCGCCGGGCCCGCCGCTGCGGCTGAACCGGAAGCGCAGCTCCGAGAGCGGAAGCGGCCGCTCGGCGCCTATCTCGAGGACGCCAGCTTCGCCCACTGCCGTACGCCCTTCCTGTGCAGGCGGCGCAGCGCCTTCATGTCCGCCGCCCCCGGGCCGTGGCCGTCCTGGCCGGCCGTCTCCATCACCGCGGGGAGCTCCTGGAGCCGCGGGCATCCGAGAAACGCGGCCATGCGCTCGCCGATCTCGCCCTCGCCGACGTTCTCGTGCCGGTCGCGGCGCGAGTCGAACGGCATCTTCGAGTCGTTGACGTGCAGCGAGCGCAGCCGGTCGAGCCCGATCCGCTCGTCCACCTCGTCGAGCAGGGCGTCCGTGTCCTCCGGCGTGCGGATGTCGTAGCCCGACGCGAACAGGTGGCACGTGTCCAGGCAGATTCCGACACGGTCGGGCTGGCCCAGCTCGTCCACGACAGTCTGCAGCTCGTCCAGCGACACGCCCATCGTCCCCTCGTGGCCGGCGGCGTTCTCGATCAGCAGCCACGGGTCGAGCGAGTGGCGGTCGCGCTCGCCGAGCACCACCTGGAGGGCGGGGATGACCTGGTGCATGGCCTGGTCGAAGCCGCGGCCGAGGTGGCTGCCGAGGTGGAAGACGACCCCCTCCGAGCCAATCGCGTGCGCCGTCTCCATCGTCTCCTTGAGCGCGTTGACCGACTTGTGGTAGATCACGTCGTCCGTCGCGCCGAGGTTGATCAGATAGGTCGCGTGGCAGACGACCGAGCCGACGCCGGCCTCCGCGCGGCGCTCCTTGAAGCGCTCGACGGCGTCGGGCTTGTGGTCAGTCGGGCGCCACGCGCGCGGACTCTGCGTGAAGACCTGGACGGCGTCGCCACCGATCGACTCGATGCGGTCGATCGCCTTGTCGATCCCGCCGGACGTGGAGACATGAGCGCCCAACAGCATCGCCGCAGTCTACGCTTAGCCGCTCATGCCTCCGGTCAAAGTCCGCTTCCCGCCGAGCCCGACCGGCCTGCTGCACGTCGGCAGCGCGCGGACGGCGCTCTACAACTGGCTGTGGGCGCGTCACACTGGCGGCAGCCTCGTCTTGCGGTTCGAGGACACCGATCGCGCGCGGTCGACGGACGGCGCGATCGACCAGGCGCTGCGCGTGCTCGAGTGGCTCGGCATCGACTGGGACGACGGGCCGTACCGGCAGACCGAGCGCTTCGGGTTCTACGCCGAGACGGCGCAGCGGCTGATCGACGAGGGCAAGGCGTACCGCTGCTACTGCACGCCCGAGGAGCTGGAGGCCGAGCGCGGGGCTGCGCGCGCCGCCGGCCGCCCGTGGATCTACTCCGGGCGCTGCCGGACGCGCACCGACAACCCGACCGGGCCGTCCGCGATCCGCCTGATCGTGCCGGCGGAGGGCGAGACGGTGATCGATGATGCCGTCCGCGGCACCGTTCGCTGGGAGAACGCGCTGCTCGGAGACCATGTGGTTGTCCGCTCGGATGGCAGCCCGACGTACCAGTTCGCGAACCCGGTGGACGACATCGACATGGGCGTCAACACCGTCGTCCGCGGCGAGGATCTGCTGTCGTCGACGCCCCGCCAGCTCGCGCTGTACGACGCGCTGGGTGCCGAGTGGCCGGCCTATGCCCACCTGCCGATGATCCTCGGGCCGGACAAGAAGAAGCTGTCGAAGCGGCACGGCGCCGTCTCCGTCGAGGAGTTCCGCGACCGCGGCTACCTGCCGGAGACGATGCGCAACTACCTGGCGCTGCTCGGCTGGAGCTTCGACGACCACACCACGGTGATGACGACGGACGAGTTGATCGAGCGGTTCACGCTGGATCGGATCACGAAGAGTCCTGCGGTGTTCGACTTCCAGAAGCTGGAATGGCTGAACGGCGAGCATCTGCGAGCGCTCCCGCCCGATCGGTATGCCGCGGAGCTGCTCGAGCATCTGCGGCACTCGGGGTCGCCGCTGGCCGACGAGCCCGAGCGGGTGGCCGAGGCTGCGCCGATGGTGCAGGACAAGCTGCGCGAGCTGGGCGGCTTCGAGGACTTCGCCGGGTTCCTGTTCCGGCCGTTACGGATGGATCCCGAGGCCTGGGCCAAGGTGGAGGCGGATCCCGACGCGCGGCGGTCGCTGGACGCGGCCGAGCAACGGCTGAGGGAGCTCGACCGGTGGGACGCCGAGGCGATCGAGGCGGCGCTGCGGGCGGCCTGCGAGGAGACCGGGCTGAAGCCGCGCGTGCTGTTCACGCCCGTCCGGGTGGCGATTTCGGGGCGGACAGTGGCGCCGGGGCTGTTCGAGAGCCTGGCCGCACTGGGCCGCGAGGAGTCGCTGGCGCGGATCGAGACCGCGCGCAGGAATCTGGAGGCGGACGGCTAACACCCCAGGGAGGTAGATGATGACCTCCCAGAACCTTCGCTCCGCAGCGGCTGCGCTGCCGCGCTTCAGCGTCGCATCCCTGACACTGGCGCTGGCGCTCTCGCTGATGCTGGCCGGTGCCGTCGGGATCTCGGCCTGGTCCATCCGCAGCGATTCGGGTGCGAGTCCCGCCGAGGTTTCCCACGCGCGCCAGGTCGCCTACCAGCAGGGCTACGACGCCGGGCAGGCCGCCGGCATGAGGAAGGGCAAGGCTCAGGGCTCGAAGGCGGGCTTCGAGCGCGGCCGCAAGCTCGGCTTCGGCCAGGGCAAGATGAAGGGTCTCAAGGCCGGCTACGAGAAGGGCAAGACCGAGGGCTACCAGCAGGGCTACTCAGCCGGCGTCGCCTCGGTACCCACCCAGCCGGCCAAGAAGAAGAAGCACGGGTAGCCCACCCCGCGCGAGGGCGCAAGCCCGCGCCCGTGCCAACCCACGCGCGAACCGTGCCGAACCCGTCACGGGCTCGTCACGGCGATCGTCGGCCCTGGCACTGTGCCCGGCACCGCGCCGGCACGTGCCCGGCACCGTGCCCGGCACCCGTCGCCCGGCACCACGCCCGGCACCGTGCCCGGCACCACGCCCGGCACTGTGCCCGGCACCCCTCGCCATGGGGGATCGACCCACCCCAGATGGGTGGGGGGTTTGGGGGGACTTGGCGGCGGGAGTGTTTGCCAGGGTGAGCGGAGGTGTAGCGTCCCCCATTATGGGGTTGGCGATCTTGCACGATGCTGCGAGGACTGCTGGGGTCGCCACTGTCCTGTTCTGCCTCGGCTGCATGGCGACGGGCCTGTTCGGGATCCTCATGCTGTCGCAGCGCACCCAGCCTGAGCGGGCGACGGCCGCATTCCGCCTGTCGCGCAACATGGCGCTGGTGGGCGGACTGAGCGGCGTCCTCGGCGCGCTCACGGCTGTGCCGTACTTCTGGATGCTCGGCGAGGTCGATGATCAGACGGCGCTGGTCACGGAACTGCTGCTGTTCGGCCTGGTCGCCGTCTGGGCGGTGCTCTCCGCCGCCGTGCTGGTGCGCGACGCACGCCGGCAGTCGCGCTAGCCGCTACGCGGCGCGCAGGGCGTGGACGGCCGCGAGCCACGCGCGGACGGCGTCCGTCTCCGGCTCGACGAGCGGGGTGCCGGCCGCAATGGCCAGGCGCAGGTGGCCCTCACACGCCGCGTGCAGCGGTGCGTACCCGGTGGCGGCGCGGTGGATCCGGGCAGCCGTGTCGTCGCGCAGCGGCTGGAGCAGGATCGTGATGTCGGCGCCCGTATCGATGTCGGTGCCGGTGTGCGCGGCCGCCCGCAGCACGCGGTCGGTGCACGCTGCCTGGTCGCCGTGCACGCGGGGATCGGCGAGCAGGTAGAGGCAGGCCGGCTCGCCAGGCGCCGTGGACTGCGTCCACGCGGCGAGCAGGTCGCCGAGCCGGTCCTCGCCGAGCCAGGCGGGCGTCGCCAGCAGCGCCGCCGGGGCGGGAGGGTCGAGCTGGATCGGCGGTCCCGAGGATCGAGCGTGGAGCGGCGGGCGGGACGCCAGCTCGGTGATCCGCTCCGCGTACCGGAGTGCGACGCCGTGCCAGCCGAAGGCCTGAGCGGCCGAGCGGGCAGCCTCGCCGCGCCGGGCGCGCTCCACCGGGTCGTCCGCGACCCCGAGCAGGATCCGCCGAAGCGCTGCCATGTCCGGGTCCAGCGAGTAGGGGAACCCCGCGGTGTCCATGCCGTCGACGCGCCGCTCGTTCGCCCGCTTGACGCCCGCCGGCACGCGCCAGCACGCCTCGTCGGGCACGAACTCGTCGGTCGGGCCGCCGGCAGTGACGATCGCCGGCAGGCCGCAGGCCATGCCCTCCAGCGCGGGCATGCAGAACCCCTCCCCGCGGTACGGCAGCGCGGTCGCATCGCACGCTCGGTACAGCGACGCGATCTCGGCGTCCGTCAGATCGTCCTCGAGGTAAACGATCCGCGGCAGCCGGCCGTCGTCGGCGTGGGTGCGCACCGGCCCGCGGTCGGAGCCGGGGTAGATCGAGGCGGCGCCGAAGTCCTTGATCACCAGGCAGACGTCGTCGCGCCCGGCGAACGCCTCGAGGTACGCCGCGATCAGAAGGTCGGGCGCCTTGCGAGCGACCATGCCGCCGACGAACAGGAACCGGCACCCATCGGGAGCGTCCAGCTCCATCCGCGGCCCGTCCGGCGTGAAGGTCTCGAGGTCGACGCCGTTCCCGATCACCCGGATCCGCGCCGGGTCGATCCCGTCCTGGACATACATCCGCTTGACGTACCCGGAGGGCACCCACAGCTCGTCGACGTTCCGCTGGATCGGGCCGACCCACGCCTGCGGGATCGAGCCGAACTCCCACGGCTGGATCACCGCCAGCCGCCCGGACGCGGCGGAGAAGTCGGGCGGCCACTGGTGGCGCACCGTCACCTCGGCGGCGAACGGCGCGGCCGGTCCGGAGGTCGACCCGTCGCGCAGCAACCGCTCGACGGCGAAGCCTTCGGCGGCCAGCTCGTCGCAGACGTTGGTATTGATCACCGAAAGGCTGGTCGGCTTGCCCTGGTCGCCCCGCCAGCTGACCGAGATCGGCAGCGTGCGCCCGGTCGATTGCGAGGGCCGCTCCCCGGCGTAATAGCGCTCCAGCTCGTCGACGTACGCGGCGAAGGCGCGCGGCGGCCGGATGCCGGTCTGCAGGCGCTCCAGCAGGCCCGGCTCGATCGCCAGCCGGTCGAGCGCGGCGGCCAGCGCCGGCGCGTCGCGGCCGTCGACCAGCAGGCCGTCGACCTGGTCGCGCACCGACTCGGTGATCCCGCCCATCCGTGCTGCCAGCACCGGCACGCGTCCGGCCAGGCACTCGGCGACCATCAGCGGCGCGCAGTCCCACCAGAGCGATGGGATGACGGCGACGTCGACGTCCGCCAGCAGGTCCGGCAGCCGGTCGTGCGAGAACGCGCCGCAGATCTCGACCCTGCCGCTGTGATCGAGCGCCCGCAGATGCTCGGCGAACGACCCGGGCACCTCGCCGTGGATTCGGACGGCGATGTCGGCGGTCGCGAGCCCGGCCGCCTCGACCAGGACGCTTGGCCCCTTGTGCGGGTACGCAGAGCCGAAGAAGCCGACCGTCAGCCGCTCGCCGACCCGGCCGGGGGTGCGGTCGCGGCCCAGCGCCTCCCAGATCTGATGCTCCTGCGGCATTGCCTGGCGGACGACGTCGATCATCGCCTCCGGGTAGCCGGCCGAGACAAGCGTGCGCTTGACCGCCTCGGAGACCGCCATGCAGACGCTGACGCCACGCTCGAAGCGCGAGCGGATCTCGGTCAGCCGCTCGCGGTGCCCGGCGGTGTCGGCCGAGCGAACGCACGCTGCGCACGCGGCGCCCCCGTCGGCAGGCCCGTGGCACAGCTCGAGCTCCTCCGTGTAGAGGTAGGCGCGCGGGCAGGCCAGCCAGTAGTTGTGGGTCGAGAAGTACGAGGGGATGCCACGGGCGGCGGACTCGTCGATCAGCGCCGCGCCGAGGTTGTGCAGGTTGTGGAAGTGCACGACGTCCGGCCGGTGCTCGTCGAGCGCCTCGGCGAACGCCCGTGTGATCGGCGGGTCGTCGATCTCGCGCCGCGGGTTGCCCAGATCGAACAGGCCGTGCGGGCGGTTGAACACCCCGATCAGCCGTACGCCGGCGTCGTCCCAGGTGCGCACCGCGTACGGTTCGGCATCCTCGGTGCGGCCGACCGCGGCGTGGAACACCGTCACGTCCCATCCGCGACGAGCGAGCTCCTGGGCCACATGCCGGGGCACGATCGTTCCCCCGCCGGAATCGTGGTACCCGAACGAGGTGAGCATGATGTGAGGGGACATCGCGCTTCACGATCGTCAGGCCGCTCACGTTCTTGAGGCGGCCGACGATTAGGCGGGCGACATGCCCCTCCCCTCGGTCACCGTCGTCCTCTCCGTGCGCAATGGCGCCGAGTTCCTGGCGCGGTCGATCGAGAGCGTGCTCGCCCAGGACGGGGTCGAGCTGGAGCTGCTGGTCTACGACAACGGCTCGAACGACGGCTCGGACGCGATCGCCGAGGGCTATCTCGCCGATCCGCGGGTGAGGCTGACGCGGAACCCGCCGGGGCTGCGGTTCCCGGACAGCATGAACCTCGGGCTGGAGGCCGCATCCGGCGATTTCTTCGTGCCCTGGGCCTGCGACGACGAGATGCTCCCCGGCAACCTGGCGCGCAAGGCCGAGATGCTGGCAGCGGCCGACGCCGGCCTGGCGTTCGGCGGCTGGCTGCTCGACCGCGGCGACGGCGAGCTGCGCGGCGTCGTGCTGCCCGCGATGGGCGACGAGCCGCGCCTGCTGCCCGCGCCGTCGCTGTTTCCGCTGATCGCCACGGCCAACGCGATCGCGATGCCGACGGTGCTGATCCGCACGGCGGCGCTGCGCGAGGTTGGCGGATTCGACGCCCGACCGGAGCTGACCTGCGACTGGCTGCTGTGGCTGCGGCTGGCGCTGCGCGTTGGCGCCGTCTGGCTGCCCGAGCCGCTGGTGCTCTACCGCGAGCACGACGCCAACGGCTCGTCCCGCGCCTGGGCCGGCGGCACCTTCGCGACCGAGCTGGTCTCCACCGTCAGCCGGGCGCTCGACGACGAGCGCTTCCCGGCCGAGTGGGACGGCCACCGCGAGCAGATCCTGACCGGCGTCGCCGTGTCGCTGGCGGACGGCCTCGTCCGGCACGGACACCGGACGCTGGCCGACAGCCCGTATCCGGCGCACGCGGCGCTGGCCGGCGTGCTGTCCCGCTACCCGCAGAGCGAGACCCTGCGCGACCTCTACCGCACGGCGGTAGCGGACGCCGGCCTGGCGCCCCCAACGCTTCCCGGCCTGGCCGTCGCCGCACCGGCCTGGACGCCGGAATCCGTCGCTGACGCGGTGGGCAACCTGCGGTCGCTGGCCGACGGTGGGTTGGTCGACGGCTGCTGCGTCGCCGTCTCGCCGGCCGACCTGGACGCCGCCGTCGCGCTGCTCGAGGCCGAGCTGGAGCGCGGCCCCGAGGTGGGCCTCGACCTGGTTGTCTGCGACCAGCCGCTGGAGCCGCTTCGCCCGGGCTGCGTGTTCGTCGCCCCCTGGGGGGACGAGCTGGCCGTCCTGGCGGAGTCGATGGGCGTGCCTGCGCTGACGTTCGGCATGCCGACGCCGTACGACTAGCCCACGCCGAGCATGCGGTGGAGCCGATGGAAGGTGGGCCGGAACCCGCGCGCCGGCCAGAACCGCGAGGACTGCAGGTTGGGCACCCGCCAGTCGGTGGTGACCGCGTCGTGGCCCGCATCTGTCGCCCAGCGCAGGGCGTGCTCGGTAAGCGCCGTCCCCACACCGCCGCCGCGCAGGTCGGGCATCGTCGCTGCGGTGGAGAGCTTGAGGTGGCGCACGTTGACGCCGACGTCCGGATCGTCCGGGTAGAGCAGCACGAAGCCTGCCGGCTGCCCGTCCAGCTCGGCGATGAACAGCAGGTCGTCCGGCAGCTCGAACGACTCGGCCCAGCTCTCGCGGAGCTCGGTCGCCGGCGGCGGCGTCAGGCCGGTGAACGCCGGCGGTCCGGCCTGGTGATCCCAGATCAGGGTCGCCATCGGCATGATTGCCGCGTCCAGATCGGCCGGCTCGGCGCGGCGGACGATCACGCCTGCCGGCGGCCGCCGGTCGGGCGCGCCGCTCTCACGGATTGCGTGCAGCTGCATCTGCCCGAATCCGAGCCGGTACCAGGGATCGAGCTCGCGGTCGAGCGCCGGCACAGTCACCAGCTGCAGGCGGGCGCCGGCATCCAGCCAGGTCGGTGCCGCCGCGGCGTACAGGTCGCGCATGGTCTCGCCGTCCGTCCCCGCCGAGCCGGCCCGGTCGACCACCGCATGCGTGCCCCAGACGTCGTTTCGGGCGATCCGGCCGAACAGGTAGCCAGTGACCTCGCCGTCACGCAGGGAGACGACGCCCGAGACGCGATCACGGCCCCATGCCTGCTCCACCCACATGCGGGCGTCGCCGTCGGCCAGCAGCGGCTCGGCCGCGCGGTGCCTGGCGTGGCGATCCGCCAGCACCGATGCGGCGCCGCCGACGTGCTCGCCGGCGAAGGGGGCGATCATCCGGGCAGCGTACTGGGACCGTCGAGGGTCTCCCACCGCTCGCGGTCGCGCGGCCGGTCGAAGCAGTCGGGCAGGTCGTACACGAACCCGGGGACGCCCAGCCCTTCGGCCTCGGCCAGGTCGGGCGCGCCCCAGGGTGCCAGGCACGCCATGCCCGGGTGCAGGATCTCGCGGAGCTCCGCGGACGACACCTCGACGGCGCCGGCCACGACCGGCGTCAGCGCCGCGCGCGGCACCTCGGCCCACTCCGGCAGCACCAGGGTCAGCCGCTCGGCCACGCCGGCGGCCCGCAGGCGGGCGAACTCGCGCAGCTGGCGGGCGATGCCGTCGGGCGTTGGCTCGGGCCGGCCGGCGAGGCGGGCGGGCAGGTCGGGCACGGTGAGCCCCGCCGCCTCGACCAACCGGCGGAAGGCGCGGTGCACGTTGGGGTCCGCCGGCACCAGGCCGAGCGCCTGGGCCGCCAGGCCGTATGCTGCGTAGCCGTCCGAGAAGCGCAGGATCTCGCGGTGCGTCAGTCCCCACATCTCGTTGACCAGCAGTTGGGCCATGAAGAGATCGGCCTTGGAGCGCAGCGGAGCGGGAAACAGTGGATCGCCGAGCGCCTCGCGCAGCACCGCCGGGCCTTCCATCGCCATCCGCCCGTCCTTGGCCCGGTAGCTTCCGCACTCCTCGTGCTGCCGGTAGCGGACGAGCGCATACGGGACGGTGACGACGCCGAAGCGCATGGCCATCCGCATCCAGGTCAGCCAGTCGCCGACCAGGGTCGTCCGCGGATCGAAGCCGCCGATCTGGCGGATCGCGCTGGTGCGCATGACGACCGACGACATGACGACCTCGCCGACCGGCAGCAGCACATCCATGAAGTCCGGCGCGGCCATGTACGGCTCGACCCGGGTGACGTCCGGGAAGAAGTCGGCGACCCGGCCGTGGTCGTCGACGATCAGCGTCGGCGACCAGGCGAAGCCCGCGTCGGGGTGCTCGAGCAGCGCGGCAACCTTCTGGACGAGGTTGTCGGGATCCATCACGTCGTCGCAGGCCCACGGGCAGAAGAACTCGGCGGCCGAGCCGGCGATCGCCCGGTTCATGCTGCAGAAGTAGTTGAAGCCGGGAGGGTTGACGATCACGACGACGCGCGAGTCGCGGGCGGCATAGCCGCGGGCGATCTCCACCGAGCGGTCGGAGGAACCGTTGTCGTACACCTCGAGCCGCAGGTCGACCCCTTCCTGCGCGAGCACGCACTCGATCGCCTCGGGGAGGAACCGCTCGCCGTCCTTGACCGACAACGCAACCAGCACGTCCGCGCTGGGCGTTCGCGCCACCACGGCGGGATCGGGCCGGTACATCGGCCGGCCGAGGCGGATCATGCCGCTCTCCGCGAGGCGGCTTCCACCGCCCCGCGGATCTCGGCGCACACCCGGTCGACCTGCGCACGGCGCAGCGTGACGCCGCTCGGCAGGTTGATCCCCTCATGGCCGATCGCCGTCGCCACCGGCTGCGCGGCCTGCCTGCGCGGCCAGAACGGGTACTGGCTGATCGGTGTGAACACGGGTCGCGTGTCGATCCGCGCCTCGCGCAGATGCGCCGTCAGCGCTTCGCGGTCGAGCCCGGACTCCGCGCCGACCCGGATGCTCGTCATCCAGTAGATCGAGCGCGCCCACGGCGCCTCGTGGTTGAGCGTGATGCCGGGGACGTCCTCGAGGCCCTCGCGATACCAGGCGAAGATCCGCCGCTTGGCCTCGATCAGCTGGTCGACGCGCTCCAGCTGGGCCAGCCCGAAGGCGGCCTGCAGGTTGGACATCTTGTACTTGAACCCGAGCTGCTCGATCCAGAAAGCGCGGGAGCGGTCGCGGCCGTGGTCCCACAGCGAGCGGATCTGGTCGACCAGCTGGTCGTCGTCCGTGACGATCATGCCGCCCTCGCCGGTGACCAGGAGCTTGGCGCCCTGGAAGCTGAAGCAGGCGACATCGCCGAAGGTGCCGACGCGGCGGCCCCGGAGCTCGGCGCCGATCGCCGGGGCGGCGTCCTCGATCACGGTCAGGCCGTGCTCGGCCGCGATCTGGCAGACGACGTCGGCCTGCGCCGGGTGACCGTACAGGTGCACGGGCATGATCGCGCGTGTCCGTGGGGTGATCAGCGACCGGATGGATTCGGGGTCGATGCACCAGGTGTCCGGCTCGACGTCCGCGAAGATCGGCGTCCCGCCGCGGTAGAGCACGGCGCTGGCGGTCGCCACCCAGGTCAGCTCGGGGACGATCACCTCGTCGCCCGGCCCGATGCCCGCTCCGGCAACGGCCAGGTGCAGGGCGCCCGTGCAGCTCGACGTGGCGATCGCATGCTTCGCCCCGACGTAGTCGGCGAACGTCGATTCCAGCCGGTCGAGGTAGCCCGACCACCGGGAGTTCCAGCCAGTGCGGGCGGCGTCCAGCACGTAGCCCGACTCGCGGGCCGACACGGACGGGCCGGCCGTCAGGATCTGCTCGCCGGCGGTCGCCTCGGCTGGCGCATGGCGCTCCATCACCAGGAACGCGGCGTCGGACTCCTCGCCGCCGGCGGGGATGAACACCTCGCGGTCGCCGTCCACCGTTCGCACCAGCGGGACGCGGCCGGCGTCGTGGAAGCCGTGGCGGCGGTAGAAGCCGATGGCGTGGCCGTTGTCCTCGAACACGTGCAGCAGGATCCGCTCCGGAGCGAACAGCTCCTCCGCCCAGGCGATCAGCGCGTCCAGCGCCTCGCCCATCAGCCCGCGCGCAAGCCCCCGCTCGCCGCGGACGACGTTGTCGATCTCCATCGAGCCGTCGGCCGCCGCGGCCGATGCGAATCCGAGATGCCCGACGTTGTGGCCGTGGCGATCGCAGACCAGGAACAGCAGACGGTCGGTGACGTCGAGCAGGCCGGCGCGCAGCCACCGGCGCGTGCCCTCGATCGACACGGGGAAGCGCGTGGGAAAGGCGAACTGCGCCGACGCCCGCCACCGTGCCAGGTTGGAGATCAGCCGCTCGTCGTCTGCGTGCAACTCGCACACCGGCAGCAGTGCGCCGCCCGACGGCAGCTCGATCGAGCGGGCATGCAGCTGCGCGAGGCTGTCCGTGGACTTGAGGAAGGCGATCTCGTCGAGCACCGCCTGGCGGCGGACGGCCCGCGTCCGTTCGATGTCGGGGTTCATGCTGCCGCCCTTTCGGTGGTGGAGCCGGGAGCCCGCCGGGCGGCCGCTGCGATCGCCCCGGCGTCCAGGCCGTAGTGCCGGATCAGGTGGTCACGCGACCCGACGGCGTGCGCGAAGCAGTCAGGCATCCCGATCCGCCGGAGCCGGACGCCGCAGCCTGCCTCGGCCAGAGCCTCGGCCACGGCGCTCCCCAGGCCGCCGAGCACCGTGTGCTCCTCGACCGTGACGACGGCATCCACGCCCGCGCATGCCTCGACGACGCCTGTGGCGTCGAACGGCTTGATGGTGCCCAGGTGGACGACGCGAGCGGCGACGCCGTCCGCGGCCAGCAGATCGGCCGCCGTCAGCGCCTCGGTCAGCATCGGCCCGCAGGAGAGGATCGCGACGTCGCCGCCGTCGCGGACGCGGCACGCACGACCGATCTCGAACGTCGACCCCGCGGGCAGCGCGGCCGGCTCGCCGTTCTTGCCCAGCCGCAGGTACACCGGCCCGTCGTGTGCCAGCATCGCCCGCGTGGCCGCCGCGGTCTCTGCGGGGTCGGCCGGCGTGAGCACGGTCAGATTCGGCAGCGCCCGCATCAGGGCGATGTCCTCGATGGCGTGGTGTGTGGGGCCGAGCGTCCCGTAGGCGACGCCGCCTCCGACCCCGACCAGCTTCACGTTGGCCCGGGCCAGCGCGACGTCGACGCGCACCTGGTCGTGCGGCCGGGACGTCAGGAAGGGTGCGATCGAGTAGGCGATCGGGGTCTTGCCGGCGTAGGCGAGACCGGCCGCGATGCCGACCAGGTTCTGCTCGGCGATGCCCACGTTCAGGTACCTGCCGGGCGCGACGCGCTCGAACTCGTCGAACAGGCCGATGCCGAGGTCGCCGGTCAGCGCCCAGATCGTTTCGTCGTTCGCGGCGCAGTCCGCGAGCTCGGCAAAGAATGCGTCCCTCATGCGGCCCGTCGCTCCTCGAGCGCCCCCAGCAGCAGGTCGCGCTGATCGGGCTTGAACGACCGGTAATGGCTCATCACGTCGCCCTCGAGGAATCCCACGCCATAGCCTTTGACGGTGCGAGCAACGACCGCCCGGGGCCGGCCCGGCTGCACGGACAGGGCCCGCTGCAGCGCCTCGTGGTCGTGGCCGTCGGCCTCGGCGACCGACCAGCCGAATGCCTCCAGCTTGGCCGGCAGGGGCTCGAGGTCGAGGATGTCGCTCGCGCGGCCGAGCCCCTGGAGGCCGTTGGCGTCCACGGCGACGGTCAGGTTGGTGAGCCGCAGATGGCCGGCCAGCGCGATCGCCTCCCAGACCGAGCCCTCGTTCAGCTCGCCGTCGCCGACGACGCAGTAGGTGCGGCGGTGGCTGCGGTCGTGGCGGTCGGCCAGCGCCATGCCGATGGCGATCGACGGTCCGTGGCCCAGCGACCCGCCGGTGATCTCGATACCCGGATAGCCCCGCTCGGGATGTCCGGCGAGGGTTCCTCCGTCGCGGCAGTACCCGCCCAGCACGTCGTCCCGGGTGAGCACGCCGGCCTGCGCCAGCACGGCGTAGAACCCGGCCGCCGCGTGTCCCTTGCTCAGTAGCAGCCGGTCCTCCGGCCACATCACGCCGAGCCGGAGCACCGTCAGCAGGTCGATCAGCGAGAGCGAGCTGCCGATGTGGGAGCTGCCCGCGGCGAGCGCGGCCTCCAGCGCCAGGCGCCGGGCGGCGTCCGCGGACTCGGCGAGCCGGCTCATGCCGCCCGAAGCGTCGGCCACGATCCCTCCCCGCCGTCGGTGCCGCCCCAGATCCGCCACGGCGCGGCGTTGCGCTCCCACAGCGAGCGCAGCAGTTCGACGTCGCGGACGGTGTCCGCGCACTGCCAGAAGCCGTCGTGGCGGTAGACGTGCAGCTGACCGTCGGCGGCCAGCAGCTCCAGCGGCTCGCGCTCCAGCACGCAGGCCGGGTCATCGGGCAGCCGGTCCAGCATGCGCACGTCGAACACGAAGAAGCCGCCGGAGATCAGCCCCTCGCCCGTCGGCTTCTCGGCGAATCGGTCGACCCGCGTGCCGTCGCCCTGCAGCTCGCCGAAGCGGGCCGGGGGATGGACGCCGGTGACGGTCGCCAGTGCGCCGTGTGAGCGATGGAAGGCGACCAGCCGGCCGATGTCGACGTCGGCCACGCCGTCGCCGTAGGTGCAGAGGAAGATGTCGGAGCCGCTGTCGCGCACGTGCGCGGCGACCCGCTTGATCCGGCCGCCGGTCATCGTCTCGGCGCCGGTGTCGACGAGCGTCACCCGCCAGTCTTCGAGGTTGCGGCGGCTGTAGCTGACCGTGCCCGAGCCCGTGTCGACGGTCATGTCCGAGCCCATCGCCCGGTAGTCCAGGAACCACCGCTTGATCATGTCGCCGCGGTAGCCCAGGCAGCACACGAACTCGTTCAGCCCGTGCTCGCCGTAGCCCTTCATGATGTGCCAGAGGAGAGGCAGCCCGCCGATCTCGACCATCGGCTTGGGGCGGAACTCCGTCTCCTCGCGCATCCGCGTGCCCAGGCCGCCGCAGAGGATGACGACAGGCGGCAGCCCACTGGCCCTGGACGACACGGGAGTCATGCCCGCGTGTTCGGCCGCCGCGGGCCCTTGTTTAGACCAGTAGGCTGACGTTCCGATGGCCCGGCCCCAGCCGTTCGCGGAGTGCGACCTCGCCGTGATCGGAGCGGGGATCATCGGGCTGGCCGTCGCCCGCGAGCTGGGCCGCCGCCACCCGGGCGCGCGCATCCAGGTGCTGGAGCGCGAGCAGCGGGTGGGGATGCACCAGACCGGGCACAACTCGGGGGTGATCCACCAGGGGGTCTACTACCGCCCGGGATCGCTCAAGGCCCGGCTCTGCCGCGAGGGAGCCGATGCGATGTACCGCTACTGCGACGAGCATGGGATCGCCGCCCTGCCGCTGGGCAAGCTGGTCGTGGCCAGGGACGAGGGTGAGCTCGAGCGCCTGGACGAGCTGGAGCGCCGCTCGCGCGCCAACCACGTGCCGGGGGTCGCGCGCGTCGCCGGAGACGACATCCCGGAGATCGAGCCGCATGTGCGTGGAGCCGCCGCGCTGCACTCTCCGCGCACCGGCGCAGTGGACTACGGCGCCGTGGCCGGGTCGCTGCGGCAGGACGTGATCGTGTCCGGCGGCCGCGTATCGACCGGCTGCGGGGTGGTCTCGGTGCGCCCCTGTCCGGGCGGGTTGCGGCTCCACCACGGATCGGGGGCGACGACCACCCGCTTCGCGGTGTTCTGTGCGGGCGCGTGGTCCGACCGGCTCGCCAGGATGTGCGGCGGCTCGGACGATCCGCGGATCGTGCCGTTCCGCGGCGGCTACCTGGAGCTGCGGCCGGAGGCACGGCATCTGGTGCGGGGAATGGTGTACCCCGTTCCGGATCCGGCGCTGCCGTTCCTCGGCCTGCACCTCACACGCCACGTCGACGGCGGGGTCGGAATCGGCCCGTCGGCGCTGCTCGCCGGGGCGCGCGATGCCTATAGCCTGCGGACGATTCGGCCGGGTGACGTCGCCGATTCCGTCAGCTGGCCGGGGACGCTGCGGATGGCGAGGCGGTTCTGGCGCACGGGACTGGTGGAGGCGCGGCACGCGCTGTTTCGCCGGTCGTACGTCGCCGAGGCGGCGCGGCTCGTGCCGGAGCTGACGGCCGCCGACGTGCTGCCCGGCCGGTCGGGCGTGCGGGCGCAGGCCGTCGGCCGCGACGGTGCGCTGATCGACGACTTCGTGTTCGAGCGAACGGAGCGCGCGCTGCACGTGCGAAACGCCCCGTCGCCGGCCGCCACGGCGTGCTTCGCGATCGCCGAGCACGTCGCGGGCGAGGCCGGCGACACACCGTTCGAGTGAGGTTCAAGCCTCCTTCGGGTGGTGCCGATACGACTCGTCGATGGCCGCCGCACCGTCCGAACAGCGGATTCTCGAGCTGGTGCACGAGCACAGTCGGGATCGCCATGCGCCCCGGCCGTTCGATCCTGCCGACCCTCAGGTCAAGGTGTCGGGACGGGTGTTCGGCCCCGAGGAGGTCGTCGCGTTGGTGCGCGCCTCGCTCGACTTCTGGCTGACCGACGGGCCTGAGACGGTGGCGTTCCAGCGCGCACTGGCGCGCCGGACCGGCCACCGCCACGCGGTGCTCGTCAACTCCGGCTCGTCCGCGAATCTGGTCGCGCTGTCGGCGCTCACCTCTCCGGAGCTCGGCGGCCGCAGGCTGCGGCCGGGCGACGAGGTGCTGACGGTGGCGGCCGGCTTCCCGACGACCGTCAACCCGATCCTCCAGAATGGCCTCGTCCCGGTGTTCGTGGACGTCTCGCTGCCGACGTACAACGCCGACATGGACGCCCTGCGCGCAGCCGTGTCGCCGCGCACCCGGGCGGTGATGATCGCCCACACGCTGGGCAACCCCTACGACCTGGACGCGGTAACGGCGCTCTGCGCCGAGCACGACCTGCTGCTCGTCGAGGACTGCTGCGACGCACTCGGCTCGATGTGGCACGGACGCCACGTCGGCACGTTCGGCGACATGGCGACGTTGTCGTTCTACCCGGCGCACCAGATCACGACCGGCGAGGGCGGCGCCGTGCTGACCAACCGGCCGAAGCTGAAGAAACTGGCGGAGTCCTTCCGCGACTGGGGGCGGGACTGCTGGTGCGCGTCGGGCTGTCAGGACACCTGCGGCAAGCGGTTCACCCAACAGCACGGCGACCTGCCGTACGGCTACGACCACAAGTACGTGTACTCGCACATTGGGTACAACCTCAAGGCGACCGATCTGCAGGCGGCCATTGGCCGGGTGCAGCTGGAGCGTCTCGGTGCGTTCGTCGAGGCGCGTCGTGCGAACCACGCTCATCTGCGCGAGGGTCTGGCCGCGCACGAGGACCACCTTGTGCTGCCCGGCGAGACACCCGGCGCAACCGCGAGCTGGTTCGGCTTCGCCGTGACCGTGCGCCCGGAGGCGCCCTACGGCCGCCGCGATCTGGTCGAGTACCTGCGGTCGCGCGGCGTCGATAGCCGGCAGATCTTCGCCGGCAACCTGCTGCGCCAGCCGGCGTACGCCGGAGCGCCGCACCGGGTGGCCGGCAGCCTCGAGACCACCGATCTGATCGCCGAGCGGTCGTTCTGGGTCGGGTGCTATCCGGGACTCGGGCCGGCGGCACTCGATCACGTGGCGGCGTGCTTCGACGAGTGGCGCCGCATCGGCGCGAGGAGGGCGGCATGAGCGAGTTCTGGCGGGACCGACCGGTGCTGGTGACGGGCGCGACCGGACTGCTCGGGTCGTGGATGGTGGACGGCCTGCTGTCCCGCGGGGCCCGGGTGGTCGCCCTGGTGCGCGACATCGTGCCCGACGCGCTGTTCTTCACGGGCGGCGGCGCGGCGGGCTGCGTGCTGGTGCTGGGCGACGTCGAGGACGGGCGGCTGATCGAGCGCGTGCTGGCCGAGCACGAGATCGACGCCGTGTTCCATCTCGCCGCTCAGACGATCGTCGAGCACGCGCATCGCGACCCGGTGGGCACGTTCCGCTCGAACGTCGGCGGCACCTGGGAGGTGCTCGACGCGTGCCGCCGCAGCGGCCGGCCGACCCGCGTGCTGGTCGCGTCGTCGGACAAGGCGTACGGCGACCAGGCTGAGCTGCCCTACCACGAGGGCCATCCGCTCCAGGGACGCCATCCGTACGACGTCTCGAAGAGCTGCGCCGACCTGATCGCGCACGCCTACGCGGTGTCGTACGACCTGCCCGTGGTGATCACCCGCTGCGGGAACCTGTTCGGCGGCGGCGACCTGAATTTCAACCGGATCGTGCCGGGAACCATCCGTGACGCGCTGGCCGGCCGGCGGCCGGTGCTGCGCAGCGACGGCAGGCCGGTGCGCGACTACCTGTACATCGAGGACGCCGTCGAGGCGTATGTCGCGCTGGCCGAGCGCGCGCACGAGCCGCAGATCGTCGGCCAGGCGTGGAACTTCTCGAACGAGGTGCGGCTGACGGCCGAGCAGATGTGCCGGCGCGTGCTGGGCGCGTGCGGTCGCCCGGACATCGAGCCCGAGGTGCTGGGCACGGCGTCTGGCGAGATCGTCAACCAGTATCTGTCGTCCGCCAAGGCGCGGGAGGTGCTGGAGTGGGCACCGGCGCACGGGCTGGATGCCGGGCTGGTGCGGACGGTCGAGTGGTACCGCGGGCACCTAGGGCACGCGGCGTCGCTGGCCGCCTAGCGCATCAGGCGACCGTCGCGGTGTCCGCCACGGCGGGCTGGACGTCGGGGGACGGCAGCGGCACCGGGTCGTCCGGCGTCGCCACCCATGCCGGCAGGTCGGTCGGCTCGGCCTCGGCGACCACCGGCTGCGGCCGGGCCCGTGTGACGCTCGTCCGCATCGCCGTCTGCCACGCCTGCCCGCCCCGCCTTGCGATCACCACCGGCGTTCCCAGCCGCACCAGGCTGCGCAGCCGGGAGAGGGCGCCGGGTGAGACGCGCAGGCATCCGGCGGATGCCGCCTGGCCGATCGAGCTCGGCGCGTTCGTCCCGTGGATGGCGAGCTGGTCGCCGCCGCCCCAGCCGGCCGGAAGGTTTGGCTGGTGTCCCGACAGGCCGAACGCGTACCAGCCGAACGGCCCGGCGGGGTTGCCGGTGTCGACGCGGTCGGTGACGCTGAACGAGCCGGTCGGCGTCGGCGTGCCGGACGCGCCGATCGCCGCCGGGAACCGCGCGACCTGGTGCCGGCCGCGCATGACGATCACCTGGCGGTTGGTCAGGTTGCCGATCACCCAGGTGCGGGTGCGCACCACGTGATACCGGCGCAACTTGATCCAGCCGGTCGTGCCGTTCGGGCGGACGGGGAGGACGACCCGGCCCCAGCCGTCGGGTCGCGGGCGTCCGATCACCCACAGCCAGGTCGGCGAGCCGAGCGGCGAGCGCCCGGGCAGGTGCTCGACCAGCGGCCCGCCCGGCCACGCGTGGATCGCGGCTCCATGCGTCGCGTCGGCAAGCCGGAAGAGCGGTGACCGCTCCCCGGCGCCGGCGGCCGACGCGCCGACCAGCAGTGCTGTAACCGCCGCGACGCATGCCGCGGCGATCCGATGTGAACGCCCCAACCGGAACATGGAAACCCCCAAGAACGCGGCGCTGTTTCTCCGTACCCAACCGCGCGCGAGCATCCTATCGCGCGCGCTCGGCAGTTTCCCAGCGATCACGAAACGCAAACATGATCCGAGCGATCCGGTCTAGCCCGGCTTGCGCACCGGTCAGCGGCCGGCGCGTGAAAAAACGGGGTCTGACCCCGTTTTTACAGCGGGGCGCGGTCTGGGCAACGGGACCGCGCCCCGCCGTGGGGCAAACGAGCTACGAGGCCTTGCAGACCCCGTTGTTCAGGGTGTCGTAGCGAGCGCCGAGGGCGATCATCGTGGCACGATCGCCGCCGGCGATCGCCGCGCTGGTGTCGGCCGGAATCCGGTCGAGCGCCGCCTTCTCGTGATCGAAGGCCGCATTCAGCAGGCGAGCGGTGGCCGCGCGGACGAGGATGATCTCGGCGCCGGAGGTGCCGGTGCCGCCGCCGCCCTGCAGTGCCTGGAGCAGCGTCCAGTTGGCGGTCACGTTGGCGCCGGGGAAGACGTCGCCGACACGGGTGGACGGCGAGAGGTTCATGGTGACGCCAGTCTTGGACGTTGCCATCCCGGGCCACACCGAGGTGTGGTTCTTCCAGTAGCCGGGGGTGCAGTCCCACGCGGAGGCCGACGGGGCCTGCGTGGCGATAGCTGCGGAGGCCAGGACGGCCGCAACCGCGAGCATGCGGAGCTTCTTGCTCATGCTCAGTTCTCCCTCTGATTGGGGTTCGGCGGCTGCTCTTCGACGATACGGGTGCCGCGGACAGCGTCAACCCCGACCGGCGGCGTCAGGCTGCCGGTCGGTCGCCCAGCAGGTTCGCGATGGCGGCCCGAGCCAGACGCTTGGCCCGCTCGTCGTCCAGGCCGCCGAGCATGAAGCGCGAGCCGATTCCGTCCATCAGTGCCGTCAGCGTTTCGGCGGTCGCCCTCGGCTCCAGCGCGGGATCCACCGATCCGTCGCGCTGCCCCGCCTCGATCATCAGCGAAACCCGGTCGACCCAGCTCTCGTAGCCGTCGTTGATCGGCTTGCGCAGGGACTCGTCGAACACCGCGCTGGCAGCGAGCTCGCTCCAGAACGCCCAGGTGGTGGTGCTCTGCTCGTCGCCGTCGATCTCCGACAGCAGGTAGCGGATGATTTGCGTGCGACCGTCGCCTGACTCGTCCACGGGCTCGGCGTTGAGCAGCGAGTCGTTCGCGTGGCGAAACGCCTCGGTCAGCAGCTGATGGCGGCCGTCGAAGTAGTAGTAGACCAGCGGCGTCGAGACGCCCGCCTCGCGTGCGACGTCCTCGACGCGCATCGAGCGCGCGCCCACGCGGGCGATGACGCGAACGGCGGCGTCCAGGAACTGCATTCGGCGGTCGTCCCGTCGTGAGGTCACCGCTCTGACCATCCACGACAGGGTACCGGTTCAGCCGGTCAGTTGAACAGTGGACGCCGTCGAGGACGTGGGGTCCCAGGCGCCCGTGCTCGACCCCGCCGTCGCGGAATCGACCAGGCCGACGAACGTGCCGTTGACGTACTTGCCGTCGGAGTTCTTGCAGTTTCCCTGGATGGAGGGGCTGCCGCACCCGGTGATCACGAAGTAGGCGAAACCGACCACGCGCACCTGGCTGGAGCCGTTCGGCCAGGTGGTGCCGCCGGCCAGGTTGGTCACGATCGGGACGACGACGAGCTGCGGCGAGTTCGGGTCGAGCACCGTGTACTGCCCGTTCGCGCCGAGCTGCACGATCTGGCTGAACGTCTTCCAACCTGACGACATCCGTGAGTTCAGGCCCTGGGCAACAGGGCCGGTATTGTTGCCCGGCTTGGTGTCGACGGTCTGGCCGACGGACACCGGACACGCGATCGAGCTGCCGTTGATCGTGTTACGCAGGTCGTTTGCGCCGTTCGCGCCGTTGCAGCTGCTCCCCGACTTGATGTCGAGCGACAGCGCGCCGTTGTTGGACGAGCTGCCGTCGCCGTAGATCGTGTACGACGTCCCGGGGTTGTAGGTGCCTTTCATGACGCCGAACGGCATAACGTTCCCGGTGCTGGCATAGGTGGTGTACGACTCGATCGTGGCCCGCGCCGTCACCGTGATGGTGGTGCTGTTGTGGCCGAAGATCCGGGCGAAGAAGCTCGGCGTCTCGCGAGTTGCGGTGACGGTCACCGAATCACCCGCAGCGAGGTTCTGGGTGACAGTGCTGCCTCGTGTGTCCCCGCCCTTGGCGTTCTTGTCGAACTGGGTGTTGGCGGCGCTCAAGGCCGCGGACTGCGATGCGGGGAGGTTGGCCGCGCCCGCGAGCGCCCCGGCGTCGGCTGCCGCGCGCAGCGACTGCCGCTGGTAGTACGCGTTGCCCAGGTCGATCACCAGCGCGGCGGCCCCGAGCAGCGACACCATGAACAGGATGATGATTGCGAGCACCTGGCCGTGCTCGCGACGCCCAGTGGCCGCTCGCCTCATACAAAGGACGTCGGTCGTGGCGTTCGATCACGGACCACCCGGGAGGGTGCCATCGACGTCACCCGATCGGGTGTTGATTACTGATTCAAAGTTCAGATAATCAAGTGAGCACCAACATCCGGGCTGGACATTGGTGCGATGGGGAAGCTAAATGAGACAGTGGAGCCCCGTGCCTTCGACGAGGTGCTCTCGGCTGCGCGTGTCGGCGACGTCACGGCGCTGGGCGAGATGTATCGCTTCTACCAGCCTTCGCTGGTCCGGTACCTGCGCGCCAATGCACTCGACGCCGCGGACGATCTGGCCTCGGAAACGTGGCTGGACGTCGCCGGCGGGCTCGACCGGTTCAAGGGCGGCGAACCCGACTTTCGCCGGTGGCTGTTCACGATCGCCCGCCGCCGGCTGCTGGACGATCAGCGCCGGATCACCCGCCGCCGGACCGACCCGACGGACGGCTCGCGGCTGGAGCGGAGCGATCCCGCTGCCGATACCCAGGCGGAGGCTCTGGGACGGATCGATTCTGCCGCCGCGGTTCGGCGGATCATGGAGCTCTCACCGGAACAGGCGGAGGTCGTGTTGCTTCGAGTGGTCGGCGGGCTCAGTGCCGAGGACGTGGCGTCGATCTTGGGGAAGACCCCGGGCAACATCCGCGTGATTCAGCACCGTGCGCTGACCCAGCTGGCGCGGCAGGCGGAACGGGTGGAGCGATGAGCGACTGGCACGACAACGAGCGCGACATGACGCCGATCGAGCTCGATCTCGACACGGCCGACCGCATCCTGTCGGGCGCCGTCGAGGCCGCCGATGCGCCGCCGGGCTTCGAGTCCGTCGTCCAGCTGCTGCAGGCGGCGGCGATCGACCACACCGCCGAGATCGAGGGGTTCGACGAGTGGCGCGCGGCCGCGGCGATGGCCGCGGCGATGCAGACGCCGCGCACGGCGCGCGTCGGAGGCGTACGGTTCCCCCGCCGAACGGCCATCGCCCTGGTCTGCGCCATGACGGTGTTCACCGCGACCGCTGGTCTCGCGGTCGCCGGCGCGCTGCCCGGCCCGGCACAGGACGTCGTGTCCAAGGCGCTGCATCATGTCGGTGTCTCGGTGCCCGGATCCTCTGGCGGCCCGGCGGACGATCAGCAAGGCGGCGGTGCCGGGAACGCCGGCGGCTCGCCGAGCGGCGGGTCGAACGGTTCCAACGGCAAGCACAGGGCCGGAGGCGGCGGCGAGCATGGCAACGCGGGGACGAAGCCGGGCCAGGGCAAGGCGAAGGGTGCCAACGGCGGTGCCGGTTCGGCGCGAGGCTCTGGCGCAGGCGGTGCCGGCGACGGCCAGACCACGGACGGCGGCGGCTCGACCACTCCAGGCGACGGCAAGGCGCTCGGCAAGAACAAGACGAAGCCGACGCCGCCCGGCGCCGGCCAGGGCAACAACAACGGCAACGGCCAGGCCAACGGACTCGGCAACGGGAACGGCAACGGCCAGGCGAACGGGAACGGTGCCGGCCAAGGCCAGGGTCAAGGCCAGGGCCAGGGCCAGGGCCAGGGCCAGGGGCAGGGGCAGGGGCAGGGCCAGGCAAACGGCGGCGGCACCGCCGGCGGACAGCCGCAGGGCAACGGGAACGGCAAGGCCAAGGGCAACGGCTCGACGCCGCCCTCCCAGCCCACGGGTTGACGTCCGCGCACATCCGGTGTAACGCAAACCGGGGCTAGCGCGATGTGCAGTATGAGATGCCGCACGTCGAGCTTGACCCTCATACCGCAGACCGGATCCTTGCCGGCGTCGTCGCACCGGACGACTCGCCTCCCGGCTGGGTTCATGTGGTGCGCTTGCTCGACGCCGCGGCCCTTGGAGAGCAACTCGTCGAGCTCACCGCACGCCGCACGGTGGCGAACATGGCTGCCGTCATCGAGCGGCTGCGGTGCGCCGATGAGTCGAATCAGGGTGGGCACGTCCGGCAGGGCCGGCGGCACGGATCGGTTGCGGCCGTGTTCGTCGCCGCGACGCTGACGATCGCCGTCGGCTCCGCTGCCGCTGCCACACATCCGCAGGCCGTGGAGCGGCTTGCCGCCAAGGTGCTGGCCGGCGTCGGCTCCGGGTCGACCAACCATCGCGCTCATCCTTCGCCGGTGCGCGGGCCGTCCGCATCGCCAGCAGGTGCCGCGGCCGACCGCGGGCGGCATCAGGCGGTGGCAGGCGCTCAGTCACAGCGTCATCACGCCCCGCGCAACCAGCACGGCAAGGCCGTCTCCTCAGTCGCCCACACCGATGGCCTGACCGGCCGGGAGAAGGGCGAGGGGGTCTCGACCGTCGCCAGCGACGGGAAGAGCCACGCAGGGCAGCCGCCCGCAACAACGACGACGCCCACGCATCAACCCTCCGGCGGTGCCGGGAACGGTGCCACCCGCGGCCAGTCCGCCGCGCACGCTCACAGCGGCGGTGGCCAGGGCGAGGCGAACGGCAACTCCGGGAAGGCAGGGAAGCAGGAATGACGCGCATCACGCGCTCGGGCGAGGGTGGGCAGACCCTCGTGGTCTTCGTCCTCTTCATGTTCGCGGTGCTCGGCATGGCCGGGCTGGCGATCGATGTGGGGCACTGGTACCAGGAAAAGCAGGCCGTGCAGGCCGAGGCCGATGCGTCGGCACTCGCCGGCGCCTCCGAGCTGCCGGTCGGGTGGTCGAGCGCGATGACCGCCGCGTCGTCGAACTTCGCCAAGAACGCGATGGCAGGCGACTCGCCCACGTACACCAACACCACGAACCAGACGGCGCACGACTCGGTGACGGTCTCGATCACGCGCGAGTCGAGGTCGTTCTTCACGACGATCTTCGGTATCGACACCGTGCCGATCACGGCGTCCGCGCAGGCGACGGTGCAGTCATACTCGACCGTCACCAGCAACCACGACATCATGCCGTGGGGCGTGATGAGGAACAGCTTCACGCCGGGCCAGCCATACGAGATCTACACAGACAACAGTTCGTCGAACAACGGCGCGTTGTCGCTGCCGTACGTCAACAACGTGAACTGCCCGGTGCCCAACGGCGCCAGCCCGTATCGCGACGAGATCAGCGGCGCCCTGAACGCCTGCCCGATCAGCCTCCAGGAGATGATCGACGTCAAGCCGGGTCAGAATGCCGGCCCGACGCGTCAGGGCATCGACACGCGGATCACCAACTGGAAGCCGCTCAACCAGATCGTCGACTACAGCGACCCGGCGCATGCCAGGGTGCTCGACTCGTCGAGCAAGCAGCTGGTGCTGATTCCGATCGTCGAGGACCCAAACGGCGGCACCAACTGGCTGAATGGATCCGGTCAGGTGCGCGTGATCGGCTTCGCCTGGTTCGTCATCACCGGGCCGCCGGGCTACTCGGCCAACGGCAAGACGGTGACCGGCGTGTTCGTCGGGCTCGAGGATCCGGCGACGGCCGGCGACCAGACGGGCGCCTGGAACCCGAACGGGAGCCAGAACCTCGCGAGCACGGTCGTCCTGACCAAGTAGACGTCCGCCTGGGGGGCGCGCTGGTGTAACAACGGGGTCTGACCCCGTTGTTACACGGCGCTTGCGGTCGGCTACAGGACGTCCGGGACGCTGTCTCGGCGGATCAGCGCCGATACCACGGTGCGGGTCATCGGGTGCCGCAGGAACCAGTCGATGTTGGCCGCAACGGCCGGTAGGGCCTCCCGCAGGTTCCGGGCGAAGATTTCATCGTCGGGCGAATCCGCGACGATCGCCATCACCCGCGACCGATCCGCTTCCGAGAGCCCGGCGATCAGGAGGACTTTGCCGGACGGCACGGGGACGCTGCCCCGTCGCTTGCACTTCGGGCAGGGTTTCTCGACCGGCTGCCCCCAGTCGGACTTCTCGTCGTAGAACTCGGAAGGCATCCCAGCGGCGTAGACGTGCCCGCGCGGGCACACGGCGAGTACGTCCATCGTCATGCGCCAACGGTAGCCGCCGGGGTGGCCGGCGGGACCGTGCCGGCTACTTGATCGAGAACACGAGCCGTAGTGGCTTCGCTGTGTGGGACGAGACGGTCACGGTAGATGGATTGGTGACATCCCATCGGCTGTCGCTCCGTGGCGCGTTTCCCGTGACAACCACGTGATACGTGCCCGCCGGCAGATCAACCGAGAATCGGCCCTCGCTGTCCGCGCGAACGTTCACCGAGTGATCCGGGCCAACGAGTTTGAACTCGGCGCCCGGCACCGGTCGGGGCGCTCCTGGCGCCGGCCCGCCCACCATCACGATCCTGCCCGTGGTGTGGATATCTGCCCCGGCGTCAGTCGAACTGCCGAAGCAGCCGGGCGCCAAGATGGCAACGATGGCCGGGAGAGCTATCAGGCGAATGCTCCGCACCTCTCTTGAGACCGGCGCCGGCCACCGGTGGTTCCGCGGGTACAGCGAGGCTCCGGCGACAGGTCGTGCTCGCCGGAGCTCCGCGGAGTACCGCATACCGGATTCGAACCGGTGTTACCGCCGTGAGAGGGCGGCGTCCTAGGCCCCTAGACGAATGCGGCACGAAGTGCCCCTCACGGCGCCGCGAAGTCTAGCAATCGGCGGTTGGCGCGTCCCCGGGTAGCAGCGCCTCAGCCTCGATCTCGACGAGGAACCCGGGGCCGACGAAACCGGCGACGCCGAGCATGGTCGAGGCGGGCAGCACGTCGCCGAACGCCTCGTGGTGCGCGCGCCCGACGTCGTGCTGGTTGGCCTCGACGTCGACCACGTACATCCGCGTCCGCACGACGTCGGCGAGCGACGAGCCCAGTGCCTCAAGCGCCCCGCCGATCCGCTCGAGCGCCGCCACCGACTGCGCGTAGGCCCCCGCGGGCGGCGCGCCGTCCGGCCCGACGCCGAGGGTGCCGGAGACGTACACGTGGCGGCCGACTCGCACCGCCCGGCTGTAGCCGACGCGCGCCTCCCACTCGGTGCCTGTCGAGTGGAGCTGCCGGTCGCTCACTGGCGCCGCTCCCCGGCGCCCATCGCGGTCGCGACGCCGAGGCCGATGAAGATGCATCCGGTGACGACGCGCTGTGTGCTGCCGATCGTCGGCCGCGCACGCACCCAGCCGGCCGCCGAGCCGGACACCAGTGCCCAGGTGCCGTCCGTGATCAGGCCCAGCACCAGGAAGATCAGCCCGAGCACCGCCATCTGCAGCGCCACCGGCCCGTCGCCGGGCCGCACGAACTGGGGGAGGAAGGCGAAGAAGAACAGCGCGGTCTTCGGGTTCGTGACGTTGACCAGGATGCCCCGGCGGACGATCCGCCCGGGCCGCATCTCCCGCGCGGCCGGCACCTGTGAGCCGGCGGTCTGGCCGCGCCCCAGCACGGCCCGGGCGCCAATCACGATCAGGTACGCGGCGCCGACCAGGCGGACGGCGTCGAACAGGGTCGCCGAGGACACCAGCAGCGCAGACAGACCGACTGTGGCCGCGGTGATGTGCACCAGCGTCCCGATGTGCACACCGAGCACGGCCAGCAGCCCTGCGCGGCGCCCGTGCTCGACGCTCTGGGACACGATGTAGAGCACCGACGGTCCCGGGATCAGCAGCACGACGATGGCGGCGGTGGCGAAGACGAGCAGGGTGGACGGATCGAGCATGCGCTGAGCCTACCTGCCGAGACGGCGCTCCAGCGAACGCCGCACGTCCGGCCATTCGTCGTCCGTGATCGAGTACCACGCCGAGTTGCGCAGCTCGTCCTCGCGGACCAGCATGTGCTTGCGGAACACGCCCTCGAACTGCGCGGGCAACGCCGCCAGCGCGCGCCGCGACCGCTCGTTGCGCTCGTCGGTCTTGAACTCGACGCGGATGCACTCCAGCGGTCCGAACGCGTGCTCGAGCATCAGGAGCTTCGCCTCGACGTTCGCGCCGGAACCCCATGAGCCCGATTCGAGCCACGTCCAGCCGATCTCGAGGCCTCGGTGCTCGGGCCGCATCGCCAGGTAGCGGGAGCTGCCGAGCACCCGGCCGCCCGCCGCGTCGACTGTGATGAAGACGAAGTCGGACTGCGTCTGCATGGCCCGCTCGGCGCCGTCCAGCCACTCGGTGAAACGAGTCGGCGTGTCGAACCGCCGCGGCATCCACGTCCACACGGCGGGGTCAGCGCCAGCCGCGCGGAGCCCGTCCTCGTGACGCCCCCTGTCGAACGGCTCCATCCGCACAACGCGGCCGGTCAGCGTGGGGGGATCGTCGAACAGCGGGCTGAACATGGGCGAGGCCCCGGGTCTCCCCGGGGCCTCGTACCCTACCCCCCAGCGATTTCCCGCTGAGCTATGTGACCGTCACGCCGTACGGGCCGGTCAGCCACAGATCGGGATCGATCACAATCGTCTGGGTGCCGGTCTGCGTCAGCGTGAACGTGAAGCTGTCGCCCGGCATGAACCCGCGAGTTGTCAGGATCGCAGTGCCACTCGGCCGGTTGACCGTGATCCGGCCGAACAGACCGGGCCCGGTGGTGGCGAAGTCGATCGTCACCGTGCGCGTCTGTCCCGCCGTGCCGCTGAACGTGACCTTGCCGTTCTGGCCGGGCACGGTGGTGGTGATCACCGCGGCGGCGCCTCCGACGGTGGCAGCTGCGGTCACATCGGCCGGCACGTCGTACGCCTGGAACGTGATCGAGCCCGTGTTGTCGTCCTGAGGATCGATAACGAATGCGTACGAACCCGCGCCCAGCGACACCGGATCGTGGAACTCGTCGCTGGTGCCGACGCTGAACGCGGTCAGTACGGTGGCGTTGGTGGCGGTGTTGACGATCGAGATTTTGGTGCCGAAGAACGGATCCAGGCCGATCGTCGAGTTGGTCATCTTGAAGCTGACCTTCTTGGCCGTTGCCAGGGTGAACGTCAGCCGGCCGTTCTGCCCCGGCGACGACATCGTTGCCGTCTGGGCAGCTCCGCCGAGCGTGATCGGCGCGGTGCTGTCGGCGGGCAGCGTGTAGATCGTCGCCGTAACCGAGCCGACGTTGTCATACGCCGGATCGATCGTCAGCTTGTACGTGCCCGTCGTAGCGAGCGCGAACGGCTGGACGAACTTGCCCGCCGTGCCGGCGTTGAACGCCTTGACCACGGCCGTTCCCGCGGGGTTCAGCACCGAGAAGGTGACACCTCCGATCGGGGTGTCAGCCGCAGTGATGCCCGACAGGACGATGCTGGCCTTGGTGCCGGCGGTGCCCGCGAACGAGATCTTCGCGTTCTGCCCGGGGGCAACCGTTGTGACGGTGATCGGCGTGCCGATCGTCGCCGTCGCCGCGATGTCGGCGGGCGGGTTGTAGACGGCGACCTGGAGCGACCCGGTGGCGAGGCCCTGCGGGTCGACCTTGATCGTGTACGTCCCGGTCGTCGGCAGGGTCATCGGCTCGATGAACTTGCCGTTGGTCGCGAACGTGGACGGGCTGACGACCGTGCCGCCCGCCGGCTTGATCACCGACACCTGGGTGCTGGAGATCGTGTCCTGGTTGAAGTTCAGCGACAGCCGCTGCCCGGCGGTGCCGGCGAACGTGAGCTGCGCGTTCTGGCCCGGCGTGCCCAGGTTCAGCGTCTGGGGCGTGCCCGGGACCAGTGCCCCGGTGATGTCTGGCGGCGACTGGAACAGGTTCAGCGTCAGGCCGCCGGTGTTGGACGACGCCGGGTCGACGTACACGGTGTACGTGCCGGTGACCGGCAGCGCGACCGGGCCGAGGATGCCGCCGGTCGTCCGGATCGTGGCCGAGACCACGTTGATGTTGCCAGGCTTCTTGATCGACAACGTCGTCTGTGCAAGCGACACATCCGTGGCAGTCAGCGTGACCTTCTGGCCGGCGGTGCCGCTGAACGTGAATGCGCCGTTCTGGCCGGGCGCCGCGAACACGAACGGCGTCGGGCCGCTGCCGATCGGCAGCGTGCCGGTCTGGTCGGCGGCGACGTCGAACAACGAGAACGTCAGGTCACCCACGGTCTGCGAGGGCGGGTTGATCGAGATCGTGTACGTCCCTGTCACCGGCAGCGTCACCGGATCGATGTAGGCGCCCGTCGCCCGCACGGTGACCGCGCTGCCGAGGTTGGTGCCATCCGGCTTCTTGATCTGCACGACGGTGTTGGCCGCGGTGACGTTGGTAACAGTCATCGAGACGCGGCCGCCGGCCGTGCCGCTGAACGTCAGCGACGCGTTCTGGCCGGGCGTGCTGACGCTGACGGAGTTCGAGCCGCCGATCGTCACGGTGTCCGTGACGTCCGCCGGGACGAGCCATGCGGCGAGTGTCAGGCTGCCGACGTATGTGGTCGGCGGATCCGCGACGATCGTGTAGGTGCCCGTCTCGGGCAGCGTCACCGGGTCGACGAACAGCCCCAGGCTGTTGACCGTCTTGGGCGTGAACATGTTGCCGCCGCTGGGCTTCTGGATCGTCAACGTCGGCAGGTGCATGGAGCTGGCGTATGCCCGCAGGCTGACGCGCTGGCCGGCGACGCCGTCGAACGTGACGAGCGCCGTCTCACCAGAGTCGGTGGTGGCGACCACGATCGGCGACCCGTCCAGGGTGATCACCGAATCCGACGCGGTCGCCGGGCTGACGCAGACAAAGACCGTGAGCATGGCCACGACCGCCAGCTTGGCGGCCAACGCCCACGTGCTGCGGGGAACGTTGAGCATCAGGAAGATGTCCTCTCGCCTAAGAAAAAAAGAAACCCGGACTCATCGTGGGGCTCAAACGGGCATCGCGGTGTCCCCCGGGCGGGTGAACCGGCGACGCGTCGTGCCGGCCGCTGTGTACGCTCGGCCGTGATGAGGGAGCTGTGCGATCTGGGTGCCCGCGAGGCGGTGGCGCTCCTCCGGGCCGGCGATCTGCGGCCGGCCGAGCTGATCGAGGCGGCGCTTCGGCGGATCGACGAGACCGACGCTGCGCTGAACGCCATGCCCACGCTCTGCGCCGAGCGGGCGCTCGAGCACGCCGCGCGGGTTCCCGCCGGCGCGCCTCTGGCCGGCCTGCCGATCGCCGTCAAGGATCTGAACGACGTCGCCGGCGTGCGCACCACCTACGGGTCGCCGATCTTTGCCGACTTCGTGCCGGAGCAGTCCGACCTGATGGTCGAGCGGCTGGAGAGCCGGGGTGCGGTCGTCATCGGGAAGTCGAACTCACCGGAGTTCGGGGCGGGGGCGAACACCTTCAACGAGGTGTTCGGCGAGACCCGCAACCCGTGGGACGTCCTGCGCACCTGCGGAGGCTCATCGGGCGGCTCGGCCGTCGCGCTGGCGACCGGCCAGGTGTGGCTGGCGACGGGCTCCGACCTGGGCGGCAGCCTGCGCACGCCGGCGGGGTTCTGCGGCGTGGTCGGCATCCGGCCGAGCCCCGGGCGCGTCGCCCGCAGCCCGGGCGAGCTGCCGTTCGACACGCTGTCGGTCGAGGGGCCGATGGGCCGGACGGTGGGCGACGCCGCGCTGATGCTGGACGCGATGGCCGGCTGGGACTCCCGCGACCCGTTGTCCCTCGAGGCGCCGGCGGAGTCGTTCCTGGCGGCTGCGGAGGCACCCTCGCTGCCGCCGCGGATCGCCTGGAGCGCCGATCTCGGCGTCACACCCGTCGAGAAGGGCGTCCGCGCCGTCTGCGCCGCCGCGATCGAGCGGCTGACCGCGGCGGGCGCCCGGATCGACGAGGCGCAGCCGGACATGTCGCCGGCGCCGGAGGCGTTCCACGTCCTGCGCGCCGCCGGCTTCGTCGCCGGGCTGGGGCCGCTGCTCGAGGATCATCGCGAGCTGCTGAAGCCGGACGTTGTCTGGAACATCGAGGTGGGACTGGCGATGCCCGCCGACCGGCTGGGAGCCGCCGAGCGGGCGCGGGGCGCCGTCCACGCGGCGATGACGGGCTTCCTCGAGTCCTACGACGTGCTGATCTGCCCGTCCGCCTGTGTCGCCCCGTTCCCGGTCGAGATACGCTGGCCGCGGCAGGTCGACGGCGTCGACCAGGAGACCTACATCGACTGGCTGCGGATCACGTCGGCGATCACCCTCACCGGGTGCCCGGTGGTTGCGCTGCCGTGCGGGCTGAACGCCGACGGGCTCCCGATCGGGTTGCAGCTGGTCGGCAGGCCGCGTGGCGAGCACGCGCTGCTCAGCGCCGCGGCGGCGGTGGAGGAGATCCTGGGCTTCACGGAGATGCTGCCGGTCAGGCCACCGCGAAGCGGCTGACGGCGGCATCCAGCCGCTCGGCGAGCCGTGCCAGCTCCTGTGCCGACACCGCGATCTCGGCGGCCGAGGTCGCCGTGCGGCCGCTCGAGGCCGATGCCTCCTGCGCGGTGGCCGAGGACTGCTCGGCGACCGCCAGCACGTCCGCCGTGGCCTCGGCGATGTGGTCGATCCGGGTGGTCACGTCGTCGACGAACCCGCCGATGCGGGTGAAGGCCTCGCGCGTCTGCTCGACCACGTCCGCTCCGCGGTCGATCCGCCGGCCGCCCGCCTCGACGGTCTGCACCGTCACCCGGGTCTCGGCCTGGATGTGATCGATCAGCTCGGCGATGGAGGCCGCGGCGCGCTCGCTCTCCTCGGCCAGCTTCCGCACTTCCTCGGCGACCACCGCAAACCCGCGGCCCTGCTCGCCGGCGTGGGCCGCCTCGATCGCGGCGTTCAGCGCCAGCAGGTTGGTCTGGCCGGCGATGCCGGTGATCGCCTGCACGATGCCGCCGATCTGCTCGCTCTTGGCGGCCAGCGCGCTGATAGACCCGGCCATCGCGGCAGAGCTCTCGCGCACCTCGGCCATGGCGGCGCTGGCCTGGCCGGCCGCGTCGACGCCTTCGACCGAGGCGCTGCGCATCCGGTCGGCGACGCCCGCCGACTGCTCGACGGCCTGCTGGGCCTCGCTCAGCTTGTGCACCTGCTCGTCGGCGCCGGCGGCGACCTGGATGATCGCCGTGGACACGTCGCTGACGGCTCGGCCGGCATCCTGCGAGCTGGCTGCCATCTGCTGTGATGCGCCTGCGACGACCGCCGCCGAGTCGCGCACCTCGCGCACGATCTCGCGCAGGCTCGTGATCATCCGGGCGAAGGCCAGCCCGGTCGCGTCACGCTCGGACACCGGCGTGACGACCAGCGTCAGGTCGCCGTCGGCCACCCGCTCCGCGGCCCGAACGACTCCCTGCTGGGCCGCGATCGTGCGGCGGAAGGCGTCGGCCGTGCGGCCGAGCTCGTCGGCCCCCACCATGTCAACATGCTGGTCGACGTCGCCGTCGGCGAGCCCGTTCGCCGCCTCCAGCAGCTCGCGGGCACTGCGCACGATCTGGCGCGAGAGCAGCACGGCGGCGAGCGCGGCCAGCACGATCGCGCACACGCCCAGCCCGAGCACCAGCGCAGCGGATGTCCACGCCGTCGACCGCGCCTGCTCCGCCAGGCGCTTCTCCTCGGTCTGCAGGGAGCGCTGGTAGAGGTTGAGCTGCTGGATCAGCTCGTCGTTTGCCTGCTCGCTCGCTGAGCGCAGGAGCTTCTCGGCCTCGGCCGTACGCCCGGCGCTGACGTCCGCCCACAGCCTGGTGTCGACCTGGTCGGCGCGCCGCAGCGCCGCCTGTACGGCGTCGTAGGCCTTCCGGTCGCCTGCGGTCCGCTCCCGCAGCTGCAGGTTCAGCATCGCCTGGTCGAGCACGCCGCGGTCGGCGACGTACTCGGCCCGTCCGTCCGGTCCGATCAGCACGTACGCCGTCTGCGACGAGCGCATCGCCGCGGCGGCCGTGCGAGCGTCGTCGGCCGCGATCAGCCGCGGCGTCAGCGACTGGTCGATGGCGGCCGACGTGTCGGTCATCCGTGCGATCGACCACCACGAGACGGCGACGATCAGCACGATCATCACCACGACACAGCCGAAGCCGGCGCCCAGCTTCCAGGCAAGCGACCCAGCAACACGCTTCCGCACACACGCCTCCGGATAGGGGTGGCACGGTAATCGGACGCAGCCGAGGCGGATTGAGAGGGCTAGGCGCGCGCGCGGGTGCGAGGCACGGTGATCGCGACCAGCACCGCGGCCACGGCGATGGCCGTCAGGAACTGCCCGAGCCAGCCGAGGTCGAGCCAGTCGTTCGCGATCACGCCGCCGAGCAGCGCGCCGGCGATGCCATAGAGCGCGGTCGCCGCCAGCCCGATGTCACGCCGGCCCGACACGAACAACCGACCGAGGCCGCCGATCACAAGGCCGACGACCGCGTACCAGAGCATCGTCCAGAACACACCGAGCGCGAAGCCGAGCGCGCCGAAGCCGAACGCCAGGAAGAGGATCACGAGGATCAAGGCGATCAGCGCAGCGGTCATGACAACAGCATAGCCGTGGGCTCCCCATACGATCCACGGCATGCCAGCACATCCTGTCGGCCGCTTTGCGCCGAGCCCAAGCGGCGCGATGCACCTGGGCAACGCCCGCACCGCGCTGCTGGCCTGGCTCGACGTGCGGGCGCGCGGGGGTCGCATGCTGCTGCGGATCGAGGATCTCGACCGCGACCGCTGCCGCCCCGGATTCGCGGACGGACTGCGGCACGATCTCGAGTGGCTCGGCCTCGGCTGGGACGCCGAGGTGCCCGCCCAGTCGACGCGGGATGCGGCATATGGCGCGGCGATCGCACGGCTGCGGGCCGACGGCCGGGTCTTCGAGTGCTTCTGCACGCGCCGCGAGCTGCGCGAGGCCTCGGCGCCGCACGGCGCGTCCGACGAGACGCCGCGCTGCGCGGCGCGTTGCCGCGATCTGGACGAGCCGGGCCGGCACGCGCTCCGGGCCGAGGGGCGGAAGGCGTCGCTGCGGATCGAGACACCCGCCCCGGACCCGCCGGTGGTCGACCGGCTCGCTGGCGAGCTCGCCACGGGCGTCGGCTCGGAGATCGTCGTTCGCCGCAGCGACGGGCTCTACGCGTACCACCTCGCGGTGGTGGTGGACGACGCCGCGGACGGCGTGACCGACGTGTGCCGGGGCGACGACCTGCTCTCGGCCACGGATCCGCAGACGGGGCTGCAGGCGCTGCTCGGCCTGCCGCGGCCGGCCTACGCGCACGTGCCGCTGGTGCTCGGTCCGGATGGAGCACGGCTGAGCAAGCGGCATGGCGCCGTGGCGATCGCCGATCTGCGCGATGCCGGGATCCGGCCGGGGGAGATCTGCGGTGCGCTCGCCCGGTCGGCCGGGGTCGCGGCGTCGGGCGCGGTCATGCCTGCGCAACTGGTCGGGAGCTTCGCCCTCGAGCAGATCGAGCGGCGACCGGCGACGCTGCCGTGGCTGGTACCCGGCGGCTAGAAGATCCCGCCGCGCAGGGCGACGGTCGTCGCTGCGATCAGCGCGGCGGACGGCATGACGGCCGACGCCCAGGCGACGGGCGAGCGAGCTTCGCCGTCCTCCCAGTCGAACTCGCGCACGACGTCGGGGGCGGCGTCGAGCGACCAGGAGAAGACGTCGTCCTCGCGATCGAGGGTACGGGGGGTGTACATGGGTGTTGCCTCCGCTGGGACGGGAGTGAGGAGCGTGCGGGCGGGGAGCCACCGCCCACTTCAAGTGTCCGTCGCCCCGCCGCCGCAGGCACTCCCCCGGCAGGGGGATTTGGCGCACCGGCCGCGATCGTGTTCTACCGTGCAGCGTTGTGATGCGCCCGACCACAACCCTCACGCGGCTCGCCGCACTGGCGCTTGTTGCCGGCACGGCGGGCGCTGCGGCACCTCCGGTCGAGGCAGCATTCCCCGGAGGCAACGGCAAGATCGCGCTGGCCCGGTTCTACGCTCCGGGCACGCCCTCGACGTCGATCTTCACGGTCAATCCGGCGGGCGGCACCCCGGCAGTGCTGATCCGCAACGGCCGCTTGAACTTCGACCCGGCGTGGTCGGCGAACGGCAACGATCTGGCGTTCGACTCGTGTCCGAGCACCAGCAACTGCAACATCTTCACCGCACGGGCCGACGGCACCGGCGTCACGCGGATCACCAACAACCCGTACTTCGAGGAGTTCCCGCGGTGGGGGCCCGACGGCGATCGCCTGGTCTTCATGCGCCGCGTCGCCGGGAACATGGACATCTACCTCAAGCACCTCGGCTCGGGCAACGTCACCCGGCTGACGGACTCGCGCGCCTTCGACGAGTTCCCCGAGTTCTCGCCGGACGGGACGACCGTTGCCTTTGGCAGCAACAGGTCCGGGAACTATGACATCTGGACGAAGAACGTGCAGACTGGGCAGCTGACGCGGATCACGACCGATCCGCACGCCGACTCGTACCCCTCGTTCTCGCCGGACGGTTCGAAGATCGCGTTCCAGTCGACCCGCGGCGGCAACCTCGACATCTGGGTCAAGGATCTGTCATCCGGTCAGACGACGCAGGTGACGGGGAGCAGCGTGGGCGAGCGCTACCCGACGTGGTCGCCGGACGGCGCGCGGATCGCGTTCACCCGCACCCAGAACGGCACCGCCAACGTGTGGACGGTCAACGTCGACACGCGGACGTTCGTGCAGGTCACGTCGACGACCAGCAAGCTGGGGTACGTCACCCCGGCGTGGCAGCCGACCTAGCCGGCTCAGCTCTCGGTCGGCGCCTCGGCCAGCGAGGTCTGGACGACCCGGCGGAGCGTCTCCAGCGCCGCCGAATCCAGCCGCTCCCACTCGCAGCCGTAGATCGTCGTCCGCGCGGTCTCGCCGGGCCGCGAGCAGCGGATGGCCACATCCGCCTCGAGCCTGCCAACCAGCAGTAGCCGCCCGGTCACGGTCAGCTGCTCGCCGATCGAGAACGGCTCGGCGCTGGCGATCGCACAGCCGGTCTCGGACACGACGTCGAACTCGCCGCGGAACTGGCGCTGGGAGATCAGCTCGGAGGCGTAGTGCGCCGTGATCGTCAGCGCACCGCCGACCTGGGCGCGCGGTGTGCGGCGCCGTTCCGGGTAGATGCTGGATGAGGTGATGCGCAGCTCCGCCTCGTCCACCGCCGGGCCGACCTGGCGAACGGCGTCGACCTCGAACGTCAGCGTCCACGGGACGCCGGGCTCCGTCTCCACCTGACCGGTCAGCGTCAGTCCCGGCTCCAGCATCATCCGCGGCGCGGACACGCGCACCCACTCGCGCGCCGACCAGCGGCGAACCAGCGAGACGACCACGCCCTCGTCATCGACCAGATCGGCGCGGCCGCCCGAGAACAGCCGGTCGGCCAGCTGCTCGTCCGAGAGATTCATCCTCCGAACTCTAAGGGACCGGTTAGACGGACGCACACCCAAAGACCGCTCCCGCACTATCCTCCCGCCCCGTGACGGAACCGATCGTCGAGGCTGCGGGGGTGTCGAAGAGCTTCGGCGCGGTCGAGGCGCTGCGGGATGTCAGCGTGTCGATGACCAACCGGGCGATCGGCCTGCTGGGCGCGAACGGCGCGGGCAAGTCGACACTGATGCGGGTGATGCTCGGACTCGTCCGGCCGGACGCCGGGAGCATCCGGGTGCTCGGCCTGGACGCGGCCCGGCAGTCCTGGGACGTCCGGCGGCGCCTGGGCTACATGCCCGAGCACGACTGCCTGCCGCTGGGCATGACCGCCGCGGACTTCGTCGTCCACATGGCCGAGCTGCGCGGGCTGCCCCACCGGGCGGCGGTGCTGCGCGGCTCCGAGGTGCTGTTCCACGTCGGCCTGGAGGAGGAGCGCTCGCGCCTGATCAGCACGTTCTCGGTCGGCATGCGCCAGCGCACGAACCTCGCGCAGGCGATTGTGCACTCGCCCCGGCTGGTGATCCTCGACGAGCCCACCAACGGGCTCGACCCGGCGGGGCGTGACGAGATGCTGCACCTGGTGCGCCGGCTGTCCACTGAGCTGGGGATCTCGGTGATCATGTCGTCCCACGTGCTCGAGGACATCGCTCGCACGTGCGACGCGGTGGTCGTGCTGCGGGAGGGACAGGTGGCCGTGTCGCGGCCGATCGAGACCGAGGGGCGGGACGCGCCGGCGTCGCTACACGTACGGGTCTCGGGCGAGATCGCGGCCTTCCGTGCGGCGGTCGCCCGCCGCGGCGCGACCGTCGAGGATGCCGCCGACGAGGTGCTGGTGGTCTCCGGCCCGGAGCCGGGAACTCTTCCCGACGTCGTCCGCGACGCCGCCGCCGAGAGCGGCGCCGGGCTGCGTGAGATGCGGCCGGCCGGGCCGACGCTCGAGGACAGCCTGCTGGAGGCGATGACGTGAGTACCGAGACCCGGGTTCACGACGTCCGCTTCACGCGGTTCGAGGGCGAGCTCGACGGCGAGGGCGCGGCGATCATCTCGCTGGCTCGCTGGAGCGCCCTGCGGTCGATGGGCGCGCGGCGCAGCTGGAAGGTCAAGCTGATCCCGATCGCGCTGACCCTGATCGCGTTCGCGCCGGCCGTCGTCGTGCTCGGCCTACGGGCGCTGTTCTCGACCCGAGTGCAGATCAACATCGAGACGGCGTTGCCCTATCGCGACTACGCCGGCATGATCGGGCTGGTGATCACCCTGTTCGCGGCCGTGACGACGCCGGAGCTGTTGTGTCCCGACCGGCGCGACCGGGTGCTGACGCTGTACTTCTCGACCGCCCTCACCCGCGGCCAGTACGTGTTCGGCAAGGTGCTGAGCGCGATCGTGCCGTTGCTGCTGCTGACACTGGTGCCGATGTGGTTCCTGTATGCGGGCAACGTGCTGTTCGCCGTGCATCCGGTCGGATACGTGCAGGATCATCTGGCCGATGCGCTGCGGATCACGGTCGGCGGCATCGCGCTGGCCGTCTGGTTCGGCCTGCTCGGCCTCGCGGTCGCATCCCTGACCGGGCGGCGGGCGTTCGCGGTGGGCGGCTACCTGGCGCTGATCACCGTGCCCACGATCGTCGGCGCGACGCTGGCCGAGGCGACCGGGACGTTCAAGCTGGAGCTGCTCGCGTTCCCCGTGGCGCCGCTGCACCTGGTCGAAGGGCTGTACCCCGATTTCCAGGCCGATCTGTCGCCCGGTTGGTACGTGGCGGACTACTTCGTGGTCGTGGCGGCCAGCCTGGCGCTGTTGATCTGGCGCTACCGGACGGTGGACGTGTGAGCGACCAGACGCAGCCCGCGATCGAGTTCACCAACGTCTCGCGGTGGTACGGCGACACGGTCGCCCTGGCCGACGTCAGCTTCACCATCGGGCCGGGGGTCACCGGCCTGCTCGGCCATAACGGAGCGGGCAAGTCGACGGCACTCCGCCTCTGCGGCGGCTTCTCGACGCCCAGCGCCGGGTCCGTGCGGGTGCTCGGCATGGATCCTCGGCGGACGCCGGACGTCTATCGGCGCCTGGGCATCGTGCCCGACCACAGCCCGCCCTGGCCCTTCCTGACGGCGCGCGAGGTGGTCACGATCTGCGCCCGGCTTCGCGGAATGCGCGATCCGGCGGACGCCGCCGAGCGGGCGATCACCGAGGTCGACCTGAACGACGTGGCCGACCGGAAGGTCGGCGGGTTCTCGCATGGGCTGCGGCAGCGCGTCAAGCTGGCCCAGGCGCTGGCGCACGACCCCGACGTGCTGTTGCTGGACGAGCCGCTGAACGGGCTCGACCCGGCGCACCGCCGGCACGTCGTCGAGCTGTTGCGGACGCTGGGCGAGTCGGGCCGCACGGTGATCGTGTCCTCGCACGTGCTGCACGAGGTCGAGCGGATGGCGCCGCGGGTGCTGGTGCTGGTCAACGGGCGGCTGGTCGCGGAGGGCGAGACCGCCGAGATCCGCCAGCTGATCTCCGACCGGCCCCGGCGTGTGCGTGTCACGACCGACGGCGACGGCACGAGCCTTGCGCGCGATCTGGTGGGCGCGGCGGCAGTGTCCGCGGTGCAGCTCGCCGAGGACGGCTTCACCGTCGACACGGACGACGTCGACCGGTTCAGCCGGCTGTTGCCCGTGGCCGCCGTCGAGACGGCGACCTCGCTGCGGCGGGTGGAGCCGGTGGGGGACGACCTGGAGAGCGTCTACGCCTATCTTCACGACCGGGCGCGGGGGGCGGCGCGGTGAGCCGTCCGATCTACGGCCTGACGATCCGCGCGCTGCTCGGCCAGCGGCGGACGCTGGCGCTCGTCCTGCTCAGCCTCGCCCCGGTGTTGATGGCGGTCGTGTTCTCCCTGGCCGCGGACGCCGACGCCGACCCGCACCGGTTCTACTCCCGGCTCGTCCAGCGCCTGTTCATCCCCGTGATCACGGCGCTGGTGGCGCTGATCGTCGGCGTCAGCGCGATCGGCGACGAGCGCGAGGACGGCACGATCCTCTACCTGGCGGCCACGCCGCTGCCGCGGCTGGGGATCGTGGTTGCGAAGATCCTGGCCGCCTGGACGGTGTGCCTCGCGCTGCTCGTTCCCAGCGTCGTGGTCTGCGGCCTGCTGGCGCTGACCGGCGACGTGACGGTGGCCCTCCTGTTCTGGCCGGCCCTGGGGGTCGCGCTGGCGGCTCTCGCGTACTGCGCGGTCGGGGGCTGGCTGTCGCTGCAGGTGCGCCGCCCGATCGTGGTCGGAGTGATCTACATCCTGCTGTGGGAGGGCTCGATCGCCACCTACGCAGCGTCCGCTGACCGGCTGTCGATCGCGGCGTACGGACGCGCGCTGGTCGCCGAGCAGCTGCCCCAGTCGGCCGCTGGGGTCGTCTCGCCGGCGACGGCCGCCGTCGTCCTGATCGTCGCGTCGGTGGCCGGTGCGCTGCTCGGCGCGCGGGCGATGACCCGGGCCGAACTGCCGTAGGGGAACCCGATGACTGGGCCCGCCGTCTGATCGGTATGCGACGTCTCACGATCATCGCGGCATTCGCAGCGCTCGCGCTGGCCGGGTGCGGCTCGGCCACCGGCAGCAGCGCTGACAGCGGCGGCGGGTCATCGAGCGCCGGCGCGACTGGCATCTCAGGCCTCGTCCAAAGCTTCCCCGGCTCCGACCGCTCGTCCCTGGCCCCGCTGCCGCATGCCAAGGTCGGCGTCTACACCAAGGCGTTCGCCGTGGTCGGCCCGCCGCGCGTCGACGAGCCCGCCCCGATCGCCACGACGGCGACCGACGATGCAGGGCGCTTCGAGGTGGACGGGCTCGCGCCCGGCCGCTACTTCGTCGTCGCCGCCACCGCCTCGCACTGGGTGCAGGTCACCGACGGCACCGTGACCAGCGCCTCGTTCGCGGTCTGCCGCGACTGCGCGGTGCCGCTCTAGGCACCGCGAAGCGGCGAGAGAGTCTCGAACTCCCGTCTCTACGGATGGTCTCCGCAGCGCTCTGCCAGCTGAGCTACCGCCGCGTTGGCCGAGTATGCGTCGGAGATTCCCCGGAGGTCAAGTCGGCTCTATCACACTGCGGCTCAGGCCGCAGCGCGGAACTCGACCGGCTGCTCGGCCGGCGCGTCGATCGGCACGATCACGCCGTCCAGCCAGTCCGGCGTACGCGTGCCCGGCTGGATGTGCGGCCGTCCGTGTTCCTTCACCCAGCGCACGGTGCCGTCGGCGTGGAGCACCCGGTAGGTGATCGAGTACGGGCGCGCCTCGTTGACGGCGGCGCCGACCAGCTCGTCCACCCGGCCCGAATCGTCGGGGTGGATGACGCTCGCGTAGGTGCGGACGCGGTTGCCGATGAACTCCGCGGCGGAATGGCCGGTGATCGAGACGATCGAGTCGCTCATCAGCTGCATCGTCCAGTCGGCGTCCATCGCGCAGCGAAACACCGCGCCGACCTCGCCGGTCTTGAACTGGCCGACCAGGCCGTCCAGCTCGGCGGCGGCGGTCTCGAGGCCGCAGGCGGCATGGGCGATCTCGTTTGTCGACCGGCGCGTGGCCGTGGCCGAGCGGGCCACCTGGTCGGACGAGCTGGCCGAGGTCTCGGCCAGGCCGGCGATCTCGACGATGCCCTCCCCGACGGTGCCCGACTCGGAGCTGATGCGGCCCACGTTGAGCGCGATCCCGGCCACCAGCTCGGCGACCTCGCCGACGGCGGCGCCGATCATCCCGAACGACTCGCGCGCCTCGCCGACAGCGGAGGCGCTCTCCTCGCTGCGCTGCGACGTCTCCTCGACCACCGACACGGCATGGGCGGTCTGCTCCTGGATGCGCGCGATCAGCTCGGCGATGGTCGCAGCCGAGCGCTGCGACTCCTCGGCCAGCTTGCGGACCTCATCGGCGACCACCGCGAACCCGCGTCCCTGCTCGCCGGCGCGTGCCGCCTCGATGGCCGCGTTCAAGGCCAGCAGGTTGGTCTGCGAGGCGATGGCGGTGATCGTCTCGACGATGCTGCCGATCCGCTGCGAGTTGGCCGCCAGCTCCTGCATGGTCGCGGTCATCACGACCGCCGATTCGTTGACCGCGTTCATCGCCCGGTGTGCCCGCTCGGCGGTCTCCACGCCGCCGGCCGCCAGGCCGCTGGCCCGCTCGGCCTCGGCGGAGGCCCGCTCGCCGCCACGCGCTGCGACCTCGACGGCGGCGGCCATCTGCTCTGCCGCCTGGCGGACGTCCTCGATGCGCGTCGCCTGGTGCTCGATCCCCGCCGCCAGCGATCCGACCGACTCCGCGACCTCGCCCATCGCGACGTCGGCGCCGCGCGAGCTGGCGGCGATGCCGGTGCTGGCCGAGGCCAGCGAGCCGCTGACCGTCGCCATCCGCTCGACAAGGTCGGCGACCGAGGTGACCATCGCCGAGAACGCCCCCGCGGCCGCGTCCAGGTCGGCGTTGTGCGGGACGTCCGAGTGCGCGGTCAGGTCACCGGCCGACGCGCGCTCGGCCGCGTCGCGGAGCGCGGACAACCCGGAATCGACGCGCCGGGCGGTGCGAACGGCATCGATCGACGCCAGAGCGCCGGCGCAGGCGACCGCCAGGATGGCCGGACCGCTGTACCCGCGCTGCACGGCCACGGCGGCGACGGCGATCGTCGCGATCAGGAGCCCGTGCGACCGGGTGGCCCGCCGGGTGAGGACACCGTGGGGGAGAGGCATCTCAGGGGCGTGATCGGCGCCGGCACGCCCAAGTTGAGCCGGTCGTCACGGGACCGCTCGGTGACCGGTGTCAGCCGACCGTGACGTCGACGTTCATGCCGGCCTGTTTGTGACCGGGCACGGAGCAGAAGAAGTCGTACTTGCCGTTCTTGAGCGTGACGGTCAGCGTCTTGGTCTCGCCGCTGCCGAACGTCGGGGTCGCGGCGTTGTCCACGCCGGGGCCCTCGATCGTCAGGTTGTGCGCAGTCGGGCCCTGGTTCGCCACGGTGAAGGTGTAGGTGCCGGGCGACAGGGAGTCTCCGCCGGCCAGCGTGATCGAGAAGTCCTTGAGCATGACGTCCACGCTGGTGCCGCTGCCGCCGCTCGCCACGCCAGTGGTCGAGCCGCCGGATGCTGCGGGGACGGAGGCGACGGAGGAGGACGAGCCGCTCGACGAGCCACAGCCCGCGAGCACGACAGCCAGCAGGGCGGCCGCTGCGATGCCCGGGAGCCATCTTGAGTGTAAGCGCTGGGAGATCTGCATGTCCGGGATACGGCATCGCCTCCCGGGCGGTTTTGTGCCACCGCCACGTCCAACGCATGTTTACCGCTTCCGGAACGGCGGGAAGGACGAGATCGTGGCCTTCAAGCAACTCATTCTGCGGGAGGTCTCGCGCCAGGAGGGTGACCCGCACTGGGTGAACGTCCGGTCGACGAGATCGCGACAGGTGCGCAGCCTCGAGGCGTCGGCGGGTGGCGAGACCGAGGGACGAAACGGCTCCGCTGTGCAGCGGCGGCATTCGGCGCCGCGGCTCCGCTGGGGCTGAGCGCGCCCTAGATGATCGCGACGACGCGCGGGCCGGTGCCCGTATGGCGGATCCGCACCCTGACGGCGTCGCCGGGCGGGTCCGGCTCGTCGACGACGTAGAGCCGCTCGGTGACGAACAACTCGTCCGCCGGGTAGCGCTCGTCCACGTCCGCGATCAGCACCACCTCCTCCTCGCCGGGCGCCAGCGGGCGAGCGGCGGAGGTGACGCCCCAGGCGTCGGTGTCGGGCAGGCGCCGCCGGAGCGCGGCCAGCTGTTCACGCGTCACGCCTCTGGTGAACTCGAGCGCGAAGCGCAGATCGCCGTCACGGACGGCGCACAGGCACGACCACGCGGTCGCCACGGGCGCGCTCTCGACGTGCGCCCGCCGCGCATCGACGGCGATCGGTGGTCGGGTGGCCAGCAGTCCCCCCTCGGGACGTGATCCAACGTGGAGTGACGGTACTGACCCGGCCGGCGCCGGTCAAGCGCGCTCAGCGCCCGTACACCGACACATGCAGGCGGCTGTCCGGCGTGAACGGCTCGCCGTTCCAGCCCCCGAAGCGATCGACCGACCGCAGTCCTGCGATACGTGCCATCAGATCGAGCTCGGAGGGCCAGATGTACCGGGTGACGATGGGATCCAGGCGGATGCCGTCGCGGCTGATCGAGACGTGGCTCTCCTCCTGCAGCTGGTTGACCGGGTCGTGGCGGGAGACGTCGAGCGTCACCCGGTCGACCTCGACCGCCTCGGCGTCAACGGACTGGTGATCGCGCAGCCGGTGCAGGTACGACGGCACCAGCGCCTCGACCACGAACGACCCGCCGTCGTCCAGATGCGCCGCCACGTTCTCGACACAGCGCACCTGGTCGTCCTGGGTGAGCAGATTGAACAGCGTGTTGTAGACGATGTAGATCAGCCGGTAGCTGCCGCCCACCGGCACGTCGGCGAAGTTGCCGATGGTGACATCGAGCGCGTCGCCGCCGGGTTTGCTCCGCAGCTTCGCGACCATCGCCTCCGAGAGGTCGATGCCGTCGACGGGCACGCCGGCGGCCGCCAGGGGCAGCGCGATGCGCCCGGTGCCGACGGCGAGCTCGAGGGCGCGGCCACCGTCGGCCAGCTCCGAGAGGAACCGCACGGCGTCCGCCTCGTCGCCCCGAGGCTTGTCGTCGTAGAGCGCGGCGACCTCCTCGCCGAAGCTCAGCATGGGCTCGTAGTCCTGCACGCCGCCCATCTTAGGCGGAGAATGGAAGATGCCGGGGATCACCGGCGTCGTGGTTCCAGGCACCGGATCGAGGGGGAGGTCGACATGGGGACAACGATGAGGACGCAGGGTCTGATCGCGGCGGCGGCCGCCGTTCTGGCGGTGCCGGTGCTCGGCCTGCGGGCCGAGCCGGCATTCGCCGCATACGCCGTGCAGGTCAAGTCCGGCACGTTGAAGATCACCGGCGACGCCGCGAGTGACAAGCTCGGGCTGGAGGCGGACACCACTTCGGTGTTCATCGATGTCGGCGACGACGGCACGCCTGACTTCACCGTTGCCCGCTCGACGTTCACCGCCGTTGTCGTGAATGCCGGTGGCGGCGACGACCAGATTCGGCTCGGCAACAGCGGCAACGGCCTCTCGGACAAGGCGGTGACGCTGAACGGCGGCGGGGGGAACGACACCATCCTCGGCGGCCCCGGGAACGAGACGCTGATCGGCGGCGCGGGCAACGACGTCGTGGATGGAAACATCGGCCTGGACACCGCGCTGCTGGGGGGCGGCAACGACACCTACCAGTGGGATCCCGGCGACAACAGCGACACGGTCGAGGGCCAGACCGGCACCGACACGATCCGGTTCAACGGGGCGAATATCAACGAACGCATCGAGCTTTCGGCCAACGGGTCAAGGCTCCGGCTGACCCGTGATATCGCCGCGATCACCATGGACGCTGCGGGGATGGAGGAGGTGACGCTGAACGTGGTCGGCGGCACCGACTTGGTGACCGTCGACGACCTCGCCGCGACAGGCGTCACGGAGGTCGATGCGAATCTCGGCTTCCCGGCCGGCAGCTCCACTCCCGACGGCGCGGCCGACACCGTGGTCGTCAATGCGACGAGCGGCGCGAACCAGCTGAGTCTCAGCAACGGCGGCGGGGGCCTTGCGGTGCTCGGGCTCGCCGCCGTCACCCGGGTGACCGGGGACGAGTCGACGGACGCCGTTGCCGTCCATGGGCTCGACGGCGACGACACGATGACCGCCACGGTCGGGGTGCACGCGGCGGCGCACGTCGACTTCGACGGCGGACCCGGCTCGGATACCTCGCACTACGACGGCACCATCGCGGCGGATCAGCTCTCGGTGCTTCCGAACGGCGCGTTCGTCGCCACATCGTCGCCGGGCAGCGTGCTGCTGAACTCGGGCGCCGTCGAGAACCTGGACGTGGCGACCCAGAACGGCGACGACGCGGTCTCGGCAGGCAACGGGATCGCAACACTGACGCAGCTCACGCTGGACGGCGGCAACGGCAACGACACCCTGCTCGGCGGCGACGGCAACGATCGCATCCTGGGCGGCAAGGGCGCGGATCTGATCGATGGCAATCGGGGCAACGACCTCGCATTGATGGGCGACGGCAGCGACACCTACCAGTGGGATCCAGGCGACGCCAACGACATCGTCGAGGGCCAGGCCGGCATCGACACGATCCGCTTCAACGGCGCCAACATCAACGAGCAGTACGACCTGTCGGCGAACGGTTCGCGGCTGCGGCTGTTACGGGACATCGGGGCGGTGACCATGGACGCCGCCGGCATCGAGCGGGTGCTGCTGAACACGGTCGGTGGCGTCGATACGATCACGCTCAACGACCTCTCGGGCACAGGCGTCACCGACGTCGCTGCGGATCTCGGCTTTCCGGTGGGCACCGGGACAGGCGACGGGTCGGCGGACACCGTGGTCGTCAATGGCACGGCCGGGCCTGACACCGTCCACGTCACGTCGACCGGCGCCGAGGTGGCGGTCAGCGGATTGGCCGCGCACTTGCGGATCACCGGGTCGGAGGGCGCACTCGACAGGCTTCGCGTGCAGACGCTCGCCGGCAAGGACACCGTAAGCGTGGCGGTGGGCGTCGAGAACCTGATCATCCCGATCGTCGACCTTGGTACGGATCAGTAGGCGCGGGCACGAGAATTGGTTAGCTTGATTTGCAGGTATTTCGTGCCGTAGAATCGCCGTCACACCGAGCGGGGTGAAGGCGGGGGCCCTTTCATCCGGATTCGGATACCGGTCCGGGAGGGCCCGTCACGCGGGTCCGCCCGGGCCCCTGCGGCGAGAACCGGATGCGGTCCGTGACGTCGCGTACGCTGTCCGCCCGATGGGCAGGGGATCAGCGGGTGATGACGACCGATGATGCGATGGCTGCTCTGCATCGTGGGGATCGCCGCAGTGGCGCTCGCCGTCAAGCTCGGATCGTTCTTCGTGCTCGGTCGACTCGACGCCAGCGAGGTGGCGACGCGACTTCGTGCGAAACGCGGCACCCCGACCAGCGCCGTCCTGTGCTCCGGTCCCGTGTTGGTGGGAGGGGTATGGGACGCAATCTCGGCGCCGTGGGCGACGTTCCGGTACTCGTGCCCGGAGGACGCCGGTGACGGTCGAATCGACGTGCTGGCCGTCACTGTCAGGCACGGGCAGATCATCGGCACGAGCGGCGCATCGTGAGCGTGCCGCCGCCCCGGCTCCACGTCCTGCCGGCTGCGTGCGCGCCGGATGCGGTCGTTCTGCGGCGTGGTCCCAGCGACTGGTGGCACCTGCTCCGCTGGCGACTGGATGCCCTCGACGTGCAGCCGGGCGCCTGGTTCAGCGGCCGGATCTACCCGCGCCGCTGCGACGTCTCACCCGACGGGCGGCTGCTCGGGTACTTCGCCTGGACGCCCGGCGAGCCCCCGTGGGACGGCTACTACGGGGTGTCCCGGGTTCCCTGGTTGCGTGCGCTGGCCGCCTGGCGTGTCGGCAGTACCTGGGCGGCGGGCTGCGAGTTCCACCGGGACGGCGCATTCGCCGCCGACATCGATCCGACCAAGCCGCCGGATCACGGGTCGTTTTTGGGTAAGCGCGCGCGCCGGACGCCGTTCCAGACCACCGTGCGGACGGCCTTCGTCGAGCGGGACGTGTCACGGGAACTCCGTAACGGCTGGCGGCTGCTGCCGTCGATGGGGCAGGCCACGGTGCTGATCATCGAGCGCGACCAGCCGTCGCCGCAAGGCGCGACCCTGCGGGCGATCCACGAAGGCCACGACTTCGACGAGCACGCGATCGAGGGTGCGCTGCTTCGCTACGAGCTGGACGGAGTGTCGATCGACGGCGTCGTCTGGGCAGACTGGGACGCAACCGGGAGGCTGCTCGCCGCCACCGATTCGGGCCGGATCGAGGTGCGGGAGCACCAGGCCGACGGCACCCTCGCGATCACGTGGTCACACGATCTGAATGGTCTCGAGCCGACCCCGGCGCCTTCGCCGCCGTGGGCCGAACGCTGGTAGCTCAGTCGCTGAGCGCCGACCAGACCAGCCGGTCGACGTCGGCGTTCTCGTCGCGCGGCACCCAGCGGAACGAGACATGGCCGAGCTTCGCCAGCTGAGCGGTGACCAGGCGAAGCGCGCGTCCGCTCCGCTCGGGACGCCGGACGGCGGTCAGCCAGTCGACCACGACCTGTGAATCCAGCCGCACCTCGAGCTCATCGAGTTGCAGCTCGACCGCACGTTCGAGCGCCGCGGCGACCGCCGCGCACTCGACGTCCTCGATGGTGCGCGCGCTGACCAGCCGCACGTCCTGGGCGATCACGCGGCCCTTTGCCGACTGCAGGACGAACGCCGCGGCCGCGCGCTCACCACGGATCCCGCCGTCACACCATGCGATGGGCCGCGGAGCCTGCTCGCCGCGACGGGCGCGAGACGCGGCCGCGAGCCGGCGGCGCTCACCATCCTTGAGCGTGGCGCCGGCCCGCCGTTTCGCCGTCTTTCGCTGCTGTGGACGTTGAGCCACGTCCGCGATCGTAGTACCTCGCGGATCGCCAGCCGGACCCTCACTGCTCGGAGTCAGCCGAGGTTGCGGACGAACACGTCGGCGTGGTCGTTCGTGTCGCCGGCGACCAGATTCGTCGCGTACGAACCGAAGCCGACGTGCAGGCCGTCGCCGCTGATCGCCGCCCCGGCGCTCCCGCCGTTGGCCTCGGCCCCGCTGGTGGAGACGCTGATCCGCCGGATGACGCCGGTTACGCGATCCCAGCGAAAGACGTCGGTCTGGTGGTTGGTATCGCCGATGACCAGATTGGACGCGTCCGAGTCGAAGGCGGCGTAACGGCCGTCGGCGCTGATCGTCGCGGCCCCGCTGCCCGCGTTGCCTCGCTCCCCGTCCACGGACTGGCTGACCCGCACGGTGGTGTCGGTCGCCCGGTCATCGAGGTAGACGTGCGTCCCCCGCACGCCGTCGACATCGGACGCGAAGAGGCCATAGGTCACATACCGGCCGTCCGCACTGATCGATGGAAACATCCCACCCACGATGTACTGGAAATCGCTCCCGATGTGGCTGAGATAGGGGTCGTTGATCTCGGTCGTCCCGGACACACGATCGCGGACGTAGACGTCCCAGGTATTGAATGTGGGATCGTCGTCGACCAGGTTGTTGGCCTCCGAATCGAAGGCGACGTAGCGACCGTCGGCGCTGATCGACGGATGCAGGCTGCGACGACCTAGACCTGGCCCCGCCTGCTCGCCGCTGCTCGACACGCTCACCCGCTCCGTCGTCCTGTCGTCGAGGTTGCGGACGTAGATGTCCTCGGCGCGGTTCGTGTCGCCCGAGATGAGATTGGTCGCGGAGGACACGAATGCGACGTGGAGGCCGTCGCCGCTGATCGACGGATCGTCGTTGTAACCATTGCCCTGGCCGCCGTCGACACGAACGCTCACCCGGATGGTCTTGCCGGTCACGCGGTCGTGGACGAACACGTCGCTGCGGCCGTTCGTGTCGCGTTTCACCAGGTTGGAAGCGGCCGAGCTGAAGGCGATGTAGCGGCCGGTGGTGCTGATCGACGGCGTGGTGCTCAGATCGTTCGCCTGCCCACCCTGGCTCGAGACGCTGACCCGCTGCGTGGTGCCCATCTTCCGGTCGCGCACGAACACGTCGATGACGCCGTTGGTGTCGCCGTTCACCAGGTTGGACCCGAGCGATGTGAAGGCGACGTAGCGGCCGTGGACGCTGATCGAGGCACTCTCGCCCTCTGTCAGGTCGGGGCTGTTGCCATTGCTCTGGCCACCGCTGCTGGAGAGGCTCGCCCGCTCGGTGTCCGGCACGGCAGCGTTGGCGATCGTGACCGACCCCACGAGCATTGCCACCAGCAATGCGAACATTCCGGTACCCGCTCGCACTGTGCCACCCCCGATCGCTTGTTGCGATCGTATCAACGTTGAGGTGGAGCGGGAGACGGTGGTCATCAGCGGGACCGTGACAGTCTCCTTTGCCGCTTAAAAGTACAACACAGGCGGGGGCTTGTTTCAAGCCGGAACCGTGGGGCACAATGGCCGGTTCGTGCTCAGAGCCTACCGAGACGGGGGTAGCGGTTGATGGACGCGGACGTGATCATCGTGGGAGCCGGTCCGACCGGTCTGATGCTGGCGGTCGAGCTGCGTCTGGCCGGAGTGGATGCGCTCGTGCTGGAGCGGCATCCGCAGATCAGGGAGGTTCCGAAGGCCGGCGGTCTGAGCGGGCAGATCGTGGAGGTGCTGCGCCACCGCGGCCTGCTGGAGCGATTCGAGGTGGCCAGCCCGAGGCCCGTCCCGGCACTCCGGTTGCCGTTCGGCGAAGTGCACGTGGACATGACGCGCTTGCCCGAGCCGCCGATGCACCTGCTGCTGCTCCCGCAGCCGCGGCTCGAGGGCGTGCTCGACGTGCTGGCCCGCGAGCTGGGCGCCGAGATCTGCCGGGGACATGAGGTGGTTGGGCTCAGCCAGGATGACGCCGAGGTCGTCGCGGACGTGCGCGGGCCGGATGGGCAGCTTCGGGTGACCGCTCGGTACCTGGTCGGTTGCGACGGGTCGCGCAGCCGAGTGCGCGACCTGGCCGGCTTCCCGTTCCCCGGCATCACGTATCCGGAGGTCAACCGGCTCGGCCAGACCACCGTGCCCGACGGGGTCACGGTGCTCGAGAACGGTGACCTCGAGGTCGCCGGGGTGGGCAGGTTCAACTTCGGCTTCACGCGCACGGAGCGAGGGGTGTTCGCCGCCGGGTCGGTCGACCCGGCGCGGCTGGGCGTGTTCACCAGCGAGGAGGAGACCGCCGACTACGACGACGACGAGCCGATGACCGTGGCCGAGCTGGGGGAGAGCATCAGCCGCGTGCTCGGCGTGGATCTGCCCCTGGGCGAGCCGACCCGGCTGACCCGCTTCACGTTCCACGCGCGCCACGTCGAGGGATACCGCGACGGGCGGATCATGCTGGCCGGCGACGCCGCCCACCTGTTTCCCGCTCCGGGCGTGGCGCTCAACGCCGGGATGATGGACAGCGTCAACCTGGCCTGGAAGCTGGGCGCTGCGGTCCAGGGCTGGGCGCCGTGCCGACCTGCTGGACACGTACCACGAGGAACGCCACGTGGCAGGCGACCGGACCCTGTTCCACACCCGGGCCCAGGTGGCGCTGCGGCGTGGGCACGACGAGGCCGCCGTCGCGCTCCGGGAGCTGTTCCAGGAACTCGTCAGCGACGACGACGCGGCGCGCCGCATCGGCGCCCTGATCGCCGGCACCGACATCCGCTACCCGATCCCGAACCCCAACGACCACGCGCTGACCGGCACCTTCGCACTCCAAGCCTCGACCGGGATTGCCGGCCTCACCACCACCGCGCGAGCGGTGCTGCTCGACCTGGCGGATCGCTCGGACCTACGTGACGCGGCGCGCGGCTGGGAGGGGCGGATCGACGTCGTCACCGCGGAGGTCGCCGACCGGCCGGCCGATGCGCTGCTGATCCGCCCGGATGCCTACATCGCCTGGGCCGCGACCGCAGGTGAGCCCGGGGACGAAGACGCCGTCGCACTGCGGGAAGCGCTCGCTCGCTGGTTCGGTGAGCCGCTCCGGCCCCCGTGGATGAGCTCGGTCACACCTCCGCGCTGATCGCCGTGATGCTCGGTGTGTTCGTGCTGTTGCCCGGCGCGATGGTTTCGGCGGGGTTGGGCCGTATGGTCTAGGGTCAAGGTGATCTGAGGCAACCACGTTTAGCCCCCGCTAGCCTGCCCGGAGCCGGGGAGAGGGCTGCGGGGCGGTCACCGTGAACCAGGACCCAGCGCACGACGCAGCAGCCTCCAGGAAAGCCGCGGAGCAGGAATCCGAACGGCTCGCGCAAGAAGCCGAACGGCTCGCGCGGAGCATCACGCAGGATCCTGAGCTGAAAGAGGAGTGGCTCCGCCAGGACAACCTGATCTACGGGGGGCTGATCGGGATTGGCGTCGTCATCGTGCAGGCGCTGCTTCCGTATCCTGCGGATACCGCCGCGATGACCTGTGTCATCGCCTTCGCGGTCGCAATCCCGCTCCTCGCCGCCCTGATCATGGTCAACCGCCAGGAACAGTTCCGGCGCCGTCGGACCGACTCACGCATCGTGGTCGGTGCGAAAGCCATCGCTCAGAGCGCCGCGCTCCTGGGACTGGTCGCGGGGTTCTGGCACTTCGATTGGATCGCCGGCGCGGTGGTCCTCGGAAGCTCCCTCGTTGCGGTCGGAGTCCACTCCGCGGGTTTCACGGCCTTGGAGTGGCAGCCCTCAACGGCTTCCCCGGAAGATCCGCCGGGGGAACAGCGACATCACGCCACTCAACGGGGACGGGCTGAGCCCCCGAAAGCCGCCCCGCCCGGACCCGGAGGAGGCTAAGCCAAAGATTGTGCCGCACCTGCGCGACCTGTGGGCGTGGCCCCGCTCGAGCTCCACGTTGGGACGGAGCGCTCCGCGGCTGCCTTTGTCCGCTACCGGGCCTCTGAACGGCTGGAGCTCGACCGCCGTCTCGTCGAAGGTGGCCCGCGGCTCCGGTGGCCGCTTTGGGCTGCGGTCAGATCCAGCTGCGCCGCTTGAAGACAACGTAGAGAGTCAGCGACATGGCGAGCATGAGTCCGAGCGCGAACTCATATCCGAACCGCCAGTGCAGCTCGGGCATGTGGTCGAAGTTCATCCCGTAGACCGTCCCGATCAGCGTGGGGGCGAAGAGGATCGCCGCCCAGGCTGAGATCTTCTTGATCTCCTCGTCCTGCTTGTGGGAGGCCTCGCTCAGGGCTTTGGTCTCGAGCGTGAGGTTGACGTTGAGGATGTTCTGCAGGAGCTGGCGGAACCCGTCGGCCTGATCCTGAAGGCGTAGCGCGTGATCCTGGACGTTGCGCAGGTAGCGGCTTTCCTCGTCGTCGACGGATTCGTCGTCCATCAGCTGGTCGAGCATCGGTACGAGTGGCTTGGTGGCCCGCTGGAACGCGATGACTTCGCGGGTCAACTGGTAGACCCGCCTGGAGACGTTGGCGCTGCCGCCGAACACCTCGTCCTCGATCTCGTCGATGTCGTTCTCCACGCCGGCGACAACCGGGGCGTAGTCATCGATTACACGGTCGAGGATCGCGTGGAGGATCGCCACGGTCCCGCGGCGCAGCAGGTCGGGACGGGCCTCCAGGTCGTGGCGCACCTCGCTCAGGTGGGGCGCCTCGCTGTGGCGGACGGTGATGACGAACCGCGGGCCGGCGAAGACATGCACCTCGCCGAACTCGACGGTTTCGGTCTCGTCGATGTACCGCGCCGGACGCAGCACGCAGAACAAGGTGTCGCCGTATCGCTCGAGCTTCGCTCGTTGGTGAGCATGGACCGCGTCCTCGACGGCGAGCTCGTGTAGATCGAACCCACGAGCCACCTGGGCGAACTCCTCACGCGTCGGACGGTAAAGGCCGATCCACGCGATCCCGCCGTCCTTGCGACAGGCGGCAGCCATACTCGCGAAATCCTCAGGCTCGGCGACCCGCTTGCCGTCGCGGTAGATGGCACGACCGACGATCACACCGGCAAACCCTACCCCCCGACCCAGGTGGTCAGGTCGTCCGCCCATGATCCGCGCCGGTGGCGAAGTACACTCGTTGCGCTGTGAGCATCGTTGCAGCACCCGCGGTTCGGCACCTGTCGCTTGTCACCGGAGGCGACGTCGTGGATCGTTCTGGTGGGCGGGTCGGCCGCGTGGAGGATGTGATCGTTCGGCTGGGCGGCGCGGAGTACCCGACCGTGAGCGGGTTGCTCGCATCCGTCGCCGGTAGGAGCGTTTTCGTGCCTGCAACCGCGATTGCCGACATCGAGCATGGCCGGCGTTGTTGAGTGAGGTGCGGCTGGATCTGGAGCCCTTCGAACGTCGGCCGGCAGGAGGTGTTGCCCAAGCGGGATGTGCTCGACCGGCAGCTAATCAACGTTGATGGCGCGCGACTGGTGCGGGCCAGCGAGATCGAGCTTGCTCGGTTGGATGGCTGGTATCGAGTTGTCGGCGTGGATACCGGTCTCCGCGGGATCGCGCGGCGCTTGCTGCCTCGACGACTCGCCAGCTCGGTGCGATCAGGCGTGTTCCTGGATTGGCGGAGCCGGGAGCCGTTCAGCGGGCGCGTGCCAACGGTACGGCTGCAGATCCCGCACCCGCGATTGGCGCGGCTGCATCCCGCTCAGCTACGCGGCGCACGAGTTTCGGAGCCGCGGCGCCCACGCCGCCGCGCAGGAACTGGTCGATCAGGTCAACCGCGCGCGCTGTCGTCAGCGTCGACCCTCATTCGCGGCGAGAGCCGCTTCCGCGATTCGGACTGCGTCCTTACCGCCTCACACCCCACAAGATGCGAACCCCGGGGAGTCCCTCTGACCACAAGACCGAGCTCCGGTCGAGACTCCGCGAAGCCACCCCGCTGCATTCGACCCGGCGCAGGATCGTATGCTCGCTCGGCAACTGCTGGATCGGCTGCGGACAATCCGCCAGATGCGTGGCCCGGATGGGTGCTCGCCGGCATGGCTCGCCTACGAGCGCGCGACGAGGCGGCCGTTGTCCTGCGCCGCATTGCCGCACGCCGCCAGCCGAGCCGTCGGCGACCGTCACCATGAGCGTCATATCGCTGGGTCGCCGGTGTCCCCCTGGGTGTCCCCGCCGGTCGTTCCGGGCAGTGGGAGTGGGGGGATTTGAGTCTACGAGCGAGGCTGCGGGGCAGGGACTCGAACCCCGACTACCTGATCCAGAGTCAGGCGTCCTACCATTAGACGACCCCGCACAGGGCCGGCACATCGTACCAAAGGGGTTATCGGCCCCTGGGGTCCTACTCTGAGCCCAGCCGGAAGGCGCCGAGCAGGCGTTTCTCGGTCTCGCCCTCGATGTCCGCCTCGACCTCGATGTGGGATTCCAGGCCGGATCCGTGCAGCTTCGACTTGAGTAGGTTGTCGACCTGGAAGAGCCCGGCGGAGTTGTTGAGGACGATCTCCACGAGCACCTTGCCGGTGCCGCTGGAGCGGATGTTGACGGCCTCGATAGCAGCGGCGGACAGCGAGTGGATCGAGACGCGGCCCGTCTCGAACGGGATCCGTGAGCGGCCCTTGGCCATGTCAAGCGCGTCGGCCACGCGGACGACGCCGGCCTCGACGGACAGCGGCTCGCCGTCGGAGCGGTGGCTGATGATCGTCTGCAGTACCTCGGCCATGACGATCGTCCGCTCGGGCTCGTCGTACACACCCTCGAGCAGCGACGGGATCCGGTCGGCTGCCAGGAACAGGCTCATCTCCTCGTGGTTGGAGCGGTGGATGGCCATGCCCAGGCAGTGCGTCAGGCAGCCCAGCACGGTGACCACCTCGGCGTCCTCGAACTCCATCCCGTAGTCGGTAACCATCCCCGGCTCGACGCCGGCGCGGCGCAGCTCGCGCAGCAGCTTCAGCCCGATGTTGGTGACGATCTGTATGTGCACCCACGAGTGGTCGTTGATCTGCAGCCGGGTGACGGCGTTGACGTTGGCGGCGTGCCACAGCGCCTTCAGTGACTCGTCACGGTTCACCCGCTCGATCAGGTCGCGCAGCTTGCGGTTGCCGCGGGCCGGCAGGTTGATCCGCATGTCGCGCACGGCCTCGGCCGGCGTCATCCGCGCGCCGCGCTCGGCGCGTACGCTGACCGGGGTGCCCGGAGCCGGCTCCGACCCTGCGGGGAGCTGCTCGGGCTCGGGTGCCTGCGACTCGGCCTCCATCGAGGCGGAGGCTATCAGCGCCCGGCGGGGAGCACGTGCCAGCCGAAGGCGAAGGCGTCGTGGAACCAGCCGGACGCCATCGAGTTGAGCGTGACGCCGTCGCCGTCGCCGTGGCTGTTGATCGCCCAGCCGTTGCCCAGGTAGATACCGGCGTGGTAGACGGTGCCGTAGGCGGTGTTGACGCCGTTCGGGGCCGAGCTCCAGAAGACCACGTCACCGGGCCGCAGCTGGGAGCGGGGGACGCGCTTGCTGACGGGCAGCGCGCGGGCCATGTCGTAGGTGGTGCGCGCGGTGATCGTCGCGTTGCCGCTCCATGGCGACTGGCCGGCCGGCGTGTAGGTGTGCAGCTTCAGCACCCACCACACGTAGCCCGAGCAGTCGAATCCGCCGGGGACGTTGTAGCCGAACAGCGACTGGGGGTCGGGCGAGGTGCCGCCCCACACGTACGGGGCGTTGGCGTAGCGGAACGCCATCCCGATCACCGCCTTCTGCAGTGGCGAATACACTGGCATCGCCGTGCGCGCGGCGAGCAGTCCGGTCACGCTCGACCGCCACCAGGACGGCAGGTGGGCGAGCTGGTAGGCCTCGGCCGCCAGGCTCGCCCGCTTGAGCGGTGTTCCCGGCCAGGTCTCCCAGGCGTCCGACGCCCAGGGTGCGTTGATCCGCCCGCCGATCGCCTTCACCATCTGCTCCGTGCCGAAGCCGTTGGGCACGAACGGGTGCCAGCCATCCGCGGCGCGGAGGCCGTTCAGCTGCGTGACGCTGCCGCGGAGCCCGAGCACTGCAACCACGCCGCGGTCGAACTCGAGCTGCGTGATCTGCCCGTCGCTGCCGGTGCCGGCGGGGATCCAGCCCGCGGCGACCGCCTGCTGGTAGGGCGTCCCGGACACGGGCGTGCCGTTCTGCGTGAAGGCGAGGTTGGCGAGCGCCCGCGCGGCGGCCTGGCGGGTCGCCGGGTAGCCGGGCGAGAACGTCGTGCCGATGCGGTTGTTCATCCAGCCGCTGCCGACCGCCCAGATCACCTGGCTGTGCGCCCAGAAGGACGTCGAGACGTCGGTCGGCGGCGCGGACGCCTGGGCGGCGCCCGCGCCCACAAGCCAGCACAGCGCGACGGCGCTCGCGCAGATCCCTCGTCTCAGCCCCCGCACTCCCTTGATATCGAGCATTTGCGGGGATTTCTTGAGGCTCGGCTACGCGACCGCGTCGACCCAGTCGTCGTACAGCGCGAAGTACCGGCCCCTCGCCGCGATCAGCTGCTCGTGCGTGCCGGACTCGATGATCTCGCCGTGCTCGAGCACGACGATCACGTCGGCGCGGCGGATCGTCGAGAGCCGGTGCGCCACCACGAACGCCGTGCGGTCGGCGAGCAGCGTCTCCAGGGCATGCTCGATCCGCGCCTCGGTCGGGATGTCGACGCTCGACGTCGCCTCGTCCAGGATCAGCAGCCGCGGGTTGGCCAGCAGCGCGCGGGCGAACGCGACCAGCTGGCGCTGGCCGATCGACAGCCGGGCGCCGCGCTCGGCGATCGATGTGTCGTAGCCCTCGGGCAGGGCCGCGATGAACTCGTGCGCGCCGACGGCGCGGGCCGCGGCCTCGACCTCCTCGCGGCTCGCGTCCGGGCGGCCGAAGGCGATGTTCTCGGCCACGCTGCGGGCGAACAGGAATCCCTCCTGCGGCACCATCCCCAGCTGCCGATGCAGCGACGCCATGGTCACGTCCCGCAGATCGTGGCCGTCGACCAGCACGCGGCCGCCGGTCGGGTCGTAGAACCGGGCGAGCAGCTTGACGATGGTCGACTTGCCGGCGCCGGTGTGGCCGACCAGCGCCACCGTCTGGCCCGGCTGGACGGCGAACGAGATGCCGTGCAGCACCTCGGCGCCGCCCTCGCGGTACGCGAAGCGGACGTCCTCGAACTCGACCCGCCCCGTGATCTGCTGCAGATCCTCCGCGTCCGGCCTGTCGGTCAGCCGGGGATCCGTATCCAGCACGTCGAAGATCTTGTCCAGCGCCGCCGTTCCTGCCAGGAACGTCTGGTAGAACTGCGACAGCTGCTGCACGGGCTCGAAGAAGTACGAGAGCAGCCCGATGAACACGAACAGGTCGCCGGTCGTGATCTGGCCGTCGATCACCAGCACGCCGCCGTACCCGAGTACCACCGCCATGGCCGTAGCCGACAGCAGGTCGACGACCGGGAAGTAGACGGCGCTGACGTTGACCGTCTGCACGTTGGCCTCGCGGTAGGCGCCGTTCACCTCGTGGAACCGCCGCTCGTTCGCCCGCTCGCGGCGGAACGCCTGGACGACGCGTACGCCCGAGATGTCCTCCTGCAGCGAGGCGGTCACCTCTGCCAGCCGCTCCCGGGTGCGGCGGTAGGCGCGTGACGAGTACCGGCGAAACAGCGCGGTGGCGATCGCCATCCCCGGGAACACGGTCAGCGTGGCCAGCGCCAGCTGCCAGTCCAGGTAGAACAACACCAGGGCGGAGCCGATCAGCGTGACGGTGTTCTGGAGGAGGGTGGTGGGGCCGTCGGTGACCAGCGTCTCCAGCGCCTCGACGTCGTTGGTCAGGCGCGAGATGACCACTCCGGCGCGGGTGCGCTCGAAGAAGCCCAGGTCGAGCCGCTGCACGTGCTCGAAGAGGTCGACCCGGAGGTCGGTGAGGACCCGCTCGCCGACCCAGCTGGTCAGATAGCTCTGGGCCGCCGACGCGGCCCAGCCGATCCCGGCGACGATCAGGAACACGACCACCCACATCTGCAGCGAGCTCTCGTCGCCGGGGACGATGCCCTCGTCGATCGCCTGCTTGGCGACCAGCGGGCCGCCGATCGTCGCGGCCGTGCTGAGCAGCAGGGCGATCATCGCCAGGATCGCCCGGCCCGCGTAGGGACGCGTGTAGCCGATCAGGCTGGTCACCCGGCGGACGGTCGCCCGCCAGCCCAGGCCGCTGCCGGCGTGGCCCAGCCGGCCGACGTGGCTGCCGAAGCTGGTGGCCCTCATCCGGCCTCCTTCTCGATCGGCGCACCGTCCGGATCGAGCTGCACGAACGTGCGGTCGACCAGGCCGTGCTCGTAGATCTGGCGGTAGACCGGGCTCTTGTCCATCAGCAGCGCGTGCTGGCCGCGGGCGACGATGCGCCCCTGCTCGAGCACGACGACCTCCTCGGCCAGCGAGATCGTGGACAGCCGGTGGGCGATGATCAGCGTCGTCCGTCCGCGCATCACCTCGCGCATCGCCAGCGTGATCTTGGCCTCGGTCGAGGCGTCGACCGACGCCGTGGCGTCGTCCAGGATGAGGATCCGCGGGTCCATCAGAAGCGCGCGGGCGATCGCGATCCGCTGGCGCTGGCCGCCCGACAGCGACAGGCCGCGCTCTCCGATCCGCGTGTCGTAGCCGTCGGGCAGGTCCATGATGAACTCGTGCGCCTGGGCGCGCACCGCGGCGTCGCAGATCTGCTCGGGCGTCGCCTCCGGCCGCCCGTAGGCGATGTTCTCGGCGACCGTCGTCGAGAACAGGAAGGTGTCCTGGCCGACGATGCCGATCGCGGCCCGCAGCGAGTCCAGCTTGGCATCGCGCACGTCCAGGCCGTCGACCAGCACCCGGCCGCGGTCGACGTCGTAGAACCGGGGGATGAGGGCGGTCAGCGTCGTCTTGCCGCATCCGGTCGGGCCAATCAGCGCCACCGTGCGCCCCGCCTCGATCGTCAGGTCGACGTCCGAGAGCACCGTGCGGCCCTCCTCGTAGGAGAACGAAACGTCGTCGAAACGCACCAGCCCCGGCCCATCGGGCAGGGGGCGGGCGTCCGGCAGCTCGACGATGTCGCGCTCCTCGTCCAGCACCTCGAAGATCCGTTCGCCGGACGCCATCGCCCGCTGGTACTGGCCGACCCACATGCCGATCATCCGCAGCGGCATCACCAGCAGCAGCAGGTAGGCGTTGACGGCGAAGAAGTCGCCCAGCGTCAGGTCTCCCTGGATCACCTGGTGGCCGCCGACCAGCAGCACCCCGGCGATCGCCAGGCTGGGCAGGGCCGACATTGCCGGCACGTAACGGGCCTGCAGCCGGGCGGCCCTGATGCCCTGCCGGAAGATCCGCTCGGAGCCGCCCCGAAAGCGGGTGGTCTCGTGCTGCTCCTGTGCGAACGCCTTGACCACCCGCACGCCGACCACGTTCTCCTCGGCCTGGGTGGTCACGTCGGCGACCCGCTGCTGCACCTCCTTGAGGATGGGGTGGCTGATCCGCGAGTACCGGTAGGCCATCACCATCAGCACCGGCGCGATGGCGATCGCGATCAGCATCAGCTCGACGTTCAGCAGTGACAGCGCGATCAGCACGATCACCACCGTCAGCACGTGCTGGCTGAAGAAGATCAGGCCGTAGCCGAGGAAGAACCTCACCGCCTGCAGGTCGACGGTCGCCCGGGACATCAGCTGGCCGGTCTGGTGGCGGTCGAAGAACCCGTAGGACAGCCGCTGCAAGTGGGTGTACATGCCGTTTCGCACGTCGAACTCGACGGCCAGCGACAGCCGGCCGGCGAGCCAGCGGCGGAAGAACATGAGCACGCCCTTGAGCGCGCCCATCGCCACGATCAGCGCTGCCAGCTCGAGTAGCAGCGTGCGATCCCCGTCGGTCGCCGCATCGATCGAGCGGCCGGTCAGATAGGGGATCGCAAGCGCGCAGATCTGGGACGCGAGCGCCAGCAGCACGGACGCGACGACCTGCCCGCGATACGGCCGGAGAAAGCCGAGCAGGCGGCGAAAGATCATCCCGCAGAGCCTAGCGGGATTGCGATGCGTCGATCGTGCTAGTGACCGTCGCGGATCTGCTGCAGGAGCACCTGGAACGAGACGCCCTCGAGCTGCGCCACGACCCACAGACCGCCCAGCACCAGGATCCCAATGCAGAGCGCACCGAACGTCACCTCACTGGTGACGCTCCCACGCTCTCCTCGGAACGAGCGGAACACGTAGACCCCCCTACGAAAAAACACCGGTAGCCGTGTGCGCGAATGCGCACATGTGCTAGTTCTGATCGGCACGCCGGGGGCGTCGCGGCATCACCCGAAGGCGCGATTCTGTCGTGCCTCGGAGAGGGCCTCCGTGTGCTCGGGACGGCGCTCCGCGGCCGATCCCGCCTCCTCGGCGCCCTCGGCCAGCCGGCTGATCGCGCGCCGGTGAGCGTCGGAGATCTCGGTGATCTCGCAGCCGGCGCGGTAGCGGCCGTACGGCGCGGGGTCGAGCCGGACGACTCGGGTCTCAATCTCCATCAGCTCGCCGGCCAGCGGGAAGCTGAGCTGGAACATGTCCCCGGCGGACAGCTCGCGCTGGGTGACGAAGGCCAGGCCGGTCGCCGAGACGTCGATCAGCCGCACCTCGACCTGCGCGTCGCGGGGCATCGTCCGGCAGTAGCGCACACGGGCGTCCAGCTTGACCGACACGCCCACCCGCGGTGAAGCGCGGCGAGCCTTGCGGTGGCGGACGTTCGTCACCGTCAGGTGCACGAGCGACTCGGAGCCGGTGTGGAAGAACGACTCCTCGACCTCGAACTCGATCTCGTAGCGGCCGCGGGCAGCGTCGAACACCCGCGCCAGGAGGTGCAGGCGCGGATGCGCCGCCTGGGCGGCGCAGAACCCGTGCAGCAGCTCGCTCTCCCGGTGGCTCAGCCGCAGCTCGTAGGAGCCACCGCCTTCGGACAGCACATCGACGACACTGGGCAGCTCGGGCAGCACGCCCAGCGCGAGGGAGACAAGCTCTACGCGTTGGTCATTCGACATGGGGTCGTCCCCATAATCGGCGGGCCGGCGCCCGGCCTGTAGGCCTGGATCCGCGATACTCTGTTGGTCCGTGTTGAGTCATGCCGAGTTCTGGACGGTGATCCTGCTGGCGGTGGTGCTGAAGCTGCCGCTGGCGTTGGTGCTCTGGGCCATCTGGTACGGCGCCAAGCTGGCCGATCGCGCGGAGACGCCGCCTCCCGTGCACGAGCAGCGGATGGCGCTGTGCGGGTACTGCGGCCACCGGATCGCGATCGGGTACGACGCGGCCGAGATGCACCGCGAGGCGACGCTGATCGCCGCCTCCACCGGCGAGGCGCCGTTCGACGTCGAGACCCGGCTGATCCGCCGCGAGCTGGCCGAGCCCGACCACTTCCCGGTCGAGCCGACGCGCTGCCCCGGCTGCGGCGAGTCCGCTGCGTGGGCCGCGATCGGCACGCTGGACGACCTGACCTCCGCCGCATTGGCGTCGGTGCGGCCGTCGCCCTGAGGTCGGACTAGGCGAACGGATAGCGCCGGGCGGGGCGCTGCGGCTGGTTCTCGGCCGCGGTCGAGTCGCGTGCCGCCTCGAGCCGCTCGACCACTTCCGGCCGGCGGTCGTCCTCGGAGCCCTGCTCCTTGGTGACGCGGGCGAGCTCGCCGATCCAGTGGCGGTCGGCCTCGAGCATGTCGGTGATCTCGCAGCCGACGCGGTTCCGGCCGTAGATGGCGGGGATCTGCGTGACGACTCGGGCCTCCAGCCGCACCAGCCGCTGCGGCAGCTCGGCGGAGATCTCGACCTTGTCGCCGGCCTGAAACGTGCGGTTGGTGATGAAGGAGACGCCCGTGCGCGACACGTCCGCCAGCCGGATGTCGAGCTGCTCGCCGGGGGCGATCTCGCGGCCATAGAGCACCTGCAGGTACGCGGGCACCGAGACCCGGGCGCGCGGTGCGCTGCGGCTGGCGAAGTGATCCTCGATCGAGCTCACGTACAGGTGCAGCAGCAGCTCGGCGCCGGACTGGAAGAATGTGCGCTGGATGGTGAACCGGACGTTGTGCCCGTCGCCCTCCTGGTTGCGCTGCTGCCAGGTCAGCGTCAGTCCGTCGCGGACATGGTTGCGGTCGCCGTAGGCGTAGATCATGTCGCCCTCGATAGCGGCCAGCATCAGGTTGAAGACCCCGCCGTCCTGGGCGTAGACCTCCACCGTGCCCGGCATTTCGGGGAGGAGATCGAGGGCGAGGTTGAGGAGCTCCTTCGAGGTACGGGGCATCGCGTCCCTCTTATCGGCGGGAGGTGCCGTGAGCTTGAAGGCGACTAGCGTCCGGGACAGATCAGGCACACCGTGGCCCACCATCGGGCATACCTGGCGAGCTCCGCGCGGCTCCCGGGTCGACCGGTGGTGACCGCCTCGGGGTCGCTCCAGACGTCCTTGTCCCAGGGGGCGGTGGCGCCCGGATCGAAGCGCGCGCCGGCCTGCGCCGCCTCGTCGGCGGGAACCAGATTGGCGGTCGTCGACGTTCCGTTGCCGTTCCAGGCATCGCCGGCGATGTCGACTCCGGCGGGCTTGAACGACCCAGCGTGGCTGCCGGCCGCGCGATAGACGGTGGCCGGGTAGGGCGCCCAGTCGTCCTTCGCCAGATTCCACCAGGGGTGGCGGCCGGCCCAGCCGAGGTGCGCCGACGCGCGGGCACCGACCACCACACCGTCGCTCCGCAGCTTCACGATCAGGCCTTCCCAGTCGTCCGCGTGGCTGCCGTCCAGCGCCGAGATGCCCGTGCGCGCTGTGCGCGAGTCCGGCAGATACTCCCAGTATTCGAGATACAGGAAGCCGTCGTGCCGCACGGCGTGGACGAACAGCACGGGCGGCCCGCCGGTGGCGCAAGACCGGGAGCGGCAGGTGCGGAAGTCGACCGGCACCTCGTCGTCGCCGCGCTCGGGGACGATCAATGGGGCGACCCGCCGCGCCTGGTCGAGGTAGGCGGCGTCGCCGGCCGGCTCCGCGAGCTGTGCCCGCGCGACGTTTGCTGCGCCGAGCAGCAGGGCGAGCACGACCAGGCCGATACCGGCGTACTCGGCCGTTGTCTGTCCGTGCTCGCGCATGGGGCGACGCTACGCGTGGGGCGGTCACGCGGGTGTCACGCGCTGTGCCAAGGGGGTAAGGAACCTGGCACATCGCCGACGACCGCCGTGTGGGCGAAAGAGCCAGTCCACTTGCTGGGCTACGTGGCGGCTCGCCTTGTCGAATGCACGTTCATCCTCGTCGGCATCCTGGGTGTGCTCGCGGCAGCGCCGATCCTGTCGGGCACTCCGCGTGTCGCGCCGGCATAGCGGCACCTCAGCCCACGGCTTGCTTCACCAGCGCGAGGATCCGCTTCTCGTCGGCCTTGGTCAGCTTCTTCAGCGCGAACGAGTTCGGCCACATGTTGCCGTCGTCCAGCTTCGCCCTGTCGCTGAAGCCGAACGTTGCGTAGCGGGTCTTGAACTTTGATGCGTTCTGGAAGAAGCAGACGACCTTGTCGTCCTTCGTCCAGGCGGGCATCCCGTACCAGGTCCTCGGGGCCAGTTCCGGGACGCCGGACTTGATGGCGGCGGCCAGGCGCTCCGCCATCTCGCGGTCCGACGCGGGCATCGCCTTGATCTTCGCCTGCATGTCGCCCTCAGGGTCCTTGGCGGCGGCGCGTCGCTCGCGTGCGCGCTCGCGCATCGCGGCCTGCTCCTCTGGGGTGAACGCCTTCCGCTTTTTCTCGGCCATCGAGTCCCTCCTTGTTTCGCTGGAGTGTGCCAGGGGTCAGGATCCTTGGCACATGTGCCAAGGATCCTGACCCCTGGCACAAGAGCCGGTGTGCAGGACAATGGTGGCGTGGACTCCGTGCCTTTGGTGCTGGAGATCGCCGGCTTTGTCGGCGGCGCCGGCGTGCTCGTCGGCTATCCAGCGGGCAGGATGGCCGTCGCTGCGCAGGCGGGTATGGCAATGGCGGTGCTGATCGGCGCGGGCTTCGGCCTGCTTGTCGGATCCTTGTTCGCGCTCGAGATCGTTCGCGAGGTGGAGAGCAGCGATTCGTCGACCGCCGCCATCGGCCTTCTGCTGCTGCCCATCCCGCTGTTCGCGAACCTCGTTACCGGCGCGGTCATCGCGATGGTCGTTACGGGCAACGCGCGGCGCTAGTGCAGCGCGGCCGGCGCCGAGACCGCCTCGAGCCCGGCCTCGGTGCCCTCGCGGATCGCCTCCTCGAACGACCGCGGGCCGAGCGCGTCGCCGACGCGCACCGGCTCTGCGCCGCGGTCCTCGAGCTCCTCGAACAGCGAGCTGTCGGACGAGCGGCCGGCGCTGGCCACGACCGTGTCGACGCCTTCCAGCCGCACCTCGCGCTCCGAGAACACGTTCTGGCACACCAGCACGTCACCCTCGATGGCGATCGGGCGCACGTGGTGGATCAGCTCGACCCCGGCCAGATCGAGGCGCTCCAGGTACTGGTTGCGCTGGTACTGGTGGATCGCCTCGCCGAAGGCGGCGGCCGAGGTCGCCAGCCGCACGACGCATCCGCGCGCGGCCAGCAGCTCGGCGACGGCGAGGCCGGTCCAGTCGCCGCCCCAGTCGCTGACGACGACGTGCCGCCCGGTCTCCGCGCCCGCCAGCGCGTCCCAGGCACCGACCACCGATCCGCCCGGCAGCTCGACGTCATAGGGCCCGGCGCCCGTGGCGACGATCACGCGGTCGGGCGACTCGGCGAGCACGTCGTCCGCGGTCGCGACGGTGGAGTAGCGAACGTCACAGCCGGACAGCCAGCGATCGACGGTGGCGATCAGGCCGCCGGCGATCTCCGCGTGGCCGGCCGCCGCGGTGGCCAGGCGCATCTGGCCGCCCGGCCCGTCGGTCGCCTCGAACACGACCACGCGCATGCCGCGCATGTGTGCACACGCCGCGGCCGCAGCGCCGCCCGGCCCGGCCCCGACGATCACCGCGGTGCCCTGGCGGCTCGTCGGCGCCGGCAGCCGCCGCTCGAACCCGGTCCAGGGATTGATCGTGCAGGCGATGGGGAGGCCTGCGTGGTAATGCCCGATGCATCCCTGGTTGCAGCCGATGCACCGCATGTACGGCTTGCCGGCGCGCGCCTTGTCGGGCATGCCGGGGTCGGTGATCATCGCCCGCGTCATGCCGCAGGCATCGCAGTCGCCGCGCTCGATCATCGCGTTCGCGTCCTCGGCCTCGACGATCCGGCCGGTGGCGATCACCGGCACCGTCGACGCCGCCTTCATCCGCCGGGCGAACGGCACGATCGCGTTGTGCTCGATCGGCGAGGGCGGCACGATCCAGCTCGAGCCGCGGTAGGTGGTCGAGGAGCCGAGGGCGACCGACAGGTAGTCGATCAGCCCGGCGTCGCTCAGCACGCGCGCCGCCTCGGCCAGCTCGTCCTCCGTGTTGGCGTCGGGCGACCAGTGCTCGTCCGTCAGCCGGCAGCCGACGGCGCCGTCTGGCCCGATGCCCTCGCGCATCGCCTCGCACACCTCGCGCAGGAAGCGCACCCGGTTCTGGAACGAGCCGCCGTACTCGTCCGTCCGCCGGTTGACGTGGGGAGAGAGGAACTGGGTCGGCAGGTAGTTGAACCCGGCGCACACCTCGACGCCGTCGATCCCGCCCTGCGCGGCGTGCACCGCCGCCTGCCGGTAGCCGTCGATCATCTCCCTGATCTCCCGTCGCGAGAGCGCGCGCGGCTCCGACTTGAACCGCGGGCTGGGCACGCTGGACGGCGCCACCGCCGCCGGCCGGGGCGGCGAGGCGATCACCTCGCGGCCGCCGTGGAAGAGCTGCACCATGATCTTCGCACCGTGCGCGTGCACGGCGTCGGATAGCCGTCGGAAGACCGGCACGATCTCGGGCAGGTAGCCGCCGATCGTGTGCGCCGTCAGCAGCCCGGTGTGATGGGTCGCCGTCGCCTCGACGCAGATCAGCCCGACCCCTCCGCGCGCTCGGGTCTCGTGGTAGGCGATCAGGTCGGCGGTCGGCAGGTGGTCGTGGACGAGGCTCGTCTGATGCGACGTCGAGACGATCCGGTTTCGGATCTCGACCGGGCCGAGCGCGAGGGGGGAGAAGAGGGTGTCCAGCACGCCCGTGACTCTACGTCACCCGGTGGAGCAGAATGCCCGCGTGGCGGACGACGCCAACGCACCGGTTCGGGTCTCGACGCTCGAGCTGTTCTTCGATCTCGTATTCGTGTTCACGATCACCCAGCTGACTGCGGTGATCGGCGAGCACACCGGGGCGGCGGGGCTTGCGCGCGCGGTGCTGATGCTCGGGCTGATCTGGTGGATGTACGGCGCGTACGCCTGGCTGACCAACGCCGTCGCGCCGAACAGCACCCCGCGGCGCCTGCTGCTGCTCGGTGGGATGGGCGCGTTCTTCGTGCAGGCACTGGCGATCCCGACGGCGTTCAGCGGCGCAGGGCTGGCGTTCGGCATCGGATACCTGGCCGTGGTCGTCGTCCACTCGGGGCTCTACCTGCGCACCTCGTCGGAAAGCTCGCGGCGGGCCATCCTGCGCCTCGTGCCCTTCAATCTCGGATCGGCGCTGCTCGTGCTGATCGGCGGGATCGCGGGCGGCGACGCGCAGTACGTGCTGTGGCTCGGCGCGCTGCTGCTCGAGCTGAGCACGCCGTTCCTCGCCGGTGGCGTCGAGGGCTTCGAGATCTCCATTTCGCACTTCGTCGAGCGCCACGGGCTGGTCGTGCTGATCGCGATCGGCGAGTCGGTCGTCGCCGTCGGGGTCGGCATCGCCGGAGCCGGCCACGCGATCGACGCGCCGCTGGTGCTGGTCGCCCTGCTCGGACTTGCGCTCAGCGCCGTGCTTTGGTGGACGTATTTCGGCGGCGACGATCAGCGCGCGGAGGAGGCGATCGTCGCCGCCCCGCCGCAACGCCAGCCGGTGCTGGTGCTCGTCGGCTACTTCTACTGGCACCTCCTGATCCTGCTTGGCATCGTGCTCGCGGCGTCCACGCTCCACGAGGCGACCGGCCACCCGTCCGGCGAGCTTTCCACCACCCGGGCGGTGCTGCTCGCGTCAGGCGTCGCGCTCTTCCTCGTCGGCGATGCGCTGTTCCGCCGCACCCTCGGCATCGGCACCGCCCGGTGGCGGGCACTCGCCGCGCTGCTGGCGCTGGCGACGATTCCGGTCGGCACCTCGGGATCAGCCGCGGCGCAACTGCTTGTGCTGGTCGCGGTACTCCTCGCCTGCCTGCTGCTCGAGCACCGCGCCGCCCGTCGCGACGCGACGGCCTAGGTGTACTGACCACGGAGGTGTGCGACGCGGCTGATCGGTGGCTTGCCGCCGAGTGAGCCGTGTGGTCTTCGTCGGTTATACCAGCGTGTCCAGCCGGCGAGAGCGCGAGCGCGGTGGTGTGAGGATGGGTAGGCGTAGCGGTACGCCCATTCTCGGAGCATGGTCTTGATGAAGGCTTCGGCCTTGCCGTTGGTGCGTGGCGTGTAGGGTCGCGTGTAGCGGCGCTGGATGCCGAGCTGGCGGCAGGTGTCGCGCCAGTGGTGCGAGTGATACGCCTTGGCGTTGTCGGAGAGCACCCGCTCGATCTGGATGCCGTGGTCGGCGTACCAGGCGACGGCGCGGCGCAGAAACGCTGCGCATGCGGTGCGGTCTTGGCCGGCCAGGACTTCGGTGTAGGCAAGCCGTGAGTGATCATCGATCGCGACGTGGAGGTGCTGCCAGCCCGCCCGCCGGTTACGGTGCACGCCGTCTTTGAGGATCCGCTTTCCGACCACGTGGAAGCGGCCCAGCTGCTTGGTATCGACATGCAGCAGCTCGCCCGGCCGCTCCCGCTCGTAGCGGCGCACCGGATCACGCTCGGCTCGTGGCAAGCGAGAGCAACCCCAGCGGCGCAGCACCTTACCGACCGTCGACGCCGGTCGTCCCGTGATCGCGGCGATCACAACCGGCCCCGCCTGCGTGGCCTGCCTGACAGCGACAATCTGCGATTCAACCTCAGCCGACAGCCGCCGCGGCTGCATCCTCGGCGTCGAGGGCTGATCCCGTAACGCCGCCCACCCGCCAGCCTCAAACCGCGCCAGCCACCGATACCCGGTCGCCCGATGCGCGCCACACGCTCTCGCCGCCGCCTCCGGCGCCATCCGCTCGTCCTTCACCAACCGCACGAACCGACACCGCGACTCCAACGAGTACCGCATCCGACGGGGCGGCTGCATACCCTGCATCATCCGGGCCTCCTTTGCGACCTATGGACTTCGACATCCACAAGGCTCGCGGGAGGCCCGGACAACGTCAGCCGTCGCGCAGGTGTGTGGTCAATCCACCTAGGAGGCCCAGATCCGCCCTCGACGCGACCAGTCGGCCGCGTCCAGCGCAGCGGCCGCGGAGGCACGCAGCGCCGGCGTCGGCGCCAGGTCGGCGCCGTGCACAGATCCGCGGCGGATGCGGAGGCCGGCCAGCTGACCGGTGGTCGGCCGGTGGCCGACGTTCGACCAGACCGCGAGCGGCCGGCCCGAGTCGTCGACCACCAGGACGATGACGGGGCGGACGGTGAAGCTCACTGTCACATCGGTGACACTGCCCCCCGCAGCCTTCACCGTCCGCACTCCGTATCGATTCGGATCGAGGTGCGCATCCGAGGTGCCTACCCCCGGGAGCGCAAGCGCGACGATCGTCAAGATCATCGCCCCAGTGAATCCGCTCCGCACAGTTCCTCCGCCTCGTCGAGTCGTCGGCCTGCGATGAGCGGATCGGGATTCGGCAGCCGAGCCGTCTCGTACGAGACCTCTTGCTTTGCGTGCCCACCTCGCGGCGGGTTTGCCTTTTTCGATCCGCAAGAACATGATCGGAAAACGGGAAAGCCGGGCTGTCGCCCGTTCGGGTCTCACGGAGTCACCCATCTGCGGGATCGGCGGGCTGCGCGCGTCCGGTAGTTCCCCCAAAGGGGGCATGAATCGGACGGTTGGCCGGTCGATGCTGTTTTTCGCCTCGTGCCGTGCTCGCGGCACGCTTCCATCCCCCAGGAGGAACACCTACATGAACCGCATGCGCATCGCGCTGGCGGGTGCTGTCGTGGCCGTCGTGGCCGGGATCTGCGCCCTCCCCGCAATGGCCGCGCCGCCCACGACCGCCACTGCGACGCAGACGGTCAAGTTCACGAACCGGGCGTCCGTGCAGCTCGCCCTCTCCCAGCCGATCGTCGACTTCGGACAGGTCGACCCGCTGACGCCGTACACCGCCGCCGGCGGCACGGCGACCGTGAAGGCGAACGCCCCCTGGACGCTGACGGTGGCCGCTCCGGCCAACTTCACCGAGACCCCGACGGGCACCGGGACGATCCCGATCGGCCGCCTCGGACTCTCCGCCAACGGCGGTGCGTACAACACGCTGGTGACCGGCACCAACTCGGTTGCGACCGGCGCCGCGACCACCAACGCCGGTACCTCGACCACCCTCGGGTACCAGCTGACGCTGCAGTTCGGCGACGCGCCGAACACCACCGGCAGCAACTACCAGGCGGTGCTCACGTACACCGCCTCGACTCCGTAGCTCTCCCTCGGAGCTGACGGCGATGCGGGGTGGCCGCGTGTTCGGAGCGGCCGCCCCGCTCGTGTGTCTCCGGCAGGAATCCAACCGTCCGCTTTGAACCACCACGGGAACGTGTCACCCCGGATCCTGTGCGGCGTGCTTGCATCGGCCTGCCTGCTGCTGGCCTGCTCCGCCGTGCCCGCCTCCGCCGCGACCAACCTGATCGCGAACCCCGGCTTCGAGACGCAGGGTGCCGTGCAGACCGTGTTCTCGGACACGATCCCGGATGGCAACGCCTGGCGCTCGGCGTCCGGTGGCTACACCTACGGAGGCAACGCGATCACGTCGTTCGGCATCGCCAACACGACCGACGTGGCGATCATCCAGTACTCGCAGGACTGGAGCGACACGACGATCACGGTGACGACGACGCCGCTGGCGACGTCGGCCAACCTGGTCGGCGGGGCGATGCTGCGATGGCAGAGCGGCGTCGGGTTCTACGGCTGCGGCGTCCGCTCCGGCGCGCTGGTCATCCAGCGGCGCTCGTCGAGCACGGACACCGTGCTGGGGACGACTAATATGCCGGTGCAATCCGGCACGTCGTACCGCGTCGTCTTCTCCGCGACCGGGTCGACGTTGTCCTGTTCGGCGACGCCGACGTCGGGCGGCGGCACCACGTCCCTGACCCGCACCGACACCGCGCTGACGTCGGGCGCGGACGGCACGTTTGCCGTCAACGGCACCAACCAGACGCGGCAGTTCCGGTTCTCGGCGCCCAGCGTCACCGCGGCGGTGCCCAGCGGCTGGAGCACGATCGTGCCTACGGCCGGCCGGCCGGGACTCGTGCCCGACCGCGTCGCGCCGGCCAACACCGGCGCGGAGTCGCTGCAGCTGTTCGGAGGCGACGACTCGTTCGGCGGCTACGCCGGCCAGACCGTCACCGTCACCCCGTCGACGACGTACCTGCTGGAGGCCGCGATCAGCACCATCGCGCTGACCTCGGGCACTGCGCGGGTGGTGGTCACCGAGTCGCCCAGCGGCGCGACGACAACGCTCGGGGGCGCCTCCGGCACGACGCCGTGGACGCTGTACTCGACCTCGTTCACGACGCGCTCGACGACGACGTCGGTCACCGTCCGGCCGACGGTCAACGGGCTCGGTCGAGGCAGCTTCGATGATCTCTCGCTGGGCGTTGCGCCGCAGGTGTCGCTGTCGCTGTCGTCCGGTTCCGTCGAGTTCGGCACGGTTGACCCGCTGTCGTCGCCGTTCACCCGCCCGTCGGCGCTGACGGCGACGGTCACGTCGAACGCGCCGTGGTCGCTGACCGTGGCCGGCTCCGGCGACTTCGGTGACGGGCTCGGCAAGGTGTTTCCGCTGACCCGCCTGGGCTGGCGGCTGGGCGGATCCACCGGCGTGTTCACGCCGCTGTCGACCACCGCCACGACGGTCACATCGGGCAACGCCACGTCGTCGTCAGGGGCGGCAAGCCCGCTCGACATGCAGCTGACCGTGACCTACGCCGACCCGATCTCGGCCAACTCGTTTCAGACCTCGCTCACCTACATCGCCCTGACTCCCTAGGAGGACCCATGCGACGCCATCCACTCCTGATGCTCTGCGCGATCGCGGCGCTGCTCGTCTCGGGCGGCAGCGCCGGCGCGGCCGGCGCGCCGGACACGCTGGACTTCGGCGTCGCACCGTCGAAGCTGCAGATGAAGCTGATCCCCGGCCAGGTCGCCCACACGGACATCGATATCGTCAACAAGGGCGACAGTCCGCTGACGCTGGACGCGTACTTCAACGACTACACGATCAGCTCGGCCAGCGACGTCCAGTTCAAGCCGCCGGCGACGCTGCCCGGGTCGGCGGCGCCATGGTCGTCGCTCGATCAGGACGTCCTCAAGGTGCCGGCCAACGCCCGGTTCCGCGTGACGCTGACGATCCACGTGCCCAAGGACGCCGCGCTGGGCACCCACACGCTGGCCGTCATCTTCCGCTCGCGGGACGTCAGCACCAAGCCCGGCTCCAACGTCAAGTACAGGCCGGCAGTCGCCTCGCTGCTGGCCGCAGGCGTGGCCAACCCGGACGGTAGCGGCCTGGTCATGAAGGGCGCCGCGAAGATCGCGTCGGTCGACGTCAGCTGGCTCTCGCTGTCGGACGTGATCCACTCCTCGGACAAGCTGGGCGCGATCGGCGACTGGCTGTTCCGGCCGACGGTGACCGCGCACGTCGAGGTGCAGAACCAGGGCAACACCTTCTTCAACATCCTCCATGGCGGCACCACGTTCGCGACGAAGTTCGGCCTGCCCAGCGGCGGGAAGACGATCAAGGCGCCGACCTACACAATCCTTCCGGACTCGACCCGCACGATCGACGCCAGCTGGACGCCGGGGCCTGTGGTCGCCAGCGGGACGGCCGACGTCAAGCTCTACTACAACGACACCAGCGCGCTGACGGCACCGCAGGTGAAGTACGTCGTGGTGCCCTGGCACCTGATCCTGACCGTGCTGACGGTGCTCCTGCTGCTGGTCGGCACGAGGATGATGCGGCGGTCGCGGCGGCGGCGTAAGGTGAGCGCGCCGGTGGAGTCCCCGTGGATCTCGACGAAGGCCGGCTCATGACATGAACGGGCACTTGCTCGAGGCCGTCCCCAACTTCTCCGAAGGCCGTGACGCGTCCGTGCTGGACGCGATCGGCAGCGCGATGGGCGACGCCGGCGGGAGGGTGCTCGACGTCCACGCGGACGGCGACCACAACCGGTCGGTGTTCACGGTCGCCGGCGGCCCCGACGAGCTGGTCGAGGCGCTGGCGGCGGGCATCGCCGTGGCCGCGGCCCGCATCGACCTGACGCGCCACGAGGGTGTCCACCCGCGGGTCGGTGCGGCGGATGTGGTGCCCATTGTGCGGTTCGCCGACGGCGACGAGCGGCCGGAGCGCGCCGCCCGGGTGCTCGCCCGGCGGATCGCGATGATCGGAGTGCCGGTGCTCGGCTACGGCGAGCTCGGGGACGGCCGGCGGCCCGCCTTCTACCGCCAGGGCGGCGTCGAGGGGCTGGCCGAACGGATGGCAGCGGGTGAGACCGAGCCGCTGGCCGGCCCGCCCGAGCTGCACCCGACGGCAGGGGCGGTGCTGCTCGGCGTGCGCCGCCCGCTGGTCGCGTTCAACGTCGATCTGGAGTCCGGCGACCTGGAGACCGCCCGCTCGATCGCCGCGGCGATCCGGGAACGGGACGGGGGCCTGCCCGGCGTCCAGGCAATCGGGCTCGTGCTGCGCAGCAGCGGCCGGGCGCAGGTGTCGACCAACCTGATCGACATCGAGGCGACGCCGCTCCAGGATCTGGTCGCACGCATCGAGGAGCTGGCGGCGGAGCGCGGCGTGGCGGTCGCGGGCTCCGAGCTGGTGGGCCTGATGCCCGCGCGCGTGGCCGCGCGCGCTGCGGGCGAGATGCTGCGCCTCCCAGGCATGGACGCCGACCGGATGCTCGAGGTCGCCGTCAGCGGCGAGTTCGAGTAGCAGCCCGGTACTCGGCCACGATGGTCGACCGGCGACGGTCAGGCAGCGCGTGCTCTGCGCCCCGCAGGAGCCGCGCGCAGCCGCGATGCCTGCCGGCGTAGCGGTGCAGCGTCGCGACCATGCACAGCGCGACCGTCGAGAACCCGCACCCGCGAAGCGTCGCGTCCAGCGCATCGGGCGTGTTCGCCCGGTAGACGGCGGGGAACACGTCGCGCTCGACGGCTCCCGCGCCGCGGCGCTTGACCGCGACGCGTGCGTGCTGGGGCAGCAGGTGCGCCGCGCGCATCAGCGGGTTGGCGATGTTGGTGGTGATCACGATCAGCGCTCCTCCGGGCGTCAGCACCCGGCGCCACTCGGCGAAGGCGGCTTTGGGGCGCTCCAGGTGCTCGACGACGAAGTTCGCATAGACGAGGTCGAAGCTCGCGTCGGGGAAGGGCAGCTCCGCGCAGCAGTCGGCGGCGACGAAGCGGTCGAGGATCGGGTTCTCGCGACCGGCCTCGACATCGACGTCCACGCCCACCAGCTCGGCGATCCATCCCCGCCGCCGCTCCAGCCGCGTGGTGCGGCCACACCCGATCTCCAGCACCCGCGCGCCGGGGCGGAGAGCGTCGTCGAGTAGCCGGGCCTCGACGGCCGTATGCGAGGTCTCGAAGGTCATGGGCGCTTGTACCAAGTCGCATTAGCGGCCGCCGCGCAGATTCCTGCACCGCACGCGTAGACTGACGCGCGCGTGGCGATCGAGATCGAGCTGACCGGGGACGGCCTGGCCGTCGAGGATGTCGAGAGCGTGGCGCTTGGCCGCGCGACGGTGCGGCTCGGTGACCGGGCGATCGAGCGGATCGCGGCGTCGCGCGCGCTGATCGAGCGGGCGGTCGAGTCGGGCACGCCGACCTACGGCGTGAACACCGGCTTCGGCCGGTTCGTCGACGTCGCCATCGCTCATGACGAGGTCGCGCGGCTGCAACTCAACCTGCTGCGCAGCCACGCCTGCGGCGTCGGCGAGCCGTTCCCGACCGAGGTCGTGCGCGCGGCGATCCTCCTGCGGGCCAACGCGCTGGCCACCGGCGCGTCGGGCGTACGGCGGGAGACGGTCGAGCTGCTGCTGGCGCTGCTCGCCGCCGGCGTGCACCCGCGGGTGCCGTCTCGCGGCTCGCTGGGCGCCAGCGGCGACCTGGCCCCGCTCGCTCATCTGGCGCTGCCGCTGGTCGGCGAGGGCGAGGCGGAGATCGGCGGCGAGCTGCTGCCGGGGGCCGAGGCGCTCCGCCGCGCCGGGCTCGAGCCCCTGGTGCTCGGGGCCAAGGAGGGGCTGGCCCTGATCAACGGCACCCAGTTCATGACGGCGATCGGCGCGCTGGTACTGGCCAGGGCCGACCGGCTGGTCAAGATCGCCGACCTGGCGGCGTCGCTCTCGGTCGAGGCGGTGCGCGGGTCGCGCACGCCGTTCTCGCCAGAGATCCAGGCCCTGCGGCCGCACCCCGGGCAGGTTGCCTCTGCGGCGAACATGTACGCCCTGCTGGACAACTCCGAGATCAACGAATCCCACCGCTGGTGCGGCCGCGTCCAGGACGCCTACTCGCTGCGCTGCTCGCCGCAGGTGCACGGGGCATGCCGGGACGCGCTGGACTACGTCCGGCGGGTCGTCTCGATCGAGGTGAACGCCGCGACCGACAACCCGCTGGTGTTCGCCGAGGCCGGCGAGGTTCTGTCGAACGGCAACTTCCACGGCGAGCCCGTTGCCATCGCGCTCGACACCGCGACGATCGCCCTGGCCGAGCTGGCCGGCATCGCCGAGCGGCGGATCGAGCGGATGGTCAACCCGACCATGAGCGAGGGGCTGCCGCCGTTCCTGACCGAGGAGGGTGGCCTGAACTCGGGTTTCATGATCCCGCACTACGTCGCCGCCAGCCTGGTCGCCGAGAACAAGGTGCTGGCGCACCCGGCGTCCGTGGACTCGATCCCGACGTCGGCGGGGCAGGAGGATCACGTCTCGATGGGCGCCACGGCGGCCGTCCACTGCTGGCACGTGTGCGCCAACGTCGAGCGGGTTCTGGCCGTCGAGCTGCTGTGCGGCGCCCAGGGCATCGACTTCCTCGCGCCGCTTCGCCCAGGCCCCGGCGTGGCCGCGCTGCACGCGGCGCTGCGCGAGCGCTCGCCGCACCTGGCAGACGACCGGTCGTTGACGGCGGACATCGAGTCGGTTGCCGGCGGTATTCGCGACGGCTCCCTGCTGGCGGCGGTGGAGGCCGCCGCCGGCCCGCTCAGCTGACCGGGACGATGCGGTAGACGCGCCCGCCGAGCGTCGTCAGGAAGAGGCCACCGTTGGCGCCCTCGCCGAACGACGAGATCAGGTGCACCTTGTGGCTGAAGCCGGTCTGGGCGGGCCTGCCGCCGGGCTTCTGCCGCCAGACCGTGCCCGAGCAGAAGTCCGCGTACAGGTAGTAGCCGCGCAGGGGGACGATGGAGCCGCGGTAGACGTAGCCGCCGGTGACGGCGCAGTTGCCGCCGGGGTTGTGCGGGTAGGCGCGCATCGGGAAGCGCAGGTGGCGGCGGTCGATCGGCTGGCGCTTGTAGACCGCGAATCCCTCGTAGTAGCTCCAGCCGAGGCTCGTCCCCGGCGGCGTGCCGTGCGGGATCCGGTCGATCTCCTCGTAGCGGCCCTGGCCGACGTCGCCGATATAGAGGTCGCCGTTCGCCCGGTCGAACGAGAAGCGCCACGGGTTGCGCAGCCCGAGCGCGTAGATCCCGGTCGGCGCCGGGAACCGGCTGACGTCCATGCGCAGGATCTTGCCGAACCGCGAGTGCGGGTTGAGCGCCCGCTCCTGGGGGTCGCCTTCGCTGCCGCCGTCGCCCAGCCCGACGTACAGCCGGCCGTCCGGGCCGAACGCGATGTGCCCGCCGTTGTGGTTCGAGTAGGGCTGGTTGACACGCAGGTAGATCCGCATGGTGAACGGGTTCAGGCGGTTCGGGCTGGCCGCGTGGTAGGCGGTCACACGCGTGTCGCCGGCGCGGTTGGTGTACGAGACGAAGACCCGGTGGTTGGTCTGGTAGCCGGGGTCGAAGGCCATCGACAGCAGTCCCTGCTCCCCGCCTGTGGAGACCCGGTCGGAGATGTTCAGGAACGGCCGCTTGAGCAGGCGCCCGTCGTGCAGGATGCGGATCGAGCCGCCCTTGAGCACGATGAAGATGCGGCTGGAGTCGCCGGGCGCGGTGGCCACGAACAGCGGGTTCTTGAGGCCCTTGGAGATCAGGGCGAGCCCGAGACTGCGGGCCTGTGCGGTCGCCGGCAGCGCGAGCAGCGCGGCGACGGCCAGCAGCGCCAGCCGGGCGGCTCTCATACGGCGGCCATCCGCTCGAGTACGACCTCGCGGACGAGCGCGGCCGGCGAGAGCGCGAGGCACCACTCGAGGGTGGCGGCGACGTCCGACGGGCGCAGGCGCTCGCCGCCGAACCCGGCTGCATCGCCCATCCGCGTGTCGACCAGGCCGGGGGAGATGACGGTGGCGCGCACGCCCCTCGGCGCCTCCTCCTGGATGAACGTCCGGGTCAGCCCTCGAAGGCCCCACTTGGACGCCGAGTAAGCGCCGAACTCGGCCATCCCCTCGTGCCCCGCGATCGACGAGATCACGAACGCGTACCCGCGGCTGCGGCGGAGGTGCGGCGTCGCGGCTGCGAGGGTGTTGGCCACGCCCACCACGTTGACCCGTAGCGTGGACTCCCAAACATCGGCCGGCGTGTCGGCCAGCAGCGCTCGCTCGGTCAGCACGCCGGCGTTGGCGACCACGACCGCCAGGCCGCCCAGCGCCGCCGCCGCCTCGTCGGCCAGGGCGCCGACCGCGTCCCGGTCGGTGACGTCGCAGACCCGGGCGAGCTCCGCCTCGCCGGCGACGGCCGTCACGTCCTCTGGGTGGCGGCTACAGACGGCGACGCCGAAGCCCAGCCGCCGCAGGCTGCGCGCGCACTCGAGGCCGATGCCCCTGCGTGCCGCCGGTGACCAGCGCTCCCGCCATGCCGCGAGTGTAGATGCAACAAAGGGGTCTGACCCCGTTGTTGCGTGGTAGCGTGAGGCCGTGGCAACCACGGCTCACTCGTCGCTCGTCGAGTCGCTGGTCGGCGACCTCGCCGACATCCACGCGCCGCGCGGCGGAGAGCTCAACTGCCGCGGTTGGCAGCAGGAGGCGGCGCTGCGGATGCTCTGCAACAACCTCGATCCCGAGGTCGCCGAGGATCCCACCAAGCTGGTGGTCTACGGCGGCTCGGGCCGCGCCGCGCGCAGCCACGAGGCGCTGCGCGCGATCGTCGCGTCGCTGCTCGACCTGGGCGACGACGAGACGCTGCTGGTCCAGTCGGGCAAGCCGGTGGCGGTGTTCCGGACGCACCGCGGCGCGCCGCGCGTGCTGATCGCCAACTCGCTGCTCGTGCCGCGGTTCGCGACCTGGGACGAGTTCCGGCGGCTCGAGGCCGAGGGCCTGACGATGTTCGGCCAGATGACCGCCGGGTCGTGGATCTACATCGGCACCCAGGGGATCCTGCAGGGGACGTTCCAGACGTTCGCCGCCGCCGGCGAGAAGCACTGGGGCTCACCCAACCTCTCGGGTCGCACCATCCTCACCGCGGGCCTGGGTGGGATGGGCGGTGCGCAGCCGCTTGCCGCGTCCCTGTCCGGCGCCGCCAGCCTGAACGTGGAGGTCGATCCTCACCGCATCGAGCGCCGCCTGGAGACGCGCTACCTGGACGAGGTGGCCGACGATCTCGACGACGCGGTGAACCGCGTGCAGCGTGCGGCCGAGCAGGGCAACGGGATCTCTGTCGGCCTGCTGGGCAACGCCGGCGACGTGTTCCCCGAGCTGGCGCGCCGCGGGGTGCACTTCGACCTGGTCACCGACCAGACCTCGGCCCACGACATGCTCAACGGCTACGTGCCGCGGGGGATGGCGTACGAGGATGCCCTCGCGCTGCGCGAGCGCGATCCCGACGCCTACGTGCGGGCCGCCCAGGAGACGGCGGTCGCCCACGTCGAGGCGATGGTCGCCTTCCAGGACGCGGGCAGCCACGTGTTCGATTACGGCAACAACCTGCGTACCGAGGCCCGCGACGCCGGCTACGAGCGGGCGTTCGACTTCCCGGGCTTCGTGCCCGCGTACATCCGCCCGCTGTTCTGCCGGGGCGCCGGCCCGTTCCGCTGGGCCGCGATCTCGGGCGATCCCGCAGGACATCGCGACGATCGACCGGGCGCTGCTCGAGGCGTTCCCCGACGACGCGCTGCTGCAGCACTGGCTGAAGATCGCCCCGGAGCGAATCGCGTTCCAGGGCCTGCCGTGCCGGATCTGCTGGCTGGGCCAGGGCGACCGGGCGAAGGCCGGCCTGCTGTTCAACGACCTCGTCCGGCGCGGTGAGGTGTCCGCACCGATCGTGATCGGGCGCGATCATCTGGACACCGGGTCGGTGGCGTCGCCGTTCCGCGAGACGGAGGCCATGAAGGACGGCTCGGACGCCATCGCCGACTGGCCGATCCTGAACGCGCTGCTCTCGACGGCGGGAGGCGCCAGCTGGGTGTCGGTGCACCACGGAGGCGGTGTCGGAATCGGCAACTCGATCCACGCCGGCATGGTGATCGTCGCCGACGGCACCGACGAGATGGACGAGCGGCTGGAGCGCGTGCTGACCAACGACCCGGGAATCGGTGTCGCGCGTCACGCTGACGCCGGCTACGAAGACGCTATCGACACCGCGCACGCAAAGGGCGTGCGCCTGCCGATGGAGGGCTGATGCCATGTCTGGCAAGACCGCGATCCTGACCGGAGTCACCGGCGGCTGGGGCCGCGCCGTGCTCGACCGCTTCCTCGACCGGGGCTGGAACGTGTGCGCGACGACACGCGGCGAAACCGACCTGCCGGATGGCGTGCTGGTCGCCGAGGCCGATCTGACCGACGCCGACTCCGCCGAGGCGGTCGTCGACGCCACGATCGAGCGGTTCGGCAGGATCGACGCGCTGGCCTGCGTCGCCGGCGGGTTCGCCGCCGCCGGCCCGGTACACGAGCAGTCGCTGGACGTCTGGCGCAAGCAGCTGGCCCTCAACCTGGACACGGCCTACCTGATCAGCCGCGCCGCGCTCGGGCAGATGCTCGAGCAGGGCTCCGGGTCGATCGTCTTCGTCGGCTCGCGGGCAGCCGTGCGGCCGTTCGCCGGCGCGTCGGCGTACATCGTCAGCAAGGCCGCGGTGATCGCCCTGATGCAGGCGATCGACGTTGAGGTGCGGAGCAAGGGCGTGCGCGCCAACGTGATCGTCCCGAGCATCGTCGACACGCCGCGCAACCGGGAGGAGAACCCGGACGCGGACTTCTCGAGATGGACGACCGGCGAGGAGATGGCAGCCGCCATCGAGTGGCTCTGCGGCGACGAGTCGGCCCCGTTGTCGGGCGGTACGATCCCCGCCTATGGCCGCGCCTAGCGCCCGCGCCTCCATCCTGATCGACAACATCGGCATGCTGGCGTCGCCGGCCGGCGACCGCGCGCCGCTGCGGGGACCGGAGCTGGGCGCCGTGGACGTGACCCGGGACGCGGCGGTGGCCATCGTGGACGGACGGATCGAGGCCGCCGGCCCCCGCGACGCCGTCCTCGCGGCGCACGGTGGTCTGGAGGTGGTCGACGCCGGTGGCCGGGCGGCGATCCCCGGCCTGGTCGACTGCCACACCCACGCAGCCTTCGGCGGCGACCGGGCCGGCGAGTTCGAGCTGCGAGCCGGCGGCGCCGGATACGAGGAGATCCATGCCGCCGGTGGAGGCATTGCCAGCTCGGTGCGGGCGACGCGGGAGGCGGCCGCCCAGGGCACCCTGGGCATGGTGCTGGAGCGGCATTTGGGATGGATGGCCGCCCAGGGGACGACCACGGCCGAGGTCAAGTCCGGGTACGGGCTCGATCGTGACACCGAGCTGGCCATGCTCGAGGCCGCATCGCTGCCCCACCGGATCGAGACGGTGCCGACGTTCCTGGGAGCGCACGCGGTGGCGCCGGAGTGGGACGACGCCGACGCGTACATCGACTTCGTGATCGAGGATGTGCTGCCCGCCGCCGCGCCGGCCGCCGAGGCCGCCGACGTGTTCCTCGAGCGCGGCGCCTTCGACCGGGCACAGGCCGAGCGCTACCTGCAGGCGGCGGCCCGCCATGGGCTGGCCCTGCGGTTGCACGCCGACCAGTTCTCGGAGGGAGGTGGGGTTGAGCTGGCCGTCCGGCTGGGCGCGCGCTCGGTCGACCACCTCGAGGCGACCGGCGAGCGGGGTGTCGCCGCGCTGTGCGACAGCGAGGTGGCGGCGGTGCTGCTGCCCGCCTGCGTGCTGATGCTCGACCTGCCGCGGCCACCTGCCCGCGGGCTGATCGACGGCGGCGCTACGGTCTGCCTGGCGACCGACTTCAATCCGGGCAGCGCGTTCTGCGACTCGCTGCCGCTGGTCATGTCCCTGGCCTGTATGCAGCTCGGCATGACGCCCGGCGAGGCGCTTGGTGCCTGCACGGTCAACGCCGCCTGGGTGCTGGGCCGAAGCGAGCGGCTGGGCCGCATCGCACCCGGGTACGACGGCGACGTCGTGCTGCTCGACGCGGACGACTGGCTGTATGCGTCGTACCACCTCGGCGGCCGCGTGGCCGCGGCGACCTACAAGCGGGGTGTCCATCTGTGAATGAGCTGCGCGACCGGATCGACCGCATGCCCGCGGTCGAGGCCGTCGGGTTGATCGGCGTCGCCATGACGCTGGTCGGTGTCGCGGTCACCGTGGACGCGCTGGTCGAGGCGTCGCGCGCGACCACCGGCGCCGCGCTGCTGGCGTGGTATGACCGGCTGCTGCTCGGACTGTGGGAGCTGCGGATCGAGTCCACGGCCTGGTTCACGGCCGGCCTGGTCGTGCTGTGGTGGGCGCTCGCCCACGACGCGCGGCTGGGCGGCTACCGCCGCGATGTCTCGCGCGCCGCCGGAGGGCTCGCCGTCGGCTTTGCCCTGGTCGCCGTCGCGGTGGCGATCGGCGCCACGATCGTGGCGCTCCGCGGCGAGGTCGCGGGCGTCACGTTCACACAGAGCGAGCGGCTGCTGACCTGGCTGCTGCAGGTCGCGACGGCCGCCGGCGCCGGTGCCGTCTGGACGGTGCTTGCCGTCAAGCTCCCGCCCGCGGAATCGCTGGTCGCCGACCAGCCGTGGGAGGAGGACACGCAGGATCCCGAGACGGAGCTCCGGGCACCGGCGTCCGGAGAGGTGCTCGGCCCGCCGCCCGAGCTGCCGGCGCCCATTCCCGAGCCCGCGGACGATCCAGCTCCCGAGCCGGAGCCGGTGCCCGTCCCCGTGCAGTCGCGGTCGATGCTCGACGAGGCGACGGCGATCTATCAGGATCGGCTGGCGTATTCGCCCAACCGCGATCGGGCCAGGGAGCTACTCGACCGGCTCGCCACGGCCGAGCGGTCGGGCCGCGAGGACGAGGCGCGCGGCCTGCTGGGCGAGCTGTCGGAGCTGTAGGGTGGCCCACGCCGCACCGGTAGACTTTGCTCTCCGATGGCGACGAAGAAGCAACAGCGGCGGAAGTACATGCGGGCCAAGGAGCACGCCCGGCGTCTCCCGTCCGACGACGACGAGCCGAAGCCGGAGCGGGCACCGTCGCCCAAGCGGACGAGCGGACGTGGGCGCACGCCGCAGCCGCCGTCGGTCAGCCGCGCGGTCAAGCGGGCGCTGCTGTTCGCCGCAGGGCTGCTGATCTTCGTGCAGGTGCTGCCGCTGGGCGGAAACCCGACCCCGGCCCAGTCGCTGCTGCAGGCCGGCCTGTTCTTCATCTGGCTGGTGCCGTTCGGCTACATGATGGACCGGTTCCTCTACAACCGCTGGCTCAAGCAGCAGGGGTGACGCTCGAGGTCGTCAGCATGCCGCTGGGCGTGTACGGGACGAACTGCTACCTGGCGGCCCAGCCCGGCTCCTCGGATGCGGTGGTCGTCGATCCCGGCGACACGCCGGAGACGGTCGCGCGTGTCCTGGACGATCGCGGCTGGTCGCCGCGGGGGATCCTGGTCACGCACGGGCACATCGACCACATCGGCGGAGTCAAGGGACTGGCCGACGCCTACGACGTCGAGGTCTGGGCGCCGCGCGGCGAGGCCGACAGGCTGCGTGAGCACCAGGACGCGCCGTACGAGCCGCAGCACCTGCTGGAAGGTGATGAGACCGTCGGGATCGCCGGGATCGAGTTCCGCACCTTCTCCGTGCCGGGCCACTCGCCGGCGTCGATCGCGTACGCCACCGACGGCATCGTCTTCTCCGGCGACGTGCTGTTCGCCGGCAGCATCGGCCGCACCGATCTGGAGGGCGGCGACATGGACACGCTGGTCGCCAGCATCCGCCGGCTGATGGACGCGTTGCCCGGCGAGACGATCGTCGCCTCCGGGCACGGGCCGGCGACGACGCTCGAGCGCGAGCGCCAGACCAACCCGTTCCTGGGGTCGCTGCGGTCATGAGCGGCACCTACCAGCGGCCCCCCGGCACCAAGGACTGGTGGGGCGACGACGCCGTCCGCAGGCGGTGGATCGTCGAGCAGGCGCGCGGGCTGTTCGAGGCGGCCGGCTTCGGCGAGATCGTCACGCCGACCTTCGAGGACACGCGCGTGTTCACCCGCACGTCGGGCGAGGAGTCGGACGTCGTCAAGAAGGAGATGTACACCTTCACCGATCGCGGCGACCGGTCGCTGACCCTGCGCCCCGAGGGCACGGCGGGCGTGATCCGCGCCTACATCGAGGACGGGATGAGCCGCCAGCCGCAGCCCGTGAAGCTGTGGTACCTGGCGCCGATGTTCCGCTACAACCGCGTGCAGCGGGGGCGGTTCCGCGAGCACTACCAGTTCGGCGTGGAGGTCGTCGGGTCGGAGGATCCGGCGGTGGACGCCGAGGTGATCGGGCTGCAGCACCGGTGGTACCGGCGCGTCGGTGCGCGCGCGGTCGAGCTGCAGCTGAACTCGATCGGCGACGCCAAGTGCCGGCCGGCCTACATCGAGCTGCTGGTCGCCTTCCTGGACGAGCACGCCGACGAGCTGTGCGACGAGTGCCGGGAGCGCCGTCACACGAATCCGCTGCGTGTGCTCGACTGCAAACGCGAGAGCTGCCAGTCGGTGCTGGCGCAGGCGCCGAGGATCACCGATCACCTGTGCGAGGAGTGCGCTGCGCACTTCGCCGCGGTGCGCAGCTACCTGGACGCGCGCGGCGTGCCGTACCGGCTCGACCACACGCTCGTGCGCGGGCTCGACTACTACACCCGCACGGCGTGGGAGTTCGTGTCCGGCGAGCTGGGCGCGCAGGCGACGATCGGCGGAGGCGGCCGCTACGACGGCCTGGCCGAGGAGCTGGGCGGTCCGCCCACGCCGGGCATCGGCTTCGGATCCGGCGTCGAGCGCGTGGCCGAGGTGGCAGGGGAGACGCCGGCGCCCGACCGCGGCTGGACGGCGTTCGCCATCCTCGCGGCGGACGCGGCTCCTCGCCTGCACGCGCTGATGGACGAGGCGCGCGAGCGCGGGGTGCACTGCGAGGCGGCGTTCGGCGGCCGCAGCCTGCGCCGGATCCTCGAGTGGGCGTCCAAGCGCGGCGCCGAGCGGGTCGTGATCGCGGGCGAGGACGAGTGGTCGCGCGGCGAGGTCGCCGTGCGTGATATGACCAGCGGCGACCAGCGGACGGTGCCGCTGGACGGGCTGCTGGAGGAGCTGATCGGATGAGCTACCGGACGAGGCTGGGCGGCGAGCTGCGGGCGGCGGATGCCGGTAGCCGCGTGACCCTGGCGGGCTGGGTCGCCCGGCGGCGCGACCACGGCGGCCTGGTGTTCGTCGACCTGCGCGACAGCGCCGGGCTCGTCCAGCTGGTGTTCGATCCAGCCGACCAGCCCGAAGCGCATGCGACGGCCCACGAGCTGCGCAACGAGTTCGTCGTGCAGGTGGAGGGCGTGGTCGCGCCGCGTCCCCCGAGACGATCAACCCGAAGCTGCCCACCGGCCAGGTGGAGGTGCGCGCCGACAAGCTGACCGTGCTTGCTCGCGCCGGCGTGCTGCCGTTCCAGCTGGACGAGGACGGCGTCGACGAGTCGCTGCGCCTCCACCACCGCTACCTCGACCTGCGGCGCGACCGGATGCGGCACAACATCTGGACGCGGTTCAAGCTGACCCAGACGATCCGCCGGCACATGGAGGACAACGGCTTCTGGGAGCTGGAGACGCCGATCCTCTACAAGTCGACGCCGGAGGGTGCGCGCGAGTTCGTGGTGCCGACCAGCAGCCACCCGGGCAAGTTCTACGCGCTGCCGCAGTCGCCGCAGACGTTCAAGCAGCTGTACGCGATCTCGGGGTTCGAGCGCTACTACCAGATCGCCAAGTGCTTCCGCGACGAGGCCACGCGCGCCGACCGCACGCAGGAGTTCACGCAGCTGGACATCGAGATGGCGTTTCTCGAGCCGGACGAGCTGTTCTCGCTGCTCGAGGAGCTTTGGGCAAAGGTGTGGCGCGAGGTGCTGGGCGTCGAGCTTGGGACGCCGTTTCGGCGGATGAGCTGGGACGAGGCGACGCTGCGCTACGGCTCCGACAAGCCCGACCTGCGGTTCGGCTGCGAGATCGCCGACGTCACCGACGCGCTGCGCGGCACCGAGTTCAAGGCGTTCGGCGGCGTGATCGAGGGCGGAGGCGTCGTCCGCGGGTTCGCCGCGCCGGGCGCGCTCGAGTTCTCCCGCAAGGACTTCGACGACCTGGTCGAGTTCGCCAAGACGTGGGGCGGCAAGGGCGTCGCCTGGCTGCAGGTGACAGGTGGGCGAGATCCGCTCGCCGATCGCCAAGTTCCTGTCGCAGGCGGAGCTGGACGGGATCGTCTCCGCGGTCGGGGCGGCGGACGGCGACACGATCTTCCTGGTGGCAGACGCGGAGGAGGCAGCGGTGCGCGTGCTCGGCCCGCTGCGCCTGCATCTCGGCGAGCGGCTCGCTCTGGTTGGCGACGGCTGGGAGTTCCTCTGGGTCACCGGGTTCCCGATGTTCGAGTGGCTGCCCGACGAGAACCGCTGGAAGGCCGCGCACAACCCGTTCTCGGCGCCCGCCCCCGAGTTCCTGGAGACGTTCGACGCCGACCCGCCCGCCGCCCGGTCGTGCCAGTACGACCTGGTGCTGAACGGCAACGAGATCGGCGGCGGCTCGATCCGCAACCACCGGCCGGAGGTGCAGCGGCGGATCTTCGAGCTGCTGGGAATCACCCAGGAGCGGGCCGAGCAGAACTTCTCGTTCCTGCTGCGTGCCCTGTCGATGGGCGCGCCGCCGCACGGCGGCATCGCCTTCGGGCTCGACCGGCTGGCGATGCTCTTGGCGGACGCCGACTCGCTGCGCGAGGTGGTTGCCTTCCCCAAGGGCCAGGGCGGTGCCGACCCGCTGACCGGCGCACCCAGCGAGGTCTCGGCGGCGCAGCTGACCGAGGTCGGGCTGCGCGTCGTCGCGCCGCCGACGTACGTGCCATCGGGGTCAGGAACCTCTGGCACTCGTGCCAGAGGTTCCTGACCCCAGTGGCACTTCCTAGAAGCGGTCCGAGAAGGGCGTCGGCATGTGCGTGTACTGCCCGGAGCGCGGCCCGACCGACTGCTGATGCGGCGGGTGCGGCTTCTGCGCGGCTTCCGGCGGGCCGGCGGCCAGTGCCAGCATGGCCGCCGCCACCAGCACCCCGATCAACGTCTTCACGCGCATGCTCGACAATTTGCACGGTTCGCTAGTCTGAGTCCTGCCGGCGTCATTTTGACAAGCGCACCTCGTTTACGTCGTGCGACACCTCCAGCGCAGAGGCGATGGTCGGAGCGGTCGAAGTATCCTGAAAGTGGCCGACCGCCAAGCCTCAGGCGCCGGCTTGCCCGTCTACGCTCCCTGCCATGAGCAGCGTGTACCTCGATCACGCGGCGACGTCGCCGTTGTGTGTGGAGGCGCAGGAGGCGATGGAGCCGTTCCTGTCCTCTCGCTTCGGCAATCCGTCCGAGCCGCACCGGATGGGCCGCGAGGCCCGCGCGGCGATCGAGGGCGCGCGCCGAGACGATGGCCGAGCTGCTCGGCTGCCGGCCGGAGCAGATCGTCTACACCTCGGGCGGCACGGAGGCCGACAACCAGGCGGTGTTCGGGCTCTGCGGCCGGCCGCTGGGCAGGCTTGTGTGCAGCGTGATCGAGCACCCCGCGGTGCGGGCGCCGGCCGAGGAGCTCGCACGCCAGGGCTTCGAGGTCGGGTGGGCTCCGGTCGACGCGAACGGCGTGATCGATCCTGTGGCGTTCGCCGAGCTGGTGCGCGCGGACGACCGCGTCGCCTGCGCGATGTGGGCCAACAATGTGACCGGCGTGGTGCAGCCGGTCGCCGAGCTCGCCGCGATTGCGGCGTCATGCGGGGTGCCGCTGCACGTGGACGCCGTCCAGGCCGCTGCGTCGATCCCGATCTCCTTCGCCGCCTCGGGCGCCGAGACGATGGCGCTCTCGGCCCACAAGGTACAGGGCCCGAAGGGCGTCGGCGCGCTGATCGCACGCGACCCGGGGCGGCTGCGGCCGCTGATCTGGGGCGGCGGCCAGGAGGCCGGGCACCGGTCGGGCACCGAGAACGTGCCCGGCATCGTCGGATTCGCCGCTGCGCTGGCGGCGGCGCGCGAGCGCCGGGATGGCCGCCGGCAGCTCCGCGATCGCCTCGAGGCCGGGGTGGGGGAGGTGCCCGTGGTGTCCGCGAGCGCCCCCCGGCTGCCCGGCCACGTCCTGCTGCGGATCGACGGGCTGCGCGCCGACCTGGTCGTGCTCGCCCTCGACGAGGCGGGCTACGAGGTCTCGGCCGGGTCGGCCTGCTCGGCGGGCTCGATGGAGCCCAGCGCCGCGCTGGTCGCGCAGGGGATGACCCCGGACGAGGCCCGCGCGGTGATCCGGGTGACCATCGGCCCGCACACCACCGAGGCCGAGATCGACGGCTTCCTGGCCGCCCTCCGGGCGATCGTCCTTCGCCTCCGCTCAGGCGCGCTGGCCTGATGTACTCCGACGCCGTCATCCGCCATGCGCTGGATGTCTCCGCGGGCGGGTTCGCTCGATCCGCACGGCGCCGTCGGCCGAGCGGGCGACGTCGCCTGTGGCGACACCGTCCAGATCGAGCTGCGGGTCGAGGACGGCGCCATCACCGAGGCGCGCCACCGTGCGCTGGCCTGTCCCCACGGAACGGCGGCGGCGGCGCTGCTCTGCGAGCTGATCGAGGGCCGCGAGCCTGCTCGACGCTGCGCGGATCGGGCAGTCCGACCTGGACGCTGCGCTGATCCCGCGCGAGGGCAATCGGGAATGCCTCGCAGTCGCCGTCGATGCCCTGCATGCGGCGATCGCCGCGGCGCTCCAGGACGCACGGCTGCCACCGGCGGACGGCCGGATCGCCGTCGCAATGAGCGGCGGCGTGGACTCGGCGGTGGCACTGCTGAAGGCGGTCGAGGCCGGGCTCGAGCCGGTCGGCGTGACGCTGCGGCTGTGGATCGACCCCGCCGCGCCGGACTCCGAGCGAGCCTGCTGCTCGCCCTCGTCCGTTCGGGCGGCGCGGTCGGCCTGCCACGCGCTGGACGTGCCGCACGTCACCCTCGACCTGCGCGAGGGGTTCCGCCGGGCGGTGGTCGAGGAGTTCGTCGGCGCCCACCGGCGCGGCCTCACGCCGAACCCGTGTGTGCGCTGCAACGGCATCGTTCCGCTTCGACGCGCTGATCGGGTTCGCCGACCGGATCGGGGCGCCGCGGCTCGCGACCGGGCATTACGCACGCGTCGTCCGCCGCGACGGCCGCGCGCTGCTGGCCCGCGGCGCCGACCCGGCCAAGGACCAGTCGTACATGCTCGCCTCGGTCTCCGCGGAGATCCTGGCGCGCGTCTGGTTTCCGCTGGGCGAGCAGCACAAGACCGCAACCCGGGAGGAGGCGCGGGAGGCCGGCCTGGCAGCTGCCGGGAGGGCGGAGAGCCAGGAGGTGTGCTTCGTCGGCGGCGGCGATCACCGCGACTTCCTCGAGCGCCACGGCGGGGCGGGGCCGGCGGGCGAGATCGTGGACGAGTCCGGGCATGTGATCGGCAGGCACGACGGCGTCCACCGGTTCACGGCCGGTCAGCGCCGCGGCCTGGGCGTCGGCGGCGGTCCGGCCCTCTACGTGCTGCGCACCGAGCCGGCGTCCGGCCGTGTGGTCGCGGGCGACCGCAGCCAGCTCGCCGTGCGCCGCGTGCGGGTCAGCCCGGGCGAGGTGTTCGTCCCGGTCGATCACGCGTTGGTGCGCCTGCGCTACCGCGGCGCGCCCGTCCCGGCCCGGGTGGTTCCGGCTGGAGAAGGCTTCGAGCTGGAGCTGGACGAGCCGGCATTCGGCGTGGCCGCCGGACAGGCTGCCGTCCTGTACGACGGCGACACCGTGGTCGGGGCCGGTCGGATCGCCTCGTCCGGCGCCTCTGTAAGATAGGCGCGGATGAGCTCGACCGACGCCTGGCACATCGCCCTCGCCATCTTCCTGGTGCTGACCGGGGTGACGCTTGCTTACGTGCTGTTCCGCCTCTCCAAGCTGCTGGGAGACGTCGAGACACACCTCGACGAGACGATGGTCGAGGTGGTGCCGATGCTCGGCAAGGCCTCGGTCACGCTCGACCACGTGAACGACGAGCTCGAGAAGGTCGGCAAGATCACCGACTCCGCGGTCGGCGCGGTCGGCACCGTCGACCACGCGGCGCGCGCCGCGTCCTCGGCCGCCGCGAAGCCTGCCAAGGTCGTTTCCGGCCTGAGCGAGGGCGTCGAGCACGCATTCCAGTCGCTCAAGAGCAAGCGCCGACAGCGCGGCGGCGTGGTGTGAGACGCACCGGCCTGCTGTTCGGCATCGCGGTCGCGGCCGCGGGCGCCTACGTTTTCAGCCGGGCGCGCGAGATCGCCGAGACGGAGCAGCGCCCGCTGGCCGAGGTGCTGGTCGAGATGCCGGGGCGGATCTTCGAGGACCTGGGATCGTTCGGCGACGATGTTCGCGACGCGGCCGATGAGGGCCGCGCCGCCGCCGAGCGCGAGGCGGACTGGATCGACGAGGACCTGGCGGCGGCCGACCGGCCGGCCGACCCGTCCGAGGTCGATCCGGACGACGAGCCCACGCAGTAGCCGAGCGTTCTAGTCGTGCAGGCGGGCGATCAGCTCGTGGCGGCTGACCAGCCGCTTGGGCTGGCCTGACAGCCGGAGCTCGAACCCCGCGCCGCGCGGGTACAGCACCTTGTCGCCGGGAGCGATGCCATGGCCGTCGTCGCCGACCGCGACGACGATCCCGGAGATCACCCCCGAGTCGGCGCTGGACGGGATGATCAGCCCTGCGGAGGTCTCGGTCTCGTCGTCGACCGGCTCGATCAGGACGTGGTCGTCGAGCGGCTCGATCCGGCCGGTGAACGGCTCCGAGCTCTCGAACCGGTGGAGCGTGTCGTCCTCGTGCATGGTCCCAGCGTAGCCTGGCCGGTCGGTACACTCCACCCACGATGCGCTCCCATGAGATCCGCAGCCGGTTCGTCGACCATTTCGCGTCCCGCGGCCACGTCAGGCTGCCCAGCGGCTCGCTGGTGCCGCCTGACTGGGATACGTCGGTGCTGATCACCACCGCGGGCATGCAGCCGTTGAAGCGGTACTTCCTCGGGGCCGAGGCGCCGCCGGCGCAGCGCGCGACGACGGTGCAGAAGTGCTTCCGCACTGTCGACATCGACGAGGTCGGCAACACAGCGCGGCACCTCACCTTCTTCGAGATGATGGGCAACTTCTCGTTCGGCGACTACTTCAAGCGCGCCGCGATCGACCTGGCCTGGGAGCTGGTCACCTCGCCCACCGGGTTCGCGTTCGACCCCGACAAGATCTGGATCACCGTCTACGAGGGCGACGAGCTCGTCCCCGCTGACGAGGAGGCGGTCGAGCTGTGGCGCGCGATCGGCATGCCCGCGGAGCGGATCGTCCGGCTGGGCGGCGATAACTTCTGGCAGGCGGGGCCGACCGGGCCCTGCGGCCCGTGCTCGGAGCTCTACCTCGACCGCGGCCCGGCACACGGCTGCGGCCGGCCCGAGTGCGCCCCCGGCTGCGACTGCGACCGGTTCCTCGAGTTCTGGAACCTCGTCTTCATGCAGTACAACATGCTGGACGGCGGCGGCCTGGAGCCGCTGCCCGCGCCCAGCATCGACACCGGAGCCGGCGTGGAGCGCGTCGCCGCCCTGTCGCAGGGCGTGCACAGCGTCTTCGAGACCGACGCCTTCGGCGACGTGATCAGCGAGATCCAGCAATGGTCGGGCGCGCGCTACGGCGTCGACGAGCGACAGACCAAGGCGCTGCGGGTGCTCTCCGACCACGGGCGGGCGATGTGCTTCCTGGCCAGCGACGGGATCGAGCCGGGCAACGAGGGCCGGGGTTACGTGCTCCGCCGGATCGTGCGCCGGGCGATCTACCACGCCCGGGCGATCGGGTTGGAGCGGGACGTCACGCCGCGCCTGCATGCGCGGATCGCCGAGCTGTGGGGCGACGTGTATCCGGAGCTGACGGAGAGCGCCGCCCATGTCCGGCGCGTGCTGACCACCGAGGAGGAGCGTTTCTCGCGCACGCTCGAGGTGGGCGGCGGGCTGCTCGACGACGTGCTCGCCCGCAGCGGCGCCGTCGTGTCCGGCAACGACGCGTTCAAGCTGCACGACACCTACGGGTTCCCGTTCGAGCTGACGGTCGAGATCGCCGCCGACCACGGCAAGGCGGTGGACGAGGCCGAGTTCGCGCGGCTGATGGACGAGCAGCGCGAGCGGGCCCGTGCGAGCACCCAGGCCGTGGCGTTCGCGGTGTCCGATCTGGACGCCGGCTTCAAGACCGAGTTCGTCGGCTACGAGCAGCTCGACGTGCGGACGCAGGTCGGTGCGCTCGAGACCGGCGGCGACGGCCTGCTCACGCTGAAGCTGCGCGAGTCGCCGTTCTACCCGGCCGGCGGCGGCCAGGTGGCAGACCACGGAGTGATCGAGTCCGAGAACGGCCGCGCGGCGGTCGAGGATGTCGTCCGCCGTGACGACGACCAGCAGATCGTGGCCCGCGTGGAGCGCGGCGAGATCGCCGCCGGCGAGCGCGTGCGCGCGCACGTCGACCTCGAGCTGCGACGCCCGACGATGGCGCACCACACGGCGACCCACCTGCTGCATGCGGCGCTGCGCCAGGTGCTCGGGCCGCACGTGACGCAGGCCGGCTCGTATGTCGGGCCTGACAAGCTGCGCTTCGACTTTCGCCACGACCGCCCGATGTCGCCCGACGAGCTGGCCGAGGTCGAGCGGATCGTCAACGAGAAGATCGTCGAGAACCGGCCCGTGCACATCTTCGTCACGGAGCGCGAGACGGCTCGCCAGCTTGGCGCCATGATGCTGTTCGGCGAGAAGTACGGCGAGCACGTGCGGGTGGTGGAGATCCCCGAGTTCTCGAAGGAGCTGTGCGGCGGCACCCACGTCCGCTCGACGGCCGAGATCGGCGCGTTCGTGATCCTCCGCGAGGCCAGCTCGTCGCAGGGCGTCCGCCGGATCGAGGCGATCGCCGGACAGGTCGCAATCGACCACCTGCGGGGGCGGGCGGCCGAGGCCGACCGCCTGCAGGGCGAGGTCGCCGAGCTGCGCTCCCAGGCGAAGAAGCAGGAGCGATCAGGCGGCGGTGGCGGCGCCGCGGCGGGCAACGGCCGCGAGTCGGCCCTGGTGGCGTCCGCCGGCGAGGAGGGCGGCATCCGCATCGTGACCGCCGTTGTCGAGGACGTCGATCCGGAGGCCCTGCTGCAGGTGTCCGACCGGCTGAAGGCGAAGCTGGCGCCGGCCGTTGTCGTGCTGGGCAGCGCCGCCGAGGGTAAGGCCCACCTGCTGGCCAGCGTCGACCAGTCCGCGATCGACCGCGGCCTGTCGGCCGTCGACCTGATCAAGCAGATCGCGCCGATCGTCGGCGGCGGCGGTGGAGGCCGGGCGACCATGGCGCGAGCCGGCGGGAGCGATCCCGACAAGCTGCCCGAGGCCGTCGAGGCGGCCGAGAGCGCGATCCGGACGAGGCTGCGCAGCGCGGAATGAGGGTGATCGCGCTCGACTATGGGCGCGCCCGCACCGGCGTGGCGATCAGCGATCCGACCGGCACGCTGGCCCGTCCGCTCGGCGTCGTGGAGCGCGTCCGGACGTCATCCGGGATGGATGAGCTGATCCGTCTGATCGACGACGCCGAGGCGGAGCTGGTCGTCGTCGGCCTGCCGCTGACACTGGCCGGCGAGACGGGAGCCCAGGCGTCCGAGACGCTGGACTTCGTGCGTGAGCTGCGCGAGCGCTGCGGCATACCGGTCGAGACCGAGGACGAACGGTTCACCACGTCGCTGGCGCGCTCCACGGTCGGTCCCGGCCGGCCGGACGACGCGGTCGCAGCGGCGCACCTGCTCGAGGGGTACCTCCGACGGCTCGCCGGATAGTCGTGATCGCGGCCCTGGTGGCCGCTGTCGCCGGCGTCTGGTTCGGCGTCAAGGCGCTGTTCCCCGACTCGTCGAAGCCCGCGCCCGACCCGCACGGGCCGGTGATCACCGTCAAGATCCCGGAGGGCACGGACGCGGCGGGGATCGGGTCGATCCTGGAGGACCAGGGCGTGGTCGAGGACGGCGGCCGCTTTCGCAACTACGCCAAGGATCAGGGCGAGGGAGCGGACTTCAAGGCCGGCACCTACCTGTTCCGTGCGGGCTCGGACTACGACGTGATCATCGCCCAGCTGGACAAGGGCCCGGCCGCCGCGCCGGTCTCCAAGCTGGTGATCCCGGAGGGCTTCCGGACGACCGAGATCGCCGACCGGGTGAGCACCGTGGGCATGAACCGGGCCGCCTACCTGGCCGCGGTGACGGCGGCGCCCTTCCCGGCCGGGTTCGGCCATCACCGGATCCACGAGGGCTTCCTGTTCCCGGCGACCTACGACGTGAAGCGCAACGAGCGCCCGTCGGAGCTCGTGTCGGAGCAGATGGCGGCGTTCGAAGACGCCTTCTCGCAGGTCGACATGAGCTACGCGACGTCGAAGAACCTGACGCCGTACGACGTGCTGACGATCGCCTCGATGATCGAGCGGGAGGCGCGGGTCGACTCTGAGCGCAAGCTGATCGCCGCTGTGATCTACAACCGGCTGCACCTGCACATGCAGCTCGGCATCGACGCGACGCTGCTCTACGAGCAGGGCTCGTGGACGCACAAGCTGACGGTGTCGGAACTCCACGCCGACACGCCGTACAACACGCGCGTGAACGTCGGGCTGCCGCCGACGCCGATCTGCAATCCAGGGCTCGCGTCGCTGCAGGCGGCGGCGCACCCGGCAAACGTCGACTACCTCTATTACGTCGCCAAGGGTGACAGCGGCCACCATTACTTCACGAACAACTACCAGGACTTCCTGGCACATGCCGGGTGAGCCCGCGATCCGTGGCACCACCCGGCTGGCCGGCGTCGTCGGCTGGCCGGTCGAGCACTCGCGGTCGCCGCAGATGCACAACGCCGCCTACGCGGCGCTCGGCATCGACTGGGCGTACGTACCGCTGGCGGTGCCGCCGGAGCGGCTGGCAGACGCCGTTCGTGGGCTGGCCGCGCTCGGGTTCGCGGGCGTCAACGTCACCATCCCTCACAAGCAGGCGGTGGCCGGGCTGGTCGACAAGTTGTCCGACGCCGCCCGCGAGGCCGGATCGGTGAACACCGTTCTCGTGCGAGACGACGGCTCGCTGCGCGGCGAGACGACGGACGGCGACGGGCTGCTGGACGCCCTCGGTGAGCTGCCGGCGGGGCGCACTGTCGTGCTCGGCGCCGGCGGCTCGGCGCGGTCGGTGGTGGCCGCGCTGCGCTCCGCGGGCGCCGACGTCGCCGTGTCCGCGCGACGCCCGGAGGCGGCCGGAGAGCTCGGGGTGCCGGTCGTCGCCTGGCCGCTGCGAGAGCCCGCCGGGCTGATCGTCAACGCGACGCCCGTCGCCCAGAGCGGGGACGCCGCCGACCTGCCGCTGGATCCTGCGGCGCTCGCGGGCACCGCGGTGGTCTGCGACCTGGTCTACCGCGCCGACGGTGTGCGCACGGCTCTACTCGCCGAGGCCGAGCGGCGGGGGGCGCGCACGGTGGACGGGCTGGCGGTGCTGGTCGGTCAGGGTGCGCGCTCGTTCCGCATGTTCACGGGCGCCGAACCGCCGGTCGACGTGATGGACGCCGCAGCGCGAGGCTCGGGATGAGGACGCTGATCACCGGCGGGTCGGGCGGTATCGGCCTCGCGCTGGCCCGGATCTGCGCGCGCCACGGCCACGACCTGGTGCTCGTCTCGCGCAGCGCCGATCTGCTGGCGGCGGCGCAAACCGAGCTGCGGGCCGCTGCGCACGCGGACGTCGACGTGCTCGTCTGCGACCTGTCGCTGCCCGGCGCGGTCGAGCGCGTCGCCGAGCTGCACCCGGACGTCGACGCGCTGGTCAACAACGCCGGGTTCGGGATGTCGGGCCCGCTGGCCGGCGCGGACACCGGTCAGCTGCTCGAGATGCTGCGGCTGAACGTGGAGGCACTGACCCACCTGACGCGGCTGTACCTGCCGTCGATGGTCGAGCGCGGATCCGGCCGGGTCATGAACCTTGCCTCGATGGCCGCGTTCCAGCCGGGGCCGAACATGGCGGCGTACTACGCGACCAAGGCGTACGTGCTCAGCCTGTCCGAGGGCCTGCGCCAGGAGCTGCGCGGCACGGGCGTCACCGTCACCACACTGGCGCCGGGGCCGGTGCGCACCGGCTTCCAGCATCGCGCCGGCGTCGGCGAGTCGCGCCTGTTCAACCGCCGCCTCACCGACGTCGAGCAGGTCGCCGAGGAGGGCTTCCGCGGCATGATGACCGGCAAGGGCCTGGTCGTGCCGGGCACCCTCAACCGCCTGGGCAGCGTGGGCGTGCGTTTCATCCCGCGCTCGACCGCCGCGCGCCTCGCCCAGCTGGCGCATCGCGACTAGCCCCCGGCTCCGCGGTGAGGATCAGCCGTTCGCCCATGGCGGCCACGATCCGTTCCAGCGTGTCGACGCTGGGCGACACCAGCCCCCGCTCGATCCGGGAGATCGCCGCCTGCCGCGTCCCCGCCAGCTCGGCCAGCGCTCGCTGCGACATCGTCCGCCGCAACCGCAGCTCTCGCACCAGATCGCCGGCCTCCGACATCGCGCACCCACGATATCGGATCGGATATGAAGTGGCGCACGATGCTTCCGCCAATTGGCGGAAGCAGCATCCGCCAGTTGGCAGGATCCCACCGATGACGGGGAGCCGAACCTTCGCGAGCCCGCGCACGGCGGTGGGGACGGCGTTCTTCGTGCACGCGATGATCACCGGTTCGTTCGCCGGGCGGGTGCCGGCGATCAAGCACGGGCTGGGCGTGACTGACGCGCAGCTCGGCGCGGCGCTGTTCGCGGCGGCCCTGGGCACGCTGATCGGCGGCCGCGTCGGCGGCGTGCTGGCCGCGCGCTTCGGGCCGCGGCGGATGGTGCGCATCGGGATGCCGGCGTACGCAGCTCTGCTGGTGGCAACCGCGGTGGCCGGCTCGCTGGCCGCGATCGCCGTCGTGCTGCTGGTCTACGGCATCGTGGCGGCGTCGGTCGACGTGTGCACGAACGCCGAGGCAGTGGTGGTCGAGCGCGAGCACGGGCGGCCGCTGATGTCGGGGTTCCACGGGATGTGGAGCATCGGGTTGCTGGCCGGCGGCGCGCTCGCCATCGGCGCGGCGGCAGCCGATCTCAGCACCACCGCCCATTTCGGGCTGGTGGCAGCTGCGGTGATCCTGGTCTCGGCGCCGCTGCTGACGGGGCTGCCGCGGCGCGAGCCGCCGCCGCGCCGAGCCGGACGCGGCGACCGCTGGTCGGGCGCGGTCATCGTGCTCGGCATGATCGCCTTCTGCTCGTTCTTCGCCGAGGGCGCGGCGGCCGACTGGAGCGCGGTCTTCCAGCACGACCGGGCGGGCGCCGGGCCGGCGCTCGCAGCGGCGGTCTTCGCCAGCTTCTCGCTGGCCATGGCGGCATCGCGTCTGGCCGGCGACGCCATGGCGCTGCGGGTCGGTCCGGTGCGGCTGGCTCGGGTGGGCAGCATCGTCTCGGCCGCCGGTCTCGCGCTGGCCCTGCTCGTCCCGGTGCCGGCCGTGGGCCTGGTCGGGTTCGCCCTGCTGGGCATCGGGTTGGGGCCGGTGGTGCCGACCGCGATCAGCGCCGCCGGCGGCGCGGGACTGGGCACCACCGAAGGCGTGGTCTCGCGCGTGTTCACGCTGGGCTACGCAGGCTCGGTCGTCGGCCCCGCCGTGATCGGGTTCGTCGCCGGCCAGGTCGGCCTGCGCGCTGCGCTGTTCATCCCCGTCCTGCTGGTGCTGGCAATCGCGCTGACCGCAGACCGGCTGAGCAGCGCGGCCGGCGGGCAGTGATCGGCCGTCCCGGTCGCCGTGGAACACGGCCTCCAGGTTGTGGCCGTCGGGGTCGCGCACGAACGCGGCGTAGTAGTAGCCGCCGTACGGCCGCTCGCCGGGCGAGCCGTTGTCGCTGCCGCCCGCGGCGAGCGCCGCCGCGTGGAAGGCATCCACGGTCGCCGTGTCCGGTGCGGTGAACGCCAGATGCGTGCGGGCGACCGGGGCGGGGCCGCGCAGCAGCCCCAGCGGCTCGTCGTCGTCGCCGCCGTCACCGGCGCCGTAGCCGAGCTCCCCCTCGCCGTTGTCGTACACCAGCTTCCAGCCGAGCGGCTCGAGCGCGGCCGTGTAGAACGCGCGGCTGCGATCGACGTCGGTGATCGGCAGCTTCGCGTGGTCGATCGGCACGCGCCGATGCTACCGGCTCAGGTGGCGAACTCCGGCGACGCGTCGTATGGACGCTCGACGCGACCCTTCGGCTCCTCCCACTCCTCCTGCCGGCCGAGCGCCGTCAGATCGAGGAAGTAGTACGAGCCGCCGGCCGCCTCGGATCCGCGGGCGAATGTCGAGTACGTGTGGAACACCTGGTCGCCGTCGCGCAGGAAGTAGCTCTCACCCGGCTGCTCGATCGGCTGTGTGCCCGACACGTAGCCCGGGGTGCCTGCGGCCTCGTGCTCGGCCTTCGTCCGGTAGTTGTATTCCATGGGAGCAACGGACTCGTCGAGGGTGACGTGGAAGTCGTAGTTGAAATCGCTGCCATACGAGGAGTAGAACGGGAACGTCCAGCCCCGCTCCGCCCTGTAGGCCTCGAGCTTCTCGATCGGCGCCCGGGCGACCGCGACGAACGACGTCTCGCGGACGTTCAGGTGCCGCAGCAGGCCGTCGGACATCTCGTCGGCGCCGGCGGTGCAGCCGGGACAGCCCTTCTCCCAGTCCGGCCCGAACATGAAGTGGCGGAGGATCAGCTGTCGCCGCCCGTCGAACATGTCGAGCAGCGTCACCGGGCCGTCGGGGCCCTGGAACACGTACTCCTTGTCGATCAGCACCATCGGCAGCATCCGCCGCTTGGCGGCGAGCCGGTCGTGCGCCCTGGTCATCTCCTTCTCCTCGGCCAGCAGCTGCTTTCGTGCCACCAGCCATTCCTCACGGCTGACGATGTCGGGAAGGCTCATCGCTTGCTCCTTGCTCTCGCTCTCGCGTTCAGTTCTCAGGGTGGACCGGCGCGCGACCTCGAACTCATCGCGCGGGGCGGAACGGCGCCGGGTCGACATAGCACCGTTCCCCGCCGACGATCTGCGCAATCAGCCGTCCGGAGCCGCCGCCGGTGAGGACACCCTCGCTGCCGTGCCCGGCGCAGACGGCGACGCCCTCCTCGAGCCAGCCGATATAGGGGAGACCGTCGTGGGAGAACGGGCGAAGGCCGGTCCAGGTGGTCGCCACCTCGTGGGTCGCCAGAGCCGGGATCCACTCCACCGCGGCGGCGGCGTTCAGCCGCAGCGCATCCGCGCTCTCGTCCGTCTCCCGCAGGGCGGCCGAGCGGGAGGCGCCGATCATGATCGTGCCGTCGGCGTTCTGATGTGCTGCGAAGGCGTGGGACGGTTCGGCGCCGGCCGTCGCCAGGTCGCCGGCCGCGAGATCGGCGACCGATATAGGTGAGCCCGGCTGCGGCCCACGCGGCGCCGCGTAGCCCGCCTCGTAGATCACGTGGCGGATCAGCGGCGAGGAGGGCGCCGTCACGGCGAGCCAGCCGCGCACCGGCCGCACCTGGACGTCATGGCCGAGCGCGCGGGCGAGCGTCCGCGTCCAGGCGCCGGCGCACAGCAGGATCGTCACCGCCTCGAACGTCCCCTCGTCCGTCGCCACCCGGCTCCGCGTCACGCGCTTCACCTCGACGTGGGTGCGCACGGTTGCGCCGGCCGCGCGGGCGGCCGTCGCCGCGGCCGCGGTCAGCGCGCCCGGGTCGGTGCGGAACCCGTCGGGGTAGAGCAGGCCGCCGGCGACGTGCCGGGCAAGCGCCGGCTCCTCGCGCAGCACCTCGTCGTGATCCAGCAACACGCCCCCGTCCGGGTTCGCGCGGAGCTCCGCCAGCTGCTCGTCGGTGGTCGCCAGCATCAGCGTGCCGATCGGCTCCTCGTCGAGCGCGAAGTCGATCCCGGTCTCGGCCGCCAGCCGGCGGTAGAGGCGGATCGTCTCGTCGAACACGGGCTGCAGTTCGGCGCGGTCGGGCGGCAGCAGCAGGCCCTGGCTGCGGGCGGTGGCTCCGGAGGCCAGCGCGCCGCGCTCGAGCAGCGTCACCTGTGCACCCAGCTCCGCGAGGTGCCAGGCGGCGGAGGCGCCGACGATGCCGCCGCCGATCACGATCACGTCCGCCATCGGGCGGAATCTACAGCCCGGGGGGCCGCCGGCCGATACTCAAGGACGTATGGAGGCCGTGCTTCCCCTCGCAGGATTCGGATTCGCGCTCGGGTGGCCGTTGGAGTGGGTGATCCAGCGGTTCCCGCAGGGCGTCGGCACCGCGCCGTCGAGCAGGCGGCGGTGGATCGTCGCCGGCATCACCGCGCTGCTGTTCGCGCTGGAGGCGATCTCGATCGGCATCGTCCCCGAGCTGCTCCCGGCTCTGCTGCTGACCGCGCTGGTCGTGCCGGCTGCGGCGATCGACCTCGAGCACCGGATCATCCCCGACATGATCAACCTGCCCGGCTCCGTCGCCGTCTATGCGGTGTCGGTCGCCGTGCAGCCCGACCGCTGGCTGGAGCTGCTGCTGGGCGGCCTCGGCTGCTTCCTGTTCTTCTTCGTCGCCCACATGGTGTCGCCGAAGGGCATGGGCATGGGGGACGTGAAGATGGCGCTGATGATCGGCCTCGGCCTCGGCCAGCACGCGTTCTTCGCCCTGTTCGCCGCCTTCCTGGCGTCGACCGTGCTGTCGATGTTCCTGCTGATGACGCGCGGCCGCACGGGGCTCAAGACCTACGTGCCCTTCGGCCCGTTCCTCGCGTTCGGCGCCGTCGTCGCCCTCATCTGGGGCGGGGACATCTCGCCGATCCTGATCGGCGGCTGAGATCTCGTAGTCAGGCGTTGACCAGCCAGGGCAACGGGTGTGACGTCGGCGCGCGGTGAACATTCCCGGAGGATTCCCGCGGCGGCCAGTCTCTGCGCGGCCGCGAGCTGGACGTCGGCCACCGCCACGGACGCTCCCTCGCGGGCAAGCCGGAGCGCGCTTTCACGCCCGATCGCACCGCCGGCCCCGGCACTTCGCCGTGAACGTCTAGGGAGTCGTCGCCCGCGCGGTCATCCCGCACATGCAGGAGCAGGGCGGAGGCGCGATCGTCAACACCGGGTCGATGGCATCGCTCGTCGGCGAGCCCAACTGCGTCTCCTACGACTCCACGAAGGGTGGCGTGCTGCAGCTGAGCCGCCAGATGGCGATCGACTTCGCCAAGGACGCTCAGGGTCAGCTGTCGCCCGTGAGATCGACGAGGCGGTCAAGCAAGCCATCCCCATGAATCGCCAGGGGACCGCAGCCGATGTCGCGCCGTCGGTCGCCTTCCTGTTGTCCGACGCGCGGCCCACGTCACCGGGACATCGCTGGGGATGGCGGCTTCGTCGCGCAGTGACCACCCGCTGGAGGTCATCTGATTGGGTCGTCAGGTCGACGCGGTGAGGCGGGTGCCGCGCGCGGAGACCTGCTGCAGGTCGTACTGCGCGACCCGGTAGACCGCACCCTGCTTGCCGCTGTCGCAGACGCTGTGCGCGGTGTCCGTGATGATCTTGCCGTAGACGCCCGGAGCCAGCTTCGGCCCCCAGTTGTGCTGGCCAGAATCCTGGCTGAGCCCTCCGGCGATCGAGTATGTGTCGAACTCATGCACCGTGTAGCACCCGAGCACGCGACCGTTGCGCAGATCGATCCCGAACAGGCCCTCGCTCGGCCGGACGGTCATGGTCGTATGGACGTCGGCGCCGTAGCCAGTCTTCGTGTGCGTCCCCGCTCGAGACGCAATCCTCACGTCGGTCGCCGCCAGCTGGCGGATCCGCTCCCGGGTGGCGGCCGTCAGCGGCGCCATGAAGCCGCCTTCAGGCTCCGGCAGCGTCAGCGGCGGCGGCTTCTTGTACCAGCCGAGCGTGATGAACCCGATCTTCCACGACCCGCCGTTCCGGGTGATGCCGATGATGTACCAGGGCCGTTCTCCGGTCGTCGTGTTCAGCGTCTGCACCTCCGCCATGAACGAGCCGTTGACGGACGTCCTGGGGATGATCGGGACAACGCGCTGCAGTGTGTGTCCCGCCTTCGGCGTGTTGCACCCGCAGATCACGAATTGCACGTACGAGGAGTCGATCGCCTGCGCCGCGCCCGTCTCCATCTCGCCGAAGCCCTCAGCATCGAGGCGACCGACTGCGTCTTCACGCTGTGTCCACAGCTCGCGGACGATGCGGGTCGCATCCGCCGAGGAGGGCATCTTCGTCCCGCCTGTGCTGCCCGAGCCCGCGCCGCCTGTGTCGAACGTCGCCGGATGCACCACGCTGTCGCTGCCCGAAGCCTGGCCACACCCCGCGGCGACGGCGATCGCCGCGACAATCACTGCTGTTCGAAGGACCCGAACACTGCATCGTGTTCATCGGCACGTGGTGCTCCAAACTGAAGTCTCGGTGGTGCCAGAGGTTCCTGACCCCGGTGGCACCGAGCCCCGGATAGGCTTGGCCACCCGATGGAGCTCACGTACGTCACCGCCGGCGAATCGCACGGGCCAGGCCTGACGGTCGTCGTCAGCGGCGTGCCGGCGGGCGTCGAGCTCGACCACGAGCTGATCCGCCGCGATCTGGCCCGCCGTCAGGCGGGCTACGGCCGCAGCCCGCGCCAGAAGCTCGAGCAGGACGACGTGCGGCCGCTCGGCGGCATCCGCCATGGCCGCGCGCTGGGCAGCCCCATCGCGTTCTTCATCGAGAACCGCGATCACAAGAACTGGACGCACCCGATGAACGCGTGGCCGGTGACCCCCGAGCAGCTCGAGGAGTACGGCTGGCGGGGCAAGCCGATCCGGCTTCCCCGGCCCGGACACGCCGACCTCCCGGGCGTCCTCAAGTACGGTCACGAGGACGTGCGCAACGTGCTGGAGCGCGCCAGCGCCCGCGAGACCGCGGCACGGGTCGCCGCGGGCGCCGTGGCCAAGGCGATCTGCCGGACGATCGGCATCGAGGTGCGGTCGCACGTCCTGCAGGTCGGCACGGTGCGGGCGACGCCCCCGGCCTGGCTGTCGATCGACGACTTCGAACGCGCGGAGCGATCGGAGGTGCGCTGCCTCGACCCGACGGCCGAGGCCGCGATGATCGCGGAGATCGAGGCCGCCAAGAAGGAGCGCGACACGCTGGGCGGCGTCACCGAGGTGCGAGCGTTCAACGTCCCGCCGGGGCTCGGTTCGCACGTCTCCGCCGGGGCTCGGCTCGACGGCCGGATCGCCGCGGCCATGCTCTCGATCCAGTCCGCGAAGGGCGTCGAGATCGGCGACGCGATCGCCTCGGCCGGCCGCAGGGGGTCGAGCGTCCACGACGAGATCCTGCACTCCGGCGACGCCGGCTACCACCGCGAGACGGATCGTGCGGGCGGACTCGAGGGCGGCATGACGAATGGCGCCGAGGTCATCGTCCGGGTGATCTGGAAGCCGCTGCCCACCCTGATGCGGCCTCTGCGCAGCGTCGAGCTGGGCACGCACGAACCGCGCGAGGCGCACGTCGAGCGCAGCGACGTCACGGTGCTCCCGGCCGCGGCTGTGGTCGCCGAGGCCGCGCTCGCCTTCGAGCTGGCACGGGCGGCGCTGGAGAAGTTCGGCGGCGACGCGGTGGAGGATCTGGTGGCCGCCCACCGCGCCTACCTCGAGCGCATCGCCAGGGCATGATCCCCGGGCCATACCGGAACCTCGCCCTGATCGGCTTCATGGGCGCCGGCAAGACCACGACGGCGGGCGTCCTGGCGAGCGAGCTGGGCTGGGATGCGGTCGATGCCGACGCCGCCATCGAGCAGGCCGCGGGCAAGCCGGTTCCGGCGATCTTCGCCGACGACGGCGAGGCAGCGTTCCGCGAGCTGGAGGAGCGGGTCGTCGGTGAGCTGCTGCAGCGGATGGACACCGTGGTCAGCCTGGGCGGCGGAGCCGTCGGGTCGCCGCTGATCCGTGAGCGGCTGCGCGACGGCACGTTCACCGTGCTGCTCGACGTCTCCCCGCAGACCGCATGGCGGCGCGTCGAGGCGGAGGCCGGCGAGCGGCCGCTGGCCGTCGACCCTGCGCGCTTCGCCGATCTCTACCGGGAGCGGCAGCCCGCGTACCGGGAGGCGGCCGATGCGCTGGTTGACGCCGACGAGATGAGCGGCCTCGAGCCGCTGCTGGTGCCGCTGTGCCGCCCCGGCGCGATCGAGGAGCTGCCCCGGCTGGTGCATCCGCGGCGGTCCGCGCTGGTGGCCGATCGGGCCGTGCTGCGGCTGGTGGGTGCGCCGGTCGAGCCGCTGGTCACCGTGCGGCTGCCGTCGGGCGAGGCGGCCAAGACGGTCGCCGTGGCCCGCCAGGCGTGGACGCGGCTGGCGGAGCTCGGCCTGGAGCGCGGCGACGTCGTGGTCGGGCTCGGCGGGGGCGCGGCGACCGATCTGGCCGGATTCGTGGCGGCGACCTACCAGCGCGGCGTGCCATGGATCGCCGTTCCGACCACGCTGCTGGGGATGGTGGACGCCGCGATCGGCGGCAAGACAGGCATCGACCTGCCTGCCGCCAAGAACTACGTCGGCTCGTTTCACCCCGCCGAGTGGGTGGTCGCCGACCCTGGCGTGCTCGACACGCTGCCCCTGCGTGAGTGGACGGCAGGGTTCGCCGAGGTGGTCAAGACCGGGCTGCTCGCGGGCGGGCGGACGTGGGAGATGGTGACCGGCTGGGAGCCGGGTCGGGGCACGCCCGAGCGGCGCCTCGAGCTGATCCGCCGGTGCGCGGCGTTCAAGGCCCGGGTGGTCGCCGAGGACCCCCAGGAGCAGGGGCGGCGGGCCGTCCTCAACCTCGGCCACTCGATCGGCCACGCCATCGAGGCCGCGGCCGGGTACACCGGCATCAGCCACGGCGAGGCGGTGGCGGTCGGCCTGCTCCCGGCACTCTGGCTGTCGACCCAGCTCTGCGGCCTCGACCCGGCCGTCGAGGATGAGGTGCGGGAGCTGCTCGTCCACCACGAGCTGCCGACGTCCTGGAGCGGCGTCGACCGCGCGGAGGTGCGCGCCGCCCTCTCCCGCGACAAGAAGGCTCGCGCCGGGCGGGTGCGATTCGTGCTGCTCGAGGCGGTCGGCTCGCCGGTGCACGGCGTCGACGTGCCGGATGATCTGATCGACCGCGCGGTCGCGCGAGCCGTCGAATGATTGAGTATGATCCGCTGTCCCTCGACAGCAACGAGGGCCAAGGACGGAGCACATGGCGGGCACGATTTGGCGAGTGGTGGTCCTGGCGGCCGGGATCCTGGCCGGCTTCGCCATCGGCTTTTCTGCGGCGCTCCTGATCGTCGGCTCGAAAGACACTCGCGCCAGCGTTCTCGCGCTCGCGGTCGGGATCCCGCTCCTGGCGCTCTTCGGCCGCGAGCTGATCGCGATGTGGAACGGCGTCTCGGCGAAGCGCCGGCCGCCGCGCGAGTTCACCCCGGTCGTCGACCCCGAGCTGTCGGACGTCTCCCTGTGGGAGGTCAGGCGCTCGCTCGAGACCGCGGTCGAGTAGTCAGCCCGAGCCGTCGTCGCGATCGCCGGGCTTGCCGAAGCTGCGTTCGCGGCCGAGGTTGCTGACGAGCAGTGCCACCACCGTGACCAGGTAGAGCTGCCCGAGCAGCCCCTCCAGCGCCGCCGTCATCCGGCCCATCGACGAGCGCGCGGTGAGATCGCCGTAGCCGACGGTGGCCATGGTCACGTAGCTGAAGTACACGTAGTCCGCGGCCGTGGGGTTGTCGGTCTGCACGAAGTACGGGTCGCCGCTGGCGTCGGCGACGATCGCGAACGCCAGCGCGAACATCATCCCGATCAGCAGGTAGATGCACAGCGCACCCATCACCGTCTCCGGTGTCACTTTGGGATGGCGCCAGATCTCGCGGGCGATCGCGAACGGAACGACCGCAGTCAGCATCACCGCCATCACGTTCGTCACCCAGTCGACGGTGTCGCCGCCGCCACCCGTCGCCGACACCAGCGCCGACACGACCCCAAGCGTCGCGATCGCGAACGCGACGCGGATCGTCACCTTGCGCGCCTTCGATGTACGCAGCGCGAGCAGCACCGTCGCGCTGATCAGCAGCATCGTGCCGACACGGCCCCACGTTCCGGCATCGGAAGCGGCGATCGAGGCGATCGTCAGCATGATCAGCAGCAGGAGGAGCGCGTAGCGGTCGGTGCGCGGGTTGCGGAGTTGTGTCAGCATGGCGCGCAGAGCTTACGGGACGCCCATGTCGTAGGCTGCGCGGGCAGATGCAGATCGCCATCCTCAACGGGGTCAACCTGAACATGCTGGGCAAGCGCGATCCCGCGGTCTACGGGTCGACCACGTTGTCGCAGCTGGAGACGTTGATCTACGGGTGGGCGTCCGACGTGGGGGTGACGGCACGCTGCTGGCAGACCAACAGCGAAGGCTCCTACGTCGACATGATCCATGAGGCATACACCGGCGGGGTCGACGGCCTGATCGTCAACCCCGGCGCCTGGACCCACTACAGCTACGCGATCCGCGATGCGCTGGAGGTCTTCGACCGCCCGAAGGTCGAGGTGCATCTGTCCGCGATCGAGCAGCGGGAGGAGTGGCGCCGCCGCTCGGTGATCGCCGAGGTGGTCGACCATCGCATCTCGGGGCACGGCGTCGACGGCTATCGCGAGGCGATGGCGTACCTCACGGAGCGCGGCGGGTGAGCTACGGCGACCGGCTGGCGCGTGCCGGCGAGCGGGTGGAGGAGCTCGGCCTGGGCGCGCTGCTGCTCACCGACCTCATCAACATCCGCTATCTGACCGGCTTCACCGGCTCGAATGCGATGCTCGTGGTGGCGCCGTCGGCCTCGGTGTTTCTGACCGACTTCCGGTACCTGGAGCGCGCACAGCCGCTGCGCGAGTTCGCAGACGTCCGGCGCGGCGAGCGCGAGATGCTGGCCGAGCTGGGGGAGGCAGCGCGCGAGCTGGCGGGCGGCGGGACCCTCGGCTTCGAGGAGGGCAACCTGACCGTCGCGCGCCACCGCCGGCTGACCGAGGAGCTGTCCGGTGTCGAGCTCACGCCGCAGTCCGGAGTGGTCGAGGCGCTGCGCGCGGTCAAGGACGCCGACGAGATCGCCGCCATTCGGCGTGCGGCGGCCGTGCTGGAGGGCGTGTACGAGGCGATCGCCGAGGAGGGGCTGATCGGCCGCACCGAGCGCGACGTCGCCTGGCGTGTGCTGGAGCGGTTCCACGAGGCGGGCGCCGAAGGGCCGTCGTTCGACTCGATCGTCGCCTCCGGCACGGCCGGCGCCCTGCCGCACGCCGAGCCGCGCGAGGAGGTGATCGGCCCCGGCACGCTGGTCACCATGGACATCGGGTGCGTGTTCGAGGGCTACTGCTCGGACTGCACGCGCACGTTCGCCACCGAGGGGGAGCTACCCGGGGAGCTGGCCGCGGCGTACGAGCTCTGCCTGGAGGCGCAGCTGGCCGCGCTCGAGGCCGTCCGCCCGGGTGCCGGCGGGGCGGCGGTCGACGCGGTGGCGCGCGACATGATCGAGGCGGCGGGGCACGGCGCCCACTTCGGCCACGGCCTGGGCCACGGCGTCGGGCTCGCCGTCCACGAGGCGCCGCGGCTCGCGCCCAGCTCGTCCGCAACCCTCGAGCCCGGCATGGTCGTCACAGTGGAACCCGGCATCTACCTTCCCGGCGTCGGCGGCGTGCGGATCGAGGACCTGGTGGTTGTCACGGCGGATGGTTGCGAGCGCCTGACGGGCTACCCTAAGGAGCTGATCACGACCGGATGATGCAGGGAAAGCGAGACGATGGCTGAGACCGTCACGACCAACCAGTTCAAGAACGGCATGCACGTCGAGGTCGACGGCACGATCTACCGGATCGTCGAGTTCCAGCACGTCAAGCCCGGCAAGGGCGGCGCATTCGTCCGTACCAAGCTGAAGGCGATCGACGCCGGCGGCGTCGTCGACAAGACCTTCCGCGCCGGCGAGAAGCTGACCCGCATCCGCACCGAGATGAAGAGCGTCAGCTACCTGTACAACGACGGCCAGGACGTCCACCTGATGGATGCCGAGACGTTCGACCAGATCCCGCTGCCGGTGGGCATGGTGGCCGAGGAGCTTCCCTTCATGCGCGAGAACGACGCGGTGCAGCTGCTGACCGTGGACGGCAAGCCGACGTCCCTGCAGCTTCCGGCGGCGGTCGAGCTGACGGTCACCGACACGGAGCCGGGCGTCAAGGGCGACACCGTCTCGAACGTGACCAAGCCGGCGACGCTGGAGACCGGCGCGGTCGTCCAGGTGCCCTTGTTCGTCAACGTCGGGGACGTGATCCGCGTCGACACCCGCGAGGCGCGGTACATCGCACGCGCGTGACCCGGATCGTCGACACCACGCTTCGGCTGCTGTCCCAGCCCCCGCTTGTGGGGACGCTGTCGACCGCCCGCGTGCTGGAGGTGGCCGAGATCCTGGACGGCGCCGGCTTCGGCGCGCTCGAGGTGACCGGAGGCGGGTGCTTCGAGGCCGCCGTCAACCGCGGTGCGGAGAGCCCGTGGGAGCGCGTCCGCGCGCTCCGCGCCCGGTGTGAAAACACGCCGTTGCAGATGGCGCTGCGCGGCCGGTTCCTGGTCGGCTCGCGGCCGCTGCCCGACGACCTGGTGCGCCGTTTCATCCTCTGCGCCGCCGAGAGCGGCATCGAGATCTTCCGGCTCCACGACCCGCTGAACGACGTCGAGAACCTGGCCTCGGCGGCGGCTGCGGTGCGTGAGGCGGGGCGCACGCTGTACGCCGGCCTGGCGTTCTCGGGCGCCATGCCCAACCTGCCGCGGGTGCTGGACAAGGCCCGCCGTCTGGCCGAGCTGGGCGCCGACCACGTGCTGCTCCACGACCCGGCGGGCGCGCTCGACCCGGGAACGTGCGACAAGGTGATCAACGAGCTGCGCGAGGCCGCCGGCATCCCGGTCGGCCTGTACTGCCAGGGCACCGGCGGCAACGCGATGGCGATGGCGATCGAGTCCGCTCAGCACGGCGCCGAGCCGATCGCGACCGCGTGCTATCCGGTCGCCTGGACGCTCCACCGAGTGGCCGCCGAGGTGCTGTGCGAGGGGCTGACCGGGCTCGGCATCGAGCACGGCGTGGACGTCGACCAGGTGTGGCGCGCCTCCCGGTTCATCGACGAGCACGTCACGTCGCAGATGCCGGCGCCGCCGATCCCGCCGCGGATCACGCTGCGCACGGCGTTCAACCGGGTGCCGGTGGGCTTGGTCGCCGAGCTCGACGCGCGCCTCCGCTACCTGGGTGCTCCCGACCGGCTGGACGAGGTGCTCGACGAGATCAAGCAGGTGCGCATGGACTGCGGCATGCCCCCGCTGGCCCAGCCGGTGGGCGGCATCCTGGCCGCCCAGGCCGTGCTCCACGTGTTGTCCGCGCGCCGCTGGGCCGAGGTCTCGGACGAGATGCGCGACTACCTGTCCGGGGTCTACGGCACGCCGCCCTACGAGCTGGCGCCCGAGGCGGCGGCGTTCGCCGTCGAGCCGCCGCCGCCGGAGACCATCGACCTCGACCGCATGCGCAGCGAGGGTATCGCCGCCAGCGAGGAAGACCTGCTGCTGGTGGCGCTGTTCGGCGAGGAGGCGAACCGGCTGCTGGAGGCGCTGCGCGGGCGCACCGACCGTGATGAGACGCAAACGGACGGTGGGTTCGACCGCGGCGAGGCGGCACGCATCCGCGAGCTGATCGACATGGTCGAGACGTCGGGCGTGGGGGAGCTGACGATCGAGGATCACGGCGTCAAGATCACCGTGCGCCGGCAGGACGACCGCCAGCCGGCCGCGCCGCCGGTCCCCGTCGCCGCCGTCCAGGAGGGAGCACCGGCCGCCGAGCCGTCGCCGGCATCGGTCTCGACGGTGATCAAGATCGAGTCGCCGATGGTCGGCACGTTCTACCGGTCGCCGTCGCCCACGGCTGACGCCTTCGTCGCCGAGGGCGATCGCGTCGAGGTCGGGCAGACGCTGTGCGTGCTCGAGGCGATGAAGCTGTTCAACGAGTTCAAGTCGGAGCATGCCGGCGTGATCCGGGGCGTCCTGGTCGAGAACGCCCAGCCCGTCGAGTACGGCCAGCCGCTGTTCGAGCTCGAGCCCGCCTGAGGCCATGCTCGAGCGGGTGCTGATCGCGAACCGCGGGGAGGCAGCGGTGCGGCTCGTCCGCGCGTGCCACGATCTGGGGATCGAGGCGGTGGCGGTGTACTCGACCGCCGACCGCGAGGGCCTCTGGGTGCGGCTCGCGGATCGCGCCGTGTGCGTCGGTCCGCACCCTCCGGGCGAGAGCTACCTGAACGTGCCCAACCTGATCGCCGCGGCCGAGACCACCGGCTGCGACGCCGTCCACCCGGGATGGGGCTTCCTGGCCGAGAACGCCGGCTTCGTCCGCGCCTGCCAGGACAACGACCTCGTGTTCGTCGGCCCGGGGCCGGAGGCGATCGAGATGATGGGCGACAAGAGCACGGCCAAGCAGACGATGCGCGACGCCGGCGTGCCGCTGGTGCCCGGCAGCGCCGACCGGCTTTCGGGCGCCGGCGAGGCGCGGGAGCTGGCGGAGGGCGTCGGATACCCCGTACTGCTGAAGGCCGCGGCCGGCGGCGGCGGGCGTGGTATGCGCCTGGTGCACGCGCCGGACGAGCTGGACGAGGCGTACCGCACCGCATCCGCCGAGGCCGAGGCGGCATTCGGGGACGGCGGCATGTACCTGGAGAAGGCCGTCGTCGAGCCGCGCCACGTCGAGATGCAGGTGCTGGCCGACGCTGCGGGCGGCGTGCTGGTGCTGGGCGAGCGCGACTGCTCGATCCAGCGCCGCCACCAGAAGCTGATCGAGGAGGGGCCCTCGCCGGCGCTCGATCCAGAGACCCGGTCGCAGATGGCGGCGGCGGCGGAGCTGGCGTGCCGGGCATGCAGCTACGTCAACGCCGGCACGGTCGAGTTCCTGCTGGACGCCGAGGGGCGGTTCTTCTTCATCGAGATGAACACGCGGCTGCAGGTCGAGCACCCGGTGTCGGAGCTCCTGACCGGCGTCGACATCGCCTGCTGGCAGCTGCGGATCGCGGGCGGGGAGTCGCTGCCGGCGACCGGGCTGGCGCCGCTGCGCGGCCACGCGATCGAGTTTCGGATCAACTGCGAGGACCCGCGCCGCGGGTTCATGCCCGCGGCCGGCACCGTCACGCACCTGGCGACGCCGCTGGGGCCCGGCGTACGGTTCGACACCCATGCCTACGAGGGATACCGCGTGCCGCCGTTCTACGACTCGATGCTGGCGAAGCTGATCGTGCACGGCAGCGACCGCGCCGAGGCGCTGGGCCGGGCGCGCCGGGCGCTGGGCGAGCTCGAGATCGAGGGCGTCGCGACCACGCGCGAGCTGTTCCTGGAGATCATCGAGGAGCCGGCGTTCGCCGCCGGACGCTACACGACCGCGTACCTTGAGCAGGCGGGACCGTCGCTGGCCTCGCTGTCGGAACAGGCGGTCGCATGAGCCTGCGGGTGCGCGGCGCGGTGCTCTCGGATGACGCTGTGGTGTCGATCGTGCGCGGGGCCGTCGCGACGGTCGAGGGCGCCCGCCTCGACCGCCCCAGCCGGATCGCCCGCGTGCTGCCGGGACGGCGGGGAGCCGTCGAGTGGCGCATGGACGGCGAGGGCATCCGCTTCGACGTGGACGTGGCCGTGGTCTACGGGCAGCCGCTGCCGGGGACCGCCGAACGGGTGCGGGGCAGCGTGGCAACGGCGATCGGATCGATGACCGGCCTGAATGTCCGTGCGGTGGACGTGACGGTGACCGGCCTCGACCGTACGGAGCAGGGGGACCGGCCGTGAGCCGCCGCGAGGAGCGGCGGGCGGCGGCCTTCCTGCTGTACCAGCGCGACCTGCTGGACAGCCCGTTCCCGGAGCTGTACGAGGCGTACGAGCGAGACAACGGGTCGCCGGTGTCCGCCTTCTCCCGCGAGCAGGCGGAGGGCGCGTGGGACCAGCGCGGCGACCTCGACCGGCTGATCGACTCGGCGGCCGCCGGCTGGAGCGCCGACCGGATGGCGGTGCTGGAGCGAAACGTGCTGCGGCTGGCGGTCCACGAGCTGCGCACCGGGGAGGTGCCGCCGGCGGTGGCGATCGACGAGGCGGTTTCGCTGGCCAAGCGGTACGCGTCCCCCGAGGCCGCGTCGCTCGTGAATGGGATACTGGGGAACATCGCCCGAACCGAGGGGGTGGGGACATGACCGAGCAGATCGAAGGACTGACGGCCGAGATCGCCGACCTGCGCGCCCGGCTGGAGCGCGAGGATCTCGACGCCGACGCGGCGACCGAGGTGCTGGAGCGGATCACCGCGCTCGCGCAGCGGGCGCTGGACGAGGTGGAGCGGCAGGCCGGGGAGCTCGAACAGCGGCAGCCGTCGACCTGATCGAGGAGTACCTGCAGGGCATCTCCGGCTCGGCCCTGCCGGAGCTGGACGAGGCGATCCGCTACTCGCTGCTGTCCGGCGGCAAGCGCGTGCGGCCGCGCCTGTGCCTGGCCGCGGCACGAGCGGCGGGCGCGGACCCCCGCGACGCGCTGCCGGCGGCCGCTGCGCTGGAGATGGTGCACGCGTTCTCGCTCGTCCACGACGACCTACCGGCGCTCGACGACGACGACGAGCGCCGCGGCCAGCCGACCAGCCACGTCCGCTTCGGCGAGGCGGTCGCCGTGCTGGTGGGCGACGCGCTGCTGAACGGCGCGCTGCGGCTGGTCGGCGAGCGGCTCGACGCCCCGGCCGAGGTGCGGCTCGCCGTGACCTCGGAGCTGGTGCGCGGGGTGGCCGGGATGATCGACGGGCAGTACCTGGACGTGACCGCCGACGGCCTGCCCGACGAGCAGGAGCTGATCCGCATCCACCGGCTGAAGACCGGCGCCCTGATCGAGGCCTCGGTGGTGTGCGGCGCGCTGGTCGCGCGCGCCGAGCCGGGGCCGTTCCGCGCCTACGGCGCCGAGCTGGGATTGCTGTTCCAGATCGTCGACGACATCCTGGACGAGGGCAGCGACGGCGAGCCGAGCTACGTGAACACGCTGGGCCTGGAGCGTGCGCGAGCGCTCGCCGAGGAGTCGCACGCCCGGGCGCACGAGCTGCTGGCGGCGATCCCCGGCGATACGGCCGAGCTGGCCGGCCTGACCGAGATGGTCGCCACGCGGACGGCCTGATGGCCCGCCGGCGCCTCGACGTCCGGGTCGCGGAGCTGGGGCTCGCCGAGTCCCGCAGCCGCGCCCAGGCGCTGGTGATGGCGGGGCGCGTGACGGTCGACGGCGCGGTCGTCGACAAGGCGGGAACGCCGGTTGGCGACGAGCAGCTGGTCGAGGTGGTGGCGCCGCCCAGGTACGTGTCGCGCGGCGGCGAGAAGCTGGAGACGGCGCTTCGCACATTCGCGATCGACGTCACGGGCGAGCGCTGCCTCGATGTCGGGGCGTCCACCGGCGGGTTCACCGACTGCCTGCTGCAGCATGGGGCGGAGCACGTGATCGCCGTGGACGTCGGCCGCGCGCAGCTGCACGAGCGGCTGCGCAGCGATCCGCGGGTGACGGTGCTGGACGGCGTCAACGCGCGCAGCCTGGCGCCGGACCTGCTGCCGTATCGCGCCGGTTTCGTCACGGCCGACGTGTCATTCATCTCGCTGCGGACGGTGCTGCCGGCGGTCGTCGGCTGCCTGGCCGAGCGGTGGCGCGGCGTCGTGCTTGTCAAGCCGCAGTTCGAGGCCGGCCGCGATCGCGTCCGCAAGGGCGTCGTCCGCGAGCCGGCGGTGCACGCCGAGGTGCTGCGCGATGTCGCATCGGCGGCCCGGGCACTCGGCGTGACCGTCCTCGGAGTGTGCGATTCTTCCCTCCCCGGCCCTGCCGGCAACCGCGAGTTCCTGATGGAGCTGGCGTCGGAGGGCCATCCGCAGACGACCGATCAGGATGTCGACCTCGACCGAGCAATCAGGCACGCCGTCGGATCCCGCTGAGGCGCGGCCCGTGACGCGGGTCGCCGTGGTCACCCACGGCCGGCCGGACCGGATCGGCGACGCGCTGGAGCGCCTGCGCAGGGTGTGCGCCGAGCACGGGGCCGAGATCGTCGACGACGCCGACGCGGAGCTGGCCGTGGTGCTGGGCGGCGACGGCACGACGCTGCGGGCGCTCCACCGGTTCCTGGGCACTCCGGTGCCGTGCCTGGGCGTCAACTTCGGCCGCGTCGGGTTCCTGACCAGCGTCGACGGGGCGCAGCTCGAGGACGGCGTGGCGAAGGCGCTGACCGGCCGCTACGAGGTGGTCGAGCTGCCGACGCTGGCCGCCGAGGACGGCGAGACGGTCGGTGTCAACGACATCGTGCTGTCCAGCGGGAGCCTGGGGCGGATGGTGATCCTGCGCTGGTTCGTCGACGGCGCCCCGATGGGCGAGCTGGGCTGCGACGGCGCGATCCTGGCTACGCCCACCGGCTCCACGGCGTACAACCTCTCGGCCGGCGGCCCGGTGATGGCGTGGGGTACGGACGCGTTCGTGATCTCGTTCGTCTCCCCGCACTCGCTGCACGCTCGCTCGATGGTGCTCGGCCGCGGCCACCTCGTGGAGATCGACAACGCCACGGTCGACGTCCCGATCAACGTGATCGTCGACGGCCACTCGATACGCGAGGTGCCGCCCGGTGGTCGCGTCGCGGTGCGGCTGGGCGACGAGTGGGCACGCCTGGCGCGGATCGAGGGCACGTCGTTCTTCAGCCGGTATCGCGAGACGTTCTCGACGTAGCTGGAAAAACGGGGTCAGACCCCGTCTTTCCAGCAGCCGCGCAACAGCGGGCTCCGACCTCGTTGTGGCGCCGCCCCGCCAATTGACCGACGCTCGATCGGCCATCTGGCACACACCGACCGCCACCAACCACGAGCTGTAACAACGGGGTCAGACCCCGTTGTTACATCCGCTGCCGTCCACCCCGCGAGCCATACTGCAGAGCCCGTGTTGCTGCGCCTCCACATCGAGAACCTGGCACTGATCGAGCACGCCGAGCTGGAGCTCGACCCCGGCCTCAACGTGCTCACCGGCGAGACCGGCGCCGGCAAGACGATGCTGGCGCAGGCCATCGGGCTGATCGCCGGCGGGCAGCCGGCGGCCGAGATGGTCGGCGTCCACGGCGACGAGTCGTACGTCGAGGCGGAGTTCGCGGTGCCCGAGGAGTTCTTCGCCGACGACTCGCTGGAGGCGGTCGCCGCGCTGCGGCCCGAGGGCGAGGACACGCTGGTCGTCGCCCGCCGGCTCTCGCGTGCCGGCCGCAGCCGCGCGCTGGTCTGGGGCCGGTCCTGCGCCCGCGCCGACCTGCAGGCGATCGGCGAGCGCCTGCTGGAGATCTCGTCCCAGCACGAGGCTCGGCGGCTGGCACGTCCGAGCCACGCGCTCGACCTGCTCGACGACTACGCCGATCTCGCGCCGGCGCGGCGGGCGATGACCGATGCCTGGTCTGCCCTGCGCGCGTGCCGGGCGGAGCTCGAGCGGCAGCGCGAGGCGACCCGCGACGCCGAGCGGCGGCGGTCGGAGCTGGAGGGGCTGGTCGAGGCGATCGCCGCGCTGGCGCCCGAGCCGGGGGAACGCGACCGGCTGTCGGAGGAGCGGCAGCGGCTGCGCCACCTCGACGACCTCCGCGCCGCGGCCGGCGATGCGCTCGAGCTGCTCAACCCCGACGACGGCGAGGGCGCGCAGCTGCTGGCCGGCCGCGCGGCGGAGCTGGTCGGCGGCGTTGAGGAGATCGAGCCCCGGCTGGCGGCCACGGCCGGCGAGCTGCGCGACGTCGGCGAGCGGCTGCAGGAGGCAGCCATCGAGCTGCGGTCGTACCTCGGCGAGCTCGAGGCCGACCCGGCGCGGCTGGACTGGATCGAGGACCGCCTGGCGGCGTTCGGCGAGCTTGAGCGCCGCCACGGGCTGTCGATCGACGGCGTGGTCGAGCTGGCGGCCGACGCGCGGACTGCGCTGGGCCAGCTCGACGGCGACGGCGGGCGGTTGGCCGAGCTGCAATCCGAGGTCGAGGTCGCGGATCGGCGCGCCAAGGCCGCTGCGGCCAAGCTGTCCCGCGCCCGGACGTCGGCGCTGCCGCGGTTCACGCGCGACGTCGAGTCCGAGCTGGCCGACCTGGGCATGGAGGACGCGAAGCTCGAGACCATGCTGGAGACGGCCGACATGGGCGCGCGGGGGACGGACGCGCTGACGCTGCTGATCGCCGCCAACCGTGGGCTGCCCGCTGCACCGCTGTCCCAGACGGCATCGGGCGGCGAGCTGTCGCGGATCGCGCTGGCCATCCGCGTGGCCGCCCGCAGTGGCGGCGGTCCGGCAACGCTGCTGCTGGACGAGGTCGACGCCGGTGTCGGCGGCCGTACGGCGAATGCCGTCGGCGAGAAGCTGAAGGCGCTGGCCGCCAGCGCGCAGCTGCTGTGCATCACGCACCTGCCCCAGATCGCCGCGCACGCCGACGCCCACTTCCGCGTCGAGAAGCTGCCCGGCGACCCGACGGCGACGCGCATCGTCCGGCTCCGTGACCGCGAGGTCGTGGACGAGGTCGCGCGGATGCTGGGCGCCGACGAGGGCGACGCCGCCGCGCGCCGTCACGCCCGGTCGATCGTCAAGGCGAGTTGACGGCCCCCAGCGGCTCGTAGACCGCCGCCGCTCGGGCCCGCGCCTCGGCGGCGGCCGCTGGATCCCCGGCGAGGTCGAACGCGGCCGCGAGATCAAGATCGACGTCAGCCGCATGCACGACCGCACCCCGTGCAGCCTCGATCTCGCGCACCTGCGTGAACAGCGGCACGGCCGCCGCGCCGTCGCCCGCCGCCAGCGCTCGGAACCCGTGCAGCGCCAGACCGGCGGCCCTCAGTCGCGCCATCCGCGGGTCGCCCACCTCCTCGGCGAACAGCGCGAGCATGTGTTCGAGCATCTCGACATCGCCGACCCTGGCCAGCGCCCGGGGCAGCGGGTGCTCGGCGAACGACGTCGCCGCCGTCCGCCCGCGGATCGCCGCAATCGTCCGCTCGGCCGCGGCCCGCACGCGTGCCACATCGCCGAGCAGTGCTCCCCGCGACGCGTCGAGGGCCGAGATCGGGATGATCCGCTGCGGCTCCGACGTGCGCTCGGCCATGGCCACGGCCTCCGGCAGCAGCCGGTCGGCCTGGTGCAGCTGGCCGCGGCGGATGGCGAGCTCCACAGCAAGCCAGTGCGAGAGCATCAGGGGGTTGGTCTCCGGGTGCGGCCAGCGCCGGAACGCGTCGTCGACCTCGTCCCAGCGGCCGGTCGGCACCAGGATGTACAGGCAGCGGGTGAAGGTGACGTAGGAGAGGAAGCGATCGCCGGCCTCGACGGCATCGGCGGCCGCCTCGCCGATCCGGAAGATCTCCTCGAGCTCGCCGATCGGGATGTCCGCCTGGGCGATCCACACGTAGTTGACGAGCGCCCGCGGGATCTCATCCGCGTTGCCCGACTCCGTCGCTGCATCCAGCGCGGCGTGGAACACGTCGGTACCGATCGGCACGCCGGCCTGGCCGCGGATGGTGAGCAGTGTCGTGATCGTGTTCGCCTCGAGCCCGCGGTCACCGACGCGTCTGGCCAACTCGAGCGCGATCTCCGCGTTCTGCTCGGCCTCCGGGATCGACCGCAGCATCTGGATCTGGGCGTGGCGGGCCACGGCATGCGCACGCTGGGCGTCGTCGGCGCCTTCACCCAGCACGGCGACCGCCCGCGCCGCGGTCTCGGCGGCTCGGTCGTAGTCGCCCAGGATCCAGTGCGCGCGCGACAGCAGCGGCAGCACGTCGGCCAGCAGCCCATCGTCGGCGTCGCGTTCGGCCTGCTCGAGCAGCGGCTGCAGCCGTTCCTGCACCAGCTCGCCCGCACTGGCATGCACCGCCGCCTCCGCGATCAGCAGGTCGATCCTCCGTCGTTCGGCGGGATCGTCGGACAGCTCGTGAGCGCGCATCAGCATCGGCAGCGCCGACTGGGCCGCGCCACGGGCGAGCGCGGCCTGCCCGGCACGGCGCTGCGCGTCCACCGCCCGCCGAAACAGCAAGGGATCGTCGGCGCCGTTCTCGATGGCGCGGATGAGGTGGTCGGCGATCAGCTCCGAGTCCTCGCGGCCCTGGTCCGCCGACAGCCGCACGATCCAGTCGGCGACCTGCACGTGCAGGTCGCGCCGCTCGGGACGGGAGAGCGAGCTGTACGCCACGTCCCGGGTGAGGGCGTGCCGGTAGCTGAACTCGCGCATCGCGCCCATCGCCGACTCCGCGTTCTCGGCGACCAGCCCGCCGCCGATGCCCGAGACCAGGTCGGGGGAGACACCGACCGCGTCCGGCCAGAACGTGCGTCCGATCACGGAGCAGCGCCGCAGCGCGTCGCGGGAAGGCGCGTCGAGCAGGTCGATCCGGGCGGCGATCACGCCGTGCACCGAGTCGGGGATCGGCATGTCGGCCAGCAGGTCGGTCGACCGCCAGCCCGATCCGGCGCGCTCGATCGCGCCGCGGTCGATCAGCATCCGCAGGATCTCCTCGATGTAGAAGGGGTTGCCCTCGGCCCGGGCGAGGATCCGCTCCAGCGCGTCGTCGGGCATCCGGCCCAGCTCCAGCAGCTCCGCCAGCAGCAGCCGGGCCTGCTCGGCGCGCAGCGGCGTCAGGCTGACCGTCGTCGCGTTGGGCATCCCCGCGCCCCAGGAACGGCGCGACTCCAGCAGCTCCGGCCGCGACGAGCAGAGGATCATCACGGGCGCGTCCTCCAGGCGCGTGGCCAGGCGTTCGATCAGGTCGAGCATCTCGGTGGACGCCCAGTGGATGTCCTCGATCACCAGCAGCACTGGGCCGGCTGCAGCTGCGGTCGCCAGGTAGCGCGTCCAGTGGTCGTGGAGGCGGCGGCGGACGACATCGGACTCCACCTCGATGCTGCCGGTGTCCAGGCCGATCGTCCACGCGGCCGCCTGCACGGCGCTCTCCGAGCCCGCGCCGAACGCCGCCCGCAGCTTCTCCAGCGACTCCGCTGCCGAGTCGCTGTCGAGGATGCCGGCCTCGGCCTTGACCACCTCAGCCAGCGGCCAGTAGGCAACGCCCTCCCCGTAGGGGATGCAGCGGCCGCGGAGCACCCGCGCGGAGACATGGCCGGCCAGCTCGTCGAGGAGGCGGGTCTTGCCGACACCGGCGACGCCCAGCAGGGTGACCACCTGCGGCGCCCGCTCCTCGGCGACACGGCCTGCCAGCGTGATCAGCAGCGCCAGCTCCTGATCGCGGCCGACCATCGGCGCCCGCAGACCCTCGATCCCCCGGCGGCGGGGCCGGTCAAGCGCTCCCTGCGCCGGCCACGCCGGCAGCGGCGCGCTCTTGCCCTTGGCGCGCAGTTCCGTGCGCGGGCCGTAGCCGATGGCGCCGCGGCTGGCGCTCATCGTCCGCTCGCCGACCAGCACGGCGCCCGGCTGGGCGTGCTGCTGCAGCCGGGCGGCGACGTTGACGGCGTCGCCGGACACCATCATCTCGCCGCGGGCTGCGGAGTCGCGGCCGGTGACCACCTCACCGGTGTTGACGCCGATCCGCAGGGCGACCTCGCTGCCGTGCAGCCTGCGGACGCGCTCGGCCAGGTCGGGGAACCGGCGCTGGGTGGCCAGTGCCGCGAGCACGGCGCGCTCGGCATCGTCCTCGTGTGCCTGGGGGATCCCGAACACGGCCATCACCGCGTCGCCGGCGAACTTCTCGCTGACCCCGCCGAACCGGGTGACCTCGGCGTCGACGGCCTCGAACAGTCTCCCCTGCACGTCGCGGACGTCCTCGGGGTCGAGCTGCTCGCCCAGCGCGGTCGAGCCGGCCAGGTCGGCGAACAGGATCGTCACCACCCGGCGCTCGTCGGCTGCCGCGACGGGCTCGCCCCGCCGGGCGCCGTCCCGAAGCCCCGTGCCGCATGCTGGGCAGAAGCTCGCAGCCGCCGGTGACTCGGCGCCGCAGACGGCGCAGACCTGGAAGGTCGGCGCGCCGCACGCGCTGCAGAATCGCGCCCCGGCGTCGTGCTCGACGCCACACACCTGGCAGGCCGGCATTGCGCGAGTTTACCGCCACACCGTTGTCACACTAGGCACCAGTGTTTCATTCCGTCCCGCCTGTGGCCTATGATGTCTTCCCGGGTACGGTGGATCTCTCCGGGAAAGGTGGGTCGCACGTGAGCAAGCAGGCCAAGTACGTGTTCGTGACAGGCGGCGTGGTGTCGTCGCTGGGGAAGGGAATCACGGCCGCGTCGCTGGGCCGCCTGCTCAAGGCCCGCGGCCTGAAGGTCTCGCTGCAGAAGTTCGACCCGTACATCAACGTCGACCCGGGCACGATGAGCCCGTTCCAGCACGGCGAGGTGTTCGTCACCGAGGACGGCGCCGAGACCGATCTCGACCTGGGTCACTACGAACGGTTCGTCGACGAGTTCCTGTCCCGGAACTCGAACCACACGACCGGATCGATCTACAACGCGATCATCCGCAAGGAGCGCAAGGGCGAGTACCTGGGCTCCACAGTGCAGGTGATCCCGCACGTCACCGACGAGATCAAGCGCCGCATCCAGCGAGTCGCCCAGTCGTCCGAGGTCGACGTTGTCATCACCGAGATCGGCGGCACCGTTGGCGACATCGAGAGCCTGCCGTTCCTCGAGGCGATCCGCCAGTTCCGAAACCAGGTCGGCCGCGACAACGTGATGTACATCCATTGCACCCTGGTGCCGTACATCGAGGTGACCGGCGAGCTGAAGACCAAGCCCACGCAGCACTCGGTTCAGGAGCTCCGGCGGATCGGTATCTCGCCGGACGTCATCGTCTGTCGCTCGCACCATCCGCTGGGCCGCGAGATCCGCGAGAAGATCGCGCTGTTCGCCGACGTTCCGGCCGAGGCTGTGATCTCGGCGGCGGATGCGCCGAACATCTACATGATCCCGCTCGCCATGCAGGAGCAGGGCCTCGACCGGCTGGTCTGCGACCGGCTGGCGCTGGTCACCGGGCCGCCGGACATGCGCGAGTGGGAGGCCGTCGTCGAGCGGATCGGAGAGGCGGACGGACTGGTGCGGATCGCCATCGTCGGCAAGTACGTGCAGCTGCAGGACGCGTACCTGTCGGTGGTCGAGGCGCTTAGCCACGCGGCCATCCACCACGGCCGCAAGCTCGAGGTGATCTGGGTGGACGCCGAGACGCTGTCCTGGGCCGAGGCGGAGCGCAAGCTGTCCGAGGCGGACGGCGTGCTGATCCCCGGCGGCTTCGGGATCCGCGGCATCGAGGGCAAGATCGCCGCGGCCCGGTTCGCCCGTGAGAACGGCATCCCGTACCTCGGGATCTGCCTGGGCATGCAGGTGGCCGTGGTCGAGTTCGCCCGTCACGTCGCCGGGCTGGACGGCGCGAACTCCAGCGAGTTCGATCCTGAGACGCCGCATCCGGTCATCGACCTGCTGCCGGAGCAGAAGGAGGTCGAGGACATGGGCGGGACGATGCGCCTGGGCGCCGACCCTGTGACGCTGGTCGAGGGCTCGAAGGCCTTCGCCGCGTACGGCGAGCGCGTCGTCCAGGAGCGGCACCGCCACCGCTATGAGGTGAACAACCAGTACCGCTCTCAGCTGGTCGCGAAGGGACTCCACGTCTCCGGCACGTACCAGGACGAGCGGCTGGTCGAGGTGATCGAGCTGCCCGACCATCCGTGGTTCGTGGCCAGCCAGTACCACCCCGAGTTCAAGTCGCGCCCGAACCGGCCACAGCCGCTCTTCCGCGACTTCGTCGGGGCGGCCTCTCAGCGCGGTGGCCGGGTCGGTGCCGCGGTCGAGGCCGAAACCGTCGCCTGACGCCGGCGCTGCGGTAGCCTCCACAACGGATGATCGACGTCGACTCCTGGGCTGCGCTGGACACGCGGATGCGCGAGCTCGCCGACCTCGCGCACGTCCGTGAGCTGCTCGGCTGGGACAAGGAGGCGAAGATGCCGCTCCGCGGGGCGGAGGCGCGGGCGCGTCAGCAGGCGACGATGCGCGGCATCTACCACGAACGGATCGCCGACCCGCGGCTGGGTGAGCTGCTCGAGGAGCTGGCGAACGATCCGGATCCGGCCCGCGCGGCCATGGTGCGCAACACGCGGCGCCGGCATCAGCGCGCGATCAAGCTGCCGGTCGAGTTCGCGCAGCGGATGGCGTTCGCCGAGAGCCGCGGATCGACCATCTGGCGCGCCGCCCGCAGGGAGAACGACTTCGCGGCGTTCCTGCCCTCGCTCGAGGAGATCATCGAGCTGAAGCGCGAGGAGGCCGAGCTGGTCGGCTACGACGGCGAGGCGTACGACGCGCTGCTCGACGAGTTCGAGCCGGAGATGACGGCCGCGCGGCTGGAGCCGCTGCTCGGCGAGCTGCGGGACGAGACCCTCAGGCTGCTGGGTGAGATCCAGGCGGCCAGGCAGCTGCCGCCAGCGCCTTTCGAGGGACGCTCGTTTCCCGCCGATGCCCAGTGGGCTTTCACGATCGAGGTGCTCCGCGACCTCGGCTTCGACCTGGACGCCGGACGGCAGGATGTGTCGGCGCACCCGTTCAGCTCGTCGGCGGCGCTGCGTGACGTCCGGTTGACGACGCGGATCGACGAGCTCGACCCGTTCAGCGGACTGTTCGCCACCATCCACGAGTGCGGCCACGGCCTGTACGAGCAGGGGTTCGACCCGGCGTACGAGGACACGCCGGTTGCCGAGGCGCCGTCGCACGGCATTCACGAGTCGCAGTCCCGACTGTGGGAGAACATCGTCGGCCGCAGCCGGGCGTTCTGGGAGCGATACACCCCGCTGATGCGCGAGGCGTTCCCCGAGGCGATGGCCGGCGTGGATGTCGACGACGTGTACCGCCACGTCAACCGAGTGGCGCCGTCGCTGATCCGGGTCGAGGCGGACGAGGTGACCTACAACCTGCACATCGCGGTGCGGTTCAGGATGGAGCTGGCGGTGATGCGCGGCGAGCTGTCGGCCGCCGACCTGCCGGCCGCCTGGAACGACGCGTACGAGGATCTGCTGGGCATACGGCCCGACACCGACGCCAACGGCGTGATGCAGGACATCCACTGGTCGTCCGGGTCGATCGGGTACTTCCCGTCGTACTCGCTGGGCAACCTGTACTCGGCGGTGCTGTGGGAGGCGCTGGAGGCCGACCACCCGGACGTCGAGCAGCGGATCGCTGCGGGCGACCTGGGCGTGGTGCTCGGCTGGATGCGCGAGCACGTTCACCGGCGCGGCTACCTCGAGGAGTCCGAGGCCACCGTGCGCCGGGCGACCGGCCGCGGCCTCGAGGTGCAGCCGCTGATCCGCTACCTGCGCGCGCGGCGCGGCCCGCTGTACGACCTGGGCTGATGGCGCTCGCCGACCTCTCGCCGCTCGACCTGTTCATGCGCCTGGCCGCGGTGTCCAGCCCGCCTGGCCAGGAGCGAGGCGTGGCCGATCTGGCGATCGGCTTCCTCGGCGAGCTCGGGCTGGCGGCGGACGAGGACGGCGCGGGCGAGGCGATCGGCTCGGAGATCGGCAACGTCTACTGCCGGGTCGAGCCCACCGCCGAGGGCGACGCGCTGTTCCTGAACGCCCACCTCGACACCGTGCCGCCGACGGCGGCGATCGAGCCGGTGATCGAGGACGGCCGCGTGGTGAACGCCCAGCCGACGATCCTCGGCGCCGACAACAAGGCGGCCGTCGCCGCGATGCTGTGCGCGGTGCGCGACCTCGTCCGCGAGGGCCGGCCGCACGCCGGCGTCGAGCTGGTGCTGACGCCGATGGAGGAGGTCGGGCTGCTTGGCGCCAAGGAGTTCGACACCGGCCGCCTGCACGCGCGGTTCGGCTACTGCTACGACCACGCCGCCCCCATCGGCAACATCGTGCTGGCGGCGCCATGGCAGCAGAGCTTCACGATCGCGTTCGCCGGCCGGGCCGCGCACTCGGGCATCGCGCCCGAGGACGGCAGGAGCGCGATCCTGGCTGCCGCGCGGGCCATCGCCGAGATGCCGCTCGGACGGATCGACGCCGAGACGACGGCGAACGTGGGGCTGATCGAGGGCGGCCTCGCCGGCAACATCGTCCCGCCGCGGTGCGTGTTCCGGGCGGAGGCGCGCAGCCGCGATCGCGACCGGCTCGAGGAGGTGTCCGCGCGCATCGTCGACGCTGCGAACCGCGCGGCGAACGCCACGGGCTGCGAGGCGGAGATCTCGCTCCGCAGCGAGTACGTCGGCTACCGGCTGAGCCCGTCGTCGAAGGCCGTCAAGCTGATGTCCTCCGCACTACGCGCCAACGGTACCGAGCCGGCCTTCATCGAGTCTGGCGGCGGCGCCGACGCCAATGTGTTCAACGCCGCCGGTGTCACCTGTGTAAACGTGTGCAACGGCATGGCCGAGATCCACACGCCGGACGAGCACATCGCCGTCGACGACATCGATCTGATGACGGGCGTCACGCGGTCGCTGATCGATCTTTCGTCGAATCGCGCCTGAAGCCGTAGAATCGCTGCGAGTTCCCGGGTTCCCGTAGCGAAGGTGGGCGAATGAAGATCGGTGTGGCGAAGGAGATCAAGAAGGACGAGTACCGCGTCGCGTTGACGACCGCGGGCGTCCGCGAGCTGCGCCTGCACGGTCACGATGTCCAGGTCGAGACCGGCGCGGGGGAGGGCAGCGCCATGTCGGACGACGACTACCGGGCGGCCGGCGCGTCGATCGTCGACGTCGACACCGTGTGGGGCGAGTCGGAGATGGTGCTGAAGGTCAAGGAGCCGCTGGACGGCGAGTGGCAGAAGCTCTCGCGAGGCCAGATCCTGTTCACGTACCTGCATTTGGCGGCGGCGCCGGAGCTGACGCACGGCCTCGCCGAGGGCGGCGCCGTGTGCATCGCCTACGAGACGGTCGAGACCGCCGATCGCCGGCTGCCGCTGCTGGCGCCGATGAGCGAGGTCGCCGGACGCCTGTCGGCGCAGGTCGGCGCGTACTACCTGATGAAGCCGTTCGGCGGCCGCGGCCGCCTGATGGGCGGCGTTCCCGGCGTGCTGCCGGCGAACGTGCTCGTGTTCGGCGGCGGGATCGTCGGCTACAACGCCGCGCTGATCGCCCAGGGCATGCAGGCCAACGTGACGATCTTCGAGCGCAGCGTCGACCGGATGCGCGAGCTGGACGTCAGCCTCGGCCGGACCGTGCTGCTGACGATGTCGTCGCGCCAGGCGATCGAGGAGGCGCTGCCCGAGGCCGACCTGGTGATCGGCGGTGTGCTGATTCCCGGTGCCAAGGCGCCGCATCTGATCACCCGCGAGATGCTCGGGATGATGAAGGCCGGCTCTGTCATGGTGGACGTCGCGATCGACCAGGGCGGCTGCTTCGAGACCTCACGGCCGACGACGCACACGGATCCGACGTACGTGGTCGACAACGTGCTCCACTACTGCGTCGCGAACATGCCGGGCGCGGTCCCGATCACCTCGACCGGGGCGCTGACGAACGTCACGCTGCCGTACGTCGAGGCGATCGCCGACAAGGGCGTGGAGCGCGCCGTGGCCGAGGACGCGGCACTCGCCAAGGGCGTCAACGTCGCCGACGGCAAGGTCACCTACGAGCCGGTCGCCGAGGCGGTCGGCATGCCCTACACGCCGCTCACCGAGATCGGCGCGCTGGTCTAGCGGGCACGGCACGCCCGGGCTGACCCGATCAGCGCCAGGCGACCCAGGTCGTGGCGATCGGCAGGCTGAAGCGCGCGGCGCCGGTCTCGGCATCGGCGAGGACCAGCCGCCCCGGTGTCGCCAGGGCCAGCGTCCGCCCGTCTGGCGACGCGGCCGCGGCGACGATCGGCAGGTCGCCCGCGCTGCTCAGCCGGCGGCCGCTGAGGGTGCGGATGACCAACCGGTCGTCCGCACGGGCGGCCACGATCCGCCCATCGTCGAGCAGGTTCACCTCCTGGGCGATCACGCCCGACTGCCAGACCTGGCTGACCCTGCCCTCGCCGCCGTCGTAGAGCACGACGGTGGTCAGCGGCGGCGCTCCGCCGGGCACGGTCACGCGGGTCGTCGGCACCGCCAGCGTCGAACCCTCTCCGGTGATCCCGGGGATCTGATCGACGGCGAAACCGAGCAGCCGCGTCAGCGTGCCGGCATCGGCGAGCGTCCGGCCGGCCAGGTCGACCTCGCCGCCCACCTCGCGATACGCCAGCCTGCCGGCGGCGTATGCCGGGAAGCACGCGTCGCGGCGCACCGGGCTGACGCGCCCGCTGGCGACGTCGACCCGCACCAGTCGCTCGCCGGGATTCCGCGCATCGCACACCGCCAGCGTCCGCGAATCCGCGCTCCACGCCGGCGGCGCGACGGCGAAGTCCGGCCGGTGCAGTGGCCGGGTGATCCGCCCGGTGCGCAGGTTGAGCAGCTCGAGCGGAACGGGCGGCACGAACGGCCTGCCGATGTGCATCGCCAGCCAGCGCCCGTCGGGCGAGGGCCAGAATCTGCAGTGCCCGCCGGTCCGTGTCAGCGTCTCCGAGGACAACGTCGCCAGGTCGACCTGCACGATTCGGCACTCGGTGTCGGCGTAGAGCAGCCTGCCGCCCAGCACGCCGGCTGCGAGCGGCTCCACGCGCGGCACGGGGCCACGCACCGGGCGGTCGTGCTGCCCGCCTCCGCGCTCGGTGTCGACCACCACGGCAACGACCAGCGCACCGACCAGCGCGAGCACGAGGATCGTCGTCAGCCGCTGGCGCATGCCGTCCAGTATCGGCCACCCAATCGAGAAGGAGTCGTGACGACCGTGGCGAATGGGGGCGCCATGAGGACGTATGACGCCAAGCTCAACGACTTCCTGACCAGCCTCCAGCTCGAGCGTGGCGCGTCGCCGCACACGATCGAGGCCTACCGCCGTGACCTCATCGATCTCGGCATGTTCATCGAGCACGCCGACCCCGACACGGTCGATGTCTCGGTGCTCGACGAGTACGCCGTCGCGCTCCGCGATCGCGGGCTCTCACCCGCCACCGTGCGCCGCCGGCTCGCCGCCGTGCGCGCGTTCCTGAAGCACCGCGCCCGCGAGGGCGGACGGCCGGACGCCGGCCGCGGGGTGCCGCTTCCCCGGCTCGGCCGCCGGCTTCCGGAGCCGCTGACGCCGGAGGAGGCCGACCGCATCGTCACCCAGCCCGACGGCTCGCCGCGAGGTCTCCGCGACCGCGCGATGCTCGAGCTGATGTACGGCGCCGGCCTGCGGGTCTCCGAGCTGGTCGCGCTCCGCGTCTCGGACGTCGACCTCGAGGAGGGCCTCGTTCGCTGCATGGGCAAGGGTGCCCGGCAGCGGATCGTCCCCACCGGCGGCCGCGCGATCGACGCCATCCGTGTCTACATGCAGCGCGGGCGCCCGCATCTCGGGCGCATGCAGCGTGGCGACATCCTGTTCCTGAACCACCGCGGCCAGGGCATCACCCGGCAGGCCGTCTTCCAGCTCGTCCGCGAGCACGCGCGCGCGGCCGGGGTGCAGAAGATCGTCACGCCGCACACGCTTCGCCACTCGTTCGCGACGCACCTGATCGAGGGCGGCTGCGACCTGCGCAGCGTGCAGGAGATGCTCGGGCACGCCACGATCGAGACGACCCAGGTCTACACGCACGTCTCCGCTGAGCACGTCCGCGAGGCGTACCAGCGGGCCCACCCCCGGGCTTGACCGCGCAGCTCCGTCCGCTCGAGCCGGGCGACGAGAGCTGGCTCGCAGACCTGCACAACCGGGCGTTCTCGGACTACGCGCTGCCTGCGCGGCTGGACGCCTCCGCCCTGGCCACGTACATGGCCGAGACCGGCGTCCGCCACGACCTGTCGTTCGCCGCGTTCGTCGACGGCCACCCCGCGAGCTTCTGCCTGGGCGCGCTGCGCGACGGCCGGGCGAGCGTCCGCGGCGAGGGCACCGATCCCGCGTACCGCCGTCGCGGGCTGGGGGCGGAGGTGCTCGACGCCACCGTCGAGGCTGCGACGGCCGCCGGCGCGCGCGACCTCTCGCTGGAGGTGCTCGACGGGAACGACCCCGCGCTGGCGCTGTACGACCGCCACGGCTTCCGCCGCCGGAGGCTGCTGCTGGGATACGAGCTCGATCCGCCCCGCGTGGGGCTGCGGGCACGCATGCGCGGCGGGCTCAGCCCGCTGCCGGGGGCGGAGGCGGCCCGCTTGCTCGAGGCCTGGGGCTGGTCCGATCCCCCGTGGCAGCTCCTGCCGGCCTCGCTCGAGCGACTGCCCGCATTCACGCTGGCCGGCGACGCGGTGGTGTTCGGCCGCCGGCGGGGCAGCCGGTTCTGGCTCTACGCGCTGGCGGTCGACCCGGCCCGGCGCGGCCGCGGCGTCGCCACCCGCGCGCTGGCTGGGCTGGGCGCCGAGACGATCGCGATCCCGGCGCTCGTGCCCGAGGAGTGGGACACTGCCCACGGGTTCCTGGAAGCTGCCGGCGGGGTGCTCGACCAGCACCGCCAGTGGGAGATGACGCGGACCCTCGGCGCTTGACGCCGCTCCGGCATACCGGTTGAATCCCGCCGGTGAAGTGGGCACTCACACTGGTCGTCGTGCTGCTGGCGATAATCGCACCGGCCGCCGCTTCGGCGAACAGCTGGACGAGCACCTCGGACATGCCGTACTACCAGTGGGGCGGCGGCACGGCCATCTTCCGCGATCGCGTCGTACTGGCGGGCGGCTTCGGGTTCGACCGCAACCGGACGTACGCCGGCCTGCGCTCCGTCTTCGTCGGGGGCGACAACCCCGGCACCATCGCGTGGCTGCGCGGCAACGAGCTGCCCGGGAACGCGCGGGGCGGGCTGGCCGTCACGACCGGCTCCGACGGGCGGATCTACGTGATGGGCGGTGAGACCCTGACGAAGGTCATCAATCCGAGCGTGTACAGCTGGGGAGGGCTGTACCGCCAGGAGGCGTCGATGCCCAGCCCGCGCACCGACCTGGCGGCCGTTGCCACGCCGGACGGCCGGATCTTCGCGATCGGTGGCGCGGTCCACGCCGCCGGCCGCTATTCGCCCACGGTGACCGTCCAGATCTACGACATCGCCACCGACACGTGGTCGAGCGGTCCGCCGCTGCCGTCGCCGCGCTCCGAGCTGGGCGCGACGCTGGGCGGGGACGGCCGCATCTACGCGTTCGGCGGCTACGACTCCGGTGCGCGACGCGAGGCGTTCTCGCTCGATCCCGACAACCTGGCGGCCGGCTGGAGCGAGCTGCCGCCGATGCCCTCGCCGCACGAGCTGACGTCGGCCGTCACCGGCCCCGACGGCACGATGTACGTGATCGGCGGGTGGGATGGCCTGCGCGACCTGCGGCGCGTCGACGCCTACAACCCGTCGGTCGAAGGCTGGCGCTGCACGGTGCCGATGTCGCAGGGCCGGAGCTGGGCGCCTGCGGTCGCATCGACCTGGGGGATGGCGGCATTCGGCGGCGCCAACGGCTCGACCCTGCTGGGCAGCCACGAGTTCCTGCGGTGGACCAGCATCCCGGTCGACCACGACCCGCCGGTGACGACCACGCCGCCGACCGGCCATGTGCCGACAGGGCAGGTGCCGCTGACCAACGTCCCGTTCGTGGTCTCCTGGGCCGACTCCGACGCGCTGACCGACATCCGCGACCAGACGATGCTGGTCACCACCGACGCCGGGACCTCGTACACACCGGTGGCGATGCCGTGGCCGACCATCAAGTCGCTGCGCTTCACCCAGTACCCCGGGTTCCCCCGGCTGCGGTTCCAGATGACGCCGCGCGACTGCCCCGGCAACATCGGCGCGGCGGCGGAAGGTCCCGGGTTCTCGACGCACGCCGCGCCGGAGACCGGAGCGCGGTACGCCGGCGGCTGGATGACCGGCAACTCCGCGACCGCGCGCGGCGGGCACACGCGCTACTCCAGCAACCCGAAGGCGACCGCGACGTTCAGCTTCACCGGCCGTGAGATCGCACTGTTCGCACCGAAGAGCGCCGGACGCGGCGCGGCGCGGATCAGCGTCGACGGGCACTACGTGACCACCGTCAGCGAGTACGCGAAGACCACGACGCCGCGCGTCGTCGTCTTCCGCCACACGTTCGTGAGGACCGGCGAGCACCGGATCACGATCCGCCCCGTCGGCACCCCCGGACGGCCGCGGATCGACGTCGACGGCTTCCTGTTCATCGGCCCGCCGGCTCCGCCGCCCGCCACGGGCGCACAGGCGCGGTCCCGGCCGCCGACCTGCGGGCCGACCTGCCGCGGTCCGGCCGCAGGCCCGCACCCGGCCGGTAGGTTTCCCGCATGCCCCGGGCGTGCGTGATCGTGCTCGACGCGGTCGGCGCCGGCGACCTGCCGGACGCCGACGTGTTCGGCACCTCCGGTTCGAACACCCTGGCCCACGTCGCCGAGGCGGTGGGCGGCCTCGAGCTGCCGAACCTGCAGTCGCTGGGGCTGGGCAATGTGCTGCCCCTCGAGGGCTGCCCGCCGCGGCCGGGAGCTCCGTCCGTGTGGGGCCGCCTGGCCGAGCGCAGTGCCGGCATGGACACCACGACGGGGCACTGGGAGATGATGGGCATCGTCCTCGAGCGCCCGTTTCCGACGTTCCCTGACGGCTTCCCCAACGATGTGATCGACGCCTTCTCGGCGGCGACCGGCCGCGGGGTGCTCGGCAACGTGGCCGCGTCCGGCACCGAGATCATCCAGGAGTTGGGCGACGAGCATCGCCGGACGGGCAGCTGGATCGTCTACACGTCTGCCGACAGCGTGTTCCAGATCGCCGCGCACGAGGACGTCGTCCCGGTCGACGAGCTGTACGCCGCCTGCCGCACCGCCCGTTTGCAGCTACAGCGGCGCAAACGCCGTGGGCAGGGTGATCGCCCGGCCGTTCGAGGGCGAGCCTGGTGGCTACCGGCGAACGCCCAGACGCCACGACTTCTCGCTCGACCCGCCCAGCCCGAACTATCTCGACCGGCTCCGCGAGTCCGGTGTCGGCACACACGGCGTCGGCAAGATCGGCGACATCTTCGCCGGGAAGGGGCTGGACAGCTCGGCGCCCACGGAGTCGAACGTGCAGGGCGTTGCCCGCACGATCGAGCGGCTGCGCGATCTGCCCGACCGCAGCTTCGTGTTCGTCAACCTGGTCGAGACGGACATGGTCTGGGGGCACCGCAACGATCCGCAGGGGTTCGCCGACTGCCTGGCGGAGTTCGACGAGGACCTGCCGCGGCTGCTGTCGGCGCTGTGGCACGGCGACCTGCTGATCCTCACCTCCGACCACGGCTGCGACCCGACCACCCCGTCGACCGACCACTCGCGCGAGCACGGGCTGCTGCTGGCGCACATCGTCGGCCTGCCGTCGATGGGCCGGCGGCACGACGGGGAGACGTTCGCCGACGTCGGGGCGACCGTGCTCCAGCACGTGTCCGGTCTCCGCGACCCCGAGCTCCCGGGGGTGCCGGTTGTCTGACCGGCGGGCGGTGCCGCTGATCGCATGCAAACGCGACGGCGGCGAGCTCGAGCGCGACGATCTGTTCTTCCTGCTGTCCCCGGCGGTCAGTGATGAGCAGCTGGCGGCGTTCCTGATGGCCGTGGTCTGGCATGGGATGACCGAGCGTGAGACCGAGGCCTTGCTCGACGCGATGATCGCGTCCGGCGAGCGGCTGTCGTGGCCGTGGCCGGTGGTGGACAAGCACTCCACCGGGGGCGTCGGTGACAAGGCGACGCTGGTGGTCGCACCGCTGGTCGCCGCGTGCGGCGGCCGGATGGCGAAGATGAGCGGGCGAGGGCTCGGGCATACCGGCGGCACACTGGACAAGCTGGAGTCGATCTCCGGGTTTCGGACATCTCTGTCGGTGACCGAGATGCGGGAGCAGGTCGAACGCGTCGGCGTGGCGGTGTGCGGCCAGACCGCCGACCTCGCGCCGGCCGATGCCCGCCTCTACGCGCTCCGCGACATGACCGCGACCACCCACAGCCTGCCGCTGATCGCGACCAGTGTGATGTCCAAGAAGATCGCGTCGGGCGCCAGCCGGCTGGTGTTGGACGTCAAGGCCGGCGAGGGAGCGTTCATGCCCGACCGCCGCCGCGCGGAGGAGCTGGGCGCACTCATGACGCGGCTGGGGGACTCGCACGGGATCGAAACGACCGCGCTGGTGTCCTCGATGGACGAGCCGCTCGGCCACGCCGTCGGCAACGCGCTGGAGGTCGCGGAGGCCGTGGAGACGCTGCGGGGCGGCGGGCCGCCCGACCTGCGCGCGCTGGCGGTCGAGGCTGCCGCCGTGCTGACCGGCGACCGCGGCGCCGTCGAGCTGGCGCTGGATGACGGGAGCGCGTACGAGGCATACCGCAGCTGGGTGCACGCCCAGGGCGGCGACCCCGACGCGCCGCTGCCCCGGGCACCGCTCGTCGTCGACGTCAGAGCTTCCCGGGCGACAACCGTCCGCCGCTGCCACGCCTATCGCGTCGCCGACCTGGCGATGCGGCTCGGTGCCGGCCGCCAGGTCAAGGGCGCGGAGGTCGACCATGCGGTCGGCCTCGTCGTGCACCGCAAGGCGGGCGACCGGGTCGACGCCGGCGATGTGCTGGCGACCGTTCACTCCCGGGGACCCGTCAAGGAGCAGTTCGTGGTCGGCTGCTTCAGCTTCGAGGACGATGCCTGAGCTGCCCGAGGTCGAGACCGTCCGCCGCGGGCTGGTGCCGGTGCTGGCCGGCCACGAGCTGACCGCCGTCGAGATCCGCGACGGCAGGCTGACGGCGCCGGCGGATCCCGAGGCGGTGGCGCACGACCTGCTGGGCGCGGTGGTCATCGGCGTGGGACGCCGCGGCAAGTACCTGACGATCGAGCTCGACGACGGCCGCACGCTGGTCAGTCACCTGCGTATGACCGGCTGGTACCACCACGTGCCCGAGCTGGTCGAGCGGCCGCACCTGCGGGCCGTGTTCGGCCTGGACGACGGCAGCTGGGTGCTCTACTCGGATCAGCGCCGGTTCGGCACGATGCGGCTGATCGAGGCGGGCGGACTGGAGGAGTACTGGCGCGGACGGGTCGGCCCGGAGCCGCTGGACGGGACGTGGACGCCTGCGATGCTGCGCGCCGCCATGCGGCGCCGGCTGGCGCCCGTCAAGGCGCTGCTGCTCGACCAGAAGGTCGTCGCCGGAGTCGGCAACATCTATGCGGACGAGGCGCTGTGGATCGCGCGCATCCACCCGCTGACGCCGGGTGCGGCGATCGGGGCTGTGCGCGCCGGCCGCCTGCACGACGCGGTGATCACCGTCCTCGAGCGTGGCATCGAGCACCAGGGCGCCAGCATCGACACGTACCGCAGCGTGGACGGCGAGCCGGGATCGATGCAGGAGCGGTTCGCCGTCTACGATCGCGAGGGCGAGCCGTGTCTACGATGCGGCGGCCCGATCCGCAAGATCCGCGTCGCCCAGCGAGGCACCCACTACTGCCCGAGATGCACCCCACGGCCCTGAGATTCCGCGACCGCGCCCGAGAGGCCGGCCTGGAGGTCGACGTCCGCGAGCTGTCGGAGTCGACCCGCACCGCCGTGGAGGCCGCGGACGCGGTGGGCTGCGAGCTGGGGCAGATCGTCAAGTCGGTGATCCTGATGGACGGCGACGACCCGCTGCTGTGCCTCTGCGCGGGCGACCGCAGGGTGGCGGTCGGCCGGCTGGGCGACGGCGTGCGGATGGCGAAGGCCAACGAGGTGCGCGACGTCACCGGCTACGCGATCGGGGGCGTTCCACCGCTCGGTCACGATCGCAGGGTGCGGACGCTGGCCGATCGCTCGCTGACCCGGTTCGACGTCGTGTGGTGTGCGGCGGGGACGCCCAACGCACTGTTCGGCACCCCGCTGGACGACCTGCTGGCGGCGATCGACGGCGTCGAGCTGGCGGACATCGGCGAGGCATGAGCTACTGCGACGCGGCGCCCGGCGATCCCTGGCACGGCCCGTACCACGCCACCGAGTACGGGTTCCCGATCAGCGACGAGCACGCGCTGTTCGAGCGGCTGATGCTGGAGGTCAACCAGGCCGGCCTCTCGTGGCTGACCGTGCTCAAGAAGCGGGAGGCGTTCCGCGCCGCGTTCGACGGCTTCGACCCCGAGCGCGTGGCCGCCTACGGCGAGGCCGACCGCGCGCGCCTGCTGGCGGATCCGGGGATCATCCGCAACCGGCTGAAGATCGACGCTGCGATCGCCAACGCCGCGGTGGTGCTCGAGATGCGTGAGTCGGACGGCGGGTTCGCGGGCTGGCTGGACGCCCGCCACCCGCTGCCGCAGGACGACTGGGTGAAGCTGTTCAAACGCACGTTCCGCTTCACGGGCGGCGAGATCACGGGCGAGTTCCTGATGTCCACCGGCTACCTGCCCGGCGCGCACGTCACGACCTGCCCGGTGTACGCCGAGATCGCCGCGGTCGGCCCGCCCTGGATGGATGGCGCGTAGCTACAAGACCGAGGCCGTGGTGCTGCGGTCGATCCGGTACGCCGAGGCCGACCGGGTGCTCCACCTCTACACCGCCGAGCGCGGGCGCGTGAACGCGATCGCCAAGGGCGTGCGCAAGACGGCGTCGCGGTTCGGCGCGCGCCTGGAGCCGCTGACCCACGCCGCGCTGATGCTCCATGAGGGGCGAGGCGAGCTCCACACGGTGACGGGTGCGGACATCGTCCACGCCCACGACGCGGTTCGCGGCGACCCGCACCGGGTGGCGGTCGGGCTGATCGGCGCCGAGGCCGTCCTCAAGCTGTTCGTCGAGCCGGAGCCGAACCAGCGGGCGTTTGCCGGGCTGGCGCGCTTCCTCGACGTGCTTGACGGGTGGTCGGGCGACGGCGACCCCACGCTCGATCCCCTCGGCCTGGCGTTCCAGCTCAAGCTGCTGGCGGTCGCCGGCTACCTGCCGCACCTGGACTCCTGCGCGTCGTGCGGCAGCCCCGGGCCGCTGGTCGGATTCTCGCCGTCGGCCGGCGGCGCCGTGTGCGACGCGTGCCTTGGGCGGGCGGCCGGTTTCCGGCTGGGCGACGGCTCCGCCGACGCGGTTGAGCGGCTGCTCGACGCGCCGCTCGGCGCCGCCACGGTCGAGGGCAGGGCAGCGCGGGACGCCCTGCGGATCGTCGAGTCGACCTACGAGGAGCACGGCGGCTTCCGGCTGCGGACGCTGCACACGCGGTGATAGCTTCCGCCCTCGTGCGGACGTTCCAGGACATGATCGCGGCCCTCCAGGAGTACTGGTCGGCGAGGGGCTGCGTGATCATGCAGCCGTACCACACGGAGGTCGGCGCGGGGACGTCGAACCCGGCCACGCTGCTGCGCGTGCTCGGCCCCGAGCCGTGGCGCACTGCCTACGTCGAGCCGTCGATCCGCCCGGACGACGGCCGGTACGCCGAGAACCCCTTCCGGTTCCAGCAGCACTTCCAGTACCAGGTGATCCTGAAGCCGGCGCCGGCGGACGTGCAGGACCTCTACCTCGGCTCGCTGGAGGCGATCGGCATCGACCCGGCCGATCACGACGTGCGCTTTGTCGAGGACAACTGGGAGTCGCCCAGCCTGGGAGCGTGGGGGCTGGGCTGGGAGGTGTGGATGGACGGGATGGAGATCACCCAGTTCACCTACTTCCAGCAGGCCGGTGGGATCGAGCTGGAGCCGGTGTCCGCCGAGCTGACGTACGGCCTCGAGCGCATATGTATGCACCTGCAGGGCGTCCGCCGTGCTCACGACATGGTCTGGGCGCCGGGCGTCAAGTGGTCCGATGTCTTCGAGAGCAACGAGCGCCAGTTCTCGGCCTACAACTACGAGGTCGCCGACACGTCGATGCTGGCACGGCACTTCGACGACCACGAGGCCGAGGCCGGCCGGTGCCTGGACGCCAAGCTGCCGCTGCCCGCCTACGACCAGGTGCTGAAATGCTCGCACCTGTTCAACCTGCTCGACAGCCGGCGGGCGATCGCGGTCACCGACCGGCAGGCGTACATCCTGCGGATGCGGGTGCTCGCGATGCGGGTCGCCCGGATGATGGTGGGTGAGGACGACGCCTGACCTGCTGCTCGAGGTCGGCTGCGAGGAGCTTCCCGCTGCCGCCTGCCGCGAGGCGGAGTCGCAGCTGCCGCAGCTGGCGGCGAAGGCTCTCGCCGACGCCGGACTGGAGGCGGCCGAGATCCACGTCCACGTGGCGCCGCGGCGGCTGGTCGTGCGTGCGCTGGGCGTGCCCGCCGAGCGGCCGGCCGTGCGCCGCGAGCAGCGGGGGCCGAAGGTTGACGCGCCCGAGCAGGCGCGCGCCGGGTTCGCGCGCAAGCACGGCGTGGCGCCGGGCGAGCTGGACGAGCGGGACGGTTTCCTGTGGGCGACCACGGAGGAGCCGGCGACCCCGGCCGCCGAGCTGCTGCGTGAGGTCGTCCCGGCAGTGATCAGCCGCATCCAGTTCTCGAAGACGATGCGTTGGGACGGCGGGCGCTTCTCCCGGCCGGTGCGCTGGTTGGTCTGCAAGCTCGACGAGCAGCTCGTCGACGTCGAGCTGTTCGGCCTGCGGTCGGGCGGGGAGTCCCGCGGCCATCGGTTCCTGGGCGGCGAGGCCCGGATCGGCTCGGCATCGACCTACCTGGAGGATGTCCGCGGCGTGCGCGTCGTCGCCGACGCCGCTGAGCGGCGCGAGCTGATCATCGAGGGCCTCGACCAGGGCGGCGAGTGGATCGACCCGATGGGCAAGCTCGACGAGGTGACGTACCTGGTCGAGTGGCCGGTCGTGCTCGAGGCGTCGTTCGACGAGCGCTACCTGCTGCTGCCGCCGCGCGTCCCGATCACCGCCATGCAGTCGCACCAGCGGTACTTCCCGGTGGCCGGCGAGGGAGGCGGCCTGGCGCCGCGGTTCCTGTTCGTGGCCAACGGCGCGTTGAAGCCGGAGATCGTGATCGGCGGGAACGAGGAGGTATTGGTCGGGCGGCTGGAGGACGCGTCGTTCGCGTACGAGCGCGACCTCGACCGCGGCATCGAGGCGATGCTGTCCGAGCTCGGCCGGGTCAGCTTCCTGGAGGGCGGCGGCTCCCTGGCTGACAAGACCGCGCGCGTCGGCGAGCTGGCGGAGCCGCTGTGCGACCGCAACGAGGCCGGAGAGGACGTGCGGATGGCCGTGCTGCGGGCGGCGGAGCTGTGCAAGGCCGACCTCGTGTCGCGCCTGGTATCGGAGTTCTCCGACCTCCAGGGCTACGCCGGATCGGTGTACGCGCGGCAGGCGGGCGAGCCGGAGCCGGTCTGCGCCGCGATCGAGGAGCACTACATGCCGGTCGATGCCGGCGGTGCGCTGCCGGTCGGAGAGGCGGGCGCGCTGCTCTCGGTCGCCGACAAGGTGGACACGATCGCGGTCGCCTTCGCCCTCGGGCACCAGCCCACCGGCAGCCGGGATCCGTACGGGCTGCGGCGAGCCGCCGCCGGCGCGGTGGCAATCGTGCTCGAGCGGAGCTACGAGCTCGGCCTGCCCGATCTGCTCGGGATGTCGGTGGCGGCCCTTGTGCGCCAGGGCCTGGAGCTCAAGCGCAAGCCGCTGGAGGCGGTGCCGGACGCCGTCGAGTTCATCCTCGACCGGGTCGAGCCGGTGCTGCTGGCGGAGGGCGTCACGGTGGAGGAGGTGCGCGCGGCGCGAGGCGCCGGCCACGTCGCGCCGGTGCCGCTGGCGGCGCTGGCCCGGGCGCTGCGGGACGACCGCGGGTCGCCGAGGCTGGAGTCGCTGCGCGACGCGTATGGCCGCTGCACGCGGATCGTGACGAAGTCGGAGGACGAGCTGGCGGTGAACTTCGACGAGCTGCTGCTCAGCGACCCGGCCGAGCACCAGCTGCTGGCGGGGCTGCGGGCGGCGGACGAGTCGCTCGCCGACTGCGTGGCGCGCCGCGACTACCCGTGCGCGCTGGCCACTGCGGCCGACCTGGTCGGGCCGGTCAACGAGTTCTTCGAGCAGGTGCTGGTGATGGATCCCGACCCGGCGGTGCGCGCGAACCGGCTGAAGCTCGTGTTCAACGTGGCCGCGGCGCTTCGATCGGTCGGCGACCTGGATCGTCTTCCCGGATGACCGTCCGCCACAGCGCGTACCCGCCGGCCGTGGCCCAGGCCACGCCGAAGCACAGGTAGAACAGCTCCACCGAGGGGTTCATCGAGCCTGGCGGCCCGCTGCGGGTGGTTGTGATGCCTGCGGCGGCCAGGATCACGCACGATGCGATCCACAGCACCACGGTCGGCCGCACCGCCTGCTCGGGCGTGCGCGCGACCCGGTGGACCAGCCAGCCGAGGCCGCTGCCCACCAGCAGGCCGGGAATCGCGAGGAACGTCAGTGCCACGACCAGTGACGCAACTGCGACGACGATTTCAACGACAGTCGTCATGACCCGACACCTGGTATCGGCAGCTTGCGCCGATTCGTTGAACTTCTGCGGCATGTGAGCACTGGTTTCGCGCCGTGGGGGCGGCATGCTGGTGTGATGACCCGGGCCGCGACGCTCTACAAGGCGCGAGGGATGGCGACCAAGGGGGAGCCGTGCGCGATCTGCGCCGACCGCACCCGGGGCAGGACGCGGGCCGTCGCCCTGGGCTTCGGGGTCAGCGTGTGGCTCTGCGCCGACCACGCGTCCGACGAGTTCCAGCAGGCGCGCGGCGGCCGTGACTTCGTCATGACGCTGCAGCGCCTGTGGTCGGCGCACGGCTGCCTGACGAAGCGACGGAGCGCGGCCCTGACAGCCCACCTGGCGGCGGTCCGCGGCGGCACGCCTCCGCAGCGCCCCGGGTCGTACTCCTGGCCGTCGGTGCGCGAGGAGGCCGAGGCCCGCTTCCGCACCGGCGAGGATCCGCGCGTGGTGATCGCAGAGCTTCGGGGGCGGCACGCGGACGGCGTCGCCCGTCCGCCGAGCGTCCGGACGATGCAGCGCTGGTACCACGAGCGCCGCTGGCTGACCGACGCTGCGGCCGAGCGGAGCGTGACGATCGTGGACGGCGTGCCGGTGGAGCGGCTGGCCAGGCGTGGGGAGACGGCTGGCGGCAAGGGGCCGCGGCAGGGTTCGCAGGGGGATATGCCAATTGGCGGATCGAGCAACCGCCAATTGGCAGACACCCCCAAGCCACCCAACACGGCCGAGCGGTACCGGGCGCCGCCACCAGGCTCGTGATCGGCTCGCGAACTCGCACGAACGCGGAACGTGTGTCGGCGCCGCCACCACCCGATGGGTGGCGGCGCCGACCCCTGGGCGTATCAAGCGCGACCCACGTCGCCGCCATGGACGCATGTTCACAGCTGGTTGAAGCTGAGCACGAACGCGACGTATGCGAGCAGTGCGACGGCCACGCCGGCGAGCACGATCGCCGGCGGCGAACAGCCCGGCATCGCTCGCTCGCCGGTTCGTCGCCAGCCCGACGACGAGCACACCGGCGGCCAGAGCGGCGATGATCTCCGAGGCGGCGGGCTTCGCTCCCATCTGGATGCCGTTCGGGTTGCGCACCGCGTAGGCCCCGACCGCCGCCGCGGTGATGGCGAGCACGCCGAGCACGAACCTCGTCACGTGCGCACGGTCGATCGTCATAGCTCCTATGCTATGTCGATCAGAGCTGCGACGCAAGCTCCGCGAACGCGTGCCACTCGCGGTACTCAGCGTCGGCGCGGTCAACGTCCCGCGGATCAACCACGCGGCCGCCGCCTGCCAGCTCCGCCAGCTGGTCGAGATCGAGCAGGCCGGCGCCGATGCCGGCCATCGCGGCGGCACCCAGCGCCGTCGCCTCGGCGACCGGCGAGACCTCGACCGGGACGCCGAGCACGTCCGCCTGACGCTGCACCAGGTATGCGTTCGCCGTCAGGCCGCCGTCGATGCGCAGGGATGGCGGCCTTGTGGGCAGCGCCTCAACGATGTCCCGCACCCGGAACGCCAGCGAGTCGAGAGCGGCCCGCACCATATGCGCCCGTGTCGTGCCCGACGTGATCCCGGCGAACGCCGCGCGGGCGTCCGACCGCCACCACGGCGCCCCGAGCCCGGCCAGCGCCGGCAGGAACCGCACGCCGCCCGCGTCGCGCACCGACTCGGCCAGCGCTGCGGTCTCGGCGGGCGTCTCGATGATCCCGATGCCGTCGCGCAGCCAGGCGATCACAGTGCCTGCGGAGAAGACACCGCCATCGATCGCATACGTCGTCCGCCCGCCGAGCGTCCACGCGACGATCGGCAGCACGCCCTCCAGCCCAGTCGGCGCCTGCTCGCCCGCGTTCTGCAGCAGGAAGATGCCGGTGCCATACGTCGCCTTGGCCATGCCCTCGGCCAGGCAGCCGTGGCCTGCGAGCGATGCGGTCTGGTCGACCAGCAGCCCGTGCAACGGCTGTCCGGCGAGATCCCCGAAGCCGCCCGCGGAGTCGCCGATCGGGGGCAGCCACGCCTCGTCGACGCCGTGCAGGCGAAGCAGATCGGGATCCCACGACCCGGGCCGGCGGAGCGCCTGCAGCTGCGTTCGCCCGGCCGTCGACGGCTCCGTGCGGGCGCCGCCGCCCAGCCGGGCGCACAGGTACGCGTCCAGCGTGCCGGCGCGCAGGCGGCCCTCGTCCGCGGCCGTCGCGACCGGCAGCACGTTCTCGACCAGCCAGCGGATCTTGGTCGCGGAGAAGTAGGGATCGAGCGGCAGCCCGGAGATGCGCTCGACCTCCGCGCCGTCGCCGGACGCCGCCAGCCGGTCGACGATCGGCTGCGAGCGGCGGCAGCCCCAGACGACCGCCGGGGCGAGCGGCTCCAGGCTCTCGGCGTCCCACGCGACGACGGTCTCACCCTCGTTGTCCAGACCGACGGCGGCAATCCGGTCGGCGCCCATGGCCGCGACCACCTCGCCCAGCGACTCCTCGACCGTGCGCACCGTCTCGCCGGCGTCCTTCTCGATCCATCCCGGCTGCGGGTGGCTGACCTCGGCCGGCCGGTAGGCGTCGGCCAGCGGCCGCAGCCGCAGGTCGAACGCGACGGTGCGCGTGCCGCTCGTGCCCTGGTCGATCCCGATCAGGACGTCGCGGCTCACCGCCGGCTCGCCAGGAACAGCGCAGCGGCGCCGACCACGGCGGCGGCGACCAGCGGCCCGCGCAGCGCGCGCGCCAGCATCGGCACGTCGCTCGGGCCGATCTCGATATGCGACGCCCAGGCGCCCAGCTCCCCGTCGACCACGATTCCCGCGCCACCGCGGTGGACCCCGGTGACCGTGAACGGCAGGTCGCCGATCGGCGAACGAACCCTCATCTCGTCCCTCCCTGTCGGATCAACTCGATGGCCTGCACCGCCGCGTGGCGGCCGGCCGCCTCGGCCCCCGCCACCGACGCCGGGTCGTCCAGCGGCTGTGCGTAGATCACCCGCTCGCCGTCGAGCACCGCGCCGTCGACATTGCGGTTGGGCGCGAGGCCGTGCGCCAGCACCAGCCCGTCGCACTCGACGTCGACGCGGCCGTCGTCCAGCTCGACGCGCTCGACGCGAAGCCGCCCACGCACCGCGGTGACCCGGTCGCCCTCGCGGACCTCGGCGCCGGCGGGCATCTCGCGGAGCAGACCGTACGGCGCCAGCACCTTCACCTGCGCGCCCGCATGCAGCAGCTCGGCCGAAGCGCGGTGCGCCCAATCGCCGCCGCCGTAGACGATCACGCGCCGGCCCACGGGCAGCCCGTTCTCGGCGAGGTGGCAGGCGGCCGTGGCGGGCAGCACGCCGGCCGGCCGATCCCCCGCGATGCCGAGCTGAGCGCGGCCCTGCGGCCGCGCACCGCCCGCGATCACCAGCGCGGCGGCGGCGATCCGCTCGACGCCGCCCGGCCCGATCACCCACAGCGCGCGACCGTCCCAGCGGGTGGCCGTCGCGCCGAGCAGAAACCGCGCTCCGCACGCGCCGGTCAGCCGCCGCGTGTCGGGATCGTCCCAGCCGTTGACGCCGCCGGTCACGGGAATCCGGTCGACGACCACCGCGTCCTCGAGCGCCTCCGCGCACGCCAGCCCCGTGATCCCTGCGCCGACGATCGCGACCGCCTCAGACACCGAGGGTCGCCTCCGGCTCGGAGACAGGGATCCGCCCGGGCGCGTCGCCCGTGTGCAGCGAGTGCATGAACGAGCATCCGGACAGGCACAGCGCGCCCTGGCAGCGGCCGCCCATCGCCCTCGTCCGCTTGCGCAGCCCCTCCAGCGACCGCGGCGGCAGCGCCGCCCCGTAGGCTGCGGCGATCTCGGCGGCGGTCACCTGCTCGCACGCGCAGATCACCTGGCCGTAGCGGGGATCGAGGTCGAGCAGCGCCTCGGGGCTGTCGTTCCAGAGCAGGCGCGGCAGCGGCTCCAGCTCGCGGACGGCATCCGGGCGGTCATCGCCGGCCTCGGGGACAAGCTCAGCGACCAGCGAGCGCACGAGCTCGGCCATCGCCGGCGACGACGAGACGCCGGTCGAGCGGATGCCCGCCGCGTGCACGAGGTTCTCGACGGTCGAGTCGCGACTGACCCGGTAGACAGGATCGGATGCCGGTCGGTTGGCGGCGAACGTCTTGATGGCGTGCTCGCGGCGGATGCTGGGCACCAGTGCGTTGGCGGCTTCGAACACGTGCTCGAGCGTGGGGGAGTCGACGCCGCGGTCGGTGCGGTCCTCGCGGTCCTCGGCCGTCGGGCCGAGCAGCAGCGACCGGTTGGTCGTCGGAACGGCGTAGATGCCGCGCGTGTGCGGTGTGGGCACGCCCCCGACCACCTTGGCGAAGCGGCCGCCGATCTCGCGGTCGAGCAGCCAGTACTGGCCCTTGCGCGGCCAGGTGGCGAACTCGTCCCCGCCGGCCAGCGCCGAGAGCGCGTCCGCGCCCAGGCCGGCGGCGTTGACGACGCAGCGTGCCGTGATCAGGGCGTCCGGCGTCCGCACGCCGAGGATCCGCCCGCCCTCGCTGCGCACGCCGACCACTGGCGACGAGCGGCGCACCTCGACCCCGTTGCGGCACGCCAGCTCGGCGTAGCCGATGGTCAGCCGGATCGAGTCGACGATCCCGTCGTCGGGAAAGTGCAGCGCGGCGCGGGCATCCGCGGTCAGCAGCGGCTCCAGCCCGCGCGCCGCCTCGCCGCTCACGATCTCGGCCCGGGCGCCCGCCGCGCGGGCATCCTCCAGCAGCTCCGGCAGCCGCTCGCTCCTGCGCCTCGGTGAGCGCAACGGCCAGCGTGCCGATCCGGTGGAAGGGCGTGTCCAGCGTTGCGCACAGCCGCTCCCACCGCGGGCTCGACCGCGTCACCAGGTCGCACTCCAGCGTGCCGGCCGCGCAGTCCGCCCCGCTGGTGGCGATGCCCGTGTTGCCCTTGGAGGCGCCCTCGCAGATGTCGTGGGCCGCCTCGAGCAGCACGACCGATGCCTGGGAGAACGACAGCTCGCGCGCGATCGCGCAGCCGACCACTCCGCCTCCAACGATCGCCACGTCGACGCCGGTCACGGCGCAAGCCTACCCTCGGCATGGTTTACCATCTGGCCGGTGTCCGACACCCTCGAGATCCACATCGTCTCCGACTCGACCGGTGACACCGCAGCGAGGGTGGCGCGGGCGGCTCAGAGCCAGTTCGAGGACTTCGAGACCGCGCTGATCCGCCACGCCCGAGTGAAGTCGCGCGAGCAGCTGGAGAAGGCGCTGGAGGCGGCGGCGGGACGGCGCGCCACCGTCTTCTACACGCTGGTCGATCCCGGGCTCCGCGAGTCGATGTCCGAGCTGTCGCGCCAGCACAGGCTGGTCGCGCTGGACGTGCTCGGCCCGGCGCTGAACGCCGTGACCACGGCGTCGGGCATGCAGGCGATCCACGAGCCGGGCCGCCATGCCCCGCTGGACGCCCAGTACTTCCGCCGGATCGCCGCCATCGAGTTCGCGGTCAAGCACGACGACGGCCGCGGCGCCGACGACCTGAACAACGCCGACATCATCCTGGTCGGCGTGTCCCGCACGTCCAAGACGCCGACCTCCATGCACCTCGGGTACATGGGCTACATGTCCGCCAACATCCCGATCGTCCGCGGCGTCGACCCGCCGGCCGCGCTGTTCGGGGTCGAGCCGTGGAAGATCGTCGGACTGACGATCGAGGCCGAGCGGCTGGCCGAGATCCGCCGCCGCCGGGTTCGGGCGATCGCCGCCGGCTCCGGCGCGCGCTACGCCGACCTGTCGGAGATCTACGAGGAGCTGGAGGCGACCGAGAAGCTGCACAAGCGGCTCGGCTGCCCGGTGATCGACGTCTCGCGGCTGGCGATCGAGGAGTGCGCTTCGCGCTGCGCCGAGCTGGTCGAGGAGCGCCGCCGGGCGTTCCGGGAGGCCGGCGCACACTGAGCACCCGCTGGGTCTACGACTTCTCCGACGGCACCGCCGACATGCGGCCGCTGCTGGGCGGGAAGGGCGCCAACCTGGCCGAGATGACCCGTATCGGCCTGCCGGTGCCGGACGGGTTCACGATCACCACCGAGGCCTGCGTCGCGTATCTGCGCGAGAACGGACGGCCCGCCGGACTCGACGAGCAGGTCGCCGAGCACCTGGCCACGCTGGAGGAACGGTCGGGCAAGCGGCTCGGCGACCGCAGCGACCCGCTGCTGGTGTCGGTGCGGTCGGGTGCAGTGATCTCGATGCCGGGTATGATGGACACGATCCTCAACCTCGGGATGAACGACGAGTCGGTGCTCGGGCTGGCCGAGGCGGGCGGCGGCGAGCGGTTCGCCTACGACTCCTACCGGCGCTTCATCCAGATGTTCGGGGACGTGGTCGCCGGCGTCGACGCGCACCTGTTCGAGAACGCCCTGCAGCGGCTGAAGCTGGCCAGCGGCGCGGCGGCGGACGTCGATCTTGACGCCGGGCAGCTGGAGCAGCTGGTGGGCGAGTTCCGCGCAATCTACGAGGCGGAGACCGGGGAGCCGTTCCCGCAGGATCCGCGGGTGCAGCTCTCGCGGTCGATCGAGGCCGTGTTCCAGTCGTGGAACACGCCGCGCGCCCGCACATACCGTCGTGAGTACCACATCGCCGACGACCTGGGCACCGCGGTCAACGTGGTGCAGATGGTGTTCGGCAACATGGGCGACGACTCGGCGACCGGCGTCGCCTTCACGCGGAACCCGTCGACCGGGGAGCCCGAGCTGTACGGCGAGTACCTGCGAAACGCCCAGGGCGAGGACGTGGTGGCCGGCATCCGCACGCCCCAGCCGCTGGCGGAGTTGGAGTCCGAGATGCCGCAAAGCTTCCGGCAGCTGGCCGACACCATGCAGCTGCTGGAGCGGCACTACCGGGAGATGCAGGACATCGAGTTCACCATCGAGCGGGGCACGCTGTACCTGCTGCAGACCCGCACCGGCAAGCGCACGGCGGCCGCGGCGCTGAAGGTCGCCCGAGATCTGGTGGACGAGGGGCTGATCTCGCGCGATGAGGCGCTGGAGCGGATCGATCCCGACCAGCTCGACCAGCTGCTGCACCCGACCATCGACCCGTCCGCGGAGCGCGACGTGATCGCCCACGGTCTCAACGCGTCGCCGGGCGCGGCCGTCGGCGCGGTCGTCTTCGACGCGGACACGGCGGAGGCGCGCGGCAAGGACGGACAGGACGTGATCCTGGTGCGCGTGGAGACGACGCCCGACGACATCCACGGCGTCGTGGCAGCGCAGGGTGTGCTGACCGCTCGCGGCGGGATGACCTCGCACGCGGCGGTGGTCGCGCGCGGGCTGGGCAAGCCGTGCGTGGCCGGTGCCGAGGAGATCGATGTCGACGCCGAGGCGCGGCTGTTCCGTGTGGCCGGCGTCGAGGTGCGCGAGGGCGACGTGATCACGATCGACGGCGGGCGCGGCGAGGTGATGCGCGGCGCGATGCCGCTGGTGCCGCCGCAGGTCAACGAGGACTTCCGCACGATCACCGCCTGGGCGGACGAGGTGCGTCGTCTGCGCGTGCGCGCCAATGCCGACACGCCGGCCGACGCGGCCAAGGCGCGCGAGCTGGGCGCCGAGGGCATCGGCCTCTGCCGCACCGAGCACATGTTCTTCGGCGACGAGCGGCTGCCGGTGGTGCAGCGCATGATCCTGGCGTCCGACGAGGACAGCCGGCGGGCGGCGCTGGATGAGCTGCTGCCCTTCCAGCAGAGCGACTTCGAGGGGATCCTGGAGGCGATGGCCGGGCTGCCGGTGACGATCCGGCTGCTCGACCCGCCGCTGCACGAGTTCCTGCCCGACCGCGACGACCTGGTGGACGAGCTCGCCCGGCTGCGCGCCTCCGGCGGGGACGGCGGCGAGGTGGCGCGGCTGGAGCGCGTCAAGGCCCGCGTCGAGGCGCTGCACGAGCAGAACCCGATGCTCGGCACCCGCGGCTGCCGGCTGGGGCTGCAGCATCCCGAGATCTACGAGATGCAGGTGCGCGCCATCGTCCGTGCCGCACGGGCCGTGCAGGGCGCCAAGGTCGAGATCATGCATCCGCTGGTCGGCTTCGCCGAGGAGCTGCGCCGCCTGCGGGGGATGACCGAGGCGGTCATCGAGGACGAGGGCGGCGACATCGACGTCACGATCGGGACGATGATCGAGGTGCCGCGCGCGGCACTGACGGCGGACGAGATCGCCGGCCAGGCGGACTTCTTCTCGTTCGGCACCAACGACCTGACTCAGACGACGTTGGCGTTCTCGCGGGACGACGCGGAGCGCGGCTTCCTGATCCACTACCTGGAGGACGGGGTGCTGCAGCGCAACCCGTTCGAGACGCTCGACCAAGACGGCGTCGGCCGGCTGATCGAGATCGCGACCGCCCGCGGCCGCGAGGCCAAGCCGGGCCTGAAGCTGGGGATCTGCGGCGAGCACGGCGGGGATCCGGAGTCGGTCGCGTTCTGCCACCGCACCGGGCTCGACTACGTCTCCTGCTCGCCGTTCCGCGTGCCGATCGCGCGGCTTGCCGCCGCACAGGCGGCGCTGGCTGGGGCAGACTCCGCCGGCTGATGGGCTCCGTCGACGTCGCATTCACGCCCGGCGATCCGGACGACTGCACCGTGGCCGTGGTGATCGACGTGCTGCGGGCGACGACCACGATCACCCGCGCGCTGGAGAGCGGGTACCGCCAGGTGCTGGCCTGCGGCGATCTCGACGAGGCCCGCGAACTGGCCGCGAAGGTCGCCGGCAGCGTCGTGCTTGCAGGTGAGCGCCAGTGCGTCAAGCCCGAGGGATTCGACCTGGGCAACTCGCCCGTCGAGTTCGAGGGCGAGCCGCGGGCCGAGACGATCGTCCTGACGACCACCAACGGCACCCGCGCGATCGTCACCGCTGCGGGCCACGCCGAGGTCGTCGTCATCGGCAGCCTGCTCAACCTGCTGGCCTGCGCTTCCAAGGTGGCGCGCACGGCGCGCCAGCGGGGCGGCGACGTGCTGATCCAGTGCGCCGGCGTCCGCGGCGACTTCACGATGGACGACGCGTACACGGCCGGGCGGTACGTTCAGGAGCTGGCGGTCTGGCTGCCCGAGTACGAGCTGACCGACGCCGCGCGGGCTGCCGAGGCGCTGGCCGGGTCGTTCGAGTCGGCCGGCGAGGGCCTGGCCGCCTCGAAGAGCGCCCGCAACCTGCGTGCCGCCGGCCTGCTGGACGATGTCCGCTACTGCGCCCGCGAGGGCGTCGTCGAGGTCGTCCCGACCGTCGTCGACGTCCACGACGGCGTCGCCATGATCACCGCCTGAGCGGCGTCACTCCAGGCAAGATCACGCGTCCGGGGGTGGCGGTTTGATCGTCCGAAGTGGCACGCTTGATGGGTCGAGTAGGGGGTTGACGATGCGCTGGACGACGAGCGAGCGCAAGGCAGCAGACGAGTACGGGACGCAGCAGAACGCGCTGGCCTGGGCCGAGGACCGGCCTGTGCTGGCCGTGTGCCTGGTGCTGGTGGCGTGGGTCGTGGTGGTGTTCGCCATCGCGAGCGTCTACGCGTTCCTGGTCTAGGGATTCACCCGAGCGGGGGCTCCGGCGGGGATCACCCTCGACCGATGTCTGCGTGCGGCGGTTCACCATCACGCGTTCCGAGGGGGTCATCGAGATGAACGAATACGGCCGGAGGGGTCTGGCGGGAGTCATGCACGACCACGCACTGGCGACCGTGGTCACGGTCATGCTGGCGTGGGTCGTCGCGGTGTGCGCGATCGTCACGTCGTTCGGCAGCCTGTTCTGATCTGATGATTGTCTTCCCCGGGGAATCAACCATCTAACGGCGGCCGCGGGCGAAGGAGTTCGCAACCGGCGCAGCCGCCCGTAGCCGGCGGAGCTCGGCGTCGTCCGTCTCCGTACGTGCGGGGCCGATCACCGGCCGGCCCGGGCGGGCCAGCGCTTCGACGCGCTCGGCGATCACGTTGATCGTCCCCTCGCGCTTCTCCAGCCGTCCGGTCACCTGCACCAGCGGCTCGGCGCGGACGACGATGCGGTCGCGCTCGTAGATCTGCGGCGGCACGATGACGTTCGTCATGCCGTGCTCGTCCTCGACGAGCAGGAAGACGATGCCCTTGGCGGTGTGCGGCCGCTGGCGGGCGATCATCATCCCGGCAACGGTCACCGTCCGGCCGTGGCGGTCGGTGCGCAGGTCGAGCGACGTGCGAATCGTGTCGGGCAGCGACGGCCGCAGCAGCGCCATCGGATGCGGCCCGGTGGTCAGGTGCATCGCCTCGTGGTCGGAGACCAGCCGGTCCCACTCGGTCATGCCGGCCAGCCGCGGCGTCGGCGCAGCGTCAAGCGGCAGGGCGAGCTGGCCGCACTCCGGTGCGCGGTGCAGGCGGATCTCCCACAGCAGCCTGCGCCGGTTCGCATCGAAGCGGTCGAGCGCGCCCGCGCGCACCAGCTGGGCGAGCGAGTCGCGGCCGACGGGCGCCCGCCGCACCAGGTCGCCGGGATCGGCGAAGAGTCCGCCGCGGTCGCGTTCGGCGACGATGTCCTCCGCCGACTTGCCGACGCCCTTGACGTAGCCGAGGCCGATCCGCACGCCGTCGCTGCCCTCGACCGTGCAGCCGGCCATGCTCTCGTTGACGTCCGGCGGCAGCATGGTCACGCCCCGCCGCTCACCGTCCCGCAGCAGCGTCGCCGGCGGATAGAAGCCCATCGGCTGGGCGTTCAGCAGCGAGCACAGGAACTCGGCCGGGTAGTGGCGGTGCAGCCAGGCCGACTGGTAGGCGAGGATGCCGAAGGCCGCTGCGTGTGACTTGGGGAAGCCGAACTCCGAGAAGCCGACGACCTTGTCGAACACCAGCTTCGCCGTCTCCTCGGGCACGCCGTTCGAGACCGCGCCGTCGCGGAACCGCAGCCAGTGGCCCTCGAGCGCCGAGCGGCTGCGCTTGCGGCTCATCGCCCGCCGCAGCGACTCGGCCTCCCCGGTGGTGAAGCCGGCCAGCGCCATCGCCACCTCGAGCACCTGGTCCTGGAACACGACCACGCCCAGCGTGTCGGCCAGCACCTCGCGCAGCAGCGGGTGGTCGTACGGCACCTCGTAGTCGGGGTTCCGGCGCAGCTCCTGGCGGCGCTTGATGTACGGGTTGACGGCGTCGCCGACGATCGGACCGGGGCGGACGAGCGCGACCTGCACCGTCAGGTCGTCGAGATCCTCGGGCTTCGTCCGCACCAGCGACTGCATCTGGGCGCGGCTCTCGATCTGGAACACGCCGACCGTGTCCGCCGCCTGGATCTCGGCGAACACCTCGGGGTCGTCGAAGCCGACGCGCGAGAGGTCGACCGGCTCGGACGCGGTGCGCGCGATCAGGTCGACGCACTCCTCGACGGCGGACAGCATGCCCAGCCCGAGCAGGTCGATCTTGAGGAAGCCCGCGTCGGCGCAGGAGTCCTTGTCCCACTGGCAGATCCGCCGGCCCTCCATCGCCGCCGGCAGCACCGGCACCAGCTCGACCAGCGGGGCGGAGGAGATCACCATCCCGCCCGAGTGCTGGCTGATGTGCCGGGGCAGGCCGGCGATCTCGTCCATCAGGAAGCGGAAGGCGCGCCAGCGGGGGGAGTCGAGCCGCGGGTCTGTGCGGGCGGCGTCGCCGCTGGCGTGGTCGAAGCCGTCGGACATCCGCGCCATCCGCTCGATCTCCCCCTGGGGCAGCGCCAGCGCCTTGCCCAGGTCGCGGATGGCGCCGCGCACCTTGTAGGTGGGGAAGGCGGCGACCAGCGCGGCGTGGTCGTCGCCGTAGCGGCGCTGCACCTCGAGGATCAGCCCCTCGCGGACATCGCGCGGGAAGTCGAGGTCGATGTCGGGCACGCTCGCCAGCTCGGGCGACAGGAAGCGGCCGAGGAACAGCCGGGTCTCGACCGGATCGACGTGGGAGAGCCCGATCAGGTAGCAGACGATCGACCCGACGCTGGAGCCGCGGCCACGGCCGGGCGGCAGCAGGCTGCGCGCGGCGCTGGTCCCGCGCACGCGCACCGCGACCTCGCGCGCCATCTCCAGGATGTCGCGGTGCAGCAGGAAGAACCCGGCCAGGCCGTGGAAGGCGATCAGCTCCAGCTCCTGCTCCAGCCGGGCTCGCGCCTCGTGGATGTGGGAGAGGCCCAGATAGCGCCGCTCGAGCTCCTCGAAGCAGATGCGGTGGAGGGCGGCCTGCGCCGACTCGCCGGTCTCCGACACGAAGTCGGGGAAGCGGTAGCCGAGGTCGCGGGTCAGGTCGAAGCGGCAGCGCTCGGCGACCAGCTCGGCGCCGTGCACCGCCCGCGCCGGGAAGCGGGTTTCGGTCTCGGCCGGGGAGCGCAGCACCGACTCGTGGTTGCCGCGCCGATGGCGCTCGCAGGCGTCCAGCGTGGTGTTCATCCGGATCGCCACCAGGGCGTCCTGCAGGTAGGTGCGGGCGATCGTGTGGGCGTGCGGGTCGCCGGTGGCGACCAGCTCGACCCGCAGCCGCTCGGCCAGCTCGGCGAGCAGCCGGTTGCGGCGGGCATCGCCGCGCCAGTGGGGGCGCTGCAGCTCGATCGAGAACCGCTCGCGGCCGAACATCGCCCGCAGCTCCCGGGCGGCGTCCTCGGCCTCGCGCAGCCTGCCCTCGCCGACCAGCCGGGCGACGCGCCCGTCGCGGGCGCAGCCGGACAGGCAGTGCAGCCCCTCGGCGTGGGCCGAGAGCTGCTCGAGCGTCGCGGCCGGTGTCCGGCGGTCGTCGGCGTGCGCCAGCGTGATCAGCCGGCAGAGGTTCCGGTAGCCACGTTCGTCCTCGGCGAGCAGCGTCACGTGCGATCCGTCGGTCAGCGTCAGCTCGCAGCCGGTGATCGGGCGCAGGCCGGCGTCGCGGGCTGCGCGTGCGAACTCCATCGACCCGCAGAGGCTGTCGTGGTCGGTCAGGGCGAAGGCGTCGTAGCCCAGCTCGGCGGCGCGCTCGGCGACCTCGATCGGCTGGGAGGCGCCGTCCAGGAACGAGTAGCAGGAGTGGGCGTGCAGCTCGACGTAGGTCATGCCCGCTGCGCGTACCAGCGCCGCCGCTGCCGGTCGAGGAAGACCACCGTGTTGCGGCCGTCCTCGAGCACCAGGTCGAAGTAGCGGCGGCGCAGCGGCCGCCTCGTCCACCAGCCCTCCTCGACCCGCCACTCGTCCCGCAGGTGGGCGACCGGGCGGCCGCCGACGGCAGTCGGCAGCCCCCGGTCATCCGTCCACACCTCGACCTCCTGCGGTACCCCCACACGGCGAACATATGTTCGCTTCATGCGATGGAGCATACCGCCGCGGAGGGCGGGGCGCCAGCGCCGCTCAGCGCGCTGTGGCGGCCGCCGCCGCGACGTCCTGGCGGTCGTGCCGGCCCTCGGCGAACTCCTCGATCATCTTCTCCGAGAAGGCCGGGATGTCGTCCGGCTTGCGGCTGGTGACGACGCCGTGGTCGGTGATCACCTGCTCGTCCGACCAGGTGCCGCCGGCGTTGCGGATGTCCGTCCTCAGGCTGGGCCACGAGGTGAGGTGCAGGCCGCGGACGACGTCCGCCTCGACCAGCACCCACGGCGCGTGGCAGATCGCCGCGATCGGCCTGCCGGTGTCGTAGAAGCCGCGCACGAACGCGACGGCTTCCTCGCTCTGGCGCAGGTTGTCCGGATTGACAGCGCCGCCGGGGATGAGCAGCCCGTCGTAGTCGTCGAGGCTCGCCTCGTCGACCGTCCGGTCGACGGGGAAGGTGTCCGCCTTGTCGATGTGGTTCATCGCCTGCACGTTGCCGCGCTCGAGCGAGACCAGCTCGGTCTCGGCGCCCGCGTCGCGCAGCGCCTTCACCGGCTTCTCCAGCTCGACCTGCTCGACGCCCTCGGCGGCCAGCACCGCGATCTTCTTGCCGTCCAGCTTGCCCATGTGTGCTCCTTTGGTCGGTCGTTGCGAGGTGGACCGCGTGCCCCCGGCGCGGTTGGGGCAAACTCCGCGCATGGACGTGGCGGACACCAGGGTCCACGAGCTGCGGCTGACACCCGAGCGGGCGCTCGCCGATCTGGACGAGGCCGCGGCGTGGGTGGAGGAGCGGGGGATGGTGACGATCACGCCCGACTGTGCGCTGCCCAGCCTGTTCGCCGCCTGTCACGAGAAGCCGTTCACCGAGGGATCGCGTGGCTTCGGCAGCTGGCCGGCAACCAAGTACACGTGGCCGTTCGAACTCTCCCGCCGCCAGGGGATCCACGCGCTTCGCATCCACCGGGGAAAGCGGCTGCTCGTGTCCGGCTCGGTCGCGGCCGCCGTCGACCCGCTCGCCCGGGCGGCGCTGGCCGACGCGGAGGGGACGCCGCTGGTCGCGCACCTGGCAGCTGCCGGCCCGTCGCTGGTCGAGGAGCTGCGCGACGAACTGGAGCTGGACGCGGGTGAGCTGCGGCGGATCCGGGGGCCGCTCGAGCGCAGCGGCGCGGTGCTCAGCCGCAGCGTGACGACGCCGGCCGCGAACGGCGGCCACCGCCACACGTCCGAGCTGTGGCGCTGGGACCAGGAGTTCCCGGCAGCGCCCGCGTCGCCGGGCGGGGTCGAGGAGCTGGTGGTCGCCGGCGTCCGGGCGGCGGTGGTCGCGCCGGAGCGCGAGGTGGCGCAGTGGTTCTCCTGGCCGGTGCCGCGGGGCACGGTGCAGCGGCTGGTGGACGAGGGGCGGCTTGTGCGGGAAGGGGCTGTGGTGGTTGTGCCAGGGGGTCAGGATCCTCTGGCACATGTGCCAAGGATCCTGACCCCCTGGCACACCTAACCCTCGAAGGGCACCAGCAGGCTGCGCCCCTCGGGGATGCGCGACCAGGGGGCGACCTCGACGACGCGCAGCAGGTGGCCCTCGCCCATGCCGGCCCGCACCTGGCGGGCGGCCTCGGCTGCGCGCTCGCGGCGCACCTCCTCCTGTGGCCGCAGCAGCTGCTGCTGGTCGCCGCCCGAGTAGCCGAGCTCCGTCAGCTCGAGGGAGATCCGCTCGACGGCGCCGGGCAGCTCGACCAGCTTCGGCGTCAGCGCGTCGCGCAGACGCCGGGGCTCGGAGGTCGCATCGCGCAGGGCGATCGGCCGCCGCCACGAGCCGCCGTCGCCCAGCCGCGCGGTCAGCGCCAGCGAGCGCACCGGCCGCGTCCCCCGACGCGGGCTGCCCAGCAGCCGCTCGACCAGCACCGCCACCGCCTGGCGCAGCGTCACCTCGTCGCCGATCGGCTCGGGGAACCCGATCGACTCGCGCAGCGGCTCGGGCGGTGTCCGCGGGCAGACGTGCGCCTCGTCCTCGCCGCGCGCCAGCCGCCATGCCGCGATCCCGCCCGCTCCGAAGCGGTCGGCAACGGCGGGCAGCGGAAGCGCCGCCAGCTCGCCCGCCGTGCGGACGCCCAGCGCAACCATCTCGTCCGCTGCCACCGGCTCCAGACCGAGCCGGTCGACGGGCAGCCGGGAGAGGAACTCCGCCGTGCCCGACTCGCTGATCATCACCGGCCGCCCGGGCCGAGCCCTGCCCGCGGCCACCCGGGCGGTGAAGCGGCCGGCCGCAGCGCCCACCCGGCCGCCGCCGGGGAGCGTCTTCGACACCGTCTCCAGCAGCCGCCGCGTCCCGCCGTGCAGCCGCACCAGGCCGTCGCCCGCGAACAGCGCCGTGCCCGGCTCGACGGGCTCGACCGCAGCGCCCAGCGACTCCAGCCGGCGGACGAGCGCGTCGGCCGCGTCGGCCACGGCGCCGGGATCGGCGGTGGCCAGCTCGAGCTTCGGGCAGCGGGCGATCGCCTCGCCGATCCGCATCCCCGGCTGCACGCCGAAGGCTGCCGCGGCAGCGTTCACCTCGCCGATCAGCGGCTGGCCGCCGGGTTCAGGGCCAAGCGCGACCGGCCGGTCGGGCAGCGGCCCTCGCAGCGCCACCCGCAGCGGGAAGCGGGGGACGAGGACGCAGACGATCAGCTGGTGGGCTCGGGGCATCGGGCCACCCAGCATAGGCGAACAGGTGTTCGATGGCAAGGAGGCCGGTGGCGGCCGGACTACGGGACGCGCAGCGTCATCTGCGGGTCGGCGACGCCGGGGTTGTGGCGCTCGACCACAACGTGGTCGAACACCTTCCCACAGGAGTCGCACAGCCACCGCTCACGGCTGTCGAGGTACCGCAGCATCCTGCGGTGACAGGAGTGACAACGTGGTGGCTTGGGCTTGGCACGGCGCGGCACACCCTCACCGTACTCTCGCCCTCGGACACCGCTAGTCGTCGTCGGGATCCATGGCCCGCTCGTACATGCGGCGTGCCTGGAGCGTCGGCAGCCGGCGCTCGGCGGCGCGGGTGAACTCGCGCTGGTAGCGGGAGCGCTCGCGCCCCTCCATCGTCGACGCGTACCGGTCGCGCAGCGCCAGCAGCTCGTCCTCGGCCTCCTCGACGAGCTCCATGTAGTCGCCGTATGCCTCCTCGGACTCTCTGCCCCGGGCGCGCTCGTACCGTCGCTTCGCATCGCTGATGCGGACCAGCAGCGGGCGGTAGTCCTCGGCGAACATCGCGAGCTGCCGTTCGATCACGTCGTGGTATCGGGATCGCCACGGAAGGCGCACACCACGATGCTACCCCACCGGCAGCATCATCTAGGATCGCTCCCCGTGCCCGACCCCCGGATCACGATCCATCTGCGTACATGGAACATCGCGCACGGCGTGGACGTGCCGCCCGACGGCGGCGGCCACGCGCACGTTCGCCGCAAGCTGCTGCGCGAGATGGCCGCGCTGATGAGCGAGGACCGGCCCGACGTGATCGTGCTGCAGGAGGTGCCGGTGTGGGCCGGCCCGCTGCTGCGGGAGCACACCGGGATGGGCGTGACGCTGGCGCCCTGCTACGGCGCGCACATCCCGTTCGTCCACGTCCCGCTGCCGCTGGCAGTCGGTGCCGCAGTGGGCAACGCGCTGCCTGACCTGGTGCGCACGCAGGTGGAGGGCCAGGCGAACGCGTTGCTGTACGGGCCCGACCTGCTGCTGGTCTCGGCGCGCCGGGCGCTGCTCAACGAGCGCCAGCGGCTTCACGGTGAGCCGCGCATCGCGCAGCTCGTCCGGCTGCGCCACCGCAGGGCCGGCCGCGAGTTCGCGGTGGCCAACGTGCACGCCGACCACGGCGACAACAAGCACCAACTGGAGCGGGCCGGCTTCCTGGTCGAGCAGTTCGCGCGTGGGGCGCCGATGGTGCTGGCCGGCGACATGAACGCAGGGCCGCGCTCGCCGGGCGTGCGCGCGCTCGCGGCACGGGGCTGGGTGGAGGAGTCGTCCGACGTGCGGATCGACCACGTCTTCGTGCGCGGCTTCGACATCGAGTGGCCGGCGACGCGCTGGCTGCCCTCGCGCCGCGACCTGTCGCTCAACGGCGGGCCGCCCGTCCGGTTGTCCGACCACGACCCGGTGGACGCGGTACTCTCGTGCTGATGCGCGACCAGCTTCCGGCCGTTCACGGCACGGTGCACATGAACACCGGCACGTCCGGCCCGATGCCCCAGGCGGCGATCGATGCGATGCGGCACAGCGTCGACCAGAACGGCGAGCCGCGGATCACCCGCACCTACTTCGAGTCGCTGCTGGGCGGGCGCGACGTCGCTCGGGCCGCGGCCGGCCGGGCGGTCGGCGCGCCCCCCGAGGAGATCGCCCTGACGACCTCGACCACGCTCGGTATCGGGCTCGTCATGTCCGGGCTCGACTGGCGCGAGGGCGACGAGGTCGTGACCACGACGGAGGAGCATCCTGGAATCCTCAGCCCGCTGGACGTGCTGTGGCAGCGCCATGGGGTCGTGCCGCGGTTCGTCGACGCAGCGGACGTTGCTGAAGCAGTCAACGACCGCACGAAGATGGTCGCCGCCTCACACGTGCTGTGGACGACCGGTCGCACGCTCGACCTGCAGGCGATCGCCGACGCCGTGCACTCGGTCGGCGGCCTGCTGCTGGTCGACGGCGCGCAGTCGGCCGGCAACATCGCCGTTGACGTCGCGGCCACCGGCGCGGACGCCTATGCGTTCTCCGGCCAGAAATGGCTGCTCGGCCCGCTGGGCAGCGGTGCGCTTTGGGTCAGCCCCGAGCTGACGCAGCGGGTCTGGCCGGTGACCTCCGGATACCTGAATCTGGAGGGCGGCGAGATCGGCAAGTTCAAGACGACCGCGGGCCGGCTGGACGGCGGCTCCAACGACCCCGCGACGGTCGCCGGGTTCACGGCGGCGCTGGAGTGGGTCGAGGGACTGCCCGGCGGCCGGGCGCGGTGGGTCGAGCAGATCGCGGACAACGCCGCCGCGGCGCGTGAGCGGCTGGCCGAGGTGCCCGGGCTCGAGCTCGGCCTGGACAGCGGCAACGGCCTGATCGCCTTCACGCTCGCCGGGCACGAGGACACGGCGGGGCTGGCGGCGCTGCTGGCCGAGCGCGGCGTGCTCGTCCGCTTCATCCCGCACACGCCGTGGATGCGCGCGTCGATCGGCGCCTGGACGACGCCCGACGACGTCGAGGCGCTGGCGGCCGCGCTACCCGGGTAGCCCGAGGTCGGTCGCGATCGGCCGCAGGGCGCCGATCACGAACGCGATGTGCTCGTTCAGGTCGACGCCGAGCTCCTCGGCGCCGCGGGTGACGTCGTCGCGGTTGACGCCCTTGGCGAAGCTCGGCTGCTTGAGCTTCTTGCGCACCGACTTCGGCTCCAGCGTGGACAGCCCTTCGGGGCGCACGAACCCGCACGCCTGGACGAACCCGGACAGCTCGTCGCAGGCGTACAGCGTGTGCTCGAGCAGCGTCTCGCGAGGCACGCCGGTGTGGTCTCCGTGTGACTGGATGGCGTGGATGAACCACTCCGGGTAGCCCTTCTCGCGCAGCACCGGTGCGCCGTCCTGGGGATGCTGTTCGAGCGTCGGGTGCCGCTCGTAGTCGAAGTCGTGGAGCAGGGCGACGTTGCCCCATGCCTCCTCGTCCTCGCCGAACTTCCGCGCGTACGCCCGCACCGGCGCCTCGACGCCGAGCGCGTGGCGCAAGAGCGCCTCGCTCGTCGTCCACTCGGTCAGCAGCTCCCAGGCCGCGTCGCGGTCGTGCACCAGGTCGTCCGCCATCGGCCGGCGAGGATAGCACCCCAGGCAGGACCGTCCGCGCCGGCATCGAATGGGGCTACCCTGTCGACATGGCGATCGCAACCCGAGCTGACACCGTGGAATCCTTCCTGATCGAGGGCGGCACGCCCCTCTCGGGCACCGTGCGGCCGGCGGGCAACAAGAACGCCGCTCTCCCCATCCTCGCAGCCTGTCTGCTGACCGCCGACCCGGTGACCCTCGAGAACGTCCCGCGCATCCGGGACGTCGAGGAGATGATCGAGCTGATCGTTGCGCTCGGTGTCGATGTCGAGTGGCTGGGCCAGAACACCGTGCGCGTGTGGGCGAGCGACGTGACCAGCACCAAGCTCGACCCGGAGCTGTGCGAGCGGATCCGCGCGTCGATCCTGTTCGCCGGTCCGCTGCTCGCGCGCTTCGGTGCGGCCGACGTCCCGCCGCCGGGCGGCGACGTGATCGGCCGCCGCCGCGTCGACACCCACCTGATGGCGCTGGCAGCGCTGGGGGCCGAGGTCGGCGTCGGCCGCGAGTACCGCCTGCGCGCCCCCAACGGGCTGCGCGGCGCCGAGGTGTACCTGGACGAGGCGTCCGTGACCGGTACCGAGAACGCGCTGATGGCAGCCTCGCTGGCGTCCGGCGAGACAACGATCGTGAATGCTGCCTGCGAGCCGCACGTGCAGGATCTGTGCCGCCTGCTGACGGGAATGGGCGCGCACGTCGACGGCATCGGCTCGAACGTGCTGACCATCCACGGCGCGAAGGAGCTGCGCGGCTGTTCGCACCGGATCGGCGCCGACCACATCGAGGTCGCGTCGTTCATCGGGCTGGCCGCCGTCACCGGCGGCGACCTGGTGATCGAGGACGCAGCCGTCGAGCATCTGCGGGCGATCCGCCACACCTTCCACCGGCTGGGCGTCGACATCGAGTGCGACGGCGACCGCGTGCACGTCCGGCCCGACCAGCCGCTGCGGATCGTCGACGACCTGCACGACCAGATCCCGAAGATCGAGGACGGGCCGTGGCCGATGTTCCCGGCCGACCTGACGTCTATCGCCGTCGCGGTGGCCACCCAGGCAACCGGCACCGTGCTGATCTTCGAGAAGATGTTCGAGAACCGGCTGGTCTTCACCGACAAGCTGGTGTCGATGGGCGCGCGGATCATCCTCTGCGATCCCCACCGCGCGGTAATCACCGGCCCCGCGAAGCTGTACGCATACCGGATGGAGAGCCCCGACATCCGCGCCGGGATGGCGATGCTGATCGCCAGCCTGTGCGCCGAGGGGACGAGCCGGATCGGCAACGTGGGGCAGATCGACCGCGGCTACGAGCGGATCGACGATCGGCTGCGCGCCCTCGGCGCGAGGATCGAGCGGACGAACGGGTGAGCGCGACAGCGCTTGCCGACCTTGTCGATCTCGCCGTCGACGGGGCGGTGACGCTCCACGAACCCCTCGACATGTTCTCTCCCGAGGCGATGTCCGTGAGCCTGCCGCTCGAGCACATGCGCCTGCTTGCGCGGTCGAACGGCGTCGAGGCGTACGGCGGGTACTTCCGCGTGTTCGGCATCGGCCCACGCGCCGGGATCGACCTGCAAGCCTGGAACGATCCCGGCCTCTGGAAGCAGGCATGGAGCGGTCGCGCCGACGGCTGGCTGTGCTTCGGGGAGACCGGTTGGGGCGACCAGTACGCCTACCGGGGCGACGCCGGCGGCGGCACCGTCTTCCGGCTCGACGCCTTCAGCATGGAGCCGGAGCCGATCGCCTCCGGCTTCTCCGAGTGGATACGCCGAGTGCTCCTGCCCAACGCGCAGCGCCCGCGTGACGAGCTGACCGTCTCCGCCCGTGAACGGCTGGGCCGGCTGCCCGTCGCCGAGCACGTCACCTTCTTGCGTCCGCCGGCCGGATGCGAGGTCGACCCGGCGACCGTTGCCCGGGTGCCCGCGGTCGCCGCCATGCGTGCCGCCGCCGAAGCGTGGGCGCTACGTGGGGCGGGCGACGGCGCCTGAGCGCTCGTCCGCTGCGGCCGGCGACCTGATCGTGCGCTCCAGCCAGGTGCCGGCCATCAGCGACGTCACGATGGAGAGCATGACCAGGCACGCGTAGAACCGCTCGTCGACGATGCCGGCCGCGTACGCCGTCGACGCGAGCACGATGCCCGGCCCGCCGCGGGCGTTCAGTGCCACCGCGAGGTTGACGGCGCTGGACTGGGACTCGCCGGCCATCCGGGCGGCGGCGAACACCGACGCCGCCTTGGCCGCGCAGGCGAAGGCCAGGAAGCCGAGGAAGAAGACCAGGTCGAAGCCGCCGATCAGGTCGAGCTGGAGACCGACGATCGCGAAGTACGCGGGGATGAAGAAGCCCAGCGAGACGTGGCTCAGCTCCTCGCGGGCGTCCGCTTCGCGCTGCCCTGGCGCCGTGGCCACGATGATGCCCGCCAGGAATGCGCCGAACAGGGGCACGATGCCGAGCAGCAGGCAGGCTGCGCTGAGGGTCAGCATGACCACCAGCTGGAACCCGATCGGGCTGCGCTTGACGACCAGGTTCGCGCGAGTCTCGAGCAGCCGGGCGTAGGCCCGCGGGCCGAAGGCCAGCGCCAGGCCGAGCACGCCCACGGCGGCGATGGTGTGGTAGACGTCGTTGGCCGCCGTCCCCGGCTCGAGCCCGAGCCCACCGGCCAATCCGAAGGGGACGGTGCCGGGCGTCGAGACCAGCCCGATGGCGACGGCCAGCACCACGTAGAGCACGATGTCCTCGATCACCGCGACGGTCAGCACGATGCGGGCGAACCGGGTCTGCAGCAACCCCAGGTCGAGCATGATCCGCGAGATCACGGGGATGCTGGTGACGGCGATGGCGATCGAGAACACCAGCGCCAGCGCCGTGTGATCCTTGGCCGCGCCCTCGTACCGGCTGAGGTCGACGGCCGCGAACAGCGCCAGGCCCGCGGCGAACGGCACCAGCAGGCCGGCGACCGAGATCGCGGCCACCGCGCGCGCCGAGCCCCGGTGCACCAGGCCCTTCATCTGCGTCCCCGCGGTGAACATCAGCAACAGCAGGCCCAGCTGGTACACGGCCATGAGCACGTCGTGGGTCACGCCGTCCGGCGGGAAGAGCCAGTGGTACGCCTCCGGCCAGATTCTGCCCAGCAGCGTCGGGCCGAGCACCAGGCCGCCCACGATCTCGCCGATCACCTGGGGCTGGCGCATGCGCGCGAACAGGTAGCCGAACGTATGGGCGCTGATCAGGAGCAGCGCCAGCGCGAAGAGCAGATGCGCAGTATCGCGGTCGGTGACGGGGTCGCCTTTCGTTGCCCAGATGGGCCGGGGGAGTGCCTCCACTATGCGGGAAAACCCTGTAGTGGGCAACCAATCAGGCTCCGGACGCCCTACACTTCCCACGTGGATCGGTTGACGATTACGTCAGCGGACGTTGACAGCGCGGTCCGCGGCCTGCGGCCAACGCCGGAGGACCGTGAGCAGGTGCGCGGCGCGGTCGCGGACGTGGTCGGAATGGTGCGCGAGGGCGGCGACGAGGCGGTGCGGCGCCTGACCCGGCGGCTCGACGGCGTCGACGTCGACGACGCCCGCGTGCCCCAGTCCGAGCTGGAGTCTGCCCTGGGGCTCGTCGCCCCGACCGTGCGCGAGGCGATCCAGCTGCTGGCCGCCAACCTCCGGCAGACGGCGGCGGCCTCGATGCCGGCCGCCACCCGCGAGGTGCTGCCCCACGGCCAGATCGTCGCCACCCGCCAGGTGCCGGTCGGCCGCGTCGGGCTGTACGTGCCGGGTGGCCGCGCGGCATACCCGTCGAGCGCCATCATGGGCGTCGTACCGGCGCAGGTCGCCGGCGTCGACGGTATCGCGGTCTGCTCGCCACCTGGCCCGGACGGGCTCCCCGACCGCACGGTGCTGGCCGCGCTGCATCTGCTGGGGATCGAGGAGGTCTACGCGATCGGCGGCGCGCAGGCGATCGCCGCGATGGCGCTGGGCACCGAGAGCATCCGCGCCGTCGATCTGATCGTCGGCCCCGGCAACGCCTATGTCGAGGAGGCCAAGCGCCTGCTGTTCGGCGAGGTCGGGATCGAGTCTCTGGCAGGGCCGAGCGAGCTGATCGTGCTCGCCGACGACGCCGCGCACGCCGAGATCATCGCCTGGGACCTGCGCGCGCAGGCCGAGCACGGGTCGGGCTCGCGATCGATCCTGCTCAGCACCGACCCGGACGTGATCGACGCCATCGAGGCGGCGCTCGAGGATGCCGGATCGGTTTCGGTGGTCGAGGCGGACGACCTGGACACGGCGGTCGCCTTCGTCAACGCCTACGCGCCCGAGCATCTGCAGCTCGCCGTCAGCCGGTCCGAGCTGTTGCTGGAGCGGGTGACGAACGCCGGCGCGATCTTCGTCGGCCCGATGTCCGGCACCGCCTACGGCGACTACATCGCCGGCTCGAACCACATCCTGCCCACGGCCGGCAACGCCCGGTTCGCGTCGGGGCTGACGCCGTCGATCTTCCTGCGGACACAGGAGATCATCGAGATCCCGGCGGACGCGGCGGCGGCGCTCGCCGCCCCGCTGGCCGCCCTCGCACGGGCCGAGGGCCTGATCGCACACGCCCGCTCGGCCGAGGTGCGGGCCGAGCAGGCGCCGACGGACGCACCGCTGCAGGAAGGAGCCGCCACGTGAGCAAGACCGTGATCGCCGTCGACGGCGCGCCCAAGCCGTTCGCCGGCGCGCCCTACAACCAGGCCGTCAAGGCCAACGGCCTGGTGTTCTGCGCCGGCCAGGTGCCGCTCGATCCCGAGTCCGGGTCGCTGGTCGACGGCGGCATCGAAGAGCAGGCACACCGGGTGCTGCAGAGCCTGAAGGCGGTGCTCGAGGGTGCCGGGTCGAGCCTCGACCAGGTCGTCAAGACCACCGTGTTCGTCACCGACCTCGGCGAGTTCGCTGCCATGAACGAGGTCTACGCCCAGTACTTCACCAGCGATCCGCCGGCCCGCTCCACGGTGCAGGTCGCGGCGCTCCCCGCAGGTGCCAGGGTCGAGATCGAGGCGATCGCCCTCGCGTAAGCTGGTCGCGGTATGCGACCGACCGAGATCATCATCGGCCACCAGTCGACGGACTTCGACGCGCTGGGATCGATGCTGGCCGCGCGCCGGCTGTATCCCGGCGCACAGGTCGTGCTGCACGGCGGGCTGAATCGCAACGTGCGCGAGTTCGTGGCGCTGCACGAGGGCGAGCTGGATCTGGTCGAGGCGGCGCGCTGCGATCTGTCCGGCGTGACGCGGGCGATCGTGGTCGAGACCGCGGCCGTCGACCGGCTGGGCGAGCTGGCCGAGGTCGTCCGCCGGCCGGGGGTCGAGACGGTGCTGTTCGACCACCACGGCGGCGAGCCCGCGGAGTGGGCCGGCAGGGCGGTGACCAGCGACGACGGCGCGCTCTCCACGACGATGGTGGTGATCCTCGGCGAGCGCGGGATCGAGCCGACGCCGACCGAGGCGACCGCGCTGGCTCTGGGCATCCACGAGGACACGGGATCGCTGACGTTCGCATCGACCACGCTGCGCGACGTCGAAGCGCTGGCGTTCTGCGCGCGTCACGGCGCGTCGCAGGAGCTGGTGGCGCGGTTCCTCCACCTGCCGCTGGGCGACGAGCAGCGCGCCCTGCTGGCGACGCTGGTCGAGGTCGGCGAGACCCACGACGTGGCCGGCGCTCGGGTGCTGGTCGCCGGCGCCCGCTGGCCGCGATACGTGGACGGCATCTCGACCGTGGCCAGCAAGATCGTCGAGCTGGCCGAGTGCGAGGCGCTGGTGATTGCCGTGGAGATGGAGGGGCGCGTGTTCGTCGTCGGCCGCAGCCGCACCCCCGCGCTGGACATCGGGGCCGCCCTGGCCGGGCTGGGCGGCGGCGGCCACCCGCAGGCGGCGTCGGCGATCGTCCGCGGCCGATCCCTGGACGCCGTCCAGCGGGACGCGCTCGCGGCGCTGCCGGCGGGCGCCGTGCAGGTGCCGCTGGCACGCGACGTGATGTCGTCGCCGCCGTGGTTCGTCGACGACTCGACGTCCATCGAGGAGGCGCTCGACGAGTGCCGCCGGCGGCGCACGTCGGGCGTGCAGGTTGCGCGCGACGGGATGCTGATCGGGGCCGCCGAGCGCGAGGATCTGGGGCGGGCGATCGCCCACGGCCTGGCGCACGCCCCGGTGCGCGGCGTGATGAGCGCCCACGTGGACGCGGTCGCCGCCGACGCCTCGCTGGCGGAGCTGCAGCGTGCGCTGCTGCATTCGGGCATGGGCCGAGTTCCGGTGACCGCTGCCGGCGGCCCGGGCCCGCACCCGGTCGACGCGGTGCTCGGCGTGGTCACCCGCGGTGATCTGCGGCGGGCGCTGCGCGAGCGGACCGCCGAGCCGCCCAGCGGCACCGCCGGCGAGCTCGGCGAACGCCTGGTCGCGCTGCCGGGGCTGGAGGGGCTGTGGGACGCCGTGCGCGAGGTCGCCGACGGGTACGACGGCGTCTACCTGGTGGGCGGTGCCGTGCGCGACGTCCTGCTCGGCGAGCCGACGTTCGACGTCGACATCGCGGTCGAGGGAGACGGCGTCGCGTTCGCCCGCGCCCTGGCCTTGAGGCTGGACGGCCGAGTGCACGTGCACGAGAAGTTCCGCACGGCGGTGGTGCTGGCGCGCGGGCAGCGGGTGGACGTGGCCACCGCGCGCACCGAGCACTACGAGCGGCCGGCGGCGCTGCCCGTGGTCGAGCACGCCTCGATCCAGCGCGACCTGCACCGGCGCGACTTCACCATCAACGCCATGGCGGTCGACGTGTCGGCCAAGGGCTTCGGCCGGCTGGTCGATCCGTTCCGCGGTGCGGAGGACCTGGCGGCCGGGCGCCTGCGCGTGCTCCACAACCTGTCGTTCATCGAGGACCCGACCCGGATCTTCCGGGCGGTGCGGTACGAGAACCGGTACGGCTTCGCGATGGTCGCCCAGACGCGTGAGCTGGCCCGAGCGTGCGTCGAGATGGGGCTGGTCGGGGAGGTCTCGGGCGCCCGCGTACGCGACGAGCTGGTCGCGATCCTGTCCGAGGACCGGGTCGGCGGCGCCGTCCGCCAGCTGTGCGAGCTCGGGCTGGATGCCGAGGTGCATCCGGCGCTGGACTGCGGCGAGCCGGCGGCCGCGCTGATCGGCCGGATCGACGCGGTGCGAGCCCGGCTGGCGCCGGACGCTCTGGTCTGGCAGGCCCGGATGGGCGCGATCAGCCGCAGGATCCCCGGCGACGAGCTGGTCGAGCTGCTGGAGCGGTTGCGGATCCGCCGGCGCGACGCCCGCGTCGTCTGCGAGGTCGCGGTCGTCGCGCCCCGGCTGGCTGCGCCGCTGGCCGCGGCCGCCGACCGTGCGCGAGTGGGCGAGCTGCTGGACGCCCACCCGGTGGAAGTCGCCGTGACCGTTGCCGCCGGAGACGACGAGCGCGCGGCGGCTGCCGCCGCGCTCTACCTCGAGCAGCTGCGAGCGATGCGTCTCGACCTGGACGGCACGGCGCTGCGGGATGAGCTGGGGCTCGACGAATCGCCGCTGATCGGCGAGATCCTCGCCGAGCTGCTGCGCCGCCGCCGCAACGGCGGCATCGAGAACCGTGCGGCCCAGCTCGCGGCGGCGCGGGAGCTGGCGGCGGAGGCCGTGTCGTGAGGCTGTCCGCGGCGAACGCCAGCCGCTGGCAGGGCCAGCCCGGCCACTACGAGGCGTGGCACCTGCGCGCGGCCGACCCCGGAAGTGCCGCCTCGGCCTGGATCCGGCTGGGATTCACCGCGCCGCAGGCCGATCTGGCCGGCGACGCGCTGGCCGAGGTGTGGTTCGTGGGGCACGCCGCCGAGGGTGCGCTGTACGCCCGCCGCGAGACGTTCGCCATCGACCGGCTGCAGACCGGCGCCGGCGGCTTCCCGGTCACGCTCGGCAGGTGCATGCTGGAGGCGTCGAGCGCGCACGGCTCCGTGGACGAGGCCGCCTGGGATCTGACCTGGGACGCCGAGGCCGGCGTTGTCGGCTGGGGCGGCGAGGGCCGGATCCGGCGGAGCGAGCTGGTCGCCACGCAGCCGGCGATCCGCGTCACCGGGACGGTGACGATCGACGGCAGCCAGCTGTCGGTGCAGGGCTGGCCGGCCCACCAGCTGCACGCCTGGGGCGCCCGGCATGCGGAGTCCTCGGCGCGCGTGCACTGCAACGAGTTCCCCGAGGTCGGCGATTTCGTCGAGGTGCTGAGCCGCCGCCAGGCGCGGCGCCGGGCCCGTCCCTCGCCGCTGGTCAGCATGGGCGCCGCCCGCATCGACGGGACGTTGTTCGACGTTCACGACCCGGCGCGGGGAGTCGCCTCGCATGCGGAGTTCGGCCCGGAGGGCTACCGGTTCGTCGTGCGCGGCGCGCGGACGAAGCTCGAGGGGACGGTCAGCTGCTCGATCGGCGACCTGGTCGGCGTCGTCTACCGCGACCCCGACGGCGGCCGCGTGTACACCTACCACGCCGACCGGGCGACGCTGGACGTCGCCATCCGCCGCCGCGGCCCGCGCGGCGGGTCGGTGGTCGCCCAGGCGCAGGTGCGCTGCGCATACGAGTACCAGACGCGCCAGCCGGTCGCCGGCGTCGAGGTGGTGCTGTGAGCGACGGGCTCCGATGGGAGGACGGTGCCAGCCCCGTAGTGCGCTGGGTCGGCGCGCCGGCCGGCGTGTCGGTCGCGTTCAGCGGTCGCCGCGGCGGGGTCTCGGACGGCCCGTTCTCGTCGCTCAACCTGGGCGCGCTGACCGCCGACCAGCCGGCCAACGTCGCCGAGAACCGGCGCCGGCTGGTCGACGCCGTCGGCGGCGATGGCGAGACGGCGACCATGGCCTGGCAGGTGCACGGCGCCGACGTCCGCGAGGTGACGGCCGAGCCGTCGAGCGGTATCTTCCTGCGGCCCGGCGAGGAGCCGTTCCCGAAGTCCGACGGTCTGGTCACCTCCGTCCCGGGCCGGACGATGACGCTGCTCACCGCCGACTGCCTGCCGATCGCGATCGCCCGCGCGGACGGCGGGCGGCTGGCGCTGCTGCACGCGGGATGGCGCGGGCTGGAGGCGGGCATCGCCGAGGCCGGCGCGACCTCCGTCGGCGGCGAGGCGCTGGCCGCAGTCGGTCCGGGCGCCGGGCCGTGCTGCTACGAGGTGGGCGAGGACGTTGCCTCCCGGCTGCGCGCCCGGTTCGGCGACGACGTCATCCGCGAAGGGCGCGCGGACCTGTGGCTGTGCGCCGAGCGGGCGCTGCGGCAGGCTGGCGTCGAGTCGGTGGCGGTGGCCGGCGAGTGCACAATCTGCACGCCGGAGCGATACTTCTCGCACCGCCGCGACAACGGTGTCACCGGTCGCCAGGGGGTGGTGGGGCTGCGTGCTTGACCCCGCCGTCATCCGGACGAACCTGGCCGAGGTGCGGGAACGGGTCGGCCTCGGCGTCGAGATCCTGGCCGCCACCAAGTACGTCGAGCCGGACGACCTGCCGGCGCTGGCCGAGGCCGGCGTCGCACTGGTCGGCGAGAACCGGTCGGACGCGCTGCTCGAGAAACAAGCACGGTTCGGCGACCTGTTCACCTGGGACTTCATCGGCCACGTCCAGAGCCGCAAGGTGAAGGAGATCGTCGGCCGCGTGCGACTGATCCACGCCGTCGACTCGCTGTCGGCCTGCGGCCAGCTTCAGAACCGCTCTCAGGAGCCGGTGGCCTGCCTGCTGCAGGTCAACGTCGCCGGCGAGGACACCAAGGCCGGTGTCGGACGCGGCGAGGTGGAGGTGTTCCTGGCCGAGGTCGAGCCGCTCGAGCATGTGGTCTTCCACGGACTGATGACGATGCCGCCGTTCGCCGAGGACCCCGAGTCGGCGCGCCCGTGGTTCGCCGCGCTGCGCGACCTGCGCGACGAGCTCGAGCCGCGGTGGTCGGGCCGTCACGCATTCCGGCACCTGTCGATGGGAACCAGCCAGGACTACGAGGTGGCGGCCCAGGAGGGCGCGACCATCGTCCGCGTCGGCAGCGTGCTGTACTCCGGGTAGGCTCTCGGTGCATGGAGGTCTTCAACCTGGCAACGGGCGAGCTGGGGCGCGACCACGGCGACATCGACGGCTGGCGGGCACGCTCGCAGCGCATCGGCGAGCGGCTGGGCGCCTCGGACATCGGCGGCACCGTCTACGAGCTCGAGGATGGCCAGCGGGTCTGGCCGTACCACTATCACCACGGCGTCGAGGAGTGGCTGGTCGTGATCGAGGGCGCGCCCACCCTGCGTGGGCCCGACGGCGAGCGGGTGATGCGGCCCGGCGATGTCGTCTGCTTCCCGTCCGGCGAAGCCGGCGCGCACAGCGTGCTCGGCCCCGGCCGGTTCCTGCTCGTCTCCGCGGCGCAGCCGACGTCGGTCTGCGTCTATCCCGACAGCGGCAAGGTCGGCACTCGGCCGGCGACCGGAGACGATCGCCTGGACTTCCGCCGCGCGGACGCGGTCGGCTACTGGGACGGTGAGCGGTGAGCGCCAACCTGTTCGACGTCGTCCCCGAGGCGGACGAGTCGGATCCGCCTGGCTACGGCGCCCGCACCACGCGCGTCGGCCCGCTGGTCGGCGGCGAGGCGATGGGGATGTCCGTGTACGAGCTGCCACCGGGTCAGAGCATCTGCCCGTACCACTACGAACTGGCCGAGGAGGAGTGGCTGGTCGTACTGTCCGGGTCGGCGACCCTGCGGACGCCCGAGGGCGAGCACATGCTGGGGCCATGGGACGCGGTGTGCTTCGCCACCGGCGAGGACGGCGCGCACAAGGTGACGAACGCGACCGGCGACACGCTGCGGGTCGCCATGCTGTCGACCAAGCCGCCGATCAGCGTGTGCGTCTATCCGGACTCCGACAAGGTCGGGGTCTGGCCGCCCGGCAAGCTGTTCCGGCTGGGCGACGCGGTCGACTACTGGGAGGGCGAGCCGTGAGCGAACCCACCGACCCCATTGAATCAACCATCAGAGCCCCCTCGGCAGGATTCGTCCCGCCGGGCCGGTAAAGTGTCCGGTAATGAGCGTTCGTGACTTCTGGAACCGCACCCAGGTCTACTTCGGAATCAAGGAGGAGGACTGGGACGACGACTACTTCGACGACGACGGCTCGGCCGCGCACGAGGACCTCGAACGCAGCTACAGCGAGCGGCCGAACGTCCGCCGGCTGAACCCGCGGCGGCGCAACGAGGAGGCCGACGACATCTTCTCGGAGGAGCCGCCCAGCCGCGTCGTCAGCGCTCGCGGGCGCTCGCGCGGCCGGTCGAGCTCCGTGGTCGGCAACGGCCATCCGCCGGATGCGCCGCGCGCCGCGCCGCAGGTCGGGCTGGTCGTCCCGCGGTCGTTCAACGACGCGCAGAAGGTCGCCGACAGCCTCAAGTCCGAGGTGCCGGTGATCGTCAACCTGCAGACCGCTGAGTCCGACCTGGCCAAGCGGCTGATCGATTTCTCCAGCGGCCTCACCTACGCGCTCGACGGCTCGATGCAGCGCGTCGCCGACCGCGTGTTCCTGCTGACGCCCGCCAGCGTGACCGTCACCGCCGAGGACAAGGCGATGCTGATGGAGCGCGGCTTCTTCAACCAGTCCTGACGCCCTCGGGGGGCGCCGGCACGGTACGCTGCGCCGCACCATGGGCGAGTCGGATCCCATCCTCGGGCTGATCGGTGCAGGCAACATGGCCGGCGCGATGGTGCACGGCTGGGTGCGCGCCGACGAGAGCATGGCGGGCAGGCTGCTCGTCACCGACCGCGGGTCTGGGCGGGCTGCGGCGCTGGCCGAGCGCTACGGCGTCCGTCACGTCGCCAGCAACCACGATCTGGTCGAGCAGGCGGACGTCGTCGTGCTGTGCGTCAAGCCGATCGACGTCGAGCGCGTGCTGCGCGAGGTCAGCGACCTGATCACGCCCAGCAAGGCGATCGCGTCCGTGGCCGCGGGCGTGCGCACGGCGACGCTCGAGACGATCCTGGACGTCGACGCGCCGGTGTTCCGGTTCATGCCGAACGTCGGCGTGCAGGTGGGGCGAGGGACGCTCGCGTACTCGTCAGGCCGGTTCATCGACACAGTCGCGGAGCAGACCGTGCTCGGCGCCTTCCGGGCGCTGGGCGAGATCGTCCCGCTGGAGGAGCGGCAGTTCGACGCCGCGACCGCCCTGTCCGGCTCCGGCCCCGCGTTCCTCGGCCTGATCATCGAGGCGTTCGAGGATGCGGGCGTCGTCAACGGGCTGAGCTACCCGCAGGCCCGCGAGCTGATCCTGTCGACCGTCTCCGGCACGGCCGACCTGCTGCGCGACGAGGACCTGGCGTGCAGCGCGCTGCGGCGGATGGTCACGTCGCCGGGCGGAACCGCGGCCGCCGGGCTCGCCGAGATGGAGCGCCAGGGCGTGCGCGGCGCCGTCATCGACGGCGTCTCGGCCGCGATGCGCCGCGCGGGAGAGCTCGGCTGATGAGCGTCGACACCGTTGTCGCGTTCGTCAGCTGGTGCTTCTACATCTACACCCTCTTCCTGCTGCTCCACATCCTGCTGTCGTGGTTCCAGCTCCCGTACAACCCGCTGCTGAACAAGGTGCGGGGCGTGCTCTACGACGCGTGCCAGCCGTATCTCAACCTGTTCCGCGGACTGCTGCCGCCCATGGGCGGGCTCGACCTGTCGCCGATCATCGCCTTCATCGTGCTCTACGCGGCCAACCGGATCGTCGTCGCGGTGCTGCTCGCGTTCACCTGAGCCGGGAGGACTCCGCCGGACCGCGGCGAAACCGCGGACATGGCTATTTCACCCGCAGAACTCAGGCACCAACGACCATCGCGGCGGCTGCTCGGCTACCGCTGCGCCGAGGTCGACCAGATCATGCTCGACGCAACGCAGGCGTTCGAGACCGTATGGAGCGACCGCGCCGACCTCGAGGACCGCGTCCACGAGCTCGAGGTGCGCCTCAACGAGGTGACCGACACCGAGCAGGCGCTGCGTGATGCGCTGGTCACCGCCCAGCGAGCCGCCGACGAGATGCGCGCCGCGGCGTCGCGTGAGGCAGAGAACGCGGTCCGCGAGGCCGAGATGCGGGCCCGCGAGATCGTGCACAAGGCGTACGCCGAGCGCGACACGGTGCGCCGCGAGGTCGAGGGCCTGCGGGCCGAGGAACAGCGCTTCCGCGCACGCCTCCGATCGTTGCTGGGAACGACGCTGCAGACCGTCCGCGACCACGAGGAACAGCTCGCCAGGAACAGCTCCGCCGCCTAGGAGCGGTGGCACCGGCCGGTATACTGGCCGGGGTATGACCGTCGACCTCGGCAAGGCGCACGACCGGTTGCTTCGCCGGGAGGGGCGCGGGTGATCGAGCGCCTGCCCGACCCGGTCGAGCGGCTTCCCGACCCCGATCCGCCTCCCGAGCGTGCCGGCTCCCTGCAGTGGGTGGGGATGCTCAGCGTCGCCGTGGTGGCGATCGTCGCCGACCAGGTGACGAAGCGGCTGGTGACCGACCGGGTGGGGATGGACGAGGTGCACCAGGTGCTGCCGTTCCTGGACGTCCGCCACGTCCGCAACACCGGGATCGCGTTCGGCGTCTTCCCCGACCGGCTGGAGCTGGTATCGGTGGCGACGGCGGTCGCGGTCGCGTGGATGCTGCTGCACTTCGCCCGCTCCGGCGCGCGGCACGTGCTGTTCCCGGTCGCGCTGGGGCTGATCATCGGCGGCAGCGTCTCGAACCTGGCCGACCGGCTCCGGCAGGGCTACGTCACCGACTTCATCCACCTCAGCCACTGGCCGACGTTCAACCTGGCGGACAGCTTCATCGTCACCGGGGTCGTGCTGCTGCTGATCGGGGTCGCCCGACTCGAGCACCATCCGGGCCGCGCCGAGCCGGCGTCGCTGAACGAAGCGTGATGCCCGAGACCTCCGTCGGCGCGGACGCGGCCGGCGTCCGGCTCGACCGGTTCCTGGCCGCCCGCGAGGAGGTCGGAACCCGGGCCCGCGCCGAGCGGCTGATCGACGGCGGCGGCGTGCTGGTGGACGGCGTGGCGCGGCCCAAGTCGCACCGGCTGGCCGCCGGATCGGTTGTCGCCTTCCCGGAGCCTGCGCCGTCGGAGATCGACCTCGAGCCCGCCGCGATCGACATCGACGTGGTGTGGGAGGACGAGCACCTGATGATCGTCGACAAGCCCGCCGGGCTGGTCGTCCACCCGGCTCCTGGCACGACCGGGCCGACGCTCGTCCACGCGCTGCTGGGACGGGTCGGGGGAGGGGAGAAGACGCGACCGGGCATCGTCCACCGGCTCGACCGGGACACGTCCGGCCTGCTGGTCGTCGCCCGCGACGACCGGACGCTGGGCAAGCTGCAGGGCATGCTGCGCCGCCGGCGGATCGAGCGCACCTACACGGCGCTCGTCCGCGGCCGGCCGCGCTCGTGGCGCGGCGCGATCGAGGCGCCGATCGGACGCGACCGGCGCCATCCGACGCGGATCTCGCTGGACACCGACCACCCGCGCGACGCGGTCACGCACTTCGAAGTGGCCGAGCTGCTGGAGCGGCACGCGCTGCTCGAGGTGCGCCTCGAGACCGGGCGAACGCACCAGATCCGGGTGCACCTGGAGGCAATCGGGCTGCCGGTGGCGGGCGATCCGATCTACGGCCACGGGCCCGAGCTGGGGCTGGAGCGGCAGTTCCTGCACGCGTCGGCGCTGAGCCTGGCGCACCCCTGGACGGACGAGCCGCTCATGCTCTCCTCGCCCCTGCCCGATGACCTCTCCGGCGCTCTGCAACGCGCCCGGGGATAGCCCTCTCCGCTACACTCCGCACGTTCTCTACCCATCCGCGACCCCGGGGGACACCCGGCGGCCGGCGGTGCCCATGCGAGCAGCAGGGGTTCCGGCCACCGCCCCGGGCGAAGACAATCGAACCGACAGCAAGGAGGACATGCACATGTCCGCAGTCACGATGCGTGAGCTGCTCGAGGCCGGGGTGCACTTCGGCCACCAGACGCGGCGCTGGAACCCGAAGATGCGCAGGTACATCTTCGGCGAGCGCGGCGGCATCTACATCATCGACCTGCAGCAGTCGATCGAGCTCCTGCAGACCGCCCACGACTACGTTCGCAACATCTCGGAGCGGGGCGGCACGGTGCTGTTCGTCGGCACCAAGAAGCAGTCGCAGGACGCGGTCGAGGAGCAGGCCAGTCGCGTCGGCATGCCGTACGTCAACCACCGGTGGCTGGGCGGACTGCTGACCAACTACCGGACGATCCAGGAGCGAATCGCCAGCCTGCACGAGCTGCGCCGCCAGAAGACCGAGGGCCAGCTCGAGCTGCTGCCGCCCAAGGAGCGGCAGGCGACGCTCTCCGAGCTGGAGAAGCTCGAGACCAACCTCGGCGGGATGGCGGACACCAAGCGGCTGCCCGATGCCGTGATCGTGATCGACATGAAGAAGGAAGCGCTGGCTGTGCGCGAGGCGCGGCGGCTGGGGATCCCCGTCGTCGGCCTGGTGGACACCAACTGCGACCCGGACGATGCCGACTTCGTCATCCCGGGCAACGATGACGCAATCCGCTCGACGGGGCTGATCATCCGCGTCCTGGCCGACGCGGTCGCGCTGGGCCAGGCCAAGAACGTGAAGGTGTCGGACTTCGAGCCGGCCGCCGACGCGGAGGCGCCCGCCGACGGCGAGACGCCCGCCGCCCCCGCCGAGGGAGAGGCACCGGCAGCTCCTGCGGAGGGCGAGACACCAGCCGCCGCCCCGGAGGCGGAGCAGGCGCAGGAGCCCGAGCCGGCCGCGGTGGCCGCCGCCGGCGACGACCAGACGAGCAGCGAGGACAAGACGAGTGAGTGACGTGGCGTACACGCCGGCGGCCTCCGAGGTGAAGGCACTTCGCGAGGCGACCCAGGCCGGCATGATGGATTGCAAGCGAGCCCTCGAGGAGGCGGAGGGCAATTTCGACGCGGCGGTCAAGCTGCTGCGCGAGAAGGGCATCGCCTCGGCCGGCAAGCGCGCCGGGCGGGGGACGGGCGAGGGCGCCGTGGCGACCTACGTGCACTCCGGCGGCCGGATCGGTGCGATGGTCGAGGTCGGATCGGAGACCGACTTCGTGGCCCGCAACGACAGCTTCCAGGAGTTCGCCCGGAAGGTGGCCATGCAGGTGGCGGCCGGCCGGACGCTGCGGTTCGTCTCGGAGGACGAGATCCCCGAGGACTTCAAGGCGTCCGAGCTCGAGATCTTCCGCGGCAAGGCCGCGGCGGAGGGCAAGCCGGAGAATATGCTGGACAAGATCGCCGAGGGCATGTGGAAGAAGTCCCTGTCCGAGGTCGTGCTGTTGAACCAGCCGTCGATCCGGCCCGAGGACGATGGCAAGACGATCGAGACGATCCGCGCCGAGCTGTCCGGCACGATCGGCGAGAACATCGAGATCAAGCGCTTCGCGCGGTTCGAGGTGGGCGAGGAGTGAGCGCCCCGGCCTTCCGTCGGCTGCTGCTCAAGCTGTCGGGCGAGGCGATGATGGGGGATCGCCCGTATGGGCAGGACCCGGACCGCATCGCCGCCATCTCCGCCGCGATCGACGAGGTGCGGTCGATGGGCGTCGAGGTCGCCATCGTGATCGGCGGCGGCAACGTGCTGCGCGGCACCCAGGAGGCGGCCCGCGGGATGGACCGCGCGACGGCCGACTACGCCGGCATGCTGGCGACGCTGCTGAACGCGCTGACCATCCAGGACTCGCTGGAGAAGCTGGGGGCGCACACCCGGGTGATGTCGGCGATCGACGTATCCGAGGTCGCCGAGCCGTACATCCGGCGGCGGGCGATCCGGCATCTGGAGAAGGGCCGCGTCGTGATCTTCGCGGCGGGCACCGGCAACCCGTTCTTCACGACGGACACGGCGGCCGCCCTGCGTGCGCTGGAGATCGGCGCCGAGGCGATCCTGATGGGCAAGAACGGGGTGGAGGGCGTTCTTGACGCCGATCCCCGCCAGAAGCCCGACGCGCAGCTGATCCCTGCGATCACGCATATCGAGGCGATCGAGCGCGGGCTGAAGGTGATGGACACGACGGCGCTGTCGTTGTGCATGGACAACAGGCTGCCCATCTACGTGTTTAATCTCGACGACGCCGGGAACATCGCCCGGCTGGCGCGCGGCGAGCGGCTGGGAACGATCGTCGCCGCCGCGACCAGCGATCTGGAAGCGCAGGTGACTTGATGATCGACGACGTGCTGGCGGATGCCTCCCGCCGGATGGACAAGACGGTCGAGAACACGAGACACGAGTTCACGACCATCCGCACCGGCCGGGCATCGGCCGGGCTGCTCGACCGCATCCAGGTGGCCACGTACGGCACGAAGATGCCGATCAATCAGCTCGCCACGATCGGTGTGCCGGAGCCTCGGCTACTGACCATCACGCCGTTCGACAAGTCGACGATCAAGGACATCGAGAAGGCGATCCTGGAGTCCGACCTGGGGCTGACCCCGGCGAACGACGGGTCGCTGATCCGGCTGCCCATCCCCCAGCTGACGGAGGAGCGGCGCAAGGAACTGGTCAAGCAGGTGCGCCACCTGGCGGAGGAGGGGCGCGTCTCCGCCCGCAACGTCCGCCGCGATGCGCTGCATCACCTGAAGGACGCCGAGAAGAACGGCGAGACCGGCGCCGACGACGTCCACCGCGCCGAGGACCGGCTGCAGAAGGTCACGGACGAGCACGTCTCGAAGATCGACGAGGCGCTGAAGGCCAAAGAGGCCGAGATCATGGAGGTCTGACGCAACAACGGGGTCAGACCCCTTTGTTGCGCGGCACGTGAAAAAACGGGGTCAGACCCCGTTCTTTCACACCAGCGTTCCTAGCGCGCCGTGCGGCGCAGCTCGCCGAACGAGCCGGCCGGGTACGCACCGGCGGGGACTCGGCGGCCGCGGACGCCGGCCAGCACCAGCACCGAGCTGACGCCGATGCCCAGCAGGGCGCAGGCGAGCGTGTCCAGGGCGAGCGTCGGCAGGTACGCAGCGGACGCGTGGATGCGCGCCTCGCCGATGATCAGCAGCGCGAGCCCGGCGACCATGTTGCCGATCAGCATCGCGGCGAACGCCGGGCCGACGTCGATCCGGTATCCGGACAACGACGGCAACAGCACCGCCAGCAGCAGCGCGGCGACCAGCGCCTCGAGCAGCCCGCCGCCGACCAGCACCAGCTTCCAGTGCGGCGTCAGCGTCGGCGCCTTCTCGGCGTCGAAGAAGAACAACGGCGCCGTCACCGAGCCGACCACCAGCTTCGTGATCCACGCCCCGGCGACCCCGCTCACGGCGACGCCCACGAGCACTCCAACACCTCGCATGACCCAACTCCTTCGTCGATCAGACCCGATTCCGTTCTACACCGGTCTCGGCCATGTGCAACCCGGCCAACGCGAATCATCTTGAATACCTCCGAGATGTCCCCCCGTCTCCGTCAGCGCGCCGAGCGGATCGCGCGCCTGTTCCGCCTTCGTCGCGTCACGGACGTCGAGCCCCAGCTGCCCGACACCGCCACTGCGGTCGCCGTGATCATGGACGGCAACGGCCGCTGGGCTCGCCGCCGCGGACTGCCCACGCTGGCCGGGCACCGGGCGGGCACCGCCGCGCTGCGCCGCACCGTCGAGGCCGCCCCCGGGCTGGGCGTGCGCAGCCTGGCCGTGTACGCCTTCTCGACCGAGAACTGGGGGCGCTCCGAGCAGGAGGTCACCGACCTGATGGCGCTGTTCGCCGACACGATCAGGGAGCAGTTCCCCGACCTGCACCGCCAGGGCGTCCAGGTGCGCTTCGTCGGCCGTCGCGACCGCTGCCCCGCCGACCTGCTCGAGCTGATGGCCGACATGGAGGAGCGCACCGCGGCCAACGGCCGGCTGACGCTGTGGGTGGCGTTCGACTACGGCGGCCGTGACGAGGTGGTCGAGGCGACCCGCGCCCTGCTCCGCGAGGGCGCCGACCCGGAGACCGTGGACGAGAGCGCCTTCCGTGCCCATCTGTACGCTCCCGGGATGCCCGACCCGGACCTCGTGATCCGCACCAGCGGGGAGCTGCGGATCTCGAACTTCCTGCTGTGGCAGTCGGCGTATTCCGAGCTGCATTTCACGCCGACGCTGTGGCCGGACTTCGGCGAGGACGACCTGCGGGAGGCGCTGGCCGCCTACGGCGCCCGCAGGCGGCGGTACGGCCGCCGGTGAGCGGCCTGGGATCGCGCGTCGCGATCGCCGTCCCCCTGGGAGCGGTCGCGCTGTTCGCCGTGTACCAGGGCGGCTGGCTGCTGGCCGCGCTGGCGCTGGCAGGCGGCCTGGTCGCCACCCACGAGTACTGCGCGATGACCCGCGAGCTGCGCCCGCTGACGATCGCCGGGTTCGCCGGCGTCGGCGCCGTGATCATCGCCGTCCACCAGGGCGGTCTGGCGTGGGGCCTGGCCGCGCTGTTCGGCACGCTGGTCGTCGCCTTCTGGCTGTCGGCCGTGGCGGATGTCCGTCAGACGGCGACCGTGCAGCTGGCGGTGACGCTGTTCGGCGTGGCGTGGATCGGCCTCGGGCTGGGGTTCCTGATCGCCGTACGCGACGCGCCCGGGCCCGACGACTGGGGGCGCCAGCTGCTGTTCGCCGTGGTCGGCGCCGTCTGGGCGTCGGACATCTTCGCGTACTTCGGCGGGCGCATGTTCGGCCGCCGCAAGCTGGCGCCGGCCATCTCGCCGAACAAGACGGTGGAGGGCCTGCTGTTCGGCCTGCTGTTCGGCACCGCGGTGGGCTTCTTCGTGCTCTACGACCAGCCGTCGAGCGACCCGGTGACCGCCGGGCAGGCGTTGATGCTGGCCGCGGCGATCGCCATCGCATCGCCGGTCGGCGACCTGTTCGAGTCGTACATCAAGCGCGACATGGATGTGAAGGACGCCGGCAGCCTGCTGGGCAGCCACGGCGGCGTGCTCGACCGGATCGACGCGCTGCTGTTCGCCGGCGCGGCCGTGTACTTCGTCGCGCTGGCCATCGACCGGGCCTAAGGGCGCGTCAATACCCACCGGTAGAATGAGGAGGGTGAAGTCTGTCGCCGTCCTCGGCGCGACCGGCTCGATCGGCGTCCAGGCGCTCGAGATCGTGCGCGACCACCCCGAGCTGTCCGCCTGCGCGCTCGCAGCGCACTCCAACGCCGAGGCGCTGGTCGCGTCGGCGAACGCCCACGGCGTGGATCGGATCGCGCTGGTCGACCCGACCGCCGCGGCCCGCGCCCGCACGATCTTCGGCGGAGCGGTCATGGAGGGCGAGGCCGGCGTGGTGGAGCTGGTGCGCGACGCCGGCGCCGACACGGTGCTGAACGCGATCGTCGGTGCAGCCGGGCTCGCAGCGACCCTGGCGACGTTCGAGGCCGGCGCCGACCTGGCCCTGGCGAACAAGGAGAGCCTGGTCGCCGGCGGGCCGCTGGTGACGGCCGCGGCGGAGCGCGCGAACCGCGCGATCCTGCCGGTCGACAGTGAGCATTCGGCGCTCTGGCAATGCCTCGGCGGCGCCCCGGCGGAGACCGTCGAGTCGCTGGTGATCACCGCCTCGGGCGGCCCGTTCCGCGGCCTCTCCGCAGCCGACCTGGCCGCCGTCACGCCCGAACAGGCGCTCGCCCATCCCACCTGGTCGATGGGCGCCAAGATCACGATCGACTCGGCCACGCTGATGAACAAGGGACTCGAGGTGATCGAGGCCCACTTCCTCTTCGGCGTGCCGTACGAGCGGATCGAGGTCGCCGTCCACCCGCAGTCGATCGTGCACGCGATGGTGCGGTTCCGCGACGGCGCGCTGCTGGCGCACCTGGGGCTGCCCGACATGCGGGTGCCGATCTCGTACTCGCTGACGTACCCGGAACGCGCCGAGACACCGGCTCCGCGGCTCGACCTGGCATCGCTGACGCTCGAGTTCGAGCCGCCCGACACCGGTGTCTTCCGCTGTCTCGCGCTGGCCCGCGCGGCGGGCGAGGCCGGCGGCACGGCGCCCTGCGCGCTGAACGCCGCGAACGAGGTGGCCGTCTCGGCGTTCCTGGCAGGCGGCCTGCCCTTCCCGGGCATCGCCGACGTGGTCGAGCGCGTGCTCGGGCAGATCGACACGGCGCCTGTGGAGTCGGTCGAGCAGGTGCTCGAGACCGACCGGCTGGCGCGGCGGCTGGCGGGCGACGCGGTGACGGTGGCGGCATGAGCTATTTCGTCGCGATCGCAGGGCTGCTGATCCTGATCCTCGTGCACGAGGCGGGGCACTTCCTGGCCGCCAAGGCCGTCGGCATGCGGGCGATCCGCTTCTCGATCGGTTTCCCGCCGCTGATCGCGCGACGCCAGATCGGCGACACGGAGTACGCGCTGGGCGCGATCCCGCTGGGGGGCTACGTCAAGATCCCGGGCATGAACCGCCCCGAGGCGGGCGACCTGTGGGAGGTCGGCGACCTGCTCGACCGCTCCGAGAGCCTGCCGCAGGCGGACGCCTCGGCGATCGGCATCGTCTACGACGAGGCCAGCCGCGACCTCGCCCAGGGTCGGATCGACGCCGCCGCCGTCCACGTCGTCGAGCTGAAGCGGCTGGTCGCCGCGGCCGAACCGCACCTGACGACGGCCGAGCGCCGCCGGCTGGACAAGATGTTCGAGCGGTTCGAGCAGGCCGGCGACCCCAAGGCGTACTGGCGCTGCAGCAGCATGCGCAGGCTGATCGTGATCCTGGCGGGGCCGTTTATGAACCTGGTCGCCGCGTTCCTGATCCTGATGTTCGTCGCCGCCACCGGCAAGCCGCAGCCGGCGGAGCCGGTGCCCGCGGTCGCCGCCGTGATCAAGGGCTCGCCGGCCGTTGCGGCGGGACTGCAGGCGGGCGACCGGATCGTCACCGTCGACGGCACCCCCGTGCGTTCGTTCTCGGATGTCCGCTCGGCGATCGAGGGATCCAACGGCTCGCCGATCGCGATCGTCGTCAAACGGGACGGGCAGCGGGTGTCGCTGCCGCCCGAGAAGCCGTACCGATCGGATGGGCGCTGGCTGTACGGCTTCCAGCCGGACGTCCGCTACCACACGACGTCCGTACCGCTGGTCGACGCGCCCGGAGATGCGGGATCGGTGCTGTGGAGCATGACGTCGGGCACGTTCGGCGCGCTTGCCGACATGGGCTCGTCCAGCGGCCGCGGCCAGGTCTCGAGCACGGTCGGCATCGTCCGCTACACCGCCGACGTGGCCGACATCGGCGCCGCCTACTACCTGACGGTGATCGCGCTGATCTCGCTCTCGCTGGCGATCTTCAACCTACTGCCGCTGCTGCCGCTGGACGGCGGGCACGTGCTGTTCATCATCGTCGAGCGGCTGCGCGGGCGGCCGATCTCGCGCGGCGCGTTCGAGCGTGCGTCGGTGGTCGGCATCGCGCTGATCCTGGTGCTGTTCGTGATCGGGCTGCAGAACGACCTGAACGGCATCATCGGGACCAAATCGCAGCCGTGACCGGCAGGCTGCGCTTCGCCGAGGTCGGCGAGAGCGATCTGCCCGAACTGCTCGAGATCAGCCTGTCGCACCCCGAGTTCCTCGACCTGACCGAGGGTTCCGCCGGCGAGCACGGCCATTACGACCTGGAGATGCTGCAGCGCGACTGGTGGCTGGGCACGCTGGAGCCGGGCCGCCGGCAGCTGGTCGGCCGGCTGGCCGGTGGCGCGGCGGCGGTGCGGCTCGACCTGCTCGACCGCAATCCGCGCGACGGCTTCCCCTGGATCGGCCTGCTGATGGTGCACCGCGACCATGGCCGGCAGGGCCTGGGCAGCGAGGCCGCGGCGACCTCCGTGGAGCTGCTCGGCGGGCCGCCGGTGCGCCTTGGCGTGCTCGACGGCAACGCCGCGGCGCTGGCGTTCTGGACGCGAGTTGGCGCCGTCGAGGTGGAGCATCGCGATGACCGCGGCGGCCTCGTCGTGATGGAGCTTCCAGCCGCCTGAGACCGGTATCCTCCGCCCGATGAGCAGCGAGCGACAGATTGTTGTGGGCGGCGTCCCGATCGGGGGCGGCGCGCCGGTCGTCATCCAGTCGATGACGCTCACCAGCACCCACGACGTCGAGGCGACGCTCGGGCAGATCCGGCGGCTGCAGGAGGCCGGGTGCGACCTCGTCCGGGTCGCCGTCCCCGGCCGCGCGGACGCCGATGCCCTGCCGGCGATCGTCGCCGGGTCACCGCTGCCCGTGATCGCGGACATCCACTTCAACGCATCCCTGGCGCTGCGGGCGATGGACGCCGGCGTCGCCGCGGTGCGGATCAACCCGGGCAACATCGGCGGCGACGACAAGGTCGAGCAGGTCGTCCGCCGGGCGAAGGAGACGTCCACGCCGATGCGGATCGGCGCCAACTCCGGCTCGCTCCCCGACCACCTGCGCCAGTTCGCGACCAACGATCCCGCGGGTGCGCTCGTCGAGGCGGCGCTGGAGGAGGTGCGCCTGCTGGAGCGGCTGGACTACCGCGAGTTCAAGATCTCGGTCAAGTCGTCGTCCGTGCCCGTGATGATCCAGGCGTACCGCCGGCTGTCCGAGCAGGTGCCCTATCCGATGCATCTCGGCGTCACCGAGGCTGGGCCGGCGTTCACCGGTACGGTCAAGAGCGCTGTCGGGATCGGCTCGCTGCTTGCCGACGGGATCGGCGACACCCTCCGCGTCTCGCTGACCGCCGACCCGGTGGAGGAGGTCAAGGTCGCCTGGGAGATCCTCCGATCGCTGGGCCTGCGACACCGTGGGCCGATGATGATCGCCTGCCCCTCGTGCGGCCGAACCAACGTCGACGTGCTCGACCTCGCGGGCGAGGTGGAGGCGCGCCTGGCCGGCTACGACGAGGTGTTCGAGGTGGCGGTGATGGGCTGCGCCGTGAACGGGCCGGGAGAGGCCGGGGACGCCGACTTCGGCATCGCCGGCGGCCGCGATGCCGGCTTCATCTACGCCCACGGCGAGGTGCTGCGCAAGGTCACGCAGGCCGAGCTGGTGGACGAGCTGTTCCGCGAGGTGGACGCGTGGATCGCCGCCGGCATGCAGCGGCCGAGGCGCAAGACGCGCAAGCTCGCACTGCCGGTCGTCAGCTAGAGCGGCGTCGTTCGCGGCGGGCGCAGTACGCGGCGAAGCGGGCGTGCTTCGCCAGGTACGCCTCGAGCTGGGAGAGCCCGAAGGCGAACCACTCGCCCACGTACCGGTCGTCGATCTGGGTGCGCGGTGGGGACATGCTGGAGCATCGGCTCGCCGGTCGGGGGCTCACATCCCCTTGCTGCGGTATCGCGAACGCCCCCGAACGGTGTGTTGGCTCTGCAGTCAACATGATCGCTCGGCGCTCCGGCTCCGTCACCCTCGCACAGTAGACTGGCCCGGATGGCGCCGGCTCGATCGCCCTACGTCCACCTCCACGTGCACAGCGAGTACTCGATCCTCGACGGCGCCTGCCGCATCGGGCCGCTGGTCGAGCGCGCCGCCGCGCTCGACATGCCGTCCATCGGACTTACCGACCACGGGTCGATGGCGGGCGCCGTGGAGTTCACCAGGGCGGCCGAGAAGCAGGGCGTCAAACCGGTGCTCGGCTGCGAGATGTACGTGGTCGACGACCACGCCGCGCGGACGCAGAAGGAGCGGCGGGCGCATCTGACGCTGCTGGCGGAGACGACGGAGGGCTACCACAACCTGATCCGGCTGGTCTCCCTCGGCTACCTGGACGGCTACTGGTACAAGCCGCGCGTCGACTTCTCCCAGCTCGAGCAGCACGCCGACGGCATTGTCGCGCTCTCCGGCTGCCTGTCGGGCCGCGTCAGCAAGGCGCTGATCGATGGGGACGGCAAGGGTGCGCGCACCGAGCTCGACCGGCTGGTGCAGATCTTCGGCCGGGATGACGTCTACGTCGAGGTGCAGGACGGCGGCATCGACGTCCAGACGCGGATCCTGCCCGACCTGATCGCGCTGGCCAAGGACAGCGGACTGCCGATGGTCGGCACGGGCGACGTCCACTACCTGACGCGGGACGACGCGATCCCGCACGAGGCGATGCTCTGCATCCAGACGCAGGACACGATGGACAACCCCAACCGGTTCCGCTTCTCGAACCACGAGTTCTACCTGAAGAGCTCGGACGAGATGTACCAGCTGATGGCCGGCCGGTTCGGCGAGGAGATGCTGCAGCGCACGGTCGAGATCGCCGAGCGCTGCTCCGCGGAGGTCGGGCTGGGAGCGATGCACCTGCCCAGGTTCGAGGTGCCCGAGGGCACGAACGCCGTGTCCTACCTGCGCGACCTGGCCGAGCGTGGGCTGCGCGAGCGCTACGGATCGGAGACGCCGGGGCTGAGGCGCCGCCTCGAGTTCGAGCTGAAGACGATCGAGGAGATGGGGTTCCCGGACTACTTCCTGATCGTCTGGGACTTCATCCGGTTCGCCCGTGAGAACGGCATCAGCGTAGGCCCGGGTCGCGGCTCGGCGGCGGGGTCGCTGGTCGCCTACTGCCTGCGGATCACCGACCTCGACCCGATGCAGTACACGCTGCTGTTCGAGCGCTTCCTGAACCCGGGCCGCAAGAGCATGCCGGACATCGACGTTGACTTCGCCGTGGCCGGCCGCGAGCGGGTGATCAACTATGTCGCCGAGAAGTACGGCCGCCGGAACGTCGCCCAGATCATCACCTTCGGCAAGATGCAGCCGAAGGCGGCGATCAAGGACGCCGGCCGGGTGATGGGCATCCCCTACGGCGTGGTCGACCGGATCGCCAAGATGGTTCCCGAGGGGCCGAAGGTCTCGTTCGACGAGTGCATGAAGCCGGGCGCCGAGCTGCGCAAGGCGTACGACGTCGACGAGACGGCCAAGAGCATCGTCGACATGGCACGGCCGCTGGAGGGCGTCGTCCGCAACGACTCGATCCACGCCGCCGCCGTCGTCATCGGCGACCGGCCGCTGACCGAGTACCTGCCGCTCCAGCAGAAGGGGCCGGAGGCCGAGGTCGTCACGCAGTTCTCGATGAACGACGTCGAGGCGCTGGGCCTGCTGAAGATGGACTTCCTGGGCCTGCGCAACCTCGACGTGATCGACCGCGCGCTCGACCTGATCGAGTCCGGCTCCGGTCGGCGGCTGGCCATGGACCAGGTGCCTCTGGACGACGTCAAGACCTACGAGATGCTGGCCCGCGGCGACGCCACCGGCGTGTTCCAGTTCGAGTCGTCGGGGATGCGCGAGGCCCTGCGCGGGGTCAAGCCGACGCACTTCGAGGATCTGATCGCACTGGTCGCCCTGTACCGGCCGGGGCCGATGCAGAACATCCCGCGGTTCGCCGCGCGCAAGAACGGGCGCGAGGAGGTGACGTACGCCGATCCGCGGCTGGAAGGCGTGCTGGCCGAGACGTACGGCATCACCGTGTACCAGGAGCAGGCGATGCTGATCAGCCGCGAGATCGCCGGCTTCTCGCCCGCCGAAGCGGACGACCTGCGCAAGGCGATCGGCAAGAAGATCGCCGCCCTGATGGCGACGCTCAAGGACAAGTTCATCGAGGGCTGCATCGCAAACGGCGTGACGCCCGCGCTGGCCCAGCAGCTGTGGGACGACAACGAGCGCTCGAGCGACTACTCGTTCAACAAGTCGCACGCCGCCTGCTACGCGCTGGTCGCCTACCACACCGCCTGGCTCAAGGCGAACCACCCGGCCGAGTACATGGCCGCCCTCATCTCCTCGGTGATGTCGACCAAGGACCGCGTGCCGTACTACGTCTCGGAGTGCGCCGAGATGGGCATCGAGGTGCTCCCGCCGGACGTCAACTCGAGCATGTCCGACTTCGCCGTGGTCGAGGGCCGGATCCGGTTCGGCCTGTCGGCCGTCAAGAACGTCGGCGAGGGTGCGGTGCGCCAGATCATCACTGCCCGCGAGGCCGGTCCAGTTCACGTCGATCTGGGAGTTCTGCGAGCGGGTCGACGGCAGCGTGCTCAACCGGCGCATGCTGGAGAGCCTGGTCGCCTGCGGTGCGCTCGACTCGACCGGAGACACGCGCCGGGGGATGACCGAGGTGCTGGAGCAGGCGCTTGGCTCCGGCCAGAAGCAGCAGGCCGACGCGCTGATGGGCCACATGTCGATCTTCGACCTGGGCGACGACGGCGACAGCGGGGGCGATGCGCCGGCGGTGTCCCGGTCGCATCCACCGGTCCCGGAGGGCGAGTGGGACAAGGCCGATCTCCTGAAGCGCGAGAAGGAGACGCTCGGGCTGTACGTGACCAGCCACCCGCTGGCCGACGTCAAGGATCAGCTGGCCCGCCGAGCCGACGTCCAGCTCGCGGCCTTCTCCGGGCTGCGCGACGGCCAGGTGGTGACGGTCGGCGGCCTGGTCACCTCGATGCGCACGCTGGTCACCAAGAAGGGCGACCAGATGGCGTTCGTCGAGCTCGACGACACCACGGCCACGATCGAGGTGATCGTCTTCGCAAACGCGCTGGCGGCCGTCCGCTCGGTGCTGCATCCTGATGCCGTGGTGATGATCAAGGGCCGGGTCGACCACAAGAGCGAGGGCGAGGTCAAGCTGGTCGCCTTCGAGCTGGCGCCGTTCGAGGCGACCGCGGACTTCGGCGTCGTCAAGCTGCGGGTCGACGCCCGTCACGCCGCACCGACGGTGATCCACGAGCTGCGCAGCCTGATCGGCGAGCATCCGGGTGACGCGCCGGTGATGCTGGAGCTGGAGACCTCGGAGGGGTCGAAGACGCTGCGCTTCGGGCCCGGGTTCCGCGTCCAGCCGGATGGCAACTTCTTCGCCGAGGCGAAGGCGCTGCTGGGCGACGCCGCGCTGATCGCCTGACGGTCGATCTAGCGGGCCGAGCCCGAGATGGCGGTCCAGCCGCCGATGGTCTGCGTGCGGGTGACGCGGACGCCGGTCGCCTCGACCGCCATTGCCAGCTCGATCGGCCTGACCGGGTGGAGGGTCAGCTGGTGCGACCGGGCGCCTGTCGCATCCTCGATCTCCAGCACGTAGTGCAGCGACCTGCCGCCGCCGTCGGCGAACCGCGCTCGGACGGTGGCCACGCCGTCGTGCCGCCAGACGGCGGACTTCGGCCGCTCCGTGAAGTCGCGCATCATCACCAGCATCGTGCCGTCGAGACGGAGCCGCTCGCGCATGCCGAGCAGGGCGACGGCCATCCGCTCGTGGGGCAGTCGCACGAGTCCGTTGCCCACGGAGATCACGGCGTGATAGTGGTTCGTGGTGGCCGTCTCGACGGCGTCGGCAGCGGCCAACCGCAGGTCGCCGCCCGGCAGCCGCTGCGTGGCCAGGGCGAGCATGGCCGGCGACTCGTCGACGCCGGTCACGGTGTAGCCGAGCATCGCCGCCGCCTCGGTCGCCAATCCGCTGCCGCAGGCGACGTCCAGCAGCCAGCCGCCCTCGACCACGGGAAGGTGGCCGGCGAGCACCGTCTTCAACCGCTCGACCTGGGCGTCCCGGTCGGCGAAGGCGAGCTCGTAGTCCGCCGCGACGGCGGGGTCCGTGAGGTCGGCGTCGTCCACTCCCGTCTGGCGATGGTATCGGCCGCGGCCGACAGGCCCTTGACGGCGCAGCCGCTACCCGAAATCGTCGCCCATCGGGCGAACACCGGTTCGGTACACTGCAGGCATGGCCAAGATGCACGTGTCCGCCGACTACCAGCCGATGGGCGACCAGCCGCGGGCGATCGAGGAGATCACCGAGGCGGTCAACCGGGAAGACCGCTACACCACGCTGCTCGGCGCGACCGGCACCGGCAAGACGCACACGGTGGCCAGGGTGATCGAGCAGGTGGAGAAGCCGACGCTGGTGATCGCGCACAACAAGACGCTGGCGGCCCAGCTCTGCAACGAGTTCCGCGAGTACTTCCCGCACAACGCGGTCGAGTACTTCGTCTCGTACTACGACTACTACCAGCCCGAGGCGTACCTCCCGGCGAGCGACACGTACATCGAGAAGGACTCGTCGGTGAACGACGACATCGACCGCTTGCGGCACGCCGCGACGGCGGCGCTGTTCACCCGCCGCGACGTCGTGATCGTCGCCTCGGTGTCCTGCATCTACGGCATGGGCAGCCCGGCCAGCTACGAGCGGATGGTGCTGTTCCTGGCCGTGGGCGAGGAGCATCCGCGGCAGGCGATCCTCGAGAAGCTGGTGGCCATCCAGTACCAGCGCAACGACGTGCTGCTGGGCCGCGGCAAGATGCGCGTGCGCGGCGACGTGATCGAGGTGCAGCCGGCCAACATGGAGTCGGCATACCGGATCAGCCTGTTCGGCGACGAGGTCGAGTCGATCGTCCACTTCGACCCGCTGACGGGCGAGGTGTACGGCAAGCTCGACCACCTCGCCGTCTACCCGGCGACGCACTACGCGATGGAGCGCGAGCAGGTCGAGGCGGCCGTCGGCGCGATCGGCGAGGAGCTGGCGGGCCGGCTGGCCGAGCTGGAGGCGGACGGGAAGATGCTGGAGGCGCACCGGCTGCGCAGCCGCACCGAGTACGACATGGAGATGCTGCGGGAGATGGGCTTCTGCAACGGCATCGAGAACTACTCGCGGATCCTCGAGGGCCGGGCGCAGGGCACCCCGCCGCACACGCTGCTCGACTACTTCCCCGACGACTACCTGATCGTGATCGACGAGTCACACCAGACCGTGCCGCAGATCGGCGGCATGTACGAGGGCGACCGGTCGCGCAAGCAGACGCTGGTCGAGCACGGGTTCCGGCTGCCCTCGGCCCTGGACAACCGCCCGCTGCGGTTCGACGAGTTCCTCGACCGCGCCCCGCAGGTGCTGTTCGTGTCGGCGACGCCGGGCTCGTTCGAGCTGCGCCACTCGACGCACGTGGCCGAGCAGATCATCCGGCCCACTGGTCTGATCGATCCGGAGGTCGAGGTGCGGCCGACCAAGCGCCAGATCGACGACCTGCTGGCCGAGATCCGGGGGCGGGTCGACGTGAACGAGCGGACGCTGGTGACGACGCTGACCAAGAAGATGGCCGAGGACCTGACCGACTACCTGCTCGAGGCCGGCGTCCGCACCCGCTACCTGCACTCCGAGGTGGACACGCTGGAGCGGATCCGGATCATCCGCGAGCTGCGGCTGGGCGAGTACGACGTGCTGGTCGGCGTCAACCTGCTGCGCGAGGGCCTCGACCTGCCCGAGGTGTCGCTGGTGGCGATCCTGGATGCGGACAAGGAGGGTTTCCTCCGCGGCCAGACCGCGCTGATCCAGACGATCGGCCGGGCGGCCCGCAACGTCAACGGCCGAGTGCTGATGTACGCCGACAAGATCACCGAGGCGATCCGCGGCGCGCTCGACGAGACCAGCCGCCGCCGCGCCCTCCAGCTCGCGTACAACGAGGAGCACGGGATCCAGCCGGAGTCGATCCGCAAGGGCGTCTCCGACATCGCCGAGTTCCTGTCGCTGGAGCAGCCGACGGTGCCGGGCAAGCGCCGCCGCGGCGTCCAGACCGAGGGCATGAACCGCGACGAGCTCGAGAAGCTGGTGGTCGAGCTCGAGGAGGAGATGTTCGCCGCCGCCCAGGACCTGCGGTTCGAGTACGCCGCCAAGCTCCGCGACGAGATCAAGGATCTCCGCCGCGAGCTCAACATGGCCGCCGCCTGATCGGCCCTCGGCAGGATCCGCCGCGCCTGCGGCGAAGCGGTCAGCGAATGCGAAGCGTCGACCACCTGCTCCGTCCGGACGAGCGCATCCGGCTCGTCTCGCGGGAGCATGGGGTGGTGCTGGTCGGGGCGTTCATCCGCGCAACGCTGACGCTGGTGGTGGTCGGCGGCCTGGCCTACGAGCTGGCCGGCGTGCGGTCGATGGGCGTGCTGCCGACGGCGGTCGCGGTGCTCGCGGGCGTGATCGCGGTGCTGGCGCTGACCCGGCTGTGCCGCCGGGTGGGACGCTGGCACGGTCGCCGGCTGGTGATCACCGACCGCAAGCTGATCCTCGTCTCCGGGGCGCTCGGGCGTCGGGTGACGGCGCTCCCCCTGGCCGCGATCGACCAGGTCGAGGTGCGGCGCGTGCGTGCGCTTGGGCCCCGCTGTGGCGCGGTGATGATCACCGTCGGCGGGCGTCGCTCAGCGCTGTTCGGGCTGCGCCGGCTGCCTCACCCCGAGCGGATGATGGGATTGATCATGGCGCTGGCCGCCGATGCGCGGAGCCATGCCCGCGCGGTGCAGCTGGACGAGCTCTACGCCGCCGACTCGTCGGTCGTGCCTGCACCCGCCTGGCGCAGCCGGGCCTGAGCGAACACGAACCGCGACAGGTCGGCGCGCTGCGTGCGGTCCAGGTCGTCGAACCGGACGCCATGGACGTTGCCCGCCTCGGTGCGGACGACCGTTGCCCCGACGTACAACCGGAGGTCGCCGGCGGCCAGCCGGATGGTCATCCGCGTCCCCGGATCGAGGGCCTCCTGCAGCGCCAGCTCGGCGCCGCCCGCCGAGATGTTGCGGGTGCGCCCGCCGATCGACGGGCCGGGGAAGCCAGCGTCGAGGGGATGACAGACCACCGTCCACTCGCCGGCGAGCCGGTAGAAACGCCGGTTCTCGCTCATCGTTGATCCGGTTGATCGGCGGTTCGGGACGCGGAGTTGAGAGCCGCCGTCCGGTCGCCGGTGCTACCATTCACCGAACATGCGTTCGCCTTCGGACAGACTGCTAGACTCAGGCGCGGTTCCCGTTGAACAGGCTGTCGCAGGGGGTTCGTGCCGCACGAGCAGATCGTGATCCGGGGCGCCCGGGAGCACAACCTGAAGGACGTCACGGTCGCGATCCCGCGCGACAAGCTGGTGGTGATCACCGGGCTGTCCGGCTCCGGCAAGTCTCAGCCTGGCGTTCGACACGCTCTACGCCGAGGGCCAGCGCCGCTACGTCGAGTCGCTGTCCGCCTACGCGCGCCAGTTCCTCGGGCAGATGGACAAGCCGGACGTCGACTCGATCGAGGGGCTGTCGCCGGCGATCTCGATCGACCAGAAGACGACGACCCGCAACCCGCGGTCGACGGTCGGCACGGTGACCGAGATCTACGACTACCTGCGGCTGCTGTACGCGCGGATCGGCCATCCCCACTGCCCGGTGTGCGGCAAGCCGATCACCGGCCAGTCGGCCGAGCAGATCGTCGACCAGGTGCTGGCGTTGCCCGACGGGACACGGTTCACGGTCGACGCACCGATGGTGCGCGGTCGCGCAAGGGCGAGTTCAAGGATCTGTTCGAGCAGCTGCGCGGCGACGGCTACACCCGCGTCCGGGTCGACGGCGAGCAGCGCCTGCTCGAGGAGCCGATCGACCTCGACAAGCAGATCCGGCACACGATCTCGGTGATCGTCGACCGCCTGATCATCAAGGATGGGCTGCGGGCGCGGCTGACCGACTCGGTCGAGACGGCCCTGGGGCTGGCCGACGGGCTGGTCGAGATCGCGGTCGGTCGACGGCGAGACCACGCAGCTTACTCCGAGAAGCTCGCCTGCCCCGACGGCCACGTCTCGCTGTCCGAGCTGGCGCCGCGCGTCTTCTCGTTCAACTCGCCGCACGGCGCCTGTCCGCGCTGCACCGGCCTGGGAATGCAGCCCGAGATCGACCCCGACCTGGTGGTGCCCGACCCCGACGCTGTCGATCAGCGAGGGCGCGCTGGTGCCCTGGACGGTGATCAACTCGAACTTCTACGAGCAGGTGATCCAGGCGATCGCCGACCGCTACGAGATCGACCTCGAGACGCCGTGGCGCGATCTGCGCGATGAGCAGCAGGAGCTGTTCCTGCACGGCACGGGCGGCGAGAAGCTGTACGTCACCTACCGCAACCGGATGGGCCGCAAACGCAGCTACATGCTGGCGTTCGAGGGCATCGTCACCAGCCTCGAGCGGCGCTACAAGCGAGACCGACTCGGCGTACCAGAAGGAGCGGCATCGAGGAGTACATGACGCTCACGCCCGTGCCCGGAGTGCGGCGGGGCGCGGCTGAAGCCGACCAGCCTGGCGGTGACGGTCGGCGACACGAACATCGCCGAGATGACCCGTCTCTCGGTGGAGCGACGCGATCGACTTCGTCGACGGCCTCGAGCTGTCCGACACCGAGCAGCGCCATCGGCGCCCGCATCCTCAAGGAGATCCGCGAGCGGCTGGGCTTCCTGGAGAACGTCGGCGTCGGCTACCTGACGCTCGACCGGGCGGCGGCCACGCTGTCCGGCGGCGAGGCGCAGCGCATCCGGCTGGCGACGCAGATCGGGTCGAGCCTGATGGGCGTGCTGTACATCCTCGACGAGCCGTCGATCGGCCTGCACCAGCGCGATAACGAGAAGCTGCTGGCGACGCTGAGCCGGCTGCGCACGCTCGGCAACACCTTGATCGTCGTCGAGCACGACGAGGAGACGATCCGCGCGGCCGACCACGTGGTCGACATGGGCCCCGGGCGCCGGTGAGCACGGCGGTCGAGGTCGTTGCCCAGGGCACCGTGCGCGAGGTGATGAAGCAGAAGCGGTCGATCACCGGCGCGTACCTGTCCGGCCGGCAGTCGATCCCGGTGCCCGACCGGCGGATGCACGACGCCGGCTGGTTCGGCGTGCGGGGCGCGGCGGAGCACAACCTCAAGGACATCGACGTCGAGCTGCCGGTCGGCAAGTTCATCGCGCGTCACCGGCGTGTCCGGGTCGGGCAAGAGCGACGCTGGTCAACGAGGTGATCTTCAAGGCGCTGGCCAACCGCGTGCAGCCGACGCGCGATCAAGCCGGGCGCGCACCGGAGGTGCACGGGTTCGACGCATTCGACAAGGTGATCGACATCGACCAGTCGCCGATCGGCCGAACGCCGCGGTCGAACCCGGCGACGTACACGGGGCTGTTCGACCACATCCGCGAGCTGTACGCCAAGACGCCGGACGCCAAGGCGCGCGGCTACAAGCCGGGCCGGTTCTCGTTCAACGTCAAGGGCGGGCGCTGCGAGACGTGCCGGGGCGACGGCACCATCAAGATCGAGATGCACTTCCTGCCCGACGTCTACATCAACTGCGAGGTCTGCCACGGCCGCCGTTACAACCGGGAGACGCTGGAGGTGCGGTTCAAGGGCAAGTCGATCGCCGACGTGCTGGACATGCCGATCGAGGAGGCGCTCGAGTTCTTCGCCAAGATCCCGAAGATTCAAGCGCCGGCTGCAGACCCTGCACGACGTGGGCCTCGACTACATGCGGCTCGGCCAGCCGGCGACGACGCTCTCCGGCGGCGAGGCGCAGCGGGTGAAGCTGGCGACGGAGCTCGTCGAAGATCGCCACCGGGCGCACGCTGTACATCCTCGACGAGCCGACGACCGGCCTGCACGTCGACGACGTCGCCAAGCTGCTGGTCAGGTGCTGCAGCGGCTGGTGGACGCCGGCAACACGGTGGTCGTGATCGAGCACAACCTGGACGTGATCAAGCAGGCCGACTGGGTGCTCGACCTGGGCCCGGAGGGCGGCGACCGCGGCGGCGAGGTGGTCGCGCGGGCACGCCCGAGGAGGTGGCCGAGACGCCGGGCAGCCACACCGGCGAGTTCCTGCGGCGGGTGCTGCCCGTCTACGAGGCCGAGCAGACGCTGGTTGCCTGACCCGCGGGTGCCAGCGGTTGTCGATGCGCGCCCGCGGCGTGATCGTGGACGACGCAGGGCAGGGTGCTGATGGACCGCACGCACGCACACCGATCGCGAGGTCGTTCTACTGGTTCCCCGGCGGAGGGCTGGAGCCGGGCGAGACCTCGGACGAGGGTCTGCGCCGCGAACTGATCGAGGAGGCCGCGCTCGAGATCGATGTCGGCCGGCTGCTGTACGTCAGCGAGAACCTGTTCGTCGAGTGCGGCGACTATCGGCACGAGATCATCCTCTACTTCCTGGTGCACATCACCGGCGGCCCGGTGGGCGAGCCGGTCGACCGGCGGATGCACGAGTGGCACCGCCCGGGCGAGCAGCCCGGTCCGCTGCTGCCACCTGAGGTTGCGGCGGCGGTCGAGGCCGATCTGCCCGCCGGATTCACCCGGCCGGTGCTGCATCTGGTGACGGACGAACGTCCGATGTTGCGCGGCGGGTCGACCGGGGGTACCGTCCGCCCGTGAGGTCACGCCGACTCGGGGGAGTGGTGGTCGCGATCGCCCTGGCTGCCGCAGCGCTGCCCGGAGCGGCGTCGGCGGCGACCGGATGGCGCGTCGTCCATGACGTGACCACGGCCAGCGGCCGGCATCTGTGGACGCAGCAAACCGTTGACGGGCTCGCCGTCTACGGCGCCTACACGTACTCGAACGGCGGGCTCGGGTTCGAGACCTCGGTGCAGCGGACGTTCGCCCGCCCGGCGACGGAACTGGCCGGCAGCTACGCCGTAACCGCCGACCGCGCCCGCGGGATCGCGCTCGCCCGCACGGGAGCACCGGCCGGCTCGACCGCGTCTGCGACCCGCGTCGCCTTCCCGTCGGGCACGAGCGCGCGGCGCGCCTGGGCGGTGCAGGTCGAGTTCTCGTACGGCCCGGGCGACTGGAGCGTGGTCGTCGACGCGGAGACCGGCCGGGTACTGCACGCCGTCAACCGGGTGCGGTTCGCGACCGGCTCGGGCCGCGTGTTCTCGCCGAACCCCGTGGTGACCCTGGGCGATCCGAACCTGACCGACCAGAACGACGCCAACTCGGCAGTGCCCGCCGGCGCGTACAAAGTCGTTGCACTCCACGACCTGGACGGCACCGGCAAGCTGCGCGGCACCTGGGTCGACGCGACCCGCGGCACCCATCGCGACTCGCTGGCCGACGAGCCGACGCTGCAGTACCCCTACCGGCGGCACGACGACCGGTTCGAGGCGGTCATGTCCTACTACTGGATCGACCGCTCGCAGCGTTACATCCAGGCAATCGGCTTCTCCGGCACCTCCGGGGTGAACGACGAGTCCCAGTACGTGAAGGTCGACGCCTACTCCGGAGACAACAGCTTCTATTCGCCCGGCACCGACTCGATCACCTACGGCACGGGCGGCGTCGACGACGCCGAGGACGCCGAGGTGATTCTGCACGAGTACGGCCACTCGATCCAGGACGCCCAGGTGCCGGGCTTCGGCGCGACCGAGCAGGGCGGCGCGATGGGCGAGGGCTTCGGCGACTACTGGGCGGCCGACCAGACGGCGGCGGCGTCGGACGGCCAGGGGCTGCTGTGTCTCGCCGAGTGGGACTCGACCTCGTACGCGCCGGTGCCCAGCTGCCTGCGCAGGCTCGACTCGGCGAAGCACTTCCCCGGGGACATGGACGGCGAGGTGCACGATGACGGCGAGATGTGGAGCGCGTCGCTCTGGCAGATCCGGTCGGCGGTGGGCCGCACCGTCGCCGACACTGACATCCTCGAGTCGCACTTCCTGCTGACCCCGATTTCGAAGTTCCGCGCGGGCGCGAAGGCGATCATCGCCGCCGATAAGTCGCTGTACGCTGGCACCCACGTCGCGAAGATCACCCGGATCTTCGAGCGGCGCGGCATCCTCTAGCCCCGACGGTAGACTCGGCAGCGTGCCGGAGGTCGAGCTGACACGCGCGGGCGCCGTCGCGACAATCACGCTGAACCGGCCCGACCGGCTGAACGCGCTGACCGGGGATCTTCACTCGGCGCTCGGCGCCGCCCTCGCCGAGGCGGCCGATCCCGCGGTGCGCGCGGTGGTGCTGACCGGCGCCGGCCGGGCGTTCTGTGTGGGGCAGGACATCGACGCCTTCCCGTCCGATCCGTCCGAAGTGGGCGAGCTGCTGCGTCGCTCCTACAACCCCAACGTGGTGGCGCTGCGCGGGCTCGAGAAGCCGGTGGTCGCCGCCGTCAACGGCCCGGCCGCCGGCGCGGGGCTGGCGCTGGCCGTCGCCTGCGACGTGCGGATCGCGGCCCGCTCGGCGACGTTCGTCCCGGCCTTCACGGCGATCGGCCTGGTGCCGGACTCGGGCATCACGCAGACACTGGGGCGGGTGCTCGGCCAGTCCGCGGCGCTGGAGTGGATGATCACCGGCGAGCGACTGGACGCCGCCGCGGCGCTCGAGCGGGGGATCGTCTCCCGGGTGGTCGAGGACGGCGACCTACCCGCTGAGGCTGGGGATCTGGCGGCCGGTCTGGCCGCGAAGCCGACCCGGGCGATCGCCATGACGAAGCAGCTGTTCGCCGCGTCCGGAGAGGCGACGCTCGAGCAGCAGCTCGAGCACGAGGCGCGCCTGCAGGAGACCGCCGCGGCCGGCGCGGACTTCGCCGAGGGCGTGCGGGCGTTCCGCGAGAAGCGGCCGCCGAAGTTCACCGGGAGGTGAGCACCTCCGATGCTGAAGCCGCTCCGCGACCGCGACTTCCGGCTGCTCTGGGCCGGGATGACCGTGTCCCTGCTGGGCGATGGCGTGTACCTCGTGGCCGTTGCGTGGCAGGCGTACGACGTGTCGAACTCACCCGCGGCCCTGGCTGTGACCGGCATCGCCTGGACGCTGCCGACGGTGCTACTGCTGCCCTTCGGCGGCACGCTGTCCGACCGCATCGGCCGCCGGCCGCTGATGATCACCGCCGACGTGCTACGCGCCGTCGCGGTCGGGGTGATCTCGGTGCTCAGCCTGAGCGGCCACCTGGAGATCTGGCACCTGGTGGCGCTGTCGGCGCTGTTCGGCGTGGGCGAGGCGCTGTTTGGCCCGTCGTTCACGGCGATCGTCCCTGAGATCCTGCCCAGGGATCTGCTGCTCGAGGCGAACGCGCTCGATCAGACGATGCGCCCGCTGGCGTTCCAGTTCGCCGGCCCGGCGCTGGGCGGGCTGCTGGTCGGCGTGTGGGGGCCCGGCTCCGCGTTCGCCCTGAACGCGGCGACGTTCCTGGTGTCGGCCGCATGCGTGGCGCTGATGCGGGTGCGGCGGGTGGCGGCCCGCGAGGACGAGCCGTCGTCGATGCTCGACGACATGCGCGAGGGACTCGCCTACGCCCGCGGCCAGACCTGGCTGTGGGGCACGCTGCTCGCGTTCTCGGTTGCCGTGCTGGCGTTCTGGGGTCCGTGGGAAGTGCTGGTGCCGTTCGTGATCCGCAACCACCTGGACGGCGGCGCCGGGGCGTACGGGCTGGTGCTCGCGGCGGGCGGCGTGGGTTCGATCGCCGGCGCCGTGGCCATGGGGCATCTGGGCATGCCCAGGCGGCGGATGGACGTGATGTACGGCTGCTTCATCGTCTCCAGCTTCGCGATCGTCTTCTACGGCCTGGCCGGATCTGTCTGGCAGGTGGGCCTCGTCGCCGCGCTGATCGGTGCCTGCTTCGCCGTGGGCATCGTGATCTGGGGGACGATGATGCAGAGCCTGGTGCCGAACGAGCTCCTGGGGCGCGTGTCCGCGATCGACTGGATGGTGTCGACCGCGCTCGCCCCGCTGTCGTTCGCGCTGGTCGGGCCGCTGTCCAACCAGATCGGAGCGCGGGAGACCCTGGTCGGCGCCGGCCTGGTGTCCGGCGTCGTGCTGCTCGCGTTCTTCCTCGCGATCCCCGGCATGCGGGATGTCGACCGGGCTCTGTGACGCACTCAGTTGGGGATGTCGACCACGTCCGCCGAGATCGTGCCGTCGCGGCGGTATGCCTGCCACTGGCGGTAGGCGGAGGCGGTCAGCTCACCCTTCATCTCGCCGCGCTCGATCATGCCCTCGATCAGCTGCGGCGGGAACCACTGCGGCGCTCCCAGGATGTCGGAGTCGGCCACCGCGTAGCTTGTCTGCCGCGGCTGGCTGGAGAGGTAGTTGAGCCGCATCGAGGTGCCGATCCGCCGGCCGTCGGCGTCGTGCTCGCGCACCAGCGACATGCCGATCAGGCTCGCTCCGGATGCCGCGTAGCCAGTCTCCATCAGGAGGTTGCGGTTGACGATGTGCTCGGGGATCTGCGACGCCCCGTCCTCGTCCAGCGTCGCCATCCAGCCGGTCGGGAAGTTCCATCGCTCCTCGCCCTCGCGGTTCAGCTGGCGCACCATCAGGAGCTCGCCGCCGTGCTCGACGATCGAGCAGACGGTGGTAGCGAAGATCGGATCGTGATGCTCGTCGCCGGGCGGCCGCGCTGATCCGGCTTCGGGCGAGGGAAGATCGCTCATCCGGAGGGAGCGTACAGGATCGGGAGCGCAGCGCTCGGGACAGCCCGTCTACCATCCCGCGCGATGGCCGCGATCACCTCGGCGGACGCTCTGCGCAGCATCTACCGGACGCCGGGAGACCTCGTCCTGCGCAAGCAACTCGACCATCTCGACGCCCATTCACGGCGCCTGATCGAGCTGTCGCCGTTCGTGGTGATGGCAACGTCGGGGCGCGGCGGGATGGCCGACGCGACGCCGCGCGGCGGCGAGCCCGGGTTCGTCCAGATGCCCGACGACCGCACGCTCCTGATACCCGACCGGCCTGGCAACAACCGGCTGGACGCGCTCGAGAACCTGCTGTTCACGCCGGAGGTGGGGCTGCTGTTCCTGGTGCCCGGCGTCGACGAGACGCTGCGTGTCAACGGGTCGGTGGAGATCCGGGACGATGAGGATCTGCGCGCCGGCTTTGCGGTGGGCGACCGTCTGCCCGCGACCGTGCTGCGCGTGGCCGTCCGCGAGGTCTACCTGCATTGCGCCAAGGCGCTGATGCGCTCCCGCCTCTGGGATCCCGAGGCGCAGATCGACCGCTCGACGCTCCCCAGCCTGGGGCAGATGCTGCGCGACCAGATCGGCGACGAGGTGACGCCCGAGCCGCAGAAGGCCATGGCCGAGCGCTACCGCACGCAGCTCTACTGAGCGCCGGTCGAGCGCGCTGAGGCCTCGGCCGACGAGAGCACCGGCACAACCTCGAACTCGGCAAGGTCGTCCCAGCAGGCGATCCAGCGGGCGAACAGCTCGGGATCGTCGGTCTCCATCAGCTGAAAGCAGCGATCCAGTCGCTCGTCCACCCAGCTGTCGACGTAGACCAGGCCGTCCGGCAGCATCCGTCCGTGCTCGGCCGCCCGCCGGTAGACGGGCGCCGGGCCGTTCGTGTACCGCTCGACAACCATGTATCGCATCGCGCACCTCCCGGTCGGGGAGCGAGAGGATATCCACGTCGTTCTCCCAGCAGGCGTAGGCTCGGCACATGATCGACGGCGGATCGCGCCGCTCGGCGGCGTGGGAGCTCTGGGCAACGGTGGCGGTGTACGCGATCGCCGCCGTTGCCACGGTGATCACCTACACCCGATTGCCCACGGGCGGCACCTACAACTTCGACGGCACCGGACTGGTCGACGGCGGGCTGAGCCGGCTGGTCAGCAACCTCAGCTTCCCGGTCGCGATCGCCGGCGTCGCCTGGGCCCTGGTCGCGGTAGCAGTGCTGGGCGGCCGGGCGCGCGTCGCCGCCATCGTCGCCGCGTGTCTGTGCGCCGTCACCGCGCTCCCCGGCATGAACCCAACCGACGATCTGGAGGCGCAGTGGGTGAACGCCCTCCCCGCCGCGGGTGCGGTGCTTGCGGCCGTGCTGGCGGTGATCGCGTCCTCCTTGCGGCTGCCGCGCCGGACGTGGCGCGGCGGCGATCGCGTCCGGCTGGTGCTGGCGGTGCTGCTGGGACTCTGGGCGATTCCCTGGATGGCCGCTGCCCTCGGCCTGTACGCGAGCGACATACCGCTGGCCGGCGTCCTGTGGAACGCCAGCGCGCCGACGCCGGGTGAGCCCGACCTACCGTCCGTCCACCGCGGCCTTCACGAGGGCCTGTTCGGCGTGCAGCTGGCGGTGACGGCGCTCGCCGTCTCGCGGCTGCTGGCCGCGGTGCGGCCCTACGTGCTCCGGGGCTGCCTCTCGGGCTACCTCGCCGTGATGCTCTGCTACGGCGTGATGGTGACGGCCCAGGACGGCTGGAACGAGCAGGTGGTCAAGCGCGGCTGGACGGACACCTCCCTGCCCAACGTCCTGACACCGAAACTGACGCTGGCGTGGCTGGGCGTTGTGGTCGCCGGGGCGCTCGTCCACACGCTGTGGTTCCGCCGCGAGTACCGCTGAGCACGGCCGCAGCAGTTCCGGCGATCGCCGTTTCCGGGCGTCGCTCGGCGGGTACGCTGCCGCCATGAGCGACTACGCAACAACACGCATCAGTGACATCGACGAGGTCACCGACGGACGGGTGCCGTGGCGGCGGGTGCGGCTCGAGCTCGGCATCGAGTCCTTCGGCATCAACGCGTTCACGGCGCATGAGGTCGGCGACCGGATGATCAACGAGCACGACGAGGCCGACGGGTACGGCTCCGAGGAGGAGCTCTATCTCGTGCAGAGCGGGCGGGCGACGTTCGAGCTGGACGGCGAGCGCGTCGACGCGCCGGCCGGGACGTTGGTCTTCGCGCGCGGATCGGTGACGCGAACGGCGTTCGCCGAGGAGCCGGGTACCACGATCGTGGCGATCGGCGGCTCGCCGGGCAAGGTGTACCAGCCGACCGGCTGGGAACTCTGGGCACCCCTGCAGCCGCTGTATGCGGCGGGGAAGTACGCCGAGGTGGTCGAACGCGGGAAGCAGGTGCTGGACGAGTACCCCGATTTCCCGTTGATCGCCTACAACGTCGCCTGCTGCGAGGCGCTGGAGGGCCGCACCGCCGAGGCGATCGAGCACCTGCGGCTGGCGGTCGACAAGTCTGATGACCTGCGCCAGATGGCGACCGAGGACTCCGACCTCGACTCGCTGCGCGATGAGCCCGCGTTCAAGGAGATGATCGGCGCGAAGCAGCCGGCGACGAGCTGACGCTCAGTCGAAGCCGCCGTTGACCGTGACGCCGCCCCAGTCCTCGGGCGCTGCGTCACGCTCCGTCTGCGAGAGCGTCCAGTGGTGGCCGAACGGGTCGACGATCTTGCTCTGCCGCTCGCCGTACTCGAAGCTGGTCGGCTCCGACACGACGCGCGCGCCGCGATCGCGCGCCCGGGCGACGGCAGCGTCCACGTCCTCGACCCGCAGCATCACGAGCTGCGGGACGCCGGTGTTGGCGGGGGCGACCTGGTCGCCGCGCACGTCGGCGACGATCAGCGCGGCCGACCCGAAGGCCAGCTGCGCGCGATGCCCCTCACCGATCCGCACCCGCTCGCTGAAGCCGAGCGCGTCCTCGAGCCAGGCGACCGCGGCCCGGACGTCGGGATAGATCAGCACGGGGACGACCTCGGCGCCGGGGACTGAGCGGTTGCGCTCCACGTTGCGATCGTAGCCCAGGGTCAGCCGTCGCCGACCCGGCGCCGCATGTGCAGCAGCGGGAACGGGCGGCCGGCGTCGTCCAGCGGCGACCGGCCGACGACCGCGAAGCCGACCGCCTCGTAGAACCGGACCGCGGCGGGGTTCTGCTCGTTGACGTCGACCGTTAGATCGCCCCCACGCAGCCCCAGCGCGTGCTCCACCAGGCGCCGTCCGCCGCCCCGGCCGCGGCGCGCCGGCTCGAGGAACAGCGCCGCGATGTCGTCGCCTGCCAGCCCCATGAAGCCCTCGGCCGCGTCGTCGGCGCCGGCGAGCACCCAGAGCTCCAGGCCGGCGTCGCCGAGCGCCTCGTGGACGTGCGGCCGCAGCTCCTCGATGTCGGACTCGGCGAGGAAGTCGTGCGTCGCGCGCACCGACCGCTCCCAGAGGGCGGCCAGCGCCTCGAGCTCGGATGCGCGCGCCCGGCGGATCATCCCGGGAGGGTATGTCTCGAGACTAGGATCCGGGGGTGGCGACTCGCGAGGCATCCTGCAGCTGCGGCCAGCTCAGCCTGCAGGCGGAGGGCGATCCGTTCCATGTCGGCATCTGCCACTGTCTGGCGTGCCAGCGGCGGACGGGCAGCGCATTCGGCATGCAGGCCGGGTACCCGGCCGACCGGATCACCGTGGCCGGGCACTCCACGGACTACGCCCGGACGTCGGACGAGGCCGACCGCAAGGTGCACGTCTTCCACTTCTGCCCGGACTGCGGCGGCACCGTGTTCTACACCGAGCCCGACGAACCCGACCTGATCGTCGTCATGGTCGGGGCGTTCGCCGATCCGCTGTTTCCACCGCCGCTCGAGTCCGGGTACGAGGCCCGCCGGCACCCGTGGGTCGGCCTGCCCGACACGATGGAGCGCGACGACCTCTGGGGACAGGTGCTGCCGCTGTACGAGGCGGGTGACTTCGCGGCCGCCGCAGACCGCGGTCGCGAGCTGCTCGATGAGCAGCCCGAAAACGGCCGGCTCGCATACAACGTCGCCTGCTGCGAGAGCCTCGCCGGGCGCACCACGGACGCCGTCGAGCATCTCCGCCTCGCAGTCGGGGGTGGGGGCGACGACGTGCGCACGATGGCTGCGAACGATCATGACTTCGATCCGATCCGCGACGACCCCGCGTTCCGCGAGATCGTCGGTCGATGACATCGCGCGAGGCGACCTGCAGCTGCGGGCAGCTCCGCGTCGCCGTCGAGGGCGATCCCGTGCGCGTCAGCATCTGCCATTGCCTCGCCTGTCAGCGGCGCACGGGCAGCGCGTTCGGCTACCAGGCCCGCTTCCCGGCCGACCGTGTCACCGTGACCGGCCGCCGTACCGAGTACGTCAGGCATTCCGACGACGGCGGTGAAGAGCGGCACTTCTGGTTCTGCCCGGACTGTGGCTCGACGGTCTTCCACATGGGCGGCGATCCCGACCTGATCGCGGTGGCGGTCGGCTGCTTCGCCGATCCGTCGTTTCCGCCGCCGACGGTCGCCGTCTACGAATCGCGGCGCCACCCGTGGCTCGAGTTGCCCGACGAGATCGAGCGCGACGACGCCTGGGCAGAGCTTCGCCCGCTGTACGAGGCGGGGGACTACGCGGGGGTCGCCGACCGCGGCAAGCCGCTGGTCGAGGCACACCCGACGTACGCCGAGTTGGCCTACAACATCGCCTGCTGCGAGAGCCTCGCCGGACGGGCCGACGACGCCATCGCCCATCTCCGCCTGGCCCTCGAGCGCGAGGAGTCGCTGCGCTCGGAGGCGGCCGTCGACTCCGACTTCGACGCGATCCGCGAGCTGCCCGCGTTCAGGGAGCTGATCGGTCAGCCCGCGTAGTCGAAGGTCGCCTCGTAGCCGCAGCGGCCGGCGTAGCGGAACTCGAAGTGCTCGTCGTGGGCGTCGAGCAGCTCGGCGACCACCTCCCGTCCACTGCGGTCGTGGCCGGGGATGATGCACGAGACCGGGCTCTGCGTCTCGAACGGCCCGCGGATCCGCACCTCGACCGCGCCGCCCGCCCGGAACCAGCCGCGGCCCGGCGTGTGGTCGATCTCGATCGTGCTGGGGACGACCGCCAGCAGGTTGCTCGGCTTGAACGCCCAGGGGAACTGGCTGAGCGGGGTCCCGCCCAGCCGGCCGGTGAAGACGTCGGCGAGCACGGCGCGCTGCTCGGCGCTCGCCCACTCGTCGACGTGCATCACCCACGTCCACGGCGAGCCGGGCTCGTCGTCGCTGTACCAGATCACCAGCACGACGCACAGCGACGCCAGATCCACTCCGTCGACCGCCCCCTCGGTGATCCGCCAGGAGAGAGCGCCCGTGCAGACGCCGTAGGTCGATCGCCCGCCGGAGACGCCGTCGATTCGCCGGCAGGGGCAGATCGGGTCGCAGTTGCACACCTCGAGATACGTGCCCGAGATGTGCCAGGCGGCACCGCTCACATCTGCTCCATCGGCGTCGCCGGGTGATGCAATCCGGGCGCGAGACCAGGATGGGAGGGGACGAGCAGGCCGAGCGCGATCAGTGCGACGCCCACGGCCAGCGCGGCGATGCGGCCGTGGCGCCAGACCTTCTCCAGCGTGATGACGATGGCGAACGCCGCCATCCAGGCGAGATCCATGATCCCCAGGGCGATCAGCGCGACCATCAGCGACCAACAGCACCCGACGCAGTACGCGCCGTGGTACATGCCCGACCGCACGTGGCGGAGCCGGCCGCGGTAGCGCCCGACGTGCATCAGCAGATGGATCGGCGAGCGGCAGGCCGCCAGGCAACGATCCTTGAGCGGCGTCAGCTGGTAGACGCCGGCGGTGATCAGGATCAGCGCCGCCGCCCAGCGGGAGGCGCCGCCCGCATCGTCGGCGACCCGCTCCGCCCCCAGGCTGATCGCCAGGGCGAGCACGCCGAACAGCGCCCACGACAGCAGGTAGCCGCCGGTCAGCCCCGCCGCGCGGGCGGGCCACCCGCGCCCGTCGCCCGCATAGAGGACGGCCAGCGGTGTCAGCGCCGGCACCATCATCGCCCCCATCATCAGCGTCCACAGGGCGATGAACCCGATCCAGGTCAGGCCCATCGTGCCCGGCGCCGAGTCCATGCCGGCCGACTGGCGCACGACCGCTGCCCAGCCCAGGGCGGAGACGCCCAGCAGGCCGGCCGTCAGGGGAACGGAGACCGGGATCCCGCGCATCCCGACTGATCTATCACATCGGTGCCGTGCCGGCGATGTCCTCGAGGCGGCGCACGACCTCCGCGAGCGGTAGGCGCGTGTCGATCTCGGCCGTCGCCGTCCGGCGCAGCAGCGGCTCGATCTCGTGCAGGTCGGCGAGAATCCGTGCACGCTCGCCCGCCCGCTTGCCGAAGTCGTTCGTCGTGCGGGCCGCAAGCCGCTCGAGAAGAATTTCCTGCGGAGCGCTGAGCAGCACCACGGCGTCAAATCGGTCGGAGAACCGTCCCTGGTTCGCCACGCACCCGCCGACGAACAGCGGGACGGGCCGTGGCTCGGCGAGCAGCGCCGCCATCCGGTCCTCGCGCCACAGCGGCTCCCCGCCCGCCGCGTCGATCCATCTGCCGCGGTCGGTGTCGACAACCCGGTGACCCCGCGCCGCGAGCTCGCCCAGCACCGTGGACTTGCCGGTTGCCGACATCCCGGTGACCAGCACGGCCGCGCGGTCGCGGGCTGCCGGTCCGGGCGCGAGCTGCGAGAGGTCGCGGCCGATCGACGTGCACTCCTCGAAGCTGGCGTCCACCAGCTCCCGGCGTTGGCTCCCGTAGCGCGCCATCGCCTCGTCCTCGTTCGTTGCGCCGGCCAGCCAGCCGGCGATCGCGCCCGCCGCATGCGCCGCGCAGAGACCGGCGTTGTCCATCCCCTCGCCGGTCCACGGATCCTGGTGCCAGCCGGCGTCGCCGACCAGCGCCCAGCCTGGGCCGGTGGGTGCGCGCACCCAGCTCGCCTCGGGCGGGCCTCCCTCGGTACGGCCGACGGCGACGGTCGCATCGATCCGCGCGATCAGCCCGGGATGGACCTCGAGCCGCCGCGCGAGCTCAGCGTCGGGCGCGGTGCGGAAGCCGGCGAAGGCGGCAGCGGGCGCGCTCAGGCCGATGCACGTGACGCCGCCGTCAGACGGGAAGACGTAGGCCATCTCGTCCCCGTTCAGGGAGAACTCCGCCGCGTCCGGCGGCTCGCCGTTCGGTCCGTGCCACTCGGCGACGTAGCGGTAGTACAGCGTCCGCAGGGGCTCGACCGAGCGCTCCATCGCCGGCGCCACCTCGCGGGCCACGGTGGAGTGGCGGCCGTCCGCGCCGACCACCAGCCGGCTGCGGATGTCGACCTCGCGGCCATCCTCGGCCAGTGTGACACCGCAGACCCGGTCGCCCTCGCGCAGCATCGCCCGGACGGTTGCCGGCTGCGCCACCTCGACGGTCGCGCACCGGCGCGCCCGCTCTAGGAGCAACTCGTCCAGCGGCGCGCGGCGTACCGACAGCGCGAAGCCGATGTCACCGGCGCGCTGGGGCGGCCCCTCGTCCGGGCCGGGCGAGCCAAACCCGAAGTCCCATTCGCGGGTGATCCTCGGGGGGCCCAGGGCGAGCACCTCGTCGAGCAATCCCAGCCGGTCGAGCACGGCGACCAGCCCGGCACCGCGGAAGAAGTGCGTCGAGATGGTGGAACGGGGAAACCGAACGCGCTCGACCAGGAGCACGCGGACGCCGAGGTCGCCCAGTAGCGCGGCGAGGGTCGACCCGGCGACGCGGGCGCCGACGACGACCACGTCGTACTCACGGCTCATGGCGCGATGGCTCGAGGTGATGGCGGCACAGCTCGAGCGCTAAGCCGGAATCAGACACGGCCGCAGAATACGCCGGGCCTCACGCTCGTGGTGGCCCGGGCTCAGTAGTCGTCAGGAAACAGAACGCCGGCGTGATCTGTCCGCCACGCTCAGCCGACGCGCTTGCAGATCCGTCGCCACGTCTGCTCGTCGCCGAGAGCGAGGGTATCGCCGCTGATCCTAAACGGTCGGGTCGGGTCTGCCGTCAGCAGTTCCGGCATGGAGCTCGCGAGAATCAGATGGTTGACCATTCCCGTGATGTCGTCGCCCTCTTCGCCGATCTCGACGATGGTGAACCGGCCGAAGTAGCCGTCGAACTCGCCGTGATCTCCGGCGACTTGAACGGACATCCAGCCAGACGCGTGATACAGGATAAGGCCGTCCACAGTCGGGCCGTACGTCTCGGACCAGCCCCCGTCGACGGACGGACGATCGTCGTAGCGCGTTACGCGCCACGCCCCGACCAACTGCCCGCGGAGGTCGTCCACGGCCGTGAAGATACCGCGCGGCTCAGCTGCGCTCGATGGGCTCGATCCGGTAGTCGTCTAGGTGGCGTCGTCGGTCGATCGCACGCCGGCCTGGATCGACCTGTTGCTGATCAGGTTGTCCAGCCCGATGAAGAACTGGTTTCCGCCTGACAGCCCGATCTCGCGCAGCACCTCGAGCTCGCGCAAGCGGACGAGCTGAGGGTTGTCGACAAGGAGCCGGGCGGCGGCCTGATCGGCTTCCAGCCGTTCCTTCGCAGCCTCGGCCTCGGCCTCCGCCTTGATGCGTGCCACCTGCGCGGCCTTCGACGCGGCGATCACCGACGCCTCGCTCTCCCGCTCGGTTTCGATGACCCGGTTCATGATCTCGCGGAGATTGCCGGGGAAGACCAGATCCTTCACGTCCGCCCTCAGGATCTCGACGCCATACGACTGGGCCGAGGCCTTGACGTCTTCGCGGATTGCGTCCGTGATCTCGTTGCGGTCACGCAGAATCTGGTCGAGCGTCCGTGTCGCCAGGAACCGGCGCGCCGCCAGCTGAACATCCTCGTAGACGTGCTCCTGGAAGTCGACAACGTTCTGGTGCGCCGCCTTTGCGTCGACCACCCGCATGTAGACCAGCAGGCTCACCCGCACGGCCACCTTGTCGGCGGTCAGGATCTCCTGGTTCTTGATCGTGACCGATCGTTCGCGTAGGTCAACGAAGGTGACGTCTCGCCTCGTCCGGTCACGCAACGCGCCCCGGCGGTGCTTCCCCGGTGTCAGCACGTCGGCCAGCACCCCGTCCTCGTAGAGCAGCCCGCAGCATCCGTCTCGTACGACCCACTCGTTCATCTGGGGGCTACTCCGTGTCGGCCTTCAAGAGAGAGGGGCGGGGCCCGATGGCGATCCCATGCGCAGGACAGTCGCTGTGGCAAACCGGGTGTTCCGGTGGTTACGAGTTGCTGCTTGACGCCAGGGCCCGAAACGCCCCACGTCATTCTATCGAACAGCGGTGTCCAGCGTGCTTCCGCGACTGCGAGCGTTGCTGCGACTCGGCGGGCTTCGCAGCACCCCGTGCCAGCTAGGCTCGACCTGCGACGGGCTGTCGGGGTCGTCGGGGTGGCGACAATGGTGTCGAGGAGCGATTGATGAATCTCACGATTGAGCGTATGGGGGCCGCCACCGATGAGGTTCGGCACCTCATCGCCGAGCTGGACCTGGCGCTCGCGGGCAACTATCTGCCGGAGCAGCATCATGCGGTGTCGCTCGAGCAGCTCTTCGGCGGGAACGTGCGGTTCTTCGTCGCACGAGTTGACGGCGTTGCCGTCGGCTGCGGCGGCGTGGCCTTCTACGACGGTTTCGCCGAAGTCAAGCGGATGTATACGCGGCCGACGGCTCGGCGGATGGGTATCGCTGCGGGCGTCCTGCGGCGTCTGGAACGAGAAGCCAGGACGGCGGGGTACTCGACTCTCCGGCTGGAGACCGGCAGGTATCAGGCCGAAGCCATTGCCTTCTATCTGCGCGAGGGCTTTGAGCGATGCGATGCCTTCGGCGACTACGCGAGCATGACCCCGCGCTCGATCGAGACCAGTGTCTTCTGCCAGAAGACGATCTGAGAAGCGATCGAGGTCGGCCGCTGGCCACCGCACTCACCCTCGAGCACGCCCCGTCCGTGCACAGCTCCAACGTCTTCATAGTGCGCCCCTCCCGGCCCGCGCCAAACAGTTGGACATCTGGGGCGTGGCTGTCGTCGTCGATCGAGTCGGCCTAACGGAACGTCAGCTGCCAGCTCGCTCGATCAGCTCGATCCGGTAGTCGTCTAGGAACAGTACGCCGGCGGATCGACCGTGTGGCGGGCGAGCCGGCACTCAACCGGGCACGCCGGCTGCTGAGCGGTCGGCGTCGGCGCGCGCACCAGCCCCGAGCATCGGGCCCGTTGCGGGCCGGGTTGGCGCGAATCTGGCCATCCCGACGCCAGGCTCCACGTCGACGAAGATCGATTCGAACCCGCCGCGGCGGAAGTAGGTCTCGTGCCAGAAGGACGTGCCGCCCCGGTCTCGCAGGTAGTCGGTCCACCACTGCTTGTGGGGCAGCGTCCTTGTCCAGGCCTGGAGCGATTCGAAGTCGCGCCAGTACTGGCGCATGCCGGTGTGCGGCGGGTCATCGCCGTAGACGAGCCGTTCGTGCAACAGCAGCCCGTCCGGCTGCTCCTCGACCGTGGCGTCGATCTGCGGCCGCAGAGCCTTGAGGGTCTCAAGTCCTCGCGGTTCCTCGACCCGCATGCCCAGGTAGATGACCACGAGATCCGGATACGCGGACAGGTCGACGGTCTTCCGGTCGGGTGCCTCAGCCATTGGTCACATCCTCCCTCGATCAGGTGAATGCCGACACTATGCGACCGATGCAGTGCCTGCCCGACCCGCCGGTCAGCCCCGCCCGATGATCTCGATCCTGTAGCCGTCAGGGTCGCGCACGAAGCAGAGCCGCGACCCACCGTCACTGACCGTGTAGGGCGGCCGCTCCGGCTCGATGCCCTGGCCGGCCAGCTGCTGGAGGGTGCCGTCGAGATCGTCGACGCCGATCGCGATGTGGCCGTAGCCGGTGCCGTTGTCGTAGCTGCGCCCGTCGTGATTGAACGTCAGCTCGAGCACGTTGTCGCTGCCGGGGAGGCTGAAGAAGTAGTTCGTCGCCTCCTTCTCGCCGTTGCGGACAATGTCCATCTCGCGGGCGAAGCTGAAGCCCAGCGCCTCGTAGAACGCGCGGCTCTTCGGGGGATCGGTGATCCGGACCATGGTGTGAAGGAATGTCGTCATGCCCGCCATTCTAGGTCGGCGTCACCAGTCCGCGAGGGCGTTCTCCTCGATCGAGCCGGCGCCGATCGCGCGTTCGAACGCCTCGACCTCCGCGGGCGGCATCGAGTAGGTGTGCTCGGCCGCCGGGTACTCGCCGCCGCGCACCTCGGTCGCGTAGCGCTCGACCGCTCCCTTCATCACGTCGCCCACCTCTGCGTAGTGCTTGACGAAGCGCGGCTGCGGGCCGTCCGAGCTGCGGATGCCCAGCATGTCGTGGAGCACCAGCACCTGACCGTCCGTCCCGGCGCCCGAGCCGATGCCGATGGTGACGATGTCCAGCCGGCGGGAGATCGCCTCGGCGACCTGCGGCGGCACGGCCTCCAGCACGACGCCGAAACAGCCCGCCGTCTGTACGGCCAGCGCGTCGGCGAACAGCGCACGTGCACCCTCGGCCTGCCGGCCCTGGGCCTTGTGGCCGCCCTTGATGGTGGCCGTCTGCGGCGTCAGCCCAAGGTGGCCCATCACCGGGATGCCGGAGGCGACGATCGCCCGGATCCGGTCGAGCGACGGCCCGGCGCCCTCGAGCTTGACCGCGTCGGCGCCTCCCTCCTTGACCAGCCGTCCGGCGCTGCGGACGGCCTCCTCGTCCGACACCTGGTAGGACATGAACGGCAGGTCGCCGATCACCAGCGCGTGCTCGACGCCCCGGCTGACGGCCCGGGTGAGGATGGTCATCTCGTCCATCGTGGCCGGCACGGTCGAGTCGTGCCCGAGCACCACATTGGCGGCCGAGTCGCCCACCAGCACGAGGTCGACGCCGGCCGCGTCGACGATCCGGCCGGTCGGATGGTCGTACGCCGTGATCATCACGATCGGTCGGCGCTGGGACTTCATGGTGCGCAGATCGGGCAGCGAGAGCTTCACGAATCCTCCACGGGGATGTTGTCGATCAGTCGGGTCGAACCGAAGCGGGCGGCGCCGATGACGATCGCCCCGGGCCGCGGCTCGACCGGCTCGAAGGTGTCGGGGTCGACGACCGCCAGGTAGTCGAGGTCGCCCTCGACCAGCGCCGGGTCGCAGGCCACCAGGGCGCGGTGCAGCGACGGCGCGCGGCGCCGCTCGTCGTCGGACAGGTAGGCATTGCGCGTGGAGACGGCGAGGCCGTCCGGCTCGCGCACCGTGGGCACGATGCGCAGGGCGACGGGCACGTCCAGGTCGCGCACCATCCGGCGGATGACGGCAACCTGCTGCGCGTCCTTCTGGCCGAACACGGCGATGTCCGGCCGCACACGCTGGAACAGCTTGAGCACGACCGTCGCCACGCCGGCGAAGTGCCCGGGGCGCGACGCCCCCTCGAAGGCCTCCGCCAGCGGGCCGACGTGGACGCTGGTCGAGAAGCCGGTGGGGTAGACGTCCTGGACGGTGGGGGCGTAGACCTCGTCGACGCCCTCCTCGGCGGCGATCCGCCGGTCGCGTTCGCCGTCGCGTGGGTAGCGGGTGAAGTCCTCGCCCTGGCCGAACTGCGTCGGGTTGACGAACAGGCTCATCACGACCCGGTCGGCCTCCGTCCGGGCGGCCCGGAGCAGCGCGCGGTGCCCGTCGTGGAGGCCGCCCATCGTCGGCACCAGCGCGACGGTCAAAGCAGCTCCCGGACGGCGTCGGCGGAGGTGGGGGAGACCAGCGGCAGCGTGGCCCGGCCCAGCTCGCGGTAGAGCGGCGCCAGGTCGTCGTCGATCGCGGCCAGATGCGCGCGCACGGTGGCGGCGTCGCCCCGCGCGATCGGCCCGGTCGGCGGCCCGGCGGCCACCTCGACCGTCCGCCGTTGGATCGGACGGAGCGCGGCGAACGCAAGCTCCTCGCCGACCCCGGCCTCCTGCATCAGCCGGGCGGCGACGTGGGTCAGGGTGACCAGGTAGTTCGAGGCGAAGGCCGAGGCGGCGTGGTAGAGCGGCTTCGCGTCGTCCTCGAGCGGGAACGGGGTCAGCCCGAGCTGGCGGGCGAACCGATCGCCGAGCGCGGCGTCGCCGGTCACGGCGGCGTAGGCGCCCTCCAGCTGGTCGGGGCCGAGCTCCGGCCAGATCGTCTGCAGCGGATGCACGCACGCCGTGGGACCCGGTGCCGCGTCCAGGGCGCGGACCGACGTGGCGCCGGAGAGGTGGATGACGGCGCAGCCTGCCGGCAGATCCGGCGCCAGCGCCTCGCAGACGTTGCGGATCGCCCCGTCGGGCGTGGCGAGCACCAGCCGCTCGCATCCGGTCAGGTCAGGACGTTCGTGGCCGAACAGCCGCGCACCGGGCAGCCGGGCGGCGATCGTGGTGCCGACCCTGCCGGCGCCGATGATGACGGTCGATTCGTACATGGGCTCCAGTTCCCGGGCGGGATACCAGGCTTGATGCCACTCTACTCGTGGCGTCCGCCCGCCACGCCGGTCAGGGCGCGAGCGCGAGCAGCCCGTTGGTCTCGGTGGCGACGAACAGGCGCTTTCCGGCGAACGCCGGCTGGGCGAAGGTCAGGCTTGACGTCGGGATCGCGGCCAGCACCTGGCCGGTGCTCGCCGCGACCAGGTAGAGGGCATCGGCGGCGGGCGCGGTGCAGCTTCCGCGGGTGACGACGGCGATCACGCCGCCGGCGTCGCCGGACGGGGAACCGAGCACAGTGCACGGCAGCCCCAGCTGCCAGACGTACGCCCCGGTGGCGGGGTCGACCCGCCGCAGGGAGCCGGGATACGACACGCCGCCGATCGTCGTCACGTTCGATGCGGCGAACAGGCGGCGTCCGCCGGCATCCCAGACGGCTGCGGCCAGGCAGGAGCCGGGCGCCTCGCTGGAGCCGACCATGGCCGACCACAGCGGCCCGGCAGAGAGCGCCGTTCGGCCGAGCGCGTAGTAGACGCCGTTCTTGTTGCAGGCGCCGACTGCGGCCGCGCTGCCCCCGCCGCCGAACAGCGTCGGCGAGGATCCGAAGTCCCAGTCGTGTCCACTGCCGGCCGCCCCGGGTACCTGCCACGCGTCGAGCCGGGCGAGCGAGCCCGACAGCCGCACCATGGACAGCGAGTCGCCGGTCAGATTGCCGTCCGGGCAGGCGTTCACGGTAGGGTCGCACTCGTTGCCCGTCGCCACCCATACGTTCGCGCCCGACGCCGACGCGGCTACCGACGTCCACACGCTGCCGCCGATCGACCCATCGGGCACCGCGTACCAGGTCTGCTGGACCGCACCGGAGTGCTGGTCGATCTCGATGACGCCGGCACGCACGAGCGGGTCGTCGCAGAAGCTCGAGATGCCCAGATAGATGTGCCCTGCGACCACGGTGGGCGACGACCAGTTGTAGTAGTCGTTCACGGTCGGGTCGCCGGCCGGGCCGATCTGGGTCTGCCATCGCACCGCGCCCGTCGCGGCGTCCAGCGCGTACAGCGATCGCGCGCCGGACACGTAGACCGTGGCGGCGGCCGAGACCGGATCCGGCGCCACGGTGGCCGTCGCCGTGATCCCCCGGGCGCCGCATGTCAGCTTGGTGCTGACGTCCAGCTGGCGCTTCCACGCCACGCCGCCGGTGCCCGCGCGCAGCGCGTAGAACATGCCGGTGTTCGAGCCGATGTAGACGCGGTCTCCGACCACCACCGGGCTCGCCTGAAGTCGCGGTACGGGCTTGCCGGCGATGGCAGGAGGCACCCAGCGCCACACCTGTCGCAGACCGCCGGCGTTGGCCGGGGTGATCGCCTTGGCAGGGCTCCACGACGAGTGCTGGGGATCGTGCAGGTACGCCGGCCAGTCGGCGGCCGCCGCCGGTGCGGCCAGCACGGCGACTATTCCCGCGGCGGCGAGGAGGGGGAGCCGGTGCATGCCGTCCACCATACGCCTCCGCGTGCTTGAGAACCGGTTACGCTGGGGGTCTGGATTTCCATCGAGAGGTTCCCCATGAGCATCGTCGTCCGCTTCCACCCGACGTCTCTGACGGCTGACAAGTACGACGAAAGCATCCGGCGCCTGGAGCAGACGGACGGAGGTTTCCCGCCCGAGGGGCTCGCCTTTCATGTGTGCTTCGGCTCCGAGGGCGATCTGCACGTCAGCGAGATCTGGGATTCACCCGAGCAGCTCTACGCGTTCGGTGAGCGGCTGATGCCGATCCTGTCCGAGGTCGGGATCGAGTTCTCCGGCGAGCCCGAGATCTTCGAGGTTCACAACACCATCGCCCGCTAGCCGGGACCTTGGGGGCCACTTCCCGCCGCGGCGAGGCGGAGCTGCTCACGCGTGACCGCAGCCACGACCTCACCAACATTGACCCGACCGGCCGAAAGATCCCTGGGTCGTACCTCGGCGTAGGCATTGCCGCGGACCCGGCTCCGTGACACATCCATCCGGATCCCGTGGCAGAATCGTGACCGATGGATGCAGCTTCGCGACGAGCTGAGCTGGAGCGGCTCTCCGCCGAGTGGGGCTCCTGCACCCGCTGCCCGCTGTCCGAGGGCCGCACGCAGGTGGTGGTCGGCAGCGGCGATCCCGACGCCGACCTGATGTTCGTCGGCGAGGCGCCCGGCTTCCACGAGGACAAGCAGGGCGTGCCGTTCGTCGGCCAGGCCGGAAAGCTTCTGGAGACGCTGCTGGCGAGATCGGCCTCAGCCGCCAGGCGGTCTACATCGCCAACGTCATCAAGTGCCGCCCGCCGGGTAACCGCGACCCGCTGCCCAACGAGATCGAGGCGTGCGAGGGGTACCTGTTCAGCCAGGTCGAGCTGATCCAGCCGAAGGTGATCTGCACGCTTGGCAACTTCGCGACCAAGCTCTTGACCGGGCGCCCCGAGGGCATCACCCGCGTCCACGGACACCCCCAGGAGCGGCGGATCGGCAGCGTCGACGTAGAGCTGTTCCCGATCTACCACCCGGCGGCCGCGCTCTACACACCGGCCATGATGAACACGCTGCGCGAGGACTTCAGCCGGCTGCCCGCGCTGATGTCGCCGTCCGCGGAGCCACCGCCGGCGCCCGCAGAACCCGTGCCGGCAGCAGCCCCCGAACCGGTGCCGGTCGGTGTCGGAGCAGGCGCCGAGCCCGCGCAGCTGGGCCTCTTCTAGTCCGGAGGAGACCGCCCGCATCGCCGCGGCGCTGGCCCGCGAGCTGGGGCTGGGCGACCTCGTGGAGCTGGAAGGCGAGCTGGGCGCCGGAAAGACCACGTTCGTGCGCGCCGCCGCACGCGAGCTAGGCGTCACCGAGCCGGTGGCCAGCCCGACCTACACGGTGGGCGCCCGGCACCCGGCCGCGACGGGCGCGGTGTCGCACCTCGACCTCTACCGATCGGCCGGGCTGACGCTGGAGGAGCTGGTCGACCTCGAGCCCTATCTGGAGGACGCCGTGATCTTCGTGGAATGGCCCGCGGCGGGACGCGGCGTCCTGCCCTCGCGCGCGCCCGGGTGGAGCTCCAGCACCAGGGGGGCGATGCTAGGCTGATCTCGCTGTATAGCGACGATTCCGCGCTAGTCGAAGCCGTTGCTCGTTCTCTCTCTTGACACAGCCACGGACGTGACGACGGCCTGCCTCAGCCGCGGGGACGAGGTGCTGGCCGAATCGGCAACGCGCGGCCGGTCGACCGGCGCGCAGCGGGTGCTCGGTGACATCCACCATCTGATGCGGAGCGTCCGCGTCGAGCCGTCCGATGTCGAGGCGATCGTGGTCGGCACCGGGCCCGGTACGTTCACCGGCCTGCGCATCGGCCTCGCCACCGCCCGTTCGCTCGGCTTCGCCCTTCGCATCCCCGTGCGCGGCGTGGGGACGCTGGACGCCCTGCTTCAGGGCGACGGCGTCGACGTCGCCTGCGTGGACGCCCGCCGCGGCGAGGTCTTCGCCGCCGGTGCCGGGGTGCCGCTCGGGGCCTACGCGCCCGAGGCGCTGGCGGCGCTCGCACCAGCGGGTGCGCGGATCGCCGGCGACGGTGCCCTCCGCTACCGCGACGGGTTGCCCGGCGTCGACATCCCCGCCGACAGCTCGACGCTGCACGTTCCCTGGGCGCGCCACCACGCCCGGCTGCTGCCGACCGCGGGCGAGCCGGAGCCGCTGTACGTCCGCTCGCCGGACGCCGACCGGGTGCTCGCTGGGAGAGCCGCCCGATGATGACCGCCGTCGAGATCCGTGCGCTGCGCAGCTCCGACCTCGACTCGATCGAGCGGATCGAGCGGCGAGCCTACCCGACCCCGTGGTCGCGGTCGATGTTCGCCGGCGAGCTGGCCAAGCCGAACGGCATCTGCCTCGGCGCCTTCCAGGGTGAGGACATGCTGGGCTACGTGATCGTCGCCCGCTACGTCGACGCCTGGCACGTGATGAACATCGCGGTGGACTCGGCCCATCGCGGGCGGGGCGTCGCACGCACCCTGCTCGAGGAGCTGTTCGAGCGCACCGAGGACGACGCCGAGCGCGGCTACACACTGGAGGTGCGCGTCACCAACGACAGCGCGATCCACCTCTACACCAGCCTCGGCTTCGTCGAGACCGGAATCAGGCGCGGCTACTACACGGACAACCGCGAGGACGCCCTGATCATGTGGCGCGACGGATGATCCTCGCCCTCGAGACCTCCTGCGACGAGACTGCCGCGGCGGTCGTCGACGCGGAGGGCTCGATCCTGGCGAACGTGGTTGCATCGCAGGCGGAGCTGCATGCACCGTACGGGGGCGTCGTTCCCGAGGTTGCGTCGCGTCGTCACCTGGAGCTCGTCGTGCCCGTCGTCGAGCGGGCGCTGGCTGACGCCGGCGCCGGCCTTGACGACCTCGACGCGGTGGCGGTGACCGAGGGGCCGGGCCTGATCGGCGCACTGTTGGTCGGACTGGCCAGCGCCAAGGCGATCGCCTTCGCGCGCAGGCTGCCGCTCGTCCCCGTCGACCACCTGCACGGCCACATCGCGGCGCTCTACCTGCAGCCGCAGCCGCTCGAGCCGCCGTTCCTGGCGCTGCTGGCTTCGGGCGGCCACACGCTGCTGGCGGAGGTCGACGACCGCGCCGGCTACCGGGTGATCGGCACGACGCTGGACGACGCCGCCGGCGAGGCGTTCGACAAGGGCGCCCGCCTGCTCGGCCTCGGCTACCCGGGCGGCGCGGAGCTGGAGCGGTTGGCGGCGCGGGGCGACCCGGAGAGGCACCGGCTGCCGGTCGCCATGCTCGGCTCGCCGGGCCACGACTTCTCGTTCAGCGGCCTGAAGACGGCGCTCCTCTACGCCGTCCGCGAGGGGCACGGCGGCGCCGACCTGGCCGCGTCCTACCAGCGGGCGATCATCCGGTCGCTGGTCGGCCGGACGATGGAGGCCGTGCGCGCCACCGGCCGGGACACCCTGGCCGTCGTCGGCGGGGTCGCCCGCAACGGCGCGCTGCGCTCGGCGTTCGAGCGGGCGTGCGCGGACGAGGGCGTGCGGCTGGCGCTGGCGCCGCCCGAGCTGTGCTCCGACAACGCGGCGATGATCGCGTCGGCCGCCAGGTTCACGCAGCCGATCGCGTTCCCGGACTACCTCGACCGCGATGCGTACGCGTCGCGTGCGGCATGAGCGTCGAGGTTGTCCTCTACAGCGCGCCCGACTGCGGGCTGTGCATCGATGCCAAGCGGGTGCTCGAGTCGCAGGCGGCGGTGCTCGGCTACCTGCTGCGCACCGTCGACATCAGCGGCGACGACGAACTCGAGCGCCGGCACCGGCACGAGATCCCGCTTGTCACGATCGCCGGGCGGCGGGCGTTCAAGTATCAGGTCGACCCGGCGGAGCTCCGCAGGCGGGTGATCGCCGCAGAGTCACAATCCACCGCCTGAAATCGGTCACCAACGGCAAGCGGAGCCTGCTTCCCAAGCCGTCGCTACACTGATCGGCACTGTGTCACAAGCTACCGCCACCAAGGGGGAATCGTTGGCTCCTGAGCGCCTGACCGTCGGCGTCGCAGCCCGCCTCTCGCGCTATCTGCAGGTGCTTACGCAAGCGAAGAAGCAGGGCCGTGACTCGATCTCCTCCCAGGAGATCGGCGAGTACACCCACGTGAACGCCACCCAGATCCGTCGCGACCTGTCGGGCTTCGGCAAGTTCGGCAAGCGTGGGGTGGGGTACAACATCGACTTCCTGATCTCGGAGATCCGCAAGATCCTGCGCACCTCCGGGCAGCACAACATCGCGCTGGTGGGTGCCGGCCAGCTGGGCCAGGCGATCGCCTCGTCCAACATCTTCGGCGACCATGGCTTCCACATCGCCGGCGTGTTCGACGCCGACCCGTCCAAGCGCGGCAGCGCCGTGGGCGAGCTGGCCGTGCAGTCGATGGACGACCTGACCGAAGCGATCCGCGAGAAGAACATCATCGTCGGCGTGCTCGCCGTGCCCCCCGGAGCGGCTCAGAGCGCCGCGAATGCGCTGGTCGACGGCGGCGTCAAGATCGTGTTCAGCTACTCGGATGCGCTGATCGATACGCCGCCCGACGTAACGGTGCATCGCAGCAACCCCGCCGAGCAGCTGCTCTACGCGCTCTACTTCTACCTGTCGTAGCGCCGTGCGGGCCGCATCGGCCCGAGTTGCAAACGGTACGACCAGGACTCTGAAGGCTTAAGGACACGGCCGCAATGGCCGATGAGCCCCGGGTGACCCCCCGAGGCCGCGTCATCCCCCGCGACGAGGCGCTCTATCGCCTGTCCGTGTTCGCCGCCGCCGGCTGCATCGTCGTGATGCTGGCTGCGCTGTTCGCCGGGCCGTCGACGTCGCTCGACCGCCAGGGCCTGCTGATCGCCGTGTCCGTGCTGGCGATCGGCGCCTGCTTCACCACGCTGGTCACCGTGGAGCGGCTGCTCCGCGCCCTGCGCCGCCAGCGCGCCGAGACCGTCGAGGCGGCCCGGTCGCACGCGGAGGATCTGCAGACGGTGGTGGAGATCGCCCGCCGGTTGCCCGGCTCGGCCGACGCCCACGCAGCGCGCGAGGCCATGTGCACCGGCGTGCTCGAGGTGTGCGGCGGGATGCTGGCCGTGCTCATGGAGCCGGACGGCGCCGGGTCGCTGGTCGCCTCCGCCGTGGCCGGTGCCGACGCGGCGCCGATGCGCGTCTCGCTGGACGACGACGCTTCGGTCACCGTCGACGCGTTCCGCTCCGCCGAGCCGTACTTCGTCGCCGACCTGGAGGGACATCTGGCCGTGTCGTCGCGGCTCGCGGCGTCGCTGGACGCCGTCTCCGCGCTGTGGCAGCCGGTGATCCGCGATACGGAGCCGGTGGGCGTGCTGATCGTCGTCTGGGACCGGCCGCTCGAGCGGCTCTCCGAGCGGGCCGCGGCCGTGGTCGGGCTGTTCGCCGCCGAGGCGGCGGTGGCCATCGAGCGGGCCGACCTGCTGTCCCGGCTGGAGGGCCTGAACCGCACCCTGCGGATGCAGGTCGAGGCCCTGCGGATCTCGGATCAGCTGAAGACCGACTTCGTGTCCAGCGTCTCCCACGAGCTGCGGACGCCGCTGGCGTCGATCATCGGGTACGTCGACGTGATGCTGGACGGCGACGTCGGCGCGTTCACGGATGAGCAGCGGGAGTTCATGGGCATCGTCCAGGAGAACGCCCGCCGGCTGCTGACGCTGATCAACGACCTGCTCACCCTGTCCGGCGTCGAGAGCGGCAAGATGGTGCTGCGCCGCGAGCTGACCGACCTGCGCGGCGTCGTCGAGCGGTGTGTGCGAGACCAGCTGCAGGTCGCCGAGGCCAGCGACCTCAAGCTCTCGCTGGTGCTGCCCGCGGATCCCGTCGAGGCCCAGGTCGACGCCGACCGGATCGCGCAGGTGGTCACCAACCTGCTCGCCAATGCGATCAAGTTCACCGGCGCCGGAGGCCGCGTGGGCGTCGCCGTCGGCCGTTCCCGGAACGGCGTCGCGCTGTCGGTGTCGGACACCGGCATCGGCATCGGCGAGGACGACCAGGCGCGCCTGTTCGAGCGCTTCTTCCGCGCCCGCAACGCGGCCGACAACTCGATCCCCGGCACGGGCCTCGGCCTGGCCATCTCGAAGGGCATCGTCGACGCCCACGGCGGCACCCTGACGGTCGAGAGCGCGCTCGACGAGGGCACCGCGATCACCGTGCTGCTTCCCACCGATCCCGTCCCCCGCACGCCCACCATCCCCCCGAAGGAGATCTCCCATGTCCGAGTTTGAAACCCCGACCGCCCGCGTGCTGGTCGCCGACGACGAGCCGCACCTGCTGCGGCTGGTCAAGTTCCGGCTGGAACGCGAAGGGTACGAGGTGCTGACCGCGACCGACGGCGAGTCGGCGCTCAAGGTGGCCCGCGAGGAGCGGCCCGACCTGTGCGTGCTCGACGTGATGATGCCCAAGCGCAGCGGCTTCGACGTGCTCCGCGAGCTGCGCTCGGACGACGGGTTCGCCGGCATGAAGGTGATCATGCTGACGGCCCGCGCGCAGGACCGCGACGTCGACGTCGGCTTCTCGCTGGGCGCCGACGACTACATCACCAAGCCCTTCAGCCCGCAGGAGCTGCGCGTCCGCATCGGTGCCCACCTGGGCAAGCGGTGATCGCTCTTGTCGCAGCGCTCGCGCTGCTCCAGGTGCTGGCGATCGCCCTGACTGCGCTCGTCCTGGTCGCCCGCCGGATCGCCATGTCGACGGCGGAGCGGCGGCGTGCTGCGCTGCTCGACCGCTACAGCGAGGCGGTGCTGGAGCTGGTCGCGGGCGACGGCGAAGTGCCGGCGGAGCTGGGCGGCGTCCGCAGGTCCGACGAGCGCGAGGCGGTCGGCGAGCTGATGACCAGGTATACGGATGTCGTCCGCGGCGATGCACGCGAGCGGACGGCGTCGTTCGCCGCGAAGCGCGGCTACGTCTCGGCGGCGGCGAGCGATCTCGGCTCGGCGTTCGAGTGGCGCCGCGGCCTCGCTGCGAAGACGCTTGGCGACTACGGCGCCGAGACCGGCGCCCGGCCGCTCGAGGACGCGCTGCTGGACGACCGGAGCGAGCAGGTGCGATTGGTGGCAGCGCGGGCGCTCGGCCGAGTGGGCGCGGACGATGCTTGTCCGGCGCTGATCTCGTCGTGCCAGGAGGGTGGGGTGCCGACCGCAGTGGCGGCTCAGGCCCTGCTCGACATCGGCACTCCGGCCGTGCCGTGGCTGGCCGGGGCGACGATTCATCCCGACCCCGACGTGCGGGCGGTTGCCTGCCGCGTGCTCGGCCTGAACGGCGTCGCGGGGGACGCGGATGCCATGCATGCGCTGCACGACGCAGCCGTCACGGATCCGGAGCCGATGGTGCGCGCGCTCGCCTGTCGCGCAGTTGGCGCGGTCGGCGACGGCGGCTCGGCGGTCGTGCTGGCCGCCGCCATGACGGACGCCGACGACGGCGTGCGGGGCGCCGCCTGCGACGCGGCCAGGGAGCTCGGCGCCGCCGACCTCGGCGCGGTGCTGGAGCGGCTGATCGACGACCCAGCGCCCGAGGTTGCGCGCTCGGCGGCGCGGGCGGCGGCGGCCATGGGCCTGGCCGCGACGCGCAGGGGCGGCTTCCTGACCGAGGCGCGGGTCGAGCTGGCGCGGGGGTGGTCGTGAACGCGGCGGCGCTGGTCGAGGGTTACAACGCGGTGATCCTCCTGTACTTCATCGCGATGAACGCGATGTACCTGGCGCTCACCTACCACGCCTCGCGGGCGATGCTCTCGCGGGTGCGACGCGGCCGGATGGAGGGGATGGACGACTTGATGCGCTCCCCGCTGGCGCCCGGCGTGACGATCGTCGTCCCGGCGCACAACGAGCAGGAGTGCATCGTCGAGAGCGTCCGCTCATTGCTCGCGCTGCGGTACCAGAAGTTCGACGTGATCGTCGTCTCGGACGGCTCCACCGACGCCACCGTCGAGGTGCTGCGATCGGCGTTCGATCTCGAGATCTTCCCGCGCGTCTACGTGCCGTCGATTCCGACGATGCCCGTGCGCAAGGTGTTCCGCTCACGCACCGACGCCCGGCTGACCGTGGTCGAGAAGGCCAACGGCGGCAAGGCTGACGCGCTCAACTGCGGCATCAACCTGGCCGACCGCGAGCTGATCTGCGCGATCGACGCCGACGCCATCCTCGACCAGGACGCGCTGCTGCTGGCGTGCCGGCCGTTTCTCGAGGAGCCCGACGAGGTGGTGGCGACGGGCGGCATCGTGCGGATCGCCAACGGCTGCCGGATCGAGTCGGGCCACGTCGAGCAGGTGGCGCTGCCCAAGTCCCGGCTGGCGGCGATCCAGGTGGTCGAGTACCTGCGCGCGTTCCTGACCGCGCGCTCCGGGTGGAGCCGCGTCAATGCCCTGCTGATCGTCAGCGGGGCGTTCGGCATCTTCCGCCGCGACGTGCTGCGCGAGCTCGGCGGCTACCGCCGCGAGACGGTCGGCGAGGACGGTGAGCTGGTCGTCCGCATTCACCGGCATTTCCGCGAGCGGGGCGAGAGCTACAAGGTGTGCTTCGTGCCAGACCCGGTGTGCTGGACGGAAGCCCCGGAGACGCTCAAAGTGCTGCGCCGCCAGCGCGTCCGCTGGGCGCGCGGCCTGTTCGAGATCCTGACCATGCATGGTCGGATGATCGGCCGGCCGAGCTACGGCGCCGTCGGCCTGGCCGCGATGCCGGCGACGCTGATGTTCGAGCTGCTGGGCCCGGTGATCGAGCTGACCGGCCTGGCCGCGGTCGTCGCCGGCTGGTGGATGGGCATGCTCAGCGTGCAGTACCTGGCCGTCTTCGCCCTCGTCTCGGTCGTCTTCGGCCTGTTCCTGTCGGTCACCGCGCTGGCGCTGGAGGAGGCGTCGCTGCGCCGCTATCCGCGCGTGTCCCAGGTGTTCGTGCTGGTCGTCTACAGCCTGGTCGAGCAGCTCGGCTACCGGCAGCTGACCGCCCTCTGGCGGGTCTGGGCGCTGCTCGAGGCGATCGCCGGGCGCAGGGCCCGCTGGGGCGTCATGAAACGCCGTGGGCTGGCCCGGAAGGCTGCGTAGCAGGCTCGGGGTCAGACCCGGGTCAGAGCGGGGTCTGACCCCGCTTGACACACAATTGCGTTCCGGTTCGGCGCGGATTCCGCCGAGATCCGCCGGATCGCCGGTTCTCGGCGGTCGGCGCGCCGGATCGTGACGGGGTTGGCACGGATCGCGGAGCGGCGTGACGGGTGCGGGGTCAGAGCGGGGTCAGACCCCGAGGCTCGGGGAGCTAGAAGTGGGGCTGCCGGCGGGGCACGGCGTCGGCCAGCGCGAACGCCAGCTCCAGCGCGGCCCAGACGGCCAGCGGCAGCAGCACCAGGCCCAGCAGCCAGCCGCACGCGGCGGCCAGACAGAGGACGAAGAGGTGGAGGCGCGCGCCGCCGGTCATGCCCGGTGCATCGGCGGCAAACGCCCCGTGCTTGAACGGTCCGTTATCGTTCCCGCGCCGATGGGTGACTCGCCGCTGATCAGCGATCCGCTGGAGGCCCTCGAGGCGGCTCGCCTCGCGTTCGAACGGGCGGACGACCTGACGATGGCGGTCGAGGAGGAGTTCGCGATCCTCGATCCGGCCACGCTCGAGATGACGTCCGGCTACGAGCCGCTGGCCGCTGCGGCTGCGGAAGTGCCGGGTCTGGTGGGCATGACGGCCGGCGAGCTGATCCGTTCCGAGATCGAGATCAAGACCGGCCGCTGCGAGACCTTCGCCGAGGCGGCCGATGCGATGGCCCGGCGGCGGATCGACCTGGTCGAGGTGGCCGCAGCGCAGGGGTTCCGCCTCTGTGCCGCCGGCACCCACCCGTGGTCGCGCTGGCAGGACCAGCAGGTGATCGACACTCCGCACTACCACATCGTCGAGTCGACGCTCCGCTACGTGGCCTGGCGCAACAACACCTTTGGGCTCCACGTCCACGTCGGCATCCGCGGCGCGGACCGGGCGATCGCCGTGCACCGGGCGCTGCGCACGGTGCTGCCCGAGCTGCTGGCGCTTTCCAGCACGTCGCCGTGGCTGGAGGGGAGGTACACCTACCTGCACTCCACCAGGACCGAGATCTTCACCAAGTTCTTCCCCCGCTGCGGGATCCCGGACGGGTTCGCCGACTGGAACGAGTACGCCGAGTTCGTCCGCTTCCTGGTGCACACGCGGTCGATCCGCGAGCACACCGAGATCTGGTGGAGCGTGCGCCCTCATCAGGCGTACCCGACGGTCGAGACGCGGATCTGCGACGGACAGCCGGACTTCGCGCGGTCGGTCGCGCTGGCCGGCCTGCAGGTGGCGCTGACCGCGGACTTCGCCCGCCGCTACGACGCCGGGGAGGTTCTGCCCGACCATCCGGCGCGCGAACTCGAGGAGAACTTCTGGCGAGCGATCCGCTGGGGCATGTCGGGCGAGCTGATCGACCTCGAGCTGCGCCGCTCGATGCCGGCGGCGGAGCGGGTCGAGCGGCTGCTCGACCGCATCTCGGGAACGGCGGACGACCTGGGCATCACGCCGTACCTGGCGCCGCTGCGCCGGCCGACGCTGGTGCAGGAGCTGATCGATCCGTTGGAAGCCGGCACCGATCCGCGTGAGCTGTGGCCGGCGGTGGTCGATCGCAGCGAGCGGTCGGCGGCCGAGTGGCTGGCCAGCGGAGTGGAGGAGGAGCGATGAGCGAGCAGCCCGGCGGCGAGATCCCGCTGCCCACCATCCCCGAGGTGATCCTGTCCGGCGCGGCGCTGCTGGTCTCGCTGGGGGCGCGGGCGATCGCCGAGCGCGACACGGAGTCGGCGTCGTACGCTATCGACGCCCTGGCGGCCCAGATGCCGGTGATCGAGCGGATCGTGCCGGCCGACGCCCTCGGCCACTACCGCCAGGCCCTGGCGGAGCTGCAGCTGGGCTACGCGGAGGCGCTGAAGCCGCCGCCGGACCCGCCGCCCGGCGACGACGAGCCGCCCGAGCCCGAGCGGCCGAAGATCTGGACACCGGGAGGGGACATATGAGCGATGCCGAGATCGGGGTGTTCGGCGGGTCGGGGTTCTACTCGTTCCTCGACGACGCCGAGGAGGTGGCCGTCGACACACCATACGGCGCGACGTCCGACCGGTTCGTGATCGGCGACGTCGGCGGCAAGCGGGTCGCGTTCATGCCCCGCCACGGCCGCAACCACAGCCTGCCGCCGCACGCCATCCCCTACCGGGCGAACCTGTGGGCGATGCGCGAGCTCGGCGTCCGCCGGGTGATCGGGCCGTGCGCCTCCGGCAGCCTGACCAAGAACCTGCCGCCAGGCACTTTCGTGGTCTGTGACCAGTTCGTCGACCGCACCGCGGGGCGCGCCGACACGTTCTACGACGGCCCGGTGACGACCCACGTGTCGGGCGCCGAACCGTACTGCCCCGATCTGCGTAACCTGCTGCTCGAGACCGGCCGCGAACAAGGGCTGGACATCCGCGACGGCGGCACCGTGGTGGTCATCCAGGGCCCGCGGTTCTCGACCCGGGCGGAGTCGAAGTGGTTCTCGGCGATGGGCTGGGGCGTGATCAACATGACCGCGTATCCGGAGGGCTGGCTGGCCCGCGAGCTCGAGCTCTGCTACGCCAACGTCTCGCTGATCACGGACTACGACGTGGGGCTCGAGGACGACCCGGACGTCGACCCGGTCAGCCACGAGGCGGTCGTCAAGGTGTTCACCGAGAACAACGACCGGCTTCGCGAGCTGCTGTTCGCCGCCATCCCGAAGATCGGCGCGCAGCCGAAGGACGTCTGCGCAACCGCCCTCGAGGGCGCCAGGTTCTGACCCCGAAGCAGCGTTACAAGCCTGGCGCGGTTCCGGCCTGATCAAGCCGAGTCCGTTGCTACAATCCCGCGGTCTTTTCGTCGTTTTCGTCGTTCTAAGGAGCTCACCACGTGGATTTCCTGATTGAGCACGCGGTGGCGATCGCCATCGTGTGCGGTATCGCGGGTGCCGTCTATGGCCTGTTGCTGACCCGCTGGGTGCTGAGCCAGCCTGATGGGGACGAGCGCATGAAGGAGATCGCCGCCGCGATCCAGGAGGGTGCGGCCGCCTATCTGAAGCGCCAGTACACGACGATCGCCGGGGTCGCCGTGATCGTCTTCGTGATCATCGCCGTGGCGGGAGCCTGGACCGACGACCTCGGCATCAAGGTCGCGATCGGCTTCCTGATCGGTGCCGTGCTGTCCGCCCTCACCGGCTTCATCGGGATGAACGTCGCCGTGCGGTCGAACGTCCGCACCGCCGAGGCCGCGAAGCGCGGCATGGCGCCGGCGCTGTCCGTCGCGTTCAAGGGCGGCACCGTCACCGGCATCCTGGTCGTCGCGCTGGGCATCATCGGCGTGGCCGGGTACTACGGGATCCTGAAGGCCATGGATGACACGGACGTCGAGGCGACGCGGGCCCTGGTCGGCCTCGCTCTCGGCGGCTCGCTGATCTCCGTGTTCGCGCGGCTGGGCGGCGGCATCTTCACCAAGGGCGCCGACGTGGGCGCCGACCTGGTGGGCAAGATCGAGGCCGGCATCCCGGAGGACGATCCGCGCAACGCGGCCGTGATTGCGGACAACGTCGGCGACAACGTCGGCGACGACGCCGGCATGGCGGCCGACCTGTTCGAGACCTATGCGGTGACCATCGTCGGCTCGATGTTCCTGGCAGCCCTCACCGGGTTCAGCCACGCCGCCGTGGTGCTGCCGCTCGTGCTGGGCGGCGTCAGCATCCTGGCGTCGATCGTCGGCACGCTGGTCGTCCGCTACCGCGGTGGCAGCCTGATGACGCCGCTCTACATCGGCGTGCTGGTATCGGCCGTGCTCTCGGCGATCGCCTTCTACCCGGTGATCGACGGCGCCGTCAACAACCCGAACCTCGGCGCCACGGGCAACGACATCCTCGACCGCGTCGCCTTCGGCGGCAACTCGGTCGGCGAGCTCTATATCTGCTCGCTGATCGGCCTGGTGATCACGGCGCTGCTGGTCGGCATCACCGAGTACTACACGGGCACCCGGTTCAACCCGGTCAAGCGGATCGCCCAGCAGTCCGAGACGGGCCACGCGACCAACATCATCGCCGGCCTCGCAGTGGGCATGCAGGCGACGGCGCTGCCGGTGATCGTGATCGCCGTCGGCACCGTCGTGTCGTACAACCAGGCGGGCATCTACGGCGTCGCCATCGCCGTCACCTCGATGCTCTCGATGGCCGGCGTGATCGTCGCCCTCGACGCGTTCGGGCCGATCACCGACAACGCGGGCGGCATCGCCGAGATGGCGGACCTGCCGCACGAGGTGCGCGACAACGTCACCGACCCGCTGGACGCGGTCGGCAACACGACCAAGGCCGTGACCAAGGGCTACGCCATCGGCTCCGCCGGCCTGGCCGCCCTGGTGCTGTTCCAGAGCTACTACGACGAGCTGAACGACAAGGTGTTCCCGGGCGGCCACTTCGCGCTGGTCTTCCAGATCAACGACCCGAAGGTGCTGGCCGGCCTGCTGATCGGCGGCCTGATGCCGTTCCTGTTCGCGTCGCTGGCGATGGACGCCGTCGGCCGGGCGGGCGGCGAGGTGGTCAAGGAGGTGCGCCGCCAGTTCGCGGAGATGCCGGGGATCATGGACTACACGCAGAAGCCGGACTACGCGCGCTGCGTGGACATCGTCACCCGGTCGGCGATCCGCGAGATGCAGCTGCCCGCGCTGATCCCGGTGGTCGTGCCGATCGTGGTCGGGCTGTACAGCTACAAGGCGCTGGGCGGCCTGCTGGTCGGCACCATCGTGACCGGCCTCTTCCTGGCCATCTCGATGACGTCGGGCGGCGGCGCCTGGGACAACGCCAAGAAGCTGATCGAGGACGGGGCGCACGGCGGCAAGGGCTCGCCGGCGCACCAGGCTGCGATCACCGGCGACACGGTGGGCGATCCGTACAAGGACACGGCCGGCCCGGCGATCAACCCGATGATCAAGATCACCAACATCGTCGCGATCCTGATCATCCCCCTGCTGACCAGGTAGCGTCTGCGCCGACGGGGCCTCGTGGCCGCCGTCCCGCTAGGTATAAACACCCATGCCAGTAAAGCGTCGCCATGCCGGGGGACTCCACCGCGTCCTCGGCACGGCGGCGCTGTTCTCGACGGCGTACGGCAACGTCGGCTCGTCGATCTACTACGCGCTGGGACTGGTGACGGCGTACGCGCTGGGCCTGACGCCGGTTGCCTTCTTCATCTCCGGCGCGATCTTCTTCTTCACCGCGGTCACCTACGCCGAGGCCACCGCGCGCTTCCCGGAGGCGGGCGGATCGTCATCGTTCACGCGGCACGCATTCAACGAGTCCGTGTCGTTCTTCGCCGGCTGGGCGCAGATGCTGAACTACACGGTGACGATCGCCATCTCGGCGCTCTTCGTGCCGCACTACCTGTCCAAGTTCTGGCCGGGCGCCGGGCTCGACCGGCACCCGGTGGACATCTACGGCGGCGCCATCGTCATCCTGCTGCTGGTGCTGCTGAACATCGTCGGCGTCAAGGAGGCGGCGGGCCTGAACATCTTCCTGGCACTGGCCGACCTCGGCACGCAGGCGCTGCTGGTGGTGATCGGCCTGTTCGTGGTCTTCTCGCCCGAGGTGCTGCAGGCGAACGTCGACCTCGGAATAACGCCGACCTGGCGCGACTTCATCGTGGCCGTGCCGGTGGCCATGGTTGCCTACACAGGCATCGAGACCATCTCGAACATGGCCGAAGAGGCGATCGACCCGCCGCGCCACGTGCCGAGGTCGATCATGTACGTCGTCCTCGCCGTGTTCGCCATCTACGCGTTTCTGCCGTCGGTGGCGCTGTCCGCGCTGCCGGTGGTCAAGGCGACGCCGCAGATGGTGCAGGACGTGAACACCTACCAGTGCACCAGCTCCCAGGATCTGCAGGTGGGGGACAAGACGTCGGAGCTTGCCTGTCGCTTCTCGGGTGACCCGGTGGCCGGGCTGGTCGAGAATCTCGGCCTGCCGCCGACCATCACCGACGGCCTCGGCTACTACGTCGCGATCCTGGCGGCGACCATCCTGATCATCGCCACCAACGCCGGCATCATCGGCGTCTCGAGATTGACGTACTCGATGGGGCAGCACCGCCAGCTGCCCGAGGCGATCAGACGGGTGCACCCGAAGTTCAACACACCGTACGTCGCCATCTGCCTCTACAGCTTCGCGGCGATCCTGATGATGATCCCGACCGGAGCCACCACGTTCCTGGGGAACCTGTACGCCTTCGGCGCCATGCTCTCGTTCACGCTGGCGCACGCAGCGGTAGTCCAGATGCGGCGGATCATGCCCGACCGCGAGATGCCCTGGCGGGGGCCGACATCCTTCCGGTGGGGTGACTTCGACGTCCCCACCTTCGCCATCATCGGCGGTCTGGGGACAGGCATCTCGTTCCTCGTCACGATCGTGCTGAACACGACGACGGCGGTCGTCGGCGTCGGCTGGCTGGCGGTGGGCATGATCGTCTACGTCGTCTATCGGCACACCCAGGGGCTGCCGCTGACCGAGACCGTGCTGGCGCCGCAGTCGGCGCTCGGCCCGGCCGTCGAGGTCGAGTACCGGTCGATCCTGATGCCGATCTCCTCCGACCGGGTGGACGACGAGATGACGGCGACCGCGCTCAAGTTGGCCGCCGAGTCGGGCACAAGCCTGGTCGTCATGTACCCGATCGAGGTGCCGCTGACCAAGCCGCTGTCGGCGCCGATGGAGGTGCAGACGGCGGAGGCCGAGGTGCAGCTGCGCGAGGCGGCCGCGCTCGGGCGCCAGTACGGTGTGGACGTGATCACCCGCATCGTGCGCACGCGCAGCATCGGTCAGGCGATCGTCGACGAGGCCGAGCGGCGGCGGTCGGAGATCATCGTGCTGGGGGCGCGCAACCGGGCCAAGCCGGGTCAGCGCCTGCTGGGGCCGACGGTCGACTACGTGCTTCGCAACGCCACCTGCCGGGTGATGGTCGGCGCGCTGCCGGCCGGCGGCTGATGCTCCAGGCCAACCGCGTCCTCGCCTACGTGTTCCTGGCCCTGGGCGTCGCCATCGCCGTGCGGACGGCGCTGGCGGGTGGTGGCCAGGTGGGATTCCTCGTCGCCGCCGTCTTCCTGCTGCTGGGCTGGCTGCGCATGCGCGCGATGCGCGGCTGACGCCCTGCCACGTCCGGGCGGCCGTGCGATGCTACCCGCATGGCGCGCAAGATCCCGGTTCTCGGCCGAGTCCTCGGCGCTCCCGCGCTGTACGCATCGGTGTACGGCGAGATCGGCTCCTCGCTCTACTACGCGCTCGGCATCACCGCCGTCTACGCACTCGGCCTGACGCCGATCGTGTTCCTGATCGCCGGCGCGTTGTTCACACTGGCGGCCGCTGCGTACGCCGAGGGCGGGGCGACGATCGACGAGCCCGGCGGCGGCGCAGCGTTCGCCCGCCGCGCATTCAACGACATGGTGGGCTTCATCGCCGGGTGGGCGACGATCCTCGACTACCTGATCGGTATCGCCCTGGCGGCCCTGTTCATCCCGCACTACGTGGCGGGGGCGTTCGGCCGCGAGGGATCGGTCTCCGCGCACCAGGCGACCGCACTGGCCGTGGCCATCGTGCTGGCGGTCACCGTCGTCCGGCTGTTCCGGCGGCGCGACGCGTACACCGTGGGCGTCGCCGTTTCGCTGCTCGACCTTGTCGTCCAGGCGGGCATGGCCGTGTTCGGCCTGGCGCTCCTGTTCGACTGGCACGCCCTCACCGCCGACGTCGACCTCGGCGTCAAGCCGACGTGGAGCGCGCTGGCGTTCGCTATCCCGATCGCGATGATCGGCTTCACCGGCCTGGAGAAGGTCGCCAGCCTGGCCGGGATGGCCAAGAACCCGGCGAAGGACATCCCCGACAGCGTCCGCACGTCCGTGTTCACCGTGGTGCTGATCTACGCGGCGATCGCGACGGCGGCCACGTCGGCCTATCCGATCAAGCCCGACCCCGGCGCCCCCGCGAACTACTCGAGCGAGCTGACCACCACCTGGCTGGACGCGCCGATGCTCGGCCTGAGCCACGCGATCGGCACGCATCTGCCGGACCCGCTGGCGATCGCCGTGCGCCTGGCCGTCGGCCTGACGGCGACCCTGATCCTGGTGCTGGCGATCACGACCAGCTTCTCGGGCTGCGCCCGGCTGTGCGACGCGATGGGGGAGCGCTCGCAGCTGCCGCCGATCCTCGGCCGCCGCGGCCGGCGCGCCGTGCTGCCCCCGGTGGCCCTGGTCGCCACCGGCGTGCTGGCGACCGGCTTCCTGGTGGTCGGGGCCGTGTTCGGCTCGAGCGAGGAGGTGCTGACCCTGGCCTCGCTGTACAGCTTCGGCATCCTGATCTCGCTGATGCTGGCCAACGCGTCGATCGCCTGGCTGCGCTGGACCGAGCCGGACATGCCGCGCGCCTTCACCATGCGCGGCAACGTCGCCGTGTCAGGGCGGCAGATCCCGGTGCCCGCCGTGCTCGGCGCGATCGGCGCGTTCGCCGTGTGGGTGCTCTGCCTCGGCACCCACGAGGGCGCACGGATCGTCGGCCTGTGCTGGATCCTGGCGGGCCTGCTGATCTACGCCGCCGTGCGGATCGCCGCCGGCCTGCCGCTGATGAGCCGAGTCGTGGTCGGCGAGGCGCCGGCGGATGAGCTGATCGGCATCCCGCACCGGGCGATCGTGGTGCCGCTCGAGAAGCTCGATGCGATGGCCGAGGAGGTCGCCGCGACCGCCTGCCGACTGGCGTCCGAGAGCGACGCGCGGGTGGTCGGGGTGAGCGCCATCGTGGTGCCGGTGCGCGAGCCGCTGGACGCCCTGCGGCCCGACCGAGACGAGGAGGCCGCGCGCGTCCAGGCGATGGCCCGCTCGCTGGCCGGCGACTACGGCGTCGAGTACACCGGGGTGGTCAGGCGGACGCGGATGGCGGGGCGGACGGTGGTCGACGTCGCCACCGACGAGGACGCCGGGCTGATCGTGATCGGCGCGCCCGCCAAGCGCCGGCTGGCCCACTCGCGCGAGGAGGCATTCTTCGGGAAGACCGTCGACTTCGTCCTGCGGAAGGCGCCGTGCCGTGTCCTGGTCACGCACTTCCCGGCGGGAGTCGCCGCGGAGGACGAGGTCCGTGACCTGGCAACCCAAGCCTGACCCGTCACGCGTCTGGCTGCCCCGCGAGCGCGCCGTCGTCCCCCGCCTGCTGGCCGTCGGCGCAACGTCGGCCGCTGCGGCCGAGGGTGCGGCGGTCGCGGTGGCGCTCGCCGTCTACATGATGACCGGCTCGACGGCCTGGGTGTCGGGTGCGCTGCTGGCGACGCTCGGTTTCTCGGCGCTGATCTCGCCGATCGCCGGGGTGATGGCCGACCGGCACGACCGGCGGCGGCTGATGATCGCGGTGGCCGTCGTCGAGGTGCCGGTGTTCGTGCTGGCGGCGATCGCGAGTCACGCCTGGCAGATCATCGGCCTGGTCGCCGTCGGCGCGGCCGTGCAGCGCCTGTTCGACGCTGCGCTGGGGGCGTCGATCCCGGCCCTGGTGCCCGACGAGGCGCTGCCGCGCGCGACGTCGTCCTTCGCGGCGTCCCAGCAGACGGCGATGCTGCTGTCCCCGGCGGCCGTCGGCGCGATCATCGCGGCGGGCGGCCACCGCTGGGCCTTCGGTGCGGTCGCCGCCTTGTACGCGGTGACGATCGTCGTCGTCGCCGGCCTGCCGGCGGCGGTGCGCCCGGCCGCGGCGCACCATGGGCTGGCGGGTGAGCTGCGCGACGGGCTGGCCGCGCTGGTCGGCGACCGGGTGGTGCTGTGGACGACCGTCGCGATGACCGTACTGCTCGTGTTCTCGGCCTTCACGCTGGTCGCCGGCGTCGCGCTGGCCGAGCAGGAGTTCGACGCCGGCGGCACGGCGTACGGCTTCATGGTCAGCTGCTGGGGCGGCGGCATGATCGTCGGCTCCCTGGCGGCCGGGCGGCTGGCCGAGCGGCGCGGCGCGCTGGGCGTGTTCGCGACGGGGATGGGCATCGCCGGATTCGCGCTCGGCCTGGTGTCGATCGCCCCGACGCTGGCCGTTGCGCTGGGCATGCTCGCCGTCGGCGGCGCAGGCAACGGCCTGATGTCCGCGTCCGGCCAGCTGCTGTTCCAGCGGCGGGTGCCGAACGCCGTGCTGGGCCGGGTGCTGGGCGCGGCCTCGGCGCTGTGGCGGGTCGCCTACGCGGCGTCGTTCCTGCTGGGCGGCCTCGTGATCGCCGTGGCCGGCGTGCGCGGCGTGTTCGCGCTGGCCGGCGCGGGGACGCTGGTCGCGCTGCTGCCGCTGCTGCTGCTGCTGGTCAGCCGCCGCGGGCCAGGACGGGCAGGATCACCGGCGCCTGGCGATTGAACTCGAGAGCGCCCGCGCGTTTCGCGGCCGACCGCACCGCACCCTCCTCGGCGACGTGCGTGAGGATGACGATGTGCACGCCGTCCGGCGCCGGATGCTGCACGACCTGGGCCACGGACACCCCGCGATCGGCCAGGCAGGTGGCGACCTGGGCCAGCACGCCCGGGGTGTCGTCGACGCAGAACCGCAGGTAGCAGGCGCTGCGCAGCCGCTCGGCCCCGAACCGGCCGAGCTCGCGGTAGTAGGCATCGTGCTCCAGGAACCCGGTGCCCCTCGTCCCGATCACCGCCAGCAGATCGCCGATCACGGCCGTGGCCGTCTCCGCGCCACCCGCGCCCGGGCCCTCGAGGATCACCTCGCGGATCGAGTCGCCCTGCAGCAGCACGGCGTTGAAGGCGCCCTCAACGGTCGCCAGCGGGTGATCAGGCCCGAGCAGGCAGGGGTGGACGCGTGCGCAGATCTCGGAGCCCACCCGGCGGGTCGAGGCGATCAGCTTGACCGCGTAGCCGAGGTCGCCGGCGTGCTGGACGTCCGCGAGGTCGAGGTGGTCGATGCCGACGTGGTCGACCTCCTCGATCCGGACGCGTGTGTGGAAGGCGACCGAGGCCAGCAGCGCGATTTTCGCCGCGGCGTCGCCTCCGGTGACATCCTCGGTCGGATCCGCCTCGGCGTAACCCAGCTCCTGGGCCTCCGCCAGGGCGTCGGCGTAGGATGCGCCGCCCTGCACCATCCGCGTCAGGATGAAGTTGGTGGTGCCGTTGACGATGCCGTCGATCCCGTGGACGTTGGTCACGATCATCGACTCGCGCAGCACCTTGATCACGGGGATCGCTGCGCAGACGCTGGCCTCGAACCGCAGCTGGACGCGGTTGCGCTCGGCCTCGGTGAACAGCTCCTCGCCGTGGCGGGAGAGCAGCTGCTTGTTCGCCGAGACGACCGACTTGCCGGCCGCGAGGAGTTCGAGCACGTAGCGCCGCGTCGGGTCGACGCCGCCCATCACCTCGCAGACGACGCTGACGGCCGGGTCGTCGCGGAGCGCGGCGAAGTCGGTGGTCAGCAGCCCGGCCGGCGCGCCCGGGTGGCGGGAAGGGTCGCGGACGAGGGCCGCGCCGACGCGGACGGCGCTGCCGGTGACCCGCTCGATCTCCTGCTCGCTCTCCGACAGCAGCCGGTGCACTGCGGAGCCGACGGTGCCATAGCCCAGCAGGCCGACGGTGGTCGATGCGGGCGGGGACATGGGGGGACGATACGGCAGAGCGCTCGGCGATGACGTCGCAACCGGGCCCCTGACCCGGTACGCTTCTGCGCCATGAAACTGCTGATCGTCGGCTGTGGCCGGGTGGGCTCGAGGATCGCCGCACAGATGGCCGAGGACGACCACGAGGTGACGGTCGTCGACGAGGACCCGGAGGCCATCCAGCGGCTGGCCGACGACTGGCCGGGCACGTTCGTCGTCGGCCACGGCCTCGACATCGACGTGCTGGTCGAAGCGCGGATCGCCGAGGCCGACGCGGCGGTGATCTCGACCGACGGTGACAACACCAACATCGTGATCGCCCAGATCGCGAAGAACCGGTTCGGCTGCCCGTGTGTCGTCTGCCGCGTGCTCGACCCGGCACGCGCGGCGTTCTACCTGACCCAGGGCCTGCAGACGGTGTGCCCGACGTCGGGGGCGATCGACGTCATGACCCAGGCGATCTGCGCCACCCCGGGGAGGGTGTGACCGCATGTACGTGCTGATCGCCGGCGGCGGCAAGGTCGGCTCGAATCTGGCCGTGGCGCTGTTGAAGGTCGGCCACGAGGTGACGCTGGTCGACAACGACCGCGAGCGGTACTCGCTGCTCGAGGAGAAGTTCGAGCACGTCATCCGGTTCGGCGATGCCACCGAGCTGTTCGTGCTCGAGCGGGCCGGCGTCGAGCGTGCCGACCTCGTGATCGCCGTCACCGGTGACGACGAGGACAACATCATCGTCTGCCAGGTGGCCAAGGAGAAGTACGGCGTGCCGAAGGTGATCGCGCGTGTCAACGACCCGCGCAACCAGCCGCACTTCGACATGGTTGGGATCACGATGACCGTGTCGGCGACAGCGACCATCCTGGCGCTGATCGAGCACGAGTTGCCGCAGCACGAGCTGGTGACGCTGATCGACCTGCGCCGCGAGAACCTGGAGATCGTCGAGTTCGCGATCGGCGACGGCTCGCCGGTGGCCGGCCGGCTGGTGCGAGATCTCAGTCTGCCCGACCGGTCGCGCCTGATCTCGGTCAGCCGCGGCGGACGCTCCGAGATCGCGGTCGGCGACACCCGGCTGGAGCCCGGCGACCTGGTGATCGCCATCCTCGAGCCCGGCGTCGAGGACGACCTCAAGCGGATGCTCATGCCCGCCTAGGGCGGGCCTGTCGCGATGCCTGGACTGATCGAGCGCTATCGCGACCGGCTCCCGGTCACAGATGCGACGCCCGTTGTCGAGCTGGGGGAGGGTTCGACCCCGCTGCTGGCCGCACCGCGGATCTCCGAGATGACCGGCTGCCGTGTGCTGCTCAAGTACGAGGGCCTCAACCCGACGGGGTCGTTCAAGGACCGGGGTATGACCGTCGCCGTCTCCAAGGCGCTCGAGGAGGGTGCGACGGTGGCCGTCTGCGCCTCCACCGGCAACACGTCCGCCTCCGCGGCCGCCTACTGCGGACGGGCGGGGATCCGGCTGGCCGTGGTGCTGCCGGAGGGCGCGATCGCCCGCGGCAAGCTGGCGCAGGCGCAGATCTGCGGCGCCCGGGTGATCGCCGTGCAGGCGTCGTTCGACGATGCGCTGGGGCTCGTCCGCCAGCTGGTCGAACGTCATCCGATCGCGCTGCTCAACTCGATCAACCCGTACCGCCTGGAGGGCCAGAAGACCGCGGCGTTCGAGGTGCTCGAGACGCTGGACGGGCCGCCGGACTGGCTCGCGCTGCCCGTCGGCAACGGCGGCAACATCTCCGCCTACTGGAAGGGGTTCACCGAGATGGGCGTCGCGCCGCGGATGCTGGCCGGCCAGGCCGCCGGGGCCGCGCCGCTTCTCACCGGCGTCCCGGTGCGCGACCCGCAGACGGTGGCGACCGCCATCCGGATCGGCAACCCGGCCCGGTTGGGCCAGGCGCTGGCCGCCGTGTCGGAGTCGAACGGGGGCATCCGGGCGATCGACGACGACGGCATCCTGGCCGCGTACCGCATGCTGGCCCAGGAGGAAGGCGTGTTCTGCGAACCGGCGTCCGCCGCATCTGTGGCGGCCCTGCTCGAGGCGGCCGCCGACGGTCTGGTCGAGCCCGGGTCGACGGTGGTCTGCGTGCTCACCGGTCACGGGCTCAAGGATCCGGACACCGCCGGGCAGGAGGGCGCGGAGATCGTCCGCTGCCCACCGGACGTCGTGCGCCTGGAGGAGCTGGCGCTGGCGCCGGAGCCGGTCGGTGCCTGACCGGCTGACGGTCGCTGCGCCGGCGTCGTCGGCCAACCTCGGTCCCGGCTTCGACTGCCTGGCGGTCGCGCTGGAGCTGCGAAACGACGTCGTGCTGACCGCCCGCGACGACGACCTGCTCGTGGTGACGATCGAGGGTGAGGGCGCCGGCGAGGCGTCCACCGACCCGGACAACCTGTTCTTGCGCGCGTTCCAGGCGGCCGGCGGCGATCCGGTCGGCCTCGACGTCCACATGCTGAACACGGTGCCGTTCGCGCGCGGGCTGGGGTCGAGCGCCGCCGCCATCGCGGCGGGGCTGACGGCGGGCGCGGTCTGGTCGAGCTCCGACGGCCTCGATCTGCTGGCGATGGCGACCGAGCTCGAGGGCCATCCGGACAACGTCGCCGCCGCGCTCAACGGTGGGCTGACGCTGGCCTGGCAGGGCGATGACGGCCCGCGGGCGGTCGGCTTCGAGCCGCCGCCGGTCGGCTTCGTCGTCGTGATCGCGGATCAGCCGCTCGAGACGGCCTCCGCGCGGGCTGCCCTGCCGGCGCAGGTGCCGCACGCGGACGCGGTGCACACGGCGTCGCGCGCCGCGCTGCTGGTGGCGGCGCTGGGGGCGGGAGACCCCGACCTGATCGCCGAGGCGCTCGACGATCGCCTGCACGAGCCCTACCGGGCGGCGCTGGTGCCGCTGCTGGGCGCCGTCCGCGAGGCCACGGCGAACGACGGCGACGTGCTTGGGGTCACGCTCTCCGGGGCCGGGCCGAGCGTGCTCGTGTGGTGCCGCGAGGGTGGAGAGGAGGCCGTCGCCGAAGGGCTGGCCGGCCTCGGGGGCGGCACGCCGGCGGTGCTGGCCGCCGCCGAGCTCGGCGTCATCGTGTCGTGAGCGCCAGCCCGACCAGCTCACCGGGGCTCTCGGCGAGCAGGGTCGGCATCGCGGCGAGCAGGAGCTCCCGGTTTCCGCCCGTCCACAGAGCGCCCGCGGTCCGGGCGCCGCTGGCCTTGGCCTCGAGCAGCGTGGCCGGCGAGGCCGACACGACCAGGGTGTCGGCGGCCTCCATGCCCAGCTCGGCGGCGACGCGGGCCGCCGCTCCCGGCGCCGGATCGACGGCCTGCGTGGTGAACCGCCTGGCGAGCCCCAGGAAGTGCGTGACGACCAGTGCCGCCTCGGGCGGGCCGGGCGACCAGGCCGCCATCTCCAGCCCCTGGGCCTGGATGTGGCGCAGGGCGGCGTTCAGTTCCGGATCGGGGCGCAGATACACCGGCACGTGGTCCTCGAAGAAGCGGGCGGCCTCGACGCGCCACGAGCGGGCGTCGTCGCCGGCCCACTGGTCGAGGTAGGCGATCGCGGCGGCCCGGTCGGCCGGCACCTGATCCGGATCGAGCGGGGTGACCCGCCCCAGCTTGCGCGACAGGTGGGCGACGGCGTCGGCCCACAGCCGGTCGGTCGAGGCGAGTGCATCCTCGCTGAAGATGGCCGCGTTCACGGCCGGGAAGCCTACGGCAGCGGGGCGGGCCGGCGGCGCAGTCGCAGGGTGCTGTGACGGGCGCTGTGACGGGTTTGGATCGAAACGCGCACGGGCCGGGTCTGGATCCGTGACGACGAGCCGGTCCACGATGCGAGACGACCCCCTTCGCTCCGTCCCCGACATTCGAAAGGACCCCGATGCGACGACCCTGGCGCCTGCTCCTGGCAGGCCTCCCCGCCGCTGCCGCGACGCTCGCGCTCTGCGCCGGCACGGCAGCGGCGGGCACCTACAGCGTCACCGCCGACACCACCCGCGACATCGCCGGCTGGACGTTCAACCCTGCCGACGGGATCTTCGGCTGCTCCCGGCTGGGGGCGACCGGCGGCCCCTGCAACGCCGCCGACGTCCCACGGCCGTCGCCGCTTCGGATCTTCCTGTCAGGCCCGGTCGCGGCCGACGCCTACGGCGCCTGGCGCTGGGAGACCCCGCCCGGCGTGACCATCCTGTCCGGCTCGATCCGCCTCAGCTACCGGACGACACCGAACTCGCGGGTGCAGCTGCGGGCGGCGCTCCACAACGAGGACATCAGCAAGCAGCCGGTGCTGCGCTCGGCGGACGACGATGGGTCGGCAACCTGGCCGGTACCTGCGGGCAAGGAGCGGTTCACGGTGCAGCTCCGGAGCATCGACGGCAAGACCTACGGGGACAAGTGGCAGAACTCCGTCGCAATCGACTCGCTGTCCCTGACGCTGCGCGACGACGATGCTCCGACGGCCGAGCTGTCGGGGCCGCTGGCCGCCGGCAGGTGGGAGAGCAGCTCGCAGCCCGTGTGCCTGACCGTCTCGGCGGCGGACGCCGGGTCGGGCGTCGCGTCCGCCCGGCTGCTGGACGACCGCGGGACCGAGGTCGCCTCGGACACCGTGCCCGCCGGGACGGCACTGCATCCCGGAGCGGTGTCGTACGCCGGGGACCTGTGCGTGAATCCGTCGGCCTACGCAGATGGCGAACACGCGATGACGGTCGTCGTCCGCGACGTGGCCGGCGAGTCCGCCTACGTGCCGTTCAGCCTCCGGGTCGACCACTCGGCGCCCGCCGCGCTGGCCATGACTCCGGCCGACCGCACGCAGGACCGGCGGGCGCCGGTCTCGTTCTCGGTCGATCCAGGGCCGAGCGGGCTGGCCAGCCTGACCGCCTCCGTTGACGGCCTGCCGATGGCGGTCAGCGGTGCGGCGGCGACGTTCGCGCCTGCCGCCGACCTGTCCTACGGCCAGCACACCGTCACCTGGCGGGCCGTCGACAACGCGGGCAACTCGCGCGACGGGTTCTGGACGTTCCGGGTCGTGGACGCCGCGGCGCCGGTGCTCTCGGATGCAGCGCCGGCGGCCGGCTCCGCGTCGGAGCTGCGCCGGCCGCAGATCGCGTTCACGCTGAGCGACGTGGGGACGGGGATCGACCCGCTGACCCTGCGGGTGCTGCTCGACGGCATGGACGTCGCGCCGGCCGGTGCGTTCGACGGGACGCGATTCACCTACGTCCCGGCGTCCGATCTGGCGTTCGGCTCCCACGAGCTGCGCGTGCTGGCCGCCGACCGGTCGGGTAACCCGCTGGCGCCGACCGCCTGGACGTTCCGGGTGGCCGACGTCACCGCCCCGACGCTGGGCGATCCCCGGCCGGACGCCGGATCGTCGTCGTCCGACCGCACGCCCGCGATCTCGGTGGCCGCGTTCGACGCCGGCGCGGGCGTCGACCCGGCGACGGTCGCCGTGACACTCGACGGCCGCGACATCAGCCGGCTGGGAACCTTCTCCGGCGGCCGCTTCACCTACCAACTACAGGAGCTGCTCGGGCTGGGCGACCACGTGGTGGTCGCCCGGGTCTCCGACCGTGCCGGCAACCCGGCAGCGCCGTTCGAGTGGCATTTCGGCGTGCACGACGAGGCGGCGCCGACTCTCGACGGGCGGCTCCCGGCCCCCGGCGCGACCGTGCCCGGCGCCGCGGTGATCGGGTTCGACGTGGCCGACGCCGGCTCCGGCATCGACGCGGCGAGCCTGCGGGTGGCCGTGGACGGGTCGGACGTGACCGCGTGGGGGACGTTCGACGGCTCCCGGTTCCGCTACGCACCGGGCAACCTCGGCGCGGGCGTCCATACGATCGCGGTGACAGTCGCCGACCGCTCGGGCAACCTCGCCGGCCCGTTGATGTGGCAGTTCGCCGTCGCCAACCCGGCGAGCGTCCACCTGGACGTGGCATCCGGGCCGACGCAGCTGGTGTTCGGCCGGTCGGGGACGATCGTGCTCGACGCGACGGCCGGCGGCCAGCCGCTGGCCGGCACGCGGGTGCTGGTCTCCAGCCGCCCCGCCGGCAGTGCGGCGTTCGGCCCCGCCCGGGTGCTGATCAGCGGTGCCGACGGGCGCGTCCGTTGGACGGTGTCGCCCGGCCGGTCGGCCACCTTCCGAGCGGAGCTGGCGGACCAGCCGACCGTCGCCGTGCAGCGCACGATCGGCGTCCACCGCCGGGTGACCATCGCCGCCGACCGTGCCGCGGTGCGGCGCGGCCTTCCGGTACGGCTGTCCGGCTCGGTCGGGCCCTCGGCGCCGGGCGCCCGGGTCACCGTGCAGCTGCTGACGTCGCGCGGCTGGACGCCGGTCGCCGGGCCGCGGCTCGGTTCGCGATCCGGCTACTCCGCGACGGTCGTCCCGCGGCTGCCCGGGCGCTACCTGCTGCGGGTCGTCGCGCCCGCGACAGCGGTCAACCTGGGCGGCACCAGCCGCACCGTGGTGGTCGTCGTCCGGTGACCCCGCGCACCCCCCGTCCGGCATCCTGCGCGGGTGCCGGCCGGGGGCTGCCCCGGGTGCCGGCGGATAGAATCCGTCGTGTGCGGAGCGCCGACGACCACGCCATCATCCTGACCGTCGGCGACGAGATCACGTCCGGCGACATCGCCAACACCAACGGCAGCTGGCTTGCCGGGCGGCTCGCCGTGCTGGGACTGCCGGTGCGGATGCTGGCCGCAGTCCCCGACGACGTGGAGGAGATCGCCGGCTTCGTTCGTGAGCGCCGCCCGCAGTGCCGATGGCTGATCGTCACCGGCGGTCTCGGCGGCACGCCCGATGACGTGACGCGGGAGGGGGTCGCGGCGGCGTTCGGCGTCGGCCTCGAGGCACATGCAGCATCGCTGGCGGCGCTGCGCGGGCGGTTCCCCGAGCACACCCACGAGTACGTCGAGCGGTTCGCGATGCTCCCGGCCGGCGCCCAGCCGGTCGACAACCCGCTGGGAGGGGCGCCCGGCTTCCGGCTGGAGAACGTGGTCGTGCTGGCCGGCGTGCCGGCGGAGATGGAGGCGACCTTCCGCGTGGCGGAGCGCACGGTGCTCGGTGGCGGGACGCGGCCGATCCGCGCCGTCCGGCTGAGCTACCGCACCACCGAATCGCAGATCGTGGCCGTCCTCGAGCGAGCGCTGGACGAGCACCCCGCAGTGGCGGTCGGCAGCTATCCCCAGTTCGACGACGGCGTGCGCCGGGTCGACATCGTGCTCAAGTCGGCCGACCCGAACGCGCTGGATGCCGCAGCGGCCTGGATGGGCGAGGAGCTGGGCCAGGTGCTGTCGGCTCCGTGACCTCCGCGCTCAGCCTCGACACACTCAATCCGCAGCAGCGGGAGGCCGTGCTCCATACGGAGGGGCCGCTGCTGGTCGTCGCCGGCGCGGGCTCCGGCAAGACGCGGGTGCTGACGCACCGCGTGGCCCACCTGATCGCCGAGGGCCGGGCCGAGCCCTACGAGATCCTCGCCATCACCTTCACCAACCGCGCGGCGACCGAGATGAAGGAGCGCGTCCAGCAGCTGGTGGGCGGCCACATCGCGGCGCGCATGTGGGTGATGACGTTCCACTCCGCGTGTGGCCGCATGCTGCGCCGCGACGCGGAGCTGATCGGCTACCGCTCGAGCTTCACGATCTACGACCAGGCCGACCAGGTGCGACTGGTACGCAACATCCTCGAGGAGCAGGGCAAGGATCCCAAGCGGTTCACGCCGCGCTCGATCCACTCCGCGATCTCCCGCGCCAAGGACCGGTTACTGACGCCGGAGCTGTATTCGGAGACGATCGGCGGCTTCTTCGAGCAGACCGTGGCCGAGGTGTACGACGACTACGAGCGCCGGCTGCAGGCCGCCAACGCCATGGACTTCGACGACATGATCATGAAGACCGTCGGCCTGCTGGAGGCGTTCCCGGACGTCCGGCGGCACTGGCAGCGGGGATTCCGCTACGTGATGGTCGACGAATACCAGGACACCAACCACGCGCAGTTCCGGCTGGTCTCGCTGCTCTCGGCCGGGCACCGCAACCTGGCCGTCGTCGGCGATCAGGACCAGTCGATCTACGCGTTCCGTGGGGCGGACATCCGCAACATCTCCGAGTTCGACCAGGACTTCCCCGACGCCTATGTGGTGCGCCTCGAGCAGAACTACCGCTCGACGCAGACCATCCTCGACTCCGCGAACGCGGTGATCGCGCACAACCGGGGGCGGGCGCCCAAGCAGCTGTGGTCGGATCTGGGATCCGGCGACCCTGTGCGGGTGATCGAGGCCGAGGACGAGCACGCGGAGGCTCGGTTCGTCGCCGGCGCCATCCAGGATGCGATGGACGGCGGCATGTCCGCGGCCGACGTCGCCGTGTTCTACCGGATGAACGCGCAGTCCCGGGTGCTCGAGGATCTGCTCGACCCGCCAGGGCGTCGACTACCGCGTGATCGGCGGCCCGAAGTTCTATGACCGGGCCGAGATCAAGGATGCTGTGGCCTACCTGCAGGTGATCGAGAACCCGGCCGACGAGATATCGCTGCGGCGGATCGTCAACCAGCCGCGGCGGGGGATCGGCGGCACATCGCTTGATCGGCTGTCGAACCACGCCCGGGCGATGGGCCAGTCGCTGTGGGAAGCGATCGAGCAGATCGATGCCAGCCCGCTGAGCGGCGCGGCGGTCGCCAGCGTGACACGTTTCCGGGACCTGATCCAGGGGCTCCGCGAGCGGGCCGCGGAGGCCTCCGTCGCCGACGCTGCTGGAGGAGGTGCTGGCCAAGAGCGGGTATGCGGAGATGCTCGAGGCCGACCGCACGATCGAGGCCCAGGGCCGGATGGAGAACCTCCAGGAGCTGGTCGGCGTCGCCCGCGAGTACGAGTCGCGGGGCGAGGAGGCGGGGGAGGGCGGCCGGCTGGCCGACTTCCTGCAGGAGATCTCGCTCTACACCGACTCGGACAGCCTGGCCGAGGAGCGGTCGCAGGTGACGTTGATGACGCTGCACAACGCCAAGGGCCTGGAGTTCCCGGTGGTGTTCATGATCGGGCTGGAGGAGGGGCTTTTCCCGCACCAGCGCTCGCTCGACGAGCTGAACGACGAGGAGGAGCGGCGGCTCTGCTACGTCGGCATGACGCGAGCCCGGGAGCGCTTGACGCTGACCCACGCCCGGTCGCGGACGATCTTCGGCGCCCGCTCCTACAACATGCCGTCGCGCTTCCTGGACGAGCTGCCGCAGGGTGGCATCGAGTGGGAGCGCCAGGCGCCGGCGTGGGCCGCGGCTTCGGCGGCCGCATCGGCGTCGTCACGGGCCGCGTTCCAGGCGCCGAAGGTGGATGTGCCGGCGCTCGCCGTGGGCGACGAGGTGCGGCACGGCACGCTGGGCGAGGGCATCGTCACCGGGGTCGACCGCGACGGCATCGTGGTTGTCCGGTTCCGGGACGACCGCTCGGAGCGCCGGCTGGTGCTCGGCTACGCGCCGCTCGAGAAGATCTAGCTGTAGGACCTATGAGCCTGCGAGACGGCTGACGGTGTCCGGGCCTCCGACGAGCCTTGTGGTTGATGAGGACCACTGCTCGAGGGAGGCCCGTGATGGTGGAGGGTAGGCGACCGCTCAGATTGCGGCATTCGTGGGAGGCGCGGTGTCGGCTTGTTGGGTTGGTGCTTTCGGGGCTCAGTCCGCAGGCCGCTTCGATGGCCTGTGGGATGAGCCGTTCGACGGCGTATCGGTTGTTGCGCCGGTTTGATGAGGCGGGGTGGGATGGGTTGCGGGATCGGCCGCCGGTCGCTCGGTATTGTCCGCATCGGTTGTCGGTCGAGGCGGAGCAGCAGATTCTTGAGTTGCGTCGGCAGACGGGGTGGGGTCCGCGCTCGTTGTCGGCTGCGTTGGGTCGGCCGGCGTCGACGATCTGGCGGGTGCTTCGCCGTCACGGTGTGTCGCGTCAAGCCCAGCAGCCGAGGCCGGCGGCGAATCGGTATGAGTACGCCGCTGTTGGCGAGTTGGTGCATCTGGACATCAAGAAGCTCGGCCGGTTCTGGCAGGTCGGCAAGCGCGTGCTCGGCGGCGGCAACAAGAGCCGCCGGGCCGGCTGGTCATTCGCCCATGTCGCAGTCGACGACCACTCCCGCCACGCTCAGGTCGAGCTGCGCAACTCCGAGCAAGCGATCGACTGCGTCGCTTTCACCAGACACGTGATCCACACCTACGCCGACCAGGGCACACCGATCCAGCGGATCCTCACCGACAATGGCGCCGGCTACCGCTCCAACGCGTTCGCCCGCTTGCTCGCCAACCACGGCATCCGCCACATCCGCACCAAGCCCTACACACCACGCACCAACGGCAAAGCCGAAGCCTTCATCCGCATCCTCCAACGCGAATGGGCCTACGGCCTCGTCTACCCATCCAGCATCCACCGCGCCAAAGCCCTGCCCGGCTGGCTGCGCTGGTACAACAACCACAGACCACACGGCGGCATCTAGCCGATCCGGACGGCGCCGTCGTAGTGCGACGTGTACCACCCGCGGAACCGACTCGCGTGCACGACCTGGCCGGTCATCGGCGCGTGCAGGAACCAGCCGTGGCCCATGAAGATGCCGACGTGTCCGCGCTTGTGGAAGAACAGCAGGTCGCCGGGCCGCAGCTGGCTCCGCGACACGTGACGGCCGATCTCCCACTGGCCGTAGGTGACTCGCGGGATCGAGACGCCCAGCCTGAGGTAGGCGTACCAGATCAGCCCCGAGCAGTCGAAGCCGCGCGGCGTCGAGCCGCCCCACACGTACTTGACGCCGCGGTACTGCATCGCCACGTGCAGCGCACGGACGGCCAGCGAGCTGCCGGTGATGCGCGGCGCGGGGCGGTGGAGGGCGCCCCAGGTCTGCGGGCCGACCTGGCCGTCGACCAGCAGGCCGCGGCGGGCCTGGAAGCGGCGCACCGCGAGGTATGTTCGCCGGTCGTAGAGCCGGTTCGTGCGGATGTGCAGTAGCCGCTGCACCTGTGAGACCCGCGGCCCACGCACGCCCAGGTGGAGGACGCCGTTGGAATGGCGGCGATGGTGGCTGTGGTGGCGCTTCTTCTTGTGATGTGCCGGCGATCGGTGCAGTGCAGACCAGGTGCGCGGGCCGACCTGTCCGTCGACCAGCAGATGATGCCGTGCCTGGAATCTGCGCACCGCGAGATAGGTTCTGTGGTCGAACAGCCGGTTTGCTCGGATGTGCAGGCGCCGCTGCACGTCGGCCACCCGCTTGCCCTTGACGCCCAGCCGCAGGACGCCGTCCGCGTGCCGCCGATGGTGGCTGTGGTGGCGCTTCGCGTGATGCGCGGGCGATCGGTGCAGCGCCGACCAGGTGTGCGGGCCGACCTGCCCGTCTACCAGCAGGTGGTGATGCGCCTGGAAGCGGCGCACCGCCAGGTACGTGCGGTGGTCGTAGAGGCGGTTCGCCCGGATGTGCAGCAGCCGCTGCACCTCGGACACCCGTGGCCCCTTGACGCCCAGATGGAGGATCGTCATCGCCGAGGCCGAAGAGGCACCGACGAGGCCGATCACGAGCGCCGCCGAGGCGGCGAGACATGTGCGGTGGACCCGTTTCACCGTATGTACAGTCAGCATCACGGATGCAAGATCGGCATGAGTCCGCCGTAAGAAAAGCGTGAATCGCAGGCAAAAACCGAATAACCTGTCGGCCACATGACGGAGATGCCCGCACTCACGACGGAGAGGCTGTCGGTACGGCCGCTCACATCCGAGGACTTTCCGGCGTATCGCGCGCTGGAACCTGACATTCCGGACGACCGGCAGCGGGCGACGCTGGCCTGGCGGGTCGCCAGCTACCGCGAACTCGGCGCCCTGCTGCAGCCCCCGTATGGCGAGCGGGCGATCGCGCTGCGGGCCGGCGGCACGCTGGTCGGGCTTTGCGGGCTGGTGCCGTCGTTCGGCCCGTTCGGCCTGCTGGAGACGTGGCCGCGCGACCCCGACGAGGAGCGCGCGCGGCGGTTTCTGCCCGCCGTCGGCATGTACTGGATGCTCGATCCGGCGCATCGGGGCAACGGCTACGCGACCGAGGCGGCGGCGGCGCTGATCGCCTACGGGTTCGGCGAGATGCGCCTGCAGCGGATCGTGGCCACCACGGAGCACACGAACACCGCATCGCAGGCGGTGATGTCGCGACTGGGCATGCGGCTCGACCGCAACCCGTGGCCGGAGCCGCCGTGGTTCCAGGTGGTCGGCATGCTGGACGCCTAGGCGCTGGGCGGCTCGCCGGGCACGACCAGCCCGGTCTCGTACGCGAAGACCACAGCCTGGGCGCGGTCGCGCAGCCCGAGCTTCGCGAACACGTGCTTGACATGCGTCTTGACCGTGCCTTCGGACAGCGAGCAGTGGGCGGCGATCTCGGCGTTCGAGAGGCTCTGGGCGACCAGCAGCAGGATCTCGTGCTCGCGCGGGGTCAGCTCGCCGATCCGGAGCGACGCCGCCTGGGCGAACCGCGGCACGCGGCGCAGCCGGCGGACGACGGCGGCCGCGACGGACGATGCGAGCACCGCCTCGCCCGCGGCGACCACGCGGATCGCATTGATCAGCTCCTCGGGCCGGCAGCGCTTCAGCAGGTAGCCGCTGGCGCCGGCGCCGAGCGCGTCCAGCACCAGGTCGTCCGACTCGAACGTGGTCAGCACGAGCACGCGGCCCAGCCCATCGTCGGCGATTGCCGCCGTCGCCGCGATGCCGTCCATCACCGGCATCCGCATATCCATCAGCACCACGTCGGGGCGCAGCTCCTGGGCGCGGTCGACGGCCTCGGCACCGTTCTCGGCCTCGGCCACCACGCGGATGTCGGGCGTGGTCTCGAGCGTCGCCCGCAGCCCCACGCGGATCAGCCGCTCGTCGTCCGCCACCAGGACGCTGACGGTCACGGCTCGGTGCGGTGGGGCAGGTGCGCGTACAGCACGAACCGGCCGCGATCGACGGCGGTCTGCAGCGATCCGCCGATCAGCGCCGCGCGCTCACGCATGCCGGGGATGCCGTGGCCGCGGCGGCCGGCGGCGCCGGTGCCGGCCAGCTCGTTCGCGACCTCGATCGTCACGGCGTCGGTGCCGTGGACGATGGTCACCGTCACCGGCCGCGCGGCGCCGTGGCGGGCGGCGTTGGTCAGCGCCTCCTGGAGGATCCGGTATGCGGTCGCGCCGACGGTGGCGCCGTCCCGCCAGCCGCTGCCTCGCTCGACCACGGTGATGTCGAGGCCGGCGGCCCGGTAGCCGTCGATCAGGTGCGAGATCCCGGCCAGGCTGGGTGGCGGCGCCAGTGTGGCAGCCTCATCGCCGCGGAGCGTGCCGACCAGCCCGTCGAGCTCCTCGGCCGCGTCACGCGCGGTGCTCTCGATGGCCCGCAGCGCGGCGCGCGACCGCTCCGGGTCGTGATCGAGCTGCAGGCGGCCGGCACCGGCCTGGATCGCGATCACGTTGACGGCGTGGCCGATGGCGTCGTGCAGGTCACGGGCCACGCGCGTCCGCTCCTCGGCGCCGGCCAGCCGCCGCTCGTGCTCGAGGGAGACGCGCAGGCCCTCGGCGGCCTCCCGGCGGCGCCGCTGCTCGGTGCCCACGTACAGCGCCGCCGCCCACAGCACCCCGGAGAGCACCAGCGACTGGAAGTCCCCTCGGCTCTCGGGGAGATCGAGGTCGCTCAGCATCTCGATGCCGATCGCGGCGGCGAACGCGCCGATCCAGATCAGCCGGCGGCGCGCCTGCGGGCTGGCGTGGTCGGCGGTGGCGGCGAGCAGCATCCCGGGGCCGGCGACCGCCGGCAGCACGGCGCCCGCGGACGCCAGGATCGCGGCGAACGGCGCGGCGAGAACCACGCCCAGCAGGGGATTGCGGCGCCACATCGTCGCCGTGACCGAGACGGCGACCACCAGGGCAAGCGTGACGGGCAGGCTGGGCCGGTCGGGCGGCACCAGCACGACCGAGACCCCGCCCAGCACAACCAGCACCGCGACCAGCCGGAGGTCGCCGAGCAGCGAGTCGCCGGCGACCAACCGGGCGAGCCGGGCGATCAGGTCATAGGGATCCGGTTTGCCGACGCGGCGCACGGTTCAAGAGTACGCCGTCCACCCCCGTGGTGGTACCGCACAGACATCACCGCAGAGGGGCGCGGCCGCGGGTCACCGACCGTACGCTCGATCCGTGACCGATCGCAGACGCATCCTCGTGCCCGTGGCCGTCGTCGCGGGCGTGCTGTTCATCGGGCTGGCCATCCTCTACGCAGTGGAGCCGGCGGGCTCGCTGCCCCTGCCCGACGCCCTCGGCCACCAAGCCGGGTCATCACACCACCACGTCAAGCACGCCATCGCCTCGCTGTTCCTTGGCATCGGCTGCTTCATCTTCGCCTGGTTCGAGTCCGGGCGCGCCGCCCGCGCCTGATGCTGCCGATTCTCGCGGGGCCGATCTCGTACGGCCAGGCTGTGGTGCTCGGCCTGCTGCAGGGATTCTCGGAGCTGTTCCCGATCTCCAGCCTGGGGCACAGCGTGATCCTGCCCCAGCTGCTGGGCTGGGACATCCACCAGAACGACGCGTACTTCATCACCTTCCTGGTAGCGACCCACCTGGCGACGGCGATCGTCCTGTTCCTGGTGTTCCTCGAGGACTGGAAGCGGATCCTGTGGGGGATGTGGCGATCGCTGGCCGAGCGCGAGATCCGCGACGACAACCCCGAGGCGCGGCTGGGCTGGCTGCTGGTGATCGGCACCGTTCCGGCCGGCGTGATCGGGCTGCTGGCCGAGGACGCGCTGCGCGGCGTGTTCGCCTCCGCCGCCTCTGCATCGTTCTTCCTGATGCTGAACGGCGTGATGCTGTACGGCGCCGAGCGGCTGCGCCGTCGTGCGCCTGGCCCGGAGGCCGGCGACCCCGACAACCGGATCGCGGCCGAGATGAGCTGGGCCGGGTCGATCGGTGTCGGCGCCGCGCAGGCGCTGGCGCTGATCCCGGGCTTCTCGCGGAGCGGCGCCTCGATGGCCGGCGGCCTGCTGGTCGGGCTGTCCAACGAGGACGCCGCGCGCTTCTCGTTCCTGCTGGCGACGCCGATCATCGGCGCCGCGGCCCTGCTCAAGCTGCCCGAGCTGTTCGGCTCCGAGGGCAACGGCGTGCGCGGGCCCGCGGTGGTCGCCGCGCTCTGCGCGGCGCTCACCGCCTACCTTTCGGTGCGGTTCCTGATGCGGTACTTCGAGACGAACCGGCTGACGCCGTTCGCCGCCTACTGCTTCGTGGCGGGCCTGCTGCTCAGCGTGTACTTCGCCGTCACGTAGCCCCGCCCCGGAGCCGACCTTGTATCCTTCGCCGGCAGTCTCCCGGGCGGTTAGCTCAGTTGGGAGAGCACCAGCTCGACAAGCTGGGGGTCACTGGTTCGAGCCCAGTACCGCCCATAGGCTCGGAACCCCTCTCGCCAGGCGGTTCCGGGCCTTTTCTACGGCGCGGCCGCGTGAAGCCTCCGCGTAGACGTGGCTGTAGTGGGAGAGCACGGTTCGGGCGGTCGAATGACCCATCGCCGCGTTGCCGGTCGCCCGCTTGTCTAACGACCGGCGAGCTCGGATCAGCGCAGCTCCAGGATGAGCTCTTCGATCCCGTCGTCGCCCACGTGCGCTTCGACCTGGGTGAACCCGCACTTCTCGAGCACGCGGATCGAGGCGACGTTGGTGTTCACGACCTCCGCGTGGAGCGGACGCGCATCGACGATGTCCACGAGCTCGGCGAGGGCCTTCGTCGCGAGCCCGCGGCCCCAGAACTCTCGCCCGATCCAGTAGCCCACGAGCCTGCGCCCGTCAGCCGCCCAGCAGCCGATGTTGCCCGCCACCTCGCCGTCGCAGACGATCGTCCACGTCAGCGCGGAGTCGTTCGCGAGCGTCCTCGCCCAGTGCGCCATGAACGAGTCACGGTCGCGAGAAGGAAACGCGGCCATCGCCGATGCCTCCGGATCGCGCTCGTGCTCGTAGAACTCCTGCAGATCCGCCTCGACGACCCCGCGCAGGACACCCATGCCCCGAGAATACCCGCCGCGGGACGGTGCCCGGCGGACGCGAAGCTCGCTCGTTCGAGCTCGAACAGGAGCTCGCCGCCAGCGGCTCGACCAGCGCGAAGCGAAGCGCCGGCGCGGGTGTCGCCAAAGTGGGGCGTCGTCGCCCAGGCCGAGGTCAAGGTTCCTCCGGCTCGTCGGGGCGCGTCAAGAAGAGAGATCGGCGCGAGCCGCGGGTTTCCAAATCTGCGCGACTCGATCCGTCGCCAGCCCGACGGCATATCCGGATTCGCAGGCGTAGGGTCTTCCACATGTCCGACGCAAGCGGCTCCACCGGCAGCGCGACGGCGCCGCAACGTCACGACACGGCTCGCTCGTTCGAGCTGGCGATCCTCGGCCCTGTCATGGCGCTCGCGGACGGCTCGCCGATCCGGCTGGGCGCGGCGAAGCACCGGATGATCCTCGCCGCCCTCGGGCTTCGGTTCGGCGAGGTCGTGTCCGCCGACGAGTTGATCGAGGTGCTGTGGGCGGGACGGCCCCCGGCCACCGCGACCAAGGCGGTGCAGGTCTACGTCAGCGAGCTGCGCAAGCGGATCGAGCACGGTGCGGACAACCCCCGGGTCGTGACCAGCCATCCCGGCGGGTACCGGCTCTCGGTCGAGGCCGAGGCGCTCGACCTGAACCGCTTCGAGCAGACGTGGCGGGCGGGCCGCGGGGCGCTGGCCGAGGGCGACGCACGACGGGCAAGCGGGGAGCTCTCCGGCGCGCTCTCGATGTGGCGCGGATCGGCACTCGCCGATCTGCGGTACGAGGACGGCTTCGCCGCCGATATCCGCCGGCTGGACGACACGCGGGCGGCCTGCGTCGAGGATCGGATCGCCGCCGACCTGGCGCTCGGCGACCATGCGCGGCTGATCCCCGAGCTGGAGGCGCTGGTCTCCGACAACCCGCTACGCGAGCGCCTGCAGGAACAGCTGATGCTGGCGCTCTACCGAGCCGGCCGGCAGGCCGACGCGCTGGCCGCCTACCAGGCCGCACGCCGGACGCTGGTCGACGAGCTGGGCATCGAGCCGTCGCCCGAGCTCGCGGCGATGGAACGGCGGATCCTCCAGCACGACCCGGCGCTCGCCGCTCCGCCGGCCGACCCAGCGGCCGAGGTGCTCAGCGCGTCGCCGGAGGGACGCGACCGGCGCGAGCGGAAGGTCGTCTCCTTGCTCGTGGCGCAGCTTTCGCCGGCCGCCGGAACCGATGTCGAGGACATCGAGCTGCTCGTGCCCCGAATGCGCACGGTGGCCGAGGCCTGTATCGAGAGGTTCGGGGGGCTCGTCGGCCATTCGGCCGGCGGTGACGTGCGGGCCGTGTTCGGCGCCCCGAACACGCGTGAGGATGACCCACAACGGGCGGCCCGGGCGGGGTTCGCGATCGTGGCCGAGATCGCCGAGGAGGTACCCGATGCGGTGGTGCGCATCGGCCTCGACACCGGCGAGGCGCTGGTGTCCGTGGATGGAGCGGGCGACGCGGCGGCTGCGGCTGCCGGAGGGGTCGCTCAGCGGGCCGCATCGGTGCAGGCGATCGCCGCGCCCGGTGACGTGCTGGCCAGCGCGGCGGCTTACCGGGCGCTGCGAGGCCGGTTTGTGAGCCAGGTGTGCTCCGATGCCGCCGACGGCACCTGGCGCTTGCTTCGCCCGCTTCCGCAGCGAAGCCTCGACGCCGAGGACCAGCCGGCCGTTGGGCTGGTCGGGCGGACGGGCGAGCTCGCCTGGCTGACGGCGGCGTTCGAGCAGGCCTGCACCGACCGCCGACCCGCGCTGGCGACGGTCGTCGGCGTCCCCGGGGTCGGCAAGACGCGCCTCGTGTCGGAGCTGCTTGCCAGGCTCGACGCGGATCCGCGGGGAGTGTCCTGGAGGGCCGGGCGCTCGCTGCCGTCGGGCGAGACCAGCGTCTTCGCGCCCGTCAGCGAGATGGTGAAGGCCGAGGCGGGGGTGCTGGAGTCCGATCCACCGGATGAGGCGGCGGCCAAGCTGTCCGTTGCCCTGGCGCACCTGATCCGCGATGAGCATGACCGGGTGTGGCTCGAGCAGCAGGTCGGCCCGCTGCTGGGCCTGGCCCGGGCATTCGACGGAGCCGCCCCGGTTGACGCATTCGCCGGGTGGCGGAGGCTCTTCGAGGCGATGGCGATGCGCGGGCCGACCGTCCTCGTGTTCGAAGACATCCACTGGGCCGACGACGCGACGCTCGACTTCGTGCAGCACCTCGTCGAGTGGACGGCGGGGGTGCCGCTGCTGGTCGTCTGCACCGCACGCCCCGAACTCCTGGATCGGCGTCCCGACTGGGGCGACCGCACATCGACGCTGGCGCTGGGTCCGCTGTCCGAAGCGAGCACGGAGCAGCTCGTCGACTTGCTGCTCGACGGGCCGGCCGTCCTGACCAGCGTGGAGCGAGCATCGCTCGTCGAACGCGCGGGAGGCAATCCGCTGTACGCGCAGGAATGCGCGCGCCTGCTCGTGCACGGTGGTGGCACAGCTGGCGGGGAGCGGCCGCTGCCGGAGACCATCCAGGGTGTGATCGGCGCCAGGCTGGACGCCGTGGGACCGGACGACCGGCTGCTGTTGCAGGCCGCCTCCGTGCTGGGGTCGGTGTTCTGGCTGAGAGCGGCCGCCAGTCTGGCGGATGTCGACGAGAGCGATGCCACTGCCGCTGCGCTCCGCCTCCACCAGGGCGATCTCATCCGGCGGCACCCTTCGTCGACGGTCGCCGGAGAAACCGAGTGGTCATTCGGCCACGTGCTCGTGCGCGAGGTGGCCTACGGCCGCCTGCCACGCACCGATCGGGGACGGATGCACCTGGCCGCCGCCGACTGGATCGAGTCGGTCTCCGCCGGACGGGATGACCTCCTGGATGCGCTCGCGCACCATCTGGTCGCCGCCCTGGACTACGCGCGCGCATCGGGGACGGGCGATGACGCAAAGCTGGCATCCCGAACGGGGCCCGTCGTGCGCAAGGCCGGCCGGCGCGCGGTGGCGCTCGGCGCCAGCCCCGCCGGCTGCCGGCTGCTGCGGGCGGCGGTCGACCTCACGCCCGGCGACGACCCTGACCACCCATATCTGCTGCTCGAGCTGGGCACCGCCCTGTTCACCGAGCGCGCTGGCATGCCGGAGCTGACGCAGGCCCGCGATGCGTTTCTCGCGCTCGGCGATCCGGAGTCCGCGGCGCTGGCCGAGATCCGCATCGCCACGCTGCTCCGCACGCAGGGCGAGGGACAGGCGGCATCCGAGCTCGCCGACCGGGCGTGGGGCCGGGTACGGGACGGGGCGCCGTCCGCAACCCGTGTTCGCGTCGCGGCGATGTACTGCAGCGACATCGCCGTGGCGTCCCGGCTCAAGGAGGCCGAGGCGGTGGCGCGCGACGTGATCGCCGCCGCCCCCGAGTTCGGACTCGAGGAGCAGGCCGCAAATGCCTTGATGGTGCTCGGGATGTGCATGACCGGGGCCGGCGATCGCGACGGGCTCGGGCATCTCCGCGGGGCGGTCGAGGCGCAGCGACGGCTGGGCAGGCCGCTCGCGTCGTCGCTCGCGAACCTCGCCCATGGGTTCTGGCAGCTCGGCGACGTCCGCTCGGCGCTGGTCACCGAGCAGGAGGCCCTCGGTGCCGCGCGCCGTCGGGAGACCCGGAGCGCGATCGACATGACGTCGGTCGACCTGGCCTCGCTGGCGTACCTGACGGGCGATTGGGACGTGGCACAGCGCAGCGTCAGGCCGATGGTCGTCCAGCCAGCGGACTCGTGGTACCTCGGCCCGGCGGTGCGGATCGTGCTCGGCCGGATCGCCGCGGCCCGGGGTGATGCCCGGACCGCCGGGGAGATGGCGGCCGACGCCCTGTCGGCGGCACGCCACGTCAACGATCCCGAGAGCCTGAGCGAGGCGCTGTCGTTCGCCGCGCTGGTCGCCGCCCTGCACGGGGATCGCGACGATGCGCAGCACCTGCTCGCTGAGCTCCTCGACCTGCTCGAGCGCCAGGAGGCGTACGAGCTGGCCTACCTGGTTGCCGGAGACCTTGGCCGCAGCGGGCTCGCGTGTGGAATGGCCGAGCGGATCGTCCCGGTGCTTCGGCCGGCGCAGGAGAACCCCTGGGCCGGCGCAGCGATCGCGTTCCTCGAGCGCCGGTTCGCCGACTCGGCCGCGGCGTACGAGGAGATCGGATCGGCAGCGGATGCGGCTGCGGCTCGGGCGGCGGCGGGGGCTGCGTTGCTGGCGGCAGGGTCCGTGCAGGACGGCGAGAGCGAGCTGGAAACCGCCGAGCGTTTCTACCGCTCGGTCGCGGCGGCCGGCGAGCTCGCGGCGATCGGGAACCTGCGTACGCACGCCGCCGAGGGGTGAGCCGGTGCGGCTGACCCCTCGGCCGAGACCCGGTTGCGCAATCAGCACGGAGGGGCGTACTGCGCGTAGTAGCCGAGGCCGTTGTACAGGTCGAACGTGCGCTGCGCGCCGTCGACGTTGACGGTCACGACGTCGTCCCAGTAGGCGTTCCCGCCGCAGCTGATCTGCTGCGCCGTGCCGACGGACAGCTGATACGTGTTGTGCACGCTGACCCACCCGCTCGTCGCCTTGTTCACCCACTGCGAGCCGTTCCACCGATAGAGGTCGACCTTCGCGTTGATCGTGCCGCGGTAATGCCCGCAGCTGATGTCTGCGCCACCGCGAGCCGCGCCGGACGCGGTCTTGATGTTGCCGAGGAGCACCGAGCAGTCGCCCCACGAGAAGGTGGCGTGCGGCCCGAGCACGTTGACCTGGGCGCTCGCGGTCGACGTCAGCGCCGGCACGGTTGCGAGTGCCACCAGAGCGACCGCCGCCGCCCTGCGAACCAGCCGTGCGATGTGATGGTGGTGAGACAGCATTTCCGCGACTCCTTGGCTCTGGATCGCCGGCTGCGATCCGTTGACGAGATCCTCGGCTGGGGCGGTAAGGCCGCGGCAAGGCCGCGGTAAGCACACGTCCGCGGTCGGACCGCGCGCGGCGACCATCGGGGTCTGACCCCGCTCTGACCCCGAGCGTGGCGATTCCGTGCCGATGTCGCGACGGGTGCGTGACGGGACGCCCCGCCGTGGGAGTGCGGTGGCCCGGGAGACGCCGGGACCGTGCGAGGAACCTGGATGAAAGGCGCGGGGCGGAGCGTGGATTGGCGCCGTCCGGTGCGCGATTGTGCGTGAATTGTTCGTCAAGCGGGGTCAGACCGGGGTCAGACCCCGGGAGTTGAAAGCACCTTGTGAAGATTGGCGGGGCGGTCCGGGCGCGCTGGTAGGTTCGTGTCCGTGGGTCGCTCCGCTCCTTCGCGACGACGCCCGCCGCGACGGGTGTGGGTGGGGGTCGTCGCCGTCATGCTGCTGGTCATTCCGGCGCTGCTGGTGCCGGCCGCCTCGGCGACCCAGGGTGACGGCGAAAACACCGATCAGCAGCAGCGCCACCACCGGCACCACGAGCAGCACCGGCGCCACCACCGTGAGCGCCGCCGGGAGCATCACGCGCGACACCATCACCGACGGCACCACGAGGGCCGCCGGCACCACGAGCGTCGCCACAACCACCACCGGCGCCACCACGAGCGCCGCCACCACCGCCGGCACCCTGCCGAGCGCCACCACCGGAAGGCGCCCACCCACCACGCGACGCCGAAGCCAAAGCCGAACGCCACTGCGCCCGCCACGCCGGTGGTGGCGCCGGTGACGGTGCTCCACCTACCGGTGCTGGCCGCGGCCACGGACACCGGGCGGGCGCGGCTGGCGGTCGTCGCCGCCGCTGCGGAGCAGCTCGGCTGGCCCTACATCTGGGGCGGCGACAGCCGCGGCGAGGGAGGGTTCGACTGCTCGGGCCTGGTCGACTACGCCTACGCGGCCGCCGGCTTCCCCCTGCCCGGCCGCCCGACGGCCGCCGTGCTGTGGCGGCTGTCGACGCCGATCGCCGCCGGCAAGCTGCGGCCCGGCGACCTGGTCTTCATGGGAGCGCCATCCGGCGACCCCTATCACGTTGCGCTGTACGCGGGAAACAACCTGGTGATCGTCGCGCCGCACCGCGGCGAGCCGGTGATGGTCGTCGCGTTCTCGGCGATCGCGTGGGACGGCTACGGCCGGCTGTGGTCACCGGGCGGAGGTGCGAACCTGGAGCTCTCGCCGCGGGCCGTCCGCCGGGCGCTCCACGCGTCGCACCTGCACCCGCGCAAGGCGCACCGCGAGCGCTCCGCCGACCGCCGGGCGACCGACCGGGTGGCCAGCGTCCAGCCGGGCCGGGTGACCCTCGACGGCGACCCCATCCGGATCGCGACGCCGCCGGCCCAGGACGCGGCGGCGGTCCTACTGGCCACCGGCGAGGCGGTCGTCGAACGCCGCCAACGCGTCGTCAGCTCCGCTGCGCGCCGCCGTCGGCCCGCGTAGGCTCGGCCGCCCAGCGCTCGAACGCTCGGCCGAACGCGCTCAGCAGCGCCGCGTGGAGATCCTCGTCGCCGGCGCCCCGCAGCCGCCGCGCCCAGCGCCGCCGGTCGACCGCGCGCTGCTCGAGATCCTCGGCGTCCAGGCCTTGCGCCGTCGCCCGGCCGGCCTCCGACCGCGACTCGATTGCTGAGCGGATCCGCCTCGCCTCGGCAGGCCGCCGCTCCAGGCGCTCGAGATCGGCGAGGCAGTCGGGGCAAGGCCTGATCCGGTACTGCTCCCGTTCCGGCCCCGCACATTGACCGCACACGGGGCAGCTGTAGACGGCCAGCCGCACCCGCTCCGACCGCTCAGCGCCGCCGTCCTCGAACACCACCCAGACGCCCGCTCCGGCCTCCACCTCGGTGCGCCGCACCGCGACCGGCTCGCCGTCGTATGGCCAGCTGCGGACGAGATCCCCGCGTCGTAGGCCGGTGCGGCGGCAGACCTCGGGCTCGGCCGGCGTCTCCGGCTGCGGCCGCTCGGGCCGCGGACGGGCGACCGTCCCGCCGTCGGGGGCCGGCCACTCGCGACCCGAGTCGATCCACTCGGCGACCACCCGCCGCGCATCGTTGAGCGCCGTGGTGAGCAGCGTCGCGGCCTCCGACCGGCGATCGGACTCGATGTGGAGGTCGGGGTGGGTGCGGGCCACGCGCCCGCGCCACGCCCGGGCCAGCTCGCGCTCATCCACCGGCGGGTCCAGGCCCAGCAGCCACAGGGCACGCGCCACGTCGGCCCGCGTCGTCCGTCTGGTGCTCATCTCCTCAGACTAGGCGGCGGCGCAAGCTCAGATCGGCCAGTAGCGCCGCATCGAGCCGATGGCGGCCAGGATCCCCGCCTCGCCCCGCCCGGCGTCGTCGGGCAGAAAGGCCATCGGGTCGGCGAGCAGCTGGCCGGTGCGCAGCACGCCCTCGAGCGTCGCGTGCATACACAGGGCAGAGTACGACCGGGCGTACCCGCCCTCCTGGATCATCACCAGCCGGCCGTCGCAATGCCGGTCGGCGAGGTCGCGGGTGATCTCGCCCAGCCGCCGGAAACCGGCCATCGAGAGGCACTGGCGGCCGTTGGGATCGAACTGGTTCGCGTCCTGTCCGCAGGCGATCATCACCAGCTGGGGCCGGTACGCGTCGACGATTGGCGCGACCACACGCTCCATGGCGTCCACGTAGGCGCCGTCGCCGCTGCCGAAGCCGAGCTCGATGTTGACATTGTGCCCGACGCCGTCGCCGAGCCCCGCCTCCAGCGAGCTCCCGGTCTGGGGATGGGCCACCGACCACGAGCCGTGGGGCATGTGCAGGGAGATCGCCAGCACGTCCGCGCGCCGGTACAGACATTCCTGCGTGCCGTTGCCGTGGTGCACGTCCCAGTCGATGATCGCGACGCGCTCGAGGCCGGAGCGGATCGCGGCGTCGGCGGCCAGGGCGGTGTTCGAGAACAGGCAGTAGCCGTCCGTGGTGGCCGGCTGCGCATGGTGGCCGGGCGGGCGAACGAGCGCGTAGGACTGCGCGCACTCACCGTCCAGCACGGCCCGGGTCGCCTCCAGAGCCGTGCCGGCCGCCGCCAGCGACGCCGGCCAGGAGCCCTCGCACACCCTGGTGCTCCAGGCCAGCACCCCGCCGCCGCCCAGGCAGAACTCGCGCACTTCCTCGACGTACGCCGGATCGTGCAGGTGCACCAGCTCGTCGATCTCGGCATGGCGGCCGTCCCGCCAGCGCAGCCGGCCGGCAATCGGGCCGTTGCGCAGCGCCGAGCGGATGTTGCGGATCCGCACGTCGTTCTCGGGATGCAGCTCTGAGACCTCGATCAGCGGCGACGGGTCATGCTCGAACACGCCGCTCCCGGTGTCGTGCAGCAGCACGTCGTCGTGCCAGAACACATCCAGGGTCGGGTCGGCCACGGCCGGGGAGCCTACACGGACTGCGGAACGGCGACCAGGCCGGCCACCATCTTGCGCACCATCTCCTGGGTCTGCTGCCTGTCGACCGTCCCGAACACGTGCATGCTGACGATGTAGGCGTTGCCGTCGTCGTGGAACACCGCGGCGACGTGGCCGCTGCTGGAGCCCATGTTGTGGTCGTACCAGCGCACCTTGTGGCCGGCCACGGTCGATCTGCCGGCCGGCCCGGCGAAGCACATCATCCCGGCGCAGCGGGGCGGCCACATCGAGTCCGGCATCCCCTCGAACACGACGTGGACGAGGCCGGAGAAGTCCTCGTCCCGCCAGACGTAGCCGAGCTGCCAGTGGCGGCCCGGCGAGCGGGCGGTGTTGTACTCGTTCTGCGGGCCGATCTGTCCGTCGATCGGCGACGGCAGCCAGCTCGGGCACCACACCGTCATGCCGACCTTGTCGGCCCAGTCCTGCCAGTCGGCCGCCCACCGCTTGGGGCAGCCCGCCGCGGCCGGCGCAGCCGACGAGGCGCCGCCCCCGGCAGAGTTGCCGTCGCTGCAACCCGCGAGGGATCCCACCGGCACTGTGAGAAGTGCCAGGACTCCAATGACCATGCGCATCTGCAAACGGATCCGTCCGATCGTTCGTCCAAACTCTTGCCCCGACTGTGTGGGAATGGTAAATACCACTGTCGCGACGGGGGGAACACCACCCTCGCGGGCGTCAATCAGGTCAACATGACGGGAGGAGCCGGATGAGAGTGGTTGGAAGCCGAGCCGTATTGGCGGCGGCTGCCCTGGCGCTGAGTTTCGCGGCCGCGTGCGGCAGCAGTAGCGGCAGTAGCGGCAGCAGCGGCGGCGGGAGCGGTTCAGCGACGCCGCTGAACATCTCGACGTGCGGTGCACCGAGCGGTAGCGGGCAGTTCACGATCGTTTCGGACCTGCCCTTGCAGGGCTCGTCGAAGCTGCAGACCGATCAGATGGTCAAGGCGATCGATTACGTGCTCAAGCAGCACGACTACAAGGCCGGCAAGTACACAGTGCAGTACCAGTCGTGCGACGACTCGACGCAGCAGGCCGGCAAGTGGGACGCGGCGACCTGCACCTCCAACGCCAACGAGTACGCCCGGAACCAGAGCGTCATCGGCGTCGTCGGCACGTTCAACTCCGGCTGTGCTGAACTCGTGGTTCCGGTTTTGAACCGGGTCTCGACCGCGATGGTGAGCCCGGCCAACACGTGGCCCGGACTGACCATCGAGAGCGGTCTTCCCGGGGAGCCGGACAAGTACTACCCGACCGGGACTCGCAATTACGCCCGCGTCGTCGCGATCGACAACTCCCAGGGCGCCGTGGATGCGACGTTCGCACAGTCGATCGGTGCGAAGCGCGTGTACGTGCTGAACGACAAGGAGGCATACGGCCTCGGCGTCGCCAACTACTTCAAGAAGGCGGCGGAGAAGCTCGGACTCCAGGTTGTCGGCTTCGACGCGTGGGACGGCAAGCAGCCGAACTACCAGTCGCTGATGCAGAAGATCAAGGCCACGAACCCGGACGCGATCTTCCTCGGCGGCCTGATTTGCGAGAACGGCGGCCAGTTGATCAAGGACAAGGTCGACGTCATGGGCCCGAACGATGGCGCGGTCAAGCTGATCGCTCCTGACGGGTTCACGACCGACGCCACGCTGACCGGGCAGGGCTCGGCCGGCGCAGCGGGCGAGGGTATGTACTCCTCGGTCGCCGGTGTCCCCGCCGATCAGCTGAAGGGTGCCGGCAAGGAGTTCGTGGACGCATTCCAGTCGGAGAACGGCCTCTCCAGCCTCGAGCCGTACACGGCGTATGCCGCACAGGCCACCGAGGTGCTGATGAAGGCGATCGAGGCGTCCGACGGGACGCGGGCCTCCGTGGCCAAGAACCTGTTCGGCATGCAGATCACCGACGGCATCCTGGGGACGTTCACCATCGACGACAACGGTGACATCTCCGGGCAGAACCAGTTCACGATCGACATCGGCAAGGGTGGCCACTTCACCACCGACTCGGTCGTGAACCCGGATACGCAGCTGGTGCAGGAAATCACCGGCTAGCACCCCAGACCACCACACGACGAGCAAAGGGGAGCGTCGCGATGACAGCAGACTCTCGCGCAGAGCAGAAGCCGGTCCTCGCGGCGCTCCCCCGTATCACGGGGCAGCTCAACCGCATCTTCACGATCCTGCTGCTGGTCGTGCTGGCCGTCTGGCTGCTGGTCAACTTCGTCAAGGCTCCCGACCAGTTCCTCAGCGTCACGCTGGTCGGCATCACGCAGGGCGCGATCTACGCCCTGGTGGCCCTCGGCTACACGCTGGTCTACGGCATCATCGAGCTGATCAACTTCGCCCACGGCGACGTGTTCATGTGGGGGACGATGATCACCGTCACGGTGGCCGGCACCCACCTCGGCCTGGACGGGTCGCAGTCCGGCGTCGTCACCGCCGGCGGACTCCTGCTCACGCTGTTCGTGGCGATGGTGTTCTGCGGGGCGCTGAACACGGGCATCGAGTTCGTCGCCTACAGACGCCTGAGAAACGCGCCCAGGCTCGCGCCGCTGATCTCGGCGATCGGCGTGTCCTTCATCCTGTCGGGCGTGGCCTCGGCCCAGTTCTACGGGTTCAACTACACAGGTGTCGGCGACATCATGCCGACACACGTGCTCTTCGATCTCGGTGGCGTGCCGTACCGGCTGAAGTCGCTGCTGGTCGTGATGATCACCATCCCGGTGCTGGCGTCGCTTGTTTGGTGGGTACGCAACACGCGCCAGGGCAAGGCGATGCGCGCTGTCGCCCAGGACACCGAGGCGTCGCGGATGATGGGCATCGACGTCAACCGTACGATCTCGATCACGTTCGCCGTTGCCGGCGCCCTGGCCGGGGCGGCCGGCGTGCTCTACGTCACGTACTACACCCAGACGCGTTTCGATCTCGGGTTCCAGCTCGGGCTATTCGCATTCACGGCGGCCGTCCTGGGCGGGATCGGGAACCTCACCGGCGCCGCGCTCGGCGCGCTCTGCATCGGGCTGATCACCGCCTACAACGACGGCCTGTCGTGGCACGCGCCGGGATCCGACTGGACGCAGTCGATCGTCTTCACGATCCTCATCCTGATCCTGGTGTTCCGGCCCGAGGGCCTGCTCGGCGAGCCGGAGGCGGACCGGGCATGATCGAGCGCCTCGACAGGGCCAAGCTGATCAAGGTCGCGCTCGGTATCGGGCTGGCGGTGCTGCTGTTCTTCTACCCGTCCTACCAGCAGGACCTGGTGAACGCCGTTGGCGCGAGCAACACGGCGGCCCAGTTCGTACCGACGGTCTTCAACATGGTCGTCATCTGCGTGTACGTGGTGATGGCGATCGGCCTGAACATGGTCGTCGGCTACGCCGGCCTGCTCGACCTGGGCTACGTGGCCTTCTACGCAGTCGGCGCGTACGTCGCCGGCTGGTTCGCGACCCAGCAGTTCTCGCAGGTGACGTTCCACTTCGGCGACGTCGGGTCGACGTCGGCGGTGCCCGGCATCCACGTCTCGATCTGGCTGCTGATGGTGGCGGCCGCCGTGCTGGCGGCGCTGTTCGGCATCATCATCGGCCTGCCGACGCTGCGCCTGCGCGGCGACTATCTGGCGATCGTCACGCTCGGCTTCGGCGAGATCATCCCGCAGTTCGTACGCAACGCCGACTCGCTGCACGGCTTCAACCTGACCAACGGCAGCTTCGGACTCTCGCCGATCGACCCACTCGGTTTTGGGCACAACATCCCGCTCGGAATCACCACGCTGCCGGCCAACTTCCTGACCGTGTCGAACGCCGACACCTGGTACTACCGGGTGGGGCTGGCGCTGGTCGCGCTGACGATCTTCTGCTCGATCCGGATCCGCGACTCGCGGCTCGGCCGGGCCTGGGTGGCGATCCGCGAGGACGAGATCGCGGCCGGGGCGATGGGCGTGCCGCTGATGCGGACGAAGACCGCGGCCTACGCGCTGGGCGCGCTGTTCGGCGGCATCGCCGGCTGCTTCTACGCGACGTACAAGGGCGCCACGTTCCCAGGCGACTTCTACCTCAACATCTCGATCATCATCCTCTGCATGGTGGTGCTGGGCGGCATGGGCAACGTCTGGGGCGTGGCTCTGGGCGCGATCATCATCACGTACCTGAACTTCCAGGGCCTGGGCGCGATCGGCAACAACATCAACTCCGGATTCGGCATCGATCCGCACTCGTCGCTCGGCCAGCACCTCGACCCGCCGTCCAACCAGGGCATCATCTTCGGGCTGATCCTGGTGATGATGATGTTGTTCAGACCGGAGGGCCTGATCCCATCCCGGCGCCGGAAGATCGAGTTCGAGGCCAAGGCCGAGGGCGTCGAGGTCGACCTCGACGACGCCGTCTCGGAGATCGACATCCGATGACCGACCTGCTGGTTGCCCGCAAGGTGCGCAAGGAGTTCGGCGGTCTGGTGGCGTGCAACGACGTCGACTTCAACGTGCCGGAGCGAGGGATCGTCAGCCTGATCGGCCCCAACGGTGCCGGCAAGACGACGTTCTTCAACATGCTGACCGGCGCCTACACGCCGACGTCCGGCGAGGTGACGTTCGACGGCACCGAGATCGCCGGCCTGCCGCCGCACAGGGTGACGGAGCTGGGGATCGGCCGGACGTTCCAGAACATCCGGCTGTTCCAGACCATGAGCTCGCTGGAGAACGTGATGGTGGGCATGCACTGCCGCACAAAGGGCGGCATCGTCCGGAGCATCCTGCGGACGCCCGGGATCCGCCGCGAGGAGCGCGAGAGCCGCGCCAAGGCGGTCGAGATCCTCCGCTATGTGGGACTCGCCGAGGCAGTGGACGAGGACTTCGCGATGAACCTCTCCTACGGCGACCAGCGCCGGCTCGAGGTGGCCCGGGCGCTGGCCACCGATCCCAAGCTGGTGCTCCTGGACGAGCCGACGGCCGGTATGAACCCGCAGGAGAGCCGCGACTTCACCGCCTTCGTGTCCCGCTTACGCGACGAGCGGGATCTGACCGTGCTGATGATCGAGCACGACATGAAGGTCGTGATGGGCGTCTCCGACCGCGTCACGGTGCTCGACCGCGGCGAGAAGATCGCCGAGGGGTCGCCGGCGGAGATCCAGGCCAATCAGCGCGTGATCGAGGCGTACCTCGGCACGGGCGCGGCCGGCACGGCCGGGGGCAACGTCGACGGCGCCGCCGTCGAGGAGGAGGAGCCGGCATGACCGACGTTCCCGAGACTCCGCCGGCACCGCCGCCCAACGGCAAGTCGGCGGCGCCGCTGCTCGAGCTGGACGACGTCCACACGTTCTACGGCCGGATCGAGGCGATCAAGGGCGTCTCGCTGACCGTCAACCCGGGCGAGATCGTCACGCTGATCGGCGCCAACGGCGCCGGCAAGTCGACGACGCTGCGCACGATCCAGGGAATCAACCACCCGAAGGTGGGCAGCGTGCGCTTCGACGGCCGCGAGATCCGCAACTCCACGCCGCACGAGATCGTCAAGATGGGGATCGCCCAGTCGCCGGAGGGGCGCCGGCTGTTCCCGCGGATGTCGGTGCGCGAGAACCTCGAGATGGGCGCGTTCCAGCGCGACGACCGGGCGGAGATCGTGAAGGACATCGACCACGTCTACTCGCTGTTCCCGCGGCTGCAGGAGCGGCGCGACCAGAAGGCCGGCACGCTGTCCGGCGGCGAGCAGCAGATGTGCGCCATCGGCCGGGCGATGATGGCGCGGCCCCGGTTGCTGCTGCTGGACGAGCCGTCGATGGGCCTGGCCCCGATCCTGGTCGACAAGATCTTCGAGATCATCCAGCAGATCAACAGCGAGGGGACGACGATCCTGCTGGTCGAGCAGAACGCGCTGATCGCCTTGGGCATCGCCAACCGCGGCTACGTGTTGGAGACTGGGAGGATCGTGCTGGCGGACGACGCCAAGGCCCTTGCGAACAACGAGCAGGTGCGCAAGGCCTACCTCGGCGCGGGGTAGGGCCCGGTGCAGCGGACGGTCGCCGTGGTCACCCTCGCCGTGGCGCTGGCGCTGCTGGTCGCCGGAGCGGGGCGGGGTACCGAGGCGAAGGCGGGGCGGCCCGAGTTCGCCCGCCACCCGCCGGTTTCTGCCGACTCGGTCGCCAAGCTGGCGCGGGCCGGCGGCAAGCTGTGGACGGTGGACGGCTGCCAGGTGAGCGTGGTCTCGCTGACCACCCTCACCACCAAGCGCGCCGCCGGTGCCCACTGCCGGGTCTGGCCGAACCCGTCCGGATCGCTGGCGGTCGCCACGATCGGCTCGCCGTCCAGCCTCGCGGTCAACCGACGGCTGGCCGTGTTCGACGCCCGGGGGACGAGCCTCCGCCAGATCGCCGAGATCGACCACCCGCAGGGGACGCTGTCGTCGCCGGTGGCCTGGCAGTCGGACACGGACCTCTCGTTCTGCGTCGCCGGCGAGAGCGGCCCGATCGTGTTCACCAGCACCGAGGCCAGCGGCTGGCACCTGACGCAGGCCGATCCCGGGCGCTGCCTGCCGCAGTACGACGGCGCGCGGAAGTTCGAGACGGAGGGCGCCTCGGTGCTCGCCCAGGGCGTGCCGGTGGCCCTCACCGGCAAGCTGGTCGAAGCGATGCGGCGGACGCCCGACCGGATCCGGATCACCGCGTTGGACGTGAACGGCCCGTTCGTCGGGGCCGCGGTGGGCGCCGTCGACGGCTCGACGACAACGGCTCCCTACGCGCTGGTCGAGCTGGACAGGCGCACGGGTGACACCGTGACCGTGCGGCTGGGCGGCGGCTCGGCGATCGACGGCGTCGGCCTCCCGCCGGACGGCGGCGCGGCGTGGGTCTCCGACGCGACCGGCGGCGCGTCGATCGTCCCCGGCCCCAGCGGCACCACGCTGCCGGGCTCGATCCCCGAGCGCGCGAACGCCTATGCGTGGTCGCCCGACGGCAGCCATCTCGCGGTCGCCCGTGCGGCCGGGGTTGACGTCTACACCGTCGCCGACGGGGCGGTGGTCGGCGTGCCGGGCGTACATGCCGAGCGCCTGTCCTGGAGCCGCTGACGCGGCGCGGCGTCGTCGCCGTGCGGTACGCTGGTATCGTGGCGGACGACCAGCAGCGGGAGGTCTACTCGTGGGGCGGCAGCGTCGGCTTCGCGATCGTGGGTACCGTGTTCGCGGTCGTCCTGATCCTCGTGTTCACGGCGCTCGAGGATCTGGTCGGCCAGTTCTGGTCGCAGATCATCTACTTCCCGACGATCGCGATCGTGGTGGTGGCGGCCGCGGTCCGCAGCCGGCGGATGGACGGCGCGGATCCCAGTCGCCTGTCCAAACCGACGCCGATCACGCCGGCCGGGCTGCCCGGCCCGTTCGTTGTCACCCAGGCACTGGGCGTGGCAGGCATCGTGATGATCGTGACCGGGCTGGTGCTGGGCGGCGATGCCGAGCTGATGTGGATCTCATCGGGCTTCGTGTGTGCCCTGACGGGCGGGGTCGGGCTGGTGTTCTGGCTGTCTGGCCGGCCCTGGCAACAGCTCCGACGAGCCTGACTCGGGCTTGCAATTCTCCCAACGATCCTCTACCGTACGACTGCGCCGCCGAGGGCAGCCGAGTAGGTCGAAGCCGGACGGACGAGTCGTAGGGGAAACCCGAAGGTTCGTTCGGCCGGGGGACGAAAGGCCAGCCGGGGCGGCGAATCCGTTTAAGCGATGGCACCCGACGCAGATCTGGTGAGGGCGGCCGGCGCGGTGCTCGTCCGCGCCGACGGCAGGATCGCCGTTGTGCACCGGCCTCGCTACGACGATTGGTCGCTGCCGAAGGGCAAGCTCGAGTCCGGCGAGGACGATCTGGCCGCCGCGCACCGCGAGCTGCTCGAGGAGACCGGCCGCCGCGGATCGGTCACGGCCGACCTGGGGACGATCTCGTACGAGGTGACGAAGCGGGGCCTGACGTTGCCCAAGTCGGTTCGCTACTACCTGATGCGGGACGAGGGTGGAAGCTTCGAGCCCCACGACGAGGTCGACCAGCTGGCGTGGCTGTTGCCTTACGAGGCGCGAGATCGCCTCTCATACGATCGCGACCGGGTGGTGCTGGACCGGGCGCTGTCACAGCTGACGCACGACGTCTGACCGGGGATTCTCCCGGTGCGACGCCAGCATGCACGGTGCATGCTCGAGTCATGGTCCGACGCTTTAGCTGGTTCGTGGCACCACTGCTGGCGCTGGTCGCCGTGGGTGTCTCGCCGGCGGGCGCCGCGGACTCCCTGTGGCGCGTTGGCCGGGGCCTGCCTCAGCGGCGGGTCGGCGCCGGGGCCGTCGTCGGCTCCCGCGGCACGATCTACGTGGTCGGAGGCGAGGGCCACCAGGACGCGGACGCCGTCTACGACCGCGACCCCGTCGGCGAGCGTTGGCACGTCGCCCTGCGCCTGCCGTGGGACAGGCTTGGAGCCGCGGTCGTCCGTGGTGGTCGTACGTGACCGGTCTGGCGACCAGCCGGTACGCGTTCGCCGTCGCGAAGGACCGGGCCGGCGGCCTGTACGTCATCGGCGGGTTCTCGGTCGGTGCCGCGTACGCGGATCCGCCGCTCGACCTGGTCGAGTCCTACGACGCGGCCACGGGGCGGTGGTCGACCCGCGCGCCGCTGCCGGCGCGCGCTACATGATGGCTGCCACTTTGAGCCAGGCGGGGACGATCGTGGCCGGCGGCGGGGCGGCCCGGCGTGACCCGGACGATGTGCACAGCACCGTCGCCGTGCCGGACGTCTTCGTGTACGACCCGGCCACCGACCGGTGGACTGGCGGTCCTCCGCCGCCGGCGCGGATATACGGGCACGCGAGGGTCGCCGCCGAGGGACGCGTGTGGTCGATCGGCGGCGCTTTGGACTCCGGCGTCAGACGGAGTGCTGCGATGCCACCGTCCAGTACCTGCCGGTTTGACACACAGGAGGCTCAAGGAGCGGTGGCTACAATTCGTGGAGCGGCGAGTACGCCCCATGAGTCCAGCGGAGCCTCCCCCTGCCACGCTGGCATCCTCCCCGGCGTTCTCGCCGCGCAGTTTGCGCACCCACCGCCGGGACCCGATTCCACCCTGTACGGTCCCCAGACCGTGCCGAGCATCCGGATTGACCGCGTCGCCGAGCACGCCCTCGTCGTCACCCCGAGCGGTGAGCTCGACCTCGTGTCGGCGCCGGCGCTTCGCGAAGCGATCGAGGACGCCCTCTCCACTGTCGCCAGCGTCGTTGTCGATCTCACCGCCGTGTCGTTCATCGACAGCTCCATCGTCGGGGTGCTCGCGACCGCCAGCACGGACGTGGCACGACGCGAAGCGGGTAGCCAGCTCGTCGTCGTGTCCCCACCGGGCTCCCATCCTCGCCGCGTCCTGGACATGGTCAGGGCTGCGACGTTTCTGCGGCTCTACGACGACCGGCCGGCGGCGCTCGCGTCGATCGGCTGGTAGCGGAAGCGGCGAAGCTCGTCGTCTTGGGCGCGAGGCGGCTCGACAAGCCTGAGGGGCTCGCCGAGGCGCCGTCTCTCGGCGACCACGCGGCCGTGCAAATGTGACATAGCACGAGCAGGCCGTCCGCCTCGCCTGGTGCCGGCACCGCGGAGCTCGCGGAGAGCGTCGCCGGGGTAGGAAGATCGCGGCGACGACGTTAGGCTGCCCGGATGCCCGAAGGCTTTTCGGCAAGCGATGTCGGCAAGGAGATCGGTGAGCACGCGAAGCATGCCGATCAGCACGACAAACGCGACCGGATCATCTCGATCACCGAGGCGGCTCTGCTCTCGGTGGTGGCGCTGCTCGCGGCCTGGTCGGGCTTCGCGGCCGCGAAGTGGTCGACCGAGTCACGGGTCGGGCTGGCGAAGGCCTCGAGTCTTCGCATCGAGGCGAGCCGGGCGGACGCCGATGCCTTCGAGCTGCGCAACTTCGACTCGTCCACCTTTGAGTCGTGGTTCACGGCATTCACGGTGGGAAACAAGAAAGCCGTGCGCTTGGCCGAGCATCGGTTCCGGCCCGACTTCAAGGTCGCATTCGACGCGTGGCGAAAGACCAACCCGGAGACCAACCCCGCCGCACCACGCGGTCCGACGTTCATGCCTCAGTACAAGGAGCCAGGCGCGGCCCAGGCCCGGAGCCTCGATGCCCAAGCCAAGGCGGCATTCCTCGATGGCGAGGAGGACGGCTCAACCGCGGACAAGTACATCCGGCTCACGGTCGTTCTGGCGAGCATCCTGTTCCTGGTCGGCATCTCCACACAGTTCCCGTTCCGGGCCGCCCGCTATGGCTTGATCGGTTTGGGCATCGGCTTGCTCGTTCTGTCGCTCGTCCAGCTGTCAATGCTGCCGCTGCCTCCGTCCTGAGCGCTGGGACTGCGGCGTACGTTCATCGTTCATGGGTCTCGGCCGGCTCGCGGGCGACCAAGAGCGCAGCCGCCTCGCCAGGTGGCGCGCAGGTTTTCCTCGCAAAATGCGAACTCCCGGGTTGCGGGTGGTGAAGCCGGTCAGTAGCTTTCCCTCTGCGCCGCCTGGGGCAACCAAGTAGGACGAAGCCGGGCGTACGGGCAGTAGAGGCGACTCGAAAGTTCGTGCGTCCGGGGGACGAAAGGTCAGCCGGGGCGGCGAATCCTTTTAACGGCTTCACGTACCATCACGCTTGTGCCACGGGTGCTGATCGCCGAAGACGACCGAGTGATCGCGAACGCCATGGCGACTCACCTACGGCGCGCCGGCATGGAGGTCGAGGTCGCGGAGGACGGCGACCGCGCTCTGCGCAAGCTGCGGTTCGAGCGTCCCGACCTGGCGGTGGTCGACCTGATGCTCCCCGGCGTCGACGGCTGGATGATCACGGAGACGCTGCGGGCCGAGGGCATCGAGACGCCGATCGTGATCGTCAGCGCCCGCGGCTCCGAGCACGACAAGGTCCACGCGCTGAGCATCGGCGGCGACGACTACCTCGCCAAGCCGTTCGGGATGCGCGAGCTGGTCGCCCGCGTCGAGGCGGTGCTCCGCCGGGCCGGGATGACGCCGGTCACCGGCCGCGGCCGCCGAATCGAGGCGGACGGTCTTGTGATCGACCCCGACCTTCATGCTGCGATGCTCGACGGCGAGGACTGCGGGCTGACGCCGACGGAGTTCCGGCTGCTGTACGTACTGGCGTCGGAGCAGGGTAGGGCGCTCAGCCGCGACCAGCTGCAGCAGCGGGTGTGGGGTATGCCACACCGGCACCGCGACCGCACGGTCGACGTCTGCGTCCGCAAGCTGCGCGACAAGATCGACCGCCGGTCGGGCGACCGAACGTACATCCAGACCCACTACGGCGTCGGCTACAGGTTCGAGCCGGTCGCACGCGCCTGATCGCGGTCGAGCCGGCGGGCGGCCGGCGTCGGCAGGATCACCCGCACGGTGGTTCCGGAGCCGAGTGCGCTCTCGATCTCGGCGCGTCCGTTGTGCGCTTCGGCGACGTGCTTGACGATCGCCAGACCCAGCCCGGTGCCGGGGCCGGAGCGTGAGCCCTCGACCCGGTAGAACCGTTCGAACACGTGGGGCAGGTGCTCGGGATCGATGCCGGCGCCGTCATCGCTGACCTCGAGTTCGACCGCACCGGACAGGCCCCTGGCGCGCACTCGCACCGCGGCCCCTGCACCCGCGTGACGGATGGAGTTGGCGACCAGGTTGTCGAGGACGACATCGAGCAGTGGCGGCGCGATCGACGCCAGCAGCCCGCGCGTCGCCTCGCCAGACAGCTCGACCGACGCCAGCTCTGCGCCGCGCTCGTGGCGGGTGACGGCGTCGGCGACCGCGGCGGTGACGTCGGCGCTCTCGCCGCGGCCGGCCTGCTCGCCGCTCTCCAGCCGGACCAGCAGCACCATCTCCTCGATCAGGCGGCGCATGCCGTCGATCTCGTCGCGCATGCCGTCCAGCATCTCCTCGCGCTCGATGTCCGAGAGCGGCAGCGACATCGTGTCGACCAGCGCGAGCATCCGCGCCAGCGGCGTCCGCAGCTCATGCGAGACGCCTGCCGAGAACAGGCTGCGGGCGTCCCGGAAGTCCGCCTCCTCGCTCTCCTCCTCGAGCACGACAGCGCACAGCCGCGTGTCCCGCCCGGGGTAGCCCCGGACGTGCGCGTGATAGCGGCGGCGCTCGGGCTCATACACGGTCAGCTCGACGGGCCGGGGAGGCCGGCCGGCGATGGCGTCGCGGACGGCGGCGGCCAGCGCAGCCGGCTCGGCCTCGTGGCCGCGCTGCAGCTGGGGTAGAGCCTCGCGCGCAGGGCGGTTCCACCGCACCAGGCGGCCGGACGCGTCGAACAGCAGTACGGGAAGCGGCAGCGCGGTCATCAGGGCGTCGCGGAGCGCCAGCGCTTCGGACAGCTCGACGCGGTCGACGCGCCCGCGCATCGCGCGACGCGCCGTCGCCGGGAGGGGGCCGCCGTCGCCATTCAGCACGGCCTGGGTCGCCGAGCGCTCCCGCCGGAGCTGGATCAGCATCCCGGCGAGCACGACGAGCAGCACCATCAGCACTGCGATCACGGCCTCCATCTGGTGCCAGCGTAGAGCATCGCGGTCGATATGCTGCGGGGCCATGCAGGTGCTCTTGCCAGACGGGAATCCACTCGAGCTCGAGGACGGCGCGACCGGCCTCGACGCCGCACGCGCGATCGGCCAGCGGCTGGCCCGCGACACGATCGCCGTCGAGGTCGACGGCGAGCTGCGCGACCTGCGGCTGCCGCTGCCGGACGGCTCGCGGTTCCGCGTGCTGACCGCCCGCGATCCCGAGGCGCTGGCCGTGCTGCGCCACTCCACCGCACACGTGCTGGCCGAGGCGGTCACCCACCTGTGGCCCGGCGTCCGGGTCGCGATCGGGCCGGCGATCGACGACGGCTTCTACTACGACTTCGAGTTCCCGGAGCCGGTCTCGGCCGACGACCTCGGCCGGATCGAGGACGAGATGCGGCGGATCCTGGCCGCCGAGCACCCGTTCGTGCGCACCGACGGCGTCGACAAGGCGCAGCTCGCCGAGCAGTTCCGCGGCGAGGATCAGCCGTACAAGCTGGAGCTGGTCGAAGCGCTCGCCGACGGCGAGATCAGCGTCTACGACCAGGACGGGTTCGAGGATCTGTGTCGCGGCCCGCACCTGCAGACCACCAAGCCGATCAAGGCGTTCAAGCTGCTCTCGATGGCGGGCGCGTACTGGCGCGGCGATTCGTCAAAGCCGATGCTGACCCGCATCTACGGCACCGCCTTCTTCGACCAGCAGGCGCTGGACGACCATCTCGAACGGCTCGAGCAGGCACGGCGCCGCGACCACCGGCGGATCGGCCGCGATCTGCACCTCTACCACTCCAGCGAGGTGTCGCCGGGCGGCCCGTTCTGGCACCCCCGCGGGATGATCGTGTGGAACGAGCTGACCGCGCTCTGGCGCGAACTGAACCGGGAGCGCGGTTACCAGGAGGTGCGCACCCCGATCCTCTACTCGGCAGACCTGTGGAAGCAGTCCGGCCACTGGGACAAGTTCCGCGACGACATGTTCTTCACGCAGAAGGACGACCGGCTGCTGGGCCTGAAGCCGATGAACTGCCCGGCCCACGTCCAGATCTACGCGGCGGGGCAGCGGTCCTACCGCGACCTGCCGCTGCGCCTCGCCGAGCAGGGCATCGTGCACCGTGACGAGCCCTCCGGGGCGCTGCACGGCCTGATGCGCGTGATCCACATCACCCAGGACGACGCCCACATCTTCTGCACCCACGAGCAGGTGCAGGACGAGGTGATCGGCTGCCTCGAGCTCGCCCAGACGATCTACGACATCTTCGGCCTCGACCTGCGGATCGAGCTCTCGACCCGGCCGGAGAACCGGATCGGCGACGACGCCCTGTGGGACGCGGCCGAGGCGGCGCTGCAGGGCGCGCTCGAGGCGGTCGGCGTCGAGTACGCCCTGAACGAGGGTGACGGGGCGTTCTACGGGCCCAAGATCGACCTGCACATGACCGACTCGATCGGCCGCTCGTGGCAGATGGGCACCATCCAGCTCGACTACCAGATGCCGGAGCGGTTCGAGATCACCTACGCCGGTGAGGACAACGCCGAGCACCGGCCGGCGATGGTGCACCGCGCGCTGTTCGGATCGTTCGAGCGCTTCATCGGCATCCTGATCGAGCACTTCGCAGGGGCGTTCCCGCTGTGGATCGCACCGCTCCAGGTGTCGGTGCTCCCCGTTGCCGACCGGCACAACGGCTACGCCCAGTCGGTCGTCGACGAGCTGGCGGCGGCGGGGATCCGGGCCGAGGCGGACACCCGCTCGGAGTCCGTCGGCCGCAAGATCGCCGAGGCCGAGGTGCAGCGCGTCCCCTGCATCCTGGTGGTCGGGGATCGCGAGGCCGAGGCCGCCACCGTGTCGGTGCGCCGCAGGGGCGAGGGCGACCTGGGGGCCCGGACGGTTGCCGATCTGCGTGAGGCGCTCGTCCTGGAAATCGCCACGCGTTCCCTGCCGGCCAGCGCTCAGTAGTGCCTGAGAGGGTCAGACCCCTTTGTTGCCTGCGCAACAAAGAGGGTCAGACCCTAGCGAGATCAATGACGAACCGCGCACGGTCGCCGCGGTACACGTCCCGGGCGTGCTCGATCGGGCGGCCGCTCGCGTCCCGGGTGACCCGGGTGACCAGAATCGCCGGCGCGCCCGGTCGAGTGCGCAGGTGCAGCGCGTCCTCCTCGTCGCAGGCGGTCGGCTCGATCGTCTCGTGCGCGCTGGTCGGCTCGACCCCGTAGGTCTCACGCAGCACCGCATACAGCGATCCGAGCGCCAGATCGTGATCGCCGAGGTCGGGGCAGACCCGCTCGGGGACGTGGAACGACTCGACAAGCAACGGCTCGTCGTCGCCGTAGCGAACGCGGCGCACCAGCCATGCGCGCTGATCGGCGGCGAGCTCCAGCGCAGAGGCAACCACCGGGTCGCCGACTGGCGCCAGGCCGACCTCCAACACGCGCCCCGAGGGCTCGACGCCCTGGGCTCGCATCTGCTCGGTGAACCCGAGCAGCCGCTGCAGCGTGTGCTCGACCCGGGGAGCGGCGACGTATGTTCCCGACCCGGGGCGCCGGTAGACCACGCCGCGGCGGACGAGCAGCTCGACGGCCTGGCGGGCCGTCATCCGCGACAGGCCGAACCGCTCCGCGATGGCCCGCTCGCTGGGCACGCGGCCGCCCGGCGGGGGCTCGCCGGAGGCGATCTGCTGCTCCAGCGCGTCCGCGACCTCCCGGTAACGCGGGACCTGCGGCGGTGAGGAATCCGTGGCCACGACGGTCGTTTGGTACCACACGACCGAGTTCGTCGCTATGTTGGGATGATGGAGCAGACCTTGGAGGGGCGCTCCGCCCCGATCGTCCGCCATCCCGCGGCCTCGGTGCTGATCGGCGCGGTGGTGCTGACCGGGCTCGTGCTGGCGATCCTGCTGTACGTCGCCGGCGGCCGGGCGGCCCACGGGCAGACCCGCTACCCGATGCACAACGTGATCGGCATGCCACTGAACCGGGCGGTATCGGCGCTGAAGCGTCCCGGGGCGCAGGTGCACGTGACGCGGGCGCGCTACGGGCAGTACAACGTGGTGCTCCGCGCCACTGGGTTCGACATCGACGGCACCTACGGCCCGGGGTCGCGGATCGAGCTGCTGGTCGGCGGGCACATCACCCCGAACGCCGTGTCACGCTGACGCGGCCTCGACCCGCTCCGCCAGCAGCACCAGTTCGCAGAGCAGCCGATCCTCGGGGCGGCGCAGATCGAGCTCGGTGAGCTGCTCCACCCGGCGCAGGCGGTAGCGGACGGTATTTCGGTGCACGTACAGCGCCTCCGCGGTGCGGGCGACGCTGCCGCCACATCGCACGTACGCCGCCAGTGTGTCCCGCAGCGGCATCGGGAGCCGCGCCAGTGTGCGATCGCGCAGGCGGTCGAGCTCCGGGCCGCGGAGGTGCCCGACCAGCGCGTCGTAGGTCTCGACGTCCGCGTAGCGATGCAGGCGGCCTGGGCCGGCGAGGGCAGCACCGAGCCGCCACGCCCGTTCGGCGCGGGCCAGCGCGCCCGGGAGGCCGGCCACGCCGTCCTCGCTGGACGCGATGCCTCCGGCGGCGTCGAGCTGGGAGCCTGCGGGGACCACGGCCACGGTGCGGCCGGCCTCGTGCCGCACCAGGTCGAGCCCGGTCAGGTTGCGCCGGCCCTCCAGCACGGCGACGGCCGGCGCGGGCGGCAGCTCGACGCCGAGCACGGCCGCCTCCCGCTGTGCATCCTCAGGCGTCAGCGCGCCGCCGACGAGGTCGCGGACGAACGTGGCGAGCTGCTCGCGCTCGGCCCGCAGCTCGCGGTCCGACCGGGTGATCTCCAGCGCGACGACAGTCGCGACCTGCTCCAGCGCCTGCGCGTCGTCGTCCGCCGGTGCCCGCTCGCCGAACAGCAGCACACGTCCGTGCAGCATCCCCCGGGCGACAACCGGGGCGGCCAGGGCCGCGTCCGGCCGCGCGTCGGCGAGCGGCTCGCCTGACGGCAGAAAGCCCGCGAGCGTCCGGCCGCGGGCATCCTCGACCAGCACCGGGTTGCCCAGCAGCGCCGCGGCCCGGCGGACGATGCGGGGCAGCCGGGCACCCTCCGCCGCCAGCCGCACGAGCTCGCGGTGGATGTCTGCCGAGCGGCGCAGCCGCGCGTATGACCGGCTGACCAGGCGCTCGTAGATGCTCTGCGAGATCTCGACGAACGCCACCTCGCGGGGCAGCTCGAACACCGGCAGCCCATGGCGGTCGGCCTGGCGGCGGACGGCGTGGGGCACCTGCTCGAGGTAGTAGCCGCACTTGACGACCATGGCCGCGACGCCGCACTCGACCAGCCGCCGTGCCAGCTCGCGCTGCAGCTCGGCGTCGTCGCGCAGGTTGTACGCGGTCGTCAGCAGCAGGTCGCCCTCGTCCAGATAGTCGGCGTAGTCGTCGAGCACCTCCATCCACTGCACGCGGCGCGCCGTGCGGTCGAGGCCGCCGCGGCCGGCGCGCAGCGTCGCCGTGCCCAGGGCGGTGGTGGCCGCAAGCTCCGCGATGGTGATGCCGTCGCCGTTGTGCATATGACCAATGATCATCCCGTACATCTGTCCAGATGTCCAGTTCCTCCCGCTCCGCCCGCGACGGTACGGTCGTTCGATGACGCCGGACGCTGGACCGTCATGCCCCTGAGTGCTGCCGCCCGCTACGGCCTGCACCGTGTGCTCGACGGCCCGGGCGTGTTCCCGCAGCCCGCGCAGCGGCTGGACAACGACCCCCGGATCTCGGACGCCGAGATGCTGGTTCACGTGGAGCGGCTGAACCTCGACTCGGCCTCCTTTCGCCAGCTGCGCGAGGCGGCCGACGGCGACCCGTCGCGGATCGCCGGCGAGGTCGAGCGGATCGTGGCCGAGCGGGGCAAGATGCACAACCCCGTGACCGGGTCGGGCGGGATGCTGATCGGCACGGTGGCCGAGGTCGGCAGCCTCGTCCGGGAGACACGCGACGTGCGGCCCGGGCAGCGGATCGCCAGCCTGATCTCGCTGACGCTGACGCCGCTGCGGCTTGACCGGGTGCTCGACGTCGACATGCACCACGGCCAGATCGCAGTCGAGGGCTCGGCCGTGCTCTTCGAGTCGAGCCCGTTCGCCGTCCTTCCCGAGGACATCGGCGAGCGGATCGCGCTGGCGGCGCTGGACGTGGCCGGCGCGCCGTCGCGGACGGCGTCCATCGTCAAGCCAGGCGATTCCGTGCTACTGGTCGGCGGCGGCGGGACGTCCGGGCTGCTGACGCTGCACGAGGCGCGCAAGCATGCCGGGCCGTCCGGCACCGTCGCCGTCACCGACCTGTCCGAGCGGGCGCTCCAGGACGTCGCCCGCACCGGCCTGGCCGACCACCTGGTGGCGGTCGACGCGACCGATCCGCTCGCGCTCTACGAGGCGGTGATCGATGCGACCGGCGGCGAGGTGGACATCGCGGTCAATCTGGTCAACGTCGGCGGCTCGGAGCTGGGCACGATCCTGCTGACCAAGGAGACCGGCACGATCCTGTTCTTCTCGATGGCGACGTCGTTCACGGCGGCGGCACTGGGCGCCGAGGGGCTGGGCAGGGCGACGACCATGCTGATCGGCAACGGCCACATGCCCGACTGCGGGCTGACCGCGCTGAACGTGCTCCGCGAGAACGACGAGATCCACGCCATCTTCAAGGAGCGGTATGGCGGATAGCGCGACCACCCCGCGAGAGATCGAGGTGATCCGGGTGTCCGGCAGCCACCGCGAGGCCGGCCGCCAGATCGGCGCCGCGACCGCGGAGTCGGTCGCCCAGCGGGCCGAGCGGATCGACCCGCGGGTCGTGCAGGCAGCCGAGCCGTACCGGCAGGCGACCCTGGAGACGTGGCCGTGGATCGTCGACGAGCTGGACGGCGTCGCCGAGGGCGCCGATGCGCATCCGCTGGCCGTCTTCGCGTCGTCGGTGGAGGAGATCGCCGACCTGTACGGCGACGCCGGCGCGTCCGAGGGGCGCTGTTCCGACCTGGTGGCCTGCCCGGCGGCGAGCGCCGACGGGCATCTGTGGGTGGCGCACACCAACGACCTGCCGCCGGAGCTGGAGGACGAGCTGATCGCGATCGAGCGCAGCGTCGACGGCGAGCCTGCGATCTTCACGATCGGCATCGGGCCGTGGCTGTCGGTCGGGTTCAACGACGCCGGCCTCAGCCTGACCGGCAACGAGCTGACGCCGAACGACAACCGGGTGGGGATCCCGCGGCTGCTCCAGGTGCGCGAGATCCTGCGCCGGCGGACGCTCGACTCGGCCGTCGAGGCGGCGCTGCACCCGCGCCGGGCGTCGTCGTACAACAACGTGCTCGCCCATCGCGACGGCGGCGTCGTCAGCGTCGAGGGCTCGGCCACCGATGCGGAGCTGATCGGGCCGTCCGCCGACGGCACGCTCGCCCACACCAACCACTACGTCAGCGAGCGGATGCGCCGCTACGAGGGCGACGTCCCCTATGCAGCCCGCTCCGATGTCCGGTATCGTGCCGCGCTCCGGTGGCTGGCCTCGGGCGCGATCACTGCCAAGCATCTGCGGTCGGCCCTCTCGGATCACGAGGGCGCGCCGGACTCGATCTGCCGCCACCCCGAGGATGGAGCGCAGTCCAAGACCATCTTCTGGTGCATCGCCGACGTCACAGAGGGAAAGCTGATGTACGGACGCGGAAATCCCTGCAACTCGACCGAGCAGACGCATGCGTATGCCTGACGGCCCGTACCGCTACGCGCAGCTGACCTGGCCGGAGGTCGCGGCGCGCGTCGCGGACGACCCGGTCTGCGTGATCCCGGTGGCGACGCTCGAGGATCACGGCTACCACCTGCCGATCGACACGGACGCGGTGATCGCCGAGACGCTGGCCGACCGCGCGGTGGCCCAGCGGGCCGGCGCGGCGCTCCTTCTGCCGACGGTCACGCACGGCTACACGCCGCACCACATGGACTTCCCGGGGTCGATCACGATCGACTGGAAGCGGTTCGTCGACTACCTGCTCGACATCGGCAAGAGCCTGATCCACCACGGCTTCCGCCGGTTCCTGTTCGTCAACGGCCACGGCTCCAACGTGCCGTTGGTCGAGATGGCGGCGCGCCTGCTGATGCTCGAGCGCCGCGACGTGGTGGCGGCGGCGTTCTGGTACCTGTCGACGCCGGAGTCCGCCGAGCTGCTGGCCCGCACCCGGGACTCGGACAGCCCCGGCGGGATGGCCCACGCCTGCGAGCTCGAGACCTCGCTCTACCTGGCGATCCACCCCGAGCTGGTGCAGATGGACAAGGCCGTGCGTGAGATCCCGGAGTGGGGCGCAGATCACGTCTGGATGGACTGGAACGACGGCCCGCTCTCGATCAAGGGCCAATGGAGCGGATGGACGGAGTCCGGCGTGATCGGCGACGCCACCGTCGCCACCGCCGAGAAGGGCAGGGTCTGGCTCGAGCAGGCTGTGTCGGAGATCTGCGAGCACATCGACGAAGTCGCCCGCCGCACCCCGCGGCCGGGCCGAGACCACCATGACGACAGCGCACAGGTGGCGCTGCGACAGAGGGAGGGACAGACGTGAGAGGACGAAGGCTCCTGAGCCTGGTCGCCACAGCGGCAGTGCTCGTCGTGGCCGCCGGCTGCGGCGGCGGGTCGTCAAGCAGCGGCAGCGGCGGCGACAGCGGAAGCGGTCCCCACAAGGGCGGCATCCTGACCATCGGCACGACCAACTACATCGATTCGCTCAATCCCTTCCACTACATCGAGTCGCAGTCGTACAACGCCATGCTCATGATCTATCCACAGCTCGTCCAGTACGCACAGTCGAAGGACGACCCGAACAAGCTGGTGCTCGTCGGCGACTGGGCCGACTCCTGGACGCATTCGGCGGACGGCAAGGACTGGACGTTCAAGCTCAAGCCGGACACCAAGTGGTCGGACGGCAAGCCGATGACGGCCGAGGACGCGGCCTGGACGATCAACACCACGGTCGAGTACCAGAACGGGCCGACCGCGGTTGCGGCCGCGGGCGTGGCACACGTCAAGAGCGCCGAGGCGACCGACCCGGCGACGCTGGTCATCCACTACGACGGCCCGGTTGGGCAATGCCCTCGAGCAGCTGGAGACGTTCTTCATCCTGCCCGAGCACCAGTGGAAGCCTCTGGCCGGCAGCAACGGCGCCGGGCTGAAGAGCTTCGCGCCGCAGGAGCACCTGGACACGTTCGTGACCGGCGGCGCGTACACGATCCAGAGCTTCGAGAAGAAGGGCAAGGTCGTGTTCCGACCCAACCCGAACTACTACGGTACCCCGTCGAACGCCGACGCCGTCGTGCTCCAGTTCTACACGAACGCGGATGCGATGATCGCCGACCTCGAGCAGGGCACGCTGCAGTGGGTCGACCAGGTGCCGTTCGAGGCGATCAACGATGTCAAGACGCAGTCCAACCTGCAGCTCAACATCGTGCCGGGCGCGGAGACCACGAACATCACCTGGAACTCGAACCCGTACAAGACCAAGAACCGAGAGCTGCTCGACCCGAAGGTCAAGCAGGCGCTGTCCGAGTGCGTCGACCGGCAGAAGATCATCGACGTCGTGTTCTCGGGCTATGCCACGACCGTGGAGAGCATCGTCGGGCACATCTCGGGTGACATGGAGAACCCCGACCTGGGACCGACCAAGTACGACTGCGATGCGGCGAACCAGACGCTCGACCAGCTGGGCTACAAGAAGGGCTCGAACGGCATCCGGGTCGCCCCGGCGACCACCGGGCAGTACGCCCAGCCGGCGCACCCGATGAAGTACGAGATCCTCCAGCCCACCAGCCTCGACTTCAACGGCGAGCGCGCGTTCGATGTCGTCAAGGAAGGGTTCGCGAAGCTCGGCGTCGACGTCACCCTGAACGTCGCCGGAGACGCGACGGCCGCGTACGCCGCCGAGACAGGCGACACGTGCGACGGCACCAAGAACCCGCCGGTCGGCTACGACGGCTTCGACATCGCCATGTGGGACTGGATCGGCTACGTCGATCCGGACTTCATGCTGTCGGTCGTCACCCGTGACCAGTGGTGCTCGTGGAGCGACACCGGCTGGATCAACGCGGACTACGACAAGCTGTACAACAAGCAGGGCGTGACGGTCGATCGCGACCAGCGAAAGCAGATCGCCTACCAGATGCAGCAGATGGTCTACGACGAGTTCGTGTATACCCAGCTGGTCAACGAGCAGTATGTCGATGCGAATGCCAAGACGTGGACGAACTTCAAGACCATCCTGAACGCGTACTCGAAGGAGTACTACACCTCGCCCTACAAGGTCAGCTGACGTGAACTGGACGGGTGCGGAGGTGGAGGAGTGAGATCCGACTATGTGATCAAGCGCGTGCTGTTCGCGCTCGTCACCGTCTGGGTCGCCATCACGCTGAACTTCCTCCTCTTCCGCACCCTGCCCGGCAACGCCGTCTCGGCGCTCCGCTGCCGCGCGTGCACGGAGCAGTTCAAGAAGGCGCAGATCAAGGAGCTGGGGCTCGACGAGAGCACATGGACGCAGTACAAGCTCTACGTCGAGAACCTCGCCCACGGCAACCTCGGCAACTCGCTGACCACCGAGGGCCCCGTGTGGGACGAGATCAAGCCGGCGCTCAAGAACACGCTGCCGATGATCATGCTGGGCACCGGGTTCTCGATCATCTTCGGCATCCTCGCGGGGGTGATCGCCTCCTGGAGGAGGGGCACGTGGGTCGACCGCGGGAACATGTGGGTCAGCCTCGCCTTCTACTCAATGCCGCCCCAGTGGCTGGGGCTGATGCTGATCTTCTTCGTCGCGACCGCGGTCGGGTTGCCCCAGTCGGGCCTCGCCTCGCCCGACCTCGGCGTGCTGTCGTCGCCGACGTTCGCCGAGTACTGGTCGGACCGGCTGCAGCACATGATCCTGCCGGCGCTGACGCTCGGCCTGGTGCTGTACGGGGACTACACGCTGATCGTGCGCTCGGCGATGCTCGAGACCCTGGGCGAGGACTACGTGCTGACCGCACGCGCAAAGGGCCTCAGCAACTGGCGGATCGTCTGGAAGCACGGCCTGCGCAACGCGCTGCTGCCGATCGTGACGCTGGTCGCGCTGTCGCTGGGCTTCATCATCGGCGGCACGTTCACGATCGAGTACGTCTTCTCGTATCCCGGCGTAGGCTACGAAACAGTGCAGGCGATCGACCGACGTGACTACCCGGTGCTGCAGGGGATCTTCCTGCTGCTGACGATGTCGGTGATCCTGTTCAACCTGATCGCCGACCTCCTGTACTTCAAGCTCGACCCACGGGTGACGTCGTGAGCCTCGACCAGCCGCTGCAGTCTGCCGAGGGCCTCGAGCTCGGCACCACCCCCGAGGACGCCGCCGGCCTCGGCACGGGCCGGCGTCCGAGCTTCATCCGCCAGGCCGTGATCACCCAGCCGCAGGCGATCGTCGGGCTGGCCATCCTCGGGTTCTTCGTGCTGGTCGCCCTGGTCGGGCCGGCGCTGCTCAGCCAGGATCCGAAGACCAAGGTCGGGACCGGTGTTCGGCCATCCCAGCGCCGAGTGGCCGCTGGGCCTCGACGGCGGCGGCGCGAACATGATCCCACTGCTGATCGCCGGCGCCCGCGTTTCGCTCGAGGTCGGGTTCCTGGCTGCGCTGGTGGCGATGTTCATCGGCGGATCGGTCGGGCTGGCGTCCGGGTTCTTCGGCGGGCGCATCGACACCGTCCTGATGCGGTTCACCGACTACATCCTGGTCATCCCGGATATCCCGCTGATGGTGATGGCGGCCGCGCTGTTCGGCCGCTCGCTGAGGAACATCATCATCATCATCGGGCTGATCTACTGGACGAGCACGGCGCGGCTGATCCGCGCCCAGGTGCTGAGCGTGCGCGAGCGCGTGTACGTCAAGCGAGCGCGGTCGCTGGGGGCCGGCAACAACCGGCTGATCTTCAAGCACATCCTGCCGCAGGTGGCGCCGCTGCTGATCGCCAACATGGTGCTGATGGTGGCGCTCGCGATCTTCGCCGAGACCTTCATCGCGTTCCTCGGCCTCGGCGATCCCAGCGCCATCTCGTGGGGCAAGCTGATCGAGAACGCCTTCACCGACCACGCCGTGCTGAACGACGCCTGGTGGGCGATCCTCTGGCCCGGCGTGTGCGTCACCGTGGTGATCCTGGCCTGCACGATGGTCGGCCAGTCGATGGAGGACGCACTGAACCCGCGGCTGCGGGTCGGCCACCTGTCCGTCAACCGGTTCCGCGTCCGCGTCCTGCCCCGGAAGCCGCCCAAGCCGTGAACGCCACAACCCAGCCGATCCTGCGGGTCGAGGACCTGCACATCTGGTTCGACCTGGCCGGCGGCGGCGAGCTGCACGCCGTGCAGGGCGTCACGTTCGAGCTGAAGGCTGGAGAGCGGATGGGCCTGGTGGGCGAGTCGGGCTGCGGCAAGACGACCACCATCCTCGGGATCATGGGGCTGCTGCCGCCGAGCGCCAGCATCGCCGGCCGGATCGAGCTGGAGGGCGAGGAGATCCTGGCCAAGGGCGAGGAGAGCATCGCGCCGCACCGCTGGAACGACGTCGCCATGGTGTTCCAGGGGGCGATGAACGCGTTCAACCCCGTGCAGCGGATCGGGGATCAGATCGCGGAGCCGATGGAGCTGCACGGCACGGCGACCGGAAAGGCGGCGAAGGCCCAGGTGCGCGAGCTGCTGGAGCTGGTCGGGATCGCCGGGTCGCGGGCCGACCGGTATCCGCACGAGTTCTCGGGCGGCATGCGCCAGCGCGCGGCCATCGCCCTGGCGCTGGCGTGCCAGCCCAAGGTGCTGTTGGCGGACGAGCCGACCACCGCGCTGGACGTGATGGTGCAGGCGCAGATCCTGGAGCTGCTGCTGCGCCTCACCCGCGATCTCGGCCTCTCGCTGATCCTGGTCACCCACGACCTGCCGGTGGTCGCTCAGCTGTGCGACCGGGCGGCGGTGATGTACGCCGGCGAGATCGTCGAGATGGGCGACACGCAGACGCTGTATCACGACCCACGCCACCCGTACACCCGGATGCTGTTCGCCGCCACGCCCGACCTGCTCGGCGACGACGACGTGCTGTCGATCCCGGGGGCTCCTCCGCGGCTCGACCACGAGATCGTCGGCTGCCCGTTCCAGCCCCGCTGCGACTCGGCCTTCGAGCCCTGCCCGACCGTGCATCCGCGGAGGATCGAGCTGGGCGCCGGACGTGAGGCGATGTGCCATCTCAACGACCCGACCGCGACCGAGGCGGTGTCGTGAGCACGGCGGAGACGCTGCTCGAGGTCGAGGATCTGGTCACGCGCTACCCGGTGCCGCGCGGCTTCGTGCGGCGCCGTCCGCCGGGAGCCGAAGCTGCAGGTGCACGCCGTCGAGGGCGTGACGTTCAACGTCGCGCCGGGCGAGATGCTGGCGCTGGTCGGCGAGTCCGGCTGCGGCAAGACGACCACCGCGCAGAGCGTCGTGCGGATGGTCGAGAACGACAGCGGATCGATCCGCTTCCGCGGCAAGGAGCTGTCGGGGCTGGGACCGAGCGATATGCGGCCGCTGCGCAAGGAGATCCAGATGATCTATCAGGATCCGTACGAGTCGCTCGATCCGCGGTTCTCGGTGCGCGACACGATCGAGGAGCCGCTGCTGATCCACGGCGTGAAGATGTCGGGTGACGACCGGGAAACGAAGGTGCGCGAGGCCATGGAGCGAGCCGGCCTGACGCCGCCCGACCTCTACATCGAGCGCTATCCGCACGAGCTGTCCGGCGGCCAGCGCCAGCGCGTCGCGATCGCCGCCAGCCTGGTGCTCGATCCCAAGCTGCTGGTCGCCGACGAGCCGGTGTCGATGCTCGACGTCTCCGTCCGCGCCGGCATCCTGCGCCTGCTCGACAGCCTGCGCGCCGACGGGATGGGCATCCTGATGATCACCCACGACCTGTCGACGGCGGCCCATTTCGCCGACCGCATCTGCGTCATGTACCTGGGACGGATCGTCGAGGAGGGGCCGGCCAAGGAGGTCGTGCGGAATCCGCAGCATCCGTACACCAAGGCGCTGATCTCGGTCGTGCCGAAGCGTGATCCCCGCCAGCAGACCGAGCCGCAGATCCTCCAGGGGGAGACCCCCAACCCGGTCCACGTCCCGGCCGGATGCCGGTTCCACCCGCGGTGCCCGATCGCCGAAGAGCGATGTAAGCAGGTCGATCCCGAGCTGCACCGCGCCGAGGGGGCGAACACGGACGACCACCGCGCCGCCTGCATCATGGTTTGATCGTCGATCTGCATCTCGACCTGCTGCTCGATCTGGCCGTCCGCCGCGGCCTGGGCGAGCGGGACGTGTTCCGCCGGCGGTACCGGGACGTGCTCGACGCTGGCGGCGTGCGCGTGCAGGTGCTGCCCACGTTCGTCGACGACCCGCTGGTGCCGGAGGCGGCGCTGCGGACGGTGCTCCGCCAGATCGACGCCGCGTGGCGCGAGCAGGAGGAGTCGGACGGCGCCCTGCGGATAGTCACCACCCGGGCGGAGCTGGCGCAGGCCCTGGAGTCGGGCGCGGTCGCCGGCATCCTGGCCCTTGAGGGCGTCGAGGCCCTGGGCCGCGAGCCGGCGCTGATCGGGACGCTCCACCGGCTGGGCGTCCGGATGGCGGGGCTGACGTGGAACCGCTCGAACGACTTCGCCGACGGGCTGGCCGAGGACCGGGGCGTGGGAGTGACACCGCTGGGCATCGAGCTGCTGAGCGAGATGGAGCAGCTGGGGGTCGCGCTCGACCTGTCGCACCTGACGCCGCACGGCTGCGAGGTGGCGCTCGGCGCCTTCGGGGGCAGCGTCTGCGCGTCGCACGCCAACGCCCGCGCGGTGGCGCGGAATCCCCGCAACCTGGCCGACGACGTCCTGGCCGAGGTCGGCCGGCGCGGCGGCGTGGTCGGCGTCAACTGCATCCCGGCGTTCCTCGGGCCCGGCGATCCGATCGACCGTGCGGTCGCCCACCACGACCACATCGCGGCCGTCGCCGGCGACGGCGCGCCGGCCTTTGGTGCTGACTTCTGCGACTGGCTGGGCGGCGGCGATGACGACGTGCCGCTGCTGCCCGATGACCCGACCGAGGAGGAGCTGGCGCATGCCCGCACACCGGAGCCGCCGCGCGAGACGTTCTACGCGGACGTGCTGGGACGGCTGGGCGACGCGGCCCGCACGCCGCTGGCCGAGGGGAACGCACTGCGGTTTCTGGGCGGAGTGCTGCGGTGACGGCGGCGGAACTGTGGCGAGCCTACGAGACGGGTGAGCGGTCGCCGGTCGAGGTCGCCCAGGAGCACCTGGAGCGGCTCGAGCGGATGGAGCCCGAGCTGAACGCGTTCGTCACCGTCACTCCGGAGCTGGCGCAGGAGAGCGCCTCCGCCGCCGAGCGGGCGTTCGCCGAGGGCACCGCCGGGCCGCTGGCCGGCATCCCGACGACGATCAAGGATCTCGTACAGCTGGCGGGCGTGCGCTGCACGATGGGCTCGGCCGTCCATGCGGAACGGGTGTCCTCGGCGGACGACCCGCTGGCCGCGCGGATTCGGGCTGCGGGCGCCGTCATCCTGGGCAAGACCACGACGCCCGAGTACGGCTGGAAGGGCGAGACGACCAGCCCGGTGACCGGCTCGACCGTGAACCCGTGGAGGCGCGGGCTGACGCCTGGTGGGTCGAGCGGGGGAGCGGCTGCGGCGGCCGCGGCCGGCGTGGGCGTCGTCCACCAGGGCGGCGACGGCGCCGGCTCGATCCGCATCCCCAGCTCGTTCAGCGGCGTGTTCGGGATCAAGCCGACCACCGGCACGGTGCCGCAGCCGACCAACAGCGGGCTCTCGTCGCAGGGGCCGATCGCCCGCACCGTTGATGACGCCGCGCTGCTGCTCGAGGTGATGGGGCAGGTGCGCCTCCGCGACGGGCTGGACGACGGGATCGACGGGCTGCGTGCGGCGTGGTCGGGTGACCTGGGCTACGCCGCCGTCGACCCGGCGGTGCGCGATCTGGCGGAGTCGGCTGCCGTCCGCTTCCGCGAGCTCGGGTGCTCGGTGGAGCAGCGCGATCCCGGACTGCCCGATCCCTGGCCGGTGGTCGAGGTGATCTGGGCGTGGAGCCAGTCCCGGGACGAGGACGAGCGCACGCTAGGGCTGGCCGATCCCGGTCGGCGGGCGGTGATCGAGCGGGGCTGGTCGCTGACGGAGTCCGACCACGAGCGGGCCCAGGACGAGCGCCGCGCCTACCGCAGGCGCATGGAGGCGTTCTTCGGCGACGTCGACCTGCTGCTCACGCCGACGCTGCCGGTGACCGCGTTCGCGGCCGGCCGCGACCAGCCCGGCGAGGTCGCCGGGCGGCCGACGGAGTACCTGTCGTGGACGGCCTTCACCTACCCGTTCAACGTCTCCGGCCAGCCGGCCGCCTCCGTCCCATGCGGAATGCTCGACGGGCTGCCGGTGGGCCTGCAGATCGTCGGCCGTCGTGGCGCCGACGCCCTGGTGCTGCGCGCCGCTCGTGCCTTCGAACAGCTGCAACCGTGGTCGTACGACGGCCTCGATCTGGTATCAACCGCTTGATGTCCGCCCGCTTTCGCGACCTCGCCGGCCCTGTCGGCCTGCTTCCGACCGGGCCGCGCAACACGATCACCGACGTGCCGGGTGTGCTGGTCGGCCACAGCCAGGCGGGCAGCGGGGAGCCGACCGGCGTGACGGTGGTCGCGCCGCCGCGGCTCCCGGTGCGCGCGGGCGTGGCGACCACGAACGGCGTCGGCGAGCTGACCAAGAAGCTGGAGATCGACGAGTGGGGGATCGTCCAGACGGCGATCTACCTGTGCGGCACCCACGCCCTGGGCATCGTCTACCACGGCGCGATCCTGGCCGAGGGCGGGGATCCGTCCAACACGCTGATCCCGGTGGTGGGGGAGTGCGACGACTCCGACCTTGCGGACGGCCGCACCGTCAGCGTCGAGGACGTCAATGCCGCCCGCGCGGCGCTCGGCGTGGACGTGCCAGAGGGCAGCGTCGGCAGCGGTACCGGAATGACCTGCTTCGACTTCGCCGGCGGCATCGGCAGCGCGTCGAGGACGATCGGCGAGCACACGCTCGGTGTGCTGCTGATGTGCAACTTCGGAGAGCGGGAGCGGCTGACGGCGGGCGGGCTGCGGTTCGACCCGGCCGACGGGCCGCCTCCTCCGGAGGGCTCGTGCATCGCGGTCTGCGCGACGGACGCCCCGATGACCGCCCAGCAGCTGCGGCGGCTCGCGCTGCGGCCATTGCTCGGACTGGCGCGCGCCGGGTCGTACGCGCATGACGGCTCCGGCGAGATCGGGATCGCTTTCACCACGGCCCCGGACCAGACGCTGGGCAACGAGCAGCTCAATCCGTTCTTCGCCGCGGCTTACGAGGCGGCGGAGGAGGCTGTCTACAACTGCCTGGTCGCCGAGCGGCCGCCCATGCGCAAGCGCGACGGCAGGGAGCATCCGCAGTTCCCGCGCCATCTGCTCGCCCGGCCGTGAGCCTCGCCGGCCTGCTGGAGCACCACGCGACGGTCACGGTCGCCGGGCTGGCCAAGAACGCCGGTAAGACCACCGTGATGAACCACCTGCTGGCCTCGCTGGAGGGGCCGTTCGGCCTGGCGTCCCTCGGCCTGGACGGCGAGTCACGCGACCAGTTGACCGGCCTGGCGAAGCCGCGGGTGCGGCCGCCGGCCGGAGCGCTGGTGGCGACGGCGGAGGGGCTGGCGGGCGACGCGCCGGTGCGCGCCCGGCTGGGCATGCGAACGTCGGTCGGCGAGGTCGTACTGGTCGAGAGCGCCGGCGAGCCGGTGATCGTCTCCGGCCCGGCCCGCTTGGACGAGCTCGACCGGACGCTGGACGCGCTGCGCGGGCTGGGCGTGCGAAGGATCCTGCTCGAGGGCGCGCTGGGGAGGCTGGGCACGGCGGCGCCGGGCCGGGCTGACGCGGTCGTGCTGGCGGCCGGCGCCTCGCTGGCCAACGGCCCCGACGACTACCCGCTGCGGGTCAAGCTCGCGTTGGACGCGCTCGATCTGCCCTGCACCACCGAACCGGCCGACCTAACCGTCCGGCATGCCGCGGGCTTCGAGGAGGAGACGGCGGCGCTGGTGCCGGCCGGTGGCTCGGCCGAGCTGCAGGGCGCGCTGACCGGACCGCTGCTGGAACGGCTGCTGCGCGCCGGCGCCCGTTGCACGCTGGTGGTGGCCGACGCCACGCGGGTGCTCGCCCGCCCGCAGCAGGTGGCCCGGGCGCGGCGGGGCGGCGTGGAGGTGGTGGCGCGCAGGCCGCTCGCGATCGCCGCGCTCACCTCCAGCCCGTTCCATCCCGACCGCCCGCTGGACCCCGACGAGGCGTTCTCGGCGCTGTCCGACGCGGCGGCCGGGCGATGGCCCGTGGTGGATGTGGTTTCGGGGAGAATCAGCGAATGAGGCTCGAACTGGATACGGCCCTGGTCGACGAGGCGTTCTCGCTGGCGGACGACATCTCGGCGCCCGTGGTCGACTTCGCCCGGCGGCACACGACGGTGGCCATCGAGCGCACCGTGGCCCGGCTGTTCGGCGTGGACGGCGTCGACGATCTCGGCGTGCCGCTGCCCAACGTGCTGGTCGACGCGCTCGGCCCCCGGCTGGGCGAGGGGCTGGCGCTGCCATTAGCCGCCACCTGCGCCGGGACCGGGCGCCCACCGCAGGAGGTCGCCGAGGCGATCGCCGCGGGCGAGCTGTCGCTGGCTGTAAAAACGGGGTCAGACCCCGATTTTTCACTCGCCGCCTCGTTCGCCGAGGAAGGCGACCGGCGAATCGCGGCGCGCCGGTCGGAGCGCGAGGCGATGGTGGCCGAGTTCGGCGACCCGCCCACGCCGTGGCTGTACGTGATCGTCGCCACGGGCAACATCCACGAGGACGCCCGGCAGGCACAGGCGGCCGCCCGGGCCGGCGCCGACGTGATCGCGGTCATCCGCTCGACGGCGCAGAGCCTGATCGACTACGTCCCCTACGGCGAGACGACGGAGGGGTTCGGCGGCACGTACGCCACGCAGGCGAACTTTCGGCTGGTGCGGGCCGCACTCGACGAGGTGATCCCCGAGCTCGGGCGCTATGTGCGGCTGACCAACTACGCCTCGGGCCTGTGCATGCCCGAGATCGCGGCCTGCGGCGCGGTCGAGCGTCTGGACATGATGCTGAACGACTCGATGTACGGCATCCTGTTCCGCGACATCAACCCGCAACGCACGTTCTGCGACCAGTACGTCAGCCGGATGATCAATGGGCGGGCCGGGGTGATCATCAACACCGGCGAGGACAACTACCTGACGACCGCACCCGGGCACGAGGCCGGTCACACGGTGGTCGCCAGCAACTTCATCAACCGCTCGCTGGCGCTGGCCGCGGGGATCCCCGAGCCGCAGATCGGTCTCGGCCACGCGTTCGAGATCGATCCCGACCGGCCGGGCCAGGTGATGGAGGAGTGGGCCGGCGCGCTGCTCATCCGCGAGCTGTTCCCTGACTGCCCGATCAAGTACATGCCGCCGACCAAGCACGTCACCGGCGACATCTTCCGCACGCAGTCGCTGGGGACGATGTTCAACCTGGTCGGCGTCGCCACCGGCCAGCACATCCAGCTGCTGTCGATCCTCACCGAGGCCGTGCACACGCCCTTTCTGGCCGACCGGATGCTGGCGATCCAGGATGCGCGACGGGTATTCGAGGCTGCCCGCCCGCTGCGCGACTCGCTGCAGGCGGTGCCCGGCGGTCCGCTGGACGAGCGCGCCAAGCTGGTGCTCGCACAGACGGTCGATCTGTTGCGCAAGGTCGCCGGCGTCGGCATGTTCGACGCGATCGAGCGCGGCTGGTTCGCCGACACGCCCCGCTCGCGTGAGGGCGGCCGCGGCCTTGAGGGTGTGGCCGTGCGCGAGCCCGGCTACCACAACCCGTTCCTCGAGCTGTGGGAGCCGGCGCGTGTCTGAGATCCTGCCCTACGGGGACACCGCCGACGACGCCATGGTGCAGCTGAGCTTCACGCTGCCCGTGCCCGCCGACGCGGGCGCGCGGGAGGTCGGCCTGCAGTTCTTGCGCAACAACGGCTTCCTCGAGCCGCAGATCGTGCACGCGACGGCCGCCGACCGCGACATGACGTTCTACGTCGCCTACGCGAAGGCGGCGCGCGGCGTCGACCCGAGCCAGGTGACGGCGACCGAGGCCGAGGCGCCGCAGCTCGACTACCGCCAGATCAACGCCCTGATCGAGCGCGAGCTGGGGCGCAAGGTGGTCGTGATCGGCGCGGCCATCGAGTCCGACGCCCACACGGTGGGCATCGACGCGATCATGAACATGAAGGGATTCGCGGGCGACTACGGGCTGGAGCGCTACCCGTGGATCGACGCCGTCAACCTGGGCGCGCAGGTGCCGTGCGAGCGGCTCGTCCGCGAGGCGCAGGAGCGGAGCGCCGACGCGATCCTGGTGTCCCAGGTGGTCACCCAGAAGCAGGTGCACGCTCGCCAGCTGACCAAGCTGGTCGACCTGCTCGAGGCCGAGGGGCTGCGCGACCGCTACCTGCTGATCGCCGGCGGCCCGCGGCTGTCGAACACGTTCGCCAAGGAGCTGGGGTACGACGCCGGGTTCGGAGCCGGCTCGACGCCCTCGCAGGTCGCGGCCTGGGTCGCGACCGAGCTCATCCAACGCAAGGGGGAGTCATGGAAGGACTGACCGTCGAGCTTCGCATGCGGCTATCGGCCGCGGATGTGCACTACGGAGGCAACCTCGTGGACGGCGCGCACGGCCTCGAGATCTTCGGCGACATCGTCACCGAGCTGGCGATCCACACGGACGGCGACGAGGGGTTGTTCGCCGGCTACGAGAAGGTCGAGTTCCTGGCCCCGATGTACGGCGGCGACTTCGTGCGCGCGCGTGGCACGATCGTCCGCATGGGCAACACCAGCCGCACCGTCGACCTGGAGATCTGGAAAGAGATCGTCGCCCGCCCGGACATCTCGGACTCCGCGGCCGACTACCTCTCCGAGCCGGTGCTGGTCACGCGGGCCCGCGGGACGTACGTGGTCAAGAAGGAGCACTCGCGCGGGCCGCAGGGGCGCGCCGCAGTGTGAGCGGCGACCTGGTCATCACGGTCGCCCCCTGCGGGGCGGAGACCACCCGCGATCAGGCGCCGGGCGTTCCCTACACGCCGGACGAGATCGCCGAGGAGGCGCGGCGCGCGTTCGACGCCGGTGCGCGGATGGTGCACGTCCACGCGCGATGGGACGACGGCACGCCCACCCAGGACGCCGACCGCTACATCGCGACGGTGGCGGCGATCCGCGAGCGGGCGCCGGACATGATCGTCCAGGTGTCGACCGGCGGCGCGATCGGCATGACGGCGGAGGAGCGGCTGGGGTCGCTCGCGGCGGAGCCGGAGATGGCCAGCCTGACCTGCGGAACGGTCAACTTCGGCCGCGGCGTGTTCGAGAACCCGGCGCCGCTGATGCTGGAGTTCGCTCGCGCACAGCTGGCCGCGGGCGTCCGGCCGGAGCTCGAGATCTTCGACGCCGGTCATCTCGACAACGCGCGCTGGCTGGCGGCGAAGGCGCCGCTGGAGGGGCCACAGCACCACGATCTGGTGCTCGGGGTGCCGGGTGGGATCGCCGGCACCGCGCAGAACGTGGTCATGCTCTCCGACCGGCTCCCGCCCGGCTCGACGTGGTCGGCGACCGGCATCGGCCGCAGCTTCCTGCCCGTTGTCACCGCAGCGCTGGCCTGCGGCGGACACGTGCGCTGCGGGTTCGAGGATCAGGTGGAGGTGGAGCCGGGCATGCAGGCGGCATCGAACGCCGACCTGGTGGCGCGTGTCGTGGCGATCGCAACGCTGCTCGGCCGCACGCCGGCGACGCCGGAGCGGGCGCGCGAGCTGCTCGGGCTTACGTGAGCTCCATCGCAGGAAGGTGCGCCGCCAGCAGCTCGCGGACGCGCTCCTCGGTGACCTGCGGGAACTCCTCGTAGAACTGGCTGACTGCACGGAAGCGCTGGGGAGCGCGCAGCGTGACCAGGCGATCGCATTCGCGGCCCAGACGCTCGGCAGACGGCTGGGGGAGGACCGGCAGCGCGATCACGATCTGCCGCGCCATCGCGTTGCGTGTGGCGGCCAGCGCCGCACGCACCGACGCGCCGGTGGCCGCGCCATCGTCAGTGATCACCGCGATCCGGCTGGCGACGTTCAGCGGCAGCCCGTGGCGCAGGCGCTCGTCCATCGCCCGGGCCTCCACCGTCGCCGCGTCGTACGCGGCCTCGATCTCGGCGGTCGACAGCACCGAGGCGATCCGCCGGTTGGTGAAACGCTCGCCCATCGGGGCGACAGCGCCCATCGCCAGCTCTCGATAGCCAGGCATCGGCACCTTCTTGATGCACAGCACGTCCATCGGCACCTCGAGCAGCCGCGCCATCTCGGCCGCGACCTCGACTCCGCCCCGGGCGAGACCGACGATCGTGACGTTCGGTCGCCCGCGGAGATCCGGGAGGGCCGCGGCGAGTCCCGCGCCTGCCTGAGTGCGGTCCCTGAACACGGTGCGATATTGACACCAGAACGCCCCGCTGGTCAAGCGTGTCAGCATGCTTGCGACAGATGTGGTACAGAGCCGTGCGCGGGCCCTCGGCTATACTGCGGCCCTGGCAAAGCAGAGGCACCCGCTTCTCACCTACCGGGCACGTCCTTGGTGGGTTCAACCGAATCGATTCGGCGCACGCCCCCTGGGGACGTGATGAGACGGGTGCCTTCGCGGCGCCCGTTTGTGTTTTCCGACGGAAGGAACGAACAGGCTTGAGCAAGATCGTGACTGGGCACACCACTTGAGGCCCCGGCGGAGGTTCGACCAGCGGCCACAGGAGCCGCAGACCCGGATCAACGAGGCGATTCGCGTACCGCAGGTGCGTCTGATCGACTCGGACGGCGCCCAGATCGGCATCAAGAGCACCGACGAGGCGATGAAGTACGCCTGGGACAAGAACCTCGACCTGGTCGAGGTCGCTGCCGACGCGAAGCCGCCGGTGTGTCGGGTGATGGACTACTCGAAGTACAAGTACGAGCAGGAGCAGAAGGCCAAGCTGGCCCGCAAGCACCAGTCCACCATCACGATCAAGGAGATCAAGCTCCGTCCGAAGATCGATCCACACGACTACGCGACCAAGAAGGGCCACGTCAGGCGCTTCCTCAAGAACCGGGACAAGGTGAAGGTCACCATCATGTTCCGCGGCCGCGAGATGACGCATCCGGAGCGAGGACGAGCGCTCCTGATGAAGCTCGCGGAGGAGGTCACGGATCTCGGCATCATCGAGTCCAACCCCCTCCAGGACGGCCGCAACATGGTGATGATGCTGGCGCCGCACAAGAATCCGGTGAAGGACGAGGAGCCGCCCGCGGACGAGCCGGCCGCACCCGCGGCTGAGGCCGCGCCCGCAGCCGCGGCTGAGCCCGCAGCGGAGGCGGATCCGGCAGCCGAGGCGGAGGCTGACGCCGAGCCCGTTGCCGAGGTCGAGCCCGCAGCGGCGGCCGAGCCCGCCGAACAGACCCAGGAGTAGCCGAAATGCCAAAGATGAAGGGATCCTCGGCCGCCAAGAAGCGGCTGAAGGTGACGTCCGGCGGCAAGATCAAACACCGCCGTGCGTTCGACTCACATAACTTCGAGCACAAGTCCGCAAAGCGGAAGCGCCACAAGCGACGCTTGAAGGGACTGGCACCGTCCGACTATCGCAAGGCGCTTCGGCTCCTGGGGAGGAGATAGCACGTGGCACGAGTCAAGCGAAGCGTCCATGCCAAGAAGAAGCGCCGTGAGGTGCTGGAGCAGGCCAAGGGCTACCGCGGCCTGAAGAACACCAGCTACAAGCGCGCGAAGGAGCAGGTGCTGAAGTCGCTCACCTACTCCTACCGCGACCGGCGCGTGCGCAAGCGCGACTTCCGGCGTCTCTGGATCGTCCGCATCAACGCCGGGGCGCGCCAGCATGGGCTCTCCTACAACCAGTTCATCCACGGGCTGAAGCTCGCCGAGATCGACCTCGACCGCAAGGTGCTGGCCGATATCGCGGTCGCCGATCCCGGGGCCTTCGAGGCGCTGGCCGAATCGGCCAAGTCCGCCCTGGCCGCCGCCAAGGAGGCGTGACCTCACGCCGGCGCAGGCCGAGCCGATCACCTCGCGGGCGAACGCCCGGCTGAAGGCCGCCCGTCGGCTTCAGGCGAAGCGGCACCGCTCGCGAGAGGGCCTGTTCCTGGCGGAGGGCGAGGATCTGGTCGACGAGGCGCTGGCCGCCGGCATCCGGCCGGTCGAGAGCTTCGTCGCCGAGCAGCGTGCGCCCGACACGGCGCTGGTCGACAGGCTGGCGCGGGGCGGGCCGGTGCACGTTGTCGCCGACGGCCTGATGGCCGAGCTCGGCACGCTGGGGCACCCAGCCCGGGTGATCGGCGTGTTCCGCCGCGAGGAGCTGCCGGCGCGCGATCCGGCCGCGGCCCTTGGTGTGTACCTGCATCGCGTGATCGATCCCGGCAACGTCGGTACGATCGTCCGCGCCGCAGGCGCGCTCGGCCCGGCGTTCGTGGCGCTGTCCGCAGGGTGCTCCGACCCGCTGTCCGGCAAGGGAGTCCGCGCGTCGATGGGTGCGGTGTTCCGCGTGCCCATCGAGACGGCGCCGGACGGGCCGCCGGAGGGACTTCCGCGCGTCGCCCTGGTTGCGGACGGCGGAGATCCGCTGTGGGACGTCGACCTGACCGGCCCGGTGATGCTGCTGGTCGGCGCGGAGCGGCTGGGGCTGCCCGAGGAGTTGGTGGATTCGGCCGACCACGTCGCCCGCATCCCGCAGGCCGACGGCGCGGAGTCGTTGAACGCCGCTGCGGCCGCGACGGTGGCCCTGTACGAGGCCGTCCGCCAGCGGGCATGAGCGTGACGCCGCCGACGCCCGCCGAGGCGGCGCGCGACCGGTTCTTCGAGCGCACCCGGCGGCCGATGCAGCTGCTGGTCGCGCTCGCGGTCGTGCTCGGGGTGCTGGCGGTCGCCGAGGCGGCCGGATGGGCGGCGGACGGCGGCCACTGGGTCGTGCTGGTCGTCTTCCTCGCAGCGGGATCCGGCGCCAGCCTGCTGATGGCACGGCGGGTCGCCTCGACCGTGCCGAGGCCCGGCCGGAGGCGCTCGCCGTTCGTCTGGATGGCCCCGCTTGTTGGGATCTTCGCGGCGCTGATGTTCCGCGGCGCGGACTCGCCCGCGCGGGTCGCCGTGTTCGCGTTCGGCGGGGCGTTCCTGTTGCTGCTGCCGCTGCCGATGCGCGAGGTGCGCCGCCGCCTGTGGAACCACCCGGAGCTGATCGTCGCGGCTCAGGAGGGCCGGGCGAGCCAGACCGAGTCGGCCGACGCCGCAGATAGCGCCCTGCGGTCGAACCAGCCGTAGACCTCGATCTCACCGAACCCCGCCTCGGTCAGCAACCGGCGCCAGTCGTTCGGCGTGGCCCACCAGAGGTGCATGGTGGCCTCCGAGTCGTCCGTGCGGACGGTGAGTTCGAGCGAGCGGTCGGAGGCGTCCCAGCGCGCCCTCTCGTGGATGCCGGGCTCGCGCTCCATCCACCGGTCGTGGGTCTCGACGATGTCCAGGGGGTGCGGGTGGAACACGTCGAATGCCAGCGTCCCGCCCGGCGCCAGGGCGTCGCGCAGGCTGCCCAGCACCGCGAGCCGCTCGCCGTCGGTGCTGAGATGCAGGAACGCGCGGAACGGCACCGTGACCAGCGGATAGGTGCCGAGGTCGGGCAGGTCGCGCATGTCCGCCCGGCGCAGTTCGATCGCGACCCCCAGCGCCTCGGCCTTGGCGGCCGTCATGGCCAGCATGCCGGGGGCGTTGTCCACGCCGACGACGTCGATGCCGGCGAGCGCCGTGGGAACCGCCACCCTGCCCGATCCGACCCCGATCTCGAGCACCGGACCGCCGGACGCGAGCGGCGAGCTCGACGTACCAGGCGATGTCCTCGGTGACCGAGACGCACCACGCGTCGTAGGCGGGTCCAAGCTCGTCGTAGGCCGAGGGCACGCCGGTACACTAGGCCGCCCATGGACACCGAGCAGCTGACACGCGACGGCCTTGCGGCGATCGAGGAAGCGGCCTCCAGCGCGGAGCTCGACGACGTGCGTGTCAGCCTGGTCGGACGGCGTGCGCCGCTGACGCTGGCGCTCCGCGAGCTGGGCTCGTTGCCTCCCGAGGAACGAGGGCCGCGGGGCAAGACGCTGAACACCGCCCGTGTTGCCCTGGAGGGCGCGCTCGAGCGGCGCGGCCGCGAGCTGCATGATGCCGAGCTCGAGCGGCGGCTCCGCGAGGACCGGATCGACGTGACGCTGCCCGGCGTCCCGGTGTACCGCGGCCACGCACATCTGATCGAGCAGACGACGCGCGACATCCTCGAGGTCTTCGTGGGCCTTGGGTACGAGATCCTCGACGGCCCGGAGGTCGAGAGCACGTACCTGACGTTCGACGCGCTGAACACCGCCGTCACCCATCCGTCGCGCCAGTGGACGGACACGTTCTACCTGGACGAGTCGACCGTCCTGCGGACGCACACGTCGCCCATGCAGATCAGGGCGATGCGGTCTGGGCCGCCGCCGGTCTACATGGCCAGCGCGGGCCGCTGTTACCGGCGGGACACGCCGGACGCGACCCACACGGCGATGTTCACGCAGATCGAGGGCCTCGCCGTCGACCGCGGGCTGAGCCTGGCGCACCTCAAGGGGACGCTGCTCGGGTTCGCGCGCGAGGTGTTCGGCAGTGACCGCGAGGTGCGCCTGCGGCCGCACTTCTTCCCGTTCACGGAGCCGTCTGTCGAGGTCGACGTGTCGTGCTTCAACTGCGCGCGCGACGGCTCGCCCTGCCGTGTCTGCAGAGCCGAGGGCTGGGTCGAGATCCTGGGCGCCGGAATGGTCGACCCGAACCTGTTCGACCACGTCGAGGGGTACGACAAGGAGGAGCTGACGGGCTACGCCTGGGGCATGGGCGTTGAGCGGATCGCCGCCGCCCGCCACGCGGTGCCGGACATCCGGATGCTCTGGGAGAACGACCTGCGGTTCATGGAGCAGTTCGGATGAGGGTGCCGGTCTCGTGGCTGCGTGAGTACGTCTCGTTCGACATGCCCGTTTCCGAGCTCGGTGAGCTGCTGTCGATGACGGGCACGAAGCTCGAGGCGCTGCACGGCCGCGGCGTGCCGGCGGGCAGCGAGCTCTACCGGGTGGGCAAGGTGCTGTCACGTGAGCAGCACCCGAACGCCGATCGCCTCTCGCTGTGCATGGTCGACGTCGGCGACGGCGAACCACGCCAGATCGTCTGCGGCGCCCGCAACTTCGAGGCCGGCGCCACCGTCGCCGTGGTGTTGCCTGGCGCGACGCTACCGGGCGGCGTGGTGCTGAAGAAGGCGAAGCTGCGCGGTCTGGAGTCCGACGGCATGATCCTGTCCGAGCGGGAGCTCGAGCTCTCCCAGGAGCACGAGGGGATCATGCTGCTGCCCGGCGACCTGGCCGCCGGCACGCCGCTCTCGGACGTATTCCCGGTGACCGACCAGGTGCTGGAGCTGGAGATCACGTCGAACCGGCCGGACTGCCTGGCCGTGTACGGCGTCGCCCGCGAGGTCTCGGCGGTGCTCGACACCGATCTGGCGCCGCCGCCGGGCGTCGATCCGCAGGCCACCGGCGACGGCACCGTGGACGACTACGTGAAGGGGCGCATCGACGCCCCCGACCTGTGTCCGCGATGGGCGGGCAGGGTGTTCACCGACGTCACGGTCGGGCCGTCGCCTCCCTGGCTGAAGGCCCGGATCGCGGCGGCCGGCATGCGGTCGATCTCCAACGTCGTCGACATCACCAACTACGTGATGCTGACGTTGGGCGAGCCGACCCACGCCTTCGACCTGGACAAGGTGGCCGGGCGCGAGATCATCGTCCGGCGGGCGAGCGACGGCGAGCTCGTGACCACGCTGGACGGCCAGCAGCGCACGCTCGACACCGAGACGCTGGTCATCGCGGATGCCGAGAAGCCGTCGGCGATCGCCGGGCTGATGGGCGCCGAGTGGAGCGAGGTCACCGACTCCACGACCACCGTGTTGCTCGAGTGCGCGAACTTCGACGGACCGGCGACCCAGGCGTCGTCCACCCGGCTGGGGCTGCGCACGGAGGGGTCGAGCCGGTGGGAGAAGGGCCTCGACCCCTACCTTCCCGACCAGGCGCTGGCGCTCGCCTCCGAGCTGATGGTCGTGCTCTGCGGGGCCCGGCTCGTCCCCGGCACGCTCGACCTGCACGGCGAGCTGCCCGAACCGCCGCTGGTCGGCCTGCGCCGCGAGCGGCTCGAACACCTGATCGGCATGGAGTACTCCGAGGCGACTGTCGAGCGCGTGCTCACGCGGCTCGGCTACCGAGCCGAGGACGGACGCTGGCGGGTGCCGACGTGGCGCGCGGGCGACACCACGCGCGAGGTCGACCTGATCGAGGAGGTCGCCCGGATCGACGGCGTCTGGAAGGTGCCGACGGTGATGCCACCGCACGCCGATGCGATCGGCCGGGTTTCGGCGGACGTGCGCCTGCGACGTCGCGTGATCGACGTCCTGCTCGGCTGCGGTTTGTCGGAGTCGACGACGCTGGCGTTCACCGACGAGGGGCTCGCCGATCGCCTGCGGCTCGCCACAGACGATGCCCGGCGTGAGCAGCTGCGCGTTGCCAACCCGATGGGCGCCGACCAGGCGCTGCTCCGGTCGCAGCTGTTCCCCGGGCTGCTGGACTCCGTGCGGCGCAACCTCGACGCCGGCCAGACCCGCATAGCGCTGTTCGAAACGGGCCGCGTCTTCCTGCCGGGCAGCGGTGAGCTGCCGGATCAGCCCGTGCGCGTGGCCGGAGTGCTAGCCGGCGCCGACGCGGACTTCTTCCACATGAAGGGCGTGACCGAGGCGCTGGCGGCGGCGCTGCGCGCGCCGCTGGGAGTGAGGGCGGCGTCCGAGCCCTTCTTGCACCCGGGCCGCTCGGCACGGCTTGGCCGCGCGGGTGTGCTCGGCGAGGTGCACCCGCTGGTGGCCGAGGCGTGGGGGATCGAGGCAACGGTGTCGTTGTTCGAGATCGATCTCGAGGAGTTGCGCGCGGACGACGTGCCGGTCTACCGGGACGTGCTGACCTATCCGCCGGTGCGCCAGGACATCGCCGTGGTCGTCGACGCCGAGACGCCCGCCGGCGACGTGCTGGCCCACGTCCGAGACTCCGCGGGCGACCTGCTGGCCACGTGCCGCGTCTTCGACGTCTACGAGGGGCCGCAGGTGGGGGAGGGCCGCAAGAGCCTGGCCATCCACCTGGTGTTCCAGGCGCCCGATCGGACGCTCACCGACGAGGAGGCCGACGCCACCCGAGAGCGGATCGTCGGCGCCCTGGGCGAGCGCTTCGGCGCAACCTTGCGCGCCTAGAAGCGCACGTCGGCGGCCGGCACCACGGCGACCTCGTGATCGGGCGTGCCGAAGCCCCCGAGCAGCATGTTCTGGTAGGCGACCGCAGCCGCCCCGTCCAGCAGGTCGTTGTCCCACGTCGTGTGACCGTCGGCGGCCAGCACCACGTCGAAGCCGTGCGCCACCGCCGATCGCACGGTGGTTCCCACGCAGTGCTCGGTGAGCATGCCGGCGACCACGATCGTGCCCACGTTCTGGCTGCGCAGCATGTCCGCCAGGCCCGTCTGCCAGAACGCGTCGTCGAAATGCTTGTCGATCACCGGCTCGCCCCGCATCGGGGCGGCCGCCTCGTGGATCTGCCAGCCGGAGGTGCCCTCCAGCGGGCCGTCGTCAGGGTCGGCGTGCCGCGTGTGGACGACCGGCGCGCCCGCCGCGCGGGCAGCGTCCAGCAGCCTGCCGACCGCCGCCAGCGTGGCCTCTCGGGCGTGTGTCGCCGGGTGCTCGACCACCTCGTTCTGGAGGTCGACCACCAGCAGGGCGACGCAGCTCACCGCCGTGCGCGGCTAGAGCGCGCCCTGGGTGGCAACCGGCCGCACGTCCGAGAGCCCGCGCAGAGGCCGCAGCGTGCCGACCACGCCCAGCGAGTCGAGGGTGTCCAGCCGCTTGCGGCAGAGCTCGGTCGCCGAGCCGTAGCCGAACGCCCGCGCCGTGCGGAAGCGGAACACGCCCGTGCGCCAGTCGCGCTGGTGCCACGGATTGAGCGGTGACAGGACGAGCGCGACCTCCTCGCTGGTCGAGGAGTCTCGGAGCACCAGCTCGAGGTCGAGGAACGACCAGTCTTTCGGCTGCGCCGCGATGATCGCATCCCACTGCTCGACGAGGGTAGCCATGACGGCTCGGATCGTACCCAATGTAGGGTTCCGGGCCATGGACCAAGCGACTCTGGAGCGGCTCGCCGACCTCGCGGTGACGGTCGGCGCGAACGTGCAGCCCGGCCAGATCGTGTGCGTCCACACCGACGTCGAGCGGATCCCGCTATCACGCGCCGTCGCCGATCGCGCGTATCGGGCGGGCGCCCGCCACGTTGAGGTGGTGTACGCCGACCCCTGGCTGCAGCGCAGCCGAATCCAGCACGGCCCGGACGACTCGATCGGCTTCGCACCGTCGTGGGCGGTCGACAGGATCAGGGAGATGGGCGAGCAGCATGTCGCCACCATCCGCCTGGAGGGCGCCTTCGACCCGGCAGCGCTGGAGGGGCTTGACGGCGAGCGGCTCGGCCACGACCAGCCGCCGACCCGCCAGGAGATGATCAAGCTCGTCACCCGCCGGCTCACCAACTGGACGATCCTGCCCGCGCCCACCATGGCATGGGCGCAGGTCGTGCATCCCGACCTTTCGCCGGAGGCTGCCCTCGAGCGGTTGTGGGAGGAGGTCGTGTTCATCTGCCGCCTCGACCACCCCGACCCGGCGCAGGCCTGGCGCGAGCGCATGCACCGGCTGCGCGAGGTCGCGGCCATGCTCGACGAGCGACGGTTCTCGGCCATCGCCTTCAAGGGCGACGGCACCGATCTGACGGTCGGGCTGCTGCCCAGCTCGCGATGGCTCGCCGCGTCGTTCTCGCGGTTCGACGGAGTCGAGCACTACCCGAACATCCCCAGCGAGGAGGTGTTCACCGCGCCCGACCCGCTGCGGGTGGACGGCCACGTCAAGGCGACCAAGCCGCTCGACCTCGAGGGAACGGTGATCGAGGGGCTGCGCGTGCGCTTCGAGGGGGGCAAGGCGGTGGAGATCGACGCCGACCGGGGCGCCGACATGCTGCGCACCCGCTGCTCGCTGGACGAGGGCGCCTCGCGCCTGGGGGAGCTGGCGCTGGTCGACGGCGAGGGCCGGATCGGCCAGCTCGACACCGTCTTCTTCACGACGCTGATCGACGAGAACGCCGCCAGCCACCTCGCGCTGGGCAACGCTTACGGGTTCAGCGTCGAGGACGACGCCGACCGGGAGCGCGCGAACTCCAGCGTCATCCACATCGACTTCATGATCGGCGCGCCCGAGCTCGAGGTCGACGGCGTCGAGCAGGACGGCACGCGGGTGCCGCTGCTGCGCGGCGGCGCGTGGCAGATCTGACCTACGCGGCGCCGGTGCGCATGCGGTGGATCGTCGCGATGATCTCCGCCGGATCCAGATCGTCGTCCTCGTGCGGCGCACCGTGGCGCAGCCGCAGCGACGTATAGGCCATCAGGTCGCGCATCGAGACGACGCCGACCACGTGCCCCTCCTCGTTGACGACGGGCAGGTGGCGGAAGTGGCCGTCCACCATCAGCGCCATCGCCTGGGCCAGCTCGGTGGTCGGGCCGGCCGTCAGCACGTGGCGCGTCATCCGCTCCGATGAGGGCGTGCTCGGGTCGATGCCCTCGCTGACGCAGCGCAGCAGGTCGCGCTCGGTGATCACGCCGACCAGGTCGTCGCCGGGCGCCAGCACCATCGCCGCGCCGGTGTCGGCCTCGATCATGCGCCGGGCGGCATCGCCGATCGGCGTGGCCGGGGCCACGGAAACGATCTGCGTCGACATCACGTCGGTCAGTTGCACCCGACCACTGTACCCGTGGTGAGGCGGTAGATGGTTGGTTCCTCGGGATTCGGGGCAGCTCGGGGAATCGACCATCTCAAGCGAGCAGCAGCGAGGGTGCCTGCAGGTAGCGCTTGATCGTCTGCAGCAGCAGTGCACCGTCGGCGCCGGAGCAGGCACGGTGGTCGCAGGACAGCGTCACCCGCATGATCTGGCGGACGGCGATCTGGCCGTCGACCACGACCGGGCGCGGCCTCGTCGCCCCGACCGCGAGGATCGCTGACTCGGGCGGATTGATGATCGCAGCGAAGTTGGCAACGTCCAGCATCCCCAGGTTCGACACGGTGAAGGTGCCGCCCTCGATCTCGCGCTGCTTGAGCCTGCCCTCGCGCGCACGCACGGCCAGGTCGCGGGCCTCGGTCGAGAGCCGGCGCACCGACTTCGTGTCCGCCTCCTTGACGACGGGCACGATCAGGCCGTCGTCGAGCGCCACGGCGATGCCCACGTTGGCGTGCGCGTGGTAGACATGCTTGCCGTCGACGTACGAGCGGTGCGCCTGCGGATGCTCGATCAGGGCGATGGCACAGGCGCGGACGATCAGGTCGTTGACGCTCAGCTTCTCGCCGGTGCCGTCGAGCCCGGCGTTCAGCTCCGAGCGCATCTCCATCGCGCGCGTCATGTCGATCTCGGACTCGACGTAGAAGTGGGGGACGGTCGACTTGGACTGGCCCATCCGCTGTGCAACCGCCTTCAGCATCGGCGACAGGTCACGCACCTCGTCGTCGGCGGCCGGCGCCGCCGCGGGAGCGGCCGGCGACGGCTCCACGGCCGGTGCCGGGGCGGGCGGTGCGGCGACCCCGCCGCCGGCGATCAGCCGCTCCACGTCGGCTTTGACGATCCGCCCCTCCGGGCCGCTGCCCCGCCCGGCCAGCGGCGCGAGGTCGATGCCGGCCTGGTCGGCCATCTTGCGCGCGATCGGCGACACCTTGAGCGTGGTGCCGGCCGCGGGCTTTCCGTTGGGGACGGGCTCGGCCTGCGCGGCCCGCTCGGCCGCCTGCTCAGCCTCGGGGGCCGGCTCCGGCTCCTCCTGCGGCTCGTCGGCCGCGGGTTCGGGCCGCTCGGCCTTGCCGTCCGTCGCGGCCACCTCCTCGCCGGCGTCGCCGACGATCGCGATCGGCGCACCGAGGTCGGCGGTCTCGCCGTCGTTGACCAGGATCCGCAGCATCGTGGCGGCGTCGTAGGCCTGGAGCTCCATCAGCGCCTTGTCGGTCTCGATCTCGGCGAGCACGTCGCCCTCGCTGAAGGAGTCGCCTTCCTTGACCAGCCATCGGCCGATGGTTCCCTGCTCCATCGTGTCCGACAGCCGGGGCATCACCAGTTCCTCGGACACGTCAGAGCACCCCGCATTCCTGGAGGAGGCGCCGTGCGGCGGCCTCGATCTTCGCCTCGACCGGCAACGCGGCCAGTTCGAGCGGCTTGGAGTATGGCATGGGCACCTCTGCCTGGCCCACCCGAACCACCGGAGCGTCGAGATCGTCGAAGCACAGGTCGTGGATCCGGGCGACCAGCTCGGCGCTGACGCCGTAGGTCGCCCAGCCTTCCTCGCAGACCACGGCGCGGTTCGTCTTGCGGACCGAGGCGGCTACGGTCTCGGCGTCCAGCGGCCGGAGCGAGCGGAGGTCGACCACCTCGGCCTCGACGCCGTCGCGCGACAGGTTGTCGGCCACGCGCAGAGCGCGCTGCACCGTGTACGAGTGAGCGACGATCGTCAGATCCTCGCCCTCGCGGACGACGGCGGCCTCGCCCAGCGGCACCAAATCCTCGGGGTCGTCGGGCAGCGAGCCGGTGACGTTGTACATCACGAGGTTCTCGCAGAACAGCACCGGGTCGTCGTCCCGGATCGAGGTCTTCAGCATGCCGTAGGCGTCGGCCACGGATGCCGGGGCGACCACCTTCAGGCCCGGGCACCCTGCGAACCACGCCTCGAGGCTCTGCGAGTGCTGCGCCGTCAGCTGGGCGCCGGCCCCGCCCGGCGCGCGGATCACCATCGGCACGCCGACCGTGCCGCCGAACATGTAGCGCACCTTGGCCGCGTGGTTGATCACCTGATCCATCGCCACCAGGATGAAGTTGATCGTCATGATCTCCACCACCGGCCGCAGGCCCATCATGGCCGCGCCGACGCCGGCTCCGACGAAGCCGCCCTCGGAGATCGGGGTCTCGCGGACTCGCTTGGGGCCGTACTTCTGCCATAGCCCCGCGGTCACCTTGTACGAGCCCTCGAACCGGCCGATCTCCTCGCCCATCAGGAAGACGCTCTCGTCGCGCTCCAGCTCCTCGTCGAGTGCGCGGCGCAGCGCCTCGCGGTAGGTCACGTCGGCCATGAACGCTCCTCGCCGCGCTCCCCGAACGGCGCGCCGGCGTGCATCCGCGCGAACTGCTCGCGCCAGCCGGGATCGCCGTAGACGTGCTCGTACAGGCTGTCGACGTCGGGAAAGGCGGCGGCCAGCGCTTCGTCGATGGCCTCCTTGACCTCGGCTCCGACCTGCTTCCAGATCTCCTCGATGTCGTCCGCGCTGAGCAGTCCGTGCTCGGTGAGCAGCGCCCCGAACCGCGTGATCGGATCCTTGCGCTTCCACGCGGAGATCTCCTCGGGAGACCGGTACACCTTGCCGGCGTCGGCAACGGAGTGGCCGCGGTGCCGGTAGGTGATCGTCTCCAGCAGCGACGGGCGGCGGTCGTCGCGCGCCTCGGCCAGCAGCCTGCCCACCGCCTCGCGGACGGCCAGCACGTCGTTCCCGTCCACCCGCTCGCCGTGCATGCGATAGGCGGCGCCGCGCTTGTAGATCTCCGGCTCGGCAGATGCCTGGTCGACCGACGTGCCCATCCCGTACTGGTTGTTGATCACCTGGAAGACGACGGGGAGCGCCCAGACGGCGGCCAGGTTGAGGGCCTCATGGAACGCGCCGGTGTTGGTCGCGCCCTCGCCGAACTGGCAGAGCACGGCGTTCTGCTGGCCGGTCTGATCGAGCGCCAGGCCCGCCCCGACCGCGATCGGCAGGTGGCCGCCGACGATGCCCCAGCCGCCGAAGAACCGCCGGCCGGTGTCCAGCAGGTGCATCGATCCGCCGCGGCCATGGGCGACGCCGGTCTCCTTGCCGAACAGCTCGGCCATCACCGCGGCGGGCTCCGAACCGACGGCCAGGGCGGTACCGTGATCGCGGTAGCTGGCGAACAGGCAGTCCCCGTCCTCGAGCACGTCGATTGCGCCGACCGTGGCCGCCTCCTCGCCGATGGCCAGGTGGCAGTAGCCGCCGATCCGGGCGCGCGTGTACTGCTCCTCGGTGCGCTCCTCGAAGCGCCGGATCAGGGCCATCGTATGGAATAGCCGTCGCCCCGTCTCCACGTCGGGAAGCCCCTGGGGCGTCGTCGTCTCAACCCTCGCCATCGCCTGAACTGTATCCCCAACTTCGGCTACGATCGGCGCCCATGGCGACCCCTGTGACCGTTCCCCGGCTGGGCGAGGAGATGCAGTCCGGCGTGCTGATCCGGTTCCTGGTCGAGGAGGGCGGCGTCGTCCGCGTGGGCGAGCCGCTGTACGAGCTCGACACCGACAAGGTCACCCAGGAGGTCGAGGCCGAGGCCGACGGCGTCCTGCTGCGGATCGATGCCGAGGACGGCGGCGAGTACGCCGTCGGCGCCACCCTGGCGTGGATCGGCGACGCAGGGGAGCAGCTGCCGTAGCCGATCTCCACGTGCACCGGTTCGGGCCGGAGGACGGCGCCCCGCTGGTGGCGCTGCATGGCGTGACCGGCCACGGCATCCGTTTCCAGCGGCTTGCTGAGGAGGGGCTTCCCGAGCGGCGGGTGATCGCGCCCGACCTGCGCGGCCACGGCCGCTCGACCTGGGAGCCACCGTGGAACGCAGAGCGGCTGGTCACCGATCTGGTCGAGCTGCTGGACGCCGAGGGCATCGAGCGCGCCGACGTGATGGGCCACTCCTACGGCGGACTGCTGACAACGCTGCTGATCGCGCGCACGCCGGAACGCATCGGCCGCGCGGTGCTGCTCGATCCGGCCATCGCCATCCCCGCCGAGGACGCGATGGAGGCCGCGGAAGACACCCGGCTGGACGACGGCTGGGCGAGCGAAGAGGAGGCGTACGACGCTCGCCGCGAGGGCCGGCCGCCGCACACGTTGCCGATGGTCGACGCCGACCTCGCCGAGACGCTGGACGAAGGCCCGGATGGCCGCTTCCGTATGCGCTTCTCGCGCCCGGCGGTGGTCACCGCGTGGGGCGAGATGGCGGCACCGCCGGCATCCCTCGCCGGCTGGACCGGCGAGCTGCTGCTGGTGCCGGCCGCGTTCGACGACTACGTCGGCGATCACGTGCGCCAGGCGCTGCGCCGCGATCTGGACGGGCGGTTCACCGAGCGGCCGGTGGAGGGAGGGCACATCGTCTACTGGGACGCATTCGAGGAGACGGTTGCCACGCTCAGGCCGTTCCTCGTGCCGCAGGATTGACGCCCCGCCCGGTCGGGGCTCGCCGACGCGAACAGCCTCTCCGCATCGGCCAAGGGCAGACCAAAGGCTGGCCGGGCGACAGCTGGCAGGACATCCGCCGGATCGGCATCCTGGCGCCGATCATGGAGCGGCACGTGGCGGCTTGCGCGCACTCCGGCTCGACGCCGTCGAGTGGGACAACGCGACGGCTACACCAACGACACCGGTTTCCCGCTGACCGCCCGTAGGTCCTGGACGCCCTGCCTCTCGACCGGATGCGGCCGAAAGGGCCGGTGGTAGCATCCGCGACGGCGAAGGCGAACGACGGGAGTGTGGTGTGATCGAGTGTGATGTCGCCGTCCTCGGCGGCGGGCCGGGGGGCTACCCGGCCGCCATCCGCGCAGCCCAGCTGGGCGCGAACGTGGTGCTTGTCGAACAGGATCGCGTGGGCGGGACGTGCATCACCGTCGGCTGCATCCCGACGAAGACGTGGGTGCAGACCGCGCATGCGCTGAAGGAGGCGCACGAGACGTTCGCCAAGATCGGCGTGACGGTCGAGGGCGCGGCGCTGGATTTCCCGGCCGCCCAGTCCAACAAGGAGACCATCGTCGCCGGGCTGGTCAACGGCATCACCGGGGTCGTCAAGGCCAACGGGATCACCGTCGTCAGCGGCCGCGGAACGTTCACCAGCCCGAACACGCTGGCGGTCGAGGGCGGGGAAGAGGTGCGGTTCAAGAGCGCCATCGTCGCCACCGGGTCACGCGCGCTGCGCCCGCCGGTCGACGGCATCGACGGGCCGCTGTGCGTCGACTCGACCGGCCTGCTGGCCGTCGAGAAGGTGCCTCGCCGGATCGCCATCCTCGGCGGCGGCGTGATCGGCGTCGAGTTCGCCTCGATCCTGTCCCACTGGGGCAGCGAGGTGACGATCGTCGAGATGCTCGACCGGCTGATCCCGATGGAGGACGCGGACGCGTCGAAGGAGCTCGAGCGGGCTTTCAAGAAGCGCGGCATCACGATGCACCTGGGCGCCCGCGCGACCGCCATCGAGCACGGCAAGAAGCAGGCCACCGTCTCGTTCCAGGCGGCGGACGGCACCGAGGGCGCCATCGAGGCCGACCTGGTGCTTGTCGCCACCGGCCGCGGCCCGCAGGTCGAAGGCGTGGGGCTGGAGTCCGCCGGCGTCGACTTCGATGTCCGCGCAGGCATCGGCACCGACACCCGGATGCGGACGAGCGTTGCCCACATCTACGCCGTCGGCGACTGCGCCGGCCGCTGGCAGCTCGCCCACACGGCCTTCCGCGAGGGTGAGGTCGCCGCGGAGAACGCGCTCGGCCATGACTCCGAGATCGACTACGCAGCGGTGCCCCGGTGCATCTACACCGACCCCGAGGTGGCCGCCGTCGGCCTGACCGAGGCAGCTGCCGCCGAGGCGTACGACGAGATCGCCGTCGGCCGGATGCCGTTCTCGGCCTCGGCCCGCGCGATGATGTACGGCGAGCGGACGGGCTGGGTGAAGACGATCCACGAGACCCGCTACGGCGAACTGCTGGGCATGGTGATCGTCGGCCCGCAGGCGACCGAGCTGGTCAACAGCGGCGTGATCGGGATCAGCGCCGAGGCCACCATCGAGACGCTGGCCGACGCGATCACCGCCCATCCGACGCTCGCCGAGGCGATCAAGGAAGCGGCGTTGGTGGCGCTCGGGCGGCCGATCCACCTGCCGCCGCCGCGACAGAGAACGAAGGCCGCGGCTGCGACGTGAGCAGCGTTCGCGCCTCCCGATACCTGATCCCGACGCTCAAGGACGACCCGGCAGACGCAGAGGCCGTCAGCCACCGCATGCTCGTCCGCGGCGGGTTCGTGCGCCAGGTCGGCTCCGGCCTCTACACCTACCTGCCGCTCGGCTGGCGGGTGCTGCAGAAGGTGCGGGAGATCATCCGCCAGGAGATGGACACGATCGGCGTCGAGATGAGCATGCCGGTGCTCAATCCGGCCGAGCTGTGGAAGACCACCGGCCGCTACGGCATCGAGGCGCTGTTCAAGCTCGAGGACTCCTCGGGCAAGCCGTATGCTCTAGCGTTGTCCCATGAGGAGTGCGTGACCTTCCACGCCAGCCGCGAGATCCGCTCCTACCGCGACCTGCCGCAGATCTGGTACCACATCCAGACCAAGGAGCGCGACGAGCCGCGCCCCAAGAGCGGGATTCTGCGCACGCGCGAGTTCATCATGAAGGACTCGTACAGCTTCGACCGCGACGTCGAGGGGCTGGACGCGAGCTACCGCGCGCACATACCGGTGTACCAGCGGATCTACGACCGCTGCGGTCTGGAGACCTGGATGGTCGAGTCGGACGTCGGCATGATGGGCGGCACCGAGGCCCACGAGTTCATGGCGCCCAGCCCGGCCGGCGAGGACACCGTGGCCCTGTGCTCGACCTGCGACTACGCCTCGAACGTCGAGATGGCGCGGGGGATCCCGCGGCCGCCGGAGTTTCCGCCATCGCTGGACGCGCCTGAGGAGATCGAGACGCCGGGCATCACGACGATCGAGGGCCTGGCCGAGATGCTGGGCATCGACCCGGCCGCGACCGCCAAGGCGATGGTCGTCGTCAGGGACGGCGACGTCGTGCTGGCCCTCGTCCGCGGCGACCACCGGCTGCACGAGATGAAGCTCTCGAAGGTGCTGCAGGGCGCCATCCGTCCCGCCAGCCGCGAGGAGATCACCTCGACGTTCGGCGCCGAGCCAGGCTCGATCGGCGCCGTCGGCGCCACCGTACGGGTGATCGCCGACGACGTGTTGCGCGACGGGCAGTTCGTCGGCGGGGCCAATCGCACAGGCTGGCACCTGCGCGGCGTGGAGGCCGGAAGGGACTTCCAGGCGGAGTTCGCGGACATCCGCGAGGTCGAGCCTGGCGACCGTTGTCCAGACTGCTCTGACGGGGTTCTGAGGCTGGAACCGGCAATTGAGGTTGGTAACATCTTCAAACTGGGCACCAGGTACTCGGTGCCTATGAACGCAACCTATCTGGACGAGTCCGGGAAGGAACACCCGATCGTCATGGGCAGCTACGGGATCGGCCTCGCTCGGATCATGGCGGCCGCCGTGGAGCAGGGCCATGACGAGGCAGGAATGATCTGGCCGTCCGCGATCGCGCCGTTCGGCGTGCACCTGGTCGCCATCGGCGACCACTCGAGCGAGCAGTTCTCGATCGCCGAGCGCCTCGAAGGGGAGCTCTCCGAGCGAGGCGTCGAGGTGCTGTTCGACGACCGTGAGTCCAGTCCCGGTGTCAAATTCGCAGACGCCGAACTCATCGGTGCCCCGGTGCGAATCACGGTGGGGAAGAAGACGGCGTCCGAAGGCACCGTCGACGTCCAGGTGCGCAAGGGGCGCACGCAAACAACCGAACCAGTCGCGGAGATCACCGGGACGGTTCAACGGCTCCTGACCTCAAAGGAGGACTGATGGCGAAGGCCACCACGACCAAGACCAGCGTTCCCTTCGGCGAGGGTGTCGAGACGGCGATGCGCAAGAAGGGCATCTCGTACCGATCGCTCGCCGAGACCACCGGCCTGTCGGCCGGCTATCTCAATCACCTCGTCCACGGCAACCGCCCCGTCCCGTCGAACGACGTGATCGAGTCAGTGGCGAAGGCGGTCGGTGTGCGACCCACCGAGTTCCGGGAATACCGGATCCGCCGGATCGCCAACTCCCTGGCGAAGAAGCCCGAGGCTGTGGACAAGCTCTACAAGGAGTACGTCCGCTAGCAGGCAGCGACCGCCCGCCGCCGGCCACCGGGCCGGCGGCGGTGCGCGTTCCTCGGTCAATCCGGGCGGAGCCGGACGATGACCGGGTCCTTCGGATGGGGATGGCGGGCCGCCGCCGCCGCGAGCTTCCCGCGCAACGCGTCCCACTGGGCGCGGTCGAGCGTGAGCGTGCTTCGGCCGACCGTCGAGAACTGCTCGTTGGTCTCACCGTTCAGGAGCTTCTCCGCCTCGCTCCGGGGGACGGTGAAGGCCCGCACGGCGGAGTCCGCCGACGGATGTACCGGAGCCGTTTTGCTGCCACTGGCCGCCTCGGCGGCGATGCTGCCGCCGCCGCCCGCCGATCCTGACGAGCTCGAGCTGCCGCCCGGCGCCAGCTGCGCGATGCCGACGCCCACCGCCAGCAGCGCAGCGGCCACCGCGGCCCAGGCCGCGACCGGGCGCCAGTTGACGCCGCGGTGCGCGGGCGTTGCCTGCGGCTCGCGCCGCACCTGCGCCATCACGTCGCCGGCAAGATCGGGCGGTGCTTCGGCCTGGCCCTGCTCGCGCAGCAGGCGTGCGATCCGGTCGTGCTCGTCGCTCATGACGAACGCTCCGGGTCGAGGATGACCGCCAGTCTGTCACGGGCGCGGAACAGCCGGGACTTGACGGTGCCCGGCGGGATGCCCAGCACCTCGGCGGCCTCATCCATCGAGAGGCCGACGACGTCACAGGCAACGGCTGCGGCGCGAAAGTCGGGCTCGAGCTGGGCGAGGGCGGCGTCGAGGTCGAGGCGGTCGGCGATCTGTGGCTCGACGATGGTCAGTGGCAGCTCGTCGACCGGCTGCGGCGTGCGCTTGCGCTTGTCCAGCGCGTCGTAGGCCTTGCGCATGACGATCCGGTACATCCAGGTAGAGAACTTGGCGTCCCCGCGGAAGCGGGCCATCGACCGCCAGGCGGAGATCAGCCCCTCCTGCACGCAGTCGCGCGCGTCGGCCTCGTTCAGCGTCACCCGCAGCGCCAGCGTGTAGAGCCGGTCCTGGTGGCGGAGCACCAGCTGCTCGAAGGCGGCGGTGTCCCCGCGGGCGGCGCGGCCGGCCAGCCACTCGTCCGATGCGTCCTGAAGGCGCACTGCACGATCGTACGCCGCGGGCCGGGCGGTGATGGGGCGGGGTAGTGCCAGCGCGTCGCTCATTCTCAGTAGATGACCGCCCAGAGCGCCAGTTGGTTCCCGGTATACTCGGTGCTTCGCGGGGCGTGGCGCAGTCTGGTAGCGCACCCGGCTGGGGGCCGGGCGGTCGGAGGTTCAAATCCTCTCGCCCCGATAGGCAACCATACGGTTTAGCGGCTTCTTGGGATCGGGAATGGGATCGGCGCCTGGATCGGCCGGCTAACCGGCCGAATCTTTGCTCGCGAGTTCCATGGCCTTCTTGGACTCGAACTCCTCGTCGGTCAGGATCGCTCGGTCTCGGAGGCCCGCGAGTTGCTCGATCTCCTCAACTGGAGTCGTTGGGCCGCTCGCGCTGATGGGGCTTGGCGCACGCTGCCTGCGATATGCCTTCGACGCGGCGTTGACCGATGGTGAGATGACGCGGCGCTTCGGTGTGCTCGCGGGGTTGGCGCGACTGCTCTACGGGTACTGGTGGGGTGTCGAGCAACGACGACGCTGGCCGGGGACGGGCGGACCGCTCGTCCCAAGCGTGTCATGGCCATGCCGCCGGCGGTTACCCAAGGGGAGGTTCATAGATGCCTACCACCTCAAGATGGAGCGCGATCGCCGCCACTGGCTTGGTGGTGGTGCTGGCGGCGGGTTGTGGATCGTCGGGCGCGTCGTCATCGGCGACGACACCCGTATCCTCGGCTGTCTCGTCGGCCGTTTCGTCGGCTGTGTCGTCGGCCGTATCCAGCGCGGCAGGGGGACACGTTGTCGAGATCGATGTCGCCGACAGCGGCTTGAAGTTCGTGAAGTCGACAGCCACGGCGTCGGCCGGGCCTGTCGTTATCCGGTCGAAGAATCCCCAGTCGCTTGGGCACGACATCTCGATCCGGGGCAACGGCATCGACCAGTCGGGCGAGATCGTGACCGATGGCGGCGTCTCCACGATCACGATCGCCGACCTCAAGCCGGGTACCTACACCTTCTTCTGTTCCGTGCCGGGACACGAGCAGGCTGGCATGAAGGGCACGCTGACCGTCAGCTGACCACGTTCAATGCCGGCTGACCGATCAGGCGGCGAGCCGCCACCCGTTCGCGTCGGCGACGCGGTCAGCGCAGCCATCGCCTCCCGGTCGTGCGCTTGCAGGACGCCACGGGAGCAGGCCGGTGACGAGCTCGACGTCGGTGAGGGTGACGAGGGGGGCTTCGGCGGCGTATCGGGCGATCCACCGTGCCGCGGCTTTCTCGTATTTCTCCGGCTGCTTGCGGTAGAGCATGAGTAGGCGGAGCGCGTCCTTGAGGCTGAGCGGCCGTTCGAGGTCGCGCGCAGACTCCTCAGCCAGCCAGACGTTGCCCTTGCGGACGGCGCGTTGGAACCGCATCGAGCAGCGGCGCCTCGTCACCGGCGAACACTGCCGGGTAGCGGATCGCACCGGTGAGCCGCCACGAGAGCAGGTCAGCATGCTTGTCCATGCCCATGTATCGGCGCCAAGAGAGGCGCAGTCCCTCCCCGGATCGCGCGATCTTGTCACGACGCGGGCCGCATCCCCAGCGGCTCGCCGTGTCAGTTCAGTGCCGCCCTCAGCCCTGCCAGGTCGGGCGCTCCGAAGACGATGCGGTTGCGGGTGGCGACGTAGACCAGGTCGAGGTCGATGCCGGCCTTGGCGATCCGGCGGGTGAGGTCGGCGAGCGCGCCGGGTTGATCCTCGACCTCGACCACCACCACCTCGCGTTCGCGGCTTACGGCAAGGTTCGAGATCGCAAGCGCGTGCCTGACCGCCTCGGCGTGGGGGACAAGGATGTGCAGTTCGGCCCGATCGCCCGGTCCGATGCAGGTCGCGGCGGCGATGTTCACGCCGGCGTCGCTGATCGCCGTGGCGACCTCGGCCAGTGCGCCGGGCCGGTTTTCGATGTCGATAACGAGGTCGAATGGCACGTGACGATCTCCTTTGAGCTAGGGCGGCAGAGGGTGCGGCACATGCGCGCCAGAAGCGTTCGATCGCAGCGATTAGACTCGTTCCGACCACCGCGGGGAATCATGGCCCGGTGAGCGTACCGTCGCACGCGCAACTCCCGGCCGCCACCGGCCGTGCCTGACTCTTTGGGATCGGCTTGGGATCGGCGCCCCACCGCATCGCGGACAACCACGGACGCCAGCGGATCGGTGATCCGTGTGGTTACGCTGAATCCCGTTGTAGGAGCGGAGCGGGGGAGTGGTTCAAATCCTCTCGCCCCGATCGATGCTCTCGCCGACCAACTCCGCCGGCGTTTCCCGACACCGGCGACTGGGCACCTGTACCCGATAGGTGTTTTCACACGAGGGCGTTCCGGCCGTGCGCTGACCCCTCGCCACTTGCCGGCGCTTCATCGTCAGGGAGGAACCACTCATGTCACTGATCGTGATCATCCTGATCATCCTGCTCGTCCTCGCCCTCTTCGGATACATCGGGTTCGGCCGGCGCCGCTGACCTGAGCGGCGGCCACCGGCGGGTGGTGCCGGGCGCCGTGCCCGGCACGGTGCCGGGCACAGTGCCAGGGCCGACAACCGTCGTGCGCAAATCGTGACTCTTTTGCGCGCCGATTGACGGAATCGTGACGGCCTTGCGCCTTGCCATGATCCGCTTGCAACGTCCTGGGGCGAGGAGTAGTCTCGCCTTCAGCGACCACAGCTCCTGGGTCGCGGACATATGCCGGGGTTGAACGGCGGAGGCCGGCGACTGCCTATGCCGATCCGCTCCAGCACGTCATCGGGACGATCGGAGGTCACGGTGAAACGGCTGTTCGGACTCATCTGCGTGATGGTGGCCGTGGCAGGCCCGGCTGCGGGCCAGGCCGTGGAGCGCGCACAGGCGGCCACGTCGCCCAACGTCGTGTTCATCCTCACCGACGACCAGCGTTGGGACGAGCTGAGTCACATGCCGAACGTGCGCAACCTGATCCAGGCCAAGGGTGTCACGTTCGACAACAGCTTCGTGTCGAACAGTCTCTGCTGCCCGAGCCGAACCAGCGTCCTCACCGGCTTCTACAGCCACACCACCGGCGTCTACTACAACACGCCGCCCAACGGCGGGTTCAGTACGTTCCACGCCGGCCCCTACGAGAAGACCCACACGCTGCCCATCTGGTTCAGCGCCGCCGGATACCGGGCAGCCCTGATCGGCAAGTACATGAACGGCTACAACAAGTCGCAGGACAAGTGGGTGCCGCCGGGGTGGAGCACCTGGTACGCCGAGAACATCCAGTCCCAGGTCGGCAGCTCGGGCTATCTGAACTGGTACGCCAGCGACAACGGCACGCGTGTGTTCCACGGCGCGACCGACGCCGACTACTCGGTGGACGTGCTGGCCCAGAAGTCCGTCGACTTCATCAACGGCACGCCGGCCACCAAGCCGCTTTTCCTGTGGTTCTCGCCGCCCGCGCCGCACGACCCGGCGTTCCCCCCGACGCGGTACGCGACCGCCTGCGCCGACCTCGCGCCGCTGCGCTCGCCGAACGTCGCAGTGATCGGGCCCAACGAGCCGGCGTGGGTGCGCGCGCTCAAGTGGAGCGCCAGCCGCCAGGCGAAGTCCGACACGCTGATGGTCAACCGGTGCCGCACGCTGCTCGCGATGGACGACGCGGTGGGCAGGATCGTCGACACGCTGCAGTCCACCGGCCGGCTGTCGAACACCCTGATCGTCTTCGCCTCCGACAACGGCTGGTCGGCCGGCTCACACCGATACCAGGCCAAGCGGGTGCCGTGGAACGAGAGCCTCCGCGTACCGCTGATCATGCGCTGGGACGGTCACATCACCCCCGGCAGCCACGAGTCGCACATCGCGGTCAACATCGACTGGCCCGAGACGTTCGCCGACGCCGCCGGTGTCACGATCCCAAGCGACGTCGAGGGCCACAGCCTGCTGCCCGAACTGAGCGGCGGCTCGCCGGCCCGCACGGACTTCCTGACCGAGGCCTACAACCCGACATGGTCGCCGACCAGCGGCGACGTGGTGCCGAACTTCTGCGGGGTAAGGTCGCTCGGCTGGCTGTACGTCAAGTACGTCACCGGCGAGGAGCAGCTGTACAACGAGGCCTCCGATCCCTACGAGATGAACAACCTCGCCGCGGATCCGGCCAACGCCGCGCAGCTGGCAGCCATGCGGGCTCGGATGGTGACGCTCTGCTCACCTCCGCCGCCCGGTTTCACGCCCTGAAGGCCGCCGAGCTCGTCGTCGCCGAACCAGCCTGTCTCAGCCGCTCCGCGTGTCGAGCGTGAGCCAGATCAGCGCCGCCGGGAGCACGAACGGGACGAGGAAGAGGTGGAGCCAGTCCCAGAACGTGTTCCCCTCGAACCCGGTCCAGACCCAGTCCAGCAGATACCCGCCGAGCGCGCATCCCGCAAACACGACGGCGAGCATGGCGAACCCGATGTGCCAACGGCGATCGTGGCGGGCGTCGGTCAGGAGGATCGGCAGCACGACCAGCACCGCCGGGAGCACGAGCAGCTCCAGCCAGTCCCAGAGCGTCCGCCCGTCGAATCCTGTCCACTCCCAGCCGAGCCCGTACCCGCCGACCAGGAGCACCGCCCAACCGATCAGCACGATCGCGGTCAGGGCGATCCACTCCACGTGAAGTCGCGTGTGGGTGCGATACCAGATCGGCACCAGGGCGATCACCACGGGCAACACGAACAGTCCCAGCCAGTCCCACAGCGTGTCGTTGTCGCTATAGCCGGTCCACGTCCAGTCGAGCTTGTAGCCGCCGACCACAGTGACGCAGAACAGGGCGGCCGCGATGCCGGCCACCATCGGTGCCCGTGATCGTCGTGAGGCGGGCTGGTCGGCTGGCCTCGTCATCCCCGCGGAGCGTAACCAACGACCCAGGTGGCCACGCGGTGAGCTGCGCGCGGACGGTACGATCCGGGTCGTGACGGATGGTGCGAAGTGAGCGGGCTTCCCGACGGCACAGTCACGTTGCTGTTCGCGGACGTGCAGGGCTCCACCGGGCTCGTGCGCGCGCTCGGTGACGCCTACGGCGGCGTGCTGGACGACGTCCGGCGGCTGCTGCGCGCGGCCGTCGAGAAGCACGGCGGCAGCGAGGTGGACTGCCGCGCCGACGAGTTGTTTGCGTGTTTCCCGCGGGCGAGCGGCGGGGTGGCGGCCGCAGTGGCGGCGCAGCGCTCGCTTGCGCACGGCGTCTGGCCGGGCGACGTCCGAGTCCTGGTGCGGATCGGTGTGCATACGGGCGAGCCGGCGCTGGTCGGCGACACGTACGTCGGCGTCGACGTCAACCGCGCCGCGAGGATCTGCTCGGCCGGGAACGGCGGCCAGATCGTGGTCTCCGACGCCACCCGGGCGCTGGCCGGCGTCGCGGGCTGGCGGCTGCACGACCTCGGCAGCTACGCGCTGGCCGGACTGGCCGATCCCGAGCGCATCTTCGAGGTGCAGGCGGACGGCCTCCCGTCGGGATTCCCGCCGCTCCGCGCCGAGCAGGCCGGCGGTCGTCGGCAGCAGCTGAGCCGCGCCCGGTTCCGGGGCAAGCCAAGGACCCTGGAGGAGGCCGCGTGGCAGATCCGGACGATGCTCCCGGCCCTCGACGACGACGTGCGGGACCCGCTCGCCACCCTCGCAGCCAGTCTGTTCACGGCGAGCCGGGCATGCGCACGGGCGGATGGGTTCATCGCCGGCATCGACCGATCGCGGATCGAGCGCCGCCTGGAGGCGGAGCGCCGCCACGGGCTCTCGTCCGATCTCGCCGGCGCCCGTGCCGACCGGATCGCCGAGCAGCTGATCGTGCTCGAGCAGCTCAACGCGACCCACGGCGAGGTGCTGGCGCTCGCCGACGAGGCGGAGCGCCGGGTCGCCGCCCGGCCCGCGCGTGAGGACGTCGCCCTGTTTCGCGACCGCGTCGCGGCGTCGACGGTACGTCTCGACGGGGCGGTCGATCTGGCCGCTGCCGAGTTGGACGGCCGTTGTCGCCGGCTCTCCCGGACGCGAACGAGGGGCGTGTACCGCCTCGACAACGTGTACGCCGTGCCCTACATCGACGAGGTCGGGGCCGAGCAGCAGCGCGAGTTCGCGCGGCTCGAGGATGCCCGCGTGTTCCGCCACGACGTGCAGCTCGCACACGCCGCCCAGCGGACGTATACCAGCAGCATCGAGAGCGGCCCTCCGGGCGTCTGACCGCAGCCGCCCCCTGACACGGCCCGGCGGTACCAGAGCTGGCGGAGGAGTACGGGGCCCTGGTGCCGCCGGGTTCTCTCGTGTCGGCTCCTGCTCGCTACCCCGCACCGCGGCACGCTCAAACCACCGATGACCCGCCGGCTTCGTGACAGGTGCCGCGTAACCACGCCGTTCTCGCGGCGGGGGAGTACTTTCGTACTGTAGGGTTCGGAGCGCGGTTCCGTGGGCCCCACACCGCGAGTCGTCTCCCCTGGAGACTGTGGAGCCCGCGCTGGTGGCCCACGGGCCGCACCTCCGTCTGCTCAACGCGACGGGCTCGCCGGCGGTGCCTCCTACCGCGACTCGGCGGCGTACCGGGCCATCTCGCGCCCGTAGTAGGTGTGCATCCCCTCGTACGTCATGCCGGACTTCTCCATCACCCGCAGCGACGCCGGATTATCCGGCCAGGCGAGGCCGATGATCCTGTCGAGCCCCAGATCGGCGAAGCCGTGGTGGAGGCAGGCGCGCGCGGCCTCGGTGGCGTAGCCCTGGCCCCAGTAGTCGCGGACGATGTAGTACGCGATCTCGACCTCCGGGCCGGTGAATTCGACCTGCACCATCCCGCACTCGCCCACGAACTCGTCTCGCTCGCGGTCGATCAGGGCGTACAGGCTGAAGCCGTGCTCGTCCTGGTGTGCCATCAGTCGGGCCAGGCTGGCGGCGGTCTCCTCGCGCGTGTGAGCGCCGCCCGACCCGCCCGAGTAGCGCATCGTCTCCTCGTCGCCGTACATCCGGAACAGCCCGTCGAGGTCGGACTCCTGAAACGGGCGGATGTCGAGGCGATCGGTGCTGAGCACCGCCAGATGCTATCCACGATGCGGTATGGTTGCGCAAGAAGCAGTCGTGGCACGCGTTCCCCCGCAAGCAGTTCAGCGCGTGGTCGCGGCGCTCCTGGCCACGGCGTGGCTGCTGGTGGCCGCTGGGAGCGCCGGAGCCGCCACCCTGGACGTCAACACCGGCGCCTCGCCGCACTATGCGGGATGGAAGGGGCCGATCTCGCTGACGATCACGCTCGGCGTCGACGACTCGCCGGACGCCACCTTCAGCATGGCCTGGGACAACGACGCCTCGTCGATTCAACCGACGGGCGGCTCCGGGCCCTGCGCGACCCAGTCAGGCCAGACCAGCCTCCAGTGCGAGCTCACGCAGGGCGCCACGGTAGGGACGCACACGCTCAAGGTGCGCAGCGACGCCACCGGCGAGACGGTCAAGTCAGTGCCCGTGACCGTGGTGGCGCACCTCACCCAGCGGGTGGTCAGCGCCGGCCCGTCACCGTTCTATCCCTATAGGCACGATGGCTTCCGCGATCAGGTCAACCTGGTCTTCGTGATCAGCAAGAACGCGAGCGCGTGGTTCCAGGTCAAGAACCCGCACGGCACGATCGTCCGGCACTCGCCGCACCGGTTCTTCACGGCCGGCCGGCACACGATGCACTGGGGCGGCTACAACGACAGCGGCCGGTTGGTGCGCGCGAACCACTACTACTGGATCCGGCTGCTGACGAGCGCCGGCAGCGAGTCGCGGGTCGGCGACTGGAACCGGGTGTACGCCCGCCGCGTCGGCTGAGTCAGCCGCGGCGTAGCGCGACGGCTTCGATCTCGACCAGCTGGCCGGTGTAGCCCAGCACCGAGACCCCGAGCAGCGTGCTCGGCGGCCTGGCGTCGCCGAACGCCTCGGCCACGACGTCCCAGGCCGAGACGAGATCCGCCTGCTCGGCGGAGGCGACGTAGACGGTCGTCTTGAGCACGTCGCCGAAGCCGGCCCCGGCCGCCTCGAGGGCAGTCCGCAGATTGGCCACGCAGCGCCGGGTCTGCGCCGGGATGTCCGCACCGTCGACAACGTCACCCGACTCGTCCAGCGGACATGCGCCTGCAGCGAAGACCAGGTCGCCCGGGCCGGCGACCGCCGCGTAGTAGTACGGAGCGTCGGGGAAAAGGCCCGGCGCGTCGACACGTCTAATGGACATGGCGACGCACTCTATAGCGGGTGATCGCGGCCGCTTGACCGATCGGGCGATCGCCCGTACGCTCGAATCAGTCCAGGCAGGAGTATGGAAGGCGGTGAGGTGACCGTGGCTCGACTGGCGCATGCCCTGCGCCGCTTCTGGGCGCTCGGCGTTGCCGTGGTGCTCGGCGGCGGCGTGCTCGCCGGATCGGCGGTTGCCAACGCTCCGCAGAGCGAGCCTGACCTCGTGACGCTGCTGCCGACGACGACCGGCCACATCGCGCCGATCTACGTCGACACGCACACCGTCCCCGGCAAGGAGCTGTACCGCTTCAGCGCGGTGATCAAGAATCTGGGCGGGGCGATGGACCTGTACAAGGATCCGTCGACCGGCGCCGCGATGCAGGTGATCTGGCCCGGTGGCGACCCGACGTCGATGCCCGACCCGAACATCCTGCCGAGCGGCGGCCAGGTACACAACCTGACCCAGGCGAACGGCGCGTACTTCATCTTCAACCCGAGCCAGGGCCACAACCACTGGCACTTCCAGCAGGCCGCGCAGTACTCGCTGATCATGCCCGACGGCTCGATTCGCTACTCCGACAAGGTCGGTTTCTGCATGTGGGACAGCTGGGTGATGGACGGTGGGTCGTCGACCAAGTACTTCCCCGTGTTCTACAAGGGCGTCGGCCCGACCACCTGGTGCGCACCGCGCGACCCGTCGGCGACGTTCACGCACATGGGCATCTCGCGCAACTACGGCGATCTGTACGCGGCGCAGTCGACCGACCAGTGGGTCGACATCACCGGCCTCACGCCCGGCCCGTACCGCATCCGCGGCGTGGTCAATCCGAACGGGTACATCATCGAGTCGGATCCGAGCAACAACGACCTGACGGTGACGCGCACGATCCCCGGCACCAAGGCGCTGGACGCGACGACCACGACCACCGCTGGCACCACCAAGACGTTCGAGATCTCCGGCGAGGTGTTCGCACCGGACGTTCCGGCGCGCAACGGCGTCGCCGTCGGCCAGCCCGGCTGCAGCGACGTACGCAAGGACATCGGCTGCTACACGTTCACCTCCGCCAACGGCCCGCTGACCTTCGACATCGGCCAGCAGCCGCAGCACGGATCGGTAGCAATCGAGTCGCACAGCGGCGTCCATGCATCCGTGCGCTACGTCCCCGACACCGGGTTCCTGGGCACCGACAGCTTCACGTTCCGCGTCACCGACAGCCGCGGGCTGACCAGCGACCCAGGCACGGTGACCGTTAAGACAACGGCACCCAAGGTGCACACGTCGATCGGTGCGAGCGTCAGCCGTCACGTCGGGTCGCGCTACACGTACATCTATGTGCACGGCAAGCTCTCGCCCGCCGCGGCGCAGAACCTGACGTTGCACTACAAGGGCGTGCACGCGTCGCGGTGGACGACGCTGCGCACCAAGCGCACAGCGTCGAACGGCACCGTCAGCGTGACGATCCGCATGTCGCACCGCACGAACCGGTGGGCGACGATCGATGCCAAGGGACACGCGTGGGCGATCACTACGCGGGCACCGCAGGGCGCGTTCCAGCTGCGGTGGACGTTTGGCGGATCGGGCACCGAGACGTCGGCGACCAGTCGCACACTTCTCACCAAGGGTCGCTGAGCGCGTTACACAACTTGCCAGACGGCCGCGGGACGCGTACGGTCGCACTGAATGCGCGTGGGGGAGCTCCACATCCGCGTGCGTGGACGAGAGCATCGGTTTCCCGATCCACGCATCGTCCGGATCGGTCGTGATCCGGCTTCAGACGTTGTCCTGGAAGACGCGACGGTGTCGAGGTTGCATGCAACCTTCGAGCCCTCGTCACACGGTTGGGTCTTCCGCGACGCCGGCAGTACGCACGGCTCTTACCTGGAGGACGGCGAGCAGACCGGCCGCCTGGTGATCACCCCAGGGCGCACAGTCCGGCTGCGGCTGGGCGACGCGATGGGCGACACGATCGAGGTCGAGGCACTGGACGAGGTCCGTGAGGTCGCAACCGGGCCGCCGTCGCAGGCGGTGACGCAGCTCGGGCGGCTCTCGGGTGTTCACCGGCTGGTCGCGACCCGGGTGCGGATCGGGCGCGACCCCGACAACGACCTGGTGCTCGAGGATCTGCAGGTCTCGCGCCGGCACGCAGAGCTGCTCGGCACCGGCGAGCGGTGGGAGCTGCGCGACCTGGGCAGTCACAACGGCACGTACGTCAACGGCCGCTCGGTGACGACCGCCGAGCTCAGCCCGGGCGACGTCATCGGCATCGGCGCTCACGTGCTGCGGTTCACCGGCGACCGGCTGGACGAGTACCTCGACCAGGGCGCCGCGTGGCTGCTGGCGTTGGGAGTGACCGTGACAGTGGGCGGCGGGCGGACGATCCTCAGCGACGTCAGCTTCCCGCTGGAGCCGTCCAGCCTGCTCGCGGTGGTCGGGCCGTCCGGCGCCGGCAAGAGCACCCTGCTGGGGGCGCTGACGGGCTCCCGCCCGGCGACGGCCGGCAGCGTTGTCTACGGCGGACGCGACCTCTACGCCGCGTACGCAGAGCTGCAGAGCCGGATGGGCTACGTCCCGCAGGAGGACGTGCTGCACCGTCAGCTGCGAGTCTCGACCGCCCTGGAGTACGCCGCGAAGCTCCGCTTCCCGCCGGACGTACCGGCCGCGGACCGGTCGCTTCGCGTCGCCGAGGTGCTCGCCGAGCTCAATCTGACCGAGCGCGCCGGTGCGCGCATCGATACGCTGTCGGGCGGCCAGCGCAAGCGCGTCAGCGTCGCTCTCGAGTTGCTCACGCGGCCGGCGCTGCTGTTCCTCGACGAGCCGACGTCCGGGCTCGATCCGGGCAACGAGGAGCAGCTGATGCAGCTCCTGCGCGAGCTGGCCGACGGCGGCCGGACGGTGATCGTGGTCACCCACAGCGTGCAGAGCATCGACGTCTGCGACCGCGTGCTGTTCCTCGCACCCGGCGGGACGACCGCATTCTTCGGGCCGCCGGCCGAGGTGCTGCCGTACTTCGGCAGCCACGGCGACTTCGACCGGTACAGCGAGGTGTTCCGCGCGATCGACGAGCACCGCGACCGCAGCTGGAGCGACCTGTTCCGGGAGGCACCGCTGCACGAACGGTATATCGCCGGCCCGCTGGGCAAGGCGGGTGTCGCGCCGGCTACGGGAGAAACGGCCCGGCCCGAGGAGCACCGCCAGCCGGAGACGATCCGGCAGATGGGCGTGCTCACCCGGCGCGCCTACGAAGTGCTCTGGAGCGATCGCCGCAACACGTTCCTGCTGGCGGCCCAGGCGCCGGTGTTCGGACTGCTGTTTGCGCTGCGTATCGGCCCCGCCCGGATGTCCACGTCGCACGGCGCCGAGGCGACGATGCTGCTGTGGCTGCTGGTGATCGGCGCGACGTGGCTGGGCACGGCTAACGCGATCCGCGAGATCGTCAAGGAGCAGGCGGTGTTCCGCAGGGAGCGCGCGATGGGGCTGTCGGTGCTCGCCTACGTCGGGTCGAAGGTGCTGCTGCTGGCGCCGTTGACACTTCTGCAGACGACCGTGATGACGCTGATCGCGACGTCTGGGCAGGACCTGCCGGCCGTCGATCCCTCGGGGCTGGCACGGATCGAGCCGGCCGGCACCGTGCTGTCCGGGCAACGGATCGAACTGGTGGTGGTGGTCGGCATTGCCGGTCTGGCGGCGATGGCCGTCGGGCTGCTGATCTCGGCAATCGTCCGCAGCTCAGACCGCGCGATGGCGCTGCTGCCGGTGGTGCTGATCGCGCAGGTCGTGGTCTCCGTCCCGTTCTTCGCGACGCGCAGCGCCGTGCTCGACCCGGTCGGCGTCGTCAGCAGCGCCCAGTGGACGATGGCGGCGGCGGCATCGACCACTGACCTCAACGACATCCGCTCAGTCGACCTGGCGATCACCGGGGCGGGGCGGTCGGCACTCGTCGACAGGGAGCTCCCGGCGAACTCGAGGCGCGCCGTCGCCTCGGCGGCCACGGGGCGGGAGCGATGGGATCACAGCGTTGGCGTGTGGCTCCGTGACATGGGAGCCGTGCTCGTGCTCACGGTCGGTGCGCTCGCGCTGGCCGTGATCGTCCTGCAGCGTCGGGACCCTGTACGCTCGGCAGGGCGGGAGAAGGTGTAGTGCACGTCACTCGGCAGATCGGGCGGTATGAGATCGATCGCGAGATCGGTCGCGGCGGCACCGCGATCGTGTACCTCGCCCGCCAGGTCGACCTGGGACGTGAGGTCGCGCTCAAAGAGCTGTCGGCGTTCCACGCCGGCGACCGCCTGTTCGCGGAGCGGTTTCTGCGCGAGGCCCGGCTGGGGGGATCGCTCAACCACCCGAACATCGTCACCGTGTACGACTACTTCGAGCACGACGCGGTGCCCTACATCGCCATGGAGTACGTAGCGGGGGGATCGCTGCGGGCGTACGACGCGCCGCTGTCGATGGCCCAGTCGCTCGGTGTGCTCGAGGGGATGCTGGCCGGCCTGTCGCACGCCGAGGCGCGTTCGATCGTCCACCGCGATTTGAAGCCCGAGAACCTGATGGTCGCGGACGACGGCACGATCAAGATCGCCGACTTCGGGATCGCCAAGGCACTCAGCGGGTCGGTCTCGATCAACCTCACCGAGACGGGGACGACGGTCGGGACGCCGCATTACATGGCTCCGGAGCAGGCGATGGGCGAACCGATCGGCCCGGCCACCGATCTGTACGCGACCGGGGCGATCGCCTACGAGCTGTTCACGGGCCGCCCGCCGTTCGGCAGCGCGGCAACGCCCATGGCCGTGCTGCTGCGTCACGTCAGCGAGCAGGCCGAGCCGCCGATCGTCCACGATCCGGCGCTCGACCCGCGGATCTCGGAGTGGATCATGCGGATGCTGGCAAAGCGCCCCGAGGACCGTCCGGCCAGCGCCGAGGTGGCTTGGGAGGAGCTCGAGGACGTCGCGCTCGACCTGCTCGGGCCGAGGTGGCGGCGAAACGCGCGGCTGCTGGGCGACGCGGCCGGCAAGGGATCGTCCTCACCGACTGCCTCGGTGGTACCGGTGCCGGTCGCGCCGACGATCACCGCCCGGACGCCCCCGACGCTGACCTCCAGCACGCCGCCGAGCACGCCGCCACCGCCACCGTCGCCGCCCAGTCGTCGGCCGGCCGAGCCCTCCGATCGCCGGCGCTGGCTGGGCATCGGAGCCGCCCTGGTGCTGCTGGTCACTGCCGCGGTGGCCGGGTACCTGGTTCTCGGGCACGACGGCTCGTCCGGACCCGGCAGCGCACCGCCGCCCCTTTCAACCGCGGCCCGGACGGACACGGCAGCAGTGAAGCTCGGCACCGAGCACGACGCCGGCGTGTTCCGGTCGGTGCTGCAAGGCGATGGATCGAATGTCTGGCTACTCCGCCGCGACCACGGGTCTGCCGGCAGCACGATCACCAGCGTGAACCCGGACGATGGCACGCTCGGCGACGAGCATCCGATCCCTCTGTCGCTGATCGGAATGGGGGTCGGCCCGACCAGCCTGTGGATGCTCGGAATGAAAACCGAGACGTCCGTGGACAGCGTGCTCGCCGAGGTGAACCCGGATACCGGATCGACGATCCGCCAGATCCCGCTACCCGGGGTTCCGGCATGCCTGAAGCCACCAGTGGGACGGTGCAACCCCGTCGTCGGGGCCGGCTCGGTGTGGGCGCCGATGGGCGGCGAGATCGTCCGCCAGTCGCTGATCGGAGCCGCGAAGGTCGTGCGCTTCCCGCTCGAGGGTCGGCTGTGGGACATCTCCTACGGCAAGGACGCCACCTGGGTGCTGTCCGGCGGGTCGCTGATCCGGCTCGACCCGAACGGCGGCAAGCGCCAGTCGTTCAATCTCGCCGGCCGGCTGCCCGACGGCATCCAGCCGATCAACCTGATCGTGACAGACACCGCCATCTGGGTCGTCGCGCGATCGCTGACCGCGGCTGATCCAGTGCCCGGCACGCTGCTTCAGATCGACCCGAACAGCGGCACGATTCAGCGGTCATTCGAGCTGCCCGGTATCAGCGGCATCCAGATCGCCGACGGCGCTCTCTGGGTTGCGCGGGAGGGACAGCGGGGCGATGCACCGGACACCGTCGAGGTGCGGAGCCTGAGCACCGGGCTGCCGATCGGCAAGCCGACGGCGATTCCCCAGGCGGCAAAGTGGCTTGCCCCGGTACCGGACGGCGTCGTAGCGCTGATGTACGACAAGCTGACGCAGCAGCGGACGCTGGTGAAGCTGACGGCTGCACCGATGTAACAAAGGGGTCTGACCCCGTTGTTACATCAGGCCAGCATGTCCAGCAGCGAGCCCTGCATCTCGTCGGCCGTGCGGAACACGGAGGCGAGCGCGGTGTAGCTGCGGGAGGCGGTGATCTGCGTGACGGCGCTGTCGGCGTAGTCCGTTCCCGATGCCTCGAGCCCGCCCTGCACGATGAAGCCGTCGGCCGGCCCGGCCGGGCCGCTGTCCGCGGTCTCCTCGAGCAGCCCATCGCCGGCCGACGCCAGGCCGTCCGGGTTGCTGAAGCCGGCCAGCTCGATCCGGCCCAGCGGCACCAGCGCGCCGCCGACCGCGGCGGAGACCTCGCCGCGCGGGCCGATGCGCGCGTCGCCGGCCCCGGGCGGCACGGCGATCTCGGGATCGACGCGCTCGCCCGAGCCCGTCACCAGCCTGCCCTGGACATCGAGGCGGAAGGCGCCGTTGCGCGTGTAGGCGACCGAGCCGTCTCCGCGGGTGACCCGGAAGTAGCCGCCGCCGGCGATCGCCAGGTCGAGCGGCGAGCCTGTCGGGAGCAGCGCGCCCTGCGACGAGCCGGCGCCGGCGGGCTTGTATCCCGGAGTGTTTGCGTTGGCGACATCGCGGGCGGCACCGTTGAATCGGTGTTCCTCGGTCTGGAGCCCACGCGTCGCTGCGGCGATCGCGTCGATCATCTCGCTCACAGGTAGCGCGGGGGAGGGAGCCGCGCATCGCCCGCTGGAGGGAGCCGCCGACGGCGATGCTCTACGCTTCCCATGTGGTCTCCTGGCTGCCGAACGCCCTGACGGCCGCCCGGCTGGTGGCCGTCATCCCCTTTGCCATCCTGCTGGCCGAGGCCGACGACGGGGTCAGCACGGGCGCTGCGGTGATCTTCGCCGCCGCGTCGTTCACCGATTTCCTCGACGGCTACCTCGCCCGGCGCTACGCCGTGCAGTCGCGGTTCGGCCGGCTCGCCGATCCGCTGGCCGACCGGCTGCTGATCGACGTCGCGCTGATCCTGCTGGTCTGGCACGACCGGCTGGTCTGGTGGCTGGCGCTGCCGGTGCTGCTCCGCGACGTGCTGCTGGGGATCGTGTTCAAGCTGCGCCACGAGGCGACGACCGTGCAGGTCAACTTCACCGGGAAGACCGCGACCGCCGTGATCATGGCGTCGCTGACCCTGCTCATGCTGACCAGCGCCGACTGGCCCGAGTTCGTGTTCGCCGCGGGCATCGTGCTGGCAGTCGGTGCAGCGGTGATGTACCTGAGATCCCCGCAGGGAGGGCTCGAATCAAAGCCGTCGTGATGGCAGGCGGGGAGGGGACGCGGCTGCGGCCGCTGACCTCCAACCAGCCGAAGCCGATGGCGCCGATCGTCGGCAAGCCGTGTATGCAGCACATCATCGAGCTGCTGCGCTCCCACGGGTTCGACGACATCGTCGTCACCGTCGCCTACCTGCCGCAGGTGATCCGCGGGTATTTCGGCGACGGCGACGAGCTCGGCGTGCGGATGCAGTACTCGGTCGAGGAGTCGCCGCTGGGCACCGCCGGCAGCGTGCGCGCCGCGGCGGAGCTGCTGGACGACACCTTCCTGGTGATCTCCGGCGACGCGCTCTGCGACTTCGACCTGTCCGCGCTGGTCGCGCACCACCGCGAGCGGGGCGCCGCCGCCACCATCGCCCTGAAGCGCGTCGACAACCCGCTCGAGTTCGGCGTCGTCATCACCGACGAGGAGGGGCGGATCGAGCGGTTCCTGGAGAAGCCGTCCTGGGGCCAGGTCTTTTCCGACACGATCAACACCGGCGTCTACGTGCTCGAGCCCTCGGTGCTGCGCGCGATCCCCGAGAACGAGCCATACGACTTCTCGAAGCAGCTCTTCCCCGATCTCCTGGAACGCGGCCGGCCGCTGCACGGGTGGATCGCCGAGGGCTACTGGCAGGACGTGGGGACGCTGGAGCAGTACAGGCAGGCCAACGACGACGCGCTCGACGGCAAGGTCGCCCTGGACATCCCGGGTATTCGGCTGCGCGAGAACGTCTACCTGGGCGACGGCGTGCAGCTGCCGGAGCTCGGGCAGATCGAGGGCCCCGCCTACATCGGCAACTTCTCGCGCATCGACGCCGGAGCCCGGATCGAGTCGTACTCCGTGCTTGGCAACAACGTCGTCGTCAAGGACGGCGCCACGACCCACCGGTCGGTGATCGACTCGGGCTGCTACATCGGCCCCGGTGCACGGATCGAGGGCGCCGTCCTGGGCAAGCGGGTGGACGTCCGCGCCCACGCCCTGATCAACCCCGGTGCGGCCATCGGCGACGAGTGCTCGATCGGCGCGGAGGCGGTGCTCCAGCGCGGGGTGCGCGTCTACCCGTTCAAGACCATCGAGCCCGGCGCGGTCGTCCACTCCAACCTGATCTGGGAGTCGCGGGGCCTGAGCACGCTGTTCGTTCGCGACGGTGTCAACGGCCTGGTGGGCGTCGACATCACACCCGAGGTCGCCGCCCGCATCGCCATGGCTTACGGCACGACGATGCCAGTCGGCACCCGGGTGGTCGCCAGCCGCGACGCCCATCCCGCCTCGCGGATGATCAACCGCGCGATCGTCGCCGGGTTGGTGTCGACCGGCGTCGCCGTCTCCGACCTGCGGATCGCCATGCCGGCGGTCGCCCGCCACCAGCTGAAGGGCGACGACAAGGCATTCGGCGTGCACGTGCGGATCGCCGACGACGACCCCGAGGTCGTGCAGGTGCGCTTCTTCGAATCGCCGGGCACCGTTGCCGCCGAGTCCACGCTCAAGCGCATCGAGCGCACGTACTCCCGTCAGGAGTTCCGGCGGATGACCAGCGACGCCATCGGCCGGGTGACCTACCCGTCGCGGGCGTCCGAGGCCTACATCGACGACCTGCTGTCGTCGGTGGACGCCGCCGCGATCCGCCGGCGGGCGCCCCGGCTCGTTCTCAACTACGGCCACTCCCCGGCATCGCTGATCGTGCCGTCGCTGATCGGCGCCCTGGGCGTCGAGCTGATCGGCCTCAACGGCTTTGTCGAGACCTCTGACATCCGCGCACCCACGTCCCGCGAGGACGCGGTCGCCGAGACCAGCCGGGTGGTGACGGCAGTGGGCGCCGACATCGGCGTCGTGATGGACGTCTCGGCTGAGCGGATCTGGCTGGTCGACGACCAGGGTGGGCCGCTGGACGCCGAGTCGACGCTGCTGCTGCTGCTGCAGGAGATCGCCGGGCAGACGGACGAGGGCGACCTGCTGGTGCCGATCGTCGAGACCAGCCTGGTGGAGACCGTGGTCGACGGAGCGTCGCATCGGATCACCAGGACGAAGGCGTCCCTGGGCGACCTGCTGGCCGAGGCCGCGAGGCGGAGTGCGGTGTTCGCCGGCGCCTCCAGCGGCGGCTACGTGTTTCCGGCCTTCCTGCCGGCCTACGACGCGGTGATGTCGACCTGCAAGGTGCTCGAGGTGCTGAGCCACGCCGGCCGGCCGCTGTCGGAGCTGGCCGCCGGTATCCCTGTCAGTGCCCGCGTCCACGACGTGGTGCACTGCCCGTGGAGCCGCAAGGGAGCGGTCATGCGGATGCTGATCGAGTCGGTCAAGGGCATGGAGGTCGACGACCTGGACGGCGTCAAGGTGTTCGAGGAGGAGGGGTGGGTGCAGGCGATCCCCGACCCTGATGAGCCGTACTTCCACCTGTGGGCCGAGGGAGCCACGCGGGAGGATTCCGAGCTCCTCGAGACGAAATATCGCGAAACGCTGCGTCAGATCGTCAACGAAACGGACAGCGGAGCGTAAAACCCTCAACCAGAAGTTGAGGATTAGGCCGTCCACGGGTACACTGGACGGTGAAAACCCCGTGGAAATGGACTGAAACGCATGGACGTTCTGCCCGATTTCTCATCGTTGTCGGATGATGAGCTGCGCCGACTGATCGACGAGCATGTCGCCGAGGAGGAGGAGATCTCCTACCGCCGCAGGCTGCTGCACGGCCGCATCGACATCCTCCGCGCCGAGCTGGTCGACCGCATCAAGCGGCGCCACGGCGGCGAGGACGCGCAGCTCGCCGTCGACATCGAGCGCCTGACCGAGATCCTCGCCCACAAGGGGCCGCCTCCGGGCCTGAAGGACGACTCCGAGGAGCAGTAGGGCACATGTACTGTCCCGAATGCGGTCATCACAACCGCGACCAGGCGCGCTTCTGCGGGCGCTGCGGGGCAGCGCTGATCGAGCCCACCGAGGCCGAGACCACCATGAGCTTCACCCCGCCGCCCGAGGCGGGCCCGGACACCGGCGTGATGGACGCCGTCGCCGAGGGGCCGACGCTGGTCATCCGCCTGGGGGCCGGGCGCACCGGCGACTACTACTCGGTGGCCGGCGAGCGGACGACCATCGGCCGGGCGCCGGAGTGCGACGTGTTCCTCGACGACGTGACCGTGTCGCGCGAGCACGCGGTGCTCGAGCGCCAGCCGGACGGCATCCACGTCCGTGACCAGGGGAGCCTGAACGGCACGTACGTGAACCGCGAGCGGGTCGAGGAATCCCGCCTCGCCGACGGAGACGAGCTGCAGGTGGGCAAGTACCGCCTGAGCTTCATCGACAGGTAGACGTGGCAGCAGATCCGGCATCCGCATCCTCCGCGGCCACGCTCACGATCGGCGCGGTCTGCAAGGTGCTGGGCGAGGAGTTCGACGACATCTCGATCTCCAAGATCCGGTTCCTGGAGGATCAGAAGCTGATCGCGCCGGCGCGCACGCCGGGCGGCTACCGCCTGTATTCCAACGAGGATGTTGAGCGACTGCGGTCGATCCTGCGGCTGCAGCGCGACGAGTTCCTGCCGCTGGCCGTGATCCGCGACATGCTCAGCCAGGGGCATTCGCGCCCGACCCGCCGGCGGCGGCCGCGGCTGGTCGGCTCCGAGTCCCGGCTGTCGTTCGAGGAGCTCGCGTCGGAGGCCGACGTCGAGCCCACGTTCATCCGCGAGCTGATCGAGTACGGCCTGCTGGAGCGCGGCCGTGACGGCGAGCCGCCGTACACGCGGGCGGACATCGAGATCGTCGCGCTGTGCGCCAGGTTGAGCCGCTACGGCGTCGCCGGCCGCCACCTGCGAACCATCCGCTCCGCGGTCGCCCGCGAGGCCGGCCTGCTCGACCAGATCCTCGCGCCGGCACTCCGATCGCAGAACCCGGAGCGCCGCGAGGCAGGCCTGGAGGAGCTGGAGGCGCTCGCCGAGCTGACCAGCGAGCTGACGCACCTCCTGCTGGTGCGCGACCTCCGCCAGCCCGCCCGGTAGCAGGATTCGCCCTTCGGCGTGTCGAACCGCCTCGGCTACGTCACCAGCTTCGGCACGATCGACGGCCCTTGGCCGGCCCACCACGGCATTTCCGGCGGATTCAGTACGCCGACGCCCGCGTCACCCGGCTGAACCTGATTCTGCTGATGATCGTCTCGTTCCTTCCGTTCCCGACACGGCTGATGGCCGAGACGATTCGCGACTCCGACGCCGAGACGACCGCAGCCATCTTTAACCGGCGCAGCAGCCAGCGTGCACGCCGCGGATCGGCCAGCAGGCCGAAGTTGTTGCCGCACAGGGCGATCGTGTCGAACCGGCCGAGCGCGGCGGCGGAGGCCCGCATCGCCGCCCGCACCCGTGTATGGCTACTCGCTGTCGTACTGGATCAGCGAGTACACGTCGTAGGGGGCGAGCCGGTCGCGACCGTGCAGGAACATCAGCTCGACGACGAACGCCAGGCCGACCACCTCGGCGCCCAGCTGTTCGGCCAGCTCGATCTTGGCCTTCGCCGTGCCGCCGGTCGCCAGCAGGTCGTCGTGGATCAGCACGCGGGCGCCGCTGGGGATCGCGTCGGTATGGATCTCCAGCGCGTCGATGCCGTACTCCAGCGCATACTTGGCGCCGACGGTGTGGTAGGGAAGCTTGCCCGGCTTGCGCGCCGCGACGAATCCGCAGCCCAGCCGGTAAGCGAGCGCGGAGCCGAGGATGAACCCCCGGGACTCTGCGCCGACAACGTAATCGACGTTCCGCGGCTCCGCCCATTCCGCCAGCGCGTCGACCGCGCACCGCAGTGCTTCGTGATCCGCGAGCAGGGGCATGATGTCCTTGAACACGATCCCCGGCTTCGGGAAGTCGGGGATGTCGCGGATGCGCTCGTGGAGGCGATCAGGGTCCACGAAGGCGATCCTAGCGGCCGGGGGCTCATCCACATCCGACCCGTGGCCGATAATTGGTCGAGACGATCATGTACGACGTGCTACGAGCGAGCTACCGGTTCCACTGCCCGGCCGCGCCGGACGGGCCGCTTCGCTCCGTGCCGCTCTCGCGGTTCCGCTCGATCGAGCGGCTCGCAGGCGCCGCGCACCCGGCCGTCTACCGCGTGAAGTACCGGTGCGAGTGCGGGGACGACCACGTCGGCCTGGTCTCGCATGACGACCTCGACTACCGCCCGATCGGTGCCAGCGATGTGGAGTTCACGAACCTGCTCACCGGCCAGCCCGAGCCGGCCGCCATGGAGCTGCTCGAGCACGCCCGCCTGCAGGTGCAGCGCGGCAACTGGCCGTGGCGCCTGTACTGCTGCCGCGAGGCCAAGCTGAAGCCGGTGTTCCCGTCCTGCCTGAGCCACGTCGCGCCCGGCGAGTCGGAGCTGGTCGGCGTGGCGATGACCTGCCCGAGCTGCGGGCAGCTGTCGCTGAACGTCGTCACCCAGCGCCATCTGGACGTGCCGTTCTACCACGACGAGATCGTGCGGGTGATCGAGCGCCCGTTCGGCGACGTCCGCGACCTGACCGTCGACCGCTTCCACCACGAGCTGTGGTCGGCGGGGTTCGACGCGGAGCGCGACCGGCTCTGACGTACCCTTCCCGGCGTGCAGCTGGGGATCTACACGTTCGGCGAGCTGGGCAACGACCCGGATGCCGGCGCCCGCCGCCTGGCCGAGGTGCTCGAGGAGGCCGAGCTGGCGGATCGGGTCGGGCTCGACGTCTTCGGCGTCGGCGAGCATCACCGCCCCGAGTTCGCTGGTCTCGGCGCCCGCCGTCGTGCTCGCGGCGGTCGCGGCGCGCACGAGCCGGATCCGGCTGACCAGCGCGGTCTCGGTGCTCTCCTCGGACGACCCGGTGCGGGTGTTCCAGGAGTTCGCGACGCTCGACCTGCTCTCCGGCGGCCGCGCCGAGATCATGGCCGGCCGCGGTTCGTTCATCGAGTCGTTCCCGCTCTTCGGCTACGACCTCGAGGACTACGACGTGCTGTTCGCCGAGAAGCTCGAGCTGCTGCTGGAGCTGCGCGAGCAGGAGCGGATCAGCTGGACCGGGCCACCACCGCGCGCCGATCGACGGCATCGGCGTCTACCCGCGGCCGGTGCAGCGAGCCGCTGCCGGTGTGGATCGCCGTCGGCGGGACGCCGGCGTCGGTCGTCCGGGCGGGCATCGCTGGGGCTGCCGCTGGCCGCTGGCGATCATCGGCGGCGCTGCCCGAGCGGTTCGCGCCGCTGGTCGACGCTCTACCGCGACGCCGCCGCGCCAGGCCGGCCACGACCCAGCAGACGGCGCCGGTCAGCATCAACTCGCACGCCTACGTCGCGGACACGGGCGAGCAGGCCCGGCGACGAGTTCTATCCGCGCCTACGCGGCGATGATGAACCGGATCGGCCGCGAGCGCGGCTGGTCGGCGATGACGCCGCGACCAGTTCGACGCGCTCTGCGCGCCGCGCGGCGCGCTGATCGTCGGCAGCCCGCAGGAGGTGGTCGACAAGATCCTGCTTCCAGCACGAGCTCTTCGGCCACGACCGGTTCCTCGCCCAGATGAGCGTCGGGCCGATGCCGCACGAGGGCGTGCTGCGGTCGATCGAGCTGTTCGGCACCGAGGTCGCGCCGGCGCTGCGTGACGACGGCTAGTTGGCGACCGGCAGCAGCTCGTCCGCCAGCTCACCGGCGGTGACCACCTGGTCGCGGCCACGACGCTTCGCCTCGTAGAGCGCGCGGTCGGCCATCTCGAACAGCTCGCGCGCGTCCCTGGCGTCCACGGGGAACGTGGCCACCCCGGCCGACGCGCTGACGCCGGGCGAGAAGTCGCGACGCGACGCGGGCGGGGGAGAGAGCTCAGCGATCGCCGCCCGCAGGCGCTCTGCAGCCCGTACGCCGTCGCCGGTGCGGCCCGACACGAGCACGGCGAACTCCTCGCCGCCGAACCGCGCGGCGACGTCCGCGTCGCGCTTCTCCCTGGCGATGGTCTGGCCGACCGACGCCAGCAGGCGATTGCCCGCGCCGTGCCCGTGGCGGTCGTTGTACGCCTTGAACCTGTCCAGGTCGAGGATGACGAGCGTGACGCATCCGCCGTAGCGGCGCACGCGGGCCACCTCGGAGCGCAGCGACTCGGCGAAGAAGTCGTAGTTGCGCAAGCCCGTCAGCCGGTCGGTGAACGAGCGCACGGCGAGCCTCCGCCCAGCTCTCCGGCGATGCTCGTGCAGCTCCCCGTTGACCAGCGCGCCAACGGCCAGGGCGATGCGGACCGGGGTGGGGAGGGGCGTGGCCGCGACCGCCGCTGCCGCCAGCACGCCGCCCAGCCGGCCGGTGGCGGATGCGACGATCACGCCGGTGGCCGCAACCAGCGGCTGCGCCCAGTCAGGGACGAGCCAGACCAGGGCGAGCAGACCCGCCGCGGCGCCGATGGCCGCGAGTCGCCCGTCTACCCGCCGGCCCGAACCCACGACCCCAATCTAGATGCGGCTCCGGACGGAGCCGCGCGGGGTCAGCGCGACCAGAACTGCAGGCGCTTGGACGTCGCGTCGCCCGCCGGCTGCTCGCCGGCGCCGGCGTCCGCGGAGGACGCCGCCGGGTTCTCGCGGGCGGACTCGCGCTCGGACCCCACCGACTGCTGGATCTTGCGGGCGTAGGCGTTCAGGTCGGCCTCACGGCGCTGGAGCGACGAGCGCAGCTCGTCGAGCCGCTTCTCGGTCTCCTCGAGCTCGATCTCGCGGGCGCGCAGCTGGGCGGCCAGCGTCTCGACGGCCTTGGCGTTGCTGCCGCGTCCGAGCAGACCCTTCTTGCCGTTGGTCTCGTCGACGACCTCGTCGACCGCGCGCTGCTGGGCCTCGCGCATCCGGGCGGTCTTCTCCTCGGCCTCGGCCATCCGCCGGCGCAGCACCTCACGCTCACGAGAGACCGCTTCCTCGGCGTCGTGCAGCGCCTCGCGCTGCGCATCCAGGTCAGCCTCCACGCGATCGGCTCGCGCCGTGAGGCGGGCAACCTCGGCCTCCCGCTCGGCGATGCTGACGTCGCGGACGTCCAGCGCGTCGCCGCGCTCGTCGAGATCCCGCTCGCGCTCGTCCAGCGCGTCCTGACGCCGGTCGAGCCGCTGCTCGCGGCGCTCGATGTCCTCCTCGGAGCGGGCGATCCGGGCCTCGCGCTCGCGCAGGTTGGCCGACAACCGTTCGACCTCGGCCTGAGCGCGGTGCTCGGCCATCTCCTGGGCGTGCTCCGCCGCCTTCTGCATCCGCTCGGCATCCCGGCGCAGCGCATCGGCCTCCGCCTGATCCGACCGCACCTTGTCCTCGGCCTTCTCGATCTGCCGCCGCTGCTCCTCGAACGCCGCCAGCTTCGCATCGACCTCGGCCAGCTGGCGCTCCTTGTCGGCCAGGGCGGCAACCCGCTGCTCCGCATCGTTCAGGTGCTGCTCGAGCTCGTCGCGCCGGGCGTCGAGGCTCTCGACCGTCTCCCGCGCGGTCTCCTCCGACCGGCGGATCGACTCCAGCCGCTCGTCGGCGTTCTGGAGCACCGACTCGCGGGCCTCGAGCTCGGCGGTGGACTCGGCGAGAGCCTTCGTGCGCTCTTCGAGCTCGGCCTGGCCGCGCTCGATCTCGGCGCGCCGCTGCTCCAGCTCCGCGAGCTCCTTCTCGCGGCCGGCCAGGGACTTGCGGCCCTCCTCGATCTCGGCCATCTTCTTCTCGGCCTGGTCGCGCATCTCGCCGATCCGCGCCTCCGCGGTGGTCAGCGTGGACTCTCGTGCCTCGAGGTCTCTCAGCGCCTCCTCGAGCTGGCGCTTGCCGGATGCGACGGCGTCGCGCTCCTTTGCCAGCTCGGACTCCTTGGGCTTGATCTGGGCCTCGAGCTCGGCGGCCCGGTCGATCGCGGCCTTGGCCTCGGTCTCGAGCTTGTCCAGCTCGGCCATGCGCGCCTTCAGTGCGGACTCCTGCTCGGCGATCCCGGACTCGCGCTGCAGCAGGTCTGCGCGGGCGCCGTCGAGGTGCAGCTCCTTCTGGGTCAGTACCTTCTCGACCTTCTTGGTGCGATGCTCACGGTCGTCGAGCTCGGCGCTGCGTGCCTGCAGCGCTCGCTCGTCACTGGCGCCGTCCGGCGCCTTGGCGGCGGCCGCGAGACGCTCCTCAAGCTCGTTCACCGTCTGCTCGAGCTCGGCGACCCGCCGGAGGTCGCCCTCCGAGGGAGCCGAGCCGCGGCTGTCGAGCTCTGCCTGCAGCTGCTCCAGCGCCTCCTCGCGCGCGGCGAGCGCATGCTCGCGCTCCTCGAGGTCCTTGTCGCGCTCGGCCGGGACACCGGCTGCGATGCCCTCGGAAACTGCAAGGGCGGCCTCGCGCTTGGCCAGCTCGCGCTCGCGCCGGGCGAGCCGGGCCTCGCGCTCGGCGAACACGACCTTCGCCTGCTCCTGGAGGGCGGACTGCTCGCGGCGAATCCGCTCCTCGGCCTCGTGCAGCGACTTGACCCGCTGCTCCATGGCGCGGCGCAGACCACCGGTCTGCTCCTCGGAGGCCTCAGGAACCTGCTCCGAGTGGTCGCCGTCGCTCATGGGTGTGACTCCTCTGTCGGATCGGAAGAAGGCGGTTGGTGGGAGCAGCACCCACCATCACCGTGTATCGGTCACTTCCGGGCCATCCTTGAGGCATCCGGAAGGGGGATGGGCGCATCCCTCGCTTCACGCGATACTGAGGCATGTATGAGGCGGGAAGTCGCCGCTCACCACCGGGCAGGCGCCCCACCGTTCCGGCCGCTCGGCCGGCATCTATCCTCCTGTGGGCGTCCTGGCTCCGGATGCCCACAGGATCCGTGCGTTCACATCCCCACAAACGACGACGACCGCCCTGCGGCTTCTCTGCACAGGACGGTCGGAAAACCTCGTCGTCGTCGGCTGAACTGCCAGCTCGGCGGCGGTGGGGAAGGAAACGAGTACTCATCTCCAGAAATCCTTTGGTGCGCTCCAGCGCTCAAGGTTTTCCGCCCAGAGCCGATATGGCCGTTTGCCAGGCTTACCACGTCTTGATGAACATCTGCGCGCCTCCTTCCAGCGATGATCTGTACCCCGAACGGGGGATACGATACCGACCCATCCGAGGGATGTCAAGTCTTGACCACTCATAAGGCGCAAGCTGCCGATAACGTGACAGCCCTGCAGGTCTACGTCCTGTTCTGGGTGGCTGTGGCAGCCGCTTCTGCGGCCTCAGCTCTGGCCGTGGAGGGTGTCGGAAACTGGCAAGCTGTGGCCGTCCTGGCGGTCATCGGTGGCGTGGCAGAGGGGCGCAGCATGCCCGTCACGCGCAGCCTCGAGCTGTCGGTCGCGTTCATCCCGGTGGTCCTGGCCGCGGTCCTCTTCGGGCCGGGGGCGGGGGCGCTGGTGGCGCTGGCCTGCATGGCCGGCGACCGCCGAGGGCCCGCCTGGCGGTGGGTCTGGTACGCATCGTCGCGGACGACCGCGGGCGTCGTCGCCGGCGCTGTGGCGCTGGGCGTCGCCGACAGCATGGGGAGCGACGCGACACTGCTCGACTTCCTCGTCATCTCGATGTGCGCCGCGCTGGCGATGATGTGCGTCGACTTCGTGTCGAACCTGGGCATCGTCCGGCTGCGCAAGACGATGACCGCGGGCCAGCTGTGGCAGCTCGTCCGGCCGTCGCTGGGCCTGACCGTCGCGCTCTACACGCCGCTGGTTGCGCTCTACGGCTACGCCTACTCGCACGCCGGCATGATCGTGCTGGCGTTCTTCGCGATTCCGCTGCTGGCGGCGCACCTCAGCCACAGCATGTTCGCCAAGCAGCGGCAGCTGATCGACGAGCTGACCGCGACCAACGCGCGCCTCGAGCACGCGAACCAGCATCTCCAGTCGGTCAACCTCAGCTTCGCCGCCGCAATGGTCACCGCGCTCGACGAGCGGGACACCTGGACGGCCGGCCACTCGGTCGCCGTCGCCACCTACTCGCGGGACATCGCCGCCGAGATGGGGCTGACCAAGGAGCAGGTCGAGCTGGTGCACCTGACCGGCCTGGTGCACGACATCGGCAAGATCGGCGTGCCCGCCGAGGTGCTGCAGAAGACCGCGGCGCTGACCGACGACGAGTGGGCGCTGATGCGGGAGCACTCCGAGATCGGCGCGCGCATCCTGGGCGAGGTCGAGGACTACGCCGAGGTGGCCGAGATCGTCCTGTACCACCACGAGCGGCTCGACGGCGCAGGCTATCCGCGCGGGCTGACCGGTGACCGGATCCCCCTGCTGGCTCGGGTGATCGCCGTTGCCGACGCGTACAACGCGATGACCTCCGATCGCCCGTACCGTCGGGCGATGGATCCGGACATCGCCATCACGCAGCTGCGCAACGGCCGCGGCGGGCAGTTCGACCCGAACGCGGTCGAGGCGTTCCTGAAGGTGCTCGAGCGCGAGTCGGATGCCTACCGGCGCGGCAAGGGACTGCCCAGCTTCACGCTGGAGGCCATGCGCCACCGGTCGCTGGCCGAGGTGCGGGCGCAGCCCGGCCTGCGCGCCGCCGTCGCCTGAATCTCGCGCCGCTCCTCAAGCTCGGAGTCACCCTGCCCGATAACGCAAGTGGTGACCGAGCCCCTCCTGATGCAACTGCTTGCCCGCGCCGCGCAGACCCTCGCGGCCGCTGACGAGCCCGAGGCCGCCCTCGACAGGGTGCTCGATGGCGTGGCTCGCGACCTCGGCCCGATCGCCACGATCGAGCGGGGAGAGGGGACGCTGGCCGTCACCTGGCACGACGGCGTGCATGGGGAGGACCGCGACACCTTCGCCGAGACCCTGGCCGCCATCGCCAACCTGGCGCATCGCTCACATGGTGCCGAGAATGACCGCGTGCTCGACGGCGCGGGGTTCCGCGGTGCAGTCGACCGAGTGTCGGCCGGCGCCCGCTGGCGCGGCGCACGGATGGCCGTCACGGTATTCCAGGTCGACGGCATGGTGCTCGGCCCGGGCGTGGACGAGTCGAAGCTGGTGGAGCTGGTCGGGCAGGCCGCCCGGCACTGCGTCCGCGGCGACGATGTCGTCGGCCACCTTGGGGCGGCGCAGTTCGGGCTGCTGTTCCCGCGAGCCGGAACGTTCGAAGCACGCTCGGCCTACCGCCGCGTCCGCGACGCCGTGATGCGGATCGAGTGGGAGCAAGGCCTCGTCTGCACTGCCGCCGGCTTCGCCGAGCTCGAGCCCGGACAGACCGGGGCCGAGCTGCTGGCGGACGCCAGGGGCCGCCTCAACGCCGCGCTGATGAAGAACGCCTACTCGTCGCCCGGCGGCGGCTCGCCGATCACCCCGCTGGCCGGTTAGACCAGCTGCCCGGCTTGCTGGAGGTTCTGGACGGTGAACGCCGTCTCCTGCGGCGGTGCCGTGAATCCTCCGTCGATCCCGGCCTGCATCGCCGGCATCAGCGTCTCGTCTCGGAACCGCTCCCAGCTCTCCTGTGAGTCGTGTACCGCGGTGATCGTCCAGCCGCCCTCGGACGGCCCCGCCGCGTGGACGAGCTGCCCGTCGGGCAGGCTCGCGCCGCCGTCGGGATGCACGGCCTTGAGCGACGCCTCGTACTGCTCCCTGGTGCCCCCGGGGAAGGTGTGCACAATCGCGTAAGCCACGTTAACTCCTTGGTCGATGCCAGTGGAGCGACCATACACCCGCGGGCGCGCCGCGGTTTTTCCCGCAAAGTGCGAAATCGCCGGTTGCACGGCCGTCAGCGGTCGTGCACAGTGCCGCCAACGCCGCTGAGGCAGTCCCAAAGGACGAAGCCGGGCGGAGGTTCAGGCGGTTCGCCGCAGGTTCCTCTGGCCGGTGGACGATGGGGCCACCACAGCGGCGTTGCTACGTCTCGGGCTAGGTCGTCACGCGAAAGTACGCCCAGGGCGATGCGGCACCGGCGTACAGGCTGTCACTCTTCATCGAGAAGCTGATCCGCTGGTTCGCACCGATCACGCCGCGCGACGAGTAGATGATGGTCAGCGCGAGCTTGCCGGTCGACGGCACGTAGTCGCCGCTCGCGATCGTCCGCCAGCTCCGCCCGACACGCTGCTGCAGCGTCATGTGTACCGTCACTCCCGGCCGCAGCGGCGTGGCATAGGTGAGGACGGTCGGGCAGCCCTTGTGCGATGCGTGGCACGCCGTCGTGTAGTGGTACAGCCGGTACCCGGACAGCGTCTTGTAGCCGCCGCTCGCCGAGATGTGCATGACCACGCGCACGTTCACCCGGGCGTTTCCGCTGGCCGTCTGGTCGTGCGTCGCGTCGCCCAGCCAGGCCGCGGAGTAGTACATGTCCATGCCCGGCTTGACGGTTACGACCAGGTTGCCGGCGCTGTTCACGGTCGCTGTCTTGACCAGCGCGTCCGGCCCGCCGGACACCGCGTGGCGATAGATCGAGACGGTGCGGTTGGCGCTTGCGGTGCCCAGGTGCGCGGTCAATGTCACCGACTTGCCGTAGGTCACGGTGCCCGCCGACGCCTTGATGGTCAGCGTGCCGGCCGGCAGGTTGCCGGTCGCCAGCGAGTGGAACAACACGCCGTTCAGCGAGTCCTTGGTGACGGCGAAGATGTGGGTGCCGTCGCTCGTGTAGAGCAGCCCGCCGTCGCGCAGCGTCTCGGTGGAGCCGAACTGGTATGTGCGCGTCGGCGGGGCGCCGCCCACTGTGAACAGGCTGACGTCCGGGTTGGTGGGCGCCCATGTCCCTCCGGCGATCGTGCCGCCGTCAGGGCTGATGGCGATGCCGACCGGGTAATCGGAGAAGCCGTAGACCGGACCCTGGATGTCGAGGTTCGGCAGCGAAAACGAGGTGAGCGTGCCGCTTGCCGGGCCCACCACGTACAGCGATCCGCCGTCCAGACTGATCGCCAGCTGCCTGATGGAGTTCGTGCCGCTGAGGCCGACCTTGGAGACAATCACCGTGGGCGTCGCCGGGGCGGCCGAGGCGTCGATCACCTTGACGGTCGACGCGCCGCTGTCATCGCCGACGACCAGCCAATCGGGATGTGCCGGCGTCGTCGCGAACGTCGGCCCGTGCATGTGGACGTTGCTCAGCGTCTCGGCGGCCGAGCCGTCGAGCGGTACGCTCGCGAGGTAGCCCCACTGGTCGCTGGTCGCGTACCAGAGGCGGCCGCCGGCGAGGGCGAGGTCGCAGGGTGCGCTGAGCGACGCCGCAGCGATCGAGTCCGTCTTGGCCAGGGTGTCGGTATCGAAGGTATCGATGATCCCCGAGCCGCAGCGGGCGATGTACAGCGTGCCGTCCTTGACGACCATGCCGCCCGCGCCGGACTCACCGGAGATCGTGGTGACCGCGGTGCCGTCGGCGTTGCGGACGATGACCGACGAGTCGCTCGAGCCGCCGGTGATGAAGACGTGGCCGTTGGCCGCGTCGTTGGCCATGTAGCCGAAGTTGGTCAGCGACAGCCTCGTGCCGGGAACGGTCTGGGCGGACGCGCCGATGGCGCCGGTGGCCGACAGCAGGGCCGCGGCGCAGAGCGCGGTGAGAACAGCAGAGCGAAAGCGCATGGGAACGACACCTCGTGTGCAGCAGATGGGCGTGGAGCTTGCGTCCAGTGTCCGTGCGGGCCACGCCCACGGGCATCCCTCGACCGAGCTATCTGTCGAGGCTGTGCAGCACGTCGGCGACGGGCGGCCGGAGCGTCGCGACGTCGTCGGGCAGGCGCTCCTCACACACCCCCAGAGCGCTCTCCGCGGCGCGCAAGTCACGGGCGGCCGCCTCGTCGTCGCCGTCGCTCAGCGCCTCCAGCGCGGCGACGGTGCGGTCGAGGCAGTGGCGGGCGAGCGTGACACCGAGCATCGCCGTCTCCCTGGCTGCCGGATGGGCGGGCAGCCTGGCACCGCTGCGCTGTTCGAACCACTCGCGCATCTGGCCGACCGCCAGCATCAGGTCGAGCAGGGTGTCCGATCTGGACTGGCGGTCGTCCGACGTCTCGTAGACGACCGGGTCCCACATTGCTGCGTCGGCGGCGACGTCCTCGGCCATCACCAGAGCCGGTCGGACGGCAGCCGTCGTCTCGCGCACACGATCATGGAGCAGGAGCTCATCCGCGGTGGGCGACACTCCGCCGTCACCGTCGCGCACGACGACCTCCGCGAGGAGGTCGACGAGCACCAGGCTCTCCAGGGCGGCGCCCAGCATCCCGCGAACGGCGTACCCCGGAGTGCCGCGATCCCAGTCCTCGGCGGCGGACTCGATCATCTGGATCGCTTTCCCGACCAACTCGACGAGCGTACGCCGGCGAGGAGACTCGTGCGCGTGGTCGGCCAGTGCGTAGGCGTCGTCCAGCTGCGCGAGGATCTCGGGCACTCCCAATGTGAGCCGTCGCCGGAGGTGCATGTCCCCAGTATGCCCGCCACATGGGGACGACCCGGCTTCAAACTCAACTTGTCATAACCGGCATTATCGAGCGTCGGAGATGCGAATCCCTATGAGGGACTCCGCAGCCACACGCTGACGGTGCGCGGGCTGACCGTCGCCTCGGTCGTCCGGACGAGATCGGCGGCGACCGCGTCCAGATCGACCTGCTCTCGCAGCCGGCTGCTGAAGCCGGCCACGGCGGCCTGTGCGTCGTACGAGCCGCGGTAAAACCGCCGGTCGACGGCGAGCTGGATCCGCCTGCGCAGCGGCTGGAAGACGGCGGCCACGGCGAGCGTCGACACGGTCACCGCCAGCGCGCTGGATTGCCCCGCGACGTTTCGCAGCAGCCACCCGACCCCGGCGATGCCGCCCAGGTAGACCACGGCCAGGGTCGCGACCAGCACCGCGTACACCAGCGTCCGACGGATGATCACGTCGATCTCGTAGAGCCGGTAACGCAGGATCGCCGCGCCGATGGCGGCCGGGATCAGCGCGAAGCTGATCAGCGCCACCTCCTGTGCCACCAGCAGCGGCGCCGGCGCGTCGTTGCGATTCGGGTCGAGGAACACCGACAGCGGCTCGACGATCAGGTACGTGACGGCGACCACGGCCGCCGCGGCGGCCAGCCACTTGAGCTGCTGGCGCTCGAGCCCGGCGGATCGGCGATAGCGCACCACCAGGCTGACGGCGGACGCCACCATCATCACCGGCACCACCAGGATGATCAGCCGCAGCGGGTCGAGCACCCCGCCCAGCGCGTCGACGCCCAGCGGGTTCACGGTATCTGGATACCCGGTCTGGTCGAGCTTCCCGGGCGTCAGCACGATGGTCAGCGTGCCGACCGCGATCGAGCCGGCGCTCGCCCAGCCCACCCAGCGCCAGCGCGGTCCCGGCAGCCTGCCGTCCGGGAACAGCAGGATCAGGAACGTCCCGGTGAGCCCGATCGCCGGCAGCCATGCGCACGACGCGAGCACCGCCGCGATATCCGCCAGCAGGTTGCCGGGACGGGCATGGATGCCGACGTCCGGATACGCAGTCAGGTCGGCCACGCCCCAGCTCAGCCCGATTGCCAGCAGCAGCCGGCTGATCACGCCGCCACGACCCTTGATCGCGATCAGCAGTCCGACCACTGCGAAGCTGAGCAGCGCCAGCACGAAGAGCGCGTTGAACAGGTAGCCACCGCCCGACCAGCTCGAGTTCCCGTCGGACTCGTGCACCGAGAGGCCCGTCACGAGGTCGAGCGCGGTCAGCACGACGCACGTCCCGAAGGCGAGCCAGGACCCGGCAGTCGAGGAGCGCGCGATCCTCATGCGCCAACTCTCGCAGACCGCCGTTCCGGGAGCGTTACGGCTCGTCGTCGGCGCGATACGGCTTCGACAGGAACTTGGGGACGCACATCGCCCAGGCGTCGATCACGTACTCCTCCATCTCCCCCGGCTGCAGCCTGTCCATCCGGGCGACGATCCAGTGGAAGCGCATGTTGTTCTCGTCCGGGAGCGTGAACTTGTCAGGTTCCGTGTCCACCAGGTACTGGCGCTCCGACTTGGGAAACCCGAACCCCATCAGCGTCTCGTCCTTGGAGAACGCGACGTAGACGATCTGGCCGACACGGAACTTGATCCGCCCGCGGACGACCACCTCGTACGACCGCGGCAGGTCGGCGACGACAGCGCGGACGTCCTCGACCGTGACCATCAGCCGCCGTCGCGCGCCAGCGACGCGACCAGCGCGCGCTCCTCCTCGCCGAACCAGGGCGGCTCGCCCGCGATCGCGTTCTCGGCCGCCCGCTCCGGCCGGCTGGTGGCCGGGATGGCGACGTGGCAGCGGGGATCGCTGAGCACCCACTTGAGCAGGGCCTGGGCCCACGTGTTCACCCCGTACGGCGCCAGCGGCGCCAGGGCCGCGGCATCGGGCGGGCGTCGCGTCAGCGACCCCTGGCCCAGCGGTCGCATGACCAGCACCCCCAGACCGAGATCCTCGGCCAGCGGCAGGATCCGCCCCTCCACCTCGTTCTCGACGGGGTTGTACGGGATCTGCACCTCGGCGATCCGGCCGCTGCGCATCACGGCCTCCAGATCGTCGAACGCCGACGGGTTCCAGTGGGTGGCTCCGACGATGCCCACGGCACCGTCGTCGCGGAGCCGCTCCAGGCGGTCGAGACGCCGTCGCCACTCGACCAGGTTGTGCACCTGGTAGACGTCGATCCGCCCGCCGTACCAGGCGAGGGCGTTCGCGACCTGGCGCTCGGCCTCGGCATCGTCGGGCGTCCACAGCTTGGTGGCCACCAGCACCTGGTCGCGGTGCGGCTCGAGCAGCTCGCCCAGCACCCGCTCCGCAGCGCCGTACATCGGCGAGCTGTCGAACATCCGGGTGCCGGCCTCAAGGGCCCGCTCGACCACCGCGCGGCTGCGCTCGACCCCTGTGGCGTCGTGCACGTCGAACGTCTGCCAGGTGCCCATCCCGATCACCGGGACCTGCGGGCCGTCCGCTCCGAGCCGTCTGGACTCCATCGGTCGCGACTCTAGCCGCCGTCCGTCGCTACGCGCCGGGCTTGGCCACCGCGGCGCCGTCCGTGCCGGTCGGCACGCCGGTGCGCCAGGGCGCGCGCTTCAGCATGACGGCCATGCAGGTGAAGCCGACGACGGCGTTCGAGACGGTGACGGCGACCTGGGTGCCGACGCTGAACGAAAGCACGGCCGAACGGGATGCGACGCCGTTGAACATGTAGACGAGCAGAGCCTGCTGGGGGCCGACCCCGCCCGGCGTGAACGGCAGCAGCGTCGAGAGGCTGCCTGCGACCAGCGCAAGCGCGGCGTCGTCGAGACCCGCCGGCACGTGGAACGCCTTCAAGAAGAAGTACATCGCGAACGCCCGCAGCACCCAGCCGATGGCCTGCAGCAGCACGACCTCACGCAGGAAGCGCTTCGGCTCGGTGAGGATCTCCAGGCCGTGCTTGACCCGGTCCCAGAAGCGGTTCACGTGGTGCTCGATCCAGCCGAGGAACACGCCGATCGAGATCAGCAGCACGGCCAGGAGCAGGATCAGCACCTTCGCGTGGTCGGCGAAGAACGTCCACTCGAACGCGTTCAGCCGGCTGGTCAGCTCCCCGCCGAACGGCACAAGACCCTTGGACATCGCCCAGATCAGCAGGATGGTGCCGATCACGGCGTCGAACAGCGTCTCCGCAAGCAGCGTCGAGACGATGGTCGTGTAGCTCGAGCCGCGGATCGAGCGGTGCGCAAGGTACACCTTCATCACGTCGCCGCCGCGGGCCGGAAGCACCGCGTTCAGGCCGACGCCGGACAGGTACGCGCCGGCGATGCTGCGCCGCCGCACCTGGCAGCCGGGATGCGCCGCCACCAGGATGTTCCGCCAGGCCAGCGAGCGCAGGATCAGGTTGCCCATGTGCAGCGAGAGTGCGATCGCCAGCGCGCCGAGGCCCACATCGGCGATGTGCTCCGAAAACGCCGAGAAGGCGTCCCAGAAGGACTGCAGGGAATGCACGTCCACTTATTGTGCAGCGGATGTCGGAACCGCGCCTCGATCCGCGCGCGGCAGCACGGCTATTCGGCTCCGTGAAGGAAGTCTTTGAGCGCCGGGTTCTTGACCTCGAGCTCACGCAGGGCGCGGGTCTCGATCTGGCGGACGCGCTCGCGGGTGACGCCGATCTCGGTGCCGACCTGCTCCAGCGTGGCCGGATCGCGGTCGCCGAGACCGAACCGGGCCTCGATCACACGCCGGGTGCGCTCGTTCAGCGAGTCCAGCGCCTCCTCGAGCTGCCGGCGGCGCTCGTCGCCGGCGACGTGATCGTCCGGTCGGGGTGCGTTGACGTCCTCGACCATGTCGGAGAACAGCGACTCGCCGTCGCCGACCGGAGTCTCCAACGAGACCGGATCCTCGGTCATCCGCTGCAGCTCGATCACACGCTCCACCGGAATCTCCAGCTCGGCGGCCAGCTCGGCGGCCAGCGGGTCGCGGCCCAGCGTCTGGGTCAGCTTGCGCTTGGCGCGATGCAGCTTCTTGACGACGTCCAGCACGTGCAGCGGCAGCCGGATCGTCCGGCCCTGGTCGGCGATCGCGCGGGACATCGACTGGCGGATCCACCAGGTGGCGTAGGTCGAAAGCTTGTAGCCGCGCCGGTAGTCGAACTTCTCGACGGCGCGCATCAGACCCATGTTGCCTTCCTGGATCAGGTCGAGCAGCGGCACGCCGGATGCCGAGTAGGCGCGGGCCATGCTGATCACCAGCCGCAGGTTGCACTCGACCAGGCGCCGCTTGGCGGCCTCGTCGCCCATGTCCTTGCGCCGGGCCAGCTCGAGCTCCTCGGCGTGGGTGAGCAGCGCGCCGTCCCCGATCTGCCGCACGTACGTGTGCAGCAGATCGATCGCGGGGGCGCTCGCCTCGCGCAGATCGAGCTCGTCCTCGACCGCGTCCAGCTCTGCGGAGGGCGCGGGGGTCGGCTCGGTCGTCTCTTCGGTGTGGTCGGTGCTCACATGGCCTCTGCGATCGTTGTCGTCGGTGCCAGGAGCGTCGCCTTCTCGCCCCCGCTGAATGAATCGGCGGGAACCCCCTTGGTCTTGAGCGCGGATCGGCATGAAGCGGACGCATGTGACCCGATCCGTTTGCGTCTCGTCGCGCGTGGTTTAGCGCGTGCGGGGGATGGCGGAGGGCCGGAAGCCGACGATGATGTCGTGCATGCTGTTCCACCCCTCGACCGCGATGGCCGTGCGCAGGGTCACCCCGCACGACGCCCGGCGAATCTCACGCGCGTGCTCGCACGTGACGATTCCCGCCGAGCCGGCCGCCGCCGGCTACCGCTATATCGACCTCGGCGGCGAGCGGCCGCCGTTCTATATCCGCCGGTTCGGCTTCGGCGACCGCAGTGCGGCCGTCGTCCTGGCCGCGCCGATCGAGTGGACCTCCGGCGACGATGCCGAGCGTGGCGCGCCCGCGCTCGCGCGCTGCGAGGTCAGCATCGGCGCGCGCCGCGTGCCCTGGGAAGATCTCCTCTGGTTCGACCTGCGGGACGGCGAATCCCTGCTGCTGGCTCAGCGGGCTGTCGATGCGGTCGTCGAACTCGACCTGCTCGCTCGCGAGACGTGCCCGTTCTGCTGCGCGGCCGCTACGTGGCCAGGCGGCCTTCGGGCGACACGTTGACGCCCGCGTCCTCGAGCCGGCGGCGGATCAGGAACTGGAATGTCGACCACGCGCCGCGGCGCGCGTCGAACATTCGGTAGACCTGCCATTCGGTGAGCATGTTCGCGTCGTCCCGGCGGGCCTGCGCCCAGTCCGCGAACTTCGGCAGCCGGCCGATGCGGACGGCCAGGTCGGCCCCCTGGGTGATGGCGCGCTCCAGGCGCTCCTCCCCCACCGGCACGTCGAACCCGGCCTCCTTGAGGGCGTTGTTCAGCGAGCCGAACGTGTGCCAGTAGAGCGACTTCGACGGCATCGCGCCCTTGCGAGCCTCGATGTCCTTGGCGGTGGGGACGCGGCCGAGCTCGTCGCCCAGCTCGCGCAGCAGCCGCAGCAGCTCCTCGCGCGTCGCGAACCGGCGCGGAACCAGCCCGGCCAGCCGTTTGGCGTGGTTCCAGGACTGGAAGTGCTCGATCACGGTCTGCGGATGAACGGTGGTCTTCGGGTCCGCCTCGAACTCGCGCATCGTCGGCGAGCGGCCCAGACGTTCCGCACATGCCTTCAGCTCCTCGAGGATCTGCTCGTCCGAGTAGCGCTTGCGCATCCCTGCCTGGAATGCCTCGAGCTGTTCCCGATCGATCCCCTCGATCGCCTGGTAGACCGTCTTGCGCCTCATATGGCCGCCTTCTGGATCATGCCGCCGTCTCCCCATGTCTCCCCGACCCGGTGCAGCACTCGTTGAACGTCCATTTGGACAGGGCCGAGCATAGCAAACTGACCGATAACTGCAATCGTATCCGGGGCGTTCTCGCAACCGGTCAAGTTGGCCGGTCGGCCGGAGTGGGTTGACACCTGACGGTAGTAGGATACGCGCCTGCGATGACCACGCACTCACGTGAGCGCACCGACGAGCGGTTCTGCCTGATGGTGCAGACGGCCGACCGCCTGCGCAATCGGGCGTGGCAGAGCTACCTCGAGACGACCCGCACGGCGGAGAGCTACCCGGAGGCAGAGCCCGAAGCGTGGAGCCGGCTGCAGGAGCGGCTGGCCGAGATCGACGAGGAGCTCCTGCACGTGCTCTCCGCCGGGTGATCTTCCGGGCCGAGGTCGCGGTCGCCAGGCTGGCTGCGGCCGCATCCCGCCGCACCGGCTCCGGCGGCGGCACGACGCTCCCCGGCAAGCTGCTCCTGCGGCTCTCACCCGACGCGATCGCCAGGCTGGCGGCGCCGCTCGTCCGCTCCACCGTCGTCTCGGCCACCAACGGCAAGACGACCACGGCGAAGATGGCCGCGTCGGTGCTGGAGGCCGGCGGCGCAGACCTCTGCCGCAACCACGGCGGCGCCAACCTCGATTCCGGCATCGCCTCGGCGCTGCTCACCGCCCGGGCCGGCGAGGTCGGGTTGTTCGAGGTCGACGAGGCCGCCCTGACCGGTGTCTGCGACGCGCTCCGGCCCTCGACGCTGGTGCTCGGCAACCTGTTTCGCGACCAGCTCGACCGCTACGGCGAGCTGGAGCTGATCGGCGATCGCTGGCGATCGCTGGTCGCCGGCCTCGCCGAGGACACGGCCGTCGCCTACAACGCCGACGACCCGCTGGTCGCAGGCGTCGGCGTGGCCGCACCACAGGGGTTCGGCTTCGGTATCGAGGACGCGTCGATCTCCCGCGAGTCGATGCAGCACGCCGCCGACTCGAAGTGGTGCGCCAGGTGCGGACACCGCCTGGGCTACGACGCGGTGTTCCTCGGCCATCTCGGCCACTGGCGGTGCCCCAACTGCGGCAACACCCGCCCCGCGCCCGCGGTCGTCGCCCGGGCGGTGCGCACGATCGGGCTGGAGGCCAGCGAGTTCACGCTGGAGCTGCCGTCCGGGTCGGCCGCCGTGCGGCTGCCGGTCGGCGGTCTGTACAACGTCTACAACGCCCTGGCCGCTGCCGCGATCGGCCATGCGCACGGGATGCCTGCAGCAACGGTCGCCGACGGGCTCGGCCGGTTCTCGGCCGCGTTCGGCCGCGGCGAGCGGATCGACCTGGACGGCCGTCCGGCGCTGGTGCTGCTGATCAAGAACCCGGCGGGCGCGAACGAGGTGATCCGGACGCTGGCGGCAGATCCCGCACGCAAGACGCTGGTCGTCGCGCTGAACGACCGGATCGCGGACGGCCGCGACGTTTCGTGGATCTGGGACGTCGACTTCGAGGAGCTGGTGCCGCAGGTCGCGCAGGTCGTCGTCACCGGCACGCGGGCGGCCGAGATGGGCATGCGGCTGAAGTACGCCGGGCTGGACGCGGCGGCGATCCGCGTCGAGCCGGCGCTGGAGGCCGCGCTGGACGCTGGACGCGCCGCCGGCGAGGGGCCGCTCTACCTCCTCCCCACCTACACGGCAATGCTCGACCTGCGCCGGCTGCTGGTCGACCGCGGCGCCGTGCGGCCATACTGGGAGGCGGCGTGAGCGTCACCGTCGGGCACCTCTACCCTGAGCATCTGAACATCTACGCCGACCGCGGCAACATCGCCGTGCTGCGGCGCCGTTGCGAGTGGCGGGGCATCGAGTTCACCGTGATCGAGTGCGGCCCGGGCGACCCGACGCCGAAGGCCGATCTCTACTACCTCGGCGGCGGCCAGGACCGCGACCAGCTGCTGATCGCCGACGACCTGCTGGCCCGCACGGCCGACCTCCGCTCGGCGGTCGACGACGGTGCCGGCGTGCTGGCCGTGTGCGGCGGCTACCAGCTGCTCGGACACGGCTACCGCGGTCACCAGGGAGACGAGATGCCGGGCACTGGGCTGGTCGATCTGACGACCGTCGCCGGCGCGACCCGGATGATCGGCAACATCACGCTGCGCTGCGAGCTCGATCCCGGCGACCAGCGCACGCTGGTCGGCTTCGAGAACCACGCCGGGCGCACCCACCTCGGGCCGGGCGTCCAGCCGCTGGGCCGCGTCCTGCGGGGCAACGGCAATAACGGCGAGGACGGCGGCGAGGGCGTCCACCAGGGCGCGATCATCGGCACCTACGTGCATGGGCCGTTGCTGCCGAAGAATCCGTGGCTGGCCGACTGGTTGATCGCCGCGGCGCTGCGCCGTCGCGGCGACGAGCGCGAGCTGGAGCCGCTGGACGACGGCCTGGAGCTGGCCGCGCACCGCACGGCCGCCGCTATCGCGTAGTCGCGTCTATCGAGCCCAGAGCTGGCCGAGATGCACGAACGGGTCGCCTGCCTGCCAGCGCTCGAGGAATCGGTGGATCGGCGGATGGACGGCGACGTTCGGGATCTCGGCGAGGTGCACCAATCTGTGCCCGCGCACCGTTTCGTCCTGGGACGACACCCACTCGAAGGTGCCCTCTTCGACAACGCCGTGGAAGATCACGTGGACGACGTGCTTGCGAGGGTGCAGATCGGGCGGCGAGATCGACTCGGCGATCGCGATCGGGCCTTCCAGCGCCACCTGCGTGACGCCGCATTCCTCGGCCAGTTCGCGGCGCAGCGCCTGCTCCAGCGACTCGCCCTCCTCCACCCCGCCTCCGGGCAACAGCCAGTACGAGATGCCGCGCTTCTCCTGCCGGCACATCAGCACCGCGTCACCGCGCCGCATCAGCGCCGACACGCGGATCCGGGGGACGCCGCTCACCAGATCAGCCTACCGTGGCCCAGGCAGCCGGCGCTAGGCGCGGCCCGAGGAGCCGAACCCGCCGACGCCCCGCACCGTCTCGTCCAGCTCGTCGACGACCAGCACCTCGACCGCGGGCACCGACACGATCACCAGCTGGGCGATCCGGTCGCCGACCTCGACCGGGAACGGCTCGGCCAGGTCGGTGTTCAGCAGCACGACCTTGATCTCGCCGCGGTAGCCGCTGTCGATCAGGCCCGGCGAGTTGACGACCGATATGCCGTGCCGGGCGGCCAGGCCCGAGCGGGGCTGCACGAATCCGGCGTGCCCCTCGGGGATGGAGACGGCCAGACCCGTGGCGACCACGCGCCGCGCTCCCGGTGCGATCTCGCACCGCTCAACGCTGGCCAGGTCGAGCCCCGCATCGCCGGCGTACGGCGAGGATGGGACGACGGCGTCCGGATGCAGCCGCTGGAACGCGAGCTCAAGGCTCATCGACCGTCGGCGCGGTACGCCTCGAACCTCGTCAGCAGCCGCCGCGGCAGCCGCGCCGAGACCAGCACACCGGCGGCGGAATCCTCGCGGGAGGTGATCGGGGCGCCGGTTTCGTAGAGCGCCGACAGCTCCCTGCCGTGGTCGTGCGGGAGCAGCAGCTGGACGTCCACGTAGCGGTCGGCGAAGAACTCCGCAATGCGCTGCTTGAGCGCGTCCAGGCCCTCGCCGGTCAGCGCCGAGACCTGCACCGCCTGCGGGTTTCGGTTCGCAAGCCGGCGGCGGCCGACCTCGTCGACGCGGTCGATCTTGTTGAGCACCAGCAGCTGCGGGATGTCCAGCGCCTCAATCTCCTCGAGCACGATCCGCACGCTGCTCAGCTGAGACGCCATCGCATCTTCGCCGGCGGACGCGTCCGCGACGATCAGCAGCAGGTCGCCGGCCAGCGTCTCCTCGAGGGTCGCGGCGAACGCCTCGACCAGTCCGTGGGGCAGCTTGCGGATGAAGCCGACCGTGTCGGTCACCAGGTACGACCGGCCGCCCTCGTTGAAGCTGCGCGTCGTCGGGTCGAGCGTCTCGAACAGCCTGTTGTCGACACTGACCGTGGCACCGGTCAGGGCGTTCAGCAACGTCGACTTGCCGACGTTGGTGTATCCCGCAAGGGCGACGGTGGGCGTCTCGTTGCGGCTGCGCTCCGTGCGCATCACCTCACGGCGGGCGGCGACATCGCGCAGCCGCGCCTTGACCAGCGAGATCCGGCGCCGGGCCATCCGCCGGTCTGACTCGAGCTGTGTCTCGCCCGGGCCCCGGGTGCCGATCCCGCCGCCCAGGCGCTCGAGGTGCTTCCACATGCCGCGCATGCGCTGCAGGTTGTACTCGAGCTGGGCCAGCTCGACCTGCAGCTTGCCCTCGGCGGTATGCGCATGCTGGGCGAAGATGTCGAGGATCACCGACGTGCGGTCGACCACCCGCGACTGCAGCTCATCCTCCAGCCGCCGCTGCTGGCGCGGCGAGAGCTCATCATCGCAGACGACGACCTCGGCCTCGGTCTGCTTCACCAGCTGCTTGAGCTCGTCGAGCTTGCCCGAGCCGAGGTAGGTCACCGGATGCGGGTTGTCGCGGTGCTGGGTCAGCGTCGCCACTGTGCGCACCCGCGCGGTGCGCAGCAGCTCGCGCATCTCGTCGAGCACGTCAGCGCCGTCCTCGCCGTGCGGCAGGCTTGCGATGATCACCGACCGCTCGGGGGCGTTGGGATCGGGGATGGAGGCACTCTGGCCCATCCGCTCAGTGTAGTGGCGGCCCGAATGTCAGGCGGGGACGCGCAGGTGCTGCTCGATCCGGCCGACCGCCTCGCGCAGCCTGTCGTCGGGCAGCGTCAGCGACATCCGCACGTAGCCCTCGCCGTTCGGGCCGTAGGACGACCCCGGCGATACGACGACGCCCGCCTGCTCGAGCACCAGCTCTGCGAACGACACGGAGGTGTGGCCTTCGGGCACCGGTACCCAGACGTAGATGGTGCCCCGCGGCGGCGGCACGTCGATGCCCACGCCCGCCAGCGCGTCGATCAGCAGGTCGCGGCGGCGCCGGTAGACCTCGCACATCTCCCGCACGAATCCGTCGCCCTCGTTCAGCGCCCGCACGGCGGCCATCTGGATGGCGTCGAACTGGCCGGAGTCGACGTTGGTCTTCAGCTTCCAGAGCTGGGAGAGCATCTCGGCGTTGCCGACGGCGGCGCCGATCCGCCAGCCGGTCATGTTCCAGGACTTGGACAGCGAGAACATCTCCACGCCCGCCTCACGCGCACCCGGCGCAGCGAGGAAGCTGCCGGCCACGTGCCCGTCGAAGGTCAGCTCCGAATAGGCGCTGTCATGGACGATCGGAATGTCGTTGTCCAGTCCGAAGCGGGCCAACCGCTCGAAGAAGTCGTCCTCGATCACGGCGCCCGTCGGATTGTTCGGGTAGTTGCAGAACAGCAGGTTCGCGCGCGCCCGCACGTCGGCCGGGATCGACTCCAGGTCGGGCTGGAAGGCGTTGTCCGCCAGCAGCGGCATCAGCACCGGCTCCGCGCCGGCCAGCAGCGGCCCCGAGGTGTACACCGGGTAGCCGGGGTCGGCGGCCAGGCAGACGTCGCCGGGATCGAGCATCGACCAGCAGACATGGGCGATTCCCTCCTTGCCGCCGAGCAGCGGGAACACCTCGGTCTCGGGGTCGAGCGTGACGCCGAAGCGGCGCTGGTAGAAGCTCGCCACCGCCTGCCGGAAGACCGCGCGGCCCCGGTTCGACGGGTACTGGTGGGTGTCCGGCCGGGCGACCTGACGCTGCATCTCCTCGACCACGGCCGGGAAGGTCGGGATGTCGGGGTCGCCGATGCCCAGCGAGATCACGTCCACGCCCGCGGCACGCTTCTCGGCGATCTTGCGCTCCAGCTCGGCGAACAGGTACGGCGGCAGCTGGTTGACTCGCTGGGCATATCTCACGGAAGCGCCTCCAGGGTGCGAAGGAAGTCCGCCTCGAACCGGGCGGTCATGATCTGCTCGACCGGGCCGGTCAGCTTGATGGCGAGGTCGTCCGAGACGTCGATCCGCAGCGTGCCGCCGTCGAGGCGCACGGTCACCGGCGAGGTCACCCGCCCGGCGACCACCGCGGCGACGGCGGCCGCGCTGGAGCCTGATCCCGACGACAGCGTCTCGCCGGCCCCGCGCTCGAACACCCGCATCCGGATCGCGTGGTCGTCGAGAGCCCGGTAGAACTCGACGTTGACCCGGTTCGGGAACCACGGGTGCCGCTCGATGGGCCGACCCACCGCGGGCAGGTCGAGCGCGTCCGGATCGTCGACCTCGATCACGCAGTGCGGGTTGCCGATCGAGACGAAGGTGTATGCGTCGGCGGGCGGCGGGCCGGTGCCCGGCCGGTGGTCGGGCGAGTCCAGCGAGGCGCCGCCCGCGTCGATCTCGATCTCGTCGCCCACGCGCCGCGCGCCGATCGGCCCCTTGAGCGTGGTCATCTCCAGCTCGTCCACGCCGTCGCGGCGCATCAGATACCCCGCGGCGATCCGGGTGCCGTTGCCCGAGAACTCGGCCTCGCCACCGTCAGGATTGAAGACGCGCACCCGCAGGCCGTCCTCGATCAGCAGAATGCCGTCGCTGCCGGCGCCCAGGTCGGGATGGCAGATCCGCTCGATGCGGGCGGGCGTCAGCTCGACCTCCGCGTCGGTCTGCTCGAGGACGAGGTAGGCGTTGCCGATCCCGTGCCACTTCTCGAACCGCATCGCGGGCGGAGGATATCGAGGGCCCCGCCGGGAGGCGACGGTGGCCGCCTCCCGGCTGACCCTTGACGACTGGTTTGACGACCGCGTCGGGCCGGAGTTAGAGCCGGGTACGATCGGCCGGTGTCCGACCCCGTCGCCATCCGCCCCGGTGAGCCGCGCGACATCCCGGTGATGCAGGACATCGAGATCGTCGGCTGCCAGATCTTCGCGGACATCGGCATGCAGGACGTGGCCGACGACGGCGCCCACGAGACGGAGCTGCTGGCCGAGTACATCGCGGGCGGCCGAGCGTGGGTCGCCGAGGCGGGCGAACGGGTGTGCGGGTACGCCCTGGCCGACGTGTACGACGGGACGGCTCACCTCGAGCAGGTGACCATCTACCCGGACTGCGCCGGGCAGGGGATCGGGGGCATGCTGGTGGACGCCGTCGCCGACTGGGGCCGGGCGCGCGGCTCCGACGCGCTGACGCTGCTCACGTTCAGCGACGTGCCGTGGAACGGCCCCTACTACAGACGGTTGGGTTTCGTCGTCGTGCCGGACGAGGACCTCGAGCCGGAGCTGGCCGCGCTGCGCCGCCACGAGGCGGAGCTCGGGCTGGACGTCAGCATCCGCTGCGCCATGCGCAGGCCGATCGGCTGACGGCTACATGTCGAGCGCTGCGCCGGCGATCACAACCGCCAGCAGCACGGCGCAGACGACGGCGAAGCCGATGATCACCGGCCAGCTCGTCGGCAGCAGCGCGATCAGGACGATGCCGATGACCAGGCCGCCGATCACGGTGGCCGTGCGGCCGACCGCGTGGGGCCGCAGCGAGAGCGCGCGCCGCGAGACGCGATCGGAAACCAGCAGCGCCATCGCGGCGCATGCCACCACCAGTAGGGCGACGACCACCGGCCCCAGCAGCCACCGCACCCAGAAGCCGATGTCGGCGGTTGCCTGTCCGAGCACCAGGGCCAGCAACGCCACCGGCAGCAGCACCGCCGCCAGGATGACCGCGCCGTCGCGGGCCTCGCGGACGGCGTCCTGCTCGCGGCTCATACCGCCTCCAGCAGCTCGTCGGCGGAGCCGACCGGGATCAACCCGGGGAGCTTGCGCATCCAGACGCGCTGCCGCTTTGCATACTGGCGGGTGCGCACGATCAGCCGCCGACGGGCCTCCGGCCGGTCGATCTCCCCATGGACGAGCCCGCTGACGTCCTGCAGGCCGTGGATCCGCGAGGCGGTGCGCGAGAGGGTGTGGGCGGCGAGCGCGGCGCGCACCTCGTCCTCCACCCCGTGCTCGAACATGGCGTCCGTGCGGTCGGCGATCCTGGCGGCGACCAGCTCACGGGGCACATCCAGCCCGTAGACCGCCGTCTCGTGGCGGGCCTGCGGCGACCAGAGCTCGTCCTCCGCCGGCGCCAGCGACGACCCCAGCTCGGCCAGCTCGAGCGCGCGGACGACGCGGCGGCGGTCGTTCGGGTGGATGGCCGCCGCGGCGGCGGGGTCGCGGCGCACGAGCTCGACATGCGCGGCCGCGGCGCCGAGCTCGTCGTAGCGGCGCTCGATCTGCTCGCGCAGGCCGGGCGGCGGCTCGGGCGGCAGGTTCAACGCGGCCAGTGCCGCCCGCAGGTAGAGGCCGCTGCCGCCGACGACGATCGGCAGCCGGCCGCGCTCCAGCACCCCGTCCACTGCCGCATGGGCCATCGACGCGTACTCGGCGACCGACCCCTCGTGGTCCAGCGCCCAGACGCCGACCAGGTGGTGGGGCGCCGCGGCGAGCTCGTCCGCTGTCGGCTGGTTGGTCAGCACCGGCAGTCCGCGGTACATCTGCATGGCGTCGCACGACACGATCTCGCCGCCAGTGTGCGTGGCCAGCGCGATCGCCGCGCCGGTCTTGCCCGACGCGGTCGGCCCGAACAGGGCGACAACCCGGGTGCGCACGTCAGGCCGGAGCGGGCACGGTGGCCACGTGGCCGCCGAGCGTCTGCGACGTCGATCGCTCGATCAGCACGTCGACCAGGTCGCCGGCCGCGGCGGCGCCGTGGAAGTTGACGGTCTTGTTGCCGCGCGTGCGGCCGCGCAGCAGCTCGCCGTCCGTGCGGCTCGGCCCCTCGACCAGCACCTCCTGCACGGTGCCCACCAGCTCGCGGTTGCACCGGGCCGCGTGGGACTGCACCAGGTCGATCAGGCGCTCGATGCGCTCCCGCTTGACGTCCTCGGGCACCTGATCGGGCATCGCTGCGGCTTCGGTGCCCCGGCGCGGCGAGTAGACGAACGTGAACGCGTGGTCGTAGCCGACCGCGTCGACGACCTCGAGCGTCTCCTGAAAGTCGGCCTCGGTCTCGCCGGGGAAGCCGACGATGATGTCGGTCGTCAGCGCCATGTCCGGCACCGCCTCGCGAATCCGATCGACCAGCGCCAGGTAGCGGTCGCGCGAGTACGTGCGCCGCATCGCCTTCAGCACGCGCGTCGAACCCGACTGCAGCGGCAGGTGGAGCTGCTCGCAGACGGCCGCGCAGTCGCGCATCGCCGCGATCACATCGTCGCGCATGTCCTTGGGGTGCGGGCTGGTGAAGCGGATCCGCTCGATGCCGTCGACGGCGTCCAGCGCCCGCAGCAGTCCCCCGAACCCGAGCCGCTCGTCGGGTGCCAGGTCGCGGCCCCACGAGTTGACGTTCTGGCCGAGCAGCGTCAGCTCGCGCACGCCGTCTGTGGCGAGCGTGGTCGCCTCGGCGATCAGGTCGGCGGCGCGGCGGCTCTGCTCACGGCCGCGCACGCTGGGAACGATGCAGTAGCTGCACTTCGAGTTGCAGCCCTGCGAGATCTGCATCCAGGCCTGGAACCGGCGGTCGCGCTTCAGCGGCAGGTGCCCGGAGAACTCGTCGAAGGTCGAGAAGTGCCCGACGCCGAGATCGCCGCCGGGGCCGATCACCTCGGCCAGCTTCGAGATGTGGCCGGGCCCGAAGGCCAGGTCGACGAACGGGTAGAGGTCGAACAGCTCGTCCTTCATCGACTCCGACCAGCAGCCGCCGACCACGATCCGCTTGTCCGGGTCGCGGCGTTTGGCAGCCCGCGCCTCCATCAGGTGGGCGACGAAGCGGTCGTCCGCCTTCTCGCGGATCGTGCAGGTGTTGAACACCAGCACGTCGGCATCAGCCGGATCGGCTGCCTCCCCCAGTCCCAGCGACTCCAGCACGCCCTTCATCCGCTCCGAGTCGTGCGCGTTCATCTGGCAGCCGAACGTCTGCACGTGGTACCGCTTCATCGGTCGGGCAGTCTAACCACCGCCCCACGCCCGCGCTACGGTCTTGCGATGGACATTTCGGTCTCGCTGACCCAGGGCGACATAACGACGGTCGAGGTCGACGCCATCGTCAACGCGGCCAACAGCTCGCTGCTCGGCGGCGGCGGCGTGGACGCCGCGATCCACCGCGCCGGCGGCCCGGCGATCCTCGAGGAGTGCCGACTGCTCGGCGGGTGCGGGGTGGGCGATGCCAAGGCGACGACGGCGGGACGGCTGCCGGCTCGCTACGTGATCCACACTGTCGGCCCGGTGTGGAACGGCGGCGAGAACCAGGAGGACGCGAACCTGGCCTCGGCCCACCGCCGGGCGGTCGAGGTTGCCGGCGACCTCGGCATCGCGTCGATCGCCTTCCCCGCGATCTCCACCGGCATCTTCGGATTCCCGATCGAGCGCGCCGCGCCGATCGCGATCCAGACCGCCCGGACGGCGGCCGCCGGGACCGAAACGGTGCGCGACGTGCGCTTCGTGCTCTTCTCGCCCGGCGACCTCGCCGTCTTCCGACAGGCCGTCGAAGCGCTCGGCGCGTAGGGTCAGGCCGAGAGGACGCGGGCGGCGTCGTCGCAGACGCCCTCCGCGACCAGCGCCAGGCGCGGGCCCTCGAGCACGAGCTGGACGGCGACGCCGCTACGCGTCGGCTTGCCGCCGCGCGCCTTGCCGGCATCGACCCAGACGGTGACGGCGACCTCGCTGGTCGACATGCCCGGCACCCCGGGCGGCGCCAGGTCGATGCCGAACACCTCGTCAGCCGGAACGAAATGGCCGAACCCGTCCGCGGCGGCGTCGAGCAACGCGTGGCCGAGCGCGAACAGCTCCGCCGGCGTCAGCGTGCCCACCGGCACCTCCGCCACCTGCACGCCCTGCGCGTGCAGCGCCAGCCGGTAGGGCACCTCGTCGGCGAACGGCTCGGCCTGGATCGCCAGCTCGACCGAGATGCCGGTGACGTCCTCCTCGTCGTCGCACAGCCGGTATCTCATCGGCCGGGACCGGTCGGCAGGGACAGCGTGAAGGTCGTGCCATGGCCGACTTCGCTCTCCACCGTCAGGCGCCCGCCCAGCGCGTGCGCCAGCTCGCGGCCGATCGAGAGACCGAGCCCCGTGCCTCCCTCGCCGCGGCGGCTGTAGAACGGGTGGAAGACGGCGTCCTGGTCGTTCTTCGGGATCCCCGGCCCGGTGTCGGACACGTGGATCGCCGCGTTGCCGTTGACCGCGGAGTAGCTGAGCGTGACGGTGCCGCTGCGCGGCGTCCAGCGGAAGGCGTTGTCCAGCAGGTTCGTGACCACTTGCAGCACGCGGTCGCCGTCCGACAGCACCGTCGGCGCGCCGGTGGTCAGCGCGTCGAACTGCACGTCGTTGACCCGCGCCTTCTCGCGGAACGAGGTGGCGGCCTGGTCGAGCAGCGACTCCAGCCCCACCTCCTCGCGCACCAGCCGGAACTGGTGGGCCTCCAGCCGGGTGAGGTCGAGCAGGTCGTCGACCAGCCGCCCGATTCGCCGCACCTCCTCGCCGACCGCGGCCAGCGATGCGTCCAGCTCGTCCGGCTCGACCAGCCCCTCGTTGAGCGCCTGCACGTGTCCGGAGATCGCCGTCACCGGCGTCCGCAGCTCGTGCGTCACCCGCATCAGGAAGTTGCGCTCGAGCTCGTCCACCTCGCGCAGGCGGTCGACCATGCCCTGGAACCGCTTGGCCAGCTGGCCCAGCTCGTCGTCGCCCGTGTTCGGGCCCACCACGTTCACCTCGAGGTCGCCCTGGGCGACGCGGTCGGCGGCGGCGCCGATCCGCCGAAGCGGCCTGGTGATCCGCCGCGAGAAGAACGCGGCCAGCAGGAAGGCGACGAACACGCCCAGCGCCGTGCCGACGGCCACCCGGCCGGCCACGTTCTTCCAGGCGTTGTTGATGTCCGTCCGGGGCTTGGCCAGGACGACGGCGCCGACCGGTACACCCCCGTAGATGATCGGGGCGGCCACCCCGACGAAGGTCCGGTCCTTGGGATCACCCTTGGGCTTGAATTCGAAGCTCGGCCGATCGCCGCCCTTCAGCGAGTGGTAGTTGAAAGGTGGCTTTACACCGGCGTTCTCCAACGTCGAGCGCGAGGTCGGGAACAGGTCGCCACCGGGGTCGCCGACGAAGTAGAGGCGGGAGCCGGCGATCCTGGCGATCTGCTTCGCGGTTGCCTGCGGCGGCGGCTGGGCAGTCGCGCTATCCCCCGGATTATCCGTCTGTGTGTCACCGAACGACCGGTCCAGCGCCTCTGCGTAGTACTCGGCGATGCTGCCGACCTGGCTGCGCAGCTCCATCTTCACCTGGTCGCGGTTGTACGACTGATAGAGGCGGATCGACGCGGCGCCGGCGATCACTGTCGCCAGCACCAGGGTTCCTGCAAAGAGGACCGCGAGCCTAGTTCGAAGCGACCGTAGCATCGTCTGCGACCTTGTATCCGACGCCCCAGACGGTGGCCACCGGACATGCGTCGCCGAGCTTGCGGCGGAGCTGGCGCACGTGCACATCCACCGTGCGCGTGTCACCCGCGAAGGTGTACCCCCAGACGCGCTCGAGCAGCTGATCGCGGGTCAGCACCAGCCCGCGGTGGTCGAGCAGCTCCCAGAGCAGGTCGAACTCCTTGGGGGCGAGCTGGACGTGCTCGCCGGAAACGGTCACCTCGCGTCGCCCTGCGTCGATCTTGAGGTCGCCGTGCTCCATGACGGCCTCGGCCGGGCGTCCCCCCTTGGCGGTGGCTGTCGAGCGCCGGAGGATCGACTTGATCCGGGCCACCAGCTCGCGTGGGTTGAACGGCTTCGTCAGATAGTCGTCGGCCCCGACCTCGAGCCCGACGATCTTGTCGATGTCGTCGTCGCGGGCCGTGAGCATCAGGATCGGCACGTCCGATCCCGACCGGATCTGCCGGCAGACCTCGAGCCCGTCGATGTCGGGGAGCATCAGGTCGAGCACGACCAGATCGGGTTTCGTGTTCTCGGCCTTCTGCAACGCCTCGGCCCCGTCACGGGCGATTTCGACCGTGTACCGGGCATTCTTCAGGTACATCGAAACGAACGACGCAATGTTCCGTTCGTCCTCGACGATGAGGATCTTCTCCGCCACGGGTTACAGGTTAGCGAAGCGGTCAGAGGAACACAGCGCAGGGACGCGGGAGACCGCTCCCGACTACAGGCTGAAGCTGCGGCCGCCGGACGGCATCGCCCGCCACCCGCTGGAGTTCAGCAGGTAGCGGCCCTTGGTGCCCTTGAGGTAGCCGGTGCCGTCGGCGACGACTCGAACGTCGATGCCGCCGCCCGTGATCCGCAGGTGCACCGAGCCGGAAACGCTGAGTGACATGTTCCGGCCGCTGTAGGTCCACCAGCCGGTGCTCGCCTTCTTGCGGCTCGACCAGTGGCCGACCGAGAAGCTCGTGCCCTTGACCTTGATGGTGCCCTTGCCGTTGACGCGGCCGTAGGCGACGCCCTGCCCGTCGAACCTGACGGTACCGGTGGCGCTGTCGGTCTGCAGCGTCCCGTCACCCGCCTTGTGGGCGACCAGCACCGCGGCGCCGGCCGGGGACGACACGATCGTCAGCCCTGCCACCACCACAACGAGTACCGAGAGACGTCTGATCACTTTCCTGAATATCGGATGATTGTGTGAAGAGGATCGTGCTCTGATATGAAGATTCTGTAAATCCTCGAGAATCAGTCTAGCGGCCGGCACCAGTCGCTCAGTGCGCGACGTCCACCGAGCGCGACTCGCGGATCACCGTGACCTTGATCTGGCCCGGGTATTCGAGCTGGGATTCGATCTCCCGTGCGATCTCGTGGCTGAGCAGCGCGGCAGTCGAATCGTCGACCTCCTCGGGCTTGACCATCACGCGGATCTCGCGGCCGGCCTGCATCGCGTAGCAGCGCTCGACGCCCCGCTTCGACGTCGCGATCTGCTCCAGGTCCTCGAGCCGCTTGATGTAGTGCTCCAGGGCCTCGCCGCGCCCGCCGGGGCGCGAGGCGGAGACGCTGTCGGCGGCGATCACCAGCACGGCCTCGACCGTCTGCGGCTCGACGTCGTAGTGGTGCGCCTCGATCGCGTGCGAGACGCTCGGCGACTCCCGGAACTTGCGCGCCATCTCGGCCGAGATCACCGCGTGCGAACCCTCGACCTCGTGCGTCACCGCCTTGCCGATGTCGTGCAGCAGCGCGGCCCGGCGGGCCGTCTTCTGGCTGGCCCCCAGCTCGGCGGCCATGATCGCCGCGAGGTGGGCGCACTCGATCGAGTGCTTGAGCACATTCTGTCCGTAGCTGGTGCGGTAGTGCAGGCGCCCCAGCATCTTGATCAGCTCCAGATGCAGGCCGTGAACGTTGGCTTCGAACGACGCCTGCTCACCGTGGCGGATGATCTCCTCCTCGATCTCCGCCTTCGACTGGTAGTACATCTCCTCGATCCGCGACGGATGGATCCGCCCGTCCGCGATCAGCTTGTCGAGGGTCAGCTTGGCGGTCGCCCGGCGGACGCCGTCGAATGCGGAGAGCACGACCGCCCCGGGCGTATCGTCGATGATCACGTCGACGCCGGTCAGGTTCTCCAGAGCGCGGATGTTCCGCCCCTCGCGGCCGATGATCCGGCCCTTCAGATCGTCCGACGGCAGCTGGACGACGGAGACCGTCGTCTCGGCGGTGTGGGACGACGCGGTGCGCTGGATCGCCACCGACAGGATGTTGCGCGCGCGGCGGTCGGCCTCGACCTTCGCCTCCTCCTCGATCTGGCGGACGAGCTTGGCCATGTCGTGCCGCACGTGCTCCTCGGTCTGCGACATCAGCGCGTCGCGCGCCTGGGCCTGCGAGAGGCCGGCGATCCGCTCCAGCTCGGCGACCTGCTGCTCTTTGACCGTCTTCAGATCCTCCTGCATCTGGCGGGCGTGCGTCTCACGGTCGGAGATCGACTGATCGCGCCGCGCCAGCTCCTCCAGGCTGTCCTGGAGCTGTTCCTCCTTGGAGATCACGCGCTCCTCGACCTTGACCACCTCGGCGCGCCGTTCGGCGAGCTCGCGCTCCTGCTCGGCCCGCTGCTGCAGCAGCTCCTCGCGGGCCTGCACGCGCGCCTCCTTGAGCTGGGATTCGGCCTGGCTGCGGGCGTCGGCGAGCACTCGCTCGGCCTCGTGCTCGGCCCCTGAGAGCCGGTTCGCGGCCATGCGCGTCCGTGCGGCATACCCCACGGCGATCCCCACGGCGAGCGCGAGGACGCCGATCAGCGCCTGCTCCATCGGTACTCCTTTATCAGGTTGCTCGCCCGGCCTGGGCCGAGCGGTGAATCGGTCTGTCAGACCCGACCCCGCCCTCGCCACCCGGCCGCCATCCGCGGGTCACCGCGCCGGCGGCGCGATGGCTGACACGAACGAATGCCGCGTGTGGCCTGTCACGCAGGCCGTTCACGAGCTACGGAAGCTGGGTTCCGGCTCAATGGTAAACCAGCGGTATTGGGCAAGGCAACGGCCCCGCCGGCGTCAGTCCTGCAGGCCGAGCACCGCGCCGATGGTGTCCTCGTCGAACCCCCGGCGTGCGAGCAGCCCGGCGGCCCGCCGGATCGTCGCCTCGTCGTAGGGCGGCGCGCCGAACCTGCTGCCGACCATCGCCCGCGCAGCATCCGCGTCACCCTGGGCGTGCGCCTGGGCGACGGCGACGGCGGCATCGTCCTCGAAGCCGTGGCGCTCGAGATCGGCGCGGGCGCGCAGATGCCCGTGGCCTCGCCGCCGCAGCTGATCGCTGAGCGCGACGGCGAACGCATCGTCGTCGGCCACCCCGACCCGCGCCAGCTGCTCGACGACCAGCTCCGCCTCCTCCCGCGTCAGTCCCCAGCCCACCATCCGCCGGGCCAGCTCCGCGGTCGATCGCGATCGGCTGGCGAGCAACCGGAGCGCCCGCTGCTCACAGTCGTCGGCCAGACCCAGTCGCTCAACCGCGGCCAGGTCGTCGTCCGTCAGCTCGGCGCCGACTCGAAGCCCGAGCTCGCCGAGCCGCCGCGGATGCAGCCGCAGCCTGTCTCCGTCGTCGAAGACGAGCTCGGCCAGCGGCGAGCGGCCGCCGGCCGAGCGCACGTCCACGATCTGCGGCACGAACTACTCGGCGATCGCCTGCTCATGGTCGGCGACCTCGTCGGACGCGGGGATCGTCGTCGGCCCCGCCGACGGCGTGTCGCCGCGTCGCGGGACGACGATCTCCGGCATCTGCGCCTGGATCGCGTCCAGGATCTTGCCGGTGACGTCCGGGTGCTCGACCAGGAATGCCTTGACGTTGGTGCGGCCCTGTCCCAGCCGCTCGTCGCCGAACGAGAAGTACGAGCCAGACTTCTGGATCACCTTGTGCTCCAGCGCCACGTCCAACACCGAGCCTTCCCACGAGATGCCTTCGCCGTAGGCGATGTCGAACTCGGCCTGCTTGAACGGCGGCGCCACCTTGTTCTTGACCACCTTCACCCGGACGCGGTTCCCGACCGCCTCCGTGCCCTCCTTGAGCGTCTCGATGCGGCGGATGTCGAGCCGCACCGACGAGTAGAACTTGAGCGCGCGGCCGCCCGGGGTCGTCTCCGGCGAGCCGAACATGACGCCGATCTTCTCGCGCAGCTGGTTGGTGAAGATGCAGATCGTGCCAGTGCGGTTGAGCGTGCCGGCGATCTTGCGCAGCGCCTGCGACATCAGCCGCGCCTGGAGGCCGACGTGCGAGTCGCCCATCTCGCCCTCGATCTCGGCCCGCGGCACCAGCGCCGCGACCGAGTCGATGACGAGCACGTCGAGGGCGCCGCTGCGAATCAGCATCTCGGCGATCTCCAGCGCCTGCTCGCCGTTGTCCGGCTGGGACAGCAGCAGATCGTCGACGTTCACGCCGATCCGCCGGGCGTAGGTCGGATCCATGGCGTGCTCGGCGTCGATGAAGGCCGCCAGCCCGCCCTTGCGCTGGGCCTCGGCGATCACGTGGTAGCAGAGCGTCGTCTTGCCCGACGACTCCGGGCCGAACACCTCGGCCACCCGGCCCCGCGGCAGCCCGCCGATCCCCAGGGCGACGTCGAGCGACAGCGATCCCGTCGAGACCGAATCGATGTCGACGTGGCTGGCCTCGCCCATCTTCATGATGGCGCCCTTGCCGAACTGCCGCTCGATCTGGCTGACTGCGGCTTCCAGTGCCTGCTCTCGCTCCATCTCCCACTCCCTCTGCTCGCGGCGGCCAATCGGCGGCCCCGGGTCGTCAACGGCTACGAACGAATGTTCGATGCATCGTAGCCGCACCGTCGGACGCACCTCAAGGGGTTCAGGTTACGAAAGCGTCAGAATATTTCGGGGGGGTCACAACCATGCGGGAACCCGCATTCCTCCATGGTCGTCCCTGCCCTAGGTGCCGCCGAATGCTGTGCTGGTGATGCACCGGTGATGCACCAGACCAAACCCGGAACCGCCGACGGCAACAGCGTCGGTCTCATGGAGCAACCGCCGAACGCGCAACACACCTACCCCCGGCCAGCCGCCGCCAATCGCGACTCCGAGACAGTTTGTCCACGGGCTCGCACGGGCATCGGTCACGCAGAAACGCTCACACACTAGGGAGGCTGAGGGTGCCACAGGATTACGAGGTCGTGCCAAACCCTGAGGGTGGCTGGCGCGTGATCGCTGACGGCGCGACCCGCGCGGCGTCGCAACACGACACTCAGGAGGCCGCGCACGCAGAGGCCCGCCGCCTCGCTGAGAACGCCGGCGGTGGCGAGGTACGAATCCATGGCATGGACGGCGAGATCCGCGAGTCCGACACGATCGCCAAGCCCGACCCGTTCCCCTCACGCGGATGATCACCCGCAGACTGCCCTAGCGGTGAACGCAGCATCAGCTCGCCAGCTGCGAGGCGTGTTCGTATCGTTCGTGGTGTTGGGAGCCGGATTCGCGGCGCTGTTCGATGGGATCGTGTTTCATCAGGTGCTGCAGTGGCACCACATCCTGAGCGCGTGGCATCCCCCGGACACCGTCCATAATCTCAAGCTGAACACCCAGGCTGACGGGTGGTTCCACGTGGCTGCCTACGCGGTGCTCTTGGCCGGCGGCGCGATGATGTGGTCATCGACGAGCCGGTTGGGCGCGCGCCCGCCGACGCGGATCGTGCTCGCCGGCTTACTGATCGGATTCGGCGGCTTCAATGTGGTGGAGGGCGTCGTTGACCACCTGATCCTCGGAGTGCATCACGTCCGCGAGGGCTCCACCGCGCACGTCTACGACACAGCCTTCCTGGTGGCCTCGATGATCGTGCTCGCAGCCGGGGTCTACGAGCATCATCGGGCGACGCGGTAGAAGCGCGTCGCCCAGCGGCTAGTCGCCCTCGAGCCGTCAGGCATCGGTCGGCGCCCCCGCGTCGCGGTCAGACGCGGGGATCGCAGATCAGCTTCGGCTCAAGAGCAACTGTCACCCAGGCCAGCTAGCTGACCGGCTGCGTTCACTGAGCCGGTGACGTCGTACCACACCCCTCGATCGCTTTTCGTGATGCACACCGGGTCGCCGATGGAGCCATGGCAGCGGTAGAAATCTGTGAGCTCGCCGAACAGGTCGACAACGCCAGCCTTCGCGCACGACACACCTGTCAGCCCTGCTTCGCTGGCCGCGCCCTCCGGGCTTGTTGAACTCGCGCCGCAGCCGGCCAGGATCACGGCGATCACCAGCACGGCCCCAAAGGGCCGGGCATTGATGCGCTCAGAGCCAAGCGATACCTGCATTTCCAGAACCCCACGGCATCGTACGATGAATCAGCACGAACCGCAAAGATGCAAATGGAGAGGCGAATGAGAGCCAGGCTTCGGGAGTCGAGCGATTCCACGGCTTGCTCTTCCGCTCCGCAGCGGGGATCGTCCGGTACGCAGCGGAGGCGCACCACGTCACGCTCACCGACCTCGAGCGGTCACCGGCCTGCTCTGTGGCATCCTCCAAGATCACGAGAGGCGAAGCGACGGCTGCCTCACCCCGTTCGCCGACGCGAACGGTGGCGACTCGCTGCCTGATCGGTGATGTGCCGTGCCGTGCCTCGAGCCAGGTAGAGGTTCTACGGTGTCCCTGTGGGTGTCTCGCCCATGAGTTTGAGCCAGCGTGTGTGCGATCGCAGCGCTTGGTGGAGCGTCGGGTGGTGTGTGTAGGTGATGCCGTGTGCCCGCGCGGCGGCTTCGACGATCGGTGCGATCCGCGGGTAGAGCGTGTGTGGGAGCCGTGAGTAGAGGTGATGTTCGATCTGGTGGTTGAGCCCGCCGGCGTAGAGGCGCAGGACGCGGTTTTGGTGGGCGAAGTCGACGGTCGATTCGATCTGATGGATCTGCCAAGAGTGCGACGTCTGGTCGGTCGCGGGATCGATGAACTCAGTCTCGACCACGCAGTGTGAGAGTTGGAACACCAGCGCCAGCGTGAGCGACGCAACGAACGAGGTGACCAGGAAGAACACCAGCACCCAAACCGGCGGGTGAAACACGAGCGGGATCACGACCGCCCAGATCAGGAAAACGCCCTTGCCGGCGATCAGCGTTGCCAGCGCACCGCCTCGGGGGCGGCGCAACCGGCTTCGACCCGCCCTTCCAGACCTGAGAAACACGAAGTCTGAGAAGAACTGCCAGCGCAGGGTGATCAGGGCGTACAGCGCCCAGATGTAGACGTGTTGGTAGCGATGCCACGGCCGGTGATGCTGCGCGGGATCCAGACGCGCGAAGGGGAGGCTCTCGATGTCCGGATCGTGCTCCGTGACGTTCGGGTAGGTGTGGTGGGCGAGGTGCTTCGCCGACCACACGTACGACGACCCGCCGATCAGATCGAGAGAGAGCGCCAGCACCCGGTTGACAGACCTACGAGGCGCGAACGCGTGATGGTTTGCATCGTGCATGATCGTGAACCCGATCCCGGCCACCGCAAGGCCGAGGCTCACCGACGCGGCCAGCGCCTGCCAGGGCCCTTCGGCGACGAACACAAGCGCCCCATACGACGCGGCCGTCCACACCAACACCACGAACGCCTTCACCCACAGCGTCAAATACGCACGCCGAACAAGCCCCCGATCGGCGAGCAGCACCCGCACCCCTCGATCAACCTCGCGATGAAACGCGCCACCGCTCGTGAACTTAATCGCGATTCCGACGCTGCCTGGCATCCGACCACACTCCACCCGCGACCAAAGAAGCAGCCGCACCAATGTTCGCGGCCGCAGGCCGCAATCACTCGGACGCCGGACGCTCGGACAAACGACTGTATGCCCGTCGGCAGACGGACACAAACCAGAACCAGTCGACCTCCGCTCCGCGGGCGCTCCCAAAGCGCAGCACAGCACTTGGCCGTTCTCGGCCAAAGCGCCGGGTGCGGCCTCCTGCTCGTGCTCGGAGCCCAACCGCAACTCATCACGTGATCCCCGCGGCCTTCCCCGTCGAATCGAGCGCCGCCCGCGTCTGCGCCATCACCCGCTGGACATCACCGACGGCTCGCGGCTGGCGATCGACGCACCTGAAAGCGCTGCTCCCCACGTTCGGGATGATGGCGCCGGAGCGGATCACGCCCACCGACGTGCAGACGTGGATCACCACCAGCACGTTGAAGCCGATCACGCGCCGCCAGTACGTCGGGACGCTGCGCCTGATCCTCGACCATGCCGAGGTCGAGCCGAACCCGGCACGGCACCGCTCAATCCGCTTTCCCCGCGTCGAGCATGAGATCGTCCAGCCGCCGTCGAGCAGTGAAGTGCGCACCATCCTCGGGGAGCTGCCAGAGCACTGGCGCCTGCCCGTCCGCCTGCTCTGCGCCACCGGAGTTAGAGTCGGCGAACTCGCTCATGTCACGTGGGGCGACGTCGACATCGCGGAGAGCCAGTTCCGGATCGCGAAGGGCAAGACGAAGGCGGCCGGACGCTGGGCCAGCGTCCGCGCCGACCTGATGCAGCAGTTGCTCGACCTGGTGCCGCCCGACGACCGCACACCGACCACGCCCGTCTTCCCGAAGATGACGGAGGCCGGGTGCCGAGTCGCGATGTGGAGGGCCTGCCAGCGGGCCGGGATCGCGAACTACTCCCCGCACGACCTTCGGCATCGCTGGATCAGCGTCCAGCTGAAGCGCGGCGTCCCGATCACCGAGGTCTCAGCCACCGCTGGGCACTCCCCTGGGAATACCTCGATGACCCTCGACGTGTACGCCCACGTTGTGACAGACACCGACGACATCTGAGTCGTCCTGGTGATGCACGGGTGATGCACGGTCGTGCCCAGACGCCCGCTAAGCCGCATGGATATGCGGGTGTTACGAAAGCGTCAGAAGATGGTCGCGCAGCTGATGCAGCGCGGCCACCGTCGCCCGCCGGCGCACAACGCCGCGATCGCCCGGCCACTGCATCCGGTGCGCACTGCCGCCGTTGGGCCCCGCGACATGCAGAAAGACCAGGCCGACCGGCTTCTCGGGCGTGCCGCCTCCGGGACCGGCCACACCGGTCACGGAGACGGCGACGTCTGCGCCCAGCCGCTCGCGCGCACCCGCCGCCATCGCCTCGGCCACCTCGGCGCTGACGGCGCCGTACCGCTCGAGCAGGTCTGCCGGGACGCCGAGCACGCGCTCCTTGAGCTGGTTCGAGTACGTCACGGCTCCCCCGACGACGACGTCCGAGCTGCCGGCGATCGACGTCAGCTCGCCGGCGACCAGCCCGCCCGTGCAGGACTCGGCGGTGGCCAGCGCCAGCCCGCGCTCGCGAGCCAGTGTCAGCACGATCTCCGGCAGCGGCCGCTCGTCGGTCGCGAACACGTGCTCCCCCAGTGCGCCGTGCATCCGCCGCCACAGCTCCTCGGCCCGCGGCCGGGCCGCCGGATCCGTGCGGACGTCGATCTCGATCTCGTAGTTGCGCGCGCAGATGCTCGTCTCGACGCCCTCCGGATCGCCGCCCGACTCCGCGAAGATGTCTGCCACGCGGGACTCGCTGATCCCGTAGGTGCGCAGGAGCAGCCGCTCGCGGGGCTCCGCGCGCGCGAACAGATCGGTCAGCCGGGGATGCGCGGGGGCATCCAGCCACAGCCGCCGGAGCTCGGACGGGACGCCGGGCAGCACGACCACGCTCGCCCCGGCCACCTCGGCGACCAGCCCCGGCGCCGTGCCCGCGATGCCCAGCACCGATGCGCCCTCGGGAATGTGCGCCTGCTTGCGGTTGCCCGGCTCGAACATCGCGGGATCGAGGCCCTGCCGGGTCGAGATCTCGTCCGTCCAGCGAGTGACGGTATCCAGGACCCCCTGGTCGAGCACCAGGCCGACGCCGGCGACGTGGGCGATGGCCTCGACCGTACGGTCATCGTGGGTCGGGCCGAGTCCGCCGGACGTGACGACCAGGTCGGCGATCCCCGCCAGCTCGCGCAGCCCGCCGGCGATGTCCTCGACGTCGTCCCCGACGACCAGGGTGCGGCGGACGCGCACGCCGCGCAGCTCGAGGTCGGCGGCCAGGAACGACGCGTTGCGGTCGGAGATCACCCCGCGCAGCAGCTCGTTGCCGGTGAGCAGGATGGCCGCGCTGGGAGGGGTCACGCAGCCGTGATGCCGGTGGCCGAGATCTTCATGGCCTGGGCCGAGCCGATGTAGGGCATCTGCACGGTCTTGCCGTTGATCGTGATGCCGCTGATGTTGCCCGGGGCGCCGAAGGCGACGTAGACGGGCTTGGCCGACTTGACGGTGGCGTCGATGCCGGCCTGCAGCAGGTAGTTGTCGAGCGTCGTGCCCTTCTCGGTTACCGCGGCGGGCCCGCTCATCGAGCCGACGTGGGTGGTCACGTAGGAGTCGCCGGCGGCCGAGATGACGACCGTGAACTTCTTGGGCTTGGCGGCCTGCTTCTTGGTGTGCGTCTTGGGCGTGGTACCGGAGCTCGCCAGGTCGGACTTGCCGCCCGAATCGCCGGAGGCGCCCCCGGTGCCCGTGCTCGGGTTCGTCGCGGGCGGCAGCGGCAGCTGCGCGGTGTTGTCGGGACTCTTCGCGGCCAGGAAGACCAGCATCGCGATCAGCACGATCGCCGCCAGGGCGATCAGGACGATGCTCGACTCGCGACGGTGGCGATGCTGGCGGCGCGCCTGCGTGCGGGGGTAGATCTCGCGCTCAGGCTCGACCCGTGGGTCGTGGTGCCGCGAGTTGAACTCGTCGATGAACAGGTTGCCGTCGAGGCCCAGGTAGTCGGCGTACGCCCGCAGAAACCCCTTCGTGTACGTCGGGCCGGGGAGCACCGAGAAGTCCTCCTCCTCCAGCGCCCGGATGTAGCGGGAGCGGATCTTCGTACCCTCCTCGACCTGGGAGTACGAGAGCTGCTGGCGCTCGCGCGCCTCACGGAGTGCGGGACCGATTTCAAACATGACAACAGCGGACCGCCCGAAGCGGCTCCGGGGGCCAGTCTACCTAGGTCTCGCGCGGAAAGTAGCGATCCCGTAACAGGCCCGTGATCCCGACCGCGCTGACGATCAGCACCGCGACGAACACGTACTGCGCGAGCTGCGACCCGCAATCGGGGTCGCACTGGTCGCCGCCGGTGGCCGTGGTCGGCACGATCACCAGGCCGATCAGCACCAGCGGCGTGAGCGCCGCAGCCATCCCCAGCCGCGTCCCGAAGACCGCGCCCAGCACGGCGGCCTCGAGCAGCAGCATCAGCCCCGTGAAGTCGGCCGAGCCGCGGCCGGCGGTTGCCAGCACGATCAGCGTCATCGACACCAGTCCGAGCAGCACAGGCACGAGGTACCGCGCGAGCGGCACCGGAGGCCCCTTGACCCCCAGCACGCGCCGCATCACCGACGGGTTCGCGGTCGAGAAGGCCTCGATCGCCGCCCGCGACAGGTCGGTTTGCAAGAGCGCGGCGTCCAGCCAGTCCTCGCCCCGGGCGACGGCCGCCTCCAGGCGGGCGCGCGCCGTGTCGCCCTGGACGTCGAGCATCCGCGAGATGCCGATGGTCGCCGCCGCCAGTCGCTGGTGGACGTGATCGGGCTGGGCGGCGACCTCGAGTGGCAGCCCGTCCAGCTCGAACTCGGCGAACACGGCCTCCTCCTCGTCGAGGCGGCCGGGATGCATCTCGAAGTCCTCGGCGTCGCCGTAGGTGCGCTCGACCACCCGGGCGAAGGCCGGCAGATCGACCGACCGGCAGACGATCTCGATGCGCGAGTGCGGCGCCGGGATGCCCAGCGGATATGCGCCGACGACCACGGGGTTGTACGGCGCCAGCGTGTCCATCACGCCGCTCTCCAGCAGCCGGTCGTACCAGTCCTGGCTCACCGGCCCGTAGCGTACCGGGAGGCGGCTCGGGACCTAGAAGGTCAGATCGGCGGACTGCTCGTCAGGCTCGGCGGCGCGCTCCTCGAGGCGGTCCCCCAGGATCCGCGGCAGGTCGGACTCCGCGATCAGCACGTTGCGGGCCTTCGAGCCCTCGTAGCCGGAGACGATGCCGCGCCGCTCGAGCATGTCGATCAGCCGGCCGGCGCGGGTGTAGCCGACCCGCAGGCGCCGCTGGAGCAGTGAGACCGATGCCGTCTGATGCTGGGCGACCAGGCGGATCGCGTCCTCGAGCACGGGGTCCTCGTCACGGTCGAGCTGCTCGGACTCGACGTCGTGCGGCGTCTCCAGCAGCTCCTCCTCGAACGTCGGTTCGCCCTGCTTGCGGCAGGCGTCGACGATCCGCCGGATCTCGTCCTCGGTGATGTACGCGCCCTGGACGCGCTGCATCTTGCTGGTGCCGAGGGGCTTGTAGAGCATGTCGCCCTGCCCGAGCAGGGCCTCGGCTCCGTTGACGTCGAGGATCACGCGGGAATCCGTCTGGCTGGACACGGCGAACGCGATCCGCGACGGCACGTTGGCCTTGATCATGCCGGTGATCACATCCACCCGCGGGCTCTGCGTCGCCAGCACCAGATGGATGCCGACGGCCCGCGACTTCTGGGCGAGCCGGATGATCGCGTCCTCGACGTCGGCGGGCGAGACCATCATCAGGTCGGCCAGCTCGTCGATCACGACCAGCATGTAGGGGATCCGCTCGCGGCCCTCGGCCTCGCGCACGCGGTTCCACTCGACCAGGTTCCGGGTCTTGGAGGCGCCCATCAGCTCGTAGCGACTCTCCATCTCGCGGACGACGTTCTGGAGCACCAGCGCCGCGTTCTTCATGTTCGTGACGACCGGCGTCAGCAGGTGCGGGATCGCCTCGTAGTGGTTCAGCTCGACCCGCTTGGGGTCGACCAGGATCATCCGCACGTCCTCGGGCGTTGCCCGAAGCAGGATCGACGACAGCAGCGCGTTGATGCAGCCGGATTTGCCGGCGCCGGTTGTGCCGGCGATCAGCAGGTGCGGCATCTTCGCCAGATCGCAGGCAACGCCGTGGCCCGCGATGTCCTTGCCCAGCCAGGCGGTCAGCGGGCTGGAGCCGGAACCCGGCTCGTCGTAGATGTCGCCCAATGTGACCATGGTCGGCGACAGGTTGGGCACCTCGACGCCCACCGCCTGCTTGCCGGGGATGGGCGCCAGGATGCGGATCTCGGTGGTCGCCAGCGCGTAGGCCAGGTCATCGCGCAGCTGGGACACGCGGTTCACCTTGATGCCCGGCGCCAGCTGCAGCTCGTAGCGGGTGACCCGCGGGCCGGAAACCATGCCGATGACGCGCGCCTCGATGCCGAAGTTGGAGAGCGTCTCCACCAGCTGGCGGGACAGCCGCTGGTGATCCTGGCCACGACCGCCGCCCGCCTTGCTGCGCTTGAGGATGCTGGGCGAGGGCAGCCGGTACTCGACCGCCGGCCGCGCGGACACGGTGTCCAGCGGCAGCTGCTCGGCCGGCTCCTCGAGGCTCACCTCCGCTGTCACCGCCTCGTCGGGTGGCACGTCGTCCTCGGGCTCGGCGGGCGGCTCCTGGGCGTCCGCCACCGGCTCTGCACCTTCCAGCACCTCGGGCAGCGACTCGGGCTCGTCGCCCGGGATCTCGAACTCGGGGACGTCGCCGAACAGGTCGGAGTACTCCTGGCTGCCATCCAGCGGCGCCGGAGCCTTCTTCGACCGCTTCCCGGCCCCGCCGGGCACGGCGGTCAGCGTCGGCGGCCCGGTCGGCCGCTCGCGGTAACGGCGGGCGACCTCGCCGCCCAGGCGCGCACCCGCGCCGGCGGCGCGGGCGACGTGCTGGCCGGACCGGCGCATGACGAGGCCGACCGATGCACCCGTCAGCAGCACGATCGCGGCCAGCGTGCCGAGCGCGATCAGGATGGACACCCCGACGCCGCCCACCAGGTGCTCGAGCAGCGTGCGTGCATACGCCCCGATCAGCCCGCCGTGCTGCTCCGCCTCGACCGTGTCCGTGGTCGAGAGCGCGAGCACCAGCGTGGCCATCGCAGTGACCACGCCAAGCCGTAGCGGGCGTAGTCGTCGTACCGGGCTGTCCAGGAAGATCAGCGCGCCGGCGCCGATCGCGATCGGCGGGAGGGCCATCGTGGCCTCGCCGATCAGGAGCCTGAGCAGGCCATCCAGCTTCTGGCCCACAACGCCCCCATCCCAGCCCAGATACTCGATGCACGCGAGGAAGACCCCGGCGGCGATGAGAGCCCCGCCGACGAGGTCGTTCCTGCGCTCAAAGGGTGGGCGGCTCGGCGCACGCTTCCGCTGGGGGGTCTGAGAGCGGATGGGGGTCTTACGCGAGCGCCGAGCCGGCTTTGAACCAGGAGCGCGATGGGTCCGTCGCGTGGTCGTCCTGGCCATTGGCGATGGTATTCGTGCCCTCGGACGACACTCCTTCTCGCTCCGGAGCACCCGTTTCCGAGTGCCCGAGCGGGCTGCGTCAGACCTCGACGACGACCGGCAGCACCATCGGGCGCTTGCCGGTCAGCTGCGAGATCTTCGCGGCGAGGGCGTCGTGCAGCCGCTCCTGCACGAGCTGCACCTCCTTGATGCCCTTCGCCTGGCAGTCGTCGAGCGCATCGTCCACGGCGTCGCGGATGGTGTCCAGCAGCTGCTCCTCGTCGCCGTCGGGCGCCTCGAAGCCCCGCACGATCACCTCGGGGTCACCGACGACGTCGGCCGTGTCGGCGGCGATCGTGGCGACCACGATCAGGACGCCGTCCGTCGCCAGCCGCCGGCGGTCGCGCAGCACCTCGTCGCGCAGCTCGCCGACGCTGAATCCGTCGACCAGCGTGATCCCCGCCTCGATCTGGCCGGCGGCCATCAAGCCATCGCCGTCCAGCTCCAGCACAGTGCCGTTGTCGGCGATTCGCACGGCGTGGCGCGCCACCCCCGCCCGCTCTGCGATCTCGCCGTGCGCGCGCAGCATCCGGTACTCGCCGTGGACGGGCACGAACGTCGCCGGGCGCACCGCCTCCAGCAGCTCTCGCAGCTCGTCGGCCGAGCCGTGGCCGGACACGTGGACGTAGGCGTTCTGCTCCGTCAGCACGGTCGCGCCGATCCGCGACAGCCGGTTCACGACCTGGTGCACGTTCACCTCGTTGCCGGGAACGGCGCGCGAGGACATGATCACCGTGTCCGTGGGATGGATGTGCACCGACTGGTGTTCGCCCAGCGCCATCCGGGTCAGCGCAGAGCGCGGCTCGCCCTGGCTGCCCGTGCAGAGGATGACCACATCGCGCGGCAGCGTGGCATCCAGGTCGCGCGGCCGGATCAGCAGGTCGTCCTCGACGTGCGCGTAGCCCAGGTTGCGCGAGATGTTGAGGTTGCGCACCATGCTGCGCCCGATCACGCAGACCTTGCGCTCGGCATAGGTCGCGGCATCGATCACCTGCTGCACGCGGTGGATCTGCGAAGCGAACGACGTCACGATCACGCGGCCCGGCGCTTCGGAGATGATCCGCCGCAGGGACGGGCCGACGGTCGCCTCGGACGGCGTCCGCCCCGGGTTCTCGGCATTCGTCGAGTCGGACATCAGCACCGCGACGCCGGCGTCGCCCAGGGCGCGCAGCCGGTCGAGGTCGGCGGGGCGGCCGTCGATCGGGGTCATATCGAGCTTGAAGTCGCCGGTGTGCAGGATCGTGCCGTGGTCGGTGTGCAGGACGACGGCCACAGCGTCCGGAATGGAGTGCGTCATGCGCACGAACTCCGCGCGGAACGGGCCGACCTGGATCGGCGGATCGTCCGCCGAGACCTCGACCAGCTCCGTGTCGTTGCCCAGGCCGTGCTCGTCCAGCTTCGACTTGACCAGCCCCAGCGTGAGCCGCGTTCCCAGCACCTGCGCCCCGGTGCCGACCTCCTTCAGCAGGTACGGCAGCGCCCCGACGTGGTCCTCGTGGCCGTGCGTCAGGATGACGGCGCGCAGGCGGTCGGCGCGATCGGCGACGTACGCGAAGTCGGGCAGCACGAGATCGATGCCGTGCATCTCCGGCCGCGGGAAGGTCAGCCCGGCGTCGAGCAGCACCAGCTCGCCGTCCTGCTCGAACACGGTCATGTTCTTCCCCACCTCGCCGAGCCCGCCCAGCGGGATGATGCGGACGGGTTTGGCCATGCTCACGCGGTCGGCGCCGGGACCGGGATGCCGCAGCTCTCGAGCGCGGAGCGGATGACGCCGACCTGCTCGATCGTCGCCTCGACCATCGGCAGGCGCAGGCCGCCCACATCGTGGCCGAGCATGTTCAGGCCGGCCTTGACCGGGATCGGATTGGTGGTGATCGTCAGCGCCCGGTAGAGCGGCACGAGGCTCTCGTCGATCGCCTGGGCGTCCTCGAATCGGCCGTCGTGCGCCGCGTCGATCATGTCGCGCAGCCGCGATCCGGCCAGGTGCGAGACGACGCAGATGCCGCCGGTGCCGCCCATCCTCAGGAACGGCAGCAGCAGGTTGTCGTCGCCGGCGTACAGCGCCAGGCCGCCGTGTTCGAGGATCGCCCGTGCCTGATCGAGATCGGGCATCGCCTGCTTGACGGCGACGACGTTGGGAATCCCGGCGAGCCGGGCGAGCACGCGCGGCTCGAGGTTGAGCACGACGCGGCTGGGGATGTTGTACGCGATCACCGGCCGGCCGTCCGCGGCGTCGGCGATGGCCGAGAAGTGGGCGACGATCCCCTCCTCCGGCGGCTTGTTGTAGTACGGCGTCACCACCAGGTAGCCGTCGACGTCCAGCCCGAGCGCGGCGGTCGTCAGCTCCACCGAGTGGTGCGTGTCGTAGCTGCCGGTGTTGGCGATGACGGTGGCGCGGCCGCCGACCTCGCCGACCACGGCCTCGATCAGCTCCAGCTTCTCCCGGTCGGTGACGGTCGGGCCCTCGCCCGTGGTGCCCGCGATCACGATGCCGTCCGAGCCAGTGTCCACCAGATGCCTGGCCAGCCGCCGCGCGGCCTCGAGGTTGACGGAGCCGTCGGCGGCGAAAGGCGTGACCATCGCCGTCAGCAGCGTTCCCAGTGGGGCAGACACCATCATGACGATTCTACCCCTCCCGAGGCTAATCTCCTGCCCCATGCCCGGCATGGTCGAGCAGATCCACATCGCGGCCGAGGAGGAGGGCAGGCCGACCCGTGTCGATTCCGTGGTCGTCCACACCGGCCGGGGCCTCGAGGGTGACCGCTATCTCGCGCCGGCGGACACCTGGGCGCCGCGGGGCACGGCGATCACGCTGATTGAGGCCGAGGCGATCGAGTCAGTGATCGCCGAGCACGGCATCGACATGCGCAATGGGCGCTCCCGCCGGCAGGTGACGACACGCGGCATCGCGCTCAACGATCTGGTCGGCAGGGAGTTCCACGTCGGGGCAGTGCGCTGCCGCGGCTACGAGCTATGCGAGCCATGCAGGCACCTCGAGGGCATGACCGAGCCCGGCGTGATCAAGGCGTTCGTGCACCGCGGCGGCCTGCGCGCGGACGTGCTCGACGGCGGCACGATCGCAGTCGGCGACGCGATCGCGGCCGGCTGAACGAGCTACAGCAGGGCGTCGAGCCCGACCGTCAGGCCGGGCGGGAGGTCGCGCACGCGCTTGACGGCCAGCAGCACGCCGGGGACGAACGCCTCGCGCGAGGTCGTGTCGTGCCGGATCGTCAGCATCTCCCCCGACCCGCCGAGGATCACCTCCTGGTGGGCCACCAGCCCGGGCAGCCGCACGCTGTGGATCTGCACCCCGCCGCCCATCCGCGCCGCCGTGGCCAGCGCGGTGCCGGACGGGGCATCTCGCTTGGTCTCGGCGTGCAGCTCGATGATCTCGGCCCGCGGAAAGTGCCGGGCGGCCTCCTCCGCGAACCGCATCATCAGCACGGCGCCGATCGCGAAGTTCGGAGCGTGGAAGACGGGCGTCCCCCGATCCCGGGCGGCGGCGTCGACGGCCTCGCGCTCGGCTTCCGCCAGGCCGCTGGTGCCGAGCACCATCCCCACCCCGGCGGCGATCGCCAGCTCGCATGCCTCCCGCGCGAACGCGGGCGCTGTGAAGTCGACCACCACGTCGGCGCCGGCCTCCAGCGCCTCTGCGAGGGTGAGACCCAGCGACGGCGCCGCCTGCGCGGTGAGCTCGAGCTCCGGATCGGCCTCGATGGCGGGGATCAGCGAACGGCCCACCTTGCCGGTCGCCCCGGAGAGGATCACCCGGATCATGGGCGAGAGCGTATCGCGCCGCTCAGTTCGGGGTCCCGGCACGGTCTATCGTCCCGGAACCGACCATCAGTAACCAGGGAGGGACGCATGTCCGGCCAGATCGTGCACTTCGAGATCCCCGCGGACGACACCGGGAAGGCCCGCGAGTTCTGGGGCGGCCTCTTCGGGTGGCAGTTCGAGGCGTACCCCGGCCCTTCGGAGTACCACATGACGAGCATCGGCGATCGCACCGGCGGCGCCATCACCAACATGGAGCCGGGCAAGCGGGGCACGCGCGCATACTTCGACGTGGACGAGATCGATGCCGGGATCGCCCGGGTCAAGGAACTTGGCGGCGAGGCCAGCGAGCGCATGCCGGTGCCCAACATGGGCTGGTTCTCGGTGTGCAAGGACCCACACGGCAACGAGTTCGGGATCTGGCAGACCGACGAGTCGGCGTCGATGCCGGAGTAGTACGGCCGGCAAGGCGGCGGGCGGGCAGGTCGCCGCCCGCCGCTCGCCAGAACGCGCAGGCCGCGCCACCATGTGGGTGAAGTGAGCACATCGCAGCCCACCTCCCGGTGTCCGCAGTGCGGTGCCGAGATCCCCGTGAACCAGGGCTACCTGACCTGGTGCGACGCCTGCGGATGGAACCTGATGGACGCCGACCCGCCGGCCCCCAAGACCGGCGCGGAGATGATCGCCGCGATGTCCGCGGAGCACGGGTCAGGGGAGGCCGTGAAGGGCGGGCGCGGAGATCGCCGGGTGCGCGTCGCGCTGGCGTTCGCGGCCGTCGGTGTCTACCTGTTCGTGGGGGCGCTCGCGGTGGGCGGCGTCTGGCTGGAGCTGATCACCTTCCCCAACCCGTTCGCCATGCTGCCGGTCGCGGCGATGCTCGGCGCGGCCTGGTACGCCCGGCCGCGGCCCGACTCGCCGGAGCCGCCGCTGCTCGACCGCGCCGACCATCCCGTGCTGTACGAGCTGGCGGACACCCTCGCCGACGAGGTGGGCAGCGCCCGTCTCGACGGCATCGCCCTGACCACGGACTACGACGCATGGATCGGGCGCTACGGTTGGCGCCAGCGCCGCGTGGTCACGCTCGGGGTTCCGCTGCTCGCCGTGCTGGGGCCGCAGGAGCGGGCTGCTTTGCTGGCACACGAGATCGCGCACGACCGCCGGCGCGCGCTGCTCGTCGGCACCGCCGGAAACGCCCTCGCGGCGCTGATGGAGCTGCTCGAGCCGGAACAGATGGCGATGGTCGTCGGCGAGCGCCGCTACCAGCGGCCGAGCACGCTGTCGCGCACCGTCGCCAATCTGGGCATGGCGCTGATCTGCGCTCTGGTCAAGCCGTTCGTCCTGCTGTTCGGCATGCTCGAGGCACGCCACGTGCGCCGCACCGAGGCCGAGGCCGACCGCCTGAGCGCCGAGGTCGCCGGCGCCGCGGCCGTGCGGTCGGCGCTGATCAAGTCGCGGGCGTCGCACACCCTGTCGACGCTCGCTGCGTCGGCGGCGGCCGAGGGGGATCCCGATGTGATCGGGCGGCTTCGCAGACGATCGACCGAGACGCCGGGACGCGAGTGGCTGCGGATCGAGCGCGTGATGGCGAGGGACCGTCCCGCGCTCTACGCGGCGCCCGCCGGGGTGGCCGAGTTGCTGGGCGAGCGGCCCCCGCGGGTTGCGGTCAGCGATGCGCAGGCGTTCGAGCTGGAGCGCGAGCTGCTCCCCCACGAGCAGGCGGTCTCGCGGGAGCTGCTGGAGCGCCATCGCGCCAGCATCTACCGCTGAGTCAGCCGATCAGCGACGGGTTGAGCGCGGCCACGGCGTCGTCGAACTTGGCCTGGTCGGGGCCGATGCCGGAGACGCTCAACCCCTCCGGCGCGAACAGGTGCCGCGCCAGCGCCGCCACCAGCTCGGGCTCGACGGCGTCGATCTCGGCGCAGATGCGGTCGAGCGACAGCACCTCGGTGTCGGTCAGCACGGACTTGCCGAGCCGGCTCGCGCGGTTACTGGTCGACTCCATCGAGAGCATCACGCGGCCCTTGAGGTTCTCCTTGGCGCGGTCGAGCTCGCCGGGGCCGAGGTCGCCCTCGCCGATCAGCCGCAGCTGCTCGGCGACGATGCGCATGCACTCGCCGAGGTTGTCTTCGCGCGTGCCCACGTAGACGCCGATCATCCCGGTGTCCGCGTACTGGGACGCGAACGTGTAGACCGAGTACGCCATCCCCCGCCGCTCGCGGATCTCCTGGAACAGCCGGCTCGACGCCGAGCCGCCCAGCATGGAGTCCAGCAGCGAGGCGGCGAACCGCCGCTTGTCCGACCGCGGCAGCCCGATCCCGCCCAGGCACACGTGGTACTGCTCGGATGCCTTGGAGACGAACCGCGCCGACGGTGCGACCTCGTCGATCCACGGCGGGCGGACGCCGGCCGACGGGTCGGGGTGGCGCGCGTACAGGCCAAAGCGCTGCTCGATCATGTGCGCCAGCGGCTCGTGCTCCAGGTTGCCCGCGGCGGCGACGACGATGTTCGGGCCGACGTAGCGGTTGGCGTGGTAGTCGGACACGGCTGCTGTGTCCATCCCGCGGACCGCGTCCGCGGTGCCGATCACCGGCCGTCCCAGCGGGTGGCCGGCGAAGACGGCCTCGGCGATCAGGTCGTGCGCCAGGTCGTGGTAGGAGTCCTCGTACATCGCGATCTCCTCGAGCACGACCTCCCGCTCGGCCGTCAGCTCGTCCGGGTCGAACGACGGCGACAGCAGCATGTCGGACATCACGTCCAGGGCCGTCTCCAGGTGCGCATCCAGGACGCGCGCGTAGAGCACGGTGTACTCCTTGGCGGTCGCCGCGTTCAGCTCGCCGCCCAGGCCGTCGAACACCTGCGCGATCTCCACGCCCGAATAGCGCGACGAGCCCTTGAACAGCAGGTGCTCGATGAAGTGCGAGATGCCGGCCTGCTCGGCGCGCTCATCGCGTCCGCCGGCGCCGATCCACATGCCGATTGCCACGGAGCGGACGGAGCGGACGCGCTCGGTGACGATGCGCTCGCCGCCGTCGAGCGTGGTCACTGTGTATCGCTGCACTCGGCGCACTCTAGCGACGGCAGGGCGAGGCGGCCCTCCCCCGATCGGGTGAGGGCCGCCCTGCCGCGTTTCTAGCGGTCGCGCCGCCGGCCGCGGTCACGATCGCGCCCGCCGCCGCGCGGGCGGTCGCGGTCGGTGCGCTCCGGCGCCGGGTTCGCCTCGGCGACGGCGACCAGCTGCTCGGGCGTGATCTCCGAGCCGTCGTCGTCGAGCTTGGCAACCAGCGTGAGCCCGATGCGGCCGCGGTCCTTGTCGACCTCGGTCACCGACACCTTCACCTGGTCGCCGCGTGAGAACACCTGCTCGGCCGATGCCAGGCGGTTGCCCTTGGGCAGGATCCGGCTGACGTGCAGCAGGCCGTCGACGCCCTTCTTGAGGTTCACGAAGGCACCGAACTCGGCCAGCTTGACCACCTCGCCGGTGAACTCCTCGCCGATCTCGATCTCCTTCGTCATCGACTCGATCGACTCGCGGGCAGCCTCGGCGAGCTCGCCGTTGGTGCCGTAGATGCGGATCGTGCCGTCTTCCTCGATGTCGATCTGGACGTCGTAGTCCGCCTCCAGCGCGCGGATCGTCTCGCCGCCCTTGCCGATCACCATCCCGATGAAGTCCGGGTGGATCTTCACCGACACGATGCGCGGCGCGTGGGCCGCCAGCTCCTCGCGCGGAGCCGAGATGGCCTGGCGCATGGTGCCGAGGATGCTCAGCCGCGCCTCGCGGGCCTGGGCCAGGGCGGTGCGCAGGATCTCGGTCGTGACGCCCGTGATCTTGATGTCCATCTGCAGGGCGGTCACCCCGGCCTCGGTGCCGGCGACCTTGAAGTCCATGTCACCGAGGTGATCCTCGGCGCCCTGGATGTCGGTCAGGATGACGTAGTCGTCGCCCTCCTTGATCAAGCCCATCGCGATGCCGGCGACCGGCGCCTTGATCGGCACGCCCGCGTCCATCAGCGACAGCGTCGAGCCGCAGACCGAGGCCATCGACGACGACCCATTCGACTCCATGATCTCGGAGACCAGCCGCAGCGTGTACGGGAACTCGTCGGCGCTGGGGATGACCGGCACCAGGGCCCGCTCGGCGAGGGCGCCGTGCCCGATGTCACGGCGCTTGGGGCCGCGCATGAACCCGGTCTCGCCCACCGAGAACGGCGGGAAGTTGTAGTGGTGGATGTAGCGCTTCGTCTCGTCCAGCGAGAGGTCGTCGATGCGCTGCTCCTCCTTGCCCGTACCCAGTGTGCAGAGCGTCAGCGCCTGCGTCTGGCCGCGGGTGAAGAGCGCCGACCCGTGGGTGCGGGGCATCACGGTGACCTCGGATGACACGTGCCGGATCTCGGTTTCCGACCGGCCGTCGGGCCGGCGCTTGTCGACCGCGATCTTGGCCCGGACGATCTCCTTGTAGATCTTGTCCACGATCGACGAGACGGCCGAGCGTGTGGTCGGATCGAGCGGCGCGTTGCCCTGCTCGTCCGGCTCGCCGCGCGACGGGAACGGCAGCTGCGCGGTGTTGACGATCTGCTCGACCAGCGCGTGCCGCTTGGCCGACTTCAGCTCCTTCGAGTCCTGCTCGGCGTCGGTCAGCGCGCGGATGGCATCCCCGAACTGCTCCTTGACCGGGCCGTAGACGGCCTGGTCACGGGCCTCGGCGATCAGCTGCTGGAAGGCGAACTGGACGCGCTGGCGGTGCAGCACGTCGGCCTCTGTCGTGCTCCCCGAGACATCGGGCAGCTCCGACTTGGCCAGCGCGTCGGCCGCGGCCGGCAGGCCGCCAAGCCCGCGCTCCGCGATCGCCGACTGGAGCGCGGCGGCGTGGCTGTTGCGCAGCGACTCGGTGACGGCGCCGTCGACCCACTTCGGGCTGCCGCAGCGCTCGGCGAGGTCTATCTGCGCCTGGCAGAGCCGCTTGATCTCGCGGTGGGCGAGCTCGAGCGCCTCGATCAGGACGTCCTCGGACACCTCCTGGGCGCCGGCCTCGACCATCGTGATCGCCTCCGGCGTGCCGCAGACGATCAGGTCGAGATCCGACTCCTTGGTCTGAGGCATGTTCGGGTTGACGACCAGCTCGCCGTCAAGGCGGCCGATGCGGACGGCGCCAACCGGGCCCATGAACGGCAGCGGAGACAGCATCAGGGCTGCCGAGGCGCCGTTGATCGCCAGTATGTCGTGCGAGTTGACCTGGTCGGCCGAGAGCGTGGTCACGATGATCTGGACCTCGTTCTTGTAGCCCTTCGGCCACAGCGGCCGGATCGGCCGGTCGACCATGCGCGCGTTCAGGATGGCCTTCTCCCCCGCGCGGCCCTCGCGCTTGAAGAACCCGCCCGGGATCTTGCCAGCGGCGTACATCTTCTCTTCGACGTCGACGGTGAGCGGAAAGAAGTCCGCTCCCTCACGTCCTTCGGTGCGGCCGACGACCGTCGCCAGGACGACGGTGCCTCCGCACCCGACGAGGACGGCTCCATGTGCCTGCTTGGCGATGACGCCGGTCTCGAACGAGATCTCCTCCTCGCCCACGGCGAGGGAAATCCGAGTGGCCTCGGGTTCAACTGCGATGCTCATATCCTCTTTCCGTTCCTTCCTCGAGCCCGGCATCCCCGGCAGGGCTCATCCTCCACGAACCCGGGCGCGCCTAGCGGCGCAGGCCGAGCTCCTTGATGAGGGCGCGATAGCCCTCCAGGTCGTGCTTCTGCAGATACGTCAGGAGCCGGCGCCGGCGACCGACCATCTTCAGCAGCCCTCGCCGCGAGTGATGGTCGTGCTTGTGCACCTTCATGTGCTCCGTAAGCTCGGTGATGCGCTGGGTGAGAAGGGCGATCTGGACCTTTGTCGATCCCGTGTCCTTCTCCCCGCTGCCGAAACGGCCGACGAGCTCCGTCTTCTGCTCCTTGGTAAGCGGCATGGCCTACCCTCCTTGCCTCGTACGTGTGGACGCCGGTGACCCAGAACGGCGCCGGCAAGGGCTCGCCAGTCCGCGTCACGGCCGCTCATGAGGGTAGCACAGCGGTTCCGCGGTACCATGCGGCGTCGTCGACGAGGAGGACAGTGTGAGCACTGCGGTGGTGACCGGCGGCGCCGGGTTCCTGGGATCGCATCTATGTGAGTACCTCTTGACCCGCGAGTGGCGCGTCATCTGCCTCGACAACCTGGACACGGGCACGCTCGAGAACGTCAAGCACCTGCGCACGGACTCGTTCGAGTTCCGGTACCACAACTGCGTCGACTACATCGACGTGCCCGAGCCGGTCGACGCCGTGTTCCACCTGGCCAGCCCGGCCAGCCCGGTCGATTACCTGCGGCTGCCGCTGCACACGCTCAAGGTCGGCTCGTACGGCACGCACAACGCCCTCGGCCTGGCCAAGTTCAAGCGCGCCCGCTTCCTGCTGGCCTCGACGTCGGAGGTCTACGGCGATCCCGAGGTGCACCCGCAGCGCGAGGAGTACTGGGGCAACGTCAACCCGGTCGGCCCGCGCGGCGTGTACGACGAGGCGAAGCGCTACTCGGAGGCGATGACGATGGCCTACCACCGCCAGCAGGGCGTGGACACGCACATCGTCCGCATCTTCAACACGTACGGCCCGCGGATGCGACGGAACGACGGCCGGGCGATCCCCAACTTCCTCAGCCAGGCGCTGCACGGCAAGCCGCTGACGGTGTTCGGCGACGGGTCGCAGACCCGGTCGTTCTGCTACGTGGACGATCTGATCGAGGGCATCTTCCGGCTGACGATGAGCGACGAGCACATGCCGGTGAACATCGGCAACCCGAACGAGATGACGCTGCTCGAGCTGGCGCACACGATCAAGCGGATGACCGAGTCGAACTCCGAGATCGTGTTCGAGGGCCTGCCGGAGGACGACCCCAAGGTGCGGCAGCCGGACATCACGCGCGCCCGCACGATCCTCGGCTGGGAGCCACAGGTGGCGCTCGAGGAGGGCCTGCGCCGGACGCTGGACGCGGGGGCTGCGTGAGGCGCATCGTCCCGCTGGGTGGCGGCGGCCTGGCCGACCCCGAGCTGCTCGCGCAGATCCTGGAGATGACGGGCAAGGACCGGCCGCGCGTCTGCTATGTGCCCACCGCGTCGGGCGACCCGGTCGAGGCGATCGAGGCCTTCCACGCCACCCTGCCGTCCGACCGCACCGTGGCCACCGACCTGGCGCTGTTTCGCATGGACGGCCGCGATCCCCGCCAGGTGCTGCTCGAGCAGGACGTGATCTACGTCGGCGGCGGGAGCACGGCCAACATGCTCGCGGTCTGGCGCGTGCACGGCGTCGACGGGATGATGGCCGAAGCGTGGGAGAGCGGCATCGTCCTGACCGGGGCGTCGGCGGGCGCGATCTGCTGGTTCGAGGACGGCGTCACGGACTCGTTCCGGCCGGCGCTCGACCCGCTGGGTGACGGCCTCGGGTTCCTGCCCGGCAGCTTCTGCCCGCACTGGGACTCCGAGGTGCTGCGAAAGCCGGTGTACCACAAGCTGGTGGACAGCGGCCGGATGACGCCCGGCCTGGCGGCCGACGACTACGCCGGCCCGGTGTTCGAGGGCACCGAGCTGATCGGCGTCGTCCGCTCCCGGCCCGATGCCGGCGTGTACCGGGTGCTGCCCGGCGGTCGCACGGAGCCGGTCATGCCGACGCGATCTCCCTGACCGCGTCGACGTCGCGGTGAATCTGCGCGACCAGCTCGTCGATCGATGAGAAGCGCTCCTCGTCGCGCAGCCGGTGAGAAAAGTCGATCCGCAGCGGCAATCCGTAGATGTCCTCGTCGAAGTCGAGCAGGTGCGCCTCGATCCTGACCTGGTCGCGGGCGTCCGAGAACGTCGGGTTGTACCCCACGCTGATCGCCGCCGGGCGGCTGCTCCCGGGCAGGTGCGCGCTGCCCGCATAGACCCCGCGCGCCGGCAGGGCGCTGTGCGGCAGCGGCTGCAGGTTGGCGGTGGCGAACCCGAGCCCGCGGCCGCGCCCGTCGCCGCGGACGACCGCGCCTTCGACCCACGGGTCGCGGCCCAGCAACCGGGCGGCCGCAGCGACCTCGCCCGCGGCGATCAGGTCGCGGATCCTCGAGGACGACACGGCGGCGCCGGCGATCTCGACCAGCGGGGCCGGCTCGACCGTGAAGCCGAGCTCCGCGCCGGCCGCCGTCAGCGTCTCGACCGTGCCCTGGGCGCGGTGGCCGTAGCGGAAGTTCGTCCCGACCACCACGTGACGGGCGCCCAGCGCGCGGGCGATGACGTCGGTCGCGAACTCCTCGTGCGTGCGCTGCGACAGCTCGAGGTCGAAGCGGATGACGACCAGCTCGTCTGGCCCGATCTCCGTGACCAGCTCGAGCTTGCGCTGCGGCGTCGAGAGCTCCCGCGGAGCGAGCTCGGGACGCAGGACGCTGACCGGATGCGGGTGGAACGTGACCACGCTCGAACGCAGCTCCGATTCGACGGCCAGCGCCATCGTTCGCTCGATCACGGCGAGGTGGCCGAGGTGCACGCCGTCGAAGCTGCCGATGGCGATCGCACGCCGGACCGGCTCGGCGTCGCCCAGCGCGACCTGCCGGGTCACCGCCGGAACACCGCCAGCGAGCGCAGCAGGCCGTCACGCGGCGCCATCACGGCGACCAGCTCGCCCTCCAGCACGGCGGCCGTCGGGCCGTCCTCGCCGGCCGGCTCCAGCGGCCTGCCGTGGGCGACGGACGCCGCCTCCTCACCGGTCAGCTCGCGGACCGGCAGGTGGGGCAGCGCGGCAGCGGGCGTTCGGTACCACGGACCTTCGGGGTGTGCGGCCACCTCGTCCGGCGATCCGGCGCCGGCCACGTCGAACGCCCCGACCGTGAGGCGGCGCAGGCTGACGCACATCGCCCCCGCCCCGGTCTGCTCGCCCAGGTCGGCGGCGATCTGGCGCACGTAGGTGCCCTTCGAGCAGGCGACCTCGATCTCCGCCCGCTGAGTGCGGGGGGCGAACCCGGTGACGTCGATCCGCTCGATGCGCACCATCCGCGGCTCCGGCGCGACGTCCTCTCCGCGCCGCATGCGGGCGTAGGAGCGCTCCCCTGCGACCTTGACCGCGGACGCGGCGGGGACGCGCTGCAGCACGTCACCGGTCATGCCGGCGGCGGCCGCCTCGACGGCCGCGCCGTCGGTCGAGCCACCGGTCACGGTGATCGTCCCCTCCGGGTCGAGCGTCGTCGACACCTGGCCGAACTGCACGACGGCACGATACGTCTTGTCCACGCCCGACAGATAGGGCGCAAGGCGGGTGGCGGTCTCCGCCAGCACCAGCAGCAGGCCGCTGGCGAACGGGTCGAGTGTTCCCGCGTGGCCCAGCTTGCTGCCCAGCGCCGGCCGCAGCGAGCGCAGCACGCCGAACGACGTCGGCCCGACCGGCTTGTCGACCAGGTACAGCCCCGGCTGCGGCATGGACGCTAGGCCGCGGACTCGGAGAGCTGCTCGCCGACCTCGGCCACGATGAAGTCGCGGATCTCCTTCACCGAGCCGGGATGCGAGAAGCCGGCCGCCTGCTTGTGGCCGCCGCCGCGCGACTTGCGGGCGATCTGCGACACGTCGACGGCTCCCCGCGAGCGCAGCGAGACGCGATTGGGCGTGATCGTCCCGTCGGCCAGCGGCACCTGCTCGCGGATCAGGCCCGCGACCTGGACGCCCTCGACCTCGCGGAGATCGTCGATCAGGCCCTCGGTCGTCGCCTCGTCGCCCTCGACCAGCGCCAGGTCGTCACGCGTCACGTAGCTGACCAGCAGCCGGCCGTCGAGGAACGGCTGCGCGTGCTCCAGCACGCGGCCGAGCAGCTTCTTCTTGGAGTACGGCACCGTCTCGAACACCAGCTGGTACACCTTGTGGACGTCGGCCCCGTGCTCGACCAGGTGCGCGCCCAGCCGCAGCGCGGCCGGGCTGGTGGTGCGGTACTGGAAGCGGCCGGTGTCGGTCACCAGGCCGACGTACAGCGCCTCGGCGATCACCGGCGTCAGCCGGACGCCCAAACGGTCGAACACCGTGGCCAGGATCTCGGCCGTCGACGAGGCGCCGCCGTCGACCAGGTTGGCGTTGCCGTACCGGCTGTTGTCGTGGTGGTGGTCGATGTCGACCACGCTGTCGAAGCGCTCGCGCACCTCTGCGTGGTCGGGCCCCAGCCGGCGCTCGTTGCCGCAGTCGACGGCGAGCAGCGTCCACCCTTCGAGCGAGTCGAGGTCGAGCGACCGCTCCAGCCCGTCCAGGTCGAGGAACGAGTACTCGTGCGGGATCGGCGAGTCCTGGTGGAGGTAGAGCCGCACCTCCTTGCCGAGCTGCAGGAGCGCGCCCTTGCACGCCGCCATCGACCCGATGGCGTCGCCGTCGGGATTCTCGTGCGAGGCGACGAGCACGCGGTCGGCCGCAGTGATCGCAGCGACGACATCCTCGAGGTCACGGGTCAGATCGGCGTCGGTCATGGTGTGGTTGAGGTGTCGGCCTCGCCTTCCGAGGCACTGGGGCCAGCAGCATCGAGCAGCTCGTTGATGCGCATGGCGCGGTCGACTCCCTCATCATACTGAAAGGTCAGGACGGGAGTCCTCCGCAAGTGCAGCTCCTGGGCCACCCTGGACTGCAACACGCCTTTGGCACGATCCAGCCCGCGCAACGCCGCGGCCCGTCGCTTCGCCCCGCCCAGCACGCTGACCCGGACGGTCGCATGCTCGAGATCGGCGGTCACGTCGACGCCGGTCACCGTCACGAATCCGACCGCGGGATCGGACAGCTCCTCGACCCCCTCGGCGAGCACGTGGCGCAGGGCCTCGTCGACCCGGCGCTTGCGCTGATGCTTCACCCGATCGCCTCCTCGACGGACAACAGGCGGGCGGACACCCGCACAAGCTCGTACTCCTGCGACGAAAGGTAGCGCTCGGCCTGATCCAGGGCGCGCTCAACCTCCCCCGCCTCGCGGCGCACGACAGCCAGCGCGAGCCGCGACCGCTGCCAGAGCTCGTGGTCGCCGACCTCCGCCACCGAGGCGCCGAGCATCCGCTCCAGCCGGGCCTTCGTGGACAGAACGTACCGCCGCTTCTCCTTCAGCGACCGGCTGTGCGGTATGTGGATCTCGAAATCCAGGATGCCCACGTACCCCGAGGTCACGCGGGAAGTATCGCGGGCGGCGGTCGGCTAGGCACGTTCACCCGTGAACAGCGCACGCACGTCGCCGCGCTGCTCGTCCGCGCAGATCACGGTCACCTCGTCCCCGGCCTGCAGCCGCTGCGCGCCACGCGTGGGGACGGTCGACCCGTTCCGGCGGATCTCGTACACCCAGCCGTCGTCGCCTATCGGCAGGTCGCGCAACGCGATTCCGGCCGCCACGGACGCCGGGGCGACCGTGTAGCTGCCGCCGACCACGTCGACGCTCCACGGCTTCGCCTCCACGGTCTCCATCGGGATCCCCAGCCGACTCGCCACCGGTGACAGCAGCAGCCCCTGGACGAGCACCGTCGCCGTGACGACGACGAACACGACGTCGTAGATCAACAGCGAATGGTCGGCGCCGGCGATCACGGCGAACGAGCCGAGCAGGATCGGCACCGCGCCCTTCATGCCCGCCCAGCTGATGAACAGCCGCTCGGCGCGGGTCAGATCGCTCCGTCCGAGCAGGACTGCGACCACCAGCGGGCGGGCGATCAGCACCACCAGCACGGCGATCACGGCGCCGTCCACCCAGGTCCGCGACGGGAACGATCCCAGGTCGACGGTCAGGCCGAGCGCGACGAACACTGTGATCTCGGCGAGGCCGGCGGCCGGCGCCAGGAACCCGCGGGTCTCGCTCTTGTACGGGAACTGCTCGTCGCCGAGCAGGACGCCGGCGACGAACACCGCCAGGAACCCCGACCCGTGCAGCGCTGCCGCTGCGCCGAACACGACGCCCGCGGCGGCCAGCAGCCGCAACGGGTAGAACGAGCCGCCCACCAGCGGCACCCGGCGCGCGGTCCAGGCGAGCAGGCGTGCGCCGACCACGCCGACGGCCAAGCCGACGCCCATCTCCAGCAGAAACCGCTCGGTCACCGCGAGGCCGCTGCCGTTGTCGGTGGCGAAGTCGAGAAGCCCGATGATCAGCGCGATCGCCACCGGATCGTTGGCGCCCGACTCCCCCTGCAGGATCGTGCCGCTGCGGCCACCGACCTCGCGGTTGCCCAGCACCGAGAACATCACCGCCGGATCGGTCGGCGCCAGGGCGGCGCCGATGATCGCCGCGGTCGTCCAGTTCAGGTCGAGCGCCAGATGGGCGCCGACTGCGACGATGGCGCCGGTCGCGAGCGTGCCGGGCACCCCGAGGATGCCGATCGGCCAGATCGACGCCCGGAAGCGGCCCCAGCCGACCTGCATGCCGCCTTCGAACAGGATCACGATCAGGGCGACGGTGCCGATCTCGCCGACCGCGACAGGGGTTAGCAGCCCCTTGAGGTCGCCGATCAGATCAGACGCGACCGCCGCCGCGGCCAGGAACAGCACCGGGGCGGGGATGCGCAGCCGCTCCGCCACCGGGTACGACAGGATGGCCGCCAGCAGACCGGCGGATGCGAACAGCACGATGCGCGCGAAGTCGGACAGCTCGCCCATCGGGCGCCCTCCCCGGCGACGGCTCGGTTACTCGGTGCGGGCCACTTCCTTGACCGTGTACACCTCGAGCACGTCGCCCTCCTTGAGGTCGTTGTACCCCTCGATGGTGAGGCCGCACTCGAAGCCCTGCGTGACCTCGCGCGCGTCGTCCTGGAACCGCTTCAGCGAGTCGATGCGGCCCTCGTGGACGATTGTGCCGTCGCGGACGACGCGCACCTGCGCACCGCGCTGGACGAGGCCGGACGTGACCATGCAGCCGGCGATCGTCCCCAGGCGCGACACCTTGAAGAGCTTGCGCACCTCGACCTCGCCCATGACCTCCTCGACCTGCTCCGGAGCCAGCATGCCGATCAGGGCGCGCTGGATGTCCTCGGTCAGCTGGTAGATCACGCGGTACGTGCGGATGTCGACGCCCTCGCGCTCGGCCAGCGACCGCGCCTCGGCGTTCGGCCGGACGTTGAAGCCGACGATGATCGCATTGGATGCCGCCGCGAGGTTGACGTCCGAGGCGGTGATGCCGCCGACGCCCGAGTGGATGACGCGCACCGCGACCTCGGGGTGCGAGATCTTCTGCAGCTCGCCCTCCGCGGCCTCGACCGAGCCCTGCACGTCGGCCTTGATGATCAGGTTGAGCTCCTTGAGCGCGCCCTCCTGCATCGCGCCGAACAGATCCTCGAGGCTGACGGCCTTGTTGCGCCGCGCCATCACCTCGGCGCGCAGCCGCACCGCGCGCTTCTGCGCGGACTGGCGGGCGACGCGCTCGTTCTCGACGACGCGCAGCAGCTCGCCGGCTCGCCGGCGGCTTGTCGAAGCCGAGGATCTCGACCGGCATGCCCGGTCCGGCCTCGCGGACGCGCTTGCCGTTGTAGTCGTTCAGCGCCTTGACCTTGCCCCACGCGTCCCGACGCGACCACGGCGTCGCCGACGTGCAGCGTGCCTCGCTGGACGAGCACCGTGGCGACCGCGCCGCGGCCGACGTCCAGCCGCGACTCGACGATCACGCCGCTGGCGGGCGCGTGCGGATTGGCCTTCAGCTCGAGCACGTCGGACTGCAGCAGCAGCATCTCGAGCAGCTGGTCGAGGTTCTGCTTGGCCTTCGCCGAGACGTCGACGAAGATCGTCTCTCCGCCCCACTCCTCGGGCTGCAGGCCGTGGTTGACGAGCTCGGAGCGCACCTTCTCGGGCTGCGCGTCCGGCCGGTCGATCTTGTTGACGGCGACCACGATCGGCACGCCTGCGGCGCGCGCGTGGTCGATCGCCTCGATGGTCTGCGGCATCACGCCGTCGTCGGCGGCAACCACCAGGACGGCGACGTCCGTCACCTTGGCACCGCGGGCGCGCATGGCGGTGAACGCCTCGTGGCCCGGCGTGTCCAGGAACGTGACCTTGCGGCCGTTCGCGACATCGACCTGGTAGGCGCCGATGTGCTGGGTGATCCCACCGGCCTCGGTCGACGACGACCGACGCCTCGCGGATCGAGTCCAGCAGCGTCGTCTTGCCGTGGTCGACGTGACCCATGATGGTCACCACCGGCGGGCGCGGCTCGAGGTCGGCGGCCGCGTCCTCGAACGTGACCTCTTCCTCCTCCTCGTCGGCCGCATGCTGGATGATCACCTCGCGCTTGAACTCCTCGGCGATCAGGTCGACCGCCTCGTCGGTCAGCGACACGGTGGTCGTGACCATGTCGCCAAGGCCCATCATGAAGGCAATGATCTTGGCCGGAGAGACGCCGATCTTCTCGGCGAGATCCTTGACGGTGATCCCGGATGGCACCTTGACGGGCCCGCTGGGGATCTCCGGCTCCTTCTTCTGCTCGCTGCGCCGAGGGCCGCCGTCCCGCTTCTGGCCGGGCTTGCGGCCGGCCTGCGAGTCGATCACGACCCCGGCGGCGCCGGCCGGAGCCGCCGCCCCGCTGCGGCCGGGGATGGCGCGCGGGCTGCGCGGAGCCGGGTTCCGTCGCGGGCACGGTCGCCTTCTCACCGAAGGCGGCGCGCACCTCGTCGTCGTCGACCAGCTTCTCCTCGCTCGGCGGCAGGCGCTTCGGCCGCCGCTGCGGGAGCTGTCGTTGCCTTTGCTCGGGTGTCTTCTGCTTCGCCATTCTTCTCGAAATTCTTCCACGCGGCGCTCGCCGCCTCAACCTCGACCCGCCGTTCGAGATCCTCAGGAACCGTAACGCTCCTGCGCAACCGCCTGCCGAATGCGCCCCGGCGGCGGGCCAGGGCGGTGCATCGGGCGTCCGGGCAGAGGTGCATCCCGCGGCCGCCCAGCCGCCGCCCCCGATCGATCACGAGCTTGTCGCCGGCCGTCGTCAGCCTGACGAGCTCGCGCGCCGGACAGCGGGTTCCACAGCCGGCGCACTGACGCTCGGGGGTTACGCCGTCGCCCCCTCTTCCTGCGCGGCCAGCTCGCGATGCGCAGGCACGCCGCAGTACCGGCTGCCCTCCAGCGCCTGGTTCGGGCAGCGCTTGCCGGACGACGTGACCGCGATGCAGCGGCCGGGATGCTCGTCCACCTCGCCCTCGGCGCCGGTGTACGGCGTGTCGGTCTCCTCGGCGTAGTACTCGGTCTCGGACACGATGTCGATGCGCCAGCCCGTCAGGCGGTGGGCCAGGCGGGCATTCAGGCCCTCCTTGCCGATCGCCAGCGAGAGCTCGCCGTCGGGCACCAGCACGGTGGCCTGGCGGTTGTCGTCGTCCACGTAGACCTCGCGCACCTTGGCGGGCGCGAGCGCCTTCGCGACGAACCGGGCGGGCTCGTCGTTGAACGGGATGATGTCGATCTTCTCGCCGCGCAGCTCAGACACGACCATGCGCACCCGCGAACCTCGCGGGCCGACGCAGGCGCCGACCGGGTCGACGCCCTGGACGCGCGACTCGACCGCGATCTTGGCGCGATAGCCGGGCTCGCGGGCGACCGACCGGATGACGACCAGGCCGTCGGCGATCTCGGGCACCTCGAGCTCGAACAGGCCACGGATCAGCTCGTCGGAGCGACGGGAGAGCACGACCTGCGGGCCCTTGCCCTCGCTGCGCACCTCGAGGATGACGGCCTTGATGCGGCTGCCCTGCTCGTAGCGCTCGCCGGGAACCTTCTCCGAGCCGGGCAGGATCGCCTCCATCCGCCCCAGGTCGACGAACGCGTAGCGGTTGTCGTCCTGCTGGACGATTCCGGTGACGATCTCGCCGACGCGATCGACGTACTCGTCGTACATCATCGAGCGCTCGGCCTCGTGGATCCGCTGGCGCAGCACCTGCTTGGCGGTCTGGCCGGCGATCCGGCTGAAGCCCTCGGGCGTGACGATCACCATCTGGTCGGGCGTGAACCACGACCAGTCGATCTGCGGCTCCGGCTCGGCGGCCTCGTCAGCCTGGGCGCCGTCGGCGGGCGGCTGAACGGGCGCCGGCTCCTCGGCCGACTCGGGAACGATGACGACGTGATGCGGATGCTCGTCGAGGTACACGTCCCACGCGTCCTCGGTGACCGACCAGACGGTGTAGTCACCCGACTCGCGGTCGAGGTCGACCCGCACCGGGTGGTGTGCGTCCGGCAGCTTCTTGTACGCCGCCAGCAGAGCATCCTCGATCGCGGAGAGCAGCGTCTCCGCCTCGATGCCCTTCTCCTTCTCGACCAGCTTGACGCCTTCCAGGAGCTCCTTGCTCATGGCTTCCCTCCCCGCCCTTCGTCGACCAGGTGCGCGCTGTGCACCACGTCGAGCGGGATCTCCACCGGCTCGCCGTCGAGGTCGATCGTGATCATCTGCTCGTGTGCCTGGGTCAGCACGCCCTTGAACGACCGCCGGCCGTCGAGCGGCTGCTCCGTCCGCACGGCGACGGGGCTGCCGACGACCCGCTTGTAGTGGTCAGGCTTGACCAGCGGGCGCTCGATGCCCGGCGACGACACCTCGAGCGCGTACTGCTCGCGAAGCGGCGACAGCTGGCGCGTGACCTGCTCCAGCAGGTCGGTGTCCACCGGGGACGTCTCGCGGTCGATGAAGATGCGCACCCTGTTCGGCGACGGCTGGTCCACGAGCAGCACTTCGATCCCCGGGAACCCGTCCCGGAGCATCGTTTCGACCTGTGTCTGCAGTGGTGTCGCCTTGTGCATCAACGTCCTTCTCGACCCTGTCCGAAGGCGAAAAAAAGGTGGGTATTCACCCACCTCCCGGACCACCTTCGGCGCGCTGACTTCTCCCGAAGAATAGCAGGGGGTTCTCCGTGGTAAGAGAATCGTGACGATGCGGGGAGTGGTTCAGCGAGTGGCTCGTGCAGAGGTGCGGGTGGCCGGCCGGGCGGTCGGCTCGATCGGCCCCGGCATGCTCGTTTTCGTGGGCGTGGGCGTCGGCGACACGGCCGAGCAGGCCGATAGGCTGGCCGGCAAGCTGTCGCGCCTGCGCATCTTCGAGGACGACGAGGGCCGCATGAACCGCAGCGTGCTCGACATCGGCGGCGAGGTGCTGGTCGTCTCCCAGTTCACGCTGCTCGCCGACACCTCGCGCGGCAACCGGCCGTCCTTCATCGCCGCCGCCGCGCCAGCCGTGGCCGAGCCGCTGGTCGAGCGAGTCGCCGCCGGGCTGCGTGCGGCCGGGCTGCGCGTCGCGATGGGCGAGTTCGGCGCCCATATGGAGGTCGACCTGGTCAACGACGGCCCGGTCACGATCGTGCTCGAACTCTAGGGGGCCGGTCGGTACCGCTGCAGCGTGACGCCCGAGTCGAAGCGCTCGCAGCCCACCAGCTCGAGGCGCTGCCGCGCCCCGCCTTGGAACGGCCGCTCGCCCGCGCCCCACACGGCCGGGTGCGTCACCAGAGCTCGTCGATGGCGCCGCCCTCGACGAGTGCGCGGGCCAGGTCGCCGCAGCCGACCATCGCCAGGTCGCCCTCCCGCTGTTTCAGCTGCGCCACGCCCGCGACGGCATCGCCGTCGATCAGCGAGGAGTTCCACTCGAGCGGCTCCGCCAGCGTCCGCGACGCGACGAACTTGGGCATCGGGTTGATCAGGTCGGCCCAGGGTCCACTCTGGTCGGGCCAGAACCCGGCCAGGCCCTCGTAGGTCTTGCGTCCCATCACCATGGCCGCAGACCGCTCGAACAGCGCCCGGCAGGCCGCGTCGTGCGCCCCCTCGGCGGCGAACCAGTCTTCGACGGTGATCACACCGTCGACCGTCATCTGCGTTGAGAGAATGAGTGTTCCCATGGGCCGTCGGCGTACCCGACCGGGGAGCGCGCTACACCTCTGGCGGCGGCCGCGGCCGGGGCTCGGGCCGCGGTTTGGGCTCGGGCGGGCGTTCGCGCGGCGGCGACGGTCGGTCGTGCCTGGTTTGGCTGGCTGAGGGGGACGTGGGCGGGGCTGCGAGCGCTGCGGGCGGCTGGGATTTTGCCTGGACGCCGGTCGACGGAGGCTTCGGTGGCTGGGGAGTGGTTGGTGAGGGGTCTGCCAATTGGCCGGCGCCCGCTCGGCCAATTGGCACACCCGGCTCGCTGATCTCGACGACCAGCGCCTGCCGCAGCCATCGCCGCTCCTGATACCAGCGGCGCATCGTCCGCACGCTCGGCACCGTGGCCACGCCCCCGGAGTGCCGGCTCCGGAGCTCGCGGATCACGCGAGCCGGCTCGTCGCCGGCTCGGAACCGTTCCTCGGCGTCCCTTCGCAGGGCCGCCCAGGAGTACGAACCCGGCCGGTGCCTCGGCGTCGGCGGTTGCGAGCGCATGGCGGCCAGGTGATCGTCCAGCGCGCGGCTTCGAGGCTTCGTCAGACAGCCGTGCGCCGACCACAGGCGATGCAAGGTGAGCACGAAATCACGACCGCTCCTCTGCCGGCGGAAGTCATCGCTCGCATGGCCGGCGCAAAGCCACACCGAGACGCCGCGTCCCAGATGCACCCGCACGGTGCGCCCGCGCGAGCGCTCGACGCAGATCGCGCACACCTCGCTCTTCGTCGACGGCCCACGTGCCTTGTACAGCGTGGCCAACACCCACCCAGTCTGCGGCCGAGGGCAGACACGTGTCAGTCACGACACCGTGCCAACTCCGCGTCGTGTCCAGGATGGCCCTCCCCGAAAAGAGGGCCGATCCTGGGCGCACCACGGTGCCACGCCGCCGAAATGCCAAATGGCCGACGCTCGATCGGCCAATTGGCATACCCCCACCCGAGCCGCGATCAGGCGCTCTACAGCGGGCGATGCATGATGTGGAGCCCGACCAGGCCGTCGGCCGGGTGGTCGAAGGCCTCCGGCACGGTGGCAAGCACCTCGAAGCCGAGCGAGCGCCAGAGGGCGACGGCGCGGACGTTGCTCTCGACCACGGCGTTGAACTGCATCGCTCGGTAGCCGTCCGTGCGGGCCTGGTCGAGCACGCGCTCGCCGAGTGCGCGGCCGGAGCCGCGACCTCCGGCCGCCGGGTCGACCATGAAGCTTGCCGTTGCCACGTGCGACGCCGGGCCGCCGTGGTTCGGGCCCATCACGGCCGAGCCGAGCACGCGATCGCCGTCGTCGACCGCCACGAACGTGCGCTTCGGCGGGCCGCCCATCCAGATCGCCCGGGCGTCCGCCTCGCCGATGTCCCGGTCCCACGAGAACGTCTCGCCGGCAGCGACGATCACGTGCATGAAACGCCAGATCGCCGGCCAGTCGGCCGGCGTTGCCTCGCGGACGGTCACCCGCCGCTCAGTCGAGCAGGCCGTCGACGGCGCGCTGGTAGTACGAAACGTCCGGCCGCAGCCAGGCCGCCATCTTGTAATGCCCGGCGGCCAGCCCTCGCTCGCCCATCCGCTCGCGGCAGCGACCCATGCAGTAGTGCGCGTAGTCGTTCGCCGGCGCCGAGTCGAGGATGTGCTCGAACTCCGCCGCCGCCTCGCTGTAGCGCCGCAACCGCAGGTAGGCAACGCCCAGCGCCTCGCGGATCGACGCCTTGTCCGGCTCCCGCCGCTTCGCCTTCTCGAGCGGCACGGTCGCCTGGGCGTTGTCGCCGTTCTGCAAGTGCGCCCGGCCCTGCTGATAGAGGTCGTACACGGACTGCTGCTGATCCATCGTCTTTCCCAGTTATCGGCGTGACGCGCGGAGGCCGCAAGACCTCCTCTTTCGAGGATAGATCCTCAGTCAAGCCCTCGACGGCGGGCGACCGCCTCGCGCAGCTTCAGCGCACCAGAGGCGCGATCGCGCAGCTCCAGGTTGTGCCGGATCTCGCGCTTCATCCTCCGCATGTGTGCGCGCAGCCGGCGTGCCGCGACGGCCGCCTCGTACGGCGGCGCGTAGCGCGCGGCGCTCGCATCCTGGGCGAACGGGAACGCCTCGACGCCCCACACGTGCTGCAGGCGGCGGGCCAGATCCTCGTACGTCGCGTCTGAGCCGACGGTCACTCCCTGGTCGCCCGCGAAGGTGGCGATGTCCGCGAACGCCGCCGAGGCCTGGGCCCGCGGGCCGCGCCGCAGGTAGCGCAGCTTCACGGCCGCCCACTTGCCGATCAGCAGCGCCGCCAGCACGACCACGACCGCGACCAGCAGCCAGCGGATGAAGCTGCGGCCGTGCTGCGGCGCCGCGGCTCCGAGGAACACCCCGTTGCCGCCCGGACCGGTGCCGTGGACGCGGTTGGCGCGCGCGGCCTGTGGCAGGCCGTTCGGCAGCACAGTGTTGACGTACTTGGCGACGTAGGCGCTGGTCGCACCGGTCAGCCCACTGGTCTTCAGGTCGGTGGCCAGCTGCTCGGCGTCCGGCGTCGCAGTCGACGCCCGCTGGTGCAGGACGCGGCCCGGCGTCGGGTCGAACGGAAGCCAGCCGTAGCCGGCGAACCAGACCTCGACCCAGCTGTGCGCGTTGCGGTCGGTCACCTCGTAGGTGTTCCCGCCGGCCTCCGTCGGGCTGCCGGTCGTGAACCCGACCGCGACCCGGGCCGGGATGCCGTGCATCCGCAGCACCAGCGCCATCGAGCCCGAGAACATCTGGCAGTAGCCGTCGTGCGCCCGCAGCATGAAGTCGGCCAGCACCGGGCGCCCGGGCTGGAACTGCGGCGTCTGGTCGTAGCTGAACACCTGCGGATCGCGGAAGTACGCCTCGACGTCGATCACCGCCTGGTACGGAGTCTTGGCGGTCGCCGCGCCGGACTTCCTCCACACCTGGTCGCTCGCCTCGATGTACGAGGGGTCGATCGGCAAGATCACCTGCTTGGGCACCGTGGAGTCCCACGGCGGGACGACCACGCCGCCGATCTCGATCCCGCGGCGAACGTCGGTCGGGTAGTCCGTGCTGGTGTCGGCCAGATCCTTGGGCGCCGGATCGGGCGCGTAGACCCGCGTCGTGTACGTCTCGTCCTTCGACGGATCGGCTGCCAGCGTGACGGTGCCGTCCGTTGTCAGCTGTGCCTTCGACGCGTCGTCCAGCGCGTAGGCCATCGGTTGGCCGGCCGCCAGCAGGTGCGGATCGGCGAGCCCCTTGACCCGGAACGACACCTGCCTCAGATCCTTGGAGTCCGGGTCGGCGAACTGCGGCAGCTGCTCGACCGGCACGACCACCGACTTGGTGTCCTCGCTGTACACCTGCTGCACCACCGGGTGCTCCTGCCAGCGGTCGTTCGCGAACTCGGTGAGGATGGCCGCCTTCCAGTACATCGGCCGCGGCGACGTGACCTCGAAGACCTCGGTCTTCTTCTTCGGCCAGGTGAACGGGCGGTAGTCCTGATCCCAGACGTAGCCGACGCTGACCCGCGGCGCGCTGCCGGCCAGCGGATTCCAGGTGCGCCAGGACAGGAAGGCGTCCTTGCGCACGCCCGGCGCGGCGGACAGGATCAGCGCCGCCGCGATCGCACAGCCACCGACGGCGACGATCTGCAGCACGGCCGAGCCGCGCCGCGGCAGCGACCGCGGGCCGCAGGCGGCCAGCGTCAGAGCGGCCAGCACGAGGAACAGCAGCGAGCGCACGAAGCCGCCGTCCATGGCCACCATCGTGGTGGGGACGGCAAAGGCGGCGAAGCCGACGCCGACGGCCAGCAGCGGCCGGCGGCCGACGATCAGCAGCCACGCCAGCGCGGCGAGAAGGAACGTGAAGACCAGCTCGACGTCCGCGACGGCGCCGGGGAAGCGACCGGTGTCAATCGGCGTGGTCGTGTCCAGCCAGCCCTCGGCGCCGTCCGCAGCGGCGTCCCACACGCGGATCGGGTAGAGGTGGTGGCCGGTCTCCCACGGGTAGTGCCCGAAGGCGACGCCGACGGCCACGACGACCGAGACGAGGGCAGCGCCGACGGCCATCCCGCGGCGGCCCGCCGCCCACAGCGCAGCCGGCGCGATGGCGGCAACGGCGAGCACGACCATGTCGGCCAGGCCGGCCCACGGCCGCTCGAGCTGCGCCCACTGGAAGCCGAGGAACGCCGCCCACAGCCCGGTCAGCGCCAGCCGCTCACGCATGCGCATACTCCCGGGCGACGGTGGTGGCAGAGAGGACGGCGCCGACGTCGTCGCCGGCCCGCAGCCGGGCGACCGGGACGCCCGCCCGGGCGAGCTGCAGCGAGGCGGCCTCCTCCGGCCCGTGGCCCGTCGTCCGCCCGGCGAACGTCGGCGCGTCGACCCACACCAGGGCGATGTCGCGGCGGTACGAGCGGAGCGCGAGCAGGCGGTCGGCCAGAGCCGGCGTCAGCGCCGCGCTGACCACGAACAGGCGGGCGGCGTCGACCGACTCGGCCGCCCCGGAGCCGGCGATCAGGTCGCGCAGCATGACGTGCAAAGGACGCTCGGCGTCGGGCTCGACCGCCGCCAGCGCGGCCATCACCGTCCCCCACTCCCCGCCCCCGGCCTGGATCCGCAGGCGCTGGCGGGACGAGCCGTGGAGCACCAGCGAGCACCGCTGGCCGAGCGTCACCATCCGTGACAGCAGCGACGCCGCGGCCCGTACCGAGGCGTCGTACGAGCTGGCGCCGCGCGGGCCGACCGCCGCGATTCGCTCGCCGTCGAGCAGCACGGCGGCCTCGTCGCGCGGCGTCTCCGTCAGCTCCTTGACCATCAGCTTCCGGCGCTTCGCGGTCGAGCGCCAGTGCACGCGGCGCAGGCTCTCGCCCTGCTGGAAGTCGCGGATCGAGTGCAGGTCGTAGCCCGCCGTGCGGTGCAGCAGCGCGCGGCCCTCGTCGCCGCCCGCCGCGCCGGCGTCGGTGAACACGCCGTCCAGGTCGAACACCCGCGGGTAGACCAGCAGCGTGTCGCGCCGGTCCACCGCGATGCGCGCCTCGGCCAGCCCGAAGGGGTCGCCGAGCACCAGGTCGGCGGCCTCCAGCGCGTAGCGACCGCGCGGCACGTCCTCCAACGTGTAGCGGCCGCGCAGCTCGTGGCCGGAGCGGACGACCGGCACGTCGCGCTCGGGCAGGCCGGCCACCCGCTCGACGACCACCGCGCGCGACGGCAGCGGACCCTCGTCCGAGCGCACCTCGAGCAGCACCTCGACCCGGCCGCCCTCGACCAGCTCGCGGTTGCCGGTGCGCCGGCGCATCGTCATCGGCCGCGTCATGAAGCGCACCCATAGCCAGGCCGCAGCCGGCAGCAGCATCAGCCCCAGCGCCGCTGCGAACAGCTCGCTGGTGCCGAATCCCCAGGCAACGATGTACAGCCCCGCTCCGAGGGCCAGCGCTCCCTTGCCGCGGCCGGCCAGCACCTAGACCGGCACCGGGGTGCGGTCGACGGCCTCACGGATCACGTCGGCAGCGTCCAGGCCGCCGCTGCGCGCATCCGCAGCAAGGATCACGCGGTGGGACAGAACGTCCGCCGCGACCTCCTTGACGTCCGCGGGGATCACGTACTCCCGGCCGCGGAGGACGGCGTTCGCCTTCGCCACGCGGAGCAGCGAGATGCCGGCCCGCGGGCTGGCACCCAGCGCCAGCCGTGCGTCGCCGCGCGTGTGGCGCAGCACCGAGACGACGTAGCGGTTGAGGCTCTCCTCGACGTAGACGTACTTGACCGCCTCGATCGACGCCTCGAGCTCGCCGGCCGAGGCCACCGGCTCGAGATGCTCGATCGGCTCGTCCGCGGCGTGCTCGGTCAGCATCCGGGCCTCGTCGCTGGGCGACGGATAGCCGAGGTGGAGGCGCATCGTGAAGCGGTCGAGCTGGGCCTCGGGCAGCGGGAACGTGCCCTCGTACTCGATCGGGTTCTGGGTCGCGATCACCATGAACGGCCGTGCCAGCGGATGCGTCATGCCGTCGATCGTGACCTGCACCTCCTGCATGCATTCGAGGAGTGCCGACTGCGTCTTCGGCGACGCACGGTTGATCTCGTCCACGAGCACCATGTTCGCGAAGACCGGGCCCGGCCGGAACTCGAACTCGTTGGTCTGCATGTTGAACACGTTGACGCCCGTGATGTCCGATGGCAGCAAGTCCGGAGTCGCCTGGATGCGGGCGAACTCGCAGTCGAGCGACCGGGCCAGCGACTTCGCCAGCATCGTCTTGCCGACGCCGGGGAAGTCCTCGAGGATCACGTGCCCCTCGCAGAGCAGCGCCAGCAGGCACCGCTCGAGGAGCAGCTCGGGGGCGCGGATCACGCGTCCGACGTTCTCGATCACGCGGCGCGCGGTCTGGCCGGCTGCGGCGATTGCCTCCGCAGCGGCGGGGTCACGGACTTCGTGTGCTTCCACCTCGGGTACGTCCTCTCGGTCGGGAGCTGCTCAGATGGCTGTCTCTTGTGTGGTACGGACGGAGGCCGCGCTCGGTTCCCGAGCCGTGGCAAGCCAGTCCAGGATGGCCTCCGCGCAGGCGCGCTTGGGCCGTCGGGAGATTGGTATTTCCTGCTTTGACGTCACGATCACGATTTCGTTGTCATCGACGTCGAAGCCGATGTCGCCGCGGCTGATGTCGTTGACGACGATCGCGTCGGCGTTCTTGCGCTCGAGCTTGCTGCGGGCGCGGTCGACGGCGCCCTCCCCGTGCTCGGCGGCGAAGCCGACAAGCAGCTGCCCGTCGCGACGCGCGGCGCCCAGCTCGGCCAGGATGTCGGCAGTCGGCTCGAGCTCGATCGACCAGGCGGCGCCATCCTTGGTGCGCTTGCCGGACTCGGCGGCCGACGGGCGGTAGTCGGCGACCGCGGCGGCCATCACCACCACGTCGGCAGTCGCGGCGTGCGCGACCGTCGCCGCCCGCAGCTGCTCGGCCGTCTCGACCGCGATCACGTTGACGTGCGTCTCCGGCGCGACCGCCCCGGCGCACAGCAGCAGCGTGACGTCGGCCCCGCGACGCGCGGCCTCGTCGGCGACCGCCACGCCCATCCGGCCACTGGAGCGATTGCCGATGTAGCGAACGGCGTCGAGCGGCTCCCGGGTGCCGCCGGCGGTGACCAGCACCCGGCGGCCGGCCAGCTGGCAGGAGATGGCGAGGCTGCGCTCGATCACGCCGGCGATCTCGTCCGGCTCGGCCATCCGACCCACGCCCAGCTCGCCCTCGGCGGTGTCGCCGGCGGCCGGGCCGACCAGCTGGACGCCGCGGCGGCGCAGGGTCTCGGCGTTCGCCCGCGTTGCGTCGGCCGCCCACATCCGCGGGTTCATGGCCGGTGCCGCGACCACCGGGCCGCGGTAGGCAAGCGCCGTAGCCAGCAGCACGTTGGACGCCTCGCCGTGCGCCAGCCGGGCGAGTGTGGTCGCCGTCAGCGGCGCCAGGCACACCAGCTCGGCGTCGCGTGACGCCTCCAGGTGTGGGAACAGGTGCTCCGCCGAGTCGGTCAGCACCGGTCGCCGGGAGAGCGCCGCGAAGGTGGTCGGCCCGACGAACCGCTCGGCCGTCGGCGTCTGCACGACCTGCACGTCATGCCCCGCGCGAACGAGGAGCCGGACGAGCTCACAGCTCTTGTAGGCGGCGACGCCCCCACACACGCCGACCAGAATCATGGTTGGAAGTGTACGGCCCCCGCCACGCAATCGAAAACTCGGCGCGCGGCGGAGACGTCGCCGGGCGCCTACTCGCCGGAGGCGCCGACCTTGAGCTTGCCCTGGGCGATCTCCTCGAGGGCCATCGTCAGGAAGTTCTTCGAGCGGGACTCGACCAGCGGCGGCGCGAAACCCTCGAAGCTGCCCTCGCCGAGCTGGTGGTGGTAATCGTTGATCTGGCGTGCCCGTTTCGCGGACGCGATCACCAGGCCGTACTTGCTGTCGACGTGCTCCAGCAGTTTGTCGATCTTCGGTTCGATCATCGGGGTGCTCCCTCGCTCTCCATCGCGGCCCGCATCACGGACTCGAGCTCCGCGGCTGCCCGCTCTCTGTTGTCATTCACGATCACATGCTCGAACTCGCCGGACGCGACGATCTCGTCGCGGGCGATCGCGAGCCGGGCCTGGATCTCGTCGGAGGTGTTCGCCCCGCGGCCGGCGAGACGCTCCTCCAGGTCCGCCAGGTCCGGCGGCGCGATGAACACGAGCACCGCCTCGGGCAGCTGCCGCTTGATCTCCCGCGCGCCGGGGACGTCGATCTCGAGCACAACGCTCTCGCCGTCCGCCAGCCGCCGCTCGACCTCGCTGCGCAGCGTCCCGTACCGGTGACCGGCGAATGTTACATGCTCGAGGAACGCCCCCTCCCCCACCAGTCGCTCGAACTCGGCGGCGTCGAGGAAGTGATACTCGCGGCCGTTGCACTCCCCCGGTCGCTGCGGGCGGGTCGTCGCAGAGACCGCGACCACGACATCCCGAAGCCGCTCGCGGGCCAGCGAGATCAGGGTGCCCTTGCCCACACCGGAAGGGCCGGATATGACGAACAGGCGGCCGGTCACGCTGGCCGCCGCAGATTCAGAGTCAGGAGCGGAAGAGATCGACCAGTTCGCCGCGCTGCCGTTCGGACAGCCCGCCAATCGTCTTCGACTGGCTGATGCGGCACTGGGCGAGCAGTTTCGAGGCGCGGACCCGGCCGAGCCGGGGAACGGCGAGCAGCATGTCGTACACCTTCGCCGTCAGCACGAAAGCCGGGGGATCCAGCAGCACCTCGTCGAAGGTGGTCTCGCCCGACTTCAATGCCCGCTTCAGCCTCGCTCGGTTGACCCTGATCTCGTTCGCCCTCTCGAGTGCGTCGAGTCGCTGGTCGAGCGACCGGGAGGGAGTCTTGGACAGGATCGTGGCCATCGCGCCGGGCGATGATATCACTCTTGCGCTGTGACGCAACCGGGTGGAAACGGCCAAAACAGGCCAAATCAGCGCTCCGAACGCTCAAGCTCAGGTGGAGCCTTACTGTCGAGGTTCTGTGAAGCACCGGTGACACCCTCGACCCCCGAGAAGCCGTGGTCGGCGAGCAGCGCGGGCAGTTCGGCGAGGATCCGGCCGGGCAGGGCCGGATCGCGGAACAGCGCGGTGCCCAATCCGACGACACAGGCCCCGGCGGCCATCAACTCGAGGCAATCCCGGGCCGATGCGACCCCGCCCATGCCGACGATCGGCAGCCCGGTCGCGGCGTACGAGTGGTAGACGGCGTGCAGCGCGACCGGCTTGACCGCAGGACCGGAAAGCCCTCCACCGCCCCCGCCCAGCAGCGGCCGCAGCGTGTCGCGGTCGATGGCCAGCCCGCGCACGGTGTTGATCAGCACCAAACCGTGTGCTCCACCCTCGGCGGCGGCCAGGGCGATCGCGCTGACGTCGGCGACGCTGGGCGACAGCTTGGCCAGCAGCGGCACGTCGGTCTCGGCCCGGCAGCGCTCGAGCAGCGCCCGCGTCTCGGCGGGATCGGTGCCGATCGAGATGCACCCCGTGTCGACGTTCGGGCACGAGACGTTGAGCTCGATCGCGGCCACGCCGGACACGGCGCCGATCCGCGAGACGGCGATCGCGTACTGCTCGCGCGACCACCCGCCGACACTGACCATCAGCGGCACACCCAGCTCCGTCAGCCGCGGCAGGTGCTCCTCGCAGAAGCGATCGAGCCCCGGGTTCGCCAGCCCGATCGAGTTGACCATGCCGGCCGGCGTCTCGGCGATCCGCACCGGCGGGTTCCCGGCACGTGCCTCGAGCGTCACCGTCTTCGTGACGAAGGCGGCCAGGCCGAGCGTCCCGGCGACCAGCGCATCCAGCGTTCCCGAGCCGTTGACCAGCGGGTGCTCGAGGTCGATCCCGCAGAGGGACGTTCGCAGGTCGGCGCTCACGCCAGGATCCTCTCCGCCTCCAGCACCGGTCCCTCGACGCACAGCCGTTTCCAGACGCCGTCGATCTGCACCGCGCAGCCGTAGCAGGCGCCGTAACCGCAGGCCATCGCGGCCTCCATCGCCACCTGGCACTCGACGTCGTGCTCCGCACACAGCGCGGCCACGGCGTGCAGCATCGGATCCGGCCCGCAGGCGTAGACGACGCCGTCGAACGGCAGCAGACGGGCCAGCGGCTCCGTGACGAGCACCGGGTCGAGCACCACGGTCGGGTCGTCCGAGACCAGCGCCGCGCAGACGGCATGCGCCTCGCTGCGAAAACCGAGCAGCGACCCGAGGCGGCTGGGGCAGCTCGCGGGCCAACCAGGGCAGGATCGCCGCGCCGATACCGCCGCCGACCAGCAGCGCCGGCCGGTCGGCGATTGCAAACCCGGTGCCCAGCGGCCCACGTACCTCGATCGAAGCGGCACCGACCAGCGCCCGCGTGCCGGCGCCGCGCACATCGACCAGAAAGGCGATCTCGCGCTCATCCGCCCACGCGGCGGACAGCGCACGCGGCAGGTAGGCGTCAGCGGGCTCCGGCCACGCCGAAAGCATAAAGAACTGGCCGGGCCGGCCGACGTCGCCCCCGTCGTTTCGCAGCACCAGCAGCGTGTATGCGCCGACCGCCTCGACCCGGTCGACGGCGAGCCGCCGTGCCGGATCAGCCAACGACATGCGATTCCTCGACAACGGACGTGGCGTGCAGATCCTGGAGTGGCACCGGCGGCACCGTCTTCGCCTGTGCGATCGCCTGGACGGCCGCGGACGCGCCGGCCAGCGTCGTGATGCAGGGGATGTTGTGGCGGATCGCGGACTCGCGGATCTCGTAGCCGTCGGTGCGCGCTCCCCGGCCAAATGGCGTGTTGATCACCAGGTTGATGCCACCGCTGCGGATCATGTCGACCACGTTGGGCGACCCCTCCGTGACCTTCAGCACCGCCTCCACCGGGATGCCGATCCGGCGCAGCGCGCGGGCGGTGCCCGCCGTGGCGACGAGGTCGAACCCGAGCGACTGGAGCAGCGCCGCCAACATGGTGGCCGCGGGCTTGTCAGCGTCGCGAACGGACAGGAACACTCGTCCCTCGCTGGGCAACGGCCGTCCGGCGGCCCGCTCGCCCTTGGCAAAGGCCGTCGGGAAGTCCGGCCCGATGCCCATCACCTCGCCGGTCGAGCGCATCTCCGGACCCAGGGTCGGGTCGGCGCCGGAGAACCTGCTGAACGGCAGCACCGCAGCCTTCACGCTGACGTGATCGGGCGAGACCTCCTCGAGATCGACCGGCAGACCGAGCGCGGCGCGGCAGGCCGCCTCGACCATCGCCACACCGGTCGCCTTTGCCACGAACGGCACCGTCCTGGACGCCCGGGGGTTGGCCTCGATGACGTAGATCTGCGAGCCCTGCACGGCGAACTGGACGTTGATCAGCCCGCGGACGCCCAGCGCCTCGGCGATCGCCGCCGTCTGCGCCCGGATCTGCCGCTCCAGCTCCTCGCCCAGCGACAGGGTCGGGATCACACAGGCCGAGTCGCCGGAGTGCACCCCGGCCTCCTCGACGTGCTGCATGACCGCGCCGATCCAGGTCCGCGTGCCGTCGCAGACGGCGTCCACGTCGACCTCGATCGCGTCCTCGACGAAGCGGTCGACCAGCGAGCTGGGCTCGACCGGCCGCGACCGCAGCGACGCCTCGTCGTAGCAGATGCGCATCGCCCGGCCGCCGAGCACGTAGCTCGGCCGCACCAGCACCGGGTAACCGATCTCACCGGCGATCCTCACCGCATCGTCGACGTCCCCGGCGATGCCCCAGGCGGGCGCCTCCAGCCCCAGCTGGCGGAGCACCCCGCCGAACCGCTCGCGATCCTCGGCGATGTCGATCGCCTCGAACGGCGTGCCCAGCAGCGGCACGCCCTCCTCCTCCAGCCGCCGGGCCAGCCGCAGCGGCGTCTGGCCACCGAACTGCGCGACCACCCCCAGCGGCTGCTCGCGCTCGATCACCTCGAGCACGTCCTCGACCGTCAGCGGCTCGAAGTACAGGCGGTCGGACGAGTCGGCGTCGGTCGACACCGTCTCCGGGTTGCAGTTGACCATCACCGCGTCGTAGCCCAGGCGGCGCAGCGTCTGGGCCGCCTGCACGCAGCAGTAGTCGAACTCGATGCCCTGGCCGATCCGGTTGGGGCCGGCGCCGAGGATGATCACGCTCTGCCGGTCGCCGCGGTCGAGCTCGTCCTCGTCCTCGTAGGCCGAGTAGTAGTAGGGCGCGCGCGCCACCACCTCGGCGGCGCAGCTGTCGACCGCCTTGAACACCGGGCGCACGCCCGCCGCCTTGCGGATCCGCCGCACCTCCCGCTGGTCGCGCCCGGTCAGCGTCTCGATCCGGCCGTCGCCGATGCCCAGCCGCTTGAGCCGCCGCCACTCGCCGGCATCCAGCGACGCCGGGTCGACGCCCGCGTACCGAGCGCTCGGCCTCCGCCACGGCGGCCCACTCGTCGAGGAACCAGCGGTGCACGCCCGACTCGCGGGCCAGCACCTCCGCCGACTCGCCTTCAAACAGCCGCCCCTGGATGGTGTCGAAGCGATCCCACACCGCATCGGCGACGCCGCCCGCGGTGCGCGGCGTGCCGTCCAGCTCGCGCGAGCGCATCGCCTTGCCCCACGCCTCGTTGAAGCTGCGCCCGATGCCCATCACCTCGCCCACCGACTTCATGTGGGTGGTCAGCGAGTCGTCTGCACCGGGGAACTTCTCGAAGGCGAACCGCGGCAGCTTGATCACCACGTAGTCCAGGGTCGGCTCGAACGACGCCGGAGTGGTGCCGGTGATGTCGTTGGGGATCTCGTCCAGCGTGTAGCCGACGGCCAGCTTGGTCGCCACCTTGGCGATCGGGTAGCCGGTGGCCTTCGAGGCCAGCGCCGACGACCGCGACACGCGCGGGTTCATCTCGATCACGACCAGCTCGCCGGTCTCGCGGTTCAGGGCGAACTGCACGTTCGAGCCGCCGGTCTCGACCCCGACCGCGCGGATCACGGCCGCGCTGGCGTCGCGCAGCACCTGGTACTCCCGGTCGGAGAGGGTCTGCGCCGGGGCCACCGTCACCGAGTCGCCCGTGTGCACGCCCATCGGATCGACGTTTTCGATCGAGCAGATGATGACGACGTTGTCGTTGCGGTCGCGGATCACCTCGAGCTCGAACTCGCCCCAGCCGGCCACCGACTCCTCGATCAGCACCTGGCCGATCGGGCTGGCCCGCAGGCCGCGGGCCACGATCTCCTCGAACGCCTGGTGGTCGGCGGCGAACCCGCCGCCCTGGCCGCCCAGCGTGAACGCCGGCCGGATCACGGCCGGCAGGGCCAGCGCCCCCGCCGCCAGCGCCGCCCGCGCCTCCTGCAGCGAGTGGGCGATCGCGCTGTGGGGGACGCGCAGGCCGATCTGCTCCATCGTCTCGCCGAACAGCTGCCGGTCCTCGGCGCAGTGGATGGCCTCGTAGGACGCGCCGATCAGCTGGATTCCCAGCTCCTCGAGCGTGCCGTCCTCGGACAGCAGCGACGCCAGGTTGAGCGCGGTCTGGCCGCCCAGCGTCGGCAGCAGCGCGTCCGGTCGCTCGAGCTCGAGCACGGAGCGCACGCCCTGGACGTCCAGCGGCTCCAGGTAGGTGCGGTCGGCCCAGCCGGGGTCGGTCATGATCGTGGCCGGGTTGGAGTTGACGAGCACCGTCCGGTACCCCTCCTCGCGCAGCACGCGCAGCGCCTGGGTGCCCGAGTAGTCGAACTCGCACGCCTGGCCGATGACGATCGGGCCGGAGCCGATCACCGCCACCGTCTCGATGTCGTCACGCCTGGGCAACTGGCCTCCCTTCGGCGATGCCGGCGACGAACCGCTCCAGCGCCTCGCGCGCGTCGTGCGGCCCCGGGCTCGCCTCCGGATGGAACTGCATCGACCCGACCGGCAGATTGCGCAGCTCGAGTCCCTCGACGGTGCCGTCGTAGAGCGAGACGTACGTCACCCGGGCGGGGCCGAAGTCCGTCTCCAGGTCGCCGCCGTCCTCCGGCACCTGGACGGCGAACCCGTGGTTCTGGGCGGTCACCAGCACGCGGCCGGTGTCGACCTCGAGCACCGGATGGTTCGCGCCGCGGTGGCCGAAGCGCAGCTTGAACGTCTCCAGCCCCAGCGCGCGGCCGAGCAGCTGGTGCCCCAGGCAGATGCCGAACACCGGCACCCGCGCGACCAGCTCGCGGGCCTCCGCCGTGCAGTCAGGCAGCGCCGCCGGATCGCCTGGCCCGTTGCCCAGCAGCACACCGTCCGGCTCGACCGCCATCACGTCCTCGGCCGTTGCGTCCCAGGGGAACACGGTGACCCGCGCTCCCGACTCGCGGATGATCCGGACGATCGAGCCCTTGACTCCGTAGTCCAGCACGGCGACATGCGCTCGTTCCTCGCCGATTGCCTCCAACCGCTCCGGCTCGGTGCAGGAGACGCCGCCGGCCAGCGCCTGGCCGGCCATCTCCGGCTCCGCCCGCACGATCGCCAGCAGCTCGGCGAACGGCGTGCCGTCGTTGGAAACGGCCGCGCGCACGGTGCCGCCGTCGCGCAGGCGGCGCGTCAGCATCCGCGTGTCCAGCCCCTGGATGCCGACCACGCCGTGGCGGGCGAGCCAGTCGGAGAACCCCTCGCGCCCGTTGGGGGAGGCGTTGCGGCCCTCGCGGACGACGATCGCCCGGGCGTGAGGCCGGGTCGATTCGGACGCGTCCTCCTCGACCCCGTAGTTGCCGATCATCGGCTGGGTGAAGGTGATCACCTGCCCGGCGAACGACGGGTCGGTGACGATCTCCTGGTAGCCGGTCATCGAGGTGATGAACACCAGCTCGCCGACCGCCGTGCCGGTCGCGCCGTAGGCGAGGCCCTCCAGCACCGTGCCGTCCTCGAGGACGAGCAGCGCGCCGCTCACAGCGCCGCCTCCACCAGCCGGTGGGCGATCGACCCGCCGGCCACCGTCAGCGTGCACACGCCCTGCAGCGTCTGCCCCTCGCACCAGCAGTTCCGCGATCGCGACGCGTAGGGCGGCTCCACCAGCCAGCTCTCGCCCAGGTTCCAGAGGGCGAGGTTGGCGGCCGCGCCGGCCCGCAGCTCCGGCACCGGCAGGCCGAACGCGTTGGCCGGCCCGCTGGTCATCCGCTCGACGACCGTCGACAGCGGCACCAGCCCCGGCGCCACCAGGTGCGTATAGACCGCCGGGAACGCCGTCTCCAGCCCGATCACCCCGTTCGGCGCCGCCTCGAACGGCTGCTCCTTCTCCTGCGGCCGGTGCGGAGCGTGGTCGGTGGCGATGCAGTCCAGCGTGCCGTCGGCCATCGCCTCGATCAGGGCGGCACGATCGGCGGCCGAGCGCAGCGGCGGGTTCATCTTGTGGCGGCCCGGGTCGAGCGAGCGCACCGCCTCGTCGGTCAGGCACAGGTGATGCGGGCTGACCTCGGCGGTCACCTCGACACCCAGTTCCTTGGCACGCCGGATCTCGGCGACCGACTCGGCCGCGGAGATGTGGCAGAGGTGCAGCGGCGCGCCCTCGTGCCGCGCGATCTGCAGGTCGCGGCCAACCATCACGCTCTCGGCGATGCCCGGGTGGCCACCCAGCCCGAGCTCGGCGGAGACGGCGCCCTCGTGCATCTGGCCGCCGTCCGCCAGCGTCATCTCCTCCTCGTGCAGCGTCAGCTTGAGGCCGGTGACGGTCGAGTACTGGAGCGCCCGGCGGAGCATCGCGGCCCGCTCCACCGGCCGGCCGTCGTCCGAGAAGCCGGCCGCTCCGCGGGCCGCCAGCTCGGCCATGTCGACGAGCTCGCGGCCCTCCTGGCCGCGGGTGATGGCCGCGAAGAAGCCGGTCGGCACGGCGGCTTGCTCGCGGGCTCGCTCGATCAGGCCGCCGAGCAGCGTGGCCGAGTCGATCACCGGCGAGGTGTTGGGCATCGCCAGGATGGCGACAAATCCCCCGGCGGCAGCAGCGCGGGTGCCGGACGCGATGTCCTCCTCGTCCTCGTCGCCGGGCGTGCGCAGGTGGACGTGCGGGTCGACCAGGCCGGGCGTCATGGTCAGCCCGGTCGCGTCGATCTCCTCGACCCCGCCGCTGTCGACCGCGTCGCCGATCTCGGCGATCCGCCCATCGGCGATGCGCACGTCCAGCTGCGTGCCCTCGAGCCCGGCGCCCCGGTCGAACAGCCGGGCGCCCCGGATCACCAGGTTGGCGGGCGGCGCGTCGCGCCGGAAGAGCCGCTCCATCAGGCCACCTCCTGACCGCGCGGCGACCACCCGCAGCGCGGCCTCGTGCTGCGTCGGCGCCGGCTCGTTGAGCAGGTCGTAGAGCACCGCCATCCGCACCACCAGCCCGCTTCGCACCTGCTCGACGATCCGCGCGTTGGGCGCGTCGGCGACCTCGGGCGCGATCTCGACGCCACGGTTCATCGGCCCCGGGTGCATCACCAGCTGGCTGGGCCGCACCCGTTCGGGCGTCACGCCCCACATGGCGGTGTACTCCCGCAGCGAGGGCACGTGGTTCGCCCCCTCCAGCATCCGCTCGCGCTGCATCCGCAGGACGTAGATCACGTCCGCCGTCTCGATCGCGTTGATGTCGTGCGACACCTCGACGCCCATCGCGGCGATCCCGCGGGGGATCAGCGGCGGCGGACCGACCAGCGTGACATGCGCGCCCATCAGCGTCAGCGCCTGGATGTTGGAGCGGGCGACCCGGGAGTGCGCGACGTCGCCGACGATGGCGACGTGCAGGCCCTCGACGCGCCCCAGCTCGCTGCGCATCGTGTAGAGGTCGAGCAGGCTCTGCGTCGGATGCTGGTGCTTGCCGTCGCCGGCATTGACGACGTGGGCGTCCGTGTACCGCGTGACCAGCGTGGGAGCGCCGATCTGCGGGTGGCGGATGACGATCACGTCCGGGTCGTAGGCCGACAGCGTGAGGATCGTGTCCTTCAGCGACTCGCCCTTGTCGACGCTCGAGCCGGACGCCTTGAGGCTCATCGTGTCGGCCGACAGCCGCTTGGCGGCCAGCTCGAAGGAGCTCGACGTGCGGGTCGAGGACTCGAAGAACACGTTCATGACGGTGCGCCCGCGGAGCGTCGGCACCTTCTTGACGTCCCGCTGCATCACCGACTCGAATCCCTCCGCCGTGTCCATGATCCGCTCCACGGCGGCCCGGTCAACGTCGGCGATCGAGATCAGGTGGCGGCGGCGCTGCGTGGTGATCGGGGGCTGGGGCTCCACGCTACTCCTCTCCCCTGTCGAGCAGCAGGACGCGATCGACCTCGTCCGCCTCCTCCAGGTTGACGTTGACGCGCTCGCTGCGCGCCGTGGGGACGTTCTTGCCGACGTAATCCGGGCGGATCGGCAGCTCGCGGTGCCCGCGGTCGACCAGCACGGCCAGCTGCACCCGCTCCGGCCGGCCGTAGTCGAAGAGCGCCTCGATCGCCGCCCGGATGGTGCGGCCGGTGAACAGGACGTCGTCCACCAGCACCACCGACCGGCCGTCGATCGGGAAGTCCAGCCGCGTGGCCTTGACCACCGGCTGGGGGTGGATGCGGACGTCGTCGCGGTAGAACGAGATGTCGAGCGCGCCGGTGGGCACCGACCGCCCGGTGAACTGCTCGATCAGGTCGCGCAGGCGCTCGGCCAGCAGCGCGCCCCGGGTGTAGATGCCGACCAGCGCCAGCTGGTCGAGGTCGGCGTGCTTCTCGACGATCTCGTGGGCGACACGGCGCAGCGTGCGGCCGAGCTGATCCTCGTCGAGGATGACGCGACCGGATGCAACGGGCGCGCTCATCGGCGCGCGGGCAGGGTCGACGTGGCAGGGACCATCCTTGGGACTCCTTTCCGGTCTCTCTGGACGCGGTTTAAAGGGGTTCTCTCGATCCGGCCGCCACCCCCGGCGACCAAGAGAACACTATCAGCCGGGCCCGACGGACGTTGCCGGGGGAGGCTCCAGGCTGGCCAGCCAGGCGTCGACCCAGCGCATCAGCTGGTCATGGCCCTCGTCGATGCCGAGCAGCGACTCGACCGCCATCCCCTGCGTGAAGGTCGCCACCAGCGTGACCAGCGGATCGACCGACGCGGTGCCCAGTCCGTAGGCCGCCGCCGCGTCGGCGAACGCAACCGTCAGCACCTCCCGCCAGCGACCGGCGTGCCAGGCGAGGCGGGCGCGCAGCGCAGGGCGGTTCCAGGCCAGCGCCTGCAGCTCGAACCACACCTTCCCCTCCGCCTTGGCATGGCCGACGGCGGCCCGGAAGCGGTCGGCGAACGTCATGTCGACCGTCCACAGCGCCTCCTGCAGCGCCACCAGGCGCCCGGCGAACCGCTCCGCCAGCGCCGCGACCAGGTCGTCCACGGTGCCGAAGTGGTAGTGCACCAGCCCGTGGTTGACGCCGGCCTCGGCGGCGATCCGGCGGGTGGTCAGGGCGGCGCCGCCCTCGGCCGCGAGCAGCCGCTCGGCGGCGTCGAGCAGCCGGTCCCGCGCGTCGCTGCTGGCCGATCGACTAATGCGTGTGACCAAATCACGGCCACCTGGCGGCGTCAAGCACGCGACGAGCGGACGGCGACGGTGACCAGCGGCATCGTGAACGTCGGCTGGCCGCGCAGATCGGGGTGCTCGTGGGTCATCCGGGCCAGCCGGTCGAGGACGGCTGCGCGCTCGTCCGCCTCCATCGTCGCCAGCGCGCTGGTCGAGCGGGCCAGAGCGAGCAGCCGCTCGGTGTCGAACGGCTCGGGGTTGGGGAAGTCGCGGCGCTCGGGCGTGGTGAACCGCGCGTCGTCGTCGAGCAGCTCCCAGTCGTCGCCGCCCACCATCGACAGCATGTCGCCGCCCCCCGCCCCCGCCTCGGTCATCGCCACGATCCACGGCACCGAGTCGTCGCGGACGTTCCACATCGGGGCCAGCACGCCACCGGGCCGCAGCACTCGGAAGATCTCGTCCAGCGCCGGGCCGACGTCGAACCAGTGGAACGCCTGGCCCACCATCACCGCGTCGACGCTCCCGTCGTCCAGCGGGATCGCCTCGGCGGTGCCGGCAAGCGCCCGGACGTCGGGGAAGGCGGCCTCCAGCTGGGCTCGCATGCCGTCCAGCGGCTCGACCGCGGTGACGCTCGCGCCGGCGTCGAGGATCGCGCCCGTCAGCTTGCCGGTGCCGGCGGCCAGGTCGAGCACCTCCATGCCGGGCGCGGCCTCCAGCGCCCAGCGCACCGCCGCCCTCGGATAACCGGGCCGTGCGCGGGCGTAGTCGTCGGCGACGGAGCCGAACGACGTGGCGCGGCGCAGGTGGGTCTCGTCCACGGCCGGAAGCATACGATCCCCGCAGCCATGGACACCCTGCTCGCCGACCTGCGCCGCCTCGCGATCGGTGCGACCCATAACCAGTTCCAGGGACCCGGCGGCGAGCAGCGCCTAGAGAACGTGCGCGCCTACCTCACGCAGCGCGCCGCGGCTCCGATCGTCGCCGTGGGCGAGGCGGGCGGCTACCAGGGCGCGCGCTGGTCGGGCATCGCGTTCACCAGCGAGCGCGACCTGATCCGCTGGGGCCCGCCGTTCCGCACCACCAGCGACAAGCCGAACGGCTGGAGCGAGCCGTCCGGCACGATCGTCCACCGCACGCTCGAGGAGCTCGGCGCCGAGCACGACGTCGTGCTCTGGAACACCGTGCCCACGCATCCGTTCGTCGCCGGCCGGCCGCTCTCGAACCGCCGGCCGTCGGCGTCGGAGGTGGCCGCCGGCGTGCCCTTCCTGGTGCGGGTGCTGGCCATGATCTCGCCGTCGGTCGTGGTCGGCGTCGGCCGGATCTCGCAGGCAGCGCTGGCCGGACTGGGCGTCGAGGCGGTCCCGGTCAGACACCCGTCACACGGCGGCGCCACCGAGTTCGCCCTGGGCATGCGTGAGGTCGTCAGGGATGTGCGTGCCAAATGACCGACGCTCGATCGGCCAATTGGCACACCGCTCAACCATGCGGGATTGCGTCGCTGTCGCCGCGAGTGGTTCGGATCTCGCCGACCACGCCGCCGATCAGGAACAGCAGCCCGAGCACGAGCCACGGCCGCGGGTCGAGGTAGTCCTCGCACTGGGTGCCGCCGGGGATCGACTGGCAGTACTCGCCGGGGCCGTGGCGCTGGACGTAGGCGACGTAGAGCAGCAGCACGCCGGCACCGGAGATCAGCCCCCACCAATGACGGCGGCTGACCCGGCGGAGGCCGAGCAGCGCACCGAGCAGCAGCACGACAGGGAACAGAAAGGGCAGCGAGATCGTGCTCAGCGCACCGCCGACGCCGACCACCATCCACGCGACGAACCAGACAGGGCTCATCGGCGCAACCTACCGGCTGCCCGTCGCGAGGCGGGAGCCGCCGAGGATCAGCACCAGGCCGGCCAGGGTGCCGGGGCCGACCGATTCGCCGAGGAAGAGGACGCCCAGCGCCACGGCGAAGATCGGGGCGACGTAGGCCACGATCGAGGCCCGGGCCGGGCCGACACGTGAGTTGAGCACGGCGAAGCCCCAGAAGGCGAGCCCGGTGGGGCCGATGCCGAGCGCGAGCGTGGCCAGCAACGAGCCCCGTCGGGCGTCGCGTCCGCGGCGCCGCGCACCGCGAGCGGCAGCAGGATCAGCGTCGCCAGCGCCATCGCCGAGAACATCACCGACTCCGGCCGGGTGCCGGCGAACTTGTACCGCAGAACGATGCCGCTGCTCGCGTAGCCCGCGCACGCCAGCAGGATCATCAGCGCCCCCTCCACCCCGCTGCGCCCGTGCGGCAGCTCGAAGCCGAGCAGCACGGCGACGCCGACGAAGCCGACGCCCACGCCCAGCAGCCGCAGCGGGCCGCCACGCTCCTGCGGCATCCCCAGCGTCATCAGCGAGACAAGCAGCGGCGCGGCCGACACCAGCACGCCGGTCAGTGCCGAAGACAGGTGCTGCTCGCCCGCAGGGATCAGCACGAACGGCATCGAGAGCTCGAACACGCCCAGCCATACCAGCCAGCGCCAGCGCTCCCGCACCTGGTCGAAGCCGCCGCTGCGGAGTGCCAGCGGCAGCAGGGTCAGCGCCCCGATCGCCACCCGCGCACAGGCCAGCGTCGGCGGCGGGATATCGGCCACCGCCACCTTGATCAGGGCGTACGGCGCACCCCAGCCGGCCGCCACCGCCAGGAACAGCAGCCGCGTCTGCCCGCTCATCGAGGCGACCCGCAGCGGCGCCGCCCGCTCCTTCACCGTCACTGCCGGCGCCCGCCGATCAGCGCCCAGCGAAGCGTTCCCGACGGCCGGGCGCCGGCCGCCAGCTCGCGCTCGAGCAGCGCCAGGCCGTTCGCGTACTCGGCCTCCGGGACGAGGTGCAGTGTCGAGATGTAGCGGCCACGCACACGCTCCAGCAGCTCGCCGGGCTCGGGCGCCACCGGCTGGTCGATGCCGACCACCTCCACGTCGGCGAACCCGGCCGCGCCGAGCTCGGCGGCGACGTCAACCGGGTCCGGGAAACGCGTGCCGTCGATCACCGGGATCGACGGGAAGTAGCGGTTCAGATAGAAGCCCTGGAAGTGCTCGGGCCGGAAGCTGGCGAGCACGGCGCGGCCGCCCGGCTGCAGCACCCGCGCCAGCTCGCCGTAGGTCGGCCCGCCGGTCGCGGAGCACGTGCAGCACCAGATGCGCGTGTGCCGCGTCGAACCAGCCGTCCTTGAACGGCAGGTGCTCGGCCTCGGCCAGCTTCCACCCAACCCGCCCGGCGCCGTCGCGGCGACGGGCCTGCGCCAGCATCTCCTCGGACGGGTCGATGCCCCACGCCCGGCCGCCCAGCCGCTGCGATGCCAGCACGGTGAACCGCCCCGTCCCGCAGCCGACGTCGAGCAGCCGGGCCGGCTGCCCGAGCATGCGCAGCGACTCCTCCGCCACCTCCATCCACCCGGCGCCTGCCGGGCGCAGCTCGTCGTACCGGCCGGCCAGGCCCGAGAAGTCGATCACGACGGCGTCACGGGCTCGCCCACCAGGTCCTCGGAGCGGATCAGCCGCGGCCCGCCCTTCTCCGCGAACGGCACCTCGATCAGGTCGAGGTCACGCGGCACCACGGTGCCGGGGAACACGCCGCGCGCCTCGTCGCGGATCGCGCGGGCGGTGTGCCGGGTCGAGATGTGCGTCAGCGCCAGCATCGCCACCTGCGCCTCCACCGCCAGCCGCGCCGCCTCTGCCGCCGTCGAGTGTCCGGTCTGGCGGGCGCGCTCGGACTCCTCCTCGGTGAAGGTCGCCTCGTGCACCAGCAGCTCCGCCGCCGCTGCGGCCTCCACCGTCTCCGGGCAGGGGCGCGTGTCTCCCGAGAAGACGATCCGGCGTCCCGGCCGCGGGGGGCCGAGCACCTGTGCCGGATCCACCTCGGCGCCGGAGTCCAGCGTCACCCGCTCGCCCGCCTGCAGCCGCCCGAACAGCGGACCGTCGGGCACGCCGGCGGTGCGGGCGGCGTCCAGGTCGAACCGACCCGGCCGGTGCTCCTCGCACAGCGCGTAACCCAGGCTGGGCGCGCCGTGGCGAGTGGCGTACGGCTCGACCCGGTAGCCGTCGCGCTCGATCGCCTCGCCCGGCTCCAGCTCGCGCACCTCCACCTCGTAGGTCAGCCGGCCGATCACCGGGGCGAAGCCGGTCATCAGCGCCGACAGGCCGCGCGGCCCGGCGATCACCAGCGGCCGGTCGCGATCGCGCAGGGCGAACGTCTTCATCATCCCCGGCAGGCCGAGCACATGGTCTGCATGATGGTGCGTCAGCAGCACCAGGTCGACGTCCGACAGCCCCGCCACCGACCGCAGCAGCTGACGCTGGGTGCCCTCCGCGCAATCAACCAGGATCCGCTCGCCGCCACGTCGGACGAGCGTCGCCGACGGCGCGCGACGGGCGGTCGGCACGGCTCCTGCCGTGCCCAGGAAGAGCACATCCAGATCCACGCCGGGATCGTATGGCAACCGCCGCGCCCACCGCGGCTATGAGGTCAGGCACCTCAGATGCCGGCGCCTGACCTCGACCGGACGCTGCTCCCCCATCACTGCGCGTGCCCGCGCCAGGAACACCTCGAGCCGGAACGCATCGTGCGGACCTCGCCGGCCGCGACCAGCCGCAGCGCGGGCGCCGCGGGCGGCAGATCGTCGTCGGGGCCGAAGCGCGCCTCCCGCCACTCGGCCAGTGAGACCACGGCGGCGCTCACGGCAGCACCAGGTTCTGGCCGACGGCGAGCGGCTCGCTGCCGAGGTGGTTGGCCTGCTGGATCTCGAACACTGTCTCGCGGGTATCCGAGTCCGGATACTTGGCCACGGCGATGCCCCACAGGCTGTCGCCGGGATGCACGTGGTAGTGGCGTGGCTTGGACGCGCCGGCCGACGGCGACGCGACACTGAGGACGAGCGCACCGCTGCAGATGGCCGCCGCAGCCAGGGTGATGATCCTTCGCATTGTCTGCCTCCCGAACATGTGTTCGATGAGTGTAGCGAACACGTGTTCGGTCGTGAAATTTCCGCTCCAGGACTAGATTCCGCGGGATGCGGCTGCTCCTCGCCCACCGGACGGTCGACCTGGACGGGCCTCCCCTGGCGATGGCGATCGTCAACGTCACGCCCGATTCGTTCTACGACGGGGGCGTCAGCGCGACCCCGGAGCAGGCCGTCCAACGGGCGCTGGAGATGCTCGCCGTGGGCGCTGCGATCGTCGACGTCGGCGGGATGACGGCCCAGCCCGGCGACGTGCTCGGCGAGGACGAGGAGGCCGCCCGGGTCGTGCCCACGGTGTCCGGGATCCGCGCCGCCGCACCCGGCGCCGTGATCTCGGTGGACACCTACCGCGCCGCGGTCGCTGCGGCCGCCCTGGACGCCGGCGCCGACCTGGTCAACGACCACACAGGCGGTGCCGATCCGGCGCTGGCCGGGGTCGTCGCCGAGCGCGGCGCCGGCCTGGTCGTCACGCACCTCGGGCTGCGGCCCAAGGAGGTGCAGGACGGACGCTACGAGATCGCCGTCGACGCGATCGCCGAGTCATTGCTCGACCGCGCCGCCGCCGCCGAGACGGCCGGCGTCCGGTGCGACGCGATCCTGCTCGACCCCGGCCTCGGCTTCGGCAAGTCGACCGCCACCGACCTGGCCTGCCTGCGGGCCCTCGACCGGCTGACCAGTCTGGGCTATCCGCTGCTGCTGGCCCCCTCGCACAAGGAGGTGACGGCGGAGCCGCTCGGGCTGCCGGAGGCGAACCTCGAGGGGACGGCCGCGGTGGTCGCGGTCGCAGCCGCCGCCGGGGTGCGCGTGCTCCGCGTCCACGACCTGCCGTTCATGGAGCGGGTCGCCCGGATGGCCTGGCTGGCCAGCCCGCGTTCTGGTAGCTACTCGGCCGGCGGCGTCAGGTCGGGCGAGAACTCGGGCACGAACCGGCCGCCGGAGTAGATCAGCTCGCCGTCGGCATAGATCTCGCCGCCGTCGCGCAGGTCGCAGACCATGTCCCAGTGCAGCGCGGACTCGTTCGTGCTGCCGGTCTCCGGGTAGCCGGCGCCGACCGCCATGTGGAACGTGCCGCCGATCTTCTCGTCGAACAGGATCTGCTTCGTGAACCGGTCGACGTTGTAGTTGGTGCCGATCGCGAACTCGCCCAGCACCGACGCACCGTCGTCGACGGCCAGCATCTCGCGCAGCAGGCCCTCGCCGGAGCCGGCCTCGGACTTGACCACGCGGCCGTCCTCGAACCGCAGCCGTACGTCATCGACCTCGCGGCCGCCGAAGATCGCCGGGTACGAGAACCGGACGTCGCCACGGGTGACCGACTCCTCGGGCCCGGTGAACACCTCGCCGTCGGGGAAGTTGCGGTCGCCGTCGGCGGGGATCCACGTGCGGCCGGCGACGCCGACCGTGATGTCGGTGTCCTCGGCCACCACCCGCAGCTCGCGGACGACCTCCAGCTTGTCCTTGACCTGGTGCAGCTTTGCCGAGAAGTCCTTCCAGGCGCTGACCGGATCGGCCAGGTGCAGCCAGCCCGAGCGGAACACGAAATCCTCGTACTGCGACAGCGACATGCCGGCGTCCTGCGCGAACGCCTCGCACGGGTACGCGGTGACGCACCAGGTCAGCTCGCCGCTGGCCGAGCGCTGCATGTAGCGCTCCATCACCGGGCCGTGCGCCTCCTGGCGCAGCCGCAGCTTCGACGGGTCGATCCCCGACAGCTCGCGGGTGTTGTCCGCGGCGTGCACGGCGATCCGGGCGTCGATCACGTCCATCTCCTCCAGGGAGAACGGCGGAAGGTACGCCAGCTGCTCCTCGCTCGCCTCCGACAGGAACGCATGCTCGACGCCGGGGGCCACGATCCGCGTCCGAGGATGGGCGCCGGCGGCCAGCACCTCCTTGACCAGCTCGACCACCAGCGGCTCCGCCAGCGACGGCGACTGGATCAGCACGAGCTTGTCCGGCTGCAGGTCGAGCGAGTAGCCGACCACGACCTTGGCCAGCCGCTGGACGCGGGGATCGGTCACAGGAACTTCCCGTCCTTCGACAGCAGCTCGCCGTCGCCGTACACCTCGCCGCCGTTGCGCAGGTCGCAGACCATGTCCCAGTGCAGGGTGGACTGGTTCGTGCCGCCGGCCAGCGGGAAGGCCAGCCCCAAGGCGACGTGGCAGGTGCCGCCGATCTTCTCGTCGAAGGCGATGTTGCCGGTGGCGGTCTGGATCTCGTCGTTCAGCCCGAACGCGACCTCGCCCAGCTTCCGCGATCCCTCGTCCAGATCGAGCATCTCGCGCAGGAAGTCCCCGCCCCGCTCGGCCTCCTCGCGGACGACCACGCCGTCCTCGAACCACAGCCGCACGCCGCCCACCTCGCGGCCCGCGTACGGCGCGTCGAACGAGAACGCGATGTGGCCCTGCGTCTTGGCCTCGACGGGGCTCGTGAACACCTCGCCGTCGGGGAAGTTCTCGTGGCCGTCGGCGTTGATCCACTTCCGGTCGCCGACGTCCACCGTCAGGTCGGTGTCCTCGGCGACGATCCGCAGCTCCCGTACAGACGAGAGCCGCTCGCACACCTCGGCCTGGCGGGCCGACACCATGCGCCAGTGCGCCACCGGGTCGGGATCGTCGAGATGCGCGGCGTTGTACACGAACTGCTCGTAGTCGGCGACCGCCATCCCCGCCTGCTGTGCCTGCGCGGCGGTCGGCAGTGTGACGCCGCACCAGCGGATCTCGCCGGCGCCCTCGCGCTCCAGGAACCGGTCGACCACCGGCCGCATTGCCCGCCGCCGAACCGTCTGGCGGCCGTCGGGCACGGCGCTCATGGCCCGCGTGTTCGCCTCGGCCCAGATGGTCAGCATCCGGTCGGGGGTGTCGATCTCGTAGTGCTCGATCATCGAGACGTACTCCAGCTGCTCGTCCGAGCCCAGCTCCAGCAGCAGCGGCTCGACGCTGTCCAGCCGCGGCCGCACCATCGCGTGGGCGCCCATCCGGGTCAGCTGGCGGGTGAGCGCCGCCAGCAGGCCGGCCTCGCGGGCCGGGCCTTCGACCAGCACGAGCTGGCCCGGCTCGACCTCGAGCGAGTACGTGCACAGCAACGAAGCCAGCGTGTCGAGTCGGGGGTCGGCCACGGGTGGCGGAATGTTACCGTCCGTTCTCGGCCAGCACCACGTCGAGCAGCTCCCCGGCGCCCCAGCGCACCGGATCGGAGGCCGGCAGGCCGGTCTCCCCGGTCACCTGGTCGGCGGCCGCGCGAGCCGCCGCCTCGTCCAGCTGGTTGGTCTTCAGTGCGATGCCGACGATCCGTGCCGGCCTCACGTACGAGGCGATCCGCGCGTAGTCCTCGATCAGCTGCGGCAGCGGCGGCACGGGCGGGCCGTCTGGCATATCGAGGTGGGTGCGGCCCGGTTCGTGGACGAGGAGCATCACGTGAGGCGCCGATCCGTGGAGCAGCCCCAGCGTCACGCCCGAGTAGAGCGGGTGGTTGATCGACCCCTGGCCCTCGATCCACAGAAGCGCCCCGCGGCCACCGCGCTCGGAGCCCTCGACGACCAGCCGTTCGGTGGCGCCGGCGACGTAGTCCGAGACGACCTCGTCCACGGCGATGCCCCAGCCGGCGATCGCGATGCCGGTCTGGCCGGTGGGTACGAAGACGCTGGGCAGCCCGCGCCGCCGCGCCTCGAGGTCGAGCTCCAGGCAGACCGTCATCTTGCCCAGAGCGCAGTCGGTGCCGACGGTCGCCACCGTCGTCGCGTCGACGGTCAGGTTGGCGCCGCTGGGCACGTCCAGGCCGGCCGGCGGGCGACGGAGGTCACGCAGCTCGGCGCCGGTGCGGACGGCGGCCTCGGCGAACTCGGTGTCGTCGGAGATGAAGTCGTGGAGTCCGCTCTCGACGTCCAGCCCGCGCTCGATCGCCTGCAGGATCGTCCCCCGCCACGGTGCGGGCAGCTTTCCGCCCGCGGGCGCGATGCCGATCAGCAGCGTGTCCGGCTCTCCCACCATCGCCTCGTCCAGGGAGGCGACGACCGGGACGTCCAGATCGAGCCCCGGCACGTGGTCGCGGACGGTGCTGCCTGCCCGGGTCGAGTCGATCACCGCGACCACCGGATCGGGCGCGTAGCGCAGGACGCCGGTCGCCGTCTTCGCGTCGTGCTCGGCGAACCCGCCCTCGCAGAGGATCACGTAGCGCTTCACGGCCACGCGTCCAGCGGCTCGACCCCCAGGCCGGGATCGTCGCTGGGCAGCACGCAGCCGCGCTCGAAGCCGAGGCCCTGGAAGGCGTCGTTGGCGTTCAGCAGATGCCCGTCGAGATCGACGATGTCGACCAGCGGTGAGATCTGGGCCGCCGGAGCGATGCCCAGGCTGGACTCGTTCATGCAGCCCAGCATGATCCGCAGGCCGAGCGCCCGGGCGGCGTGGATCATTCGCAGCGCCTCGCGGATGCCGCCGGACTTGGTCAGCTTGATGTTGACGCCGTCGCCTCGTCCCCACGCCGCCGCGACGTCGGGCAGCGTGTGGCAGCTCTCGTCGAGCACGATCGGGATCGGCAGCTGCATGCGATGCAGCTCCTCGTACGCCTCCGTCGCCGCGGCCGGCAGCGGCTGCTCGATCAACTCGACGTTGAGCGCCACCAGTTCCGGGCAGATGTCGCGGGTGAACTCGACCGTCCACGCCTCGTTGGCGTCGACCCGGATCAGCGCGTCCGGGGCCTCGCCGCGGACGACCCGCACCCGCTCCAGGTCGTCAGGGCCGCCGACCTTGATTTTCAGCGCGTGGTAGCCGGCCGCGCGCCGGGCCCGATCGGCCGTCCCCTCCACCGTGTCGATGCTGATCGTGTAGGACGTGGGCGGGATCGTCTCCCGGTCGAGCCCGAGGATCCGCCACACCGGCTGGCCGCAGAGCTTGCCGACAAGGTCGTAGAGCGCCGAGTCGATCGCGCATCGCGCGGCCATCTGGTCGCCCCGCGCGGCGACGCGGCCGAGGATCGCCTCAATGGCGAACGGGTCGTCGCCGAGATCGGCCGCCGCCTGCTCGCAGAACTCGATCGCGCCGGGCACGGATTCGCCGTAGTGCGGGTCCGGCGCCGCCTCGCCGTAGCCGACGACGCCGTCGTGGACGATTGCGACCTGGACGACCTCCGCCTCCTCGTCGGCCGACCGGGAGATCACGAAGGGCTCGCTCAGCGTCAGGGTGAACGGGCGGACGTGCAGGTCCATGACGGCGGTACACTACCGATCCTCGCGCCTGTAGCTCAGGGGATAGAGCGTGCGCCTCCGGAGCGCAAGGTCGTAGGTTCGATTCCTACCAGGCGCATCCACCGCTCGACCAGCGTTCAGACCGTGGCGGCGCTGACGACGATCGCCGCGGCCTGCGCGGGCGTGAGCTTGTCCGTATTGACGACCAGGTCGTAGTGAGTGGTGCGCTCGTCCGAGATGTCGTAGAAACGCGAGAGGTAATCAGCGCGAGCACGATCCGACTCGGCCACCTGGCGGCGCGCAGCATCTGAACCGGCGTCAGACTCGCGAGCCACGCGCGCCGCGCGACCGTCGGTGGATCCAGTCACCATCACCCGAAGCACGTCCTGGCGCCCGGCGAGCGCATGAGAGGCAGCGTGCGCGACGATCACCACCTCGCCCTCAGCGGCAACCTGTTCGATCGCCTCTCGGATCAACTGGCGCACCACGTCTTGGCGGGGGCCGGCCGCAGTCTCGTGCGGCGGGAGGTACGCATACGCCTCAGGTGCCATCGCGATGCCCTCTCCCATCGCTTCCAGGAGGCGACGCGCGAGCGAGCGACGCTGCTCGGCATCGGCAACCGTGGCCGGGTCGAGATCGCCTGTCTCGGCCGCCCGGGCGAGGATCTCGCCATCCACGTAGCGGTAGCCGAGTCGATCGGCAACCAGCTCACCCGCCTGCTCACCACCCGCCGCGAACGAACGCGAGATGCAGACCACGCCCTGGGCCACGGAACGACGATAGACGCCGGTCAACGGCGGGTCAAGCACCTAAAGTCGCTGCTTGCATCCGACCGGAAACCGGCCGTGGGCTCAGAGCACGTACGGCACGAGCATCTTCGTGTGCTCGCGGTAGCGCTCGTACTGCGCCGGGAACTCGGCGGCCATCGTCTTCTCCTCGTTGACCGCGCTGTAGACGAAATAGATGCCGAAGGCGAAGAACAGCAACAGGTACGTGCGGCCGTCCGCCAGCGCGGAGCCGAGCATGGCGAGCAGGACACCGGTGTAGATGGGATGGCGGACGAGGCGGTAGGGGCCGCCCGTGATCAGCTCGGCGTTCTCCTTGATCGCGCCGGGCATGCCCCAGTTGCGACCGAGGTGGTGCCGCGCCCAGATCGCGAACCCGATGCCGCCGGCGGCGCAGGCCACGCCGATCACGTCCAGCGCGTTGCTGACGGTCGACGATTCGTTCACGGATGGCCCGCTCACGCCGCCGCGTACACCGATCAGGATCGCGACCAGCGCGAGGATCCGAAGCCCGGTGTTGGCGCCGCGACCGCCGACCGTTGCCTTCGTGTCCCGGGACGAGATCAACCAGTAGGCAACGAACACCAGCCACAGCACGGCGATGATGCCGTGCGTGATGCCCACGCACTCACCCTAGCACCGTCGGAGCGGTGCGCCTCCCTGGGGCTAGGGACCGAACTCGACAAGTGAGTAGCCGCCCGACAGAGGGTCGCCCGTGACCTCGTCCACCAGACTGCCTGAGCCGACCGCCCACAGCCGCTGGGTTCCCGGGATGGTGGTTGAGCCGTATGCCGCCTGCTGGTTGTACGGGCCGGGCAGGCTTGTCCAGCTCCAGGAGCCGCCCGCGAAGCTGAGCGCAGTTGCCTCCGAGAAGTATGTGCGCTGGAACTCGTCCCAGCAACGGCCGAACGCCCAGATGTTCGAGGCGCTGACGGCCGAGACGGTTACCAGCGGCCGGTCGTTGCAGCTGCCGCTCGAGCCAAAGTAGACCGGCACCGAGAGGTTGCTCCATCTGGTGCCGTTCCACCGCTCGACGATCGGGCGATCGATGTGGTACGCCTGCTGGTCACCGACCACCCAGGCACGTCCTCCGGCGACTGCGACGTCGCGCAGGAAGTAGTCCTGGAAACCGTCGCTGTAGTCAGGCGTAATGTGGGTCGGCACGCGTGTCCACGTGGTGCCGTCCCAGTGTTCGATGAGAGGGACGCGGCCGTGTTCGAAGGCCTTGGGATCGGTGTAGTCGCCGACCGCCCAGACATCGGACCCAGCAGCGACTGCGACCGATCGCAGAACGGCCGGGCCGGGGAGCGCAGGCGTCGGAACGATCGACCAGGCGTTGCCATCCCAATGCTCGGCCAGCGTCGCCGTACCGGCGGATCCGACCGCCCACGCGTCAGTCGGTGACTCCGCATCAACCGCAGTGAACCCACTGCTCGCGGGCTGCGGCGTCGCCCACGTATGCCAACCACTGCCCGTCAGGCGCAGCGCAAACGCGGTCGTCCCCTTGCTGCCCACCGCCCACCCGTCGCTTGCCGAGTCGACGTTGATATCGGCGAGCGTCGCGCCGGTGATCGATCGTCGGAATGTCCACCCGCCGCGGTCGTACCGGTACAGCCTCGGCCCATTGACCGCCCACGCGTCCCATCGCCCCCCTGCGCTGACGGCAGTAAGGCCGACACCGGGAGCAGAAACGCTTCGCCACCCCGGTAGGGCATTCGCCGATCCGACCGCCACGAGGCTCAACACGGACGCACTCAACAGCACAGCAACAGCACGCATGGCGCCCTTCCCTTGGCGATTGCGGCCCGCTCGTAGCCGCAACCTCGCACGGTGAGATGGTGACCGCATCCGCGGAATCCCGGATCCGCGATTTCACCGCAGCCCGTCCGAGCATCGCCTCGACGGCTGGTTGGAGCGTCATCCCCGCGTCTTGCAGAGGGGACTTCCAGGCGCGGGCGTCAGGATTTCATCAGGTTTGCCGGGGCATGATCAGTCGGTGGCACTGATTCACCGGTTCACCGGAACCGAACGTCTGGCGCACTGGCTGGTGGCGGCGGCGTTCGCGGCCATGCTGCTCAGCGGGACGCAGGTGCCGCACCACTGGACATGGACGACAGCCTGGTTCGACGTGCACGTGGGAGCGGCGGCGGTGCTCGTCGCCGGCCTGGCCGGGCTGCTGGCGGGCCGCGGCGGCGGAGCGCTGGCGTCGACAGCGAGGGAGCTTCGGCATCTCGACGGCGACGACCGAGCGTGGCTGTCTCCTGGGCGCATCCTGGCCCGCCGCCCTCCACCGCCTGTCGGCCGCTTCAACGCCGGTCAGAAGCTGAACGCCCGGCTGGCGCTGGCGGGATTCGCCGGGTTGTACGCCTCGGGTGTGTGGCTGGTGCTGGCGGCCGGCCCGCTGCTCGGCAACCTGCACGGGCCGCTCGCGCTGCTGACTTCACTGCTGATCGCCGGCCACATCTACATGGCGGTGCTCAACCCGTCGACCCGCCCCGCGCTCCGAGGCATGACCCTCGGCAGCGTCGACCGCGGCTGGGCCGAGCACCACTTCCCGCGGTGGGTTGCCGAGGCCGACCGCGATCAGACCCCGCCCTAGGTGACGTGCCTACAGATCGTTGTGAACTGGTTGACAGTTCCATCCGAGCCTCCTCGAGTGGCTGTGGTCTGCCAAGATCGACAGACTCGAAGGAGGATCCCGGATGAATGTTGCACGGTAATGCGAAGCTCGGACCTGCTGGTCGCGGCGATGACCCTGTTGGTTGTGTGTGATCGGTCGTCGCAGCGTCAGGCGGCGCGTGGCGCGGCAGGGTTGGAGTGCGCCGGCGACGGCGCATCGCTGGTGGTACGCGTTAGCGGCAGGCGAGCGAGCCCCAGCGACGTCGGTCGCGCTCGTCCTGTCTCGTGTGACCGATCGAGTCGGCCGCACGTCGCCCAGGCCGCGGCGTCCTGTCGGCCGCCCAGCAGGAGCGGATCTGTGCTGGCGCGGCAGCGCAGACCGGTTGGGGGCCGCGGCTGATCGCCGGCCGGGTCCGGGTCATCCTCACCAGACGGTGTGGAAGGTGCTTCGCCGCACGGCCTGTCGCGCAGCGCGCGCTGGTCGTGAACGGGCGCGTGGCCGCGCTACACGCATGGCTGATGAGCGCCTGTCCGGGAGACCTGCTGCACATCGACACAAAACGGTTACGCCCGGTTCACCAGGCCCGGCCACGCACGTCACCGGCGATCGTCACAGACCGCAGCAGCACGGAGCGGCGCGCCCGCTGGCGGCTACGAGTACGCCCACAGCCATCGTCGACGACCACTCCCGACTCGCCTACAGCGAGCTGCACCCCGACGAGCGCTCCGAGCACCGTCACCGCGCTTCGTCACAGCGCGCCCTGGCCTTCTTCCGCAGCCCTCGGCATCACCGCAGCACGGCCGACGACAGACAACGCCTGGACGTACACGCAAGTAACCAGTCGCTCGCAGCTGCTCGTCTGCCGCGCACCACATCAGCCATCTGCTGATCCCACCACGCCGCCCGCAGGTCAAACGGCAAGGTCGAGCGCTTCCACCAGACCCTGAGCCGCGAATGGGCGCTACGGCCAGGTCACCTACTCACGACCACCACGCCAGAGCCCACGCCTTGCCATACCGGCTGCGACCACTACAACGAGCAGCGGCCCCACAGCTGACAGGCACTCGGCGGACACACCACCCATCAGCCGCGTTCACAACCTCCGTGGGCAGGACACCTAGGCGGTGAGCTCGACCGGCAGCGTCGCCAGCCAGACCAGCGCGCCCAGGAACACGGTGTAGCCCATCCCCAGAACGACGTACCGCTGGCGCGCGTCGCGCAGCTTGGTGGAGATCCCCGCGAAGAACAGCGCGGTCGCGAACAGCACGACGCCAAGCATGTAGCTGTCCGCGCGGTGGTTCGCCGCGGCGGCGTCGTCGGCATGGGCGGCGGCCTGTGCGTCCAGGCCGGCGCTGGTCGCCTGTTCGGCCACCCGGTACTGAGGCATCGCGAACGGCGTCTTCGGCGCATCGTGACTGCGCAGCGGATCGGTCAGGATCCACGCATCGAACGCCGTCCGAAACTCCGACCGGAACCGCTCGCGGTAGAAGCGGGCCAGCGCCGGGTGCCCGCCCACCGTCGCGTCGGTCCACTGGACGAACGTGGCGATGTCGATCTGCGTCAGCTGGCCGGCGCGGGTCGAGGCCGCTCGAGGACTCGATCCGCGCGGCCGTCGACTTCCCCGTGTTGGACGCCTGCTCGCCGCGCCACTGCGCGGACTGGTACGTGCTCCAGGCGGTGGCGATCGCCGCCAGTGCCAGCAGCAGCGTGGACAGCCACTCGATGTGCGTGTGGTGGCGCTCCGTCGCCCATCAGCTGAACACGTTCACTGCCCGGGCAATCACCAGGCCGACGACGATCAGCGAGATCAGCGACTGCGCGGCCATCATCAGCTTGGCCCAGGCCCGCATGGGCATCACGTCCGTCGGGCTGAACGCCGTGCTGGTCGTGATGCCGAGGATGAAGTAGTCGACGTACATCGGCCGCCATCCGGCCGGCGCCAGCTCAGGGCTGAGCTGCTGGGAGAACGCGAAGTCCGGGAACTCCCGCTCTCCGCGAAACCTGGCCAGCGGCCCGCCGCTGTCCAGCAGCCAGTAGAGCAACCCGAAGATCAGGCTGTTGCCGAGCCAGACGAGCGCACCCGACGCGAGCAGCGCGGTCGCCGACTTGGTCACCCCGCCACCGGTGATGAGATCGTCGATGAGGATGCCTGTGGACAGCAGGACGGCGCCGGCCAGCAGAAGACCAGCGCGAGCGAGAGCCGGCCGAAGCGGTGCCCTGCGCGCCATCACGCGCGTCGGGATCTGCCGCCAGCAGCAGGTCAGCAGCATCGCCACCTCGATGCCCAGGACGAGCCAGCGCGGGCCGAGCGATGCCGTCTCGGGCTCCGCCACGCGGAGTACGACGTTGATCGCAATGAAGCCGCCGATGGCGAGCGCGACCGGCCACCGCGGCTCTACCGCTCCTGACGTGCGCGGACCGGGATCCTCCTCCGACGGGTGCATCGCACGACCGTAGCTCGGAGCCCGGATGTCGCCTGCTGGAGATTGGCCCGCCCGGCTACACCGCCGCGCCGGCCACTCGCCGTAGCACCTCCATCGCGATCGGCGGCACCCGCCCCTCGGGGTCGAACCCGGGGTCGTACACGGTCAGCGAGACCGCTCGCACAGGGAACTCGCGGCACATCGCCTCGGCGATGTCGGCCAACTGCTCGCCTGTGATGCCGCCCGGAGCGTGGTACACGTTGACCGGCGCGACCGCCTCGTCGAGCACGTCCAGGTCGAGGTGCAGGTAGATGCCGGTCGGCTCCGGCTCGAGCGCACGCAACGGCGTCGAGCAATGCGTCAGGCGTCGACATCCGCTCGGCCCCGATCTGTGCGATGTCGCAGGCGGCAAGCCGCACCTCCTCCGGCGGCTCGAAGTCGCGTGCCCCGGCCAGCACCATCGCCGTCTGCGGCACCGGCCGTGCGCCCGGCACGGTGGCATGCAGCGCCTGCCAGGCATCGCCGGCGAGCACCGCCAGCCCCATCCCGTCGAAGTAGCCGGAGATCGCCGTGTCCGGCGTGTTGAAGTCCGAGTGCGCGTCCAGCCAGACGACGCCCGGCGACGGCTCGCGCAGCCCGGCGACCACGCCGACGCCGATGAAGCAGCTTCCGCCGAGCAGCACGGGAAACGCGCCCTCGGCGCGCGCCGCCGATACCCGCTCGGCCACCGCGCGGATCAGGTCGAACGACCCGTCCACCTCGCCGTACCCGGTGCGCTCGAACGTCTCGTCGAACAGCACCATGTCGGTCCGGACCGTCGCGCGCCGCCGATGCCAGCGCATCCTCGGCGCCCGCGGCGAGCAGCCGCTCCGCGCCGCGGCCGACCCCGTCGCGCAGGCGGCCGAGCTCGTAGGGAACGACGATGACGCGGAACTCCGGAATCGCGCCGCTGACATTAGCGAACGCCATGCCGCTGGTAGGCTCCGGCCATGATCGAGGTGGAACGAGTGGACTTCGTGGCCGTGCCGACGCGGGACGTCGAGCGGGCAAAGCGGTTCTACGGCGAGACGCTGGGGCTGGAGAAGGAGAAGGACTCGCCTGCGGGCGCCGAGTTCCGAGCCGGCCAGGTGACGCTTGGCGTCTGGGCACCGGAGAGCCAGGGCATGCCGTTCGAGCCGAACCTCGCCGGGATCGCGCTGCGGGTGCCGGACGTGGCCGCGGCGCAGGCGGAGCTGGAGGCGGCCGGCGTCGAGTTCTCGATGGGAACCTTCGACACCGGCGTCTGCCACATGGCGCTGTTCGCGGATCCCGACGGAAACCGGCTGCTGCTGCACCGCCGCTACGCGCCGCAGACGTAGCGTCAGGCTCTGGCGAAGACGAACACGCCGGCCAGCGCCAGGCAGATGCCGACCAGGTGCTCGACCGTCAGCGGCCTGCGGTCGACGCCAAACAGCCCGAACTGATCGATCACAACCGCGATCGACAGCTGAGCGGTGATCACCGTCAGCGTCTGCAGCGTCACGCCGAGCGGGGTCAGGGTGACGATCGCCGTGATCACGAACAGCGCCCCGGCCAGCCCGCCCAGGTAGTGCCAGCGCACGGGGTCGGACGCGATGCCAGACAGACCGCCGCTGAACAGCACGATCACGAGCACCACCGTCCCGCCGACCAGAAAGTTGACCAGCGCCGCCTGCATGTTGCCGACGTGACCCCCGAGCGCGCGGTTGATCGGCGCCTGGCAGCCGATCACGCCACCCGCGACGATCGCCAGCAGGAGCGCCTGGTTCCGCTCCATCAGGACTCCGGCCCGGGCTGCTGGTGGACGGGATGGTCGCAGTTGCCGCGCACGCAGTCGACCACCATCCGGCAGGCCTCCGCGGGCGTGTCGGCGACCTGCAGGATGTCGATGTCACCCGGCGACACCTTCGCCTCGACCTCCGGGCGGTCGCGAAGCCAGTCGACCAGCCCGGCCCAGTAGTCGGCGCCGTAGAGCACCACCGGGAAGCGGTGGATCTTGCCGGTCTGGACAAGCGTGACCGCCTCGAACAACTCGTCGAGCGTGCCAAAGCCGCCGGGAAAGACGACGAACGCCTCGGAGTACTTGACGAACATCGTCTTGCGCACGAAGAAGTACCGGAAGTCGAGCGAGATGGTGGTGTACGGATTGGCGTACTGCTCGTGGGGCAGCTCGATGTTGCATCCCACGGAGACGCCACCGGCCTCCATCGCGCCGCGGTTCGCCGCCTCCATGACCCCCGGACCTCCGCCCGTGATCACCGCGAACTCCTCGCGGGCCAGCAGCGCGCCCAGCTCGGCCGCCGCCGCGTACTCGGGGCTGCCCTCAACGATTCGCGCCGAGCCGAACACGGTGACCGCCAGGTCGATCTCGGCCAGCAGGTCGAAGCCGCGCACGAACTCGCCGGTGATCCGCAGGATCCGCCATGGGTCGGTGTGCAGAAACGCCGGATCTTCACGCCGCAGGAAATGCTCGTCCGCGGTGCTGTGCTTGACCGGGCGGTTCACGGCCGAGACGCTACAGCACGCCCGCGCTGCGAAGTGCGTGGAAGCGGGCCACCAGCTGCTCGGTCAGCGCATCGGGATCAGCGTCCAGCACGTGGACGCCGCCTCGCGACAGGGCCGTCAGCGCGGCCGAACGCTGGTCGATCAGGCGAACGGCCGCCGCTCGCTGATACAGCGACTCGCCGCCGGCCACGTCGAGACCGGCCATCGCGGCCAGCTCGGCATCGCGCTGCGCCGCGAACACCACGACGTGGCGGCGTGCCAGCAGCGACAGTCGCGCCGTCAGCCGGGCGTCGGTCTCCAGGTACATCGCGTCGGACAGAACGACCACCAGCGCGCGCCGCTGGGAAAGCCGCGAAGCCGCGGCCAGGCCCTGCGCCCAGTCCGGCTCGGTCATCTCGGGGTCGACCGGCGACACCAGATCGAGCACCCGGCGCAGCTGGCCAGGCCGTGCCGCCGCGGGCAACGCCGCCCGCAGCCGGTCGGAGAACACGGTCACACCGACGGCGTCGTCGTATTCGCGAGCGATCGCGGCCAGCATCACGGCCGCGTTGACGGAGCGGTCGAGCTTGTCCAGCCCGTCCCCTCCACCGCCGACCATCAGCCGGCCGGCCTCGACGGCCAGCAGCAGCGTCTGGCGGCGCTCAGGCCGGTAGGTCGCGACAACCGGCCGGCCGCGCCTGGCCGTCGCCTTCCACGAGATCCGCCGGTAGTCGTCCCCCCGCACGTACTCACGCAGGCTCTCGAACTCGCGGCCAACCGCCTCGGCGCGGATGGCACGCAAGCCGCCGATCCGCCGGCCGCTGGGCAGCAGACTGCGCTCCCGCAGCTGGATCACGTCCGCGATGGCCACGGCCTCGATGGCGGTGGCCGGATGCGAGCGCTCGCGGAAGGCAAGGCCGAGCGGCCCCTCGACGCGCACCTCGGCCGCCGGGAACCGCACCGGCCCGCGCGCCCGCGGCACCAGCGTCTGGTCGACGGCCAACTCGTCCTGCGCGCCCAGCTCGATCGTCGCCGTGGTCGGCCACAGCCGCGTTCGAGGCGGCGGCCCGTCACCCACCGCGACCCGGCGCGGCCGGCTGCTGCCGTTGCGGACGACCAGGCGGACGGCATTCTCACGCCCTACGGACAGCGGCTCGGGCGCAGGCCGCTCGAGGTCGATCGCTCCCGGCTCCGCCGCCAGCCAGTCCGCCGCGATCGCCGCCAGGACGAACAGGTTCCCGGCGGCGAAGGCCCACCCCGCCAGCCCGACTGGCCAGGCGACGACCACCAGGGCGGCGACGCCGGCCAGCGCGATCACGCCGCGACGGGTGACCATCAGCGCGGCACCGCGACCGCCTCGAGTGCCAGGCCGACGACGGCGTCAGCCGACCGCCCGGACAGCTCGGCGTCCGTCGACAGGACGATCCGATGGCGCAGAACCGGCAGCGCCAGCGACTGCAGGTCGTCGGGCGTGACGTAGGCGTCGCCCCTCGCCGCGGCCATCACCTTGGCCGCCAGCACAAGGGCGATCGTCCCGCGCGGGCTGGGGCCGACCAGCACGTCCGGGCTGGCCCGGAGCCACGCGCCCAGCTCGGCCGCGTACCCGAGCACGTCGTCGACCACCGTCACCGCCATCGCCTCGGACTGCAGCGCCAGCACGCCGGCGGGGTCGAGCAGCGCGGGCAGGTCGATCTGGTCGAGGTCGCGGGCCCGGAAGCCCGACTGGTGGCGGCGCAGGATCTCGCGCTCCTCCTGCGGATTCGGGTATCCCACGAGCAGCTTGAACAGGAAGCGGTCGAGCTGGGCCTCGGGCAGCGGGTAGGTGCCCTCGAACTCGATCGGGTTCTCGGTGGCGCAGACGACGAACGGACGCGGCAGATCGAGCGTCTCGCCCTCGATCGTCACCCGGCCCTCCTCCATCGCCTCGAGCAGCGCAGCCTGCGTCTTGGGCGGGGTGCGGTTGATCTCGTCGGCGACGATCACCGAGGCGAAGATCGGCCCCCTGTCGCAGCTCGAACTTCCCCTCGCCGGGCACCCAGACGAGCGTTCCAGTCAGATCAGCCGGCATCAGGTCGGGGGTGAACTGCACGCGGGCGAAGCCGAGGCCGGCGATCCGCGCCAGCGAGCGTGCGAGCAGGGTCTTTGCCGTGCCCGGCGGCCCCTCGATCAGCACGTGGCCCTCCAGCACCAGCGCGGCGAGCAGGCCGTCGACCGTCTCCTCGTTCCCCACCACGACCCGGCCGAGCGCCTCACGGCCGGCCTCGAAGAACTCACGTACCTGCACCGGTCACCCTCCTCGTCGCCTCGTCCGCCGTGTGCCACGCGGCCACCGCCTGCCGCTCGTCCGGGGCCGCCTCGAGCGCCGCCAGCGGCCCTTCGACACGACCGGCAAGGCCGCCCGCGCGTCGCCGCAGCTGGCCGCCGAGCGCGGCGGTCGCCGCCTCCAGGCGCGACCCGGCGCGGTACATCGCGCCCATCGACCGGGCCAGCTCCGCCGTGCTCGGCTGGTGCGCCGCAGCGTCCGCCACCGCGGGCCCGAGCCGCCGGGCAACGGTCAGCAGCACCGCCAGCGCGATGATCGCCGCCTCGAGCAGCGCCAGCTGCAGACCAGCGGGCAGGTAGCCGAACGTCCCGCCGCGGGGCCCGGCGCCGTGGTGGAACTCGTCCACGGTCACCGTGCCTCCCGCAGCCGACGCCAGCGGCAGGGCGATCGGCAGTCCCGTGCGGTCGATCCCAGCATTGGTCAGCCAGCGCGGCGACGAGGCCGCCCAGACCGCGCCCTGACCGAGCGGGATGACGACCATCGCCGGGCCGCCGGGGCTCTCGACCAGCACCTCGCTGCCGTCCGGCGTCGCCGAGAACGCAGGCTCCACCGTGCTCGGGAAGGTCGCGTCAGGGAAGGCGCGGGCACCGGCCTCGGTCGCGGTCGTCACGCCGCCCGGCCCGTACCGCAGGCCGAGCGCCCGGGTCAGGGCGTTCGGACGGCTGGCCGCCAGCAGCACGGTCGCGCCGTCGCCGATCGCCCGGCGCCACTCGGCCGCCTCGTCGCGGCTGAACTCCTGAGGCTGGACGAGCACCGTCAGCCCGTGCGTCCCCAGCGCCGGCCGCACACCCCGCTCGACGTCGACGCCGGCCGCGTCGAGTCCGGCGCCGAGGCCCGAGAGCCCGAGCACCGGTCCGTGCCCGGACAGCTGGTAGGGCGGCCCGGCGGACTTCGACCCAGAGCTGAGCGCCAGCGTGCCGACGGCGAGGGCGAACACGAGGCCGATCAGGATGATCGCGTCGCGGCTGAGGCTCATGCCAGCACCGCCGGCGCCAGCTCGTCGACCCGCGCAACGTCGTCGCGGCTCGCCGGCCGGCGGCCGTAGACGGCACTCTCGAAGAGCCTGGTGCATTCGGTCAGCGCCGACCCCTGCGGCGTCCGCGGCCCGACGCGGCGGATAACCGACCAGTTCGTGCGTCCGGCCACCGCCCGCCAGCCCCTGCGCCGCAGGAGCTCGGCGATCAGCGCCGGGTACAGCAGGCGCAGCGCGGCCAACGGGTCGGCGTCGGCCAGCCCCAGGGCCTGCGCCCGAGCCCGATCGAGCGGCAGGTCGGGGAGCCGCTCCGCCGCTGGACCCGGCTCACGCGGGCGGCGCGCGGGACGGTCGCGGACGGCGCGGACGATCACGTAGATGCACCCGGCGGCGAGCGCCGCCAGCACGATCCAGGTGGCGAACCCTGCCACTCCGCCTCCTCCGCTGAACGAGACGTCGGGCAGCAGCCGGGCCAGCTGCTCGCCGATCCAGTTGAGCAGCCGCGCGAGCAGGCTCTCGTGGTGCGTGCCGGGCTGCTGAATGCTGTCGGCCGCCGCGCTGCGGGCGGCGTCGAGGTCGCCTGCCGACCGGTGCGCCGCTGCGCCGGCGCGGGCGACCAGCGCGTCAGCGCTCACCTGGCCACCGGTGGGCCGAGCGCGTCGATCGCCGCCTCGACGTCGGCGCCCTCCCGCCGCAGCCGCTGGTCGAAGTACAGGAGCACGGTGACCAGGACGCCGAACGGCTTGACCAGCAGGCTGGTGACCAGCACGGCGCCGATCAGCGCCAGGTCCTCGCTGCTGGCCGCCAGTCCGATCGCGCGAGCGGCCCCCTCCAGCGCGATGTTGGCGATGCTGACGACGATGTTGGCGACGACGATGATGCCCAGCACGCGCCAGAACGACCCCGACACCAGGCGCCTGCTGCGGCGCATCGCATCGGTCGCGCTGAGCGACTCGACGACTAGCGCCGGCGCCGTCAGCGCCAGCAGCACGCTGACCACGATCGCGCCCACCAGCACCGCCAGCAGCCCGAGCATGATCGCGAGCAGCGTCAGCACCATGGCGAGGAACAGACCGCCCAGGCGGGGGGCAGTGCGGCGCCACGCACCGGCGATCGTCGGCGTCTCGCCGCGGGCCGCCAGGTCGATCGCCACCGCGATCGGCGCCGCGATCAGGAATCCCATGACGTATTCGATCGGCGTGGCGAACAACGACGCGTTGTCGCTGTCGGAGATCGCCAGCGGCGACTCGAGCAGCGCCAGCGGGACGGTGACCACCGCCGCGGTGCCCACGATGGCGACAAAGTATCTGCGGTAGAGACCGAACGCCACGTCCAGCAGGGCGCCGATGTCCATCGGACGGCGGCCGACGTCACCGGTCATCGGCGGCCGGCTGCGTAGGTCGCCGCCGCGCGGGTGACGAACTCGTCCGCACCCATGCCGGGCGGCGGCGGGTGGTACGCACGCAGGTGCTCGACGATCCGCTCGGCCAGGGCGTCGCGGCGGTCGGGATCGATATCGCCGCGACGGGCGCGGAACAGCTCGAGCACGGCGATCAGGCCGGGAGGCAGCTCGGGGTAGCCGGCGACGGAGGCGGGTGTCTGCTCGCCGGCGTACGTGACGGCCGCCCGGACGATGAACTCCTCCACCGTCATCCCCTCCGGCCGCGGGTGGAACGGCTCCAACCGCGCGGCCAGCCCGCGGGCCAGGGCGGCTCGCGCATCCGGCTCGAGGTCGTGCTCGCGGTCGGCATAGACCCGGAGGTCCTCGACCAGGTCGGGCGGCAGCGTCGGATACGTCGGCGCAACGGGCGTCCCGCCGCTGAGAGCTTCGACCGCGGCACTGAACGTGGGCGCCGACGAGGCCAGCGTCGCCAGGTTGCCCTCCTCCGGCATGCGCACGCACACCGTGCCGGCGGCGTGGTCACCCAGCCGCTGGCTGCGCGAGGATCCGACGGCGACGAACCCGCCCAGCACGTACAGCACGGGCAGGAAGTCGATCGGCCGGATGATGTTGCGGATCACCGACTCGCGCCAGCCGATCGGCCCGCCGTCCACGGTGACCACATGCACGCGGAGGGCCTTCTTCCCGGGCGTCTGCCGACCGCGCCCCTCGGGCACGATGAAGTAGACGAACGGCACGACCGCGCCGACGACGATCATGAACACCAGGGCAAGCGACTCGCTTCCCGCCGACAACATGCCGCCGACGAAGACAACGCCAAGCTCCACGGCCACGATCAGGGGCAGGTCGATCGCCTGGGCGAGCATGCGGGTACCGACGCCGGCGATGTCCCTGTCGACCACGACACGGCCGGGCGTGGTCAGTTGCATGCGATCGTTGAACAGCCTATGCCTCCGCTAGCGTGGTCGCGATGATGATATCGACCGGGTCGGAGCGCCAATGGGCGGCGACACGAGCACCGCAGTGGGACGAGCTGGCGGAGCTTGTCGACGAGCGGCGCCGCCACCCGAAGACGATGGACGCTGCGCGCATCGACCTGCTGTGCGTGCGCTACCAGCAGGCCGCCGCCGATATCGCTGTGCTGCGCTCGCGGGAGCCGCTGTCCCCCCTGCTTCCCCGGCTCAACGATCTCGTGGTGCGGGCGCACGCCGCCGTCCACCCGGCGCGCGGCGGCAGCCTCCGGGCGCTGGGCGGGTTCCTGTGGATCGGCTACCCGCGGCTGGTCTGGGAGCTGCGCCGGCCGATCGCGGTCTGCGCCTCGCTGGGCATCGCCATCACGCTGGCCGCCTTCGCCTGGGCGATGGCCGACCCGGTCAGCGCGGCCGCCTTCCTCCCGCCGTCCGTGCGCGACGCGGCGTACTTCGAGCACGACCCGATCCCGGCCGGGCTGATGGGCCCGGAGGCGGCCGGCATCTTCACGAACAACATCCTGGTCAGCTTCTATGCGTTCGGCGGCGGGCTGACGATGGGCCTGCTGACGCTGTACATCATCTACAGCAACTCGATGCTGCTGGGCGTGCTCTCGGGGGTCGTCAACCACGACGGATTCAGCTCCGAGTACTGGTCGCTGATCCTGCCCCACGGCCTGCTCGAGCTGTCCGCGTTCGCGATCGCCGGGGGCGCGGGGCTGGCCGTGGCGGACGCCATGGTGCGCGCCCGTCCCGAGCCGCGGGCCGACGTGCTGCGCCGGCAAGGAGCCAAGGCCGGGCTGGTGGCGGCCGGGACGGTGCCGCTGCTGATCATCGCCGGGCTGATCGAGGGATTCGTCACACCGTCCGGGCTGTCGATCCCGGTCAAGCTCGCCGTCGGCCCGGTGTCCGCGCTGCTGCTGGCCACCTATCTGATCCGCGGACGCCGTGCGCGCTCAGGCAACACGCGCCCCCGAGCCGATACCAGAAGGGCACGAAGTCCGGGCGGCGAACGCCCCTTACGAGTAGACTGCAGACGTGATGACGACCGATATTCGACCGGTGACCCAGGATGCCGAACCTGCCACGGATCCCGAGGACAGTCCGCCGGCGCCGACAGGCGCAGCAGCGGCTACCGGTCGAGCGGTCCGAGCCGCAGGTCGCTGAGCTCGAGTTCGGCGGAGTTCGCTGGCTCAACATCGAGGAGCCGACGGCCACCGAGACCGGCTGGCTCGCCGAGCACTTCGACTTCCACGAGCTCGACCTCGAGGACGTGCTGTCGACCCGTCAGCGGCCGAAGATCGACGAGTACGACGACTACCTGTTCATGGTGCTGCACCTGCCGTACTTCGACAAGTCGATCGGCCGGCTGAACGCGGCCGAGCTGAACATCTTCGTCGGCGCCGACTACGTCATCACCCTGCCCAACATCACGCTGAAGCCGGTCGGCCGGCTGTTCTCCCGGCTGTCGAACAACGCTGAACTGCGGGAGGAGTACTTCTCGAAGGGCGCCGGCTATCTGCTCTACGAGATCCTGTCCGAGTCGTTCGACTACTGCTTCCCGATCCTCGACAAGATCGGGTTCAAGCTCGACCGCCTGCAGGACGCGATCTGGGACGAGCGCAGCGAGGACGTCGCGCGCGACATCTCGAACGCCAAGCAGGAGATCATCGCCTACCGCAAGATCATCAAGCCCGAGCGGCAGCACGCTGCGGCTGCTGGAGCGGGTCCGCGCCCGCTACCTGCCAGAGGACCTCGAGGTCTACTTCGACGACATCGTCGACTCCTCCGAGCGCATCTGGGACCAGCTCGACAACTACAAGGAGGTCGTCGAGGCGCTCGAGCAGACCAACGAGACGGTGATCGCAGCACAACCAGAACGACATCCTGCGGGTGCTGACCGTCTTCAGCGTGATCATCCTGCCGCTGACGCTGATCAGCGGGATCTACGGGATGAACTTCGAGCACATCCCGTTCAGCCACGTGCAGCATGGATTCGTCGACGTGATCGTCGGCATGCTGCTGATCTCGGCCGCCATGCTGGGCTTCTTCCGCTGGAAGAGGTGGCTCTAGGCGTGGAGCGGCTGTGGGCGCCGTGGCGGCTGGAGTACGTCGCCGGCGCCTCCGGCGACAAGGGCGACGATCGCTGCATCTTCTGCGCGAAGCCGCGAGGACGGCGACGACGACCGCGCGCTGATCGTGCACCGCGGCGAGCGCTGCTTCGTGCTGCTCAACCTCTACCCGTACTCGAACGGCCACCTGATGGTCGCGCCCTACCGCCACGTCGCGGCTCCGGGCGAGCTCGACGCCGAGGAGCGCGCCGAGATGTGGGAGTTGCTGGCGCCGGCTCGATCGCCGCGCTCGACCGGGCGATGGCGCCGCATGGGCTACAACGCCGGGCTCAACCTGGGCCGGGTGGCCGGCGCCGGCGTCGAGGGGCACGTCCACATGCACGTCGTGCCCCGCTGGAACGGCGATACGAACTTCATGCCGGTGCTGGCGGACGTCAGAGTGATGCCCGAGCACCTGTCGCGCACGCTCGAACGGGTGCGGGACGCCTGGGACGAGCGATAGCGTAGGAGCATGCTGCTCGACGTGCTGATCGCGCTCGTCCTGGTCGCGCTGATCGCCGGCGGCCTGGCCATGGTCTCGCGCCGCCGCCGTGCCGGCCTCGAGCTGTGGAAGGTCGACATCCGATCGATCACGTCTGGCACCGTCGTCGAGGTTGTCCGCGAGGGCGACCGGCCGCAGCGGATCGCGCTGCTCGATCCGGCGGACGAGGAGTTCTCGATGAAGCTCGAGGACGCCCGGGCCGCGGCGCTGGAGCGCGCCATCGCGCTCAACTCGGCCCGCGCGGGCCTGCCCGGCTAGACCTCGAGCTGCTTCTGCATCTCAACGGCGACCTCGGCGTAGCCGAGCGAGCGGTAGAGCCCGCGGGCGACCTCGTTGTGCCCGAACACGTTCAGCCGCAGCTCGTCGTGGCCGAGGCGCCGCGCCTCGTCCTCCAGCGCCAGCATCCCGGCCCGGCCGTGTCCCTGGCCGCGGGCGTCCGGCAGCACCGAGATGTCGTGCACCCACAGGTACCTGCGGCCGTTCCGCTCGAGGGCGCTGAACCACAGCCTGCCGACCACCTGGCCGGACGCGTCGTCCACCATCATGGTCAGGTGCTGCTCCTCCGTGGCCAGCCCGTCGGGCAGCAGCCGGGAGAAGTCCGCGTCGGCCTTCGCCCGGGCCTCGTCCGGCCGTCCAGCCACCCGAGTCGACCAGCTGGTCGACGTACCCGTCGACCGCGTCGCGGACGAACTCCTCGTACTCCTCCTCGTCCATCGGCCGCAGGGTGACGGTCACCCGTCGGCCACCCGCTGGAAGAGCACGTGGTCGCGCCAGTCCCCGTTGATGTGCAGGTAGTGGCGGGCGACCCCGATCCGGTCGAAACGGTTCTTTGCGAGCACCTCTGCGAGGCGTGGTTGTCGACCAGCGTCCCCGCCTCCAGCCGGTGCAGCCCGGCCTCGCCGAACGCCCAGTGGCCGACCTCGCCGACGGCCTGGGTGGCGATGCCGCGGCCGTTCACCTCGCGCGCCACGGCAGTAGCCCATGTTGGCACTCCGAAACGGCCCGCGGACGATGTTCGTACGACACCCAGCACGACCACCGGCGCCGGCGTCGGGGATCAGGAACCGCTGACCGGTGCCCACGGCGCCGCCGACCGAACTGCTCGACCTCCCGGCGCTGCCCCTCGACCGTCAGAACTCCTCGCCCGAGGCGGATCGAACGGCTCCAGAAACTCGGCGTTGTGCGCATAGCAGCGTCTAGCCATATCGACGGCATCGGCGACCCGCAACGGGCGCAACTCACCTGCTCTATGCTCTCGCGGATGCTCGCCCCATCCGTGTTCAAAGCCTACGACGTCCGGGGAATTGTGCCCGATCAGCTCGACGCGACGGCGCCGCATCGCGATGGGCCGCGCCTACGTGGCGGCGTTCGAGCCCGAGTGATGGCCGATCGGCCGCGACATGCGGCTCTCCTCACCGCGATCTGGCCGAGGCCGCTGATCCGCGGCGCAACCGCGCGCCGGGGCCGACGTCGATCGACTGCTCGGCCAGATCGGCACCGAGATGCTGTACTTCGCCGTCGGAGAGCACGGCTACGACGGCGGCATCCAGGTCACCGCCTCGCACAACCCGGCGAGTACAACGGCATGAAGATGGTGCGCCGCGGCGCACAGCCGGTCGGCGGCGACACCGGCCTCGAGACGATCAAGCAGCTCGCCTCGACGACCCTGCCGGATGCCAAAGCGGCACCACGAGGCACGAGCCGCGACATCCTCGCGGGGTTCACCGACGGGCGCTGATCGTTCATCGATCCCGGCGAGATGGAGCAGCATGCAACGTCGTGTTCGACGGCGGCAACGGCATGGCAGGCCCGATGGTCGCCCCGCTGCTCGACCAGCTGCCGCTCGACGCCGTAGCCATGCTCATGGATCCCGACGGCACCTTCCCCGACCACGAGCCGAACCCGCTGCTCGAAGAGAACCGCGAGTTCATCATCGGCAAGGTGCGCGAGCGAGTCGGCCGACCTGGGCATCGCCTGGGACGGCGACGCCGACCGCTGCTTCTTCATCGACGATACGGGCGAGTTCGTGCCCGGCGACCTGATCACCGCCCTGCTGGCGGAGTCGATGCTCGAGAAGCACCCCGGCGCCAAGATCATCTACGACCTGCGCGCGTCCTGGGCGGTGCGCGACACGGTGCTGCGGTCGGGCGGCACCGCGCTCGAAAACCGGGTCGGGCATGCGTTCATCAAGGCGCGGATGCGCAAGGAGGACGCGGTCTTCGCCGGCGAGGTCTCCGGCCACTACTACTTCCGCGACTTCTACTACTGCGACACCGGCATCGTCCCGGCGCTGGTGCTGCTGGAGCTGATCTCGCGGCGCGGCCGCACGCTCTCCGAGCTGCTGGCGCCGTTCCGCGAGCGCTACTTCATCTCGGGCGAGATCAACTCGACCGTCGAGGACGTGCCGCTCAAGCTGCAGGAGCTGAAGGAGCGATTCGGCCCGGACGCGTCGGTCTCCCACCTGGACGGCATCTCGTTCGAGTTCGCCGACTGGCACTTCAACGTCCGGCCGTCCAACACCGAGCCGCTGCTGCGGCTGAACCTCGAGGCGCTGTCCGAGGAGGAGATGGAGCGCCGTCGCGACGAGGTGCTCTCGGTGATCCGCTCGTGACGCCACTCGACGATCGCCGCCCGCCCTTCCGCTTCTCGTACAGCACCGGGTCGGGTTCGACGAGACCGACGCGCAGGGCATCGTCTACTACGGCCGATACATGCCGTACTTCGACCGCGCCCGGGTCGAGTACCTGCGCGACCTCGGACTGCTGGAGCACGAGCCGCACGATCCGCAGCTGGTGATGCGCGCGCAGCACGTCGAGTACCACGCGCCGGCCCGCTTCGACGACCTGCTGGATGTATTCGTCCGCGTCGCCCGGATGGGCACCAGCAGCATGGTCTGGGAGTTTGAGGCGGACAACGCCGGCGACCGGGCAGCATCTGGTGTCGGCCCGGCAGACCATTGTGCAGGTCGACCTTGCGAATCGGCGGCCGATCCCCGTCGATCCCGGCGTGCGCTCGGCGGTCGAGCGGTTCGAGCACGAGCTGGAGTCGGCGTGAGCGACGTCCACGCGGCCGCGCTGGCCGAAATCGGAGAGATCATCGACCGCGAGTCCGAGGTGGACGAGATCGTCCGCCAGACGGTCGAGGTGCTCCACGACCGGATCGAGCACTACGCATGGGTGGGCATCTACTTCGTCGAGGAGAGCGACCTGGTGCTCGGCCCCTGGCGCGGCCCGGCGGCGACCGAGCACGTCCGGATCCCGGTCGGCCAGGGTGTGTGCGGCGCCGCGGCGGCGAGCGGCCGCACGGAGATCGTCGACGACGTCAACGCCGACCCGCGGTACCTCGCCTGCTTCCTGTCGACCAGGTCGGAGATCGTCGTACCGGTGCGCTACGACGACATCGTCGTTGCCGAGATCGACATCGACTCGGACGAGCCGGCGGCGTTCGGCGACGGCGACCGCGAGTTCCTGGAGCAGGTCGCCGAGCTGCTCTCGCCGCACTGCCTGCTCGGGTGGGACACCGGCGGCGAGCCCTGGGAGCCGTAGGACGCTAGGACCAGGCGGATTCGCGGAGGTCTTTCGGCGCCTTCAGCCAGTAGCTCTCGCGGATCCACTCGCAGAGCGGCGTCCAACGCAGGCTCGTCCTCGATGCTGGCCGTCACCCAGCCGTAGCGGCCGACGTAGCGGGCCTCGGTGACGAACGGCAGCTCGAGCGCGACCTCGCGCTCCTCCCTGGTCAGCTTGAGCGTGACCGTGACCGGCGGGCCGTCGCCCAGGATGGCGAACATGGTGCTGCCGTCGCCCACCTTGAAGACGTGGGCATCGGGGCCGAAGGGATGATCCTCGCGCGCGGCCGGGAACCGCAGCGCGAAGGCCCGGATGGCGTCGGCATGCGGCTCGCCCGAGCGCTCACGACAGCCCGCTCAGATGCCGCCGGTGCGCTGGCCCGACGAGGCGTGCAGCGCCGAGTCCACGATGTGCATCAGGCCGCTGGGGTCGTCGATGCCGTAGAACGTGAAGTCGGCGTCGCCGCTGTCCGTGCCTGCCGTGTCCCAGTCGATGTTGCCGACGCCGAGCAGCCGCTGGAACGCCGTCTGGTTGATGTTGACGTTCTGCACGCGGTCGAGGTGCGTCGACGCGTCGTGGCGGGAGACCAGCCCGGTGCGGACGTTGATCCGGCGGTCGGTCACGCGGTAGCGGGTGGTCGCGCGCTTGATCCAGCCGCCGACGAACGTCGCCACCAGGGCGAGCACGCGTCAGCGTGACCAGCATCGCGCCCGGCGCGTCGCCCGCGGTGGCATCCCAGACGTACCAGAGCACCAGCGGGATCAGTGAGATCAGCGTCCACTTCACGTAGAACAGCAGCAGCGACTTCCAGCTCGGGTTGCCATGCCAGAGTACGCGTTCGCCTTCGAGCAGATCCATGAGCCCCGAGTCTACTTCAGCCGCCGGGCGTCACCCGGTAGGCGTCGAAGACCGCCTCGAGGTTCTTCAGCGCCGACAGCAGCGAGCGCAGCGTCTTCACGTCCCCCACCTCGACCGTGTACCAGTTGCGCGCCATCTGATCGGCGACGTGGCCGCCGTACTCGACGATGTTGCAGCCGTACTCGGCGAACGTGCGGGCGACGTCCTCGAGCAGCCGCGGGCGATCCCAGGACTGCAGCGCGATGGTGACCCGGAACGAGGTCGTGGCCGGGCTGTCGTCGTCCCAGTGGACCTGCGTGAACCGCTCGGGATTGCGTCGCAGCGCGCGCACGTTCGGGCAGTCCTCGCGGTGCACGGTGATGCCGCGGCCGACCGAGATGTAGCCGACCACCTCGTCGCCCGGCACCGGCGTGCAGCACTTGGCCATCCGCACCAGCACCTCGGTGTCGGCGGCGCCGTCGACGACGATGCCGTAGCTCGTCGACGCGGCCGGGCGCCGGGCGCGGCGGCTGATCGTGAACTCTTCGTCCGGCGCGACCACCTCGGTCGTCTTCAGCCGCCCGATCACCTTCGACACGACCTGGCCGACCTGCACCTTGCCGCCGCCGATGGCGACGTAGAAGTCGTCGGCCTTCTTGAAGCCCATGTCGCGGATGATCCCGGCGAGCAGTGGCGAGGCCGCGACCTTCTGGTGCGGCAGCCCGTTCGACTTCAGCGCCTGGTGCAGCGACTCGCGGCCCTTCTGCTCGAGATCCTCGCGCTGCTGCTGGCTGAAGAACTGGCGGATCTTGTTGCGTGCGCGGGTCGTCTTCACCAGGTTCAGCCAGTCGCGCGACGGGCCCCGCTCCTTCTTGGACGTCAGCACCTCGACGAAGTCGCCCGAGTTCAGGGCGTAGTGCAGCGGCACGATCCGGCCGTTGACCTTGGCGCCGACGCAGCGGTGGCCGACGTCCGTGTGCACGGCGTACGCGAAGTCGAGCGGCGTCGCCCCCGCGGGCAGGCTCTTGACGTCGCCGGCCGGCGTGAACACGTACACCTCGTCCGAGAACAGGTCGACGCGCAGCGACTCCATGAACTCCTTGGGATCGCGCTCGTCGTTCTGCCAGTCCATCAGCTGGCTGACCCACGCCATCGGGGCGGCGTCGCTTGCGGCCCGGTCGCCCTTCGACTTGTAGAGCCAGTGTGCGGCGATGCCGTACTCGGCGGTCATGTGCATGTCGCGCGTCCGCACCTGGATCTCCAGCGGCTTGCCCTGCGGCCCGATCACCGTCGTGTGCAGCGACTGGTACATGTTGAACTTGGGCATGGCCACGTAGTCCTTGAACCGCCCGGGCATCGGCTTCCAGAGCGAGTGGATGATGCCGATCGCGCCGTAGCAGTCCTTGACCGAGTCGACCAGCACGCGCATGGCGGTCAGGTCGTAGATCTCGTTGAACTCCTTGCCGCCCTGGGCCATCTTGTCGTAGATCGAATAGAAGTGCTTGGCGCGGCCGGACAGGTCTGCCTCGATGCCCTGCACCTCGAGCTCCTTCGACAGGATCGCGGCCGCCTCGTCGACGTAGCGCTCGCGGTCGGCGCGGCGCTGGTTGACCATCGACTCGATCTCGGCGTAGCGGCGGGGCAGCAGCGTCTGGAACGCCAGGTCTTCGAGCTCCCACTTGATCGAGTGGACGCCCAGCCGGTGTGCCAGCGGGGCGTAGATCTCGATCGTCTCCTTGGCCTTCTGCACCTGCTTCTGCTTGGGTAGGCCGGCGATGGTGCGCATGTTGTGCAGGCGGTCGGCGAACTTGATCAGGATCACGCGCAGATCCTGCGCCATCGCCATGATCATCTTCCGGTAGTTCTCGACCTGTGCCTGCTCGCGGCTGGCGAAGTTCATCCGCGACAGCTTGGTCACACCCTCGACCAGCACCGTGACCTCGTCCCCGAACTCCGCGCGCAGGCCATCCGCGTCCGCCTCGGTGTCCTCGACGACGTCGTGCAGCAGCGCGGCGGCGATCGTGGAGGAATCGAGCTTCATGTCGCAGCAGATGACGGCGACGCTCCACGGGTGGTGGATGAAGTCCTCGCCGCTGTTGCGGCGCTGTCCCTTGTGGTACTCGCAGGCGTAGTCGAACGCCCGGCCGATCAGCTCGCCGTCGGGGTTCGGGTTGTACGCCGAGACGTGCGCGAGCAGCTCCGTCAGGAGCGGTTCATGCCGTTCGGCTTCTGCGCTCTGAAGGACCACGTTCATAGTCACAGTCTACTGATCGGCCCTTCCGGCTCCATTGTGGAGTGTGGGCGGTTCAGCCGACGGCATGGGCGCCCAGATGGCGCTCGACCAGTGCGAAGCGCTCGAGCGCCTCGCGATAGGTCGGGGAGCGCTCGAGGTCGACCTTCGCCTCGGGTGCCGCCGCCGGGTCGAGCCCCAGCTCGGCGAGTACGGCGAGGCATGCGGCGACCGTCTCGGGGGGCAGGTTCGGCGCTGAACCGGTGCGGTGGGCGCGCCAGACCGCGATCAACGCAGGGCGAAGCGGCGCACGCAACTCGGCGACCTCGCGCGCGAACTCGATCTCGGCGGCGCCCCACACCAGGTGCACGCGGCAGCGCGCGCCCAGCGTCTCCAGCGCCAGCGTCGACTCGGCGTCCGAGGGCGGATCGAGCGCGACCGCCTCGGCGAAGCCCTCGATCGCGTCCAGCTCGCCGTACTCCGCGAGCGCGACCGTCCCGCCGCCGAACCGCTGCGGCGACAGCGGGCCGCGGAGCATCCGCCGCCGCCGGTCGCGGTCGGCGACCACGACCACCACGTCCTCGCCGGCCGCCGCGAGTCGCGCGACGGTGGCCACCTGCACGCCGCGGCCGCGGAGATCGACGGTTGCGCCGGCGTGCGAGCGACCGCCGCGCGGCTGTGGCGGGTCGACGTTCAGCTCGGGCAGCGCGACCAGCGCACGGAGCAGCATCTGCGCGGCCACTGCGCCGTTCCACTCGTTCCGGCCCAGGCGGTAGGCGACGTCCACCCGTCCGCCCGCCTGCAGCGCCTCCGCGCGCGGACCCATGCCGAAGCCGACGGCGCCGCAACGGAAGCCGCCGAGCTCGACGGTCGCCCGCAGGTGGCGTCCCTCGCCGATCGCGCCCACGCCACGCAGCGTCGCCGCCGGGGCGAGCAGCGTCACCCCGGGATTGCCCAGGCCGAACGGCTCGAGCCGGGCCAGCTCGTCGACCAGGTCGAGCGAGACCTCGCCGGGCGCCAGCACGGCGTCGATCCGCACCGACGGCCGCAGGTCGTCGTCCGTCAGCACCGCGTCGGCATGGCGTGCCAGCGCGGCGGAGAAGGCGTCGATCTCGGCCGGATCGATCGACAGGCCGGCGGCGGCGCGATGGCCGCCGAAGCGCAGCAGGTGCCCGCCCGCCGCGGCCAGGCCGCCGTGCAGGTCGAACGCCGGGATGCTGCGGCCGGAGCCCTTGGCCTCGTCATCGCCGATGGCGATCAGCACCACCGGGCGGCCGTATCGCTCGACCAGCCGCGACGCGACGATGCCGATCACGCCCTCGTGCCACTCGGAGGAGGCCAGCACGTACGCGCGGCGGGAACGCCACTCGTCGTCGGCCGACTCGACCTGGGCCACCGCACCGTCCAGGATCTCGATCTCGACCTGCTGGCGGCGGCGGTTGAGCGTCTCCAGCTTCTCGGCGAGCTCGCGCGCCCGGGCCTCGTCGTCCGTCAGGAGCAGCTCCAGGGCGTCGCCGGGATGGCCGAGCCGGCCGGCGGCGTTGATCCGCGGGCCCAGCCGGAAGCCCAGGTCGCCGGCGCCGATCCGCGTGCGATCGACCCGGGCGCCGGCCATCAGCGCCCGCAGGCCGGGCCGCGTCGTACGGGCCAGCCGGCGGAGCCCTGCGCGGACGAGCCGGCGGTTCTCGTCGAGCAGCGGGACGACGTCCGCGACAGTGGCCAGGGCGACGAGGTCGAGGTGTCGCTCGAGATCCGCCGGATCGCGGCCGGCGCGGCCATGCAGGGCCTCGGCGAGCTTGAAGACGACGCCGCTGCCGCACAGCTCCGGGAACGGGTAGTCCGACGGGCGGGTGGCGACCCGCAGCGCATCCGGCAGCGCCGGCCCGGGCCGGTGGTGATCGGTGACGATCACGTCCATGCCCAGCTCGCGGGCGCGCTGGACCTCGGAGACGGCGGTGATCCCGCAGTCCACGGTCAGCAGCAGGCGGACGCCGCTGGCCGCGACCCGCTCGAGAGCCTGGACGCCGACGCCGTAGCCTTCCTCGAAGCGGCTCGGCAGGTGCCACTCGACGTGAGCGCCGAGCTCCTCCAGCACCTGGACGGCGAGCGCCGTCGCGCAGATCCCGTCGACGTCGTAGTCGCCGTGCACGCAGATCCGCTCGCCGGCGGCGATGGCCTGCTCGATCCGGTCGCAGGCCGCCTCCATGTCGCCCAGCAGGAACGGGTCGTGGGCCGGGCCGTCCTGCTCCATGAAGGCACGCGCGCCCTCCGCCGACGTGTGCCCGCGGCGGATCAGCACCTCGGCGGTGGTGCGCTGAATGCCCAGCTCCCCGGCCAGGGCGAGCGCGTCATCCTCGGCGCATCGAGCGAATGTCCACAGGGGATCCACGGACTTCCCATGCTACGAACGCCCCCGGACGGCGCTCCGCGCAACAACGGGGTCAGACCCCTTTGTTGCATGCGAGAACCCCCGGGTGAAACAAAGGGGTCTGACCCCGCTGTTACAGGCGGCCGCTGCGCAGGATCGAGAGCACCAGGATGCCGGCGACGCCGAGCGCCCCCAGGAAGCCGATCCAGGCGACGATCTTGACGCCGAAGACCTCGGGGCCGTTGTCGGCCGCGATGGCGACGAGGCCGGAGCCGATGAAGGCTCCGGCGGCCACGATCGCCAGTGCGAGGCGGTTGAAGACGGCGTCCGCCTTGGAGGTCATCTCCTCCAGACCGCGATGGCGGAACTTCAGCTCGATCTCGCCGTCGCGGAACTGCTCGATCGTGTCGTGCACCGTGTACGGCAGATCCATCAGGATCGCGCCGATGTGCGTCGCCTCCTCGCGGCCGCGGTCGAACAGCGCACGCGGCGAGAGCTCCGATGACACCAGGTCGCGGGCGTACGGCTCGGCCACCTCGAACACGTTGAAGTCTGGGTACAGCTCCGCGCCGACGCCGCTCAGCGTCGCCAGCGTCTTGTCCAGCATCGCGAACCGGGTCGGGATCCGCAGGTGCATCTTCGCGATCAGCGTGAACGCCTCGCGGATCACCTGGATCGGGTCGATCTCGCCGATCGCGGCGCCGTGATAGCGATAGAAGACCTCGCGCAGCTCGAGCCGGAACTCCTCCTCCTGCTCGTGCGAGAACCGCACGCCGAGGTCGCGCAGCCGCCGCGGCAGCGCGTCCACGTTCTCGTTGACCGCGTCCACCAGCAGCCGGGTCAGCCGCCGCATGTCGGCCGGCGACAGCGTGCCGACGATGCCGAAGTCGACCAGCCCCAGGCGGCCGTCCGCCAGCACGAAGATGTTGGCCGGATGGGGGTCGCCGTGGAAGACACCGTGGCGGAAGATCATCTCCAGCCACGTATCGGCGAGCAGCAGGGCCAGCCGCCGACGCTCGTCCATCGGCAGCGCCACCAGGTCGAGCTCGCCCAGCTTCGGCCCGGAGATCCACTCCAGCGTGAGCACGCGCATGCCGGAGTACGTCCAGTACACCTTGGGGATGTGCACGCGCTCGTTCTCCGCGAAGTTCCTGCGCATCACGTCCGCGTTGCGCGCCTCTGTGCGGTAGTCGAGCTCGCTGCGAATCGATCGCGCGAACTCGTCCACCAGCGCTTCGACGTCGATGAAGTCGAGGCTCTCCACGCGTTGCTTGACCAGACGCGCCACGCGTCGCAGCAGCACCAGGTCGGCCTCGATCTGGGCCGGCGCGTTCGGCCGCTGCACCTTGACGGCAACCTTGCGGCCGTTCGGCAGCTCGGCGACGTGCACCTGGCCGATCGAGCCGGCCGCGATGGGCACCGGGTCGAAGCTCGCGAACAGCTCGCCGACGCCCGCCTTCAGCTCCTGGCGAATCACCTCCTCCGCCTCCTCGAAGGGGAAGGGCGAGACAGTGTCCTGCAGCAGCCGGAGCTCGGCGACCACCTCCGGCGGCACCAGATCCGGGCGCGTCGAGAGCAGCTGGCCGAACTTGACGAACGTCGGCCCGAGCTCGTCGAGCATCTCCCGCAGATGGCGGCCGACGGCCTGCATCGACTCCGGCTCCTGGCCGCGCCGCAGCGGCCGGCGCTCGAAGACGTAGCCGAACCCGTGGCGCGCGGCGACCTGTGCGATCTCCCGCACCCGCCCGATCGTCTGTCGCCGCTGCGAGAAACGGGTCGACGTCGCCATCGTGTCCATGGTACCGCCGTCCCGGGTCAGGGGAAGGCGTGGCGCGACGAGTCGAGGTCGAGGGCCGACCCGTCATGGCACTCGCTCGTGCGGTACGCGGCGGACAGCGTGGGGTACGCGTCGTTCCAGTACGCGTCGCGCATCCTGGCCGCGTAGGACGGCTCGACGCCGAGCGTCTTCGCCGCCTCGACGATCAGCTGGACGGAGCGGCACTCCGTCACCGCCTCGTCGAGCACGCCGGTCAGGTGCACGGACTCGTGCGCCAGCGCGTTGACCGCTGTCCCCAGCTCGAGCAGCGACCCCTCGTCCGTCGGCCGGTCACCCGCCTCCAGGGCATCCAGCCCGCTGCACACCGACGGCGACAGGAATACCGTCTGCGGCATCTGCGTGACGACGAACGCGATCGTGTCGTCGACCGAGAACTTCGGGTAGAAGATGCGCTGCTCCTCGGCCAGCGGCGCCCAGTCCGCCTCGCCGTAGCAGCGCACCGCCACGTGCTGGGGCGCGCTGCCGCCGGTGGTGTCGCCCCAGCTGACGATGCGGTCGGCGGCCCGGCCGTACCGCGGGTCGATGCGAGTGCGGTCGGTCGGATCGCTCGAGACCGGCGGCGTCTGGCCGATCACCAGCAGGCGGTCGACCTGGAGCCGCGAGCGCTCGGCCGTGTCGTGGATCCGGTTGACGACACGCAGCTCGGCCGGGCTCAGCTGGCCGTCGCGGTCGGAGGTCCGTGCCAGGCGCTGGATCGACGCGCACTCCTGCTGGGCGCTGACCCATACCCGGTCGAGCCGACGCTCGGCGGGCGGGCCGACGTTCGAGCGCAGCTTCGCGCACGATGCGGCGGCGCCGGTCGGCGGCGCGTCGAGCGCCAGCGACGAGACGTCCGCGGCGTGCACGCTCCATCGCTGCCACTTGACCAGCCAGGCGACGCCGCCCGGGCCGAGGTGGCGAAGCGCCGGCTGATCGGTTCCGTTGGCGCTGCCGGCGACGCCTCCGCCGGTGGTGCAGCCGCTGAGCGCTGCCGCGGCACACAGGGCGACGGCGGCGCGGCGCAGCATCACACCAGACTTTGGCCCTGCATGTCTGCCGGCACCGGATAGCCCATCGCGGTCAGCACGGTCGGTGCGATGTCGAACAGCGTTGCCCGCTCAGGCGCCGTCGTCGGCATTCCCGGCCCGGCCATCACGTACACACCCATCTTCGCGTGGTTCGCGTCGTCCGGCCCGGTGTCGTTCTCGCGCACCTGGATCCGCCCGTCGCCCAGCGACCCGATCGAGCGCCAGGTGAGGTTTCCGAAATAGCAGATCAGGTCGGGCGCGACCCCGTTGACTTCGTGGTAGAGATCCTGCGGGCGGAAGACGCGCGTCCCGATCGGATTCCCCTGCTCGTCACCCAGCGCCTCGAGCTTGGTGATCAACTCATCGCGCAGCGACTCGTAGTCCGCCGGGTCAACAGTACCCTCCGGCTCGCGGCCGCGGACGTTCAGGAAGATCCGGCGAGTAGTAGCCGCCGTCGGCCCAGACCCGCGTGTTCGGCCAGTCGATGGTCGCCTGGCCGATCGGGATCACGCCGTCGGGCTGCTCCGTCAGCCGCAGGTAGCCCTCGCGCTGCAGCCACTCGTTCACCTGGATGCCGCCGACCATCGACTGCGCGCCGTGGTCGGACACGACCAGCACCGCCGTGTCGTCGCCCAGCCCCTCGATCATGCTGCCGATCTCGGCATCCACGCTGCGGTAGTACGCACGGAACTCCTCCTCCCAGTGCGTGCCCGGCTGGTAGTCGGGGTGATCGTGATCGTAGAAGCGCCAGAACCCGTGGTGCAGGCGGTCGGTGCCCATCTCGACCATCATCAGGAAGTCCCAGTCGCGCGTGTCGCGCAGATGGCGAGCGAGCGCGAACCGGCGGCGGGTCATCTCCTTGATGTCCCGCATGATCCGCTCCTTCTCGTCGGTGCGGAAGTTCGGCACGTCGACCATGTACTCGCCCACGGTCTGCGCGATCTCGTCGCGCAGCTCCTCGGGATACGTGTAGCGCGATTCGATCGACGGCGCCAGGAAGCAGGAGATCATCTCGCCGTTCACCTGCCGCGGCGGGAACGTCATCGGTACGCCCAGCACGACCACGTGCCTGCCGTCGCGGGAGAGGATGTCCCACACGCGGTCGTGCTTCATCTTCTCGTTGGTCGCGAAGGTCATGCCGTCGTAGCTGTGGTCCTTGCGGTTGCGAAAGCCGTAGAAGCCGAGCGTGCCGGGATCCTTCGAGCTCATCATGCAGGACCAGGCGGGCACGGTGATCGGCGGATCGCACGACTCCAGCTCGCCCCAGACACCCCGCTCCATCAGGCCGGAGATGACGGGCAGCTCGCTGCGCATGTCGTCGAACAGGATCTTCGGCGCAGCGCAGTCGAGGCCGATGATCATCACGCGCTTCGCCTCAGACATGGGCGGGAATGCTAGCGATCAGCTGTCGATACAGGCCCTCCAGGGCGGGCGCGGACTCGGCCACCCGCTCCTGGACGACGCGGCGGTTGCGCTCGCCGTAGCTGCGCCGCAGATCCTCGTCGGCAAGCAGCGTGCGCAGCGCGGCGAGGACGGCGTCCTCGTCCTTGGGCGGCACCATCTCGGCGCCCTCGCCCTGCTCGATCCACTCATCGATCGACGGGCACCACCCACCGACCATCGCCCGGCCGCTGGCCATCGCCTCGAGTAGCGACGACGGCGACGAGTCGGTGTCGGCGATCGAGACGACGACGTCCCCCGACGCCGCCAGCACGGGCAGGTCCTCCGGCTCGACCCGGTGGAACCGCACCACGTCGCCCAGCCCGAGCTCGGCCACCAACGCCTCGATCTCGGCCCTGGTCTCCCCCGCCCGCGCGGCCAGCACCAGCCGGGCGCGCGGCTCCTCGCGCACCAGCCGGGCGAACGCGCGCACCAGCACGTCGATGTTGGTGCGGTGCTGGAAGTTGCGCAGCGACATCACCACCAGCGCGTCGTCGGGAAAGCCCAGCTCGCGGCGCAGACCGGCCGGGTCGCCCCGCTCGGGCCCGAAGCCGGCCAGCTGGGTATGCCAGAGGACGTGCGTGATCCGCGCGGGGTCGGCCCCGGCCTCGATCGCGGCGCTCTCGATCGCCCCCGAGTTGACGACGACCCAGTCGGCGGCGTCGAATGCCCTGCGAGCCCGGGTCCTGCCCGGCTCCTGCTTGGCGTCGACCAGCACGTCGCGCCCCCACGGGCTGACGACGTAGGGGTGCACGCCGGCCAGCGCTCCCCAGTAGGCGTATGGCGCGGTGCCGTGCCCGTGCACGACGTCGATCCGCTCCCGCCGGCAGAGGTTGCGAATGGCGGCGCCGAACCGCAGCCGGCGCACGCCCTTGACCCGGGTGATCGCGTCGAGCGTGCGAACGTCGTGGATGTGCAGCCCGACGGCGTCCGCCGGGCGGACGGCGACACGGTCGGACACGATGTGGAGCGCATGCCCGCGATCGGCCAGACGTCGCGCCCACCGCAACGTGTGGATCGACTGCGCGTCGGCGACCGCGAGCACCCGCAGCGGGCGGTCGGCCATGCGCCCGACTGTACCATCGGGCGTGCTCGTGACGAGCCTCTCTCCCGACCTGCGCCGGCGCATCGCCCGACTGGGCGGTCGCGGCGTGCCGCCCGCTCTGGTGCTGGAATGCTCGTACGTCAACGGCCTGTCGGCAATCCGCGCTCTGGCCCGTGCCGGCGTACCTGTGGTGGCGCTCGACCACCGGCGGCAGGCGCTCGGGCTGCGGTCGCGGCAGGCGGTGCCCGTCGTCTGCCCGCGGCCCGACGAGGACCCCGCCGGCTTTGCGGCGCTGCTCCACGAGGTGGCGGGCGCGTTGGGCCGGCCGGCGGTCGCCTTCCCCACGCATGACGAGTATCTGGTCGCCGTCAACCGCGACGCGCCGGAGGGCATGCTGTTGCCGTTCGGCCCGCGGGAGCTGATCGATCCGATCCAGGCCAAACGGTTCCAGTACGACGCGGCCGAGAAGGCCGGCGTGCTGCTGCCCGCGACGTTTCACCCGCGGAGCGACGACGAGGCGCTCGACGCCGCCAGCCGGATCCGCTACCCGGCCGTGATGAAGCCGTCGCTGGGCGCCGGATTCAAGCGGCTGCACGGCGCACCGCTGATCGAGGCGCAGAACGCAGGCGAGCTGCTCAACGCCTACCGGGCGGGCGCGGCGTTCGACCCGATGCTGCAGGAGAAGATCCCTGGCGGCGACGACTGCCTGTGGACGGTCGGCAGCTACCTTGCCGCGGACGGTCGTGCGCTGGGCGTGTTCTGCGGCCGCAAGCTGCTGCAGGCGCCGGCCGGCGTCGGTACCTGCCGGGTGGGCGAGGCAGTCTGGGATCAGACGGCCGTGGACGGCGCCCTGGCGCTCCTCCGCGAGTTGGGGTTCCACGGGATCTCGCAGGTCGAGTACAAGCGCGACCCGCGCGATGGGACGCTGCGTCTGATGGAGGTGAACGCCCGGCTCTGGCAGTGGCATTCGCTGGCCTCGTCATGCGGCGTCGACCTGGTCGCGATGGCGTACCGGGACGCGGTCGGACTGCCGGTGGCGCCGGCGACCAGCGAGCATGCCGGCAGGCGGCGGTGGGTCGCTCTCGTCCGCCACCTCAAGGAGAGCCGCCGCGACCGGCTGTCGCTGCGGGCGACGCTCGAGCCCCTGCGCCCGCCCTTTCAGGAGCCGGTGCTCTCGCTGCGCGACCCGATGCCCGGGGTACACCAGGTGTACGGCGCACTGCGCTCGGGTGGCCGAGCGTGACGGTCACCGTCGACGCACCGCCGCAGATCGCGGGCAAGGCTCGATGGGTGCTCGACACGCTGCTTGCGGCCTGCGCCGCGCCGGTCGATGTTGCCTATCCGTCGACGTCGCTGCCGGGCGATCAGGCCGCATGGGCGTTCCTGGACGGCGGCGAGCCGCAGTTCGGCGACGACCTGGTGGCCGAGGCGTTCTGGCATCTGTCGCGGTGGGAGGAACGGCCGGGGTCCGCCCGCGACCGCCACGGCCGGTTCGCGGCCGCGTTCTCGGCGGCCGATCCCGAGTCGCCTGCCGTCGACGCGCTGCTCCGCCGGTTCCAGGAGGCCTGCGGCGCCGAGCGCCGACCGGGCTTCCGTGTCGTCCTCTCGCACGACATCGACGAACCATGGCACTGGCACGGACGCGCCGCGGTGCGGTCGTCGGCGTGGCGCCTCAAGCAGGCGGTGCGCGAGCGCCGGCCCGCGGACGTCAAAGCCGAGGCCACAGGGCTGGCCGGCATGCCGTACCACCTCGTCCGGGGCAGCGACCCGATGTGGACGTTCGAGCAGATGCGCGAGATCGAGGGGCGTCACGGCGGCCGGTCGACCCACTTCCTGATCGGCGGCCATGCGCATCCCGCGGACGGCCCGGCCCACCCCTACCAGCGCCTGCTCGGCAAGATCGCCGGGACGATCATCGCCGGCGGCGACGAGGTGGGGTTGCATCCGAGCTACACGGCCGGCGGTGACGCGACGCGGATCGCCGAGGAGCGCCTGCGGGTCGAGGACGCGGCCGGGCGACCTGTGACCAGCGTCCGATTCCACTACCTGCGCCACGAGACCCACCGCGATCTGCGGCTGCTGGACGGGCTCGGTTTCCGCGTCGATTCGACCCAGGGCTACGGCGACCAGCCCGGCCTGCGCGCGGGGTTCTCGCACCCCTACCACCCGTATGACCTGGAGGGCGACCGCCCGCTGGGCCTGCTCGAGGTGCCGCTGGCGGTGATGGACGCGACGCTGCAGGACACCCACTACCTGGGGCTCTCGGCGGACGAAGGGCTGCGGCGTGCGACCGCCGTGCTCGAGCTGGTCGCCCAGTCCGGCGGCACGGCGGCGGTGCTGTGGCACAACAACCGGTTCGCATCGGCGTACGGGCGCGGGTGGGATCGGGCCTACGACAGGCTGCTGAGCTGGGTGCGCTCGCGCGGCGGCCAGCTGGTCGCCTGCGAGGACGTCGCCGAAGCGTCGTCGGTCACGCCGGCTGGATCGCCCTGACCATCTGCCGTACCATTCCGCGCGGCAGCGGTCGGCCGCCATTCTGGATCAGCACGACCCACTTGGCACCGCGCCGCACCCTGGCGATCACCGGTGTCCGCCGGATGCCGGCGTACACGCTCTGCGAGCAGTAACGGCTGTGGATGCAGGCGTCGAGCCTATCCGGCGGCGCTGTGACGACCCGGACCGAGGTGTGGTGGCTGGTCAGCGTGTAGAGGTAGGCGACTGTACCGGGCAGCGCCTGCTGATCGGGAAGCGGCGGGCCCTGGAAGTCCGGGCCCAGCCAGTACCCGCCGGTGGCTGGCGCCGGCGTGGTGACCGGCGGGCCCACCGGAGCGGACTCCGTGCCCACGCCGATCACGCCGCAGTCGAAGTCGGGACCCGTACAGAGATCGGGGTGCGGTGAGGTTGCGCTGACCGGCTGAAGGGCGTGACGGATTCGGCGCAGCATCTGTGGACTGACGGCGGCGCTGGATCCGGTGATCAGGGTGCTCTGGCTCGGGGTGTCCATGCGCCCCAACACGGACTGCGCGACCGGGAGACCGTTCGCGCACTGGTAGTCGTCGCCGAGGCACGGGACCTCATCGAGCCGGCGGCTGTACGTCAGCACCTGCACGTAGTCGGCATGGTCCCCATCCGGAATCAGGTACGTCACCTGCACCGAGGCTCCGCCGGGGACCGGGACGCCCGGCTGTGCAGCCGCTCCCCGGAACCGTGGGCCCAGCCAGAACGCCGTTCGTCCGCTCCCCAGGTCGGAGAGACGGATGTTGCTCATCAGCGCGACCCAGGCGCCTGTTTCGATCAGCTCGGAGATCCGGCCGGGCGGCGCAGGCGGGGCCGCCCGCAGGCACGAGCCGGTCTCCAGCGTCAGCGTGCCGTCGTCGCGCTGGCATGCGTTCCAACGCGGAGCCGGCAGCGCCATCGGTCCGCTGACCGGACGGACGTCGTACTCGTGCTGCCATCCGGAGATATCGGGCCGAGGCCGCGGATCCCAGCCGGTGCTCCCGCTGAAGTACGTGAACGTCGTCTGGCCGAGGTCGAACGTCACCCGGCATCCAAGGCCGTCCTCCGACGCGGACACCGCCACCTGCCGGGCGAAGAACCCGTACGACGCACCGGGGGCACCCAGCTGGCCGTCGGAGACCGCGCCGTCCGCCGGCTTTCCATCCTTGGTGCCGTGGTTCCATGCGTCGACGCACATCGCCGTGTCGGCGCCCGATCCCAGCCCGGGAAGGCCACCGCAGCCGGCGGCCAGAACCGCACCCAACACCACCGACAACAGTGCCATGACCCGACCTCGGCCCATACCACCGATGCTATGTGTGAATGCGCGATGCGTCAAGCACCGCAGCGTGCGACCGGCTCAGGCCGCCTGGGAGAAGCGCACGACCCGCTGGCCGCCGCGCTCGATCACGCGGATCAGCGCCTCGACGGCGGCGGGCATGAACTGGGAGCCGCAGCAGCGGTTGAGCTCGGCGGTCGCCCCCTCGAGCGACATCGCCTTGCGGTACACCCGGTCCTCGATCATCGCGTGGAACGCGTCGCAGACCGCGATCACGTACGCCCCGCGCGGCACGTCGGTACCCGACAGCCCGTCCGGGTAGCCGCGGCCATCCCAACGCTCGTGCGACGAGCGCACCAGGGCGACGACCTCCTCCATCCCCGGGATCCCGCGGATGATGTCGGCACCGATCGTCGTGTGGCTCTTCATGACCATGAACTCGTCGTCCGTCAGCGGTCCCGGCTTGTTGAGGATCGCGTCCGGGATTGCGATCTTGCCGACATCGTGCAGCAGCGCGCCCATCCTCACGGCCCGCAGCTCGCGGCCGGAGAGCCCGAGCTCCTCACCGACGGCGACCGCGAACTCGGCGATCGTCTGAGCGTGGCTGCCGGTGTAGGCGTCCTTCGCCTCCAGCGCAGCGGCGAGCGCGCCGACCGTGGCCAGATGCTGCTCCTCCAGGCGGTCGGCCATCCGCACGGCGCCGAGCACGATCCCGGCCTGGTCGGCGAGCAGCCGGCAGAACCGGCGGTCGTCTATGTCGAACTGGCGGTTGCGCACGTCGAACAGCTCGATCAGCCCGGTCGCGGCGCCGTCCATCACGAGCGGCACCATCATGCTGGCGCCGAAGCCGGCCTCATCGAGAAAGCGGTGCTCGGCGGGATCGCCGCCGTCGCCGATGCATGTCGAGGTCTCCTGCAAGCCCTCGAGGACCCGGCGCGTGCTCGGGTACTCGTCGAGCTGGTAGTTCTCGGCGACCACGTTCAGCTGCGCCGGCGGGATCACGTAGGCGGCCCAGTCGGTGACCGTCGCCGTCGAGGCGTCGTACTCCGAGATCAGGCACGCCGAGGCCTCGAACAGCAGGGTCAGTTCGCGCGCGAACAGCGACATGGCCTCCGACGAGTCGGCGGCCTCTGCGAGCGCGCGCGTCGACTCGATCACGGAGATCAGGTCGTCGAAACGGCGCTGGGAGCTGTCGGACCGATGGTCCATAGTGGACAACACATCGGCACCGCCGCCCGGAAGGTCACCACCCGAAAGGGGGGCGATGTGTTGCCCCTTTCGGCGTCAGCGTGAGCGGCCGTGCGGCCTCGCGCGCCTTCGGCGAGGCCGTTTCGGCGCCGGACCGTCGGCCGCCGGGCCGTCCGCGGCGGGCACCGGGGCAGCCGGAGCGCCGCGCACGGGGGTCGGCGGCAGCTCGCCCGTGCGGATCAGCTCCTGGCGGCGGTGCTCGAAACGGGGCTCGCGCTCCAGCAGGATCGCCAGCAGCGGGGCGGCGATGAAGATCGACGAGTAGGCGCCGGACGCGATACCGACGATCAGCGCAAACGCGAAGTCCTGGAGCGATCCCGTGCCGAAGACATAGAGCAGCACGACCGGGATCAGCGTGACCAGAGACGTGTTCAATGATCGCGTGATCGTCTCGGCCAGCGACTCGTTGACCAGCTTCCCGGCGGTCAGCCGCGGCAGGATCTTGATGTTCTCGCGCACGCGGTCGAACACGATCACCGTGTCGTACAGCGAGTAGCCGAGCACGGTCAGCACCGCGGCCACCGTGTCAGCGGTGACTTCGCGCTGCAGGAGCGAGTAGAAGCCGAGCGTGATGATGATGTCGTGCCCGAGCGCGACCATCACCGGCACCGCGAACCGCCACTCGAAGCGGAACGTGATGTACAGGAAGATGATCAGCAGCGAGAACGCGATCGCCAGGTAGGCGGAGTCGAGCACGGACGAGCCGAACGAGCTCGACACATTGCGGACGCTGATGTCGTCACGCGGGACGTCGAGCTTGGTCGTGATGGCGACCAGGGTGTCCGACTGCACCTTCGGCTGGAGCGACTTGGACTGGATCCGGAAGCCCTTGTAGTCGCCGTTCTCGCTGCTGCCGGTGCCAACTACCTGCGGCTCCTGGACGCCCGTGTCGCTGACGATCGAGGACACCTCGTCGGTCGAGTGCGCCGCCGGCGTCGTGAACTCGATCTTCGACCCGCCGGTGAAGTCGATGCCCTCGTTGAGGCCGCGCGTCGCCAGGCTGAAGACCCCGATGCCGATGGCGATCGCCGAGATCGCGAACCACAGCTTGGTCTTGCCGATCAGGTCGTACTTCTTCCAGCGGTCGCCGGTGCCGATGTTGCCCATCACGCGCTTCGACGACATGAACTTGAGGCCGGCGAGCAGCGAGAGCATGGCCCGCGTCGCGACGACGGCGGTGAAGATCGACGTGATCACGCCGATGCCCAGCATCAACGCGAAGCCCTTGACACTCGAGGTGGTCGACACGTACAGGATCGCGGCCGTGATCAGCGTGACGACGTTCGCGTCGACGATCGTGCGGAAGCCCTTCTGGTAGCCGATCGCGATCGCCGTGCGTATCGACTTCCCGACTCTCACCTCTTCCTTGATACGTTCGAAGATGACGATGTTTGCGTCGGCGGCAACACCGATGGTGAGGATCGTGCCGGCGATGCCGGGCAGGGTCATGGTGACGTCCAGGGCGAGCACGATTCCCGCCAGCAGCACGCCGTAGATGAGCAGCGCAATGTCGGCGATCAGCCCCAGGAACCCGTAGAAGATGATCAGGAAGATCATCACGAAGATCAGGCCGGCGGCACCCGCGATCAGGCCGTCGCGCAGGGCGTCCTGGCCCAGCGAGGCACCGATCACCGTGGTCGAGACGGCGCTGAACTTGAGGGGCAGCGAGCCGGCCTGCACCTCGAGGGCGATCCGTTCGGCCTCCGACCGCGAGACCCCGGTGATCTCGCTCGAGTTGTTGATCGAGACGTCGATCCCGTCGGGGAACTGGTTGTAGTCGACGATCGGCGTCGCCACCAGCTGGCCGTCGACGACGATCGCCTGCGGCATCGGCGTCCCCGCCGCGCGCCCCTCGATCGCCAGGTTGCGGGTGATGTTGTGGAACTCGTCGCCGCCGCCGTTCTTGTACGTCAGCGAGACGATCGGCTGGCCGGAGTTCGGGTCGGTCGACGCCTCCGCGCCCACCTGGTCGCCGGTGATCACGTCCGGGTTGCCCCGCTCGTCCGTGTTGACGTTGAACAGGTAGTAGAACGTGCCCTCGGTGGTGGTCACGCCCGGGCAGCTGTTCGCGGCCGGGCACGAGACGACCGAGGTGCCCTTCGGCACCGGTAGCCAGACCGGGTCCGCGGGCTGCGCCTCGCCGGCGATGTCCTGCAGCACCTGATCCTTGGTCGCCTCGATCTGGCCGTACTGCTTCTTCGTGCTCTTGTCGAACAGCGCCCAGCCGGAGACATCGCTCTCATCCTTCACCTGGGGCTGGGCAGCCTTCAGCAGGTCGTACATCGACGGGTACGGCTTCGCCTGGTTGCGGCCGGCCGTCGACGTCTGGTTGAGGAAGTGGAAGAGGTCGAAGCTCTGCAGCTGACCGCTCGCCACCAGTAGCCGCTCGACGTCCTGGGCGTTCTTGGCGCCCGGGACGGCGACGGTCACCTGGCCGTCGGAGGAGCTGGTGCGGATCTCCGGGGACAACACGCCCTGCGGGTCGATGCGCCTGCGCAGGATGTCCGCCGACTGACTCAGCAGGTCGGACGTCACCTTCTCGCCCTGGGTCGGTCGCGCCTCCAGCACGACCTCGATGCCGCCGCGTAGGTCCAGGCCCAGCCGGAAGTCGCGCGTGACCATGAGCACGGCGGAGCCGGCCAGCAGCACGGCCACGATCCCGAGGATGAGCAGATTACGTCGTTTGTCCGACACGAACCATCGAAGGATAGTCAGCAGGGCTCAGATTCGCGGAACGCTGCGAACCTTCCTGCAATGATCGACTCGCGAGCGGTTTGAGTGAGTGCGATCACGGTGTGCAGGTTGTGCAGCGTCAGCAGCCGCAACCCGACGATTTCCTCTTGCGTGATCAGGTGCCTGATGTACGCCCGCGAGAACGTCGTGCAGGCCGGGCACGTGCAGCCCTCGACCAGCGGTGCCTCGTCCCGGGCGAACCGGGCGTTGCGCAGGTTGATCCGCCCGCCGGGCACCAGCGCGGCGCCCGTGCGGCCGAGCCGCGTTGGCAGCACACAGTCGAACATGTCCACGCCCCGCGCGATCATCTCCACCACGCCCTCCGGGTCGCCGATCCCCATGAAGTAGCGGGGCCGGTCGGCCGGCATCATGGCCGTGGTGGCGGAGACGGTGCGCAGCATCACGCCGCGCTCCTCGCCCACCGACAGGCCGCCGATCGCATAGCCGTCGAACCCGATGTCGAGGATGTCGGCGACGCTCCGCTCGCGCAGCGCCATGTCGGTGGCGCCCTGCGAGATCCCGAACACGAGCTGACCGGGCGCCATCTCGGCTTCCCGCGAGCGGCGCGCCCAAAGCGAGGTGCGGCGCACGGCCGCGGCGAGTTCCTCCGGCCCGACGTCCGCGCGCGTGCACTCGTCGAACGCCATCGCGATGTCGGAGCCCAGGCTCCGCTGCACCGCCATGGCCAGCTCCGGCGTGAACCGGTGCCTGCCGCCGTCGTACACCGACCTGAACCAGACGCCGTCGTCGTCCACCCGGTCGGCGGTATGCCGCAGGGAGAACACCTGGAAGCCGCCCGAGTCGGTGAGAATCGGCCCGTCCCATGCCATGAAGCGGTGCAGGCCGCCGAGCTCGGCGATCAGCTCCTCGCCCGGCCGGAAGTGCAGGTGGTAGGTGTTGCCCAGCACGATCTCGGTGCCCAGTGCCCGCAGCTCGGCCGGGAGCATCGCCTTGACGCTGGCCTTGGTGCCGACGGGCATGAACGCCGGCGTGGCCACCGGCCCGTGCGCGGTGTGCAGCACGCCTGATCGGGCGTCGCCGTCCGTCGCCACGAGATCGAACGACCCGATCACGTCAGCAGGCATGCGTCTCCGAAGCTGTAGAAGCGATACCGCTCGGCGATCGCCGTGCGGTAGATCTCACGCGTCCGCTCGACCCCGGCGAACGCCATCACCAGAGCCAGCAGGGTCGATCGCGGAAGGTGGAAGTTGGTCAGCATCACGTCGACGGCGCGAAAGCGATGGCCGGGTTGGATCATCAGCCCCGTGCGCCCCTCCAGCGGCCCGGCATCCTCGCCGAACACCGTTTCCAGCACGCGCACCGTGGTCGTGCCGACGGCGACCACGCGGCGCCCGGCGTCCAGCGCGCCGCGGATCGATCCGGCGGCCGCCGGATCGACCCGGTAGCTCTCGGTGTGGATACGGTGGCCATCGAGGTCGGCCTCGGCCACCGGCCGGAACGTGTCGAGCCCGACGTCCAGCGTGACGGACACGACCTCGTGCGAGCGGCGAAGGCGCTCCAGCAGGTCGGGTGTGAAGTGCAGCCCCGCCGTCGGCGCCGCGGCCGAGCCCGGGTCGCGCGCGTAGACGGTCTGGTACTCGTCGGGATCGGCCAGCGGCTCGGTGATGTAGGGCGGCAGCGGCATCTCGCCCGCCGATCGCAGCGCCTCCTCCAGCGACCCTTCCGCCACCGGCCGGACGAGCGCCCGGCCCTCGCCCAGGTGCTCGACGACCTCGATCTCCAGCGCGCCGGCCGACAGCCGCTCGCCGTCGCGCAGCCTGCGATACGGGCGGACGAGCGCCTGCCAGCGACCGTCACCGGCCGGCTCCAGCAGCAGCACCTCGGCCGAGCCGCCGGTGGCCCGCCGCGCGCGCAGCCGCGCGGGCAGTACACGGGTGTCGTTGATCACGACCAGATCCTCGTCCCACAGCTCGTCGGGCAGGTCGGAGAACGTGCGGTGGCGGATCGCCGCGCCGCGGTCGGAGACCAGCAGCCGGGCGCTGTCCCTCGGCGACGCCGGGTGCTGCGCGATCAGGCCGGGCGGCAGCTCGTAGTCGAGCTCGTCCGTGCGCATCAGGGGACCACGGGCGCCGGCAGGTCGAACGTCTGCCCGTCGACGTTCAGCGTCGCCTGAGACACCCACCACCGGTCATGGCGCTTGACCGCCGTGATCGACGCCCGGCCGTTGCGCCAGGAGCCGAGCACCTGGAAACTCAGGTGCGCCGACCCGCCCGCTCCCTCCTCGGTGACGTCGCCGGCGACGCCGACGCCGAAGCCCGAGACGACGCCGAGCTGCTGGCGCGCAATCGGGTTTGCGCGCAGAAAGGTCGCCGAGGCCTGGAACGCCGGCCCCTTCGACACCTTCTCGACCAGCCGCAGGCTGATCACCGCGGCAACCGCCAGCACGACGGCCGCCAGCACGATCAGCACCACCCACTGGCGGTGGTTGCGCAGCGCCGTCAGCACCATCCGGCGAAGTCTGTCAGAACAGGCGCGGGTCGCGTGCCGGGGCCGGCAGCCCCAGGTGCGCGTACGCCGCCGCCGTGACGACCCGGCCGCGGGGCGTCCGCTTGAGCAGCCCGAGCTGCAGCAGGTAGGGCTCGTAGACGTCCTCGAGCGTGTCGGACTCCTCGCCGATCGCCACCGCCAGCGTCGACAGCCCGACCGGGCCGCCCTCGAAGGTGACGGCGACGGCCCGCAGGATCTCGCGGTCGATCCGCTCCAGCCCGGCGCGGTCGACCTCGAACAGGTCGAGCGCCTCCAGCGCCACCTCGCCGTCGATCGCCCCGTCGCGGCGCACCTGGGCGTAGTCGCGAACGCGGCGGAGGATGCGGTTGGCGATCCGCGGAGTGCCGCGCGAGCGCTGGGCGATCTCGGTGCACCCCGCCTCGTCGATCTCGACGTTCAGGATCCGCGCCGAGCGGCGGACGATCAGCTCGATCTCGTCCGGCCGGTAGTGGTCGAGCCGGTGCGTGATCCCGAAACGGTCGCGCAGCGGCGTGGTCAAAAGGCCGGTGCGGGTGGTCGCGCCGACCAGCGTGAACGGCGCCAGGTCGAGGCGGATCGAGTGCGCGCCCGGGCCCTGGCCGATCACGATGTCGATGCAGCCGTCCTCCATCGCCGGATAGAGCAGCTCCTCGATCGCTCGGTTGAGGCGGTGGATCTCGTCGATGAACAGCACGTCGCTGGGCTCGAGCGCGGTCAGGATCGATGCCATGTCCGCCTTGCGGTCGACCGCCGGGCCGGACATCACCCGCAGCACCGAGCCCATCTCGGCGGCGATGATCCCGGCCAGCGACGTCTTGCCGAGCCCCGGCGGGCCGGCCAGCAGGACGTGCTCGCAGGGCTCGTTGCGCGCCTTGGCGGCGGCGATGAAGATCTCCAGCTGCTCCTTGACCCCGTCCTGGCCGACGAACTCCGCCAGCCGCTGCGGCCGCAGCGTGCGGTCGAGTTCCTCCTCGCCGGGGGCGAGCATCGGATCGGGGATGCGGTCTGCCTGGGTGCTCATACTGCGCCTGCCAGTGCCAGCCGGATTCGCTCCTCGACCGGAAGCTCCTCGTCCACGTCGCGCAGCGCGGTCTCGGCCTCGTTGACGGACATGCCCAACCCGACCAGCGCATCACGCGCCGCGGTGTGGCCGCCGGCGGGCGCCGACGGTGCCGGCTCCTCGGCTGTGGGCAGCGCGCCGATCTTGTCCTTGAGGTCGATCACCACGCGCTCGGCCGTGCGCTTGCCGATCCCGGAGATGCTCGTGAACAGGGCGTGGTCGGACGTGGCGATCGCCCGCCGAATCTGGTCGGGCGCGTACCCGGAAACGATGGCCAGCGCCGCCTTGGGGCCGACGCCGGACACACCCAGCAGCAGCTCGAACATCGCCCGCTCGGCCGACTCGGCGAAGCCGTACAGCGTCAGCGCGTCCTCCCGCACGTTGAGGTGGGTGACGAGCGTGACCTCCTCGCCAGGCACCGACGTCCGCGCCGCCGACGAGGTCGTCTGCAGTAGGTAGCCGACGCCGCCGACGTCCAGCACGACCTGTCCGGCGCGCCGCTCCAGCACCGTGCCGCGGAGCGACGCGATCATCGGGCGGCCGCCTGCAGCCGGCGGGCGCCGGCCGACCGCACGGCGTGGCAGATGGCCACGCCCAGGGCGTCTGTGGCGTGGTCGGGGTCGCCGCTCAGGTCAAGCGCCAGCATCGCGCCGACCATCCGCTGCACCTGGAGCTTGTCCGCGCGGCCGAAGCCGCACACGCTGGACTTGACCTCGGCGGGTGGATACCCGGCGGCCGACAGCCCGGCCGAGCCGCAGGCGGCGAGCACCGCACCGCGGGCGTGCCCGACCGACAGCACGGTGCGCGGGTTGCCGCCGATGTAGAGATCCTCGAGCGCCACCGAGTCCGGCGCCAGCCGCCCGATCAGCTCGGCGACCCGGGCATGGATCTCGGCCAGCCGCTGCTCCAGCGGCTGCCGCGCCGGCGTGGTGATCACGCCGCGCTCCACCGCCCGCATCCGCGGGCCCTCGGCATCGACCACGCCGTAGCCAGTCGCGGCCGTGCCTGGATCGATCCCGAGCACCCTCATCTGCGGCGTCAGTCTACCGGCGGAGGCGGACGTCGAGCGAACACGCGTTTGCCCCGCAACCGGGCTCGAACACGCCCCCGGTAGCATGGCCTGGCGTATGGACGCCACGCAGTCAGGTCGCTGGTGGGTGCCGCCCGTGGTGCGGCTGGCGGCGCTTGCCGCCGCGCTGGGCGCCGCTGCCGGCGTGCTGGTGCTGACCTTCAAGTCGGTGGAGACGCCGAAGGCATCCGAGCTGATCAACGACTATGGCTACCTGGGCGTTGCGGTCGGCGCGTTCGGCGACAGCTTCGGCCTCCCCTCGTCCGGCGAGATCGTGCTGCTGCTGGCGTCCGCCGGCGCGGCGGCGGCAACCTCGCACTTCAGCCTGCCGCTGGTGATCGCCGTCGCCTGGGCGTTCGCCGTGCTCGGCGACGCGTGCGCCTTCCTGATCGGCCGGGTCGCCGGCCCGCGGATCCTCCACCGATTCGGCGTCCACGCGGACTCGTCAGTCCACCAGTTCATGCGCCAGTACGGCACCCGCGCCGTCGTCGTGTCGCGGCTGATCGCGGGCATCCGCACCAAGGTGGCGATCATCAGCGGATCCACGGAGATGTCGCTGATCCGGTACATCGTCGCCGACGGGATCGGCGCCGCCATCTGGGCTGTCACCGTTGGCCTGCTGGGCTACACCTTCTCGGCATCGGTGCAGCGGCTGGTCGACGGGTTCGGCAGCTCGAGCGGCGCGCTGGGGACCATCGCGCTGGTGGTCGTCGGCATCGCCGCGCTGTACCTGGCCGTGCGCTACGTGCTCAAGCACCGCCCGGCGATGCCCGACAAGACCGACGCGCCGGCCGCAACCGGCGCGCCGCGCTAGGCACTAGCCGGCAACGGCCTCCAGTACGGCGTCGGAGATGTCGAAGTTGGCGTAGACGTCCTGGACGTCGTCGTTGTCCTCCAGAGCATCGATCAGGCGCAGCAGCTTGCGCGCCGCGTCCTCGTCGAGCTCGACGGTCGTCTTCGGCACCATCGTCAGCTCGGCGGACTCGATCGGCAGCTCGGCGGCCTCGAGCGCGTCGCGGACGGCTGCGAGGTCGGCGGCGTCGGTCGTGACGCGCCAGACTCGCCCTCCTCGACCACGTCCTCGGCGCCCGCGTCGGCGGCGGTCAGCATGACGTCGTCCTCGGCGATGCCGTCGGCCGGCAGCATGACGACGCCCTTGCGCTCGAACTGCCACGCCACCGAGCCCGGCTCGCCGAGGCTCGAGTTGTGCTTGGTGAAGATGCTGCGAACGTCGGCGGCCGTGCGGTTGCGGTTGTCGGTCAGCGCCTCGACGATGATGGCGACGCCCTCCGGGCCGTAGCCCTCGTAGGTGATCGACTCGTAGGCGTCGGAGCCCTCGCCGCCGCCCGTCGCGCGGCTGATGGCGCGCTCGATGTTGTCCTTCGGCATCGAGTACGACCGGGCCTTTGCGATCGCGGTGGCGAGCGGCGCGTTCGACTCGGGATCAGGGCCGCCCTCCTTGGCGGCCACGATGATCGCCGCGCGTCAGCTTCGTGAACAGCTTGCCGCGCTTGGCATCCTCGGCGCCCTTCTTGCGCTTGATCGTCGACCACTTGGAGTGGCCGCTCATGCCGCCACCTCCCGGTCGTGCCCGCACCGACCATCTCGGCGAACCGCGGTGCAGGCGCCGGTCGGCCGGTCAGCTCCGGATGGAACGCCGTGACCAGGACGTCGCCCTGGCGGGCGGCGACCGGATGGCCGTCGTGCTCGGCGAGTACCTCGACGCCCTCCCCCACCCGCTCGATCCAGCGGCGCCCGGATGAACACGCCGGTCAGCGGCTCGGGATCGCCGACGCAGCTCGAGTCGGCGCCTCGAAGCTGGCCACCTGGCGGCCGAAGCGCGTTGCGCCGCACGACCGATGTCGATCAGGCCGAGGTAGCGCTGGTCGGGCAGGCCGTCGACGGCGTCGCGGGCCAGCAGGATCATGCCGGCGCACGTGCCGAACAGCGGCACCCCGGCGGCGTGCAGGTCGCGGATCGGCGTCTCCAGCCCGTAGGCCGTCGATCAGCTTGGTCATCGTCGTCGACTCGCCGCCGGGGATGACCAGGCCCGTCAGCGCCGTCGAGCTCGTCGGCAGGCGCACCTCGACCGCGTCCAGCCCGACGTCGGCGAGCGCCCGGCACGTGCTCGCGAAACGCCCCCTGGAGGGCGAGCACGCCGACGCTTACCAGCCACGCGTCTGCAGCAGCCCGGCCTCGCCGAGCGTCTGCGATCTCGATGCCGACCATCGCGCTCGCCGAGCCCGGTCGACACCTCGGCCACGCATCTGCCGGGTCGTCGAAGTGCGTGGTCGCCTTGACGATGGCGCGCCGCGCGCTCGGCCGGGTCGCCGCTCTTGAAGATGCCCGAGCCGACGAACACGCCGTCGGCGCCCAGCTGCATCATCAGCGCCGCGTCGGCCGGCGTCGCGATGCCCGCCGGCGGTGAAGTTGACGACCGGCAGGCGGCCGTGCTCGGCGACCAGCTTGCACCAGCTCGTAGGGCGCGCGAGTGGTCCTTGGCGGCGGCGTACAGCTCGTCCTCGTCCATCGCCTGCAGCCGCTTGATCTCGCCGAGGATCGAGCGCATGTGGCGCACCGCCTCGACGACGTTGCCGGTGCCCGCCTCGCCCTTGGTGCGGATCATCGCCGCGCCCTCGGCGATCGCGCCGCAGCGCCTCGCCCAGGTTGGTCGCGCCGCACACGAACGGCACGGTGAACTTCCACTTGTCGATGTGGTGGCTCTCGTCGGCCGGCGTCAGCACCTCGGACTCGTCGATGTAGTCGACCTCGAGCGCCTGCAGCACCTGCGCCTCGACGAAGTGGCCGATCCGGGCCTTGGCCATCACGGGGATCGTCACGGCCTCCTGGATCTCGCGGATCTTGGTCGGGTCGGCCATCCGCGCGACGCCGCCGTCGCGGCGGATGTCGGCGGGCACGCGCTCCAGCGCCATCACGGCGCACGCGCCCGCGTCCTCGGCGATCCGCGCCTGTTCGGCGTCGGTGACGTCCATGATGACGCCGCCCTTGAGCATCTCGGCGAGCCCGCTCTTGACGCGCATGGTTCCGGTCTCAGCCACAGCAAGCCTCGTTTCGTCCAGGTTCGATGCCTGGATTGTAGTTGAGACGGGGCGGTTCAGGCGCCTTTGAGGCGCTCGAGGCCGTCGACGTCGAGCACCCACACCAGGCGTTCGCGGACGTCGATCAGATGCTCGTCGCGGAGCTCGTTCAGCACCTTGGTGAGCGTCTCCCGGCTGGTGCCGATCATCTCGGCGAGCTGGAGGTGCGTGAAACGCTCGTCGATCCGGATGCCGCTGGGCGTGACCCGGCCGTATCGATCCATCAGCTCGAGCAGCTTGGCCGCGAGCCGGGCCGGCACCGGTCGGAACGCCAGGCTCTCGACCTGGTCCTCGGCGTCCCGCAGGCGGGCCGCCAGCGCCCGCATCAGATTCAGCGCGAGCTGCGGATGCTCGGCCATCGCCCGCTCCAGTGCGTCGGCGGTGAGCAGGCGCACCGAGCAGTCGGTCAGCGCCTCGGCGTAGGCGTCCTGCAGCTCGTGCTCGAGCACGGCCACCTGGCCGAACGACATGCCCGGGTCGAGCATCGCCAGCGTCAGCTGGCGGCCGTCGTGGGCGCTGCGATAGATCCGCACCCGGCCCTCCTCCAGCAGGAAGATCGACTCGCCCCGGTCGTACGGCGAGTAGATCAACTCGCCCTTGGCGAAGCTGAGCGCCGTCGAGCGCTCGTCCAGCGCCGCCAGGTCTCCGTCAGGAAGTCCCTGGAAGAGCTCGTGTTCGGGTAGGTGGGGTGCGATGCTCAAGACCGTGTGATCCGTCGTACAACCGCTTATACGCGGCAGAGAGCCCAACGGTTTGAAATCGGACGCCCGCGGGTTCCGGCCGTCGGTACGATGAGCCGCCCGGGGGCGTAGCTCAGCGGTTAGAGCAGGGGACTCATAATCCCTTGGTCGGAGGTTCGAATCCTCCCGCCCCCACTCGCACGGTCACGCGAAATCATTACCCCTGCATAACAGATTATCCCGGGCCGTTGGGGAGACTTTGGGCACTACGGGCAGCAGCGCCATCCGGGCCGGCTATCCCGCGAAAAGAGTCGCCGACCCGAACGACACGAGGAGGATCGCAGAAATCCGACCACAATCACGCACGCTCACACCGGAGCAGGCGGCGGCGCTGCTCGACCTCGTCGACGCGGAGCGGGCCGCCGCCCGCGCCCTGAACACGGCGGTCGACGCGGGCGCCGTCACCGGCCCGGACGCGGTGCGACTCGTCGAGCTTCACGACGCGGTCAGCACCGAGCTGCACACCCTGGTACGCAACCTGCGCATACGCAGCGTCCAGATGGGCCGGCTCGTCCACGATGGGTACGTGCGGTCGATTCCGGCTGCACCCGATGCGGTCGACGGCACCGTCGCCGTCTACAAACCGACACGGATGCCGCCCGAGGGCGCAGCATGAACCTCCGGCCACGGCACGTCCGTCGCCGCGTCCGCTGCGCGCACCGAAACCAGCCGTAGACGATCCGGTCGCCGCCGCGGCGGGTGGACGCCGGGCCGGCGAGAGCTGGATCTCGACCCTCGCGGCGTGGTCGCGTCGGCCTTCCTCCGAAGCGGGGTGCAGGCATGACCGACAGGTCTACGATTCACGAAACGATTCTGAACCGCATGTCAAATCTGCGGTCTTGACGTTTCGTTCAGTGTGACGCCAGGGCAGTCTCTGTCCAACTCGAGGGCGAGAGCGACCCCCCTCGACGAGGCGCTCGCTCCCGAGTCAGGTACGCGTGCAGTCGTACGTTAACCGAGCCATCGAAGGACGGACCATGCATGCCTACGACCAGCGGAGATTCGCGCGACGATTCACCGATCGCATCGGGTGCGCGCGGCGCGGCCATTCGTGGCGCACCGCTGAGGTCGCACTGGGGGAAACCACGCTCTGGCGCGGCGAATGCTTTCGGTGCGGGTCGATCGGTCGCATCCACCGTGCCGAGCATCGCCACGCCGAGCAGGCCGATCGGGCGCCAGTGGGCCAGTATTCCGGCCGGCGCAGCGCCCGCTAGTTGCGTTTGTGGGCGACGCGCCGCGGGTATTACGTGAAACGTCATCATCGGATCTCGTTGGAGGTTTGCTATGCCGCTTCTTGTGTCGGGCATCGTGTGGGTCATCATCATCGTCGTGCTCGTTCTCTTGTTGCTCGGCTTCTTCGGCCGCGGCCGGTTCTAGGAGTCCGAGTGAAGAACGGAGGCAGGAAAGCATGGGGATAGGAACATCAATCGTTCTGATCGCGCTCGGTGCGATCCTCGCGTTTGGCGTCGTGCTCGACTCGACCATCGGGAGCACCACCGTCGAGTGGGCGACCATCGGTTGGATACTGATGGCGGTCGGCGTACTTGGGCTGATCGTAAGCATGGTGATGATCTCGACCGCCCGCCGCCGGGAGGTCGTCACTCGCGACCGGGTCATCGAGCGAGACCCGATCTAGCGTCCGCCGATCCGGCTCGATCCGGAACCCGAGCGACCTCTCCACTGTCTATAACGGCATGAGGTCATCGGTCGTCGTGCTCGTGTCGCTGCTGGCCACCCTCGGTGGAGCGTGCGGGTCGGGGACCACAGGCGACTGCAGTGGTGGCCTCATGGAGGGCGGCAGCTGCGTCAACACGCAGCCGACCATCCACTGGTCGGACGCCAGGGCAAGCGCTGCGGCCCTGCGGTTCACGTACGCCCCGATGGTCGCGGGCCGGCTCACCAGGGCGCACTGCCGGATCGTTGCCCGATACGCCGGCAACGAGGCGAGGGCCATTTGCAGAGCGGTGTTCCTCGCACCGGATGCGAAGCCCGAACGAACCCGGCTCGCCCTCAGCATGAGCGGCATCGGCGTCGTCAACCCGGATTGCTCCACCGCCTGGAGAACGAGCCCATTCTGCGTCGGACGCGATCGGATGGCGTCCGACTCCGATCCGGCCTAGGAGCCGGCGCGCAGCGTGCGCCGGGCCAGCCGCTCGGACGGTGCGTCGCCGGCCACGTAGGCGCGGAGCCTTGGTGAGACGCACCAGCTTGCTCGACGGGCGCTCGCCCCATCCGCCGGACGACACAAGCCGGGCAAGAGCTCGATCGACCGCCGGCGCCCGGGAACAGTAGGCGCGGCCCCGGTTCGTGGAGCTCCTCCACCGCGTTCCCCGACATCGTCGGAGCGCCGGTGTGGCGACCATGATGAGCGCCCGGCCGCCGCAGGCCGGGCGCTCGGTGTGTCGGTGCTATTGCTGCATGTCGCCCCCGGTTCCCGGCGGCGGGCCGCCTCCGAAGCCGGACTCCGTGCCGGTGACGTGGAAGCTGGAGTCCATCTCGACCGTGACGTAGCTTCCGTCGGCCTTCTGCATGTGGGCCTCGTAGGCGGCATCGCCCGAGTCGGTTTCGACGCGGATCACGGTGGCGCCGGGCAGCGCGGCAAGCGCGGCCGCTCGGGCCTTCGCCGCGGCCGTCCCGGTCAGCGGCGTCTCGCCCGGCCCATGGCCGACCTTCGACGGGTCACCGGGCGGCTTGCCCGCAGTGGGTGGTTGTCTGCCGTCCGAGCCGGACGACGAGCCTCCGGCGGCGCTCGCCACCGCGGCGCCGCCGACGGCCGCTCCCAGCACGAGTGCGCCGGTCACAGCCCAGGTTCGAGTCCTGTTCGAGAACATCGCCTCCCTTTCTTCGGATCCCGCGCTTGGTGGCCGGGTTGGCTCAAGCGTCGCTGCCGAAGCTGGCCGGGCGGTCAGCGCCGGCTGGGGGTTCGCTCAGAGCTGTAACGCAGGAGCGGCGTCGCTCGATCTCCAAAGACCAGGGTTCCAGCCGTCGGCGGAGATGGAGGCAATGTTGTGAAAAGCCAGGCCGCCACGAAACCCGTCGCCCGACGGGTCGGCGACAGGCTGAGCTGTGTCCGCCGCGGGCATCTGTGGACCGAGGCGCGGATGACGATCGGCGAGACGGAGCTGATCCGGTTCGAGTGCACGCGCTGCGGCGCGATCGGCAGCGTCAGGCCCGGTTCAGCGAGCTCGCCGGCCGAGAATCACGCCGACCGGGGTCAGCAGTAGCCAGCTCCACAGCGCCGCCGACGGCGAGGCGACGTGCGCGATCGGGATCGAGATGCACGCCCCGGCGACCCTGCCGGTGTAACAACGGGGTCTGACCCCGTTGTTACACGCCTCGCGCAACAAAGGGGTCTGACCCCGTTGTTGCAGGCCGCCCGGGCAGACCCGCACCCCCCGGGAGGCCCGAACGCGGGGGGCGTGAAAGCCCGGCGCGGGCGCCCGGGCGGCCCCGCGGATCCTGCCATCGGGATCCCGCGCACGCCCTCCCCGATTTGGAGGAGCCCGCCACCCCGTCCGGCGGTAGGCGGCGGCGCGTAGGCTTGCCGGCATGGCCGGCGTCGAGCTCCTGCTCCCCGCCCACGTGGCGGCCGCGCTGCCCCTGCCCGGGCGCACCGGGATCCGCCGCAGCGACGGCGCCGCGCTGGTCGTCGACGTCCGCGGATTCACCGCGCTCAGCGAGGCATGCGACCGCCGGGCCGGGCGCGCCGGCGGCGAGCTGGTCGCGGCGGCTCTGAGCGAGTTCTTCGACCCGCTGGTCGCGCTGGCCGGCGCACACGGCGCGTCGATCTCGCACTTCGCCGGCGACGCAATGGTGCTCGTCCTCCCCGAGAGCGAGGCCGCCGAGCCGGCAGCGGCCCGGGCGACTCTGCTCGGCCGGACGATGCTCCGCCGGATCGACGGCCATCCGGGCGTCCGGGTCGGCCGCCGGAGGATCCGGCTGACCGCGAGAGCGGGCGCGGCCGGAGGCGGCTACACCTGGTTCTGGCTGGCGACGAGCGAGCGCCGGCTGGCGGTCACCTGCGGCCCCGCGCTGGCCGCGGCGGTCGCCGCGCAGCGCCGCGCGACGACCGGCGCGCTGGTCGCGGATTCCCGCGCCGCGCGAAGGCCGCACGCCGCCCCGCCGCTCGCCGTCCCGCGCGGGCCGGCCCGCCGGTTCGTCCATCCCGCCGTAGCCGACCGCATCGCCGCGGGCCAACAGCTGCTGCTCGCCGAGCATCGCGAGGTCGCCGTCGTCGCGTGCGACGTGACCGGGGGCGCGGACGACGTGACCTGGCTGCGCGACGCGGTCGGCGCCGTCGCCCGCGCCGCGGCCGATGCCGGCGGCCTGCTGCTCCCGGTCGACCCTGCCGAGGACGGCGCCCGGCTGCTGATCGTGTTCGGCGCGCCGGTGCAGCACGAGGACGCCGGCCTGCGGGCACTGCGGGTGGCGGCAGCCTGCGCCGAGCTGCCGGCCGCGGTCGGCGTCGAGTCGGGCCGCGCGTTCAGCGGCCTGGTCGGCGGACGCGACCGGGCCGACTACACCGTGATCGGCGACCCGGTCAACGTCGCGGCGCCGGCTCGCGGCGTCGGCGCCGCCGGGCACCGTGCTGGCCGGGCCGGGGATCCACACCCGCACCGAGACCGATATCGACTGGCCGGCCGGCACCGCGGTCACGGTCAAGGGCCGCCGCCGCACGCTGGTCGTCCGCCGCGCGCCGCTGCCCGGCACCGCGGTGCGAGCGATGACGCGCCGCCCGCTGCCGATGGTCGGTCGCCGGGCCGAGCGCGCGCTGCTGCGGCGGGCGATCTCGAGCGGCGCTGCGCCGATCCTGGTCACCGGCGAGGCGGGCATCGGCAAGTCGCGGCTGGTGGGCGACCTGCACGACGCCGACGGCGACCCGTGGCATGTCGTGCGGTTCTCGGATCCGTCCGACGCCCACGCGTGGGTGCCGCTCGTCCGCGGGCTGGTCGGCGCCGGCCCCGGCACGACGCCCTCGCGGACAGCGATGCTCGTCCGCCGAGCGCTGGCGTCGATCGACCCCGAGCTCGCCGCGCTGGCGCCGCTGGTCGCCGAGCTGGCCGGCGTCTCAACCGACGAGACGCCGGCGAGCCGGGCGCTGGGCGGCGAGCGCCGGGTGCGCACGGCCCGCGAGTTGCTCGGAGCGCTGCTGCGGGCGGCGCCCGGCCGCCGCGTGGTGCTCCTCGAAGATGCACACCACGCCACGGCCGGCGAGGCCCGGACGATCGCGGAGCTCGCCGCGGCCGCCCGGCGCGACGGTGCCGTCCTGGTGCTGGTCGCCCGGCGAGACACCGACGCCCTGCGGATGGCCGCCGGGACGCCCGTGCGGGTGGAGCTCGGCCCGCTTGCGCTACGCGGCACTGAGCGGCTCGTCCGTGAGGCGCTGCGGTCACCGGCCGGCGACCGGCTGGTACGCGAGGTCGCCCGCCGCGCGGCCGGCAACCCGTTCGTGGCAATCGAGCTGGCCGGCCTGCTGCGAGACGCCGGCACCGATCTCGGCGGGATCGCGCCGCCCGACCTGCCGGACAGCGTCGAGCGGCTCGTGCTGGCCCGCTTCGACAGGCTGCCGCCCGACGTTCAGAACGTGCTGCGGGTCGCCAGCATCGCGACGCCGCCGTTCGACGCCCGCGCGCTGTCCGGCGCGCGTCCGTCGTTGGGACGACATCCCGCCGTCCGGCGCAGCCTGGAGCGTGCGGTGGACGCCGGCGTGCTGGCGCCCGAGGACGACCATGGCTTCAAGTTCGCCGAGCGGCTGTTCGCGGACGTCGTCCGCGGCTCGCTGGCCGCGGCGACGAGCCGCGCGCTGCACGCCGCGGTGGCCCGCCACCTCGAGCGCACCGACGGGGATGCCGCCGCGGACGCCATCGCGCATCACTATGGCGCGACCGACCTCGGCGCTCCCCGGCGGCGCTGGTTCCGGCGGGCCGCCGACCTCGCGGTCGCGCGTCACGACCACGAGCGGGCGTCGGAGCACCTGGCCGCGCTGGTGCCGCTGCTCCGCGGCAGCGGTCGCCGCAGCGCGCTTCGTGACCTGGCGGCGAGCAGCAGGATCGTGGGCGAGTGGGACGGTGCGACGCGGGCGCTCCGCACGGCGCTGGCCGGACGACCCGCACCGGCCGAGCATGCCGAGCTGGCCTGCGAGCTGGGCGACCTGCTGACGTACGCCGGCAGCTGGGACGAGGGGCTGGCGCTGCTGTCCCGGTCGGTCGACGAGCTGGGGCAGCTTGCGCAACCGCGCGAGGAGGCGCGCGCGCTCGGGCTACTCGCCTACGCCGCGTTTCGGCGCAGTGACCTCGATCGAGCCCGGGATGCTGCCGCGCGCGAGCTCGAGCTGGGCCACTCGCTGGACGACCGCCGGCTGGAGGCGGACGCCCTGCACAAGCTGGCCCAGGCCGCCTGGCATCTCGACGGCGCGGCGGCGGCGGCCGCGCCCGCGACGCGCTCACTGACGGGCATGCGCGCCACCGGCGACCTGGTCGGCGTGATGGAGGTGGCCAACGACCTGGCCGGCATCGAGCTCGAGCTGGGGCATCCGGACGCTGCGGCCCGCCGGCTTGCCATCGCGGCGCGCGCCGCGCGGCGGATCGGCGATCGGGCGGCACTCGCCACCATCGCCGGCAACGCCGCCGAGCTCTGCCTGGCCGCGAGCGACCTCGACGCTGCCGCGCGGATGGTCGCCCGCCAGGTCGAGCTCGTGGAGACGATCGGCGACGCCACCGCGGTCCACGTTGCGCTCGGGCACGCGGGTCATCTGCACGCACGGCAAGGACGCCCCGCGGCGGCGCGGCCACTGCTCGCCGAGGCCGCCCGCCGCGCAACCGGCGAGCCGTACTTCCTGTGCGAGTACCTGCTCGACCTGGGGGTCGTCCAGGCGCAGCTCGCACACCGAGCTGCCGCCGACCGCTCGCTGGGCGCGGCCACCCGCGCCGCAGAGCGGGCCGGCGACGCCGAGATGGCTCGCCGGGCGCGGCGGCGGCGAGCGACGCTGCGGGCCGGCGGAACCCCGCGACTGCGGCGCCATTCCGGCCCGCGACCGTCCAGCGGCGCTGTGCGGATGCTCACCGCCGCGGTGCGGCCGGGAAGATCGCCGGCCGCACGGTCGTCGTGAAGGTCGTATCCTGGCGATGATCCAAGGGGGTAGCTCCATGCGTGGTATGCGAGTTGCGGTGCTGATCTCGATGGCGGCGATGGCGCTGCTCGTCCTGCCGGATGCGGCCAGCGCGCGCTGGAAGACGCTGAACGGCCCGCTGATCCAGAACACGGGCACCGGGTTCTGCGTCTGCAAGGACGGCCTCCGGGTCGAGATCGGCCGGTTCCGCAACGACGGCATCCCCTGGGACGCCCTGCGTGTCGTCGTCACGACCTCGAAGACTTCGCCGCAGACCGGCGTGATCGCCGACGAGGTGGTGGCGCTCAAGGAGATCCCCCAGACCACGGTCGACCTGGGCGGCGGCAACACGCGGACGATCGACCGCGACGCCGTGGTCACCCTGAAGTTCTCGCCGAAGCCCGCTGCCGGAAGCACCGTCACGGTGTGGACGCAGAGCGAGGTCGGCCTGGTGTACGGCGCGCCGGGTGAAGGGACGGCCCAGAGCTACGTGGTCGCCAACGCGACGCTCACCCCTGACACCTCCACCACCAAGTGCCACGGCGCGCCCGCCACCATCAGCGGCACCACCGCGGGCGAGACCATCAACGGCACGGCAGGTAACGACGTGATCGTCGCCCTGGGCGGCGCCGACACGGTGAACGGCAACGGCGGCGACGACATCGTCTGCGGCGGGCCTGGGAACGACCGGATCACCACCGGCGACGGCAACGATCTGATCGACGGCCAGGGCGATGTCGACACGATCGACGGCGGGGACGGCAACGACGTGCTGCTGGGCGGGCGAGCGAACGACGTGATCACGGGCGGCCAGGGCCTGGACGGCATCGGCGGCGGGGCCGGGAACGACACCATCACCGGCAACGACGGCACCGATGAGCTGTACGGCGAGGGTGGCAGCGACACGCTGGATGACGGTCCCGGCGACAGTGACATCGCCGTTGGCGGATCAGGCAACGACATCACCATCCTGGCCCCCGGGTTCGATCTGCTGTCCGGTGACCTGGGCACGGACGAGCTACGGGCACCGGCGGGAGCAAGCGCCGGCATGACCGCCTACGTCGGGCCGACCGGGCTCGGGCACTTCCCCGACGGGCAGGCCTGCCTCGGCGGAAACGGCGAGTGCGACAACGGCCTGGTCGACTTCGACAACCCGGTGCTGAGCTTTGAGACGCTGACCGGCACCGCGTTCAATGACACGCTCGCCGGCTCGACCAGCGTAGTGGTGAACACGACGCTCAACGGCCTGGGCGGCGACGACCTTCTGCACGGCTGGCTGGGCAACGACAAGGTGCTCGGCGGGCTGGGCAACGACACGCTGTTGGGCGACGCGGGCAACGACACGCTCAACGGCGGTGCCGGCACCGATTCGCTCGACGGTGGCACCGGCACCGACACGTGCACACAGGGCGAGACAGTGACGAACTGCCCCTGAGAATCAGACTGTCGAGGAGCGGCGGGGAGCTTTGACCCTCCACCTCTGCGGGGGAACCGCAGCGCTCTCCTTGAGCTACCGCCGCATTGCCGGCCGCGGAAGTGCGCGGCCGGAGGTCCAGTATCCACCGCTCGAACGCGGCGTCAACACCGACTGGTCAGGCCGTGCGGCGAAGCCGGCGGCGCCAGCCGCCGGCCTCGGGCGCGGCCTCGGCCATGAGGTCACGGAGGGCGCCCAGATCGATGGAGGCGGGCGCCGGCCGGTCGTCGTCGAGGACGCGCTGGAGGCGCTCGCGGCTCTCATCGCCGATCTCGAGGAAGCGACAGCCGTAGATCCGACGGCCGGTGTCGGCGCCGCGGATCGACATCACCCGCACCTCAGCCTCGATCGCCTCCGTGAAGAACCGTCCCTGGAAGCGCAGCCGGTCGCCGCGGCGCAGCACTCGGTCGGTGGTGATCGCGACGCCGGAGGCCGAGACGTCGACGATGCGGCCACGGACGGCGTCGCCGTCGACCACCTCCTGGCAGTTCACGGCGACCAGGTGCGCCTCGCCGCCGGCCGGGAAGCGCGGGTCGTTGCGGCGGTGCTCATCCGGGACGACGCGCTCGGGCCGAAGCTCGATCCGGGCCGTGTCCGGCCCCGCGACCTCGGCGCGGACGACCCGCAGCTGCATCGTCCACGGCTCGCCGCCCGGGTCGACGATTCTGGCCGAAAGCTCGAGGCCCGCCGACACCCGGAAGCGCGGCGCGATGCCGATCAGCCGGTCGCCCTCGATCTCGACCACCTCGACGGGCACCTCCGCCCCGTCGCGCGTGCGCAGGCCGAGTGCGCGCGCAGCGCGCAGCACGGGCAGCGCATCGTGCACCGTCATCGACCTCATGGGCACATAATCGGCGTGTTTCGCTCGAGCGTGAGTACGGCGCGCTAGCGGGTAACGGCGACCAACATGCCGTCGCCGATCGGCACCAGGGCAGCGTCCAGACCTGGATCCGTCAATACACGCTGGTTGAACCGGCGCATCTCGTCGACGCTCTCCTGTGTCCAGTGCCCGATCGCACGTCCCTCGGCCACGCTGCCGGAGAGCAGCGTGTTGTCGACGACCACGGTGCCGCCGCGCCGAAGCGCCTTCAGCGCCAGCTCGAGATGCGCCGCGTAGTCGCCCTTGAGGCCGTCGATGAACGCCAGGTCGACGGAACCCGGCTCTAGCTCGGCGAGCCCGGCGCCGGCATCCTGCAGGCGCAGGTCGGCGCGGTCGGCGACGCCCGCGCGCTCGAGGTATCCCCGAGCGGCCTGATGGCGCTCCTCGTCGATCTCGAACGAGACGACGACGCCGCCGTCCGGCAGCGCGCGGGCGATCAACAGGGTCGAGTAGCCGATGGCCGTGCCGACCTCGACGACGCGGCGGGCGCCGGTGGCCGCGACCAGCGTGTGCAGGAACGCGCCCGACTCGGGCGGCAGGATCGGCACGCCGTCGCGGGCGCCGTGCGCCTCCATCTCGAGCAGCAGGTCGTCGGGTGGCGTCCGCGACTCGACCAGGTGGCGCTCGACTGCGTCCGTGACGATCACGCGGCGCAGTCTATCCACGGCCTGTCGATTCGGAGGCGCGCCGTTCGTCATCCCGATGACGGCCCGAGAGGCGGGCCGGATCGACCGACTGGAGGAACCGATGGCGGACATCACGGTGAAGCGGATCGAGGAGTTCGACACTCCCAACGGAGGCGGCTTCTGCCGGGCGCGGGCGTCGCTCGGCGTGACGTCGTTCGGCATGCAGGTGGAGAACTTCCCGCCGCATTTCGAGCATCACCCACGGCACGACCACGCGGACGACGGGCAGGAGGAGGTCTACACCGCACTCGCGGGCTCGGCCACCGTCCACGCCGGCGGGTCCGAGTACCGGCTGGAGCCGGGCGTGTTCATCCGCATCGGACCGGGCGAGATGCGCCAGGTGACGACCGGCGACGAGGGCGTCCAGCTGCTGGCCATCGGAGCCGTCCCCGGGCGGGCGTACGACGCGCCACCGTTCACAGAGGAAGGTGCATCACTTCCCGGCTAACTGGTTATGCGATGATGTGGTCGTGGACGGTGGGCAGACTGGGAATGGGCACAGGGGTTCTGTGATGTGGATGCTTGGCTGCGCGACCGGGCTGGGTGTGGTGGCCGCGGCGCTTGCCCGGTCCCGCAGGCAGCACGCCGAGCAAGCTGAGTCGATCGCGACGCTCCCTGCTGGCGCCCGCGCCGCCTGCCCCCGTCGCGGCCACCGCGACCCCGGAGCCGACGCCAATCCGGCGGGTGCTCGTCCACGCGCCCGACCCGCTGGCGGAGCCGGTCGCCCGGCTGGAGGCCGAGATGGCGCTGTCCGCGGTGATCGTGACGGCCGAGCTCCGCGCGCCGCGGACGGCGGCCGCCGTGGTGCTCGATCAGCCTCCCCTGCCGCTGCCGAAGCCTGCCGTCGCCGTGGCGACGGTGTTCCCGGTCGAGGTCGAGCCGGCGTTGCGACTTGACGCGTTCGTGGAGGTGCCCGCGGTGGTGGAGGTACCGCCGGCCGAGCCCTCCACCAGTCGCCGGCGGGTCGCTGCGTGGCTGCTGGGCGCCGTCGCCGCAGTCGGGCTGCTGCTCTGCATCGTGCTGCTGGCCGTGGGAAGCCTGGCGCCGGGTGTCGCCACCCGCTATCCGATGCGCAACGTCGTCGGTATGCAGGCCGACCAGGCGCGGGCGATGCTCGCCCGCGACGACGTGCAGGTATCGACCGTGCCGGCCGGCCGTGGCCCGGTCGGCGTGGTGCTCAGGGAATCCGGGTTCGACGCGGACGGGATGTACGGTCCCGGCTCGCAGATCGTGCTGCTGGTCGGCGGCGGCTAGCGCAGGATCTCGACGAGCAGCACCCAGGCGTCGGTGATGCCGACGGCCAGGCACATCAACACCCCGAACGCCTGCCAGTCCAGCCCGGTCACCGAGCCGTCGATCAACAGCGCGCCGGCGATGATCGTCGGCAGGAGGGCGAGCTCGGCCAGCGAGACCCGCAGCACGAACTCGCGCGTCCCCCGCTCCCGCGAGGGCTCGAACGCCCGCCAGAGCACCACGTTCACGATCCCGAAGGCGATGCCTCCCAGGATCAGCATCTCGAAGCCGAGGGTGCGCATGCTCTGGTTGGGGATCAGCACGACCAGGGCCACGAACACCGGTTGCACCATCATGATCACCGCCTCTCCCGCCCGGCCCGGGAGCAACTCCGGGTGCGCGAGGATCTGGCGGAGATTGATCGACAGGGCCACGAAGACGAGGCCGGCGAGCGCCGCCGACGCGCCCGCCTGGGCGGCGAAGAACGTGTCCCAGTCGCCGATCACCGGTGCGATCATACGCACCGGCGGCGCCGGTCATGGCTACAGCGGTCGAGTGTCCTGGTGGTGCCAGGCGCCGCAACGGATGCAGCGCTCGGTGGAGACGACCGTGTCGCCGTCCAGCCGCTCGTAGGGCTGCCAGCGGTGCCCCTTGCGCAGACACCGCAGCCGGTGCCTCAGGTGGCGAACGCCGTGCGAGGTTCCGTTGTCCATGGCCGTAGGCTAGCCCCGTTCTTGCAGGGCAAGCCGCGCATGCTGTCGTCCTAACCAAAGAATTACGCAAGTTCTGCGCGTGGCTCGTCGTTCAGTCGGTGGCTGCGCCGGAGCGCAGCGGCGGGAATTCGGAGAGCAGCCCTTCGGCACCGGCCTGGAAGAGCTCGACGGCGTCGGGCAGCCCCTGGAACCGCCAGGAGCCGAGGCTGGTCAGCGTCAACCCCTCGTCCAGCGCCTCGGCCAGCGCCGACTGCACGGCCGCAGACATGACGATCTGACCGCCGTGCGCAGCGAACGAGATGCGCGCTGCGGTGTGGACGGCGATCCCGACGTAGCCCGTCTCGGTCAGCGTCGGGCGACCGCGGTGCAGCCCGATCCGCAGCCGCACGTCGAGGCCGTCGGGCCACGGTCCCGCGGCCATCCCGCGTTGCACGGCAAGCGCAGCGGCCAGCGCCGCGGCCGGATCCTCGAACACGGCGAACAGCTCGTCGGCCCGGGCGTCGACCTCACGGCCGCCCGCCTGCCGGACGGCGCCGCGGACGAGCTTGCGGATGTCGGCCAGCAGCCGGGCGTAGCCGTCCCCGAGCGCGGCCAGCAGCTCGGTCGACCGCTCGATGTCGGTCAGCAGGAACGTGACCGTGCCCCTGGGGAACTTGCGCTGTGGCTCGAGCTGGGCGCTGATGAACCCGATCGGCACGATGCCGTGCTTGCCGGCGGCGCGCAACAGCCGCGTCCGCGCGCGGTCACGAGCCGCCTCGTCCTCGAAATGCACCTGGCTGAACCGCGCCAGCGCGTTGCGGACGTGCGATGCATCGTTGATCGGCAGCCGGCGACGGCCCTGGGAGTCGATGTAGGCGAAGGCGCTGTCGGGCAGCTGCGCGCGCTCCTTCGCACCGAGCGGTGGCATGGGCGCATGATCGCATGCCGCCCCTCCGGTGTGGCTAGCCGGCCGAGCCGAACCCGACGACGATGCCCGTGCCGTTCGCCCGGGTGGCGGAGCAGTTGGCGCCGCCGTCCCCGACAGGCTCGCAGATGACGTTCGAGTAGCCCTGCGCCTTCATCTCGCTGTAGGCGGCCGCAACCGGGTCGGACCCGCTCTCGGTGGGTGACGAGGAGGGCGCGTCGCGCAGCACCAGCAGGGCGCCGGGCACAACCACGAGCACGGCCACGGCGAGCAGGATCGCGGCGATTCGCATTGCTCTCAGTATCGCCTCGAATCCCGCCCACGTCGATATCGTGGGACGGATGCTGGCCGACGTCGTCACCAACCACGCGTCGTGGTTCGGACGCAGCCGCCAGCGGGTCGAGGTGGACGGCGTCACGCTGTTCCTGGGGTCGGCGGACGTGGCGATCGCCTTCCCGCCTGCCGGGTGCGATCCCGCCGGCGCCGTCGCCCTCGCAGCGGAGGCGGGCGCCCGGGAGATCGGCTGCTGGGCGCTGGCGCCCGATGACGTTCTGGGCCGCCGGCTGCTCGGCCTCGGGTTCCAGGACGGCTGGCAGCCGCACTGGATGGGGATCGAACCCGGAGCGGCGGACGAGCGCCCGGCGGCCGACGAGAGTCCGGGCTGCGGCGAACGCCTCCCCTACGCCTCGGCTGCCCACCGCGCCGCCCTGCGCGAGCCGGGCGTGCACCACCTCGTCGTCCGCGACGGCGGTGCGCTCGTCGGTCATGCCGTGCTCAACGTCGCCGGCACCACCGCCGGCGTCTACGACATGGGTGTCGGCCTCGAACATCGCCGGCGCGGCCACGGTCTGGCGCTGACCCGCGCGGCAGTCGCTCGAGCCGGGCAGCTCGGATGCTCGTCGGTGACCCTGAACGCCACGGGCGACGGCGAGCGGATGTACCGGCGCGCCGGCTTCGCGTCGCTCGGCCTGGGGATGACGTGGTGGATGTTCCCGGGCGCGACGCGCCCTTGAGGTTGGCGCCCATCCTGCATACACTGACTGGCGGGCACCGGACCGGGAACGACAGACACCTGTCGGGCACCACCTCACAGTTGCTGTACGACTCGGACCGGCGCCTGATCGGGGGGCTCTTGCCCGCGGGCAGGGATCACGGCGTGAGAGGACGATGCAGCCTCTCACGCCCCCTTGCGGGGGCGCTTGACACTCGCGTCACGAGCGCTGTAGTGTCACAATTGTGACCGGGGGGTCGCTCCGCTTCGCGCGTCGTTTCCGGCGACGCATGCGGTGCCTTCGCAAGGGGCACCGCGACCAGCTGCACGAGCACGTGCACGACGAGATGGTCGTCGTCAGTGATCGTTGCGTTTGCTGTGGGCGCGAAACGCTCCGCAGCATCCGGGCGGTGAACCCTGTCGGTGTGGGCGCAGCGCGGACCGCCGCCTCCGGCGGTCCGCCGCAGCCCGACGGCGCGGGCGCCGCCGAACGCCGGCCCTGACGCGGGAGACGCCGTCAGGCCGCGGGAGGGCGGCGTTCGCGCACATGCCGCTCCGACAAACCACTCGCCTGCCGGCGGCGTCAGAAGAAGTGCGGCTGGCCGAATGGGGAGGCGAGTCGAGTCGGTGGCCGGCCGGGCAATCCACCAACCCCTGCCCTTGGGACGAGAGATTGCCCGGCCGCCAAACCGGCCTCCACGGTAGCCGATGGCGGACGCGCCAAGGCGGCGCATGGAACCCGGTCCGTGGCGGCGCCTCCTCGTGGAACTCGAACGGGTCACCCTCGACCCGGGCTACACCTCGCCCCCAAGCTCAAGGTCGTCCATTTGGATGATCAAAGCCACCATGCCGGTCGCGCTGCCCTTGGCATGGATCACGCCCTTCGGGAAGTAGGCGGCCTGTCCGACCCGGATCGCAGCCTCGTTCGACCCCTGCCTGACCCAGCCGGTTCCATCGATCGGCACGAAGAGCTGACCGAACCCGGTTTCATGAAGTCCGATCCGGCCGCCCGCACCGAGCCGAAGGACACGGACATGGGCCTCACCCTTCCCGAATGCCACCGACGCGGCATGGGCACCGACGCTGTCGTAATCCTCGACCCGGAGCCAGTCGCGGATCGTGAGATCAACGATCTCCATCCTCGGAACAGTAGGCCACCGCTCGGGCGTTGAGGCTCCCGCGTCGACCGGCTCAGCGAGCCCGGCAATCCCCAGAAGCTGGCTCTAGTAGCGAGCTCCTCGGGCAGGACTCGAACCTGCAACCCTCCGGTTAACAGCCGGATGCTCTACCATTGAGCTACCGAGGATCGACGGGGTCAGTCTACCCCACGGCTCAGTCGATCAGGTGCCGCAGATCTGCGTGCTCGCCCTGCGCCGCGAGCCGGCGAAGCGTCCGCGTTTCGATCTGCCGCACACGCTCGCGGGTGACGCCGAACCGCCGGCCCACCTCCTCCAGCGTGTGCGCCTCCTCGCCGCTCAGCCCGTAGCGCAGCTCCAGTATCGTGCGCTCGCGGTACGGCAGCCTGGCGATCAGGTCGGCGACGCGCTCGTTGCGCTGCGCGAACGCCATGTCCTCGCCCGGCCGGATGCCGCGCTCGTCCTCGATCAGCTCGCCCAGCTCGGTCGCGTCCTCGCCGACGTGCACGGCCAGCGACACCGGCTCCTGCGCGACGCGCTTGAGATGCTCGACCTTCTCGGGCTTCAGCTCCATCTCGACGGCCAGCTCGTCGATGGTCGGCGCGCGACCCAGCTTCTGGGACAACTGACGCTCGACCCGCGACATGCGGTTGATGGTGTCGACCACCTGCGCCGGCACGCGGATCGTGCGGCCCTGGTCGGCGAGCGCGCGGGTGACCGACTGGCGGATCCACCACGTCGCGTACGTGGAAAACCGATGGCCCAGCCGCCAGTCGTAGCGGTCGACCGCCTTCATCAGGCCGAGGTTACCCTCCTGGATCAGGTCGAGGAACGACAGGCCGCGGCCGGAGTACCGGCGGGCGACGGAGACGACAAGGCGAAGGTTGGACTCGATCAGCCGCCGGTGCGCCCGTTGGTCGCCGCGCTCGATCGCCTTCGCCAGGGAGATCTCCTCGGCGGCGGTGAGCAGGCGGACCTTCGAGATCTCGCGCAGGTAGAGGCCGACCGTGTCCTCGGTGAGACCCGGCGTCGCTTCGAGATCGAGATCGGACTCGGTCTCGGCTTCATCGAACGCGGCCGCGTCCCCGATGGGCTCGGGAGCGAACTCGGACATGTTGGGGTGGGCTACTCCTGGGACGGTTGCGAGCGAATCCGCTCGAGGATCGAGAGCCGGAGCGCCTGTAGCTCGCGCAGCCGTTCCTGCTCCTCCAGAGACAGGTCGGCGTTTTGCTCCAGAGCCTTTAGCTCGTCCTCTGTCCGTCCTAGCCGGAGCTTCCAGAACAGCTCCTGCAGCGCCGCCTCCGAGGTGCCCTCCCTCGAAGCCAGCGCCGTCAACTCCGCGATCGTCGGCGCCCACGCCTCGTCCTCCCGTGCCTGTGCTTCCCCGGCGACTACTCGCCGGACGTGCGTCGCGGCCTCCCAGTGCGACGCACCGGTGAAGTGTGACACATCTAGCTTGCGAAGCAAAGCGTTTCCTTCAATCGGATGTGCGAGACACAGTCCGAGGAACAGCCGTTCGTCCCGCTCGCGGGGAGTCAGCTGCGTCCTTCTGCGGGTGACCGATTCTGCCATCGGAGCCCGCGATACCAATGCTGCAGCCAGATCATCGGTCAAACCGAGCCGGTCGGACACCGCCCTGACGACCTCGTCACGCTCCACCGATTGGGGTGCCGCCGCCAGCAGCGCCCGAGCACGCTGATAACGCTCGTCGCGGGTTCCCGGCGCGTCGACCGCCCGCCGGACACGGTAGGTGAGGTACTGCTCGGCGTTCTCCAGTGCCCGGCCGAACGCCTCCGGGCCCTCCGCGGCAAGGTCGGCGGGGTCCTGGCCGGCGGGCAGCGAGACCACGAGCACCCGCAATCCGGCGCGCTGCGCGAGCTCCATCCCGCGCAACGACGCCTCCTGGCCCGCGGCGTCGGCATCGAACGCGAGGCGAACGGTCGAGCACACCCGCCGCAGCTCGGCGACCTGCCGCTCGGTGAGCGCGGTGCCCATCGACGCGACCACCCGCTCGACGCCCGCCTGATGCAGCATCAGCACGTCGGTGTACCCCTCCACCACGATCGCCTCGCCGGCCGCGGCGATCGCCCGCCGGGCGTGGTCGAGCCCGTAGATGATCTCGCTCTTGGTGAACACCGGGCCGTCCGACGTGTTCAGGTACTTGGGCGGGCGGCCGCCGGGCATCTGGCGTGCACCGAAGCCGCGGATGCGGCCCCTCGCGTCGGCCAGCGGGAAGATCACCCGCTCGCGGAAGCGGTCGCCTCCGCGGCCGCTCAGCCCCGCCGCGTTCAGCTCTGCCGCCGTGAAGCCGCGGGATCGCGCGGCACGGGCGACCCGGTCGGGCGCCGACGGCGCGTAGCCCACGCGAAACGCCTTCGCGGTCTCGTCGGTGATCCCCCGGTCGGCCAGGTAGGCACGGGCCGGCGCGGCCTCCGCGGCGTCCCACAGGAAGCGCGAGTAGAACTCGGCGGCGGCGTTCAGGAGCTCGAACAGCCGGTCACGCTCGCGGCGGCGCCGGTCCTGCTCCGGGCTCGACTCCTCGTACTGCAGCTCGACGCCGTAGCGGTCGGCCAGCCACTCGATCGCGCCGGTGAAGTCGAGGCTCTCGGTCTCGCGGATGAAGCCGATCGCGTCGCCCGACGCCTGGCAGCCGAAGCAGAAGTAGACCTTCTTCAGCGGGTCGACCCAGAAGGACGGCGTTCGCTCGTCATGGAACGGGCAGCGGCCGCGCCACTCGACCCCCGCCTTGCGCAGCGGCGTCCTGCCGGACACCAGGTCGATCATGTCGACCGCCTGCTTGACGGACTCGATGCTCTCGACTGCGATCCGGCTCACGATACCCGGGCGAGCTCGGCGTGCGCGCGCAGCGCATAGCCGTCGGTCATCCCCGCGACCCAGTCGGTCGCGCGGGTCACGTCATCGCCCTCGAACCAGGCCGGCAGCTCCTCCGGGTGCTCGACGAAGTGCGCCAGCAGGTCCTCGACGATCCGCTCCACCGGGCCGGTCTGCTCCCGGGCGTCAGGCCGCAGGTAGACCCGGTCGAACATGAAGGCGCGAAGCTCGAGCAGCGCCTCCCGGTGCTCCTCGGTCTGATCGATCGCCTCCGACCGTTGGGACGTCTCGACGAGGTCGTGGACGAGGGCGTCGATCCGCTGCGAGGACGTCTCGCCGAGCAGGGCGATCGGGCCGACCGGCAGCGCCGACGGGTCGAGGATGCCCGCCCGCACCGCGTCGTCGATGTCGTGGTTGACGTAGGCGAAGCGGTCGACCAGACGGACGATGGCGCCCTCCAGCGTGTCCGGCTCGACCTCGCCGGTGTGATGCAGGATCCCGTCCCGCACCTCCTCGGTCAGGTTCAGCCCGCGGCCCTCGTGCTCGAGCACGTCCACGATCCGCAGCGAGTGCTCGTTGTGGTGGAACGCGCGGCCGTAGCGCTCCTCGAGGACGCGGTCGAGCGCGCCCTCTCCGGTGTGGCCGAACGGCGAGTGGCCGAGGTCGTGGCCCAGCGCGACCGCCTCGGTCAGATCCTCGTTCAGCCGCAGCGCCCGGGCCACGTTGCGGCTGATCCCCGACACTTCGAGCGTGTGCGTCAGCCGTGTGCGGAAGTGGTCGCCCTGCGGTGCGATGAACACCTGGGTCTTGCCCTTCAGCCGGCGGAACGACTTGCAGTGCACGATCCGGTCGCGGTCGCGCTGGAACGGGGTGCGCAGCGGGCAGATCTCGCCTTCGGCATGCCGCCTCCCCCGCGTCTCGTACGAGCGCACGGCCAGCGGCGACAGCCACTCGCTCTCCATCGCGGCAACGCGCGACGCGAACTCCTCGGCGACCGGTCCGGTGCGATGGGGCATCCCCACATCCTAGTTGCCGCGGTTGAGCGGGATCCGCGCGCAGGTGTGTCAGATGATGATCGGAACCGAGCCGCCGTCGGCGCTCCAGGCGGCGCCCGTTACGAAACCGGCCTGCGGCGAGCAGAGAAACACGATCACCGCGGCGATCTCGGAGGGCTCGGCCATCCGGCCCAGCGGCCGGCCCTTGGCGACCGCCCGCAGCACGTCGTCGCGGGAGCGGTCAGTGTCGCCGGCCGTCTGGTCGGCGAGGCCGCCCATCGACAACCAGGCGGGCGTCAGCGACGGGCCCGGGCAGACGGCGTTGCTGCGGATGCCCCGGCCGGCGTACAGGTCGGCGATCAGCCGCGAGAGGGACAGCACCGCCGCCTTGGTCACCGAGTACGCCGGCATGCCCAGGCTCGGCCGCTTGCCCGAGCTCGACGACACGTTGACGATCGCGGCCTTCTCCGACGCCTCGAGGTGCGGCAGCGCGGCCCTGATGGTGCGCACGTAGCCCATCACGTTGAGATCCCAGGCCGCCTGCCAGGCCGCGTCGTCGGTGTCCTCGAAGGTCGCGATGCGCGCGCCGCCGGCGTTGTTCACCAGCACGTCCAGCCCGCCCATCGCCTCGACCGCACCGGCCACCGCCGCCTCGCAGCCGTCGGCAGTCGCCAGATCGACGGCAATGCCCGTCGCGCCCAGTCGCTCGGCGGCCTCACCGGGCGCTCGAGCGGCGATCGCCACGCGTGCGCCTTCGGCGGAAAACAGCTCCGCGGTCGCCAGGCCGATGCCCGCACTCCCACCGGTCACCAGGACGCGCAGATCAGTCAGCCCGAGGTCCATGTGCCCGGCATCTTATGATCTCGCGCAGATGACACGGATCCTGCTGGTGCGCCACGGCGAGACTGACTGGAACCGCGACGAGCGCTGGCAAGGACACGCCGGGCCGGCGCTGAACCAGCGCGGGCGTGCGCAGGCCGCGGCCGTGGCGTTGCGGCTGGCCGGCCGGCGGCCCGCGGCGCTGGTCACCAGCGACCTGCCGCGCGCGGTCGAGACGGCCGAGGTGATCGCCGAGGCGACGGGCCTTCGGCCGAGCCTCGATTCGGGGCTGCGCGAGGTGGACGTCGGCTCCTGGAGCGGCCTCACCCGCGAAGAGGCGGAAAGCTCCGACCCGGACGGCTACGCCCGCTGGACGTCCGGCGAGAGCGGCTGGAGCGGCGGCGAAACCTACGACCAGATGCATCATCGGGTCGTGGCTGCCCTGGAGCGGCTGGCGGCGGCGCACGACGGCGGGACGATCGTCGCCGTGGCCCACGGCGGCGCCGTGCGGGCCGGCGCCTGCCACGCAGCCGGACTCCCCGGGCACGACCGGCGGCGGTTCGTCGGGTGCGCCAACTGCAGCGTCACGGAGCTGCTCTACGCCACCGCCAGGATTCCCGCCCTGGTCGCCTACAACGACATCGGGCACCTGACCCAATAGTCCTCGTTGACCGATCGGCAAGCCGGTGGTACACCGGATTGTCAGGCGAACCATGGCGGTTCGCGGCTCTCCAAGGGGGAAATCGATGCGGGTCCGCTCCACACCTGCCGTCCGCGCTCTGCGCGGGGCACTGATCCTGGCAGCCGCCGGCTTGCCGCTGATGGCGCTGGCACCGGGTGGCGCGACGTCGCCGGTCGGCCCGTCCGCAGCCCAGGCGGCGGCGGACTGCACGCTGCCAGACGTGATGCCG